>NC_019904.1:2110000-4752500 GCF_000325705.1 Echinicola vietnamensis DSM 17526 | reverse complement strand
ATTGTAGTCGCGGTGAAGATGCCGCGTACCCGCAACGGGACGGAAAGACCCCATGAACCTTTACTGCAGCTTAGCATTGGCATTGGGCAAACAATGTGTAGGATAGGCCGGAGGCCGTGAAGGGGCGTCGCCAGGCGTTCCGGAGCCACTGTTGAAATACGGCCCTTTGTTTGTCCGGTGTCTAACCCGCCAGAGGCGGGGACATTGCTTGGTGGGTAGTTTGACTGGGGTGGTCGCCTCCAAAAGGATAACGGAGGCTTCCAAAGGTTCCCTCAGCACGCTTGGTAACCGTGCGCGGAGTGCAATAGCATAAGGGAGCTTGACTGCGAGGCCGACAAGCCGAGCAGGGTGGAAACACGGGTATAGTGATCCGGCGGTACCGTATGGAAGGGCCGTCGCTCAAAGGATAAAAGGTACTCTGGGGATAACAGGCTGATCTCCCCCAAGAGCTCATATCGACGGGGAGGTTTGGCACCTCGATGTCGGCTCGTCACATCCTGGGGCTGGAGAAGGTCCCAAGGGTTGGGCTGTTCGCCCATTAAAGTGGCACGCGAGCTGGGTTCAGAACGTCGTGAGACAGTTCGGTCCCTATCTGTTGCGGGCGTGGGAAACTTGAGAGGATCTGACCTTAGTACGAGAGGACCGGGTTGGACGGACCGCTGGTGTACCGGTTGTGGTGCCAACTGCACTGCCGGGTAGCTACGTCCGGAAGGGATAAGCGCTGAAAGCATCTAAGTGCGAAACCCACCTCGAGATGAGGTTTCCGTACAGGGTTGTCATAGACGATGACGTTGATAGGCTGCAGGTGTAAAGCCGGAGACGGCATAGCTGAGCAGTACTAATAGCCCGAAAGCTTGCCTGTGGACACGTTGTATTATCTTTGGTCATGTCGAAAGCCAAAAAGGAAATAAGGATATTGTTCCGTCGCCTGAGAAATGCCGGCGGGACGAAGAGCTTAGGGTGGTACGGCACGGGGGATCCACCTCTTCCCATCCCGAACAGAGAAGTTAAGCCCTGTCGCGCCGATGGTACTGGGGTTACACCCGGGAGAGTAGGTCGCCGCCCGCTTTTATACAGGCCCTTCCGCAGTTGCGGAAGGGCCTTTTCTTTTTTGTGCAGGTCCCAAAGTGTTGGGGATCTGCCTACTTATGATTGCCGGACATGTGCCTTGCCACGGATGGGCACGGATAAATAAGAAAGCCACAAAGCCACCAAGTCCATGTTGGTCCAGCATGGAAAGGAATGTATCATTGCCTTGTGCCCGGGAGCCTTGGCGGCATGTGATTGTTCGGATAACTAAATTCATCACATTTTTGAAGTATTGAGTGATTAAATTTTACGCCGTAGTGCAAACTGGGGAGAGGTGAAATACAAGATATAAATTGTGTTGTAGCTGGCATTATGGATGACATACATTCGAAAGCCAGCCCCGGAGGGGCGGCACATCCATAGCCATGGGTGAAGCCCTTGGTGAATTAACCCATTCAGCGTTTTCCGTTTTAGCCGCATTGACCGCCCTATTCCCCACAACTTCCCGCCAAAACCCGTTCGTGCGGATAGAGCAAAACCATCACTTTAACGGGGCTACATTATCTTTTACAAAAACGTGTCAACATTCATCCCCTGGATAAGCCATAAAGTCCAAACCACCAAATGCATGCTGCGACCTGCATGGAAAGGGATGTATAATTGCCTTGTGACTTTGCGTCTTAGTGGCCTACCAGTTTTTGAGTGTTTCATATACTTTGTGCACAGGTAATCCCATGACGGTATAGAATGAACCAACTAATTTGTAAACTGCAGCATAGCCAATCCACTCTTGAACGCCATATGATCCTGCTTTATCAAAGGGATGATATTTTTCTATGTAATGCGCTATTTCATCATCGGAAAGATGCTTGAAATGTACCTCCGTGATATCGTCAAAAACAACCTTTTTGGCCTTATCCATGATGCAGACACCGGAGATGACGTGATGGACATTACCGGATAGCATTTGTAACATTTGGACGGCCTCTTCCTGATCATTCGGTTTGTTGAGGACCTTGTCGTTGATTAAAACAGTGGTGTCGGAAGTGATCAAGATTTCGTTATCGTTCAGGTCAGTCTCAAAAGCGGCCGCCTTCTTTTCCGCAAGAAAGGCCGCGACCTGATTGTCCGGGAGTTCTGCAGGGAAATCTTCATTGACATCCTTTGTCCTGATCTCAAAATTGATGTCAAGGCCTTTTAATAGCTCTTGTCTTCGTGGAGACTTACTGGCAAGAATTATTTTTTTATGGGGTAAGATGGTTTTCAAGGTGTTTTAGCGTTAAGGAAAGGTACTGAATTCATTTTCTTTGATAGAACCAAAAAGCAAACCTGAGGATGTTTTTGGATAAAAATTGGTGGTTTTTTGTGGGAGTGTATAGCCCGATTTACATACTTCCATGACCGTATTAACAGATATCTCCCTAGTAATGATGGCTACATCAGCTTGGTGTTGGGATAGTTTCTCTTGGCATTTTATAAGGTCTGTTTCAAATGTGATTTGTTCCGATGATCGCTGTTCGTTCATCGGAATACCTATGATACATTCAACAAAGAAATAATGCAATACCGATATATCCAAACGTTTAACGGTATCTGGTAGGGTTGCCGCAAATTGGTTGAATTTCTCTTTACGCAAGGATATTTCATAGGCATCCCCTCTTAGCATAAGCATATACGTCCAAGGTTTGGTGATGGTAAATGATTCAAGTGAGGTGTCATCTGGAATACGTTCTACTGTAAAGTACAAGGCTGTTTTTTGCAGTAAATGCTCCTTAGTAATGTTGACATTCGAGATCACCCTATGGGTAGGAAGGATTTTTAAGGCATCCGAATGGAGATTGGTGAAATTCATCATATGATAGTTGTAACCTTCCATTCCGGTGTGCGTGGCGCCTTTCCTTTTACAATTGTCTCGATGAAGGATAGCGGCTTGGAACCTATGGTGGCCATCTGCCAAAATAACTTGTTGGCCCTTTAAGAGCTGCACAAACTGCATGATATCCTTTTCTTGGGTGATTGCTGCCAACTGTTCCCGGATTCCTAGATCATTTTTGAAATCATAGAGCGGTGTTTTCATGGCCTGGTCCATTAAGGGCGTCAAGGCGTCTTGGGGATCTTCATAGAGCCCAAGGGTAGGGGTAGGATGTATTTGGGATTTTTCCAATTGCTGAACCCTATTGGGCAGTGCATGGGAAATGGTGTCTTCATGTCTTAACACCACCCTGTCTTCCCAATGATAAGCTCTTATAAACGCAATAAACCCTTTTCTACAATATAAATTGGATGATCCAGGCAAGTTGAAATGCTGAAAATAAACATAAATGGAGGGGAGAGGATCTTGTATCAGGACACCAGAAGATTTCCAATTGTCCAAAAGTGTTGCAGCTTTGGTAGGGGACGGTGATTCCGGCAGTGCAAGGTGGATACTGTTTTGGGGTAGTCGATAACGGGAGGATAGGTTGTCTTCATCGTAGCTTTCCAGTGCGGGCAACGATAATTGGCTGATCTGAGGGCGAAATTTCGGGGCATACCGCCAAGCCCTGAACGGTATGATTTCAGCCATTCATCCTTCGGGTTTTCCATTTGGAATTGTTCTGATCTTGACCATTAACGTTCGTAGATGGCTGTTTTGCGTTCGGAAGCAGGTACGCGGCGATGGTGGCCAAAATTTCCTCTTCCTCTTCTGAGAAATTCTCTGCCAATTTACTTGGTGCAAAATGCTTTTCGACAAACTTGGTGTCAAATTCACCAGATTGAAAAGCAGGGTGAAGCATGACAAATCGGGCAAAGGACAGCGTGGTCGAGATCCCTGTGATATGGTAATCGTCAATGGCTCGGACCATTTTTTGGATGGCCTTTGGTCGATCTTCCTCAAAGGTGACCAGCTTGGCAATCATGGGATCATAATAGATGGGGATTTCCATGCCCTCCCGAAAGCCATCGTCTACGCGGATGCCGGGCCCCTGTGGAAGCCGGTAGGTCGCCAATTTGCCAATGTCAGGCAGGAAATTATTGGTCGGATCTTCAGCATAGACCCTGGTTTCTATGGCGTGGCCCAGAATGGTAAGGTCATCCTGTGCGAAGGAAAGTGCTTGGCCTTCCGCAATGAAAATTTGCTCCCGGACCAAATCCTTCCCGGTGATCATTTCGGTTACGGGATGCTCCACCTGAAGCCGTGTATTCATTTCCAGGAAGTAAAAATTAAGCGCCTCATCGACGATAAATTCGACCGTGCCTGCACCGTAGTATTGACAGGCTTTGGCCACATCAATGGCCGCCTGGCCCATCGCTTTTCTCATTTCTTGGTTCACCACTGCAGAAGGAGCTTCTTCTATGACTTTCTGGTGCCGACGCTGTACAGAGCATTCCCTTTCAAACAAATGGAGGTAATTTCCATGCTGATCTGCTAGGATTTGGATCTCAATATGCCTTGGAGAGGTGATGTATTTTTCGATAAACACGGCACCATCACCAAAAGCAGACTGAGCTTCACTGACAGCCCTTTTCATCTGTTCTTCAAACTCCCCCTCGTCTTGCACGATGCGCATGCCTTTGCCACCTCCTCCTGCACTGGCCTTGATAAGGATAGGGTAGCCAATTTCTACCGCTGTTTTTTTGGCTTCTTGGATGTCCAGAATAGCATGGTCGGTCCCAGGAACCATCGGGATGTCATAGTGGGAAACGGCTTTTTTGGCCGCCAATTTGTCTCCCATGATTTCGATTGATTCAGGAGAAGGGCCGATAAAAATGAGTCCAGCGTCAGCTACCTTTTTAGCAAAGGCCGTATTTTCCGATAGGAAGCCATAGCCCGGATGGATGGCATCTGCACCGAGGGCTTGGCACGCTTCAATGATGCGTTCTCCGAGGAGATAGGATTTGTGGGAAGGTGCTGGCCCGAGGCAATAAGATTCGTCTGCATACAACACATGTGGAGCGTTTTTGTCCACCTCACTGTAGACCGCTACGCTTTTAAGTCCCATTTCCCTGATGGTTCTCATGATTCGTAAGGCTATTTCCCCACGGTTGGCTACCAGGATCTTTCTTATTTTTGGCATAATCGATAAGGGCTTCGTCCAAGGCTAAAAATTCCGTAAATGTAAGATAGTAATTAATGGGTAAATAACTGAAAAACGGGGCTTTTTTTGCACAAGACTGGAAAAAGTGCTATTTTTGGGGGTTTTAACGGACCGCTATAAGAAGTAAAGATTAAGTACTCTAAACGTTATAAGTTTTGGATATATTTGAAAAATTAAACACGAATCTAGGCCCCTTGGGCAAACATTCGGATTTGTCTGAAGGATATTTCATGTTCCCGAAGTTGGAAGGTGAAATTGCACCTAGAATGAAATTTAAAGGGGAGGAAGTGCTGACCTGGAGTTTGAACAACTACTTAGGACTGGCCAATCACCCTGAAATCAGAAAAGCTGATGCAGAAGCTGCCAAGAGATGGGGAGCTGCCTATCCCATGGGCGCTAGAATGATGTCAGGAAACACTGATATGCATGAGCAGTTGGAAAATGAATTGGCAGCATTTGTAGGGAAGGAAAAGGCTTACTTACTCAACTACGGCTATCAGGGAATTATGTCCGTCATCGATTCTCTAGTGGATCGTAAGGATGTCATCGTGTACGATAGCGAATGCCATGCCTCTATCATCGATGGACTGAGAATGCACATGGGCAAGCGCTTTGTGTATCCTCATAATGATATGGAGAGCTTCGAAAAGCAATTGATCAGAGCTGAGAAGCTTACCAATGAAACCGGAGGAGGTATCTTGGTGATCACCGAAGGAGTTTTCGGGATGACCGGTAATATGGGAGACCTCAAAGGTATCGTCAAGTACAAGGAAAAGTACCAATTCAGATTAGTGGTGGATGATGCCCACGGATTCGGAACTATGGGGCCTACAGGTGCCGGTGCCGGTGAAGCTCAGGGGGTACAAGATCAAGTGGACCTTTATTTCTCCACTTTTGCCAAGTCAATGGCTGGAATTGGAGCATTTGTGGCCGGTGATACCAAGGTGGTACACTACCTGAAATACAATATGCGTTCCCAGATTTTTGCCAAGGCGTTGCCGATGATTTTCGTGGAAGGAGCCTTGAAAAGGTTGGAGATGATTCGCGAAAACCCTAAGCACAAAGAAAGATTATGGGAAGTAGTCAATGCCCTTCAGAACGGCCTTAAAGAGAAAGGCTTCAGCATCGGTACGACTACCACTCCGGTGACTCCTGTGGTCCTGAACGGTACCGTAGGCGAAGCAGCGACGCTTAGCAAGGACCTCCGTGAAAATTACAATATATTCTGTTCTGTGGTGATCTATCCGGTCGTGCCAAAAGGCATGATTATCCTCCGTTTGATCCCTACTGCAGCGCATACGTTGGAAGATGTAAGTGAAACGATTATTGCCTTTGAAGCCATTAAGGACAAATTGACCAGTGGCTATTATAAAACTACCGAATTGGCAACCTCATTTGGAGAATAAATCCAAAAAATATGCCTCTTCTGTTGTTTTATAAACATTTTGACTATATTGAGAAGGTAAATAAAACTTATCATCAACCAAAAAACTAATTTTTACTATGAGCAGATTTAGTGAAATTAAAGATCTCGTTACCGCTTTGGAGTCAGACTTCGAGAAGTTCTATGACAAAGGCAATCAAGCTGCTGGTACCAGAGTAAGAAAGGGAATGCAAGATCTTAAGAATATCGCACAAGATATTCGTAAAGAGGTTCAGGAAATCAAGAATAAAGAGTAATATATCTTCTTGTATTAAAAAAGGAGACCAACTTAATTGGTCTCCTTTTTTTTTGTTCTTATATGGTCTTGTTTCAAACAGGCCAGCCCTTCTTTACTTGGTAATTTAGGGTTAAACCTTTGCGGCAAGTTCCTTGATTTTTTTGTCCAGACTTTCCGTAGCCCTCAGCAAGGGGAGGCGCACTTGATCGCCACATACGCCCATGTGCTTGAGGAGATTTTTGACTCCTACGGGATTACTTTCGACATACATCCAAGCATTGATGTCCAATAGCCTGAAAGTAGCCGCCAGTGATTCTTCCGCACTGCCATGGCAAATGGTCTTAAAGATATCGGGATAGGCATTGGCCAATACCGAAATGGCTCCGTGTCCACCGATGGCTTTTAGTGAAGTCGTTAACATGTCATCACCAGAAATCAATAAAAAGTCCGATGGTTTTTTGCGGATGATATCCATGCATTGGACCATATCGCCGCTAGCTTCTTTCACGCCGATAATCTTAGGGTGTTCGGAAAGGCGTAAGGTCGTCGCTGCCGTGATATTGGACATCGTACGGCCAGGGACGTTGTAAAGGATAATTGGAACTGGACTGGCATCAGCCACTTTGATATAGTGTTGATAGATTCCTTCTTGGGTGGGTTTATTATAGTACGGACTGACCGATAGCAAGGCGGCCACCCCTGAAAGGTCCGTTTCATCTATTTCATCAATAGCAGCTTGCGTGTTATTGGCTCCGATACCATAAACGATGGGTAACCTTCCATTATTGGTTTTAACGGCTGCAGCAAGGATGTCATGCTTTTCCTTGCGGCTCATGGTGGATGCCTCTCCAGTGGTACCCATGACCACCAAGTAATCGGCTCCTCCCTGGATGACATGCTCTATTACCTTGTCCAATCCATTATAATCAATATTCCCTTCTTCATCAAACGGCGTAACTAATGCTACCCCTGTCCCAATAAATTGTTCCATTTTTTAAATTATCTTCTTTAGGTATTTCAGTAAATTTTCAATATTTGGCGATAGATTATTTCCATCTTTTTCCAACATTAAATCCAATAATTCCCCACCGATCTCACTTCGAAAGCCGATTTTATAATCTGCAGGCTTTCGCTGGACGACCAAGTGCATAAAAGGATCAAAAGTGGTGGTGGTTACCATCAAGATATCAGCGTGTCGGTCAATGAAATCCTGCAAGGCTTCATCTGGCTTTCCAAACAAACTGAAATTTTGAATAGAGAAGCCTTTTGAGTCCTCTTTACTTTCATGATAGTACATGCCTGAAATGGTGATGCCAGGCCAATGGGTGGCAACACATTGCTCAGCTTTTGCCAAATTTTCATAAGAATTTGCTAAAATATGAATTGATTTTATTTCCTCAATCGATTTTTTGCTTTTCTCGTATTTTTGGTCCTTATTTTTCTGGATTTTTAGTCCAACAAAGAATTTTTTGATCCATTTCATACCTGATGGCTTGGGGATGGGTTAATCCGCGATCATGCTTAAGAATTCATTTTCAGAAATCATCTTGATGCCGAGTTTTTGCGCTTTTTCTTTTTTACTGGGCCCCATGTCTGCTCCTTCAATGATCAGGTCAAGGTTTTTAGAAACGGATTTTAGGTAGGTGCCCCCGTGGGCAGAAATGGCCTCTATGATCTCGTCACGTTTGAAATGTTCAAATTTTCCCGAGGCCAGCACTTTCAGGCCTTCCAAGGCATTGCCCTTTTGCTCTGGGAGATCTTCTGCTTTGATTTCAAAATGTAGCCCATGGGCTTTTAGCCGCTGGATATTTTGCTTGTTTTCTTCTTGTGAAAAGAACTCCCGAATGCTACCGACCAATGTCTCCCCAACACCGTTGATGTCCAGTAGCTGTTCGGTGCTCGCTTGAGTAAGGTTTTCAATGGTCTTAAAATGCCTCGCCAAGAGTTGGGCGGTATTTTCTCCGATATTTCTAATGCCCAAGGCAAAAAGCACCTTTTCGAAAGGTTGGTTTTTGGAGGCTTGGATTCCAGCGAGCATATTGGAAATGACACCTTCCTGGAAGGTGTTGCCTTTCAGTTTTTTGATTTTATCTTCTTGATCCTGATGCAGTTCAAAATCAAAGGTCAATACGATATCATGCACCGTGTTCTTTTGTTGGCTCAGGAGCTGCAGCTTTTCCATGGAGCATTGATTCCCTACAAACATGGCCATCACCGCCGAAACGGGCAAGAAATCTTCGATTTGGTCATGGGGAAGGTCGCTCAAGGTGTCCTTCAGCTTGTCAAGCGCAGCCAGGTTTAAGGCTACTTTTTTGTTTTGCTGCTGGATGAAATCAGGGAATTGCGCCAGCTTCTGATGCTGCTCCAGTGCTTCGGTGTCCGATAGGTACCGGTCGATGGCTGAAAGTGAAATGCCATCAGTGATCGCAAAGAGCGCCTTTCGCAAGGTGACATATAAATATCCGTCGCTGCTTTTTTCATATTGCTCGGCATTGATCTCCAAGCCTAGCAGCTGGTCTTTTTTAGCTTCCAGTTCGTACAGGTCGGCAGGATGCTCTATGTATCCTTGATTGATCAAGGCCCTTATTCGCTCGGTTCCCATACTGTCAATATCCATGGCGCGCTTATGCACAAAGTGCTCTATCCGGCCAAGTACTTGTGGTGGACAGGATGCAGTATTTGGACAGAAATGTTTGGCTTCACCTTCTTTCCTTTCCAGTGGTGTGCCACATTCCGGGCAGTGGGTGATGTAAGCGATGGGCTTGGCATCAGCTTTCCTTTTTTCTACCGCCACGGCGGTTATTTTAGGAATGATCTCTCCGCCTTTCTCCACAAAGACCACGTCACCGTGGTGCAGGTCCAGTCGCATGATTTCATTGGCATTGTGCAGGGAAGCACGCTTAACGGTGGTGCCTGCAAGCAAGACAGGGGAAAGATTGGCCACGGGAGTGATGGCTCCCGTTCTGCCCACTTGGTAAGTGACGGACATGAGCGTACTTTCCGCACTTTCTGCTTTATACTTATAGGCGATCGCCCAACGGGGGATTTTAGCGGTGAAGCCAAGTTCTTCGCGCTGGGCATAATCGTTTACCTTAAGCACTACACCGTCCGTTTCCAGTGGCAAGCTGTGGCGCTTTTCCCGCCATGATTCTATGTATTCGAATACGGCATTGATATCCGTACATTTTTTATAGGTAGGAGAGATGTTAAATCCCCATTTTTCCAAGCGGTCCATGGCTTGATCATGCTGGTCCACTCCGATTTGATCGCCCAGAAGCTGATAAAAGTAACAGTTTAGGCGCCTTTTGGCGACAATACTGCTGTCCTGCATCTTTAAGGTGCCTGACGCCGTGTTTCTAGGATTGGCCAAAAGCGCTTCGCCATTGGCCTCCCTTTCGGTATTGATCTTTTCAAATTCCTTGACGGGAAGGAAAATCTCACCACGGATTTCAAATTTGTCCGGAACATCATCGCCTTGCAGGTAAAGTGGAATGTTCTTGATGGTTTTTACATTGGCCGTGACATTATCGCCCCGGTAGCCATCTCCACGCGTGACCGCCCTGACCAGTTCGCCTTTTTCATAAACCAAACTGATGGCCACGCCATCAAATTTCAGTTCACAGCAATAACTATATTGGCGATGTCCCAAGCCTTTGGCCACACGCTCATCAAAGGCAATGAGCTCCTCTTTGCTGTAGGTATTTCCCAAGGACAGCATCCGGGTTTCATGTTCCACGGTTTCGAATTCCTTGGTGATGGTGCCGCCGACATGCTGGGTAGGACTGTTTTTATCCTGAAACTCTGGAAACTGTTCTTCCAGTAGCATCAACTCTTCCAGCAACTTGTCAAATTCAAAGTCACTGATCTCACTTTGATCTTTCTGATAGTACAGCTGGTTATGGTGGTTAATGGTAGCTGTTAGCTCAGCAATTCTTTTTTGGGCTTCAGGTTTTGGAATGGTGCTCATCTAGCTGCTTAAATTCTGATTGCTTCTTGATGTTCAAATCTACATTTTTTCGTCGAATTTACGGGGGAAAACCCCTTCATTATTTGTTTAGGCTGGCTATTTTGCCTACAATAGCTATATTTGGGGTGGAGCAACGACAACAATGAAAGCGCAACGAAACGAGGAAGTGGAATTAAAAATTCTGGAAACGGCTAATCAGCTGTTTTTAAAGAATGGGTTCAAACATACCACCATGGATGATATCTCCAAAAAATTGGGGATGAGCAAAAAGACCGTTTATCAGTATTTTCCAGGTAAGCAGGAGTTATTGGAAGCCTCTTTTAACATGCTGAGAACCAAGCTGAGCATGAAGGTGGAAACCATTTTGGAAAATGAGGAACTCAGTTTCCTGCTAAAGTTGAAATCCATGTTGTCTGCCATTGCCAAGGATTTGGCGCCTATCAATCCGGCCTTGTTGGCCGATATGCGAGAACAGGTGCCAGAAGTGTGGGCTGCCCTGGAGGACTATATCCGAACTTCCGCTTATTTGCGTTTCCAGCGGTTGATTCAGACGGGAATTGATCAGGGGCTGGTGGCTTCCCACGTGGACAAGAGCATGGTGGTGCTGCTGTACGCCTCGGCCATCCAAAATTTAATCGATCCCAAATTTTTGGGGCAGTTTCCAAAAGAGATGGTGGAGGGCCTGAAAACCAACCCGGCCAAAATATATGATCAGGCCATTTCCATTATATTTGAGGGCATCTTGACGCCTGAGGCACGGGAGGAATACCTACGGGGAAAAGCCTGAAGGTGACAAGGTTGGCACAGTTGAAGGGGATATAATCCAGGTTGGCTAATTTTTATTGGTTTTCATCCTCTCCAAAAGCCTTTAGGATGTCTTCTTCTGTCATTCTCAACTTGGACTTGCAGTCTTTTACCAGTTTACTGGCCTCCTTTACCAATACGGAAAGCTCGTCGATGCTTTTGTCATCTTGTTCCAAAAGACGGACGATTTCTTCTATTCTGGCCACTGCTTTGTCGTAACTGAAATTTTTCTGATCACTCATGGTTTTCTATTGATTTGATGGTACTCTGAATCGTTGTTTTTGCCCCATAGGTCGTAAGCTGATCGCCTTCTTGGGGATTGGCCTTGCTGATGGGGAGGCCATTGATTTCTGAACGTGTATATCCTTTTTTGAAGAAGGTGGCAGGGTCAAGCCGGATCAGGTCCGTTTTCAGGCTTTCCATTTTGTCTTTTTGCTGCTGGAGGATCCCCTGTACTTCTTTTTTGAAGATCCCTTCCATGGTTTCCAGTTGATGGGAACGTAGCTTTATGGCCTGGTTGGCGAGGGATCGAATGCGGTATTGGAGGAGGTTAGTCCGTTCTTGCGCGCGGTTCTTTTGGTTCTGGAAAAGGCTTTTCAGCAGGTGACCGTGCTGGGAGATTTTTCGCTCTTCTTTTTGAAGATGGTAGGCTGCATTTCTTTCCAATATCTTAAGGTGCTTTTCCAATAAATCCTCAAATTCCCTGAAACCTTCCAGGATAAATGCGGCTACTGCAGTAGGGGTTTTCATTTTGGTGTGGGCGACCATGTCCACTATGGATTCATCCCGCTCGTGACCGATGCCCGTGACCACTGGCAAGGTGGTATTGGCGATGGCCTTGGCCAATCCATAATCATCAAAACAGTCCAGGTCCAACTGGGCTCCTCCGCCCCGAATGATGACCAGCAGATCAAAGGGGTGGGCCTGATTGGCCATTTCGACCTGCTCAATGGCCAAAGTCATGCTGGCGGCCGCCTGATCTCCTTGGAGCGTGGCTTGGTAAAGTTTCCAGTGTACCTGAAAACCTTCACGGTTATGGTCTACCTGATTGATAAAATCCTCAAAACCTGCTGCATTTGCCGAGCTGATGATCGCCACCCGCTGCGGGACTTGGGGCAAGATAAATTGTCTGTTCAACTCCATAAGCCCTTCTTTGGTAAGCCTGTCGATGGTCTCCTGTCGTTTTCTGGCTTTTTCTCCCAAGGTGAAGTTTGGGTCGATGTCCTTGATGTTTAGGCTCAAGCCGTAGACTTCATGGAATTGCACACTCACCTGTGCCAAGACTTTCATGCCGGGTTTAAGGGATTGGCCGGTAATGGATGAAAACCTACTGGAAATGCCCCGGTAGGTATAGGACCAGATGTTTCCTCGGATTTTGGCGAGGATCTGTTGGTCTGTTTTCTCCACCAGTTCCAAATAGGCATGCCCACGGGGTGAATCCCGCAGTTCACCAATCTCTGCGATGACCCAATAGCTGGGATGAAGCTGGATATCCAGGGCTTGCTGGATGAGTTGGTTCAGCTCAGAAAGGGAAAGTGGATGTTGCATGACGGCAAAGTAAAGAAAAAATAAGGGGAGAGAGAAGCATGTGACATGAACTGTCGCGATATTCTGAAAGCTATTTTCACACCTGAAATAGGAAAAGGATAAGATCCACCAAAGGAATCATGGTTCCGTGGCCAAAGGCCATCAGAAAAAGAGGGGGTAGCACAAAAAAAGATTGGCGTACCAGTAGTACAAAGGATACCTAGCATACACAAAATGTATTTGCCCTGTTTCAAAATTCCGCTCAGCCAATATTGTATCAATAATCACTAATTTGGTGCAATAATCACACGGGACCAACTGTTACCTTTGTTACGAACGATAAATTAAGAACGTATGAATTGGAACGGAGTTTTTCCTGCGGTTACCACGAAATTTCATGGTGACGGCAGCATTGATTATGATACTTTCTTCCTTAATTTGGAAGCCCAAATAGATGCAGGCGTCAGCGGTGTGATCTTGGGAGGTACTTTGGGTGAGTCCAGTGTGTTGGAGGATGAAGAAAAAATCGAACTGACCAAGAAGACCAAGGAAAAGATAGCCGGCAGGGTTCCCGTGGTGCTGAACATCGCTGAAGGCTCCACCGCAAAGGCTATTTATTGGGCCAAAAAGGCGGAAGAGCTGGGGCTGGACGCCTTGATGTTGCTTCCTCCCATGCGGTATCCTTCTGATCATAGGGAAACAGTTACCTATTTTAAAACGGTGGCACAGGCGACCCATCTGCCGATCATGATCTATAACAATCCGGTGGATTACAAGACCTATGTTACCTTGGAGATGTTCGATGAGCTGATGGAATGCGAGAATATCCAAGCAGTAAAGGAGTCCACGCGTGATGTGTCCAATGTGACCCGTATGAAAACCAGGTTTGGTGATCGCTATAAAATCCTTTGTGGGGTGGACACCTTGACCATGGAAAGTGTCCTGATGGGCGCCGATGGACTGGTAGCAGGATTGGTTTGTGCCTTCCCAAAAGAAACCGTCGTTCTTTTTGACTTGTGCAAAGAGCGTAGGATTGAAGAGGCATTGCCGATTTATCAGTGGTTTTTGCCCTTGCTGGAATTGGATATTCATCCTAAATTGGTGCAATACATCAAACTGGCTGAGCAAATGGCCGGCATTGGTACAGAAAACGTGCGTGCACCCCGATTGACGTTGATAGGAGAAGAACGTGCGCGTGTCGAAAAACTCATTCAAACCGGTTTGGAAAACCGACCGGAATTAGCTGAAATCAAAACCAGTATATAAATGCAACTAGATAAGGTAGTTTACCAATCTGAAGCAGCTTTTGAACAGTATAAAATCACTTCTTTGGCAGAGCGGGCGGCTTTTCTCCGGAAAATTGCCGACCAATTGGAAGCCATCAAGGAGGCCTTGATTCCTACGGCGTGTGAGGAATCGCATTTACCAGAAGGAAGGATCACCGGAGAATTGGGCCGCACTACCGGCCAAATCCGTCTTTTTGCCAAATACGTAGAAGAGGGAACTTGGCTTGAAGTCACGATTGACCATGGAGATCCAGAAAGAACTCCCGCTCCCAAACCAGACTTGAGAAGGATGCTCGTGCCCTTGGGGCCCGTGGCGGTGTTTGGGGCCAGCAATTTCCCATTGGCATTTTCTACGGCCGGTGGAGACAGCATTTCAGCCCTTGCGGCAGGATGTACGGTGGTGTACAAAGGACACCCGGGTCATCCCAAAACTTCCTTGATGGTATTCGAAGCCATTCAGCAGGCCATTGCAGCGGCGGGGCTTCCAGAGGGTGTTTTTCAGCATGTGGAAGGGGGCATTTCCGAAGGCCAGACTTTGGTGCAGCACCCTGCGATCAAGGCGGTAGGGTTTACAGGTTCCTTTAAGGGGGGTAAAGCCCTGTTTGACTTGGCCAACAGCCGGCCTGAACCCATTCCCGTTTATGCAGAAATGGGCAGTATCAATCCGATTATTGCCTTTGAAAGCGCACTGGCCAATTCCGAGCAAGTAGCCGGGCAATATGCCCAGTCCCTGACATTGGGAGCCGGGCAATTCTGTACCAATCCGGGGGTGATTTTTGTGCCTGCGGACATGGCAGAGGCCTTTGCCCAAAATACAGGAAAAGTGCTGGCGGATGCTGCGGGACAAGCCATGTTACATGAAGGAATCCAAACCGCGTATCACCAAAGCCTGGATCACTTGGCAGACACAGGTGGACTGAAGTGGATCCAAAAGGCTGCGGCAAAGGATGCCGGACATCCTGCCCTGGCTTTGACCGACTTGGATACTTGGATCAAATCACCATCGCTGCAAGAAGAGGTTTTTGGACCATTTGGCATCGTGGTGGCTTATGACAGCATAGCGGCGTTGCTAAAAGCAGCAAAAACCCTCCAAGGACAGCTGACCATCACCCTGTGGGCCAGTGAAAGCGAACTTACCGATCAGGCGGCCTTGATCAATACGCTACAAGATAAATGTGGCCGGTTACTCTTTGGCGGCGTGCCGACAGGAGTGGAAGTGGGACATGCCATGCAGCATGGCGGACCGTTCCCTGCCACCACCGATAGCAGGAGTACCTCTGTAGGGGTTTATGCCATCAAACGTTTTGCCCGACCATTTGCCTACCAAAACTGCCCCGACGGGTTATTGCCCAAGGAGCTGAAAGAAGCCAATCCATTGGACATCATCAGAACCGTGGACGGTGAAGTAGTGAAGTAGGGCAGTATCAAGAGAATAATAAAAGAGGGAAATCTTCAGCAGTAAGATAGATGTAGTTATCACGCTATAAATGAAAAAAACCTTTAGTTGTATTGACGCCCACACGTGTGGCAATCCGGTACGGGTGGTCACGGGCGGTCTCCCTTTTTTGGAAGGGGAAAACATGTTTGAGAAAAGGCAATTTTTCATCAAACATTACGATTGGATCAGAAGAGGGTTGATGTTTGAGCCGAGAGGGCATGATATGATGTCCGGCTCCATGCTTTATCCGCCACATGATCCTGAGAATGATGTGGCTGTTTTGTACATTGAGACCAGCGGGTGCTTGCCCATGTGCGGACATGGTACGATCGGAACGGTGACAGTGGCCATTGAGGAAGGACTGATCACGCCAAAGGTACCTGGAAAGCTAAGGTTGGAGACCCCCGCAGGGTTGGTTTTGGTGAGTTATACGCAAGAAGGAGAGAAGGTTACTTCCGTCAAATTGACCAATGTCCCCAGCTTTGTGATTGCGAAGGATTTGAACATCAGCTGTGACGTGCTTGGAGAGTTGATCTTTGATGTTTCCTACGGCGGTAATTTCTATGCGATTATCGAGCCGCAGGAAAATTTCGGAGGATTACAGGACTTTACCGCAGAGCAGCTGATTACCATGAGCCGAAAACTGCGCAAGGCGATCAATGAAGTTTATACCTTTGTGCATCCCGAAAATTCGCGGATCAACGGCCTCAGCCATATCCAGTGGATTGGCAGGACCTTGGATGAACATTCCCATGGCCGAAATGCCGTTTTTTATGGCGACAAGGCCATCGACCGCTCTCCATGTGGGACGGGGACTTCGGCGCGGATGGCCCAATTGTATTCCCGCGGATTACTCAAGGCAAATGAACCCTTTGTCAACGAAAGCTATATCGGCTCCACCTTTACCGGTGAGATTATCGGGGAGACCAACGTTGGCGACTATGATGCCATCATTCCCAGCATCGAAGGCTGGGCTAAAATCACCGGATACAATACCATTTTCCTTGACGATGATGATCCGTATGTGCATGGATTTCAGGTGATTTAGGAAAGGGTAGCGGGCCGATTATAGACAAATGTAAGTACGAGGTACACGGGATCAAGTATTCAGAACCAAGTGCAAAGATGGATTAGCCTTATCGCTATCCACAGAATAACAGTTGAACACAAAACAATTCGACAACAAAGCAATATGAAACCAACGGTGGTAATTGGAGGTGGTGTGGTAGGACTCTTTACGGCATATTTTCTCCAGCAGCAGGGAGAAGAGGTGATTGTCGTGGACAAAGGAGACATGGAGGAGAATTGTTCTACGGGCAATGCCGGCATGATCGTGCCCAGTCATATTGTGCCCTTGGCTTCTCCGGGGATGATCGCCAAAGGGATGGCCTGGATGTTCTCGTCCAAGAGCCCTTTTTATATTCAGCCCCGTTTGGATAAGCGTTTGGTGGATTGGTGCTTGCAATTTTACCGTCACTCCAATGCTGCCCATGTGCAGCGCTCCATCCCTTACCTCAAGGCAATTAGCCTGTACAGCAAGCAGCTTTACTTGGATTTTGTCGCCACACATGGTAATGAGGCTATAAAATTACAAGATCGAGGATTACTGATGCTTTACAAAACCAAGGAAGGAGAGAAGGAGGAAGCAGCCCTGGCGCATTTGGCCCGTGAAAGTGGGCTACGCGCTGAAATCCTCAGCAAGGATGATATCCGTAAACTGGAGCCTCACCACGAAGTGGATGTCCTTGGTGGCGTATATTTTCCCGATGATGCCCACCTTTCGCCCAAGGACCTCTACCGCTTGCTCAAAAACCACTTGGAGAAAAGTGGTGTCCAGCTCCAGCGTAATGTCACCATCACCGGATTTGAGAAATCAGCCGGTAATGTAAACGCCGTCATGACCAATGAAGGTAAGATCGACTGTGGCCAGGTGATGGTTTGCGCCGGGTCTTGGTCCGGGGAGATCGCTAAGATGCTTGGGTTCAGGCTTCCCATGATGGGAGGGAAGGGCTATAGTTTTGAGCTGCCCAATACGCCGGAGCTGAAGCAGGCAAGTATCCTTACCGAGGCCAGGGTATCCCAAAGCCCTTATGGCGAGAAGGTCCGGTTTGGGGGAACCATGGAAATTTCCAGTCACGTGGACAAAATAAATATGCGCCGGGTGCAAGGAATTTTTGAGTCCATAAAAGCCTATTATCCTGAATTTAAGGCAGCATTTCCTTCCCAAGACAAGATTTGGAAAGGCATGCGCCCCTGCTCACCCGACGGGTTGCCCTATATCGGCAAGGCCCCCGGCTGGGAAAATGTCGCCTTCGGGGCGGGCCATAGCATGATGGGCGTAAGCTTGGCACCGGCCACCGGCAAACTTTTGGCGGACCTCAAAAGCGGAAAGATCGGAACCCTAAAAACCGATGCATTTGCAGTGGATCGGTATGCTCGGTAAAAAACAGATTTCATGTATGGGGGTGATTTAAGGAGCAAGTAGATTTGACTCATGCCGTTCAATGCAAAATCCTTCATTAACCAGTACTCAAAAACACCTATGCCTTCCAATGGTATTCAAGGTCCTATGGAGTTTTGATGAAATGATTTTATATTGAATAAAAAAAGCAATGGATAAAATCAAGACTTCTTATTATCGAGTAGATGCCCCTATCCGTTTGAAAGATGTACCGACCTTAACCAATCTAAATGCTTCAGATGATCAATTGAAGGATCGCCTGAGTGATATCAGAAGGAAAATAGGAAAGCTACAAGATGTCCTGTACGCCCACGGCAAGTATAGTGTGTTGGTGTGTTTTCAAGGCATGGATACCGCAGGGAAAGACAGCTTGATACGAGAAGTCTTTAAGGATTTTAACTCAAGAGGAGTAGTGGTGCATAGTTTTAAAACGCCTACTAGTATCCAAAAGAAACAAGACTATTTGTGGCGACATTATATAGCATTGCCTGCCCGTGGGAAATTTGGTGTCTTTAACCGCTCCCACTACGAAAATGTATTGGTAACCCGGGTACATCCCGAGTACATCTTGGGAGAGCACCTTCCTGGAGTAGATTCGGTGGAAGATATTACGGATGCCTTTTGGCATGAACGTTTTGAGCAGATCAAGGCATTTGAAAGGCATTTGGCACAAAATGGCACCATTATTTTCAAGTTTTTTCTCCATTTATCCAAAGAGGAGCAAAAGAATAGGCTGTTAAGGAGGTTACGTCTTGAGGAAAAAAACTGGAAATTCTCTCCAGATGATCTAAAAGAACGCACCTTGTGGGACAAATACCAGCAATATTATGAAGAAGCCATCAATATTACCTCAACGGACCATGCACCGTGGTATATTATTCCGGCAGACAATAAAAAGGCTGCTAGAACCATAGTGGCCGACATTATGTATGATGAGCTGAAAGAGCGAAAAGACATCAAATATCCCGTGCTAGGAGAAGAGGTAAGGGCAAAGTTAGATGTTTATAAAAAGCAGCTCCACCATGAATAAAGGTTTCCTGTGCGGAATGCAAGGTGTGTTCACCGCTTCTTCATACGGGCACTACAAACTGCTAAGTGGTGATTTGCTTTCGGCAATACGTTAACATTTATGAGAACCATTGAAAAACCAAAGTTCACGAATAATTATACCTTGCCATGGTAATCACAGCTTTAGTAGGATTCATACATTTAGACCATCTGTTGTGAACTCTTAATCTTGCTTACTCCCTGGGATTTTTTAGGAAAAATTCCTTACCCTTTCAAGTTTTTTTGACCAACGGAAACAAAATATTCGCAAAAAAAGCAGATATTTTGCAGGTGTTACGGAGGTATGGAGCGGTCTGATTGACAAAATAGTAATAGGAGTACACAAAAATTAAAACAAATCCCCTTTATGAAGTTGATAGTACGACAGCAAATGGCTGACAAGCGATTTTTTTTGAAAATAACGGCCCTGTTGATGGCCTTGGTGTATGTTTCCGGCTGTGCCAACCTGGGCCAAAAGGAATACCTGGAAGGCAAAACCGTTTTTGGTGAAAAGGCCATGGTGGTATCCGCCCATCCAGAGGCCACTCGAGTGGGCGTGGAGGTGCTTGAGAAAGGAGGAAATGCCGTTGATGCGATGGTCGCGGTGCATTTTGCGCTGGCGGTGGTGTACCCCGCAGCGGGAAACTTGGGCGGCGGAGGCTTTATGATGTACCGTCAGCCGAATGGGGAAGTGGTGTCGCTGGATTTTAGAGAAAAGGCACCCCTAGCGGCATACGAGGAAATGTACCAAGATGAAAATGGGGATATCATCGATGGCCTCAGCCTGGCTGGGCCGATGGCTTCGGGCGTTCCCGGATCCGTGGACGGCATGCTCAAGGCCCATGCCCGATATGGCACTATTCCCTTGAAGGAATTGTTACAGCCCGCCTATACCTTGGCACGGAGTGGTTTTGCGATCACCGCCAAGCAGGCCAATAATTATAACAGGTACCGTAAGACGTTCATCGAGCATAACCGCGATAGCACAGACATTCCTTTGGTAAAGCTGGAAGGAGAATGGGCAGAAGGCGACCTGCTGATCCAAAAAGACTTGGCCGCTACCATCAAACGCATCCAAAAAGCGGGAAGAGATGGTTTTTATAAAGGGAAAACGGCCGAATTGCTGGTGGCAGAGATGAAAGCTGGAAATGGCATCATCGAGCTGGAAGACATGGCCAAGTACACGTCCAAGTGGCGTGAACCTATCACCGGCCAGTACCGGGGGGCGACCATTTATAGCATGGGACCGCCCAGCAGTGGCGGCATTGCCCTGATGCAATTGCTAAAAATGTCGGAGCATTTTCCAATGGGCGATCTGGGCTTCCATACTCCCGAAACCATTCACCTGATGACCGAAATGGAGCGAAGGGTCTATGCGGATAGGGCCAAGCACCTTGGGGATGCAGACTTTTGGGAGGTGCCGCAGAAAGCACTGTTGGATGACCAATATATTGCCAGTCGCGTAAAGCAGATCAATCCGAATAAGGCCACCGATAGTGAAGAGGTGCTGGCCATGCAGCTAAATCACCAGGAGAGCGAAGAAACCACCCATTACTCCATCGTGGACGCCAATGGCCATGCCGTGTCGGTGACGACCACCATCAATTCCGGCTATGGCTCCAAGGTATTCGTTTCCGGAGCCGGCTTCTTGATGAACAATGAAATGGATGACTTTAGCAGCAAACCAGGGGTGCCCAATGTTTACGGACTCCTGGGAGGAAAGGCCAATGCCATTCAGCCTGAAAAGCGCATGCTGAGCGCCATGACCCCAACCATAGTGGAAAAAGATGGAAAGCTTAAAATGGTGGTCGGAACACCGGGGGGAAGTACGATCATTACTTCTGTTTACCAAGTGGTCATGAATGTGCTGGACCATGAGATGAACATGACCGATGCGGTATCCAGTGGCAGGGTACACCACCAGTGGAAGCCCAATTTTATTTTTCCCGAAAGAGATGCCTTGGATCCAGCGATCAAAAAAGCCCTAGAAAAAATGGGCCACCAAATCAAAGAAAGGGGCAGCATTGGACGGGTAGATGCGATATTGGTAGGGCCGGACGGTAAGCTGGAAGGTGCCGGTGATCCTCGCGGAGACGATTGGGCAGCAGGTTTTTAACCTGCTGCATTGGCTATTTTCTTCTCTATGCCGTGGCACACAGGCATTGCGATCTAAACGGCCACGGCGGATAACATCATTCGAGCAAATCTGTGTTCATCCCTTTTATCCATGGCTTAAACCCGAAAGGTCCTCCTTTTGGGGAAGGAGCCTCCGGGAATAGTGCTTGATCCCCATACGGTGGGCTTATTTTTCGTCGATAACTTCCAATTCCTTCGTGGTCCAAACTTGGCGACCATCTGGTGTAATTTGGCTGACCCTGATTTCATAGGTTCCGGGCACCTGCGAGGCTGTAAATGAAAGGCTTGCCTTTCCGGAATCGTCCAGCTGAACCGATTCTTCCCAAAGCAAAACAGACCTAAAATCTGGAAAATGCTCGTCCTTTTTGGGAGCATTGAACTGCCAGCTTACAGGCTGCTGGATGGGAGGGTATTCCAGGTACAGCGCATGTTCAGGAATGGGGTAGCCTCCAAAGTCATTGTCGTAAGAAGTGAAACTTAGGATTCCATCAAATCCATAGCTGAGAATATAAAAGCGGCGGTTGATGATCTCAGCCCGTTTGATGTTTTCAGGGCTAAACTGGGCAAGCTTATCACTGTCAAAAACGGGCATCCCATCCACAAGGATCAGCGGATTGCCATCAAAGACAGAATGTTCTGGGATATTGGTCAGTTTAAAGTAGTATTTTCCTTTGTTTTTCCGCACCAGTGCCGTGGGCATGTACTCCTTTAGCGTAGTGGCCAAGTCCTCAAAACGATTGTAATCATCCAAGTTGTAGCCGCGGTCAGGGGCGTAGCCAGTGACGATGGGCTGAAGATTTTGCTGCCGAGGTTTTAAAAAGTACGTACTTGTACTGGCACTCAACACCAAATTGTCCAAGAGTTCTTTTTGTGCTGGGGTGATTTCAAGTGGTGGAAAGTCCAACCCTTCAGCGGGAGCATCGGCAAAAGGGAGCTGTAAGTTTAACCCAAAGGGAACCGAATCCACATCCGATTGGAGCAGGAGAAATTCATAGTGCTTCAGGGCTCCCAAGTCAAAGTAGATTTCTCCTTTCCTGTTGGCCTTTCCGAGGTATAAAGCCGATTGGTCACCATGAGCGGAAAGGAAGTACAGTTTGGTCGTGTCCGCTTCTTTTGCCGTCAGCGTGCCTTTGATGATGTGGCCACGAAGTTCCGGTAAAAGCGCTTCCATTTGGGGCTTGGTTTTGGAGGGAGGGGAGTTTTGCACCCATTGCGTCCTATCCAAAAATGGATTTTTCCTGCTGATGGAAACGGTGACCTTGCTGTCGGGGGATGCCGATAAACGAAGACTGGATTGTTCGCCAAGGTTCAGCGCTTCCTTTTCGGGCTGTACCGTAATGGCATTGGAAGCCGTGATGGATTGCCAATTGCCGTCAAGTGGTTTTTCCGCGGCCTTAGGGGCAGGAGGGATGGCAGGATTGATCACAGAAATCAATTCCTGGTGGTACTGGCTGGCATCGTTCAGGGAGGCTGCGTAACGCGAATAAACCCTAAGCAAGTAATGGTCTGAAGGGGTGTTTTCCGGAACGGTGAGGTAAGCAGATGCTTTCCCATTTTTCAAGGGAATGACCGCCCCGCCGAAGCGTTTCCCTGATCGACTGACCAAATCTGCATACGCGAATGTCGACTTGGTCGGCGCTTGGTCCATGGTGATGTTGATGGATAGCGGTAGCCGTTCACCGGCCACGGCAATGGATTGGCCGGCATGGACATAGACGTCCTCTTTTGGCAGTGAGGACACTGGTTGGTTTTGCTGCGCCAGCAGGTTTGATCCCATTATGGCGAATATAAAGAGTAAGGTTAGTCTCATCATCATATTAATTAGCCCAAAAGTCAGGTTGAACATTGGTGCCTCGTAAGGTACAGTCGGTGCATCTTCTACTTCCTCCCCGATAACCAATAATTCCTCCAAAACCTCCTTCTACGATTTGTACTGGTACTGTTCTTCCACTTGAAAACCAATTGGAGGCTTCCGGCACTGGAATGGTATCGTAGATTAAGTCACAACCGGCATAAAAGGGGTTGGTAACAATCCAATGTCCGATATCCAATCGGTCAAAAAACACCCTTTTAGAGGCCGAAGCGCCAGCAGTGACCATGCCGATGGCCTTGTAGCTGCCATTGTCCTGAAAGTGGACGTTGGTATTGATGTTGGAAGGTAATGGGCTGAAAATATCGCCCATATCATTGGTGTTTTTGTTCAGCGTTTCATAAAAGGTAAAGGCTTCCTGCGAGATGGCACGCTGATGGACCAAGATGGAATACCTTTGGGTAAACCTTTCCGAGCCAAAGGGCACTTCTTGGATGACCTTTTCGTAAATGTACTCGTCTTGGAAACGGGCCGATGAGGCAATATTAATGGTGTTGGAATATTCTGTGCGCCAACACCGGTCAATTCGTTCAGTGCTAAGATCTCGATACACCACGGAATCCTGTTCCGGATCAAATTTCAAAAAAGAACGCAATTCCGGATTGAAAATCCAGGTTTCTTCGTACTCCCAAGCGAAATAACGAACATCTTCATTGCCATGTGTGGAAACATAAATCTCCGTTGCAGACCGGTCATTATCTTCTCTTTTTATGCCTACATTCTCGATCGCTGGGCTAATGATCGGCGTAAGCCATTCACTTTGATACAGCCCTTGGTCCGGTATGTCGATGTTTAGTCGGTATTGTTGATCATTGGAAAGCTCGTGCAGCTGGGTGTAGGTGCCATTTTCGGTAAACGGAAGCGGATAGGTCTGTCCCGATTGGCTCTCGATAGATACTTGTGCGTTAGATACCGGTATATAGGAATTCAGCACATCGTTCAGCGAACCGGTAGTGCTCAGTTTAACGACCGTCGCTCGGCCTCCGGTTTCGATGTGCCCTTCCACCACGAGGATACCCAAGTCTTCTTGGTTGATCTCAGGATCGTAAGGCTCACGACAACTGATCAGCAGCAGGGAAAATATGATGAGCGTGTATATGCGTTGGGATAGCTTCATGTCCAATTAGAATTTGAAATTGTAGGTAATGTACGGGATAGGCTGTGCATAGATAGACAATTGATAGCCTCTCAGGTTACCATTTACGGGCGTGAAATATACGGAGTACGGATTACTCCTTCCGAGGAGGTTGTATACCCCCAGTGACCAAGAAGCATGGGCAGGTTTGTCCACTTTGTGGTTTCCTTCCAGGTTCATGGAGAGGTCAACTCTAAAGTAATCAGGAATTCTGTAAGCGTTGCGGTCGGAGAAGTAAACTTGTTCCGCACCATTATAGTAGAATTTTGAAACAGGAAGTGTGATGGGACGTCCTGTGCTGTAATTGGTGTTCAGGGAGACATTGGCGCGTTTGGAAAGCTCATAGTTCATGGCCAGCACTACTGCATGAGGCTGGTCAAAATTACTGGGATACCAGCTGCCGCCATTGATTTTCTCAGCAGGCTCATCTGAAGCGGTTTGAAGCTCAGACCTGGAGTACGTATAACTCAGCCATCCACTCAGCTTTCCTGTGGATTTTTTTACTTGGAATTCCAGCCCATAGGCCCTTCCATCGGTGTTGAGCACATCTTGCTCGATTTCATTGTTTAAGAGCAGTTCCGCCCCACTTCTGTAATCGATGAGGTTTTTCATTCCACGGTAATACACCTCCACGGAAGCTTCCAGCTTATCTTCCTTCAGGAGCAAATCCTTATAGAATCCCACCGAAAACTGGTTGCCTTGCTGTGGCCTGATATAGGGATCACTCAGTTTCCAAGTGTCGGTAGGGGTAGCAGCGGAAGTGTTTGAAAGCAGATGGATGTATTGCCGCGTCGTATGGTAGCCCGCCTTGATAGAGGTGAAATTGTCAATGATATACCGTCCGGAAACCCTTATTTCAGGAGCCGAATAGGTGGTAATCACTTCGTTGTTATCATAGCGCGTTTCGCCGGTGATAGTGGCTTCACTTTTGGGCAGCCCGTCTGCATAATCGTACAGTTGGTTTGGCCCCAAAAAATTATAGATCACGTACCGAACACCATAATCGGCCGTCAGCTTTTCATTGATCTCAAAACGATCTCCAAGATAAAGGGCCGTTTCCAGGGCCTTTTCCCGGTTCACCGTTTCCGGAATGATGATGGATTCGTCGCTTAAAGGGACCATTTTACCCGGGTTCATGTTGTAGTAGATGTTATCCATGCCAAAATGAAGGGTATGCTGATCATCATGCTCGTAGGTGAAGTGTGCCTTCAGGTTGTACTGCTCGATATCAAAATCAAATGCATAAGTGTTGAGCGGATTTTCATATCCTTCGATCCCAAATTCATATTGGTCGATGCCAAGGATGATTTCACCTTCCAGGCGGTCACTGTAATAATGCTTCCAGTTGAGGTTTGCATTGCGGTTGCTGTAATTGAACAACGTGTCTGCCGCAAAATTAAAATCGTCCTGGCTCCAATAGGAAGAAAAGCTCAGTTCGTTTTTGTCGTTAAAATAGTGCTTTAGGTTTAGGTTAAGGTCGTAAAATGATGCGCCGGCAGCATTGAGGTCAGATTTTTCATTGACCAAGTCCAGAAGCCAATCGCTGTAGGTCGCCCGTCCGCTGACCAAAAAGGTGGTTTTCTCACCTATCGGCCCATCAAAGGTCAGCCGGCTGGTAAGCAGTCCAATACCACCCTTTCCATGAAATTTCTCCTGATTGCCATAGTCTCCCTTCACATCCAAGACAGACGATAACCTGCCGCCGTATTGGACTGGCATGCCTGCTTTATGGAGTTCTACTTCCTCCACCATATCGCCATTAAAAGACGAGAAAAAGCCAAACAGGTGAGAAGGATTGTAAACGGTAGAATTATTCAATAGGATCAGGTTTTGGTCGGCAGCGCCCCCCCGGACATTAAAGCCCACGCTGGATTCCCCGACGGTTTTGACACCGGGGAGCGTAAGGATGCTCTTGATGACATCCACTTCGCCCATGACCGATGGCAGTCTTTTCATGGATGCTATGGACATGGTCTCTACCCCCATTTCCGTGCGGTTGATATTGGACAAGCGGTCTGAGCTGACGATAATTTCATCCAAGGAAACGATGCTTTCGTCGATTTGCATGACCAAGCTTCCATCACCCAATAAGTCCACCTGTCGCTGCTCTTGATACTGGCCCAAATGCTGCACGTGAAGGGTGTGTCGGCCTTTAGGCAAGGTGATGCTAAAGCGTCCGTTTTCATCCGTTACAGCGCGCGTGTATTGCTGCTTTTCAAAGACTACTGCGCCAATGATCGGTTCGCCATTCTTGAGGCTGAAGATCCGACCACGCAGGGTGGCCTTGTCACCGTCGTCCTGGTCGTCCGGGCTGCCGATAGTCCATAATTTGTTGCCGGTATAAGCCCTGTCCAGGTAGCGCTCGTCCTGGGTATTTCCCAGGCTGTCCGAAGGCTGCTCCGGGTCAAAGAAATTTTTTGAAAGTCCCGTGTGAAAATGGTCTGTGGTATGGATAAACACTCTTTTCTGGTCGTCAATGGTGTATTGGAGTGGTGTTTTCTCAAACATCAAATCCAACACATCTTCCAGGTCATTTTCCTTGGCGCTGATATTTACGGAAAGCGTGTCCACATCCGCTTCGTCATAGAAGAAGCGATAGGAGGTTTTGTTTTCCACAGTATGGACAAATTGGGAAAAACGAACGCCAGGGAATAATCCCGTGATGGTTTCCTGCTGTCCGTCCTGGCCATATGCCTGAAGTGACATGAGCGTAAGGCATCCCCATAAAAAAAACTGTCGTAGAAGGTTCCTCATAAGTTAACGGTTGATTGATTCGGAAGTGTAAAAATTGCCCAAGGCAATCAGGACCTGTCGTGTGTTCTTTTTGAACCGCAGGCCTTCCTGACGAAGGATCTTATTGATTTGTTTTTTCGAAATTCCCATCGTCTCCACAACGTGTTTTTTACGGGTAACACGCCGAAAGCCATTGGAGGTTTTGATAAAAAAATCTTCATGATTTTCAAACTCAAATGACTTTTCCGAAGAACCGAAATCTTTTTTGATTTCTTCTTCTTTGTAATGCTTGGAGATGATCATGATGTCCTTTTCCCAAAGTACTTCATAATAACCGTTATAATGCCACGTGTATCCCGGCATGTCCGGTAATTGGATGAATTTTCTTCCGCTTACCAGCTGAAACGTCTGCACCTTTCTATGGTCCAAAATAATCTGCTGATAGTTTCGGGGATGATAGGTGATGAGCTGGTCTTTGACGACATCTAAGTTGAGCAAGACCTTGTCGAATTCCTCCCCATTGATGTTCACGGCCCCTTCTCCATAGTCAGAGGATACCAAGAATGGTGTCCCGTCCACATGAAAGGTTCCTCCCACCTCATATTGTCCTCCCGTGGCGGTCTCCTGTGGAAAGGGGATTTTATCCTTGTATGCCTGTTGTAGAAGCGATAGGTCTGTCTGTAAATGCTGGGCATGGCCCATTTGGGAAAGGAAACAGAAAACAAATAAAGCAGTTCCTAAGTAAAAGTAGTTGATCATACAGCAAATTAGGTAATTCGCATATGAAAATGAAAAAGAGTTTGGTAATTGTTTTAATCCAGTGATAAGTGGTATTCAAGCTTAATCGAAAGGAAAATGTGGAGGGCTTTTTAAATACAAAGGAGCCTGCCTCAAAAGTCCATGTCAAGGCGATCTCCAGCGTCTGAGAAGTAATCATCTGGGTACAATACCAGTACATCAAATCACTCCCGTTTACTTGGAATCGCTTGTCCCGAGCATTTTCGGGGACATGTGTTGACTTATGAAACAGCCTCCTTAATTGGACTTGTCAGAAATCATTAACCTTTATTTTTCCACTGAAAGTCCATTTTTGGCCAACGTGTCCTCATTATTGGACAGATCAGACCAGTCAACGGTTAGTTTAGGGTTAATTCCGTTGATGTATTTTTCGATGTTGGTATAGCCATCTCCATTGAGATCGCCATTGGCATCGGTAGGGTCATTGGGGTCCAGGCCGTGTTTGTTTTCCCACTCATCGGGCATGCCGTCCTTATCGGCGTCCTGATAGGGGGTGCCGCTGTAGGTTGGGTAGCCGCCCACCTGGCTGATATCGGTAATGATGCCTTTTTTATAGGAGTCCCTTGGTAGCCTTCGGTGTTCGAATTGGTAGAAGGATTCAGGATCGAGTCCTTTTACGTATTCAGGCTTTCCCGTTTTTACCGTTCGGATGATTCGTTGGTCCACGGGATCCCTTTTGGGAAGAGTGGCCCCTACATTTTCGGTCACAAATTCGACGGCCTTTTCGGTCGGCATGATGGTCATGTGCGGCATGGGAAAAGGCTTGTTGGACTTCATCCTCGGAAAGAAGTGGGTAGCTTCTTCATACGTCATGAGTTTGCCATCTTTTCCTTCCATTTGCACGCCACCTTGCCAATTGTCTGAAGTGACTTTTTCATTGCCCTCCACAATATTGCCGGTAACATATGCCCTGCCAAATACCATGGAGTCCAAATCACTTCTCCCAGCTTCTGGCTTGAGGATCCTGTAACTTACCGGGCGACTGAGGTCGGTTACGGGACCTGGTTTATAATAATTGTTGATGATGTTATATTTTGCTTTATAATCACCACCGTCTGTGGTGCGGTGTGACCAATTGAAGACGATGTTGTTGACGAAATTAAAGATGCCGTTCCAGCCAATGGAAGGATTTCTGCCCGCATTGCTGGCCCA
This sequence comes from Echinicola vietnamensis DSM 17526, assembly GCF_000325705.1. Taxonomy (NCBI): domain Bacteria; kingdom Pseudomonadati; phylum Bacteroidota; class Cytophagia; order Cytophagales; family Cyclobacteriaceae; genus Echinicola; species Echinicola vietnamensis. The sequence continues at coordinate 4,723,380 of NC_019904.1, read as the reverse complement.
CAGGTTTCGCATAAAAGAACAGTTTTCTCCCCCCAGGGTACTGCCCAGTGAGTGATTATAGGTGTCGAGGTCTTCGGAGAAGATGCTGTTTTGAATGGTGATGTTTACCGTAGGCAGCTTTTCACGTTTATATCCTCCTCCTGGATCGTACATGTGCCTGTAGATGGACATGTTTTCGTCCAATCCCCAGCTGGCAGAGACGTGGTCGATCATGATGTTTCCCACGGGGTTTCCTCCGATGGCATCGTCCCTTCTGCCGACAAAGGTTTCTCCTCTGCGGAACCTCATGTGACGGATCACGACATCATGGGTGTCCACCCATACGGTTTCTCCTGCCACACATACGCCATCACCGGGAGCTGTTTGGCCCGCGATTGTCACGTAAGGGGCGCGGATGATCAGGGGTGTTTCCAGTTTGATGATACCCGCCACGTTAAAAACAATGATCCGGGCTCCACCGGTTTCACATGCCTCACGAAGGGTACCGGGGCCGTGATCTTCTAAGCTGGTGACCGTGATGACCTTGCCGCCACGACCGCCAAAGCTGTACATTCCGCCTCCTTCAGCACCTGGAAAGGCCGGAATATCGGCTTGGGGCAGGTCTGTAGGACGGGCAGCCCAAGGAATATAGGGCTTGCCTTGCATTTCTTCCCGGTAAACGGCAATCCGAGCCTTTTCCCAAGCTTCATCTGAGTGCTGTAATGCTGCGGACTTGATAGCGTCTGCCTTTGCCCGCTGCTCGGAGGAAACATCCGGATATTGGGCAAACACTTCCGAAAATGACATGAAAGTGATGACCAAGCATAAAAAGCTGATTCGATTCTTTAGCATTGCAATATGGTTTATTGTTCTGTTGGATCGAACAGGAGAAGTTCTTTCTTGTTTATTCCTGTTTTTTAGTAATGCTAACTTACTTTAATTAATACAATCCAGTAACCAACGGCTTTTCAAAAGGGACATTCTTCCATTGAACCGGGATATTTCGGCCTTGGAATTATGGATGTAAACCCGAGATGTCCTTTTCTTGGAAATGAAGCCCAAAGCGTAAAAAGCTGGGGACAGCAGTATCCTTGTTCCGAAAAATGCAGACATTTATCATCCCACAGCAAGATGGTTTGATCCAAAATGCAGTGTGCCGAGTAGTTTTGGAGGTATCCGCCATCACCGCTTGCGAATGGTGTTTTTGATGGAGAAGGATGTGCTATTTATCCAGCCAGGCTTTGAAATCTGGTGTTTTTTCGCTGCTGATGATGATTTCAGCGTCCAGTGGAGGAGTGAGGTCAAGTTTCACCCTGCCTTTGAAATAAGGGTGTATGGCCGAAACCGAATCGATGTGCAGGATCAGCTGACGGTTGGCGCGGAAAAATGTGTCAGGATCGAGGATGTGTGTAAGTTCGTCTAGTGATTGATCCACGGGATATCGGTCTCCTTCATTGGTAACCAACAGGTTTAGCTTCCGGTCAGTATAGACATAGGCGATATCCCTTGTTTTGATGGAGCGAATTTTCGTTCCTGATTTTACCAAAAACCGGGATTTATACGAAGGCTCTTGTTGCTTCAGCGCGGTGAGCAGCTCATCCACATCGATCGAAGCGGAAGTTGGGCGGGAGGATGCATTGATTTTTTTTAATTTCTCAAGGCTTTGCTTCAGTTTTTCATATGAAAAGGGCTTTAGCAGGTAATCGATGCTGTGTACTTGAAAGGCCTTGATGGCATATTGGTCGTAGGCAGTGGTGAAAATGACCGGGCTGGTCACTTCGACTTGCTGGAAAATCTCAAAACAAACCCCGTCATCTATCTGGATATCCATCATGATCAAGTCGGGCGCGGGGTTTTCCCGGAGCCATTGAACCGTTTCGTGAACAGCGGTAAGGTTGTCTAAGACCTCAATGCCGCTGTCATATTTTTCCATCATTTTCTTCAGTTTTGCGGCAGCTAAATGCTCGTCTTCTACGATCAGTACTTTCATGACAGATACCGTTGGTTTGGCGTTTAGTAAGTGGAGGATTTAAGGCGATCCACTTTTAGTAGTGGAAGCTTAACCGTGAATTTACCATCGTTTTGGGAAATGACCATTTCCTCATCGGAGAAATAGGCCAATCTCTTTTTGATATTTTCCAGCCCAGACTTGGGCAAAGCGGAATATTCCCTGTTTTTGGGCTGATACGTGTTTTCGACGATGATGTACCGTTCCTCTTCCAGGAAGATCCTGATGGTCAATGGTTGGGAAACGGTGGCGATATTGTGTTTAATGGCATTTTCCAACAACATTTGTACGGCCAAAGTGGGAATGTGATGGGAGGGGTTGGCAGCTTGATAGTCGATGGAGATTTTCAGTTGTCGGTTTAGTCGCTGCTGGAAAAGGTAAATATAGGAGTGGATAAATTCGATTTCAGTATCCAATTCGACCAATTCCTCGTCCCGGTGCTGGAGGACATAGCGATACACTTCGGCAAACTTGTCCAGAAAGCGATGGGCATCTTCGGTATCAATATCGATCAGTGAAGAAAGTACATTGAGGTTGTTAAACAAGAAGTGAGGATCAATGTGTACTTTAAGGGATTCCAAGCGGCTTTTGAGGTTTTCTGCTTGGAGCTGTTCGGACCGTAGCGCAGCTTTTTTCCAGCGTTGCATAAAGTATACCCCAAAATTGAGGGACATTACAGGGATAAAAAACAATAGGCCGTAGATGTTCAGCAGCAGCATTTGTTCCCCGTCGGGCGGTAAGCCGATAAAAAGTGTTTTCAGAAAATAGTAGCAGATATTAATACAGACCAATGAATAGACACCACTGGCCAAAAACTGAATCAAAAAGCGACGAAGGGGCAGTTTTCCCCATGGGTGGAGCCTGTCCAGTAGCTGATGGAGCTTGATATTTCCCCAAACCAAAAGGATCAGGACTGCAATGATCCATAGCAGGGCAGCGGCATAACTGGTTTCACCAAAGGCAAACAATCCCAGTACGGGCAGTGCTGCAGCGATCATCGCTACAAAAAACCAATTTTTATTTGTAAAACCCCTCTTTACTTCCATCCAGATAGTAGAAATTAAAACCGAATTGTGTGCAATTTATGTTTTTGCATCGAAAAAGCACTAAGATTGCGCTAGTGATCAAACTTTAGCCGTTGTAAATTTTGCCAAGGAACATAACTGAACTGGCCATCTGTTGATTGGATCATGATGCCCCAGTTGTTTTGGTCCACATCGCTTCGTTCACCAAGAATGATTTTTTGGTCGTCCATCAGGATCACGGCGGTGTGAGTGGCACTTACGGGATAAATTTCCTTGATCAGTGAAAAGGGCACTTGCCTTAACCCACCACCTTTTGCCCAGCCGTCCAAGGTTTCAATGCTCCAATGCTCATCCAGGTCGTAATAAATGGATCCTTTTATTTCCTGTCCACTTTTAAGCGCTACGGTGCCATGCAGGGCATTGGGGATTTTGAAGTCATCGTAGCCAAATCCCGCTCCAGCCGGATACGGAGTGAAATGGGCGGTTTTAAAATCTCCCCACTTCAGTTCTATCTGCCCCCAATGTGGATTGCGGACTTGTATACCGGCATTTTTATTGGTGACATTGCTTAATTCATGCAGGTAAATTTCTTTGTTGGACTGTAGTTGGATAAGTGACCCTTTGTTTTTTGGCCGAATGGATTTTACCTCATAGAAGTGATAGCGGCCCCTGCGATCATCGATGGTGGTGCCATCGAGGTATTGGTCATCGAGGTGCTCATGGAGGTCCCACTTGATCAGGCCCTCATAAGCATATCCCGTTCGCGTGGTTACTTGCCCATAAAGTGGCTTGCTTTCATAATTGGCGAGTGTAGTGGGTGTTCGCTGAAACCGTACTCGCTCAATTTCCCTCCAGGGAAGGCTTGTTCTTTCGCCATTTTGGAGCTGGACGTGGATGGCTTCCCCTAACTGGTGGGCATATTCCGGATCATCGTTTAAAAAAACCCGAATGTTTTCGTGGTTTTTAAGGACAATGGTGGCCTCTTCCTCTCCCGTGACCATGATCTCCAAAATATTGCCAAATTGACTTTGGAAGGTAAGCTTCCGGGAAGGATATTGATTTTTCCATAGGGCCATAAACCCCCAATCGGACTTTTTTTCCCCTGCACTGAGGTGCCTGATGTCTTCTTGTCGGAGGTGGTCAAGGATGGTGTTGTCCCTTTTTTCAGCCACCAGGAGATCCACCCAGAGGTTTTGCCCTGCGCTCCAAGTGATAATTCCTTTCAGTCTCGATTCATCCCGGAGTTCGACTTCACCGTAGATAAAGGCCTCATGCTGGGCATTGAGCTGGAGGCTGGAGAAAACACAAAGCATTAACAACAAAAGGGGCCGAATATGGATCAAGCGGATATACATTTTGGATTTACGAAAATATAAAATAAGTGGAAAACAGGACCATTGGCAATGGCGAATCTTTAAACAGGGACAGTCGATTGCTGAATCGGGATGTCAGCTGGCTGAAAGGAGGGAAGGGAAGTGAGTTTAACGTTTCCCTTGTACCAGGGGCCAGCAGGAAAGGCCAAATTCCATTGAACGTGGGTGGAGGTTTTTCGGCAGGTTAATTTCCCGATTCAGTGGAGAAATATCCATTTTGGCAGGAGATGGTTTAAGATTGGTGAAGAAGGATGGTACTTTTGGGGTATCTAAGAACGCTTAAATGGATGCAACAACCTGACTTGTTTCAGCAGTATCCAAACACCAAAAATAACCCATAGCATCATGATAAAGCGAAAAATGACCACTTTAGGAAAGTACTTTTTAACCTTGGCCGGAGTAATGCATCTTGGCCTGATGGCCATGCAGGGTTACGCACAATCGCCGACGGTGAAAGTTGATTTTGACTTTGGAGGAAGAAAATTGGCAGAAGTAAATGAGCCGGGGTATACCTCCTGGATCGTGGAAGAAGGCCAAAAGGCCGAAGCGACTTTTTCAGGCGTCCACTTTACCATCAGTGGAGAAGGGCTTCAAAGCAGTTGGTACAAGGCAGGTGTTCAAGCTCCCTTTTATGCCCGATTGAGCAATGATGGTATGGTGGCCGAGCGGGAGATTCACATGGAGATCAAAGGACTTCCGGCGGGGAAACATACCTTATTGGGTTTCTTCAATACTTTTGACAACCCGGAGAACCATTCCTTTTCACCGATCGATGTGTATGTCAATGGTGAATTGCAAGCGGATGACCTTATCCCTTCCAACAGAACCGAGAGCAAAGCGGCGACTGCCACAGGGTATTTGGAGTTTGAGGTGGCCGCAGGCGAATCGGTAAAGATCAGGATGGTGAATGACCCCAAAGCAGATGGAGATGCAGCAGAGTTGGTATGGAATGGCTTTGAACTGAACACGCCCAATATCAAGCAGCAGGCGAAGACGCCATTTCCTGAAGATGGGGATGAGCATGTGGAGGCAGAAAATGGGGTGACCTTGACATGGAAGCCTGCAAAAGGAAGCGTCAAACACCAACTTTATTTCGGGACTTCAAAAGCGGCTGTAGCGGCCGCCACACCCAATAGTGACCTCTATCAAGGAGAATTATCATCCGCAGCATATCAGGTGTCGGACCTTTACAGCATGGATACCTATTATTGGCGGGTGGATGAAATAGATGAAAAGGGCGCATTGACCAAAGGAAATATTTGGTATTTCAGGCCCGCACAATTGGCCTTTAGAGGAGCAGAGGGCTATGGTCGCTATGCACGAGGCGGAAGAGGTGGAAAAGTGGTCACGGTGACCAACCTTAACGACAGTGGCCCAGGAAGTTTAAGAGCGGCCGTTACCAATGATATAGGGCCTAGAACAATCGTTTTTTCCGTGGGAGGGACCATTGAGCTGAAGTCCAGACTGGTGTCAAACCAGCGTTACGTGACGATCGCCGGTCAGACGGCGCCAGGGAAAGGTATTATGATCGAGCGAGCACCCCTTGGCATTACCGGAGACGATGGAGTGGCCCGTTTTCTTCGGGTAGGAATCGGTGCCGGCAGAACATTTGATGGCATGGGGCTTACCGGTGCTAATTACAGCATTATCGATCACTGTTCCATCAGATGGACGATCGATGAATCCTTTAGCTCTCGAGGGGCACACCACATCACTTTACAGAAGACCCTGATTGCCGAAGCTTTGAATGTGGCAGATCACAGCAAATATGAAGAAGGAAAGATGCACGGCTATGCAGCCACGATAGGCGGAGATATTGGTAGTTTCCACCATAATTTGTTGGCGCATAATTACGGTAGAAACTGGAGTATGGGAAGCGGGTTGGATGGCAATGCCTACTACAAAGGCAAGCTGGACATCAGAAACAATGTCGTTTATAATTGGGGAAGCAGAACCACGGACGGAGGATCCCATGAGGTGAATTTTGTCAATAATTATTACAAGCCCGGACCGGGTACCAAGCATTTTATAGCCTTGACCATTGATCATGAGGGCGTTGGTCTTGGAACACAGCGGGGTTATTTTTCCGGTAATGTCATGCCGGGTTATTTTGATGAGGACAATCAGGAAGAGGGCAGAAGAGAGCGTTATCATAATGGTGATTATAAGAAGTACGAAGGCTTTGTCGATAAGCCGTTCTTTCCTTCTCATGTCACCACCCAACCTGCACGGGAAGCTTATAAAATCGTCCTTTCGGATGTCGGTGCCAACCAGCCGGTGTTGGACGATCATGACCAAAGGATTATCCAAGAAACCCTGGACAGCACTTATACTTATAAAGGCAGTCTGAGCGGTATTCCCGGGATGCCGGATACAGAGCAAGATGTCGGCGGATGGGAAGAATACCCTGAGGTGCACCGATCAGAAAACTGGGACAGTGACCTGGATGGGCTGCCCGACTGGTGGGAAGTAGCGAAAGGATTGAACCCCGAAAGTCCAAGCGATGACTTCTCAGATGCCAATCAAGATGCCGATCGGGATGGATTTACCCAACTGGATGATTACTTGGACTGGATGGCGCGGCCGCATTATTTTCTTAGCAAAGGAGAACTGCTCGAGCTTGATCTATCGACTTTGTTTAAGGGCTTTGAAGAATCGCCTCGTTTTTCAGTGATGGATCGGTCCGAAGGGCAAGGATTTGAAATTTCGGATGGAGAGTTGACATTCAAGGCTAAAGATGCGGGGTTTGCAGCCGTGAAAGTTAAAGTAAAAGATCAGGAAGGACATACCATGACCAGAATGGTAAATGTCTTTGTAAAAGATAATTAATTCGTTATTTGGGTTTTTGTTAATTGATGGCAGTGCTTGCCTTCTGGGTGAGGATTGCCTAAAAGAAAGGTTGGAGTGGAAACACTTCAACCTTTTTAGCTTTCGGGCAACCGTATTTTTTAGTTCTTTAGCTGGATTTATGCATTGGGCTTACGTGCGGCATGAAATGGGACAGCACCAGGGTGTTTCAGCGTGTGGGTGAAATTATAAATCGTAGTATAACGAAGGGTTCAAAACTATTTAAGATCACCATAATTTTTCTACTGCACACTCCGTGTTTAGTTAACTAGCGCTGGTGTATCCGTGCTGGTTTCCTTGAGCAGTTTAAGGACAGCTGAGTGCAGGGACCGAAAAGTAAAAGGCTTATTTACGATTTCCTTTTTAAGCTTGCAGTTACATTGTTCGATTTCATTTGGGCCTAGAAGGCCTGGGGAGAGGATTATCAGAGGACAGTGGTAATGGGCGCACAATTGGTCGATTTTCGCTAGGAATGCATGATCATTTCGATCTTCAAAACCCACGATTAACAGGGAAGGATGATGCGAAGGGATTTTTATACCTTCGGGCAATGATTTTAAGACAACGGGATTGAAATTGCCATATTTTAGCATTTCGCAAATGTTGTCCGCCAGATCAAGATCCTTTTCAAAGATTACAATTTCAGCCATATCAAATAATTGGAAAGATGCTTCAAGACTCCTTATCAATTTAAATGCCGCATTACGATTGACATGAATCCCTCAGTGAGTTGGTGTATCTTGATAGAGGGATTTGCTAAGGCTTGTCTCTTTCCGTGTTGATTAATATAAGGGGTTCTTTAATGATTGAGTATTGCTACTTGTAAATGAACAAAGAATTTTAATCTTAATAAAAAAATATTCAATAAAAGAAGTGTTTTATGATAAAAATCATCTTTTCATGGTGTTTTTTTAACCGTTCAGCTGCGTTATGGATCCATTTGTTGTTTAAAGAAGGTAAATCCTTGTAGGAGTCGTCCTGTGAGGCATGACCAATGTATATGAACATAACGACAAAAAAATAGAGGTTAGGATGAAAAAACATAGGTGATTTACACGGGGGCATCCAAAATTATGGAAAGGATACTTTTGAAGTAAAGAGGAATTGGCTACTTTTAGTAAGTAATTTTTGCATGTTTAAGGAGCCGTAAAGAGCTTTTCTGAAGGCGTTATTTTACGCGTTACCATCCACCTTTTAATGTCACTAAAGATGAAGATCACAGCATTCAGTGCCCACAAATTTGAACATAGTTATTTAAAGGAAGCACTTTCGGATCACGAGCTGAAGCTCTTGGAGGTGCGGTTGACAATGGATACGGTAGACCTGGCAGCAGGAAGTGATGCGGTAGCGATTTTTGTGACCGATAATGGTTCCCGACCGGTACTGGAAAAGTTACAGCAATTTGGCGTGAAGTATTTGGCATTACGCTCTGCAGGGTTTAACCATGTCGATCTTTCTGCCGCGGAGGAATTGGGGCTAAAAGTGGCCCGGGTGCCTGAGTATTCTCCTGCAGCCATTGCGGAGCATACCGTTGCGCTGATGCTCGCATTGAACCGTAAATTGGTCAAAGCCCATAACCGCGTGCGGGATTTGAATTTTTCCTTGGATGGCCTGGTGGGGTTTGACATGGAAGGGAAAACCATTGGTATCGCCGGTACCGGTAAGATTGGCAGCAAAGTGGCCAAAACCCTCAGCGGATTTGGGTGCAGGTTGTTGGCATATGATCCCTATATCAATGAAAGCTTGAAAGCGGAATTGGAGATCGAATACGTGGATTTTAAAACGCTCTGTACCGAATCAGATATCATCACCCTCCATTTACCACTCTCATCTTCATCCCAATACATGATCAATTCGTCCAGTATGGAAGACATGAAAAAGGGAGTGATGCTCATCAATACGAGTCGAGGAGCCTTGGTGAATACCAAAGAGGTCATCGAGGCCTTAAAAACCGGAAAAATCGGTAGTTTCGGGATGGATGTGTACGAAGAGGAAGAAGACCTGTTTTTTGAAGATCATTCGGAAGATATCCTGCAGGATGACGTGATCGCCCGTTTGCTTACGTTCCAGAATGTCTTGATCACCAGCCACCAGGCATTTTTGACCAAAGAAGCACTGGAAAAAATAGCTGGAGTCACAGCCTTTAACCTCAACTGCTGGGCAAAAAATGAATCCAGTCCTCATGAGCTTAAAGGAGGCTAAGGGCTGCAATTAGCCTTCGGGTCTCCTCGGGGAAAGGGCTTTGTGTTTATTTTTTAAGATTTTGTTGTCAATAGGCGTTCATTTGGTTAAATTATATCCAAGAGAAGCACATGGTATTTCGAATTCGTGCAATTGGCTCAAAAAAGGTGATTTCAACTAAATATTGGTTGGGATATCGTTTCGAATTCAGGGTCACAACAGGGGATGCCGGTTTTGGGGGATGGGATTACCAAGCCACCAAAACAAATGTGGCCTGAATCCACGATAGAAACAAGGGCATGCCAAAAGTAGACGCAATCCACCCCATAAGTTATGAAGGCTGGTTTTGGAGATCAAAAAGAAAGCTCAAACGTGCACCAAAACGGTGACTTGAGTACTGAGTTTTATGCGCTTGGTGAGCATTGGAGGTCTGATTTGGCCTTTTATCAAGATGAAATTCGTTTTCTAAAGGAACTAATGGCGGGGTATTTCCATCATTTTTTGGAAGATCTTGATTTTAATTTCTCCAGGAAAATAGAAAACCGGTTGGCCATTTTGGATCGAAGAAGGGAAGAGGTAGATGACAAAGTCAGCCGCCAGCTCCATGAGATCAGTCAAGGCTGCTATACAGGTCGTCCCGTGTCAAGGGAGGTATTCAGGCGCCAAGAGGAATTGGAAGCATTGGTAGCCCTTTTTGCAAAGGATTTTAGAATCCTAAAAAAACAAATCTTTAGGCTGACCGAGGACGGGTTAAGCCGCTTGCGAAAAGAAAATGATCAAGAATATCAGGGGTTGTGAATATTTCTAGCATGGTTGTTGATTGAATATGAGTGTGCGTATCCATTTGGTACATAAGTTTTTAACCATGGGACGTAATTTTGTAAAATAAAATTAAAATTAGTTTAAATCACTAAAAATTGTAAAATTATGGGTGAAGGAAAAGTATTATTAGGAGTAGTAGCCGGATTGGCTGCTGGAGTTGCCTTGGGAATTATGTTTGCTCCTGATGAAGGAGGCAAGACTAGAAAAAAAGTCCAAAAACAAGGCGAAGATTTGGCTCATTCCCTCAACGGAAAGTTAGACAAGAAATTTGATGAATTAAAAGGTTCTATCTCTGATCTTAGCAAAAAGGTCAAGGCACAAAAAGATGCTGTAATTGCTAAAGAATCTTAATTTTAAAGCATCCTAAGCCATTAGGCTAGAATATTTGATAAAAAGTCCTCGGTTGCGAAACCGGGGACTTTTTTGTTTTTTCAATGCATGTTTTGGCGTTTCAACTGATCAAGCAATATTTCTGGGAGGGGAGAGTTTGTTATCTAGGGGAATAATGATTCGCCACGAAGGCTCAAAGGCACAAAGCAATTATTAATGACTTTCCGTGTAGATTATAGCATCCACTTCGTGTCTTGGGTACATTTTTATTTAGCCTGGGTTTTGCCATCGATATAGCCTTAATTCCTGTTATTTTGCATCAAGTCATATTTTTGGGGAGATGAACACGGATTTACAATGCCTAAGCATCCTATCTTCTGTCTTTATCAACGTTCATCCGTGGCCGAATAGCATACCATCGAAAAGACTAGTCCCGAACTTTTACGCTTGGTCTAAGAGGATCACCTTGGATTTTTTTTCAGCCCGACAGGGACTTCAAGTAGATGTTTGTCCCCAAACCCCATGCTGGAAACGAAGGCTAAAAGCCTAGCTCAGCACTTCGGTAGCCCCCTTCTTGATGATCAATGGGATCAAGCCACTTTTCCAGGGAATAAATATTGACATGTTCTGATGAAAGAATACTTCACACCGTTACAACGATGGTTTTCCGCTATCCGCACAAATGGGTTTTAGCGGGAAGTTGTGGGGAATAGGGCGGTCAATGCGGCTAAAACCGGCTATATTGTATGGGCAAATTTACCATGGGCTTCACCCCATGGCTAAGAATGTGTCGAGGTTGTCTCATAAATAAATAATCCGTCATCACGAGCGGAGTGAAGTGATCTCGATGAGCTTTCATTGCACGGATGACGAGATTGCTTCTTCCGATATCCATCGGAATCGCAATGACGAGGACTTATGAGACAGCCTCTATTTTTCGAACATATATAAGACATAATGATAGTTACAAAATATCTTGTGTTTCACCTCTCCCCAGATCACCCCATGGATAAAATGTGATCAAGCGATAATAATGGAGTACTTATACGAGGGCATGACAAATGCCCTTCCCTGCAGTCCATATTTCAAATGCGGACTAGATGATGAATTTAGTTATCAGAACAATGATACGCCGCCAAAGCCAACATGCACTTGGTGCCTTGGTGTCTTTGTGGCATTTTTTTTATCCGTGGTTTTGCCAATAAGTAAAACTGGCAGTCCCCAACTTTTCCGCTTGATCCACAAAAGTGGTGGGGCAGTTGGTTTAATGATGGGGAAAGTATAAAGTACGCGGTAGGGCTTTCCTGCAAGGCAGGGATCGCCCGTGTTGCGGGTACTCCTTTAACCCGCATTATGCATTAGCCTATCTACACCACGGTGCACAAGTATTGCGACCTGAACCTACTTCAAAATCAGTCGCTTCGCTGCTGTTTTCGATTTTACCATAGCGATGCTATGATTCAATCTCCAAACAGCCTGATTTCCTTGTAGTTTCAGCTCTCATTACGATTCCTAATGCAAAAAGCGGGTTTAAGAGGTGGAGTGCTCCTGAGCATCCTAGTGGTAAGCGGTATCTTGAAGTCAAGCCGTAAGGCATAATCACCTACCGAAATGGAAAATTTTACGTTTTGCTTAAGTAATATTTATTTTTTCCTATGTTTCATAAGTAAAAAGTTGTATAATGTTACATTATGCGAAATTTATATGATCTGAGCAGTATGGTGAATTTGTTTTTTAAGCGGGATTTAAAACCGTTTGTATTGGTTTCATTGATGTTAGGATTGGTGGCCATTCATCCAGCAAGTGGTCAAGAAAACAACCAGCCCAATGTCTTGGTAATTTTGGTGGATGACCTGGGGTATCATGATTTGGGCATTACGGGAAGTGATTTTTATGAAACCCCACATATCGACAAGTTAGGAAATGCAGCTTTTCGTTTTGAGCAGGGATATGCTTCGTCAAGGGTTTGTAGTCCCTCGCGGGCGGGGTTGATGACAGGTGTTACGCCCGCAGTACACGGTATTACCGATTGGATAGGTGCCCCAGAGGGAGAGCAATGGCGAAATTATGGACGCTTCACCCAGTTGCTTCCGCCAAATTATTCCCATTCCCTTCCCGATCAGCTTATCACCATTCCAGAAGCCATGAAAGCAAATGGTTATGAGACCTTTTTTGCGGGAAAATGGCATTTGGGCGGTGAAGGTTCATTCCCTGAGGACCATGGCTTCGATATCAATATCGGTGGTTATGAAGCGGGCAGTCCAAAGGGCGGCTATTTTGCCCCATATGATAATCCAAAGCTTAGCCAAGGGCCAGATGGAGAAAACCTCAGCATCCGTCTGGCAAAAGAGACAGCAGCATTTATCGAAAACGCACATGAGAAGCCCTTTTTTGCCATGATATCTTTTTATGCCGTACATGGCCCCATCCAGACGACGGCAGAGAAGTGGTCCAAGTACCGTGACAAAGCTGAGGAGTCGGGTATTGCAGCCAATGGGTATGCCATGGAACGACGGATGCCCATTCGACAGGTGCAGGATAATCCAGTGTACGGGGGATTGGTGGATACCATGGATGAGGCCGTGGGAATGGTGTTGGAGGCCTTGGAGGCTCAGGGGCTGGCTGACAATACCTTAGTGGTGTTTACATCGGACCATGGTGGTGTAGCTTCTGGCGATAATTTCTCCACCTCCAATTTGCCCCTCCGTGGAGGGAAGGGGTATCAGTGGGAAGGAGGACTTCGAGTGCCCCTTTTCATAAAGGTGCCAGGCACCCTAGGAGGAGCCATCCAAACGCCAGCCAGTAATATTGATTTATTGCCTACACTGGTAGAGTTGACCGGTGGAGACTTGACAGCCCTGAAAGGAGTGGAGGGGGTGAGCTTGGTACCTGTGATGGAGGGTAAAAAGATCAATCCCCGGGATCTTTATTGGCATTATCCCCACTATGGAAACCAAGGGGGCGATCCAAGTTCCATTATCAGGTCCGGTGAGTGGAAGCTGATATATTACTGGGAAAATGGGCAAGCTGAGCTTTACCATTTACCTTCGGATCCGTACGAGCAGCATGACCTTGCCGGCTCAGAGCCGAAAACCGTGAAGCGGCTCACCCAAAAGCTACGGGACTATCTGGAAGCGCATAAGGCTCGGTTTCCCTATCCTGACCCTAATTATGATCCTGCAAAGGAAGCCGAGTGGCAAGAACGGATGAGGACCCAGCGTCTACAAACACTCGAAGAGCAGCGGAAAGCTATGCTTTCACCTGGATGGCAGCCCAATGACGATTGGTGGGGAAGTAAAGTAACGAGTGAATAAAAAAATAACCTCGATATGGTGAGCGATTTTACTGAAATCTAACCATTCACCCATGCAGGTAAATTTTACTATACGAGTTGCCAAAAAACAATGTCCTCACTGGGATTGATATAGCCATCTTAAAACAATAATACCTTTCACATTTTACTTCACAGCTCCGGTAATTTTCGATGTATTAAGGGTTGTTTGTAAAAAAAATCATTAAATAAAAAACTATTATTGTATAAATTACATTATTGATGGTTTAGTTTTTAATAAAATAAAGTATTAAATTCAGCCAATGCATGTCAATAATCCTACGAAAACCCAAAGGCCGTCCAAAGTTTCGGAACCGATAATTGAAGCGAAGCGATCGTATGCCATCGATGTGTTTCGGGCGGTTACCATGCTGTTGATGATTTTTGTGAACGACTTGTGGACATTGGAGGGATACCCCGATTGGTTGGGCCATGCTGCGGTCGGGGAGGATCGACTAGGCTTTTCGGATGTCATTTTTCCAGCATTTCTATTTATCGTTGGTTTATCCATTCCATTTGCGCTGCAGAATCGTTTTCGTAAAAGAATACCCAAGATCAAGCTGGCGGAGCATATTATCCTACGGGGGCTGGCATTGTTGGTCATGGGCATCTTTCACGTCAACTTGGAATCTTATGCGGCACAAGCGCCCTTGACCAAGCCTGTTTGGCAGCTATTGATCACAGCGGGCTTTTTCTTGATCTGGATGGATTATCCTTTGGGCTGGAGGAAAGTCGCTAAAAGAGGGTTGAGGGGGATCGGGATCGGGTTGTTGGTGATCATGGCATTTCTTTACCGGGGAGGCACTGAAGCCAACCTGAGTGGTATGAAGTTCCATTGGTATGGGATTTTGGGATTGATAGGATGGGCGTACCTGATTTGTGCCTTGATATTCCTGTTTACCAAAGGCAATCTCCTTAAACAATGGATGGCTTTTCTCTTCTTCATGGCCTTTAATTCGTTGGAAAGCCTGGGCTTGCTGGAATTTCTGGAGCCCGTCAAGCCTTATGTGTGGATCGTGGGGAATGGTGCCATGCCGGCATTTACCATGGCGGGTGTAGTGGTGTCACTTTATTATCAAAGATGGTTCTTACAGGGACAGTCAAGACGCTTTGCGCAATTTGTAACGGGTTTTTCAGGGGTGATGCTAGGCTATGGTATCGCTACAAGACCCCTTTGGGGAATTCATAAAATCGGTGACTCACCTTCTTGGGTGGCCATTTGCCTGACCATAAGCGTGGCCGCTTTTGGTTTTTTTATTTGGCTGGTAGACATTAAAGGGAAGAAAGCGTGGTTTAGCTGGCTCAAACCTGCAGGAACAAGTACCTTGACTTGTTACCTGATTCCGTATGTCCATTATGCACTTTATGTCATGGTAGGGGTACAGTTGCCTGATGTTCTGCGCACGGGGCATTTGGGGATCCTGAAGTGCTTAGGCTATGCACTGGCCATCGTCCTGCTCACAGGTTTATTGGAAAGAAAACAAATTCGATTAAAACTATAATAAGCGTTATGAACAATTTCTTCAAATTATGCTGTACACTATTGGTGATTTTGGCCAATGTTTTTGGCCTTAAGGGGCAGGACACTACCTCCCGCCAACTTCCGGTGCGGGCGTTTGCCATTGCCGCCCCTTCTCCCAATGAACTGGACAGGTTTGTGCAGTTCATCGACGAAGAATTGGCTCCGCGCAAGGTAAATGTACTGATACTGCGTGTGGAATATGGCTATGAATATGAAAGCCATCCCGAACTTCGGGCAGATGATCCACTGACCAAAGGAGAGGTAAAGCAGTTGGTAAAGGTATGTCGGGAAAATGGCATTCAAATTATTCCACAGGTCAACTTGCTCGGCCATCAGTCTTGGCATGGTGATTTGGGTAAATTGCTGGAAGTATATCCGGAGTTTGATGAGACGCCCCACGTGCAATTGCCCGAGAATTACGAATGGCCCAATGAAGATGGGCTTTATTGCAAAAGTTACTGTCCCCTGCATCCGGATGTGCATGCGGTGGTCTTTGATTTGGTAGATGAAATCTGTGATGCCTTTGAAGCAGAGGCTTTTCATGCAGGGATGGACGAGGTGTTTTACATCGGAGACGACCAATGTCCACGTTGTAGCGGAAGGGACAAGGCCAAGCTCTTTGCGGATGAAGTTTGGAGAATCCGCAATCATTTGGCTGATAGCGGCCGGGAGCTATGGATCTGGGGAGACCGCCTGCTGGATGGGAAGATCACCGGACTGGGAATGTGGGAAGCCAGCATGAACAACACCCACCGAGCCATTGACATGATCCCAAAGGATGTGGTGATCGGGGATTGGCATTACGAAAGACCTGATCAGTCGGCCGTTTATTTCGCCATGAAGGGCCTTCGTGTGCTGACGTGCAATTGGCGTAAACCCAAGGTGTCCGCGCAGCAGGTAGAGGATATGTACCGGTTTAGGGATTCGGCTACCGAAGAAATGAAGCCCAACTTTTACGGCATGATGCAAACCGTTTGGTCCAGTGCAGGAGGCTTTATGGAAGGGTTTTATGCCAATAAACCTGACCAAGAAGGAGGCAATGAAACCGCTTGGCATACCTTTCGAGTGATGTTTGACAGGGTGAATGAACTGGAAGGACAAACGAACCCCTGAAAGGGAGAAAGAGGTGGTAAAGCATTTCCCTTTCGTCATCCTGAGCGCTTGCCTGTCCGGGAGGGGGAGAAGGATGGCGAAGCGAGCCCATGTTTTGGATAATGGGATCGCGCTACTCCGTGGCCATGGCGTTCGTGATGACGTTCGGTAAGGAGTTTTGTCCATTGAGTAGTGATGAGAAATAATGCCAACGTTGAACAAATCATTAACTGAAAATAGTAACTTCCTGAACTTATGAAAACGAAAAGATTATTGCTCCTTTGCCTGATGGTAGTGACCGTTTCCCTTCAGGCGCAGGAATATGAGGCCAACTGGGCTTCCTTGGATCAGCGGCCAGTGCCCGCTTGGTTTGAGGATGCGAAATTTGGGATTTTTATTCATTGGGGGCCGTATTCGGTGCCCGCATGGTCACCCAAAGGCACTTATACCGAGTGGTACCAGTATTGGCTGCAGAGCAAAAAGTTGTTTGGCAATGGAGATTTTGAAGGGGATGAAGTATACCGATACCATGTCAAAACATATGGGGAGGATTTTCCTTATTATAATTTTGGGGAAATGTTTACCGCAGACCTGTTCGATCCCAAGGAATGGGCGGCACTTTTTGAAGAGGCCGGAGCCAAATACATTGTCCTGACTTCCAAGCACCATGACGGTTTTACCCTGTGGCCAAACGAACAGGCCAATGACCGTGGATTTGCCTGGAACAGCATGGAAGTAGGGGCCCATCGAGACCTTGTCGGTGAGCTTACCAAGGCGGTGCGCAAGACGGAAGTGAAGATGGGGGTGTATTACTCCCTGTACGAATGGTACCACCCGTGGTGGCAGCATGACAAGGAGCGGTTTGTAGAAGATCATTATCTCCCCCAGATCAAAGATCTGGTCCAGCGTTATCAACCGGATATTCTTTGGACGGATGGTGAATGGGAAATGGAAGGGGAGCAGTGGAAAAGTGAAGCATTCCTGGCCTGGCTCTATAACGAATCGGCCGCCAAAGACCATATTCTTGTTAACGACCGCTGGGGCAAAGGCCTTCGCCAACAGCATGGCGGTTACTATACGACCGAATACGAGGCCGGTAAGACCTTTGACAAGCCATGGGAAGAGTGCCGCGGCATGGGATTTTCCTTTGGATACAACCAAAACGAAGATGCACAGGACTATAATAGTGCCCAGGCCCTGATCCTGATGCTGGTGGATATCGTGAGCAATGGCGGTAATCTCCTGCTGGACATCGGTCCAGACGCTCGGGGAAACATTCCTCCCATCATGCAAGAGAGGCTGCTCGAAATAGGCCAATGGCTAGAAGTGAATGGGGAAGCTATCTATGGTACCAGAAAATGGACTAAGGCTGCCCAATGGTCTGAAGGAGACCGTGAAATTGACCACGAGAAGGGATATCGTGGTGGTGATTACATCCTCAAGCAAACCATCGATCCCACTCCCGGAAAGGCCGTCAAACAGCTGTTCTTTACCCAAAAAGAAGGAGATGTATATGCCATCAGCCCTGTCTATCCGGCGGAGACATTACGCATCAAGGACCTCCAGGCCAGCACGTCCACGGAAGTCACGTTGCTGGGGCATGATGCTCCACTGGATTTTCAGCAGCAAGGAAAAGATCTCTTGGTTACCGTACCCCGCTTGGCCTCTAACCAGATGCCCTGCCAGCATGCTTGGAGTTTCCGGATTACGAATGTAGAGTGAGGTGGTCACCCATTATGCACGAGCTTGTCTGCTGCTAGAGAGAGAAAAGGATCGCTTTACTACATATCTGTTCCCGTGAAAAATACTAATCCAACACCGAAAGCAGCGCATCTACCGACCGGGAAAATTCGGTGGGGTCGAAGTCTGTTTTGGTGATGACCTTTAGGCCATTATAAAAGGTGAAAAAGAGGGTGGCGATGGCACGAAGGTCCTTGTCTTTGGATATTTGGTTGCGCTCGACGCCAGTAGTTAGGTAGTGATAAAGCATGGTCTCGCAGCGAAGTTTGTTCTGATTGATCAGTGTCGCAAATTCCGCTTCATGCGAGATGAACTCAACGGTGCAGTTGACGGCAAAGCAGCCTTTTTTTTCCGTGTCCAGGGAGGATTCCTGAATGGCACGTTCAAAGAGCTTTTTTAATCCAGTTCTTACATCTGGATGGGAGTCGAGAAATTCTCGTTGGTGGGATGATTGGGTGGTGGTATAATGGCAGAAAGCCTTTTCAAACAGTTCTTTTTTACCGCCAAAAGTAGCGTACAGGCTTGCCCTGTTGATGTCCAGAAAGGCCACCAGGTCTTGGATAGAAGTGGCGTAGTAGCCCTTTCTCCAAAAAAGGTTCATGGCCTTTTCCAGCACTTTCTGCTCATCGAATGACTTATCTCTTGGCATGGTTTATTACATCGGAACTTTACAGGTACATGTTCACTCGGTACCCGCAAAGTTCCGATATTGGAATTTTCATTCCAAATCAATACAAAAAAACATTAGCTTACCAGCAGCGGATTGACATTGGTACCGCCATCGATGTTGTATTCTGCACCGGTAATAAAGGATGCCCTGTCAGAGGCCAAGAAAGCTACCAATTCGGCAATGTCTTCAGGTTTTCCGTATCGTTTGAGCGGGATTCTGTTTTGCATCGCTGCGGCCATACCGTTAAGCTGGTCTTCAGACATGCCGGTTTTACTGAAAATCGGAGTGTAAACAGGCCCGGGATTGACCGCATTCACGCGGATCTTTCGGGGTGCCAGTTCGGTGGCTGCTGTTCTGGTGTAGGAATTCAGTGCCGCTTTGGATGCACCGTAGATGCTTGTGTTGGGCATTCCTGTGTAGGCATTGATGGAGGACAAGTTGATGATGCTCCCACCATCCTTCAGAATGGGCAAGAATTTCTCGATGGTAAATACGGCTCCTTTGAGATTGATGTCCATCTGTTGGTCAAAGAGGTCTTCCGTCGTTTGGCCAATCGGCGCCGGTAAAAAGATGCCTGCATTGACAAAAAGGATATCGACATGACCAAAATCGGCTTTCACCTGGTTGACTGCCGCATCAATCGCCGCTAGCTCCAAAACATCTGCAGTAATGCCCGTGACGCCTAGCTCAGCAGCCGCTACATTGACTTTTTCGGCAGATCGACCGGTGATGATGACCTGCGCACCTTCTTCTTTTAGTTTTTTCGCAGTGGAATAGCCAATGCCACTGTTGCCTCCAGTGACCACGGCCACTTTTCCGTTTAAATGACTCATAAAGCTTGTGTTTATTGTGTTAAAAATATTTTAGAACGATCGTTCCAGAAAGAAACCTGCATATTGGAACGATAGTTCCAGAATGGTGATGATAATGAAAAAAATTTTTGGCTTTCCTTTGGCTGGGCTCAGGAATCGGAGGAGTGAGGTGGTGGCGAATGGACTTACTAATCCCTTACCTGTCAAATTAGGCCTTTTTAACCATCCCGCTTTCCACCCTTCTTACCTTTATATTTTTTGAAGTCTCCTTGATCTTTTTAACTTTATGCTCAACCAAAAATAAGCATGCAATGAAAGTACTTGTGATAGGAGCAAATGGACAAATAGGCCAATTGATCGTGGAGAACCTTCAGGCAGCTGATGGCTTTTCGCCAGTAGCCATGGTCAGAAAGGAAGAACAGAAAGCTGGTTTGAAGGAAAAAGGCATCACGAGTGTTTTGGCTGATTTGGAAGGCCCGGTGGAGGACTTGACCAAGGCCATGAAAGGATGCGATGCGGTTGTATTTACGGCTGGATCCGGTGGGAAGACCGGGGCAGACAAAACCTTGTTGATCGACCTGGATGGAGCCGTTAAATGCGTGGAGGCAGCGGAAGCAGCCAATGTCAAACGGTTTGTGATGATCAGTGCCTTGCAGGCCAATAACCGGGAAAATTGGAACGATGCCCTGCGCCCATATTACGTGGCCAAGCATTATGCTGACCGGATGTTAGAGATGAGCAAGCTGGACTATACCATCATCCGGCCAGGTGGGCTGCTGAACGAACCTGGAACAGGGAAGGTTAATGCAGGAGGAACCCTTGACCGTAGCACAATCCCTAGGGCGGATGTCGCCCATACTGTTCTTGAAGCGCTTAAAACGGATCGGACAGTCAAAAAGTCCTTTGATCTAGTCAGTGGCGAACGATCCATTCCCAAAGCCCTAGAACAGCTCTAGGATAAGTGGATGATAGCCATTTCGCTTGTAGTTCCTGCTGCACTTTTTATATCGCGGGGAGGGGACAGGGCATGGGTTTTGGTGGATGAGGTGGCGCTGGATTGATAACAACAGCCACCCTGCAATTCTTCTTAAAATCTTCTCTTTATTGTCAATGCTTGGCTCAGTTGAGGCCAACAGTGCCCAAGGGCTCAAAATCCAAGGAAACCGAATTCATACAAAAACGCTTGTGCGTGGGGGGAGGCCCATCGTTAAAGATATGTCCAAGATGGGAGTCGCATCTTCCACAAAGTACTTCGATGCGCTGCATGCCATGGGAATTATCTTCTTGGTAGATCACACTATTTTTGCGTACCGCCTCAAAAAAACTGGGCCATCCACAGTCGCTTTGGAATTTAGCCTCTGAAAGGAACAATTTGTTACCACAGACCGCACAATAATACGTGCCTTTTGTATCGCTGTCCCAGTATTTGCCGGTAAAGGCCCTTTCTGTGGCAGCTTCACGGGCGACGGCGTAGAGAAAAGGAGGAAGGATTTCTTTCCATTCGCTGTCCGAAACGTTCAGTTTGGTAGTATCCGTTCTGGAATAATAGGGATTGTCGGTTTTTTGGCTTTGTCCCATGCTGCTGCCATAAACGGAAAGCAGTACGAGACCCAATAAGATAATTTTTTTCATGATGCTTGTTGCTTTAGTGTAGGGTGTGTTGCCTGTGTAGCATGACAAAACATGGTGTTGGTGCGCTAAACGCCATCGATTTTACCACTGGTCATCATCATCAGTTATTTGCTTTCCTTCAATTTATCTTTAAACACCTTTTTGAATTTTTCTAATTTTGGCGTAATGACAAACTGGCAATAACCTTGATTTTTATTCAGATTGTAGTAGTTCTGGTGGTACTCTTCTGCTACATAGAATTTCTCCATGGGCGCTACTTCCGTAACAATCTTTTTGGGATAGATGTTTTCTTCGTCCAGTTTGCGGATATAATATTCAGCTTTTTCCTTTTGGGCCGCAGAATGGTAAAATATGGCACTTCTATACTGGGTGCCGACATCATTTCCCTGCCGGTTTAGCTGGGTAGGGTCATGGGCGACAAAAAAGGCTTCCAACAGTTCATCATAGGTGATCACCGCTGGATCATACACGATGGAAATGGCTTCTGCATGGCCGGTTTTACCGGTACAGACAGCTTTGTAGGTAGGATTGGCCACATGGCCTCCAGTGTATCCCGACACCACTTTTGATACTCCTTCAAGTTGTAAAAACTGTGCTTCCACACACCAGAAGCATCCTGCGGCAAAGGTGGCGCTATCCGTTTTGGCCGATTCAGCGGATTGGGCAATCTGGGGGGTGAAGAGCAGCAGTAGGCATGCCAGGGTCAGCATAAGGCTTTTCATAATCGAATGGGGATAGGGTTACTATGCTTTATTTTTTGTTCGTACATTTTATAGTACGTGAAATGCCCGGTAAATGGTTTGTTTTCGGTTCATATTAGCGGCAAAAAATTAGCAAAGGTAGGGGTAAGGGAGTAATAGTAAAAAGTGGTGATGAAGCTGTGCGTTAGCGATGTCAAGTGAGAAAAAAGGCCAATAGTGATGTAGACATGATTTTGGCATCCTGAAATACTTGTCTGAAGTTTTGAAGAGCTAATGTAAGATGGTTTTCAACCGTTTTAGTAGAAATATTCAAATTACTAGCGATTTCTTTATGAGACATTCCCTGTAATCGAGACATTTCGAAAACCTGTCTTCTCCTTTCGGGTAAGGCTGTAAGCGTTTTTTCTACAATTCCCATGAGTTCATTGTATTCAAGGGTGTTCTCCGTATTATTTACAGGGAGAATTAGGTTCATTTGATAGGTCTTGTTGGCTTTGGATCGGATGCTTTTTCTGAGCATATCAAGGATCGTGTTTTTGGAAATCATAAAAAGATAGGCTTTTATACATTTTTCTGGGTCTATATTTTTTCTCGAGCACCAGAATTTAACGAAGACGTCCTGTGTTATTTCTTCAGCATCAGACGATTTTAAGCCATAGTGGATACAGAAAAAGTAGATCCTTTTATGGAATAATTGATAAAACTCGTGAAAAGCACTTTTATCACTTTGTTTGATTCTAAACGCTATTTCAGAAAGATCGGTATGCATTTAAGTAACACTGTTTTTAATAAAATGAAAGGAAGGGGGATGAAGTGTGTTGTAATATAAAAAAATGAAAGTGATTTTTATAATAAAATAAGTAAAAATCAATTGTTTTGTTTTAAAATATTTTATAACTGAAAAATTATTTAATAAAAAATAAAGGAAGTATTAGGGGGATTAGAATGGTGAAGCGTATTAATAAATAAACATCGGTAGAAATGAGTCCATTGCTTATAAGGAAATTTTTTGAGGGAAAGTGTACTTCTGAGGAAGTGCATGAGATATTGGTATGGATTAATTCAGCCTCTGGAAAGTGTCAACTCGAGAAGGAATTTGAGAAGTATGATGAGAACATGGGTGGGCAAGGGGCTTTGGATAGTGAAGCTTTGTTTTCAAAAATAAAAGAAAAAATAAAAGTAAAAGAGCGTTCAAACCCGGCTTTTCGAGACGACAGAAAGGACTGGGAGTTTCAACGAAAAAGAAGAGGATACAAAAAATGGTATGCCATTGCTGCAGTGATGGTGTTGGTGGGATGTTTGGCGTTTTGGGGAGCTAAGATGGATAAGAGTGAGCATTCCATGCCTGTACAGAAAATAGAGATGATCACAAAATCCACCTCGATTGGGCAAAAATTACAATTGACGTTGGTAGATGGCAGTCATGTATACTTGAATGCTGGAAGTAAGCTGATCTTTCCCCGTCACTTTGATGATCAGGTCAGGGAAGTTTATTTGGAAGGAGAAGCTTTCTTTGATGTTGAAAGGGACGAACAGCGGCCATTTATCGTGAAAACTCCAAATACTACTACGCGAGTCTTAGGGACCTCCTTTGTCGTAAAGGAATCTGGCCATTTAGGAGAGACCAAGGTGGGCGTTTTGACGGGTAAGGTAAAAGTTACCAATAATGTCATGGACGAAAATAGTGAGCGGAAACTTCAGTTTACGTTGCTACCTATGGAAGCCGTCAGTTATTCGTATGTGGACGGTAGTATGACAAAGTCCAGGGTCGAATATGATGAAATGTTTGCCTGGAAAGACAATATTATCAGTTTTAAGGCTGCCAGTTTTCAAGAAGTTATTGCCGTACTGACAAAGTGGTATGGAGTGAGGTTTGATATACGAAAGGGCTTTTCCAGCAGTAAGGATTTTACAGGAAGGTTTGAGCATGAGTCATTAGATCACGTGCTGGAAGGACTGAGTTTTACATTCCAGTTCAACTATCGGATAGAAAAAGAAAAGATACTTATTTATTAATCCAAAAGAAAAAAGAATGCCTATGAACAAAAATAGAATATAATCAAAAACAAAAAAGATCACTGAGCATAGCTGTATTTGGTCGTCCAGCATGCCCAATGATCCGAATTGTTTAACAGACAATTAATTATCCATAAACAACTTAAGTATGAAAACAAAGTTACTAAAAAAAATTGTAACCGTGGGAAAGTACGCCTTTTTCGGTATGATCATTCAGTGCTTGTTCTTCAGCAGTTTATTGGCTGGGGAGACGAGTGGACAAACAAGTCTGGAAGAGGTGTATGTGTCCCTTAATGAAGATGAAATGTCGGTGGAGGAAATATTTAAAGCCATCGAAAAGGAAACCGATTTTAGGTTTAGTTATAAAAGAGGAGATGTAAGAAGGCAATCTTTCACCAATGAAGCGTCCAGTGCAGATGTGTCCATAGGAAATGTGTTGAGGCAGTTATCCATGGATGCTGACCTAAAATTCAAAAGAATCAATAATGTTATTTATGTAGGGAAAAAAGGGCATGTTCATCCTACTGAATTGGAAGAAACGTATGTGGCAGATGTAAAGGTCACTGGCACCATCCTCGATGAAAATGGGATGCCTATCCCAGGGGTGACCGTTACGGTGCAGGGAACCACGAAAGGTACGGTAACAGACATTGATGGAAATTATACGATCATGGTGCCAGAGGAAGGGGCACTGATATTCTCGTTTATTGGTTATGCCACTCAAATCATACCCGTAGGAGATAAAAGTGTAATAGATGTCACTATGGCGGAGGATACCAAAGCCCTAGAGGAATTTGTGGTTGTCGGATATGGAAAGCAGAAAAAGGTAAATATAACAGGAGCGATTACTGCTGTAGAAACAGATAACCTTACTCAGATTCCCACCAATAACCTATCCAATACTTTGGCCGGTAGGGCTCCAGGGGTAAATGTGACCGGTACTTCTGGGCTTTCAGGCTCTACCTCCTCTATCAGGATCAGGGGGAGTTTTGGCGATCCATTATACGTGATTGACGGCATCGTGCGTGATAAGACGGCTTTTGATGCATTGGAAGCCCAAGAGGTGGATCAAATTAGTTTTTTGAAGGATGCTGCTACTGCATCTATTTACGGGTCCCGTGCAGGAAATGGAGTAGTTTTGGTGACTACCAAGAGCGGATCGAAGCAAAAACCCATGTTTAATTTCCAAACTTCTTATGCTTTTTTTTCGCCCACAATGGAGCTGCTATCGGATAAGACCACGGCAACTGATGAGCTTATTTATCAGAATAGGGTAGCAGAATATAGGGGAACTGCTCCTCCCAATGGAGAAGAGGAATTTGCCTATTTCAGCGATAGAAGCTATAATGTGAACGACTTTATTTGGCAGAATCCTTGGAGTCAGAATTATTCCCTGAGTGTAACAGGGGGAAGTGATAAATTGACCTATTATTCCCTGTTGAGTTACAGAGGAGAGGAAGGATCGTATAAAAGCCTCGAACATGGAAAATTTAACTTACGAACCAACGTCACTGCCCAAATTTCGGACCGAATCAAGCTTGGGGTAAATATAGCTGCTACCCAGCAAAACCATGATCGGTTTTACTGGCCTTTTTCAGGAGATGATGATTATGATGTTTCGGATTTATACCGAGTGACGTTTAACTGGCCTAAGGTTTATCCTTATTACTTGGAGGAAGATGGAACTCCAGCGAATTATGTGACCGATTACCCTGTCCAGACTCCTATGGGGAGTTGGTTGGCATGGAGTGTTATTGATCAGATAGTAGGGGATAGGTACATCAAGACCCGTAAACGACAATTGAACAATATTCTCACTTTGGATGTCGACTTGGGGGATTTGGTGCCTGGACTGACCACAAAGGTCGTGGGGAATTACCTGGCCCAAGATTTCATGAGGAAGAAATTCCTGACTTTTCAGACCAATTATGTCTTTAACCAGGCCGATCCAGATGGGAATCGATTCTTACCAGCTCCACCCGATCCAAATAATACCAATGTATTTACATTTAGCCAAAACCAGGAGTTTTTGAGCTATGATATCAATACCGCTTGGAGTTATCAATTTGATTGGTTTTTGAACTATTCGAAGGTCTTTGGAAAACATGGAATCGATGCGATGGCGGTTTATGAACAAGCAGAAAATGGCTTATATGGGGCATTTGCCAAGGCAGAAGACCCCGTAACGGACTATGATCAGGATTTTGTGTATTCTACTGATGCCCAGATGCGCTATGGTAATGGCTATGAGGAAGTGGGAGCGAGGAGATCCCTGATCGGTAGAGTGAATTATAATTTTGCAGAAAGGTATATTGCTGAGTTTTCTTTCCGATATGATGGTAATACTTTATTTCCAAAAGACAAACGCTGGGGATTTTTCCCATCTGTTTCAGCCGCCTGGAGGATCATTGATGAGCCTTTTATGTCCAATGCCTCAAACTGGTTGAGTGATTTGAAATTACGCGCTTCTGTAGGAACCACGGGAAATGACCTAGATGTCAATGGCAATAAAATCACACCGTTTTCATACATAAGGACCTATGGAAATAGCGGCACTTATATTTTCGGCAATGATCTTTACAGAGGGATTGCACCTGGGGATACTCCCAATCCTAATTTGACCTGGGCCACTTCCACTACCTACAACATAGGAGTGGATTTCGAAATGATCGACACAAGGCTTTCAGGGTCGATAGATGTTTTTTATAAAAAGGAAGAAGATATCCTAGGGTCTAGGTTGGTAACACTTCCTGATAATTATGGCCAATCGTTGGCTCCGGAAAATTATGCAGCTCGTTCCTGGAGAGGTGGTGAACTATCCTTAATGTGGCGGGATATGGCAGCAGGAGGTAAGTTGGATTATTCCATCTATGGTAACTTGGGTTATGCCAAAGACCAATGGGATGTTTTAGATCAAAACCCGATTTACCTTGAGGGTGGCAACCGGGCATCGGAAAGTCAGATCGGCCAGCCGGCCAATCGCATTTTTGGTTTAAGAGCTTTGGGCATTATCAGGACGCAGGAGCAGCTAGATGAACTCATGGAGGCTGGTTTTAAGCAATATGGACGTGATCCTTACCTTGGAGGGCTTTATTTTGAAGATATTCGAGGGGATGGTTACTCACCAGGGCCTGATGGTAAAATTGACGGTAATGATTTTCAATTGTTATCAAATAATGCTGCACCGCGGCTCAATTACGGTTTTGGGTTCAATGTAAACTGGAACAATTTTACTGTCAATGCCCATTTCCAAGGAGTTGGCGTGTATGACAGGATTATCAGTAACCAGGAAGGAGCAGGAATGAGGCAGCATGGTGGAACAATCCGGCCTTATTACCCGCTATGGGCAGATGATGTATGGACACCGGAGAATCCAAATGCCAAATATCCTCGCCCCATAGGGTATAACTGGTATGAGTCCGGCACTGGTTCGACTTCTTTTTGGATTAGAAATGGCGCTTATCTGAGGTTAAAAAACCTGAATGTAGCTTATAACCTGCCCCAATCTTGGGTGTCCTCCATAAACGTGGCAAATGCCCAAGTGTTTTTCAATGGAACCAACCTGTTTTCCATTTCCGATATGAAGGAATTTCATGATCCAGAGCAGAAGAACTACGATTCTTTTCCACTTATGAAGTCTCTGACGGTTGGTTTAAATGTTAAATTTTAATGAACAATACGATGAAAAAGATCATATATACTCTGACGATCCTGGTCTGGATGACGAGTTGTTCTGATGTGCTAGATATAGAAAACATCGACAACTACGATCCTGAGCAAGTATGGAATGACGAAAGGCTGGCCAATGCATACTTGGCAAATTTATACAGTATGTTTGGCAATTGGAGTACTGGTGCAGACAGGACTAGTCAGCAAATAGCGGGGATCGTTTGGTATGAAGACCAAATAACGATTTCAAATGACAATTTTAAAAGCTGGAATTATAACCAAATCAGGTTGATCAATCAGGCTATCCAAGATGTTCAAACAGGTACTTTATCACAAGAAGTTAAAGACGAGGTGCTGGGACAAGCGCTGTTTATGCGCGCTTATGCCTATTTTGAAATGGTCATGTATCATGGCGGGGTTCCTTATATTAAGGTCCCTCAGGATCGCTACGAGGATGATTTATATGTTGCTAGAAATACCACAGCGGAGTGTTTTGATTTCTTAATTGAAGATTTGGACCAGGCAATAGATTTGCTGCCAACCCATATTGAATCTTCCAGTTCCGATTATGGGAAAATTGATGGAAATTTTGCGTTGGCTTTTAAGGGAAAAGTGTTGCTGTATAAAGCTTCGCCTCAATTTAACCCTTCCAACCCTTGGGATAATTCTCATTGGCAAGAGGCTTTTGAAGCCAATAAATTGGCCTATGAAACATTGTTGGAACAAGGATACGCTTTGGTAGCGGATTATTCCAACGTAGCGTTAGAGGAAAGGAACAGTGAGGTGGTTTTTTCAGTGATTAACAGCTATCCAAATAAAACTGCCGTTTGGGAACATGGTGTTCGTCCAGGTTCGGAGAGTAGAGGGCCGGCTTCGGCATGCCCTACTTGGGAATTTATCAAGGAATTTCCCATGAAGGATGGGAAATTGTATTCTGACCCCACAGGAGCCTACTACATGTCTGAAGCCGATTTTTTGCAAAACTATTGGAAAAACCGAGATCCGAGGTTTGATAAATCCATCGTGTGGGCAGGGAAGACCTATGAAGTCTCCGGTAAGGCAGGAAAACGCCAATATACTGCATTGGGTATTGCCCATGAGCTAGATGATTTTGGGATCAATCCTGCCGCACAGACAAATTCTACCAATTTGGATCGTTATACTGGCTTTTTTATCCTAAAAAACAGTTTGCTAAATCTCACCCAAGCTGAAGTGCAACAGTATGACCTTGATTATGTCCTGATGCGTTTTGCAGAAGTAATGCTGAATTATGCAGAAGCAGCCAATGAGATGGGCGATATGACGACCGCCCTTGAAATACTTCGTCAAATCCGGGAAAGAGCTGGCATAACTCCGGGAAATGACGGGAACTTTGGGATTCAGGTAGGGTCCAGAGAGCAAATTCGAGAAGCCATATTGGCCGAGAGGAATATTGAATTTTGTTTTGAAGGACATCGTTTTTGGGATTTGAGAAGACTTAGGATGCTGGATAGATTGGATGGTACTACCAAGCACGGAGTGGAATCCATTGCTATTGATGAGGATGGTTCAGAAATGCCACTGGTTGAAGCACGTTCATTGGCAAGTGCCTATGAGTTGACGGAAGAGGATTTTAAATACTCCATTTTACAGGTGCCACGTTCCGGTGTGAAGGTCAGTGTGGTACCGGAAACATACTACTTCTTCCCAATTCAAAAAGCTGTTTTAGATCGCAATCCAAATTTAGAGCAAAATGAAGGTTGGGGAGGGACGTTTGACCCTACGTTAGAATAGTTAGCCCCTTTACCTTGTCTTTTGAAAGTTGATAGGGCTTTCAAAATCAAAAACAGGTATCACGATCCACTGCTGTGGATCGTGATTTTAATGATACTCCACAACATGGAGTATCATTGTTTACAGAAAAGGTGAAATCAACAGATAAACTAGTAAGGGAGATCGCCTTATGCTCATATTGATTGGGATAGATTGAATTTTCTTGCTAACTATATATGATTCAGAATGTTTATTTTAAAAAACAAAAGATGCGTGATTATTTAGATTTTAACAAACCACCTTTCCTAGCGGTATTGACCTGCTGTTTGTGCTTTGTATTGATCAGTTTTACACCTAAAAAGGCCTTTGTAAGCCTTTTCAATGGAAAAGACTTAGACGGTTGGGTGGGGAATAAAAAGGCCTACTCAGTAGAAGAGGGCCTCTTAGTTATTAATCCGGAAAATGGAGGTGGTGGAAATTTATATACAGAAAAGGAGTACAGTGACTTCCATTTAAAGTTTGAGTTTTTATTGACTCCAGGAGCCAACAATGGATTAGGCATTAGGGCTCCCTTAGAAGGGGATGCAGCATATGCGGGAATGGAACTGCAGATTTTGGACAATAGTGCAGAGAAATATGCTGACTTGCATGAATACCAGTATCACGGTTCGGTATATGGCGTGATTCCAGCCAAAAGAGGCTTTCTGAATCCTGTCGGAAAATGGAACAGTGAAGAAGTGACCATTAAAGGAAAGAAAATAAAGGTGATCTTAAATGGGCATACGATCCTCAAAGGGAATATCGCCAAGGCGAGTGCAGGAGGAACTTTGGACGGAAAAGAACATCCTGGATTAACTCGTGACAAAGGGCATATTGGCTTCCTTGGTCATGGCTCTGTAGTGAAGTTCCGGAATATAGAAATAAAGGAATTATGATTGATGGGAATTCCCCCTTTTATGAAATTACCGTGATGAATAGAGAATACGCACTTTAATTTACTTGGGATTGAGTGATCAAGAAGAAGTATACATGACTACCGTCAATAGTGTATTCTTACAAAAAAACAGCCGCTGATTTTATCAGCGGCTGTTTTTATTTGATTCATGCTATTAAAAATAGCAAGAAGATTATTTTCCTGAATTCTTGATATCAGTTACTTCTTTTCTGATATCTTGAGCAAGGGTTTTGATCGCTTGCATGCCGTTTCTAACTCTTGTGCCAGCAGCTTTGTTACCTTTTTCGTAGAATTTGGCGAAATCGTCTTCCAATGAATCAACTAGTTCTTTTACTTCTGTGAATCTGCTCATAGTGTTAAATTATTTAAGTTTATGTCATTAAAAACGTGAATATAGGGAGTTTATTTAGTTTTCAATAGCCCTTTCACGACATTTAGCATTTAATTTAATCGTTTTATTCGGCTTATTTGTCCATTTTAGAGGGTTTTTTAGTAAAATTTAACATGGAAGTAAAAGCCCTTTCCTGCTTACTTATATCAGGTTTTTTACGTTTCTATATGTAATTAGCTCAAAGTCTGCGAGTTAGTGTGGGTAGATTGACTTTTGAGGCATCATGTTTACCATTTAGAAAGAAAAAAAGCACAACCAGACCTCCGGTCGTGCTTTTCAGTAATCTATCACCTAACATTAAAATCTATTTCAATAATATTATTCATTATTACCTCTTGATCTGCTATTCCCCCCACGGGAGGAGCTTCCAGACCTGCTTCTGCTGCTAGAAGATGAACCTGATGACCTACTCACCCTAGAAGAGCTGCCTGAGCTACTTCTACTGACAGCCGAACCGCTTCGGCTTTTGGAAGGTGTTGCTGTAGGCCTAGAAGATTGGCTCCTGGAACCAGTGGATTTGCGCATGGATTCCCTGTTGTTCGTAGGCCTGGCCGATCTGCTTTGGGCACTGGATCCTTTGTTAGAACGCGATTCATATCGCTTGCTGGCAGAGGATGATCTTCCATAAGACTTACTATTGCTTTTCGTGGGCTTAGCCATTTCACGAGAAGTATTTCCAGTTCTTGTGGAACTCCTAGCATTATTTTGCTCCCTCCTGGAAGGGGTACTTCTATTGTCATAGGTCGAATTTGTGGAACGCCTAGATGGAGAAACTGCTCTTTCATTCGATCCACTTCGCTGTCCTCTGGAAGGGGACGCACTGTTTGAACGGGACCTGGCATTGGAATTATACCTGGTCGTGTTAGCGCGACTCGTCCTTGCTTGTTCACGGGAAGTGACTCTTTGGGGTTTACCCGTGACGCCCCTGTCATTTCTGGCCGTCCTTAAATCAGGCCTGTATACATTTAGGGTGTTTCTTGACCTTGATAAGGACGCACGGCCAGCATTTCTGGAATAGTTTATCCTATAGACATCGACTGATCGTCTGCTATACCGTTCGATATCACGTCTATGAGGTCCGCCCACATACCGATTATTATTATATACAACGGTATTGTTAATAATGGTGGTATTATGATAAATGTTTACAATATTTCGCCTAGGGGCATAATATCGATAAACGTGTCGGTTCATAAATCGGGTCCTTGGAACGAATACCCAGTGAAAGCTTGGTAAATTGATGGAGACATTGATGGATACTCCTGGTCCTAAAGGAGCCCAGCCGTAATATCCTCCGCCCGTTCTCCAGTTGACCCATGCAGGTCCCCATTCATATCCAGGTACCCATGCCCAGCCGTAATAATCATCATACAGCCATCTGCCGTAGTGGAACGGAGCCCATCCCCAATCGTAATACGATACCCACGTGTTTCCGTATTCGGTCATGGCCCAATGCCCATTAGACCCGTAGGGATGGAAATCCCTGTCTACATACGGTAACCATATATAACCGTGTCTGGGGTCATTTATCCAATCACCATAAGGAGATAATTCGTCATAGAAAACCTGAAACGATACTCCCATCGGTGTTTCTGCTTGTGTCTTTTTGGTATTCATTACAAAAACCAAACACGTTATCAGCGTTATGCCGATCCATTTTATGTTTCTTATTTTATTCATAACTAATGGGATTAAGAGTTAAATAATAGGTTGGTTTGGTTAAACGAGCTGTTGCTGCGTTCAAATAGTCTAAAGCTAAAACCGTTCCAATTTGAAAAGGGTAGAATTATTCATAAAGGGCTAAAATGATTTATTAGGCTTTAAATACTTGTTATTTTTTTGTCTTGACAAAACACAATCGTGTTCATAGAAAAGTATTGATTAATTAAGGAGGGATAACTGTAAAATTTAATATAAGTATGTGATTTTTGTGAAAAATAGAAGTGATTATACCTGTGATTTAGTAATTAATAGTTTTTTAAACTGTTGTAAGATAAAAAAACAATTAACAGTTTTGTCTTTATTGCCAATTGTCTATATTTATTAAAACAAGTAAAAAAACCGTAAAAATAACAAATCACCCTTTTTAAATGTTTAATAGTCCGATCATCCTAAAATGAAGCGGGCGTGCCAAAGAAAGAAAATAACCCAATATAACTGCCCTGTTTGCGACCGGAAAAATACCCAGGGTATTTTAACTTGGTCTGATGAAGACCTTTTTGCTTAATCATTTTAACCTAAAACCCTATATTCAAATGAGAAAAATTCTACTGACCATGATGATCATGGTAATGATGGGAGGGCACTATATGTCAATGGCCCAGACCCCATCACCTTCGAGTTCATCTCCGGCCAAGACCATTACAGGTACGGTCACAGATGCAGATAGTGGAGAGCCAATACCTGGCGTGAATGTCTTTCGAAAGGGCACTACGACAGGGACTTCCACGGACTTAGATGGTAATTACACGCTGAATAATGTTCCAGAGAATGCCACATTGGTATTTTCCTTTATCGGGTATACTTCCCAAGAAATGCCTGTTCAAGGCAAAAGCACGATCGATGTGGCTTTGTCCCAGGATACGGAAGAATTGGGCGAAGTGGTCGTAACCGCCCTGGGCATCAGCAAGGAAAAGGAGAAGCTAGGCTATTCTGTGACAGAAGTAGGTAGCGAGGCCTTGGATCAGGCGCGGGAAACGAACGTGGCCAATTCCTTGGCCGGCCGTGTGGCTGGTTTGGTCGTAAAGGGGACAAGCAGTGGGCCGGGAGGTACTTCGAAGATTACCCTTCGAGGATTGCCCAGTATCAGTGGTACAGGTTCTCCTTTATACGTTATAAACGGAATCCCAATGGATAATACCCAACGTGGATCGGCCGGACAATGGGGCGGTAGTGATAACGGTGACGGCATCGGTAACCTCAGCCCTGATGATATTGAATCCATGACGGTGCTTAAAGGACAGGCCGCTTCGGCATTATATGGCTCAAGGGCTTCTAATGGCGTGATTCTCATTACCACAAAAGCCGGTAAAAAGGGAGGAGACTGGTCCTTGGATTATACCATGAACTTTATGGCAGAGCAAGCGGTAGACTTTACAGACTTCCAAAACGTTTATGGTCAAGGAACTGGCGGGTTAAAGCCTACCACCGCCGCTGATGCACAGACTACAGGGAGATTGGCATGGGGAGCCATGATGGATGGCAGTCAAGTGATTGGTTTTGATGGAAACAATTATCCTTATGCTCCCGCCAGTGAAAATTATATTGATTTTTACAGGACAGGGACGAATTTCACCAATACCGTTTCGGTATCAAAAGGTTTGGGTGACGACGGGTCGTTCAGGCTGTCCTTCTCTAACCTCGATGCCAATTCCATAGTCCCTAATAGTGGAATGGATCGAAAGACCATTAACCTGAATGTAGATCAAAATATTACCGATAAGTTGAATGTTACCGCTATGGTCAATTATGTCAATCAGCTATCGACGAATATTCCCTACCTGAGTGATGGCCCCAGAAACCCCAATAACTTCCTGTTCTTGGCCCCAAATATTGACCATAATATCTTCGCTCCGGGATATAATCCTGAAACGGGAGCGGAGACGGTCTTCAGTGATGATATTTATGTGACCAATCCTTACTTCATTACCGAAAAAGGGATCAACGACTTGGAAAGAAACCGTACCATTTCGGCCTTATCGGCCAAATACAGCTTTACTCCTGATATTTATGCGATGGTCCGTGTGGGAAATGACGTTTCCAATGACAAAGTGAATACCGTGGAACCTTACGGACTTGCTTATACAGCAGATTTACAAGGTGCACTGAACAATCGTGGCCAGTCGACCCGGTCTGAACTTAATATTGACGGTATTTTCGGGGCTGTTGTAGATTTGACGGAGGACATAGAAATGGATGCCCTCGCAGGGGTAAACATGCGTAAGAATAAATTCGAATCCATTGGTTTGAGTGGTAGCCGATTTGTATTGCCTTACCTGTATTCTCC
The DNA here is from genome assembly GCF_000325705.1 of Echinicola vietnamensis DSM 17526. Classification (NCBI taxonomy): domain Bacteria; kingdom Pseudomonadati; phylum Bacteroidota; class Cytophagia; order Cytophagales; family Cyclobacteriaceae; genus Echinicola; species Echinicola vietnamensis. The sequence continues at coordinate 4,688,526 of NC_019904.1, read as the reverse complement.
TTATAATACCGAAATATTCAACAGGAACAATAATACGCTGTCCTACCAAGAGCGGGAGGTGCATTCGGCTTACTATTCCCTAGGCTTTGGGTACAAGGATTTTCTGACCTTGACCACTACTGGTCGATATGATGTTTACAGTACATTGAATCCAGAGAATAACAGTATCTTTTCGCCATCGGTAACCCTGGCGTTTGTCTTTGATCGACTGCTGAATATCGATGCCATGGACTTTGGGAAATTCAGGGCATCCTATGCGGTGACGAGTGGAGAACCTACCCAGCCGTACCAGACGCAGTTTTACTACAGCTCTGCCAACGCCTTTAATGGTGTTCCTGCCGGATCAGCACCGCTTTCTTTACCAAACAAAGATTTGAAACCGTTTACCACGGATGAGGTAGAACTCGGGTTGGACTTGAGCTTCTTTAAAAACAGGTTGAGCTTTGACATTGCCTACTTTACCAAGACTACCCATGACGAGATCATGAATGCCACTTACAGCATTACCTCTGGATTTAACAGTGGCGTGGTAGCGACGGGGTCTGTGTCCAACAAAGGATTGGAAGTGTTGGTGTCAGGTGTGCCTGTCCAGACCACCAAGTTCTCCTGGAACACCTCCGTTAACATGACCAGTGTAAAAAATGAGGTGCTCAGTACAGGACCGGACAATAACCCTATTACCTTGGGGCAAAACAGGGCTACACTAGGCAATGCTGTGACGGCTTTCGTCGTGGGAGAATCCGGGCCGCAGATCAGGGCCTATGATTATGCCTATAATGAAGATGGCAGCATCATGGTGGATGATTCTGGCTTGCCAGTAAGAGGAGAACTCAAAAATTGGGGATCTGTCCTGCCCACTTTCTATGGTGGATGGAACAACACCTTCAACTATAACGGGATCTCGTTTTCATTCTTGATCGATTATAGCTTTGGTAATAAGGTGCTGTCCGCGACGGAATATTATTCCACCTGGAGGGGCTTGCATAAAAACACCTTGGTGGGAAGAGAAGGTGGTATTTCCACCAATGGAGAAACGGCATCCGCAGAGGACTATTACAAGTCCCTGGCCCAAAACGTCACCAGTACCAGTGTAGTGGATGGTGACTTTATCAAGCTAAGGCAACTGACCCTTGGGTATGCGTTGCCTGCCAAGTGGTTTGCCAATACGCCTGTTGTCAAAGGGCTTAACGTGTCATTGGTAGCCAGAAACTTGGCCATTTTGATGCGTCATGCTGAAAACATCGACCCTGAAGCTTCCTTTGGTTCCAATATCAACTATACAGGTATCGAAGGGACCAGTTTGCCAAGCACCCGGTCATACGGATTTAACCTTAAATTTAAATTGAATTGATCATGAAAAGATATATAAGTTTAATGCTGGTAGGGTTGTTAGTGGCTTTCACCGGCTGTGATGGAGATTTTGAAGAGATCAATACCGATCCTAATCAGGCGGACGGCGACCTCTTTGATCCCAACCTGATTTTGCCGACCGTGTCCTACAATTATGGAAACATGGTAACGGGATACACCGGTTCGATTCTGTTTCAGAGTATGTGGGTACAGGTGTTGGCCTCTACGTCCACAGGAGGAGCCAATTATTACTCCAATGCAGACAAGTATGTCATCTCGGGGAGTACCAATAATTACATCCAAGGTGTGTGGAACTTAGGGTACGAAGCCTCTTCCAGGATCAATCAGATGCAGCAATTGGCCATGGACAAGGGAATGACCAACCTCAATGCCGTTGGGGACATCATGAAGGTGTTGACCTTGTCTTTTGTGACGGATATCTATGGCGATATCCCCTATACCGAAGCCCTGCAGGGACAAGAAGGGGTTACCCAGCCGAAGTATGACCAGCAGTCGGCCCTGTACATGACGATGTTGGCAGACCTGGAAAATGCCATCAACACCTTGGGCACAGGGAGTGATGAGATTACCAATGACGTGATCTATGGAGGCGATATTGCCAAATGGAAGAAGTTTGGTTATTCCTTGATGCTGAAAATGGCCATGAGAATGGTGACTGTAGACCCTGCGTCCGCCCAAAGTTACGTCGAAAAGGCGGTCGCCGGTGGAGTTTTTGCTTCTGCTGCGGACGACGCCTTGATGTATTCGGATCAGAATAACGGCTATTCCAATTCCAGTGCGAATGCCCTTAATGTACAGGATGATATTTATGAAGTACGGTGGTCTAAAGAGATGATTGATTACTTGAAAATGATGGATGATCCACGTTTGCCGGTCATTGCTGAAGTTCCCCCAGCTGGCCTTGCGGCCAATAGGAACGGCAATGTGGTCGGTAACAATGATCCGGCTGTGCAAATCGGCATGCCCAATGGTTATGACCTTAAAGGTCAAGCTACCGATATAAAAAATGAGCCAAACTATCCAGGGGGAACAGGTGAAGGAGACGATGTGGCTCCCATTGGGAACTATTCCCGGCCTACCGCCATCTACCGGGATAGGGACGCACCGATTTTCTTCCTGACTTATGCGGAGGTGCAGTTGTTACTGGCTGAAGCAGCCGTAAGGGGCTATAATGTGCCTGGAACTGCCGCAGAGCATTATGAAGCTGGGGTATTGGGAGCGATGACCTCCATTGGGAAATTTGGTGGAGGAATGGTCTCCAGTGCTGAGGCCAATGCTTATGTGCAGGCCAATGCCTTGGATATGAGTTCGACAGCAAGTGCCATGGAAATGATCAATGAGCAAATTTGGGCCACTACGGGGCTGTTTGCCAATTTTGTGGAGGCGTGGAACAACTGGAAGCGTTCGGGCTACCCGATGCTTACACCTGTGAATTATACCGGAAACTTCTCCAATGGCGAGATACCGCGCAGGCAAATTTATCCTTCTTCTGAAGGAACCACGAATCCCCAAAGCCTAAATGATGCCATTTCCAACATGGGCGGTGACACATGGACAACGACCGTTTGGTGGGATCAAGGAAACTAACGGGATACATTACCTTAAATTTAGATAAGTAAGTAAGGTTGTCCTTCTTTAAGGGCAACCTTATTTTAGTGGATGAAATCTTTGTAAAAATTTTTATCAAACTTCTGAATACCTTATATTCAACTACCTTTATCCGAAGTGTCCCAATTAACCATTTTCGCACAACTCAAGGGCAGTTGATCACGAAAAAAACACAAGAATCCATTATATTTGACGGTTCCCCAACTTTATGATCCCTAGAAGTAGGGAGATCGTTTTCGTATAACCACTAAGAATGCAAAAAAAGAAACATTCCATAAAAGCCATTGCCAAGGAGCTAAATATTTCAGTAACCACCGTTTCATTTGTGTTGAATGGCAAGGCAGAAGAAAATAGGATTAGCCAAAAGCTGATCGATAAGGTTCAGGCTTATGTGAAGAAAATTGGTTACCAGCCCAGTCAGCTGGCCAAAAGTCTACGAACAGGAAAGTCTAATATCATTGTGTTTATGGTAGAGGATATTTCGAATCCATTTTTTGCGACTATTGCCAAGATGATCGAAGACCAAGCCTTTAAGGATGGCTATAAGATCATTTATTCCAGCACCAATAATGACCCGGCCAAAACCATGGGCTTGATCAGTATGTTTAGGGATTTGCAAGTGGATGGCTATATCCTTACCCCACCTGTGGGAATGGATGCTGGATTTTTGTCCGAATTGTCTAGGGACCGGAATCCGTTGATCCTTTTTGACCGATACCTTCCGGAGGTAGATTGCAGCTATGTGGTGATCGATAATTACCAAGGAGCAAAGCAAGGACTGGATTTGTTCTTGAAAGATGGATTGAAAAAAATCGGTTTTGTAACCATTGACTCCGACCAATCGCAGATGCATGAGAGGAGGGAGGCTTACGTACAGATGTGCAAAAAAGAAGCCATCGATCCCAAGATTTTGGAAATCCCTTATGATACTTATTCTTCTCAGGAAACAGAGGATGCCATGACGGCGTTTTTCGAATCCAACGGTGATTTAGAGGCCGTGTTCTTTGCTACCAATTACTTGGCCATGAAGGGAATGCAGGTGATCAAACAGCTAGGAAAGAAAATTCCTGCAGATTTGGCCGTGATTGCATTTGATGATAATGAGTTTTTCAAGTTCAATACTCCCTCAGTATCCAGTATCGTCCAACCCAAGGAAGAAATTGCACGGGGCCTGATCCAATCTATGCTGAAATTGATCAATACCCCTCAAGAAGAAAGAACATCCCATCAAATCGTCTTACAGGCATCCCTTAAAGAAAGAGAATCTACCCAAAAGCTGACTTCTTAGAGGTAGAAAGGGTGGGGTTTCAGTGATGAATTTGCTCTAGCTGTTTTCAGGTAAAGCGTGTGCTTTTTATGATTATAGGATATAAGGTAGTCTGATTTTTTGCCTGATGAGGTTGAATATTATTAAACGATTGATTTGCGTACGGTTTTCTGATATGACTTTTCGGAGTGTAATTTGGTTTATTTTGATTAAAAATTGTTGAATTAACACTTATTGCTGAAGTTGTTAGCAAGACTACTTTTTACTACTTAGAAAAATGTTTTTTTAATTTTTTTTTGAATAAAATAGTAAGATCCTTTACGCTTTGTTTTAAACGATTTTTTGTTGTTTTCAACTATTTAAAGGGCTTTTAATGGTTTTTTTAATGAAGTCGTTGATTTGATAGAAATAATCTATGTTGATGGATTTGAAATTAATAAATGAAAAAATAGGATTTTTGGACTAATTGTGCAAACAGTTTTTTTGAGATTGTCAATGGCCTTTTTTTGTCCGTATTCGTGCAGCGATTTTCTCACCCAAAAAATTAGTAGAAATACGTACTACTAAATCGACTTTGCTTTTATACTAAAAGGGTTTAGCTTTAAAGTAGATTTTGCTTAGTCCTTTCCGTGCATTTCATGAAAATGTACAGTTTGGAGGCAGAAGATTAATAGTTAGTTGATAACCTAAAACCCAAAGTTAAATGAAAGAAAAGTTACCAGCTGTTCGTCGCCTTAGCGGCACAGGCATGAGCTTTCGTAAAGTGAAAGGAGGCATTTTAATGATGCTATTTTCAGGAGCCTTAGGCTCCGTCACACATGCGGAAGAAACGTTTTTTGTAACCGATGAGTCCAGCACGTCAGCCAGCATGTCGTTTTTTCAAACTACCGCCAAGCAAGTCACCGGCACCGTGACTGACGAGTCTGGGGAGCCTCTTCCCGGGGTTTCCATCCTAGAAAAAGGAACGACCAATGGTACCGTGACCGACCTCGATGGCAATTACAAGATATCTGTCGCCTCTGATGAGGCGGTATTGGTATTTAGCTTTATCGGGATGGCCAGTCAGGAAGTTCCGGTGGGTAGCCAATCGACCCTGAATGTGGAACTGACGTCCAATACCGAATCACTGGAGGAATTTGTGGTGATCGGCTATGGGTCCCAGAAAAAGCGGGAAATTACCTCAGCAGTGGCGAATGTGGAGGAAGATGATTTTGTACAGGGCGGTATGCGGTCGCCAATGGAGCTTATCCAGGGTAAAGTGGCCGGTCTGAACATTAACAGGCCCCAAGGAAACAACCCCAATGGATCCACAGATATCCAGTTGAGGGGCTTGACCTCTTTAGTGGGTACGACCAGTCCGTTGATTGTGATTGATGGAATTCCCGGCGGGAGTTTGGATTTGCTTCAGCAGGATGATATTGCCTCTTTTGATGTGCTGAAAGATGGGTCCGCAGCAGCCATCTACGGTACCCGGGGCAATGCAGGGGTAATTCTAATTACCACCAAAAAAGGGAAGGCAGGGCAATCCCGGTTCGATTATTCGACCTATTTCCAACGGGAATATGTGGATAGGAAACCAGATTTCCTTACTGCAGATCAGTTCAGAGAACTAATTGATCAAGGATTGATGGACGAAGTCAATGATTTGGGTAGCTCTACTGATCTCTATGAACGATTGCTGAATAAGCAGAACCTGAGCCAATACCATAACTTTGCAGCTTCCGGTGGTGGCGAAAACTCATCTTACCGTGCGTCCTTCTATTTTAATGATGCAGAAGGAATCGCTAGGGAAAACAGTCGTAGGCAATTTGGTGGAAGGATCAATTTTAATCAAACAGGACTAAATGATCGGTTGACCTTGGCGGCAAATATTGCCACTAACTTCAACAAGGCAAACATGCTGGGCGGTAGCTCTGGAGATTTTGAGCAAGCCATTCAGCGAAACCCAACGGCGCCTATTTTCAATGAGGATGGGTCCTTTGTAGAAACTGAAGCCTATAACAACTATAATCCGCTTTCCCGGTATGCCAATAGAATCAGTGAAAGAAATCAACAAACCTTTTCTGGAGATGCCAGGTTGTCTTTGGACATTATAGAAGGGCTAACCGCATCTGCATTCGGTGCTTATGTGAGAAACACTTACAACGATCGGTATTACCAGTCCATGAATGATTTTGCCAACCGGCCGACCTCCCAATATCAGGGAATGGGCTATGCGTCAAAATTCAACCACCTTAACTGGTCCAATACCTTTGAGTCAACGCTGAACTATAAGAAGATATTCGACTCCGTTCATTCATTGGATGTCGTAGGAGGCTATAGTTATCAGTATTTTTCCACAGAAACCTTCAATGTAAACAACAATGGCTTTACCACTGATGGATTTCTGGATTGGAATCTCGGCGCAGGTAGTGCCATTAACAATACTCAACTTCCCCGTCCGGGAATGGGTAGTTTCAAGGAAGACAATACCTTGATTGCCTTGTTCGCTAGGGCAAGTTACGCCTTTGACGAGAAGTATTTCCTTCAGGCAACGATCAGGAGAGAGGGTTCTTCACGTTTTGGGGAGAACCACAAATGGGGGAATTTCCCAGCTGTATCCGTAGGTTGGGAACTGACCAAAGAAAGTTTCCTTGCTAACAGTACAGCGGTAAATAACCTGAAAGTAAGGCTTGGCTATGGCGTTACCGGTAACCAGGGGATAGGCAACTATAATTCCATTGTTACGCTCTCTACCGGAGGGGTTTATCCGCAAGAGGGGATTTTCTATCAGACCTATGGGGCTTCCCGAAACCCTAACCCAGACCTTCGCTGGGAGAAAAAGAGAGAGTGGAACCTGGGATTTGATTTCTTGCTCTTTAACAATAAGCTAGGGGGATCTTTGGATCTTTACAATAGAGAGACGGTCGATTTGCTCTACAATTATACCGCCCAGCAACCGCCATTTGTGCGGAGCTCGCTACTGACCAATGTGGGAAGTATCAATAACAGAGGGATAGAGATTTACCTGACTTCCACATTGATTCAGAATAGTGACTTTAGCTGGCGGGCAGACTTGACGGCCAATACCCAGCGGAACAAGGTGAATTCACTTTCCAATGACGTCTTTACCATTTCGTGGATCGAGGAAGGCGGACTGCCCAGTCCCGGAAACTTGGGTAATGCCATACGAGTGGAAGAGGGTGGAGCCATTGGTAATTTCTATGGTAAGCGCTTTGCAGGGTTTACGGAAGACGGGAAGTGGCAATTTTATAAAGCCGACGGTTCGGTCGGAGGCACAGCTGACATGACCACCGAAGACCTTACCATTATCGGTAATGGTGTTCCCAAGTACATGGCTTCATTGAACAATACCTTTACCTATAAGAATTTTGACCTGACGTTGTTTTTCCGAGGCAAGTTTGGATTTGATATTTTGAATACCAAGGACCTGTATTTTGGCAATAAAAGATGGTTGCCGAATAACCTGCTGGAGAGTGCTATCACCACGCACGATGAGCTGGACGATGATCCCCAGTATTCCGATTATTACTTGGAAAAGGGAAGCTTTGTAAAGCTTGACAACGTAACCTTGGGCTATAATTTCACCCTTAACAGCCCATACCTCAGAAACCTGCGTGTGTATGCTTCCGGTCGAAACCTTCTGACCATTACCGGTTATTCTGGGATCGACCCTGAACTTCAGGATGTTGGCTTGAACACCGGAATCGATAACCGAGGGTTCTATCCTAGAACAAAATCATTTGCACTGGGTCTAAAAGTTGGATTTTAAAGCGAGGAAATCATGAAAAAATACATCAATAAAATAGCAGGAATCCTTGCACCGGCAGCGATATTGGGAACAGTATCCTGTATGGACTTGGATGAAACGATATACAGTGAATTATCAAAAGATAATTTTTACAACAATAAAGTTGAAATCATGCAAGGGGTGCTTCGGCCATTCACCCACATGCAAGCTTGGTTAGCCCCGACAGGGCAAAGCGGTTATTATTATCATGGCGAGATGGCTGCGGATCAAGTGGCTTGGCCGCAAAAGGGGAGACACGGATATGATGGCGGTGACCATATCAGGTTACATTATCATACCTGGACCTCACAAGAACCACGGTTAAGATCAGCATGGTCGCTGATGTGGGCAGGTTTGGGTTATGTGAATTCTGCCTTGTCTGATTTGGAAAGCGTGGATTTTGCCGCGGCGGGCGTTTCGGAAGAAGAAAAGCAATCCCTATTGGCAGAAGTCCGTGTGATGCGGGCTTATCATTATCTGAAAATCATGGACATGTGGGGAAATGTACCGATCGTGACAACGGTGGGCGAACCCATCAATCCACCGTCAGCGACAAGACAAGAAGTATTCGCCTTTGTGGAGCAGGAGCTGCTTGATAATGTGGAATTGCTACAGCCACTGTCCCAAGAGTTGGTAGGGCGTGTATCCAAGGCTGCTGGATATTCCATGCTTTCGGAGCTTTACCTCAATGCCGAAAAGTGGACCGGTACGGCCATGTATGACAAGTGTATCGAATACAGTGATAAGGTCATCGATGGTGAAGGAGGAAGCCTGACGGGCACCATGGAGCTGGATCCCGATATCCTAGGGCCTTTTAACAATACCAATCATATGTCTCCTGAGAATATTTTCCAGTTTGCCTTCAGTAGAAAAGGAGGTTTTGAATTTAACTGGGGAGGCTTTTATGTGGGCTACAGCAACATGTCCGAAGTATGGGACGTGACCTTCAGTGGCTGGAATGCCTTTGTGGTGATTCCTTCGGCATTTGACGCATACGCTGAAAATGACCTTAGAAAACAGGAATGGTTTCTTTTTGGCACGCAGTATAAATACGGCACCAATGAACCAGTACTCGGGACTGAAGAGTACGACGGACAGCCGCTTACATATGTAAATACCATCCGTAGAAACAGTGAAGGTGCCACTGGTGAAGGCAGCATGACCGAGGGAGAAGAAAACAGTGGGGCGCGCTTTAACAAATACCGGTCCGGTACCAAAGAGGATGAGAATTACTGGGAAAATGACTATATCATCTACCGGCTGACAGAGCTTTACTTTAACAAAGCCGAAGCCATCATGCGTCAGAATGGAGGTACGGCCACGCAGGAAGCAGTGGACCTGATCAATGCCAGCAAACAACGGGCATTTACAGCGGCCGACTGGGTGAATGAGCAGTATACCACCGCTACGCTGACCTTGGATGAACTGCTAGCAGAGCGTGGAAGGGAATTTATCTTCGAAGGAAAAAGAAGGACGGATTTGATCCGCTTTGGAGAATTTACCCAGGGAAGCTGGTGGGATCATGAGGCGACCAATGATCCCAATCGAGAATTGTTCCCGATTCCTCACGTGCAAACCGCCCTTAACCCGAACCTTGAGCAAAACCCTGGTTATAACCAGTAAAAAGCCTGGGTAAGGAGCTGAACAAACTATAGTAAAGCCACGGATTCACAGATGAATGATGGAAGTTGCCCAAAAGGCACCGCTGACCATTCACGATCTGTGTGTCTGTGGCTATTTTTATTGCTAATGAACTTATCGAAATTGGCCATTGATGCACGGTTGGGCGTCATTATGCATTATTTCTGGGGGATGAATGCTGACATGTTCTTATGAAAGAAGATTTCACACCGTTCAAACGATGGTTTTCCTCCATCCGCAAGAATGGGTTTTAGCGGGAAGTTGCGTAAGCCACGGATAAAAGGGATGTACACAGATTTGCCATTTCATAAGCATCCTATCTGTGTTTATCAGTGTTCATTCGTGGCCAAATAGCAACCAAAAGCTAAGAATGTGTCGAGGTTGTTTCAAAAATAAATAATCCGTCATCACGAGCGGAGTGAAGTGATCTCGATGTGCTTTCATTGCACGTATGACGAGATTGCTTCTTCCGATATCCATCGGAATCGCAAGGACGAGGACTTATGAGACAACCTCTGGCTTTCGATTTTTCATCATACATAGTACCAGGGATCAAGGAATATTTCTGATATGAAATGGAAGAATCCAAGCTTTGCCGAGAAGCCCTCACCATAGCCAAAGGCATGTGCATCATAAACTTTTAGGTCACGTAAGCCACGGATAAAAGGGATGTACACAGATTTGCAATGGTTTAATCATCCTATCTGTGTTTATCAGTGTTCATTCGTGGCCAAATAGGAACCAAAAGCTAAGAATGTGTCGAGGTTGTTTCAAAAATAAATAATCCGTCATCACGAGCGGAGTGAAGTGATCTCGATGTACTTTCATTGCACGTATGACGAGATTGCTTCTTCCGATATCCATCGGAATCGCAATGACGAGAACTTATGAGACAACCTCTGGTTTTCGAGTTTACATCATGCATAACACCAGAGATCAAGCAATATTTCCAAGGGCAGCTTCCTTAGACGGAAGGCATTTTATCTACGGACTGTAAGAATCCAAGCTTTGCCGAGAAGCCCTCACCATAGCCAAAGGCATGTGCATCGTAAACTTTTAGGTCACGTAAGCCACGGATAAAAGGGATGTACACAGATTTGCCATTTCATAAGCACCCTATCTGTGTTTATCAGTGTTCATTCGTGGCCAAATAGGAACCAAAAGCTAAGAATGTGTCGCCCTTTTGGGGCTGGCTGTCGAGTGTACTTCATACCTAATGCTAGAATCAAAATCCATACCCTATAAATTAATCAAAAATAAAAACTAAAAGGGTTTAGCTTTTTAACGTTTAGCTAATATATTTGTAACGATGGGTTGGATTAGGTAAAAAGTACAAAAATCCATTCCGAGAAATCAAATAACAACTAACTAAATAACCAATCAATAATACAATGAAGAAATTTTGGATCAAGACCTTGGCGATGATGACCTTGGCCGTGACGGCTTATGGGCAAACCGAGCTGGTGGAGCAGGTGGATCATCCTGTGGATTATGCCAAGCCCCTCATGGGAACGGATTCTGATTATAGTTTATCAAATGGGAATGTGTACCCCGCTATTGCCATGCCATGGGGGATGAATTTTTGGACACCCCAGACCGGAAAGATGGGAGATGGCTGGGCATACATGTACGATGCCACCAAAATCAAAGGGTTTAAGCAAACCCACCAGCCTTCCCCATGGATGAATGATTATGGCCAATTTTCCATTATGCCCATTACCGGTAAGCCGGTATTTAAAGAGGAAGAGCGTCAAAGTTGGTTTTCACATAAGGCCGAAACGGTTACGCCCTATTATTACAGCGTTTACCTGGCCGACCATGATGTGACCACGGAGATTACGCCTACAGAACGGGCTGCCCGGTTCAGGTTTACCTTCCCAGACACGGACAGTGCCTTTGTGGTGTTGGATGCTTTTGATAGGGGATCCTATGTGAAAGTACTTCCCGAGGAGCGCAAAATTATTGGCTATACGACACGAAACAGCGGTGGCGTACCGGATAATTTCCGCAATTACTTTGTAGTGGAGTTTGACAAGGCGTTTACCTTCACCAAAACCTTCAAAGACGATGCCCTTCAGGATGCCCTGGAAGCAGAGGCTAATCATGCTGGGGCTGTCATCGGTTTTAAAACCACCAAAGGGGAAATTGTCAATGCTAAAGTAGCTTCTTCTTTTATCAGCTATGAGCAGGCAGCCCTCAACTTACAAGAAATTGGCGGTCATGATTTTGATGCATTAAAGGAGCTGGGCAGGAAAACATGGGATGAACAGCTTGGCCGTATCAAGGTTTCCGGCGGCACCCAAGACCAGATGGAGACCTTTTATTCTTGCCTTTACCGTTCATTGCTATTTCCAAGGAAGTTTTTCGAATATGATGCTGATGGCAACGTGGTGCATTACAGTCCATATAACGGCGAGGTCTTGCCGGGTTATATGTTTACCGACACCGGTTTTTGGGATACCTTCCGCTCTTTGTTTCCATTCTTAAACCTGATGTATCCGGAGCTAAATGCCCAGATGCAGGAAGGCCTTGCCAATGCCTACAAAGAAAGTGGATGGCTGCCAGAATGGGCCAGCCCTGGGCTACGGAATGTCATGGTGGGCAATAATTCTGCTTCTGTGGTAGCCGATGCGTTCTTAAAATACGAAGGAGATTACGATTATGATATTGAAACCTTGTACGAGGCGGTCATCCATGGCGCCAATAATGCCGGACCGCTGACTGCTGTGGGCCGTGCTGGAGCTGAATACTATAAGGAACTCGGGTATGTGCCTTACGATGTGGGCATCAATGAAAACGCTGCAAGGACACTGGAATATGCTTATGACGACTTTACCATTTATCAATTGGCCAAGGCGTTGGACAAGCCAAAAGAAGAGGTAGAGCTGTACAAACAAAGAAGCTTGAACTATAAGAAGCTTTTTGATCCTGAGACCAAGCTGATGCGAGGCAAAAACCAAGATGGTGAATTTATGGCACCATTTAACCCATTCAAGTGGGGTGATGCTTTCACGGAAGGAAATAGCTGGCATTATACCTGGTCAGTTTTCCACGACGTGCAGGGATTGATTGACTTGATGGGAGGCCGCGAGGATTTTGTAGCGCAACTGGATAAGGTTTTTTCATTGCCGCCGGTGTTTGACGACAGCTATTATGGTGGTGTGATCCATGAGATTCGGGAGATGCAGATTGCCAATATGGGCCAATATGCCCATGGAAACCAGCCGATCCAGCACATGATTTACCTGTACAATTACGCCGGGGAACCGTGGAAGGCACAGCACTGGGTGCGGGAAACCATGAACCGCATGTACATGCCTACCCCTGATGGTTACTGCGGAGATGAAGACAATGGACAGACTTCTGCTTGGTACGTATTCTCTGCGATGGGCTTCTATCCTGTATGCCCCGGGACCGACCAGTATGTCATTGGAGCACCGCTCTTTAAGCAGGTCACCCTTTCCCTTCAGAACGGCGAGGAAGTGGTGATCAATGCTCCTGAAAACAGTGCTCAAAACCGGTACATTGATGCGTTAAAAGTAAATGGCAAAAGCTATTCAAAAAATTGGCTGAGCCACAAGGAACTGATGAAAGGTGCGCAGTTGGACTTTGACATGTCAGCCAAGCCCAACAAAAAACGAGGTACTAGCAAAAATGATGTTCCTTTTTCACTTTCAAACGAGTAAAAGGCCGATCACGACAAGAGCAACGATCATAGATGGACAAAAATAAAGTAGTAGGAGTAGACATCGGTGGGTCTCATATAACCACTGGATTGGTGGACATCGATACCAATGTGTTGGATGAGGCCTCTTTAGTAAGAAGGGAAGTGGATTCTTCCGGTAGTGCTGCGGCCATTATCGAAGAATGGAAAACAGCCATTGAAGCCATTCCCGGTTATTCCGTCCAGCACCTGAAGATTGGCATCGCGATGCCGGGGCCATTTGATTATCCCAATGGAATCTCGCTGATCGAGCAGCAGGGAAAATACACCTCCCTATATGGTTTGGAGGTGAAAAAGATGCTCGCAGAGGCTTTGGGCTGTGATGAGACAAGCATTCATTTCGAAAATGATGCGGCTTGTTTTCTACAGGGCGAGGTGGCCAGCGGTGCTGCCCGTTCTTTTGACCATGCCATTGGCCTTACCCTGGGCACCGGCCTTGGGAGCTCCCGTTACCATGGGCATTTTGCTGAAGATGCCGCGCTATGGTGCAGTCCCTTCCAAGGAAGTATCGTGGAAGAGTTTGTCTCCACAAGGTGGTTCGTGGAAGCTTATCAAAAGAAAACGGGGAAAGCTATTACCGAAGTTCGGGAGCTGACCCTTAAGGAAGAGAACAAGGCATACGCTGCGGATATTTTCGAAGAATTTGGGGAAAACCTGGCCCGATTCCTCATCGATTTCATTCAAAAGGAATCTCCAGAGGTCATCGTCCTAGGGGGAAACATCACCAAAGCGGAAGAGCTCTTTCTGCCCAAGGTAAAGGAAGAACTGGAACATGCTGGCCTGTCCACACCTATCAGGATTACCGAACTGGGTGAGCAGGCAGCGCTGATCGGTGCCGCATGCAGCTGGAAAGTCCAAAAGGAAAATGGCAGTGCCGGTTCCAATGGCCAATAAAGAATCTTGATCCCACCAGTCGCTTGTTCGGCTGAAAGGACGGAAACAGGACATGGCGGGCAGCAGGCGGTATCCAAACCCTGCCTGCTGCCCGCTTTAATAAAGAGTCTTTACCACATAAAACCAATTCCATTTATACCATTCACCCAATAACTTAATAAGCCCATGGCGTCAGTTACCATTTCTAAAGAGACCGAGGACAACAACGTAGAATTTGATTCAGGTCAGCAATATTTGGGACCATTGTTTTTGGTTACCATGTTGTTCTTTATGTGGGGATTTATCACCTGTATGAATGACATCCTAATTCCCCATTTACAGCAAGTATTTACCCTACAAAACTGGCAGGCCATGCTGATTCAGACGGCTTTTTTTGGGGCTTATTTCTTTATTTCACTTGGCTATTATTTGATATCCATCACCAAAGGCGATCCTATTGGCAGGATCGGTTATAAAAATGGCATCATCCTGGGTTTGGTGATTTCGGCCGTGGGATGCCTGTTTTTTTATCCTGCCGCCAGTTTGGTCAGCTTTGGTTTTTTCCTGTTTGCCTTGTTTGTGCTGGCATCAGGGATTACGATCTTGCAGATTGCTGCCAATCCCTATGTGACCATCTTGGGAAAGCCTTCGGGGGCTTCCAGCCGATTGAACATGACCCAGGCGTTTAACTCGCTGGGGACCACCATTGCGCCATTGATAGGAGGGTACCTAATTTTCGGGGCCATAGGGGATGTGGACATCAGTGCCGATTCGGTGAAAATGCCTTATGTAGCTTTGGCGCTTACCCTGTTGCTGATTGCCTTAATTTTCAAGCTGTTTAAATTACCGGAAATAGGCTCGCAAGGAGTGATCATCTCGGATAGCGGAGCCTTGAAGCATCGACATTTGATGCTTGGAATCGGAGCTATATTCGCCTATGTCGGTGGAGAAGTCACCGTGGGAAGTAATTTGATCAACTTCGCCCGGCTGCCGGAAATTGCAGGGCTGGATGAAGCAGAGGCCAGCCATTACCTGGCGCTCTTCTGGGGAGGAGCCATGGTAGGGCGGTTCTTCGGAGCAGTAGCCTTGGCGGATTTTAAGCACAATTTGAATCGTTTTCTCATTATAGGAGCGATTACAGCGATATCATATGTGACCATCTATTATGTGTACGGGGGAGAGATGGCTCTTTATGCCTTGGCGTTCATCGGACTGAATATTGTCGTGATCATCATCGGACAATTTATCCCCAACCGGACCTTATGGCTCTTTGGCATTACAGGCATAGGCTTATTGGTTATCGGCCTGCTGACATCGGGACAGTTGGCGTTATGGTCCATTGTAGCCTTGGGCTTGTTTAACTCCATCATGTTTCCGACCATCTTTTCCCTGGCCATTAAGGGCCTTGGCAAATACACGGCACAAGCATCTTCACTGCTCGTCATGGCGATTGTTGGCGGCGCCATTGTACCGCTGCTGCAGGGCCTATTGGCGGACATCAGCGGGAGTGTGCAGCTTTCGTTTTTGGTTCCTTTGGCCTGTTATCTGTATATTGTTTTTTACGGTATGAAAGGATATCGGGTAGAGGAGGGGTGAGTCTTGAGTCTTGAGTCTTAAGTCTAGCTACTTGATACTAGCTACTAGCTACCTCTGACGTAGGTTATGATAAATTTTGCAGTGTTTTAGATTACCGGGTGGTGCTGGGTCTCTGCCCCAGCACTGGCTAGCTTGGAGTCTCTGACTCCATTATGCTGTCCATCAGCATTTGCAAATTCTAGGGGGTGATTCCCGATAGGGGCCCTTCGGCTACGCTCATGGACCCTTATCAGACTGTTCCTGGTTTGAAATCAGGAATTCGTGAGAGGGGATTTGCAATCCCCGTGATGGATAAATGAAGCGACTAGCTCGGAGAGGAATGGTTTATCCTTTTTACTTACATAATGATAAATTTTGTAGTGTTTTTGATTACTAAAGAATAGCAAACCCAATGAAAAAGATACTATTAACGAGTCTAATGGGCTTTTTAGCTTGGGGCACCCAAGCCCAAGAAGACCTTTCCCAATACGTGGATCCCATGATTGGTACCGCTAAAATGGGGCACACCTATCCGGGGGCTACGGTTCCCTTTGGCAGTGTGCAGCTGAGTCCGGATACCGATACGATTCCCTACGAGGTAAACGGCCGCTATAATCCGGAGGTATACCGCTACTGTGCCGGTTATCAATATGATGATGCCACCATCGTCGGTTTTAGCCATACCCATTTCAGTGGCACGGGACATTCCGACTTGGGGGATTTTCTCATGATGCCGACCAGTGGGCCTTTACAGCTCAATCCCGGCACCGAAGCCGACCCTGATTCGGGCTATCGGTCCCGGTTTTCCCATGATCGTGAACATGCCGCTCCAGCGTATTATCAGGTAACGCTGGATGATTATGACATCGACGTGGAGCTGACCGCCACCACCAGGGTAGGCGTACACCGCTATACATTTGCCCAGGGAGAGGATGCCCATGTGATTTTGGACCTGATGGCAGGAATTTACAATTATGACGACAAAAATGTCTGGACCTTTATGCGGGAGGAGAATGACACGCTGGTGACAGGTTTTCGCGAAACCACCGGCTGGGCGCGGACGCGGAAAGTGTTTTTTGCCCTTTCCTTTGACAAGCCGATCAAGCAATACGGCAACCGCAAATATGATGAAAAGCAAGCCTATCGAGGCTTTTGGGGCCGGTTTAACGAATCCGAAAATTTCCCAGAAATTGCCGGTAGGAAGATCCGTGCCTATTTTGATTTTGACTTGGAGGACGGCGAGCAGCTGATCGCCAAAATGGCCATTTCACCCGTAAGTACGGCCGGTGCCATCAAAAACATGCAAGCCGAAACACCGGGATGGGATTTTGATGCCATTCACCAAGCAGGTGTGGACAGCTGGAACAAGGAACTGCATAAAGTTCAGGTAAAAACCATCCAGGAAAGCGACAAGGTGAATTTCTACACGGCCATGTACCATGCCTTTTTGGGGCCGACGGTTTATGGAGACGTGGACGGGCGATATCGTGGCTTGGACATGAATATCCATCAGGCAGAAGGCTTCACCAATTATACCAGTTTTTCCCTTTGGGATACCTACCGGGCCTTACATCCGCTGTTCAATGTCCTGCAGCCTGCCCGGAACAGGGACATGGTAAAATCCATGTTGGCCCATTACGATCAGAGTGTCCATCCGATGCTGCCGATATGGTCGCATTATGCCAATGAAAACTGGTGCATGATCGGCTACCATAGTGCTTCGGTGATTGCAGATGCCGTGGTGAAAGAAACGGTGACTGCTGATTTGGCCCATGCGCTGGATGCAGCCGTGACCACGGCCCAGACAGCTTATTTTGACGGCATCGGAGCTTATATGGAAAAGGGCTATGTGCCGGAAGATGTCAGCGGGGCTTCTGTTTCCAAAACCTTGGAATATGCTTACGACGACTGGGCCATCGCGCAGATGGCGGACAAAATAGGCAATGCATCCATTTCCCGGGAGTTTGCCGCTAGAGCAGAGAACTACAAAAATGTCTACGATCAGCAGACCGGGTTTATGCGGCCAAAGCTCAAGGACGGCAGCTGGAAGCAGGGCTTTGATCCGCTGGATACCCATGGGCAAGGATTTATCGAGGGGAATGCTTGGAATTACAGCCTTTACGTGCCCCATGCTCCCCAAGAGATGATCAACATGATGGGCGGCGACCATCGTTTTGTGGAGCATCTGGACTCCTTGTTCAGCATGGACCTGCCGGACAGGTATTTTGCCAATACAGAAGATATTTCCCGAGAAGGCATCATCGGCAACTATGTGCACGGAAACGAGCCTTCACACCATGTGGTGTACCTTTACAACTGGACCGACCAAGCTTGGAAATCCCACGACAAGATCAGGATGATCCTTAGGGCGATGTACCAAACCGGTGCGGATGGACTGGGCGGAAACGATGACTTTGGCCAGATGAGTGCTTGGTACCTGTTCAGTGCCTTGGGTTTTTATCCGGTGGCCCCAGGATCAGTGGAGTATGCCCTGGGCAGTCCGTTGGTAGAAGAAGCCACCCTTAACCTGGAAAATGGCAAGACATTTACGGTAGAAGCACAAAACCAATCAGAGAAAAACCAGTATGTCAGCAAGGTGCTTTTGAACGGTGAAGAGCTGCACGAACCCTTTATCCGGCATGCCGATATTATGAAAGGTGGCAAATTGACATTTATTATGAAGGGAAGGCCGAATAAAAAGATTTTTTCCAAGGATTAATCTTTAGCAATTCCTAATTTTAAGTGCGAACGAATCTATTAAACCGTAGAACAATATGAAAATCGAAAAGAGCGCTTCAAAGGAAGCCATTTTTAAGCAGATCAAAGATTGGTTGGATTTTAACGGATATGAAGTAGCCGCTGAGGACCGAGAAAGACCTTGGGGCGGTTTCTTTGTGATCGAGGAAAGCCAGATCGCCAAATTCAGGTCGCAGTTTTTTGCCAGCGTGGAGTTTTCGGAAGAGCAGTTAAAGCAAAAACTAAGTCCGAAAATTCTGATCGTAGGACCTGAAAAACGTTTGTCCTGGCAATACCACCACAGAAGAGCTGAAATCTGGAAATTGGTAGGCGGAGAAGGCGGCATCGTGACCAGCCCAACTGACGAAGAAGGTGAGTTGCAGCCGTTGGTGTTAGGAGAAGTCGTAGAACTGGCGAAAGGCGAGCGGCACCGTTTGGTAGGCATGGACAATTGGGGCGTGGTGGCCGAAATCTGGATGCACACCGACCCTTCCAATCCTTCCAATGAAGAAGACATCGTCCGCGTACAAGATGATTTCCAGCGGAAATAAGCACTGCACAGCTTAAAATATAGGATGGCGGAACATAATCGCCAATCCCCACGAACCCCTTCAGCAAAACCTGAAGGGGTTTTGCTTTTCCCCTCGATCTAACGTCTCCGCAAGGTTATAAAAAGCACCATCACCCAAAGATTCTTCGTGTCTTGGTGCCTTTGTGGCGATTAAGAGACCGTCACTGCGAGGCGAGGGATGTGATTAGCGGGCTGGAGCCGTGGCAGTCTTGATCTCGAGCGACAACACCCTTACCCCATGCACCATTCTTATAGGCGCAAACATGTACCCTTTTTTACCGTGCCGAAAAAGTTTAGCGGAGGCAAACCGCGACCAGCCCCAAGTTACATTTTCTGAGGAAATATCGATAAACGAATAAATACCCCATTTAGGGTATTTTTCAGCATATAAATTTTCGGTAAATTTCGAAAAAATTCGATTATAGTCGGATGTAAACGTTTATAGTCGTTTTTTAACGGTTTATAGTGGGTATAAAGGTGTTAGCTACAAATTAAAATAGACAAAAAATGAAAGTATTTTTAAGTTGGTCAGGCACTAAAAGCCATAAGGTTGCATTAACACTTAGAGACTGGTTGCCATCAGTAATCCAATCTATTGAACCATATGTCAGCTCAGAGGATATCGACAAAGGAGCTCGTTGGAGTACGGACATTGCAAAAGAACTTGAAGATTCAGGCTTTGGAATTCTGTGCGTGACTAAGGATAATCTTCATGCTCCTTGGCTGACATTTGAAGCAGGCGCATTATCTAAGAAACTGGAGAAGTCTTATGTTAGTCCATTTTTATTTGACATAAAAAGGTCCGAAATAAATGGCCCAATTCTTCAATTCCAATCAACAGTTCATAATCAGGAAGATGTATTGAAGTTGATTAAAACCATTAATAAGGCATGCGGAGACACTAAGCTAAGTGATGAAATGGTTGAGAAGGCATTTAAAGCATGGTATCCTACACTTCAAGAAGAATTAAAAAAGTAGCCGAAGAATTCAAAACAGAAGAGGCTGACACAGAAGAACCTGAAAAGGAAAAACAGGAAATACTTGAAGAACTTCTTGAGTTAACCAGAATTAATCAAAAAATTCTTCGTTCACCCGAAATATTAATGCCCCCTGATTATTTAAATGAAGTTTTAAGAGAAAAAGGAGACAAACAGGCAATGATGTTCTATGATGAATATAGGCACTTTAACAAAGAATTAGAGCACATGATTTACCGTCTAAAAGAGTTAGTTGATAGGTACAGTGGACAGAAGATGCCAGTAGATGAAGAATTTATGGATTTGATAATGCGAATGAGTGAAATTCATGAAAGAATCCAAATGCTTGATAGAAGAATGAGAAAAAATATGATGAGATAAAAATCTGTAGCTAACAAAGGCTATAAGCAACAGCACCCTGCGGGATGCTACTGCTCATAGCTGGACCGTTGTGCATTATTTAAAACCGAATAATTATGAGTAAAGATTTACCATACATGAGTTCACCAGGTACCTTACCAAAAATTCTTAATAAAATAATTGAGGCAAGCGTACCAGAAAATTTTAATTACGACTTTCTTGGGACTAAACTTGGGTTTACCGGAGGCAATCAAAAAACTTTCATTTCATGGGCGAAAAAATGTGATTTGTTAAATCAAGATGGGACTCCGACTCAGATTTATAAAAATTTTAGAAATCCAGATTATAGAGGTGCAGCTATGGCTAAAGCACTTAAAACCGGTTACATAGAGTTATACACTCGGAACGAATATGCACATGACCTTGCTGATAAAGAGCTTAAGAAACTTATTTCAGAAGTAACAGGAAAACCACATGACAATAGCACAGTTAAAGCAATTTACAATTCATTCAAAAATGCAAAGGAATTTGCAGATTTCGAAGCAACTGTACCGAAAAAAGAAAAACCAGCTGAAAAGACTAAAGAACAAACACCTTCCAATTTGCCCGTTCCAATCCAAAAAGCACAATCTTCCGAATTGAAATTAGGCCTTAATTACACCATCAACTTAGTTTTACCTAAAACAGATGATCCAGCTATTTATGATGCCATTTTTAAATCACTCAAAGAAAATCTATTAGATGAGTAATTTAGATAAGATTAAATTGTTTGCAATGGCTAACTCGCTAACTGAACACCAGTTAGATAAAATTGAGAAGGATTTTGACATAGATCTTGAAAGAAATCCTAAACAAGAGGTTCAAAAAAAAGAATACTATCTACAATTTGACTCTGAATTTAGAAGGGAGGCAAAATCAATGGCCGAGCATTATGAGGTCTTCTATTGCTTAGAAAAATCAATTAGAGCCTTAATCCTCCAATTGATGGAGGAAAGGTATGGAGTTAATTGGTGGGTAGATCAAGTGGCAGAACCGATTAAGGTAAACGTTGAGAAAAATATAAAAAGAGATGAAGATTCGGGCTTCACTATCAGGTCAGATGAAAAAATTGATTACACGACATTTGGAGAACTAAGCCAAATTGTAACGGGTAACTGGGAGGCCTTTGAAGAGCTATTTAAGCGGGGTAAAAGATCCTTCCAAAAAATAATGACCAATTTGAATCAGCTTCGGGGCCCAATCGCTCATTGCAGTCCTTTGGCCGAAGATGAAGTCGTAAGACTAGAGTTGACAGTGAAAGATTGGTTTAGGTTAATGGAATAAACTCAAATTTCTAATGAAGGCTTTACAAATCAGACTATTTAGAGAGAGACTTGCTCAAGACAAGGAGAACCTAAGCATTAGGAGGACACTTCATGAACACTATGAATGGCTCGAATCATATTGGCAAAATCGCTACAATGGGAATAATCATATAGATCAATTTGACAAAGAATTTGGCGAATTTTATTGGGCTAGAAAAGATACGAAATCTATTGCTCGAAAATTTTCCTCTTATCCACCAGTAGGCAGTTCAAGGATGGACTTTGAACCAACAGTTTCCCTTCAAAGAGCGACATTCTATCTAAGATATTTTTGCGATCTGTTTGAGGAGAAATTTCATGATACAAGTAACGAAAATGAAATTGGAGAGGCATGGACAAAAAGTCCATTTGTTGCTCTGCTCACAATAGTTAAACAAGTACGGGATAATCTTTTTCATGGATGTAAAATGGAGTTGGACGAACCTCAGTACACAAGAAATAAAGAACTTATTGGAATGTCAGTAGAAGTAACTACTATCGTTCTTGACAACCTTGAAAAAGCGGAAGAAAATAACTGTGCACAACAATGACTATAAATAACCGATAATCAAGTTAATAAACGAAAAAAAGTAAAACAAAGGTCAGTGCTAAACTGAAAAAATTAGGGTATAAAATGCCCAACTGTTTTTAGCCTCGACCGATTTAGTGCATTTGAAAAAAATCAGAACAATGAATAAAATTGAGTATGAAAAATTCAAATTTGACAACATTTTGCAAACCCTTGCGAATGAAGAATTATTTGTTCAATGGTTAAGAAAGTTATTCTACTTGAATAGCGAACTGAACAAGGAATATGATTCAATTTATCAAAGTTCACTTTATGTAGTCTTTTACGAACTAACAACTGTAGGAATTGAATACTCAAAAAAAGTATTTGAACACGTAAAAACCAGTCAAAATCTCAAAAAGAAAGAATTTTATTTGGAGCTTATAAATGGTCTTAAAAATTTAAAATCACTCTTCTCTGAATCGGAATTTGAATTTATAGAATACAAAAGGCATAGTTCTTCTCACATTTTTCAAAACCACTATGAAAAGCGGATTACTGACAATGGAAAGATTATAACAAAACGAAAAGGAAAGTTAATAGACGAACTGAATAAAGAATTTGGAGAAACTCTAATAAAGTATGGTTTTGATAGAGGTTTCGATGAATATATGACACGAAAACTTTATCCAAAAGTAACGGAGTTATATAACGGACTTGAAAAAATAAAAATGCACTATAACAATGTATAACCGCAATTACGGCGGATTCGACTATCCCGAAGTAAGTTCGGGACAGGCTGTCCGAATCCACTCGGAATTGCTATCGTCTGTGCTAAACTGAAAAACACTATCTTTAAACCCGTAACTGACGGTTATACGAGACCGTTAACAACAATCTAAATCACTAATGATGCTGAAAAACAATTTCTTTTTGATGTTAATATTGACATTTTTAGGTAGTTGTCAGAAAGAACAAAAAAGTTCATATAAAACTGTGGAGTTTCAAAAAGGTTTTCCTGAAATTTTAGAACCTATTGAAAAAAACCTGCCCTTTAAAATTCAAAGCCATTCTATTTTGGAATCCAATAATGATTCAATCGATATTTATATTGGATTTCTTAAGCAAGGAGAACAATCTGGAAATTGGATTGCACTAGCTTCAAACAAGCAAATAAAACAATTTAGCACAGTTGATTTAAACCCAGATTCAGAAAATATAAAAGAGAACGATATCGATATCGAGTTTAATAATTCAATAAACCGAGTTTCTTTAAGAATAAAAAAAATTGACACACTAAAAAACAGTATCACTTATTCTTGGGTTAACCAATCAATCTTAACTGACTCACTAACTGTTTTAACAATCGACAAACCTCTGGTTAAAGGAAAAATATTTCCTTCAATCGAACTAACAGATATTAACGGAGAGAAATTCGATTTGGATAATTTCAACGGGCAAACTATTGTTGTTAATTGGTGGGCTGTTTGGTGTGCACCTTGTAGAAAAGAAATTCCAGGATTGAATAAATTAGTCAGCAAATATTCCGATAACGATGTAAGGTTTGTATCAATAACCGATGACTCAAAAGATAAAGTATCTAGCTTTTTAGAAAAAAATGATTTTGAATATGATATAACGTTCATTTCTGAAAATGATAGGGTTTTATTTGGAAATACTTATCCCAAAAACATTATAATTGATAACAATAAAAACATTGTTTTTTACAAAGAAGGAGGAAATGAAAATGTCTGGTTTGAAATTGATCAACACCTTAAAGAAATTAATAATATTGAATAAAAAACTAATAACACCCCAATCACCGCTCCACCACCTTCTCCTTTTCCAGCAGTCCGATGATATAATTTCCGATTTTGTGGCCTTGTTTGACGCCTACTTCGATGGCGTCGCGAAAGTGAATGCCTCCGTAGAGCCTGGAAATGGCCGCTTCGTCAGAAGCCTGTAGGAAGGATGTGAATTTTCGTGGTGGCAGGCCAAAATACTCTTCTGAGGTATCCGTATAGGCAAAATGATCCCCAAAATAGTAGGTGAGGAGGGTGGCGCTGGTCCTGGAGATCACGCTGTGTCCACTGGTGTATTCCGGGAAAGGGGGCGTTTGGAGGATGGGGCGCCATGTGGGGTCGATGTGGCGGTTGATGACCGTCTCTGGCCGGATCCTGTCGGAGTCGTATTTTTCTTCCCAGCAGCTGATAAAGGCATCGTGCAGCCCCGTGGAGAGGAGGGCATGGACTTCCACGGTTTCGGCAAAGGTAATCCCCGCCTTTTTGCAGGCGATGCCGGTGATGTTTACCCAGTGGCCACCCGGACTGATTTTCTTCAGCCCAATGGCCATATGCCCGCTGTAAGACACCATAAAGGGATTGCAGTCCCAGAAATTGGCAATCAAGCGCTGCTCCTTGGTCAAGACCTTGGTCGTGTCATAAACTTCTTTGGTCAGCAGGTAAAAGTCACTGGTGCTGTCCATGGAGTACGGGGCAGGCGGCCGGGGCTTAAATTGGGGCAGGTCGGACAGGTAAAAAGGGCGGATGGTCTTCCACTCCGGATCGATGGCCCCAAGGTACGCCGGAGGCGTGGGATACCAAGTGCCTGGCTCCTGGGCAGGGGCGTAGCGCGGGAGGGTGCTGAGCTTGCCATATCCGTCACTTTTGCTGTAGGCCAAGACCTGCTTGGCGATATTTTCGGCGTATACACGGCTGTTTTCGAGCGTTTGGGGGCTGATCCACTGTAACCGCCCTATTAACCGCGTGTTGTTTGGTTAAAGTTTTGTGGGTATAGGTCACGGATGTTCTTATGGTTGGTGGTCATGATATTTCTCAGAGCATGTTCGAGCCACTGTTGGGGATTGACGTCATGTAATTTACAGATGCCGAAGAAGGAATAGATCATGGCCGCCCTTTGGGCCGCTTTATGGGAGCCGGCAAACAGGTAGTTTTTTCTGCCGACCACCATTGATCTGATTTCCCTTTCCACGGGATTGTTGTCGATCTCCAGTTTACCGTCATACAGGTAATTGGACAGTTCGGCCCATCTGTTTGCCGAGTAGAACAGGGCTTTTCTCAGCCCACTTTTGGGCAGGGCCTTGGGCAGCTGCTTCTTGATCCACTCGGACATTTTGTTGATCACCGGCAAGGCCTCGTCCAAACGGAGCTTCTTGCGGTCTTCGGCAGAGAGGTTTTCCTTCTTGGCCTTTCTTTCCACATCGTAAAGCTTGCCGATAAAGCCCAGGGCCTCGGAAGCGGCCTTCTTGTTTTCCACCAAGGTCTCAAAAAACTTTCTCCTTGCATGTGCCCAACAGGCCAGGTGGGTGACCTGCTTATTGGCCACATAATGTTCGTACACGCCATATCCATCACTCTGCAGGTAGCCCTGAAAGTTTTCCAGTATGGCACTGGGGCCTTCCTTGCTCCGGGTAGGCCGGTAATCAAAGAGTACGGTGTTTTCCAAAGGGTTATGGTATACCCAGTAGTAACCCGTGTGGCAGGCGCCCTTCTTGTTGTCGCTGTCCAATACCCGGATGGTACTCTCGTCCACCATAAGATAGCCCATGGCCTTGGTGTCGTCCACCAGACAGTCGTACAGGGGTTCGAGTTTTTCCAGCCCCTGTTTCACCCATCCCTCAAGTGTGGTGGGCGCTATGGGGATCTTTTCCCGTTTGAAACGCTGCGCCTGCCGGTACAGCGGCATATGTTCCAGGTATTTCCTTGTAAGGATGTCGGTGAGCAGGCCGTAACCCGGGATGCCCTTTGGAATGGCCCTTTCCGGCAACAGGCCGATCTTTACCCCGGCACTGCTGTACCTGTCCTTTGGGGCATACTTATAGCGGATGTATCTTCTGCGGATATATTGGGCAGGGATATAGTCCAGCTCTTCGGTCACTTCCTTGCCGATACACTCCATGCCGGAAAGGTCCCCTTCCGGATGGATCTCGATCTCTTCCACGGGAAGGTGGTCGGGCAAGGGCTGTCTGCCCGTATGGGCGGGACGTTTCTTGCGGATGTATTCCACCTTGCGGGAAAACCCTTCCTGCTGTTGCTGTTCTTGCTCTTGGTCAGGTTCAAAGGGCAGGGCCATCTGGTCCTTGTTCCCTAAAAAGCGCTCCCGCTTCTGGGCAAAGGACATGCGCTTGAACTTCTCGATCATCGCCAACAACTGCTTCTCATAAGCTTCTTTCTCGGCCAGGATACGTTCCTTCTCGGCTATCACCCGCTCACGGTCGGCCACCTGTTGCTCTGACTTTTGCAGCAGGGCAAGCAGTTCGGCTTTGGTCAACTGGTCGAGTGGCTTTGACATGCCCGAAAATAAAACCTCCCGCTTATAAAACCATGGACTTTTTTTCCACAGCCCCTGTGGAAAAAAACCTCAGGAGATGATTTCGGCCATTCTGGCTTCAAAAAGCTGTCCGTAGGACTAACAGAAGGGCATACAGCCCCGAAAAGCTGAACACGGGTCAGTAAAAAAAATCAACCGGGGATATACCGGGGACGCTGCCGGTAGCCTTCCACCTGGATGCCCGCGACCATCAGCACCAGTTCGGGCCAATCCAGCACGCCGTCACCCCTGTCCTCCGGGAGCAGGAAAGTGCCTTTTTCCAATCGTTTGTAATAGACCACGAAACCGCCCTTCTCCCAGTGCAGGAGTTTGATCAGGTTGCGGTGGCGGTTGACAAAGACGAACACTTCCCCGGAGACCGGGTCACGGTCCAGTTCATTGGTGACGATCCCGGAAAGCCCGTTGAACCCTTTGCGCATGTCAACCGGGCTGCGGTACAGGAAATATTGGTGGTGGGAGCCCAGCGAAAACATCAGTACAGCCTGATCAGGTTGGACAACAGCGATAGGTCCTCGGACGGCACCCGCAGCTTTACCCCGTTCGGGTACACCACTTCCACCGCCTCTGCAGGAACACTGCTGCCCTGGGTACGGACCGGTAGAAAACCAGTGGGTTCCCGGACCTGTTCCCCCGCCAGCTTTCGGTACCAATAATTGAACTTGGGATAACCGATCCCCTTTCGCGCACTGAAGGATTTCTGCGTCAGACCGCTGCTCTTGTACTCTTTGACAAGGGCGGCCATTTCTTCTTGTAGGTTCATCACTTTTGCTTTTTCCACAAAGCTATGCGGTCAAAACACGCCATGAAACATGTACTTTATAAGGTGGTTACGATCCACTTTTGGCTACGGTAGCGGTCGATAAGCTTTTGCTGGGCGACTTGGAGGCTTATGCCGGAAGGCATGATACCTTTTCCCACACTCAGCATGCTGTAAATGGCCGCAAAGGTACGGTCGATCTCCTGAGCGGGAGGATAGGAGATGGCCATGGGTGAGATAAACTGCTGCTGAAGCGGCTGGGCAAGGCGGACGGGTTTATCCAAGGCCACATAGGCGCCCATGGTGATATAGCCGTAAAAGCGCGCTGCTCCGGTCGGAGAAGTGACATCCGACACCATGATTTTGGTGGTTTCGAACAAGTTCTCTACATATAAGTTGACTTTTTGTTGTTCCGTCTGTCCATTTCCGTCGGTGGGCAGCTGAACCAAAAGCAGTACGGTAAGTAGCCAGGCATAGCCAATAGAAGAGGGTATCTTTTTCATCATGGGGTTACTTTTTTGTAGGCGATGATCCCTTGGTTGTTCAGGCCAAACAGCAGGAATTTTCCTCCCGGCAGGGTCAGGGGCAGGATGGATTTGATATCGCCCTTGATGGCGAGGCCCGACTTGTTTTGAGGAAGAAATTCAAAATTCCCTTGGCCATCCCCCAGGAAGACCTGGCCGTAGTTGGCATCCATGACACCGATGCTCAGTCGGGAATAGGTTTGGTTTCCCCCGAGGAGGATATCCAGGGTTCCATTTTCATCATAGTCCATCACCTCAATGCTGTACACGGGGGCAAACTGCGCTTCGATGGGCAGGAAATGCAGCTTGAACCCGTCGCCCATATTTTCCAGGTACAGCGTCCTCAGCTCGTTGACGGTGAGTTTTGCGGCCTGTTCCAGTTGTTCTTTGGTCAAAATGTCCTCCATCTTCGCCTTGGAATAGGTTTCGTAATCGGTGAATTTGCTGCGCATGCCGTACAGCTGGTCGAGCAGCTCATCCCGGCTGGCAAAAGGATATGCTTCTCCTTGCACGTACCTTTCCATAAGCGGGTCGATCGATCCGTTATCGTCAAAATCCCCATAGTACAAGGTCATGGGTTGTTCTTTGGTGGCTTTCAGTTGGGAGTTCAGGCCATAATTTCCCAAGATCACATCCTCATCCCCATCCTGGTCCACGTCCCCTTTTGCCATGCTGCTCCAAAGGCCATGCGGGGAATCGGGCAGCCATTGGGCCGTTTGATCGATCAGTTGTTGGCCGTTTTGGTTGATGTACACCTGAATGGGCAGGCATTCCCCCGCAATGATGAGGTCACTGAATTGATCGCCGTTGAGGTCTGTCCACAGGGCATCCGTCACCATGCCGATGTGTGCGAGTTCAGGGGCCAGGGTGGCGGTTGCGACGGTAAACTTGCCGGTACCATCATTCATCAGCAGGTAGCTTTCAGGGACTTCAGGGTATTTTCCCGGTACTATTCGCCCGCCCACAAACAAATCCGGAAAGCCGTCCCTATTGATGTCCGCAGTCCGGACCACGGCGGTGCTGGTCAGCATGGTGGGCAGCGCTTCCTCGTTGAGGACAAGTTTTCCGGTGCCATCGTTGAGGTAAAGCCGGTCTTGCAGCGCTTCGTCTTGGGCGATGTACTGATGATAGCCCCCGCTGGCCACATACAGGTCGGGATGACCGTCCATGTTGGCGTCGAGAAAGTGTGCATCCGCATCCGTGTGTGCTTCGCTGGAAGTAAATCCCTTGCTGGGCACGATGTGGCCGGCCGTATCGACCTGAAACAGTTGGCCGGGATTGCCTTTGGTACCGCCAATGTACAAGAGCATGCTGCTATCCGAGAGGACGGTGGAAGCGATTTTAGGGCCGAGGTAACTGGGCATTTCCGTTAAAAGCGGTTGGCGCTTGAAATCGTTATAGCCTTTTTCCTGATGCCGATACTGGACAGGTGATGGGGCCAATGCATAGTAAGGAGCGGCCGTGCTTGACTGGTCGAGTTGCTCCATTGGCGAAGCCTGTGATTCGTCGAGGACAAGGGTTTGGTTTGGCTGGACTCCTTTTAGCAGTTGTGTTTTGCCAGAAGGCCATACGATGCGCAGGGAATCCACTGTTTCATGCCTCCCCAATCCCACCTGCAAGGTGTAGCTGATGGAAGATTGGAAGCCTCTGGTGGGCATTTGTTCCAAGAGCAAGGGGCGGTGGCCGGCATATACCGTTACTTGACTGCCGATGCCAAAGGTGTTTTTCCCTTCCCCCTTGAGCTTGACTTTTAAGAAATTAGCGGTGCCGCTAGAGCTGGGCGTATTTTGATACACGGAAGCCACTTCATTCAGGTTGTTGACGACCAGGTCCAGCATGCCGTCATTGTCCAAATCGGCATAGGCTGCCCCATTGGAGAATCCCCGTTTCGACAGGTTCCATTGGTCGGAGACATCTTTGAAGGTAAGGTCGCCGTTGTTTTGAAAGGCATAGTTGGGAATAGGAGTGGAGGTCATGGACGTGACCAGCTCCAGCGTATCGGCTTTTTCACGGTCGATGGCCTTTTGGAAATAATAGTCTCCCTTGTATTTCAGAAAATCACGGTTGGTATAGTCCCGGTAGTAGCCATTGGTCACATAGAGGTCCTTGTAGCCGTCGTTATTGGCATCGAAGAACAGGGAAGACCAGCTCCAGTCCGTATTGGAGACGCCCGCAAGTTGGCCCACTTCACTGAAGGTGCTGTTGCCATTGTTCACTTGGAGCATGTTGCGCATATTTTGATGGTGAAAGCCCTCGGCTACCATCAGCCCATAATGCTCATAATTTTCTGGTCCATAGAGCAATTTTTGGCGTTTATTGTCTTCCGGCAGCATGTCCAAGGTAAAGATGTCCTTCATGCCGTCGTTGTTGATGTCCGCGATGTCCAGGCCCATGCTGAAATGGCTGATGTGCTGCAGCTTTTCGGTCAGCTTTTCGGAGAAGGTGCCGTCTTGGTTGTTGAGGTAGAGGTAATCGTGCTCCACGTAATCATTGGAAATGTAGAGGTCCGGCCAGCCGTCGTCGTTGATATCCGAAGCAATGATCCCCAGCCCGAAGCCAAGGGAATTTCCGATGATGCCGGCAGCTTCACTAATGTCCGTAAACGTCCCGTTGTCGTTTCGGTAAAGGCGGTCTCCGGCCGTAGGGTGTCGGTCTGTCTTTGCCGCGGTGAATTCCAGTTCGTGAATGACTTCGATGTTATGGTTGAGCAAAAACATGTCCAGGTCACCATCCTTGTCAAAGTCAAAGAAGAGTGCCTGCGTACTGTTTGAAGTAGCGTCCAGCCCATAGGCGGCAGCGCTTTCGGTAAAGGTAAGGTCACCATTATTGATGTACAGTTCATTGGTACGGCTGAGGGCATCGCCGTCACCGGAATAGCAGACGTAAATGTCCAGAAAGCCATCCGCGTTTACATCAGCCATGGTCACGCCTGTCGTCCAACTGTCTTTTCCCCTGACACCAGCTTTTTTGCTGATATCCTTGAAGTGAAAATTGCCTAAATTATGGTACAGGGCATTGTCCACCATGTTTCCGGTCAGGAAAATTTCATCCAGGCCGTCATTGTCAAGATCGCCTACCGCCACCCCGCCACCATTGTAGAAATATTCGTAGGTCAGGATGTTATGGTGTTCGTCCTCTGTGATCTGGTTTTTAAAGGTTACCCCGCTGGATTTTGGTTTGACCTCTTCGAACGTGATCGCAGGAACAGCCTTTTGTGCATGACTTGTTTGGGCCAAGGCCATCAGCAGTATGAGGATGGTTAGGGTAACGTGTTTTCCAAACATTTTTTTTGATAAGTGGTTGAATATGTACGGGAATTAAGCATGTATAATATAAAAGGATAATTTGTTATTTCAATGGTTTATGGGAAACAGTTTGTTCCTTCCATAAGGTTACAGGGAAATGCGGAGAGGATGATTCGGTAAGGTGGCATTACAAATGCCATGCTCGGCAATCCGCATTACAAATGCGGATTAGCGACGCACTAACTCCAAAAAACTTTGCGCCTTAGTGCCTTCGTGGCAATAAATAAACAGTGATGTATTGGCATTACAACTGCGGATTACAGGACACGGGGACAGCCCTGAAAGGGCGTCATAATCATAGCCATGGGTAAAACCCCTGGTTAAATAGCCCGTTGGAATTTCCCGTTTTAGCCGCAAAAACGATCCTACTCCCCAAAAATTCCCGCTAAAACCCATTTATGGTGAATAAGGAAGAACATTTCCACATGAGATGGGTATTGGCATTACAAATGCCGTGCTCCGCAATCCACATTACAACTGCAGATTAGCGACACACCACCCCCCAAAATCCTTTGCGCCTCAGTGTCTTCGTGGCAATAAATAAACAGTGGTGTATTGGCATTACAAATGCGGATTACAGGACACGGGATAGCCCTGAAAGGGCGTCATAACCATAGCCATGGGTAAAACCCATGGTCAAATAGCCCGTTGGAATATCCCGTTTTAGCCGCAAAAACGATCCTACTCCCCGAAAATTCCCGCTAAAACCTATTTATGGTGAATAAGGAAGAACATTTCCACATGAGATGGGTATTGGCATTACAAATGCCATGCTCAGGAATCCGCATTACAACTGCAGATTAGTGACACACCACCCCCAAAAATCCTTTGTGCTTTAGTGCCTTCGTGGCGATGAAAAATAGTGATGTATTGGCATTACAAATGCCATGCTCAGGAATCCGCATTACAAATGCGGTTTAGCGATGCACCAACCCCAAAAAACTTTGTGCCTTAGTGCCTTCGTGGCAATAAATAAACAGTGATGTATTGGCATTACAAATGCCATGCTCAGGAATCCGCATTACAAATGCGGATTAGCGACACACCACCCCCCAAAATCCTTTGTGCCTTAGTGCCTTCGTGGCAATAAATAAACAGCGATGTATTGGCATTACAAATGCCATGCTCAGGAATCCGCATTACAAATGCGGATTATCGACACACCAACCCCAAAAAACTTTGTGCCTTAGTGCCTTCGTGGCAATAAATAAACAGTGATGTATTGGCATTACAAATGCCATGCTCAGGAATCCGCATTATAAATGCGGATTAGCGATGCACCAACCCCGAAAAAACTTTGTGCCTTAGTGCCTTTGTGGCCAAAAAAAACTTGTGACCCTATTAATGATGGAAGTGGGAAACAGAAAAATGAACAAAAGCTGTCCCATTCATATATCCACGTAAGAAACAGCCCATGTTTTCAGGTTATTCCGGGGAATGATGAGACAGCTTTTTTATTTGGCTAGATTGGCTACGTGAGACTCCGCTTCAGTAACCAAAGCAGCGGCTCCCATGATGGCCGAATCATCAAATGATGAGGTGTAAATGGTCAGGTTATCGCTGATGGAGGAATAGGGGAAGGTCTCCACCGTTTCCTTAAGTCCTTTGGAGAAATAGGGAAATGCCTTTCTGATCGAGCCTCCGATAACAATGGCCTCTGGGGCATAGGTGAACAAGATGTATTTGATCAGGTTTCCGATGTGGGTCCCGTATTCATAAAACAGCTTTAAGGCTTCCTGGTCTCCTTCAGCGGCTTTGGCAGCCAATTTCTTGGCGGTGGTATGGTGCAGTTTACGGAAAAACTTACTGCTGCAGTAATTCTCAAAATTACTGTCCAGATAAGGTACGCCGCCCCATTCGCCCGCTCCGCAGAGAAATCCCGGATAAAGCTCTCCATTGGTGATGACACCGGTGCCAATGCCTGTTCCCAAGGTGATGCCTACCATGTGACGGTGCTTATTGGCTCCACCAAATTTGTATTCCCCTAAGGCAAAACAGTTGGCATCATTGTTAATATACACTGGCTTTTCCAGTGTTCTTTCCAAGTAATCTTTGAGGGCTACTTTATTGAAAGCAGGGATGTTTTCAAGGTTATACACGATGCCTTTCTCAGCATCCACCAAGCCGGGAATGCCTATACCTATTCCATCTATCTCATGTGAAAAGTAGGAAGCGATAAAGTCAGCGATAGTCGATAATATGACTTCTTGGGGCTCCTGTGAAGGGGTGGGAATTTCCCGCTTCTCTATCAGTTCCCCATCTTTCATAATACCGGCATTTATAGAAGTCCCTCCAATATCAAGTCCCAGAATCAGCCGATTTTTTTTCATGTATCTACGTTTAAAAACCAAAGATATCCGAAGGCACGTACGCCCTCGGATACCTCAATAATTATCAGGCGTAAGGTTTAAAGCCTGAGATTAGATCATCCCTTCGATTGATTTTTCCAATTCTCTGGCGTGGGCGATGAATTCTTCGACATTCATGTCCTTGAAGAAAATCAAGCCATGGCTAGCCCTTACCTTAGCCATATCGTGCTGGTAGAAATAGTCTTTTCCTAGCAATAACTGCACGTCGTTCAGCTGGTTTACCCAAGTGCGTTTGGCGATGGTGCTGAATTTACCGTTGTGGGCATAGCTAGGGAACGAGGCATTTACCTGGCTGAGGTAGCAGTTGGCAAAAGAGTCTTCCATCACGGAGAGGTCACCTAACGAAACCGGTACGATGACATTGGACTCCGCTGCTTCAAACTTAAACCATACGTTTCTGTACCCGATGATGCGCAGGTCGCTGAGGTCTTTTTCTTTGCTCCACTGTCTTACGGCTTCGGCAGTTGCTTGAAGCACTTTGTAGTGGGTGTCAGGACCACTGCCTTCCGGATCCAAGGTCAAGCTGATTTTGGTAGGATTGATTTCGCGGAACATCTCCACGATAGGTTCCACATCCCGCTTTTTGTCCGGTTGCTCGGTGAAGATATCACCGGTATAGAAGCCTAGTCTCAGGTGGTGTACATTTCTTACTTTTACCCCAAAGTGTGCCCATACCAATTCCTCTTCGAACTCCCGGATCATGCCTTTCAGCTTCTGGATTTTTGGTGGGTTTTTCTCTCCATCGTAAGAGTTTTTGAGAATGCTGATCACATCGTTAATGGTCTCACGAAGCTTTTGGTTGTTTTTCACGCCAAATACTTCCACTACTGCCCTTACCACACGGTGACAAAGCCCTCTTTTTTGTTGCTCAGGATCTTCTGAAGCCACATTGGTGAGGTAATGGTACACATCTTTGTCCATTTTCAGCTTATAACCGGTCTGGAAGAAATCCTCATAGTTGACCATCTGGATTTGGTCTTCATCCAGCAATTTCTTGGTATGCAGCAAGGTGTCGATCACAAAGGTGTTCGTCACCGCCGTAAACCCTGAAGTCAATACGGAGAAATGCGCTTCATTGGTTTTTTCGCTCAGCTGGTTGGTGATGTGCGGCAGGATCCCCAAAGAAATGTCATCATGGTGTGGTCCTGTGTGCAGCAGTACTTCATTTTCCTCTTTTTCGATTCCTCGATTCAGCTTATCGATGGTGCTTTGGATCACCGATGCCACCGTGTTTTCTGAAAGATCAGGAATAAGGGAAGTATAAGGATCGTTTTTCAGGTCCTCTAGTTTAAGCCTACTGGCATATTTGCCCAGCTTTTTACACAGCTCAAGGATGGACTTTTCGGTTTTGGCCTGTGTCCATTCGCCTGTTTTGTAGTAGGTGTTGATGCTATCGGTGAGCTTGGAAGCGCCCCCTTTGGTCAGGTAAAAGCGACCATTTTTCAGTTTTTGGAGTACCGTAGCCGGGTGGATGTTGGTCAGGTCTGTCTCCAGTGAATCTTTGACGATTTGTGCCTTGGCCTCGCCAGCAGCGATGATGATGCCCACGGCTTCTGGATTGTAGACGATGGTGTCCAACCCAATGGTAATGACCAGGCGGTTTGCCGAGACTTCTATCCCGCCCAGGTCACCAGCTGCTACCGCTTGTGTTTCAAAGTTGGTTTCTGTCAGCCTGGTCGTGGAGAAGATGTCGGATCCTCGGGTGTTGAAGGCAATGTGGCCATCAGGACCGATGCCGCCCAAGAAGAAGCCGATGCCTCCTTTTTCCCTGATTTTTTGTTCATACTCTCCGCACCATTTGTCGATCAGAAAGATGGATTCCTGCTGCAGTTTTTCTTGCTTGTTGGCAGCTTCCCTAAACCTCAGGGAAAGGTCTACTTTAAGATCCGGGAAAATTTCGGAAAAGTGTTTTCCTTCTGCCAATGGAATATCATCGGAATTGATCAGCAACGCTTTTTTAGGATCAAGTCCAAAGCCATCAATGTAAAACTTGTTTACATAATGGTAAAAACTGTTGTGCTGGGAGGAAGAGATAGGGTAAAATTCGTCGATCTGTACAAAATGCAGGTCTTTAAGCACCGGCTTTTTGAGATCGCTCATTCCGTAGTCTTCACGGATTTGCTTGCCTTTTTTGCTATCCCAATTCTCAAGCAGAAATTGGGTCCATTTGATGAAAAACTCAGGAGTTTTACCGGTTGGTAAGCTGATCACCCCGTTAGGGTTGTGGGCAGCCCACTCCAGGAACCTACATGCCGTCAATAACCCAAGCTTTGGGAAATTGTCTACAGTCAGGTAAGGGATCTTGGTGGTGATCTCTTTCACCCCTGACTCTTTTAAGAAACATTCTTCTACTTCCGATAAAGGATAGTTGCTTAGCATATTAAAATTGTTTTTTATGTTAATGCTATGTTCAAAATGATCTCTAGGCATGCAGTATTCGCTGCTACCCGGATCAGTTGATAATATCTTCAAATATATTCTCGATCACTACGGCAACTCCGCCCAATAGTCCCACTTCCTTGCCCAGTTTGTACAGGGTCAGTTCGGACTTTTCACGGGACTTGGCCATGCTGAAAATGTTCAGGGCCTGCTGGATCGGTGTGATCAGGTATTGCTGCGCTTCTGCCACGCTGCCCCCCACGATGATCAAGTCTGGGTTGAGCAATTGGATCAGAATGGAAATTCCCCTGCCCAAATCCAGTCCCACATCCGAAAGGATGGTGATGGCCCGTTGGTCTCCCGCCAGTGCGGCATCCACGATCAGGGAAGGATCAATGCCTTCCCCACGCTCCCTGGCCATACGGCTCAGGATAGAGTCGCTGTCTTTTTCGATGGCTTCTTCGGCCATTCTTACCATGGCGGTGCCAGAAGCCACTGCTTCGAGACAGCCCTTTTTGCCACAGGTACAGGAAATCTCCCGGGATTCGAAAATGGGGGAGTGGCTGAACTCGCCCGCAAACCCAGCTCCGCCCCGGTAGAGCTTGCCGTCAATGATGATGCCCAAGCCGATTCCCCAACCTACAAAGATGCCGAGGACGTTGTTGTATTTTTGATCTTGGCTAAACTTGAATTCGGCCAAGGTCATCGCGCGGGCATCGTTTTCTATGAAAACTTTTCTGTCAAAACGTGCTTCAAAATTTTCGACCAAGCTTTTCTTGCCAAACTTCAGGTAAGTATGGTTTACGCCATTTACGGAGTCCACCAATCCCGGCATGGACATGCCGATCGCAATGATTTTTTCGTTCGGAATCCCTGATTCCTGCATGTAGGTCTCCATGAAATCACCTATTTTATCGAACGTGGATTTTTCGTTGTTCAAGGTGATTTTAAAGGTACCCGTTTCAGTGACGGCTTGGTTTGAACTGTCATATATGGCCGCACGAACCACAAACTTGCTTATATCAAGCGCCAAGACATAGAAAGAATCTTGTGCCAATCTGTAAAGGTCGGGCTTTCGGCCACCTTGTGATTCTGCTCGGCCTTGTTTGACGAGCTTTCCGGCTTTGATCAGATCAGTCAGTAAGGAGTTTACAGTAGGCAAACTGATGCCTACCTCATTACAAATCTCACTTGCGGTATTGCTACCATTCATATAGAGATTCTTAATGATTTTGATTTTGTTGAGGTAGTTTTTGATTTCTACTACTCCCTCTTTTTCGTCTAGGCTCTTTTTTGGATCGATTAAATTCATGTATGTTTTATTTATTAGGGTATTCAAATAAACAAAATATGCCTCAATATAAAAAATACTTTTATAAAAAAATTAAAAAAGATTTATGTGTTTATGTTAAAATATTGATTGGTAGGTGCTGTTATCGGAGAGATTGTTAAGAAATGTACTCAATTAATGGTGAAAAAGGAAGAACAAAAGTCCTCTAATAAACGAAGTGTGGAATGAAAAATGAAAATTTTGAAAATAAAAATGGCTATGGATGTGTAGCCCCTCTGGGGCGAGGCATCGGGTGTGCTACATACCAAATTCCGTGTGTTCATTGAAGTTTCCAGAGCAGGGGGATTCCCCATGAAGATAAACCTTACCCTCAGAAATATGGCTTGATCTGCACTTGCCTTGCTCAATGTCCTATTCTAAAAGCACAAAACCCTGCTCCAACATATGTAGAAACAGGGTTTTGTTCACTTGAAGCATTGATGCCTGAAGGTGGTATTGCTAATCAAATGTTTGGAAGGGTAGATCGGGTTCGGGCAGTTTGTCCGGGACGATCTCATCATCCTTAAAGGTAATGATTTCAGCCAATTTGCCAGAACGTGTGTAATAGTTCCACCGGCCTTCTTTCTTACCGTCCTCCATGTTTCCAGAAGACGCGATTTTTCCATTGTCATGATAGTACGTCCACTTTCCCGTTTGCTTGCCAAAGGAGTAAGTGCCTTCTGATTCTTTGGTGCCGTTGACATAATACGTGAAACGGGTGCCTTCACCGTCTTTAAGGGTCCCCTTGTCCAAGGTGCTTTTACCGTTATAGGTGTGGTATTCGCTCACATTCATCAGCCTGCCATTGCTCCAGTACTCTTCCTGCGTAAGGTTTTTATTGTCATAGAAAAGGCCCCAAGTGCCTTCCTCAAAGCCGTAAAAATAACTGCCGACAGATTTTAACTGGCCACCATCGTAGTAATAGAACCATTGGCCGTGTTCGGAGCCAAGTTCATATTCTCCTTCAGCGATGAGGATGCCTATTTTATTAAAATATTTCCAAAGCCCTGATTTTACACCATTTTTATATTCTCCAATGGAATAGAGCTGCCCATCAGTGTAATAACTTTTCCATAGGCCTGTTTTTACCCCACCGGAATACTGGCCGCGGACGGAAGGTTCGCCATCTTCATGGTTTTCTTGGTATTCTCCGACCGGCATTCCCAGCTCATAGACTTTGCGCTTGGCCAGGTTTTTATTGGGAAAATACTCTTCCCAAGTGCCTACTGGAATATCGTTTTCATAGCGTTCTACTCTGGCGAGCCTTCGGTTTTCATAATAATACTTCCAAGTGCCCGTTTTATGGCCATTTTCGTCATACTGCTCTTCGGAAGCGACGGTCTTAGAGCCAGGAAAATAAGTGGTCCAGGTGCCGGTCTTTTTCCCGTTGGTGTATTCTCCCGTTTGCTCGACCACATTATCGATCGAATAGCGGGTGAAATTGCCATCAGGTTCTCCTTCTACATAATTGACTTCGATGACGAGTTGGCCTTCACGGCTGTATTCCAAGTATGGCCCGTGTAATTCTCCTTCCTTGTAAGTGCTCTTAATGGCCAGCTGACCACTTTCATAATAGGAGAGCCATTCACCGTCCAGCATACCGGCTTTGAACTGTCCTTCTCGCTTTCGTCTCCTGGAGGGGTTGTACCCGTAAACGGCCACGCTGGCACCGTAATACTCTTTGTATTCGCCCACAGCGACACTATCCTTATAGGTGGCATCTACCAGCAGGTAGCCTTCTTTGTCATATTCTTTAAATGGCCCGGTGAGGTTGCCGTTGCGGTATTCCGCCACGATGTGTTTCGTGCCATTGGCGTAATAGGTCGTCCAAGTGCCGTCCTTTTTACCGGCCTTGAGATAACCTTCTTCCAAAAGCCTTTCATCTTTGGGCGAGTTAAGCTGCCATAATCCTTCCATTTTGCCGTCTACCACTACGCCTGAGGCCACTACTGAGGAGTCGGCATTGTATATTTGTACAGCTTTTTTCTGCGAATAACTGAAGGTGGTACTCGCCAAAAGACAACATATTATAAAAAGATACTTCATTAGCGTTATAGAGCGTTTCTGATAGGTTTTTGTATGAGGGGTTTACGTTTTCTGTTCTTTTCTTGTTTCTAAATTAGAATTAATTCTTTAAAAAAAACGATTAGATATCGTGAATCTTCTTCAAAGAAAGCCATTCTGCAGTGATGTGTTCGCGGAGTTTTTCCAGGTCGGCAGGGAAAGGAATATGTTTGACCATTTGCAGGTGGCGATAGCGCTTGACATGATGGGGAAGTTCCTCATGCGCGATGGATAACGTGCGCCGGCCATGCTTGATAATGCCCGTGTAATCCCATGGAGAGCCAGTAATGCAAGTTTCGAAACCATGCTGTTGGTAGCCATTGAAAACCTCCTTTTTGGGCGGTCGCTCACTCCCAAAAAATACCAGGACATAAAGGCCATTTCCCCACCAATTGAGAAAGCGAATGTTAAAGCCCTCTTTCTTATCAAAGTTTCTCACCAAATCCAATACTTGGTAAGGGCAATGTTGTAGTTCGTTGCCTTTGGTGATTTTGCTGCCCTGTGCTGCGGGATGAAAGATGGCCAGTTCTTGGTCGCTGATTTGATTGGCAATGCCCGAAAACAGCGAGACGAATTGTGTCT
Source organism: Echinicola vietnamensis DSM 17526 (assembly GCF_000325705.1). NCBI lineage: Bacteria > Pseudomonadati > Bacteroidota > Cytophagia > Cytophagales > Cyclobacteriaceae > Echinicola > Echinicola vietnamensis. The sequence continues at coordinate 4,648,522 of NC_019904.1, read as the reverse complement.
TGAGGCGATGGATGCCCAAAAACAAATTTTCATCTTCCAAAATATGTAAGTTGATCTTTCCTTCCTCCATATTGGCAGGCTTACCAGTAAAGCAATACCGACCCCCAGGCAAAGCCACTTCCAAAGGCTGCCAAACACACCAAATCGCCTTCTTTTAACCTTCCCTGTTCCCACGCTTCGCTGAGCGCAAGCGGGATGGTAGCGGCCGTGGTGTTGCCGTATCGCTGGATATTGTTGAATACTTTTTCGTCAGAGAGGCCAAATTTTTGCTGAATAAATTGGCTGATCCGCAGGTTGGCTTGGTGGGGGACGAGGAGGTCCAAGTCACCGACCGTTTTGTTATTGGCAGTAAGGGCCTCCTGAATGACTTCATGAAAGCGAACTACGGCATGTTTAAATACCACATTGCCGTTCATCTGCATTCTGAAACTGTCATCATCTACCATTTCTGGCGAAAGCCGCACTTCTCGGCTGCTGCCCGGATCCTTGAGGTACAATTCTTCGGCATAATCGCCATCAGCATGCAAATGGCTGGAGAGAATGCCTTGCTGTTCCCCATCGGTCGCCTGGATGATGGCAGCACCTGCGCCGTCCGCAAAGATCACCGCATTGGACCTTCCTGCGGTGCTTTTATCCAAGGCAGAGGACTGGATTTCTGCACCGACCAAAAGGATGGTCTTGTACATGCCCGTTTTGATAAATTGATCGGCGACAGACAGTCCGTAAATAAAACCGGAACATGCATTTCTGATATCCAAGGCACCAATGCCCTGTAGGCCAAGTTCCCGCTGCAGCAAAACCCCATTGCCAGGGGCAAAATAATCAGGGGTGCTGGTCGCAAAAATAATGAAGTCAATGTCGTCAAGAGCAATCCCGGCACGATCGGCAGCCATTTTGGTGGCCTTGGTGGACATGTTGGCTACTGTATCCACTCCCGGGGTAAACCATCTGCGCTCTTTGATGCCGGTTCGTTCCGTGATCCATTGGTCATTGGTGTCCATCATCTTGGTGAGGTCGTCATTGGTGACGATGTTTTCGGGGACGTAGTGGCCCACACCGATTATTTTGGATTTTTTCATGATCAGTTTGGTTAATTTCAGCCTTTAGCAGCTTAAAATGGCCATTTGAAATGCATGACCTAGGGTACAAATATGCACCATCTTTGTGAATTTTCATGGGGAAATGGAATATTCGAGATGGGAATGGCTATAAAAAATGCTTTTGCAAAAAAAAATGAAACGGAGGGAAGCGCTTCCTTTGGGAAAGAAAGGGGAGGTCGAATGGCTATGAATGTATTGCCCCTCCGGGGCGAGGCGTCGGGTGTGCTACATGCTGAACGTTAACTCATCGAACGCTTATATTCTTTACCCAAAGAGGGTATAGTTTCCGAACTGGTCCATTGGGCCGGTCTTTTTGAGGAGGAATTCAGCGTCCACATTGATCTGATTGACCATTTGCGAGACGGTGTAGGCGGTCATGCTTCCCGCGTCCGGGCCATGGAGAACGGCCAGCAGCTGGTCGGTGCCTTTGAATTTGTCCAGCCATATTTTTTCTTGATCCCGCTCTAATATTACCGGCATCCGATCCCCAAAATCCTGATGGAGGGCGTCAGCTTCTGTGGTCAGCAGGGAAAACGTGTGGTTCACCTTGCCGGATTCACTCTCAAATTCCTCCCAAATCCCCGCAAAGCTGAACAGCCTCTTGTCGTGAAAGGTAATGCGGTAAGGAATTTTGGTTTTCTTGCCTACTTTTTTCCACATATAATAGCCATCGGCAGGGATGATGCACCTTCTCCTTTGGAAAGCGGATTTGCTGGAGGCCTTCAGGTGAACGGTTTCAGCTTTGGCATTGATGTACTTTTGGGAAACCGGCTTGTTTTTGGAAAATTCCGGCGTCACTCCCCAATAAAAATGGGAAAACCCCCGCGGACTTTCAGAAGTGATGATGGGCAAAAGCTGGGTAGGGGCAATATTGTACCGGGGTTGGAAATTGTCCAACATTTCCGCTTCAAAGCGGCTTTCCAAATCTTGTTTGGTGGTGGCTAAAGAATATCGTTCACACATGGTGGTCAGTGGGAGTTTGGTGTAAATTAAGCATCGGAATCGATAAATTCAAATGCCCGGTTTTCTGACCAGTAGATTTCTTTACGTTTTCGTGGTGTAAACCCCACGTGTCCACCGATTTCAGGGAATTCCATAAAGACCTTTTCCAGAGAATGGGCTTTCTCCACGGGAAAGCATTCTTCGCTCAAGAAAGGGTCATTTTTGGCATTCAGAATCAAGGTAGGGATGGTGATGCCATCGAGATAATACAGTGAAGAGCACTGGTCATAATAATGATCGGCATCCCTATAGCCGTGCATGGGGCCGGTAAATTTATCGTCAAATTCCTTAAGGGTCTTTACTTTTTGAAGCCCATCAGTAGACAGGTCGTCTGGAAACATGAGGGCTTTCTGTTGGACTTTTACTTTGAGGGTTTTTAAAAAACGGTTGGAGTAGATCAGGTTTTCCTTGCTGCTGATTTTGGTACAACTGCTTTTGAGGTGAAGGGGCACGGAGATGGCGACGGCCTTTTTTATTTTGGAGCTTTTGGGAAGGGGCTCTCCGAGGTACTTTAAGGTGAGGTTTCCGCCGAGACTAAAACCAATCAGGTAAACCTGAGCATATTTTTCCGCTGCATGATTGACCACTGTCTCCAGGTCATAAGTAGCTCCGGAATGGTAAAAGAAAGGTCTGATATTGAGTTCGCCGCTGCATCCCCTGAAATTCCAGGTCAACACATCATATTTATTTTGAAAAAAATGTTTGGCCATACCGCGCATATAGGGTCTTCTGCTATCCCCCTCCAGACCATGACAGATAATGACAAGTTTTTTACTATCTTGGCGCAACCAATCCAGGTCGAGGAAGTCCCCGTCCGGGGTGGTAATTCTTTCTCTATCAAAGGGTAAGGATAAGTGCTTGCGGAACAGCGCGGGAAAGATGGTTTGCAAATGACCGTTAAACAGGACAGAAGGTCCGGTATATGAGGTGTTGGTAATCAAAGGCATTTTAGAAAGAATCGAAACGTTTTCATGATTTGCAGTCATGAAATTACCATTATTAAATTTGAATAAAGATATTTTAAGAACTATTTTTGACTTGCGTAAAATTGAATAGGATATAGAAAACTTATGGCCGAAGTAATAAGAATGCCCAAAATGAGCGACACCATGGAAGAAGGGGTGATCGCAGCTTGGTTAAAGAAAGTAGGAGACGATGTAAAAGCCGGGGACATCTTGGCAGAAGTGGAAACCGACAAAGCTACCATGGAGCTGGAGTCTTATGATGAAGGGGTGTTATTGCACATTGGAGTGGAAGAGAAAGACGCTGTCCCAGTAAATGGAGTAATCGCTATTATCGGTGAAAAAGGAGAAGACATCGATGACTTGCTCAAAGATCTAGATGGTGGAGGCAGCGGAGATGCCGATGCTGCTAAATCGGAAGCTCCTGCAGAAGATAAAAAAGAAGAAAGCAGCAGTGAAGCGGATCCTTCAGAAGAAATTGACACATCCGATATCAATGCCAACCTGATCACCATGCCTAAAATGAGTGATACCATGCAGGAAGGTACCATTGCCTCTTGGTTGAAAAAAGAAGGCGATGAAGTGAAATCAGGCGATATCTTGGCAGAAGTGGAAACCGATAAGGCTACCATGGAGCTGGAATCTTATGATGACGGCGTATTGCTGCATATCGGTGTTCAGGAAGGAGATAGCGTGCCGATCGATGGCGTGATCGCGGTGATCGGGGAGAAAGGTGCCGATTACGAAAAACTGCTCAAAGCGCACGAACAAAAATCCAATGGTGGCAGTGACGAAAAACCTGCAGCCAAGGAAGAAGAAAAGAAAGAAGCTCCAAAAGAAGCATCCAAACCAGCACCGAAGAAAGAGGAAACTGCAAAGCAGACCACTTCTTCAAGCAGTGCTTCTTCCGACAATGGCAGAATCAAAGCTTCTCCATTGGCCAAAAAACTTGCGGAAGACAAGGGTGTGGATATCGCATTGATCAAGGGATCTGGTGAAGGCGGAAGGATCATCAAGCGTGATGTGGAGAGCTTTGACCCTGCTTCGGTACAGCCTGCTGCCCAATCGGGTGTAGCGGCGCCAGCAGCCGTGGGACAAGAGTCATACACGGAAGAAAAAGTTTCCCAAATGCGGAAAACCATTGCCAAGCGATTGGCAGAAAGTAAGTTCAGTGCGCCGCACTTCTACCTGACCATGGAGATCAACATGGACAAGGCAATCGAAGCGCGAAAAAGCATGAATGAAATTGCTCCAGTGAAGATCTCCTTCAATGACATGGTGATCAAAGCGGTGGCCGCCTCACTGAAGCAGCATCCAAAAGTGAATTCCAGCTGGCTGGGAGATAAAATCCGTTATAACGAGCACGTTCATATCGGAATGGCCGTGGCCGTAGAAGAGGGACTTTTGGTACCGGTGATTCGTTTCGCGGACAGCAAGACGTTATCCCAGATTTCCCAAGAAGCCAAAACCCTTGGTGGAAAAGCCAAAAACAAAGAACTGCAGCCTAAAGATTGGGAAGGAAACACCTTTACCATTTCAAACTTGGGGATGTTTGGCATTGAAGAATTTACGGCAATCGTAAATCCGCCAGATGCATGTATCCTTGCTGTGGGAGGAATCAAGGAAACGGTTATCGTAAAAGATGGTCAGATGCAGGTAGGAAACGTGATGAAAGTAACCTTGTCTTGTGATCACCGAGTGGTCGACGGGGCAGTAGGCTCTGGTTTCCTTAAAACCCTCAAGGGACTATTGGAAGATCCTGTGAGAATCTTGATTTAAGTTTGTAACAGCGGCACACCACTGTGCTGTAAACATATGTCAAAAAGTCCTGTTCGGTGTATTCCTGACAGGACTTTTTCCTTTAGTATGGTTTTTGTCCCATTCGGATGAAGTTTTATGCAAGGACGACGGTTTCGCATGGCAAATTATTTTTGGGTGTGGATGTTGTTCCTTGTTGTGAACGCAGATGATCCGGTCATGGAAAGTGATGCCGCAATGTTGAAGGCTACATGCAGGATCATTTGGGAATTATAAAGCAGAAAGCATATTCATATTTTAGCAATACAATAGAACAAGACATGGAAAAATTAAGATCCACTACGGTAGTGGCGATCAAACATAACGGTGAAGTAGTCATTGGTGCGGACGGCCAGGCCACGTTGGGCAATACCGTGGCCAAGAGCAGTGTCAATAAAGTGAGGAAACTCCAAGGCGGAAAAATAGTCACGGGATTTGCAGGTTCCACAGCGGATGCATTTACGCTGTTGGAAAAATTCGAAGAAAAGCTGGGAGCCTACGGAAATAATATGAAAAGGGCGGCGGTAGAATTGGCCAAAGAATGGCGCACCGACCGTATGCTGAGTAAATTGGAGGCGATGATGATCGTCGCAGACGCTGATGATGTGCTGATCATTTCCGGGACAGGAGATGTGATCGAACCGGATATGGAAATTGCGACGATAGGCTCTGGGAGTATGTATGCCCAGTCCGCGGCCAGAGCGTTCAAAAAGTTTGCCACGCAGCTTACAGCAGAGGAAATGGTAAGGGAGAGCCTGACGATAGCTGCAGATATCTGCATCTACACCAACCACAATTTGGTGGTGGAAAAAGTGACCTCTTGATTTAAGGAAGCTTTTTTGCCATCAATGCCATTTCGTGTAAGGAATTAAAGCAGATGACAGTCAGTGCGAAGTTAAGGGCCTTAGAGTGCCCGATGATTTCACGCTGGTGGTCTTCTTGCTTGATTAGGGATATTTGGATGTAGCCAAAGAGATAAAATGCACTGTCAGCTCCCCACTTTCTGGGTGAGGTGGTGGAGCAGTATTTTGGTGATGGCTTCTTTGTCCATTGGTTTTGCGGTAAAGTCGTCGAGGCCTGCCGTTTGACTTTTTTGTTTTTCATTGTTCAAGATTCCGGCTGTCAGGGCAATGATCGGAGTATGCCTGTCAGTACCTTCGATTTCACGAATCTTTTGGGTGGCTTCATAGCCATTTAGCACGGGCATTTGGATATCCATAAAGATCATGTCCACTTCATTGTTTTGGAACACTTCCACCGCCTGCTTTCCGTTTTTGGCCTCCAAAATAGTTGATTTTGGCACGAGGGAACGAAGCAGCTTTTTGGTCAGGATCATATTGACCATATTGTCTTCTGCAATTAAAAAAGTAGGGGATATGACTTCGAGTTCTTTAAGGTCATTTGGCTGGGGCAATATAGTTGAGCTTACTTCATGCACGGGCTCAGTATTGAATAGCTTCTGTGCAATGTCCAGAAAATCAGGTTTCTTAAAGGGTTTGATAAGAAAAGCATCCACGTGTTCTGGAAGGGTGGCGTCCCGTACAAAAGCGTTGTGCATGAGGATGACCTTGGTCGTCTCAGGAATCAGGGTGTTTTCTTGGAGTTTTTTGATCAATGAAATGCCATCAATGCTGTAGAGGCTTTGATTGATCAAGATCAGGTCAAAAGGACCTTCTTTTTCCAATAATGACTGGGCTTGCGCATCATTTTTCGCCAATTTGGAGGTACCCTTGAGTCTTCTAATAATCGTGCTGATGACTTGACGATGGCGCTTGTTATCATCGATGACAAGAACCTGACGATTGGATAGTAGGGTAGAAGGGACTTCCTCGGCATTCTTCTTGAGCACGACAAGATCCAGGTCAAACCAAAATGTACTGCCTTTACCCATTTCACTTTCCAAATGGATTTGGCTATCCATCATTTCCAGTAATTTTTTGGAAATGGCCAGACCAAGTCCGGTTCCACCAAATTTGCGGCTAGTGGAAGAATCTTCTTGGGTAAAGGCACTGAATATTTTGGCCTGGTTCTTTTTGTTAATCCCTGTTCCGGTGTCTTTTACCATAAACCGGATGGTGGCTTCCCCGTTTGGAAGCGACCTTACATAGGATATTTTCAGGATGATTTCACCTTTTGAGGTAAATTTCACCGCATTGCCCAAGAGGTTGATCAGGATTTGTTTTAGCCTAAGCTGGTCGGCCATCACAGAGAAGGGGATGTCCTCGTCGATATCCAAGATCAGTTCGAGTTTTTTCTTGTGGGCATGAAAAGCAATCAGGTTAACGGCCTCAATTCCCAAGGCATACATTTCTGTGGGAGCCTTTTCTATTTCAAGCTTGCCGGCTTCTATTTTGGAGAAGTCCAGAATATCGTTGACGATTTCCATCAAAGACTTTGCTGATTGGTTGATGAGGTTGATGTATTGTCTTTGGCTGGCGTCCAAGCTGGTGGAGCTGAGCAGGTCTGAAAAGCCGATGACACCGTTTAGGGGAGTCCTGATTTCGTGGCTCATGCTGCTGATAAAGTCCGATTTTGCCCGGTTGGCCGATTCTGCCTGCTGTTTGGCCTTTCTGATCCTGTAAGTGCTAAACAGGATGAACGTGGCCAGGATAATCATCAGGATAAAACCAATGAGAAAAATGTTCCTTTTGAAGATTTGTTGCTGCAGTTTTTCATTGATGAGTTTTTCGTTCAGGGCCATTTCGGTATTGATGGCGTCCAAGCGCTGGTCAAAGTCAAACTGTGCTTCCAACTTGCCCATGCTTTTGGCATTCAGCTCACCATGGAGGCTGTCTTCCAAGGCGGTATATTCTTTTTGGTAATTGAGGGCTTGCTTCCAATTTCCCAATGCTTCATAATAGTGGGCATACATTTGGTTGATCTCCATCATATGCTCCCGATACTGGTTTCGGGTGCTGATGGTCTTGCCTATGTCCAAGTAGCGCTTAGCCATATAATACTGGCCAGAAGCTAAATATAAGCGGGACAGTCGGATGATGACACTTACTGTGGTGAAGTAGTAAGCGTTCTCGTTTTTCAGGATATTGTAGCATGCGGTGTAGTTCCCAATAGCTGCTGTTGTATCCCCTTCTGCCACATTGATATCCCCCAGCGTCCTATGGGCAAAGGATGAAAGAAATTGATTGCTCCCTTTTTTAATGTAAGGAGTGATCAGGTCTCGGGCCTCTCCATAGTTGCCCATTTGGGTCAAAATCCAAGCAATATTGTTTAGCGCCCTTCCGGTAAGCATACTGTCATTTAGGGGCTTACTTTTTTCATAAGCCTGTTTAAAATATCCCAGCGCATCCTCAAGTTGGTCGGTGCTTCCGCTATAAATAGCGCCAATATTCAGTAGAGACTTGACCAATAGCCGCTGGTTGTTCAGCGGAACGATGCTTTGGTGGCCCTTGAACGCATACTCAATGGCCATGGCATACTGGTTCATCCGGAAATAGATCCAGCCCAGATTGATCATGCTTTCTGCTTCGCCTAAGCTGTAGTTGATTTTTCGGGCTTGATCGAGTGCTATGATGGAATTGTCAAGGGCTTTCTGGGTATCTTTCTCAATGTTTTTTTCAGCCCAATTGTTCAGGCTATCAATTTTACCTTCCAACGATAAGGCCAAGTGCGGCGAATTGACCTGAAAGGACATCGCCTCAGAGAATGGCATCATCGAAATGAGCTGAAGGATCAATATGAAACGAAGAAGTTTCATCGAGAATTTTTTCTAGGGGTTATTAATCGACGAACTGGTTGGTAAACAGGGGAATGGCTATTCTATTTTGGTGTCGTAGACCTGCACCTTTTTCCATTTTTCTTCATGCTTGGCAATGAATTTTTTGTGCGTTTCATGAATTTGGTAAATATTATGGTCTTCCATGGTCCTAAAATGCACGGTAAGCGACACATGAAAGGAATGGTCCACAGCTTCCCTTCTGGCAGTGGCTGCGGGTTTACCAATATAAGCCTTCTTGATGCTGTCAATTTTGATAAGGTCTTCGCAGCCCTTGAGGAAGCTTTTCATGTCCTTTTCTGGGTCTTTGAGCCAAAAATAGACCTGATGGATCAACAAGTCTTTAGCAGGAGCTGCTTTGGCGCTTAACGGGAGAAAAAGGCTCGTACCAATTACCCCCAATCGATTAAGAAATGATCTTCTGGTTTTCATAGTTGTTTTTATATCTTCAATTTAATTGAAAAAATAAGTGGTTATTCAGGAATTACTTAAACATCTTTGGGTCATTAACCGACAAATAAACATAATTGCTTATTCATGCTATATAATTGAATTTTATTAGTGTTTACTTTGCTAATGTATAAAAAAAGGATAAAATATCAGTCATATGAATTATAGAAAACTAGGAGGTACCGACATCGAGGTTTCAGAAGTTTCACTTGGCACCTGGCAAGTAGGTGGCGGCTGGGGAGGAGGCTTTGATGAAAAAGCTGCAGCCAAGATCTTGCATGAAGCCGTCGATGGTGGTGTAAACTTCATCGATACCGCAGATGTCTATGATGATGGAAAAAGTGAAGCGGCGGTAGGCAGGCTGCTCAAGGAACGAAGCGAACAGCTCTACGTGGCCAGTAAATGTGGCAGGCAGATAAACCCTCATGTGAGTGAAGGATATACCCCTGAAGCTCTTCGGAAATACGTGGAAGCAAGCCTGAAGAACATTGGAATAGAAACGTTGGATCTGATCCAACTCCACTGTCCACCCACGGCCGTGTACCGGCGGGACGAGATTTTTGAGCTGTTTGATCGGTTAAAGGAAGAAGGGAAAATCAAGCATCTCGGCGTAAGTGTGGAAAAGGTAACGGAAGCGGAGTTGGCGCTGAATTACCCCAATGTGAAAACGGTGCAGATCATCTTCAACATGTTTCGTCAAAAGCCAGCCGACAGCTTTTTTGAACTAGCCAAAGCCAAAGATGTGGGTGTTATCGTTCGGGTGCCTTTGGCCAGCGGCCTTCTCAGTGGAAAGATGGACCGTGAAAGGGTGTTTGATAAAAATGACCACCGTCATTTCAATAGAGAAGGACAAGCTTTTGATAAAGGAGAGACATTTTCCGGAGTGGATTTTGAGAAGGGACTGGAAGCAGTAGCTGCACTCAAGGATGTTTTGGGAGAAGAGGAACCTTTGGCGGCTTGGGCTTTACGTTGGATTTTGATGTTTGACCAAGTAAGTACGGTCATCCCAGGAGCATCTCGGCCATCCCAGGTAAAGGCCAACCTGCTTGCATCGGCCTTACCTGCCTTGACCGCTCAGCAAATGGAGGCTGTTAAAGCAGTCTATGCACAATATATCAAACCCGATGTACATCATTTGTGGTAATTAAAACAAGCATTTATGCATTATAACCAGTTAGGAAAATCAAACATCAAAATCAGTGAGGTTTCGTTTGGCTGTATGTCCCTGAAGGGGAGCAAGAAGGAAAATATACAACTCATTCACCAAGCTATTGAGCACGGCATCAATTATTTTGATACGGCAGACCTGTATGATGCAGGCGAAAATGAGAAAGTCGTGGGAGAGGCGCTGAAAGGGCTTCGTCAAGATGTGGTGCTGGCCACCAAAGTGGGAAACGAGTTACGGGCTGATGGAAGCGGCTGGGATTGGAACCCCCGGAAATCCTATATCCTCAAGGCCGTCGATAAGAGCCTCAAGCGGTTGAAGACCGACTATATTGATCTTTACCAACTGCACGGGGGAACCTTGGATGACCCGATTGATGAAACTATTGAAGCCTTTGAATTGCTCAAATCCCAGGGGAAAATCCGAGAATATGGCATTTCTTCCATACGCCCCAATGTCATCCGCCAGTATGTGGAAAAATCAAACATAGCAGGAGTGATGCTGCAATATAGTTTGTTAGACAGAAGACCGGAAGAATCCGTCTTGGACTTGCTGGAACAAAACGGCATCAGTGTCTTGGTGCGCGGAGGATACGCCAAGGGGATGTTGCTGGATAAACCTGCCAAGGAATATTTAGACTGGTCGGAAAAAGATGTTCGCCAGGTGAAGGAAAAGCTGATGACGCTGAGCAAAAACCAAGAAACTGTTCAGCAAGTAGCGTTAAAGTACCCGTTGGCACATGCGGCGGTGACAACTGTTGTTTCTGGCATTCGAACATACGAGCAGCTGTTGAGCACGATGGAAGCATTAGAAGCGGGGCCAGCGGTAGATGGCATTATCCAGCAGCTCAAAGCTGACCTGAAGCCCAATTTTTATGAAGCCCATCGATGAGCCACCCTTTGTGTAGGGGTGACTTTCAGTTGGTATTGGGGAACAGTGAAAGCATCCCATGTTTTGGACCGCTGGTCGATGGAGTATCGGCCAACTCGCGCGCATTTCTTACCAAAAGAAACCCCTTTTGTTGGTAGAAAATCATGCTTCCTTTTCCTCAGGCCATGTCGCCAGATGAAAAGGGAGTTCAGGTAAAAAAAGCAAGGTGTTTAGGATTATGTGGCTAACCGATTGATAGCCAAAACCAGTGGTGTAAAAATAAAGGCTTCTTTTACTAAAAATTTCACTATCGCTATAAAATACCGAATCATAAACCGCCGAAGGTTATTGAATCCCCAAACTTTTCGCTATTTTTGACGTATAAGATTACGGCAGTTTTGTCAACTATTTTGAAAATTTGTAACACACATATCAGAAAAAATCTAGCAATACTGTTAATGGTATTGTTCACTGGATTTATCTTTACACCTATAGTCGTCACGATTATAGATGCAAAGACTGATGTGTCCATGTTTTATTCTGTGGTGGAAGAGGAAGAAAATGCTGAAAACCACAAAACTGAAAAATCAACATTTTTTAAGCGAAATGAAATGATGGCATTATCAATGATCTTGGCCGATGAAGAAATCAGTCCAAGGTTTCATTTGGAAAGTGATTATGCCTTTGTCATGGGCGACCAATTTTGCCCACCTCCCGAATTCTCTTAAGTTTTACTCGTTCCTTTAGGTACTGAATTTCCGTGCCTCAAGCTGTTTGCAATCATGCGTGGCAGCAGTGTGCTGAGCTCTTTATTGGCGCAAATCAATCGATTACTAAAAAAATCAAAACGAATAAATTTTATGACAAAGGTGAAAAATCTCTTTGCAAACCTTAGATCAGATATTCCATCGGGACTGGTAGTCTTCTTAGTCGCCCTTCCGTTATGTTTGGGCATTGCCTTGGCTTCTGGAGCCCCATTATTCTCTGGGATAATCACGGGCATTGTGGGCGGTATCGTGGTAGGACTGCTGAGCCAATCCCATGTAAGTGTGTCAGGACCAGCAGCAGGATTGACGGCCATTGTAATTGTAGCCATTCAGGATTTGGGAGGTTTCCAGATTTTTCTGGTGGCAGTGGTATTGGCCGGTTTGATGCAGCTTGTCCTTGGTTTTCTTAAAGCAGGAAGCATTTCCAATTACATCCCAAGTAATGTCATAACCGGCATGTTGGCCGGTATCGGTGTCATCATATTTTTGAAACAAGTGCCTGTAGCGCTTGGATCAGATGCTGAAGTAGGTTCTGGTCTAGACATTTTCACGGGATTGGCGGCTTCCTTTATGGACATGAAAATGGGAGTGATACTGGTGACGGCAGTTTCATTATTTATCTTGATCGCATGGGGGAGTGTCCCCGCCCTTAAGCGTCTAAAACTCGTACCTCCTGCACTTGTGGCAGTAGTAGCTGGTGTTATCGTCAATGAGCTTTTTATCATGAGTGGCAGCGCCCTCGCAATAGGAGAGAAGTACTTGGTAAGCCTTCCTGTACCGACTACTCCAGAAGAATTTAAAGGTTTGATCACCATGCCGCAGTTTGCAGAGATCGGTAATCCTGAAGTGTGGATTGTGGCCGCTACAATAGCCGTGGTGGCTTCTATTGAAACGCTATTATGTATTGAAGCGGCAGATCGAATGGATCCCATGAAGCGGGTAACCAATACCAATGTAGAGCTAAAAGCCCAAGGTATCGGTAATATTATCAGTGGAATGATCGGAGGACTTCCCATGACCTCAGTAGTGGTAAGAACCACCGCCAATGTGAACTCTGGAGCAAAATCAAAAATGTCAGCGGTAATCCATGGCTTTTTCTTGCTGATCAGTGTGTTGACCATTCCGTTTATCCTAAATAAGATTCCGTTGGCCACCCTGGCGGCCATCTTGCTGATGATCGGGTTTAAGTTGGCCAACCCAGCTACCTTCAAGTACTTCTGGAACCAAGGAAAGTACCAGTTTATTCCATTTATCGCCACCCTTACAGGGGTCGTGTTTTTGGATCTTCTGAAAGGAGTAGCGTTGGGGCTTGTGATCAGTGTTTTCTTTATCCTTAGAGGAAATGCAAGACGCGTATACTATTTCAATAAGGAAGGTTATCAAGACGGGGACGTGATCCATGTGGACCTGGCCCAAGAGGTGTCTTTCCTGAACAAAGCAGCCATCAAGCAGACCTTAAATCATATCCCTAATGGGGCAAGAGTGGTCATTGATGCTTCAGATACCGTTTATGTGGCGCATGACGTGCTAGAGCTTATTCGGGAATTCAAAAAAATCCAAGCTCCAGAAAGGGAAATATCCGTAAAATTGGTAGGCTTTAAGGATGCCTATAACCTTGAAAATGACATGGATGAATCCAATCATGTTTCTACCGAGCACAAAAACATCATCAATTACCGTAAAAAAGGAAGTACTTCACACCGTGAGGTGATTTCTGATTTAATTAACGGAAATAATTAAATTCGTATTACAGAACCTGTCCAGAGACAGCCAAAATCTAAAAGGAAGCTTAATGCTTCCTTTTTAATGCACGGTGATGCAGGCCTGTAAGTAGAAATACCCAAATATTTGTATTATTTAAATAAACTAACCAAAATATGAAAGCACATACTGCGGAAACCCAAGCGTCAGTAACTCCTCAAAAAGCATTGGCTTTTTTGAAAGAAGGTAATGAACGGTTTGTAAACAACTTGAAATTAAACAGACACCTTCTTAACCAAGTAAATGATACCCGTGATGGCCAGTGGCCCTTTGCTATAGTGCTGAGCTGCATCGATAGCCGGACTTCTGCGGAGTTGATTTTTGATCAGGGATTGGGGGATATCTTCAGCGTGCGGATTGCAGGTAATGTAGCCAATGAAGACATTCTGGGCAGCATGGAGTATGCCTGTAAGGTAGCAGGCTCCAAGTTGGTCGTAGTCCTTGGTCATAGTAAGTGCGGAGCCGTTACTGGTGCCTGTGCTGAAGTAAAGATGGGAAACCTAACAGGGTTATTGGAAAAAGTGAATCCTTCCATTGAGAGGATCAGCCAAAAGTCCGATAAAGAACATACCGATCCGGCATTCGTGGAAGAAGTTTCCAAACAAAATGTTTTGGATACCATGGATGTGATTTTGGAAAAAAGTGATGTCCTAAAGGAGCTTTTCGATGAAGGCAAAATAGGACTTGCCGGAGCGTATTATGATGTGGAGACAGGAGAGGTAACCGTGACCAAAGAGATGTTCAAGTAATCACAATAAGTAGCTGTTTGATTTTATGAAAAGGGATGGTCGTTTGGCAAGGTGGTGGTAATACGCTCCGCTTTGAGCCATTTCCACTTCCATTAAAGCACCGGTTGCCGTTTCCAGTGTGATCTATCCACCTTTGGCGGAACCGGCCCCAAAGGCATTAGTGCTTTATCAAACCGAGACTATACGTTAAAGAGCGACTGTTCTATTTGAGAACAGTCGCTTTTCTTTTTCTATGAGATCAAATGGGATCAAGCAATATTTCTGGGGGACGAATTTTGACATGGTCTTATGAAATAGAATTTCATACCGTTAAAACGATGGACTTCCTCAATAGGGCAAACGCTTTTAAAAAAAAAGTTCCTATTTGCATTTATATCTGCCGTTCCTACGGAACTTACCCTTTTGTGTGTAATCATTGTTGGTGCAGGTGACAACCTGGACCTTCTATATGCCCCTCCGCCAAAGGCGGATTAGGCAGGAAGCCCAGTTGTTAGCGCATATGCAGGGTATAACCTCATCCAAGCCAACCACTATACATGAGCAGATAGCCGTGACGACTTGTGCGATCCAAATTAACAAATCATTCTTTCAGCCTATTCCGCCATTCGGCACCATAGGCTACTGCGGTTTCCAATGTGCACATCGTGGCAAAGTGCCTGCGGCACGATAAATTTTGTAACCTGCGGATTCATCCGCAGGAACTTAAGGGCTCCCCAACTTCCCGAAGGAGTGCCAGCGGCACGGATGATAGCTCCTCTACACGAAATTAATACTAAAAGCATTTGCCACATTTGACAAACCATCAGGGAAATCGCTATTAGCCCCTTGAAGTTCTTTAATTCAGGCTTACACCTCTTTACTAACAGTTTAAAAGTGTTTGCCCTGGGGGAACTGACAATTTTTATTATGGAGTAAAATGCCCCCAACTTTTCGGCTTGATCCTGAATTTTGACATGTTCTTATGAAAGAAAATTTTACACCTTTAATACGATGGTTTTCCTTTATCCGCACGAATGGGTTTTAGCGGGAATTTGTAGGGAATAGGGCAGTCAATGCGGCTAAAACGGAAAACGTTGGATGGGGTAATTTACTATGGGCTTCACCCATGGCTATGAATGTGTCGAGGTTGTTTCATGATAAATAATCCGTCATCACGAGCGGAGTGAAGTGATCTCGATGTACTTTCATTGCACGTATGACGAGATTGCTTCTTCCGACATCCATCGGAATCGCAATGAGGACTTATGAGACAACCTCTTGCTTTCGAGTTTACATCATACACCATACCACGGATTAAGCCATATTTCTGGGGGCAGCTTTATTTAAAAGATGCAATTTCATCTATGAACTGGGTGAATCCAAGCTTTGTCGAGAAGTCCTCTACATAGCCAAAGGCATGGGCATCGTAAGCTTTTAAGTCAAGTAAGCTACTGATAAAAGATTTGAACACGGATTTGCCATTTCTTAAGCGTCCTATCTGTGTTTATCAGCGTTCATCCGTGGCCAAATAGCAACCAAAGGTGGCGAAGAACATATTTACCCATCGAAATAGGCTACCCCCAATTTTCGGCTTGATCCGCCTTGTGCCCTTGTGGCATTTTTATTTATCCGTGGTTTTGCCGTTAAGTAAAACTGGCAGTCCCCAATTTTTTTGCTTGATCCGTCAAACGATCTACCAAGACGGATCAAGCCAATATTTTGTGGGCGTGTTATCTCAAAAGAATCTAATTCCAATCAGAAAGGGATTGAACCCGATTGCATGAGGGTTTTCTTTCAGTAGGGATTAGAATTATTTTTTATGCGACATATCATATCTCCGCTACCACATATTTCTACTAACCATATATCATCTTTAGTGGAGCATTTGAAATAAACTTCTCCTCCATGATTAGCCTCAATTTTTAGCAAAACTAACCATCGCCAAACCAGCAAAGGTGATGCTGATGAGTGGGCATTACTTGGTCGACATGTTTTTTTCGCCGAGGAGAACCACGTCTTTTGCCTGTACCTCTGTGACGTACTTTTTTTCGCCCTGGGCGTCATTATAACTCCTGTTGATCAGTTTGCCTTCAATGGCTATTTCCGTACCCTTATCGGTGTATTTGTGGATGATTTCTGCCAGTTTCCCCCAAGCGACGACTTGGTGCCAAGTGGTGTCTTCGATGCGTTCACCTTTGGCATTTTTATAGACCTCATTCGTGGCCAAACTTATGCGTGCTAAGGCATTGCCATTATCAAGGACTTTGTAGTCTGCCTTCGCGCCCAATCTACCGATCAATTGTACTTTGTTTCTAAGGGTGTTCATAACTTTTTGGTTTTGGTGAAAAACTGATAAATAATTGATGTGTTCGTGTAGATCAAAGGTGGGAGAAACGTGCGTGATTAGTCGGTTGATATCCGTTTGTTGCCGTTTGTAATCGTTTGTAAACGGATGCATTCGGGTATATACGGTTGATAAAGCGTTTTAAATTGTGTATATTCCAATAATTTTTGATTTTAATGAGTAGCGTACATGATGTTTTTAGATGATAAGAAATGCCTAAATTGCCAAAAGCCCATTCAAGGGAGGTCGGACAAGAAATTCTGTGATGACTTTTGCCGCAGCCATTATAACAACCACCTCAAGTCCGGTAAATACCAAATGGTCCGAAAGATCAATAATGCCCTGAAAAAGAACCGCCGAATACTTGCCATGGCACTAAGTGATGTCAAAGAAACCATGCGGATCTCCAGAGAGCAGCTTCTCCTGAAGGGCTTCCAGTTTAAGTACCATACCCACCGGTATGTCAACAAAAGAGGGGATGTCTATATTTACTGCTATGATTATGGCTACTTACAGCTGGACAGTGATTGGTTTTTGGTCGTAAAGATCAAGGAGGCCGGTTGATCAGCGGCAAATTTTTGGATATCTTACCAAAAAGGAAGATGGTATCCCAGGAAAAAAAATTACTCAAAGTGGCCTTTGGTTTAGCCATCTTTACGATGGTGTACAATTTGGCCGAAGGAATTCTGGCAACCCATTGGGGAATGGAGGATGAGAGCTTAGCACTTTTTGGTTTTGGGACGGACAGCTTTATCGAGGTGATCTCCGGAATGGGAATCGCACATATGGTGGTCAGAATCGGGCGTAATCCAGGAAGTAAACGTGACGAGTTTGAGCGGACGGCCTTACGGATTACGGGATTTGCTTTTTATATCTTGGTCGTCGGATTGGCCATTTCAAGCTTTTATAATATTTGGACCGGACATCAGCCGGTTACGACATTTTGGGGGATGGTGATCTCGGTCGTTTCCATCTTGGTGATGTGGGCCTTGGTGATTGGGAAACGTAGGGTGGGGAAACAGCTCCAATCTGAACCGATCTTGGCAGATGCCAATTGCACCTTGGTTTGTATTTACATGTCCGTCATTTTATTGATCAGCAGTGGCCTTTACGAATGGTTTGGAGTTCCTTATGTGGACAGTGTTGGGACCTTGGGACTGGCCTATTTTGCCTTTAAGGAAGGAAGAGAGTGCTTTGAGAAAGCCAATAGTGATTGGTATTGTGGCTGTGATTGAGGGAGAACCTCCAGTAAAAGCCAGATCATGAACAGTTTCTCCCTAACCTGGCGTTGGAGGTTTATGAGTTAAATTAGCTTGAATTTGTTAAATTAGCTTACCGTGCCAGAGCGTTTCGGGTATTGGGAGTTTTTAATATGGGTTAGAACATTTTTTGATACCAAAAAACACGAGGGTCATGACATGAAAAAAATTGGAATTGTGGGAGGGATTAGCTGGACTTCCACGTTGGATTATTATAAATACATCAATGAAGGCATAAACCATCGATTAGGAGGACTCCATGCGGCAGAATGTGTGATTTACTCTCTGAACTTTTCGGATATCCAAAAAGTAGGGTGGGTGAATTCTTTCGATCTCATTTACAATGCCTGTGAAAAACTCATCTCATGTCATGTCGATGCGATCGTTTTGGGAGCCAATACGGCTCATCTATTTGCAGATGAAATACAGGCGCACCTTGATGTCCCTATCATCCATATTGCTGAAGCTACTGCGAAAGCCATAAAAAAAGAAAACCTGAGTAAAGTGGGATTGTTGGCGACAAAGTTTACCATGGAGATGGACTTCTATAAAGATAAACTACTACAAAATAATATTGAGACCATCATTCCAGCAGAAAACAAGGATGTTGAAACGATTCAATACATTCTAAAAAATGAACTGGGAAAAGGAATTGTAAGCGAAGCGTCCAAACGGAAATTTATACGGTTTGCAGAAATGCTGGTCGACCGCGGTGCTCAAGGAATTGTGTTAGGGTGTACGGAAATCCCAATGTTGATCCATCCAAGTGATGTCGGTTTTCCGGTATTTGATACGACAAAACTCCATGTTGAGCAAATTGTGGAATATGCAATAACAGGTTGCATTCCCAGTGATGAATCGTTCACATCAAAGTATGAATGATTTTAAACCGATAGCTATATAAACCAAATTATGATGAATAAACCCAATTTCAGTAACTTGAAGGCAGTTTTTGTAAACTGCACCCTTAAAAAATCACCTGAGACGAGTCATACGGACTATTTGATGGACGTATCCAAGCAGATGATGAAAAAGGAAAAGGTCACCATTGATGAGATGAGGTTGGTGGATCATGAAGTGGCCTATGGGGTGTATCCCGACATGGCCGAACGGAATGGTCAGGCAGATGAGTGGCCCGCTTTGTCTGAAAGGATCTTGGCAGCGGATATATTGGTGATTGGTACGCCGATATGGCTTGGCGAGAAGTCTTCTGTCGCTCAGAAATTGATCGAAAGGCTCTATTCCTTGAGTGGCATGACCAATGAAAAAGGCCAGTACTTGTTTTATGGCAAAGTAGGCGGCTGCATGATTACCGGAAATGAAGATGGGATAAAGCATTGTGCCATGGGCATATTGTATGCGCTTCAGCACATCGGTTATTCCATACCGCCTCAGGCTGATTGTGGTTGGATTGGTGAAGTGGGGCCGGGGCCAAGTTATGGTGATAAGGAGTGGAATGGGCGTCAGTTGGAAAAGCCTATGGGGTTCGATAGTGATTTCACCAATCGCAACACTACTTTCATGACCTATAATTTGTTGCATTTGGCAGCGATGCTCAAGCAAAATGGGGGGTATCCAAATTATGGTAATTCACGCGCAGCATGGGATGATGGTTCCCGGTGGGAATTTGAAAATCCGGAATATCGATAACTTTTTGGAAGGAGATGTGATGCTAGGTTTTTCCGGGCTTTAGTGTACAAGTTTATGACAACAAAAAAAATGACACCAAAGGATTTGATCGAAGCATGGGTAAAGGCCTTTAATGAGGGAAATGCTGCAAAGCTTTCTGATTTTTACCATGATGATGCTGTAAACCATCAGGTAGCAAATGAACCGATAGAAGGTAAATCAGCGATATTTGAGATGTTTTCTGATGAATTTCGTCAAGCAGAGATGACCTGTATCGTAGAGCAAATACTTGAGGATGGTGAATGGGGCATTTTAGAGTGGAAGGATCCATTGGGATTGAGAGGATGTGGGTTTTTCCATGTGGTGGACGGCAAAATTAAGTTCCAGCGAGGATATTGGGATAGGCTTTCCTTTCTAAGAATGCACAATTTGCCGATTCCGAAAGAATAAATGATTATTTGTTGTAATCCGAGGGCCTGCTTGATTGGTATGGGGCAGCGGTGTTACTTTTATGGATAGAATGAATTTATAAGATATGCTTTTGTCAATCGTATTAAGCTGCATCCTTCTGGGACTCGGATTGATTCATTTCAATTGGGTAGTAGGAGGGACATTCGGCCTTGAGGAGGCCATTCCCACCAAGGAAAATGGAGACTTGGTTATGAATCCCGGAAAAGTGGACAGTGCCATTGTAGGCTTGGGACTGACGGTCTTTGGTCTTTTTTATCTGATAAGAGCCGAAATCCTAGAGATAAACCTTTCAAGTGGTCTGATGAATAGTGTGGGATGGATCATTCCGGTCATTTTCTTGCTGAGGGCTATGGGAGAATTTAAGTACGTGGGTTTCTTTAAGAAAGTAAAAAGCACACCTTTTGGGAAATGGGATACCAAGCTTTTTTCTCCACTTTGCTTGTTTATGGGCATATTGGGTATCCTCATCCAACTCTTTTGAAATAGGAGGAAAAGGTCATTACAATTGGTCTTTTGGGGTGAAACAAAAAACTTTTTAAACGGCATGCGTATATAAATAGAAAAGATAATAACATGGCCATATTGATAGAAGTGCTATTTGCTGCCTTGGTGACCAATTGGAAAAAGGTGAGGTGGATTTTCAGTAAAAAAGAAGGTGCTGTGGATTCAACTGCCCAACGCTAAGGTCCATGGAAGAGAAAATGCTAATAGAAAATCAATTTCATATTCTTAACGGAGATGCCCTCAAGGATCGATTCCCCCAAAAAATCCCCGGGGAGGTGATCGTAGCACGTGAGTGTTTGGTAGATGGTGAGGTGAAAAGTGAAAGTTTATCGGATTTTTTTGCCAAGAGGGCAGCCTATATATCCAGTGCATATCCGGGCTTTACCGAGGCGGATTATTACGGTGAGACCGTTTCCGAGATGGAGAAAATCATGAAAATACCTGATGGGGCCCACGTTTATTTATGGTTTGAAGATGACTTGTTTTGCCAAGTTAATTTTTGGTTTGTGGTAGCCCTGCTTTCCCAGCATGTTAGAGGCTGTAAGCTATATTTGGTCCGGCCAATGACAAGTCTTTATTACGGTTTTGGAGGCTTGGACCAAGCAGGCCTTTGGGAGGCTTATGGTCAAAGCGCGGAAATAAAGGAAGTGGACCAGGTAGCAGCACTCTGGAAAGCTTACCAGCGCGAGGATCATGAAGCCCTGATGCAGGGGGCAAGGAAGTTGGAAGCTACTTTTCCTTTTGTGCTTCCAGCAGTAGAAGCTTACTTTGACAGCATCCCGTCCAAAGATGACCTTGGAAGGCCCAAGAAAACGTTGTTGGCCATCATGGAGGAACTGGAGACAGTGGCCTTTGGCCCGGTTTTTCAGGAATTCCACAAGCGGGAAAGCATTTATGGTTATGGAGACCTGCAAGTTAAGCGACTCTTTGATGAGCTCAGGGCGTAAGGAGCCGTTGGCTTTGGAAGATGATGTGAAAGGTGTTTCCCTTACCCAAATGCTTCCACTTGATCCGTTTTGAACAAAAAAGAGCGGTCTCATTTTCGAGACCGCTCTTTTTTCATAAAGGTATTTATTACTCTATGGTGATGGTTTGCAGGGGAGTATTCCATCCTCCGATTTCGATGGCTGCGCTGTTCTTGTCCAGATCTGCATAAGAGACCGTGACGACTTTTTCTTCACCAGGGGTTAGGGAAACGTAATTGTCGCTAAAGAAAGTGGGTAACAGGCGTTCTCCGCTTTCCGTGTCCACCAAAGATATCCGGTTAAAGAAAGAAACCGTATTACCCGATGGATTGGTGAGTTTTAAGCTTACTTCACCCGGTGCAGACTGCGTAGCCGTGGCCTGGATATTCGCTTTTTCCATGCGTTGTAAGCCGGAATAATTTCCATTGGCATCAGGGAGCCAATAGAAATTGTCGCTTAGGATTTTTTGGTCGGTGTTGAGCAGTTGGACGGAAAGAAACATGCCTTCATCGGCGCTAAGGGCTTTGATGCGCTCCTGTAAGGACATGATCAGCCGGATGCTGGTTGGCTCCAGGTAGCAGAATACTTG
This sequence comes from Echinicola vietnamensis DSM 17526, assembly GCF_000325705.1. Classification (NCBI taxonomy): domain Bacteria; kingdom Pseudomonadati; phylum Bacteroidota; class Cytophagia; order Cytophagales; family Cyclobacteriaceae; genus Echinicola; species Echinicola vietnamensis. The sequence continues at coordinate 4,626,426 of NC_019904.1, read as the reverse complement.
GGTTAGCTGCTGATCATTTCCCTGCATGTCATAGGCCGTCACACGAAGCATGATGTCATGTTGTTGGTCAAAGGTGTTGTTGGCGATCATAATGTTTCCTTTGACTGGGTCGTACATGCCATGAAGGACTTCGCTGCCGTTTCGAAGCCCGTAGAGGCTTGCATTGGGATCGAGGTAATAATCGTACATCTGGCCCCGGAGCGACGTCCAAGGGTTTTGGGTTTTCCATATAATCACCCCCGTATACCAGTCCCACATATGTGCCGTAAAGCCTTCGATCAGTCCACGGTACTGATTATAGTTTACCAGCTGCGCCTTGGCAGCAAAATCCTCCATGTCCTCAGGGCTGCCATAAGGTTCCAATGCATTTCCATAGTCAATATATTTATGGTAGCTCCATACTTCATCTCGTACCTTTTCGGTACCGTCCATTTCCACTGGGATGACTTGATTTTCTTCAGGAAGAAAACGCTTAAGCGAAGTGGCATCTCCTGTCCCGACAGAACCCACTTCAGAATTGAACGGCCAGGTTTTTTCAGCCCAAAAGGTGGAGATATCTTGGATGCCATAAGGGCCATCGCCGTTTCCTCCTTTAAAGTTGTAGGACATTTCATCAGAATTCGAGTAATCGATAAACCAACGCGTACCGTCCAGCTTTGGCAAGACATCTTCTTTTAGCGCTTTGAGGATATCAGCAGGAGGGGTGATTTCATTTCCTCCGCACCACATGGCGAGCGAAGGATGGTTTCGAAGCATTTTAACGACATCAGCCGCTGATTCGATAAACAGGCCATGGTCGTCTGGATATTGTCGTCTGGTCCATTGATCATCCTTCTTCTTTGGGTCGAGCCATCTTCCATTGCAGTCTCCGGACATCCAGAAATCCTGAATGACCAACATGCCATATCGGTCACAGGCCTCATAAAATTCCGGACGTTCTGGAAGTGCACCGCCCCAGATACGGATCAAGTTAAGGTTCATGTCACGGTGAAAGCGGATTTCGGCATCGTACCGTGCTTTGGAAAACCGAAGCATGGCGTCTGAGATAATCCAGTTACCCCCTTTGATAAAGATTTTTTGGCCGTTTACGGCGATTTCTTTGCTTCGGGTATGGGAGTTCCATGTGGTTTGGATTTCCCGCACGCCAAAGGTGATCTTTTCCCTGTCGGAGACAGCACCATCCGCGGTGAATTGCAGGTCGATGGCGTAGAGGTGTTGTTCGCCGTAGCCATTTGGCCACCAGAGCTTGGGGTTTTGTAGGGTGAAATCAGGTAAGGCCACTTCGGCGGTTTCTTGGGGCTTTAAGGTGACCTTTTGGCTGATCGTTTTGCCGGCTAATGTATATTGCAAAGTCCCGCTGATGGAATGGTCAAGTACGTTTTGTAACTCAGCGGAGACTTTGAGGGTAGCAGGTTCTTGGGAAGCTCCAGGTATTCTTGTACCCGGTACCAAAGTGACAATATGCGGATGCTTTAGGTTTACAGTACCTGTTTTTTCAATAAATACTTTGTCCCAAATGCCTGTATTCCGATCCCGGACAGGTTGGATCCAGTCCCATCCCGCAGTATATTGGAGGGCGACTCCTTTGGCTATGGTGCCATCACCACCTTGGCCTCCATTGGGGTTTCCCACGTGATCTGCAGGATGCACCAAAACTGCCAAGCGGTTTTTTCCATTTTTTGCCAGAAGTTTGGTGATGTTATACTGCTTGCGCAAATACATGCCTTTGAAAGGCGTTTGGTTTACTTTTTGGCCATTCAAGAAAATGTCTGCGCTGTAGTTGATCCCACGGAAGTTTAACCACACTTGTTCTCCATCGGTGGCAGATTCCTCAAATTCCTTCACAAACCAATACGTGTAATACTCCCTTCCAGTGTCATAAATGTCCTTGATTTTTTCATTGTTCATTCCGTAAAAGGGGTCGGGTACTTTGCCGTTGTTTAGCAGGGTGGTGAGCACCGTTCCAGGTACAGTGGCGGGCATCCAACCGGTCAAGGGGTATGATGGATTGGAAAGGGCATGGCCGTCTGCTTGGGTGTCATCAATTGGTTGACAATACCAGTCAGTGTTCAGCTCATAGCGGTCTTGCGCATGGCACAAGGAGGAGATGAACAGCAACAACAGTAAAATCGGAAGGTATAATCGGATGGTTTTCATAGGAGCCGTAATCGTTTTTAAATCGGGTAATTAATTTAGGGTGTTTAAATTTAATCAAAATTTCAATTAATAAATGTTGATTACATAAAATTTGATGAAATCCTATACTTGATTATTTAAAAATTATAGTAAATATTGGTTTTTTGGTTTGTTTTAAAGCAGTGTGAGTCTTTGATCCAAGGTTGATAGGTCTTTTAATTTACATGAGTTTGCGCGATTTGTGTAAATTTTCCTACATTAAACTTAATAACAAGAAGATCAAGAGAGACATGGCAGGCATAAGGAGAATTGTTCCAAACATTTATTCCGACCAGTTGGAAGCTACGAAGGTGTTTTATCTTGATTTTTTGGGAATGGAAGAAGCGATGGACTTGGGATGGATCATGACATTTGTTTCCAAGGAAAACCCATTGGCACAAATCAACATTTTCGAACATGAGGGAGGGCTGCCGGTTAATAACGAGGCAGTGTTTATGTCCGTGGAGGTCTCGGATGTGGACGGCATGTACCGTAAGGCAAAGCAATTTCAATATGCCATTGTTTACGATATACGAGATGAAAGTTGGGGCGTGAGGCGTTTTTTTGTTAAAGATCCGAATGGGGCGACCTTGAATATCTTGTCTCATCTTCCTGGGAAATAGTGATTTTCTTCCGGAAACCGTATATTCAATTTATTACCACTTAATCTATATCTTGTGAGGGCAAAACTTATCTACTTTTGGTCCAATTTGCAATCCAGTTTTTGGTTTGTACCACTTTTATTGATTGTATGTGCGCTTTTAGCGGCATTTGGCCTGGTGTTTTTGGATGATGCGGTAGACATAAAACCAACGGGAGTTTTTGGCTATTTTATGATTGGTAGCGCAGATTCGGCCCGGAGTGTTTTATCGACCGTGGCTGGGGCGATGATAGGGGTGGCAGGAACCGTTTTTTCCATTACCCTGGTGGCCTTGACCTTGGCCTCATCCCAATTTGGCCCGAGGTTATTGCAAAATTTCATGCATGATAAACTCAACCAAGTGGTCTTAGGGTCTTACATTGCCACGTTTACCTATTGCTTGGTGGTGCTCAGTACGGTGAAGTCCAGTGACAGTGTGCAGTTTTTGCCAACCATTTCCGTGGGCTTTGCCATTATTTTGGCGTTGGTCAATATCTTCCTTCTGGTGATTTTTATCCACCATATTTCCATTAATATCCAAGCCGACCAAGTCGTTTCCAATGTCAATAGTGGCCTTAACCGTAATTTTAAAAGGTTATTTCCTAAGGAAGAGGACAAAGAAGAAGTGCACGAGATCACGGAATCGGAAATTGAACAGCTAAAAGAGAAGGCGTTGTTCAAGAAGGTGTTTAAAATAGACAGAAGTGGTTACTTGCAGGTGGTTAATAGGCAAAGACTTATTGGTTTGGCACAGGAAATTGAGGGGTTTATTGAATTACAAAGTCATGCCGGGCATTTTTTGGTGGAAGGCCAGGAGGTATTTGTGGTATATGGTGACAAGGAATTGGAGGAAGGCTTTGAAGGACGCTTATTGGGAGCAATGCTCATAGGTAGCAAGCGGAATTCTACCCAAGATTCAGAATTTGCTGTTCGTCAGATGGTGGAGGTGGCCTCCAGGGCGCTGTCCCCCGGTGTCAATGATCCCTATACTGCCATTACCTGTATTGACAAGCTTACCGATTCCATTTGTTACCTGACATCGGTGAACCTTCCCGGGCCATATCGCTTTGATGAAGAAAAGAAGCTTCGCTTGATTTTAAATACCATGAGTTTTGATGGTGTAGTCAGTGTGGCCTTTAACCAAATCCGGCAGTTTGGCCAAAGCAGCCCAGCAGTCCTTATCCGTTTAATGGATGCCATGGTCACGATCTACACCCTTTCCCAGCGGCCTGAGCACAAAAAAGTAATCTTAAAGCATGCTAAAATGATTCGACAGGCAGGAAAGGAACACTTTGGGGAACGGAATGATTTCCAAGACTTGGAGGAGCGATATCAGAAATTGGTTAAAGACGCCGAATCCGTTAAATCTGCTGATAAGGTATCCTAGCCTCCTTCAAGGGGTATCCATTTCAGATTCCAAGATCAGCGGTATATTGGTCATTTACGGAGGAAGGATGACATTTTTTCAACAGATATTTCATTTTATTATTTATTAGTTGGACGAACTGTTTTAATTTTATGGCATGTCGAACAAACCAGCGAATTTGTCACCTTTTTTGGTAGGTTTAGCCAAAGAATTGGAAGGTGATTTTTATTACGATCAATTGATGAAAACCCTGTATGCCACGGATGCCTCCGTTTACAGGGAAATGCCTTTGGCAGTGGCCATGCCGAAGACCAAAGGAGATATCAAAAAGCTTATCCATTTTGCCAATACCCATAAAACTTCCCTTATTCCTCGTACAGCGGGGACTTCACTGGCAGGACAGTGTGTAGGAGATGGTATCGTGGTGGACGTGTCCAAGTATTTCACCAAGATTCTGGAATTCAACAAAGAAGAAGGTTGGGTACGCGTGCAGCCCGGAGTGGTGAGGGATGAGCTCAATGCTTTCTTGAAACCCCATGGATATTTCTTCAGTCCTGTTACCTCGACGGCAAACAGGGCAATGATCGGTGGGATGGTGGGAAACAACTCTTGCGGTACCACTTCTATTATTTATGGGTCCACAAGGGAACACACCCTTGAGCTTCAGACCATCTTGAGTGATGGCTCAGAGGTGACCTTTCGTGCGCTTTCCAAAGCGGAGTTTGAAGAAAAGAAAAAACTGGAGACGCTGGAGGGGAAGTTGTATCGGGAGATATACCATGAGCTCAGTCAGCCCGAGCAGCAAGAAAACATCCGAAAGCAGTTTCCAAAACCATCCATACAACGGCGGAATACAGGATATGCAGTGGACTATCTGCTGGAAACAGCAGTTTTTTCAGAGCATGATACCGCCTTTGATTTTTGTAAGCTGCTGTGCGGTTCGGAAGGAACGCTAGCCTTTACGACCGAGATCAAAATTCACCTGGATCCACTTCCCGCGCCCAAGGACGTGGTAGTGGCTGCGCACTTTGGGACCATTCACGAATCCATGAAGGCCACGCAGCTTGCGATGAAGCATTTTCCGACCGCTTGTGAGTTGATGGATAAGATCATTCTTGACTGTACCAAAGAGAATATTGAGCAAAGCAAAAACCGTTATTTCGTCGAAGGCGATCCAGAAGGGATTCTGATGGTGGAGTTTAGAGACGAGACCGAAGAGGGAGCGCTCGGTCAAGCCCAAAAAATGATTGACGCCATGAAGGCCGCTGGGTTGGGCTATGCCTATCCGATCATTACCGGGGAGCGGACCAAAAATGTCTGGACACTCCGAAGTGCGGGACTTGGCTTGCTCGCCAATATTCCGGGAGACCGTAAGGCCGTGGCGTGTATTGAAGATACCGCCGTGGATATCGATGACCTTGCCGATTTTATTGATGAATTTGGGGAGATCATGAAGGGGTTTGGTCAGAAGCCGGTGCATTATGCCCATGCCGGTGCTGGTGAAATCCACCTACGGCCCATTTTGGATTTGAAAAAATCCGAAGATGTCGAGGATTTTTATAAAATTACCGAAGCGGTGGCCAAGCTGGTGAAAAAATATGATGGTTCACTCAGTGGCGAGCATGGTGACGGCAGGGTAAGGGCTGCCTTTATCCCCATCATGGTGGGAGAAGAAAACTATCAGCTCTTCCGCAGAATCAAGCAATCCTGGGATCCCAATGCCATCTTTAATCCTGGAAAAATTGTGGATACCGCCCCGATGAACAGCTTTTTGCGCTATGAACGGGACATGGTCACTCCGGAGTTTGAGACGACGATGGATTTTGGCCATGTGGGCGGAATATTACGGGCAGCAGAAAAATGCAATGGGTCTGGTGATTGTCGGAAATTACCCGTTTCCGGAGGGACCATGTGTCCGAGTTATATGGCCACCAAAAATGAGCGGGATACTACCCGCGGCCGGGCCAATACCTTGCGGGAGTTCTTGACCAAAAACACCCAACCCAACCCCTTTGACCATCCTGAGATCAAGGAAGTAATGGACCTGTGTCTGTCCTGTAAGGGCTGTACCTCCGAATGCCCTTCCAATGTGGACATGTCCAGCTTGAAAGCGGAATTTCTGCATCAATACCACAAGACCCACGGCATTCCTTTGCGGAGCAAGGCCTTTGCCTATATCAATAACCTGAATGAATTGGGCAGTTTGGTGCCGGGAATGACCAATTTCCTGATGACCAATAAGGCTACAGGGAATATGATGAAAAAAGTCCTTGGGGTGGCTGAAAAGCGACAATTGCCCACCATTGCCAAGGTAAACCTCCGAAAATGGTACAATAAGCACTATGGTAACTTGCCCGCTCCTTCCAAGAAAGTTGGTGCTGTCCACTTTTTTTGTGATGAGTTTACCAATTTCAATGATACCGAAATCGGTATCAAAGCCATCCAACTTTTGCACCACCTGGGCTATGAGGTGAAACTGGCAGATCATCCGGAAAGTGGGCGAGGGGCCATATCCAAAGGGCTTCTTGACCGGGCAAAAAAGCTGGCCAATCAAAATGTCCAACTATTCAAGGATAAAGTGACGCTGGACGAACCTTTGGTAGGGGTAGAGCCTTCTGCCATCTTGACCTTCAAAGATGAGTATCCTCGTTTGGTAGATAAGTATTTGGTGGAGGATGCAAAGAAATTAAAACGTCACAGCATGATGGTAGATGAGTTTTTGGCCAAGGAGGCCATGCGTGGCAACATTTCAGCAGACCAATTTACCAAAGCCCATAAAAAGGTTTTGCTCCATGGTCACTGCCACCAAAAGTCCCTTTCTTCCGTTTCCTTTACGCAGAAGCTGTTGACGTTGCCCGAGAATTACACCTTGGAAACGATTCCTTCTGGTTGTTGTGGTATGGCGGGGTCGTTTGGTTATGAAGAAGAACATTATGAGGTAAGTATGAATGTTGGGGAATTGGTGCTGTTCCCAACCATTCGCAAAGCCGATAAGGCTACCGTGGTGGCCGCTCCCGGTACCAGTTGTAGGCATCAGATTGCGGACGGGACGGGCAGAAAGGCCCTCCATCCGGTAGAAGTGCTGTTTGATGCAGCAGGCCTGTAAGGGTTTGATGGGCAGGTTTTTTACACCTGTCCATCTTTTATAATTGTTTTTTGCTCTTTGGTAACATATTTGAGGGAGTCATTTTTGTTGTAGTTATTATTCACCTATTAAAATATATTCCTTCATTTTTTAGGTTTATATTTGTGCTTTTAAAGTAAAAGTTCATGCCAAAGCTGATACGAATTACCACTGTTCCGCTTTCCCTTAAATTGCTGCTTTCCGGTCAAATGAAATACATGAAAGCGGCAGGTTGGGATGTGCAGATGGTGAGTGCAGATGGAAAAGAAGTCAATGAAGTCACCGCTAAGGAAGGGTGTGAGCACCACAGCATTCCATTTACCCGTCAAATCACTCCCTTGCAGGACCTGGTATGCCTTTGGAAATTATATCAATTTTTGAAAGTGGAGCAACCGGATATTGTCCATACCCATACGCCTAAAGCTGGCCTTTTGGGCATGATCGCTGCCAAACTTGCGGGAATAAAGATCCGCATCCATACGGTAGCTGGATTGCCCTATGTGGTGACCAAGGACAATAAGCGTAAAATGTTGGAAAATGCCGAACGTTGGACATTTAAATATGCCACTCATGTCTGGCCTAACGCCCATTCGCTAAAGGCATTTATCGAAAAAGAGCAGCTTGCACGCCCGGAAAAGCTGGAGGTTTTGGGAAATGGTTCTTCCAATGGCGTGGATATCGCACGATTTAGCCGTGAAAATCTTAAGGAAAACCATTTGGTGGCAGCGACAATGCGTGTAATGCCCGGGGAAAGTGACTTTATCATTTTGGCCGTGGGCAGGTTGGTGAAGGATAAAGGCATTCAAGAATTGGTGGAGGCCTTTCTTAAATCCCGGATAGTAAATAAGTCCAAGCTGGTGTTGTTGGGAGATTATGAACAGCACTTGGATCCATTGGATGAGGATATCGTCAGGAAGATAGCCGATCATCCCAGAATAGTGCAAGTCAGCTGGTCAGATCATGTGGAGCATTATATGGCCATATCCGATGTGCTCGTGCATGCATCTCACCGAGAGGGCTTCCCCAATGTGATTTTGGAAGCTGGAGCCATGCAAGTGCCGGTGATCTGTTCTGATATTCCCGGCAGTAGTGATCTTGTACAGAATAAGAAAACAGGGTTGGTATTCCCCGTAAAAAGCGTATCTGTGCTGAAGGATGCTTTGGAATTTGCTTTTGTCAAACGGGAAAGCATGCAGCTACTGGCGGATGCGCTGCATAAAGAGGTGGTAGCGCATTTCGACCGCAAGAAGATGCATGCCCTGCTGTTGGAAAAATACCAAAGCTTGATGGAGAAGAAGTGATGGATGCTTGCAAGGCCCTAATTTAAAGGTGATTTTTTTGATAGCTTTTATCTGCTGTTAAGGCAAAAAGGTTCTTAAGCCAAATTGATTAAAAATCGCCCAACCTAAGCCCTTTGCGTATCATATTTCATCATAGTTTTTAGTGTTTTTCAAGCTTTAATCTTCATTATCCTTTCTATCTTTATGCCATGGAGAACAAAAATAAGGTGTTGATCATTACCTATTATTGGCCACCAAGTGCAGGGTCTGGTGTTCAGCGATGGTTGAAATTTTCGAAGTATTTACCGGAATTTGGCTGGGAGCCAGTGATCTTTACACCGGAGAATCCTGATTTTGATCTAAAAGATGAGACCATGCAGAAAGAGGTGTCTCCCCATTGGGAAGTCATCAAGTTTCCGATTTGGGAGCCCTATGGCGTGTTTCGATTCTTGAAGAAGAAAAAGGAAGGAAAAGCAGCCGATCCTTCCAAATTGATCGAAAAGCGGAAAAAGAATTGGTTTGACCAGACGGCCATTTGGCTGCGCGCCAATGCCATCGTGCCTGATCCGAGGGTGTTTTGGGTAAAGCCCTCCGTGGAGTTTTTGGAAGAAGTGATAAACAAGAATGGCATAAAGGCGATCATTACCACAGGCCCTCCCCACAGCATGCACCTGATCGGCAGGAACCTGAAGCGGAAGACGGGACTTCCTTGGATTGCCGATTTTAGGGATCCGTGGTCCACGTGGGAGTTTTTGGATACCCTTCCCATGATGAAGTCCATCAGAAAGCGGCATGAAAAGCTGGAAAGATCCGTTTTTAGGGAAGCAGAAAAAGTGGTGACCATTTCCCCTACGTTTCAGGACGAACTCCAGAAAATAGCCCACCGCGACATCGACTTGATCACCAATGGTTTTGATTCTACCGATCTTCCTAGCGGCTTTAAGCAAGAAAAGGAAACGGGTGGAGATTTTGAAATTGTCTATACGGGCATCATTGATGCGATACGTAATCCCATTCCATTTTTGAAAGCATTCAAGCAGGCTTTTATGCATGCGAAGCGGGGGGTGAAATTGACCTTTGTGGGACATGTCAGTGAGAAGGTGACCCATGTTATCGAAGAAGACAACTGGTTGTCGCAGCATGTGGAGTTTGCCGGATATGTGCCCCATGAGCAAGTTTTTTCTTTTTATGAACGAGCAGACATGCTGCTGTTGATCCTCACCAACACCAAGAACGCCAAGGGAAATATTCCCGGAAAATTATTTGAGTACATTGCCACAGGGAGAACCATTATCGCCTTGGGGGATCCGATGGGAGATGCAGCCAAAATCATTTCTGAAGCCGGGGCAGGGCGGGTGTTTTCTCATGAGGCCGTCCAGGAAGTGGAAGCTTACCTTTCGGACCAGGCCAATGCCTCACGGTCCCAGGGAGGAAGCCGTGACATTTCACGGTTTGAACGCAAAACATTGACCAAAAAATTAGCCCAATTGCTAAATGAGCAGATCGATACCATTTCTTGAACTGGCCCCCATGCACCGGGATCTGGCTGATGAGCTGAAGGCGAAGTTTGCGGCGCTGCTGGAAAAGGGACTGTTTTCCGGGGGTGAGGAAGTCGAGGTATTGGCGTCCTCCATGCAGGAGTTTTTAAAGGTTCCTTACGCCATTCCCTGTGCCAATGGCACCGATGCCTTGGAATTGGCCTTGAGGGCCTTGGAAGTAGGGCCTGGTGATGAGGTGATCGTGCCGGCATTGACCTGGGTGTCCACTGCAGAAGTGGTAAAAATGGTGGGAGCCAACCTGGTTTTTTGTGATGTGGATGCCGATGGCTTGATGGATTTGACCCTTCTTCCCTCGGTCATCTCCCCAAATACCAAGGCAGTGATCCCAGTGCACCTGTACGGGAAGATGATGGATATGAAGTCACTTGCAGCGATAGCCCAAAAGACTGGAATCAAAGTGATAGAAGATGCTGCACAAGCCTTTGGCGCTTTCCAAGGAGGCAAAAGTGCCGGGGCTTATGGTGATATAGGTTGCTTTAGCTTTTATCCCACCAAAAACTTGGGGGCACTGGGCGAGGCTGGGATGCTGACAAGTCATGATGGGGGACTATCGGAAAGACTACGGTTGTTATTGAACCATGGTCAGCCCCAGCGGGACGTGCATGAGCTTATTGGCCGGAACAGTCGGATCGACACCCTTCAGGCTGCTTTTCTGAACGTGAAGCTGTCCTATTTTACGCCTTGGCAGCAAAGGCGAAAGGCCTTGGCAAAGCTTTACCTTGACCATTTGCAGCACCTTAAAGGAATCAAGGTACCGTCCAGTATCCTTCAGGAGAACCATAATGCTCACCTTTTTACCATCCAGACAAACCAGCGGGATGCCCTTAAGGAATGCTTGTCCAAAAAGGGGATTGGAACGGCCATTCATTACCCGCTTCCTGTGCCGGCTATGAAGCCTTTTGGGGAAATTGATGCATTTCCAGTGGCCGCCCGGATCGGGAAAACCACCCTTTCGCTTCCCTTACATCCTTATCTCAGAGAGGATGAGGTTAGGTACGTTTGTGAAGAGGTTCAACGATTTTTTAATAAAGCTTGATCTTGAGGTGAAAATTCCAACCTTTTATGGGGTATGATCAACTTCTCCAAACGTTAACCATGTGCTGGTTGTGGCTCATAACAGGTGTTCGTAGCGGATCACACGTTATGGGCGAAAGCCAATTTTCCTCAAATACTTATCGACCACGACATTGAAGTCAGGCGAGCAGTTGGCCAAATACACAGAGGGGATGTAAAGCACGAGGACGATAAGGCCTTTCATGATCAAATTGAGGTAGATATTTTCCACATTGGGGATCCAATCGGTAAGGGCCCACACGCCTGCAATAATCAGAATGGTTTTGAGGTTTTCGATGGTGAAAGGGCTGAGGTGGTACTTTTTACGCAAAAAGAGGTAACGAAGGCCGTTGATCAAGGTCATGCTGATAAGGGAAGCCACGGCTGCTCCAGTGACGCCCATTACAGGAATCAAAAGGTAATTGGTGGCGATCAGCAAGGCCAAGGTCAAAAATCCCATGAACAGGTTGTAATAATAGTGCTTGGAAACGGCAATGATCTGATAGTTGACGGAGGTAACACAGTCCACCAATTGCGCCAGCGCGATAAACAGTAAGACCGGAATGGCAGCAGCATAGCTTTCGCCTAGGTACATCCCAACACTGTAGCGATTGCACCAGATGCCCAAAAACAACAAACCACCTATCACCAAAAGGGTCTGGCTACTCTTTTTGTATATGGACTGAATGGTCGAATAATCGCCCTTTGCCATGGATTCCGAAATGGTGACGATGGATACTCTTCTGATAGCCTTGGCGGGAACGCTGATGACGACACCAAAGAAGAACAAGGTGGTATAAATCCCCACGGCATCTTCTCCCATCAGCCACTGTACCATATACGTGTCAATGTACAGGATCAATCCACCACTTAAAAGTTCTAAAATACCTGCCGAGGAAATTCCGGCAATGGTCTTTTTTTCTGCCGGGGTAAAAGGACCCGGCTTTCCCAGAGAAAAGACCTTTGCCCGTTTGAGCATGATGAAGGAGATGGTGACGGGCAAGATAAAAATGGCCAAATTGAAATAGATGAGCTGCTGAAAATCAATCCAGTGGAAATAATAGAGGATCAAGGCTAAAATAGGCAATGTTTTTTGGATGATGCTGTCCGCAAAGACCCCTGGAAGGGGCTGATGATTGGTACGGAGGTAAGCATCCAAGATATATTGGAAAATCCTTAGGCCTATGACGGCCAGAATACCTATGTAAAATTCCTTGTTATAATCGAAGCCAGCAAAGCCTCCGTCTTGAGTTTGGAAGATAAATGCTTTGGTTAGGGAAAATGCAGGGATGGCCAGTGCCAGTCCGATCAGTCCCACCAATAGCGAGAACGTGATAAACCGCTTTTGCTTTTCTGGGCTGGACTTGAATTCAGGCATCATCTTCAGCGTGGTGAGATTGGTGCCCAACGTAAAGATGGAAGCAAACAGGGCGGTGGTATTCAGCACCAATTGCAACAGGCCGATTTCACCTTCGGAAAGGATCTTGGGACGCAACAAGGCAGAGCCCACAAACCCGATCAGAATACCTGCATAGGCAATGATGGTCGTTTGTGAAGATTGTGTCCTGATGCTGCCCATACGTTACGGTTTGATCCAAAAAGTGGTGTCCGAAAGCCCGGTCGTACAGGTAAAATGCTCCCAATCCTTCAATACCTTAAAGGCCAGTTGGTAGCTTGGTCGGTCCGAATTGTCCAAGATCATCAAGCCGCCTGGTTTTAGCTTTGGCAGGGAGTTGAGCAGACAGGCCACCCGTGCACGGCCGTCTACCAAGATGAAATCAAACGTTCGATCTTCAAATTCATCGGACACATGAAAGTAGTCCCAAAATTCTTTTTTATAGCGGTAGTCTTTTTCTATCAGCTGAAGTCTGTCGAAGAAATGCGGTGGAGCTTGAGGTTCAAAACCACTCTTTTCTGCAATGTACCGGTAATCGATATTTTCCAAGCCGTTTTCATCCATCCATTGGTGCACATGCGTGTACCAGCCTTTATGGTGCTCGATACTGACCAGCTTTTGGATTCGGGAGGCAAAAAACTTACTGCTGGACCCGCTGCCAAACTCCAGACCAACCATGTCCTGCTTTAGCCAGTCTTTTAGGAAATTCACTGCAGATGGAGCAAACCACGGACAGGGCTTGTTTCTCCAGCGAAAGTAGTAAAATACTCCTTTGATCAAGGGCCGACAAATCCTGTACCGGAGATATTCCCACCCGGCGCCTTTGTCTCTTTGCCAATTGGAATTGGGAAGAATGCTTTTTGTTTGGGCAAGTTGGAGTTGTTGGATGATGGGATGTGCCATGCGTAAAAAGGACCTGTTGCTTTTGGTGATCAAACTTATGAAAAATACGGTTATTTACCGCTGATCTTTTGAAAGATGTTTTTCCATCTGTACGAACGGATGAATTTTCCCTCTTCTGCAGAGACCGCACGTTGGATTCCATTGAAATAGGAAGAGACATAACCGATCATGCTGTCCAAGAGGTACCCCGGTTTTTTTTGCCTCCAGCTGACCTTTGCCATGGACAGAAATGCAATGCCCAGACCATAGCGCATTTTGTACATGGCCTGGCCTTGCAGGTATTTGGCTTTTTGGGAATAGGCACTCCCCGTGGGACGTAAATGCTTTACTTTCAGCGTTGGAACCGTGACGACGTCAAAGCCATGGTAGCGCGCCAGCAATTCATCGATCGTATCCCAACCGATGGAGCATCGCAGTCCGCCCATTTTCTCAAAACAGGTCCTCCGGTATGCTTTAAACGCTCCTCTGATATGGTCCTTGCCCATTGGGTGGTTAAGCTTCCATTCTGCACCATCTTTTTCATAGGCAAATCCTCCTACCATTCCGGCCTTTGGACATTGATGAAAGATCTTGGCAACTTCCTGAAAATAATTGACAGGGAGGATTAAGTCTGCATCCAACTTGACAATAAAATCATAAGGTTGATCTATTTCCTTCAGTCCTTTGTCAAATGCTGCCACCACTTTACTTCCCGGAAGACGGGAGGCTTCTGTTTGGCTATTTACCTTGGTGATCCAAGGGAATTTTTTCGAATACCGATCGATGATGGCTTCGGTTTCATCAGTGGAGTGATCATTGACGATAACCGATTGCTTGGGGAGCAACGCCTGTTGGGTCAGGGAGTCAAGCAATAAAGGTAAATACTGCGCCTCGTTGTGCGCAGGAATGATAACACAATAATCTAACATAGGATGGCCGGGAGGTTGCTGCCTATAACAAGCCCAATAAGTTGTTTGGCAATTTTTCTTTTAGGTTTGCCCACTTTTTCTTCGGGGTAGGGGCCGCGATTCTTGTCAGCGGTTTGAAGATAAAATATTGAAAATCATTTTCCTCATAAAAGACATTGTAAGAAACGGCCTTTTCCAAGTAAAAATCATTTACGGTTAGGCTTTCTACCAGCCCAGCGATGTTTACGGAAGGCTCGATAAATTGTAGGCTTTCCGGGTCATTGTACGCCCTCCATTCCGAAAACCGGGGGGTAGGAAGGTGGATGAATATGGTGGTGTCTTCATGGGAATGCCTCCTTACAGCCTCAAACAGCCGAAGGTGCTTGTCCGTGGTGATCTGCTGAAGAATGTCTGTCAATACGAAAAAGTCATACGTTTCTCCACGGTTTTCAAAGGCCTTCATTTCTGCCTTCACAAAGCTCAAGTTCTTCTGCTTTTTCCATAGCTCGGATGCCCGCTGGACCGTGTCCTCATTGATGTCTACACCAAGTACTTTGCCGTTTTTAACCTTATTTGCCAAAAGATGACTGAGTTCTCCCAAGCCACAGCCGCCTTCGATGACTTTGTGATTGGATTTAAGCCCCTCTGCTACTAATTTATCCAGAATACTTACGTTTAGTGCACTGATTTCCTGTTTTCTGGAATCCGTAGAAAATTGATCATAAAAACTAATGTATTTATCCTTTTCTTCCATAGTCAGCAAATTTTGTGAACGGTAATATTAGCCCAGCAATTAGGAGTAATATAATAAAATATTGGCATGAAACCGCAACAAAGGAACCACGATAATAGGCGGTTGGTTCAAATTTGAAAACCACTTCTGCGTTTCCTTTAGGAACTGAAACACCTCTCAATAGGTAGTTTGTACGTAATATATCTGTTTTTTCACCATTTATTTCGGCGACCCACCCTTCGGGATAATAGATTTCGGAAAATACTACTAGACCCGCTTTGGAGGCATTTACGTTATATACCAGTTTGTTGGGCTGGTGGTGTGCCAGGGAAATGGTACCCGCCCCTGGCTGAGCGCTGAATTCATTGGTGTTTAGGGTAGCTTCGGTTTTGGTGTTTAATTGGGAGAGTTTGTTGATTTCTTCTTCATTGCTGCTTACGCCGATAATCTCCTGTGGGAACCAAGCTGGGCCATTGGCTTCAGGGTTTTGGAAGACGGCTTTTTCACTGTTTCCGGCCAGGATGTATTTGGTGTTGAGCATGTTTAGGGCGGGGAGGTTTGCATAATCAAAGTTTCCCTCCTGTGCCTTTTTGACAAATTGCGAAATTTCCGGCTGTAGCACCCTGTCTATTAAATCCTGATAGCGCCTCATTTTGGCTCCATGATAACCGCCAACGCTTTGAAAGCGATAGCTGGTGCGGGCTTCTTTAAAGGTGTTTTGGAGGTTGAGCACTCGGAAATAGCCCTTGTCCTGCATGACCTTTTGGTCTGCTGGCGTAGGGGTAAAATACGTTTTGCTAGGGCTTTTCTGTAGGGAATCGTCGTTTAGATATCGCTTGTTAATGGTCCAGACATCCGCTACGACTAAGATGGCAATTCCCAATGTGGCATAGAAGTAGTTCACCTTCCCTTTGATGGCAAGGAAAACCAATAAGGCACTCGGAACGATAAAGGCCAAGCTTCTCAGGGCATCTTTGCGGAGCATGGCTTTTCTGTCTTCGCGCAAGGCATCGACCAGCCATCCCGGGAAGCTGGCGTCTGCGGCGCCTTTGTATCCAAATGCTCCTGCCAGTAGGATCAGCAGCAGGACAAACCCGCCCACTATGCCAATAGAAAGCAGCAGTGCTTTAGTTTTCTTTTGTTTGTCTTGGTCGGCATACAAATGCTCCAGGCCAATACATCCCAAAACAGGCACAGCAAACAAGGTGATGCCCAAGGCCATGGAAACGGCTCTGAACTTGTTATAGCCCGGAAGATAATCAAATAGTGTATAGTTAAACCAAGCCAAGTTTTTGCCCCACGCCAACATCAGCGATACCACCGTAATGGCCACAAAAATATTTCTAAAGCGTTTTGGCGCGTAAAGGATGCCGATCACAAATAGGAATGCCATGATGACACTGCCATAAATGGGGCCGCCGGTAAAGGGCTGGTCTCCCCAATAGGTAGGTGCGCCTTGAAGAAAGTTGGTGAGCTGAGCGCCCGATACCCCGTTTTGTTGAAGTGCTTCTGCGGCGTTGGAGTCATCAGGTAAGCCTTCCTGGCTGGCTCCCCCTGAGAAGTTGGGGATCAGCAGGGTCAGGGATTCCAGCTTTCCCTGAGACCAGCTGAAAGCATATTCTTTGCTAAGTCCAGCGTCATTTTCTCCGGAAGCTTCCAACAACTTTTCCCCGCGAATAGAGTATTTTCCATACTCCAGTACCGAGATCAGCCGATTGGCATTGGCACCGACCGCGATGAGTCCACCGACTATTAGTATCCCGGCAATTTTACCAAATTCAGGTAATCTTTTCTCTTTGATGTAAAACGCCAGTTGGCCAATGGCGTAAATCAGCACCACAATCAGCGTGTAATAGGTGATCTGAAGGTGGTTGAAGCGGATTTGGAGCATGAGGGCCAAGGCCGTGATGGCGAAGCCCAGTAGTTTTTTTCCATTGAAAGCCATGTTGATCCCTGCCAAAATCAAAGGGATCAGGCAAATGGCCCATATTTTGGCATTGTGGCCGGCTTCCAAGCTAAGCATATGGAAGGTGTTAAAGGCAAATGCCCATGCCCCCATGACGGAGATTGCTGGCCTTACCCTAAAACTGAGCAAGAGCAAGTACATGCCGACCATGCCAAAGAAAAGGCCATTGATCGGATGAGGGAGTCCAAGGGTAATGGCACTGATCACTGCCCTGCTGATGTCGCCCGGGTATTCGGTGTTGACCAGATAGGCAGGCATCCCTCCAAACATGCTGTTGGTCCAGAGGGCTTCTTCTCCGGTTTCTTCACGGAAATCGATCATTTCCTTGGCGGAACCTTCCCACTGGAGAATGTCGTTTTGGAAGATCATTTTTCCGTCAAAAACGATCGGGGAAAAGTATAATACGATCAGGACGTAAAATGAAACAATCCCGAGAAGATGTGGCAGCACTTGCTGCTTAAAGTTGACTTGCATGCTGGTTGGTTTGGTTAGCATTAATATCAAAATGATGTGCAAATTAAAAATTAATGGGGATTTCTAATAGTGAAAATGGGTGAGATGTTGGCAGGTGTTCATGGGCTGTATTGGTGTCCATTTACACGGGTGAATTTTTCGGGAAAGGCAGGGACGGGGAGCATGAATTCAATTTTATGGCTTGCTTTTATTTAGTGTCCGTGCTATTACTACCTTTTTCACTCCACTTATGTAAAAATTTTATTTATTAAGCACTTTAATTAAAAATAATTTTTCTTATCAAGGATTGGTATGCGTATTTATTATAAATTTGAATAACTAACATAGTTGAATGCAAGGACGTTAAGATTGGCGTCTAATTTGGGGTTTGGCAAAGATGAAAGTAGTTGAAGTACTTTGTCATTTCCCAGAGGTAACGTCCGAAATTTAACTTATGGGTTTATTGTTAATTGACTAAAGCTATGAAACGGTGTTTCATAGCTTTTTTAGTTTAGATCAGGTGGGGGAGGAGGGGATCAAGCGAAAAGGTGGGATCAAGCCATAATTCTGGGGGACGAATGTTGACATGGTCTTATAAAAAAAAGTTCCTATTTGCATTTATATCTGCCGTTCCTACGGAACTTACCCTTTTGTGTGAGATCATTTTTGGTGCAGGTGACAACCTGCACCTTCTATATGACCCTCCGCCAAAGGCGGATTAGGCAGGATGCTCAGTTGCCAGCGCATATTCAGGGGTTAACCTCTACCAAGCCAACCACTAAACATGAGCAGATAGCTGCGACGGCTTGTACGATCCAAATCAACAAATCATTCTTTCAGCCTATTCCGCCATTCGGCACCATAGGCTACTGCGGTTTCCAATGTATAAATCGGGGCAAAGTGCCAGCGGCACGATAAATTTTGTAACCTGCGGATTCATCCGCAGGAACTCAAGCACTCCTCAACCTCCCGAAGGAGTGCCAGCGGCACGGATGATAGCTCCTTTAAACGAAATTAGTACTAAATGTTGATAACCATCAGGGAAATCGCTTTTAGCCCATTGAAGTTCTTTCATTCAGGCTGACATCTCTTTACTAACAGTTTAAAAGTGTTTGTCCTGGGGAAACTGCCAATTTTCATGATGGAGTAAAATGCCTCCAACTTTTCGGCTTGATCCCATATTTCTGGGGGATGCTGAGTTAGGCTTTCAGCCTGAAAGAATGAAATTGAGGCGTCTACACCCCAAGTCCTTGCCTTGGGCTAGGGTGATAGAAGACTTTCAGCCTTCAGTTCCAGTATAGGGTTCGATAAATATCTGCTTGCCCCTGTCGGGCTGAAAGAAATCCAAGGTGAAGATTTCTTTAAAAAGACAAGCGTAAATCTTCATAACCTGCGTCATCTACATGCTATCAGCACCAACCACACTACTCCCCACAACTTTTACGATTGGTTCGTTAGTGAGTGATTTTTTTGGCTGTTCCTAAATCCTGTCCATGTAAGGATTTAAAGTCGTGGAAAGATCTTCTGGTATTCACCTTGCATATTCGTTTAAGGTACCCCACAGATAGTGATATAATTTTTATACCTTCGATTTTCACAAACGTATTACCATACCAACATGAAAATCATCGAATGTCCACGGGATGCCATGCAAGGGCGAGAAGTGTTTATTGATACGGCCATCAAGGCCGCCTATATCAACCAGCTGTTGAATGTGGGCTTTGACACGGTGGATTTTGGGAGTTTTGTAAGTCCTAAGGCCATGCCCCAAATGCGGGATACCGCCGAGGTGCTCGACCTGCTGGATTTGTTTCATTCCAAATCCAAACTGCTTGCCATCGTGGCCAATGTCCGAGGAGCGGAGGATGCGATGCAGTTTGAAGAGATCGATTACTTAGGGTTCCCATTGTCCATTTCGGAAACGTTCCAACAGCGAAATACCAATAAAAGCATTCAAGAGGCCCTGGAAGTGGTGGCGAATTTACAGAATATGTGTGAAGTGAAAGGCCGGACATTGGTGACGTATTTGAGCATGGGATTTGGCAATCCTTACGGGGAGCCCTTTTCTGCAGATTTGGTGGCCGAATTTGTCGGAAAACTTGATGAGCTGGGCGTGAAGGTGATTGCGCTGTCCGATACCATTGGTGCGGCGGATCCAGCGCTGATCGAGGAGGTTTTTAAGACCAATACGCAGGCCTATCCGGAAATTGAATTTGGGGGGCATTTTCACAGCCGAGCAGAACATATAGCAGAAAAAGTCGAAGCGGGCCTTCGTGGCGGCTGTAGAAGGTTTGATGGTGCCATTAATGGTTTTGGTGGATGCCCGATGGCCAAGGATGAACTCGTAGGCAATGTGGCCACAGAAGCGTTGATTGAGGTGTTGGAGAAGAATGGCTATGATCTCGGCATGAACCAAGAAGAATTTGGAGAAGCCATGAAGTTGGCCAAGTTTGTATTCCAATAAGACGACAGCTAAGATTGGAAGGATTATGGGGGAAGAAGTCCCTTACTTTTCATTTGCACGACTTTTTAAGCAAGCTGGTATTTTTTACCTGGCAGGGCTTTGACGACTCCTTGAAATTCCAAGCTGAGGAGAATTGAGGCTACTTGTGAAACGGGGAGTTGGCTTTGCCAGCTCAATTGATCGATTTCCAACGGGCTTTTTTCCAAAAGGATCCGAAGCAACCGTTGTTCTTGATCGGAAAATTGATCGAGGGTTAAGGTATTGTTCTTGGCCGTGGGTGTGTTTTCTTCGTCGGTGGACCAAGAAAGGGCCTCTTGAATGTCTCGGGGACCGGTGTAGATATTTGCTTTCATGGAGCGGATCAGGTTATTGCAACCTTCGCTATACGTGTTTTGGAGGTTGCCAGGGACGGCAAATACTTCCCTGTTGTAGCTATAAGCAATTTCTGCGGTGATCAAAGCGCCTCCTTTTTTGGCGGCTTCCACCACGATGAGTGCATCGGATAGGGCGGCGATAATGCGGTTTCGGGCAGGGAAATTAAGCGGGTGCATGGCCGTTCCCACCGGGTATTCTGAAACCAAGCCCCCTTTTTCAGCCATATTTTCGGCGGTGTTTCGATGGGCTGCAGGGTAGAGGCTCTCCAGTGAATTCCCCAGTACCGCCACGGTAGGAAGTTCAAATTCCAATGCAGCCCTGTGCGAGGTGATGTCAATGCCATAGGCCAAGCCACTGATGACCGTTGGCTGAAATGGTGCCAAGCCTTCTACGATTTTCCGGGTGATGTTCTTGCCATAATCCGAGGCATTTCGGGTTCCTACAATGCCAATGCTACGTTTGGGGTTTAGGTCTATGTGCCCTTTCGTAAACAGCAGGACCGGCGCATCCATAAAGGATTTAAGTCTCTTGGGGTAGGAATGGTCTAGGTAACTGTGGACTGTGATTTGGTGCTTTATACAATCCTCTAATACATTTTCCGCCTTTTTTAGGTAGGTATCTTTTTGGTTTCGAATAGCCAGTAGCTTACTGCCAATTCCGGGGATTTTTGCGGCCTTTCCCTTTGGCATGGTGAAAAAATTAGCTGCTGACCCGCAATAACTGATGATGTTCTTGAAAGCGTAGGGCCCCAGTTTGGGAATCAGGCTTAATGCTATGGTGTAAAGGAGTGTTTCATGTGTTGTCTTCTGCATGGATATTGTTTCGGATTTCTGACAAAAAATCCCGTATTTCTTTCAGGCGGTTGACCATGCCGGCTTTGTCAGAAACCTCATATTGGTCTTTTTTGATGATTTCTTGCGCACCTTGGAGCGTATAGCCTTTCTCTTTTACCAGATGAAAAATCAGGCCGATCTTCTCGATGTCCTCTTTGGTAAATCTCCTGTTGCCTTTTTTGTCCTTTTTGGGTTTGATGATGTCAAATTCCCCTTCCCAGTAGCGGATCAGGGATGTGGCTACACCAAATTTATCGGCTACTTCACCAATGGAGTAGTATTTCTTTTCTATTTCTCGTTCTTTGTACGGCACTTGGCAAAAATAAAATGTATGAAAATCAAAATAACGAATTTTTGAGAAAGATGGCAACGGAAGGTGATTATTTAGTAGCAAGTAGCTAGACACAAGTATCAAGACTAGAGAAAAGAGTCAAGAAGCAAGAGCAAAGCATTATCCGGTCAACACTAATCAGGGAAGTACATCATGTCAGCGCTCATCCAGATTTGCAATCTGAATGTCGGAAAAGGTAGAGTTTTAATCCGTTGGTAACGAGGTTGTTTAAAGATAGATTGCTTTCTGTTAGGTTATGACATCATTGGGTAAATAGGAACATAGCGGCAATGAAAAGATGATGACATGAACAAAACTGGATGAGCGGAACTGTCTGCCCTAAAGTGGGGCCGCTGAATTCACAGCTCCGCTCAAATCTTATTGGTTATGCTTCCAGTAATTTCTGATAACTCGTTTCGATGGCGCTAAAATCAAATTTTGCCAAAGCCGTTTCCATTTTTGTTCTGATTTCGTCAAGGCACAGCTGTCCGATACTGCCTTCATGGCTGTGGTTGACGGTGTGGTCGGGAGCAAAATCATCACTTTCGATGTCCAAGCCTACTTTTTTATAGGCATCACGGAAGGGCATTCCCTGCAGTACCAAGTCATTGACCACTTCTACGCTGAAGAGGTGCTTGTAGAACTTGTCCTCGAGGATGTCAGGTTTTATCTCAATATGCTCCAGCATGAATTTGGTGATCTGCAAGCAATCCTTAAGCTTCTCAAAATCCGGGAAAGTCGTCTCTTTCAGCAGTTGCAGGTCACGGTGATAACCAGTGGTGGTATTGGTCATCTGCATCATCAGGTTTTGAGGGCCACTTTGGATCTGGTTGGCCTTGGCACGGATCAGTTCGAAGACATCAGGGTTCTTTTTATGAGGCATGATGCTGGATCCAGTGGTGAGGTTGTCTGGAAACTTGACGAAACCAAAATGCTGGTTCATAAAGATGATGATATCTGCCGAAAGCCTGTTGAGCGTACCGGCCATTCCCGCCATGGCAAAGGCAATGGCTTTTTCGGTTTTACCACGGTTGTTTTGGGCGTTGATGACGTTATAGTGCATGTCCTTAAAGCCCAAGAGCCGGGTGGTCATGGTCCTGTTCAGTGGAAAAGACGAACCGTAGCCTGCTGCTGATCCAAGTGGATTTCTATCGGCCAGGTTGTAAGCAGCCAGCCAAAGTTCCATGTCTTCCGCCAGAGATTCCGCCATTGCCCCAAACCACAGTCCAAAAGAGGAAGGCATGGCCAGCTGCGTGTGGGTATAGCCCGGCATGAGGTCATTTTGATGCTTTTCGGCCAACGTTAGCAGCAAGTCAAAGAGTGCTTTGGCATCGTCCAGCACTTCCTGGATCACCGCGCGGTAATACAGCTTCAAGTCCACGGCTACCTGATCGTTCCTGGAGCGGCCACTGTGCAGTTTTTTGCCCACATCCCCATAGCGTTCAGTCAGTAAGAACTCCACTTGTGAATGGACATCTTCCACCCCAGGATCAATGGTGAAGGTGCCCTCTTGGATTTCCTGGTAAATATCCTTAAGCCCTTTCTTCAGGATGGCCAGCTCTTCCTTGGTGAGCAGGTCAATGCTCTCGAGCATGGTGGCATGCGCCAATGAGCCCAATACGTCAAAAGGAGCCAGCACAATGTCAAACTCAGGATCACGACCAATGGTGAACTGTTCTACTTCCTTGGTGCTCGTGGTATTTTTTTGCCAAAGTTTCATGAGGGGATTGTTGTTGTTAATTTTTAGGGTTTGAGAGGTTCAATTTATTTATACATTCGTCTGTAAAGGTAGCTTAATAGACTTCCAATTCTTTAACACTTTTTACGTATTCCATTGAATGAATATAAAAAATATATTTTGATTTTATCTTGCCGATTACTCACCACCGACCACTACACTTCGATTGACTAATTGGTTAAATCTGCATAGCCATTCAAGATGTCCACATATCGGTCTATTCCCTGATCGATTTCCTTTAAGTGAATAAATTCGTCAGGGGTATGTGAGCGCGCAGAATCTCCCGGTCCGATCTTAATGGAAGGGTAGGGGATCAAGGCTTGGTCGGACAGGGTAGGGCTCCCATAACATTTGAGCGATAATTGATGGATTACCTCCCAGATGCGGTGGCCTTTAGGAAGTGCGGAAGAATTGAGCCGCATGGATCTAGGTTGGAGATCCGCTTTGAGGAATCCCTTGAGTTCGTCCAAGGCTTCCTGCAGGGTGTAACTGTCCGTGACCCGGACGTCCAAGGTATAGACGCATTTGTCGGGGACCACATTGTGCTGAGATCCGGCTTGGATGATGGTGGCTGATACTTTGCTTTCGCCCAAGTATTCGGACACTCTTTTGAAGGAATAATCCTTTAAGGTATTTAGATCAGGAAGGGCTTCATAAAGTGCATTGATGCCTTCGTTTCGGGCGGCATGACCGGCTTTTCCGGTGACGGTGGCATCGATGACCATCAGGCCTTTTTCTGCTACAGCCACGTCCAGCAGGGTGGGCTCACCGACGATGGCCAGCGCTATGGTGGGCAATTCCTCCAGTAGCAGGGCAATGCCGTTTTTGCCACTCACTTCTTCTTCCGCAGTGGCGGCCAATATCAGGTTGAAAGGCAGTTTTTGGTCATATAAATGAACAAATGCAGCGATGAGGCTGACCAGGCATCCTCCGGCATCATTGCTGCCAAGTCCATAGAGTTTCCCCTCTTCCTCAATTGCCTTGAAAGGATCTTTGGTATAGCCATTATTGGGCTTGACGGTATCATGGTGGGAATTGAGGAGGACATTGGGCAAATTGGGATCAAAGTGCTTGTTCGTGGCCCAGACGTTGTTTTGCAAACGCTTGGCCGGTATGCCTTTGCTGGTCAAGTATTCCTCCAGCAACTTCGCGGTATGATCCTCCTCTCTGCTAAGGGACGGGGTTTCGATCAGTTGTTTTAGAAGTTCTTTGGCTTCTGCCTTTAATTGCTGCATGGCATTGGAGAATGTTTGTAGCATGTTTGGCCGGGTTTTCTAGCCCGGCCAAACTATTGGGATTTATTTCTTTTAGAAAGCCAGTAATCAGTAAAGATCATAGCGGTGCCGTTCGATATTGGTGCCTGATTTTTTGCCTTTAGAGGCCAAGATCAGGTTTTCAGCTTTTCCCAGCCAAACATTGCTGACCCCCTTGTGCAGGGCACTGAAGGCATTGTCCAGCTTGGGGATCATGCCGCTATGGATGACATTGTCCCTTTTGAGTTCGTCGTAAATGTCCTCGTTGATTTTGGGAACGAGCGAATCATCATTATGCTCATCGATCAGGACGCCGGCTTTGTTGAAGCAGAAGTACAGTCTGACGGTGTGTTTTACGGCCATGGCCGTCGCAATTTCTGAGGCGATGGTGTCTGCATTGGTGTTGAGCAGGTTGCCTTTGCGGTCATGTGTAATGGCTGAAAATACGGGAACGACATCTTTTTCCAGCAGCACTTCCATCAGTTCCGTGTCCACTTCTTTGACATCCCCCACAAAACCATAATCGATGTCCTTTACCGGCCGTTTGGCGGAGCGGATGAGGTTTCCGTCTGCACCGGTGAAGCCCATGGCGTTTTGCTCCAGCTGTTGGAGTTTGGCCACTATTTTTTTATTGATCATTCCAGCATACACCATGGTCACCACATCAAGGGTAGCTTCATCCGTGATGCGCCTTCCGTCTACCATTTTGGGCTCGATGCCCAGCTGCTGGCCAAATTTAGAAGCCATGACGCCACCGCCATGGACAAGGATTTTTTTTCCTTCCAATCTGGCAAACAGCATAAGGAACTCTTGCAGTTTCGCAGGATCGTCGATGACATTACCGCCGATTTTGACAATGCTTATTTTCATAATGGGTGAAGAGGTTGTCGTGGTTGTAAAGGTTATTTTAGCAGTTCACTTAAGGCTGCCTGCGCAGCAAATACCCTGTTTTTGGCTTGGTGCTGCACCAAGCTTCTCGGGCCGTCCAAGATCTCATCAGAAAGCTCCACATTTCTTCTTACGGGAAGACAGTGCATCACTTTGGCATTTGGTGCTTGCGAAAGCTTTTGTTCGTTGAGCATCCAGGATTCATCGGTGCAGAGGATTTTACCGTATTCGTTAAAGGCACTCCAGTTTTTGACGTAGACAAAATCGGCATTGGCCAGGGCTTTGTCCTGATCATGTTCGATGGTGGCTCCTTGGGTAAACCTTTCGTCCAGCTCGTAGCCTTCGGGATGCGTGATGGTCACGTCGTGTCCACAGCCAATGGACCATTCCGCAAATGAGTTGGCCACGGCGTGTGGGATGGCCTTGATGTGCGGCGCCCAGGTCAACACCACTTTTGGCTTCTCCTTTTGCTTGTGCTCTTGAATAGTGACCATGTCTGCCAAACTCTGCAAGGGATGCCGGATGGCACTTTCCAGGCTTATCAGCGGCAAACCACTGTGTTTGGCAAATTGGTGCAGGATGAAATCTTCACTGTCTTCATCCTTGTTGGTGAGCGAAGGGAAAGCACGAAGGGCCAAAATGTCAAAATAACTTCCCAGCACTCCTGCAGCATCACGAATATGTTCGGCTTTGCCTTGGTTCATGATGACGCCATCTTCCATTTCGAGGGCCCAGCTCTCCTTGTCCATGTTCAGGACAATGGATTCCATGCCCAGGTTGGAAGCAGCAATTTGGGTGCTGACGCGTGTTCTTAGGCTGGGGTTGAGAAATAATAATCCAATTCGCTTTCCCCTGCCGAGGTTGTTGTCCGAAAGTGGGGCTTTTTTATATTCCAGGGCTTTTTGAATAAGCTGGTCGGCAAGGGACTTGTTTTCAAATTGGGTGTAATACTTCATGGTTTTTGGTTTTCTCGCAAAGCCACAACGTCCTCTGCTGGCATAGCGTCGGTACTGCTGGCTTTTTGCGTATCTTGATTGAAATTCTTACGTTTTATGTTGATGCGATGACTTTTTGGAAATGTCACTTTCCTGAAAGCGGAATCATGTGGATTGCTTTACATTCAGAACTGTTTCTAGCTTCTCCAAGAATAAAGTTAAGGCTTTTGGTTCAATGTTTAACGGGGGAAGCAATCGAATGGTGTGCTTGCCTCCGGCACTTCCGGTAAATATTTTGTGCTCATGGATCAGTGCCGCGCGAACGGGGCCTGCTTCTGTAGCCAAATCAAAACCGATCATCAGGCCTTTGCCTCGCACTTCTGTCACGCCAGCTACTTTTTCCAATGCCGCCATGATCGCTTTTCCGTTTTCGGCAGCAGCGGTAATGAGGTTTTCTTCGTCGATGACTTCCAGCACGGCCAACGCGGCCGCGCAGGCCAAATGGTTTCCTCCAAAAGTTGTTCCCAGCAGGCCATGTGACGCCTTAAATTCCGGGCTGATCAATACCCCGCCGATCGGGAAGCCATTGCCCATGCCTTTGGCTACCGTGATCAGGTCAGGCTTTAGGCCCTCTACCCACTGGTGGGCAAAGAACTTTCCACTTCGGGCATAGCCGGATTGGACTTCGTCAAGGATCAATTTGGCACCGTATTGTTTGGTCAATGCTGAAAGGCCCAATAAAAACGCAGGATCTGGCACTTGGATGCCGCCAACCCCTTGGATGCCTTCCACGATCACGCCGGCAATGGTTCCTGTTGCCAGTTGCTTTTCCACTGCCTCCAGGTCATTGAAAGGAAGAATATGCACGCCTTCGTGCGCATTGAATGGCGCAATGATCTTGGGATTGTCGGTCAGGGCCACGGCCCCGGATGTCCTGCCATGAAATCCTTTTGTGAAGGCGATAAACCCTTTCTTTCCGGTCTCAAAAGAAGCCAGCTTCAAGGCATTTTCATTTGCTTCTGCCCCGGAGTTGCACAGGAAAAGGTCATAGTCAGGATAGCCTGAAAGCTGCCCTAATTTTGTGGCCAATTCTTTTTGGATCGGGATCTGAACAGAGTTGGAATAAAAGGCAATATTGTCCAGTTGTTCTTTGATCCGTTTGGTATAATGCGGGTGGCTATGGCCAATGCTGATCACGGCATGCCCCCCGTATAAGTCTAGATATTCATTGCCCTGATCATCCCAAATCGTGCTCCCAGAAGCTTTTACAGGCGTCACATCGATCAAAGGGTATACGTCAAATGGTTTCATGGCTTCGGTTGTAAATTGTTCTTAAGTTGCTCTATTATCGGTTATTGCATCAAAAAGCGACACTCTTAAGCCTCAGTCCTTCTTTTTCGTTTAAGCCGAATGCCAAGTTGTAATTTTGGACGGCCTGGCCGGAAGCTCCTTTCAGGAGGTTGTCAATGGCCGAATAGATGACCAGCTGTCCGGCTTCCTTTTTCAGGTGGACAATGCATTTATTGGTGCTTACCACTTGTTTTAGGTCAATATCTTTTTCTGAAACATGGGTGAAGGCTGCATTTTGGTAAAAATCATGGTAGATTTTATACGCTTCTTCCAGGGAACCTTCAAAAGGAAAATAGGCTGTTACCCATATCCCTCGGGAGAAATTTCCCCGATAGGGAACAAACAGCAGGTGCTGGTCAAATCCCGTCTGCAGTTGTCCAAAGGTTTGGCTGATTTCTTTAAGGTGCTGATGGGTGAAGAGCTTGTAGACTGACACGTTTTGGTTTCGCTGGCTGAAATGAGTGGTCTCGCTCAGTTTTTTGCCTGCTCCTGTGCTTCCTGTAATGCCGGTAATGTGAATGTCGCTTTTGGCCAGTCCAGCAGCGATGGCAGGCGCCAAGGCCAGTTGGATGCCAGTGGCAAAGCAACCCGGGTTGGCAATGCGTTTGGCTTGACCGGTTTGGGAGGCATTTACCTCGGGAAGGCCGTAAAGGAAACCATTGGATTCATCACGAAAATCAGTGCTGAGGTCGATGATGACGGTTTGGTCGTCAAATTTATTTTCTGCTAGAAAAGCTTTTGCCTGTCCATGGGGCAAGCCCAGAAAAACGGCATCCAGTCCTGTGGTTTTTACTTCATCGGTAAAGACCAAATCGGAGTCGCCGATAAGGTCTGGATGGACTTCATCTATCTTTTTGCCCTTTTGGCTGTTGCTGTGGATGTACACCAGTTCGCAGCTGGGATGGTGCACCAGAATTCTCAATAATTCCCCTCCTGTATATCCGGCAGCGCCAATGATGGCTGTTTTGATTTTAGTCATTGTCTAAGGTTTGGTTCACTTTGTGGTAAATAGCCGTTTGGTTCCCAAGGATTTTGGTGAAGCCTTTTACATCTTCAGCGGTATAGCCTTTGTTCATTTCCCCGTAGCTGCCAAATTTAGCTGACATGAGATCATGTGGAGAATCGATCCCGATCAATTGGAATTGGTAAGGTTTTAAGGCAACTTTTACTTCTCCAGAAACGAACTGCTGAGTGTCTGCCAAAAAGGCTTCTAAATTTCTCATCACGGGATCCAGGTAATGGCCTTCGTGCAGGTGGTTTCCGTAGAATTCCGACAATTGGTTTTTCCAGAAGGTTTGCCATTTGGTGAGGGTGTGCTTCTCCAGCAGTTGGTGTGCTTTGATGATGATCAAAGGCGCCGCTGCTTCAAAGCCCACACGGCCTTTAATGCCGATGATGGTGTCCCCCACATGGATGTCACGGCCGATGGCGTAAGGGTCTGCCAAGGCTTGGACTTTTAGGATGGCATCCACGGGATTGCTGAATTTTTGACCGTTTACACCCACTAGTTCTCCAGCTTCAAACTGAAGGCTGATTTGAGTAGGCGTTTCCTTGGTCAGCTGGGTAGGGTAAGCTTCTTCAGGAAGTGTGTCTCCAGAGGTAAGGGTTTCCTTACCGCCCACAGAAGTGCCCCAAATTCCTTTGTTGATGGAGTATTTTGCTTTTTCAAAATTCATCTCCACGCCATGCTTTTTAAGGAATTCGATTTCCGCTTCTCGGCTTAGCTGGAGGTCGCGGATAGGGGTGATGATCTCTGCCTCTGGAAGAATGGTCTGGAAGATCATGTCAAAACGGACTTGGTCGTTTCCAGCTCCAGTACTTCCGTGTGCCACGGCTTTGGCCCCTATTTGTTTTGCGTATTCGGCCAAGGCTTTTGCTTGGAGAATTCTCTCAGCACTTACTGAAAGGGGATATGTTTGGTTTTTTAGCACATTGCCAAAGATCAGGTATTTGATCACCTCATTGTAGTAGGTCTGGGTAACGTCCAACACCTTAAAGGAGGCAATGCCTAATTTTCCGGCCCTTTCTTCGGTAGTTTTAAGCTCTTCTTCACTGAATCCACCAGTATTGACCAGTACGGCATGAACTTCATAGCCTTTTTCTTGGGAAAGGTGAATGGCGCAAAAAGTGGTGTCCAAACCACCGCTGTATGCTAAAACAACTTTTTTCATGTGTGTAGTTTATATTAATTCAAAGGTCTTTATTGTCTTTTTTTTTATACCTGTAAAGACTGCACGTTTCATGCGTACCAGTCGTTCGAACAGGTTAAGGTTTTTGCCAAAATCCTTTTTCATGGCCACTTCTTTTTTCTTTTGGTCCTTGGGGACGTAAAGCATGGCGGTGCAAAGGCAGTTTTGACGGTTTTTGCTTTTTAGGATCTCGTAATTGACGCAGCTTTGGCAGCCTTTCCAGAATTCCTCATCATCGGTCAGGTCAGAGTAGCTTACGGGGACATATCCCAGCTCAGAGTTGATTTTCATCACCGCGGCCCCAGTGGTGAGGCCAAAGATTTTGGCATGGGGGAATTTGGAGCGGCTGAGCTTAAATACCGCTTTTTTGATTTCCCTGGCTAATCCTGATTTTCGGAAATTCGGGGATACGATAAGGCCAGAGTTGGCTACGAACTTTCCATGGCCCCAGGCTTCAATATAGCAAAAACCAGCCCATTCTCCTTCCTTGGAAAGCGCGATGACGGCTTTTCCCTCCATCATTTTTTGGATGATGTAGTCGGGAGATCTTTTGGCAATACCGGTACCACGTGCTTTGGCCGAAAGGGCCATTTCATCCACGATGGTTTCTGCGTATTTACAGTGCTGTACTCCCGCAGTTTGAATGATAAATTGACTTTTTGTCATATTTGGTATTTATCGATGGAGTCCGGATTGGCACAAAACCCCAATAACGTGTTGCCAATAATTGACTCCTAAATGGTATAAGAAATTGATTGATTAATGTTGAAGGCAGACATCCACGTAGGATGTCAAATAATATAGCAGGGACTAGGCCCTAAACAGACTCCTGAAGTCTTTCCTAGGTGAAAAAATAGGCATAGCAATACGCTCAATGGAAAGGAGGTCCATTGTGTTGTTGAAGGCCGCTATGTGGATTAGGTTGTTCATTTTTCTAATGCGGTACAAATGTTCGAATTAAAAATTAAATATACAAAATTTTTTTCGATAAATTTTACGAAAGTGGATGTTCCATTATACTTTGCTTTGTGATGGTCTTGGTTCATCTAAATTTAATGTATATGAATGTTTGTTTTTATAGGTGATTATTCGGTTTTATAGGGCGTTTTGAGGCTGCACTCATTTGCTAATGGAAGATTTAAGGTTTTTCGTGAAATATTATTTCAATATTTTCCAGATGAATCGTTTTTTATAAACGAGCGCTTCATTTTTAAGCTTTGATCATTTAATACGAAGGAAATTTATTTTAATCCTTCCAAAAGACCAAACCAAGTCCCTTTCAGAAAGCCAAACCTTAAATGGAAGGCGGGTTTTTAGCGGATATTTTGATAACAACCTAAGGCTTAGCGGACCCAAAGTGTACAAATGATCCCTATAATGTATCCGGTGATAACTGCCGATGTGGATTAAAATTGGATATAGGTATTAAATCCTCCGAAAAATTGACTAAATTTGTCAAAAGTTTAATTGTCAAAATGAAAAAGCTAGGGAGACATCTGTATGCTGCACGTAAGTCCAAGGGGCTTACTTTAAGCGGAGCTGTTAAAGAGACAGGCGTGGATGCGGGTTTGATCAGCAAATTCGAGCATGGGAAGCGTTTGCCTTCCTTAGCGAACCTGACAGCATTTGCTCAGGCCTATCAGCTATCATTCCCTGAATTAAAAAAGCTTTGGTTGGCAGAGAAGGTGGTGGATTTGGTGCAATACGAAGCCGATGCTGCCGAGATTTTAGCCTTGGCAGAAAGCAGGGTGGAGTATTTGGCTGGAGAGAAAGCCCTTAAAATGGATAAGATCCCATCTGCCGTTCAAGAGAAGCTTTCCAAGATCGATACCCTTAAAGCTAAATGGGGAAAGTAGCGTCCACTCCAGGGGACCCAGCTCCAAAAGATGAAAGAATATTTTAACGTGGCCTATACTTTTGAGAGCAATCGTATCGAAGGCAATACCCTGACCCTTCAAGAGACCCATCTGGTGATCAATGAAGGCATTACCATTGGCGGGAAATCCATGCGAGAGCACTTGGAAGCCATCAATCACGCGGAGGCAGTGGCCTACTTGGAAGAGTTGGTGGGGAAAAAGGGTGATATTTATAATCGTACGTTACTTGAGCTCCATTATTTGATTTTGAAAGGAATCGATAGGGAGAATGCAGGGCGTTACCGTTCGGTTCCTGTGAGGATCGCTGGGAGCAAGCATGTGCCACCTCAGCCTTATTTGGTGGATAAAATGATGGAGGATTACTTTACACATTACCAAGCGCAAAGGAAAATCCTTCATCCGGTGATCCTGGCAGCAGAGATGCATGAACGGTTGGTGAGTATTCACCCTTTTGTGGATGGTAATGGCCGGACGAGTCGTCTGATCATGAACTTGGTATTGGTCGGGAATGGCTATACCATTGCCAACCTAAAGGGAGACCAGGCTTCAAGGTTGTCCTATTACAGGGCCTTAGAGGCTGTACAGGTGCATAATGACCCTGCGCCATTTTACCATTTGGTCGCAGATGCCGTATTGGATTCCTTGGAGCAGCATTTGGAGATGGTTTGAGAAGAGAGGTTGTCTCATCAGTCCTCGTCATTGCGATTCCGATGGATATCGGAAGAAGCAATCTCGTCATACGTGCAATGAAAGCACATCGAGATCACTTCATTCCGCTCGTGATGACGGATTATTTATTTATGAGACAGCCTCTTTTCATTCTCCACGACAAACAGGAAGAAGTAAGTTGGATGTGCGGAGAATGGGCGTTTTGGCTTATTTTCACCAACGGTCTGCTGCCTTCGCAGTATGGTTATAAGCAATAGTGATCCCGCTAGAGGATATAGAGCAATATGAACAAGATGGCCAATAAAATAGCTACCCACTGGATGATAGGACTGCGTTGGGGGAATTCAAATTGGCAGATAGGGCAGACTTTTGCCTTGGCATCTACCTCCATGGCGCACGAGGGGCATTCTTTTGTTTTCATGTTGTCGTCAATGGTTGTTTCAATAAAGGTTATGGGCTGCCCTTTTTTATAAAATTCCTGCCAGGAAAGGAAAAAAGGGAACTCAATGGCGCTTAGTTTGATTATTGGTTTAAAGTAATTAAAAATATGATGAAAATAGAGATTTGGTCGGACATCATGTGTCCTTTTTGTTATATCGGTAAGAGGAGGTTGGAAGCCGCTTTGGCAGAATTTCCCCATAAGGACGACGTGGAGGTGGTTTGGAAGAGCTTTTTACTAAATCCGGACATGAAAACGGATCTTGATAAGAGCATTGCCCAATACCTTGCCGAAACCAAAGGCTGGACAGTGGAGCAGGCCGAAGAAGCCGGAAATCAAGTGACCGAAATGGCCAAGGAAGATGGTTTGGAATATCATTTTGACAAAGTGGTCGTCGCCAATGGCCGGGTGGCCCATCGGTTATTGCAGTATGCCAAGACTGAGGGGAAAGGTGATGCCATGAAGGAAAGGCTTTTTAAGGCTTATTTTACTGAGGGAGCCCATACGGCAGATCCAGACACTTTGGTGAAACTGGCTGTGGAAGTAGGATTAGATGCAAGTAAAGCAAGGGAATCACTGGACTCCAAGGAGTTTGACCTTTTGGTGACCCAAGACATATATGAATCCCATCAGCTTGGGGTCAGGGGAGTGCCCTTCTTTGTGTTGAATGAAAAATATGGTGTTTCCGGCGCTCAGCCAAAAGAGACTTTTGCCCAGGCCTTGGAGACTTCATGGAAGGACTATGCCCAAGAAAAGCCAACTGTCCAGGATTTAAGTGGCGATGGTGACGGAGCGGCCTGTGATGTAGATGGAAATTGCTAGCCAAAGCCTTCACAATTTGAAATGACAAAAAATAGTCCTTGTTTCTAGCACGGACTATTTTTTTTGATCCTATTATTCCATCTATTCTTTCTAACTTTGTGCAGTATCAAAAAGCTCCGTTTTGTCAACAAAAGTATTATTCATCACCCCGCCATTTACACAGCTCAATACGCCTTATCCTGCTACGGCCTATTTGAAAGGATATTTGAACACCCTTGGGGTTTCCTCGCATCAGGCGGATTTGGGGTTGGAGGTAATGCTTCGGTTGTTTTCTCGCGAGGGATTGTCACAAGCATTTGAATTGGCGGAGGAGCAAGGGCTGGATTATTCCGATAATGTGCAGCGGATGATCAGGATGAAACCGGCTTATTTGCAAACCATCGAGACGGTGATCGATTTTCTGCAGGATAAGAACCCTACGCTGGCCTATCATATTGCTGAGGGAAATTTTCTTCCCCAAGCGGAAAGGTTTTCCCAATTGGATGATGTGGACTGGGCTTTTGGAAGCATGGGCTTGCGGGACAAGGCCCGCTATTTGTCTACATTGTACCTGGAGGATTTGGGGGATTTGATCACAGAGGCCATTGATCCGCACTTTGGTTTTAGCCGCTATGCGGAGCAATTGGGCATGTCGGCCAGTACCTTTGATGGGATGGAGGCTGCATTGCAAGAGCCGGTGAGCTTGATTGATGCGTTGCTTTTGGAGGTTTTGGAGGAAAAAATACGAGCATTCGATCCTGCGTCTGTGGCCTTGTCCATTCCTTTTCCTGGGAATCTTTATGGAGGACTCAGGTGTGGGCAGTACCTAAAAGCCCGCTATCCAGGTCTCAAGGTCTGGATGGGAGGAGGCTATCCCAACACAGAGCTCCGGACATTAAAGGATCCGAGGATCTTTGACTACGTGGATTTTATTACCTTGGATGATGGAGAAGCTCCTGTTCGGCTGCTTCTGGAGCACCTTGACGGTCACCGTACACTGAAGGAATTAAAGCGGACATTTGTTCGGGTGGATGGAGAAGTGCGGCAGTTTAATAATCCTTCCGTCAAGGATGTGGCGCAGCGGGATGTCGGCACCCCTGATTATGCTGATTTGCCCTTGGGGGATTATCTTTCGGTGATTGAGGTGGCCAATCCCATGCACCGGTTGTGGAGTGATGGTAGATGGAACAAGCTGACTTTGGCACATGGCTGCTACTGGGGGAAATGTACTTTTTGCGACATTTCTTTGGATTACATTGGACGTTATGAGCCCATTACGGCCGCTATGCTGTGTGATCGGATTGAGGAAATCATGGCCAAGACCGGTACCAATGGCTTCCACTTTGTGGATGAAGCAGCGCCTCCCGCTTTGATGCGGGACTTGGCACTTGAGATTTTACGTCGGGGGTTGATAGTGGTATGGTGGACCAACATCCGTTTTGAGAGTAATTTTACTGCAGACCTTTGCCGGTTATTGCGGGCTTCCGGCTGTATTGCCATTTCCGGAGGATTGGAAGTGGCGTCAGATCGTTTGCTGGGATTGATCAAGAAGGGCGTGACGGTGGCGCAGGTGGCCCGTGTAACTCACCACCTCACCCAATCGGGCATCATGGTGCATGCTTACTTGATGTATGGCTATCCCACGCAGACAGCACAAGAAACCGTGGATTCGTTGGAAATGGTTCGGCAGTTATTTGAAGAAGGGGTGTTACAATCCGGTTTTTGGCACCGGTTTGCGATGACGGCCCATAGCCCCGTGGGGCTAAATCCGGCGGCATTCGGCGTACAACGTACTGACCTTAGCTTGGCACCCTTTGCCAATAATGAGGTGGAGTATGAAGATCCCTTGGGGGTGGACCATGCGGCTTTTTCCGAAGGACTTCGAAAATCCTTGTTTAATTACATGCACGGGATAGGTTTTGACATGCCATTGGATAAATGGTTTGATTTTGAAATTCCTGCCACTACCATTCCTGAAAATTATATCCGGCAGCAATTGCTGGAGGAGCCGCCCTTGGCCTATAAAAAGCACCAGCGGATTGTTTGGATAGGAGCACAGCCGGACTTGCAGGATGCAGAAGAGGAAGGGTTTGTGGAATTGGTGTTTTCGGGCAAAAAGGAGGATTTTGCCATGGAGTTGCCATTGGAGTTTGGTGAGTGGGTGGCTGGCCTTTTGACGCAGGTTTCCTATGATCAACCATTAAACCGTCTTCAGGTGATTTGGGAGGACTACGAAGCGACCATGGGGGACTTTGAGGATTTGGTGGAATCTGAGGTTTGGGAGATTTTAAGGGAACAAGGATTGCTGATTTTTTGAGGTAGGATAGAGGCATTGCAAATGCCCTGCTCGTAAGCCCCTCGTTGCAAACGAGGGGCAGTTGATGCAGTAGTTTATTTATGGCCGCTAAAACTAATCTTCAATAATATCTTCCAATTCCCTCAGATCCACCGGAACCACGCGGGAGACACCCGCCTCGATCATGGTGATGCCATAGATGATGTCGGTGCTTGCCATCGTGCGCTTGTTATGGGTGACGATGATGAACTGGGATTCGTGGGAGAATTTTTGGATGATTTGGTTGAATTTGTCGATGTTGGCATCGTCCAGCGGAGCATCCACCTCGTCAAAGATACAAAATGGTGCAGGCTTCAGCAGGTAAATGGAAAAGAGTAGGGAAGTGGCCGTCAAGGTCTTTTCCCCACCTGAAAGCTGGTTAATGGTGAGCGGCCTTTTTCCCTTGGGTTTGGCCATGATCTCAATGGTGCTTTCCAGGGGATTGTCCGGATCGGTCAGCTTCAGGTCGCAGTCATCTTCTGCAGTAAAGAGGCTCCTGAATACTTTGATAAAGTTCGTCTTGATCTGTTCAAAGGCCTCCAAAAAGGTTTCTTTGGCCACGGTGTCAATTTCCTTGATGGTGTCCATTAAGGAATTCTTGGCCTTGGTCAGGTCTTCTTTTTGACTGGTGATAAAAACATGGCGTTCTTTGATCTCATCATAAGCCTCCATGGCCATCGGGTTGATCGGGCCGATTTTCTCCAGCTTTTGCTTGGCCTTGCTGACTTCCTCACGAATTTGTTCGGTAGATTTTTCCTGATAGGCCTCGTCCACTTCGGGATCTTCTTCCATTAGGGCATCCAAGTCTATTTCAAACTCTACACTCAACCGTTCTTTCATGCTGGAAAGCTTGAGTTTGATTTCATTTAGGGCGTTTTGGAGCTCCATGATGATCGTGTCGATGCCCTCTTTTTGTTTGGAAATGGCTCGTATGCCCTTTTCCATCTCGTCAATATCTCCGCGGGAAGCATAGTAATTTTTTTCTGCTTCGGTTACACCCGTTTCGATGGCTTCCTTTTCAGTGTAGAGTTCGATCAGCTCATCGTCCTTGATTTCATTGTTGTCCAGCAGGCCTTTGATTTCTTGATCAATGCTGCTGAGCTCTCCCTGCGATTTTTCGATACGGTCCTTGCTGTTTTCAAATGCCGTTTTCTTAAAGGAAATCT
Organism: Echinicola vietnamensis DSM 17526; assembly: GCF_000325705.1. Classification (NCBI taxonomy): domain Bacteria; kingdom Pseudomonadati; phylum Bacteroidota; class Cytophagia; order Cytophagales; family Cyclobacteriaceae; genus Echinicola; species Echinicola vietnamensis. The sequence goes on along the minus strand of NC_019904.1, from coordinate 4,589,248 downwards.
CTTGTTCCAAGCTGTTGACTTTGTTCAGGTGCTGATGGTACTGGATGTTTTCTTGGTTATAATTGCTGGAACGGACGGCGAGACTTTCCTCCTCCTGGAGCAAGTGGTCGTTCATGATTTCCAGTTCTTCTTCCATTCCGTCAAACCCATCTTTGGCTTCTTGCAGTTTTGGGCCTATTTCATCCACTTCTGCGCTGAGGCTTTCTATTTTCTCCAAAATGTCTTCCCGCTTATTGGCATTGGTAGAAAGCATTTCTGCCAGCTGCTCTTTTTTGGTTTTGATGGAGATATATTGCTGGTTGACCTCGCTGATTTCACTTTGGAGGTTTTCTATGTCCTTTTTGTAGGAAACCTCTTTAAGCTTCATCAGGTCGCTGACGTTCTTGTCAAGGTTTGACCGGGCGGCACTTACTTTTTTATGAAGTTCCTTTATCTCCACTTCCAGCTTCTCCAGGTTTTTGGCCCGTCCGATTCGTTTCCCTTCAAAAAGCCCAACTGATCCCCCCGAAATGCTGAATTTACGCTTGGTAAACTTGCCACTCTCCGTAATGAAAATGGCGTCATTGTCCTGGGGGATATCGGTGATTTCTCCTCTGACGATATAGACGTCATCAAGGATATAGCTGATCAGTTTGCTGTATTTTTCGTCAAACTCAATGATTTCCGTTGCCGCAATGGCATTGGCGAAAAGCTTGTTTTGAGCTGGTCTGAAGCGCTCAAAGTGCTCTAAAACAAAGAAATTGGCTTTTCCCCGGGCAGCATCACTCAGCAAGTTTACCGCAGCAATGGCCTGCGCTTCTGTCTCCACCACGTAATAGTTCATGTAGCTTTCGAGGTAGTTTTCGATGGCTACACGGTAATTTTCACTGGTGGTGAGAATGTCGGAAAGCAGCGGAGTGTCCTTGCCCCAGCTTGATTTTTTCTTGAGAAATTTGATGGCTTCCGGAAAACCTTCCAAGTTCTCTACCAAGGATTTGGTCAGGTTAAATTCGTTTTGCTTGGCGTCCAGTTTTCTGCCTAGCTGGGTGACCTCTTCACGGATCAGCTCAATCGTGCGATTGGCATCTTCGATCTTCTGATTTTGATCTTCTTCTTGTGATTTTAACCTTTGGAGCTGGTCGGTTTTTGCGTCCAGTTCATCTTTGAGCAGCACCATCCTTTCTTCAAATGATGCCAGGTTCGCTTCTTGGCTATCGTCATCAGAGGCCGTTTTTTCGAGCTCCTGTTTTAGAGATGATAGCTGTATTTGTTTGATCTCCAGTTCTTTGCTGAGTTGGTAGATCGTGTCTTTTCGGGATGCATAATCTTTGCTCAGAACTTTTTGACGTTCCTGCTGAATGGCATGGGCAGATTTTTGTTCCTCGTATTCTTCTTTGAGCCCCTGAACAGTCAGTTCTTTCTCGGCAAGAAGCTTTTCAGCGACTTCTTTTTCTTGTTCGAGTGAGCGGATGCTGAAGCCCGCACGGTCGTTGGACTTACGGTCTTGGTCGATTTGTTCCCGGAGTTTTAGGGCTCGATCCTCCAAGAAACGGAGCCGCTCGTTTTTGATCTTCTTTTCACTTTCAAATTGCCTGATCTTGTTTACGTGCTCGTTTAAGGTCTTTTGGCGAGTGGAAAGAAGCTTTTCTTTATGGATGAGGTCGGATTTGAATTTTTCGAGCTCTGCCTCTTTTGTGGTGATTTCGTTGTTTATCTGAAGTTTACGGTCGTTTTCTGCCGTGATCTTTTCATTCGTATTGATCAGGTTATCGGTATGGGTTTTGACACTTTTCTTGGCCAGCGCAATACTGGAAGCTTTATAGGACTTTTTGATTTCAAAATATTTTGCCGCTTGCTTGGCCTGCTTTTCCAGGGATTTTAGGTTTTTTTCGATTTCATATAATAGATCTTCCACCCGGTCCAGGTCAGCATCTGTGTCATCCAGCTTCTTAAGGGTTTCTTTTTTGCGGGTTTTGAATTTGGAGATACCGGCCGCCTCCTCAAAGAGGTCCCGACGGGAATTGTTCTTGTCATTCAGCAGTTCATCGATCATTTTGAGTTCGATGATGGCATAACTGTTGGACTGGATTCCCGTGTCCATGAAGAGGTTGTTGATGTCTTTTAGGCGGCAAGCAATGCCGTTGAGCAGGTATTCGCTGTCTCCTGACCGATAGTACCGTCTGGTGATGGTCACATGTGTGTATTCGGTGGGCAGAAGGTTTTTGGTGTTTTCAAAGGTCAGCGACACCTCGGCCATGTTGGTCGGTTTGCGGTTTTTGGTGCCGTTAAAGATTACATTTTCCATTTTGTCAGAGCGCAGCATCCTGGTTTTTTGTTCTCCCAGGACCCAGCGGATGGCATCCACGACATTGGACTTACCACAGCCGTTAGGCCCTACGATACCGGTAATGCCTTTGTCAAAATGGATGGTGACTTTGTCCCCAAAACTCTTAAAACCCTTGATCTCAAGCTTGGTCAGCTGCATATAAGCTCAATTAAAATAGAATATGACAAACAAAATTAATCAGTTCGGGGCAATAAGCAAATGGAAGGTCAGGTTAGTAGAGCCAGCGGCAGCTCATGGGGGATAGGTCAGGAATTTCAAAAAGGATCATTGTTGTCCGGTAAACCCGGATATTAGTTAAATTCAATTCTCAACCTACTGATTATAAAGCGGTTACTTGGTTTTTGTCAGGAGCAAGCCCCCCTCATCTCAGGGAACAGTGTGTTTTGATTTTTCAAAATATCTTCTTGTATGATGGCTCTCCAGCTTCCTTCCGGATCCTCCAGGAACCTATACAAGCTGATATAATTCATTAATTGCTGTCTGACCAGGGATACCAAGTTGGAGAAAGCCCATTTCCTTTTGACCTGGCTTTTGATCAAGGTCAAAAGGAGATTGGCCAACATGGCCGACCATATCTGTATTTCTATGGCATTTTCATTGTCGCCCAAGAAGTACTTTAAAGGGAAGTTCTGCTTAAGCTGTTTGAATAATAGCTCTATCTGCCAGCGTCTTTTATAGATGAGTGCTATCTTCTCTGCTGCCATCTCAAAATTATTGGTAATGAACTCAAACAGGCGTTCACTTTTGCTGTCCCAATAGGCTATTCTCCTGGAACGGTGCTCCTGTTGCTTGTTCTTGCCATATCGTAAGATGATTTCTTCATCCTTGAGTACTCCGGAATCTGCCTGATCAGGAATATTAAACTCCTTTCGGGCCTGATAGACAGCATTGTCTTTTAACCTGGTCACATACCATATCCCGCTTTCGGTCAGGACCTCATATTTTCCATAATCCACATATCCCTTATCAAAAGTGATGATAGAGCCCCCGGGCAGGTTGAAAACCTCATCCAGGAAGGTATGGTCATGTCGGACAGCCGCACTGTAACGGACAAGATAAGGAACATGGTCACTCGCCCTGATGATGGTGTGGGCCTTAATACCTCCTTTCTTTTTGCCCGTTTTAGGGTTCCTGCCTACTCCCTTGAGAATATCCTTGAACAGACTAATGGTGGTAGAATCCATAATATAGAGCCTCTTCATATCAGCATCCTTCAACCGGCTGTCCGTTAAACTGTCACCATGCCTTTGGTACACACTCATGTATATATCGGCGAACACATCGCTCACACGTCGTTTGTTGGCTTCTGATAACGTACTCCGCCTTACCACATAGTTCAGACCCAAATGGGCCAATCTATGGGCATTGGCCAACAAACCGACAAGTGTCTCACGAATGGAATGATAGCCCTCAAATGCTACAAACAGCATTACTATCAAGTGGTTATAAGTCGTGAACTTCTTCACATAACGCTCCGCATTATGCCTGCGGGCTATCTCCCTTACCTCCCCCTTGTCAATGAACTTTATTAACTGATTGAATATCGGCTGTCCGCTAAAATTACTACTTTTGCCCATGGCTTAACTTTTTTGTGTCGTAACTCAAAAGTAGCCACAATGGGCTGGTTCAGCAATGGACTGGCCCTCTTTCATTTATTTTTTACCGGACACCAATGAAAAAGGATATAAAATCTGGCTATTTGTCAAAATAGTGAACAAAATGTATCCGGCTACTGGGGGGTGAATTTTTAAAAGCACTTAGGGTAAAGCGCTGGATGAGGATGATTCTTCTAAATAAAAAGTGGGAGAGAAGCCTGACAAAAGGTTAGCGGGAGAAGGCATTCCCCGTAAATCAACATTTCAACCCGCTTTATGCATTAGGAATCGTAATGAGAGTTGAAACTACAAGGAAATCAGGCTGTTTGGAGATTAAATCATAGCATCGCTATGGTGAAGTCGAAAACAGCAGCGAAGCGACTGATTTTGAAGTAGTTTCAGGTCGCAATAGATAGGCTAATGCATAATGCGGGTCTAAGGGAGGTCCTTTCTTTACTCAATTGGAGAATTCCACTATGTAAGCGGATACGATCACAGCATATTTTCGCACAAAATTGATTTTATGGGGCGAATATAGCAAAGGGATGAACTGGCCTTTTATACTTCTTTAATGGGAATTTGTTTGAGATGGTTTGATTTAGGTTTTTTTCGTACCTTGCTTGAGACCAAAACAATGAATTTGTGGACAACGGAACGCTGATATATATCATTTTGACCATTGTGTTTTTTGTGATCCAGGCTTTGACCAAAAAGAAAAAGGACAAAGGGCAGGAGGATGTGGACTTACCGGAAGGAGAGGAAATGCCTCGCAAGCCTGTTTCTTTTGAAGAACTGCTTAAAGAAATCCGCCAAGATCAGCAGGAGCGGCAGTCAGACTTGGAGAAGGCTGGACAAAAATCCAGGAAGGAAGCCCCAGCACCGCCCAAAACCACCAATGAAGTACTGGAGAAAATCCCAGCCCAAGAGCGTCCTAAGCCAGAAACACAGTATTATGAGGGGACCTATCAGGCAGATCATGCCACGCATGGTGAAAAGTTGGTGAAGCTGGACGACCAAGTGGATCTCCACGATGATGAAAAACTATTGAAAGAAGTAGAGGATGTGGCCGAGGATAAAAAAGGGACCAATCGCTATCGAAGGATGTTAAAAGATCCGCAAACGCTGAAAGATGCCGTAGTGGTTTCTGAAATCCTAAATCGTAAGTACTAGGGCGCAATTTTTTATTTTTCGGAGCAATGATGCACCATCAAGGCTCCATGACAAAGCAATTATAAGTTCCTTTCAGGCTGAAAGCCCAGCTCAGCACTACGGTAAACCCCTTCTTGATGATCAATGGGATCAAGCAATATTTCTGTGGGGATGAATGTTGACATGTTCTTATAAAAGAAAATTTCATACCGTTAAAACGATGGACTTCCTCCACAGGGCAAACGCCTTTTAAAAAAAATCCTATTTGCATTTATATCTGCCGTTCCTACGGAACTTACCCTTTTGTGTGCAATCATTTTTGATGTAGGTTGTCACTTGCTCCTTCTATATGCCCCTTCGCCAAGGGCGGATTAGGCAGGATGCTCAGTTGCCAGCGCGTATTCAGGGTTTAACCTCAACCAAGCCAACCATTTTGCATGAGCAGATAGCTGCGACGCCTTGTACGATCCAAATCAACTAATCACTCTCAGCCTATTCCGCCATTCGGCACCATAGGCTACTGCAGTTTCCAATGTACAAATCGGGGCAAAGTGCCAGCGGCACGATAAATTTTGTAACCTGTGGATTCATCCGCAGGAACTTAAGCACTCTTTAACCTCCCGAAGGAGTGCCAGCGGCACGGATGATAGCTCCTTTACACGAAATTAGCACTAAATGCGTTTGCCAAACTTGAAAACCATCAGGGAAATCACTTTTAGCCCCTTGAAGTCCTTTAATTCAGGCTGACATCTCTTTACTAATAGTTAAAAAGTGTTTGCCCTGGGGGAACCACCAATTTTCATTATGGTGTAAATTGCCCCAAGCTTTACCGCTTAATCCAATCTTAAGGCCAAGCGCAAAAAAAACCGCTGATCAAACCAGCGGTTTTTCTTTTTAAGGATTAAAAATTAAAAGTTAAGTAATTTTTATTACTTCGAGATATAAAAAAGTGAAACAGTACTTCTAAGGTACGAGATAATTTCATAAAACAAAATACCGTGATTACGGTATTTTTTGTTTTATAATGTAAATGAACGTTTGGAAATCATATTTTGCTTTTGATCTTGTGAATATTACCTATATCAAATTTAAATTGCCAGTTTGGGTTGAAGGGAGTGTTTATCCTGTTTGATGGGGTTGGGAGAATTGTTTTTTGGTGGGGGATTTGTCTAGATACAGAAAAATGGAGCCAGAAATCAAAAGAATTGGGCGAATAAATAACCTAGGCCTTCGATAGAAATTTATTTATTGTATTTTTGCAGTAAAATAGAAGGAAAGAACCCATGTTTGATAATCTTAGTTATAAACTAGATAGAGCGTTTAAGACCCTTAAGGGGACCGGTAAGATTACCGAAATCAATGTCGCGACCACCGTAAAGGAAATCCGTAGGGCGTTGATCGATGCAGACGTAAACTATAAAGTAGCGAAGGAGGTTACTGATACGATCAAGAGCGAGGCACTTGGAAGGGATGTATTGATCTCTGTTTCTCCGGGCCAGTTACTCGTTAAGATTACGCAGGAAGAGCTGACCAAACTGATGGGGGGAACCAAAGAGGACATCAACCTCAAGGGTGATCCCAATGTGATTTTGATCTCAGGGCTCCAAGGTTCTGGTAAAACCACCTTCTCAGGTAAGCTGGCCACGCACCTGAAGAAACAAGGACGCCAGGTGCTTTTGGTAGCCTGTGATATTTATCGTCCTGCGGCCATTGAGCAGCTGAAGACTTTGGGTGAGCAGATCGGAGTAGAGGTTTACGCTGAACCAGAAAATAAAAACGCTTTGGATATTGCTTCCAAAGCCATTGCATACGCCAAAAAGAACGGAAAGAAAAACGTCATCGTCGATACGGCAGGTCGTCTTGCGGTCGATGAACAGATGATGAATGAGATCTCGGACTTGAAGGAAAACCTAGATCCTGCCGAGACACTTTTCGTCGTAGACTCCATGACTGGTCAGGATGCGGTAAATACTGCAAAGACCTTTGATGAGCGATTGGATTTTGATGGGGTAGTACTGACCAAACTGGATGGTGATACCCGTGGTGGTGCCGCCATTTCCATCCGTCACGTCGTGGATAAGCCAATCAAGTTTATTTCCACAGGCGAAAAAATGGAAAACCTGGACGTGTTCTACCCGGACAGGATGGCCCAAAGGATCCTGGGGATGGGAGATGTGGTGTCTTTGGTGGAGAAAGCACAGCAGAGTTTTGACGAAGACGAAGCCAAGCGGATCAATGCCAAAATCCGTAAGAACCAGTTTAATTTTGATGATTTCCTTTCCCAAATAGAGCAGATCAAAAAGATGGGGAATCTAAAGGATTTGATGGGTATGATCCCAGGGATGGGGAAAATGATCAAAGGCCTGGATATAGACGATGATTCTTTCAAACCCATAGAAGCCATCATCAGGAGTATGACCCCATTGGAAAGAGAGAACCCTGATGTGATCGATGGAAGTAGGAGAAAACGAATTGCAGATGGAAGCGGCAGGTCTATTCAAGAGGTCAATAACCTTATGAAGCAATTCCGGGACATGAGAAAGATGATGAAGCAAATGAATAAAATGGGAGGTGCCCAGCGTGCATTGGGAAACCTTATGCCTAACAATATGGGAGGCAAATAGTAAAAAATACTAATTCAAATTTTATAAAAAAATCCAGCAGGAATCAACCTGCTGGATTTTTTTATGGATAATTGATCTTCAGTGATTAAGCTTCCACGTTTCCAGGGACGCTGGAGACTTTCATGATTTCATGAAGATCTTCATCGGTAATTTCTTTTTTCATATCGGCATGTTCAAGGAAAAGTTGGTAGATGTCATCCAACTGAAGCTTGGTAATGGTATAACCAATTTTATGGAGCCTGAAAGCCAATGCCGCTCTACCACTTCTAGCCGTTAGGACAATCATGGATTCGGTTACCCCTACTTCTTCCGGGTCAATGATTTCGTAAGTTTCGCGGTTTTTGATGACACCGTCTTGGTGAATACCGGAAGAGTGGGCAAAGGCATTCGACCCTACGATGGCCTTATTGGGCTGCACGTGCATTCCCATACGTTCAGAAACGAGTCTGGAGATCGGGTTTAGCAGTCTGGAATTGATTTTATTATAGACGTTGAGTCTAGGGTGCTGTTTCATGATCATGGCGACTTCCTCAAGAGAGGTGTTGCCGGCTCTTTCTCCAATGCCGTTGATGGTACATTCGATTTGGCGTGCTCCGTTCATAACGGCAGATATGGAGTTGGCAGTGGCGAGTCCGAGGTCATTATGGCAGTGGGCCGAGATGATGACATTCTCTATGCCCTTTACATTGTCCATGAGGTATTTTATCTTGGCACCGTATTCATCTGGCAGGCAGTAGCCAGTGGTGTCAGGAATGTTTAGGACGGTAGCACCGGCTTTGACCACTGCTTCGCAAATGCGAGCAAGGTATTCGTTGTCTGTTCTTCCGGCGTCTTCGGCATAGAACTCGACGTCTTCTACAAAAGATTTGGCATGTTTTACAGCTGCTACGGCCCGTTCCAGGATCTGATCAGGCGTACTCTTAAATTTATATTTGATATGGGAAGGGGAAGTACCGATTCCTGTGTGAATTCGAGGTCTTTTGGCATATTTTAGGGCTTCAGCAGCCACTTCTATGTCCTTGGCCACGCCACGGGAAAGGCCACAGATGATCGGTTCAGAAACGCTTTTAGAAATTTCTACGACTGATTTAAAGTCTCCTGGACTGGAAATCGGAAAACCTGCCTCGATCACATCCACGCCCAGACTTTCCAGCTGTCGTGCAATTTCGATTTTTTGCGGGGTGTTCAACTTACAGCCAGGGACTTGCTCTCCGTCCCTTAAGGTGGTGTCAAAGATCAATACTTGTCGTTTATCCATAATCTGAGTTTTTATTCTAAAATCTAAAGTAAAATCTTATGGTTTGATTGTAAATTGACTTACCTTTATTTGTCCAATGTCTGAATGCGATATGTTTTATTTAAATAACTGTATTACAGTTGTTTAGGTGTAAAAATTTACCGATGTCTGATAAAGAAAAAGATAGTGTATTTATTTTAATTAAATCCCTGAGTGCTTCTGAGAAGCGTGGGTTTAAGTTGTACGCGAAGCGATTTGGAGCAAATGAAAATGCCAAGTTTGTAAAGCTTTTTGATGTCATGGACAAGATGCAGGTGTACGATGAGCCGTACCTGATCGCAAAGACGCCGGTGACCAAGAAGCAGCTGGCCAATATGAAGTCGCATTTGTACAAGCAGATTTTGGTGAGTTTGCGACTGATTTATGCTGATCATAATGTGGAATTGCAGCTAAACGAGCAAATTGATTTTGCTCGTATCTTATATAACAAGGGACTTTATAAGCAAAGCTTGAAGCTGCTGGATAAGGCTAAGCAGACTGCAAAGAAATACTTTTTGGATACCATCATGCTGCGGATAGTGGAACTGGAGAAGGTAATCGAGTCGCAGCATATTACCCGCAGTATGCGCGACCGGGCGGAGATATTGGCCAATGAGGCCAAAGACCTTGTCGGCAGTGCTTCGCTAAAGAACACCTTGAGTAACCTCTCGCTACAGCTTTATGGGCTTTATCTCAAAATGGGGCATGTCAAAGACGAATACGACAGGAGGTTGGTAGAAGCCTATTACCTCAAAAACATGCCAGATTACGAACTGGATAAGTTGAACTTTTACGAAAAACTGTACCTCTTTCAGTCACAGGTTTGGTTTTACCATATTTTACAGGACTTTCCGCTTTGCTACCGGGCGGCGCAGCGATGGGTAGGGCTGTATCAGACCCATCCACAAATGAAAAAAGTGGCCACAGGTAATTACCTGAAAGCCTACCATTACTTGTTGGATACGTTGTTCTATTTGCAGCAATACGATCGGTTTATCATCGTTTTTGAGCAGTTTAAAGACAGTTTGGAAAATGATGATTTTAGGATGGATGATAATTGCAGGATATTGGCTTTCCTCTATTTTTATTCCAATAGCATCAACTATTATTTCTTGATTGGTGACTTTAGTCTGGGTGTGGAGAAAGTGATACCTTCCTTGCTTAAAGAAATGAAAGACCTTCGGTCAAAGTTGGATGTTCACCACGTGGTCGTGCTTCACTATAAGATCGCGTGTTTGTATTTCGGAAGTGGTGACAATTTAGGGGCCATCAGGCATTTGGATGAGGTGATCAGCCATACTGGGGATGGGCTCAGGGAGGATTTGCAGTGCTTTGCTCATATTCTTAAACTGATCGCCAGTTATGAGGAAGGCTTGGACGATAATTTGGAGCAACAGATCAGGAATGTCTATCGTTTTCTGATCAAAATGCAAGATTTGCATTTGGTACAGCAAGAGATGATGCAATTCGTCAGAAAGCTCAACAGGATTTATGAATATGAGCTGAAATCTGCCTTTAAGGAGCTGAGGGATAAGCTGATACAGTACGAAAATCATCCATACGAAAAGCGGGCTTTCTTGTATTTGGACATCATTTCTTGGCTGGACAGCAAAATCCAAAACCGCCCGGTGCAGGAGGTGATCAGGGAAAAGTTTCAGCAGAAAATGGTAAGAGAAAAGTGAGGTTTAAAGTATGAAGTAGTAAGATTAGAGAAAAAGGGTAAAGAACCAAGACTAGTTTAACTTGAAAATTTACTACTAGCAGTGATTGCCTAGTAGAGAATAGTTGGGGCATGCCATGTGAAGGAGTAAAATAAGAATCAGCATCATGATATAATGTTGTGCTTGGGCAAAGGATACTGATTCACAAATCCAGCACAATATTTCTACTCCAATTGATAAAGTAGTTATTTATCAAACCTGTAAAACAAGAATATGGTAGTAATGAAAAGATATAATTATCATTTAATACTAATGTTACTAGTAATTTTCTTTACTATTTTTTTATGGCTAGTAGGCGAATTTGATGAATTTCCTCGGCAGGATATAAATTGCAAGTTACATCATGATTTTTTTAATGAAAAAATCACTGATGGAAGGGTTAAAGAAAAATTCATTGATTATAATAATCATGGATATAAGATTGTGAAAATTGAAAATGGGGATGATACTTATGAAGTACATTTTGATCTGGAAGAGAACAACAAAGATTTTGAAAAATTGGAAGTGTCGGATATAGTGAATAAGTCTAGTAATTCATTTATTCTTGAGGTTAATGAGGAATATACTGTTAAATTAGGATTTACTTGTCTATATGATACTATTCCTTCCAATTAACAAAGATGATAACTCTTTTAATTCATTAGTTTTAGGACAGCGGAAATATCTTCTTTGGTGGTTCTGAAGTTAACAAAAGCCGCCCTGATCGCTTTCCTTTCCTTATAAACAGTAGGCGTCATAAATACTTTTCCTGTGGCGTTTAATTTATCTAAAAAGGAAATGGACTCTGCCTCATTTTTTAAACAAAAGCAAACCGTGTTCAGCCTCACGGGGGCCAAGAGTTCACAATGCACATTCTCCTCAATAGCTTGGCCAAACTGCTTTGCCAATGAGATGCAGTTTTCCACGATTTCCTGATAGCCCTTACGTCCATACGAGGTGAGGGTAAACCAGGCCGGAAGGGCTTTTAGCCGTCTGGAATTTTCGGGCAGGAGGTTGAGGTAATTGAAATTGGCCATGGGGTCTCCCAGGTACGGTGCATTGGAGTTTTGGAAGGAAGAAACCTGGAGCAATTGGTGTTTTTCTTTTATGAGGAATATCCCGCTTTCATAGGGGACATTTAGCCACTTGTGGCCATCAAGGGTAATGCTGTCTGCGTTTTCCCAGTCGGTCAATAAATGCTCATGGGCAGGCGAACAAGCTGCAAACCCACCAAAAGCTGCATCTATATGCCACCAAAAGGGGTGTCTTTCCTTGAGCTTCGCTATGGCAGAAAAGTCATCAAAATCAACGGTATTGACAGTGCCAGCACTTGAAATAAGAATAAATGGTTTCCCATCGAGGCTTTCAATGGTACTTTCCAGGTGATCGATGTCCATTGCTTCCCTGTCGCCACTTTTGGTGTGGATGCTTATGATGTTTTTACTGCCCAATCCTAACATTGCCAAGGATTTGACAGATGAAGAATGGGGGGTGGCGGAGAGAATAGGAACGGTTTCACTCACCCCGTCTTTGGCAAAATCCTTCCCGAGCTGATGGCCTATCCATTGCCGGGCGGTGGCCAGACAGGTGAAATTTGACATGGTAGCACCGGAGACGAATCCCCCAAGGTAGTCTTTTGGTAATTGGAGTAGCGCTAGCAGCAAATGGATCGTTTCCTTTTCGATGATGGCAGACACATCACCATGGCCTTTGGTCGTTTGCGTATTCTGATCATAAATGGAGGTGAGCCAATCACCGGCGATGGCGGCGGGAGTGGTTCCTCCAGTGACGAAGCCCCAGAACCTCGGGCCTGAGGAGGCCACCATTAGGGGTTCGAAGCGCTCACTAAACAGATCGAGCGCATGCAGGGTGCCTGAGCCTTCTTCTGGCAATTCACCCATGTTGCTGACCTGGTGGTTTGAGGAAGTGGGTCTTTCTGCCAATGTGCTTAAATAGTCCATTGCTTTTGCTTGTACGGCAGTCAAAAGTGTTTCCAGCTGGTCAAGGTCATTTTCTATACTTTTGTGCATAGGTCGTCGGTTTGGTGAGATTAGCCCGATTCGTTGATTAACGAAAATCAGTAAACGTTTTTGTCTTCCTTATCGATCCACTCACGGAATACTTCTAAGGCTGCTTTGTCTGGAGCGTGGACCATCGAAATTTTCCTTTGTGCAGGGGGTAAAGGGAGTTCTTGGTAGATGAAATCATCATCAAATCCTGCATCAGCGGCTTCATGTCGCGTGTTTGCATAAAAAACTTTCGCGGGCCTGGCCCAGTAAATAGCGCCGAGGCACATGGGGCAGGGTTCACAGGAGGTGTAGATCTCACATCCTTCCAGCTGGAATGAACGCAAGGTTTTGCAGGCTTCCCGAATGGCCACTACTTCTGCGTGGGCCGTGGGGTCGTTGGTGCTCAGCACTTGGTTGTTCCCTTTTCCGATCACCACACCGTCCTTGACGATCACGCAGCCGAACGGACCACCTTTTCCGGAGGTCATTCCTTCTCGTGAGAGCCTGATGGCCATCTCCATAAATGTTTTTTGAAGCGCTTCCATGGGATAAAAATAAGTTATTACCGATCAAACAAGGATGATCTAAATTAGGACAGTTTTAGGAATAATAAAATTAAAAAAACAAAAAGTCAGGTCCTGATTTGTAGTGTGGTGGCCTTCTTGATTTGATGTTTAATAGTGAATTAACCAATCCACTTGTTCACAAATTGGAGGAAGTTTTCTTTGTAATGGTCACTTACCGTGATGGTCGTTTTACCGATGTTGACGGTGTTTCGAGTGATGGAGTCGATGTGGTCTAAGGAGATGATATAAGAACGGTGAATACGCATGAATTGGGTCTCAGGAAGAATGTCCTCCATATTTTTCAGACTGGTCAGGGATAGGAGTGGAGAAGGCTTTCCCACGAGGTGGACTTTTACATAGTCCTTATACCCTTCCAGGTAAAGGATATCCCTGAGCATGACCTTGACCAGTTGGTATTCCACCTTCAGGAAGATATAGTCTTTTTTGCTGGTTTCGGGGACGGCCGCTTGCTGTTGATTTTCGAAAAACTGGTAGGCCTTTGTGGCAGCCCTGAGGAACTCCTCATAGCTGAAGGGTTTAAGGAGGTAATCCAAGGCATCTACTTTATAGCCTTCCACTGCAAACTGATTATAGGCAGTGGTGAAGATGATGCGGGTACTTGAAATGGATTTGTTGCTCTCCAGGACCCTGGCCAACTCCATTCCAGAAAGGTCTGGCATCTGGATATCCAGGAAAATCAGGTCTACTTCATTTTTATGGGTGTGCGCAAGGGCGTCTATGGCATTTTCAAATTTACCTTCCAGGGATAAAAAGGCTGTTTGTTCTATAAAACTACAGAGCATTTTCAGGGCCAGGGGCTCATCATCGACAGCGATACATTTTAGTTTCATGCAAGATTGATTTTGAGGGTGACGCGGTACTCATTTTCTGCGTTTTGATCATCGATCAAGAGCTCATGCTTTTTATGGTACAATAAAGATAACCGCCTTTTGGTATTGGACAAGCCGATGCCATGCTGATGGGATTCTGGACTGCCCATGTTTTTGGGGACAATCTTATTGGAAGTTTCCAGGGTGAGGAGGTCGTTTTCTGTGTGAATTCTAATGGAAATGATCCCCGGATAACGACTGCTGACGCCATGCTTAAAGCAATTTTCCACAAAGGGCAACAACAGCATTGGAGCGACTACGCGGTCTTCGACGTGATCCTCAATATCCAGCTCGATCTGCACCTTTTCGGAAATGCGTAATTTCATCAGTTCGATAAAATCCTTGATAAAACCGATTTCCTTGCTGAGCAGTGTTTGGTCTTTTTCGGTTTCGTAGAGGACATAGCGCATCATTCTAGAAAGCTTGTGCAGGGCAATACGGGCACTTTCCACATCAATGCTGGTGAGTGAATAGATGTTGTTGAGAGTGTTGAAAAAGAAATGCGGGTTGATTTGGGCCTTGAGGTAGGATAGTTCAGAGCTGATCCGTTGCTGGTCAAGCTGCCTTCGGAGGGTTTCATCTGCCTGCCACTTTTGGACCGCTGCTATGCTCGTACTAATTCCTGCAGCCAAAAAAAGCACCAACAGCAAGAAAACATCAATGTAATCCTTTTTGGGTTTGTAAGGTTTATCATCGTCTGGATGAAATGCTTCGTGCATCAATTCCGGCAGTCGGATGAGCCGTTCGAAATATTCGACGGCATACATCAAGGTGAAACACAAGCCCAGGATGACCAGTAAGAAAAGCCAGTTTTTCCCATTAAAAAGGAGCTTAGGGACAAAGAAGTCTTTGTTGGTATAAAAGAATGCCACTAGCACGACCACTAAGGTCAGCTGTCTGTACCAGAACTCCACCGGTAAGGTGGTGTTCCATGAGAGCGGCCCCAATAGAAATAAAACTGCACCGATCAGGAGCCAAGCCAAGATATGGATAAGGATCGATACGTGTTTGTGCAGTTTAAGCCCTTCGTACATGCGTATTGGGTTAGTGAAGCAATAAACATAAAACAAAGTCGCCAAAACAGAAAAGATAATCTGCCATTTAGGCTTTTTTCCCTATGGATAGTGGATATGAGCCGTTAAAAGCGGTTCGTCGAACAGCTGCTTTCCACCCATCTACTGTAATGCCACTTTTGTCGATAAAGAACCGCTTGTCATCTATTCTATTTTTTAGTGTTTTCGATTAGGATTACTTTGCTTTTGAAATTTGTCAGCGCCCTCCAAATGCGTTGGCTAAA
Source organism: Echinicola vietnamensis DSM 17526 (assembly GCF_000325705.1). Taxonomy (NCBI): domain Bacteria; kingdom Pseudomonadati; phylum Bacteroidota; class Cytophagia; order Cytophagales; family Cyclobacteriaceae; genus Echinicola; species Echinicola vietnamensis. The sequence goes on along the minus strand of NC_019904.1, from coordinate 4,573,816 downwards.
TCTATTGATAGGATGATCAAAACTAAAGCAAAATACATGAAATTAACGATTCAAAATGTGGGCATCTTGATGCTCCTCCTTGTTGGGATGGGGAAAATGGCCCTTGCCCAAGAGGCTTCCAGCTCGAGTGGAAATGACTACCAGTTGACCGGAACCGTCGTAGCAGCCGAGGGTGGAGCACCCATAGCCTACGCAACAGTACTTTTGTTAGAGGAATCTACTGATAAGCAAGTGTCAGGAGGGGTCGCCGATGATGAAGGGAAATTCTTTATTACAGGATTTGGTCCTGGGACATATAAATTACAAGTAAACTTTGTCGGCTTTGCGCCTTATCAAAAGTCTGGGATCAAGGTGTCCAGTGGCCAAAAGAACCTGAGTTTAGGGAATATTGGGTTGGAAGAAGAGTCCGTATCACTGGATGAAGTAACGGTCCAAGGTCAGCGGGAGCTGATCACAGAAAAGGTGGATAGGACCATTTATAACGCGGAAAATGATAAGACAACCGTGGGAGGGGATGCTACGGACGTGCTCAGGCGTGTACCGATGCTTTCTGTGGACCTCGATGGCAATGTGTCCATGCGGGGAAGCAGTAACATCCGGGTGCTGATCGATAACAAACCTTCCACCATGTCGGCCAGTTCCATTGCTGATGCCTTGAAGCAAATTCCTGCCGATGAAATTAAGTCTGTAGAGGTCATTACTTCTCCATCAGCCAAATATGATGCTGAAGGTACGGGAGGGGTGATCAATATTGTCACCAAGAAAAATAACCTTCAAGGTACCTCGCTCAGCATCAATACCTCTGCCGGGATGAGAGGAAGTAACCTCGGCTTGAATGCCAGTGCCAGAAAGGGGAAATGGGGATTTAACTTGGGCGGTTTTGGTCGTGCAGGTTATAATATTAATGGGGCCTTTGAAAATAGCCAGCTGGTAACCAACCCCGATGGATCGGTTTCCAACATTCTCCAGACCACCGACACCCGTTCCAATATGCTAATGGGGCGCTACAATTTTGGTGCAGACTATGAAATCGATAAATACAATTGGTTGGCGGCATCCGTTAATTTTGGGATGTTCAATTTTAAGAACAAACAGGACAACTTATTGACCGAAAATTACCTGGACGATGAGTTGATAAGCTCACTGATGAGGACAGTGGATATGGATAACCTGTCCAATACCGTGGATGTCAGTCTTAACTATACTCGGACATATGAGAAGCCACAAAAGGAATTCAGCATCATGGGACTCTATAGCCGAAATAACAGGACCAATGACTTTGTCCAAGCCTTATTGGACGGGAACTTTGAAGAGATAGCGCAGCGAACAAAAAATGAGAATGCTTCCAATAATCAAGAATTCACCCTTCAAGTGGACTATATTACGCCCCTTGGGGATGGTGAGGATCAGATTTTGGAATATGGAGCCAAAAATATCCTACGTAGGGTAAACAGTGATTATGCCTATTTTACGGCTGAAGGAGCAGATGGTGAATATGTGGAAAATGAAGATGCTGATTTCAGCAATGAGTTTGACTATGACCAAAATGTGACCGCAGGATACGTGTCATATACACAAGGCTTCCTTAAGCACTATACCGCGAAAGTTGGCGCCCGATATGAGTATACCACTATCAATGCGGATTTTAAGACAGGAGAAGAGCAGGCAGATATTCCGGATTATGGCGTTTTGGTGCCAAGTGTCAACCTAAGTCGAAAATTTGAAAGTGGTAATATGCTCAAAGCGGCCTATAACCGTCGGATCCAGCGTCCATCACTGCAGTTTTTGAATCCAAATATCCAAGGGGCTAACCCCACTCAAATTACCCAAGGAAATCCGTTGTTGGACCCAGAATACACTGATAATTTTGAACTGGCCTACAGCACCTATTTCAAGTCTGCCAGCATTAATATTTCCAGTTTTTATCGTAATACTACTGGCTCTATCCAGCCGATCAGAAGTGTGCTGGATGACGGAGTAATCTATACTACGTACGAAAATATCGGTAGTGAACAGGCCGTAGGACTAAACCTTTTTGCCAATATCAATGTGTCCAACAAGCTGTCCTTTAACGGAGGAATAGATACCTACTATGCCATGATCGATAACAATGTGGACGATCCCCTGTACAATGCTTCTAATGAAGGTTTTGTAGTAAGTGGCCGGATGTTCGGTAACTACAATATTACGGAAAGTTGGGTCTTGCAGGGCTTTGCATTTGCCCGGGGAAGAAGGGTAAACCTCCAAGGATATGAAACCGGCTTTGGCATTTATGGATTGAATATCAATAAACAATTTGCAGAGAAAAAGGGTAGTATTGGTTTCGGTGCGGAAAACTTCTTTACACCGGAATTCAAAATGGAAAATGAAATCGTTTCCCCGACCATCATCCAACACAGTACCAATTACATGCGAAACATGAACTTCAAGATCAATTTTAGCTATAGGATTGGTAAAATGAGTGTCTCTCCTCGAAGGAAAAAGCGCTCCATCGAAAATGAGGACCTAAAAGGTGGAGATAGCAATGGTGGAGGAATGATGGGGCCTGCACAATAAATAAAAACACTCTAAACCCTGGTTGGAGTACATGAGGATAAAACTCCTCTTAGTTAATGTTAAAAGGGTTAAACTGAAAAGCCTGTCGGATCATTCTGGCAGGCTTTTTTGGTTCATTTTCAGCTATTATAAAGCTGAACTCGCCACTACCATCGGATGAAGCCGGTCCTTGATTTTTGATGGTGGACTCCTTTGAATATGAAGCAAATGATTCGTGGTGACATAAAACCAGATTAGCCTAAAAGCTGTATATTAGCCTGTATAGAAAGAAATTGCGAAACTGCTTTTTTGAGGATGGGGAAGAATATCACACGTTATTTTTGGGGAGCACTAGCCTTGGTTTTCATGGGGGTGAATTTCCCCATCATGGCACAGCAAACGCAGGCTACCGAAGCTCCTTCCGCCGTTACGGCAAAAAACTATGTACATGGTTTCGGGGTGGAAATGAGGTATGCGCATGTTTTTCCCTCCAAGCCATTTTACAGGAGTGATGATACGGCTTATCGTTTGACCAAAAGTGCATTTTCAGCACACCTGCGTTATGGCTTTTATTTGCCAGAGGGTACCAGCCGCTATCGGGTGTATGGAGATACGTATTGGGGCATTGGGCTGGCTCCGTTTTACTTTGGCAATCAGGAGGAACTTGGGAATCCCGTGGCACTGTATCTTTATCAAGGGGCACGGATAGCCAATCTTTCACGCACCATTACTTTTAATTTTGAATGGAATTTCGGGCTTTCGGGCGGTTGGCAACCTTACGACCCAGAAAGCAACCCAAACAATAAAATTGTCGGCTCCCGCTACAACGCATTTATCAATACCAGTTTGCTGCTGAAATGGAAGCTCAGTAGTCACCTTGACGTCACCGCAGGTGCTGATCTCACCCATTTTTCTAATGGCAATACGGCCTTTCCCAATGCTGGAATAAACATGCTCGGAGGAAAGGTAGGGGCTGTATATCGGTTTGAGGATACGGAAAGGATGGACCGAAGACGGTTTTATTCCGCGCATAACTTTCCCCGCCATATCAGTTATGATGTAGTCCTGTTTGGCTCATGGAGAAGGAAGGGCGTAACGTATCTGGATGAAAAGATTCCCTCTCCTCATACTTACCCGGTAATCGGTGCAAATATCGGTGCATTCTATAATGTCAGTTATAAATTTCGAACGGGAATTTCAGTGGATCCGTTATACGATGGCAGTGCCAATGTGTACGCTGAAGATTATATCATCGGAACGGAACAGCCATTTGTTACCCCTGACCTAAAATATCAACTGGCCTTGGGAATGTCTGCCCGTGCGGAGTTTGTCATGCCGGTGTTTACGGTGGGAGTAGGACTTGGTACGAATGTCCTGCACAAAGGTGGGGATTTTAAAGGGACCTATCAGGTGTTTTCCTTAAAGACCCGCTTGGGGAGAAATGCCTTTGTCCACATTGGATATAACCTAAAGGATTTTAGCGAGGCCAATTTCCTGATGCTTGGGATGGGGTATACCTTTGGAAACAAGCGACCCAAGCTGAACCGGTGAATTTTCCCTTGCCATTAAAGCGAAGGTCGTTTAATCCCGTTTTAGGATGGTCCGTTCCTATGGGACTTCAGTTTAGCTGTAGCCAATTAGGTTCCAAGTGGACGTCTGTACCATACTTCATGCCTTGTACTACACCACTCTTTATAAAAGAAAATTTCATACCGTTAAAGCGATGGTTTTCCTCCACAGGGCAAACGCCTTTAAAAAAAATGTTCCTATTTGCATTTATATCTGCCGTTCCTACGGAACTTACCCTTTTGTGTGTAATCATTTTTGGTGCAGGTTGTCACCTGCACCTTCTATATGCCCCTCCGGCAAAGGCAGATAAGGCAGGATGCTCAGTTGCTAGCGCATATTCAGCGTTTAACCTCAACCAAGCCAACCATTATACATGAGCAGATAGCTGCGTCGGCTTGTACGATCCAAATCAACAAATCATTCTTTCCGCCTATTCCGCCATTCGGCAAGATAAGCTACTGCGGTTTGCAATGTACAAATCGGGGCAAAGTGCCAGCGGCACGATAAATTTTGTAACCGGATTCATCCGCAGGAACTCAAGCGCTCCTCAACTTCCCGAAGGAGTGCCAGCGGCACGGATGATAGCTCCGTTACACGAAATTAGTACTAAATGCATTTGCCACACTTGAAAACCATCAGGGAAATCACTTTTAGCAGCCCCTTGAAGTTCTTTAATTCAGGCTGACATCTCTTTACTAACAGTTTAAAAGTGTTTGCCCTGGGGGAACTGCCAATTTTCATTCTGGAGTAAAATGCCCCCAACTTTTCGGCTTGATCCCTAAATTTCTCCAGTGCACAAGAGTGTACATGCTGAAAAAGAAAAAGGCTATTTCAAATGATTTGAAATAGCCTTTAGCGTATCGTTTAATGAAGGATTACTTCACGTAAGTCACTTGCTTTACCGCTTCGATTGTCCTCTTTACATTTGGAAGCGTCGCTTCAATATAAGTAGGCGCGTAGCTCAATGGAATATCCATGGAATTCACCCTTAGGACAGGCGCATCCAAATAGTCAAACATGTTTTTCTGGATGTTGAAAGCCAAGTCAGTGGCCAAAGAAGAAATTGGGTTGGCTTCTTCTACCACTACACATCGATTGGTTTTCTTTACAGATTCGTAAACGGTGGCGTAGTCAATAGGACGAACCGTTCTTAAGTCGATTACCTCGGCTTCGATACCGTCTTTGGCAAGTTCTTCAGCCGCTTCCAACGCCACTTTCATGATTTTACCAAAAGAAACAATGGTCACATCTGCTCCTTTGCGCTTGATGTCTGCTACACCGATAGGTAATAAGTATTCTCCTTCTGGAACCTCACCTTTATCAGAATACATCAATTCAGATTCCATGAAAATGACAGGATCATCGTCACGGATGGCTGCTTTAAGCAGACCTTTTGCGTCATATGGGTTGCTAGGAACGACTACTTTTAGTCCTGGTGTGTTGGCAAACCAATTTTCGAAGTTAGAAGAGTGAGTGGCACCCAATTGTCCGGCGTTGCCAGTGGGACCCCTGAATACGATCGGTACATTATATGCACCACCAGACATGGCGTACATTTTCGCTGCTGAATTGACGATCTGGTCAATGGCCACCAAGGAAAAGTTAAAGGTCATGAATTCGATGATCGGACGAAGACCGTTCATGCCCGCACCTACGCCCAGTCCGGCAAAACCACCTTCTGAGATCGGGGTGTCGATGACCCTATCTGGTCCAAATTCATCCAACATGCCTTGGGTTACTTTGTAGGCTCCATTGTATTCGGCCACTTCCTCACCCATGAGAAACACGTTTTTATCGCGTCTCATTTCTTCGGACATGGCCTCTCTTAATGCTTCTCTAAATTGTATTTCTCTCATTTTTTAGCCAAAATTTTCGCTCGTAAAAATAGAAAGTAATCCATCAATTACCAAGTCGAATGCAGAATTAACCTAGGAATGTTACCAAGGTTTGAGGTTTTTAGGATTTGGTGTCTTGAGGGACGTACTTTCATAAAAGTAGGTGGTTTTGCTATCTAAGCTGTTGCTCAGTTAACCTGTCTGATGAAATATTGGGACTTACCCTAAATAAACGGTCTTAATATTCATGAATTCTTTAATGCCGTTTTCGGCCAATTCCCTTCCGTATCCGGATTTCTTGATTCCCCCGAAGGGCAAGTAGGGATTGGAAGCGACCATGGAGTTGATGAATACGGCGCCACTTTCGATCTTTCTGCTCAGTATGTCGGCTTTTTGGGGGTCTTGCGTCCAGAGGGAAGCCCCTAGCCCAAATGCCGAATCATTGGCGATGGCAATGGCCTCGTCCACGTCATTGGCCTTGAATACAGAAGCAACCGGTCCGAAGAGCTCTTCACGGTATGCAGGCATGTCCGGGGTGAGTTTGCCGAGAATGTAGGGCTTAATAAAAGCTTTGCCTTTTTCTGGTTTTGTTCCTTCTAGGATTACTTCAGCGCCTTTTTGGATTGATGCTTCCACTTGCTCGTACAGCTCCATGGCAAGGTCAGGACGCGCCATGCAGGCATAACCTGCTTTTTCATCAAGGGGATCTCCCGGAACATAGGATTCGATAGCCGATTTAAAGTGGGTGATAAATTCGTCATAAACCTCCTGTTCAATGATAAAGCGTTTGGCGGCAATGCAGCTTTGGCCAAAATTGATCATCCGGCCTTTGGCCGCGGTTTTTGCGGCTTCTTTCACATCTGCATCCTTCAAAACGATAAACGGATCACTTCCGCCCAACTCCAGCACCGTCTTTTTGATCTGTTCACCGGCTTGGGCCGCGATTTTTTGTCCAGCTTTTTCACTTCCGGTAAGGGTGGCGGCCTTTACATCAGGATGGGCAATGATGTTGGCGACCTTGTCCGATCCGATCAAGAGGCTTTGGAATACGCCTTCCGGAAATCCCGCTTGGGTAAATACTTCTTCGATGGCCAGGGCGCATTGGGGAACATTGCTGGCATGTTTGAGGAGACCTACGTTGCCTGCGGTCAGGTTGGGAGCGGCAAAGCGAAAAACTTGCCAAAAAGGAAAGTTCCAAGGCATCACGGCCAAGACTATGCCCAATGGGTTATAGACCACTTTAGCCTCCTTTCCATCGGGCAGTGCTATGGGGGCGTCAGCGAGCATTTCCTCGGCGTTCTCAGCGTAGTATTCACATACCCAGGCACATTTTTCTACTTCGGACTTGGATTCAGTGATGACTTTGCCCATCTCCAAGGAAATGATTTTGCCATATTTGTCGGTATTGTCGCGGAGCACTTGCCCGGCCTTTTTCATCAGGTCAGCCCTTTGGGAGATGGGGAGCTCTCGCCACGAAAGGTAAGCTTCTTGCCCTTTTTGGATGGCTGCCTCTACTTGCTGTTCTGTGTGGTCAGTAAATTCTTCTAAAAGTTCTCCAGTATATGGATTAATGGATTTCATAGGATTACGTTTTAAGGTTTTGCTTTCCAATATAAATGGCCGGTGATCCATAAGTCATCATTTCGATCCACTAGGAAAGGGAAGGAATCCTTTCGGCCATCCATTCGGCTATCAATTGATTTATCATAAATGATGGATACAGGCTTTCCCATCGCGGAGAGCGTCATTCTAACTTATGTAACAATCCCAGAGCCATGACAATTGTTTAAGCATAAACTGTTCCTAAACAAGAAACGATCATGGTGAGGTGTTCTGTTGATTTCATCATGATTGCTTCATAAACTGTTCTAAGCATTCCTGCCGGGTATGGGGCCCCTTATTGCTCACGTTATGCTTGAAGGGTTATTTTCCCATCACCTTTCGGATGGCTTTGAATATAAGCAATGCGATGAACCCTACGATCAGTCCAATGACAAAATCCTTGACCATACTGGGAATTCCAGGAGCGAAATGGTAAAGGTAGTCGATGTTATGGGAAAATATGCCTCCTGCCACCAGTAACAAGGCCAACGTGCCGATGATTCCCAAGGCTTTGATGACGATGGGAAGGGCATTGACCAGCCCTTTACCGAGGGTAAACGTAAAGCCAGATTGTTCTTCGCTTCTCGCCATAAGTTTATATCCTGCTTCGTCCATTCGCACGATCAAGGCCACGATGCCGTACACCCCGACAGTGGCCAGGATAGCGATAAAGGTGACGATGATGATCTGATTGATCAGTGGTTCGCCCACCACCGCTCCGAGGGCGATAATGACAATTTCCACAGATAGGATGAAATCGGTCACGATGGCTGATTTAATGCGCTCTTTTTCGACTTCCAAAATCTCCTCTTTGGTGCGGGTTTCCTTGATGGCTGCTTTTTTGGAATGGTGGTGAGGGACAAAGAAATGGTAAACCTTTTCAGCTCCCTCAAAAGCCAGGTAAACTCCTCCAATGAGTAAGATGATGGTAATCGCGGTAGGCAAAAACGAACTGAGGAGGAAGGCGATAGGTAAAATAATGAGCTTATTGACAAAAGACCCTTTGGAAATGGCCCAGAGCACAGGGATTTCCCTGGAGGAGGCAAACCCCGAGGCTTTTTCAGCATTTACCGCTAAATCATCGCCCAGTATGCCGGCAGTTTTACGGGTTGCTATTTTGGTCATGGAAGCCACATCATCCATCAGGGTGGCGATATCATCTAGAATTGCAAAAAAGCCTGAAGCCATAGTGTAAGTAAGGTTGTTGTTAAAAGCTTAAAAATAGTAAAATCCTTCATAGAAAAGAATGGAGATGGGTAATTCGCAGGGCGAACGCATTTAAAAAAGTATCACAGTTGGAATATATGTCTGTCGTTCCTATGGAATTTAGCTTCATATGTGCTACAATTTAGGGTGCGGGTGACGCTACCCCTACTGTTTTATATGATCCTCCGCAGAAAGCCTGATTTGACAGCATGCTCAGTTGCTGACTACAAAACTCATAAATTATTTATATGTATCCGCTGCATTACATGTAATCAAATGCACTACTGTTTATGCTTTGATCAGGCTTTCCTACTTTCCCCCCCCCGAAAGCTTTCGGGGCAGGCTATTGATGAAAAAGTAGGCAAAAAACTTGTCCGCCGTGGTGGATCTAGGCCATGGAGCATCCTTCAAATTAAGTGGTTTGGTTTACGAGTACGATTTCGTTTGCCTTAATTTGATTTTGTGCCAGTTGCCGTGGGCTAAAAATGAGTGGATCTCGCTTGTCCACTGCGCGAGCTAACTCATTTTCTCAACGACCCCATCAACTGTCCCAAAACCGAATGCTCCAAAGTCCGAACAATGGACTCAAAGTGAATACTTCGTTTCTATGAGACTGAGTGTTGCGTTACAGATACACATAAAATTCTTAAACTTATCCATACCATTCTCCCCACTTGGTCAGATAAGTTAGGTGGTTTATTCACCCTCTAAACCAACTGATGTTCTTGCTCTTTCAGTATTTGCCTGTGCTGCTACTCCTAATGAACAAACTGGGGTAAAGTGCCAGCGGCACGGATGATAGCTGCCCTACACGAAATATAATATTAAATGCGTTTGCCCTGGGGGAATTCGTCTTTATCTTTTGTGGCGTCGTTAAATTCCATTTCTTTGTTATTGGCTTGGTCATATCCAAGTTGGTCTGAGTTTATATTTGAGCAGCAACAATATGGTGAAAATAGCGTTAATTTCAGATTCCCACGGTTATATTGATGAAAAGACACTTTCCCATCTGCAGGATGTGGATGAAATCTGGCATGCAGGGGATATTGGCGATGAAAAAGTCATGGAGGCCTTGCCCAAAGGAAAAAAAATAAGGGCGGTCTATGGCAATATTGATGATTTGGCCTGTCAGCAAAAGTATCCTGAGGAATTGATTTTTGATCTTGAAGGTGCCAGGGTGATGATGGTACATATTGGTGGCAAGCCGCCCAGATACGCCACGGGAGTAAAGAAACACCTAAAAGAAATAAAGCCCACCATTTTTATTTGTGGTCATAGTCATATTTGTAAAGTGGAATTTGACAAGGAACTGGGCTGCCTGTATATGAATCCAGGGGCTATTGGCAATCATGGATTTCACCAAGTGAAGACCCTGCTGAAATTTGACCTTGAGGCTGGCCAACCAAAAAATCTCCGGGTCGTTGAATTAGGTAAGCGAGGGAGTGGGCGAGGGGAGTAGTAATCCGCCTATTGAAAAGAACCTTTAACCTACAAGGATGTTGTTATACGAAGAGATTGCCTTTTATGAAATGAATGCTTGGCTTCAGAAGATGAAGAAAAATCCATCTTTGGCAAACAGGATGGCCAAGGGTGTGCAGCATCGAATCAATAACATCATCCCGGAAAAGGTGCACCAAGCGATTACCTTTGCCATCGAAAAGATGGTCAAAGGGGTGCTTTTTGGATCTAGTTTTATCAATGCCACCTTGCCCGATGAGGTGATTTTTAAGAAGCGCGAGGAAAAAGTAAAAAGTAAAATCAAATGGTACAAGAGTACGGCCTCCGTGGAAGGAGCCATTACGGGAGCAGGAGGGATTTTGATGGGGTTTGCGGATTTTCCGGCTTTTCTCAGCATCAAGATGAAAATGATGTTTGAGTTGGCTTCACTGTATGGGCATGATGTGAAAGATTTCAGGGAGCGGCTTTATATCCTGCACGTGTTTCAATTGGCCTTTTGCAGCCAAAAGAAGCGAAATGAATTGATTGCCATCATTGAAAACTGGGAAAACCACAAGGAAACCCTGCCGGTAAAGGGGGACGGGTTTGACTGGAGAAGCTTTCAGATCGAATACCGCGACTATATGGACTTGGCGAAGCTAGCCCAGCTTATCCCGGTTATCGGGGCAGGAGTCGGGGCAGTGGCAAACTGGCAGCTTTCCGATCATCTCGGCAAAACCGCCATCCAATGCTACCGGCTGCGGTACTTTGCCCGAAAGGGAATGCTAGAGTGAGTCAGTTGGGAATTGAAAGATGCTATAATCAGATAAGCCTGCTGGCTACCCTCCAAGTTCTCCGGCGGGTAACCCGGCCTCCAAATGCGATAGCAGATTCTCTACTCCGCCGAGTGCCTGATTTCACTCTTTTCCACGCTCAGCATAGCCATCAGGAACAGCTTAATGGAGTAAACAACTCTGAGTTTGTTAAATGCTGGTAGACAAGATGTCAATGTCTCAAGTCTCACTACTCAATACCCACATCTCACTACTACTCACCTACCGATTATTGAAGTTTCGGAGTTTGATTTGGGTGAATTTACGTTTGGTATCCAGCGGGAAGTCACCTTTCATCATCCAGTCATAGTAATTGGGCTCTTCTTTGAGTACCTGCTCGACAGGCTTGCCCTTGTGTTTGCCGAAGTTAAAGCATTCTACTCCTTCGTCATTGAAGATAAACCTTCCGGCCAAGTCCACCATTTTTTCATTAATCAGCTGGTGAACCTTCTTCATGTCATTTTCGATCACGCCGACTTTGTTTCCCTGGAGGTCAAAGGCCTCTTCATCTTGGTAGCGTTCGATTTGGGCTTTGAAAACTTCATAGGTGGCAATGGTGTCTGCTTCTGCACTATGGGCATTTTCAAGGGTTTTGCCACAGTAAAATTTGTAGGCTGCGGTAAGGTTTCGTTTTTCCATCATGTGGAAAATCTTTTGGGCATCCAGCAAGTTTCGCTTTTCGATGTCAAAGTCAATCCCTGCCCGTAAAAATTCTTCCACCAACAGTGGTATATCAAACTTCAGGACGTTAAACCCTGCCAGATCCGCTCCTTCCAGAAACTGGTGAAGCTCCTTGGCCACATCTTTGAAAGTAGGGGCGTCCTTGATGTCTTTGTCATAAATGCCATGGATCAAGGAGACTTCCTTTGGGATAGGGATTGTCGGGTTGATTTTCATGGTTTTTGTTTCCTCTTCCCCTCCTGGATGTACCTTTACGATGGAGACTTCTACGATTCTATCGGTGGATATATTGATGCCGGTAGCCTCAAGATCAAAAAATGCAATGGGGGATTTTAAATTTAAATTCATCTTTAGAAGGGTTAACAGGAAATCGGACGTCTTGAAAAGCAAGCGTCCTGTTAAAATTTCATTTACCTTCCAAAGATAGTGATTAGCTTTTATCCTGCCTGACTATTATAGTAAAAAGATGGATCCAGCAAGATTTCTGTGAGGTGATGAATTTAGTTATCAGAACAATGATGCCCCGCCTAGGCCAACATGCACTTGGTGCCTTTGGGACGTTGTGGCATTTTTATTTATCCGTGGATGTGCCATGAAGTAAAACTGGCAGTCCCAAACTTTTCCGCTTGATCCACATAGATGAGCATTGAAAGCGGGGGGAACATAAAAACATCAGACCTGATACCACAATCAGTTCTGATGGAAGGATGTTAGGTGATAGGTGTTTGGTTTCGGGATTGGGTCAATCTTTCACACATCTGATGTTATAGAGCAAATCCCTGTAAAAGCGCTGTCGGGCAATTCCTGCATCACCGGCTTCTACCATTCTCCCCATCATGGCCTCTCCACCGTTTGCTTGTGGTGACCACCAAAGGGCATAGTCGCTGTCATCAATGTAAACGAAAGAACCCCTTGAAGATCCTGGAGGCTCTTCGTTACAACAGTAGTAATTGTAATTGTAAGCAGAAAAGCCGGTTTCGTTGGTGGCATCATCATTGTCCTCAAAGGTATTCGACCAGTCAGTGGCCTTGATCTTACTGCCAACCCCTTGCTCGCTGCCTCTGTAATCCGAGTTGAAGTATGTCCTGAAGTTATCTAATGCATCGGCCGGCATTCCTAAGTACGTTTCCATTTCTTTCCAGTCTTCATCTGTGGATATATGCCAACCACATGGGCAGATATTTCGTTCATCCAAGATGACGTCCCCCGTATAGTAGCCTCCGCGATTGGAGGTTTGATAGTTGGAGTTGAGTAGGACCAGCGGGACGTTGTTGTTAAGGTATTCATCGATATAATTATCTTCCGGGACAAGGAGGTCATCTCCATTACAGAAAGTATTACTTTTTAAATTCTCTGCCATCCAATATTGGTTTCCGATTTTCACAACAGGATAGGTGTTGCCAGCTGCATCTGTAACGGTAGAGGCATTTTTGTCAATCTCAAAATAGTCTTCATGGTATTCAAAAGGCTCAATGGCCATTTCAATGAAGTTAACCTGCCCGTCAGCCTCCTGTAGCTTCAGGTAAAAGTGGTAGTGTTTATAGGCTTCGGGCGTAAAGGTTTTGGTGAGTTGGTTTTGATTGAAATTTTCCTGAATGGTAAGGACGACTTCTTGATCTTCAAGGGTATACAGGTAGTAAAAAGCATCGTCCTCAGTGAGTTCCATCGGTGTCCCTCCCAAGTTGGCCTCACTGACAAATTCATTCTTTACCGTTATCAGGCCATAAGAGGTTTTTGCCTCCATGGAAATGTCCATAGCTTGGCTGGATAGCTCAAAGTTGCCTTCGATGGTGAAAGGAAGAAAACCTTCCAATCCCGCACCCTCAACTTGTGAGAAAAATGAATATGTACCATAGGGAAGTTCAATTGCATACCCCTCCGAGAAATCATTGGGGTTATATTGTAAGGTGTATTCCTCATGAGTAGCCTCATTGGTGACCATAAGAGTAGCGGTATGGGGGAAAATGTGCTGCCAGTCGGAATCCAATAGGCTTCGGCTATTTGGAGCTGTGGTGCCAAAATTACTGATGGCTACACCGGTAAACTGTACAATTCCCTGCTGCATTTTTTCAGTAGAGTCTTCCATGCAGGAAGTGGCCAATAAAAGCAACAAACATATACCTGCGATGTATGGTGTGCGTGTCATGATTCAAAAATGTTTTATTATGCTAAAAATTTGATTTAAAATACAAAAAAATATATCTAAAAAATAATAGGTGTGGACTACCCTAAAAATATAGTATATGATCATGATAAACTTGTGTATGCCTGTATTTGCCAATGTTTGTTTTTTAGAAGCTGCCTAGGTCGATAAAAAATGAACATTTAATGTGATTTGGAGTTAACTTTTGATATCTTACGGTATGGTTTTGATTCGTTATTTATAATAGTCATCATACCGTGATTTTACATCAAACGATCTATTTGTTGATATGAATAAAGTTAAATTTATGGTGCATATTGAGCACTACTGTTTTGCGGGGCTTTTGCTTCTATTAATTGGCTGTAAGTCCAATACCCAGTCAAAGCAAGAGGAAGAAACCGTGGCAGCTCATCCAAATATTGTGGTGATTTACATGGATGACCTGGGATATGGAGACATGAGTGCTTATGGTGCCACGGAGATTAGTACTCCCCACATGGACCGACTTGCCAATGAAGGGATCCGTTTTACAAACGGGTATGCCTCCTCGGCCACATGTACTCCCAGCCGCTATGCACTTCTTACCGGAACGTATCCTTGGAGAAACAAAAATGCCAAAATCCTTCCGGGAACAGCTCCATTGCTGATAGACACTGCCCAAATGACCTTGCCCAAAATGTTGCAACAACAGGGGTATTATACCGGGATTGTTGGGAAATGGCACCTTGGCCTTGGGAGTGGAAATGTAAACTGGAATGAAAAGATCAGCCCAAGCCCCAATGAGGTAGGTTTTGATTACAGTCATATTTTGGCTGCTACCCAAGATCGGGTACCGACGGTGTATATCGAAAACGGTCATGTGGTAAACTTGGATCCGAATGATCCTATTGCAGTGGATTATCAGCACAATTTTGAGGGAGAACCTACGGGGAAAGATAATCCCGAAATGCTCACGATGGACTGGCATCACGGTCACAATAACAGCATTGTGAACGGCGTGCCGCGCATAGGTTTTATGAAAGGGGGCGCTTCGGCCAAGTGGAGTGATGTGGATATGGCAGACCATTTTCTGGAGAAGGCCAGGACATTCGTAAAGGGGCATAAGGACAAACCTTTCTTTTTATATTATGCTTTGCAGCAGCCCCATGTGCCACGAACGCCTAATCCGAGATTTGTCGGGGCTACCGGAATGGGGCCTCGTGGAGACGTGATCGCAGAGGCAGATTGGTGTATTGGAGCATTTTTGAAGACCTTGGAGGAAGAGGGGATTTTGGAAAATACGTTGATTGTGTTTTCCAGTGACAATGGCCCCGTTTTAAACGATGGCTATGTTGATGATGCTGTGGAAAAACTCGGTGACCATACTCCTTCAGGACCGCTAAGAGGAGGCAAATATAGTCTTTTTGAAGCCGGGACGCGGGTGCCGTTTGCCGTGTATTGGAAAGGAAAAATACAACCAAGTGTTTCCAATGCCTTGGTTTGTCAGCTGGACC
This sequence comes from Echinicola vietnamensis DSM 17526, assembly GCF_000325705.1. Taxonomy (NCBI): domain Bacteria; kingdom Pseudomonadati; phylum Bacteroidota; class Cytophagia; order Cytophagales; family Cyclobacteriaceae; genus Echinicola; species Echinicola vietnamensis. The sequence goes on along the minus strand of NC_019904.1, from coordinate 4,558,482 downwards.
TCATGTCTTCCCTGGCGGACTTGGTGGGAAGTGACCAAAAAGGACCGGACAGTGAGGATTTACTGGCTACATTCTTGGGAGAAGCGCCTCAGGGACGGGATGAATTGATTTTGGAAGCCTCTGGTCGGACGGCGCTGCGGCAAGGAGACTGGATTATGATTCCACCCTATAAGGGCCCAGCAATAGCTAAAGCCGTTAATATCGAACTGGGAAATGCGGATGTATATCAGCTTTATAATCTGAAAGAGGATATTGGTCAACAGCAGAATCTGGCACAATCCAATCCTGAAAAACTTCAAGAAATGGTGGCCAATTATGAAAAAATACGAGGTGTCGATCAAGGTGAAATCGAACAGCTGGAGCTAAAGTGATCCAATAAGCGGAAATGATGATGGTCAAGTTTCCGCTTATTGGATTTATTAGATGACGAAAATCAAGGTCTTGATCGTTCGTAGGTGTTGCCGTCAAATGCAACTTTAAAATCGGATTCAAATAATTCGCTGGGGATGTAGTAATCGGTGGAAATCACTTGGGCTCCACTGCTCTTGGCCTTTTCAAACCGCGTATAATCATGGTTTCGGGCTTCCTTGGTGCCTGCATCTGCACGGGTTCGGATCATATAGCCTTTGGAAACCAAGTCTTGAATATAATCGTGGTGCTGTACAGGATCATTGATGATACGGAATCCGGCAGCAGGATGCCCTTCCTTTACGTTAATAAATAATACTGCATCTTCTAAGTTGGGATGGACAGAGAGGTAGCGGTTGTTCTTTTCTTGTTTTTCGTCCAGCACAAATAAAAATCGGCCTCTGACCGTTTCCAGTGCAGGCCATCCCTCCTTCAATACGGCCTCTTCCAATGAAGCGTGGTCCCCACGTACCAAATCAGGCGTAATCAATTTTTCGGGTGCGAAGACGGAACGTATTTCTTTGTCGATACTATCCAGCGCCGCCGCAGTGAAGGGCAGGGGTGGTGTCATCTGGGGTAAACTGTCATCTTTTGCATTGATCAGGATGATGATGGGATGGTGGTCTGGGTGGGCATAACTCCAATTGGAAAGTTCATTCAAGGCGTCTTTGAACAATAAGTGATGACTTCTGAAATCAATGTCTTGCACATGGAATAGCTTAAGTCCTGCTTGGTCCAGTTTACCGGCTTCATCAAATGGTAAATGGGCCATACCGGCCGAGTCCAGGCTGGCCAAGGCTTTTGGTTGGCTGTATCTGCCACCAACCGGATCATGGAATACATCCAATTCCAAATTGCGCAGCCCTAGCTCCAACTGCTCGTTTAATGGGATGTGATCATATTCCAAGGAAATGGCAGCACTGGAATCCATATTGGCAATAATGGCCATCACTTTTGGTTCGATGCCAATTTTATAACTGTTGTGACTGCCGATTACTTGGATGTCGTTTAGTTGTTTGGTTTCTTCTTCTTGCTTTTGAGAGGGGGCACAAGCGGCCGCAATAGCCAAGATAACTCCTGCGATAAATAAATTGACATTCTTCATGATCTATTGATTGAATTTTAAAATAGAAGCGAAAATGCATGTTTCTAACACGATGATGGACAATTTACAGTAAAGGAATTATTAACTTTTTTGGTTTAAAAATATGAACACATGCTGTGCCAGATTTTAAGTGGCACAAGAATAAGGATAAACATGTGCAGGCTGCAGCAAATAGCGTGGCCAATGCCGTATCCTCAGAGAGATCAGGGCGTAGTCGGTGCTTATCGGCCACATGTGGATGTTGTTTGTGGTCACATCCGTTGTTTTCAACATCGCCGAAAAGAAAGAACAGGTGTTTTTATTACGCATAAATGGTGTTAGGAAGAGAACTGACGGGATTGCCCCTTTTGTTCGCCGCGTTTATACCTTTTGGGGAGGGGATTTATGTATGATATTTGTAGTGGTAAGAGAGAAGTTGAAAAAATTACGACAACCAAAAATTACAATACCATGAAAAAGATCACTGTAAGTACCACCGTAAATGCACCTGTCGATAAGGCTTGGGCCTATTGGACAGGGCCAGAACATATCATGCGATGGAACAATGCCTCCGATGATTGGCATACCCCGCATGCTTCCAATGACCTTCGCGAAGGAGGAGCTTTTACCTCGAGGATGGAGTCAAAAGATGGTACCATGGGCTTCGACTTTTCGGGAACCTATCAGGCGGTACAAGAAGGAAAATTGCTTTCCTATGCCTTGGACGATGGGAGAGAAGTGGAAGTGGTTTTTACCCCGGAAGGTGACAGGACCGTTATCAAAGAGACCTTTGACCCGGAGCAGACCAATCCTATTGAAATGCAAAAAGGCGGATGGCAGGCCATTCTTGACAATTTTAAAAAATACGTTGAAGAAAAACAGCAGAAGTAAAAGCTGGTTTGCTTCATTTATCTACCCAAAACCATAACCCACCATGAGCACGATTAAGACATCTCAAAACATCGTACCGTTTCTTTGGTTCGATAAGGAAGCGGAAGAAGCGATTCACTTTTATACAGATTTATTCCCCCATTCAGCAATCCACAAACTTACCAAATGGCCGGAAGGAGGGCCCATGCCGGCAGGGACGGTACAGATTGGTGATTTTGTCATCAATGGCCTTCGAGTCCATGCCTTTGATGCCGGGCCAAACTTCACCTTTAACGAGTCCATTTCCCTTTTTGTGCAGTGTGATGACCAAGCTGAGATTGATCATTATTGGGAGCAGTTTATTGCCAACGGTGGTCAGGAATCACAATGTGGCTGGCTGAAGGATAAGTTTGGCCTTTCCTGGCAGATTGTCCCGAAAGAACTGGGGGATATGCTGTCTTCTGAGAACATAAAGGGCGCAAAACAAATGATGGAAGCGGTGATGAAGATGAAAAAACTAGAAATAGCGGACTTGAAAGCGGCTTTTGAAGCCTAGCCAGGGTTTGTGCGATCTTTTCTGTGAGCCACAGGTAAATTCCCTTGGGGAAAGCAGCTTCGGCAAAGGCCAAAAAGGCAAAGTTTAGCCATTAAGGATTAGAGTTATTGCAGGGCCATCATGCAAGTTCAGCCAAATGAATGGTACTTGCGATGGCCTGAATGATAAGGAATAAGTTTACTTTATGATAATTAATTGTTGACGATAGGGCAATAGTTGATTGGTAAATTTGTGAAAAGCGATAATCCCCATATGATGAAGTACCACTTTCCTTACGTAATGAAGGCTGCCTTAGCCTTGCTAAGCATTATCATTTCCATGCCGTCTCTTGCACAGCAGATTGATATCCAACCTTATCTACAGGATGTAACGCCCCATAGTGCGGTCGTGATGTGGCAGACGGATTTTGGGGATGAAAGTACTGTGGAATGGGGAGAAACTGTTGATTTGGGTAATACCTCCCAGGGGGAATCACTCGATGTCAACTTTACTGAAGCCAGGGTGCATGAAGTGAGGGTAGAGGGCCTAAAGAAGTTCACGACCTACTATTACCGAGTCAGGACAGGGGATGCCGTGTCTGACGTGTTTCAGTTTAAAACCCCTCCATTTGCCAGTGATCATCGGTCCTTTAACATGATCGCCATGAGTGATATGCAGATTGATGGTAATGCTCCAGAAAAATTTAGGGAAGTGGTGAACGATGGGATTTTGGCCTATCTGGATGATCAATTTGAGGGTAATGTTCCTGAAAATTTAGGGTTGGTGCTTATCCCTGGAGATTTGGTCCAAAATGGAGCCACATATCACCAGTGGAAAGATCATTTTTTCGATCCAGCGAAAGACTTGTTTTCACAAGTGCCTGTTTACCCCGTTCTGGGCAACCATGAAAATCAATCTGTCTTTTATTTCAAATACTTTAGCCTTCCCAAAAACGGAAGTCCCGAGTACGCCGAAAACTGGTGGTATAAGGATTATGGAAATATCCGAGTATTGGGATTGAATTCCAATGTGGAGGATGGCATAGGGGGAAGCAAATACCAATTGGCTTGGCTGGATAAGGTGCTTGCCGAAACAGCTGGGATAGATGAGATTGATTTTGTCTTTGCTCAGATGCATCATCCGCACAAGTCCGAACTATGGATCCCGGGAGAATCGGATTTTTCTGGGGAGGTAGTCCATAAGCTGGAAGCCTTTACGGAAAAAACAGGAAAACCGAGCGTCCACTTTTTTGGCCATACACACGGCTATTCCCGAGGTCAATCCAAGGATCATAAGCACTTGTGGGTGAATGTGGCCAGTGCCGGAGGCGCGATAGATAATTGGGGCGAATTTGAAGGGCGTGACTATGATGAGTTTACGGTGACCCAAGATGAATATGGTTTCGTCATGGTGGAGGTGGACGCCAATCCCTCCAATCCCAATTTTACCGTCAAGCGGATCAGCCGTGGTAACCAATACCACGCTCGAAACAACGAGTTGACTGATTCCATTACCGTATGGAAGTATGAACAAAAACCTCAACCACCACAAGGAATATATCCCAAAAATGAGCAGGTGTCTCCAAAGGGATTAGTGCTGAAAGCCAGTGATTTTAGCAGTGATCGGAAAAGTGCGATACATGCCGCATCCAACTGGCAAATTAGCACGGATAAAGATTTTTCTAAGCCACTAATGGATAGCTGGAAGCAACATGAAAACTGGTACTTCAATGAGAACCAACAAAAGGATGATGACCTTCGTGATGAGGAAGTTTTTAAGTTGCTGAAACCTAGGACAACCTATTATTGGAGGGTACGGTACCGCGACCAAAACCTCAACTGGAGTGATTGGTCATCAATTTGTTCATTTGAGGTGCTCATCGAAAAGCGATCGCCTCAACATGAACCCGGTGAGTAAAGCAAATCAGGTGTTTTCCTCCAATAATTCCTTGACCTTTTCAATGGAAATGGGTTTTACGATAAAATTTTTAATGACACTGTACTCTTTCGCTTTCTTAGTGTCATTAGGGTCTATACTGCTGGATATGATGTAGATGATGATGTTGGTGGCAGGTTCGATTTTAAGGAATTCGTCTAGAAATTTCCATCCATTCCAAATGGGCATATTGATGTCCAGAAGGATCATGTCCGGTAGGGGGTCTCCATTGTCTATTTTCGATGCTAAGCCTTCATAAGCCTCTTGACCATTTTGATAAAACATGGCATTCACATCGAAATTTCCCATTTCAATGATTTTTTTTACTCCAAAAGTATATATAGGATCATCATCTATAATACAAAGGCTCTTAATACTTGTCATCTAAAAATTGATTAATTTCAGTAAGTAATTAATTCTTAATCGTTTCTTTTTTTCTTCTCGTTTAGGGCTGACGGACTATATGGCGCTGTTGTTTGGATTACACTTTCTTGATGTATAATCTAAAATATTCCAAGTAAAATTACTAGCTAATGCTAATTATTTATTAAGGTTTACCTTGTTGGTGATAAATACTAAATATAGGTATAAAACATTCACAAATGTTATAAAATTAGGGCAAATATACAATTTTAAGCTAATAATATTCGTTTGGTGACCTTTTTGATGTGAAATAATTGCTCAAAAAGAGCTTTTTCTTTTATAACATATTGGTTTTATGTTATTTATTGAATTTTTCTTAAATATACCATCCAGTTAATAATTTTGGTAGTTTAGCTGTAATTAAAAACCCTTACTGAATTTGTTGATGGCTTATTTTTCTGATTTCCACACAAACACATATGTGAAAAGTGCAGGAAATCAACCAATATATGCTCCCATAAAAAGAATGGATTGAATTACGTAATTTTAGTTGAATAACACAATTATAATTATACATTGCTTGTTGTTTATTATATTTCTAAGGAAGTCTTTTAGCTGACAACTCAGTTCGATTATGAAGCCTTCACTGCGAGGCTTGAGGGGATTTGGGGGGAGCTGTGGCAATCTTAGTATTTGGGAATTGCCACACCCTTTTCCTATCCACATCCTCATTAAAAGTTTTCGTTCCTGTTTAAGGTGAGTTTTTACTTAAAACACAAGTACTTTTGGCAAGTGCTAATCAGGATAGTGATTGCCGTAACTTTGAAGAATATACTTACTTTTTGGTAAATCTGGAAAGAAGGAAGCGAGCTGTCGATATCTTCCATATCACCGAGGATTCCGTTCACCATTCAAAGGCAATGAAATAAATTACTCATGTAGTTTCTTACTAATATTTTTGACCGAGCTTGCAACCACTTAAAAATGTTGTATAAGAAACTGAAAACAACTAAAATTGAAAGATGCCCCAGCCTTGATCATAAAATTCACATACCCACAATATAACCCAATTTGACATTATGATACACTATAAAAATACCTTGGTAGGTTTTCTTCTACTGTTAGCAGCTCATGCTGTACAAGCACAGCGTCTTCATGGAGAGCTGCAGAAATGGCATAAAGTCACCCTTGATGTAGAAGGTCCCCAAGCGGGTGAGATGGATGAAGAGAATCCCTTTCTCCAATATAAATTTGATGTGGAGTTTCGCCATAATGCCTCTGGAAAGCGGTATTTAGTTCCGGGGTATTTTGCCGCTGATGGACAGGCAGGAGAATCCGGTGCCACCGAAGGCAATGTCTGGCGGGTACATTTTGCTCCGGATGAAACAGGGGAATGGAAATATAAGGTCCTTTTCTTTGAAGGAAAATGGGCCGCACTCAGGGATACTTCCAAACTCAGTCCCGTTCCTTCGATCAATGGCTTACAAGGGGAATTTGTAATAGCTCCCAGCGATAAGGAAGGAAGGGATTTTAGAAGTAAGGGACGGCTTGATTACGTTGGAGAACGTTACCTCCAATTTAAGGAAACCGGAGAGTATTTCTTGAAATTCGGTTCAGATGCGCCGGAAAACCTGTTGGCATTTGCGGACTTTGATGGGGATTTTGCCGAAGATGGCCATAAGGATGATTTGGTAAAGACCTACCAGGCCCATGTGGGAGATTGGAAAAGTGGAGATCCTACATGGAGGCAAGGAAAAGGGAAGGGACTGATAGGCGCGATCAATTACCTTCACGGGAAAGGTGCCAATGCTTTTTCATTTCTGACGATGAACGTATCCGGTGATGACCAGAATGTATTTCCTTTTGTGGATCATGATACTTGGGACAGGTACGATGTGTCCAAACTCGATCAGTGGGAGATGGTCTTTGAGCATGCAGACAAGTTGGGCATGTTTTTGCATTTCAAGACCTTGGAAGTCGAAAACCAAGGACTGTTGGACAATGGAGGGATAGGCATGTTTACCAAATTGTATTACCGGGAATTAATTGCACGTTTTGGTCACCATTTGGCGGTAAACTGGAACCTTTGTGAAGAACAAGGAGACTGGGTGAAGACCCCACGGACTTTTCCATTAGAACCTAGGGATTGGCTGATGTTGGCTGATTATGTTCGGACCGTAGACCCCTATGACCACCATATTGTGATCCATAACGGTAAATGGTTTGATCCGCTTTATGGAGATACCCCGCTCACCGGAGCCTCTTTACAGACCAATAGGAAGGATTTTGCCAATGTACATAAAAACGTGCTCAAGATCCTTAAGGATAGCAAGGAAGCAGGAAAGCAGTGGGCTGTAGCTTGCGATGAGCCAGGAGATGCGCAACACTCGTTGCTTCCCGACGAAGAGGACCCCTTACATGATGACGCCCGTCAAAATGGACTTTGGGGTGCGATGATGGCGGGAGCATGGGGTACAGAGTGGTACTTTGGCTATAAACATGCCCATTCGGACCTAACTTGTCAGGACTTTAGGTCCAGGGACAAGTTTTGGGATCAGGGAAGGATTTGTCTTGATTTCTTCACTGGTCAAAACATCCCTTATTGGAAGATGGAAAACAGAGATGAGTGGCTGGTAAAAGGAGAAGGATACGTGTTGAGTGATGAAAAAGACCAAGTGGTGGTGTACTTGAAAGATGCTCAGGCTGCAGAGATAGACCTTGGCAGTCTCGATGGACGGTTTGATGTGAAATGGTACGATCCTCGTAGTGGTGGAGCATTGCAAGAAGGCAAAACGCTTACAGTCTCAGCAGGACAAAATGTAAAATTGGGCGATGCGCCAATGAGTGCCGATAAGGACTGGGCAATTTGGCTTCAGCGACCAGAAAATTAAAATGAAAAGACCAATCATGTTTCAGCGTACAATTATGGATAGGTGGATGGTATTATTCCAGTTGATAATGGTTTTCCTGATCTCCCACGGCTCCATTGCACAGGAGCGTCCCAATATTGTTTGGATCACTTCGGAGGATAACTCCAAGCATTATATGAAATTGTACGATTCGGATGGCGTGGAAACTCCCCATATCGAACAGCTTTCGGAGACAGGACTGGTGTTTGACCATGCTTTTTCTAATGGGCCAGTATGTAGTGTGGCACGGTCCACCTTGATCACAGGGTCCTATGCACCGCGCATTGGTGCACAATATCACCGGAAAATGAAGACGGTGCCTATGCCGGATGATCTAGAGATGTTTCCGTTTTATTTGCGTGAAGCAGGGTATTATACCGCCAATAATGCCAAAGAAGATTACAATCTGGACAAAGGAAGTAAGGTGTGGGATGAATCTTCCAATAAGGCAAGTTATACAAACAGGAAGGAAGGCCAGCCATTCTTTTATGTCCATAACTTTTCCGTTACCCATGAAGGTCAGCTCCACTTTGGGCCGGAAAAGATGGAGAAAATCCCTGTATCTACTTTGCCTCCAAGCGGGAATTTGCAGCCAAACCATCCTCAAACGGCATTGTTTGAATATACCAGAGCGTATTATCTGGACAGGATAGCAGAAATGGATAGGCAAGTAGGGGAGCTGATCGACCAATTGAAAGAAGATGGGCTTCTGGAAAACACTTTTGTGTTTTACTTTGGTGACCATGGCGGTGTTATGCCAGGAAGTAAAGGGTATTTATATGAAACGGGACTGCATGTGCCATTGGTCATCCATGTACCCGAAAAATACAAAGAAAGGGTTTCCTATAAAGCAGGGGCACGGGTGCAGGAATTCGTGAGTTTTGTGGATTTTGGCCCGACGGTACTTCATCTGGCAGGGGTAAAAGTGCCCAGGCATATGGACGGGGAGCCATTTTTACGTAAAAATAATAAGTTCCCTAATGATGTAACTTATGGTTATGCAGACCGTTTTGATGAGAAATATGATTTTGTCAGGTCGGTAAGAAAGGGGAAGTACAAGTACATTAGGAATTTTCATCCATTTAATTTTGACGGTCTCTGGAACGATTATCGGTACAAGCAGATGGCTTACCAAGAATGGCTTGACCTGTACAGGTCTGGCAAGCTCAATCAGCATCAGCGACGGTTTTTTGAAGCAAAGCCAGTAGAAATGCTGTTTGATATAGAAAAAGATCCCTATGAGATCAACAATTTGGCAGAGGATCCAGCATATGAGGAGCAATTACTGGCCATGAGGAAAGAGCTGGGGGATTGGTTGTTGTCCATGCCGGACCTTTCTTTTTACCCGGAGTATTACCTGATAGAGGAGGCCTTTGATGATCCCGTGGCCTTTGGACAAGATCATAAGAAGGATATCAAAAATTATTATGCTACCATCAATCTTGCTATAAAGGATTTTCATGAGGTGGAGAAAGCACTGCACCGTAAATTGCAAGACGATGATCCGTGGGTGAGGTATTGGGCTTTATGTGCCTTGTCCAGCTTTGGAAAGGAGGCCAAAACGCTGGAGGATGCGGTTAACGAGATATCCAAGAATGATCCCATCAGGATAAACAGGGTTCGGGCAAGCCAATTCCTGGGAATCTGTGGGGTATCAAACCCCATGAGGGATATTGAGAAGGCCCTGTATTCGACAGAGGATCCACATGAAGCGTTGTTGATATTGAATATTTTGGTTCAGATGGCAGATGGCCCTTTCGGGTTTAGTACCTCTATAGAAGTAGCCAAACTGGTTCCGACTGTGGCAGAAGACAGCAATGTGATCAGAAGGCTGGAGTATTTGAAGGGGAAATGAAAGTTAGGAAATCCTAAACGATCCTGTTTTGGATTCCTTGAAGTAAAGCCAAGGTGAAAATTTCATGTGTGTACTAGGGGAAATAGCCGAGTACATTCATAAAAGACTGCTGCTTTCTATCTCCCCATATCTCCAAACAGGCCTTACTTGACGCCTGGTGGGGTCACTGTGAGGATAACTTATTGAACTCAGGCAATACCGTTCCATTCCATTAAAATCTAAAATAGTGTAAGTTGTTGATGTTTTTAAAGCCCAACGGACTGGAGAATTGAGAATAATAGCTTTGCATCAGTTTAACCTGATAGTATATATATTAAAATAAATACGTTTTCTTCTCCAATTCCATCTGGTTAGAGGCACAGCAATGGAACAGAAGCCTTCATTGGCTGATGATGCTAAGGACTAACTCTTTGGTAAGTGGTTTTCCATTGGCCATTTCTTTGATGGATTTAAATGCATACCTGAAATCACAACCACTTTTCCATTCACTGCAGCCGTAGGCGGTTTTGCCCTTGATGATGGTTCCTTTTTTACATTTTGGACATGGCGGCATTTGTGGAGGGGTGGGTTTGGTGGGGGCCTGGGCTTTGAGATCGAAATTAATAGCGAAACTGTCCGTTAATTTCAAGATGCCTTCCACTTTTTCACCATCCATGAGAAACCCTTTCAGTTTAGTTGTGGCACCCTTTTCGATTAATCGTTGCACCTGCTTGTCGGTCAATTTCTTCCCTTTTACTTTCATGGGAAGACGAAGGTCACACCCATTTTTCCATTGGCTACATCCGTATGCTGTTTTTCCTTTGATAATATTGCCTTGGCCGCATTTGGGGCATGTCACCTCCGAAAGTCCTTTGGAAGCGGCTTTGCTGGTTTTCTTTTTGGACGCCGAAGGAGTGCTTTTCTTTTGGTTATCAGAGGCAAAAGGAGAGGCCAGGCGAGGTTTGTTGTGTTCCTGCTTTACTTCTGAGACCAGTTCAGCTACCATTTTTTTCATATTGGCTATGAACTGGATGGCGCTGAAGGCTCCTTCCTCGATTTCTTTTAGTTGCTTTTCCCATTGGCCGGTAAGCTCTGCGGATTTAAGCAGTTCATTTTGGATGGTGCCGATAAGCTGAATGCCCATTTCGGTGGGGACCACGAGCTTTTTTCTCCGTTCGATATACTTACGCCTGAAGAGTGTTTCGATGATGCTGGCACGAGTGGACGGCCTTCCGATGCCATTTGCTTTCATCAGGTCGCGAAGTTCATCGTCTTCCACTTGCTTGCCGGCCGTTTCCATTGCCCTCAGCAGTGAGGCCTCGGTATAGTTTTTGGGAGGTTTGGTGATCTTTTCTTTTAGCGTTGGGTGGTGAGGACCATGCTCTCCTTTCTCAAAGGTGGGGAGGATGCCTTCTTCTTCATCCTCTTTGCTGTCCCCGTCATCTTTTTCTTTTTTGTTGTCTTTTGCGAATAGGGCCCGCCATCCTTCTTCCAGGATTTCCTTGCCTTTGGCCAGGAAGGTGGTTTGTTCGATTTCCCCCGTTACTTGGGTTTTGGCTACTTTACAGTCAGGGTAAAAGGCTGCCAAAAACCTTCTGACGATGATGTCATAGACTTTTTGTTCGGTATGCCCGAGTTGCTTTTCTTCACCGGTGGGGATGATGGCATGGTGGTCCGTGACTTTTTTGTCATTGAAGACCTTTGGGGATTTCCTGATTTTCTTTGCCAGCAATGGCGCCGTAAACGAATGGTATTGGCCGAGTCCCTTCAGTATTCCAGAGATCTTGGGATACATGTCGTTAGGGAGGAAAGTTGTGTCCACCCTGGGATAGGTGACCACTTTCAGTTCATATAACCGTTGGACGGTTTTGAGGGTATTGTCAGCGGTTAGGTTAAACTTATTGTTACAGTATACCTGTAAACTGGTCAGGTCAAATAGTTTTGGGGCATATTCTTTGCCTTCTTTTTGGTCAATGGCGGTGATGAAGAGGTCCTTTCCTGTTATTTGCCCCAATAGCGCTTCACCGTCTTCTTTTTTGAGGAATTTTCCTTCCGTGCTGTGAAAGGTGGTGTCTCTGTAGGTGGTTTGTAACTCCCAGTAAGGTTCGGGTTTGAACTGCTCGATCTCCTGGTGCCTGTTGACCAGCATGGCCAGTGTGGGCGTCTGCACACGGCCAATGGATAGGACTTGCTTGTATCCGCCGTATTTGAGGGTGTACAGTCTGGTGGCATTCATCCCGAGCAGCCAGTCCCCGATCGCCCTGGAACTCCCGGCATAGTACAAATTGTCAAATTCCTCCGCTGGCTTCAGGTTTTCAAAACCGGCTTGGATCGATTCAGTCGTCAAGGAGGAAATCCATAATCGCTGTACTGCTCCTTGGTAATTTGCTTGTTTGAGGACCCATCGTTGGATCAGTTCACCTTCTTGGCCGGCATCACCGCAGTTGATCACCACCTGGGCTTTGTTGACCAAGTCTCGGATGATCTTAAACTGTTTTTTTACGCCATTGTCGGGGATGATCTTCGTTTCGAAGCGTTTGGGGAGCATGGGTAAGGTGTATAAATCCCAACGCTTCCAAGTAGGATCATAGTCCTCGGGCGGATAGAGCGAACAGAAATGGCCAAAGGTCCAGGTAACCTGATAGCCATTTCCTTCAAAATATCCATCCTTGCGGTTTTTGGCCCCGATGACTTGGGCTATTTCTCGGGCCACGCTTGGTTTTTCGGCAATACAAACTTTCATTCCAAAAATGATAAAAGGGCTGTTTCAGTAATCTATCCCTGGATGGAGCTGTGCCTTTGGCGAGAAGCCTTTTGAAAAGCGCCAGAAATCCACCCCACACCATTTGGATGGTCGGTTTACGGCATGCTCACCAAAGGCCAAAACAAGCTCGATGGATGTGAAGTAAGTGAATCCACTTTACTAAACTTCCGAGACAGCCACCAAAATAGAACCTTAAAATTAGTCAAGGAAAGTAATTTGCCCCAATTTTTTCCTTATTTCTTCTGCCGTGTTGGTTTATTAAAGCGGGATCCTCTGCATTATCCCATGATCAGGTCAAAATTGATCATCGCACCAGCCATCGTTCCTCCAGCCACGGCAATGGATACGGCACGAAGTGGGGTGGAATTGTCTCCAGCAGCATAGATTCCTGAAACGGTTGTTTGCTGTTTCTCATTGACGATTAAATGCCCTCCCTCATTAACTTCACATCCCAGTTTATGGGGAAGATCCGTGTGTTGCTTAAAAGGAATGGCCGCATACATCACCGGAAATGTGATGGATGACCCGTTGGAAAAATGAATGTTTTCCAACTGACCGTTTTTGTGCTGGAACCTGATGATTTCATGGGATAGGACAGGGATGCCATCTTCCTCCAAGGAAGCATGCTGCTCGGAGGTAAGTGTTGAAGGTCCATTGGTAAGGAGGGTGATTTCACTGGTCCAATTCTGTAAAAGTTTCCCCATATGGAAAGCCTTTTCGCCATTGGCCATGATGGCAGTCGGCTGACCTTTTACTTCGTATCCGTGACAGTAAGGACAATGGATGATCGAAATGCCCCAACAGTCCGCAAAACCTTCGATAGCAGGCATTTGGTCTGCCACACCCGTCGAAAAAAGTAATTTTTTTGAAGCGTAGTGCGCCCCTGTATTCGATATCACGTTAAAGCCCGCTTCAGTTTTATCAGCATCGATGACCTCTTCTCTCCTGAAGGTCACCGTAGGATAATTTAGCACCTGGTTTAGGCCAATTTCTGCGATTTCACTTGGTCTTTTGCCGTCTTGGGTCAGGAAGTTGTGGGAATGGGGCGTTTGTTTATTGCAGGGATGGCCGCTATCTAAAATCAATACGCTCCGTAAGGCGCGGCCCAAGGAAAGGGCAGCGGATAATCCGGCATAACTGCCGCCGATAATGATTACATCGTACATAGTATGGTATTAGTTAATTTATTTTATATCCATATGGATTCAATACCAATTGCAACATTGTTGCAATAATTAAAGTTCTGTTTGGTTCAAATTAATTTGCCTCACTGGTCAAGTGAAGCAGCTAACAGATTGATGACGATTTTTAGTGACGTGAAAATGGAATTTACATTTCATTTACCTTCCTTTCCGATGATTGCTGGAGCAAGGGCAATCTCACGACTTTTTATTTACGATTCCTGACAAATCACCGCTGAATAAGCCATTGTTTATCTAACTTTTTGCAATAAACAGGTTTGAAGATTGATTTATTTTCAATGATTATAACGATGACTAAAGGGAAATGTAATTCCTGCTTCGGTGGAGCATCTTTCTATGTGGGGAAGGGACTGTCCGTTACGGTGCTTTTTCTAATCCTGTTTATACAGTTGGCACAGGGACAGGTATTGCCTTTAAATCAGTCTGTTTTCCAGGACTACATTCGGCGGCAGCAGGTAATGGACACCACCAGTGGTGCACTTAGCTTTAATGTGCGGCCTTTGTATTTGGATAAAATAGAAGAGGGGAAATACAAAGACCTCTTGACGGATGGGCTTTTCGGAGAGGTAGTGGACAGAAAGTCTTTTTCTTTAAGGGTATTACCGATGATACTGAGCCATTCCTATAATTCAAATTATCCCTATGCTGGCGGAAATGGCGCAGAAGTACCTGCAAAAGGCCAGCAGCTCTTATGGAGCGCAGGTGTTCACCTGCAAACAGGCCCAGTGAGTATCCAGTTGTATCCGCAGTTTCATTACGCACAGAATTTACCCTTTGAAGAATACCCAGGGGAGGCGCCCATTACTTTTTTTGAGTTTATGGAGCGGGGCGTGGATGGGGTCGATTTGCCCGTAAGATATGGAGATGGACCGATCAGTGAGCTCCTGCCGGGAAATTCACATGTGAAAGTGATGTTTGGGGGATTTGCCGCTGGGGTCTCCACCGAAAATGTCTGGTGGGGGCCAGCGAAGTATAACCCGCTGATGCTTGGGGACAATGCCCCAGGTTTTCCTCATGCGACCCTCCATACGACCAAGCCTGTCAGGACCTTTTTGGGACATTTTGAGGGGCAATACCTCATGGGAAGACTGGAAGGCTCTGGACATACATATTACAGTGACAATGCCTTTTCGTCCGTTTTTAAGCCCATCGAAGAGGACGATTGGAGGTATTTTACGGGGATTTCGATTTCGTATTCCCCAAAGTGGCTGCCGGGATTGTCGGTAGGGGCCAGCCGTGCTTTTCAGATTTACCGGGATGATATGGGGGGCAATTTACGCGCCTGGATGCCGCTGTTTTCGCCGCTCCCAAAAGACGGCGAAGGGGTACTGGAACATGTCAACAGACGTGAAGACCAAGTGCTGGAGTTTTTCTTTCGGTGGGCAGTCCCTGAAGCGCATAGCGAGCTATACTTTGAATTCATGCGAACAGACCATTCCTATAACTGGCGTGACATGATCCTCAATCCAGAACATTCCCGTGGTTTTGTGATAGGAGCGAGTAAATATATTCCCATTGCTGGTGACCGGTTTATCGGGATCAACTTGGAAATGACCCAAACGCAAAATCCTATAAATAATATCATCAGGTGGGATGGTTTACCGAATAAGGGCCGCGGACTCTATGATAACTATCAAGTGATCCATGGTGTGACGAACAAAGGCCAAGTGCTCGGTTCGGGATTGGGCAGGAGCGGAAATATCCAGATCTTCGAAATCAGCCACGTGAAGGAGCTCCAGAAAATAGCCTTGCAATTGGAGCGGTACGCGCGTGATCAGAACTTTTACCATTACGCCAATAGCAACGGGGAGCAGGTGGCGCCATGGATTGATTTTGCCGTGGGCGGGAAATATGAAGGTGAAGTCATGGATCATGTATGCTTACAAGCCCAATTGAGGTTGGTGAAAAGTATGAATTATAATTTTTACGCGCCCTATTATAATGATAAAGATGGTCGCTATCGTGGCGACCCTGCACTAAACATTAATTCAACGATAGTACTCTCTTATATTTTTTAGCAAAGCTTTGGAGTAATGTTGATTTGTAAATAAAACGCAGTGATTTAAATAGTTATATATAAATACATTTAATTATAATTAAAAGTCTTTTTATTTACTTATAGTTATTTTTAATATATAAATAACCATATAAATATTAATTTAATAGTACGGTTGTCAAATGCGGTATGTGTCCGGCCGATAAGTACTGGATACGTTTCGAGTGAACCCTTTATAGCCTAATAAATTAGCACGAACACCTGTTTTTTTTATGAATTAT
Organism: Echinicola vietnamensis DSM 17526; assembly: GCF_000325705.1. NCBI lineage: Bacteria > Pseudomonadati > Bacteroidota > Cytophagia > Cytophagales > Cyclobacteriaceae > Echinicola > Echinicola vietnamensis. The sequence goes on along the minus strand of NC_019904.1, from coordinate 4,542,301 downwards.
TTTCTACCAAAACTTAATGTCTTATGAACGGTTCAGTTGTACATTTCAGAGAAAGTGAAAGCAATTTGGGGGTAATGAACGAACCCCAGATGGAACAAAATGTAGGGAGAGAAAACACTCCGATGATATCATCAGGTTTCAACAAGGCAAACTTGGTGGTGAAAAGAGCTTCAGATATTCTGATAGCCTTGATGTTTATGGTGATCATAGGGTTTTGGTTATTTCCGATTATTGCCCTGTTGATAAAATTGGATTCCAAAGGACCTGTTTTTTTTAAGCAAAAGCGCCACGGAAAGCATAATGAGCTGTTCTTCTGCTACAAGTTCAGAAGCATGGTGGTAAATCAAGAGGCAGACACCAAACAAGCCACCAAGAATGATGCTCGGGTGACCCGTGTGGGGAGGTTTATCCGGAAGACCAGTATCGATGAGCTACCCCAGCTGATCAATGTTTTTAAAGGTGATATGTCCATTGTGGGGCCACGCCCTCACCCGGTTTCGCTAAACGAACAATTTTCCAGCCAGATCGATGGTTTTATGACCAGGCACCACTCTAAACCGGGTTTGACCGGCTTGGCTCAGGCCAAAGGTTACAGGGGAGAAACCGCTGAGTTTTATCAAATGTACGCACGCTATCGAATGGATATCTTTTATCTCAAAAAATGGAATCCAGTGTTGGATTATAAAATCATCTGGATGACCTTTTTGAGTTTAATGCTCCATCGTGAAAATGCTTATTGATAAAGGCCTCAAATTTCTTCATGATGAAGAGGCTGTCTCATACATAAATAATCCGTCATCACGAGCGGAGTGAAGTGATCTCGATGTGCTTTCATCGCATGTATGACGAGATTGCTTCTTCCGATATCCATCGTAACCGCAATGACGAGGACTTTTGAGACAGCCTCTTTTTTTCATCAAACAAAATAGATCAACTACCATAAAAAAAGCATTGAATGAAGTATTTAGTGACAGGTACGGCAGGGTTTATTGGTTTTCATGTAGCCTTGAAATTGCTGGAAAGAGGGGATGAAGTCATCGGGGTGGACTCCATAAATGATTATTATGATGTCAATCTAAAATATGGCCGGCTTGAAGCCTCAGGGATATCTAGACATGAGATAGGTACAGGAAAGTATGTTCGGTCGGCGGTGTATGGAAATTATACTTTTGTGAAATTTGACTTGGCGGACAAAGCATTGCTTTTTGAATTAATGGCTGCCAACAAGGTGGATGTGGTCATCCATTTGGCGGCTCAGGCGGGAGTCCGGTATTCCCTGGAACATCCAGATGCTTATGTGCAAGCAAACATCCAAGGCTTTTTAAATGTCCTAGAAGCTTGCAGGCAGTATCCGGTAAAGCAGCTGGTATACGCTTCCTCAAGTTCCGTATACGGTGCCAATAAGGCGATGCCGTTTTCGACAGAACATGCAGTGGACCATCCAGTAAGCTTGTATGCGGCCACCAAGAAATCCAATGAGCTCATGGCCCATACCTATAGCCACCTGTTTGGGATTCCCACGACGGGACTGCGCTTTTTTACCGTTTATGGCCCCTGGGGCCGACCGGACATGGCCATGTTTCTTTTTGCAGATGCCATTAGGAAAGGAGAGGTGATCAAGGTGTTTAATTACGGTAAGATGGAAAGGGACTTTACCTATATTGATGATATCGTAGAAGGGGTGGTGAGAGTAGCCGATAAACCCAGAAAGCCAAATCCTAACTGGCATGAGAATCCCACAGTCAGCACTTCATACGCCCCATATAAGATTTATAATATAGGGAACAGTAAACCTGTAAAGCTGATGGATTATATTCATGAGCTGGAGAAAGCAATGGGGAAAAGTGCCCAAAAAGAAATGATGCCCATGCAGGCCGGGGATGTAGTTTGTACTTATGCAGATGTCCAGGATTTAAGCGCGGATACTGGATACAGGCCTGCGACCCCTCTGGAAGAAGGTGTGAAGCAGTTTGTGAAGTGGTATGCTGCATATTATAAAGCATCTGTCCCGCTTGACGAAGTCAAATAAGTGCCCGGTTTATTTCATGTCCAATGGGCGCTTTGGTCCCCATCATCATTTTTCCTATGGTGTGATGGAGAAAAATGATGATGGATCCCAGGCCAATCCTTATGAAATGCTATTAGGTTTTCGGGGCAGCGCACCAGACGACAAGGCATCCAAGGTCATGTAGCCCTAGTTTACGGGGATGGCTTTTCGGTCTTCCAGGATACCTTTTAGTTTTTTAAGAAATCCCCGCCTCATCGGGATGATCTGACCACCTACGGTGAGCTCTTTGGCATTATACGCATGGATATGGTTTACATTGATGGTAAAAGATTTGTGAATGCGTAAAAAGGTCTCGTCAGGGAGTTTTTCGGTAACGTCTTTTAGAATGTCCCGGATCGTATAAGGCTTGGATAAGGTGTGGATTTTTGTGTACAGCCCATCTGCTTCCAAAACCGTGATGTCTTCGACGGGAACAGGGACCATGAAGCCTTTGTCTCTTATTTTTAAGGTTTTTGGCTTGGCTTTCTCTTTGGGGACTTCTTGGTTTTTAAATGTAAGGTAAAGGCAGGTTTTGAGCGTATCGATATGAAAAGGTTTCAATAAATAGCCTTCATACATGACTTTTGAAATTCTATCGAGTATCATTTTATCAGAATAACCTGTTAAAAAAATGATGGGGATTTGATAGACTTCTCTTATTCTCTTGGCCAATTCAATTCCGTCCATATCTCCTTCGATCAAGACATCCATTAGGATCAAATCTGGTTGGTGGTACCGAAGGTAGTCCAGTACAAGGTTTCCATCTGAGATAACGGGTGCCACTGAATACCCCAGGACAGTTAATATTTCTTCCAGGTTTTCTCCCAGGTCCAATTCGTCTTCTACAATTAAAATTTTCTTCATAGTCGTGGTAGTCTAATTGCGTGGTCAAATAATTTCTACTCCAAATGACTTCCCTCCTTGGCTCTTCATAAAGGTAGGAGGTAGCTGTTGGTAAAGCGGTATTTATACCTAATGGAAGTTGGTGTGGCCATCAGGTAACCATCGGTTATTTTTGGGTGAACTGTTGCGTAAATAAGATCGCTCTTGGTGTTTTCTAAAATAGTCTGCCGCGTTGGTGAGAAGTGTTCTTAGCCTTCATTGTTGCGTATTAATTCTACAAAATGAGGTCTTTGTGCTTGGAGTAGTAGGAATGCGGTCAAAAGTTCTCAGTGATGCTTTTAGGGCATTTTAATGCCAGTGGTTATTTTCTTTGTCTTTGTCTGTTCATATAAATGTTTTTTATTCAATGATTATTAATATTTATTATACAAATAAGTATTTAAATTCAATAAGTGTAAATATTCGTAAACGTTTGGTGTCTATTTGTAAATAAATGGTAATCTCGATGCTTTTTATTTGTGTTGAGTTAATAAAGTGCAAATAATGTAATTGATTTGATGTTTTTTGTTTATGAACAATGTGTTTTGGTTAGTGAATTACAAAATATATGCCTTTCTACTGAGGATTTGTAAAATAGTAAAAATTACTTTTAATACTTTAAAAATGTATGGTAAATAGTTCGATTTATATCCTTATAGGGAGAATAGATAGTGGGTTATTGACGTAACTTTTGGAAGGCTTCAGGAATTGCCCTGCCTGGGCCGAGCATCGGTTCATATCAAATTTTAATAAGAAGATTTTGAAAAAACTGTACAGATCCCTGGGGTGGAATAGAAGGGCATCACCTAAGGCAATGACGTGCATTTGGAACATCTACCGGGGAGCCAGGTCATTTTAGGTGGACTTAAAAAAACACCTGCTCTCATTTAATCATCATCAGCAGTAGGGTACGAGTGAACCGAGTCCTTAAAAACACTGTACAGCCGAAAGCTTTAAAGCCAATAATAGATGATGTGTTTTTACTTTTATAATTATTCGTCTTTATAATACGAATATGGCATTGAAATCACCTGATTATTGTTTGTTTGATACTAAAGGAGGTTTTTTGTAAATAAAAATAGATTTAGTGATGAGGTGGTGAGGGCATTTATCGTCATAGTGCTGTGTGAGATGATAAAAAGGGAGAAAATCACCTTTTCTATCGTTTTTTTAAAGGATTTGGGTGGCGATTATCAGCGTAAAATAAGGGGGCTTGCGTTTGGTTTACAAAATCTATCATATGTTTTAGAAAATTTCACTTTTCAAATGATTCGTTCCAATTTCCACTTGTCAATAAGCCCAGAAAACCTGTGGAAGTGAGTGTTCGAAAGAGCCGTTTACCGCAGTATCTTACTTTCAGTCCTGATAACATCAGGGAAAATGCATGGATGGCTTTAGCATAGCATCCAAAAGAACCATAGCCTTTATTTAACTAACTATTATGACCACCACCTTTAGAGCCTTTGTCCTCCCAATGGTATTGTTGTTTTGTTTCACAGTGTTTTCCTGTGTGCCGAACAAGAAAGTGATTTACCTCCAAAATCAGGAGGGTAATGAACCGATTCCTGATGAACAACTCATCAGCTATGAGCAGCCCGAGTATCGGTTGCAATACAATGATATCATAGATATTCAGGTCATGACGGCAGAAGACCTGATCGAATTTGGTTTTAACAGCAGTCAGTCGACCTCTACCAGTAGTATGATGATGGGCCAGATCGCACAGACTGGTGGAGATGTATATTACATGACGGGGTATTCCGTCGATGCCAAAGGAAATGTCCGTATTCCCATCATCGGGGAGCTGAATGTGATGAACCTCACCGTAGAAGAAGTGAGGATAAAAGTCCAAGAAAAGCTAAAGGGCTACCTGTCCTCGGAATTTTATGTGCGGGTCAAACTTGGTGGGATCCGGTTTTCCGCTATTGGCGAATTTAGGCACCCGGGCAAGTATGTGGTCCTCCAAGACCGAATGACCATTTTTGAAGCTATAGCCCAGGCCGGAGACCTTAGTACGGTGGCCAAAAGAGACGAAATTTTACTCATAAGACAATATCCCGAAGGAACGAAACTACATAGGATCAATCTGAATGATCGGCATATCATCGAATCTCCCTACTATTTTATTCAGCCAAACGATCAGATTTATGCAGAACCCATGAAGGTAAGGGAAATAGGTTCTGGCGTCAATGCCACCCAGACATTGACCTTGATCACCTCATCCATCACCGCTTTGGCTTTACTTCTTAACCTTTTTAACTAATGGACCTATGTTAGCGAAGAATACCCATGTAAATCAACTGCCTGAGCTAAATCAGGAAGAAGATGTAGACATCAAGACCATCCTTAACAATTACTTGAGGCATTGGAAAATGATCGTGGCCTGTACATTTATGGGGATAGTTTTGGCCTATGCTGCCAGTAAATTGATGACCCCCATATATAAGGTGAACGGCTCCGTTTTGGTTGGCGAAGAGTCTCAGGATTTGGGAGCTGATTTTCTAGGGGCCAGTTCACTGCTCCAGCCAAAAAACAATATCGAAAACGAAATAGGTATCTTGACCTCTTATGCATTGACCGAGCAGGTCGTAGAGGAGCTTAAACTCAATGTTTCTTATTTCGAGGATGGTTTTTTTGCTAAAGTGAGCAAATACGGTAACATCCCCCTGGACATAACGGTAAATTGGAACAAAGAGCAGTTAGTCGGTGGAATGTTCAAGTTAGAAGTTCTTAGCGAGGAAAAGTACCGATTGTCGATTGATAATGATGAACTCTATATTTATCATCCTTCAGATCCATTTTTTAAAGTGGAGTTAGAGGAGAAATTGGATGGTTTAGAAGGTGAACATGCCTTTGGAGATCATCTGGAGGGAGACCATTTTGAATTTCAGGTCAATAATATCTCCGGGCAACCCGGCGAGACGGTGTTTTTCAAATTTTCAGATACCCATTCCCAGGTGATTAAATACCAAAAGGCCATTAGCGTGGCCCCGACCAATAAGCTGGCTTCCATCCTTCAGATCAGCATGGAAACCCCAAACCGGAAACTGGGACAGGATTTTATCAATAGACTTATGCGCGTTTACCTCGAACGCGAACTCAGTGAAAAAAATAAAGCCACGGCCAATACCATTAGCTTTATTGATGATCAGCTCAATGGTATCACCGATTCTTTGAGCTATTTTGAAACACGCCTGCAGGATTATAGAACCAAGAATCATGTTTTCAATCTTAGTGAAGAAGGCGTGATGATATTCGAAAGGCTTCAGGATTATGAAAAGCAACGGAGTGAGATAGAGCTCAAATTGGATTATTATCATACCCTGGAGAGCTACCTTCAAGGTGAATCGGATGAGGGATTGGTCGCTCCTTCGATCATTGGAAATACGGATCCCTTGTTAAATAGCCTGGTGGTAAAACTGTCCGAGCTTCAAACGGAACGGCTACGGTTAAAATCCACTTATTCCTCTTCTACACCTGCATTGGAGCAGATCAATACGCAGATCAAAACGACCAGACAGTCCGTTTTAGAAAACACGAAGTCGGCTATAAAAAATACGGAAAGTGCATTGGCAGAAATAGCCAATAGAATCAATCAAGTCGAACAGGAAATTAACAAGTTGCCAGAGACGGAAAGGAACCTGCTGGGGATCCAGCGAAAGTTTTCCATCAATGAAAACATCTATTTGTATTTACTCCAAAAAAGGGCCGAATCCCAGATCGTCTTGGCTTCCAATACCCCTAAACACTCCATCCTGGACACTGCCAGGGCAGCAACCAAGCCGGTAGCGCCCAAGACATTGATCAACCTTGTTTTAGGAGCATTTGTCGGGTTGTTTTTTCCAGTTGGATTTATTTTCGTCAGAAACTTTTTCAACAACAAGATAGAGGACCCCAAGGAACTGGAGGAACAGATTCCGGTCCCGCTTATTGGCATGATAGGGAAAAATCCGGCAAGCCACGAAAATGTGCTGACAGTGCTCAATAGGCCAAAATCTACGATTTCTGAAAACTTTAGGAGCCTACGGGCCGACATGACTTTCCTAAGTCCCGGGGCGAAAAAGCTAACGATACTTTTTACCTCTTCGGTATCCGGAGAAGGAAAGACGTTTTGCGCAGTGAACCTGGCCTCTGTTTATGCGATGATGGGGAAAAAGACCATTTTGATCGGGTTGGATCTCCGTAAACCAAAGATCGCTGAGGAATTCGGTATGATAAACGACCGTGGAGTAAGTACTTGTCTGAGCGTAGGCATGCCTTGGAAAGAAGCCGTAAAACCGTCTGGCTACGACCAATTGGATGTGCTCCTTTCTGGGCCGGTTCCGCCAAATCCAGCCGAGCTACTGGCACAAAATTATTTTACAGAAATGATCGAGGACATTAAAGCACATTATGATGTGTTGATCCTGGATTGTGCACCCGTAGGCTTGGTGTCAGAGACCAAAGAACTCTTTTCCCTTGCCGATATCAATATGTACGTGTTCAGGCAAAACTATTCCCCAAAGGCAAACCTGCAGATTTTGCGTGGACTGGTGGAGAAAGGCGGCGTAAAAAAGATGTATTCGCTATTAAATGATGTCGATTTCGAAATGGGCCATTACGGATTTGCCTATGGATATGGATACGGATACGGATCCAATGGATACCATGAAAACGAGAAAGAACAAGCCAATTGGCTAGGAAAGCTAGTTGGTAAAAAATAAGCCCAGGGTAACCGCTTCAACCATTGTTGATAGTTGATTTAACAAGTGTCCCGGTCACAGGCCGGGGCACTCCCAAAGCGGAGCTAGCCAACTGACCGGTAGCAGAATTTTTACGAAAAGCTACAGGAGATTATCGCCTTTAGCAGGCGATTAAAGTACGGTTTAGGGGGCAAATTCACTTGATTATCATTTAATTTCATTTCATTAATAATTAGTGATTTTATATTAAAAAACATGTAATTAAAGTGTTTTTTAATATTATATTTATAAATAATGATCTTTACAATTGTCTTCGCTAAGTTCATGAAATATGGGACTGACGGGGCGAAGCTGTATCTGGGCATGATCTACATGATCCCAAAACTTTAGACTTAATAATCACATTTAGAAAATGCCTGGCGAACCTTATTGGGGTTTTAGGACAGTGCCCAGCGGGCGAAGAAACTTTATTATTTACTCACTATTTGAAGCAAAAGATGAAAAGAATTTTAGTGACAGGAGGCTCGGGATTTTTAGGATCCCATCTCTGCGACAGACTACTGAAAGAGGGGAATGAAGTATTGTGTGTGGACAATCTTTTTACCGGTAGAAAATCAAATATCCACCATCTGCTGGATGAGAAGAACTTTGAATTTCTCCGGCATGATATCACCTTTCCGCTTTACGTAGAGGTGGATGAAATTTATAACTTGGCTTGTCCGGCAAGTCCGGTTCACTATCAGTTTGATCCTGTCCAGACCGCCAAAACCTCAGTGATCGGTGCCATTAACATGCTGGGACTGGCCAAGAGGTTAAAAGTAAGGATCCTACAAGCCAGTACTTCCGAGGTATATGGTGATCCGGAACTCCATCCCCAACCAGAAAGCTACAAAGGTAGTGTCAATACCACTGGCATCAGGGCTTGCTATGATGAGGGAAAACGGTGTGCCGAAACCTTGTTTTTTGATTACCATCGCCAACATGGCGTGGACATCAAAGTGATGCGGATCTTTAATACCTACGGCCCCAGGATGCATCCAAACGACGGCAGGGTGGTGAGCAATTTTATTGTACAGGCCCTCAAAGGGGAGGACATTACCATTTTCGGTGATGGGCTACAAACGAGGAGTTTTTGTTATGTAGAGGACCTGATTGAAGGTATGTATCGTCTGATGAATTCAAGAGACGGTTTTACGGGGCCGGTGAACATCGGAAATCCTGGTGAGTTTACCATGCTTGAACTGGCTCAGGAGATCTTGGATTTGGTGGGCAGTGGAAGCCAACTGAAGTTTTTGCCACTTCCCCAAGATGATCCCATGCAGCGTCAACCCATCATTCACATGGCCAAGAAGGAATTGGGGTGGGAACCAAAGGTAAGGCTCCGTGAAGGCCTTATTGAAACCATAAATTATTTTGATCGGATTTTAAAAGTACCGGTATGAGCAAGATCGTGAACGTAGTGCTTTCAGGGGGCGTGGGCAGTCGGTTGTGGCCACTCTCCAGGAAGAGTCGTCCCAAGCAATATTTACCGATTTTCGACGGGGAAACCTTGTTTCAAAAGACAGTGGCCAGAAACCGATCGATAGCCGATGAAGTACTGGTGGTAGGCAATAAGGATAACTATGAATTGTCCAGGAAAGACATGGCTGCCAGCAAGCTGAGCCAATACAGGGAACTGGTGGAAGCCTGCCCCAGAAATACCGCTGCTGCCATCGCATTTTCTGCTTTTCACTGCCATGAGGAAGATGTGCTTTTTGTGACTCCATCAGATCACCTCATAACACCTGGCACGGCTTACCAAACCGCCGTAAAACGGGCCATACAGCTGGCCAATGAAGGAAACATCGTAACGTTTGGGTTAAAGCCTAGCCATCCAGAAACCGGGTATGGTTACATCGAAGCGGTTGGGGAGGATGTTAAAGACTTCCATGAAAAACCCGAACAGGAAAAGGCGGATAATTTCTTTAAACAAGGAGGATATTTGTGGAATTCAGGCATGTTTTGCTTCCAAGCAGGGGTTTTCCTTGCCGAATTGAGAAGGTATGAAACGGAGATTTTCGATCAGGCCTATGGGGCATATATGCTTAAGAAGGAGATTTTTCTGCCAGAAACCGAATCCCTGCGCATTCCGTCACTTTCGGTGGATTATGCCGTGATGGAGCGATCCAAAAAAATCAAGGTGGTAGCAGCCGATTTTGAGTGGTCCGATATGGGATCATTCGAGGCGATTTACGATTACCTTGGCAAAAAGGGGCACCACCTGGATGACTCCGGAAACATGGTCATCGGAACCAACACCCATATCGAATTTACAGGCTTGACCAATACGCTTTTGATCTTTACCAAAGATGCCGTGCTGGCCCTGAAAAAGGAAAATTCACAAGAAGTCAAGGACGTGTTCCAGCGACTTGAAAACGAACGGCCGGAACTGGTCATGTGAAACACTTAAGAGGCCAAATCACCAACGTCCAACACGAATGAACGCAGCAAACAGGGTAGTATTTAACACTGGAATCCTTTATGGAAGGATCATCATCACCGTGGGCATCTCATTGTTCACGACCAGGATTGTTCTGGATGCATTGGGGGCAGAGGATTATGGTATTTTTAACCTGATCGCAGGGGTAATTGTGATGCTGTCTTTCTTGAAAAATGCCATGGCGACCTCTACCCAGCGTTTTTTGTCCTTCTTTCAAGGAAAAAAGGACAAAGTAATGCAAGCCAAGATTTTCTGGAACAGCATGTTCTTCCATTTGATGCTCGGGCTGGCATTATGGGGAATCCTGGAGCTGGCAGGGTTATTCTTGTTTGATGGCTTTCTGAATATCCCCGCAGATAAACTTGGCGAGGCCAAATTGGTCTATCATTTTATGGTCGTCAATGTGTTTTTCCTCATACTGTCTGTTCCTTATAATGGTTCCTTGGTGGCCCATGAGAATATGGTTTATGTGGCACTGGTAAACATTTTGGAGGTATTGATGAAATTGGCCATTGCTTTATTTCTGTACCAAACTTCCGGAAGTAAGCTCATCATTTATGGACTGCTAATGGCCGGCATCAGCAGTGTGAGTTTTGTAGTCTATGCGGTTTTTTGCATCAAATCCTATGAGGAGTGCAAAATCTCAAACCGCCAAAAAATAGATAAACCACTGTTAAAGGAACTTGGATCCTATGCGAGTTGGAACTTATTTGGTTCCCTATGCAGCTTGGGAAGGACGCAGGGCCTTGCGGTGATTTTGAACTTGTTTTTTGGGGCAATTATCAATTCTGCTTATGCGATTGCTAACCAAGTCAGTGGGCAATTGATGTTTTTATCGACCACCATGCTGAAGTCCATCAATCCACAGATCATGAAGAGCGAAGGCAATGGAGATCGAAAACGAATGCTTCGCCTGGCCATGATTGCCAGCAAGTTTGGATTCTTTTTGTTGAGCATTGTGGCGGTCCCGTTCATTTTTGAGATGAACAATATTTTGGGGGTTTGGCTGAAAGAGGTGCCTGATTATGCGGCGGTTTTCTGCCAAATGGTCCTGGTAGGTTCCATTATCAATCAGCTGACCATCGGACTGCAATCGGCCATTCAGGCTACGGGGAGGATAAAGGCATATCAGGCCACGGTCGGAGGGGTGTTGTTGCTTAATCTCCCGTTGGCTTTCTTGTTGTTGGAAATGGGCTTCGCAGCCTATTCCGTATTGGCAGGATACATTGTCGTGGAATTTATCGCTTGTTGTTTAAGGCTATACTTTTTGAACAGACTGGCAGGGCTTTCTGTCCGACAATACTTTGATCGGGTGATTCTAAAGGAAATTGTACCATTGCTGGTATTGGTGGGGACATGTTTACTGTCCATCAATATCCTCGATTTCGAATTCAGGTTTTTGTTCACCATGGCTTTGGCAGCCACGGCTACTGCAATCGCGATAAACTTCTGGGGACTTTGCGAAGATGAAAAGGAAATAGTCACCAAGGGGATCCAGAAAATTAAAGAGAAGATAACCAAAAAAAAGCAACTGGCATTTAAATAACGCATCTATGGAGTATTTATACTATAAAACAAAAAAAGGAAACTTCGGCGACGACCTGAACGGTTGGTTATGGCCAAAGCTATTTGGTGAGGAAGATTCTTCAGATGACCTGGCTTTTTTAGGAATAGGCACCATTTTATATGAACATAATAAGCATATCATTGGCGCTCGAAACAAAAGAAAGGTGGTTTTTGGCACCGGAGTCCGACCGGTATATAAGCAGTTTCCTATGGATGATCAATGGGACGTTCGATTTTTGAGGGGGCCACTCTCTTCCAACCACTTTAATAGAAAGTTCGATTATATTTCTGATGCAGCTTATGCCCTCCAATTGCTCCCTGAATTTCAGCAAATAGCCCAGACGAGTAAACAGTACGAGGTCAGTTTCATCCCTTACTTTAAGTCTGAAAGCTATTTTGATTGGAAGAGCATTTGTAAAGAACTGGGTATACACTACATCACCACCCATACTGATTTAGGGATCGAATATACCTTGAGAGAAATAGCGGCCTCTAAATTTGTGATCTCTGAGGCCATGCACGGAGCCATTTTAGCTGATATTTTCAGGATCCCCTGGAGACGTTTTATTTTGACGACACCTTATACAGAAGGGGAGCGGGTAGCTGAATTTAAATGGACGGACTGGATGAATTCCGTAGAGATCTTTCAGCATGACCCACTGTATATCCCACTGTACAAAAAGGGAAGATTTCATTCCATGATTAAAAGCCTTACGGGAGGGAATGTGGCGGCCGATGTGATGTTAAAAAGCAAGGTGAAAGATCAAATTCTCAAGACACTTTCCCAGCAGAATATTAGCTATGACTTGTCTTCCGACCAAAGGGTAAATCAGGTATTTTCCCAGATAGATGAGGAAGTCGCGGTCCTGAATCAGAAACTTCACAAGCCGGTTTTTTGATGAAGGTAGTATATGTGACATATCCTTGGTTCTTGGATTTTTCTATTGAGTATATAAAGGAATTGGCCAAACGTGTGGACCTTCATGTGTTTGTGATCACCTCTGAAGGGAAATTATCATCGACCATCTTTAACCTCACTTCAATACCTCATCATAACTCCAAAGCGATTTATCCCTTTTCGGCCATCAAGGACGAGTTAAAAGATGCGGCATTTTTTGACCCTTATATTATGGATTGCAAGTCTTTTGATTTTGTTTTCTTTCCGAAAAGGCGCGTAGGTATGGATGGAATAAAAAAGAACAAGCAGCTGGCTAAAATGATTAACGCCATCGCTCCTGATGTGATTCATTTCGATGATATTTCCATAGAGTTATTTGCATTGCCACTTTTTGTGAAGTGCCGCAAATGGGTGATAGATGTGCACGATCCCAAACCACATTCAGGAGAGCAGGATTGGAGAAGAAAATTGATCAGAAGCCTGATGTACCCAAGAGCGGATTTTTTTCTCACGTTTTCTGAGCATTCAAAAAAGACTTTCCGGGCCATTTACGGTAACAAAAAATCGGTTCATAATCTTTCATTGGTTCCATACACCTTTTATGCCAATTACGAAAGCAGTACCTCAGCAATACCGCTTCCTGACAATTATCTTTTATTTATCGGAAGGGTGTCCCAATACAAAGGCGTAGATGATCTATTGAAGAGCTTCCAGGCGCTTTCCAAACGGCATCCAGATCTAAAATTGGTCATCGCGGGAAAATGGAAGGCCAATTTCGCTGTCCCGGATGAATTGGTGAAGAGTGAGCGGATTACCATCATCAATCGCTTTTTGGAGAACGAGGAAGTGGCTGCTTTGGTAAGGCACAGCAGGGCCGTGATCTGCCCGTACAAAGATGCGACCCAAAGTGGTGTGGTGATGACATCCTTTGGACTGGAAAAAAAAGTAATCGTTTCCAACGTCGGCGGGCTACCCGAAGCAGTTTCCGAAGAATGTGGTTTGGTATACGATCGTCAAGACGAAGAGGGATTGACCAAGGCCTTAGATACGTTCCTTGGCAAAGACATAAATGAAGAGGTTTTCCAGCCTAAAAATGAAAACTCGGCGGCATACAATACGGCACAACTTGTAAAACTATACCAGGCAATTTGACATGAAAGTTATGGGCTCAAAGGAATTAATATTAATCACTAAAAGGTTTCCTTTTTTCAAGACGGAAGCTTTTCTGGAAAGTGAGATTAAGCTGGTGGCGAAATGCTATGATAAAGTAACGGTCTATCCGTATGAAATAGGAAGTTACTGCAGAAAAGTACCTGAAAATGTAGTTGTCAATTGTTCATTTTCGGAAGCTTACCAAAGAAAAGTCTCCCGAGCCATCCAGGCCTTGTTTTCCAGCGATTTTATAAAGGCCGTATGGGCGCACCGGAAAAAGCTAAAGTCATGGAAGGATGTGGCCATGCTGCTAAAATTTATCTCCAATGGAAGGGCTTATGCACATTTCTTTGAGGGCAAAGCTGAATTGCTCCAGAAGACAAATGTCGTTTACACCTATTGGTTCAACGAGGCCACATATGGCTTTTTACAGCTAAGGGAATCCGGAAAGATGGCCGCATCGGTCATCAGCAGGGCGCACCGCTTTGACATTTATGAAGATGCACCGAACGTCCGTTCTTTTTGGCCCTATAGGAAATATTGCTTGGATCAGTTACAAGCCCTTTATTCCATTTCTGAGGATGGAAAAAGCTTCCTCGAAACCAAATACGGAAATAATTCCGCTATAGAAGTATCGAAATTAGGTGTTTTTGATAAGCAACAGGTGGCCCGAAAATCAGGAGATGGGAGGTCGGTGATCGTTTCAGTATCCAGGGTTGCTCCGATGAAGCGGGTGGATTTTATCAAAAAGGCTGTCATCCAATATGCCTTAGAACATCCTCGGCAGCACGTTAAATGGGTGCATTTTGGTGATGGCAATGGCTGGGACAAACTTAGGGACAAAGCAGGTGTCCCAAGCAATTTGACCATTATCCTAAAAGGATATGTCAAAAATGAAGCGATTTATACCTACTACGCCGAGCAGCCTGTCGATCTGTTCACCAATCTCAGCTCCACAGAGGGGATACCCGTATCGATAATGGAAGCGATTTCGTTTGGGATCCCCATTGTCGCCACCAAAGTAGGGGGAACAGGGGAAATCGTCGGTGCAGAAACCGGAAAATTATTACCTCCCAATCCCACCTTGACTGAAGTAGTGGAAGGTTTTACAGAAGTATTGGAGAAAAATATTCCAGCTGATCAGGTGAGGGAGTTTTACCATGAAAATTTTAATGCAGAGAAAAATTATGCTGCATTTGCCCAATCCCTTTCTGCATTAAGTACTCCTACCAAACAATTTCAGCTAACGTAAGATACCAGCACAGCCCGAATGAATAAAGTTGTTTTACTCTTGGCCCTTATCTATTCCTTGGGGAAATGGGGGTATTTAAATTGGCAAGGCAAGCGGTCCAACCACATGCTGATCAGCTTTTTTGTGTTGATGCTGGCATTTGATTTTGGTACTTCCTTTCATACGTTTTTGACCAAGACCAATTATGAAGGAACCATGGTCGATCGATTGGGGGTATTTGGGAATTCGCTATGGATTTCCCTTTCCACTTTTGTGATTCCGATTGGTTTTTTCTTGGGATACCAGCGCTTTGCAGTGCTTCGATTCAAGGAATACAAGTGGGAGATAGTGGTGCTGGTAATGAGCATGATAGCGCTCTTTAATCCCATGAATCCCTATCCTAAATCCGTTTTGATATTTCTTTGCTATGCCGGACAAATTTTCCTTTCGGTAAATTATATCAAGGGCAATTTCACCCAAGGAGAGGCGCTAAAAGGTGTTTTTGACGGGTTGATGGTGATAACAGTCCTGCAGACAGTGCTGGTCATTATGTATCCCGTTTTGGGCATAGAAGCCGCATTGACCTTTTTCAAAGGGGAAGACATGATTGATTATGCGTTGAAGCGGGAAGGGTATACTTCTGCGGTGGGGATATTTGGCCATCCAGGTACGTTGGCCTTGTTCTCCTTGATTACCGCAATATTCTTCTTGTCCTCTTACCTCAATGGATTTAAAAAGTCGCTTTCCCTGTACTGTTTTTTGGCAAATGTATTCATTATACTTCTCACCTTTTCCAGGACTACTTACGTGACCAGTGCCATCATTATTGGTATAGTACTCGTATCATTCTATTCCAAAAAGAGCTTTTTCTCTGTCAAAAACCTGGTATTGGCAGCCTTTGGTTTTGCGGCCTTAATAGGGGTGCTTTTTTTAACGCCGCTTAGTGAACTTTTTCTGGCGAGTGATTTCGAAAACCAGATCGAGGTACGCTTCTCATCTTGGTTTATGGGGTACGATATTTGGAGCAGGGCGAAGTTACTTGGCGTTGGCATCAATGCGCATGTCTATTATATGGGGCATTTCATCAGGGTCACTCAGGATTTGGCGGTGGTGGAATTTATTACGACCAATCCCATTCATAATATCCATTTGATCGTACTGGCGGAGACCGGAATCATAGGGATGATGCTTTGGCTGGTGTTTTTTGGAAGCAAAGTCTCCAGTCATACCAAAACCCTAAAGACAAGCAATATTGCAGTCAATATCTTCAGCTTGGCCACCGTCGGGATTATGATATCCATCTTTGTGTATGGCTTTTTTGGCTGGGCTCCTTTAAAGAGGGAAATGATCACGTTGACATTTTTGATTGGCCAAGTCCATGTTTTTAAGGCTTTTCATTCCCGGTCTTCACATCATTACCAAGTTAAACCATTGCGTTTTACACAGCAACTTGTCAATTAATCATTTGTATGGAAAAAACAGTCACCACTTACTTTCAGGGCAATACCCAGTTTGAAAATACGGGAGATGTGCTCATCAACAAATCACTCATCGAGTTGTTCCGAACCCATGGAAACGTAGTGATCAATGATGAAAAGTTACCCGGTTTTTATAAGGAAGCGCTGAATTTGGCCAGCCATGAGAAAAGCTCTAGCAATAAAGGAAGTTTTTATAAACAGCTTTTCCAAAAAGCTTGGGCCAGCCTATTTAAAAAAGGCCAAAAAGTGATCATGGTGGCCGGCCCTCCCGGTCATATTTTCGGTAATTCCAACAAGAAAATCAGAAAAAACATGGAATACACCGCCTTTTTGATCGCTTTACAGCTCCTAAGGGTAAAAATTGTCAGAATGGGTTTTTCCATGGGGCCGATTGGTAAAAAACAAGCAGTAAGTGAACGGATCCGAGCTTGGTTTACCCATCACTACTGGGTTAGGGACTCGATCTCGCTGAGTTTGGCCCATGAAATCGGCATTCCCAAAGCACGCTTTTTTCCGGATTTGGCCTGGACGTATCATGCCAATGGGGTAGACCTATCCCAAGCCCAGAAGGAAGAAATCATTTTTAGTTTCCGCGATGCCATTTACAAGGATGACGACGGGCAGCGCTACAAAAATGCCTTGGTCGAAAGACTGATGTTTATCATTGATCACTTGAAAGATCGCTATAAGCTGAAGATTACCTATCAGGTATTGGGGGATTATGCCTTTTGCAAGGAGCTTCATGAAACGCTCAGGGCCAAAGGGTATGAAGTGGATTTTGAGGAAGCACAAATTACCTTAGAAACGGCTGGAAGAGCCTATCAAAATGGCGTGGCCATCATCACCAACAGGCTGCACGGGGCTTTGCTGGCAGCGAAATATGATGTGCTGCCATTGGTGCTTTCCGATATTGATAAGCACCTCAAGATCAAAGGGATTTACCATGATGCAGGATTGCATGATTTGCTGCTGGAAGCCAGTGATACCAATGAGGCAATACTGGAGAAAGTGCTCACGCTATTAGAAAACCGGACTCAGATCATGGAGCAGCTAGCGCAGATCGAACAGCGCTACCATGCGCTAACCATGGACAGCATGGCCAAAGTCCTCAACGGCTGAGCGGTACATTGAATAGCAAGTCCCAAAACACAATTTAAACCTCTACCAACGAACTTATACATGAAATTACTTTACTTGTCAGGAGCTCCGCGGGTATCCACACAGTTGAAAGCCGATGCAGGTGGAGCCAGGGCCCATATTCTTGGCGTGATCAATGGTTTTAAATCGATGAACTGGGAAGTGGCCGAGTTTATAGTGGGAAACCGCATCATGAAAAGTGGCCATAAGACTGATTTTCAGAAGAGCCTTTCCAAAAGTTTTTTTAAGCGCCTGGCCGCAGATCTGATCAGGATCACTTATGGAATGTATAACAATCGACTTTCTTTCAAGAAGCATACAGAGGTGGATTGTGTCTACGAAAGGTTAGGCGCTTTCCAGTTGATGGGACATAAATTCAGGAAGCATGGGGTGCCATGGATATTGGAAACCAACAGTGTGCTGTATGAAGAAGCCAAAAATGACCGGAAGAGCATCATCCTATCGGGCATTTGCAAAAAAATGGAAGCAAAGGCCTACCAATCCTGCGATTACCTGATCTGTGTTACCGATGAACTTAAGGCGATGGTGCTGGATCATTTTGATATTGATCCGGCGAAGATCCTGGTGGTGCCCAATGGGGTGGATACGGACCGTTTTGATCCTGAAAGGGTGACCCCCATTCGCGAACATGATGAATTTACCATAGGTTTTGTGGGGTCGGTGATCGCGTGGTGCGGGGTGGATGTCTTGATCAGGGCTGTTGATATCCTGAAAGATGAAATTCCTCTAAAAGTGACCGTAGTAGGAGATGGCCTCAAAAAGCAAGACTGGGAAACTGATTGCGCTAATGCTGGCTTGTCGGACACCATCAAGTTTGTGGGAAGAAAGGCGTGGGATCAAATCCCGGGGTATATCGGTGGATTTGATGTGTGCTATTCGGGGCAAGTGGCCACGAAGTCAGGTAAAATGTACCATTCTCCCTTAAAGATTTATGAATACCTCTCCATGGGCAAGCCCGTATTGGCGGCCAAATTCCAAGATGCTTCCAATATGATCCATGATGGTGTAAACGGCTTTTGCTTCAAATCAGGAGATGTAGATGATCTGGTCGAGAAAATACGAACCGCCTACGGACTGTTCAAGGAAGGGAAGTTTAGGCCGGAAGAAATCAGAAGACCTGTCGTGACCTCCCATAGCTGGAAGTCTAGAATCGAATATATTTTAAAGGAAACGAAAACACTCAACTGATATGGCCTATAAACTACTGGGAACAGAAGTGGATGATTTTAACTTGTCTTCACTCCTCGATTTTATTGTCCGTTCTGCAAGAGCGAAGGAGCGCAATATCATCCTAAGCCAAAACTTGCATGGGATCTATACTTACCATAAATCCAACTCAGAACAATTGAAGCGACTCTATTCCATCGCCAAGAAGCGGATCGATGGGATGCCGTTGGTTTGGCTGGGCAAGGCCTTGGGCTACCCACTTTCCAAAGACAACCGACTGACTTGGGTGGATTTAATGGATCCCCTGATGGAAAGGGTAAGGGATGAAAAACTCAAGGTCTTTTACTTGGGAGCCGATGAAGTCAGTGTATCCAAAGGAGTCAATATCCTGAGGGATAAATTTTCGGGACTGGAAATTACGTATCGTCATGGATATTTTGACACGAACAAGCGCAGCCAAGAAAATCAAGCCGTCGTTCAGTTGATCAATGCATATGCGCCCGATATTCTTATTGTGGGAATGGGGATGCCAAGGCAGGAGCACTGGATCCTTGATAACAAGGATGAGCTAAATGCCTCCGTGATCATGACCTGTGGAGCAGCCATAGAATATGTGGCAGGAACAGTCAGTACGCCACCACGGTGGATGGGCAGAACGGGACTGGAGTGGCTCTACCGACTGCAGGAAGATCCCAATAGGTTTTGGTTCCGTTATTTGATCGAACCATGGTACATCTTTAGGCTGGCCGCCAGTGACCTTAGGAATCCCCCGCTCAAGAAGCTGAAGACCTAAGCAGTTTTATAAGCTGAAGCATGCATGATCCATGTTCCCTTTAGGATCTGCATAAAATTCCCCTTGCCCAGATGAAGCATCACGAAACCGACTATCATAAACGTTAACGGAAATGCTGTTTAATTCACTTGATTTTGCAATCTTTTTGCCACTGGTGTTTTTTTGCTATTGGTTTGTCTTTCAGAAAAACATCAAGCAACAAAACCTCTTGTTATTGGTCTCCAGCTATGTGTTTTATGGTTGGTGGGATTGGCGATTTTTGTCCTTGATTCTATTCAGCACGGTATTGGATTACCTGATTGGAAGGAGGATGGACAAGGCCGAGCAAGAAACCACTCGAAAATGGCTGTTGGCCTGTAGTGTCTTGGTTAACCTAGGCTTTTTAGGTTTCTTTAAGTACTATAATTTCTTTGCGGACAGTTTTACGGAGATGTTCAGTTTCTTTGGCCAATCCATCCACCCGCGAGCCATCAGCATTGTGCTTCCTGTGGGGATCAGCTTTTACACTTTCCAGACCCTCAGCTATTCGATCGATGTGTACAAGCGAAAACTGGAACCGGCCAGGGACTTTGTAAGCTTTGCTACATTCGTCAGTTTTTTTCCCCAGCTGGTGGCAGGCCCCATCGAAAGGGCGACACATTTACTGCCCCAATTTTACAGGCGTCGTAAGTTTGATTATATGCTGGCGGCAGATGGCACCAAGCAGATCCTTTGGGGTTTTTTTAAGAAAGTGGTCATCGCGGATAATTGTGCAGAATACGTAAATGTTATCTTCCAAAATTACCAAGAGTATTCAGCAAGTACGCTCGTTTTGGGAGCGGTCATGTTTGCTTTTCAGATTTATGGGGATTTTTCGGGTTACTCGGATATTGCGATTGGTGTGTCCCGCTTGTTTGGGTTTGACTTGATGAAGAATTTTGCCTTTCCCTATTTTTCCAGGGACATGGCAGAATTTTGGAGAAGGTGGCATATTTCCCTTTCCACGTGGTTTAGGGATTACTTGTACATCCCGCTTGGAGGCAGTCGCGGAGGACTGGGAATGAAGATCAGGAATACCTTTATCATCTTTTTGGTCAGTGGATTGTGGCATGGGGCCAATTGGACCTTTGTGATTTGGGGAGCGTTGAATGCCCTTTGTTTTTTGCCTTTAATGCTCGCAGGCAAAAATCGGCATAACCTTGACCAGGTGGCTCAAGGAAAGCTTTTTCCCACTTTTAAAGAAGCTGGACAGGTGTTGCTGACCTTTGGGGTTACGTGCTTGGCCTGGGTGTTTTTTAGGGCTGAGAGTGTCACCATGGCGGTAGATTATATAGCCAACATGTTTTCGCCTTCCCTTTTGGTGAAGCCAGAAGTGTTTCCGGTAAGGATTTTGGCTTTGGTAGCCTTGTTTGTGGCGATCGAATGGCTGGGCAAAGAAGGCGATTTTGCGATACAGTCCTTGGGACTGAAGTGGCGACGTCCCTTGCGATATGGGGTGTACTATGGCGTATTTATATTGATTTATTTCGCAGGAAATTTCTCAGACGAAATCGAGTTTATTTACTTCCAATTCTAAACGACCATGAAAAAATACTTTCAAAAACTCGTTCCTTTTATACTTGGAGCATTGGCCATCAATATTTTGGTGACATTTGTAGTGGATGGGTTGTATTATGTCCCTTACACCAAGATGACGCGGGAAATAAAAGGGAAAAAGCTCAAAGGAGTGATCATGGCTGATTCCCATGGATTGCCGCTAAAGCAAAACATGGAGGATCGAGGCATCATGAATATCTCCTGGAGCAGTGACTCTTATGAGGACATGAAAAATAAGCTGAATTTTTACCTCCAGCATAAAGACTTGGACTATGTTCTGGTCTCGGCGGATAACCATTTACTCTCAAACTACCGGGAAAACCTAAACAACATCGAAGCTTCGATCCATTACGTGCCACTTAAGGAGACCGATTACAGTTTTTGGGAATATGCCTATTTGAAATATGTAAAGCGATATTTTTCCTTGATAAGCCCCAAGAATCGGGACATTTTCATGGC
Source organism: Echinicola vietnamensis DSM 17526 (assembly GCF_000325705.1). Lineage (NCBI taxonomy): Bacteria > Pseudomonadati > Bacteroidota > Cytophagia > Cytophagales > Cyclobacteriaceae > Echinicola > Echinicola vietnamensis. Next base: position 4,520,734 of record NC_019904.1, on the reverse strand, counting down.
TAGGCTAAAATCATTTTTAAAGCATAATTTGGTGAAACAGGAGTGGAAAGCTGTAGGGAATAAACTAGCCAAAGGAGAAAAAAGGGTCAATCTTCATTTTAGCAACTTGTCAAAATCTGCAAAACTGGCCGAGGATTTAGAAGAGATCATTTTACGTTGCAGAGAAAACAATGTAGAGGTAATTGGAATAAAGTATCCGCTTACTTCGGCATATCTTTCGGCGATGGAATCATCAAATTTTGGGGCTGACAGTGTGTTGAAAGTGCATAATTGTAAAATTCTTGATTTCCAAGAAGTGTTCGCCAATCGAAACGACCTTTTTTCAGATGAGGACCATTTGAACCAAGAAGGAGGGGAGAAGCTGGCAGATATGCTGGAAAATAACCTTGTGAGGTATAGGGCTTCCACTGATTGATAAGCAGATTTTGGCGGTAGAGAAAGTTACGTTGACCTTCTTAAAGCGTAGCATGACCATTTTCGGGCTTTGCTGGATGCTGCTGGGGGGTGTCCCCCTATATGTCGTGGCGCAAGACCTGCCAGGGGCAAATGGTATCCCTGCCCATCCTAGAATCCTCTTACAGAAAGGTAGAAAAGAAACGGTCCATGAGGCGTGCAGGAAAGAGGGCTGTTGGAAGACGCTGGATGAGATGGTGAAAAAGACAGCAAGGGAGCTACTGGATGAACCGGTCACTTCTTTCCATTATCGGGGCAAAACCATGTTGCCACAAGCCAGGGAGCTATTTAGGAAAATCTTTTACCTTAGCTATGCCTATCAGTTTACCGGGGAAGTTGATTTTGCGAAAAGGGGAATCCAAGAAGTATTACATGCCTGTACCTTGGACAGTTGGAATCCACAGGTGTTTTTAGATGTGGCAGAGATGACCATGGCCGTATCCTTGGCCTATGATTGGTTGTATCATCAAATGGATGTTCAAGAGCGGGAACAGGTTAAGAAATCCCTGGTGGAGAAGGGAATATTGCCATCTTATGACGATGCTTTCAATCAGTTTTTAGCATTGGACAATAACTGGAACCAAGTATGTAACGCAGCGATGGTGTGGGCCTCCATCGCGATCTATGATGAGGCACCAGAACTGGCGATGAACACTATAAAGCGCTCACTGGATAGCAGCCAGCTGCCCATGTCCACCTATGGAGAAAACGGTGGTTTTCCTGAGGGGCTGATGTACTGGACCTACGGGACGACCTTTCATACGCTGATGTTAGCAGCCTTGGAGCCGATCATGCATGATCAGATAGCAGCTTATTATTCACCGGGATTTTTAGCTTCCGGGCAGTTCTTCGTGCACATGATTGCCAATTCAGGGGATGCATTCAATTGGAGCGATGCCCTTGAAAAGCACTACCTAAATCCCGCGATATTTTGGATGGCAGCAACTACAGGTGATCCCTCACTGCTGTGGAACGAAAAGAAGGTTTTGGAGAATATGGACTTTAAAGGGCTGCCTCAATCAAGGATGCTTCCTGCCGTTATATTGCTGGGAACGGAATTTATGCCCGAGGATATCCCTGCTCCTTCATCGAAGGCTTGGAGGGGAAAAGGGGATAACGAAGTGGTCACCATGCGTACCTCATGGCAGGATGCCAACGGGATTTTTTTGGGACTAAAACTGGGGAATGCCCATGAGCATCATGCCCATATGGATATGGGAGCATTTGTCTTAGAGGCGGATGGTGTAAGGTGGGCGATGGACATGGGCATGCAAGACTACCATTCTCTTTCATCAAAAAAAGTAAACCTGTGGGACAGCAGTCAGCATGGTGGACGCTGGACAGTTTTTAGGCACAATAACTATGGCCATAATACGCTTACCCTGGACGATTCCCTAATGGATGTGGAAGGAAAGGCCAAGTTAATGGATTATAACGATACGGGTACTTTTCGCTTTGCGGTGGGCGACTTGACAGATGTTTTTCTCAGGAAAGACCGTAAAGTGATGCGTGGGGTGGGGATTAAGGAAGATAAGCTAGTCATTATCAGAGATGAAATCAGCAGTTCCCCTGAGCCCGTCAGCATCAGATGGCAAATGGTCACACCGGCCAAGGTAAGGATCCAAGGGAACAAAGCCCTCTTGAAGAAAGATGGAGAGCACCTGAGCATGATCGTGAAGTCTTCCACACCCACCAAAATCAAGATGTGGCCGGCCCATAAGCAAAAAGCATATGATGCCCCCAATAAAGGCGTCAACATAGTAGGGTTTGAACTTTTGGTTCCTGAAGGGAAGCCAGCAGCCATTGAGGTGCTGCTCATACCGGGCTCTTCAGAAGCTTCATTGTCCAGCCCCTCTCTTTCCCTTTCTGAATGGAAGTGACCATAAGTAGCAAGTACGATAACAGAAACCAACATCAGAATCGATTCTACCTAAATACACAATAACCCTAATGCCAAAGGGGATTTATCCCTGTTTTTATAGCGCTACTGTTTAGTTCATTGTTTTTAAACCATCAATTAATTAACCGAATGAAAGTCAAAAAAATATGTTGTATTGGTGCCGGATACGTAGGTGGTCCCACCATGGCTGTAATTGCCCAGAAATGTCCTGATATCTACGTGACCGTAGTGGACATCAATGAAGAAAGAATCAAAGCTTGGAACGACGAGAATTTGGACAACCTGCCGGTGTACGAACCCGGTTTGGACAAGGTAGTCGCCGAGGCCAGGGGCAGAAACCTTCGGTTCTGCACCAATGTGGAAGGAGCCATCCAGGAAGCCGACATGATCTTTATCTCTGTCAATACTCCGACCAAGACCTATGGAGAAGGAAAAGGCCAAGCTGCGGACCTGAAGTGGATTGAGCTCTGCGCGCGACAAATCGCCGCCGCCGCCGAATCGGATAAGATCGTAGTGGAAAAATCCACCTTGCCCGTTAGGACTGCAGAAGCCATTCGGGATATCCTGGAAAATACCGGTAACGGGACCAAATTCCAGATACTTTCCAATCCGGAGTTTTTGGCAGAAGGAACGGCCATAGAGGATCTAATGGATCCAGACCGTGTGCTGATCGGTGGGGACACCAAAACACCCGAAGGACTGGAGGCCATGGAGGCACTTGTAGAGGTATACGGCCATTGGGTGCCGAGAGAGAAAATCCTAACGACCAATGTATGGTCTTCAGAGCTCTCTAAGCTTACAGCCAATGCTTTTTTGGCCCAGCGGGTATCCTCTATCAATGCCTTGTCTGAGTTATGCGAAAGCACAGAAGCGGATATCAATGAAGTTTCCAGGGCCATCGGAACGGACAGCCGAATAGGCAACAAATTTCTCAAGGCCTCTGTAGGGTTTGGGGGCTCTTGTTTTCAGAAAGACATCCTTAATTTGGTGTATATCAGCAGAAGCTATGGATTGACCAGTGTAGCCGATTACTGGGAGCAGGTCATCAAGATCAATGACCACCAAAAAGGAAGGTTTGCGAAGAACATCATCCGTTCGTTGTACAATACGGTCAGTGGCAAAAAGATCGCTTTTCTGGGCTGGGCCTTTAAGAAAGATACCAATGATACCCGGGAATCCGCTGCCATCTATGTGGCTGACCACTTGCTCAATGAGGACGCCAAGGTAACGGTCTTTGACCCTAAGGTAAAAGAAGAGCAGATGTACAGCGACTTGGATTACCTTAATTCCAGGAACAAGGTAGATAACAGAAAACTCATGAAAGCAGAGCACTGTCCCTATGAGGCTTGTAAGGGCGCTCATGCCGTGGCGGTACTTACCGAATGGGACGAGTTTGTCGATTACGATTGGCAAAAAATCTACGATAACATGTTAAAGCCTGCCCAGGTCTTTGATGGAAGAAGTGTACTGGATAAGCAAAAGTTAAGGGACATTGGTTTCCGGGTGTATACCATTGGAACGACGTGATATTTTTTAGCCGTGTGTTGTAAGTGTTTAGTCCACAGAAGGGAGGTCCATCATACAGGATCTTTCCTTTTTGGGCTATCGCTCTGCAGCTTTTGATTACAGGATTAACCACACCAACGCTAAAGCATTTAAAATTATGGAAGCATTTTCAGAAAAGATTTCTATTCAAGGTAAATCCTTGCCGGCAGTGAAGGCGCAGATTGACCGATTTGCTAAAGGATTTCCTTATTTGTCTATTGTCCGTCCAGCCCAGGCTACCGATGGGATCAAGGTGCTGTCGACGGATCAAATCAGCAGGCTAGGAAAGGATTTTCTGGCCCAGCGCGATCGTCTTGCCATGGTCAAATTTGTCCCGGCAAGTGGAGCGGCATCAAGAATGTTCAAAAAGCTCTTCGAGTTCTTGGATGGAGACGGCTACTTGGCCCATAACCAAGAAGCCGAAACCTTCATCAAGCACTTGCGTAATTTTCCATTTTATGAAGACCTGGAGCAAAGCTTGGGCAAAGTGGGGAGCTATGCAGGACTGGCATTGCAGGACAAAGACTTTAAATTGATCATTTCCCAATTTTTACTCGACAGTGGCCTGGGCTATGTAAACTTGCCAAAGGGCCTGGTGAAGTTTCATCGCTACGATGACCATGAAAGGACTCCCGTGCACGAACATTTCGTGGAAGGCCTTCAATATGGTGTGGGCAAGGACAGGAAGGTTCACTTGCATTTCACCGTTTCTAATGAGCATTTGGAAGCGTTTAATGCAGAATGCAACCGGGTGAAAGCTGTATTGGAAAAAGAACATGACATCACTTTTGAGGTGAGTTTTTCACAGCAAAAGGCTTCTACGGATACCATTGCGGTCAACGTGGACAATACCCCTTTTCTCAAAGATGATGGGACCTTGTTGTTTAGGCCAGGAGGACATGGGGCCTTGCTCAGCAACCTGGAAGACATCGATGGAGACGTGATCTTTATCAAAAACATCGACAATGTAGCCGGAGAACGGGGCGGTAAGGTTTCCAGTGAGTATAAAATGGCCATGGGCGGATTACTTCTGAACCTCCAGCAGCAGGTATTTGATTATTTGGACGCCTTGGAAGAAGGTGAAGAAGGCGTGGAAGCAGCTATAGAGGAGTTTTTACAGCAGGAACTGTGTGTGGTGTTGCCGAAAGCCTATTGGGGAAGTGCATTGATGGAACGACGGTCCTTTCTTAAAAGCAAGCTGGAACGGCCCATCCGCATTTGTGGGATGGTGCGAAATACAGGCGAGCCCGGTGGAGGACCGTTCTGGACCCAAAACCACGACGGGTCAATTTCCCTTCAAATTGCCGAAAAGGCACAAATTGATCCAAAGCACCAGGAAGCCTTATTGATGGAAAGCACCCATTTCAATCCAGTAGACTTGGTTTGTTCCATTAAAAGGCGCGATGGCCGAAACTTCTCCCTACCACAGTTTGCGGATTCCGATGCAGGATTGATCAGTGAAAAATCCCTGAATGGGAAGGCCCTGAAAGCCTTGGAATTGCCGGGTTTGTGGAATGGGGGCATGTCCGATTGGAATACCATTTTTGTAGAAGTGCCATTGGAGACTTTTACACCAGTAAAAACCATCAATGACCTCTTACGGGAAGCGCACCAGCCTATGGTGAAAATGGAAAAATAGTACATGAAAAAGCGTGTTTTAGATAGGTTAGTGCGATACGGTTTGTTGGTCGCAATAGGAGTGATGGGAGCATGCCATGAAGGATTGGCCCCCGAAGAAGTAGTCGTCTATGAAAATGACTTTAATGGGGAACAACTTCAGGAGGTGCGGAATGGAAGGTGGAGGAGCTATAATGGAACGACCGTATTGGGCAATTATAATAATGAAGAGGTGGCAGTCCAAGTGGACAATCTACCGGCCCATAAAATGCTGCGAATTACCGTAGAGCTGCTGCTCCATGATTCGTGGGATGGCAATGCCGGATCGTCGAGTGGGCCGGACATATGGTACTTGAATGTGGATGACCAAGCGTTGGTAAATACCACCTTTTCAAACCAACCCTGCATGTCCACCTGGTGCCTGAGCCAATCCTTTCCGGATGCTTATGGCAGGCATAATGATCCCAAAACAGGGGCCTTGGAAACAGCACTTCCTGGACTTTGCCAATATGCCGATTCCATAGGATGGACCACCAAATACAGGATTTCGGAGATCGTCCGCCACAAAGGAGACCAGCTTACACTGGTCTGCGGCGATAAAACCGTCCAAAAATACCTGAACAGTTCCCAGATATGTGATGAAAGCTGGTCCTTGTCCAGCATTAAAGTAAGTCTGGTAGAATAACATTACCGGACAAGATGGATAATTGATATATGTTTACCAATTTAAAGAAGGGGATAGGGGCCATGCTTGTTTTTGCGTCGATGGCCTATTCTGCCAAGGCGCAATCGACCAACTTAAACGCCCCTTTTCTCAAGGAATATTTAAGAAGACAGCAGCTGATCGGGAATTTTAACCCTAACTATTCCCTGACCATCCTTCCCTTGACCCCCGAAGTGACCGATTTGCAGGTTACCGGGCACAAGAAGAACGGCTGGTATGAGGAGCTTTATGGGCAAAAGCGGGCCCTGTCTTTTGGCCGAGGGAAGGGCAGCATCAAAATGCTTCCAGAAATGGTCAGGGGCCAGTACAACTCGGATTATGCTTTTGGTGTCAATGACGGGGCGATGATTCCCAATGCCGGATTGCAGACCTTGATCAGTGCAGGGTTTTATGTGCGGTATGGGGCATTGAGTTTACAATTTCAACCCGAGCTTTTGACTGCACAGAATTTGCCGTACGAAGGCTTTCCGCAGCAGCACTGGGGATCCACCTGGGACCAATATTACGAATGGCTGAATACTACTGATATTGTGGAACGCTTTGGCCCTTATGCCTATGTGGAATACCTGCTGGGGCAATCGCACCTTAAATACCATTACAAAGATTTGGCGATCGGCATCTCCACTGAGAGTATTTGGTGGGGGCCGGGGAGGAGGAATTCCCTTTTGATGAGCAATAACGCCCCGGGCTTTTTGCATGCCACCCTGGAAACTACCAAGCCCATCGAAACCAATATAGGGCGTTTTGAGGGGCAATTGATTGCGGGGAAACTGAGGAATTCGGGCTATCTTCCTCCAGGATCGGATTATACCTTCAGACAAACGCCCTTGTATATTCCCAAACGGGATGAGGATGAGCGGTATTTGGCGGGCATTATCGTTAATTATCAGCCCAAATGGTTGCCGGGGCTAACCTTGGGCTATTCCAGTGTTTCACAGATGTACCGCGCAGATATGGACAGTTTTGGGGATTATTTGCCCATTTTCAATGGGGCCAAAAGACCGGCCAATGTTGTGGACCTGGATGCAGAACAGCGCAATCAGCTGAGTGCCGGCTTTTTCAGATGGGCCAGTCCCGGAAAATTGTTTGAGTTTTACGGGGAATATGGCACAAACGGAAACAGTAAAACCTTTCGCGAGATGTTCATGTACCCAGACCTGAACCGGGCTTTTACGTTGGGATTTACCAAATATATTCAGTTGAAAGATCCGTCCACGTTTCTGGGTGTTCAGTTAGAAACCACCCAGACAGGGCAATCGGTTCGGGAAAATATTCTGGCCAAAGAGAGCTGGTATACGCATCCATATGTCCGTCACGGATACACCAACAATGGCCAGGTCATGGGAGCCGGCAATGGGCCAGGGAGTAATGTGATCTTTGCAGAAGTTAGCTGGAACAGAAATTTCACTAAACTGGGCATTCAAATGGAGCGGATCGTGTATAACAATGATTTTTACTATAAACGTTTTGAAGAAATCAAGGACTGGAGACGAAAGTATGTGGATTTGGTGCCTTCATTCGTAGCCGAATGGCAAGTGTACCGCTTTTTGGTATCAGCAAAGTTCCAGTACGTCAAAACCCTAAATTATAAATGGTACCTTGAAAACAGCACCGATGGAACATATTGGGTCCCGGGATTGGACAAGGACAATATGGTAGGACATTTTAGTTTAATGTACTTGCTGAAGTAGGCATATGAGTTGATTTGTGATAGATTACTGTTAGATTTTAGTTGGAGAAAAAAGGGAGCCGCTTGGCTTCCTTTTTTTTTGCCCTTTCAGAAGGTTGAAAAACCTATATTTATTGATGTAAATAATTGCTAAATCGTTAAAGAAAACGATTGAATTTTTTAATAACACTAAAAATTTCATTTTTAAGGATTTTTTCTCGGAATTATGGGGTCATTTGAGGAGTTTTCTATCTCTTTATGTTACTATCTGGTGTAAAAGCCAAATAAAAGTTGATATGAAACCCAAAAAAGCACCTGAAATAACCGATAAATACCAAATTCGGTATTCCGAAAAGGAGTACTTGGATATGGCTGATGAATTGGTGTGGGCGTCCTTTAACAAGGGCAACGAATCCACCTTCAGTTTCCTTTATAAAAACTACGCGGCGGACTTGTTCGCTTTTGGTTATCAATTTTGCGGCGATGCCCATTTAGTGGAAGATTGTATCCAAAATCTTTTTATATACCTCCGAAAAAGGAGAGGAAGTCTAGGAGAGGTGCACAGCATCAAATCCTACCTTTTTAAATGTATCCGCTGCGAAATCACCAAAAGATTAAAAGAAAGAGGATTGCTCCGGGATGCTGATGAAATACTTCATCACAAGGCTTTTGCCCTTTCACTTTCCCCAGAGACGATCCTGATAGAATCCGAACATCGAGAACAACAGCAAAAAAGAATCAATCACGCATTGTCCCAGTTGACCCTGCGGCAACGCCAAGCGCTATTGTTGCTTTATGAAGAAGAAATGACCTATAGTCAAATTGCAGAAGTGATGGGCTTTACAGAGGTGAAATCAGCCAGAAAACTCGTCTACAGAGCACTTTCAAGTTTGAAAGAAATCTTCCTTAAAAAGTGAACCAACTATATGAAAAGAGATAAAAACATATTGAAATACAGGGACTATGAGCTGGAAGACTTTCTGGGTGATACGTTTTTCATTGCTTGGGCGAAGGATCCGAAGGGTGACGGAGAACACTTTTGGGAAAAGTGGATTGCTGAAAACCCCGGAAAGCGGCAAATGGTCATGGAAGCAGCGTCCCTCATCCGTTCAGTGGGGTATCAAAATCGCCCACAGCTGTCGGATAGTGCCTATTTGGAGATTTTTGAGAATGTATTGCGTACCGAGCCCCGAAAGGAAAGTAAAGACCGCCTTCCAAAAGAAAAAACGGATTGGCGCACTTGGCTAGGGATTCAGAAGGTTGCTGCAGCGGTCCTGTTTGCCTTTTGTGCATGGGCCGTCACCCAAGTATATGTGATTTCTCCCGAAACGGAAGAGGATCCCCTTCCGGTTTTGTGGGAAATCAGTGAAAATCCTGCTGGAGTCCGCTCCACCCTGAACATGGGAGATGGCAGTACCATCAGCCTCAATGCCAGCAGTAAACTGTCTTTTCCGGAGCATTTTTCAGATACGGTCCGTCTGGTAAAGCTGGAGGGAGAAGCTTTTTTTGATATTGAAGAAGATGGCAGGCCTTTTATCGTCGACCTAGGGAATACCATGGTAGAAGTGATGGGGACGACTTTTAATGTCCGCAACCCTAAAAATGGTGAATTGGCCGTGGCCTTGATATCCGGAAAAGTCAAGGTAAAGGATGATGCCGGCAACCAAGTGATCTTAAACCCTTCCGAAATGCTAAGATTCCATCAAAACGGTGATCGCTCCCTGACGAGTTTTGACCCATTGGAAGTCACGGGATGGAAGAATAAGGTCTTGGTTTTCAGAAAGGCTGACAAAGATGAAATCATTCGAAAAATCCGTGATTGGTACGGAGTGGAAGTGAGCTGTGATCCTCGCATCGATCATTCCTGGGCATACTCTGGGGAATATAAAAATGAGTCCCTTGAAAATGTCCTTAAAGGCATCAAAAGGGCACTTGGCATTGAATACGAGGTCAAAGGAAAACAGGTGATCATAAAACCCAGAGCCCTTTGAACCTTGGACAAAGGGGGCCATCCCCCTGAGCAAATGGTTCCTTCCTGCTGTGGAGGAATGCTTTAGGGTATTTTACGAAGGAAATATCCTAAGAGGAATAGAAATATGGGATGATTATTCCCGAAGCGTAGAAAACTTAATAACCCAATAACCTAACCCTAAACAACATGGAACAGACCAATACCAGCTAATAAAAAGTGGCAGCAAGGAACCGTTCAGTTCCCTACTGCCAACCATTTTTTCCTGTCGTGAACTTTGGACGGTAAAGACAGGAAGCTTAAGGAATAATCACTTAAACATTTAAAGCTATGCAAAAAAAAATACTGAGACAATTAATAAAGATGTCTATGAGAGTTTTATATGGGTTTCTTATCCAGCTTGCCTTTTGCACGGTATTGCTAGCCAATACTTCCAAAGCCCAGCGGAAGACCATTGAAGAAGTGCGTGTGGATGTCCGCCTTCAGGATCGGACCTTGGGAGCCATCATGAAAGATTTGGAGCGAAAGACTGATTTCAGGTTTACGTTTGATACCAATGGTGTCAACACCGATCAACAAATGGCTTCGGATAATTTTAGCGGGACGGTATATGAGTTATTGGTGATTTTGTCCCGTCAGAGTGGCCTAAGTTTTACACAGATCAACAGCAATATTCATGTCAGTGAAAACGAGAGCCGGAAAGAAGTAGCGATTAAGGAGGCGGCTGAAATTACCGTGAAAGGAAAAGTGGTCGATGAAAGTGGGCTGGCCTTGCCAGGCTTGACAGTGAAGATCGAGAGCTCAGGAAGAGGCACCGTGACCGATTTGGATGGAAATTACCAGATCACAGCGGAAGAAGGCGATGTGCTCATCTTTTCCTTTATTGGTTTCGAAACCCAGCGTGTCCAGATCGGTAACCAGACCACCATCGATGTGGTCATGAAAGAAGATACACAGGCATTGGAAGAGGTGGTGGTCGTAGGGTATGGAACCGTGAAGAAGAGTGATTTGACCGGCTCTGTGGTTTCCCTCAAGTCAGATGAGCAAAACCAGGGAGTAAATACCTCCGTGGACCAATTGCTCAAAGGCAAAGCAGCAGGGGTCAATGTGGTGCAAAACAGTTCAGAACCCGGAGGTGGCATATCCATCAGTATTCGAGGTGCCAGTTCGGTAAATGCCGGTACAGGGCCACTTTATGTCATCGACGGATTGCCGATTGATAACAGTTCCATGACCGCAGGAAGCGGTGGGAATTATCCCGATTCCAGAACACCTACCAATCCTTTAGCGGCCATTAACCCAAATGACATTGAGTCCATCGAAATATTAAAGGATGCTTCTGCTACGGCCATTTATGGAGCCAGGGGCGCCAATGGCGTGATCATGGTCACCACCAAAAAAGGTAAATCCGGTCAGATGAGAATCAATTATGACGGATATGTAGGGGTACAGCATGTCGCCAACAGACTGGATGTGCTCAGTGCCGAAGAATACCAAACGGTGATGAATGGCATCATTGCCGATGGAGGAGGAATTGCCGATCAGGAGGTGGATGTGATCGAAGATGGCGGCACTGACTGGCAGGACGAACTCTTCCGCACCAGTGCACCGGTAACCAATCAAAACCTGTCTTTTTCAGGAGGAAACGAGAAGACCAATTACTTCGCGGCACTCAATTACTTTAACCAGCAAGGAGTGGTGAAAAGCTCTGCTTTTGAGCGGTACAGTGCTCGTCTAAACTTGGAAACCAAGTTTTCCGATCGGCTGACAGTGGGGCTGAACATGAATACTTCATTCAGCGAAAATGACCAAGTGCCGGCCCAGTCCTTTGGGGTGAACGAAAACAATGGGGCGTTATATGCGGCCTACAATTTTGATCCGACTTTGAGTATATACGGCGAAGACGGTCGCTACCGCATTTCACCATACATTTCCATTGACAATCCTTTGGCACTGGCCTTCGGCAAAAATGCCATGATCGAGCGCTACCGCAATATGGCCGTTACGTATGCCAATTATAAAATCCTTCCCGAGTGGTCGGTAAAAGTGAATTTTGGCACGGATGTGACCAATCAGCGCAAAGATGTATACATCGACCGGTCTACAAAAGACGGGCTCGCAAATGGCGGCATTGCGACCATCTTACAAGAAAGGCAGTCCAACTACCTGATGGAGTTTACGACCACGTATGACAAAACCTTCAACGATCACCACCTGACCGCAGTGGCAGGGGTCACCACGCAAAAATTCTCCATGGCCAATACCCAAAGCCATGGCAAGAGCTTCCCTTCAGATGCTACAGGAACCGATAATATCGGCTTGGGCGACCCTACACAATTTAACATTAACAGCTTCAAGGCGACCAACCGTTTACTTTCCTATTTGGGCAGGGTAAATTACACCTTGAAGGATAAGTATCTGTTTACAGGAACGCTTCGAATTGACGGTTCGTCAAGGTTTGGGGAAAACAATAAATACGGCTATTTCCCTTCCGGGGCTTTCGCGTGGAAGGTGAAAGAGGAATCGTTCATGCAGGATTTGGAAGCATTGAGTACCTTTAAATTCAGGGCCAGCTGGGGCCAGACCGGTAACCAGGAGATTGGGAATTACCTTTCGATCAGTACGTTTGTGCCGGGGCCAGATGCGGTGTTTAACGACCAAAAAGTATCCACAACACAACCTGCGCGGATTCCTAATCCAGATCTGAAATGGGAAACCACAGAACAATGGGACATTGGATTGGATTTTGGGCTGTTCAGGGACAGGGTTTTCGGTAGTTTGGATTATTTCAGCAAGAAGACTTTTGACATGCTGCTTTACCTGCCCATTCCGACGTCCACGGGCTATACCAACAGGATTACCAATATCGGTAGCGTGAAAAACTCCGGGATTGAGGCGGCCATTACTTCGGTGAATTTTGATGGAGATTTTACTTGGACGACCACGTTGAATCTGGCCACGGTAAAAAATGAGGTGACCAGTCTTGGAGGAGTCGGGCAGATCATCGGTGGAAGTGCCGGTTTTGCCAACCAGATCTGGATTATCAAAGAAGGCTTGCCGATGTATTCCTTCTATGGCTACCAAGTAGACGGGGTGTGGCAAGAGGGGGATGATTTTGACCAAACCACCGATAATGTGGCCCCGGGGGATCTGAAATTCCGCGATATCGATGGGGACCAAACCGTCAATGCCGATGACAGGGAAGTACTGGGCAATTCATTTCCGGACTTGACCTATTCCCTTGCCAATACCTTCGAATACAAAGGCTTTAGCTTGTATGTGTTCTTAGAAGGTGTGCACGGCATCAGCATGTTGAACAACAACCTAGTGGATACTTATTTTCCGATCAATTTCAGGAGAAATAAGTTTGCCGAACCCTATCTGAACAGATGGACACCGGAAAATCCATCCAATGAATACCCCTCCTTTGTCAATCCAACTGCCCAAGGACAAAAAGAAGTGAATTCCTATACGGTACAGGATGCATCTTACTTGCGCTTAAACACCGTGACGCTTAATTACACCATCCCCATGCAGAGCAATACCTTCCGTAATGCACAGGTATATGTGACGGGGACCAATCTGCTGACCATCACCAAGTACGATGGCGTGGATCCGGCTGTCAATCCTAACGGAAACGCCAATATCAGGATTGACTACAATGCTTATCCTACGGCGATGTCTTTCTTGCTAGGAGTGAAACTTGGATTTTAAATAGGGAAATTATGAAAACGATGAAATTACTAAAATATAGCTTGATAGCACTGGTTCTGGGAATGATGTGCGCTTGTTCCGATGTACTGGATGAAGAGTTGTTCTCTCAAATGGCACCAGAAAACTTTCTGACCACCCAGGAAGGAATCAAATCCACCTTGGACGCGGCCTATGCAGAAGGGTACTTAAACGGCTATTCCCACCACAGCGTGCGGAATATTGAGGAGTGGTGCACGGACATCGAGTGGGAGACCGGTGGAGGCGAAAACCGAACCGCCGTTTTGATGATTAATTTTACTTGGGATGCATCCGTAGGCTGGATGTACGGCGATATGTGGCTGAAGCCTTATCGTGCCATTCGAAATGCTAATGTGGTCCTGGAAAATGTCGAAGCGGCCAATATTGGTGATGATTTGAAGCAAACCTATGCTGCCGAAGCAAGGTTTATCAGGGCCCTGAGTTACTACTACCTGCACACCTGGTTTGGGCCAGTGCCGTTGCGACAAAGTCCTGAGGATGATATTTACCTAGCGAGACCTTCTGAGGAAGAAATGAGGCAGTTTGTTGAGTCTGAATTGCTTGCGGTGATCCCTGACTTGCCTGCGCCTGGCCAAGAGCAAGCTTATGGCCGTGCTAACAATGGCGGAGCCAGAGCACTTTTGACCAAGTTTTACCTTAATACCAAGCAATGGCAAAAAGCTGCCGATATGGCTCAAGAGGTGATGGATATGGGGGATTATAGTCTTTACCCTGATTATGCGATGCTTTTCAGGGTAGAGAATGAACAAAATTCGGAATTTATCCTTACTTATCCTCAGATTCCCAATAGTCCTGGAAATAACTATATCAATGGCGCATTTCCCGAAGGATTTGCCAGTGATCCCAAAACCGGGCTGACTTTTCTAAACTCCTGGCGAAACTGGGCGGCACAATACAGGCTTTACGACAGCTTTTACAATTCCTTTGAGGAAGGCGATGCCCGAATGGATCTGATCATGGACAGCTATATAAACGGCCAGGGCAATGCCGTTTCCCTACTGAACAACAACAATACCCGTTCCTTTAAATATTGGCCAGATCCCAATGGATTGGGAAATGAACATGGGAATGATGTTCCCGCAGTACGCTATGCCGATATCCTCTTGAGTAGGGCGGAGGCGCTGAATGAACTCAATGGCCCCAACCAAGAGTCAATAGACCTGATCAACATGGTCAGGGAGCGTGCGGATTTGGAGCCGTTGGAGCTAAGTGATTTTACGTCTATGGCCCAGCTCAGAACCCATTTGCTAAACGAACGGGCTTGGGAATTCTATTCCGAAGGAAAGCGACGGGAGGATCAGATCAGGATGGGCACCTTTGTATCATCTGCCGTGGCGCGTGGTGTCACCAATGCCAAGCCGACACACGTGCTATTCCCTATTCCACAAGCGGCCTTAGATGCCAATGAGATGTTGGTGCAGAATGAGGGGTATTGAAGTGTTTAGTATCTATTATCTATTATCTAGTATCAAGTATTGAGTATCGGGTATCAAGATGTGGGCTTTGGGTTAGTGGTTTCCTTAGCGTGTTCCACTTGAGGAGGAGTAGGAGTTAAAAGTTATGCAGAGGGCTAAGTCACGGTAAGAAGAGCATTGAGCCTGAGGCCTGCCATGCCCAGGCTCAATTTTTGTCAACCAAGGGCCATTTGCCACCGAAAGAGGATGTTTGACGAATTTATAGTATTTATTGGTAGATTTATGGCATTTGTCCAGTGCTGATTTGTGCATCTTTAACCTGAAAATTAAGGCCCATTTTAAAAATAAAATGAACCAAAATAACCAACAAAATACCATCTCCATTTTAGCCTTTTTTATGCAAAGGCTTTTCCAATCGGCTTCTCTGAAGCGATGGTTTATGGTGTTGTTGTTCTTAGGTGGAACAGCGACCATAGAAGCCAGACAAAAGCCCAATATGATCGTTTACTTATCTGACGACCTCGGATACCTGGATGTCTCCGTGTACGGAGCATCGGTGGTGAAGACACCGATCCTACAGCAGCTCAGTCAGGAGGGGATGACCTTCGACAATGCCTTTGTGGCATCTCCTTCTTGTGCTCCCAGTCGCGCGGCGTTATTGACCGGACTGATGCCTGCCAAAAATGGTGCGGAGGTGAATCATGCCTTTCCTGCCCCTGACATCCCGTACCTGATTGGTCAGTTGAAGGATAATGGGTACTCGGTATTTGCCTTCGGTAAGGTGGCGCATTATGGTGGTAATGAAAAATGTGGTTTTGACTTTCACCATGACGAGCAGGTAAACCTTTACGAAAACATCAGCGGGTATTTTGATTCTACCAAGGTAGAGGGCCCAGTGTGCATTTTTGTGGGAGACCGCAGACCACATGTCTGGTGGACAGAGAAAATGGATTATTTACCGAAGGAGGTGGACCTACCGCCCTATTTCATCGATACCGAACCTACTCGTGAGCACCGTGCCCGGTATTATACCGATGTATCTGGCATGGATAGCGAAATGGGACAGGTTTTGGATTATTTTGATAACATGTTGGGCAGTAATACCCTGACCCTTTTTACCAGTGACCATGGGGCTCAATGGCCTTTTGGAAAGTGGAATTTATATGATGCGGGCATTAGGACGCCACTGATCGTCAAGTGGCCAACTAAAATCCAAGCAGGCAGTAGAACAGCAGCGATGGTGAGTTGGGTGGATATTATGCCGACCCTTCTCGAAGCTTCAGAGAGTGCAGTGCCAGAAGGGCTTGACGGTAAATCTTTTATGGAGGTGCTAAAGGGGAATACTTCTACCTTCAGAAAGGAGATCTTTACCACACACACCGGGGACGGCAACTTCAATGTTTACCCGATGCGGAGCATTCGTGATGAGCGATATAAGCTCATCATCAACCTGGCTCCCAATGCCTATCATACAAACCATTCGGATATCTTACGAAAAGATGGAGCAGGGGCTTTTTGGGACAGCTGGGATGCCCAAGCCGTCCAAGATCCTTTGGCAGCAGCTGTGGTCCAGCACTATTTTATACGCCCGGCAGTGGAGTTTTATGACCTCTCCAATGACCCTAATGAGCAGCATAATCTTGCGACCAATGCGGCCTACCAACCCAGGATCGCTAAAATGAAAGCACAATTGACCGAGTGGATGAACGCACAAGGAGATGAACAAAAGCTTTATAAGCAGCCCTACTATTTCCCCGGCCCCAAACCCAATGGCGAAACCATAAAAGAAAGACAAAATGAGCATTAAGAAAGTAGTACAGTTGGTCATCATGGGCAGTGCGTTGGTATTTGCTAGCTGTAGTAAGCAAAGCAAGGAAGCGGCATTTAAGGCGCATGATAAGGCGATATTTCTAAAGGAAGGATGGATTCGGGATCCGTATATTTACTTGGACCATGACGGATATTATTACCTGACAGGGACCACTCCTTTGCCCCATGATCCACGGGAGGAGACCGAGCCTTATAATACAGGCTTGGATGCAGCAAACATGGAGTTGTTTGGCAAACCAAGTATCGTGGGGCATAAGATTAGGGTGTGGAGAAGTGAAGACCTGCTGGAATGGGAGTCTCTTGGGGAGCCGTTTGACCTTGCGGAAGGATACTGGGCTCAAAAAATGCCCGATAAACTGAATGAAAAGCCCGCGAGTGATTGGAGATTGTGGGCGCCAGAGCTGTATCATGTAGCCGGTAAATGGATCTATGTACACACTTCCCCGGATCCTGTCCAAGGCGGAGCCAATCTGGCCATTTCAGAAGGAGAGGATATGGCTGGTCCTTTTTCATTTCCCATGGGAGATGATATGCGGAACAAGCACGATCCCAGTTTGTTTAAGGACGACGATGGTACCTGGTATTTGCTGTGGGGAAATACCTTTATCGCACCCATCAAACCGGGATTCACCGGACTGGCAGCCGAACCAAAGCGGATCGATCCTTCTGATCGGGTAATCGGCCATGAGGGGGCTACCATCAGGAAAATAGGGGGTAAATATGTGCATTTTGGTACCGCTTGGTCCACTGATAAGATGCGAAAGGGCTCTTATAACCTTTATTATTGTACCGCGGACAATATTACCGGTCCTTACGGGCCAAGGAAGTTTGTGGGACGGTTTCTGGGACATGGCACTCCCTTTCAGGACAAAGCAGGAAGATGGTGGTGCACCGCTTTTTACAATGGTAATGTACCGCCGGTAAGCAAGGAGGGGATTCAAGAAGTGGACTTGGGTGAGACGGCCCAGACCATCAATGAGCAGGGTACGACGATTGTGCCATTAGAGGTGAAGGTATTGGATGATGGTGAAATATATATCCGCGCGCTTGATCCAGATTATGCCCTGCCAGGTCCAGATGAGGCCCAGCAGTTTGAGTAGCATTTGATTAAAACAATGGAAATACGTCATTGCGATCCACCACAGCGGAGAAGCCTGTTTAACGCAGGCAGGCCATCTCAGCTTCTGTACACGGGATTGCTTCGTCGTCGTTCCTCCTCCTCGCAATGACGGTGAGAGAAGCGGTACCAATGAGGCAGTTTTGGAACGCTCAGTAATTTTATAGGAATACAAAGTGAAAAATTAATTAAATAGTATGAAAAATAATTGTTTTAAAGGAGTGAAATGGTGGGTTTCTTTTGTGCTAATACTCTTTGCAGTGCCTTCGGCCATGGCACAGCAGAAAGAAAAACCCAATATACTGTTGATACTGGTGGATGATCTCAAGCCCAATTTGGGGGCATATGGTGATGAGCACGCCATCAGCCCAAACATTGACGGCTTGGCCAATAGCGGTATGCGTTTCGATCAAGCCTATTGTAATCAAGCGGTCTGTGTTTCCAGTCGCTACAATTTGATCTTGGGATCCCGATCTACCAGCACGGGATTGTATGATTTTGGCAAAGAGTTTAGGGACGTTATTCCTGATGCCGTAACGATGCCGCAGTATTTTAGGGCAGCAGGATACCATGCAGAGTCCATGGGGAAGGTATTCCATATCGGTCATGGCAATACCAATGACGCTGCTTCTTGGAGCATCCCACATTGGAAGGAGAAAGTGATCGAATACGTGGAGCCAGAAAGTACGCATGGACAACTGACCCGTGAAGAGGCATTTTTCGAAAACACGCGAATGTACATTGAAGGCACGCCTCCCAATCATGAATTGCCACGGGGGGCGGCTTGGGAAAGCCCAGATGTCACGGATGAGGCCTATGCAGATGGCCGTGTGGCCCGTCATGCCATCGATCGGTTGCGTGACCTGAGCAAAGCACCGGACCAGCCTTTCTTTATGGCGGTAGGATTTGCCCGGCCGCATTTGCCTTTCAGTGTACCCCAAAAATACTGGGACATGTATGATCCGGAAACATTGCCTTTGGCGGAGTTTGAGGAAGGGCCCGAAGGAGCTCCAGATTTTGCGGTCAAAAGAGGAGGGGAGATCAACCAGTTTTTCCCCATTCCCCATCACCAACACGTTTATGAAAAGGACTTGCAGCGAAAATTGGTACATGGCTATTATGCCAGTCTGACCTATATGGATGCCCAGGTGGGCAAAGTCCTGCGGGAGCTGGAGCGATTGGATTTGGATGAAAATACGATAGTTGTCCTATGGGGAGACCATGGCTGGCATTTGGGTGATCATGCCATCTGGACTAAACACACCAATTACGAGCAGGCCAATCGGATTCCGATCATTTTTAGGGCTCCTGGGGTGACGGCCAGCGGCAGCAGCACCAAGCAGTTTGCCGAAACGGTGGACATCTTTCCGACCTTGGCCGCATTGGCTGGATTGGACCGGCCGTCGGGACCACAGCCTATTGACGGCATCGACCTTACACCTACCCTGATGAACGGAAATGAGATCATCAAAGATCATGCATATCATGCCTATAATCGTGGAGGCTATTTGGGGGAAGCGATCCGTACAGACCGGTATCGGATGATCCGCTGGACCCATACCCAAGACAAGCAAAAAGAAGTGATTTACGAATTGTACGATTATCAAAAGGACGCTCAGGAAACCAAAAACATTGCAGCAGAAAACCCGGAAGTAATCAAAGACTTGGAAGCTAAATTGGACCAATATCCCAAAGCCAAAAGGCTTCCTTAACGAATAAACGGATATGATGATGCACAAGGGAAGTTTGTGGCTGCTGAGCCTGTTGATCGTATGCTATGGCTGCGGTAAACGTGCAGACAACAGCAACACGCATGAAAGCCAAAAGCCTAATATTATCCTGATCATGTCGGATGATATGGGCTATTCAGATCTTGGCTGCTATGGCGGAGAGATCCATACGCCTCATTTGGATAAATTGGCTCAAAACGGTTTGCGGTTTACGCAGTTTTATAATACGGCGCGATGCTGCCCCACACGGGCTTCCTTGATGACAGGATTGTACCCTCACCAAACGGGGATTGGCCATATGACCAATCCGCCGTTGAGTGAGTATCACGATTACCATATTCCAGGCTATCGCGGAGTGCTCAGCACACAGACGGTTACCTTAGCTGAATTGCTGAAATCTGCCGGTTACCATACGCTCATGTCTGGAAAATGGCACTTAGGCATGGAGGAGGAAAGGATGTGGCCACTGCAGCGGGGCTTTGAGCAGTTTTATGGAATTTTGGCTGGAGCCACCAATTATTTTGCGCCTACTCACCCTCGGGGGATTACAGAACAGAATAATACCATTCCCATTACTGATCCCAATTATTATACGACCGATGCCTTTACGGACAAGGCCATTTCCTTTATCGATAAGGCCAGTGGTGAGGGGGAAGCTCCCTTTTTTCTGTATTTGGCGTATAATGCACCCCATTGGCCTATTCAGGCACCTAAAGAGGATATAGACAAGTACCGGAAGCGCTACAAGGAGGGCTGGGGAAAACTTCGACAGGAGCGTTACGAGCGGATGGTAGCCATGGGATTGATCGAGGAAGACTGGTCGATGTCCCCCCAAGATGCACAAGATTGGGATGAACTTCCAGCGGAAAAACAAGAAGAAATGGCCCTAAGGATGGCGATTTATGCCGCCCAAGTCGACCGGATGGATCAGAATATCGGAAAACTGGTAAACCATTTGGAAGCACAAGGTGAACTGGATAATACCCTTATCATTTTCTTGGATGACAATGGTGCCTGTGCTGAAGGAGGGCCTTTGGGAGGAGGTCCTGCAGCGCAATTGGAGACCCTTAAGGGCTATTTTCTTACCTATGGCCAGGCTTGGGCCAATGCTTCCAATACTCCTTTTAGAGAGTATAAACACTGGATCCATGAAGGCGGCATTTCCTCGCCATTTATCGTCCACTGGCCCGAGGGCATTGCTGCTGATCGCAGGGGGACTTTGGTGGATCAATATGGTCATTTGCCCGATATCATGGCGACGCTTATGGAGCTGACCGGAGCAAAATATCCCACGCAGAAATCAGGAAAACGGTTGCCCCAACCCGTCGGGGAAAGCTTGCTGCCACTGATTCAAGGAGTAGCCGAAACAAAAAGAGAGCAGCCCATTTTTTGGGAGCATGAAGGAAACAAGGCCATCAGGGATGGAGATTATAAATTGGTCATGAAATGGAATGATGAGGGGCCACAACAGTGGGAGCTTTATAACATGAAAAATGACCGTACCGAGCTTCATGACCTTGCCTCCAGCATGCCCGAGAAGGTGGATGAAATGGCTGGCTTGTGGGAGCAGTGGGCGGAAAACCATCAAGTGGAACCTTGGGATAAGGTAAAGGCAATTATGGAGCGCGATCGTTAGGGAGTAGGGCAGTTGATAAAGCCATTACCTTCTGGTAGCGAAATATAGTCGCGAAGGCTTTAGGTCTTTTTATCGAATGCCCAGTGCCCGTTGGAGATTTAGCCAGTATTTTTTCCTTCTGCCCATGTAAGGAGAGACTTTTGGATTATAAGGATAGTGGCGGTCTTTGGGGATATTATTCACCAAAAGGGCGATGATCAACAGGATCAATGCCCCGGTAAACACAGGGCTCAGCACATATAAAAAGCCAAGTTTCTGTATTTTCGGAGTGCCAATGACAGCTATCAAGGCAGTAGCTCCGCCCGGGGGATGGAGGGCCTTGAGGATTTGCATGGCAATGATGGCAAGGGAAACTGCCACGGCACAAGTTAGCCAGAAAATGTCCAGGTTTCCCACGGTATTCATCACTAAGACCCCTACGAAGGCACTGACGGTATGGCCAAAGATCAGGTTTCTGGGTTGGGCAAGGGGGCTGTTGGTGGCTCCATACACCAAAACGGCTGAAGCGCCAAAAGAGCCGATCAAGAAGACGTTTTCCAATACCCCAAACCGATGCAATTCCGATTGGATATAGGCAATGGCCCCGATCCCCAAGAATCCACCAATAAAGGTCCATAGATGGTCAATTGGGTTTAGAATGGTCTGCTTGTAAACGACATATCGGGCTTTTCGGTATCCCCGTTGGACTTTTTTCACTTTTGGTTACATTGATTGCAGTGCAAAAATAAAGAAGCTTTTCGGTATTAGGGCATTTACCATTCGTTTCGGACCTTTCTTTATGTTTATAGCCCATAACCAAAAGTGATAATGGTGTTTTAATCCCAATTGGCCAAGGATAAACGCGGCTCAACACCGATAGGATGCGAATACCATTGCAAATCTGTCTGCATCCGTTTTATCTATTTAATGTTTATCCTGGATCATACATACTTGACCAAAAGGCAAAAAATAAAGCGGCTGCCCCAAATATTTTAGGATCAGCCGCTTTAAGGTCATGTGTTAGTTATGGATAGTGGTCAGTCTTGCAAGATGCCAAAATAGAAATAAAGGGTCCTCTTAACAGGGCCATCTACGTGAGTGTTTTCGCCCATGGGGCCATAAACAGCGGCGTTTCCAGTGATTCCAAGCGCAAGTTTGCTGCCCAAAGCAGGAATGCCATCCAAAAAGGAAATGTCCCCTTTTGGTAGGGCAGGATAGCCTTTGGGGCCAGAGATGCCATAGAAATCAAATAAGCGAACATAGAGATCGGGTTCGTTGGCCACGACGTAGAATTTTCCTTGGGCAGTGTTGATCTCCATCCAGGCGATGTCTCCAAAGTAACCTTTAAACTCCGGGTATTCCCAAGGGGTGGCCCCGGTGTGGGTGTCATTGTACATGTTTTGATGGGCATCAAACCTTCCCTGCGGGCGGTTCTTCCATACACGGAAAGGGCCTTTGCCCAGCCATTTTGCACTGATGACATTGGCTTCTGGGTAATCGAAGCTGATGCCCGGATATGCATAATCCCCTTCCGGCAGTTCATATGCATAATCAAGCGTCACCCAACCATTATCAGCAATGCTCCATTCGGCATATTGTAGGGCTCCTTCATATTGGACCCTAAACACGGCTTTGCCATCTTTTTCTTCATAGGAAACATCGCTGACGCTGATTTCCCCTTCGGTAAATACGGGGCCATTGCCGAATGACAATTCCGGACCTGAAGGCTTTTTGATATGGATAAGTTTGCCGTCTTCCTTGTTAAATGTCAAGGCAAAATGACCTCCGCTGATGGTCAGGACACTGTCTTTGTCTTCTACTTTGCTGGCCTCATCTCCTTTGGCCATGATGGTTTCTTTGATCAGTTTTTGATTGGGTTGGATGCGCCACGACCACGTGTAGATTTCCTCACCATGGGGATCCGTAGCCGTAAGCATCAGTGCATCCTGTGCTCTCCAGTTGGCCGGCAATGGAAGTTGTAGGGTGCCAGCTGCGGTGGGCGCCAGATCAGGGCCCATCAATTGCCCTGATTCCACCGTGCTATATCCGGCTTGAGGATTTCCAATGGAGTTGAAGGAAACCAATTTCCAATCGAATGTAACGTCTTGGAGATTGGTGAAATGGTAACGGTTTTCCAGGTTCAGCAATCCGTCCCAGCGAGAAATGTCGTTGATTTTTTCGATATGAACGGGCGAATAGATTTCTTTAATGGCGTAGACGCTTCCCTCTTTTTGGCGGAAAGGGCCGACCAGTCCATCAGGGGCATTGAGTCTGTTGACGTCAATTTTGTTATGGATGTCCGTTCGGACAATGCCTTCATCAGACAATACCCAAAGAAAGCCACCTGCCGATAGCTTTGACTGCCACATGAGCTCCCAATAGTCGGTAAGCCCTGCCGCACCGCCGCCATCATCCTGGCCGTGCAGGAATTCGGTAGGCATATAGATCAAGGTGTCTTTCAGCTTGTTTTGCAAGCTCTCATAATTTTCGTAATGATCCGTATCTACTCCATTATGGGAATTGCCCGGGCGGTGATGGGCATGAAGTACCGGCCTGCCCGAAGGATCGTACATCCCAAAATCATCATCCAATTCCTTATTGGTACCTCCTTCATTGCCATTGCTCCAGAAGAGAATGGAAGGGTGGTTTAGGTCTCTTTCCACCAATTCCTTGACCAGTTTCTCACCCGGTTCGGTATCATAAGCATTTTGCCATCCGGCCAGTTCGTCCATCACATACAGCCCCAAGCTATCGCAAAGGTCCAAGAAGGAAGGATCGGGAGGGTAATGTGCCGTTCTGACGGCATTCATGTTCATTTCCTTGATCAGGAGAATGTCGTTAAGGTCTATTTGTGGCGTAAGCGAGCGCCCTGTTTCTGGCCAAAAGGCATGTCGGTTGACACCTTTTAGTTTGATTTTGGTGCCATTCAGGTAAATGCCATCCCCTTGCTTGATTTCAATGGTGCGGAAGCCAAAACGTTCATGGATTTCATGGAGTTGTTCTCCCTTGTGAGCAAGGTTAAGCGTAAGATGGTATAAATGAGGTGTTTCTGAGGTCCAGAGGTTGACGTTCTCCAGTTTTTCAGAAAGGATCACCTTTTGCTTGTTCTTTTTTGCCGTGGTGGTGAATTGGCTGACAATATTGCCTGATTGGTCGGTAATGGTAGCCGCCAGCTCAGCGGTTTTTTCTAAGCCTTCTAGGGTTACTTCAGCACTGAACGAGCCATCCGCTTCTGCGGTAATGGCCGCTTTGGCAATGTGCTGTTTGGGCAAGGCTTGAAGATAAACCGGTCTGAAAATTCCACCAAAAATCCAATAATCGGCATAGCGCTCCGCACGGTTGACCGAATGATCGGAGGACATTTTGCTCACGGTGACCTCAAGCAGGTTTTCCTCCCCAAAAAGAAGTTTATCGGTGATGTCGTATTTGAAACGGTAAAAAGCCCCTTGGTGGATTTCTCCTGCCAACTGACCGTTAATTTTTACTTCCGTGTCAGTCATGGACCCTTCGAAGACCAATTCGATGGTTTTGCCCTGCCAGTCTGAAGGCACTTCAAAGGTATGCCTGTATTTTCCCTGCTCATCAGCAAACCGGAAATTCTTCCCATAGGTCACATAATCGCGGCCATAATTATACGTGCCAAACCCCTGCTGTTCCCAGTGAGAGGGAACCTCGATGGTGGACCATTGGCCACTGTTTCTGCCATCTGTGCAGAAAAAATCCCAAGTAACCGTGTGTTTACTATCTGTTCCGCTGAGGAACTGTTTTTCAGTTTGTTGGGCATGAAGCGTAAAGGTAAAGAGCACGAAAAACAACCAGGCTCCTCGGGTTACAAACGCTTGGATGCGTCGGTGAATCATATTTATTGTCATTGAATGTTATAGGTTATGAGTACCAATTTCATTCAAAAAAAATATAATTATTCGAGAAAACTGTTCTGCATTGGGGGGGATGCCGAGTAGCTAGGTCAGCGGACAGAGCCAAGAGGAAGGAATAATGTAGCAGGTAGCAGGACAAAAGTAGCAAGTATCAAGTATCAAGTATCATGTAAAAGGTACGAAGTATAGGGGATTTGGAATGACGTAAAGTCAAGAGAAATTTTTCAATATTTCAATCGTTAATTTGTATGATGTATGACAAATTTATATTTTGAGAAAAATATATAAACATGGAATTTAGTGAGATAGGCAATCGGAAATCCCTTAGCGAACAGGTAGAAGAGGTGCTCACCCAGTCCATAAGGGATGGGAAATACCTTCCTGGGCAAAAAATCCCCACGGAGAATGAACTTTCCAAGGCTTTTAATGTCAGCAGAACCGCGATCAGGGAGGCTATAAAAACGTTAAGTGCCCGGGGTATTGTGGTAGTAAAAAAGGGAAGTGGAGCTTTTGTATCGGAAGTAAGCGTACAAAATGCTTCGGAGATGCTGAACATGTTTTTTGAGCTGTCCTCAGACAAGGACCTGATGCTGCAGACCATCGAAGCCAGGCGGATACTAGAGCCAAGAATCGCTGCTGAAGCGGCCATTAAAAGGACTGAAGAGGATATACAGCTGCTGGAAAAGAACATGGACGCCATGCGGGCATGTCCTTTGGAGGATAAGCAGTTCGAAGCGGAATTGGACAATGACTACCATCGGATATTACTGTCCATTGCCGACAATAAGGTTCTGGAACTTCTGTTAAGTCCTGTATTCAGCTTGATGCCAAAATTCAAAATGAATGTATTTGCCAAGCCTGCTTCCGGAAACTTGGAGGCCGAGAAGGCCATCATGCTTCAGCACCATCAGGAAATTTTGGAAGCAGTGATTAGGCAGGATCCGTATGGAGCCCAGGAAGCGATGGAGAAGCACTTGCACGACACCCGTAAAAATTACCTTCACGTGATCAAATCCATTGACCGAACATGAGCATGACCAGAACAGAAATTGGTGATTTCATTCTTCAGGAGAAACTCATCGCCATCCTACGGGTCAGCGATGCGGGTACGTTGCCCGTTTTAATTGCCGGACTGGTGAAAGGTGGTGTTAAAGTGTTGGAAATCACAACCAATAGCCCCGACTACGCGGCACAAATTAAAGAAAACAGGCAGCTTTACCCGGATATTTTAATAGGGGCCGGCACCGTGATCAATGAAGCCTCGGCCAAGGAAGCCATAGCAGCAGGGGCGCAGTTTCTGGTCTCTCCCAATACGCATGTAGGTGTGATTTCCTTGGCACATGCGCACGGCATTCCCGTGATCATGGGTGCATTGACGCCTACGGAAATAGGATTGGCACTGGAAAATGGCGCCGATATGATCAAGCTTTTTCCTGCTGGGGATGTCGGGCCGGGCTACCTGAAGTCCATCAAAGCGCCATTTGATAATGCACGGATATTTGCCGTGGGAGGCATTCATCTGGAAACGATCCACTCTTGGATGGAGGCAGGTGCCGATGGTATTGGCTTGGGGAGTGTGTTGACCCAATTGGCCGGGCTGAAATTGACGGAGGAAGTGGTGGCCCATAATGTTCGAAAGTATACCGAAAAAATAAAGGAATATGTCCAATGATCTTAAAATAGAGCGAATTGAGCTCTTTAAAGTGCCACCGCGGTGGCTATTTGTCAAGATTACCACGAAGTCAGGCTTGGTGGGCTGGGGAGAGCCCGTGATAGAAGGGAAGGCCGACACGGTGGCGGCTTGTGTTCGGGAGATGGAGCAATACCTTATAGGAAGGGGCGCCCATGAAATCGAAGACATTTGGCAAGTGCTGTACCGAGGTGGATTTTACCGTGGAGGCCCCATTTTGATGAGTGCCCTTTCTGGGATTGACCAGGCCTTATGGGATATCAAAGGCAAACACTTGAATGTACCGGTGTACGAGCTGTTGGGTGGAGCGGTGCGCCAGAAGATGAAAATGTACTGCTGGATAGGTGGAGATCATCCTGAGGTGGTGTTGGAGCAAGCCCAAGAGAAGGTGGATGCAGGCTACACCGCTGTCAAAATGAATGCCACGGGAGAAATGGACTGGGTGTCTTCGGTCAAGGAGGTGAAAAAGGTGGTCGAGAACATCAAGTTGATTCGGCAGCATTTTGGCGATAGCCTGGATGTGGGGCTGGATTTTCACGGACGGGTGCACAAGCCCATGGTAAAACGTCTGATCGACGAGTTGTCCCCCTTCGACCCCCTGTTTATAGAAGAGCCAGTCCTGGCCGAAAACAATGATGCCCTTGGGCATATTTATCGTTATTCGGCTATTCCTATAGCCACAGGAGAGCGTATGTTTTCACGCTGGGATTTTAAGGAAATCCTACACCAGGGAGTAGTGGATATCATCCAGCCTGACCTGAGCCATGCAGGGGGGATTTCCGAAGTTCGGAGGATCGCCACGATGGCAGAAGCCTATGATATTACCATCGCTCCCCATTGCCCACTTGGCCCGATATCCTTGGCTTCGGCGCTTCATGTGGACTTTGTTTCGGCCAATGCCTTTATCCAAGAGAGCAGCTTGGGAATTCACTATAATCAAGGATTTGACTTGTTGGATTATGTGAAGAATCCCGAAGTGTTTGATTTAAAAGAAGGGTATATTGACCTCTTTGATCGACCGGGATTGGGTGTGGAGATGGATGAAGAGCGACTCAAGGAAGGACAGAAAATAGGCCACCACTGGGCCAATCCTATTTGGAGAAATGCCGATGGAAGCTTTGCCGAATGGTGATGTTTAGTGTCAAGTACAAGGTACAAGTGCCCCTTCGGCTACGCTCAGGGACATCCGGCTTCGCTCCCTTCCGCTCCCTTCCGTTCCCTTCGGCTACGCTCAGGGAGCGGAAGGGAGCGGCTAAAACGATAGGTGAACGCTACTGAACCTTTCAATTTTCAACCTTATCACCTTACAACATACAACCTTTAAACCCATAACCCTAAACTCCAATGACCTATTTGATTGCCTTGATCCTTTCGCTGGCCGTGCTGATTATGGGGATCATAAAATTTAAGGTACATCCTTTTTTTATGCTTCTCTTGGCGGCTTTGACCTATGGCTTGGCCGCGGGGATGTCCGGCCAACAAATGATAGCGGCGATCAATATAGGCTTTGGGGAAATTCTAGGTAAAATCGGCTTGATCATTCTCTTTGGGGTGACGATCGGTACGATCTTGGAAAAATCAGGGGGAGCTTTGGTGATGGCCAACCGGATCCTTTCACTTATCGGCAAAAAATCCATTCACCTGGCCATGATGGTGACAGGATACGTGCTGTCCATACCGGTTTTTGCGGACAGTGCTTTGATGATGATGAATCCATTGAACAAAATGCTTTCCAAAAAAGCAGGGGTGTCTTTTGCGGGGACCACGGCCGCTTTGGCCATGGGCTTGACCGCTTCCCATGTAATGGTACCGCCTACTCCCGGGCCAATTGCGGCGGCGGGTATTTTGGAAGCTAATTTGGGAGATGTGATCGTTTGGGGGCTTTTGATCAGTTGTGTGGCGTTGGTTCCATGCTATGGGTATGCCAAAAAGGTAGCTGATAAGCTCATCGTGCCTGTGTCTGTGGAGGTGGTGGCATCACCGGCCGCGCAACCTCCTTTATGGAAGTCCCTTTTGGCCATTTTAATTCCCCTGCTGTTGATTTTGATCAAGTCAGTATTGGAATACCCCACTATAAATCCCGGAGACAGTATTTTGGTACAGGTCCTGTTGTTTTTGGGAACGCCTGTCATGGCGTTATTGGTGGGGGTGATCCTGTCTTTGATGTTGCCCAAAAAACTGGATGAAGCAGTGTTTTCATCATCAGGTTGGATAGGGGAATCCTTAAAGGTGGCGGCGCCGATTATTTTGATCACCGGTGCCGGAGGAATTTTCGGAAAGATGCTGCAGGAATCCGGTTTGGCGGAAGCTGTCACGGCAGGCTTTGAGGGGGCCAAATGGGGACTGTTTGTCCCGTTTCTCTTGGCCGCCTGCTTGAAGACCACCCAAGGGAGCAGCACGGTGGCCTTGGTGACCACTGCTTCTATTTGCGCTCCTTTGATGCCTTTTCTCGGACTTGATGAGGGCTTTATGCGGACGATGACGGTACTGGCCATCGGTGCAGGTTCCTCTGTGGCTTCCCATGTAAATGACAGTTTTTTCTGGGTGCTAACGCAATTGACCGGCATGAATGTGAAGCAGGGATACCAAGTGCAGACTGCAGGAACTTTTGTGTTTGGCTGTAGTGCGATGATCGTGATTTATGTGATTACCAAAATTTTAGCTTAGCAATATGAATTTGAAACCAATGCTTATAGGGTGGCTGTTGGTCACGGCTTTCGGCTGTTCCGACCAGCAAAAAACTTCCCAAGTCTCCAAACATGCGATTCCTACCTCCTCGGAGAAGCCATTTTCCATCGAAATCCTGGATGATCAAGCCTTGAAGGTGATTTCCCGGGATGCTACTATCGAGCGGATGGCATCGGGGTTTGATTGGGTGGAAGGTCCCTTGTGGATAGGAAAAGGTGATTACCTATTATTTTCCGATATTCCCCGAAACAAAGTGTACAAGATGACTTCCGAAGGAGATACGAGTACATATCTGAACCGCTCCGGCTATTCGGGTGAGGGTGCGTATAGCCGGGAGCCCGGCTCCAATGCACTTCTGTTGGATAAGGATAATCAGTTAGTACTGATGCAGCATGGAAATCGAAAAGTAGCCAAAATGAAGGGAGGCCTTGATGCTCCAGCGCCTGATTTTACCAGCTTGGTTCATGATTATCAGGGCAAGAGGTTGAACAGTCCCAATGATGGCATTTTCGATAAACAGGGCAATCTGTATTTTACTGATCCTCCCTATGGCTTACCGCCACGATTTGCCGGGAAGGAATTGTCTTTTCAAGGGATCTATTGCCTAAAAACGAATGGGACGTTGGTGTTGCTGGATTCATTGTCCAGGCCAAATGGAATCGCGTTATCACCGGATGAGAAGCACTTGTTCGTTGCCAATTCGGATGAAAAAAATGCGGCATGGTTTCAATATCCTCTTGAAGCACCGGGCGAAGTGGATACGCGTTCGCTATTTTACGATGCCACCGAGGAGGTGCTTCCAGGGGGGCGAAATGGCCTTCCTGATGGGATGAAAGTGCACCCAAAAGGGTATTTGTTTGCTACGGGACCCGATGGCATTTGGATATTTGACCTGAAAGGCAAGGTGCTGGGAAAGATCCACACAGGACAGTTGACGTCCAACTGTACGTTTACCGATGATTATAAGCATCTATATGTGACGGCCCATAGAGACATTTTGCGTGTTGATTTGAAGTGATTCCCTCGTTATATATCATCATCCCCCTCGTTACAAACGAGGGGGATGATGAGCAGGAATCGCCCAACCTTCCAACTTTCAAACCTTTCAATCCTCCTCGTTACAAACGAGCAGGATTGGGTGGATTGGGTAGACACAAGTCCGCATTTTATATGCGGACTTTCTGATGATGGCTAAATGAATTTTAAATGTGATTAGTTAAATGTGATTTTTGATGTTTCATCCTTCTTGATTTCGGAAAAATCAGGAAGTCCCTTAACGGTCAGTTCACTGTTGTTTTGAAGGTTGATGTTGGTTAGGTTCTTGATATTATTTCCGTTAATTGAAGCGTTTTCCAAATGTAGGTCAAGGTGATCGATATGAGCCAGTTCATTTTTCGATTGGTTAAGGCCACGAATATTGAGATAGTTGACATGGCTGTTGTTATAGGCTAATTTAAAATAGCACCCCAAATTATCGACAAATAGGGAATCATAATTTCCAGAAATGGTCATGAAATTTGCCTCCCTTATAACGACGTTTTTGATATCGTTTGAATTGACTTTAATCACGGTATTGTCTCGCCAATCATCTTGCGATGAATGAATATAGCAGGTGTCATTGGAGAACGTGATGTCGTAGTTTCCTTTAGGCTTAATTCCTCGGCTCGTTACGGTTATGTGGTTTTCGGAGCTTTTATGTAGCTCTATCCTGGAATGGGCAGCGAGGCTCAGTGTGGAGATGGGCCGGTCTATGGCTACTTCTTTGAGTATTTCAGGAGCTTTTTTACTTATTTCATTTGACTTGTTATTGGCGATGACAATGCAGGTGGTCTGTACTGCCAAAGCCAACATCACAAAGCCGAAAAGGATTTTATTACTTGTTTTCATATGTGTATAATTGCTTTTTAATGGTCATATCGCCTGTCCCGAGCTTGATTCGGGATAATCTCGCATGGTCGATTTTCATTCCCCAGTGTGACGTTTTCCGTCATGCTCGATTTTATGATTGTTTTCATCTATAATTTTCAAAAGTGGTTTTAGGTCCATCGCGGAAAGTCCAAGGACTTTTACTCGGTGGATCAGTTGGGGAAGTTCATGCGCTAGAAAATCCGCCTTTTGCCGTTTATGGATTTTTTGCGGGGCATTGTCTGCCACGAAGAAGCCAATGCCACGTTTGTTGTCCAAGATTCCTTGGTCCTGCAGAATGCTGTAAGTGCGCATGACCGTGTTACGGTTGACTTCCATTTCTTCTGCCAGTTCGCGGACGGAAGGGACCCTTTCCCCGGGGGGGAATTTTTCCCGCAGGATCTGGTCGCAGAGCCAGTCTGCGATCTGAAGGAAGATATTTCTGGATTCGTTGAATTCCATGATTATACTTGTTTTTCTTTTAGACGGAAGTAACAGCTAAACCAACAGGCCAAACAGCCAACTCCTCCGATTATTGTTGCAGAAAGTGCGATTAAAGGAACCTCTTCCTTGAAAAACACGGGGTAAGAACCTTTAAAATCAATACTCCAAAAATTTACCTGATCAGGTACGATAATGAAGGATACCGTACTTGCATAGACATTTATGAGAAATATCAAGAACAATATGGAGAGCGGTCCAAAGAATACATTCCATTTTTTAAAAATACTACCTCCGAGAAACAGTAAAGAAGCACCCAATACTCCCAAACAGATTAAAACGATCAATTCAAAAGTACCTCGAAGACTATCTCCAAAAAGTTCAGAAAAGCTGAATTTCTCAATTTCTGGAAGTTTGTCCATAGGTAGATTATTAGAAATCAGGAATGATTCGTAGCTGTTTAGGTATATATCGGCTGTAACATTGGCGGTTAGTTGAAAGGCCAAAGGGTAAATGATTAAGAATAGAAAAACCCGGATCACCCATTGCACCATATATTTCTCAAAAATGGATGCAGGTAGTGTGAGATAACTTGTCACAGAGCCACTATTTCTCAACCAAGGAAAACTTTTTCCCACGATAAATACTCCGAACACAATATATCCCAAAATTAATAAAGGAATATAATTCTTGCTTTTCCAATCGGGACTTGAATACAAAGGATAATCAGGTTTTGGAAAATCAGGAAAGACGGACCAAAAAAACAGGCCCATGATTAGCATGGCAACTGGAATTGTGGTGATATAATAAATGCGATTATTGTTAAAATCGTAGGTAAGCAGTTGTACAAACCTGCTCAAACTGAAGAATTCATTTTCTTTTTTCATGAGATTAGACGTTTACAGGGTTAGTAGTGTGGAGGCTGTCATTGATGACAGCGTTAAAGAGCAATTCCAAAGAAATTTGGGAGGGCTGCTGGGGGGATGTTAGTTGAGCCACGTAATGGTAGCCTCCCATGCTTTTTTCCACGTAAATGCTGTTTTCGTCTGCCTGTGGCCCAAAACCAAAATACCACTGGTCACTGATATGGAGTATTTCCTCATCGAAGATTACCTTTCCATGGTTGACAATGACTGCCCGGTCAATGAGGTTTTCGACATCCTTCACTTGATGCGTGCTGATGATGACCGTCTGATCCTCCTCGATATTGGCAGTAACTATCTTTCGGAAGAGACTTTTGGAAGGGATGTCCAAGCCATTGGTAGGCTCATCCAGCAGCAGAAGCTTGCAGCCCGAAGAAATGGCAAAAGCAATCAAGAATTTCTTCCTTTGGCCAAAGGACATGTTCCCGAGCTTCTGATCATAGGGCAAGTCAAAATCCCTTTGCAACTGGTTCATCTTTTCTCTGTCGAAGCGGGGATAAAAAGGTGCTAGTGAGCCTATGTACCGCTGCATGGTGTTTTTTTCTGGTAGAAAATTCTCCTCAGGTAGTAAAATCAACTCTTGCAAGAAAAGGGGAGAGCGACCAAAGGGGCGATATCCATTGATCTGGATGTCACCGGATGTAGGTTGCAGCAATCCTGCTAAAAGCCTCATCAAGGTGGATTTCCCGGCACCGTTTTTCCCAAGGAGTCCAATGACCTGACCAGGCTGGACTTTCCAGTCCATTTGATCGAAAAGTGGAGCCTGCTTACGATAAGCAAAACTCATTTGGTTTAACAAAATCATGGTTTACTGTTTTAGTGTCATAGTGTATTATGACAGTAAAGAAATGATTTTATTTTTTGAATACCAAGTAGTTGGGAGAGAAAGTTGTAAGGGGAATGGGAAATCTTTGTTTATGTAGGGGCATTACACATGCCCTGTTCAACCCCCCTCGTTACAAACGAGCAGGAATCACCCAACCTTCAAACCTTCAAACCTTCCAACCTTCCAAACCTTCAAACCTTCCAATCCTCCAATTTTAAAACCTCCCCATACTCCACTTTCAGTGAAAAGGAGTCTTTAAGGGCGATATCATTAAAATGGGCATGGATGGCGCGGATGGGGCCGGCATGGGTGATGATGGTGACATTTTTGAGCTGTTGTTTGCGCAGCGCGACGATGAAATCCACACAGCGATCATACAGCTGTTGGTAGCTTTCTCCGCCAGTGCAGGGGATGCGGACAAAATCTTCCATCCAAGGGGTGATTTCAGCAGAGGGAATCTCCTCCCAAGCTTTCATCTCCCATTGGCCAAAGTCCAATTCCATCAAGCGTGGATCCGCCGTGATGGCATGGTGAGGGAACAATGCCTCCGCTAAACGGGAACAGCGAAGGAGGGGACTGGTGAAAATAGCCATGGGAGAGGGGGCATCGACGAGCTGCGCTTTGATGGTGCTCACTTCTTCCAAGAAGCTGTCAGCCGGTAACAGGTCCGTCTGGCCATAGCAAATCCCTTTGGGAATGGCTGGCCTGGTATGGCGAATCAAGCGAATTTCCATATGATGAGCAGACTCAAATAGAAAATAACCTCGGTCACTTGCTGTACAGCTCCCAAGCAATCGCCCGTATAACCGCCAATCCATTTATTGAACCATCGGCCCATCCACCATTTGGCTATAAAACAGGGGATAATGGCCAGGAATACCGCATAATGCTGAAAAAGTGCCATGGGCAAAAAGCCGAAAACAGATGCAACGAACAGGTCCAATGTGGGGAAGTCCCCCTTGGCAATGGGTTTGGACTTACTGCCAATTGTATCGTTTAACTTAGCATATTGGTGGGTTTTGAAAAACGTCAACGCTACAAAGCGGCTGACGGAATGTCCTGAGACGAAGCAGGCAAGAATACGTTGCTGAAACTCGAAGGAATAACTGCTTTCTTGAATGTTTTTGACCAATTCCAATATGGCCAAAAATTTTATCGCGAGGATTAACATAAGCCCTATCGCTCCGAAAGTGCCCAGCCTGCTGTCCTTCATGATGGCCAAGATCTTCTCCTTGGTCCATCCGCCACCAAAACCATCCATGGTGTCAGCAAAACCGTCTTCATGAAATGCACCGGTCAAAATAATACTTACCGCAATGGACAAAAATAGGACAATGGTGATGGGTAATAGTGGATATAATAGTAACAATATCAGCGCCGAACTGCCCCCGATAATCCAGCCGATTAAAGGAAAGTACTTTCTGGAGATTCGAAGGTATTCTTCAGAATGGTCAACCCACGAGGGACACGGTATCCGCGTATAAAACATCAAAGCTGTAAAAAAGGCCTGTAATTCTCTCCTCATAATTTATAAAGATAAAAATCTTTAGGTTATTGGTTCTCTTTGCTTACCCCCGCGCTGTCAAAACTGGCCATTTCATTTAGAAAGGCACATGCCGATGCCACGATAGGGTAGGCCAAGGCTGCTCCAGATCCTTCGCCAAGTCTCATGCCCAGTTGGAGCAATGGTATGGCTTTGAAATGATCTAGCATGGCGGCGTGCCCCTTTTCATCAGAGCAATGGGTAAATATGCAGTAAGACAGGACATGGGCATCGATGGCTTCAGCAATCAGCAAAGCCGCCGATGTAATGAAGCCGTCCACCAAAATGATCATTCCTCTGCTGGCAGCCTGCAACATGGCCCCACAAAGCTGGGCAATTTCAAAGCCACCAAAGGTACTTAAAATTTGAATTGGATTTTTCTTATCGATTCGATTATGTTGATGAATAACTTTGTCCAGCGTTTGAAGTTTCGTTTTTTGTAGGGAGTTGTTAGCACCAGTGCCCTTCCCGACACAATCTTCCAGTGGCAGCCCCATTATCGTATGCATGATCAATGCCGCAGAAGAGGTGTTGCTAATGCCCATTTCCCCGAAGCCAATCACGTTGCAGTTGCGCTGATACACCTGGTCCACCAGCTCGGCTCCTTTTTGCATGGCCTGTTGGCATTGCGCTAGGGTCATGGCAGGACCGTTCAGGTAATTGGCCGTGCCTTTGGCTATTTTGGCATGGATCAAATGGGGTTGATCACCAAAATCGTGGTTGACCCCAGCATCGATGACTTCTAGCGCCAACTGGTGTTGCCTGGCAAAAACATTGATGGCAGCACCTCCCTCTAGGAAGTTCATGACCATTTGGTAGGTAACTTCTTGGGGATAGGGGTTGACCAGGTTTTCCTTGGCGATCCCGTGATCCCCAGCAAATACCAGGATATGGGGATTGTTTAGCGATGGACTGAGCGATTGCTGGATCAAGCCAATGCGAAGCGCAAGACTTTCCAAGTCCCCAAGCGCTCCGATGGGCTTGGTCTTAAGGTCGATTTTTTGCTTCAACGACCCTTCGAGTGATCGGTTTAGTTCAGGAATGCAAAATGTCATCATTATTGGTCCAGTTTTAGGTCCTGAAAGTGAAAACCCACGGCTTTAGGCTGTTCTTGGGTATCGGAATAACAGCTGTCTTTTTGGTCTTTCGGAGCCTCGTAACGGCGCAAGACTTTTTCGCCAAAGGTAAAGGGAATGGCTGAAGTGAAAATGGGACCATCAAACACAAACGTATGAAACTCTCCGTTTTCTCCGCACGGATCGATGGCCGAAGGCAGGTCTTTGATAAAATCCAAGTCAATGACCCTGCCCAAAAATTCCTCGGGAACTACCGTGTCTTTGATACAGACGACTACCGTTTTAAACCCTAAATCCAAAAATTCCCGAATAAGCTCAGAGGTGTCTCTTTTCCATAGTGGAAAGCGTGCCTTAAGGCCTTTCTGAGCAAGTTTTTCTTCCCGGTATTGTTTGAGGTCCTCTAAGAAAATATCCCCAAAGATGCTTTCTGTAATGCCGGCCCGTTTGAAGGCGTCCATCTTTTCGCCCATAAGCAGGTTATAGGTGTCCATACTGGGCATCTCCGGGAGTAGCAGTTCATCCAAGGGAATCCCTATGGACTTGG
The DNA here is from genome assembly GCF_000325705.1 of Echinicola vietnamensis DSM 17526. Classification (NCBI taxonomy): domain Bacteria; kingdom Pseudomonadati; phylum Bacteroidota; class Cytophagia; order Cytophagales; family Cyclobacteriaceae; genus Echinicola; species Echinicola vietnamensis. The sequence continues at coordinate 4,483,883 of NC_019904.1, read as the reverse complement.
CCTGTGCGTGAAGCAATTCCCTTCGTACGCCATGCATGGAAATCCGTTGGTGATGACCGTTGATGGTAGTCAAAAGGCTGTCTACAGTGATTGAATCATCTTTCAGCACATGATGCAGCGCCAATGCACTGTCTTTCCCGCCGCTCCAGTTGAATACACTTTTGATCATTTTCGTTAAGGGTATAAATTTGAGGATACTGTTTTTAGTGGTTTGACCATTTCCTGCTGGGTGTTTGCCTTGTTTGCTTTAGCGCCCAATACTCCTTTTCTACATACAATATACCATTTCCTTCGTAATCCAAACTTGATATTCCCAAGGAGTTATTTTAGGTTGAGGGGTAGGCCACTGACCATAAAAACCGCCTTATCCGCCCTTTGGGCAATGTATTGATTTATCCAGCCTTGTAGTTCGGTAAACTTTCGGCCCGTTTCCGTTTGGGCATGGAGTCCCATGCCGATTTCGTTCGAGATGACGATCAAGGTGCCCTGTTGGGCGGAGGCAAATAACTGGGCCAATTCTGCTTTGCAATCCTTCAGACAGCTGGTGATGTCACCTTTAGCATCGCCATACCAGTTGGTAAGCCAGAGGGTCACACAATCCATGACCACTACTTTTTGGGCCACATCTACCTGTCCAATGTGCTTTTCCACCTCCATGGTGGTCCAGCGTTCATCGCGATCCGCTTGGTGCCTGTCCACGCGTTGCTGGAAGTCTTGGTCCCAAATCCTGGAAGTGGCCAAATAAATGGGAGCCCTCGTAAGGCTTTCAGCCAATTGCTGGGCATAGCGGCTTTTTCCTGAGCGTTCACCGCCTGTGATGTAATGGATCATTTCTCTTTGAGTTTATGGTAAGGACAATTTTGACACCCATTGCCGCAGCATTTCCCTTGTCTGAGCAAGTACCAACCTGAAAATACGAAGAGCCCCTGATCATTGATGGTGTAATCAATTCCCTCGATCAAGGACGAGGGTTTTCCCATGGTTTGAATGGTTTTGATTTTTTGGGGCGTTAGTGCTGTCATCCAACTGGAAATCCGAGCTTTTATGGCGGACTTTAAGCAGCTTGGACAAAGGCAATCACCCTGTTCACCTATCGGCACAATAGGAGGAAAAGCACTGCACCAACATTCCGTTGTGCAGGCAAAAGCTTTTTGGCAATTTGGGCAGCGCTTTTCTTTGATCATTTTTCTTTCTTCGTAATAGATGGATCACCCTGACTTCACATGAGGCAGGCTTCTTTTGAGCTTTTCTGATTTCATCCTTTATGCGCAGGATGGAAACCGGCAGCACCCAGCCAGGCTGGGGCAGCGCCCCAATACCTGACTGAGTGCTGCTGCGGACTCAAAATTGATACCGCGCCCCAATGCTAAAGTTACGGCCTCTGGTGGTATAGCCATAGATGGCATTAAAATCTTCATCCAAAAGATTATTGACCCCGCCATAGACGTTCAATTTATCATTTAGCAATCTTTGCTGCACAAATAGATCCACCAATCCATAGCTGTCCAGGTCAAAGGCTCCACCTACACCATAATCATAGACGGTACGACTGCTGGTGTAATTGTATTTCAAGGAAACTTGGGTGTTTTCTGCTGGATTGGCATTGAAAGCCATGCCCCATTTGCTGCCAGGTACCCGATAGAAGGTTTCGGGTTTGTCTGTACTGACATGGGCAAAATTGGCCGTCATGCTAAAATATTGATTGACCAACCAAGAGAAATCCGCTTCAAAACCCTCTACTCTTCTTTGGTCAGTGGTGTTTTGGTATTCTCCGCCAATATATCCCCCGTTTTCATCAAATAGGGAAACAAATTCAATCGGGCTGGATTCGTCTCTGGTGAAATGCACCAAATTGAAGGTGAATTGATTGCCTATATAAAAGGAAATGCCTTGTTCATAATTTAGGGATTCCTCAGGATTCAGCAGGCTGTTTCCATAGTCCGGAGAATTGAGCTGATAGAGCGTAGGGGTGACATAGGAGGTCGCCACTGAAGCCAGTATTTTTGCCGAAACCGTTTCAGAAATGTCAAACAGATAGCTTGGGTTTACATTATAAATGAATTTGGCATCGTAGTTTGTATGGGTATTGACCCTGGCTCCGACGTGGATGTTAAAGCCACTTGGTGCATCATAAAAAAAGGAAGCATAAGGATCAACAAGGGTGAATTGGTTGTCCTCAAAGACGATCTCTCCCGGCTGCTCGTAAGAGAGCTGTTGGAGGTTTACGCCCCAAAGTCCTTTAAGGCCTTCCAGCAGTTGATGTTCTTGGGTGAGGTCCAGCTGTAGGTTTCTGCCCTCATATATGGAGGGGAAACTACTGATAAATTCCCTTTCACTGATGTTATACACCGACTTAAGCTTGATCGCTCCTTTGGAATAGGTATAGGTAGGCGTCAATCCAAAGCGGAGTTGATTGCTGGTTTGGAGGTTTTGGGCATCCAAGAAAGGGCCACCATCGTAGTCTGCTTTCATGGCGTCATAGCCGGATAGAAAACCAAGGCTGAACCGGTCTGAAAACTGATAGCCCATTTTGACCATCAAGTCTTTTCGGTCGATGCCATCTCTACCAAATTCCACATCCGGCACCGTGTCGGCTGCAGCAGAGAAACCTTGAGAGTGATATAAGCTTCCTGAAACCAGGTAGTTAAATCGGTCTGATTGGCCGTTGAGACTGAGGTTGCCGCGATAGGTGTTAAATGACCCTCCGCTGAAATCAGCAGAACCGCCAAACGTTTTGTTTTGATTGCCCGACTTCAATTTGATATTGATCACGGCAGCAGAAGCTCCTGTGCCATAAAGTGTACTGAGTCCCCCTCTGAGTACTTCAATGGATTCGACCTGATCCAGTGGAAGTAGCCTTAAATCATAGGTGGCGTCTGCCAAGGAGGGATCATTGATGGGCGTGCCGTCAATGAGGATGAGCGTGTTTTTGCTACTGGCTCCGCGTACAAAATAGCTGATGTTGGTGCCGGGAGCACTGAAATTCCCATCGATCTGGATACCGGGAACTTCATTTAATAAGTCGGTGATGGTTTTTCCGGCATTCCGCTCGATATCGGCTTGGTCGAGTTTGTAGATGGTCTTCCCGGATTTTTCTTCAGGAAGTTCGAATTTGGTACCGGTAACGACCACTTCGTCGAGGTTACGGGCTTCTTGAGCCTGTGCATTGGCATGCCAAAAGGTAACACCAGCAAGGAGAAGGGGGAGAAATCCCCGTTTTTTGTTGAACGTAAAGATGTGCTTGTTCATAGCGTGTTTAAAAGGATTAATAATTGGACACTATGAACTTTCTGGTAAAACTGTAAAAATGTCCCCAGCGCTAAGGACAATTTCATACTGAAATGGCCAAGACCTTTTCAGCAAGGAACCATTGGTGAAGGTCGCAAGGTGCTTGCACCACCCGTGGTTTCATAGCCTTTCACCCGAAAGCTCTGAATATTGCAGTAGTTGGCAGGTCTTCTGACTTGCTCCACACCTGGCGCCTTCCCACCCGCATTGGCGGACAGTGGCTTGGATACCAGTTGCTTTTGGGAGCTTACAGCTGCGGGTACAGTTCCGGATTTTCACCGGATTCCCTATTAAACCATTCACCAATAAGGCGAGTAGGTACCAAAAACTGCCGCAAAGATAGGGCTTTTTACGGAGAAGTTGCAAGGTAAGGTGATTTTCAACTGGGGTACCTTGATCGGATGATCCCGGTAAATGGATGAATTATAAATGATAGTGTCTTATCAGCTCTTGTCAAATTAGTTGATTTGACGTAAAGTTTACGCTATATTGGCAATACCCAATGACCCCAATAGCCAGATGAAGTGTTCTTTTACTCCTTTGCTGTACGTTTGTTTTCTATTGCTTGGCCTTTCTGATGCCTTTGCACAGAAGGGAGATTACCTATTTGGCACCTTTACGGTGGAAGACGGCCTTTCCAATAATAGTGTCACGGCCATATACCAAGACAAAGAAGGCTTTATCTGGATGGGGACGAACTCCGGGCTAAACCGTTATGATGGAAAGGAATTTCGGGTGTTTCGAAACCGCCCAAATGATACCACCTCACTCACAGAAAACAGTATCCGCAAAATCATGCCGGGGCCAGAAGGCCAGTTATGGCTGTTGAACCGGAACAATTTGGTGGAGGTATATGATGCCAAAACCGAAACATTTAGCACTTCGCTCGGCCCATATGTTGCGAAATACCACTTATTAAGTGATATAGTCAGTTTGGTGTATGAAGATCGGCAAGGCCGGTTTTGGTTTGGACACCCCAATCAAGGGATCAGTATTTATGACCCCACATCTGGCGAAACCATTTACCTTCAGCATGTGTCCGGGGACATTGAAAGCATCAGTTACCAGTATTTGTCGGCGGTGGATGAAACCAGTCAAGGTGAGGTATGGTTGGTTTATTCTAACGGCGCGGTGGACATTCTTGACGGAAAAACCCTTAAGGTCAACCGGCGGATCGAACTGTTTGCCCAAAAGAAGGTCAACTATACCGATGATTTTGAAATTTTCATTGATCAGGAAGATGATGCTTGGATTTATTTGTATGAAAATGGGGAAGGCCTTTTTTATTATGACAGCTATGTCGATCGGTTACATCATTTCGATACCGATTCCAAGAAGATTACCTTAAACAACAATCAAGTTCGGGGCATTGTAGAAAACAAAAGTGGGGAAATATGGATAGGTACGGATCATGGTGGAATCAATATCGTGGACAAAACCGACATGCGTGTCAGTTATCTGCAGCACGATGCTGAAAATCCCCACAGCTTGGCGCACAACAGTGTGTATGCCTTGATGAAAGACCGTTCCGGCATTATTTGGGTAGGTACTTTTAAAAATGGCATTAACCTGTACAATGAAAAACTGATTCGTTTTCCCCATGTAAAGCACTCGTTGACCGCTCAGCATTCCCTGCCCTACAATGACATCAACTGTTTTGTCGAGGATGAAAAAGGTAATTTTTACATAGGCACCAATGGCAGGGGACTGCTGTATTACGACCGGGAAAGGCAGCGATACACCTCGTTCAGGCATGAGGCAGGAAATGAAAATAGCCTGGCCGGAGATATCATTGTGGACCTGATGATGGACAGTCAGGGGGTGCTTTGGATAGGAACGTACCTGAACGGGCTCAGCAAGTATGATGGAAAGCAGTTTAAGAACTATTGGCCCAATGCCAATGATCCACGCAGTCTGGCTGGGGAGAGTGTTTGGGAGCTCTATGAGGACCAACAGGGGAATGTTTGGGCCGGGACCTTGCGGAATGGCTTGGATCTTTATGATCCTGAGACGGATGGTTTTATCCACTTCAAGGCCAATGAATCAACGATTCCTGTACACTGTGATTACATCTCTTCCCTTCAGGAGGACCTTGAGGGAAACCTATGGATAGGTGGTGGCAACGGAATCGATGTGATCAATTTTCAAACCGGTGCAGCAACGTTTTACCAGCAAGTTTTGGGCGACCAAAGCACCTTGGTGGGCAATAATATCATGGACATTTTCAGGGATAGCAAGGGAATCATGTGGGTGGCCACGACCCAAGGACTCAGCTATTTTGATGCGGAAAATGAGCGATTTTATAATTTTAATGCTACCGATGGACTTCCTTCGGATCATATCGTCAAGATCCTGGAAGATGATCAGTACCACCTCTGGCTCAGCACTACCAACGGGCTGAGCGAAGTTTCGGTGAATAGAAATCAACCTGACTCCCTGGTTCTTAGCTTTCGCAATTTTGGAGTGGGGGACGGCCTTCAGGGAAATTTTTTCAATGAAAATTCCGCCCTGAAAACTTCTCAAGGAGAATTGGTCTTTGGCGGAGCCAACGGCTATAATATTTTTTATCCTGAAAAAATGAAAGTAAACCAGGAAAGTCCAAAAATTGTCCTCACCGATTTTCAGTTGTTTAATAAAGCAGTAGATATAGGGGAAAAGGTTTCCGGTCGGGTGCTGCTAGAAAAAAACATCAATCAAACCGAAAAGCTGACCTTAAAGCATAATGAAAATGTATTTTCCATTGAATTCGCAGCCTTGAATTTTATCCACTCGGACAAAAACCGGTACCGCTATAAAATGGAAGGCTTTGACAACGACTGGGTGGAAGTGGAAGATGGTGTTACCAAAGCCACCTATACCAACCTGGACCCCGGAAACTATACCTTCAAGGTAAAGGCTGCCAATAACGATGGAATTTGGGCTGAAAAGGCACAGTTGCTGAACATTGAAGTGCTGGCACCGTTTTGGAAGACGCCTTTGGCCTTTTTGATCTATTTTATTTTGGTAGCCTTGGTGGTCATTGCCATCCAGCGGGAGATCATCGCCAGGGAAAAGGATCGGCTGCAGATCGCCCAGGACAAAGAGGAAGCCAAGCGGATGCAGGAGTTGGACAGGATGAAAACCAAATTTTTCACGAATGTGAGTCATGAATTCAGGACCCCCTTGACCCTGATTTTGGCTCCGGTGGAAAAGCTGCTGAAGTCCACCGATTCTCCGCAAACGCGCAGCCATTACCTGACCATCCAGCGGAATGCCAAGCGGCTGATGAACCTGATCAATCAATTGTTGGATATTCGCAAAATTGAAACGGAAGGCATTGATTTATCACCCGTGGAGGGAGATGTCATCGGTTTCTTGCGTGAGACCACGCGGTCGTTTGAGGACTTGTCCGAAAAGAAACACATTGCCTTGGATTTTCATACCAATAGAGCGCAGTTGTTTACGTATTTTGATGTGGATAAATTGGAAAAAATACTCTTTAACCTGCTTTCCAATGCCTTTAAATTCACCTATCGGGGTGGAGAGATCCATGTGGCGGCCCATTATGAGAAGCCACTGCCCGGAAAGGAAAAAGGAGTCCTGTCGATCAGTGTTCAGGATACGGGAGTGGGCATCGGAAAGGAAGACCAACAACGGATTTTTGAGCGCTATTTTGTAGGGGATGAAAACAGTGATAGCCTGAACCAAGGAAGTGGCATAGGCCTGTCCATTGTACAGGAGTTTGCGCGCCTGCACAGAGGGGAAGTGCTGTTAGAAAGTGAACTTGGGCGGGGGAGTACGTTTACGGTAAGGATTCCGGTGGAAGAAATCGTCCCGATGGAACACGTCTCGACCGATCCGGAACTTGATCAGGAAACAGCGGATAGGTCTGAGAAGAAGACCGTGTTATTGGTGGAGGACAATGAAGATTTCGTTCACTATTTGAAATCCTGCTTGGTGGAGGAATATAACGTGTTGACCGCTTTGGATGGCCAGCAAGGGAGTGAAATTGCTTTTGAGCAGATTCCGGATATGGTGATCAGTGATGTGATGATGCCCAAGATGAACGGCGTGGAGCTCTGTCAGTTGCTGAAGAAAGATTTACGAACCTCCCATATCCCTGTGATCCTCCTGACGGCCAAATCATCCGAAGAAAAGCAACTGGAAGGACTTGACAGTGGGGCAAATCACTACATCACGAAACCTTTTAACGTCGACCTCCTCCTGCTGCGGATCAGAAACCTCTTGGAAGAGCGGAGCCTTCTCCAAGAGCGATTCAAAAAACGTATCGGGGTCATCACCAGTGAGGTGAAACTGGAGTCATTGGATGATCGGTTGATCCAAAAAGCGGTGAAAGTGGTGGAGGATAATATCGATAATCCTGAACTTTCCGTGGAAATGCTCAGCAGCGAACTGGCCATGAGCCGGGTGCACCTTTATAAAAAACTTACTTCCCTAACGGGCAAAAAACCATTGGAGTTTATTCGGATGATCCGCTTGGAACGTGCTTGCCAGTTGTTGGGAGAAAGCCAATTGACCGTGGCGGAGGTGGCCTATGAAGTCGGGTATAATAATGCCAAATATTTCACCAAGCATTTTAAGGCAGAGTATCAGGTCATTCCTTCGGTGTATGCCCAGCAAAAATTGGCGGCAGCACAAAAGGAAACCTAAACCAAAATGGCCTCTTTAAAACAAAGGGAAACCAGTAGGATGGGAGCGTCTTTTACGGGGTAAATCAGATTGTTACACGACCGGTCTGGTGGCCAAAGTACATTTTTTTGGAGTATAGCATTCCAAAAAAGGAGTTGTTTTTATGGTTTAGGATCGATTAAAAGTGGTTTTAACAGCTTATAAGGACATTTTACCGCCTGTTAACATTTGTGCCCCTTCAAATAAACATTTTGCAACCCTTTAAATTTTTTATAAACCCTACATTAGTTTAGGAAATTAACCTAAACCCATCATGATCGATACATTGATTACCTTAAAGCCAAGAGATCCTTTTTGGATGCTCGAAAATTATACGTCACGCTTAGGATTGTTTGCTTTCCCGCCACCTCGGGTACAGCCCTCGTGCCAATGGCTTTTTTTACGGAGCTATTTTAGCGGCAATGATAGCCTTTTACTATCCATCACCTAAACCTGTTGGAAAAGGACTTCCATGAGTTGTTGAGACTGGTGGAAGTGCTTTTTTCGTGTCAATTAACCTAATCAATAAACCTCAATAACTATGAAAAAATGCTTACTCTTAGGGTTTCTGTTGTTGATAGCAGGAATCACCTATGCCCAAGTCACGGTGACGGGTACGGTAAGTGCCGCCTCGGATGGAGAAGCCATTCCCGGGGTCAGCATCATTATCAAAGGGACCACCAAAGGGGTCACCACTGACTTGGAGGGAAACTACACCATCACCGCTGATGCAGACAATGTGTTGGTTTACTCCTTTATCGGCTATAAACCGCAAGAAATGTCCATCGGCAATCAGAGTGTTATCAATATCCAGTTGGAGGAAGACATCTCCAACCTGGAGGAGTTCGTGGTCGTCGGCTACGGAACCATGAAAAAATCTGATATGTCCAGTGCACATGTGACGGTGACTTCAGAAGACATCGAAAAAACGGTGAATACCACCATTGAGCAGGCCATTCAAGGGCGAGCAGCGGGGGTATACGTGACCAAGAACACGGGTGCTCCCGGCGGGGGGCTTTCTGTAAATATCCGAGGGATTAATTCCATTGGCGGTACAAATGAGCCACTCTACGTGATCGATGGTGTGCAAATCCAGCCCAATACCGTCTCGTATGGGCCTACTTCGGGTACTAACCCATTGGCAGGCTTGAATCCCAGTGATATTGAATCCATGGAAATTTTACAAGGCCCGTCTGCCACGGCCATCTACGGTTCGCGTGGTACCAATGGGGTGGTGCTGATCACCACAAAAAGGGGGAAAGAAGGCCAAACCAATATCAATTATTCGTACCTGTACAGTTTGCAGGACAAACCAGATAATTTGGCCGTGATGAACCTGCAGCAATATGCAGAGATGACCAATACCATCCGTGACCTGACAGGTGGAGATCCTCCGGCAGCATTTTTGGATCCATCGCTACTTGGCGAAGGTACGGATTGGCAGGATGCGCTTTACAAAACCGCCGCCCTCAACAAACATACGCTAAGCTTAAGTGGGGGCAACGAAAGCACGAAGTACTACCTTTCCGGAGAATACTTTAACCAAGACGGCGTGGCGATTGGTTCTGGCTTTGAACGGTATTCGATGAGGTTAAACCTGGACAACGAAGTGCGGGATTGGTTAAATATCGGCGTCAACCTGGCCTTGAATGAAACAGACGAGCAGCTTGCCACGGGCAGCAGTGATGTGATCAACTACGCCATCCAAATGGCTCCCAATATCCCCGTGCAAAATCCAGACGGCAGCTGGGGCGGTGCAGATCCTTTGAATGGGAGTAGTTTGCAATTTACCCCGCCAAACCCCATTGCCCTCGCCAATTTACTGGATAGGACTTATAAACGCAGACAGGCTCTTGGTGGGTTAAACGTGGGCATCGACATCATGGAGGGGCTGAGGTTTACGACTCAGCTGAACGGAAATATCAATTATGCCAACGGCCATTTCTGGACCCCTACGTATACGCTTGGGTCGGTGACCAATGACGTGAACGAACTGACCAGCAAAGCGGAAAATAGCTTTTACTGGAACTGGTCGCAGACCTTGACCTATAACAAGACCTTTGCTGATAAGCATGACCTGACCTTGATGTTTACCCATGAGGCTCAAGAATCCAACTGGGAGTCCATAGAAGGTTCCCGGCAAAACTTTACCTCCAATGACCTTCCCGTGTTGGGCTTGGGGTCCTCACAGGGCGCCACCAATGCCGGAAACAAAAACCAATGGGCCATGGAATCCTATTTGGGAAGGATCAATTACACTTACGATGACAAGTACATCGTGTTGGCAGCTTTGCGGGCTGATGGCTCTGCAAACTTCGGCCCGGAAAACCGTTGGGGCTATTTCCCTTCCGTTTCGGCTGCCTGGAGGGTATCAGAAGAAGATTTTATGGCAGGAATGGCCGTGGTGGATGAATTGAAAATCCGCTTGGAAACCGGACTTACCGGTAACCAAGGCAGCGCCAATGCCATCTATGCGCCCCTCAGCTCACCCAGCGTACCCACGCCGTGGGGTGGCGGATTTTTGGTGACGCGGTATGGAAACCCGGAATTGGCTTGGGAAGAAACACAAACCTATAACGTGGGCTTTAACCTGAACATGTTCAATAACAGGGTACAGGTGGAAGGTGACTTTTACATGAAGAGGACCGATAACCTTTTGCTGCCCAATCCGCTGCCTTGGTACATGGGCACAGAGGGAGAAGGCAGTATCGGCACGCCTACCGTAAACATAGGCTCTTTAGAAAACCGCGGCTATGCCTTTACGATCAATACGGTCAATATCGATAACCGGGCTACATCCTTCAGGTGGAGTTCGAACTTTAACTTTTCAGGATTTAAGACCGAAGTGACCAAGTTTTATTCCGAGTCGGCCTTTATCGATCGTACCGCTTGGTACATGAATGACTTTACCCAGCGGGCAGTGATCGGCCAGTCTCCTTGGTTGTTTTACGGATATCAATATGAGGGGATTTTCCAATCTGTGGAGGACATTGAAGGAAGTGCCATCCCAGCAGATAACAACGGCGAAAGGTTACCCATTGGTGAAGATGATATCTGGGTGGGGGACATTAAGTACAGAGACCTCAATGGAGACAATATCATAGACGAGCGAGATCAGACCTTTATCGGCAACCCTTGGCCAAAATTCACTTTCGGTACCACGCAGACCTTTGAATACAAAGGATTCAAGTTGGATATACTGCTCTTGGGAGCACTTGGAGCAGATGTCTTTAACTATGCACGGTTCAATAATACCAACCCCAATAACATCAACTTGGGCAGAAACCTATTGGTGGAGAGCTTTGATTATGCCAAGGTGGAAACCGATAGTGAAGGGAATCCCTACTTGACCAACCCAGGCACTGATATCCCACGGATCACCGTCACCGATCCCAATGGAAACGGGACACGGATCAGTGATAAGTTTGTGGAGGATGGTTCCTATGTAAGGTTAAAGAACATCAACCTAAGCTATGAATTCGACAAGAACCTTTTGGGATGGCAAAATGTCGTACGGGGTGCACGGCTGTCTTTTGGCGTGCAAAACCTCGCTACCTGGACCAAGTACAAAGGCTATGATCCAGAAGTGGGTGCCTATGTGGGCAATAATGTGGATGCCGCCAACCAGCTGATCGGAGTCGACTATGGACGGTATCCGTCCACCAGAATGTACAATTTCAGCTTGGGCATTGATTTCTAAATAAAAAAATGAGAACAGTCATGAAAAAATATATTCAAAAAGCAATGATGCTGGTCGGAGGATTGACCCTCACTGCAGGCTTGTGGAGTTGTGGAGAGGAGTTTTTGGACAGGCCACCTCTGGATGCGATCGTGGATGCCAACTTCTATCAAAATGATGAGCAGGTATTGGCCGGGACGGCCCCGTTATACAATATTGTATGGTTTTCCTATAATGATAAAGCCTCCCATGGTATTGGAGATGCCCGCGGAGGAATCCTCACATCTGGTTCTTATCAGCTGGAAAATGTCCGTTTCAATACCACCGGTGAAACCCCGGAAAATGGTGCTTCGTGGCGGTCGTTTTACAATGTCGTGGGCCAGTCCAATACCTTGATCAATAATATCGAGCAGCATGCCGGTGAGGAGGTCACAGACCGGATCAGGCGGCATGGTATCGCCGAAGGTAGGTTTATGCGCGGCTTGGCCTATTATTATTTGGTACAAAACTGGGGCCCTGTTCCGATCATTACCAATAATACCACCTTGCTGCAGGATACGACCATCGCCCGAAATACGGTCGAAACGGTATGGCAGTTTATCATCAAGGATTTTCGCTATGCCGTGGACAATTTGCCCGAAAGCTCCGTACAGGAGGGCAGGCTAAACAAGTGGAGTGCGGAAGGCATGCTGGCCAAGATGTACTTGACCCGGGCAGGCATTTCCGGCTCCCGTGATCAGGATGACTTGGACAGTGCGGCCTACTTTGCCAAGCGGGTCATTGACAATAGCGGCGCCACGTTGATGGAAGATTACGAAGACCTCTTCAAAACAGCCAACAATAACAATCAAGAAACCTTGGCGGCATTGCAGTGGACTTACAATGCCGGCAACTTAAATGCTTGGGGTGCCCAAAACTCCGTGCAGGCTTTTTTGGCCTTTGGCTCTGAGATCACGGGCTTCTCTGACGGTTGGGGAGGAGATATTGGTGGTTCCAAGTGGGTGTTGGACCTTTATGATGATTGGGTGTTTGATGAGCGTAGAAAAGCCACTTTTATGTTTCCTGGCGATCACTACGATTACATTACGCAGGTTCCTGCGGGAGGTTCTGCACAAGAACTGCGTGTTCCGGCCCCCAGTGAAGATGCTGGGCAGCCTTACGGCACCCGGGCTTGGGTGAAAAAGTATGTCGTGGGACGGCCTGAGGACAATGACGGAAAAGTCGTGCAGCAGGGCACTGAAATCAATACTTATATATTACGCCTTTCTGATGTTTACCTGATCTATGCAGAAGCGATGCTCGAAACTGATCCTGCAGAGGCGCTCACCTATTATAACATGGTCCGTGAGCGGGCAGGGGTGAGCACCAAAACTTCCATTACTTGGGAAGATATCTTTAACGAGCGGATTTTGGAATTTGCCATGGAGGGACAGGCTTGGTATGAGTTTACAAGGCTCCAGTACTACGATCCCCAGCGGGCTTATGACATGTTGAGTAATCAGGACCGGGGTACATTTAGGATTTATCCGGATCAGATTCCCGATCCTCGCATGTGGGAGGTAGAGATTCCTGAGGACGATACCAGTCCACGGTACTTTGATGTGAATTCGAGTAATTTCCATTTGCCGATTCCTTCGGTGGAGCTTTCCAAAGCACCCAACCTGAGGAAGTCTCCTGTACCTTATGACTTTAGCTCAGAGGAATAGTGATCCGACAACTGAATAGCTCAATAACCAATAACGCAGTAACCCATGGAAAATATTCATAAAAATAAATTCAATATCCTTAGCAGTGCCTTGATCCTTGTGATGGCGCTGTTTTCACTGGCTTGCCAGGAAGATGAGGATGTAGTGACCGGCATGCCCAGTATTGAGCGTGTCCGCTATACGGATCCTGCTACGGCAGACAGTGCTTTTAGTCGCGCCACCTTGGGCAGCACCTTGGCGATCCTTGGAAAGAATTTGGGGACCACCCAGCAGGTGTACCTGAATGACTATCCAGTAGGGGTAAATCCCGCCTATGTCACCAATGAGAATGTGATCGTGACCATTACGGACAGCGTGCCCACCGTGGCTACCAACCCTGATGTACCGAACATGCTTCGTCTGGTCACCAAAGGTGGAGAGACGTCCATCTCTTTTCAGACCTTGCCGCCCGCGCCCCAGATCAGCCGGGTAGCAAACGAATACGTGAAACCGGGGGATCAGCTGACATTGTTTGGACGGTATTATTATTTTATCGATACCGTGTATTTTCCGGGAGAAGATATATTTGTGACCGATGGATTCAGCACCAATAGCACCGGAAGCCGCCTAACCGTGACGGTTCCAGAAGGTGTGGATTTTACCGAAAGCAATTTTGTGACGGTGGTCACCCAAAGTGGTGCCTCGGCTACAAACAGAAGAACCCAAATCTACGATGGCAATGGCATGGTGGCAGACTTTGACACCAATGGTGCACTGGAGTGGCCATGGAACTGGGGCTGGGGAATTTCTGGCAATATGATCGTACCGTCCATTGGTGGCATTGAGGGGATCGATGGTAACTTCGGTGCGATTGATATGGATTTGCCTCCGCAATATGGATGGAGCAATGACAAAGTGATGAATTTCGCCAATTGGAGCGGAGTACAAATTTTCCCAACCAGTCCGATGGATAAATATGCACCTGGTACCCCAGCTGGTAAATTTGATATAAGAATGGAAATTGCAGTGAACACGGATGTATCCATAGAAGATGTAGAACTGCTGATTTGGTATCCCGATATCAATGGGAACGAATTACAAACTTCGGTGCCGCTGACTGATTTTGTAGCTACCACTGATGGTACTTGGTACACGCTTTCTGTGAATATTAGCCAGCTCACGAGCGGTAATGTTAGGCTTAGTACTTATGGAGATTTTCTGGCAGGAAGTGGAGATGGTACCAAGCAGCTTAGACTGGTGGTGCAAAATACCAATTCCTCTGAAAGTATCCCCGTGGTCATGGGCATTGACAATGTGCGCGTGGTAAGGGCAGAAGAATAAAAATATTTGAACAAAAGTTGGATTATGGTTTTGACTCTCGAAGCGGTAAATTGCCGCTTCGAGTTTTACTTCGGCTACGCTCAGTAAACGTTTGGCTGCGCTCAGGAACCTTGGTTGTGCTGATTTTCGGCCTCAGTACACTGCTGTCAAACAGTATTGCAAATTCTGGCTTGGGGGATAGTAATGCTCTTAAGTTAAGGGAAGGTTAGTCTGATCGTCATCCTGAGTGGACCTGTATATTCGCCAGATAGAGTCGAAGGTTGTCGCATGGCCTCGACTCCTAGATTACCGGATAGGCAAGCGCTCGGCCTGACATCCATATTATTTTAGCATTTATGTGTGGTTATCTGGGAAATCTGTGAGAAATTATCCTGCTGATATGTAAGGCATAATCAAAAACAAAACACCCAAAATGAGTAAAATAACCATAAACATCTTATTTTTTTTATCATTGGCGGCGGCCATGTTTTCTTGTGGAAAGCAGGATGAAGCAGTAAAAAGCCCGGCAGCAGATCCACTTTTTGCCTTGCTGCCTCCAGCCCAGAGCGGTGTAGCGTTTCAGAATACCATCACCGAAACTCCGGAAGCGAATGTATTCAAGTACCAATATTTTTACAACGGCGGCGGAGTCGCTTTAGGTGATGTCAATAACGATGGTTTAGCTGATCTCTACTTTTCCGGAAATATGGTAGACAATAAGCTTTACCTTAACAAAGGGAAAATGCAATTTAAAGATATCACCTTAGCGGCAAATGTCGCCGGCAGACCACGGTCTTGGGCCACAGGTGTGTCCATGGTAGATATTAATGGTGACGGGTGGTTGGATATTTACGTTTGTTACAGTGGTGAACTTCCCGAGGAGAGCAGACGTAACCAGCTTTTTGTCAACCAGGGAGTCGATCAAGAGGGGATTCCATATTTTAAGGAAGAAGCCGCAGCATATGGCTTGGATGATCCTGCCTTTACCACTTCGGCGGCTTTTTATGATTATGAAGGGGATGGAGACCTGGATGCCGTGTTGCTCAACCACAACGCGGATCTTTTTCGGAACTTGGATGCCATGTCCTTCGAGTATATCCTGTCCCAAAAGGACAAAAACTCGAGTACCAAGTTGATGGAAAACAGGGGAGGAGAATTTGTGGACATTACTGCCTCAGTAGGCTGGGATGAAAGTCCTCTTTCTTACGGACTGGGCCTGAGTATATCGGATTTCAATGCCGACCAGCGACCGGATGTTTTTCTAGGCAATGATTATTCGGCAGCCGATTACCTGTATATCCAGCAGGATAACCATACTTATACGGATGAGTTAAACCAACGGATGGGCCATACCAGTTTGTACAGCATGGGCAGTGATGCCGCCGATGTGAATAATGACGGATGGATGGACTTTGTCAGCTTGGACATGCTTCCGGAGCAAAACAAACGGCAAAAACTATTGTCTTCCCAGGATAATTATGAGCATTTTAACCTCTTTCATGAAGTAGGCCTTCACCATCAATATATGCGCAATATGCTGCAACTGAACAATGGCGACGGGACGTTCAGTGAGATCGGGCAGCTGGCGGGCATTTCCAATACCGACTGGAGCTGGGCTCCTTTGTGGGCAGATTTTGACCAGGATGGATGGAAAGACCTCTTCGTGGCAAACGGTTTTTTGCGGGATTTTACCAATTTGGACTTTATCAAATACCGCAGTTCTATTTTTAATGTGGGGGCAATGTCCAAGGAGAGTGTTTTGGCGTTGATCAAGGAAATGCCCTCATCAAAAGTAAAAAATTATGTGTTCCAAAATAAAGGGAACCTGCAGTTTACAGATCAGGGAGCGTCTTGGGGGATCGACCACTTTTCCAACAGCAATGGGGCAGCCTATGGTGACCTCGACAATGACGGCGACCTGGACTTGGTCATCAACAACGTCAACTTAGAGGCTTTTATCTATGAAAATAAGCGAAATACCCGTTCGGCACATCATTGGCTGCAGGTGGCCCTTGCCGGAAAAGGAGCCAACACGCATGGTATTGGTGCCAAGGTTTGGGTATACCAAGGCGCTCAGCAGCAGCTGCTTGAACAGATGCCATTCCGCGGATACCAATCCAGTGTAAGTCCAGTGTTGAATTTTGGATTGGCCGGGGAGAAGATCGATTCGGTGAAAGTGGTCTGGCGGGATGGGACGGAACAAACGTTAACAGCGGTAGCATCCAACCAGCGACTGACTTTTGCCCAGGAGGATGCCAAAGCCGTCAACACCACCACCCAAAGGCGAATGCCCCTTTGGGAACCCGTGGAAGGCTCCGCTATGGTCGTTCATGATGATAAGCAGTTCAATGATTTTAAAAGACAGCCGCTGCTGATCAATCCACAGAGTACTTTAGGGCCACCAATGGCCAAGGGAGATGTCAATCAGGATGGACGGCCGGACGTGTTTTTTGGTGGTGGAAAAGGACAGGCTGCCAGTGTGTTCCTTTCTACGGGAACAGATGAATTCGAAAGCGTGCCCCAAGCGGACTTTGAGAAGGGAAAAGATGCAGTGGATGTGGCAGCGGTGATGATGGATGTGGATGGTGATGGCGACCTGGATCTGTATGTAGCCAGTGGCGGTTACCATGATTTGGTGCCGGATGCCGCCTTATTGACCGACCGACTTTATATGAATAACGGAAAGGGGCATTTTACTTTTGTCCCCGATGCTTTGCCACAGATCAAAGAGAATACCGGTACAGTAGTGGAGTGGGATTATAATCAAGATGGATTTCCCGACATTTTTATCGGTGGAACGGTAGTTCCGGGGAGATTTCCAGAGTCGTATCCTTCCAAGTTGCTCCAAAACGATGGGACAGGGAAGTTTAGATTGGCACCAGATGGGCTGAAGGATGCTTTTTCGTCACTGCATTTGGTGACCGATGCCAAGGTCGCTGACTTGGACCATGATGGGACTGGGGAATTGGTGGTAGTGGGCCGTTGGATGGGAATTGAAGTGTTTGATGTGGTGGATGGAACCGTGAAAAAAGTGACAGACGATTATTTTGATCAGGATTATGTTGGCCTATGGAATACGTTGTTGTTAGAGGACTTGGATGGTGATGGCAGCCTCGAACTGTTGGCCGGAAACTTAGGACTGAATTCCCAGATCAAAGCGAGCAGGAAGGAGCCTGCAGCATTGCTTTTTAAGGATTTCGATGGTAATGGGGCAGTGGATCCGATCTTGTCCTTTTTTATCCAAGGAGAATCCTATCCCTACGTTACCAGGGATGAGCTGTTTGAGCAAATCAGTAATAAGCGAACAGCATTCGATGATTATGCCAGTTATGCAGAAGCCAAAATTACCGATATCTTTTCATCGGAAGAATTGGAAGGTGCGCAAAACTATCAGGCGACGACATTGGAAACCACCTTATTTACCCAGACGGAAACCGGGCGGTTTAAATTATTGGAATTACCGATTCAAGCCCAGTTTTCACCTGTTTATAGTGTAGTAGCGCTTTCAGTGGCGGAAGGAAAACAGCTTTGGCTAGGAGGAAATATTCACCAAACCCGCATAAAACTGGGTGACACCGATGCCAATCATGGTGTGCTCTTGGAAATGGACAAGACGGGCCATTTTCAATATGTCGACCAAAACACCAGTGGATTTCAGATTCAAGGAGATGTCCGTAGCGCCTTGCAGCTGGAGAATGAGTTGTGGGTAGGGGTGCATGACCAGCCATTGCTGAGATTTCGAAGAAAAGAACATTAACCCATATAACCTATGATAACCCCACAAAACGTATTTCAATGGTGTTTCGTGATGACACTTTTGTTGGTAGCATGTAAAAATAACGGACCATCTGACGAGCCGACGCCAGTGATTCGCTTAAACCAAATTGGCCATTATCCTGCCAGTGAAAAAGTGGCCATTGTGATGAAAAAAGCGGAAAGTGATGCTTTTCATGTGGTATCCAAGGAAACAGGCAACCCGGTCTTCGAAGGGAATCTCGTGAAAGTCACTTCATCTACCGTTCCGGAAAGAGAAACTTGGAAAGCTGATTTCAGCAGTGTTACGGCACCTGGAATGTACCACATCCAAATCGATGGCGTAGGAAGTTCTCATCCCATCATGATCAGTGAGTCTCCTTATGATGGGCTTCTTTCCGCTGTTTTAAAAGGTTTTTATTTCCAGCGTGCATCCACAGCGTTGGATTCGGCAGTTGCAGGGAAGTGGGCGCGAGCAGCAGGTCACCCCGATGATCAGGTATATGTGCATGCTTCAGCAGCGAGCCCCACCAGGCCAGCAGAAACGGTGATTGCTGCTCCAAAAGGCTGGTATGATGCAGGCGACTATAACAAGTACATCGTCAACAGCGGCATATCGATGGGGACAATGTTGTCGCTTTATGAAGATTTTCCCGATTATTTTTCAAAAAGTAGCTGGGACATTCCCGAAAGCTCCAACGCCTTGCCAGACCTTTTGGATGAAATCCTTTGGAATTTGGACTGGATGGCAGAGATGCAAGATCCCGAAGATGGTGGGGTTTACCATAAGTTGACCACGGCGAAGTTTGCAGGAATGGTCATGCCCGAAAAGGCCACAGCCAAACGCTATGTCGTCCAGAAATCAACGGCCGCTGCCTTGGATTTCGCTGCCGTAATGGCACAGGCGGCCCGTGTCATGAAAGATTTTCCAGTACTGGAAAAGCGTAGCAAAGAGTGGCAGGCGCAGGCAGAGGCCGCGTGGACGTGGGCAATGGCCAACCCTCACCAGCTGTACGAGCAGGAGAAGATGAATGAACAACATGATCCTGATATTACCACGGGGGCTTATGGTGACAGTCAATTGCAGGACGAATGGATCTGGGCTGCCTGTGAGCTCTATTTGAACACGGGGGAGGAGCGGTATTTGGAAAAACTACCTGATGCTTCGGCCATTTCTTTCACGGTCCCCAGCTGGAGCAATGTGGCTTGGTTGGGATATTATTCGTTGTTACGACACGCAGATAAAAAGACTTCCCTCGCACCTTTGGTAACGGCATTGACTGGTACGTTGGAGGCCGTCGGTGACGAATGGCTTACGCAAATGGAGGGGACTGCTTTCCACTCGGTCATGGGAAAGGATCCTAAGGATTTTGTCTGGGGAAGTAATGCGGTGGCCGCCAATCAGGGCGTTGCACTGATCCAACTGTATAAGCTGAAAGGACAGTCTGCTCACTTATCGGCTGCCAAGGCTAATTTAGATTATTTGCTGGGAAGAAATGCCACTGGATATTGTTTCGTCACGGGATTTGGTGCACAATCCCCCATGCATCCTCACCATAGGATATCTGAGGCAGATGGTGTCAAGGAGCCGATTCCAGGCCTTTTGGTGGGTGGGCCAAACCCAGGACAGCAAGACGGATGTAACTATCCTTCGGGAGTTTTTGATGAGTCTTATGTGGACCACGTCTGCAGTTATGCCAGCAATGAAATTACCATCAACTGGAATGCTCCCATGGCCTATTTGATTGGGGCAATGGTGGCCATGGAGCCATAAAAAAGTGATGTATATGGCAGGTAACTAGGGAAAAAGGAGCTGTTCCTGATTTTATTCAGGAACAGCAGAAGGGATTACTTCAATATCTGCTCGATATTCGCCAGTTCCTCATCGGAAAAGGAGCAGTTGTCGAGGCATTTTAAGGAATCTTCCAGTTGGGAGGTTTTACTGACCCCGATCAAAACGGAAGTGATGCGGACATCTTTTAGGAGCCATGAAAGTGCCATTTGGGCAAGGCTCTGTCCACGGCTTCGGGCAAGTTCGTTGAGTTGGTTGATTTTGGAAAGGGTATCTTCCGTGATGGCGGACTTTTGGAGGAAACCGTGGGATTTGGCAGCGCGGGAATCCTCAGGAATGCCTTTGAGGTATTTGTCCGTCAGCAAGCCTTGTGCGAGTGGGGAAAAGGGAATGCAACCCACGCCTTCATCTCCCAGGACATCGAGCAGTCCACCTTCTACCCATCTTTCAAACATGGAATATTTTGGCTGGTGGATCAGGCAAGGGGTGCCCAGTTCTTTTAAAATGCCAATGGCCTTGGCCGCATCTTCCGCTTGATAATTGGAGATTCCGACATAAAGTGCCTTTCCTTGGCGAACGATCAGGTCTAGGGCGGCCATGGTTTCTTCCAATGGCGTGTCGGGATCAGGGCGGTGGTGATAGAATATATCCACGTAGTCCAGCTTCATCCGCTGTAAACTTTGGTCAAGACTGGAAACCAAATACTTTTTGGAGCCCCATTCTCCATAAGGGCCTTCCCACATATAATATCCTGCCTTGGTGGAAATTACCAGTTGGTCCCGGTAGCCCTGAAAGTCACTTTGGAGGATTTTGCCAAAATTCTCCTCAGCACTTCCGGGAGGCGGCCCGTAGTTATTGGCCAAGTCAAAATGGGTGATGCCAGCATCGAATGCGGCTTGGAGTATTTTTCTGGAATTTTCAAGTACATCTACATGGCCAAAGTTATGCCAAAGACCAAGCGACAGGGCGGGCAGCTTTAGGCCGCTTTTACCGCATCTGCGATAGGTCATGTGATCATATCGGTTTTTGGAAGGTTGATAATCCATAGGTTTTTTTAGCTGTTTTTTTCAGCGATGAATATACTAAATGCGAAAGTTTCTTTCAGTTTTATGTGGAAAGAAAGTGCCCGGGAAAGATTTTTTTTATTCACTAACCAAGCTATATGTTATGTATGTTAGTTTTAAAATTGGCTACAAAACATAGGGACATGGGAAACTTTGTATTTATATAAGAAATTATATGAAATATCTAAAACATTATTTAAAAAGCATTTTTTTATATAAAAAACGGTAATTTGTTGTTTGTTAAAAAAATAATAATCATCTTAGTATCAACATAAAGGAGCAGAGTAAGGATAGTTTTTAAATACTCTTGACCTAGGTTGTTTTTGTTTCATTTCACTATGATAAGGTATGGTTATGAAGCTGAATCAAGATTTTTCCGGTGGCGAATTGATAGCCGGACTAGATGTCTGCCGAAAGCCAACAGCTGTGTTGGATTATATTCCCTTAATGGAAAGGGAATTTAACAGGGTAGAAACGATTATCGGCAAAGAGCTGACGCCTGCCGCGGCCTATCATTATTATGATTTCTATGACATGGCATGTGAGATCAAAAGGATGTTGAAAGAAAAACGATTGGCAGTAAAGGAAGCGTGGGGAAGGGAAATGATCGAGAAAAATGTGGCCACTTGTGATCAACTAGGAGAAATGACGTTATGGAATATCCTGATAAATATGGTAAACATTGATCATATGGATCATGGATATTTGGAAAAAAAGATAAAGGATAAAACCATTTTAAAAATATTGAGGGCACTCAAAGATTCTTTTCGTTGATTTTTTAATATGTCAAACTTGGTGAAAAAAAAGGTTCAGGGATTTTTTCTGGACCTTTTTACTTTTTATCTAAGCGATGCCGTTACAAATAAGGATCAAGCATAAAAGATGGTGCTATCCTATTTCGATGGGTAAATATGATCTTCGCCTCCTTTGGTTGCTACTTGGCCACGGATGAACGCTGATAAACACAGATAGGATGCTTAAGGCGTTGCAAATCCGTGGTATGGTGTATGATGTAACCTCGAAAGTTAGCCCCAAAGGGGCGGCACATTCATAGCCATGGGTGAAGCCCATGGTAAATTAGCCCAACCAACGTTTTCCGTTTTAGCCACATTGACCGCCCTATTCTCCACCACTTCCCGCTAAAACCCATTCGAGCGGATGGAGGAAAACCACCGTTTTAACGGCATGAAATTTTCTTTTATAAGACCATGTCGAAAATCATCCCCCCAGAAATATTGCTTGATCCATTATACCTACGCTTGCCATCTTTGGTTACTATTTGGCCACGGATGAACGCTGATAAACACAGATAGGATGCTTAAGGCGTTGCAAATCCGTGGTATGGTGTATGATGTAATCTCGAAAGTTAGCCCCAAAGGGGCGGCACATTCATAGCCATGGGTGAAGCCCATGGTAAATTAGCCCATTCAACGTTTTCCGTTTTAGCCGCATTGCCCGCCCTATTCTCCACCACTTCCCGCTAAAACCCATTCGAGCGGATGGAGAAAAGCATCGTATTAGCGGTGTGAAATTTTCTTTTATAAGACCATGTCGAAAATCATCCCCCCAGAAATATTGCTTGATCCATTATACCTACGCTTGCCATCTTTGGTTGCTACTTGCCCACGGATGAACGCTTATATTCACAGATGTGGTCCTAAGGCATTGCTAATCTGTGTTCATCCCTTTTATCAGTGGCTTAAAATGAGGTTGATGTTTACGATGCCCATGCCCGTTGCTATGAAGAGGACTCCTTTCCAAGCCTTGGGATAAGCTGTTTTGGAACCCCATTCTGAAATCAAAGGCTGAATGGCTAGCTCAGCACTTCGGTAAACACCGCCTTGATCTGTAAAACCACCTGTCACTAATAGCGCTACAAAGGCACCAAGGCACCAAGTGGATGCCTTAATTCTGCATCGAAAGGAATTTATCATTGCTATGCGTATAGATTCGCCAAGGCTTGTGCACCTATCTGGTCCATCCATGGCTTACTGGAAATATGGCCTGATCCTGCATTTCGGTTTTCCTGATTCCTGTTTGACTTGGATAAATGTCAAAAAGGAGAAAAAACCCATTGTTTTAGTGAGTAAAAGTGTGTACGAACAACAAAATAAATTTGATGAAAAATACCCCAAAAAGGGTATTTTTTATTCCACAAAAAAATTTAAGTGCTCCATTTAGGCATGATAATTTGTGTTAAGTAATTGATAAAAAGTTGATTATGGAGATGTTTTTTGTTGCGTTTTTAGATTTCTGTGATTACATTTAATTCATTAACTGATTTTTAATAAATGGCGGGTTTTTCTTAAAATTTAGTGAGGAATGCCCTTGTTTATTGAATGTTTTGCGGTAGGTGTCTAAAATGCTAGGTCTATTAATAATTGGACTAGTGTTTGCTAACTAACTATTAAAACGTTGTTTTAATTTAAGTTTCATTAAATAAAAGCCAAATATGCTAATAACCTCGACAAACGGTTTTTTGTCTGTAGTAAATAGTCCATCGAATGGTGATCATTTGTTGGTTAGGGCAAAATGTAAAACAGACTTGTCCCGCTTATTTGACGAACGAAGGATTCATCCTATTCAGCATGAAACCTTTAATTTTGGGATATTTTTATGCAAACAAGAATTTGCAGATACCCTAATCAAGATGATCAAGTGCATTGACTATACAAATTTTGAATCAGGTATGATCACACTTGACTGATTTTTTGATGCGTTTGACCAATTACCACTAACAGCTTTTCTTTCCCAAAATACTCTTCTTGTCCCTTTTGTTCCTGGTTTTCGTTTTTTTATTAGGTAAAAGCATGCAAATATCATGAAAATGGGGTTGATGTATTTCTCAGTTTGTAGAATCTTTCCCCAAGGTTTGGTTCCGTGATAAGGCAGTATGTAAAAAAATGATGGAGGTGGTAGGAATTTTTTTTAGGATGCCGAATAGCCAGGGCAGGTAAGGAGATAATTGGTTAACTTTTGCTCATTCAGTACTGATCAGTCATTAGCCAAAGTGAATTCAGGAGGAGCGGATGATCACCTGCACTTTTATCCATGATATGATGTGTTTTATCCTAGTTAGCTACCGTACATCACCAATTTAAACATTTGTTTAGACCGAAAGAACTTTAGTCTTCTATCGATGGTTAATGATATCCAAAGCAGTAAGCTGTTATATTTTGTCAAGGAGGTAGTGTTGTGGAATTATTGAACTCCTCAAGTATAATATCCCAAGGTGAAACTGGGCAGTGGGACAGGTGATTTTATCTGATAGAAAGTAGCCCAAGCAAATAAAATAAAAAAAACATATCCTAGGGAACTAAACTGTTTCAAAATCGATTGAATGTTCATTCGGTTTTATGGATAAAGACAAATGAATAAAAGGGAAAGTATACTTGAGGCCACGCTGGAATTGATCAAGGACCATGGGTTTCATGGATGTCCGATGAGCATGGTGGCCAAAAATTCCAATGTCGCTGCAGGAACCATTTATCATCACTTCAAAAACAAGGATGATTTGATCATGGAGCTCTATCATTATGTAGTGGGAAAGTTGGTGAATGTCGCGACAGAGGCTGATGACGCCAGTTTGGATTTCAAAACACGCTTTATGCAGTTTTGGCATACCATGAAGCGTTTTTACTTTAAGGAAGCCGCTATCCAGCGGTTTTTGGAGCAGTTTTACAACTCCCCTTACTTTACGGATCAGATGCAGGTCAAGGATAATCCATGGTATAGTTGGATGCAGAAGTTTTTTGAAAGTGGATTAGAGAGCGGGGCACTGAGAACAGGGGCGCGACCTCAAATATTGGCCATTATGGTCCATGGAAGCATTGTCAGCTCGGTTAAAGTAGAACTCCATCACCATAAAAAAATGAATTTGGACGATATCAACCTTGGTGAAATTGCAGAGATCGTATGGGATGGAATTAAGCAACAAACCTAGCCCAAAGAAGCCATTCCTCCTGAAATAAACCCAAAAGAAACTTTCGACAGGCTTAGGAGAAGTTCAATATTAAATAGGTGTATAATTAAGTGTTTTCAATCAACAGTTTTATGAAAATGAGAAATCGTGTACTCTTATGGCTTATGACGGGGTACTTATTTTTGCCCGGTTTGCTGTATGGACAGGAGGCTACGGGCGACCCAGGTCAGCTAGAGCTGACACTGGATCAGTGTATTCAATATGCTTTGGATAATGGACCTGCCATGCAGCAGGCTTTTTTGGATGAGCGGATTGGAGACCGGGAAATCAAATCCAGCTTGTCGGGATGGTTTCCCCAAATTTCAGCCTCTGCCGCTGGGACCAAAAACATCAAGTTACAGCAGCAGATCATCGGTGATCAATTGATTACGTTTGGTCAGAATTATAATTCATCAATTTCCCTACAGGTAGACCAAAACCTGATCAACAGGGAGCAGATATTTGCCGGAAGGACATCCAAATACATCAAGCAGCAATGGGACCAAAACAAAACCAATGTGGAGATTGCTACTGTCGTGGACGTGAGCAAGGCGTTTTATGATGTGCTGTTGACCTATGAACAGCTCAAAATCATCGATGAAAACCTGGTTCGTCTCCAGAAGCAATACAGTGACGCCAAGAGCCGCTATGAATCCGGATTAGTGGACAAGACAGATTACCAGCGTGCGGCCATTACGCTTTCCAATACCCGTAGCAATAAGAGAAGGGCAGATGAGAGTGTGGACGCCAAATTAGCTTACCTGAAGCAGTTGATGGGATATCCAGTCGATGCTTCATTGGCATTGGACTATAATGTAGAAGCAATGGAAGAGAAAGCCCTGACGGATACCTCCCAGGTGATGCTTCCAGAAAACAGGATAGAATTCCAGCAAATCCAGACCGAAGAGCAGTTGGCACAATTGAATACAGGGTACCAAAAATGGGCATACTTGCCTACGCTTACGGCCAATTACAATTATAACTGGCTGTACTTTAACAATGCTTTCTCGCAGTTGTACGACAGAAGCTATCCTACATCGGGCTTGGGGCTAACCCTTTCCCTGCCCATTTTCCAAGGCGGGAAGCGGCATCAGGATATCAAGATCGCGGAACTGCAGCAGGAAAAAGTTTCAGTAGAGAAACAAAACCTGCAGAAGCAGATAAACACGGAATATAAAACAGCCCTAGCCAATTACAAAAGTGACCTTTACGAGTGGAAGACCATCAAGGAAAACATGCAATTGGCTGAGGAAGTGTACAATATCATCAAGCTGCAGTACGATGAAGGGATCAAGGCTTATGTCGATCTGATCGTAGCAGAGACAGAATTGAGGACGGCACAATTGAGCCACTTCAATGCCATGTACAATTTAATGTCCAGTAAGATCGATCTGGACAGAGCATTGGGAAATATAGAAATCAACTAAACAGCATATAATCAATCGGGAAATGAAAAAGTTTTTGTGGATAATTTTCGTTGTGGGAGTCGCAGGCGTGGTGAGTTCTTGTGGCTCTGAAGCAAATACGCAAGCAGGTCAAGGCCAGCAAGTGATCTCCGTACACGCTACATCGGTGACCAGCAAACATGTGACAGGACTGGACCTCTATCCGGGTACGGTGGTGCCCTTAAATGAGATTGAGATCAGGCCACAAGTGAGTGGGTATATTAACAAGATTTTTGTGGAAGATGGTCAGGAAGTGGCCAAGGGCCAAAAGCTTTATGAAATAGACAGGAGCAAGTACCAAGCGGCCTATGAGCAAGCGCAGGCTACCTTAAAAAGTGCCAAGGCCAATTTAGAGCGAGTAAAGAAAGATTTGGCTCGATACGAGGCGCTGGACAAGCAAGAGGCCATCGCCAAGCAGCAATTGGACTATGCAAAAGCTGATATCCTGACAGCTGAATCTCAAGTGTCCTCAGCCGAGGCGCAGGTAAGAAGTACCTTGACCGATTACAATTATTCGGTGATCACTGCTCCTTTTTCCGGTACCGTAGGGATTTCACAGGTAAGGTTAGGCGCCCAGGTTTCTGCTGGCCAAAGCCTTTTGAACACCCTTTCTTCCAATGATCCGGTATTGGTGGACTTTGTGGTCAATGAGCGGGACGTCAGAAGGTTCAGCAAGATGATGAAAAATGAAAGCCTACCTGATTCTACCTTTACCATTCAGTTTGGGGAAAATGATGTATACAGACATCATGGAGAATTGACCACTATTGACCGTGCAGTGGGCAGACAGTCCGGTACGATCAACATGCGGGTAGAATTTCCAAATCCCGACCGCGAATTGATTCCCGGGATGACCTTAAACCTGCGGGTGTTGAATCAAGATATCGGCGACCAAATAGCCATACCTTTTAAGGCCGTGACAGAGCAGATGGGCGAGTATTTTGTCTATGTAGTCGGTGATGACAGTGTAGTACACCAGCAAAATGTCCAGCTCGGCACTAAGGTAGGGGCAGAGATTGTGGTGAGAGAAGGGCTTAAGCCTGGTCAAAAAATAGTAGTGGAAGGTATTCAGAAACTACGAGAAGGCGCTAAGGTACAGATAGATGCCTAAGTGAAAACAATCCTTTTAAAACGCCAAAGTAAGATAATTTTATGATATCCGAAGTTTTTATCAAAAGACCGGTGACGGCGATGGTGATCTCCATAGTGATTTTATTGGTTGGAGCCATCTCCATTGTCAACCTACCGGTGACACAATATCCAGATATTACGCCTCCTGTAGTATCAGTATCTGCCAACTATACGGGTGCTGATGCCAAAACGGTAGAGCAAACCGTCGCGACACCGATCGAGACACAAGTAAACGGGACCCCGGGTATGGCTTATATCAGCAGTACCAATACCAGTACGGGGCAAATGAACATGAACGTCACCTTCGATGTGGGGACAGATATTGACATTGCCACGTTGGATGTGCAAAACAGGGTGAGTATTGCGGAACCACGGCTGCCGGAAGCGGTAAAACGGCTTGGGGTGACCGTGCGTAAACGGAATCCAAGTATCATGATGGTGATCAGTTTGTATTCACCGAAAGGTACCCATGATACCAAGTTCTTGTCCAATTATACCAATATCTTCGTGAAAGATGCCTTATTACGGGTACCAGGTGTAGGGGATATCAATGCCATAGGCCAGGATTTCAGTATGCGGGTTTGGCTGAAGCCGGATAAGCTGGCGCAATACAATATCTCTACCAGTGAAGTAACTGCTGCCATCCAGGAGCAAAATCTTCAGGTGGCTGCCGGTACCGTCGGAGGCATGCCTCAGTTGGCCTCGCAGACATTTGAATATCCCATTACAGTAAACGGCAAGTTGGAACGGAAAGAGGAGTTTGAAGACATTATCGTCCGGACTGATCCTACTTCGGGGAGCCTGGTGTACTTGAAAGATGTTGCGCGTATTGAATTTGGAGAATTTGATTATGGAAGGTTTTCTACTGTAAATGGTGAACCTGCTGCGATTTTGTTGGTGTATCAAGCACCGGGAAGTAATGCCATCGACACCGCTGAGGGGATTTATAATGCCTTGGATGAAATGAAAGCCACCTTCCCGGCAGATATGGATTACGTGGTTCCTTTTGAATCTGTGTCCGTGGTGCAGGTATCCATCGATGAAGTGCTGCATACCTTGGTGGAGGCCTTGATCTTGGTGATCATAGTGGTATTCCTCTTCTTGCAGAGTTGGAGAGCGACCTTGATTCCTATTTTGGCGATTCCAGTGTCGATAGTAGGGACTTTTATATTCTTTATTCCGCTAGGTTTTACCATCAATACCCTGACCATGTTTGGGTTTGTACTGGCGATCGGTATTGTGGTGGATGATGCCATTGTGGTGGTAGAAGCAGCGCAGCATTATATTGATTCCAAGCGGGTTTCTGCGAAGGAGGCGACTTTATTGGCCATGAAGGACATCACTGCGCCGGTAATCGCCATTGCCTTGATCTTGGCGGCTGTATTTATCCCGGTAGGGTTTATCCCAGGAATTGTGGGCCGGATGTACCAGCAGTTTGCGATTACCATTGCGATTTCCGTATTGATTTCTGCCTTTGTGGCCTTGACGTTGACACCTGCCTTGTGTAGTTTGTTGCTGAAGCCTATGGAAGTGAAAAAGGATTCCAAAGGAATAAATAAATTCTTCTACAAGTTTAACACCTGGTTTGAGCGGGTGACCAGCTCCTATGGCAATGGGGTGAAGAAAAGTATTAAAGCTACGCCATTGGTGCTCATTATCCTTGTCTGTATCTATGCGGGGACGGTAGGACTCTTCCAGGTCAAACCGACAGGTTTCTTGCCGACAGAAGATGAGGGAAGGCTCTTCATTTCTTTGGAGCTGCCGGAAAGTTCTTCCACGAGTAGGACACGAGCGATCATGGATGAGATGGTGGAGATGATCACCACTACAGATGGGATCCGAAATGTGACAGGGATTGGAGGGCTTAATGCCATCAATTTCTCTTTTAAATCAAACAGTGGTACGTTCTTCGTTCAGATGGACCCATGGGACGAGCGTCAGGATCCTTCCAAGCAGCTCTTTGGGTTGATTGGGCAGCTGAACCAAAAATTTGCAGCCATCAAGGAAGCCAATATCATCGTCGTGCCACCGCCGGCTATTCCGGGTTTAGGCCAGACCGGTGGTTTTAGCTTTATGCTCGAGCAACGTTCAGGTGGTGATATCAAAGAATTTGAGCAGGTGGTCGGCCAGTTTTTGGGCGCAGCCAACCAACGCCCCGAAATAGCCATGGCCTACAGTTTCTTTACCGCCAAGACACCCGGGTATCATGTGACCGTGGATCGAGAGAAAGCCAAAAAGTTAGGGGTAGCGATTTCTGATGTGTTCTCTACCATGTCCACGTATATGGGAAGTGCTTATGTCAATGATTTCACCCGCTATGGCCGTAATTTCCGTGTCGTGGCCCAAGCAGACACCGCTTACCGTATGGATATTAAAGACCTGGATCAATATTATGTGATGAACAGGGAAGGAAAGTCGGTGCCATTGGGGGCAGTAGTAGATTATGAAATAGTCGAAAATGCTCCGGTGATCAATCACTATAACTTGTTCCGATCTACCGAAATCAATGGTAATGCAGCAGAGGGTTACAGTAGTGGACAGGCCTTGGCTGCATTGGAAGAAGTGGCCGCAGAGGTGCTTCCGGCAGGTTACGGATATGATTTCTCCGGCCTGAGTAGGGAAGAGCTGGCTTCTGGGAATACCACCATTTTGATCTTTGCCTTGGCGATTATCTTGGTGTCATTATTATTGGCAGCACTTTATGAAAGCTGGTCGGTTCCGTTTTCGGTTCTATTGGCCTTGCCATTGGGAGCTTTTGGAGCAATCCTCGCCTTGACGTTTTTGCCAAAACTCGATAATAACGTGTACGCACAGATCGGTTTGGTGACCCTGATCGGGTTAGCTGCGAAGAATGCCATTTTGATCGTGGAATTCGCCAAAGAGCGGGTGGATGCCGGGATGCCATTACTTGCCGCGACGATCGAGGCGGTAAAGCTGCGGTTGAGGCCGATTGTGATGACTTCCCTTGCCTTTATCCTTGGAGTGGTTCCATTGGCACTTTCCAATGGCGCTGGTGCTGTAGCCAGACAAACCATTGGCTGGACGGTGATCGGTGGGATGCTTGCCGCAACCTTCTTGGCGATTTTTGTGGTGCCCGTTCTTTATGTGGTGATTACCAAAATTGCCTATGGCCGTAAAAAACTGAGAGAGCTCGAAGAGCAATATCAGCCTGAGACCTGATATTCAGCATCAACTCGGTAATAAAATAGCCTGGTATTGGGGGGATTTTCCTAATGCCAGGCTATTATTTTTTAATTATTATTAAAAAAAATGACTTTTGAATACATAAATATGTATATTATGTTTATATTTATGCAGATAAATAATTGAGAAGCCCGCAAAATCAACTGGTCATTTCATTTTTGTTACTGATTTCTGAAGAAAAATAAGGTAATCAAAACCGGTATTTTGAAGTTGGTCAGGGTCTTAATTATAAAGTCATCATAAATACAATTAGTGTTAATTGATTTAAGTTTTTAATAATAACTCTCCAAAAAAAAGAAAAACTATGGGAGAAGTAATCTATCATCACGGGACTGCAATGAATAAAAAAAACTCAAACCTAGAGAACCACCACTCTGAACATGACGAGCTGTTGATAAAAGATGCCTTGTTTGTAAGGGACAAGGGCTGTCTTCGGCGTGTGAAGTTCAAAAATGTCCTTTGGCTGAAAGGGGATGGGAATTATACCACTTTGGTCACGAAGGACAAAGTGTATTCACTGCGCAACATACTCAAGGAATTTGAAGCCATATTACCGGAAGAGGAATTTGTGAGGATTCATAAATCCTATCTCGTAAGGCTCGACAGGATCACGACCATTTCGCCCAAGGAAGTGACCATTGAGCAAGAACGGGTACCGGTAGGCCGTACGTATTACCAAAAACTCATTCATGGAATAAACAAGTTGGGTGCCGGGGCTTAGGCCTTTTTATGGTGCCACAATAAACTACTATCTCCATAGCTTAGAAACCTGTAATCGTGGCTGAGGGCTTCATGGTAAATGTTTTGCCACCGACCTTTGGTAAATGCTGCTACTAAGAGTATCAGCGTGGAGGCGGGTTGGTGAAAATTGGTGAGCAAGCCGTTACAGACCCTGAATTCATAGCCTGGCATGATAAAGATTTCTGTGCTGCCAGTGATTTCATGGAGGTTTTCTGCATTCATGTAATCTAAAATAGCCTGTAAACTCTCTTTTAGAGTAGCCTTTTTTAGCTGTTTCTGATAGGGGTAAAGTTTTTGGATTTGGAATTCTTTGCTGTCACCGTTTAGTAGTTTCACACCATACCAATAAATACTTTCCAATGAACGCATTGAAGTGGTGCCAACGGCCACGATGTTACCGTCGTGCGCTAGAAAGTGCCTGATATTTTCTTTGGTGACCACCACCTGCTCGCTGTGCATGGGGTGATGGGTTACTATTTCGGCTTTGATGGGCTGGAAAGTGCCCGCACCGACATGGAGGGTAAGGTAGTCGGTCTGGATGCCGGTATCTGAAAGTTTTTTGAGGATTTCATCAGTGAAGTGTAAGCCAGCAGTGGGAGCTGCCACGGCACCTTCTTTTTGGGAGTATACCGTCTGGTAGCGGGGCTTATCTTCATTGGTGGCTTTCCGATTAAGGTAGGGCGGAAGCGGTACTTCGCCTACGGCCTCTACTACTGCCGCAAAGGTCAGGTGGTCATCATCCCAGTCTATCTTTACCCGTCTTTCTTCGCGGTTTTCAAGCGTTGCACGTATGGTCAGTGCTGTACCGTTGGCCATCACTTTACCTTGCAGGACTTCTCCGTCTTTCCATTTCTTCAAATTGCCGATCATAGCCTGCCAAGTAACGGTACCGGTGTGCATCATGGTTTCGTTGATGAGCGTGCTGGGTGCTGTGGGCTGCAGGAGAAAAACCTCTATCTTGGCTCCGGAATCCCTTTGGAATATCAACCGTGCCGGAATGACTTTGGTGTTGTTAAACACCATTAGGGTGTTGGATGGCAATAAAGTCGGGAGCTCATAAAAGCGGTGATGCGCTATTTTTCCGTTTTCATAGTGCAGCAACTTAGATTGGTCCCGCTTTTCCAAAGGAAATTTGGCGATACGGTCTTCAGGAAGGTCGTATTGATAATCGGAAAGTTTGATTTCGGCCGTGGTGTCCATTTGCATACCTCTTAATTGTTGGGATTTTCCTGGCAGGGGAAAGGTAATTACCATTGATTCCCTTAGCTTTGTTTTTCGGACAGCAAATATAAGGCATTACGATCAGACATGAACCATCAGCAGCCAAATCCCCTTAAAGTTAACGCCAGCTGGCACAAATATACCTTGGATTTTAAATTTGATGCAGGCACTTCCAGAGGGGTGTTAAAAACAAAGGATTCCTACTTCATAAAGATTTGGTCACAGGATGATCCTGAAACCGTCGGATGGGGCGAGGCCGGACCCTTGCCCAAGCTCAGTCCGGAAGAGGGAAAAGACCTTCCAAGCCTGTTGGATACACTGGTAAAGAATGTGTCTGAGAAGGAGATCCACCGATCAGAGGAATGCATACTGGCGTTTTGTGAAGAAATGGTAGCGACTGATTGCCCCAGTGTTCGTTTTGCATTGGAGACGGCTTTGCTGGATTTGCATCATGGCGGGCGAAAGCTGATCATGGACAATGATTTTTTTAGTGGCCAAGCCAAAATTCCCATTAATGGCCTTATTTGGATGGGGGATGCGGCTTTTATGCATCAGCAAATAGAGGACAAACTGGCCCAAGGGTTTACGTGCATCAAAATGAAAATTGGCGCCATCAATTTTGAAGAGGAATGCAGGCTTTTAGCAGGCATTCGAGAGCGATTTTCAGCGGATGAGATTACCCTTCGTGTGGATGCAAATGGCGCTTTTTCACCAGCAGAAGCCATGGATAAATTACGTCGATTGGCGGCATTTGATCTCCATAGTATCGAGCAACCCATCAAGGCCGGACAATACCTGGAAATGCAGCGTCTGTGCGCAAGCAGTCCTCTGCCGATAGCCTTGGATGAGGAACTGATCGGGGTGACGGAGTTGCAGGAAAAAGCAGCTTTGTTGGATACGATCAAGCCACCTTTCATTATTTTGAAGCCTACGTTGGTAGGAGGGATCAAGGCTACACGGGAGTGGATCAGGTTAGCGGAAGCCCGGCAGATAGGCTGGTGGATGACCTCTGCCTTGGAAAGCAATATAGGGCTTAATGCAATTGCCCAGCTTACCGCTTCGTATCCTACCGACCTCCCGCAGGGATTGGGAACGGGGCAGCTTTATCATAACAATATCGCATCTCCCCTGGAAATCCAAAAAGGGCAGCTGGTTTATCAGCCTGGCCGGCAATGGGGGGATTAAATCAGACACGATTACCGCTGTCATTTCTTCAATTTATCGTACTTATCGTCGATGGCTTTGAGTTTCTGGTCAATCTGCTCACGGCTAATCCATGTACCCCTTACCATCACACCATGTGGATGCTGCATATGAGCAATATCCTCCAGTGGATTTTTGTCCAAAAGGATGAGGTCAGCACTGGCGCCTTCCTTTATTTCGCCAAAGTTCCCCTCTTCCTTGAAGTATTGGGCAGGATGGAGGGTGCCCATTTGGAGGACTTCCAAAGGGCTTAATCCGGTGTTTACCATGGCTTGCATTTCATGTTGGATAGAAAAGCCCGGGACATTGAAAACCTGTGGGGCATCTGAACCCAAGAGCAACCCGTATCCATTTTCATGAAGGCTACGGATGAGTTTTTTTCTGATTTCCATAAATTTTCCCCATCGCTCAGCACTGTAATCTGCCGTTTCGGTAAGGTTCTTCTTGCTGTTGATCCAGTTTTCGATGACTTCTGGGGCCATGTATACCATTTCAGGTTCCTTGGCCAGTGCCGCTGCAGGGGTGGGCGAAAACCAACGGGTAAACAAACTCTGGGTAGGCACCACCCATACTTGGTTTTCCTTGGAAAGTTGGACGAGTTCAGGGATCAGCGTGGTGTCCACCTTTTCGGTGAAATCATACCCAAAGAAGCCATTTTCGTTCGGGTTTACCTGAGCGGATGCTGGTACCAATCCTTCCAAAAAACCGTCCACATGGTCAATGGTGGCATAGCCGCTTTGAAGCGCATGCCTGATCCCGACCAAGGTGGATACATGGCCGGCAAAGGGGATGTTTACCTTTTTGGCGGTTTGGACAATTTGATCAAAAACATGTAGCCTGAGACCGGGGTGGAGCTTGAGAAAGTCGAAACCATCCTTTTGGTAGGCGGTGACTTTTTCGATGGCTTGCTCGGGGCTGGTGACGGTATTGCCGTTAAGGGAAGGACTGGAAGTATAGATCCGCGGGCTTAGCATTTCGCCTTTGGTTACTTTCTCTTTTAGTTCAAGGTGCAAGTGATGGCCCAGCATGCCACGGACGGTAGTGACGCCATTGGAGAGGTATAGGAAAAGGGTTTCTTCCATTTGGGGATCATTCCAAATGACTGCTGGAAGATGAGCATGCATTTCAGCCAGGCCTGGAACCAGGTATTTGCCTTCGCCATTGATCAGTTCTGCTTCTTCGATTACTTCGGCTTCATCTTTGGAAGCGGGAAGGATTTGTTGGATTTTTCCCGAATCGATCACGACATGCTTCTTGGAGATGCTGCCGCTTCTGATATCGATGATGTTCACGTCCGCGATCACCTTAGCAGTGACTGCCGGTGGCCCTTTTTGATCATTTTTATCTTGACATGCAATGGCCACCAGTGTGACCATTGCCATAAACAAGTAGGAAACGTTTTTTCTCATGGAGTTCAGCATTGGCTTGTCTAAATATACACAGTTGTCCCTTTCTTGGCTAATATGAACGAAAAAATCAGGCCATATTCGCTTCGGAGCGGCTGGTTTCCCGATTATACTGCCTGATCTGGATCAAGCCATATTGCTGAGGGGTGATTTTCGTCATGTTTTTCAGGAATGATCGTTCAACCATTAACCTGAGTCGCTGCTGCCACTAAGGGGCGGGAAGATTGGAAGCGATATTGCTTCGTCCCATCTCCTCGCCATGACGAAAGAGGATGCTTTTACAACTGCTATTTAAGTAATCATATGAAGGATGTCCTCCTGAGCGATTGCCTATCCGGGAGGCAAGGAGTCGAAGGATGCCTAACGGGCTAAACTTCCACAGGGATTTGAAGGAGGATTTTGCCGATATGTTCCGAGCTTTCCATGAGTTGGTGGGCTTTTGCGGCCTCCTGTAGTGGGAATACCTTATGGATAACAGGCTTGATCTTTTCGGGAAAGAAAGGCCAGACGTGTACTTGTAGATTTTTCGCAATATGGCCTTTATATCCAATGGACTGGGGACGCAAGGTGGAGCCTGTCAATGTCAATTGGTTGGCCATAATTCTCAGCAGGTCCACTTCTCCCATGCGCCCTTTCATGGCATTGATCATGATCAATTTCCCTTTTGGACGGAGCAGCCGAATGTTTTTGGCGGTATAATCTCCCCCGACCATATCAAGGATGATGTTTACTTTTTTAAAGTCCGGGTGGGCTTTGATTACCTCTTCGAAATCTTCGTCTTTGTAATGGATGGCGAGGTCCGCTCCCAAATTTTGGCAGAAGGTACATTTTTCACGGCTTCCTGCTGTCACGATGACTTTACCGCCCAGCGCTTTGATCATTTGGATGGCCGTGACTCCTATGCCACTGGTGCCGCCATGGACGAGTACCGTTTGGCCCGCTTGGAATCCCCCAATATCAAAAACATTGTTCCAAACGGTGAAAAAGGTTTCGGGCAGCGCAGCCGCCTCCAAAAGCGAGACACCTTCTGGAATGGGGAGGCACTGTACTGCCGGTGCGGTGACAAATTCCCCATAACCACCTCCTGCCACCAAGGCACAGACTTCGTCGCCCAGCTCCCAGTTTTTGACGTCTTTTCCTATCGCAGAGATGGTTCCGGAGACTTCTAGGCCGGGAATATCTGCTGGAGCATCTTCGGGAGCCGGGTATAACCCTTTCCTTTGGGCCACATCGGGGCGATTGATACCGGATGCGGCAACTTTTATCAAGACTTCGTGAGGTCCCGGATTAGGGATGTCGCGTGCTTGTACTTGCAGCACATCAGGTCCTCCTGCTTCAGTGATTACGACGGCTTTCATCATGGTTTCTCGTTTTGCTTATGGTAAATATAAAGCATGGAAAGAGGGATTAAAAAATTGCACCCAAGCAAATGCTACTATAAAAAGGAAAAAAATACCCAATCCTTTGATTTTCAATAAAACTTGGTGTGGGTTTTGGTTTTAGTAAATAAAAACATAGTCGATTAATTAATTGTTAATGTTTTTTGATTTTGGGTGTCAAGTCCAAATTTATAATTGTCATACGAAGTGTTTTCATAATGAATGTGCTGGTTGTTTCATAGTTGAATAGTAATATATTTGTTTAGGTATAAAACATTTAAAAAACCGCTAATACATACTATGGAACAGATGATTTACGTGGTCCCCTTACTGGGGATTTTGGGGCTTATCGTTATGGCCGTAAAGTCAGCATGGGTGAATAAGCAGCCCACTGGCGATGAAAATATGGTAGAACTCGCAGGCCATATTGCCCGAGGAGCCATGGCATTTTTGAAGGCTGAGTGGAAAGTGCTCTTTTATTTTGTGGTCATTGCCGGAATCGTTTTGGCTTGGTCAGGTACCTTGGTAGAAAACTCCAGTCCGGTGATTGCGGCATCCTTCGTTTTGGGTGCATTTTTATCAGCATTTGCGGGATATATCGGAATGAATATCGCCACCAAGGCAAATGTCCGCACTACCCAAGCGGCCAAATCGGGACTGGCAAAAGCCTTGAAAGTGTCCTTTTCAGGAGGGACGGTAATGGGGCTAGGAGTAGCAGGTTTGGCGGTTTTGGGCATGGGTTCGTTGTTTATTGTATTTTATCATATTTATGTGGTTTCCAACGGTGGAGATGTGAATGGCCTGGATATGGAACGGGCATTGGAGG
The DNA here is from genome assembly GCF_000325705.1 of Echinicola vietnamensis DSM 17526. NCBI lineage: Bacteria > Pseudomonadati > Bacteroidota > Cytophagia > Cytophagales > Cyclobacteriaceae > Echinicola > Echinicola vietnamensis. The sequence goes on along the minus strand of NC_019904.1, from coordinate 4,446,117 downwards.
TGTTGGCCGGGTTTTCATTGGGAGCCGAGTCCATCGCGTTGTTTGCCCGTGTAGGAGGGGGGATTTACACCAAAGCAGCAGATGTGGGGGCAGATTTGGTGGGAAAAGTGGAAGCAGGCATTCCAGAGGATGATGTCCGTAATCCTGCCACCATTGCCGATAATGTCGGCGACAATGTCGGTGATGTGGCCGGCATGGGAGCGGACCTATTTGGTTCGTATGTGGCGACCATTTTGGCGTCTATGGTGCTCGGCAGGGAGATCGTTTCCAATGATCAGATGGGAGGGATCGCGCCCGTGTTATTGCCTTTGATGATAGCGGGGCTTGGCGTGGTATTTTCGATCGTAGGAACTTTATTTGTGAAAATATCCAAAGAAACCGATAGTGTGCAAGCTGCCTTGAACAAGGGCAACTGGATTTCTATTTTACTGACCGTCGCGGCATCTTACTTTGTGATCAATTTTATGCTTCCAGATGGTGATTTGGTCATGCTCCGTGACCATTCCCCCGTGTTTACCAAAACAGGGGTGTTTGGGGCCGTGTTGATCGGATTGGTGGTAGGCGCCTTGATGAGCATTATCACGGAACATTATACCGCCATGGGCAAAAGGCCTGTCAATAGCATCATCAAACAGTCGTCGACCGGTCATGCCACCAATATCATTGGAGGGCTGTCGATTGGGATGGAGTCTACGGTATTGCCGATTTTAGTGTTGGCAGCAGGGATTTACGGCTCATTCTTAAGCGCAGGCTTGTATGGCGTGGCCATTGCAGCTGCCGGGATGATGGCGACTACGGCCATGCAGCTGGCCATTGATGCCTTTGGGCCTATTGCGGACAATGCCGGCGGAATAGCAGAAATGTCCGGTTGTGACAAAGCGGTAAGGGAGCGCACGGATATTTTGGATGCCGTGGGCAATACCACTGCTGCTACCGGAAAAGGGTTTGCGATCGCTTCGGCGGCGTTGACAGCCTTGGCGTTGTTTGCGGCCTATGTGGGCATTGCTGGCATTGATTCCATTGATATCTATAAAGCCGATGTGTTGGCAGGATTATTTGTAGGCGCCATGATTCCCTTTATCTTTTCGTCTTTGGCCATTGCGGCAGTTGGCCGGGCTGCCATGGACATGGTCAATGAAGTCAGGCGGCAATTCAAGGAAATTCCTGGGATCATGGAATACAAGGCCAAGCCAGAATACGATAAATGCGTGGAGATCTCCACCAGTGCTTCCATTCGGGAGATGATCGCACCTGGAGCGTTGGCGTTACTGGTGCCCATCATTGTGGGCTTCCTTTTTGGGCCGGAAGTACTTGGAGGAGTGCTGGCCGGAGTGACGGTTTCTGGAGTATTGATGGGGATTTTTCAGAACAATGCCGGAGGAGCTTGGGACAATGCCAAGAAGTCTTTTGAGAAAGGCGTGGAGATCAATGGTAAAATGGAATACAAAGGATCAGACGCGCACAAAGCCTCTGTGACAGGGGATACTGTTGGAGATCCTTTTAAGGACACTTCTGGCCCCTCCATGAATATTTTGATCAAACTGACCTCCATTGTCTCGTTGATCATTGCACCTCATATAGCTGAAGGACCGGCTCATGTGGTAAGTGATCAGCAGGATGATGCAAAAGAAATCAAGATGGAAAAAGAATCGGAAAAATTAGCATTGCTTCAGGATGAAGAGCGGATTAGGGAGAAAGGTGACGGACAACGAATGGAGTGATGTATTAAGAACCTGAAAAGTAACGATTTAAAGCCTCGAAGATGATTCGAGGCTTTTTTTTATACCCGTTAAGCGTGAAAAAACATCTTTTGTCATATTATCTAAATTTTATTTTATCGGTTTGTTTATTAACAAATAATTTACAAAATTGACATATTATGTTTGGTAGGTTTCGGTGAAATGAATCTATATAGATTATAGTTTTGTTTATTAAGTTATTAAAGAATATAATTTTAAATTAAGTTGAGTAACCCACAAATCAATTACTAATGAAGAGAACCTTTACAAAATTATCCATTCTGGTTTTCGTCTTTTTGCTAGTAGGCTCGGCCTATGCCCAAGAAGTAACGATCACCGGAACGGTAACGACTGCGGAAGACGGCGAGCCACTTCCCGGGGTGAGTGTACTGTTACAGGGAACCAATTCCGGTACTGTGACAGACTTGGATGGAAACTATTCCATTGATGTGGCAGACAGGGAAGGGACGTTGGTTTTTTCCTATTTGGGCTATGTTACCCAGACCTTGGCCATCCAAAACCGAACCACCATCGACGTGGTGATGGAAGAAGATGTATCGGAGATGGGGGAATTTGTCGTGACGGCTTTCGATATCGACCAGAGCGAGAAAAGCTTGGGATATGCTGCTCAAGTGGTGGAATCAGACGAGATTACGAAAACCAAGCAGCCAAACTTGGTCAATGCACTTCAAGGTCAAGTGGCCGGAGTACAAATCACCAATTCGGGTGGTGCTCCAGGTCAAAGTGCTCGGATCGTGATTCGGGGAATCAACTCCCTGGACCCCAATGCCAATAACCAACCACTATTCGTAGTGGATGGTGTTCCCATCAATAACTCAACCATTGAGTCAGGGAATACACCGCGGGGTATGTCAAACAGGGCAGCGGACATCAATCCGAATGACATAGAGTCCATGTCCGTGTTGAAAGGAGCTGCGGCAACCGCCTTGTATGGTGTTAGGGCTGCCAATGGTGCGGTGATCATCCGTACGAAAAGAGGACAGGCCGGGCAGACAAGGATCAATATCAACAGCTCCATCGGAATGGATAAGCTTGTTAAATTACCAAATCTCCAAGACCAATTTGGTCAAGGGTTTAGTGGTGAATATGATCCGTCGAGCTTTTGGCCAGCGTGGGGAGCTCCGATTGCAGAGGTGGCAGAAACCGTGCCTGGTCACAAGTATCAGGACAACTGGAACAGGGCGTTTGATACGGGATTAAACATTGATAATAACATTAGTTTTTCTGGAGGTAGTGAAAATGCTACGTTCTATGGTTCCTTTGGCCGTTTGGATCAGCAAGGGATCATTCCTTTCAGTGATTGGAGCAGGACAACTGCAAAACTGAGTGGTTCGGTAAAGGCCAGTGAAAAATTTGACTTTAGCGGGTCGATGAATTTTTCCAATTCAGGCGGTAACCGTGTGCCGCATGACAGGTTTATGGAGCGAATGATGTACTGGGCGGAGACGCAGGATGTTCGGGATTACATCAATCCAGATGGTACCATGAAAACGTATGGAAATACCAACCCGATTTACGATGCACGATTTGCTACCTATGAGGACAATGTCAATAGGATCATTGGAAATATCAATTTGAATTACCGACCAACAGATTGGTTGACGTTATCTTATCGATTGGGTACAGATGTATCCAGTGACAGTAGGACGGAGATTACCCCTGGGCCTAAAGGCATTGACGGTGAAGTAGCTTTAAGCTCTACCGGGTTTATTGAAGAAACCAGGATCAATGCGCGGGATTTGACATCCAATTTCTACATTACCCTTCAAAAGCAATTCTCTGGTGATTGGAATACAACGTTAAGGTTAGGGAATGATATTTTTGAGCGGAGATATGACAGGGTGGTTTCTACTGGTTCTGATTTTGTGATTCCAGAATTCTATAACCTTAATAATACCGCTCAAATATTTGCAAGTCAAGATAGCCAAATTAAGCGTTTGGTAGGGTTTTATGGTGACCTCACCGTAGATTATAGGAACTTCTTGTTTATTAACCTGACTGGAAGAAATGATATTTCATCTACGCTTCCTAAGGACAATAACTCTTTTTTCTATCCATCGGTAAATTTGAGTTATGTGTTCAGTGAGAACATGGATATGCCTTCGTGGTTCACTTTTGGTAAGATCCGGGCTTCTTGGGCGCAAGTGGGTAAAGATACCCAACCCCATATCCTAGGAGCTACCTTTGTGTCTCCTAGCGTGTTCCCATTAAACGGCCAGGTAGGCTTCAGCAGAAACAGTACCTTTGGTGATCCTGGTCTAAAACCTGAATTGACTACTTCAATTGAATTTGGTACCCAATTGTCTTTCTTGGATGGCAGGCTCGATTTGGATGTGACCTATTTTAAGTCCAACTCAAAGGATATGATCATCCCTGTTCCAATATCGGATGCCACAGGCTTTAGTTCTTATATCACCAATGCAGGTGAAATCCAAAATAGCGGTATAGAATTGGTTGTTGGGGCTGATATCATTGAGACCAGTGACTTTAAGTGGACGGTGACTGGAAATATGACCAAGAACAAAAACGAAGTAGTAGGGATCCGAGAAGGGATTGATGAAATTATCGTAGGAAGTCAATTTGGTTACGGAGGAAGTACCGTGACGATGAAGCTGATTGAAGGAGATGCTTATGGTAACATGTATGGTACCAGCTATCAGCGGTATGGTGCCGATCCCGAAAATCCAATGGCACAGTCCAGCCTTCCTAGGGTGATTGGTGCAGATGGATTCCCTGTTAGAAACGGGTCTCAATTGATCTTGGGGAATGCCGTTCCGAAGTGGTTTGGAGGACTTAAAAATGAATTCTCTTATAAAAACTTTGATTTGAGTTTTCTAATTGACTTCAGGGCAGATTTGAAGCAGTATAACCAGTTTGACAACTTCCTATCAGCTTTTGGGAAAAATGATTATACCGCCATTCGAAACGAGTCCATTGTTTTTGATGGCGTATTGGCTGATGGCTCCACCAATACCCAAGAAGTATGGCTAGGACAGGGAGTTGGACCTGATGGAAGGGATTACGGTGCCGGTTATTGGAGGAATACCTACCGGGGGATCAGTGAAAACTTTGTACAAGATGCTAGCTTTATCAAGTTGAGAAACATCACCTTGGGATATGACTTCAACACCGAGCTATTGGAAAATACTCCGTTTAGGTCTATCAGGGCATCTGTAGCAGCAAACAATATCATATTGTTCACCCCTTGGGACGGCTTTGATCCGGAGTCATTCTCCGCCGGAGCGGGTGGAAATGCCGTGGGTTTTACCGGATTGGGATATCCAGGTGTGCAAAGCTTCTTCTTTACACTTAATCTAGGACTCTAATTAATGATTGCAATGAAGAGATTTAACTATAAATATATCGTTTGGGCTGTTGTGGTCTTGTTTGCCAGTTCATGTGAATCCTATTTGGATGTGAATGAAAACCCCAACAATCCCCAGGATGCGCCGCTTGCAGGTTTGATGACCAATGTGACGTATCAGACTGCATTAAATACTTATTCTGTAGGGAGTTTTACATCCTTTTATGTGCAGTATTTAGCCTCGCCTAATCCAGCTAGCTCTACCGATACCATGGAACCTGTAAATTATAGCGGTACCTGGTTTGACTTGTATAATGTCATGACGGATCTTCATGTCATGATTGAAAAGGCTGAGGAGACCGGAGCAGGGCACTATCTGGGTGCTGCCCAGATCATGATGGCCCTTAATCTAGGAATGGGCGTGGACATTTTTGGTAACATGCCCTTTTCGGAAAGTTTTAATTTCGAGACGGTTACGCCTGCTTATGATGACGATGAGAATTTGTATGGCCAAGTGATGGCTTACTTGGACCAGGGTATCCAAAACCTCAATGGAGAGACGACATTTTCTATCGCTGAGGATGATTTTATTTTTGGCGGTGATGTGGACAAGTGGGTTGCATTTGGAAATATGCTGAAGGCCAGATTTATGATCCACATGAAAGGTAGTGCCGGGTATAGTGCTGCAGAAGTGTTAACTGCGGTGGAAAACGGCTTCTCCTCAAATGATGATAATGCTCAGGTGATCTTCTTTGAGCAACGCATTAACCCTTGGTCTGCTGTGGCCAGGGACAATGCCAATTTGCTTTTGGGAGGATGGATTTCCGAGCAGTTTATCCAAGCACTGGATGGAACTTCCTATCCGGCTGTTGATCCGCGATTGGCTTTGATGGTGGGGACTACAGACGATGGAGAATTTGTCGGTACAGTCAATGGTGCAGGAAGGGGCAATGCTCCAGAGCAGGGTGCCAGGTCGACATTGATCCAGGGACAATATTATACCTCTGAACTATCTCCCGTCTTGATCGGTACCTATGCCGAACAGAAATTCATCGAAGCGGAAGCGGCATTTGATTCAGATAAATCCAGGGCTTATCAGGCATATCTTGACGGGATTGAGGCGCATATGGATATGATAGAAGTTGAGGAAGGGGATAAAGCGGCTTACTTGGCTGATCCAAGCGTTAGCATGGGAGAAGCAGCATTTACCATGGAGGATATATTCAAGGAAAAATGGGTAGCCATGTTCCTTCATCCTGAAACTTGGAATGATGCCAGAAGGTTTGATTATGCTTATAAGGATATGAGCACGCCTGCTAACCTTAATCCTGACTTAAACGGTCAGTTCATTAGAAGATTGGCTTATCCTGACAGTGAGGTCAGTAGAAATGGTCAGAATGTGCCAAGTGTAACATTGCTTGATCGCATATTCTGGGATGCTGAATAAGCATTGAGAAACCTTATTTAACCACAGATAAAGATAGGTGTGCGTAGGTGTTTGAGGAGCCATCCCAATACCTTGCTTATCAGCTTTATCTGTGGTTTTTTTAATTGCTAACGATAACTCTTACGAAAACCAACCACGCCATGAAAAAATTATTACCAGTGCTTTTCCTTTTGTTTGCCGCCTGCACGGTACAGAAAGTCAAAAAATCAGTGCGCGATTCGGAGGTGTTCAACCAAGGGTTTACCGGCTTTATGTTGGTCGATCCTGCCAAAGACAAGGTGCTGTATGCGCTAAATGAAGATAAGTATTTCACCCCCGCGTCCAATACGAAAATGTTTACGTTTTATGCAGCGTATAAGGTGCTTGGTGATCAGGTGAATGCACTGGACTACGTGGAAAGTGGTGATTCCCTGATTTTTTGGGGAACGGGTGATCCCTCTTTGATGCATCCTGACTTTGAAGACCGCACGGTGCTCGATATGCTGGGCAATACCGATAAACGGTTGTACATGGCGGACAATTTTGACGAAGTGCAGGCCTATGCTTCAGGGTGGTCGTGGAACTGGTTTCATTATTATTATGGCCCAGAACGTTCTGCTATGCCGGTATACGGCAATATCGTCCGGTTTACCAAAACAGCCGAAGCGGACAACTTTAGCTTTTCCCCTCATTTTTTAGCTCCTCAGATCAAGGAAGATCATAGCTTACCTGCCAGGGAATATGCGATCGTAAGATCGCAGCATATCAATGATTTTCGGTATCATGTGGTGGGGGAAGAACTGTCTTTTGAAACGGATAAGCCATTTGTGACGTCCGCCCAGCTGACCAAGGAAATGTTAGCGGATACCTTGGGTAAAGACATTATGATGGTCGATTACGACAAGGTCAAAAATAGGCCGCATCAAAAGTTGAAAGGAATCGCAACGGATTCTCTGTACAAGCAAATGCTAAAGATCAGCGATAATTTCCTGGCCGAGCAATTGATGGTACTGGTGGCAGACCAGCTTTCCGATTCGCTCAATGTCCGAGGTGCTATCCAATACTTGGAAGAAAATTACTTGTCCGACCTCCCGGATGCACCTCAGTGGGTCGATGGATCAGGCCTTTCCAGTCAAAATAAATTCACCCCTAGAAGTATCATTAAACTCTTGCAAAAGATCAAAGAAGAGGTGCCCGAAGAGAAGATCTTTGCCTATTTCCCATCGGGAGGAGCATCCGGTACCATTCGTTCATGGTACAAGTCCGATGATGAGCATCCCTACGTTTATGCCAAAACCGGTACCCTGAGCGGTGTCCACTGCCTAAGCGGCTATTTGCTTACCAAAAGCGGCAAAACACTCCATTTTAGCTTTATGCACAATAATTATGTGATCAGCTCCAGTGAGCTGAAAAAGGAAATGGAAAAGGTACTTTATTTGATTTATGATCAGTATTGAATAAAACTCATGAATGTAACGATGATTGATTGCATGAAGATCCTTGTCCTTTTGATGGTTTTTCTTTCTTTTGGCCAAATAAGTGCTCAGCAAGGACAGGTCATTACCCTTGCCGATCCCACCATTTTTCATGATAATGGCACCTATTACCTGTATGGGACGAGTAGGGCAGATGAAGGTTTTTTGGTGTATCGGTCCAGTGATCTTAAGCAGTGGGAGGGGCCTGTTGGGAAGTTACCTGAAGGGTTTTGCCTCAGCAAGGAGAAGGTGTATGGAGATCAAGGATTCTGGGCACCCCAAGTGTTTAAAAAGGATGGCCGCTATTATATGGCTTATACGGCAAATGAGCAAATAGCCATAGCCAGTAGTGATAACCCTTTGGGTCCCTTTGTTCAGCCGAAGCAGGCGGCCATCAGCCTGGAGCAGCGTATGATCGATCCCTTTGTTTTTAATGCTCCCGATGGCAAGACTTACCTGTACCATGTGAAAGTAGCCAATGGCGGAAACCGAATTTTTGTGACGGAGCTAAAAGATGACTACAGTGGATTGGTGCCAGGCAGTACGCATTTGTGTATCGAGGCTACGGCTCCCTGGGAAAATGCTGAATCTGCTGAATGGACCGTGACAGAAGGGCCTACGATAGTGGAGCATGAAGGGCTTTTCTATCTCCTGTACAGTGCAAATGACTTTAGGAGCAAGCATTATGCCGTGGGCTATGCTGTCAGTACCTCGCCAATAGGGCCTTGGAAAAAAGCCGATGAAAATCCGATTTTACATCAGCAAATGCTGCAGGTGCCTGGGCCCGGGCATGGAGATGTGTTCAAGGATGAGAAAGGACAATGGAACTATGTCTTTCACACCCACCATGATCAGCACACCGTTAGTCCCCGCAAGACGGCAGTAATTAAGATGGAATTGGATCAAGACGCTTCAGGGAATAGGGGATGGCGCGTTTTCCCGAAAAGCTGGCATTACCTTTATGAAAGGTGAAAAATAAAAAAAGCTATCAGCTGCAGCTGATAGCTCTCATGATAATGTCACTAAATGCTATATCTTAAGATAATTTTACATTCACGGCATTAAGACCCTTTCTTCCTTCTTTAAGGTCGAAAGTCACTTCGTCATCTTCTTTTACCTCATCTACCAAACCGGTGATGTGTACGAAATATTCTTTAGATGACTCGTCGTCAATAATAAATCCGAATCCTTTAGACTCGTTAAAAAATTTAACTCTTCCTGTGTTCATAATAATAATGATAATAAATGATGTTTTAATTAATGAACCAAAGGTAGTGATTGTTTTTACATTTGCACTATTTGAATAAAATATTTTTTTGAAAGTTAAAATGGCCGTAATATATAATTCACCTATTGCCTTGGTTTTTGTCGCAATGTTTTGTGGAGGTTTTGTGAGGTGTTTGTGGTTTTATTTTAGGTTTATCGATCCAATTCGATATAAAATTTCTATTTAATCCATATAATTGATTTTTACCTTTTTTAGGTACACTTGTTTTTTTTATAATTTTCGAGCAATAAATATTTGTAAATCAGCGAATAAATTAATGTTGGCAATTCAAAGAAATATGGGGATAAGCAAAAATCTTGGGGTATTTGGTTAGATGAATAAACGCTAGGAGTAGTAAAGTACGCAGTATGGTGCGGTACCTGACATAAGGTGTTTTGCATATAATACATGCAGATTCCGAGGAGATCGCAACGCTCGCGCATCTGGAAAATACGGTAGAGGCCATTTAAATTGGCGGTTCCTCTGGAACTTTCCACATGGGCGAGCCATTTAGGGCGCAGGTGGTCACCTACGCCTTTTGTATCCTCCTCGGACAAAGGCGGAAAATACTGGGCCAACTTCCATGAAAAGCATTAAAACTATTTTGCCCGCTGATAAATAGGATGAGCACAGATTTGCAATGGTTTTATATGGCTTGAACTGAAGTACGATCATTCACCTAACATGAAGAAATATACTGGGCGGTGTATGGGCAATTTGGCATTGGTTTTTTTGATAATACCAGACCGAGGATTCCTTTCATATGCCAGAATACTGTCGGAGTTTTGGTTGCCGACAAAGAGGAATGTTCCATCTGGAGACAAAGCAAAGTTCCTGGGAGTCTTTCCGCCAGAACTGATGGCTTGGATCTTGTCTAGGGTACCGGTCTGGGCGTTGATGCTGAAAACGATTATTTCATTGGAATCACCGCGGTTGGAGGCATAGAGAAACTGACCATCATCACTGATTTTTATTTCCGCTGCTCCTTTCTCGCCTTCAAAGCCTTGTGGCGTGAGGGCATAGCTGTCCAAGTGGGTGATCTTGTTTTCATCCAGGTTGTAATCGTACAGGCCAACTTCGGAGGTTATCTCATGAATGAGGTAGATCTTGTCCCCTGATTGGTTAAATGCCAAGTGACGTGGCCCCGATCCCGCCTTTACCGTAAAGGAAGCAGGAGAAGAGGCCGTGAGCGGCTCCTTCCGGTCGGGATCATAATTATAAATGGAGACCTTATCGGTACCCAAGTCTGCTACGAAGAGCTGCTTTCCATTGGGATGGAAGACAAGGCTGTGGACATGAGGAGACGACTGCCGGCCTTCATTGACACTGGATCCTGTATGCTGGATGGTCTGGACAGCTTCACCGAGGGTGCCGTCCTCGTTTATGGGCAGCACGGCCAAGTCACCACTCCCATAATTGCCGGCAAAAATAAATTTCTCATCAGGGGATAGGGTGATGTAGCAAGGGCCGCTTCCTTGGGAGGCACTTGTGCTGAGCTTTTTAAGGCTGTTGGCAGATCGATCAAAGCGGAAAGAACAGACACTTCCACCATTTTCTCCGCCTTCCTCCTGAACCGTAAAGACCAAGTCCCTTTTCAGATTTGAAATGACAAAGGAAGGATTGTTAATGTCGCTTTCCATGAGCACCGAATCGAAAGTGGACGTTTCGGGATGGTACTGGATGAGGTGGAATCCATCACTTGGCTTGGAGGTATAGGTTCCCAACCAAAAGGTGATGGGGGAGGCCAGGCTGTCAGTGGAAGATTCAGATGTTGCTTGCTTTTCAGAGGAATTGCAAGCAAAAAGGGTGGACATGGCTACGAGCATTAAAAGGTAAAAGGCTGATTTCACTGTATTATCGTTTTTTTAAGGCGTTTAAGGTAATTATTATTTAGAACGTATGCTTAATTTGAGAAAGAAATTTTGTAATGTATTGATATACTGATTGTTAGTTTTGTATTGGGTGTGCGGGAAAATTTGAGGTATGGATTTTGATACTTGAATAATTCACTCAATGTTTTGCTAAATCATCGGTGAAACCTGTGTTTTTTTATAAAATAATCAACGAAAACAGTGTTTTTGTAATTATTTTATTGTAAATTAGGGTTGTTTTTGATCAAATTGTTTTTAATTCGACAAATTTTGATTAAATTAAAATTTTCATAAAAAAGTAACTATAAACCATGTCAAATACCTACCAGACTGAGGTAGCCAAGCGGTTTACCATTTACAACAGTTTATTTCTAGACTTGCCTTTTGATGACATCTACCGAACGGGGACGTTGCTTCCCATTTTATCTTCGGAATGTAAAAAAGGTTTTGCCGAGGGGAAAACCCCAAAAGAGATTATCAACTCGTTTTTTGAGGGCATGTTGGCCTCTAATTCATCCAAAGAAAAACACAATTTACTGTTTCAGCTGGTTCAATATGTAGAAAGACAGGTGGTTCTTTTTGACTCTATTGAAGATGCTGCATTCGAGAAAATCAATGACGTAAAGGGTAAAGGTACCATGAACGCCTTGATTTCCCGAGTGGAAAGTGACAAGAAGAAGGCCGAGCTCATCGAAAAGCTGAGGACGTTCTCCATTCGCCTGACCCTGACAGCTCACCCTACACAGTTTTATCCGGGCAATGTACTGGCCATCATCACCGATCTGGAATCGGCCATTAGAAAAGATGATTTGGGCAGCATTGATGCCTTGCTGCGGCAATTGGGCAAAACGGCCTTTATCAACAAGGAAAAGCCATCCCCTTATGAGGAGGCTGTCAGCTTGTGCTGGTTTTTGGAGCATGTCTTTTATAAGAGTATTCCGGATATCATGGCCAGGGTGCTCAGAAAGCTGGACATCCCTCTGCACGAATGGGACAACCCAGACCTGCTCAAAGTAGGTTTTTGGCCAGGCGGTGACCGTGATGGCAATCCTTTCGTGACGCATCAGATTACCATGGACGTAGCGGATAAATTGCAGGAAACGATCCTTAGGTGTCTTTACCGGGATGTGCGGAAAGTGAGAAGAAGAATGACCTTCAAAGGAGTGGAATCCTTGATGCTGGAAGCGGAAAATGGCATTTATAAGACCTTGTACGGAGGAGAAAAAGTGCTGAAATCCAAAGAGGACCTGCTGAAGATCCTTTTGAAAGCAAGGGAGATTATCATTGAATCCCACGACGGGCTTTTCTTGGATATCCTGGACGAATTTATCCTGAAGGTAAACGTGTTTGGCTTCTATTTCGCTTCCATGGACATGCGCCAGGACAGTAGAAAACACGCCGCCCTTTGGGAAGAGATCATTGAAGTGACCAAGGGGAAAGATGCCCTGAAGAAATACCAGGAAGGCACCGAAAAAGAGCAGATCGAAACGATCCTTTCTTTCACGGAATTGCCTAACCCTAAAACCCTGAAGGATGAGTTCCATCAGGAAATGTTGGAAAGCATTGCTTCCATCAGCTATGTTCAGGACAATAATGGCAGTGAAGGCCTTCACCGGTACATTATTTCCAACTGTCAATCGGAATTGCACATTCTGCAAGTATATCAGTTGAACAAGCTTACATTGGCTCCCAAAGGAGACTTGAAACTGGATATCGTGCCCTTGTTTGAAACCATCGATGACTTGGCAGCGGCACCGGAAATCATGGAACGCCTATATTCCAACCCTGTATACGGTGGCCACCTGAAGTCCAGAGGCAACAAGCAAAGCATCATGCTGGGCTTCTCTGACGGTACCAAAGATGGCGGGTATATCCGAGCGAACTGGTCCATCTTACGCGCCAAAGAGGAACTCACCAAGGCTTCCAGAAAGTATGAAGTGAGTGTAGTGTTCTTTGACGGTCGAGGAGGACCTCCGGCCAGAGGTGGCGGAAACATGCACAACTTCTACGCTTCACTGGGAGACCAAGTGGAAAATGAGGAAATCCAAGTGACAATCCAGGGGCAAACCATTAGTGCCAACTATGGCAAACCGGTTTCTTGTACCTATAACTTGGAGCAACTGCTCAGTGCAGGATTAGAAAACCACCTGTATCCGACCGAAGAAAACAGGCTGACAGATGATCAGCGGGCTTTGATCGATGAGATGGCCGATATCAGCTATCAGGCTTATAAAGAATTTAAGAGCCATCCGCAATTTGTGTCGTACTTGGAAAAAGTGACGCCATTGAAATTCTTTGGCAAGACCAATATTGGTTCACGTCCTTTGAAGCGAAGCAAAGGGGAGGCCATGAAGTTTGAAGACCTGAGGGCCATTCCTTTCGTGGGATCTTGGGCGCAGATGAAGCAAAATATTCCAGGTTTCTATGGAGTCGGAAAAGCCATTACCGAAATGGAAAAAAGAGGCAAGAAGGATCAGGTAACCAAGCTTTACCAAGATTCTCTTTTCTTCCGCTCTTTGATGGGCAATTCCATGCAATCACTGGCAAAATCTTATTATCCTGCCACAGCTTATTTGAAAAACGATAAGGAATACGGTGAGTTTTGGGAGTTGATGCATTCGGAGTACCAGCAATCTTTCAAAAAGATATTGGAAATATCCGGCATGCATGAGCTTTTGGAGGACAATGCTGTCAGCAGCCAATCCATAGCCATCCGGGAAAAGATTGTATTGCCTTTGATTACCATTCAGCAATATGCCATTCAGGAAATGCTGGAAACCGGTAAAGAAAATACGGTTTTACAAAAACTGATCTTGAGAACGATGTTTGGTATTATCAATGCCGCAAGGAACGCGGCCTGATACGTACGAGATTATCATTATCATCCCGCATTCCTTCGTTGGAGTGCGGGATTTTTTTTGATCATATCGGGTATATTCAACCGCAAATCAAACGGATCACACCATATTTCTGGAGGACCAGGATTTATCCTCATGATGACGGATTATTTAATTATGAGACAGCCTCGACACATCCATAGCCATGGTGTTCACCTATGGTAAATTGCCCCATAACATAGCCGGTTTTAGCCGCCTTGCCCTCCCTAATCCCCAAAAATTCCCGCTAAAACCCGTTCAGTGTCTATGGCGGAAATCATCATTTAACATTTCATAAGAACATGTCAACATTCGTCCCTTGGAAAGTGACTTGATCCTAATGATCATCAAGGCGGTGTTTGCCGAAGTCCTGAGCTAGGCTTTTAGCCTGAAAGGAAGCAATTATGGAATCTGCACCCCAAGGCAAGGCCTTGCCTTGGGGTAGGGTGATAGAAGGCTTTCAGCCTTCTATTTCAGAATGGGGTTTGGGATAAATATCCGTTTGAAAGCCTCTTTTCGGGCTGAAAAATCCAAGGTGATGGCCTATTAGGGAGGTACTTTCAGAATAGACCAGCGAAAATCTTCATAACCTGCGCCATTTGCATGCTATCAGCACCAACCAACATCCTTTCCTAACTTTACCGCTTGATCCCCATCTCTGTTTATCAGCGTTCGCATGACAGCCAATGATGGTTAGGGATAGAGTTAGCTATAAACGTAGGCTAGCCCCTTCATTTATTTCAAAACACACAGGCATAAAAAAGCCCCGATCTTGCGAGATCGGGGCTTTTTTTGTGTATTAGACTGAATTTTTACTTCAGGAATGAAGTAAGCATCCAGTGATGTAGTTCTATGCTCTTGATCATGGCAATCAGCATGTCTTCTGTGGCGGAATCGCCTAAATCGGCAACTTTTTCGGCACAATCGTTCATGTTTTCTGCCAAGATCTCAAAGTCCTTAAGTACCTCTTTGACCATCTCATCTGATGGCAGGTCAGTACCTACTTCGGTGATATCGGAATGCTCCAAATAGTCCTTGATCAGGCTTAGTGGCGTCATGCCGAATATCCGAATCCTTTCAGCGATCAAATCGATGTTTTCAAATGACTCGGTATATAACTCTTCGAATTTTTCGTGCAGGTCAAAGAAATCACCACCCGTTACATTCCAGTGAAAATTCCTGAGTTTTTGATAGTGCACATGGTAATTTGCCAATAGCTTATTCAGCGATTTTACGATTTTTTCCGATTCGTCAGCATTGTAACCCAATTTTTTAAAAACTCTTTTTTCTGAAGTAATCATAGTTGTGATGGTTTTAAAATTAAACGTTAATAAATTAACCGTTCTACTATTTAGGTTGTGGCTATCTTCAGAATGAAAATAACCTATATTCTGAAAAGAAGGTAAAATCCTTTTGATTTCACCTTGTCTTGGTTGATATGTTTAAAACATATTCTGTGCCAAGTAACACTTTAGTATACGTAATCTAACCGTCAGGGATGTGTAAATGTTTTGATTTAACAATAATTTGGAATTGATATATGTAAAAATAACTGGGCGACAGGAGACTAGGTAAGCCTGAGGGCCTTTGTTGGATTTTGAAGGTCCCTAAAATCGGTGAAAGTTACTTGTGCAAGACCTGTCTTAGACTGTGACGGAGAATTTCCCCCATGTTTTTACAGTCCATGAAGACGGATGTCTTGTAGTGCTTGGCCAGATCCTCCTTCAGGCTTTCGACATTTTCTGGCGGAGCAATGGTGTCCCCTTCCATGCTGTGCAGGATGTCTTCGATTTCCATGGTAGAAGTTTTCAGTCTAAAAGCGATCAACGCCCGCTCTTCCCGTTGGTATTGGGCCATGGATTCGGGCGTGATATGCTTGATGCCAAGCTGGATGAGGGTGTTGTTCTGCTTGTAATATTGGGGAAGATAGATGGTCTTACGTCCCTCATAAGATTGCTGGTCGAAGTCAATGGCCCTGATCCGGTAATGGACTTCTTCAAAATCTGGCGTCACGTCCACCACAAAGTTAGAGGAATGCATGTCCCCAAGCAGCCGTACGAAGCATCGTTCGTTAAACTTGACAAACTCCTTGGAGATCCGGATGGGGTTGAGCAGGGGATCCCTGATATGCGTACGCATAAACTGCTCCCCGGGAATGCCGGCAATGTGTTCCTCGATCAAGGTGTCCTGATATACCAAGTAACTGATCCGGTTAGGGGAGAGGAGGTGCTCCAGTTCCAGTCCGTAAACCCGGGAGGCGTCCGCGGTTTTTACGTAAAAATAATCGAAGTTATCGTTGATGCGGTTGACGATCCGCACGCGGAAAGGCTTGGTATTGCCGTAGGTACACAGGTCCACCCGGTCCACATACAAATGCTGCATGACACTCATGTCTCCTTCGGCCTTGAGGATGGCATAGATTTTCCGGAGGTTATAATGGATGTCCGCGCGGTCCTGCTCATTAAAAAAGACCGTTTCCCAGAGGGTGTCATTTCCCCGGGAATCATAGAGGGAAATCGAACTCATAAATCTTAGGAGTTCTTTATAATGGACAGGAATATCCACTTCCCTGCCATACTTGATTAGATAGGTGCGCAATCCACTGCTGATCGGATAGATATGTTTCTTTTTATCGATCATAACTCCCTTGGGATGGCCGGTTAAGACTGGTCTTCCAATTGATGTTCTTGCTGTCTCAATTTGCGGTCAAATAGAAACGGGCCGAAAGGCAATACTGAAGCAATGAGCGCAAATAAGGTCCTGCGAAAGGACCAGTTAAGGCTTCGGCGGGTGGGAAAAACCAAGTATACATACACGATAAAGAGGATGCCGTGCACCCAGCCTGTATATTTGACCGCCAAGGGCATGTCCATGGTGTACTTCAGCGGCATTGCCACAAAAAGCAACAGCAGGTACGAAATGCCCTCTGCGTAACTGATGATCCTAAACCTGTTGAGGATTTTTAATTGATGTTCGGTATTCATTTTTTTCTATTTGTTAATGTTAAAAAGTACCTGTAAACTCTTCCACAGTTGCCTTTTGAGACTTTCATCTTCAAATATGACCGGCAAGCCATCTGCAAAAAGAAATTCGGTTTCCCCGTCACTGGTGACTTCGTATGCGGTTTCTTTGTGCTGAATAATGGGATGGTTCAGCCGTCCAAAAACCAGTACTTTGTGTGGATTAAGCTGCAGGATAGCCTCTGGAGGAAGTTCGGCTACCCGAGAAGCGGGCACCAAGGCAATGTCCTTCAGCGAATAGGAAACAGCCCTGAGTATCTTTAGCAAAAATGTCTTTAGATCCTCACCCAATGGATCATCCTGATGGATGACCAGTAACCCTTTTTCAAAATCCCCATCATAAGCCAATGACGGAAGGGGATTGGTTTCCTCAGGGGCAGCCCCTGCGGTGGTTTCTTCCGTATCCTCGGCGAGTTCCTCAGGAATGTCTTCCGCGACATCCTTGAATTTATCGGCCAATAAGATCTCTTGGGCGTCCTCCGGGATTAGGAAAATATCTTCCTCAATGAAGAATCCCAATTTGTCGATATCCATTTCTTCCATACGGCTAAAATGATCAAAAAATCCCCTGAAAACAACTTTTATAGGACTTCATGTAAAGGTCTCGACGGTCATGGTGGGAATACGTACGCTTTATGATTTTTTCTCCAGCGTCACTTGGTTTGGAAGCGGTTGATGGGGTGAGGATTGATCCGGCCGCTACAGCCGGTCGCTACTCCTTCTTGGCTCCCAATGCCTCCTCCAGTCCAAAGATGGATTTGAGCTCAACGGCATCTTTGGGATCCATTCTTTTGGAGAGAACCAAACGCAGTTGGCGCCTGCGGAGGGCTCCGGCAAATAGCTCTTTTTCCTCATCGGTGGTAGGCTCCAGCTTGGGCACTTCAATGGGGCGGCCATTTTGGTCCACGGCCACAAAGGTGAAAAATGCCCGATGGGTTTTGGTTTTGATATTGGCAGGGATATCTTCTGCCCATACTTCGATGTAGACCTCCATGGAACTGTTAAAGGACCGGGTCACTTGGGCTTTTAGTGTCACGACATTGCCCAGGGCAATGGGATGCTGGAAAGAAATACTGTCTGCCGAAGCGGTCACCACGATCCTGTTGGAGTGTTTTTGGGCTGCAATGGCACCGACCACATCCAGCCAATGCATCAATTTGCCCCCCATCAGGTTGTTGAGCGTATTGGTGTCATTGGGAAGGACCATCTCGGTCATGATTACTTCAGATTCCTGTACTTTCTTTATTTTTCCCATTTTAATTATATTTTTCACGAAAATACAAAATAAATACTCTAGAAATCAAGTTTTTTATCGGTATTTATAAAATAAAATTTCGAATACATACACTGTTGCTAACATTGTCCTCCCTGACATAAGCAGTATTGGATACTCCTTTACCATCCTTCATTGCCCAGCAGTGGCACAAAAGCAAAGCTATCGTATTCCTCTTGGGTTATTTGCTTGGCGGTCTTTTTGGTCAGCTTCATCATCTTTTGGGTTTTACGGTCCCCTACAGGGATCACCAAAATGCCGCCTACTTTTAATTGTTTCAACAGGCTTTTCGGCACGATGGGGGCCCCGGCAGTGACGATGATCTTATCAAAGGGAGCCTTTTCGGGAATGCCCATGGAGCCATCTCCTTGGTAGAAGTGTGCTTTGATCCCCAGTTTTGGAAGAAACTTTTTGGTCCGTTGATACAGGTGCTGGTTGTACTCGATGGTGTGTACCTCTGCGCCCAGTAGGTAGAGAATGGCCGCTTGATAACCAGATCCGGTGCCGATTTCCAGGACTTTGTCACCGGGCTTCAAGGCCAAGAGCTCACTTTGAAAGGCCACGGTAAAAGGTTGGGAGATGGTCTGACCTTCGCCGATGGGGAAGGCTTTGTCCTCATAGGCATGGCTGTGCAAGGCGCTGTCAAAGAAGAAATGCCGGGGAATCGTGGCAATGGCTTCCAGTACTTTTTTGTCCATAATGCCCTTTCTTTCCAGTGTCTTTACCAGTGCCTTTCGCTGGCCTTTATGAGAATAGCTATCCTCCAATTTTATCATGATGATAAGTGAACTTATTTGCGTTGAAACTTCTTTTTAATGCTAAGTTAATGGATTAAATCGCTTAATTTTAATCCTGAATGGGCAATTTTACTTATTGCCTGATTTTATGAACGTTAAATTTTAGTGTGAAAATGTTTACGGGTATCGTAGAAACCATGGGCGAAATCGTCGCCATTTCCCAAGAAGGTACAAATATCCATTTTGATATCAAATCTCCCATTACCAGTGAATTGAAGGTGGATCAATCGGTGGCCCATAATGGGGTGTGCTTGACTGTGGTAAAAGTCACCGGTGAGGTTTATCGTGTGACGGCCATTGACGAGACCCTGAAAAAAACCAGTCTACAGGAATGGAAGGAAGGCACGATGGTGAACTTGGAGCGGTGCATGCCTGCAAATGGCCGTTTTGATGGCCATATCGTACAGGGACATGTCGATCAGATCGGAACGGTGGCGCGGGTCGAAAACCAAGATGGAAGCTGGTTGTTTGATTTTTCCTATGATGCTGCTGGCAATGTGACCGTAGAAAAAGGTTCCATTACCATCAACGGCACCAGTCTTACTTGTTTTAACTCCAAGCCGGGAGGGTTTTCCGTAGCCATTATTCCTTACACCTATGAACATACCAATTTCCATCAGCTGAAAGAAGGGGACAAGGTCAATTTGGAATTTGATATTGTCGGAAAGTACATCCAGCGGATGGTAAAGGGGTACGATTGATAATCCAAAGCATGTGGTATTTTAATGTTTCTTCCTTTACAGGGGCAGCAATGCTATTTGGGTAAGGGAAGTTAGGGGCAATGATTTGAAGTAAGAAGGGAAATCTAGCATCTAGCGTCTCATACCTAATCAATGGAAATTAACTGCCTGACAGTGGACTACACAAGACGTAAGGATCCAGAATACCTACGCCCAAACCGTCAAACCTTCCAACATTAAAACCTTCCAACCTTCAACCCTTCCAACCCCTTATCCCTCATCCATTTCTTCCACTTTTCGGATGGTGGTCATTTTGATCTTGATGACGAGCCACCAGGCGATGAGTGCTGAAAGCATGCCCACCAAGGCACCGACGGTCACATCGGCAGGGTAGTGGACGCCCAGGTAAATTCTGGAATAGGAAACGATCGCAGCCCACAGGAACATCCAGCCAAATCCCTTGACTTTTCGGTGGAAGGTCAATAGCAAATAGGTGGCCAGTGAAAAGGTGTTGGAGGCATGGGACGAGGCAAAACCATACATGCCGCCACAGTGTTTGTAATTGAACATGATGCCTTCCCACCGGGGATCATGGCATGGGCGGGGCCGTTCGAAGAAGGGTTTCATAAAACCAGAGGCCAATTGGTCACTAAAGAGAATCGCCAAAGCAATTCCAATGAACACCCAAATGCTGCTTTTGCCGGCATTTTTAATGATCAAATAAACCAATAGCGCATAAAATGGCAGCCAAATCAGTTTGCCTGAGATGCCGTACATTATTGGATCCAGCCAGTCCAGGTGCTGGGCATTTAGGAAAAGGAAAAGCTCCTCGTCCCATTGTTTCAGTGTTTCTATCACGGGCTTACACGTTTATCCAGTCAATATCTTTTTTGAGCCATTCCAGCGTTTCGGCTTCCTTGCTGCCTTCCTCGGGGATGTTCATGTATGCCCATTCCGCCACTGGTGGCATGCTCATCAGGATGCTTTCCGTCCGTCCATTGGTGTCCAGCCCAAACTTGGTTCCGGCATCCCATACCAAGTTAAACTCCACATACCTTCCCCGTCGCAGGGCTTGCCATTTTTGCTCGTTTTTTCCGAAGTGCAGGGGGGCATTCTTTTGCATAAAGTGTCCGTATACTTCCGGAAAGAGGTAACCGATGGCCTTTACAAATTCAAAAATCGATTCAAAGGAGTTTTCCGCTGAGGCCGTCAACCGGTCAAAGAAAATCCCTCCAACTCCGCGGGTTTCATTACGATGGGGAAGGTAAAAATAATCGTCTGCCCATTTCTTGAACTTGGGATAAAAGGCAGGATTGTATTGGTCACAGGTGGCCTTTACCTGCTCGTGAAAGTAACGGGCATCTGCCTTGTCCACGTAATGGGGCGTAAGGTCTATGCCACCGCCAAACCAATAGGTGCCATCACTCATCTCGAAATAACGGATGTTCATGTGGATGATCGGAACCATGGGACTGCTGGGATGGATCACGATGGACACACCCGTCGCGTAAAAATCCGCCTTTTCTAGCTGGAGCTTTTTCAGGATTTTTTCGGGTGTGGGGCCATGGACGGCAGAGAAAGCCACGCCGCCTTTGGCGATGACGTTTCCGTCTTTGATAATGCGCGTGCGGCCACCGCCTCCTGCTTCTCTTTCCCAAAGGTCCTCATGGAATTTGGCCTTGCCATCAGCTGTTTCCAGTGCTTGGCAGATATGGTCTTGAATGGTTTTAAAAGCTTCAGAAATCTGTTCTTTGCTGATGTTGTTTGGCATTTATCTATCGGTCAATGATTCAATGTAAAATTATTCACAGGTATCCATCCATCTACCATTATTGGCTGGAAGGAAGCCCAAAACTTCATGGCTAAACCGGTCACTTCAATCCTTTGGCCACTGCAGCCGCAGGCCTTCTACGAACATGGTGCGAGCGCCTTTAGCTCGGTGAAGATGCGGATCATCAGACGGCATTTCCATTGCTTGAACGGGCCGCTTGCAGCAATGTTCCAAAATTAAGCCATTAGAAAGGATATCCAATACCAATGTTAAATACGGTTTGTCCCTTTTCTCCCAAGGGCTTTTTAAAGGACAGGTTATCCAGCACGAAACGTTCTCCCTCCGGCTGGGCAGGATCGATGGCCTTGATGCCCATGTCCAGTCGGAGGACCAGGAAATCAAAATCCATCCGCAACCCGATGCCCGTCCCCACGGCAATTTCCCTGACGAAGGTTTTGGGCTTGAATTGGGATCCTTCCCGGGTGGGATCTTCTTTTAACGTCCAGGTGTTTCCGGCATCCACAAAAAACACCCCGTCAAAATACCCGAAGAGTTCCCTTCTGATCTCAAACATGCCTTCTAACAGGATATCTCCCGGCTGCTCGTACCGATAATCAAAATTCCCTTCTTCATCTGTCTGAGGAGTGAATGAGCCCGGGCCCAATCTCCGCGGTGACCAAGCCCTGATACTGGTACTTCCTCCAGCAAAGAAGTACTTTTCATAGGGCAATACCCCGTCGCTTATCCCGTAAGGAACGGCCAGCCCGGCATTGATGCGATAGGCAAAGGTGCTCTTTCGGCTGAGGGGAATATACCTTCTGAAATCTGACTGAAACTTCAGGAATTGGAAGTACTTCAGGTTACGGTCCTGAAAGTGGGACTTGTTCAATAGGTTGATGGTGGTGCCACCGCTTTCAAAGTTTAGGCGCCACAGGGAAGAGCGGTTTCTTTGCCAAAGGCCATACTGGTTAAAGTTAATGATGACCTGGCCCGAAATACTGCTGACAAAGGAAGACTGAAAGGAATTGATCAGGTTGTTGCCCTGCTCTTGGAGTTCGATCAGCCTTTCTTCAAAGGCAGGATCCAGGTTTGACCGGATGAGGTTGGCATCCAGCAGGTTTACTGTGTATTGCTGCCGTTGGTTTCTGGTGGCCCAATTATAGGCAAAGATGGTGTTAAAACCTTCACGGACATATTCGGGGCGGTTGACATAATTATACCCGATCAGGGTCCTGGTGCGGGGATTGTACCGCCCGTAGCGCTTGAGGCCTCTTTTGCTGAAAGGCAGCAAGAACTGCGGAAAGATCACGGAGGCAGAAGTGCTCAGTTCACGGCTGCGGTATACTCCGCCTTCTGCCGTGGCCGAGGCCACACCTTCCAGTCCGGCACGAAAATTAAACTCAAAGATCTCCAAGCCCCGAAAGAGGTTCCTGTTTCGAAGGGAATGGCTGAAAAATGGCCCGGGCAATTGCTCTGTGATACTGGCTCCCAGCTGATTGGTGATTTGGTATTTTTCATTTGGCTGGGTCTGAATGCGCGTGGTGATGTGGTTGCCCAGCGTGTCAAAGGAGATGTTGATATACCGAAAAATGTCCAAATTGGCCAGCTGTCGTTGGGTTTCGAGCACTTCCTCCTTGTTGTACAGCGCGCCTTTATCGATAAATACCCGGGAGTCAATGATCTTCTCGGCATAGCGGTCCCGGTACATGATATAGGAAATGTCATCGTAGCTTCGCCGGACCTCCTGATCGGAAATGACGTCCGTGGGACTGGAGATCTCAAAAATCACCGAATCGATCGTGTAGACCTTGTGCTGTTCGGCAAAGGTCGGTTTTCGGATGACCTGCTCGATCACGACGTTTTTGTCCACAGTGTCCTTGTAGACGTTGTATTCAATATAGGATTTTGAAAACGTATAATAACCGTGGTTTTTGAGCAGGTCCTCGGTGTGCTGGCGTTCTTTGGTGAGGTTGTCTTGGTTATAGCGTTGACCAGTATGCACCAAGCTGTTTTCCTCGTCCCGTTCCAGCAAGCGGGAGATATTGGCATCTCCTGTTTTGGTGTAGCTGCTGTCAATGAGGTACGGACTGTTTTCGGACACCAGATAGGTGATGAGCATTTTTTTCTTTTTCCGCTTTTCGTGGACGCTTACCTCCGCATCAAAGAAGCCGTGGTTGATCAGGTAATTTTGGATTTCCCGCTCGGATTCGGCCGTTTTGGCACTGTCATGGATGGTTTTTGGATTTCCCGTCCGCATAAACCAATTGCCATAGTTGAACTTTTTTTTGAGGTCATCCAGCCTGCTGGAATATTTGTAATATTTCTTTTCGAGCTTGTTGTTGTTGGGAGACTCTTCCAGTTGCTGCTGAATATCACGCTGTTTGGCCTGTAGGGAAGCCATCTTATCGGCCACTTTGGTGCTGTCATAGGTGGCGGCACCAATATTGTAAATGAATACGCCCGGTGAAAAGTTGATCAGGGGCACACGTGTATTGGGCGTTTGCTTGATCAGCTGCTTTACTTTTGCTTCATTGGCTTTTTTAATGCCTTTAAGGTCCACGTCATAAACCAAGTATTCGCCCTCTTTGAGCCCCTTGGTCAAAGAACATGACGAAAGCAACAGCAAGGCAAGAATAAAGTTTATATATTTGGTTTTATTCACAATTCATTGACCTTAATGATCAGCAAAAATACGCTTAAGTTTATTAAATCCTTGCAACAGAAAAAATTCCGTAAACAAGAAGGTGCTTTTTTTGTGGAAGGCACCAAGAATGTGACGGAATTACTGCACTCGGATTTTGAAGTTACGCATCTTCTTTATACCGCCAAATACCAAGCCCAACATTCCCAGCTGATCGCTGCTTCCAAGGCTGCTGCCTATGAAGTGCCCCAGAAGGTCCTGGAGGCGACCGGTTCTTTCAAAACCAATGATGCGGCATTGGCGGTGGCCAAACTGAAAGAGAACCAACCTTTTGACGTGGAAGCGGGGGAATTGGCCATTGCATTGGACGATGTACGGGATCCGGGAAATTTGGGGACCATCATCCGTATTGCGGATTGGTATGGCATTCAGAAATTGATCTTATCGCCTCAAACGGCCGATTTTTACAATCCTAAAGTGCTTCATTCCAGCATGGGGTCGTTTACGCGGGTATCCTTTTTTTATGCGGACTTGGCGCCTTACCTGTCCCGGCAGGCATTACCTGTGTTTGGCGCTTTTCTGGAGGGACAGGACATCCATCGGCAATCCCTGGCGCCAGAGGGCATCATCCTGATGGGCAACGAGGCCAATGGCATCAGTGCACCCTTGGAGAAGACCGTGAGCCACAAGCTGACCATCCCATCATTTGGCCATGCCGAATCCCTCAATGTGGCCATTGCCACCGCCGTTATTTGTGATAATTTCCGGAGAGGGAAGTTTTCCAGATCAGATGTGTAAAGGGTTCCTTCGGCTCCGCTGAGGGGGCATGGCGATGGCCAAGAGTTGTCACCCGCGGTTTCCCATTTTATAACGATTAACCAACTTTATTAAGAACGCAGTGCGTTATGAGCCAACTTAAAAATATTCTTACCAAAGCCGGGCTAAACGGCTTTTTTCTGGCATTGATCGGGACGATCGTATTGGCCAATATCTTTCCGGAACTAGGGGCAGAGGACAGCATCATCCCGTTTAAGGAAATCACCCATTACGGGGTGTCGGTGATCTTTTTCTTCTATGGGGTGAAGATGGATCCGGTGAAGCTGAAAGCCGGATTGGCCAACTGGCGGTTACACCTGCTGATCCAGAGCACGACTTTCTTGGTGTTTCCGGCGGTGGTGATGGCGGTCAAGACCATGGTCGGTGCAGGCGACGATCCTTTGTGGCTGGGCGCGCTGTACCTCTCTGCATTACCGTCCACGGTATCCGCATCGGTGGTCATGGTCTCCATTGCCGGAGGCAATATTCCCGCGGCAATCTTCAATGCCAGCATTTCCAGCATGGTGGGCATCTTTATCACACCGGTGTGGATGGAGCTCTTTTTGGAAGGGAGTGAGATGACCTTTGACCTCTTGGATACCTTTTGGCAGCTTAGCCTTCAGGTGCTGTTTCCGGTGGTGGCGGGCTTTCTGCTGCACCGGTCGCTGGGGCCTTGGGTAAGCCGGCATAGCACGGCCCTGAAAAACCTGGACCAAGCCATTATCTTGATGATCGTATTTTCGGCCTTTTCCGCTGCTGTGGGCAGGGGGATGTTTGAAGGCAGGAGCTGGAGCTTTTTGATCGGTCTGGGCGGCCTGATGCTGCTGCTTTTTCTGGTGATAGTCGCCTTGATGTACGGCATGGGCAGGCTGTTGGGATTTGATCGCGCGGATCAGATTACGGTGCTTTTTTGCGGCTCCAAAAAATCCCTGATCCAAGGTGCGGCCATGGGAAAGGTGCTGTTTCCGGATCCAGTGACCTTTGGTGTGATCCTGCTGCCCTTGATGCTTTACCATGCCCTCCAACTGGTAACCGGCAGTGTGATCGCACAGCAGTTGGCAGAAAGGAACAAAGAGAAGGCGTAAGGGGAGTATTAGATAGGCATTTCAAATGCCGTGCTCCGCAGTCCGCATATCAAATGCGGACTGGTTTGGGCTACCATGGCTCGCCTAAAAGCGTAGCAACGGTGTTATTCATTCTTCAGATTTTAAAAACAGCACCAAGATTAAAGCTCATATAAAAATGCTTTCCACTCCTTTGATTGGTAGCGTCTGTTAATCCAAGTAAATTAGAATTTTCAATCAGCATTAGAAATTTAGGTGATACGTTGAATTTATATCCAATTCCTCCATTTAATCCAAATTGAGTTGAATTTGCTAACCTATTTATGTCAACAAATCCATTCCCATCATTATAATCTGCTTCAGCATTGGTCAAAAATCCAATACCTACTCCATAATTTACGAACCAATTTCGTTTTGTTCCGAAATGATAATTTACAGTCAATGGGACAGTTATGTAAGTGGTTCTTTCGGAATATTCGTTCGCAAAAATTAAAGCATCTATAGTGTTAGTTCCCATTTTTTGATAGGACAAACCTGCGCGTAAACTCCATTGATTGTTAAAAAAATAATTTCCATATGTTCCTAATTGGATTCCGGAAACGGATGATGAGCCAAAAAGTAAAGATTGTAATTGATAAGATGCGCTATATCCAATTATCGGTATGAACTCTATGTCACCTTTTTCTCTCGTTTGACCATGGCATAATAAACTACTTACTAAAAGTCCAATGCAGATTAGATATTTCATTTTTCAGTTGTTGGGGACGTTCATCTTTTTCACTTGCTGGGAACGGTTTGGGTATGCCTAGTGCGGGATTAAAAAGCCAAAACTTTCAATCTTGCACAAACAGTAGCCAAAGCTGCGTTTTGTGTTTTTGAATTTATTAAACCAAACCGCTCAAGCTCTGCTTTGACGGTTTAGAAACACCGATCTTTCATTTTTCTCTTCAGCCCGCATGGCGTATAGGTTTCGTTGGGGCATCGCTTTCTATTTTTTTTATCATTGATTCGAAATAGAATTTCTGCCTAATCCAAGTGATTAACCAATTGGCACCCAGAAAGAATGTCAGAATACCTAGGAAGATTCCAAAGCTGTCAGATACAAACCCAAGGATTGCCTTCGTTACGCTTGTACTATGTGAGCGGTTTGGGCTTATTTCATTTTATTTTTTGTCAATTTGTTTACTCTATATCCCAAAATTCCTGCGTTTACGTCAATAGAAATATGTAAAATAATTGCAATCCAAATATTGTCTGTAAAATAGTAGATAGCACTAAACAATAAACCTAAAATAAATGAACTAAGTAAGTTGTTTTTTCCGCTTCCAATGTGTGTAACAGCAAATATTAAATTCGTTACTGTAAATGCAATTATTAGGTTTACGCTCTCTTTCAAAAATTCAAAAAGAAACAATCGGAAAATTATTTCTTCGCATATTCCTGCACTAATAGAAAGAAACATAAACCATTTTAGCTCTTTGTCGGATTTTGGTAAATAATGATAAACATCTTTCAGTTTTTCTATAATAGGATTGGTGTCATTTGGGGTTATTTTGCTTGCTCTGTATTGAAAATAAGCAAAACCCAAAATTAAAATCATCAGTCCAAGATTTATTAAGGACAATGTTGGTTTAAAATTTAAGTCAGGTTGTTTGTAGGCGATAAAGTTGAATAAAATCAAAAGTGTTAAACCCCAAAATATGAATAAAGTCTTTTGGTAGTCAATTAGACGATATTTCTCATTCTGTCTGATATTATTGTTTGCTTTTTGATGCGTAGCGACAATATAAATCGGGTAAATTGCTCCAATCAAACATGCTAATATTATCGTTGATGTATTATTCATTTGTCCATCAATTTTAGATATAGGGCTATTGCTTGCTGCTAACACCTTTACAGTCTCGATATTCCATTAGCAAATACCCTGTAAACGTTTACTTCCTTATAACATCGGGCCATTGCTGAAAATACCAAAAATTTATCCATTGAAAAATACCCTATGTGGGGTAATTTTGCTGGGAGGGAAGTGGAAACGATGGTATCGGTAATAGGTTTAAAGGTAAAGATAAGATCCTTTGGTCTCGATAGCGTTGGCATTGCAAATGCCGTGCTCCGCAGTCCGTATTTCAAATGCGGACTGGTTTGGAAAGCGCTCAAAACGTTTCTTTATTTTATATTACGTTCTTTTAAAATATTTTCGATTTCTTCTTTTTTGTACTTGTTTTTACTAATTAATTTAAAAATTGCATATAAAAGTATTAGTCCTAAAAAATAGCTGAAGTTGCCCACGAAAATACTGTAAATTAAAATTCCAACTAAGAATCCTATCAAAGTTGCATCTATGGTTTTTGAGGATTTCAATTTTTTCGCTTCTTTCAATAATTCCTCGTTTGATAATGCTTTAAGTTTATTTTGTTCCATTTTCTTATTAAGAATTTCAATTCCGTAAACTTGGGCCAGCATTAAAGCTAACGATTAGTCTAAAATACATTTTTAATTGATCTTGTGCTGCTTTTTTTTATGCAATTCATCAATGATTTCGTTACAACTTCAATTAATAAATCTCTTGTTGCTGAATAGCAGCCGCACCATGCCTCAAAAAGAAGTGTCCTCAGCGGCTTCTTCGGCCATGCGTTCGGCGTATTCCTTGCCGAGGTAGCGGTCGATGAGGTTGTGGCCGAGGTAAAGCAGGGGCGTTAGGATGATGGCGACGGTAAATTTATAGATGTAATTGATGATGCCCACGGCGATCAGCTGCTCGATGGACCAGTTGCCAAAGACATAAAAGGCAATGCCCAACACCACAAAGGAGTCGATCAGCTGGGAGACCAAGGTGGATCCGGTAGCGCGCAGCCAGATCATCTTGGCACCGGTGATTTTGCGGAGCTTTTGGAAGACGAAGACATCGATCAGCTGACCCAGCAAAAAGGCGGTCAGGGAGCCGATGATGATGCCCAGCCCTTGGCGGAAGATGACGTCAAAGGCATATTCGATATCAAATGGCTGGCCATTGGGGTCCGTGCTGTTGACGTCCAGCCAAAACTGGGCCGGCGGCAAGGCCGTGACGATGGCGATGAACACAAAGGCATAGGCGATAAACCCGGCGGTAAGAAAGCTGATCTTGCGCACGCCCTTTTTGCCAAAGTACTCGTTTATAATGTCCGTGGTAATGAAGACGACCGGCCAGATCACCGCTCCGGCCGTAAGGTTAAAGTCCAGCACATAATCCCCGAAAAATGTCCAATTGGCCGGCTCCAGCCCCAATGTGGCCTCACCGGAGAAGATTTTGACCCCAATGAGTTCGGCCAGGATGGCATTGGTCAGGAAGATGCCACTGAGGACGATGAACAGCGTGGTCTTCTTGTGCTGGAAGGTGTGGTCGGCGGTGGTGGACATAGGCTAGAGGGAATAGGTTTCTCCTTCGGTGCTGAGTTGGCAGCGGTCAAAGACACGCTTGGCCTCTTCCCACAGCGGCTCCAGCTCCACATACCGCGTGGAATAATGCCCTAGCAGCAATTGCTTGACATCGGCTTTTTGGGCAATGGTGGCTGCTTGGCTGGCCGTACAGTGATACGTTTCGGCAGCCCGTTCGCACTCGGCTTCCATAAAGGTGGATTCGTGGTACAGCAAATCCACTCCTTTCAAGTAAGGAACCAGCTCTTCGTCGAAGATCGTGTCGGAGCAGAAAGCATATTTTCGGATAGGGTCCGGGGGACGGGTAAATTCCTCGACCGTAAATACATTGCCGTCTTTATCCATATAGTCCTTGCCATGTTTGAGGACATTGATGGCCGGAATGCTCAGGGGCTGTTCCAGCAGTTTTTCTTTGATGATATGCCGGAGACCGGGCTTTTCCACGACCAAGAAGCCCGTGCAGGGCAAGCGGTGCTTCAGGGGGAAACTGTATACCATAAACTTCTTGGCATCCACCAGCAGCTGTTTCTGGTCGGGATCTGTGCGGACAAAGTGAAGCGGATAGTTGAGCTTCGTATTGCCGTATTTGAGTTGGGTGGTGATGATCTCGTCCAGGCCACGGGGGCCATAAATGGTCAGGGGTGTCTTGCGTTTGTTGAGGTGAAAAGTGGAGATCACGCCCATCAGTCCGAGGTAGTGATCTCCATGTAAATGTGAAATAAAGATATGGTCGATCTTAAACGACCGGATTTTATAGCGTTGCAACTGGATTTGGGTGGCTTCCCCACAATCGATCATCAGCAGTTTGCTGCCAAGGGTGACAATCTGGGAAGTCTGGTTCCTGTCGTGCGCCGGAACGGCCGAATTGGAGCCTAGAATGGTTACCGAAAATTCCAATATTAGTTTTCCTCTTCTTCCTCTTCCTTGTTTCCGTCGATCTCATGCATAAAGATTTGGTCTGCTGCATTTTCGATCGAATCTGCCACATTCATGACTTTGTCCAGCATGGAGATTTTGATCAGCTTGGTGACGTGCTCTTGTGGACT
This sequence comes from Echinicola vietnamensis DSM 17526, assembly GCF_000325705.1. Taxonomy (NCBI): domain Bacteria; kingdom Pseudomonadati; phylum Bacteroidota; class Cytophagia; order Cytophagales; family Cyclobacteriaceae; genus Echinicola; species Echinicola vietnamensis. Next base: position 4,415,616 of record NC_019904.1, on the reverse strand, counting down.
GGCGATGATGAAGATTCCTCCATCTTCGCTAAAGGCCCGGTGGCCCACCAAGAGGGCGCTCAGCCCGCTGGAGTCGGCATATTTGACTTGGCTCATGTCCAAGACCAGGTTTTTGTAGCCTTCTGCATGCACGGTCAAAAGTTCTGACTTTAATACCGGAGAAAGCGGTGAATCCAGCTTTTCTTCCTGCAAAGTGAAAATTACGTATTGTTCTTTTTTATCTACTGCGTACTTCATTTTTAAGGTTTTTTGAAGCCCTGTGGGCCTTGTTGATTGGGATTGTTGGAAATCAAATGTTTTCTTCAATGGATTTCCTGATCCTGTCCATCATATCGGTATTGTCTGCTTTCTGGAATTTTTCACCAGTAATCATCTCATAAAGCTCAATATAACGGTCGGAAATATCATTTACAATTTTATTGGGCATATTGGGTACCTTCTGGCCCTCTTTGCCTTGGAAATCATTGGCGATAAGCCACTGCCTTACAAACTCTTTGGAAAGTTGCTTTTGGGGCTGGTTGGTTTCTTGGTTTTCCTCATAGCCCTTTGCATAAAAGTAGCGCGAGGAATCCGGGGTGTGCACTTCGTCGATCAGGTAGATGTTACCATCGGCCTTGCCAAATTCATATTTGGTGTCCACGAGGATCAACCCTTTGTCAGCCGCCATTTCGGTGCCGCGCAGAAAGAGTGCCCTGGTGTACTTTTCGAGAATGGCATAATCTTCAGCACTGACAATGCCCTGAGCGAGGATATCTTCCCTGCTGATGTCCTCATCGTGGCCTTCGTCGGCCTTGGTTGTCGGCGTGATGATGGGCTCGGGAAGCTTGTCGTTTTCTTTAAGGCCTTCCGGCAGACTGACCCCGCAGATGCTCCTTTTGCCCTCGCGGTACTCCCGCCAAGCGTGGCCGGCAAGGTAGCCCCTGATGACCATTTCCACCTTAAAGGGCTCACACTTTTTGCCGATCGTCACATTCGGATCGGGCGTAGAAGTCACCCAGTTGGGCACAATGTCCGCTGTGGCCGCCAGAAACTTGGCTGCGATCTGGTTCAGCACTTGGCCTTTAAAAGGAATGGGCAGGGGAAGGACCACGTCAAATGCAGAGATCCTGTCGGAGGCGACTACCGCAATCTTGTCTTCAAACATGTAGACATCCCGGACTTTCCCTTTGTAAAAACCAGTTTGATTCGGGAATTCAAATTGGGTTTCTTTGATGGCCGTATTCATGATGCTGTCACTTGCTTTGGGGCAATTGCCCGGTTTTACCGGTGCTTGCCTTAGGTTAACGATTCAATTATAAATAGCAAAAATAGGAGATAGGCTGATTTTAACCTTTCTTTTCGGGGAAAATTATTCAACTAATTTCCCTTTTTTATCATATTTTTCTGTTTTGATGAGGGTTCCTTCCTCGTCATAATATTTCCATGTATTGGATTTTTTATTGTACCAATAACTGCCCTCTACGAGAACGGTTCCTTGTGGATTCACCGATTGGTAGGGCCCGTGTTTCCAACCTGCATCGTAAGTGGTCAAGGTCTTGAGCTGACCATTAGGGTGATAGGACTTTTCTTCGCCATATGGTTTGCCTTTTCTGAATTCCTGCTCCAGTATAAGGTTGCCTGCTTGGTCGAATCGGCGGTAGGTGCCATCCCACTGCCCGTATTGGTAGGGGATTACCTCCTGTTTGCGTCCATCTTCATCGTAGGCAATGACTTGTCCTTGGGGCACTCCCTGCACCAGTTGGACCTTCTTTTGGATTTGGCCATTTTCATGGTAAAAGATATGCTGCTGTTTGATCCCATCACGATCATAGGCGATGACTTCCGATTTTTTGGCGGAGGGATAGTAAAGGATTTGGTTCCCGACGGGTGTTCCTTTTTTATATTCGATGAGCGCTTTGGTGGTGCCGGACGGATAGAATGTTTTGAACACTCCATCAGGACGGCCGTTTTTGTAGTTGCCCTTTTTGGCTATTTGACCATCCTCAAAATAGGCTGTAAACACATCGTCTTGGACGCCTTTGTCATAATAAGCTTGCTCTTTTAGTTGGCCGTTGGGATAATAGGCGGTGACTTGGCCGTCCAGCTGTCCGGCCTCGTAATGTTCATGGGATTGCAGTTGACCGTTTTCGTAAAAGCTCTTGAAGCTGCCTTCCAGGACTCCCGCTTCGTAATTGGCTTCAGACCGGACGGTTCCACTTGAGTAGTACTCGGTGTGCTTTCCCTGTGGCTTGTTATGAAGAAATGGTCCGGTCATTTTTAAGGCACCCTCCGGGAAATAGGTTTCCAATGTCCCTTCCATCATGTCCTCCTGGAAAGCGGCCTTTTGGATCAGGTTTCCGGACTGGTCGTAGGAGAGGGCAGGACCTTCCCGAAGATTGTTCTCGTATGCGACGGTTTTGAGGGTGTCGCCCTGCTCGGGATAGTAATGGACGAAAACCCCTTCCCGCTTTCCGTTGACAAACATCCCTTCAAGCTGGAGCGACCCGTCTTCGTAATACCGCCGATAGGTCCCCTCGATTTGGTCATTTTCCGAAAAGTAAATTTCCATTAGCTTGGATTGCTCTTCATCATAATAGGTGCGTACCGTGTCTTGGGCGTTACCATAAAAGCACAGCAATGACAGGAAGAAGAGGATGGTATATTTTAAAAACATGTCGTTTTAGGGACGTTCAAATGCTCGAATGGATAGATCAAATGGCTATCTTGGACGGTTTCAGCTAAGGATCACCTGAGGTTTTCGATGACCATGGCAGAAGCACCACCACCGCCATTGCAGATGCCGGCCACACCGATTTTGCCGCCTTTTTGCCGCAAAACTGAATGTAAGGTGGCCATGATCCGCGCACCGGAAGCGCCTAGCGGATGGCCGAGGGAAACGGCTCCTCCAAAGACGTTTAGGCGGTCATTTGGGATGTTCAGCTCCTGCTGGTTGGCAAGGGCCACGGCAGAGAAGGCTTCATTGATCTCATAATAGTCCACCGCTTCTGCTTGTATACCTGCGTTTTTAAGGGCCTTTGGGATGGCCAAAGCGGGCGCCGTGGTAAACCAAATCGGATCCGTGGCCGCATCGGCAAAGCCAAGGATTTTGGCAACGGGTTGGAGGCCTAGGGCTTCGGCCTTTTCCTTGCTCATCAAGACCAGTGCAGCGGCGCCGTCGTTCATGGTGGAAGCGTTGGCTGCGGTGACCGTACCTTCCTTGTCAAACACCGGACGCAAGGAAGGGATTTTTTCGAACAGGACGTTTTGGTATTCCTCGTCCTCGTCCACGGTGATGCTTTCTCCTTTCCTGCTCTTGAAGGTTACGGGAATCACTTCGTCCTGAAATGCCTGTGCTTTCCAAGCTTCGGCAGCACGTCGGTAGGATTGAATGGCATATTCGTCCTGCGCTTCACGGCTGATGTTTTTTTCCTTGGCGGTGTTATCCGCACAATTGCCCATGGGGAAATTGTAGTACACTTCATGCAGGCCGTCCTTGGCGAGGCCGTCGACAAATTCCCCATTGCCAAATTTATAGCCGAAGCGGGCTTTGGGAATGTAGTAGGGGACATTGGACATGCTTTCCATGCCGCCGGCCACGATGATGTCACTTTGGCCCGTCATGATGGACTGGGCAGCAAACATCACCGACTTCATGCCCGATGCACAGACTTTGTTTACCGTGGTGCAGGGAACATGGTAGCCAATACCGGCACCTATGGCCGCTTGGCGAGCAGGTGCCTGACCAAGGTTGGCCGACAGGACGTTTCCCATGATCACTTCATCGACTTGTTCTGGGGTGACTTGTGCCCGTCCCAAAGCGCCTTTGATGGCTTGGGCGCCGAGTTCTACCGCGGTGAGTCCGGACAGTTTGCCGCCAAAACTCCCCAAGGGAGTCCGTACGGCTGAGATGATATAAACTTCTTTCATTTGGGTTTATGGGTTGTTGAGGTTAAAATGTTTGAAAGTTGCAGGGCTGCAAGTTTTTTGGTACGATGATAGGTTTCATGTTTCCAATTTAGCTTTTACGTCCCTACTGTTGTTATGTGTTGGCTATGACGAGGAGTTACTATCCCATTTAACCTCTCCTGTAAGAGAAACTATATACTCAAGCCTCAAAACTCCGGACCAAAGACTCATAACTTACCAATCCGGTAAATTCTTATCAGGCCGTTTGCTTGGTTTTTTTCTGGTTTGCTGGATATAGCGCATTTCGGCATTGTCCATGGCATCCAAGATTTGTTTGGCTTGCTCTGGAGAGATATTCATCTGCTGGAGTTTTTGGCGAAGCGCTTCCATGGCTTTTTCACGTTCGCTGAGGTCGCTTTCCATATCGGAAGATTCCTCCGAAGCTTCCTGATTTTGGGATTTTTCGCCTCTTTTTTCATCCATTTTATCGGATTCTTGGGCCCCATCTTCTTGGGTTTGCTCTTCCCCTTGGCCATCCTTGGATTCTTTCTCCTGCTGCCCTTGGTCTTCTTGCTGCTGGTTTTCGTCTCCCTGCTGTTGCTGGTCTTGGTTTTGTTGATCTTGCTGCTGCTGGTCCTGCTGATCCTTTTGCTCCTGCTCTTGGTTTTGCTTTTCTTGATCGTCTTGCAGCTTTTCTTTCAGGGCATTGAGCTTGGGATCATCGGGGAATTTCTGCAGTCCCTCTGCCAAGGTCTGGCCTACACCGGCATAATCGGCATGCACATAGTTCTTGGCCGCTTGATTAAAATACGTGTCTGCCGATTGGGCAGATGCCTGGAGGGTCGCCACCAGCATCAGGGCCATCAGGCCAGAAAAAGACGTTATGTTAATTTGCATTGATTTCATTGATGTCTCCTAGGTTCTTTATAAACTCCTGATAGTGCGAAACAGTTTCATCGATTTCCAAAGCTTTGGCCATGACATCCAGTGCCTCTTGGAATTTGAACTGGTCCACCAGCTTATCGGCTTCCGCTTTCATTCGCTTGGCGTAATTGGAAGGCTCCTGTTTGTTGTCATCTTGATTTTCTTGGTCTTGCTGATCCTGGTTCTTGTCCAGCCACCGTGCCAGCAGTTCATAGTTATAGCGGGCAGTTTCGTTGGTAGGGTCTTTTATCAAGGCGGTCTTAAAAGCAGCCAAGGCTTCTTCGTATTTTTTATCCCTGCCCAGCAGCACCCCATTTTGATTAGCAGCTGCGCTGGCGATGTGATGCTTCGCTGCACCCGTCATTTCCAGGTACTTTTTCTTGGCTTCTTCTTCCTGCCCGTTAAACTGATAACTCAATGCCAGGTCAAAATTGGCTTCAGGGGCGGTGATGCCATGTTCATTCAGCAAGGCAAGGTGCTGGCGAACGGATTCCTCGTATTCGGCTACCTTGTATTTTTCGGCAGCCAAATCGATGGCGGCATTTTTCTCCGAAATCTTTGACCACGAAGCGGGAATAAGCAGTAATGTTGCCAGAAGTATTTTGTTCATATTTCCTTTTCGGGCATTTAAAGTTACATACTGATGGTTTTCAGGGGCAAGATCATATCGAGTATTGCCAAGCCAAGTGCTGCCAGCAAGAAGTAAAAATACTTATTGGCAGAAGCTTCTACTGTTCTGGAACCAGTGACGGCGCCTTCCAGCTTTTCGATGGAAGAAATCAGCTGCGGAATCTCCTGATTTTCGTCACTGATTTCAAAATACTGGCCATTGGTTTCACTGGCAATTCTTTTCAAGGTTTTTGAGCTCAGTTTGCTGACCGCTGGCGCATTGGAAGATTCGTCCATGATCACACCGTTTCCTTTGGGGATGGTGCTGCCCTTTTCTGTACCTACGCCAAGGCTGAAGACCCTAATGCCTTCATCCTTTAGCTGGTCCAGGATATTGTTAAGGTTGTCTCCAAAATTCTCCCCGTCACTGATCAGCACGATGGATTTGGATTTTGGATCTTGGTTTTCGTCTGTATGGAATTTCTGGATGGCCAGTGCCAATGGCGCCGCGATGTCCGTACCATAGTTGGGCACCAAGTTGGTGTTCAGGCCGTCCAGGTGCAGCTGCAGGACATTCTGGTCAAAGGTCAGCGGACATTGGATAAAAGCCTCCGAACTAAAGATGATCAGGCCGATACGGTCGGAGCTGAAATTTTTAATGAGGTTTTTCAGCTCAAATTTCACCCGCTGGAGCCTGGAAGGACTGATGTCCGCGGCATTCATGGATTGGGACAGGTCGATCGCAATGAACAGGTCCTTGCCTTCTTGTTTGATTTCTTTGGTGGCGTTGCCCACGGAAGGTCCCGCCAGTGCTACCAAGAAGAGCAAAAAGTACACGATCCGCAAGCCCATCTTCATTAGCAAGCGGTGTTTTTTGACCTTCAGCCTTTTATTGATGCGATAGAAACGCACAAGGTAAAGAAAATAAAGCGCCCCAAATACGGCGGCGAGTATACCAATTAATGTTAAGTCAGGATATGCCCAAATCATGCCTTGAAATTAGGAATTTTAATTCAAAACGAAACAACTGCCGATAAATTATCATGAAAGGTCCGGTAAGTGCTTTCGCAATGGAGTACAAAGGAGGGAAACCGCCGTCTCCCGACGCAAGCATTTCATACGTTACGTTGATGAAGGGGTCACTGCCCAAGCGAGTTATTGGTATAATTGCGGAGAATCAGATATCTTAATGTCATCGATCAAGAATAGGCAAGTAAATTGCTCCAGAAGTTCACTTAAAGTTAAGGACGCTCAACATGAAAAGGGCAAAAGAAGAGACATGAAAAAGCTTATATCCTTTTGGATAATGGTGATGACCGTTTGGGGAACTCCTCATTTGGTCATGGGGCAAGAAACGGCCATCCTTCGAGGAGAGGTGGTCGACCAAGATAGCGGGGAAAAACTGATTGGTGCTTCTGTCTATTGGAAAACGGCAGCAAATGAGGGGGTTGTCAGTGATGAAGATGGTGCTTTTGCATTGCCATTGACCCACGTGCCCCGGACCTTGGTCGTGTCATATTTGGGGTTTGGAAAAAAGGAAATTCGGATAGGGAAGGAAGATAGGGAGAGCAAGTTGACCGTGGGGCTTTCCTCATCCGCCGAAGGGCTTGCGGAGGTGGTCGTGGAAGGGAAACATGAAGAAGTCATTACCCAAAGTGTGGACATGGGCAGAAATATCGTTCCAGTGGAGGCCTTAAAATCCATCCCCAGTTTATTTGGTGAAGTGGACGTGCTCCGTGGGCTCCAGCTGCTTCCCGGTATCCAGACCGCAGGAGAGGGGACGACGGGCTTATTTGTCCGCGGTGGCAGTTCGGACCAAAACCTTATCCAGTTGGATGGAGCTCCTGTTTATAATCCCTCCCATTTTTTTGGTTTCTTTTCTGTGTTTAATCCAGATGCCTTGGATGAAGTGGACCTCTATAAGGGGAATATCCCGGCAACTTATGGCGGCAGGTTATCGTCCGTGGTGGACATTTCCATGAAAGAGGGGCGTACAGACAGGATCCATGGAGCAGGGGGGATTGGGAATATCAGTTCCAAGATCACGGTGGATGGACCGCTGTTTTCAGATAAGTCATCTTTTGTGCTTACCGGAAGAAGGACCTATGCGGACCTGTTTCTGAAACTCTCCAATAACGAAGAGATCAACAGTAATCGGCTGTATTTTTATGACTTGGGCGGTAAGATGACTTTTAGGCCCTCCCCAAAGGATAAAATCAGCATTTCCAGTTACTATGGCCGGGACTATTTGCAGGCGGGGGACATGTTTGGCTTTGGTTGGAAAAACTGGATCAATGCTGCCCAGTGGCAAAAGACCTTTAATAAAAAGACTTTTCTCGATGTCAATGGATACTATTCCCGATACGATTATATGATCGATATCATGGACCAAGACAACGGGTTCAGCTGGAGCAGCTTATTGTCAGAAGGAGGGCTGCGGTGGTTTTTTACCATGATACCCAGCGATAAGGCCGTTTTTGAAGCCGGTGCCCATACCCGGTATTATCACATTTCCCCGGTGGAAATGAGTACGGCCCCGGGAAGCCAAATTACCCCGATCACGACCAATCCAGGCAATGCCCTGCAGCAGGACTTTTTTGTTTCTGGAGAACTGGAAGTCACCCCAAAGCTTAAAGTGGAAGGGGGGCTGCGATGGAGCTTGTACGCCCAGATCGGCAAAGGCGCAGAATATCGCTACGATGAAGGACCCGGTAGGGAAAGCGGAGAAATCATCGATACCGTGTTCTACGATAAATTGCGCCCCATGAAATTCTATCAAGGCAAAGAACCGCGGATTGCTTTGCGCTATAAGATTACCGACAACGTTTCTTTCAAAAGTGCCTATAACCGAAATTACCAATACCTTCAGGTGGCTTCCAACAGCTCCGCAGGCTTACCAATAGACCGATGGACACTTGCCAATGAATACATCCATCCGATCACCTCGGACCAGTATTCTGCGGGGATTTACAAAACGATTCAAGGCGGCGATTGGGAAGTGTCTTTGGAGGGGTATTATAAAGAATACGATCGGATCATTGATGTAAAGCAAGGAGCTGATGTGCTTTTTACGGATCATTTGGAAACAGAAGTGTTGGATGGCAGAGGATGGTCCTATGGCGGTGAGTTTTTGCTGAAGAAGAATGTAGGCCCCACCACGGGATGGTTCGGGTATACTTATTCGAGGACCTTTCGGGAAATCGCCGGCATCAGTGAGGGTAAACCCTACAATCCGCGTTATGATCGGCCCCATGATATTTCACTGGTATTGCAGCATGAGTTCAGTGAGCGGTTGACCGCTAATATGACCTTTGTGTACTCCACAGGGCAAGCGGTGAGCCTTCCCGTGGGGACTTACTCCGTAGACAATCAGGAGATGCCACTATATGGGACCTTGCGGAACGAGGACCGGTTTCCGGATTATCACCGGATGGATTTGGCCGTTACCTGGAAGAACAAGGACAAAGGCAAAAAATGGAGGGGAAGCTGGAATGTCAGTATCTATAATGTTTACGGGAGAAAAAATCCCTATTCTTACCAGTTTAAGGATATCGTAAACAATGATATTCATTACGATTCAGACTCCGATGGAATGGTTTACTCCAGGAGACCAGGAGTGGTGATGACTTACCTGTTCACCTTTTTACCTTCTATTTCTTATAACTTTGAATTTTAAATGCGATGCATAGAATAATTGCCATTATGATAGGGGTGATGCTGATGAGCTGCCAAGAGGAGGTCAGGTTGGACCTGCGGGAAACCGCACCGCTTCCAGTGGTGGAAGGGATCTGGACCACCAACAGCAACTTGAACCAAGTGAAAGTTTCGATGAGCCAGTCGTATTATGACTCCACTTCCTACCGGCCTGTGACCGATGCAGAGGTGTACATTGTGCATGAGGAGGGAAATAACCGTTTTGATTTCGAATATTCCGAACCGACCAAATCCTACCTGCCCGTATACAATGACCGGGGGATTGAAGGGCAACATTATACCTTACACGTCAGAATGGACGGGAACCATTACCGTTCTTCAGGCGTGTTGCTGGAAGCTCCAGAGCTGGACAGTCTGACGTACCGTTATAAGGAGAAAAGATTGCTAAGACCTGCCGGATATTACATTACCCTGCATGGCAAGATTCCTTTTGAGGAAGATAATTTTTACCGTGTCCGCGTGGTGCGAAATGACACCTTGTTGGTGTCCAGAAATGATTACTTGTTGTTTGATGATACCTTCGGGACGGCAACACTCGAGAATGGGTTTGAAATAGAGACCATCCCCTTTGATGAGGGCGATGAGGTGCGCATCGGGCTCTACCGCTTGAATGAAGGGGCCTATAATTATTTGGAAGGGCTGGTAGAACTTATGTACAATGATGGGGGACTGTTTACCCCTCCGCCCCAAAATCCGCCAAGCAATTTCGAATTGGTGGAAGGGGAGACGCCTGTTTTGGGATATTACATGGTCGGGCCTGTTTTGTCGGCTACGGTCACGATCGAATGAGCAGTTGACGATAAACTGCACAATTTTTTAAGTGTAGCTTTATGATTTTTTTGTATTTTTAACCATTCAAGTTCGTTTTGACGGCTTGAAATGAATTGCCATTAACACCCATATAGGAAGCATGACCCTGTTAATCAAACTATTAATTTACGGGATGTGCAGGAAAAAGGCTTGACGCTTGGACAAAAACGATTGGTCATTGGAGGAGTCGAAAAAGAAATTTATTGAAATCAAAGAGGTCATCCGGGACAAAAATCCCAAACTGCTAAAGTGGATTCCGGGCTTCGTGCTGAATTACATTCGAAAAATCACCCATGAAGACGAGGTGAATCGGCTGATGGCAGATTACGGGCATTTGCACGGGATGGAATTCGTCAATGCCTTAATACTGGATTTTGGCGTCCAAATTGACCTTAAGGGGGCAGAAAATATCCCCCAAACAGCACCGGTGATCTTTGTGTCAAACCACCCCCTTGGAGGATTTGATGGAATTGCCTTTATGCATGCCATCGGCAAGTACCGGCAGGATATTCGGTTTTTGGTGAATGATATTTTGACTAATGTCAAGAACTTTGATCCGTTGTTTGTCCCAGTAAACAAGCATGGCAGTCATGGGCGAAAAGCCGCGAGGTTGATAGAAGAAACCTATGCCGGGGAAAATGCCGTATTGGTTTTTCCTGCAGGACTGGTTTCAAGAAAACAGGCCCATGGCATCAGTGACCTAGAATGGAAGAAGAGCTTTATCACCAAAGCCAAAAAGTATAAAAAAGATATCGTACCCGTCTACATTGATGGCAGAAACTCTTCTTTTTTTTATAACTTGGCTAAGTTCCGTAAAAAAATCGGTGTTAAAGCCAATATTGAAATGATGTATTTGGCCGATGAGATGTTTGGCCAAAAGAACAAAAAAGTCACTATACATGTAGGAAAACCAATTTCTTACCAGTATTTTGATGATACAAAAAGTGAAAAAGACTGGGCAGCAGAAGTAAAGAGCATTGTTTACTCCATGGCCTCAGAAAGTTAACCGTTTTTATGCAAGAGATAATAGCACCTGTAGATAGGGAACTTTTAAAAAAAGAGCTGACACCAGAGCGTTTCCTGCGCCATACGAACAATGGGGACAATCAGGTCTACTTGGTCAATCACCATAACTCCCCGCACATCATGCGGGAAATAGGTCGACTGCGCGAAGTCACTTTTAGAGGAGCCGGAGGTGGCACGGGGCTGCCCTTCGATATAGATGACAATGATACCTGTGAAAACTGTTACGAACAGCTGATTGCTTGGAATCCGGTGGAGGAAGAGATCATTGCAGGTTATCGGTTGATCGACTGTAATAAGGCGGGGCTGAATCACCATGGAGAGGTAAACCTGTCCACAGCGCACTTGTTTAGATTTACGGATAAATTCAAATCCGATTACCTTCCCTATACCATTGAGTTGGGGCGGTCGTTTGTGCAGCCAAAATACCAGCCCAGGAAAGATAATCGTAAAGGAATATTCTCCCTGGACAATCTATGGGATGGATTGGGTGCCGTGGTAGCGCTGCATCCTGAAGTAAAATACCTTTTCGGAAAAGTAACCATGTATCCCCACTTCAATGCGGAAGCGCGGGACCTGCTGCTGTATTTCATGAATTATTATTTTCCAGACAATGAGCATCTGGTGGAGCCTATCAGTCCACTTCCTTATAAGACCGATGTGAGCAAATTCCAAGGGCTTTTTGAAGGCCTTGATTATAAAGACGGCTATAAAGAGCTTAACTCTCGTGTAAGGGCCTTGGGCGAAAACATTCCGCCATTGATCAATACTTATATGAACCTTTCTCCTACCATGAAGACCTTCGGGACGGCGATGAACGATGAGTTTGGAGCCGTGGAGGAAACGGGGATCATGATCACGCTTTCGGATATTTATGACAGTAAAAAGCATCGCCACATTGAGACGTTCGAGCGGGACAAGTTTTTTGATAAAGAAGTCAAGGAATAAGCGTTAAGGACGATTCCTCAAGGTGATTCGAAAAAGTACATGTTTCCGTTTTTTAGCTATTCCCTGATGAGGTGGTGATCTGCTATTTAAGAAATAATAACGTGCTGAAGCTGCTATGGACCATCATGGCAGTTTATGTGCTGAACATCAGTGCGGACACTGTAGATCCTCGTCCATATTACATGCCAGAGGATTTGTCCATCAATGATCAGGAAAGCATGGCAGAGGTGCTGGTGGAAATGGTGTTGGGATTTGAAAAGGCCTTTCCTGAATATGATGACCCGGATACAGATGATGAAGGAATGTCCTTCGATATTGGGGCATTTGTGCTTCAAGCATTGTACACCCCTTCTTTTAATCCAATTTTTAGATTGATACGCAAGGTCTTTTTAAGCTTAAACATGCATTTGCCCCAGGGACACGGTCACCTGGAAGGCCCACCCCCGAAAGCCTGAGCTTTTTTTAGAAATGACACCCTGATGGGGAGTCTTTAAACATTTTTAGCAACAAACATACAAATCAAATGAACTTGAAATTTTCATGGTCACTGCTGCTGATAGTAGCGCTGACACCGCATGCCTATGCCCAAATGACAACTGCAGAAGAGGATAGTCTATACATTCATAAAAAGGAAGCAAAATTGCCCGATAAAGTACTTCACGCAGAGCCCCTTTATATTGATTTGATCAGGGATCTTGGCGCCAGAAAGGGGGAGCGGGAATGGAACCTTGGTATGGGATTGACCGATAACACCCATTTCGATGCCTATGAAGCACTGATCGAATACGAGTGGGCTCCAGTGGACCGTTTGGGATTGGAAGTAGAGCTGCCTTTTACCTTTTATACTCCATTGGCGGAAACGGACAAAGGTGAAATTCCTGCAAATAGATTGAATAGCCTGAAGGTGGCTGCACAGTGGACCTTTTTTGTGAACAAGGAGATGGCCACTTCCATGGCCATTGGCTATATCAATGAGTTTTTGCTGGCTGACTTTGGGAGTTTTGGAAAGCCATTGCTGACAGGCAACGGGTACAATCCCTTTTATATTGTCGCCAAACGCTGGGGCAGCTATTTCCATTCACTCATTTATACAGGTCCTATTATCGAGCGGGACTTTGAGCGGCACCAAACGCATGTTACCTATGCCATCAATCCCAGCTTTCATTACATGATTCCCGGGACCAGAAACTTCATTGGCATCGAATGCAATCAAGTGATTGATCAAGGGGATTTTGACATGACTCTACGGCCCCAAATGCGTGTCGGAGTAGCGCATAATTTACTGGTGGGCATCGTGGCAGGAATTCCGGTAGAGCGGGAAAATGAACGCTTCAGTTCGTTTATCCGGCTGATTTGGGAACCGTCACATTGAGCCAAAGGATAGGATAAGAAACGGTCTCTTTATTCAATTTCGAGCAGAAAGAAAGCGAATAATGGAGACCGTTTCGCATTTATAAAAACATTATTTTTGTATTTGAAAGTTATTTAAATATATTTGAAATACTTTTAATTGCTTTTCAATTGCGTTATGGCCAAGTGTAAGGGGCGTACGATAAACTTTGCTAAAGCCAACAGGAGAAAGCTTTTTAAAGGTGCATTTTTAACCATAGAAACTACGTCATGAAGAACTACTACTTTCCCCTTATGCTAAGTGCATTGGTAGGGATATTTTTATACGGGTGTCAAACCGATCTTCCCGAGGTCGGTGAGCTCAAAAGTCCCGTTTCCTTTGGGTTTAGTTTGCCAGCTGGCAATGCGTCGTCAAAAGTGGCGAGCAATGATTTTAGATTAGTGGTGAAGGCTCAAGTGACCATCAGTAAGGCGGATAGTTCGGCGGAAGTTCTCAGGAAAAAGGAATTAAAGGTTTATGAATCAGATGGAGTGCTGTATGCCGAGGAAATTTTCTTGCCTATGGGGGATTATTTGATCACTGAGTTACTCCTTTTAAGTGAGGAAGGTGTGGCGATTTTTGCGATACCAGGGAAAGGAAAGCTGCAAGATCACATTGACAGGCAATTGCCGCTGCCTTTTTCGGTCGAAGGGAAAAATGCTACAAAAACGGTGACGATGGAAGTCCTTTCTACCTTGGGATTTACACCGAAGGAATTTGGGTTTGATCCAGCGGAGGTAATGTTTGAGGAGGCTGAGTTTTTCAAGGTAATGTTAGTGGAAAAGGGAGATCCTCAAAACATTCTAAATGGAGCTATAAGCCTCAAAAAATCAGATACAACGGTTTCTTTTGAAATAGATTCCATTGCGAAGATATTGCTCAAAGAAGAATATAGTTATGACAATAGATCCTATTTAGAAGCGAGTTCTCCTGGTTATTTATCGCTTAATGTGTTTGCGGGAAGGGACAGTTTACTGCAGCATAAGGAAGATCCATTGATCATTGAGCTCGAAAAATTGAAGGATTTTTATTCATTCAAGATAGGTTTAAATGCTTTTCATGTCAGGGAGTTGCAAGGGATGATGGTGAATTCCTTGGAGGAAGTGGTCAACTCCAGGATCACGCTCCTCCACGATGGAAGTGCTTTGGAGGAGTATAAGGATGTGGAGGTGGTAATTGTTGAAGAGGAAGGATACTATTTTTTGGAGACGATAGACCTACCCATTGGTGATTTTACCATTCAGGAATTGTACTTGCAGAATGCAGAAGATAAGACGCTATTTGCCGTTCCTTTTACAGCATCTTATATCGAAGAGTATTACAAGTATTCCTTACCGCTTCAGTTTTCTGTTTCAGGTGATACAAAATCACATGTCAGGTTTTTTAGCGTAGTGGACACCCGCGGATTCCTGCCCAGTGAATTTAACTTTGATCCTGATCGAATAAGTTTCAAAGAGGAGGTTTTACCTTTCTATGTGACCCTACAGGAGAAGGATAACCCTGGCAAACACCCCACTGGGACGTTAATTTCCGGAACCAATGTAGAAATAAAAAAGGAGGTAAGCTATTTGACCCGTGTGAATTTATTTGAAGGTGATTATTACGATAATCATGACGTTTATGTAAAGGTGCAAGCGAATGGCTATGAGGAGTTTAAATACATGTATCCCAAAGACAGCTTGCTTCAGCACCATGAGGATACCCCCTTGGTGATCGAACTGGAGGTGAGATCATTGGTCGTGGATGGGGTGTATAGGGGAAATGTGGTCCTGGAAACGCAGGCAGAGGTGGATGAATTTGCCAAATGGCATTGTACGACCATTAGTGGAAATTTGACGATAAAAGGACAGCGTGGTGCTGAAGACCAGATTGCTGACCTTGCAGGGCTGCAAAGTATAACGGAAGTTGGGGGTATGGTGAGCATTTCTGATTGTGATCATTTATCGAATTTGAAAGGCTTGGAATATTTGTCATCTATTAATGGAGGAAGGTTGGAAATAGCGCGCAATAATTCTCTACAAAATCTAAAGGGACTTTCTGGTCTGACCATCTTAAATGAATTTACGATCAGTGAAAATGCTTCATTGGTAAATTTAGAAGGACTCGAAAACCTAAAGGAAATAGGAGGGATGGTACTGGAATCCAATCCACTGCTAAATGCATTAAAGGGACTGGATAATGTAGAACGAATGAAATCACTATGGATAGATGATAGTGAATCACTGGTGGATTTTAACGGGTTTGATACCTCCATTTCATCATTGGGAACATTTGTTAGTATTAACAATCATAATTTGGAGAGTCTGCGGGGACTTATCCTGCCTGCCTGCAAAATAGATGGCGGTGTAGAAATCACAGACAACTGGTCACTGGAGAGCCTTGCTGGTTTGGATTTTAGTCAGCATGTAGCATTTAGCGTTTCGTTAGAATATAATAGTGGGCTAAAGGACATTTCTGCGATGGCTGCTATCAAAACGATTGGCCGGAAATTGACCATTGAGACATGCCACAGATTAACGAGCCTTAATGGACTGGAGAATTTAATTTCTGTGGGTACAGCGAATAGTAGTGAAAGTCTTGAAATATTAGATAATAAAAAATTAGTTGATTTTTGTGCATTGACCTCCTTATTTACTGAAGGGGATGTTTTTGGATATGATATTCAGTTAAACGCTTATAACCCTACAGAAGCTGATATGAAAACAGGAAAGTGTGTTCTGAGAGATTAACCGGCCAATTTTCTGACCATCCCGCCAAAAATAGGCCCGTGGAAGGGATAAACTGCATACCAATAGACCCTTCCCCAGAGCCCTTTGGGGCGGAAAGTGGCTGTCTGGACCAGGCAGCCATTTTCTATTTTGAATTCCAGCCAGGCATCCCCGGGAACTTTCATTTCGGCATAAAGCAGGAGCCGTTTCTCCGCTTTTTTGGCATAGAGGACCCGCCAAAAGTCCACCGCGTCACCGGAGTTGATGGTGGTGGGATGGGTGCGCCCACGCCGGAGGCCGACCCCACCTGCCAGCTTGTCCATAAAGCCGCGGAGTTTCCAGAGCCAATTGCCATAATACCAGCCGGTATCGCCACCAATGGCAAAGATGCGGTCCAGCGTGTCACTTTCGTGGCTCACCGGAACACTTCTGCTATCCACAAAACACCCGTGCGTCGGGATCTGGATGTATTCGGAAAGGTTGTTTTCAAAGCGGCCGCTGATCAAGGAATCTTTCCAGCTGGAAATGACCTCATTGGATTCTATTTTGGTAAACGCAGCACTGAGGGCTTGCTGGTAATTCATGGGCTTTATGCCGAGGGTTTCGGCCAAATGGTTGGGTTGACAGATCACTTCCACTTTCATGCTATCCACCAAGGCTACAGCCAGCTTGTAGGAAGTGCTGGTCACAAAAAACAGCCAATAGGAGGAGAGCCGAGGTGTCATGACCGGTACGGTCCAGATGCTCCTGGCCAAGCCCCTGTTTTTGGCGTAGCCCAAAAGCATTTCCTTGTAAGAAAGGATATCCGGCCCTCCAATGTCAAATGCACGGTCATGGGCTTTGGGTTCCCCTAAGGACAAGCTGAGAAAGCTGATCACATCTCGTATGGCAATGGGTTGGCAGCGGGTTTTAAGCCAGCGGGGCGCGATCATGACCGGTAATTTTTCTACCAAATCACGGATGATCTCAAACGATGCACTGCCCGAACCGATGATGATGCCTGCCCGTAATGCGGTGAAATGGTAATGGCCTTTGGCCAGCTCTTCTTCTACGACTTTTCTGCTTTGCAAGTGCTTGGAGAGCATCTCATTATTGATAATGCCTCCGAGGTAAAGGACATGCTTGACTTCACTGCCTTGGAGGCTCTTGCGGAAATTTTGGGCGGATTTTTTTTCCATCTCAGAAAAATCATCCGCACTGGACATGGAATGGATGAGATAATAAGCTGCCTGGATGTCTTTTGGGATATGGGATAGGCTGCTTTCTTTTAAAAAGTCCACTTCCACCACTTGGATGTTTTTGCGAAGGGAAGGGGGCGGCTCGAACCGGTTCTTGTCCCTGACACAGCAAACCACCTCATGTCCCATGCGCACCAGGGAAGGGAGCAGTCTTTTACCAATATATCCGGTCGCACCTGTCAGTAGAATTTTCACGTAAAAGGTCTTTATCAATTCAACTCGCAGCCACGGGAATGGTTTCAAAAGATCATAAAAAAACCTTGGGAACGTAGCAGCTTCCCCAAGGTTTTACAGGTCTATGCGGTCCAATAATCGGACGAAACAGCTTTCGGATGCGTTGATCAATGGGTAATCTTTATGCCCAGTAATTTATAGAACTCTGCTAGGATGGCCTGATGGCCGGGCCAAGCGGGAGAAGTAACCAGGTTTCCGTCGACGATGGCTTGGTCTGCCGGGATGTTTTTCCAGGTGCCGCCCACCAGCTCGATATCCGGGCCTACGGCCACATAGGCGGTAAGGGTACGGCCTTCAAGGACCCTGGCGACGGTGAGGATTTGGATGCCGTGACAGATGGCGGCTACTGGCTTGTCTGCTTCAAAGAAGTGCTTGACGATATCCAAGACTTTTTGCTCCAGTCTCAAGTATTCGGGAGCCCTTCCTCCGGGGACATATAGCCCGTCGTAATCGGATAAATTGATGCTGTCAAAGTCGGCATTGATGGCAAATCGGTGTCCAGTGAGCTCCTTATAGGTTTGGTCACCCACAAAATCATGAATGGCAGTAGGAATGGTATCTCCTTTTTTACGATCCGGAGCAATCACATCCACTTCTAGCCCAACAGAAAGCATTGCCTGAAAAGGAACCATGATTTCATAGTCTTCCACATAATCTCCGGCAATCATTAATATTTTTTTAGCCATAACTTAAAAGTGGTTTTTAGCGTTATCGATCTATTTTTCTAAAATTTAGCCATTTAATGGTTGATTAAAAAGCGCATGGTGTTAAGAAAGTTTTACGGCTGGATCAGGTATTATGTTTTGTGAAAAATTCAATATACTTATCATGTATTTATGTAAAATTATGTAAAAGTTACGGATCCTTTTGTTAGATTTGTTTTAGGTTGCTTATTGAAAAAAATATAGAAATTAAAGTTGATTTTAATGAAAATGAAATTAAGGCTATTGTTCCTAATGACCATGGCGGTGATGGCAAATCGGGCCATTGCCCAAGACCCGCAGCGGCCTAACGTCCTGTTCATCATCGCGGATGACCTGACCGCCAATGCCGTTTCCTGTTATGGCAATCCCTTGAACATCACACCCAATATCGATCAACTTGCAGCGGAAGGAATCCGATATGAACGGGCATACTGTCAATTTCCCGTTTGTGGCCCTTCGAGAGCATCTTTTATGTCGGGGTACTATCCCCATGCTACGGAGACCTTTGGCTATACTAGTGGTCGGGAAAATATTGGGCCTGAGAAAGTGACCTGGTCGCAGCTTTTTAAAAACGAGGGCTATTACACGGCCCGTGTCAGCAAAATATTTCATATGGGCGTGCCGGGGGACATCGAAAAAGGCTCAAATGGCGCTGATGATGCCGCTTCCTGGCAAGAGCGATTCAACAGTCAAGGCCCGGAATGGAAGGCTGAAGGCGCGGCCGAGCTAGTGCAAAATAACCCTTACAATGCATTGGAGCGAAAAGGAGGCAATGTCATGACCATTGTGAAGGCCTCCGGTGATGATGGTGTGCACGCGGACGGCAAGACCGCAGAAAAGGCCTCAGCCTTGATCAGAAAGCACAAGGATTCCCCCTTCTTTTTGGCGGTAGGGCTGGTTCGGCCCCATGTTCCTTTTGTGGCACCGGCAAGTTATTTTGAAGCATTCCCGTACCGTGAAATGGTGCTGCCGCCAAAGGTTATCGGTGATTGGGATGATATTCCTGCCAGCGGCATCAATTACGTTACCACTGTCAATGCAGAAATGTCCGAAGACCAAGAGAAAAAAGCCATTTCTGGGTATTATGCAGCCGTCTCCTATATGGATGCCCAAGTGGGGAAAGTGCTGAAGACCTTGAAGAATGAAGGCCTTGAGGACAATACGATCGTGATCTTTACATCGGATCATGGTTTTCATTTGGGAGAGCATGAGTTTTGGATGAAAGTGAGCCTGCATGAAGAGTCCGCTAAAGTGCCCTTGATCATCAAGGTGCCCGGAAAGTCCCCTGCTGTTTGTCGGTCTTTTGCGGAGCTCATAGACCTTTATCCGACCGTGGCAGAGCTCGCGGGACTGGAATTGCCCAATGAAATCCAAGGCAAGAGCTTGGTCAATACCTTGGATGATCCTACATTCGAAGTGAGAGATATGGCCTTTTCAGTTTCAAAATATAGGGGAGTGGAGGCTTTTTTATTGCGAAATGATCGCTGGGCATTTATCCAGTATGGAGAAGAAGGAGAGGGGGGAATGGAGCTTTTTGACATGGTCAATGACCCTCAACAATTTAACAACTTGGCCAAAAATCCGCAATATGCAGCCCAGGTGGACATGTTTCAGCAGCGGCTAAAGCAGAAATTGGTTGCGGTAAGGGATAATGATCTGGGGAAGTCGTACGGCATGGGTGACCTTTGAACCTCGCTGAGTGATGTTAGGCAACAGGTGATTGTTGGAAAAGGATTGAAATGAAACGAAATTTTAAAACCCAATTTTACATGTATAAACTAGTTGTATGGCTGGGCTTGGCAGCAGGGATGTTTTCCTGTGCCAAACCCACGGAGGAAAAACCACCAAATATTGTGATCATTGTGTCTGATGATCATACCCGGCAGGCGATCAGTGCTTATGGAAGCACGATTGCCCAAACGCCAAATATTGACCGCATTGCGGAAGAAGGGGTGTTGTTTACCAATGCTTATGTGACCAATTCCATTTGTGGGCCTAGCCGTGCGGTGCTGTTGACAGGAAAGTATAGCCATAAGAACGGCTTTAGAAGAAATTCGGACAGCAAGTTTGAAAGTGACCAAGATCAATTTGTGAAGCATTTACAGGCTGGCGGCTACCAGACCGCTTGGATAGGGAAGTACCACTTGGGAGAAGATCCCCAGGGTTTTGACCATTATGAGATTTTGCCCGGTCAGGGCTATTATTACAATCCTGATTTCTTTGTAAAAGACAGTGGCCGCGTAAACCGCACGGGATACGTCAGTGATTTGGTAGAAGATGCTGCTGAAGGCTGGCTGGACCGAAGGGATCCTGAGAAGCCCTTTTGCTTGGTTATTGGCCACAAAGCCACCCACCGTACTTGGATGCCTGATCTGCAGGATTTGGACAAGTTTGATGCGGTGACTTTTCCGCTTCCAGCCAATTTCTATGACGATTACGAAGGGCGCCAAGCAGCGATGGAGCAGGACATGACGGTGGACAAGACCATGCGGATGGCCTATGACTTAAAGATGTACCCTGAAGATTCCAAAGACCGGAACATTAAACGGATGACCCCTGAGCAAAGGGCCCAATTCGACGCCCATTATCAGCTGATACACCGGGAATTGGATTCACTGAACCTTTCCGGCAGGGAGCTGGTGGAGTGGAAATACCAGCAGTACATGCGTGATTACTTGGCTACCGCCGAATCGATGGACAGAAATATCGGTCGTACACTGGACTACCTTGAGGCGCATGGGTTGGATGAAAATACCATCGTGATTTATATTTCCGATCAAGGGTTCTATCTGGGCGAGCATGGTTGGTTTGACAAGCGGTTCATGTATGAAGAATCCTTCAGTACGCCCATGATGATGAAATACCCCGGTGTGATCACGCCTGGAAGCAAGTCGGATGCAATGGTTATGAACTTGGATATCGCCCCTACAGTCCTGGATGCGGCGAATGTAGTCATCCCTGAGGATATCCAAGGGGAGTCCATGTTGCCGTGGCTGACAGGTCCCCAAAAGCAGGGGAGGGAAGTGTTGTATTACCACTATTATGAAGTGGGCGAGCATAATGTTTCTCCCCATTTTGGAATCAAGACTGACCGGTATAAGCTCATCCGTTTTTATGATCAAGTGACTTCTTGGGAACTCTTTGATTTGGAGAAAGATCCCTCGGAAATGCAGAACGTTTATGGTCAGGAGCGCTATCAGGAAGTGCAGGAAACGATGAAAGGAAAGCTATTGGAAACGATTAAAAAGTATGAAGATGCCGAGGCAGAAGCGCTTTTTCACGAGGACATCAGCACTGCAGAAGGCATGAAGAAATAGTTGGATTAGCCCTTTAGGGGGTAGCTAATGTAAGGCAAACGCATTTAGAAAACCCAGTTTACCTCGGCCCACAAATCTGCCGTGTCCAAGTGGCGCTAATGGCAGCATAAGGGAAATTCGAGGTTGTCTCATAAGTCCTCGTCATTGCGATTCCGATGGATATCGGAAGAAGCAATCTCGTCATACGTGCAATGAAAGCACATTGAGATCACTTCACTCCGTTCGTGATGACGGATTATTTATTTATGAGACAACCCCACCTTACTTCAGCCCATTGGAGCCCATTGGGCTAGAATGGTAGGGACAAACACTCCTTACGGCCTGTAAGGCCAATTTAAAATAAAGGCCGTTAAAATACCTGGAGGAAGTGTTGCGCTAGGCTTTCAGCCTGCGGAGGGAATGGGGTTGGGCATATCACCCCAAAGCCTTGCCTTGGGCTAAGGTGAGTAAGGCCTTCAGGCTTTGGCTTCTGGTGGGGGTTAGGGACAAAATAACCACGCTTGAAGGCACTATCAGGCTTAGAAACCAAAATGGGAAGATTTCATTAAATTCGTTTGCCTTGATAGCCAATGCTTTAGTTTGATAGTCGTCCTGAGCGGAGCTGTCTATTTGCCAAATTGCGTCGAAGCATGGCGTAGGGCCTCGCCTGTCTGTATTCTAAGGCCGGATTGGCAAGCGCTCGACATGACATCTATTCGTTAGGTTAACTTAATAGCATTGAGGGGATAGCTGGGAAATCCCTGTAAAAGACTCATCAAATGTCTTCCAAAAGAGGAAATTTGATGAGTTTTTTATGTTGTAAGGATTTTACAGTAACTTCTTTGGCCATTGTCCTGGACGGTTGATTTGAGGTTCTTCATTGGAGGTTTGTTGCGGCTAACCATAAAAAATGGTCCTGCATTCACGATGACAAAAATGGATGTGCATAAATGTGTCTTCAAATAAAAGAAAATGGGTATCTTTCCCGTAAATAGACGGAAACAAAATCAATTATGCGGAAGTTTTTGTTCGGAGTTTTAATTGGCCTGCTAGCGATAGGGGTTTATCGCTGGATTGCAGGGGGGATCGAGCGTAAAAATACCCTCGAGGAAAGTTCCAGCCTGATCCAGCAAGAGGTGAAGCAGGTCAGCAAGCTGATCGTCACGGAAGGCCATTTTTCACAGGTATACAATTACAAACAGTCCGAGGGGATGTTTGGCAATCTGTGGATCACCAAGAAGAAGGCCTTGGTGGTCGTCAATGCAGAGGTACAAATTGCCTATGACCTCTCTAAGGTGAAGTTTGACATTGATGCGGCCAACCAGACTTTGTACATCAGGGAAATCCCCGAGGCAGAGATAAAGGTCTTTCCCGATTTCAAATATTATGATGCTGCTGGGGATTATTTCAATCCATTTGATGCCGATGATATCAATACCATTAAGTCTCGCGTAAATGCCTCCATTCGCAGAAAAGTGGAGGGGTCAGACCTAAAGGAAAATGCCAATCGGCGGTTGATAGCCGAACTTGCCCGTTTTTATGTCCTTACCAATTCCTTGGGCTGGAGACTGGTGTATGAAGATAAAGAGGTGTTAAGTCAGGGGGATTTTGAGCTGAAGGAATTACATTGACAAAAGATTTATGGATGAAAGATAAGCTAGCTTATTTTTTTTAACTAATAACCAGTGGGTTGGCGTAAAGGTCAGAATATTTTTTGGCAGGGTTTTGTATTGTAAAATTAACCCTCTATATTTGCATCACCTTACAGAAAGGCAAGGAAATAAAAATAAAATGGTCCGTTCGTCTAGGGGTTAGGACGCATCCCTTTCACGGATGAAACACGGGTTCGATTCCCGTACGGACTACCATTTTAGCTTGCCATTTTTGTTTTATGGTCCGTTCGTCTAGGGGTTAGGACGCATCCCTTTCACGGATGAAACACGGGTTCGATTCCCGTACGGACTACTGACAAAGTGATGTTTTCATCATTTCTGATTGCTTATAGCATGATGAATTTTTGTTTTATGGTTGTTAGTGGTTAAAGTGAATGGAAAAGCCTCGTTACTATGTTACGAGGCTTTTTTTTGTGTCCATTTCTCAGCTGTTTTGAAAAGTTCCTGGTATTCAGCCACGGATGAATACGGATAGACACAGATAGGATGCATAAGAAATGGCAAATCCATGTTCATATCTTTTCTCCACGGCTTACAGGACTTTAAACGTTTACGATACCCATGCCTTTTGCTATGAAGAGGACTTCTCGGCAAACCTTGGATTTATCCAGTCCACAGATGAAGTAGCATCCTTTTAAATAAAGCTGCTCCCCCGGAAATATTGCTTGATCCATGGTGTTATGCATGATGTAAACTCAAAAGCCAGAGGTTGTCTCATAAGTTCTCGTCATTGCGATTCCGATGGATATCGGAAGAAGCAATCTCGTCATACGTGCAATGAAAGTACATCGAGATCACTTCACTCCGCTCGTGATGACGGATTATTTATTTTTGAAACAACCTCGACACATCCATGGCTATGGGTGAAGCCAATGGTAAATTAACCCATTCAACATGGCCAGTTTTAGCCGCATTGCCCTCCCTATTCCCCACAACTTCCCGCTAAAGCCCGTTCGTGCGGATGGAGGAAAACCATCGTTTTAGCGGTGTGAATTTTCTGCCATAAGAACATGTCGAAAATCATCCCCCCAGAAATATTGCTTGATCCGTGTTATTGTGTATGATGTAAAGTCAAAAGCCAGAGGTTGTCTCATAAGTCCTCGTCATTGCGATTCCGATGGATATCGGAAGAAGCAATCTCGTCATACGTGCAATGCAAGCACATCGAGATCACTTCACTCCGCTCGTGATGACGGATTATTTATTTATGAAACAACCTCGAGACATCCATAGCCATGGGTGAAGCCCATGGTAAATATGCCCATCCAAGGTTTTCTGTTTTAGCCGCATTGTCCTCCCTATTCCCCACAACTTCCCGCTAAAACCCGTTCGTGCGGATGGAGGAAAACTATCGTTTTAGCGGTGTGAAATATTCTGCCATAAGAACATATCAACATTCATCCCTTGGAAAAGTGGCTTGAACCCATTCCTCATCAAGGCGGTGTTTACCGAAATGCTGAGCTAGGCTTTCAGCCTGAAAGGGAGAAATTATGGAATCTGCACCCCAAGGCAAGGCCTTGGGCTAGGTTGACCAAAGACTTATAGCCTTCGGTTTCAGCATGGGGTTTGGGGGCAAATATCCCACAAACCCTCGTTTGCAGCGAGAGGCTTATCGAGCAAGGCATTTGTGATGCGCTTGGCAGTTTATGATTAAATTTCACTCATTTACCTAGGAAGGTCGTTTCCTACGTAAGCATTGGGGTTTACTTTTAGGATGTTGGCTTCCCATTTGGCATTTATGGCATCGATGACCAAGTTGGTCAAGAAAGCATGGGCGCGTCCGTTTGGATGGACCCCATCCACGGAAAATCCACCATTGGGAGGAATGATGCTGGCGTTAAGGGCGACTCCTCCAGCATTGACCTGTCCTGCGGCGACTTGCTCAATAAAGGATGCTGCATCGACTAGCACCAGGCGTTCAGCGTTGGCATCGACTGTTGCAGCGATCATCTCGTTAAAGCTGGTGATTTTTGCATTGACCTCGGCTTGTTCATCGGGGATCAGCATGAACTCATCTTCCACGGGAAATGTAACTCCTCTTTTGCCATTCGGGTGTTCACTGGAAGGGGCACCCAATGCTTGTGCCAGCGGTAAGGTGGTTTTATCCTCTGCGGTACTTTGGCGAATGGGTGGCAAGCCTAGTGCACTAAGGTCTGTCAGGCTTTCATCTTCCATGACAAAGGCATTGGCGCCAGCGGTGAAGGTAATGGTTCTGTATTGCCGTTCTTCTTCTGTGATGAGGCCGCCTAGTGCAGCCTGCTGAAGGCCTCCATTATATAGGGCATAGGCTTGGTTGGCTTGATCGGCTTCGGATTGGGTGAGGGGAACAGCGTTATATGGGACCAAGTTAAAGTAGGGCAAGTGATTAAAGGGAGGGATGTTCAACACGACACCGAAGGCAGCCGTGTTGGCTTGGAGCATGGTACCCAAAGCGGCGGTTAGCCTGGCTTGGAAATCTTCATTTGAGGTTAGGATGTTTGGGTTGGAAGCACCATCTATGGCATAGCCCAATACGTCGTTCGATCCCAGCCAAAAGCTAAAGAATGTCCCGCCGTCGGCGAGAGCAGCTGCTGCATCTCCGATAATGGTCGATTGGCCAGGGGCGCTGGCAAATCTTGCATAGAGTGGCGAGTACGCAGGGTTTTGTTCACTGGCCGGGCCACCAGTCATGGGGGTCAGGGCTTGTCCCAGGGTGATCCCGGGCACGCCGAAATTATTCAAAGAGGCCTTGTCACCAGTGTAGGGCGCAGGAATTTCTCCCGGGCCAATAGGGGCCGGGGAAATGGAGCCATTGGGTGCCGTCGTCAGAATCAGCCTTCCAAGCGGGCCGTTTGGTCCCATGGAGAAGAAACCGTTTTCGGAATCAATGTCCGGAACATTAAAGGCTCCGCCACCCGCAGCTTCCAATTGTCCCGCTAAAATCACAGCAAAGGAGTGCTGCTGGGCACGATTGTAAAGGGCGCCGTCCATCAGGCCAGCGGTAAGGGAGTTTCCGACGGCCACGTACTTTGAAAAGTCAGCATTGCCGGCGTCGGGCTCTTGGACAGGTGATTCAGGGAATTCGTATTGACATGCCCCGAGCAATAGCCCCGTAAGAAGTATATAGATCGATTGGTTACGTAATTTCATGATCATTTGGGTTTAGTTTAGGAGTTCGTCAAAAGTGATGCTCACGTAGTAGATGGCGCCAATGGTCGGGCCACCGTAATTCAGAAAATAACGTTCGTTAAAGACATTTGATCCTCCGAGTTTAATGATGGATTTCCAGTCTTTGACCTTATAGCTTACTTGGGCATCCACTGTGCCCACCTGCGGCACTTCGCCGGCTGCAAAGGAAGATTCCCAGCGGAAGGCGGTTTGGTAGCGGTAGGTGACGTTAAACCCTAACCTTTCGGTCAGCTTCCTGTTGGAAAAGATGAGGTTAAACTTATGTTCTGGCGTATTGAAGTCCGAAAGGAAACCTTCTTCTATCGTCGTCAGCAGTTTGTTATAATTATAATTGCCGCTGAAGGTATAATTTTTGGGTAAGTTATAGGTGATGCCTATGGCGGCTCCGTTGGCCTTGACACTGCTGCCGACCAGGTTGGTATAGGTTTGGAAGGTGTTTTCCTGTCCAGGAGTGGTCACTGGGGTCAGCAGGGCTGGAGCATTGACGGCATTGATCGCAGCTTGGTCGCCATTGGCAGGGACGGGGTATACGGGGCCTGGTGCCTTTCTGACAGCGGTTTGAGTGATGAAGTCATTGTAAATATTGTAATAATATGCCGCGTCAATCAATAACCGATTATCTGCCAACAGTCCTTTATAGCCAATTTCAAAGGATTTTACCTGTTCGGGCCTTAGGTCCGGTAGGTCGTTGACCGCAACGAGTTCTGCTGTGGCTTCCGGTGCTGCCGGGCTGTATCCTTCACCTACTTTGGCGATATAGTTATTAACCGAGGCCAGTGAAAAGGCGTTTTCGAAAATCCTGTATTTTTCCCGGTAATAGGGCAGGCCACCCAAAAGCCTTGCCGAAACCACATTTAGGTCGATGTGCTGTCCCTGTGTGGTGGGCATTCTAAAGCCGGTTTGGTAAGAGAGCCTGATATTGCTGTTGCCTTGGGAGAATACGGCGGCAAAGCGAGGATTGACTTGGCCTTTGAAGTTTTCATTTTTGTCATAGCGGACTGAGGCCATCAGCTTTAACTTATCGTTCAGGACTTTTTTTGCCCCTTGGGCAAAGGCTCCATATTCCGAAATGGTGATGTCATTGCCTTCCACATCGGCGAAGATGGTGCCGTTTGAGCGCAGTTCGTAGAGGCGATAGCTGGCGCCAGCTTGCAGGTCCATGAAATCAATTTCATTTTTGAAATTATATTGCCCCTCGGCCATATACATTCTAGAACGATCATTGAAAAGCGATCCTTCGGGTATAAAATCGGATTTTACCTGCTCAGAAATGTTGTTGAATTCCGTGGTTCCAGGCATGATGCGACCTTGGTCCGCCACACCGCGTGCGGCTTGATGGGCTGCCGCTTGTTGGTCGACGGTACCAGAGGCTCCAGGAGCTACGCCTTGCTGAGCCAATGCGCCCATATAGGCAAGGGTGTATTCCCCAAACCAAGAGGAGTTGTCTTTCCAAGTATCGTTGATGCGGACACCTGTCAAGTCGGCAATAAACGATCCGCCGGAGTTTTCACGCGTGGTATAGCCCCGCAAGAAGAAGTTGTCCCCGGTCAGTTCCAGTTTGTGTTGGGAGATTTCAAAATCCGATAACGAATAACGCTGGGCTCCTGTATAGACGGAGGTGCCCGAGCCGTAGTTTAAGGTGTAGGAGAGTTCCAGAAAATCATTGATCCGATAGTGAAGGGCACCGTTAAATTTATAGGCTGCAGCGCCATAATCGACCAAGTAGGGTTCTTCATAACCGGTTCTTGAGACGATTTGATCGGGGATGCTGGGGAGATAACCGTCGATGCCCAGTGCAGCAGCCTGTTGCTGAATGGCACCTACATTTCTTAGCAGGCCGATGTTATTGGCTACCTCATCTCCGAAAATGTGGACACGGTTGGCGCCGGGGTTAAACGGCAGGTCACCTTGGCTTCTTGCATTCAGATCACTCATGTCGGTGCCGTACCAGTCTTCCGCCCGCATAAAAGAACCGTTAAGCTTAAAGGCCCATTTGTTGTTGAAGGCTTTGGCGTATCGGATAGCTCCTTCGTACATTGGCTGGGCACTTTGGGGTTCTCCTTCCCGGCCGTTGATATGGTTCACGCCTTGTTTGTAATAGGCACTTAGGCCTTGGTAGTCAAAGGGATTCTTGCTATTGACCAAAAGGATTCCGTTAAAGGCATTGGGGCCATAGAGCGCAGAAGATGCACCCGGGATAAATTCCACCGTTTCCACATCCAGCTCGGAGGGGCCGTTCAGGTTACTGATGGGGAAATTGAGCGCGGGCGCTTGGGTGTCCATTCCATCAGTGAGCTGTACAAAGCGGGTGTTGCCGGTGGAATTGAATCCACGGGCGTTGAGGATTTGGAAATTGATCGAGGAAGAGGTGACGTCGACGCCCTTTAGGTTGGCGATGGCTTTATAGTAACTGTCGCTGGCGGTTTCCTTGATGCTGAGGATGTCCATCTGTTCGATGGAAACGGGAGAGGTCAAGATGCTTTCTTCCACCCTGGAAGCAGATACGACCACCTCCTGGCCGAGCAGGGTTTGTTCTTCCAGGTTAATCTCCAGATCAGTAGCGTTGGAAGTGGTGATCAATACTTCTTGGCTGGTATAGCCCACCATGGATACTACTAACGTTAGGGGAGGAGCTTGCTGCACCTCCAAGGAAAAATTGCCGTCCAAGTCCGTGACAGTGCCGACCACTTTTCCTTTCACTAAGATGTTGACCCCTATCAAGGTCTCGGCAGTGCCGGCATCTGTGACGGTTCCGTTGATCGTAGTCGTCTCTTGGGCAAGTGCTAGGCTTATTCCTGAAAGAAATAGCGCAAAAAATAAAAACACCTGCGTTGCTTTCCGTTTAGGTAGTGCTTTCTTCATGTTATTTTTGGGTTAGTTTCGCTAATTGCATTTAGCCAATTGAATGACTAATCGCCTAGTTAATATAAGGTAAAAAATTATTTATTGCGGGTGTGTACCGGATAATTTTGGGGTTGAAGGCAATAATTTAACATTGCAGGAGCATAAAAAAGGGCAGCCGCTGGCGTCAGGGGCTGCCCTTTTTTTAAGGGTATGAATCGAAAACTGGTCTGTGTTACTTCGTCTTGTTGTTTTCTTCGTTGACGTGTTTTACCAATCGATCACAAAGTTCCTTGATTTCTTCTGACATGTATTCGTCGCCAGTGCTGTTAAGGATGGTCTGGCCCATGCCTCCCAATATATCGATGTAAAACCGCTTCATCTCTACCACGGACATATCATCTGTCCAAAGGTCAATCCTGAGGGTGCTGTGGTTCAGGTTGTCCCAAACGTTAAGGCTAATGCTTTTGGTTTGTTCCGCACCTTCACTTTCTTTGTCCGTAGCGTCCCAGGTAATGGTTTTCGGTAGGTTCTTTTCGTCCAAGTCGATGTTGAACTTTATCTCTGAATTTTTCATGTGCTGATTCAATTTTAAAATGCAAAACTACAAAACAATGTTTGGAGTTCCTTTTAAATGTGCTATAAAACTAAATTTCTATATTTGTTACCGATGAAAAGAATTTATAACATACTGATAATTGGTTTTTTAACCCAATTGATAGTGGTGGGAACCGTTGAGGCCCAGCAAGATAAAATAGAAGGAGAGTGGTTCACCACGGATGAGCAGGCGAAGATAGCGATCTTCAGAGGAAAGGAAGGATACAATGGAAAGGTCATTTGGCTGGCAGACATGGAGGAAGGAGCCGAGGCTCCTCTGGATACGGAAAATGAAGATCCATCGCTGCGAGAAAGGTCGATTTTAGGCCTCAATATCCTGGAAGGACTAGCTTATGAGGATGGCGAATGGGTGGATGGAGAGCTGTATGACCCGGAAAGCGGGAAGATTTATCGGTGTTTGGCGCGGTTTAAGCGGGATGAGGACCAATTAGAGGTTCGCGGGTATTTGGGCATGCCGGCTTTTGGCAAATCGGTTTTGTGGGAACGGGTAAAGTAAAAAAGGGACTGATGGCCCAGGCTTCTATTGGGAAATAGGCGAAGCAGTCCGTTCGCAAATGGATTACACGGCTTAATTGGAAAGGGTTTTCAGGAGTTTTTCCAACTGTTCCAGTGTTTGGGTAAGTCCTTCTTGCATGCCCATCTTGACGACCACTTCCAAGTCTTCAAGTGAATGGTAACTGATCAGGATTTTCACGGTGGTGGTCTCCGCCGAATTGGTAAAATGGGTTTTCCAGTGTCCTTCTGGAAGATCAGGAGATGCTTTGCCTTCTTCATCACAGAAAACATCATTTGCGGTATAATGGTCGATCGGTTTGATTTCTTTGAAGTCTAAACGGCTCCAGTATTTTTCGCCCTCTGGGCTAATCATGGCAAAAAGCCAATATCCTCCTTCGGTGAAATCCATGTGCTTGGTCTTCGCTCGGTAAGGTTCCGGCGCAAACCACTGATCCAACAGATCACTTTTCGTAAAACAGTCCCACACCAGCTGGCGACTGGCTTCAAATTCCTTTTTAATGGTCATCGTATTGGTTTTCCTGTTCACAAGAAAATCAAATGCAAGTTTCGTTTTCATGGTTTTTTATGGTTGAGGTGAGATAATAAGTTGTCCAATTGGTCAAAGCGGCTTTCCCAGATTTTTCTAAACTGTTGCAGCCAATGATCGATTTCCTTCATTTTGTCCAGCTTTATTTCATAAATGATCTCCCTGCCTTTTTGGTTTGAATCGATGAGTTCACATTCTTGAAGCACGAGGAGATGCTTGGAAATGGTTGGACGTGCTGCATCGAAGTTTTCAGCAATGGCACCTGCGGTCATGGCCTGTGCCGCCAAAAGCACCAATATGGCCCTTCTGGTGGGATCGGCGATGGCTTGAAATGGGTCACGTCTTCGTTTCATGTTAAGGATTGTTTTTTATGTAGCCATTTGACTACTAATATACGCGTAGCTATTTGGCTACGCAAGTAAAACGATCATTTTTTTGAGCAGCATAAGGCCATGAATCAATTATAGAAAGAGAAGGGATAACCAGAGAAGGAGAGGGCAGGAGTGGCATGGACTTCTTTTAGATTCTGATGATCCGATTGGTTTCGTGGTTTTGGTCATTGTCCGAAAAACATGCATATGCTGACACGGTCAACGCCTGTGGAAACGGTGAAATGTTTTTTGTAGGGCTTATTAGGTCTTGTAAGTGGTTTTGTGGTCTTTTTCATTCAGTGTTTTGATGACTTTGGCAGGATTGCCCACCGCCAGACTATCCGCGGGAATGTCCTTGGTCACGACGGCTCCCGCTCCTATGACCGCACGATCGCCAATCGTCACCCCCGGACAGATGGTGACATGGCCGCCGATCCAGCATTCCTCACCGATGGTAACGGGACGACAGTCTTCCCATTCCCTTCTTTCTTCCACATTTAGGGGATGCCTTGCCGTATAAATATGTACACCCGGAGCGAGCAGCGTCTTTCTGCCAATGGTCACCTTGGCACCATCTAAAATAACTGCATCAAAATTGATGAAAACACCTTCACCGGCATGGATATTCTGTCCATAATCACAGTGAAATGGAGGCTCAAGATGAAGGTCTTTGGCTGAATTGGGACACAGTTCGTTGATGGTCGCCTGAAACTTGTCTGTATAATACTCGGTGACATTGAGCTTGTGCAGGATGCGCTTGACTCTTGTGCGGATACGGATCATGTCCTCACAGTGCGCATCATAGGGCTCGCCTGCCATCATTTTTTCCATTTCAGTTTTCATTTATCTAAACGTTTTCGATGGGAAGAGTTTGTGGATTGGTTTGGGTATATTGATGGTATTGTTAACCTAAAGGTAGGTGATTTTAGTAAAAAATGAGACAGTCTACTAAAATTGATAATTGGCTTCTGTTGATTTTCAAATTAAATAGGAGGGGTTCTCCCAAAAGCAATACTCCCTCCTCGGACGAATTGCCAAGAAGGGAATTTATTGAAAAGGTGTCATTGGCTTACAGCCAATAATAACACTGGGCAATCGCCTAAGAAGCTACTTTTTCAGTTTCTGCCGGTATTGGCCAGGCACTTATTTCTGCCTCACCATGGGCATAGTCATCTACCTCTATTTCTACATTTTGGTAAAACTTATTATCGGTTCCTTTTACCAAAAATGTGTAGATTGCATTTACCTTATATTTTTTTGGCTCCAGAATTACCTTCGCTTGCCCTACACACCTTGGAGGAATGGTCATGTTTACCTGCTTGGAAAAGGTAATGTTTTCGGATTTGGTCTCTTCCTTACCAATGGTAAAGGTGTTTTCCAGGGTGGAAGTAATGGTTTGGGATACTTCAGCGGATATAGGTCCTTTTGATACGCCCACGCTGGTTGTAGTGCTTTTAGAGATTCCAATCATGGTGGAATTGCTCCATGAACGTGTGGTGGATTTGGAGAGTTCTTTTGACAGGGTCAGAATGGTGTTTTGAGGAATGTCGGTAGCATTATTGGTAGAAGTGGCTATGCCGATAGGACTTCCATTTGGCACCATGACCTCATTGGTATATTCTATTCCGATCAGTTCCAAGTCTGGTCGGATGATTTGCACACTGGACACACAGTTGTTAAAGCCATAAATGGATAAATCATAATGGTCTCCAGGTCCCAGCTCCAAGGAAGCACCTCTAAGCCTAGAGTCCTTGTACAAGATTACCTGGGCTCCTTCTGGTACCTTCAGTGATCCTATTTCGTCATTCTTAAAGAACGGAAAATCAAAACTGGTGTCTTGACCGGTCCCGGCAAGGTTTTGGCGATAGCCTGTGAAGTTTTTGTGCTCATAAAACGTTACTAAGGGGTTGATCTTAGCATCATGTTCGAAGACTTCTATCGAACTGATTTTGTTATTCCAATTTGGGAGGTTGGGGTATTCTCCTTCAAAAAGCACCAAGTACCTGCCTCGAAAGCCTGTGTCCAAATAGAAATGGGCATAGCATCCAGGTGTGATTTTTATGGAACTCATTTCGTTATTTCCTATGCTGACGGTAGGATATTGCCCTTTTTCGAGTTCGACTGTTGACCCAGCATAATCTTCGAGTTTAAAAATTGTTACTGCCATAATAATTTGATTGTTAGATGGTTAAAACTTATGATGGCAAGTTATACCATTATTAAACTGCATTCAACACCGTGAAAATGGTATTTTTTACCTAAAAAATTGAAAATAAATGTTGTCATGGCCGGAAGGATCCCTTAGGTTACTATATACTTTATGGCATCTAAGGCCGAGAAGAGCAGAAAACAACCTAAAGATCAGTTGATCTTTAGGTTTTTGATTCTTTTAGTCTAATTCGTTTTGGTTTGATCTGTAGATGGAAAAATAGGCTAGGGCAGGGGTGTTTCAACGCTCGCGCAGTATTTTTTCCATTTTTTTGCCTTTAGCCAATTCATCTACCAATTTGTCCAAATACCGCAGCTGCCGGGTGAGCGGATTTTCGATTTCTTCCACCCGGTAGCCACAGATGACGCCTTTGATCAAAGGGGCATTGGGATGGAGAGTGGCCTGATCAAAGAACTCTTTAAAGGTTACCTTTTCTTCGATTAGTTGCTGTATATCCTCATTATGGAAGCCAGTAAGCCAAGTGATGACTTGGTGGAGCTCTTCCTTGGTCCTGCCTTTTTTAGTTACTTTGGTGAGGTAATGGGGATAAACCGAGGCAAAGGTCATGTTGGCGATACGTTCGTGCTGTTTGTCAGAGGTTTTCATGATATTATAGCTTTTCGGATAGTCATACGATTTTTATGGCCCCAAGTTTATCCTAGACAGTTTGAGCATTATTTTGGATCAAACAGAAAAGATGGAGGTTAGCCTATTTCGATGGCCAAACAGATTCTTGACCACCTCAGGTTTCTTTTTGGCCACGGATGAACACTGATAAACACTGATAGGGGTCAATCGGAAAAGTTTGGTACTGGCAGTTTGCTTAATGGTAACACCACGTGTAACCAAAAGGCCAAAAAGTCCCAAATGCACCAAGTGGATGCTGCAACCTGCACTGAAAGGGCGGTAAAGTTACTTTATGACTTAGAGCCTTTGTGGCTTATGATTGTTCCGATAAATAAAGATAAATTCAGTCATAACTTTTCATTCAAATCTTGTCGTCTGACGATTGCCATTATTTCAACTGTATTTTTACTGACTTTATAATAAATACAATCCACTCCACAAACGCATCGTTTATATCCCTTTTCTATATAAACTACTGATTAAAAGGAAAAAAAGTCGTTCAGCAATAATGTCAAAATATTTGTCCGCTTGAGTTATTCCCAATTTTTCAACTCCGTCATGATACATCCTAATCAAGCCGTTGACTAATTCACTTTTTCTTGAATACTCTTTATTGTCCACTTGGGCTTTTAGCCACTCGCCATTCGGTTTTGTTAATGAGATACTTTGTCTTGCGATAACGTTGCTGTTTGGTGTGAAAACACACCAAAAACGAATCGGTTCCATATTAATTCCAACGGTCAATGTATGAATCGTAGCTTGATTGTTTTAGTGAATTTTTTTCCTAATGATTGATACAATTCGGTTAATGGTAATTTCTGATAAATTCCACTCATAGCCTTCAAAATCTGTTGTGTTGATAAACTGAACAACCACCGCATCTATATCTTTGTGGTATTCTGCCAAGCTTTGGTAACCAACCACTAAACCGCCGTGATTATATTCGTAAGGATAGATTTCTTGTTCTCCTTCTTCAAACACCGACCCATTATTTAAGGCTCTAATAAAGATGGCAACGTCTTCTGCTGTTGCCAACATTCCATTATCACGTGCCTTAAAGTCTTCTTCAATTCCTACGTAATAACCGCTCATTACATCATCTAAATTGACATCGTTAATCGAAAAAAAAGTGTTGTTTAGTTCTAAAGGTTTTAAGATTTTTTCTTTGATATATTCGTGATGATTGTATCCCAAAACCTTATCCAAAATCATACGAAGCAACAAATAATTCGTATTGGAATATTCATATCCCTTGCCTGGTTTAAAACTGGCAGGTAAGTCTAAAGCAAAATCTAAGGCGTTTTTACCATTTTCTTCTTCGTTTTCCCAAAACGCTGGATTATTGGTGAAATTTGGAATTCCAGACCGATGCTGAATCATCATCTTTAGGGTGATTTCTTCCGCATTTTCAATTCTACCTCTAAGCTCTGGAAGATAATCAGTAAGCATTTTACCAAAAGACAAGTGTTTTTCTTTCACCAATTTTGTAGCAGCCACTGCAGTATATAACTTGCTAATGCTGGCAATTTTGAAGAGAGATGTTGGGTCGGCTGGAATTTTATTTTCTCTGTCTTTCCACCCACCTGTATAAAATTGGGGTTGTTTTCCTGCTTGGTCCACATAAACAATCATTCCATCAAATCCGTGTCCGATGGCTTCATCTACTTGTTCTTGAACCGTATCAGGCAACGGTAAAACCCATGCCTTTACCAAAATCCATGGCACAAAGAACAACGATATTACCGTACCGACAAGCAATACAATGCGTACAATCGATTTCGCTTTTTTGTTTTTTATCATTTTTTCTATTTCAGTCTCAGCCTAGTTATGCTGCCTAGATACTTTTCTATACATTTAATTTTCATTGAAGGTTTTCGAATTCGCCCCAGAAGCAGGAGCATTCCTCAGGAGTTTCTTAATCCATATCCTCCCCAAGGGATTTACCCGCATCCGGCATTGCGGCAACCTGGCCTCGGTCTTTTAAAAGGACCACAAGGCCATTATAGAGTGCCAGACCGGCGAAGTGGACCTTGAGGAAGCTAAGAGTACCGATTCCCTACTCAGGAAATCCCCAGGCTGCAGGACTGGTACGCTGCATACGGTGGCACGCTTCGACCAAAGGGGACACCAAACGGTGTAAGGGGAAACTTATGCCCAAAAACCATAAAGCAGCCCGAAGAGCTATTCAAAGGGCTATAACCATTACAATGAAAGGCCTAAACGTTACCAAACAGCAGGAAAAAAAGCCGCTCAGAGCTACCGATTTTTAGATTCCAACTCCAAGAACACAAAAGGGGAAAAGTTTTCCCTATAATTGTCCCTTTCCCAACACCACTCGTTTAATACTGCTTTTAGACTATACTGTTCCAGCCGTCAGAATGCTAAGCTATTAGCGGTAGTTATTTTAAATATTTATTAACTTTAACAAGTTCTAATTCGGGTGTGTCTTTTATGAGTTGATTCAATATTTTTAGATGTCCTTGTCCATAAATCACTAAAATCCTTTCTGTATTTGAATCAGCAAGTTGTCTAATATTATCGAAAATTTTAATGTTTGACTTGTACCAGTCTCCAACAGTTTCTGCTCCAATTTTATTTTTCTCATTTCCTATTTGACTTAATAGAATATAGCCAAAATGATTTTTATTTATTGCTCTGTCGGTATTAAGGTAGTAGACTGCATCTTGAATAGTACCGTTCGAAGCAATTTTATCATATTCCTTCGCCAGTTCCGTAGCATTTTCTATAATTGCGTCTATCAGTTTGGATTGGCCATTCCGTTCAGCAAAGGCAACAGTCGAGTCAAAAGCATATTGGACAGGGGAATATGCTAAAAATAAACGTTTATGGTTTAATTCTCTTGCCAAACGAAAAGCAATTTGGTCGGTCTCTTCCTCGGTCAGTTCATATGTACCGTTTAAATAACTTGTATACTTTTCGTTGAGTGCTTCCTCCGAGCGATAAGGTCGTTCCACGGCTATTTTTGTAGGATTGAATTTTTTAAGTGATTCAATTAATATTTTAATTTCTGCTTGTCTTTTCTCGCTTTTAACTTCGGTGAACTTTTGATTTACTGTATTGTTTTTTGAAGTGAAGTGTAACATTCCCAATATTGCTACTTTAGGCAAGTTCTTTTTTTCTGTGGTTGGTTTTTCTTTTTTATTTGAAATATCATTGCAAGAGAAAAACACAACGAGAAGCGAAATAATAGTCAATTTTGAAATTAAATTACAATGTTTCATTTTGTGTTTAATTACCGCTAACAGTTTGTATATAAGCAGTAGCGAATATTTGAAGCCCAAACTTTTCAGTTTACAAGATACTTAATTAAATGCAAAAACGGTTCGAGTGGGCACTCAAACCGCTATTGCTTATACACATTGCTGTGCATTCGTTCTTTTTCCTAATTTGGCGAATGAAGTCCGATTTTGTTTCCCTCCGAGTCGTGAAAAATAGCAAAAAATCCACTTTCGTCTGTGTGAGGTGTTTTAGGAACAATAATTTTTCCACCGTTGTTTTCTACTTTATCAAGAATGGTTTGCAAATTATCTCCTCCATTCAGGTAAATAGTTACTCCGTTGGCAGAAGGTTCGTAACCTTCACCTTTCATAATAACTCCTGTTACCATCTGGTCTTGGTAAGGGAACAGGCCCATTTCCATTTCTGGAAATTCTAATTTTTCAATATCCACTACTAAAATTTCTTTGTAAAAGTTGATGGCTCGTGAAATGTCCGTTGCAGGAATTTCAAAAATTGAGATGTAACTGCTCATATTATTTATGCTTTTTGTATTTGTTTCTTGGGTGGGCCTGTGGTCGGGAGTTGAAGAATTTTCGTTTCTACAAGACATAATACCGAATGTTAAGGCAATAATTGCGATAAAATTTTTTTCTTTCATTTCTAGTTTGTTTTCAACAGAACAAAACTAATAGCTGAAAGTCGGTTAAAATTGTAAAAATGCGACACCTGGATTATTTATAAAAAAGGGCTGAAAGAGCAAAACTTTCGTGAGCAATAAACTCTTTGGGGTTTATTCCTGTAAACTCTCTAAAGTCTTTTATAAAATGTGCCTGGTCAAAATATTCACTGTTATGGGCAATGTCGGTCAGGTTTTCCGACTGTTGGTTGAGTAACATTTTTAAAGCAGTTTGTAGGCGAATTAGCTTTCCTAATTTTTTAGGGCTTAAACCAATTTGTTTTTTGAAGTTTCTTTCGAGTTGTCTTCGTTTTGAAGGTTCATCTTTAAAAATTGAGGTTATTGAA
This sequence comes from Echinicola vietnamensis DSM 17526, assembly GCF_000325705.1. Classification (NCBI taxonomy): domain Bacteria; kingdom Pseudomonadati; phylum Bacteroidota; class Cytophagia; order Cytophagales; family Cyclobacteriaceae; genus Echinicola; species Echinicola vietnamensis. The sequence continues at coordinate 4,377,321 of NC_019904.1, read as the reverse complement.
GCTTTTCCGTTTGTCGATAACAAGGAATCTACGGTGTTTTTTACAATTGCATTAATCGTTTTTTCATCATTAAGCTTGTCCAAAAGAAATTTTTCGATAATGTTTATTCGCTCTTCCGTGTTTTTTGCTTTGATTATTTTTTGCTCTAAATCAGTTACTGTTTCTACTTCAAAAAGTTGATTTAATGGTGTTTCTTTATTTACCAAATTTGGGATTGGTTTATATACAAAGTTGGCAAATCCATAAGGATAAAATCGAATAGCAAATGTTTTGACAAATCCTGTTGGCTCAATGAAAAAAGGTTCAACTGTTTGTCCGAGCACCATTGCACGAGGTTGTAGTATAAATTTATTTTCGGAAGTGTACCGTTTTATATCGTCTCCGAGAATAAATGCCATTTCAATACAGCCATCCGGTACGATTCGTTGTTTTTGCGGTTCGTTTTGCATTGGTACTTCCAAAGTCCAATAACAACTCACAAGCGATTTTAAGTCTATATGTGGTTCGTATGTTTGATAATCCATTATCGTTCGGGAATTTTTTCAGAGTTACGAACAATGACCTGCTATAATGAGTGCGGATTAGAAGGCACGGATCCTTCCTCTTTCACAGATCCACGCCTTGATTTAAAGTTAAAACTTGTGGCGGACTTTTCAATCACCAAGAAAATATCTTTACCGATGAAGCCCCATTCATTCATCACAATTGCGATCAGCCGATTCATTTTAGTCCTAATATTTTTCGCGTACGTTCAGGGTACCTGCTATAGAGCGCAAAACCAGTCGTTCCAATTCCGAGCAAAAGGAGGAGGAGGTATATTCCTGAGTGTCGTGACTTTACAGTGCTGAAATCTATGATTGTTCGGTAACCACCTTATAAAGTACATGTTTCATGGCGTGTTTTGACCGCATAGCTTTGTGGAAAAAGCAAAAGTGATGAACCTACAAGAAGAAATGGCCGCCCTTGTCAAAGAGTACAAGAGCAGCGGTCTGACGCAGAAATCCTTCAGTGCGCGAAAGGGGATCGGTTATCCCAAGTTCAATTATTGGTACCGAAAGCTGGCGGGGGAACAGGTCCGGGAACCCACTGGTTTTCTACCGGTCCGTACCCAGGGCAGCAGTGTTCCTGCAGAGGCGGTGGAAGTGGTGTACCCGAACGGGGTAAAGCTGCGGGTGCCGTCCGAGGACCTATCGCTGTTGTCCAACCTGATCAGGCTGTACTGATGTTTTCGCTGGGCTCCCACCACCAATATTTCCTGTACCGCAGCCCGGTTGACATGCGCAAAGGGTTCAACGGGCTTTCCGGGATCGTCACCAATGAACTGGACCGTGACCCGGTCTCCGGGGAAGTGTTCGTCTTTGTCAACCGCCACCGCAACCTGATCAAACTCCTGCACTGGGAGAAGGGCGGTTTCGTGGTCTATTACAAACGATTGGAAAAAGGCACTTTCCTGCTCCCGGAGGACAGGGGTGACGGCGTGCTGGATTGGCCCGAACTGGTGCTGATGGTCGCGGGCATCCAGGTGGAAGGCTACCGGCAGCGTCCCCGGTATATCCCCGGTTGATTTTTTTTACTGACCCGTGTTCAGCTTTTCGGGGCTGTATGCCCTTCTGTTAGTCCTACGGACAGCTTTTTGAAGCCAGAATGGCCGAAATCATCTCCTGAGGTTTTTTTCCACAGGGGCTGTGGAAAAAAAGTCCATGGTTTTATAAGCGGGAGGTTTTATTTTCGGGCATGTCAAAGCCACTCGACCAGTTGACCAAAGCCGAACTGCTTGCCCTGCTGCAAAAGTCAGAGCAACAGGTGGCCGACCGTGAGCGGGTGATAGCCGAGAAGGAACGTATCCTGGCCGAGAAAGAAGCTTATGAGAAGCAGTTGTTGGCGATGATCGAGAAGTTCAAGCGCATGTCCTTTGCCCAGAAGCGGGAGCGCTTTTTAGGGAACAAGGACCAGATGGCCCTGCCCTTTGAACCTGACCAAGAGCAAGAACAGCAACAGCAGGAAGGGTTTTCCCGCAAGGTGGAATACATCCGCAAGAAACGTCCCGCCCATACGGGCAGACAGCCCTTGCCCGACCACCTTCCCGTGGAAGAGATCGAGATCCATCCGGAAGGGGACCTTTCCGGCATGGAGTGTATCGGCAAGGAAGTGACCGAAGAGCTGGACTATATCCCTGCCCAATATATCCGCAGAAGATACATCCGCTATAAGTATGCCCCAAAGGACAGGTACAGCAGTGCCGGGGTAAAGATCGGCCTGTTGCCGGAAAGGGCCATTCCAAAGGGCATCCCGGGTTACGGCCTGCTCACCGACATCCTTACAAGGAAATACCTGGAACATATGCCGCTGTACCGGCAGGCGCAGCGTTTCAAACGGGAAAAGATCCCCATAGCGCCCACCACACTTGAGGGATGGGTGAAACAGGGGCTGGAAAAACTCGAACCCCTGTACGACTGTCTGGTGGACGACACCAAGGCCATGGGCTATCTTATGGTGGACGAGAGTACCATCCGGGTATTGGACAGCGACAACAAGAAGGGCGCCTGCCACACGGGTTACTACTGGGTATACCATAACCCTTTGGAAAACACCGTACTCTTTGATTACCGGCCTACCCGGAGCAAGGAAGGCCCCAGTGCCATACTGGAAAACTTTCAGGGCTACCTGCAGAGTGATGGATATGGCGTGTACGAACATTATGTGGCCAATAAGCAGGTCACCCACCTGGCCTGTTGGGCACATGCAAGGAGAAAGTTTTTTGAGACCTTGGTGGAAAACAAGAAGGCCGCTTCCGAGGCCCTGGGCTTTATCGGCAAGCTTTACGATGTGGAAAGAAAGGCCAAGAAGGAAAACCTCTCTGCCGAAGACCGCAAGAAGCTCCGTTTGGACGAGGCCTTGCCGGTGATCAACAAAATGTCCGAGTGGATCAAGAAGCAGCTGCCCAAGGCCCTGCCCAAAAGTGGGCTGAGAAAAGCCCTGTTCTACTCGGCAAACAGATGGGCCGAACTGTCCAATTACCTGTATGACGGTAAACTGGAGATCGACAACAATCCCGTGGAAAGGGAAATCAGATCAATGGTGGTCGGCAGAAAAAACTACCTGTTTGCCGGCTCCCATAAAGCGGCCCAAAGGGCGGCCATGATCTATTCCTTCTTCGGCATCTGTAAATTACATGACGTCAATCCCCAACAGTGGCTCGAACATGCTCTGAGAAATATCATGACCACCAACCATAAGAACATCCGTGACCTATACCCACAAAACTTTAACCAAACAACACGCGGTTAATAGGGCGGTTACAGTAAATGGGCAAGTAGGATAGGGGCAAATTCAAAGTTCATATGTTCTAAAAAGCTAAGTGTCTGAAAATAAATATGGTATAATTAATCAGTTGAATTATTACCAATATTCTCTTCTTGAACATCAGTTGGTTTAAAATACTAGTTGGTGTATTGGATTATATATATTTTTTTATGTATCCGATTACTTATTCTTAACTATACTTAATGGAGGAGTATTTAAGTTTTATAAGCGTTATTTTACTACTAAAAACAATAAAATTTCCAATTGATACTACTTAAATATATCTATAATTACCAATATTTGAAAATTTATCAGATTATTATATTTAATCATTAAAATTTCACTACAAATATATAACACTATTAAGTTATAAAAAATATTTAAATTATTAATATTTTATGAAATAAAAGAATAGAGAAAAATAAGAGTCTAATTGGTGGATTATGTATACGTATTGCTGATTTTAGCTTTTTTGTCAGATTCATGGGTGAGTTGTTATCGCTTATTTTTGGGGGGTAACTGAGTTTTTTGCAAAAATTTAACGAATTGTTCCAAGTCTATCTTAAAGTAATTTTTGAATTTAAAATTTTAAGGAAAAATTGTTCTATACCTTTTGTTTGACAAATTATGCTCTATTGAAAAGGGAGCCTTTATGAGGAATTCATGGAGTTTTCAATTATTCAAAGAACAGGTCTTAAACGAAAAGCTGCAAATTCAAACTGCAGAACATTTTAAATTAAAGGATATAGGATTTTAAAAAAAGGGGCTATCGGCTCGTTTTTTTAATTAAAACCAATCACGCTTATGATAGTGGTACGCAATGCGCTGTTACTTTTTATGGTACTTTTTGGCTGGGTAAGAATTCCTTCTGCTTATGCCCAAATCCTCACTACCGACATGCAATTAAGCATGACCGTGGATAATTCAACCCCTGAAGTCGGGGAAACCGTTACCTTTACCTTGGCTGTTCAAAATGCCGGTAATATCCCAGCTTCAGGTGTCGTGGTCTCGAATCCATTACCTTCGGGACTTAATTATGTAAGTGATAACGGTGGTGGAAATTTTGATCCGTCTACTGGAGAATGGGGAATTGGTATCATGACCGCTGGTCAAGGGGCCTCTTTGGAAGTGGTGGCTACCGTAGAGCCTACTGGCAGCTATACGGCTTCAGCTACGGTCTCAGCCAATCAAAACGATAATTTCCCTGGTAATAACAGTTCTAATGTCACGCTATCTCCTGTCCCGGTAGCTTCTACCTCCCTGTCTCAAACGGTTTCCAACGAGACTCCTTCCATAGGTGAAGAAGTGACGTTTACGCTAACCCTTACCAACGATGGCCCTTCTACCGCTACAGGTGTTTTGGTGGAAGGACTGTTGAGCAATGGCTTGCAATATATTTCCAGTAATGCCAGCTCAGGGAGTTTCGACCGTGAGGCTGCCAGCTGGACCGTTAATGATTTGGCTGCTGGAAACCAAGTAGTACTGAATGTGGTAACAGAGGTCTTACAGCCTATATCCCAAAATATTTCCTATCAACTGGACGCTAGTATATCATCCCAAAATGAAATTGACCCAAATGAAGATGATAACAGTACCGCTGTCAGTATTTTTCCTGTGGCAAACCCTTCCTGGGAAATCACAAAATCATCTCCTGACGCATCGTATGCCGCTCCGGGAGATCAGGTAGGATTCACGATAACGCTTCAAAATACCGGTAATGTAAACGTGAGCGGTGTCCAGTTGACGGATGAGCTCGTAGACCAAGCGCCTGTATTGGTCAGCGGAGACTCCAACAACGATGGTATTTTGAATCCTGAGGAGTCGTGGACGTATTCCGCGACCTACACCGTTACGCAAGCTGATATAGATAATGGCAGCATTACCAATACTGTTAGTGCCAATGGCAATCCCTTAAAGGGAGAACTTCCGGACACTGTTGATGAAATCACCATAGATGCAGCACAAACGCCGTCATGGACCTTGGCCAAAACCAGCAATACAACACCAAATGAATACACGAATCCCGGAGACGAGTTAACCTACGAAATTACCGTTGAGAATACCGGGAATGTGTCAATTAGCGATGTTAACGTAAATGATCCCACGGCCGGCAGCGGTCCGACACTGATTTCTGGAGATTTGGATAGTGATGGTGTGTTGGATGTGGATGAAATTTGGACCTATGAAGTTCGCTATACGGTTACGCAGGCAGATATCGATGCGGGAACTTATACCAATACGGCTACGGCGTCAGGAAGCCCGGCAGGAGGAGTACTGGATCCTGCTTCTGACCAGGAAATTATTCCTGCTGTCCAGAACCCTTCTTGGAGCCTGACCAAAACAAGCAATACCTCACCCAATGAATTTACCGTTCCAGGTGACCAATTGACATATGAAATCATCTTGGAGAATACTGGGAATGTATCGATCAGCGAGGTGGATGTAAGGGATCCCATGGCCAGTGGTGGTCCGACATTGATTTCAGGTGATGATAATGGAGATGGAGTGTTGGACGTCGGCGAGTCGTGGTCTTATGAAGTGGATTACACCGTGACGCAGGAGGATATTGATGCTGGGGATTATACGAATACTGCCACTGCTTCAGGTGCTCCCGCTGGAGGGACGCTGGAAGATGTCAGCGATAACGAAACCGTACCGGCTGTCCAAACTCCTTCCTGGACCATCAGCAAAGATGCAACGACGGCCAGTTACGCGAATCCCGGAGATGTGATTGACTACGACATTACCGTTACCAATACCGGTAATGTTTCCATCCGAAATGTGGATGTCCAAGATGAACAGGCTTCCAATGGCCCAAATTACAGCTCAGGAGATGATGATGGGGACCAAGAGTTGGATGTAGGAGAAGTTTGGGTGTATACGGCCAGCTATACTGTCACCCAAGCGGATATTGACAATGGAAGCTTTACGAACAGTGTTACCGGTACTGCTGATCCTGCAGGAGGGACGTTAGAGGATGTTACGGACCAAGAAACGGTACCTGCTATCCAAGAGCCGGAGTGGGCAATTGTCAAAAGTACCGATGAAATTAACTATACCAAGGTAGGACAGGTCCTGAATTATACCATTGAGGTGACCAATACGGGTAACGTGTCCATTTCATCTATTGCGGTGACAGACCCTCAAGCCACCAGCGGCCCAAGTTATCTTTCCGGCGATGATGGGGCAGACGAGGTGATGGCACCGGGCGAAACCTGGGTGTTTTCGGCCACGCATGAAGTCACCCAAGATGATCTCAATAATGGTTCGTTTACCAACACGGTAACAGCCAATGGGGATCCGGCCGGTGGAGAACTTGATGATGTGACTGATGAGGTTACGATCCCTGCGGTAAAGGATCCGGCCATCCGTGTACTTAAGGTGGCCAATAAGAGTGGTTACAGCCAAGTGGGAGAAGAGATCACCTATACCATTTTTGTCAACAATAGCGGTAACGTTTCCTTATCCGATGTCGCGGTAACGGATCCTTTGACCGGTTTTGCAGATGGAATTGATGTCATTAACAGTGGCGATACCATCCGTTTTACCACAACATATACGGTTACCCAAGAGGATATTGACAATGGTAGCATTACCAACACAGCAGTGATAGATGCTACTGATCCAGACGGGAATCCTCTTCCAAGTGAAGACGATGAGATCATCAATGCCTCTCAAACACCTAAAATTACCCTTAGTAAAAATACCGACCAGACGAGTTATGATGCCGTGGGGCAGATAATCACGTATGAAATTGTCGTGTCCAATACCGGTAATATTACCATCGAGAATCCAGTGGTGGATGATCCACTGGCCACTTCTGGCCCAACCTATTCGTCAGGAGATACGGATGGAGATGGTGTTTTGGATGTAGGGGAATCTTGGGTCTATACCGCTACGCATGCGGTAACACAGGAGGATATTGACGCAGGAAGCTTTACCAATACCGTTACGGCAAATGGTGATCCAATTGCGGGTGATTTAAGGGAAGAAACTGCCAGTGAGACGGTCGATGCGGATCAGCTGCCTTCCTGGACCATCGAAAAGAGCAATACCAATCCTACCAATTCCTATGCGCAACCCGGCGATGAGCTCACGTATGACATCGTGATCGTCAATACAGGAAATGTGTCCATTAGTAATGTAAGTGTATTTGATCCTAAAGCCACTACTGGGCCTACGTATGTGGCGGGAGATGATGCCAATCCGGATGTTTTGGATGTCGGAGAGTCGTGGACGTATTCCGCGACCTACACCGTTACCCAAAAGGACATTGATAATGGCAGCTATACCAACACGGCCTCCGCCAATGGGAATGGCATAGGGGGAGATTTACCGGAAGTGTCCGATGATGAGACCGTACCGGCAGAAGCATTGCCGAGTTGGACGATCAGCAAAACCGCTGGCCAAGACACTTATCAAACGGTAGGTGAAAATGTGACATATACCATTGAAGTGGAAAATACGGGTAATACTTCCATTACCAATCCAGTGGTCAGTGATCCGCAAGCCACCTCAGGGCCTACTTACCAATCTGGAGATACCGATGGGGATGGAGAGATCGATCCAGGTGAAACTTGGTCATATCAAGCGACTTATCAAATTACCCAAGCCGATATTACCAATGGCAGCTATACCAATACAGCCACAGCATCAGGAGATCCCACCAACGGCACGTTGGATGATGTGACCGATGAGGAGACCATCGATGCAGTACAACTAACAGAACTGAGCTTGGACAAATCTGTCTCTCCTGCCACGTACGATGCTGCTGGACAAGAGGTCGTGTTTACCATTGTGGTGACCAATAGCGGTAACATGCCGATCAATAATGTGATCGCTTCTGACCCGTTATTGGGCGTTAATGAATACATTGGCACGCTTCAGCCAGGAGAAAGTAGGACGATTACAGTGCCTTACACCATTACGCAAGCAGATGTGGACAATGGCAGCATCACCAATACCGCTACTACCAGTGGGGAGGATGTGGAGGGAGGAACGGTAGATGATACAGATGATGCTACCACAAATGCCGACCAACAACCGGAAATTTCAATAGAAAAATCATTGGATGGGTTGGGATACACTGGCGCTGGTGATGAACTGAATTATACCCTTACCGTGACCAATACCGGGAACGTGACGTTGACGGATGTTGTGGTGACGGATCCATTGACAGGGCTCAGTCAGACCATTCCGGAATTGGCTCCTGGTCAAACGGTAGAAATCCCCGTGACCTATACCGTTACTCAGGAAGATATTAACAACGGTTCTGTAACCAATGCCGCAGAGGTGACCGCAGATGATCCTAATGGGGACCCCGTCATTGATGATGATGACATCACCACCAATGGAGGTAAAACCGGGGAAGTCAATATCATTAAAACGGTGGATGAAAGTGCTTTTTACTATGCGGGAGATACCTTGCATTATAATATTACGGTGGTCAATACTGGTAACGTGGACATTACAGATGTTACCGTGACCGATCCCCTTACCGGTTTGACTGAAACGGTTCCGGTAGTAGCTCCAGGCGATACATTGCGTTATACCACTGAGCATATTGTGACGCAAGAAGAAGTGGATGCAGGAACGATTACCAATACCGTAGAATTCGAAGGGACGGATCCAGATGGCAATGAGGTGGTGGATAATGATGAAACCAATACCAATGCTGCCAAAAATCCAGAGCTTACCGTCAATAAAACATCCAATCCAGATGAATATACCAGTGCAGGTGATGAAATTACCTATACCATTACGGTTACCAATACAGGTAATGTCACCTTGACGGATGTAGTCGTGACGGATCCTCTGACAGGCTATAATAATACCATCCCAACGTTAGCTCCTGGGGAGACGGTGACTATTGAGGAGGAATATATCGTAACTGCCGATGATGTGTCAAGAGGATTTATCACCAACACCGCCACTGCTGAAGGACAAGATCCGGATGGGAATGATGTGATTGACGAAGATAGTAATATCATCAACCCTTCAGGGGAAGACCGAACTGAGTTGACCATTACCAAAACACTTGAAGAGTTTGGCTACAGTGATAATGGTCAAGTGCTGCATTATACCATTACCGTGCGTAATACGGGAAATGTCACCTTGAACGATATCACGGTAACGGATCCGCTGACCGGACTGGACGAGAACATCGCTACATTAAATCCTGGGGAAACCGCCGTATTTGAACAGGAATATACCGTAACACAAGCGGATGTAGATGACGCTGTGATTACCAATACGGCTACAGCGGAGACTTCCACTCCAGTGGTTTTGGAAGATAGTGATACCAAGATTATTTATGGCACGCAGACTCCAGACATAGAGTTGAGAAAGCGTGTAGTGGAGAATGGTTATAAGTCCGTGGGCGATGTGCTGACTTACACGATCTTTGTTCGTAACGAAGGAAATGTAACGCTTAGCAATGTGCAAGTAACCGATCCCAGAATGGGAATCGACCAGTCATATCCGTCGTTAGCACCCGATGAACTTCAACGGATTGACTTTACCTACACCGTGGAGCAGGAAGACCTGGATAGGGGATATATTGAAAATATAGCAGATGTTACTTCCACTGCTCCAAAAGGGGAAGTGTTGACAGATGAGGACACGGTAAGAATATTTGCCGCTCAAAATCCGCATTTGGAAATGGTAAAAACAGCCTCAGAGGCTTCCTTCGGGGCGGTAGGTGATGAAATCAACTACACCATTACCGTCAACAATACCGGTAATGTTTCGTTTTTTGATCTGGTGGTTACGGATCCCTTGACAGGATTAAATTCCTCCATTGGTACGTTGGCACCAGGGGAGGATGCGCAAATCACAGCAACTTATACAGTCACACAAGATGACCTGGACAACGGAAATGTCACCAATACGGCCGCCGTGGACGGGACGGATTTTGATGGCAATCCAGTAAATGAAACCAGCACGGTGGTGGTTCCGGCGGAGCAAAACCCTGAACTGACGCTCACCAAGACGCCAGATATTAATGAATTTGACCAGCCAGGAGAAACCATAAATTATGCGATCACGGTCACCAATAGTGGAAATATTACCATTACTGATGTCAATGTCACGGACCCGCAAGCGGTCAATGGACCTGACTACGAGTCAGGAGACACCAATGATGATGGTATTTTGGAAGTAGGGGAAACCTGGAATTTCACGGCTGACTATACCACCACTCAAGCAGATGTGGACAATGGAGGCTTTACCAACACCGTAACGGCTTCAGGTACTCCAGCTGGAGGTAACCTTAATGATGGCACGGCCTCAGCCACAGTGCCATCCGTCCAATCACCTTCTTGGACGATTGAAAAAACCAGTACGACTGCTCCGAATACTTACAGTTCGCCAGGTGACCAACTCACCTATGAAATAAGCCTTGAGAACACCGGCAATGTATCCATTCGAACCATTAGTCTGGCGGATGCAGGAGCGGATAATAGTCCATTACTGGTGGCAGGAGATACCGACAGCGATAATGAATTGGATGTGGATGAAACCTGGGTGTTTGAAGCAAGCCACACCGTTAGCCAAGCGGATTTGGATGCCAGCAGCTATACCAATACCGCTACAGCTTCCGGGGATCCATCCGGGGGAACTTTAGCGGATATCAGTGATGATGAAACCATTCCTGCTACGCTGAATCCGGCCTGGACACTGACTAAGGTGAGCACCACACAGCCCAATTCCTTCAATAGCGCAGATGATCAGTTGAACTTTACCTTGCAATTGGAAAATACGGGTAATGTTACGATTAGCAATGTCCAGTTAATGGATGAAAAGGTGAATGAAGGACCTACCTATCGCGGTGGAGATACTGATCAGGACGGTCAATTGGATGTCGGAGAAACGTGGAATTATTCTGCCAAATACCTTACCGTACAAGCAGATGTGGATAATGGAGAGGTGGTCAATACGGCCATTGCTTCAGGTACTGTGGAAGCTGGAACCTTGGAAGATGCCATAGGAGAAACGACTGTTCCGGCTATTGTCAATCCACAATTGACCCTTAGAAAATCCGTGGAAGAATCAGGCTTTACGGCTCCAGGAGAAGTACTGAACTACACCATTATCGTTACCAATACCGGAAACCAAACCATTTCGGCCGTTCAGGTGACAGATCCTTTGACAGGGCTATCTGAAACCATTCCTACGTTGGCTCCAGGACAGTCTATTACGTATAACGAGCCTTACACCGTGACGCAGAATGACCTGGATGTGGGGACGATCGAAAACACAGCAACGGCCAATGGTACGGATCCGGATGGAAATGACATTACAAGTGAAGATACTGAGGTGATCAATGGTTCCCAGTCACCTGCACTTGACCTCATCAAAGGCGTATCAGAAAATGGTTATATCCATGCCGGTGAGGTGGTGAATTACACGTTGGTAACACAAAATACGGGTAACGTAACCCTCTTCGACGTGGTGATCGTGGATAGTTTGATCAACTTGAACATTGAAATTGGGCAATTGGATCCTGGTGAGCGCAGACGGTACGATGAGCCTTATACGATTACCCAAGCCGATGTCGACCGTGGTGAAATAGCCAATACGGCGTACATCATCGCCACCGATATCAATGGAAATGAATTGATTGACTCAGATTCAGAATTGCTGATTGGCACACAATTGCCGAGTCTTTTGGCTTCCAAAACCAGCTCCACTTCCAATTATGATGCCGTGGGCGATACCATTCAGTATACGTTTACCTTGACCAATAACGGTAATGTGACTTTAACGGATGTTTTGGTGACGGATCCAAATGCTGAAGTTACCAGTGTCAACCCGGTGGCCTCTCTGGCACCAGATGAATCAGTAGTGCTGCAGGGTAGGCATGTGGTCACCCAAGCGGATTTGGATGCTGGAAAATATACCAACAGGGCTACGGCCGTGGGCAATGATCCTAATGATGTTCCCATCAGCGCTACCACCAACCAAGTGACGGTGCCGGCTATTCAAACCCCGCAATTAACAGTGACCAAAGCTACTTCCACTGAAAATTACGATGCCGTGGGGGATGTCATAGCGTATACCATAGCAGTGGAAAATACCGGTAATGTGACCATTACCAATATCAATGTTTCCGATCCAAAAGCTGAAATCCTTGACGATCCGGCCATTGCACAGCTGGCTCCAGGAGAATCGGTTACTTTACAAGCTTCCCACACCGTGACCCAAGCCGATTTGGATGCCGGAGAATATGCCAATACGAGCGAAGCTACCGGTAAAGACCCCAACAATAAAAATATAACGGACCGTTCAAATGAAGTGGTGGTGCCTGCTGTTCAGGAACCGGCTTTGGAATTGACCAAGTCTTCCACCAAAACAACTTATAGTGCTGTTGGGGAAGTTATTCCTTATAGCATGGTGGTGACCAACACAGGAAATGTCACCATGCACGATATCGAAGTGACCGATCCCAAAGCAGAGATTTTATCAGGCAGTCCTATTTCCAGCTTGGCGCCTGGTGCTTCTGCCGAAATTACTGCCCAACATGTAGTGGTGCAAGCGGACATCGACGCCGGCATATATATAAATCAATCCACCGCCACGGGTAAAGATCCCAAGGACAAAACCCTTTCTGTGGTGTCGAATGAGGTGGTTTTGACTGCTGTTCAAACAGCTGCTTTTGAAATAAGAAAGGCTACCACTACACCTACTTATGATGCGGAGGGAGATGTGATCCTGTACGAATTGGAAGTAGAAAATACCGGCAATGTGACGCTTCATAATATTGTCGTAAGCGATCCCAAAGCGGAAATTACCAGTGGCAGCCCAATAGCCACACTTTCTCCCGGTAAAATAGCCAAGCTTACGGCAGAACATACGATCACGCAAGGAAATGTAGATGCAGGAAGCTATACCAATCAAGCCACGGCAACCGGTCTGGATGTAAATGACGAGCAGATCACGAACCTTTCCAATGAAGTAACCGTCAATGCCGTCCAATCACCGGAAATCCAAATCACCAAGACCGCAAGCCCGCTAAATTATGAAACAGTGGGAGCCGAAATTGACTATACCATAGTGGTCACCAATACCGGAAACGTCACCTTGTCAAGTGTAAATGTCGTGGATCCGCTAACCGGTCTTGAGGAATTTATCGGTTTACTTTCGCCGGGATCGAGTAGAAGCTTCACTACTGATATCGTCATTACACAAAGAGATTTAGATAATGGATCCATAACCAATACGGCTTCTACTACCGCAATGGATACCCATGGAAATGAAGTGAATGATGAAGATGATGAAACTGTTACGGCCATACAAGAACCATCCATTACCCTTACCAAAGAAGGGGACAAAGCTACGGTGTTTGAAGTCGGAGAGCAGATCAATTATACCTTTACCGTCACCAATACAGGTAACCTTACCCTTACTAACGTATCGCTTTCCGATCCACTTACGGGTTTAAGTGAGGGAGTGGTAATCTTGACCCCTGGTCAGACCTTGACTTTTAACGACAGCTATGTGGTTACTCAAGCGGACTTGGACAATGGCCAAATACCGAATACCGCCACCGTTAGCGGTACCGCTGCTAATGGTACTTTAGTGAATGATGCTGATGATTTTTTGGTTACGGCTGATCAGATAGCGGCGATTGAAGTGAATAAGGAAGGTGATCGCTTTACCTATTATAATACAGGCCAGGTAATTACTTATGACTTGGAAGTGACCAATACCGGTAATGTGACCTTAAGTGATGTAACCTTGGCAGATGCCCAATTGGATTTTGAGCAAAATCTTGGTGAAATAGCCCCTGGTCAAACCAAGCGCTATACAGGATTGACTTATACCATTACACAACCTGACTTGGATAATGGAAGCTTTCTCAATACTACGATCGCTACTGGCCAAGCTCCGAATGGGGATACTGTAAGTGACGAAGACTTCTTCGAGGCGGATGCCCTTCAGGCTGGAGTAATTGGTATTTCCAAAACTGCCACCCCAAGGTTCTTTAACAATGAAGGAGATGAAGTGACCTATACTGTGGTCGTGACCAATGAAGGAAATGTTACCCTCACCCTTGTACAGGTGAACGATCCGATCACGGGGCTGAATGAGACCATCCCTACCCTAGCTCCAGGCGAATCACAAACATATAATACCATCTATTCCGTTACACAAGAAAATGTGGACAATAGGACATTATTAAATACCGCTACCGCATCAGGCATAACCGCCGGCGGGGAAGAAGTCAGTGTATATGACCAATACCGTATTTATTCCTATGGGATTCCAGCCATAGAAATCACCAAAAATGCCAATGTCAATACCTTTTCCCAAGCTGGAGATGTCATTGAATACACGTTGAGGGTAGAAAATATAGGCAATCAAACGCTCAATGACGTAGTGGTAGAGGATCCGTTGACAGGCTTTAGTGAAACGGTATCGACACTCAGTCCGGGTGAGGTAGCCCTATTTAGTTTTACGTATACCACCACACAAGAAGACGTGGACAGAAGGTTGTTGGAAAACACGGCCACGGCCACAGGAACTGGACCAAACGGTAATGAAGTGACAGATGAAGACCGTGTGGAGATTATCCCGCTTTGGTCAGCCAGTCTGGATCTGCAAAAAACAGCCGATCCACTCTTGATCAATCAGGCAGGAGATCAAATTACTTACAATTTTGTATTGACCAATACCGGCAATATTACCTTGACCAATGTTCGAATTTCTGATTCATTGATCGGTGCCGAGCAGGAGGTGGGGACGATGGCACCTGGGGCTTCCCAGACGTATTCGGTTACTTATACCGCGACCCAAAACCAGATCGATGAAGGCAGGATTGTCAACGTCGCTACGGCCACGGCAGAGGCTCCCAATGGGCAATCAGGTACGGTGGAAGATCGTGCAATTGTGCTGGTGCGAAGGTCAGGCCAGATCCAGGTGACCAAAACAGCAGATGTATCCTCTGTGCAAGTAGCCGGAGATATCATCAATTATGATATTGAGGTAACCAATAATGGAAATGTTACCTTGACGGATGTGGTGATTACAGATCCGCTGACAGAATTTGAGCAGCAATTGGACAGCCTAATCCCTGGAGAAAGCCAATCCTTTACCACGTCATATACCGTCACCCAAGCAGACATAGATGCTGGAGAAATTCCGAATACAGTAACCGCTAGGGGAGTGACGCCTGCCAATAGAGAGGTAGTTGATGAGGATGAAGCGCTGGTGATAGCAGAAAGGAATGGAAGCATCGAAGTGGTGAAAACGCCTGAAATATCGTCCTTTGATGCAGCCAGTGTGACCATTCCTTATCGTATCACTGTCACCAATACAGGGAATGTAAGCTTAAGTAGTGTCAGGGTAAATGATCCACTCACAGAGTTGAATCAAGTGGTAGGTACCCTAGAACCAGGTGAAAGTCAATCATACGAAACGACCTATCAAACCACCCAACAGGATGTGGACAATGGCATGGTTACCAATGTAGCCACTGCTCGGGGCAGGGCTCCATACAGTGTATTGCTCATTGATGCAGATACGGCTAATGTCCCCGCTGATCAACGGGCAACAGTTGATTTGGTGAAAACCGCAGATGTTGATGAATACAGTACAGTAGGTGAGCTCATTACGTACACCTTGACCGTCACCAATACCGGTAATGTTTCCCTGAGCAATGGAAGCCTAACAGATCCGCTGACAGGAGTAAATCTGAGTGGAGGCACCTTGGCCACAGGTGAAACCAAAGCCTTTACGGCTTCTTATACTGTCACGCAAGAGGATCTTGACCGTGGTTATATCCGGAATATCGCTACCGTCAGGGGAAATGCACCTTCTGGGGAGCGGGTATCTGACCGGGATACACTGCAAATCAGTGCCGTACAAAACACCACCATTGAATTGACCAAATCGGCCAATATCTCCACGTATACACAAGCGGGTGAAGTGATCCGTTACAGCCTGAACGTTTCCAATGCTGGCAATGTCACCTTGTCCAATGTCACGGTAAGGGATCCTTTGACTGGTATGGACCAGATGGTAGGTACTATGGCTCCCGACGCTAGCCAAGGCTTTGTTACCCGATACACCGTCACACAAGAAGATGTAGATGCTGGGGCGATCACAAATGACGCCGTAGCCCAAGGATTTACACCAAGTGATCAGTCGGTGACAGACAGTGCTGCGGTAACCGTAGTCGGTTTACAGTCGCCAAGTATTTCCCTTACCAAACTGCCCGATGTCGATTCCTTTGATGCGGCAGGATATGTGATCAATTACAGCTTGGAAGTAGAAAACACCGGCAACACGACATTGACTGCCGTTCAACTGGTAGATTCCCTGACCCAGACAGATCGGGGTCTGGAGGATTTGGCACCGGGTGAAGTGGTGACCATCAATGCCTCCTATACCACTACTCAGGAAGATCTGGATGCAGGAGAGGTGCTGAATACGGCTACTGTTACTGGAGAAAGCTCATTGGGAGAAATCGTCTCTGGGGAGGACCAGGCGAATGTTCCGGCCTTAGTGGAACCATCCATTCAGCTGCAAAAGGCTGCCAATGTCACCAATTATGATGCGTTGGGACAAGTCATTACGTATACCTTGACTGCTATCAATACTGGAAATGTCACCTTGGACAGTGTTACGGTCAGGGATCCTCATAATGACTTTGAAGAGCTTATTGGCACCTTGTCTCCAGGACAAGACACCACGCTTACCACTACTTATGTGGTGGAGCAAGGAGACTTGGATGCAGGAAATATAACGAACATAGCCACAGCAGTAGGCCTCGATCCATTTGGGGAATGGGTAAGTGACGATGCGACGGAAGTCATTACTGCTGATCAGTTGGTAGCCTTGGACCTAGACAAGGCCGTCACCCCTAAAACCTACTCGGCAGTGGATCAAGAGATTACTTATACCTTGACCGTGATCAATGAAGGTAACGTTACCTTGAGAAATGTCAATACTGACGATCCACTCATTGGCTTTAACCAAACCATACCTACGCTGGCACCAGGTGATACGGTAGTCTTTACCCAACCTTATTTGATCATCCAGGATGACCTTGATCAAGGCCGTATCGTCAATGAAGCTACCGCCGTAGGGGATGCACCAGATGGAAGTACAGCAGAAGCGGAAGACAGGGCCACGATCATTGCAAAACAAGCTCCAGCAATCGAAATCACCAAAACGGCTACGCCACGAAACTATAGAAGTCCAGGAGAAGTGATAAGCTATACCCTGGAAGTGACGAATGTGGGTAATGTAACCCTCCAATCTGTAAATGTGACGGATCCGCTGACTGGCCTGAACCGGTTCATTTTGGCCTTAGCGCCAGGTGAATCGCGAACGTTCAGCACAACTTACACGGTGGACCAAGTAGATATCGATACGGGAATCGTCGTAAACAGTGCGACGGCCAATGGCAAGGCTCCTGATGGGGAAAGGGTAAATGATGTGGATACAGCGCGTGTTTATGCATTGAGGGCTGGTGTGATCGAAATTGACAAAACCGCTTCACCTAAAGTTTTTGATGCTGCGGGGGATGTGGTGACCTATACCATCACCGTCACCAAT
Organism: Echinicola vietnamensis DSM 17526; assembly: GCF_000325705.1. NCBI lineage: Bacteria > Pseudomonadati > Bacteroidota > Cytophagia > Cytophagales > Cyclobacteriaceae > Echinicola > Echinicola vietnamensis. Next base: position 4,359,456 of record NC_019904.1, on the reverse strand, counting down.
GCCGGAAATCTTACCCTTTCAAGTGTCCAAATAGCAGATGATAAAATTGGGTTTAGCCAAAACCTACCGGTATTGGCACCAGGGGCTTCCCAATCTTACACAGTGGATTATAGTCTCACTCAAGCCGATGTAGATGGATTGGTGGTGGTCAATACCGCTACTGCTACAGCGATGACACCAGACGACGAGGAGGTGACGGATAGCGATAAGGCCACCGTCGTAGCTCGGGGTGAAGGAGCGATAGAATTGACCAAAAGTTCATCTGTGAAAATTTATGAAGCACCAGGCCAGGTTATTACTTATACCATACAGGTAGAGAATATCGGTAACGTGAGCCTCTCAGATGTTACCGTGACAGATCCATTGACAGATTTTGAACAGCAGGTCGGTACCATGGCTCCGGGAGAGATCCTGACCTTCACGGAAGAATATACCGTAACACAGCAAGACATTGATAATGGACGCATCATTAATACGGCTTCGACCCAAGGAACTACACCAATAGGTAGAGTCGTGGAAAGTGAAGACCGAGTGATCATACAATCTATTAGGTCCCTGGATTCCGGACAGATTCTCGTCAGCAAAGAGGCTCAGCAAACGACTTATGATGAGGCTGGTGAAGTGGTCGAATTTGAAATTATTGTCACCAATTCAGGAATTTTAACACTCTCCAATATCCATGTACTGGATAGCCTTACGGGCATGCTGGAGGAGGTCCCAACGATGGCTCCGGGAGATTCCATAACCTATACTACCAGCTATACCATTCTTCAAGAAGACTTGGACCGCGGTCAGGTGACCAATACGGTAGAAGTTGATGGTACTACGCCAAAAGGTAGGGTAGTGGAAGCGACCGATGATGCCCGCATACGTGGTCTGCAGGCATCGGCAATAGCCTTCGGAAAAACAGCAAGTCCAAAAGTCTACCATGTGCCTGGAGACGTGATTACCTATACGCTAATTGCCACGAATACCGGTAATACCACTTTAACGAATGTGCAAGTAAGTGATCCGCTGACCGGGTTTGCCGCTACAGAAGATGTCCTTGCTCCGGGTGATACTGTGATTTTTAACACCACTTATACCATTTCCCAAGCTGATATAGATGCTGGAAGGGTCGTCAATACCGCTGAAGTCACGGCATTAGATCCTGATGGAATAAACATAAGCGCTGAAGATGATGCTCGTGTCCTCGCTTTAAGGTTGGGCAGATTGGGATTGGAGAAGACCAATGTTACGCCTGATTATGCTGAAGTAGGAGATGTAATCGATTATACCATTTCGGTAACCAATACCGGAAATGCTACTTTAGTTTCGGTAAATGTCAGTGACCCGTTGACGGGCTTGAATGAAACCATCCCTCAGCTGGATCCAGGACAAAGCGTAACATATAATACAGCTTACACGGTAACGCAAGCAGACCTCGACAGGGGAGAAGTGGCCAATACTGCTACCGCCCAAGGCCTGACGCCAATTGGCCGAAATGTACGCGCCACGGACGATGCTTTAGTTCCTGCATTGGTTTCAGGAGGTATTTCACTTACCAAATCCCCAGATGTAAATGATTATGATGCGGTGGATGACGTAATTAACTATTCTTTGGAAGTGGCCAATGTCGGTAATGTCACCCTTACAGAAGTCCAAGTGAGGGATCCACTAACCGGACTGACGCAGCAGGTAGGTAAACTGGTACCAGGGCAGTCCACCACCATCCAAACTGACTACATCATCCAGCAGGACGATTTGGATAAGGGCACAGTAGACAATACGGCCACAACTTCCGGCAGAACCCCTATGGGACAAGCGGTCAGGGATACCGCCAGTGCACAGGTGGTGGCCATACAAACCCCAGCCATAAGCCTGACCAAATCAGCCAACAAAGATACGGTATCGCAAGTAGGAGAGCGAATTACGTACACCTTGACGGTCACGAATAGCGGGAATGTTTCACTGCATGACCTCTCCTTGGTAGATTCCATGACCAATTTCACCGAAACGGGCGCATTGATGGCTCCGGGGCTTACGGTAACGCTGGAAACATCCTATGAAGTTACCCAAGCAGATTTGGATGCCGGAATGATTGAAAACATTGCGATGGTAGAAGGATACAGCCCAAGTGATGAACTGGTGAGCGCTCAAGATACAGCAGTGGTGCATGTAAGTGAAAACCCGTCCATTCTGATCACCAAATCAGCCAATAAAGACACCGTGGCCCAAGCGGGCGAATCCATCCAATATTCCCTTAGCATCACCAATACCGGGAATGTGACGCTTGGTGAGGTAAATGTAACTGATCCATTGACCGGCCTAAATGAAGCTGTCGGGACATTGATTCCGGGAGAGAGCACATTAGTGGAAAGCCAATATGAGGTGACGCAAGCAGACATGGATGCTGGCACGATTGATAATACCGCGCAAGTATCAGGTTCCTCTCCTGCATCTACCACTGTACAAGATGAGGACACTTACCGAGTCTATACGCAGCAGGAAGGTGCCATTTCCTTGACGAAAACCGCCAGTCCAAGCAGTTACGATGCCGTAGGAACAGTCATAACGTATTCCTTGACGGCCAGCAATACGGGAACCGTCACACTTTCTGATGTAACCGTTAATGACCCAAGAACAGCCTTTACCGAAAACTTGGGAAGCTTGGCACCAGGAGCGTCTGCCACTACTGAGACTACCTACACGGTAACTCAAGAAGATCTAAACAATGGCAGCATCACCAATTTAGCGGATGTGTCCGGAATATCCCCGAATGGGCAAAATGTGATGGCAGAAGACAGTGCGCTGGTGATGGCTCAGCAGATGGCACAAATTACCCTTGAAAAATCAGCCGATAAACAGGAAGTGTTCGAAGCAGGAGAGGTAATCACGTATGATTTAGTAGTCACCAATACCGGGAATGTAGACCTTGTGGATATCTCACTTACTGATCCGATGACCGGGTTGATTGAAGACGTGCCCGCTTTGGAGACAGGAGAATCCATCACTTTCTCAGCCCAATATACTACGACCATTAATGACCTGGCTGCAGGTACATCCCTGATCAATACAGCAACCGTCCAAGGTTTTGGGGTGAATGGCCAAGAAGTAGAAGCTGTCGATCAAGCAACCGTAACGATTGGATGTGTCGGAAATACCTTGATTACCGGCAGGTTGTTCAATGCAGCAACAGATGAGGGATTGGCAAATGTTCCGGTGATATTGGTGCCAGAAAACAACCAACCTGGTGAAGGATTAATGGTGCTGACAGATGAATCAGGGCAATATACCTTTGAAGGCCAAAGCACCGGAAAATACAGGCTGATGGTTTTTGACCGAAACATCAATAAAACCCAAGACCTGTATCCTGTCAATAGCAATACGGTTAATCTTAACCTTCAAAACTGCACTTACCTCACGTATGATTTCCCTTATGATAATGCCTCAACACCGGTCATCAACGGTTACGTTTGGTACGACCTGAACAGCGATGAAACGCAAAACGAGTGGTTTGATGCAAACGGTGATGGGGAAGTTACCCAAAACACCATAATGCAAGGAGAGCCAGTGGATATAAGCGAGTGGGAATGGTTTGATTTTAATGGTGATGGAAGCTATGAAGGTCCTGAAAATGACGGAGAACTGAACAAAGCAGGCTTTGGTAATCCTCAAGGAGCCAATATTGAGATTTCAGGACCCAATGGCTATTTCCGCAAAGCCACCATCAATGCTTATGGTTTCTGGCAGCATGCGTTAGAAAATGCCGATCCATTTGGTGAATACACGATCACCTTGGTGCCAGACAGCACCTTTGCCCGGAATGGTATCGGGCTTGCAGCCACCGGCTTGGTAAGCATGTTACCGAATAGTGGCGCAAGGTTGTCAGCTGTACAAGAGAACCTGATTTGTGAATTTACGACCGAACAAGTGCTCGTGAAGAACGTGACGATTGGGGATGTCCCAGACTTTGACTATGGCTTGAGTTGTAGATTGGAAGAGGAACCCATCATTGCAAATGATGATGATTTTGGGGAGTTCTTCTTAAGCTATGATGGGGTCTTGGGGAATGTGCTGGACAATGACCTTTTCAATGGTGAGCCTGCACAGCCAGAAGATGTCACGATAGTGGTTACAGATGCAGATGGGCTGTTGGGATTGAATGTAGCAGCGAACGGTAACCTGACTGTAGTGCCGGGCATCAATGAGCCGCGGGAATACACGCTTTCTTATGATCTTTTGGAAACTGGTGACGAGGACAATTTTGACAGTGCCGTCATAGTCTTCAGCTTGGTGAATGATGAAGTGGATTTGGCCATTTCCAAAACCTCTTTCGGTGCGGAGATCTATGAAGGCGATGAATTTGAATATGAGTTGGTGGTGACCAATGTCCATGATACAGACGCCACCAATGTAATTATCAGCGATGTCCTACCAGACGAGTTGACCTATATCAGTTCTGAGGTAGTGACCAACCGGGATGATATCATTGTCAATACCAATGTAAATGGTCAAGAACTGGCATGGGCCATGCCAAGTCTTCCTGTCGGTGGAGAGGTGACCATTACCATTCGTGTGGAAGCCGGCAACCCCGCCAGCATTATCAACACGGCTGAAGTGGAAGCGTTTGAAGAAGACATCAATCCGGAAGACAATACGGCTACAGACATCAATGAAATCAATCCATTCCGAATTCCAAATGTCATCACACCAAATAACGATGGTGACAATGATACCTTCGAGGTGCTGGGATTAGGCAAATTTGAAAGTAACAGGATCACCATCTTCAACAGGTTCGGTGATCACGTGTTGGAGCAGGAAGATTACCAGAATGATTGGGACGCTCCTGGGCAGGTGGCAGGTACGTATTACTACATCCTTTTGTGTTATGATGAGGATGGTACCGAGCATGAGTTTAAAGGCTGGATTCAGGTAATAAAAGATTAAGCAATGAAAAGAATTTTTAAAATAACAGCGTTTTCTTTGGCCTTTTTGGTGACATCTATGGTCTCTGCCCAGCAGTTACCCCAATTTAGCCAATACATGTTCAATGGGCTGCACATCAATCCGGGATATGCAGGTTATAAAGGGGAGTCCTATGTCCAATCTACCTACAGGAGTCAATGGGTTAATTTCCCAGGTGCCCCTAAAACCTTTACCGTAACGGGGGATTTCAGTGCCAATGAGGGCAAAATGGGGTTTGGTTTTTCAGTTATGAGTGATCGGCTTGGGCCGGTCACCACCAACGGCATTCTGCTGACCTATGCTTACCGTATTCAAACGGGTATGCGATCGCACTTGGGATTGGGTGTCAGTGCAGGGGTGTCGGAGTACGCCATAGATGGTTCTATGCTGGATCCCAATGATCATCCTGATGCACAACTTCCGGAAGGCCGGGTCAACTTATTTACGCCGAATATGAACACGGGCATTTTCTTCAATACTCCACGGTTTTATGCTGGACTAAGCATGTATAACTTAATTGGTAAAAAATCATTGGAAAGGGAAGATGTAGCATTGGCCTATCATGATTTTCATTATTATCTGACAGCAGGAGCGATGATTCCGCTTTCCGAAAAAGTGCAAATCAAGCCATCCTTTTTGATCAAGGAAGTCAAAGGAGCCCCTACCAGTTATGATTTAAATGCAATGTTCTTGTTTTACGAAAGGATATGGCTGGGCGGGTCCTATCGGTCCAATATGAAATTAGGCAAGGAAAATTTACCGGATAACCTCAGTAATAGGAATTCCATTGCCATGATCCTTGAGTTTTTTGCCACGACAAATTTGCGGATCGGCTATGCTTATGATCATAACTTAAACGTGCTGGATTCTTACAGGAACAATTCCCATGAAATTTCCATCGGCTATTACCTTACGCCAAGAAATATAAGGATGCGCAATCAGCGTTGGTTTTGATGTTTAGGAAGGTTTTGACCCTTGAGGCTTTATGACATTTTTAAAGAAATAGCAACATTTGTACTGGCACAATGACCGTTCATACTGATTATTTTTCAGGACACTTCTTTGTCTATAAATAATTGATAATAAAGGGCTTAATATATTTGAAATATAGCTTTAAATAGTTAAATTTTACTTTATCACTTAGCGATAACTTTTCCAACTATTTTTCTTCAGCTGCTTTCAAGGTAAAAATGCTATGAAACGTTTATTAGGACTTTTGGTCGTTGTAATGGTATTGGTATTGATCCTGGTTTTTATTACAAATCCTGCATTGATATCCAAGATTTGGCTCTATTTGGTAGGATTTATCGGGTACATTGTAGCATTGGCCGAAAAAGGCTTTCAATCCCTGAAAGAGGCCTTTTCAAAAGAAGAAAAGCCAAAAGACGAAAAGTCAAAAGAGGAAGCCGTGGCACCCAAACCAGTTTCGGCAGTAAAGTCCGCGGAGCCTAATATCGCAGAGGTTTCCCAATTATCGGAAAAAATCGAACAATTGGAAGGGAGACTAAAGGACACGACAGCCCAAGGCGAGTCTCTAGGAGGAGGAACCGTGACCGTACTTCGCTACATAGATGATGGAGAGACCACTTTGGGATTGCTTTTCCTTCGTAATAAGTTCTTTGCTTATACGCTTGAAGATACTTTCAGGACAGAGAAAATCAAACATCAAACCAGGATTCCTGCGGGGAAGTATACACTTGATTTTAATAAACAGTTAACCCCAAAAACGGAAGATTACAGGGATAGGATGCCCTGGTTCGACTTTCATTTGGAGATCAAGGAAGTTCCAAATTTCAGTCACATTTATATCCATATAGGAAATAATCACCAACACACCAGTGGTTGTATTTTAATAGCCGACGGGGTAAGTGCCGGACTTCCCAGGGCTATTACCCAATCCGCCCTGGCTTATAAAAGATTTTATAAAATAGTACATGGCCTGCTACAGTCCAACGAGCAGGTAACCATCCAAATCCATAACGAAGATTGGTTCGAAAAAAGTAAAATTGCCGTCCTATGATACAGTTTATCTCCAAACACCGTCTCCCCATCATTCAGATCATAACGATTGTCGTTATGATCCTGCTTTTGGGTATTTTTGTAGCCCCTATTTTTGAAGGGTTCGAGTTTTTGGCCGTAGGGATCATCATCGTCGTCGGAATGGGGATGATCTATGGAGTTTTGGTGCGGTATTTTAGAACTCCCGAAGAAAAACGGAAAATTTACCGGAATAAATACCACGATGTCTTTTTTAAGGGAACGGTGATATTTGCTGTATTGCTGACGATAATGGGGATTTTGCATGGACTTTTAGCCTATCTGGATGGAGGCAATCCTTATCGGATAGTAGGACTATTGATGACGGTAATCTGGATAGCGGTGTTCATGATCTACTTTGTTTGGTCTGTCTATTTTTATAATATCAATTACGGCATCACAGATGAAGAATGGGAAAAAATCGCTAAAGCCAAGGAAATGAGTGCTTATGGTGTTCAGGAAGTGGACACAGGAATCCCCGAGCCTTTGTACAATCCCTATCGCAGCCAGACCTTTGGCCTGCCTCCAGGAACCGTGAGGGGCATGATTGCCTTCACCCTGCTGATTGGTGGGATGTCACTGTTGGTCAGCAGTTATGGCATGGACTATATTTCCAATGCAGAAATGGCCTTGAGGGCCAAGCAGTTTGAGTTTTTCGAAACGGCATTTTTGATGATGATTGCCTTTTATTTTGGTGACCGTTCCTTGAAGTATTTGCGGGATCGCTGGAATGCTGCACCGAGTGCTGAGAAGAAAGCAGAGGATCAAAACCTCACCACCGCACAAACACCTTCACCATCTCCAAGCGCGCAAACATTTGATTTTCCCACCACTGATCCGGTAGGGCTTGATGATCAGGCCTTTCGAGAGGAGGATATGATTTTTAAAGAAATCAATCAGCCGGAAAGCACGGCCAAGCCATTGACAGGTCTGAAGAATGCATTGCTTAAAGGACCTGAAGTGATGGAATCCATGGGCTCAGCTTATGTGCAGATCAGGGATAATATCACCCAAAAAGTGCTTGCCGATGAGGAAATAAAAGATGCCTTGGAGAAGTTATGGCAGGAAAAACAGCTAAAACTGGCATTTCCAGTGGTGAAGGCAGTCGTTTCGGTAGAATCTTCAGGTAGAGGACACCTGCCGGATGGAAGGGCAAAGATTCTCTTTGAAGGACATAAGTTTTGGTATTGGCTGTCGAAGGTAGGCAAGACACAAGAGGAACTGGAAGACTTGCAGCGTCAATTTCCTGATATTGTTTACCCCTCGTGGACCAGAGACCATTATCGCTTAGGGGCTGATGAATACCAGCGGTTGGAAAAGGCCAAAGAAATCTGTCAAGGCGTAAACGATAAGGCAGCAGTGTATGCTACGTCGTGGGGACTCTTCCAGATTTTGGGCGAAAACCTGGACCATTTTATCAAGGGTAGAAATTATAAGGATTGGAAAGATTTTGAACATAAGCAGCATGAGGCGGAACGCTACCACTTTATGGATTTCTTGACCTTTATCCAAACCAAAAAGCTCGATGGTAAACCATTGATCAGCTTTATTTTCGAGGAAAAACATGGAAACTACGATTGGGCTTCTTTTGCCTATGGATATAACGGCCGTGGTTATAAGTTAAACAAATACGACGAGCGATTGGCCAGAGCCTACCATAAATACAAGTCCCAAGGTATATGACCTGTGTTCAAACATATCGAATACTCGGGCTTGCCCTCATCATGTCATGGCTATTCACGGGATGCAAAGAAGACAACCGTGCCATGGTGGTTGGTAAAATACAGCAGGCAAATGATTTGGCCACCACTGAGTTTTTGATCGATAAGGTTGTCTTTGGCACCAAAACAAAAAAGCTGCTCTTTATCAACATTAGCGAAGCCCGCTTTTTGGCCTATTCCAAAGCAACTGTCAAAACCGGGGTAGATCTCAGTAGCCTCAGCCCTGAAGATATTACGATAAAGGATGACATGATTTCCCTAAAGCTTCCCCCCAGAGAGGTCGTAAATTTCAGCTATCCGCCTGCATCCTTTCAGGAAGATTCCCTTATTTCAGATACCCGGGCTTTTTTGAATTCGATCAAGGTGAGGGATCAAGAGGAATTTTTCAGGCTTGCAGAACTTGACATTCGGTCTAATTTGCAGTACATGGGCATTGTAAGGACTTCTCAGGGCCATACAAGGAAAATGTTTGAAACGTTGCTGAAGTCCTTAGGCTATCAAGAAATATACATATCCTTTAAGAGTGATGAGCTGCTCATCCCACAAGTAAATTTGTTGACAGAGGAGGACCAAATTATTTCACCATGATCGGGTTGTTGTTAAAAAATTGGCGCTTCATCATTGATGTCCTGTTGGTCATTGGGATCGTCATTGTTTTGTTTTGGTGGAATCCGATGAAGATTTTTGGAGGAGGGCTAAAATTAGAAGATACGGCCAACTTAGTCACAGATGTCAACCAGATACGAGAACTGGTTACGGCCGAGTATTATGGGGAAGTCATCACGTCCATTGAAGAAGCCCGGCTAAATCCACTGCAAGAAGAGGACATCAAAAGCAAAGTAGGTTTACTTTATGATGACTTAATGGCCGCATTAGGGCAGCTGGAAGCATTTCAGGCGATCCCGCTGTCACAACGAGTCGATGAATACAGGAATGGGGATAAAGTCAGCAACTGGAGACGAAAGGTAAAGCATGACGTGAGCAGTAGAAATATCCTGGAAAAACTAGATTATTTGGACTTGCTGGTAGAAATACAGTCTGACCCATATTATTTGCCTTTAATGGGGTATCTGTGGAGGACCATCGATAAAAAGGAGATGGGAGAGGTTCCAAACGATCGGGATATAGAAGCCACCCTGTTCTTCCTTTACCAAAATTCGCCATTTAGGGATTTTTCGGCACGTGAACTGGACGGATTTATGGAGGATTATTATTATCACCTTCAAGCGTCCATCAGCAGGCGTGAGTCCAGAAAGAAGCTGACCATGATCGGAAGGGGATGGGTGAAAGCTGGATTTGATTTTAGTGAACTCGGCCCTGAATCAATTGTATATTACGAGGAAAGTGGGATCATTCATCTCATCGGTGTGGCCCCAAAGATTCTGGATGCAGATATTAATCCTTGGTTTATTCCCGAAAAAGGGATCCCTGGATTCCAGATTTTAGATGAACATGGCCCTGTTAATTTTCACGATGCCAAGCGTGTAAAGCAATACTGTGTAGAAAAGCTAACGGTGCAGGCTTATCAGGCCAGCATTCTCCAAAATGCTCACGAACAAGGGCAAGAAACGCTAAAGAACTTTTTCAGCTTACTGACCGATAGCGAAATAAAACAAGTCATCTTCCATAGCAGTCCGTTTACGACTTTTGCGAGGGAAGCCGAGAAAGATGAATTGATTACGTATGCAGAGGCTTATATGCTGGATTCGCTCCTTGATATAGAGCTGCAAACCATTGATTCCCTAGAAAATACCGTGCAAAATCAATCTGTAAATAGGGGATTTGCCAAAGAAAACCGGAGAGCCGTTAAGGAAACGTTATTTCACCTTGGCCAATTTCCTTATCAAGATGGAAAGCGCCAATTCGGAATGTTCTCCAAACGGGCTACTGATATTGCCGAGGACAGTATCATTGACAATAGGGAAATGAAATGGCTAGAGGCTTGGAAGCTTCCGGTCTCATTTGACGAGTTAGAAGGAATGCCCGTCCATAGTGATTCCACTGGTGAATCCAGCTATTGGATGACGCGGCCATTTGGCTATGGTAAGGCCTATAATACCATGCTGTCGGATTTTAGTGATGCTGGCGTAATTCCAGCTTTCTTTGATACAGTTATGATTGCTGCGGATAATTTTGATCCGGAAATGTTCTTGGATACCGTTAAAGTTGTGGATTATGCTCATATCGATCAAACCACCATTCAGCTGGTTTATCAAGATAATGCCAAAACTGCGGCCTTTTACCAATCACACTGCTATCCATTCGAACCAAATCTCTTAGAACTAACAGCATTTATAACGTCCAAGGAGATACCGGTTGATTCCGTCTCATACGTTGGTAACAGCAGCCTTTCACCTGTAGACACGGGCTTTTGGTTTTATGATCATCATTTAAATAATTCATATGCTTATCACATCCGCTTGAAGCCCGAGCATGTATTTGCACCACCCATTACTGCGTTATTGCAAAAACAGCAGTTTTTGTATGAATCCGACACGGCCTATTTGGGCTTTGGTACATCAATTTCAGCCGAAGCTGACAGTGTATATCGTCATGAAAATCCCTTGTCCACGGAACAAATAGCGATGTTAAATGATTTTTTTGCAGCACTATTAAAGGTGAGAAAGGAAGAGCAGAACAAGAATATAATACAAAAAGCCAGCGACTGGTTCCGCGCTAGGTCCGCCTCCAAGGATCAAAAGACCCTTTTCGTCGGTAAGAGTGGAATCAGGTTTCAATAGGAAAAGTCATGAGGGGTTTTATCCTATTGGATAATCCAGTAACTTTCTTTTTGTAAAACCGAGACCAAAATTTTTGACCATGACGACGATTCCCGAATCCTTTTATCGTGTAAGTGTAAAAGTACTTATTCAAAATGAAGCAGGGCATTTTTTACTGATTAGGGAGGCCAATGGCATGTGGGATTTGCCAGGGGGTGGACTGGATCATGATGAAACTGCTGAAGAAGGAATACGACGGGAAATGCAAGAGGAAATGGGCATCGAACCGTCTTTTATTGCACTTCACCCCAGGTACTTCTTTACTTTTATAAATCCTAAAGGTCTTCCTGCTGCCAATGTGATTTATGAGGCGAAAATCATCCATCACCACTTTACACCTTCTCCTGAATGCGAGGCCATGCAATATTTTGATCCTAGGGAAATAGAAGGGATAACGGTCTATCCAAACATTCCTGTTTTGGTGGAGTTACTGAAAAAAGATGAACACAGGTAATGGGGCGTATGGCCCATTTACCTGTGTTCACCTGTTGGGGAGTGAATGACGGTTAAGGTTATTTGGAAAGCTTAATTCTCAATGCGGCATTTAGCCCAATAACAAGCTCATCATTTTCGTCAAAGCGCTCCCGATAAAATGAGAATGCAGGATCGATGACATCATAGTCATGGGCATACCAAATCCAAGCGGCACTGGGGCCGGCTAAAAGCTGTACGCGCTCTCCTAAGGTGACACCGAAATTAAGGCTGGCGCGGGTAATGCTGTTTTCTGCGTGAATTTGATAAAGGTAATAAGCCTCGGGGTTTATAAAGAAGACCGGCCCCAAACTGATCAGGCTACCAAAGCCCGCTCCCACGGCAAATTCATCATTAAAATCTGGGTTATAGGCGCCATTGAAGGAGGTATAGAAGGCGGGAATTCCTATTTTTACCGAAACATTATAGGGGAACAACTCATTGTATCCCACTTCTACTGCTTGATATCCGCCTTTTCGTACGACCGACAAAAACCCTAGCGGAAAGCCACCTTTTTCTAGGGAATCCGCATAATTGACAAATCCCAACTGGAGTGTTCCCAATTTACCGGTGGAATTGACAAAACCGATTTGGGCGCCAGTTACTTCTTTTGGATTGATGTTTACAAAACCCACCTGGGCTCCGTTAAGCTTGCCTGTGGAAGTGTTGATAAATCCTGCCTGCAGTCCCGTGGAAGCGTGTACTTGCGTATTGATGAATCCCAATTGGGTGCCGTTCACGCTATCCGTACTCGTATTGATGAAGCCTGCTTGCAGGCCATTTACAGGGCCATCAGTGGTATTGACAAATCCTAGTTGGAGTCCGTTCTGGAAGTCTCCAATGGTGTTTACAAAACCTATTTGGGCGCCCGTAAACCCTAGGGTATTGGTGTTGATGAATCCTATCTGGGCTCCCTTGTGGTTTCCATTGGCCTGGTTGACAAAGCCAATTAGGGGATAATTAAAGCCTTCTGGTGCTTGGTTGTACATGACCGTGTAAATGGGGGTGGAATCGTTCTGTGCGTAAACTAACGGTGCAGACAGTACCAATACACTGATAAAGATGATCCTAAAGATTTTCATGAGTAATGATTTTATTTGCTTTATATCTAGGACACGAAGACGTGACATTACCCTGATGGCCTTGAGGAATTTTTTTAAAATTATTAACTGCACTTGCAGAAATTCGCTTAGCTGCTTATAAGATTATAGATGGATCGTAGATTGGCTTTGGTGGCAGTAAATCAATTAAAACCATAGAGGCTTTCTGATTAAAGAATCAAATGATCACAAACTGTAACCCAAAAGTAAGTCCCATGTACCACGCCTGTACACGTTGTGAATTGGAATTGTCCTCGATGACCCATCCAGGGATATCATTTTCGGCTGGATTTTGCCGTAATAAAAAGTTCAGGGAAGGACCACAGATGATCTTAATGTTTTTGTGCGGTGAAAAAGCCGGTAGGAGTTTTATAGAGCCGAGATTGGTAGTGGTTTCCGGAGGGCCAAAAGACGTTCTGGAAAGGAATTCGGTGTCGAGGTCAAACCATCGTGTGTTTACCGTATGGAGCCCCAATCCAGCGTCAATGGCCCAATTGTACATGCGATCTTCCGTGGCGTATGCCAAACCAAGGATTCCATAACTGTAGGTTCCTCCAGTCCTAACCGTGAACATCATGTTTTTCAGTTCATCAAAACCTACGGTAAAACTTTTTTCACCGTTTTTGATAATATTGATCAACCCTATGGGATAGGCACTGGAATCTGCCACGTTTAACAAAGAGGTGAGTTGAAATCCGCTGACATTTTTCCCAATATTGAATAGCCCTGATAGCTGGTTGTCGGTGTGGCCTTTGCTGATATTGCCCAGGCCCCCAATCTGCAAACCGTGGGAAGATTTGGCTTTATTGTATATCCCTGCCAATTGAAGCCCTTCAAAAGGTCCAGACACATTGAACAGCCCGGCGGCTTGAAGGCCAGCTCCAGATCCCAATACCCTGTTGGAAATACCGGCAAGTTGCACCCCCGAGATATTTCCTCCAACGAGGTTAAAGATCCCAGCAGCTTGAAGATAATTGGCATCTTTTCGGTTGATGTTAAAAATCCCACCAAGTTCTATTCCATTGGTGCCTGCGGTATACCCTCCGATAATGTTAAAAGACGCGTGGTTGATGATTTGGCTGTTCATCATGCCATGCGTGCTCAAACGAGGCACCAAGGAGACCTGAACCGGCATTTCAGCAAAGAAATTACCGATGTTCATGCCTTGCATACGTTGCCTAAACCCAATCATCATCCGTCCCAGAAAGGTGTCCTGCAGATTTTCATCTCCCGAACCATTCGGGTAGTAGCGGAATTTTCCTTTTTTGGGCGAGGCTTGGATATCAAAAGGGGGAAGGAGCATGAAAGTGGTATCGCGGTAATCTTCCTTGCTCACCGTGATCATCACGGAGGCATTCGGATCTTTAAGCTTCAATTCAAAATACCCATTCTTATCCGTGATGGATGAGGTAAGCATGGTTTGTTCGTAAACACTGGCATAAGCAATTAACTCATCACTCTTGAGATCCTTTATTCTTCCCTTTACTATCCAGTTTTTACCTATTTGTTCGTCATCACCTTCCTCCAGATACAAGCGATTGGGAGCATATCGGATGACGATATAGCCTGATGTTTCGATAAATTCATACCGATCGCCCAGCATCACGTTCAGCAGTCCACGGACATCTCCCGAGAAACCATTTACCTGTACAAGGCTATCCTCAGGAAGGATGTTGCTGTTATAGGAAAAAAAGAAATCCTGATCATCGGACACCTTTTTTAAGGCTTGTCCTATGGTGATTTCTTTCTCGTCCTTTAGTGAAATCTTTCTATCCAGATTACTTTGTGCAAAAAGTAAATTTATACTGCCAAGGAGCCCCAATAGAAGTATCAAAGTACATTTAACTAGCTTTGGTAAAGCCATATTGATGAAAATAGGTTATTTGATGATGATTTGGTCAGGTTTTCTGATGACAGTGAGTCCAAAAGTAGCTTTGAGTACTTCAAGATTGTTCTCCAGTGAATCGTTTCTGAAGGTAGTGGTTAATGGCAAATTCCGCAAACGTTCGTTCATCAAAACAATATTTGCCCCATAGGCTTCATTCAACACTTCAATTACCCGCCAGAGTGGTGTCTCGTGTGCTTCAAAGTAATTGCCTACATAATAACCGTAAAGGTTATCCTCCACCGTCGAACTCGTCAAAAGTCCTTTCACCTGATTGATCAGCAAGCGGTCACCTGGTTTGAGAATGCGTACTTCCTCTCTATAATTCACCTGGACACTTCCGGATTGTAAGATGACCTCAATCTGCTCATCTTGCTTTTTGATGTTGAACTTGGTTCCCAGTACCGTAACCATGGCTTCTCCCACCTGTACTTGGAAGGGTTTCTTTTCATTTCTAGCCACTTGAAAAAAGGCTTCTCCCTGGATTAATTCTGCATTTCTGGATCCTTTTATAACAGATTGATTAAAAGACAACTGACTTGATTTGTTTAAAGTGATGATACTGCCATCAAAAAGCGTATCCGTGACCGGTTTTTGATCGGCAGCTAAGTGTAAATTGGAAAGCAGAAAATTATCGGGCTCCAAGAAACGAACATAGGCAAAGGCAGCCACCAGGAAAATACTGGCTATTGCGGCCACCTTATACCATGGCACCAATGTAACTTCCTTTGGCTGATGGGCTATTCTCTTTTGAAAGGAATCCCAAGCCTCATCCGTACTGATACACCTGTTGGGACGGACATGTTGGCTCTTTTCCCAGATATAGTGGATACGCTCATATTGTTTCCGGTGATCCGGATGGGCTTGTATCCACTGCTGGATTTCCTGATGCTCATATTGATCAGTTTCTTCAATGATGTATTTTATTAATTTACTTTCGTCCATAAGATCAACTATTGGTAAACAGGATGAGTAGGATAGGGAGGAAGTCCGCCAGTGCTATCCTGAGGTGTTTCAATGCTTTGCCCATATGGGTTTCGACCGTTTTTACGGATATGCCCAGTCGATCAGCGATTTCCTGATATTTCAGGGATTCATACCTGCTCAGCAGAAACACTTTTCTGCATTTTTCGGGTAACTCCTGAAGGGCATTTTTTAGCGCATCCATAAGCTCATGATCATGCCCTTCGTCCATTTGTGGGCCAGCATCATTGGCTTGGTGCAGGGTAATATCATGGTGTTTTTGTTTCACTTTCTGATGCCTAAGGTAATTCATGCTATTCCGGTAAACCATCTGGTAGAGATAGGCTTTGAGTGAAGAAGCAATGGTGATGGAATCTCTTTTTTCCCATATTTTCAGGAATACCGTTTGGACGATTTCCTCTGCCTCGTCTTCATCTTTGACGAGCATGCATGCATACGCATACAACGCTTGAAAATGACTTTTGAAGGTCGATTCAAACAATTGCTCGTCAATTGGTGCGTTAATGGTATTCTCAATAGAATATTCCACCTGTTCAAGATTAAAAGTTTAGCTAAATTTAATCGTTTTATCCCTATTATATAGGTAAGACACGCGAAAAGTAAATTACCCTTACCAAGGCAAAAAAAATATTACAGGAGCAGGCGCTTAAACATAATTTTCCCACCAATTATTGGCCTTCAGTTTTTCTTCTAACGTGTAAATTTCTCCGAGCTGCGGCGTAAAGATCTGCAAACCTTTTTCACCGGCCGCTTTAGCAAAACGCTCTACAGGTTCTTTCCAGTCATGAGGGGCCAAGGCAAATCCACCCCAGTGAATCGGGACGGCTATTTGGGTGTTGGCATCTATGGCCGCTTGGACGCTTTCTTCTGGAAACATATGGATTTGTGGCCAGTGCTTGTAGTATTGGCCACATTCGACGAACATCAGGTCAAAGGGACCGTATTTTTCACCTATGGTTTTGAAATGGGTGTCATACCCGCCATCACCACTGTGATAAACGGAATAATCTGCAGTTTTGAAAATAAAACCACCCCAAAGCGATTGGGCCCGGTCAAATGCCCCCCTGCCGGAAAAATGCCGACTGGGCGTGTAGGTAATGTTGATGGGGCCAAGTGTCACCTGATCCCACCAGTCTAGTTCAGTGATCAATTCCTCATTCAAACCCCATTTTACCAAATGCCTGGATACTCCCAGTGCTACGATCCAATTTTTCACCCGTGGAATAAGTTTTTTGATGCTGGATAAGTCCAAGTGATCGTAATGGTCATGGGTGATCAATATCGCA
The DNA here is from genome assembly GCF_000325705.1 of Echinicola vietnamensis DSM 17526. NCBI lineage: Bacteria > Pseudomonadati > Bacteroidota > Cytophagia > Cytophagales > Cyclobacteriaceae > Echinicola > Echinicola vietnamensis. The sequence goes on along the minus strand of NC_019904.1, from coordinate 4,342,245 downwards.
TCGATTTCAGGTAGGGTATCGATAATCTCGATCGTATCTTCGCTGAAACGTTTCGTTTTGATGGGGGCAATAGGAGAAGCATCATCGCCAAACATTGGATCTATCAAGATGTTTTTTCCTGATAGCTGTAGCAGCAAAACGGCATGGCCATACCACACCAGTTTTAGGGAGTGGTCGTCTTTCTTAAACTTGGTACGGTTAAAATTTTTAATGGGCAACGGCGCTTGAGGCATTCTGGACTTTCTGTTGGAGAAGTTGTCTTTGAGTACTTCAGGGAGGTTTCCTAAACTAAAACCCATAAGGGTGGGAGAGAGGTTATGGAACTTTTTACCTTTCCAAGCGCTCGATATTTTAAATTTTTCCAAGTCCTTTTTGCGTAATGATGCGCCAAATTGTGCTTTTAATGACATAAAGTTGCTTATTTTAGGAAAAGTAGTGAAATTGACCTAAGTTCACGTGGCATAAACTATAACCACAAATTTAAGTTTTCTCAGATAATTGTTTTCTTATACGCCAACGATTTTTAATATGTTGTACAAAGCATTAATAAAGAAAGGATATCGGCCTTTGACAGACAATATACGTGAATTATTGTCGATGATGGGATTTGATGTGGTGTCATCCAATCCGGAAAAGGGTCAAGAAAATGACGCGAAGGAAAAATTGGATTTGGTCGTGGATATGGTGGATGAAGAAATTCCCTATGAGGAGTTTATGGAAATATATGGTGGTTATAACTCAACTGGCATTCCTACTATTCTAATTACGGATACGGAGTTTAACAGTAATATTGTGAATAATTTACCGGATGGAAGTGATATATCTATTTTGTCCAGGCCGTTTACGTACGAAAAGTTAAAAAAAGCCGCTATGCCAAAAGTAAAGAAAGAAGAATAGTCTTGTTCTTTCACCTTTTAGGTTATAATTTTTTTATCAATGGGTTAAAGGCCTTAGAGCCTACCAAGACTTTATCACCTACACCTAACTCCTTGGTCTCATCCATATCACACACCACCTTTACAAGATCGTTTCCTGTTTTTACATGAACAATATGGACCACGTCATCTTCAAGTATGTCCATGATTTCTCCCTGAAATTGGAATTTGGCACTGGTAAGTCCTGTCCCGAAAAATTCTTTTGGGGTGCATTGCCGCAAAACTTTACCATGATCGAGTTCAATTATTCGATCCGATAATTTGATGATTTCCCCGGCATCATGGCTGACCAAAATGGTGGTTAGCGCGTATTTTCGATGAATGGCAAGGATGTATTCCTGAAGCTTTTCCCTCATGGAGGGGTCTAATGCTGATAAGGGTTCATCCAACAATAAAATATCCGGTTTGAGGGCCAGCGCCCTGGCCAAGGCCACGCGTTGTTGCTGTCCACCGGATAAGTGTTTTGGCAGGGTGTCCTGAAGGTGCAAAAGCCCCATACTTTCCAGCAATTCCATCAAATAAGCTTTATCCTTTGCATTTTTTAGGGCAAAAGCAATGTTTTCCTTTACAGTCATGTTCGGAAAAAGTGAATAATCCTGAAACAAATAACCCAGTTTTCGCCTTCCGGGAGACACATTTTTGCCGAAGGAAGCATCAAACCATTGCTCACCATTTACCGAAAGGTGTCCTTTATCCGGCGTCAATAGCCCACTGATCATCCGCAAAGTAGACGTCTTGCCAGAACCTGACGGACCAAAAAGGGTGATGAATTCCCCTTGAGAGATGGTCAGCTTGATGTCCAGATCCATGGCAGGGCCATTGGCCTTTAAAGATTTTTGGAGGTCTATATTGATCATTTGGTGAATGTTTTAAAATAGCTTCCATTGTAAAAATATACGCAGAGCAGGGTGATAAAAGAAAGTAACACTAAAATGATAGCATATTGGTTTGCAGCTGCATAATTTAAACTTTCCACTTCGTCATAAACGGCAATGGAGGCCACTTTGGTCTTTTCGGGAATATTGCCCCCAATCATGAGCACTACACCAAATTCCCCCATGGTATGCGCAAAAGTGAGCACACAAGCTGTCAGAACAGAGGGCTTTATATTAGGCAGCAGTACTTTCCGAAGGATGGTCCACTTACTTTTACCCATGAGAAGTGATGCTTCTTTGATACTGGTAGGAATACTGGCCAAGCCCGATTGCAACGGCTGAACCATGAAGGGCAAACTATAAAGGCACGAGGCTAGCACAATACCGGAAAAGGTAAATACCAGCTTGATGTCCAACACTTTTTCTAGCCAGTGTCCAAAAGCATTTTGGGGGCTAAATGCCACCAGCAAATAAAACCCCAATACCGTTGGAGGCAACACCAAAGGCATACTGACCAGCGCTTCCACGACAGGTTTGACCTTTATCCGGGTTTCCGATAGCCAATAGGCCAATGGCAGTGCTACAATGAACAGGATCACGGTCGTCACCAAGGCCAGTTTTAAGGTCAATATGATGGGAAACCAATTCATAAGGGAGATAGCATGACTTCATTGGTTTTTATTGCGGCAACGACAGCCATATCAAGGGCCAATGCCAGTGATGTTAACGATTCGGTGCTGATTAACGCCACGAGTACACCGGATGCAGTTTCAATCCGCAATCTACTCAATAATTTTCCTGGTTTGATCGCTACTATATGGCCGGCAATATTGTTTTCAATGCTCCAATTCTTAGGGACAGAAGTTCCTATAAGCACTTCGGTTTCTTTGAAAAGGACTTCAATAGGGGAACCTTTTTGGAGGTATGGGGCAGTAGTAGGCGTGTCGATAACCAACGATTGGATAGCCACGTCGCCCTGAAGCTGTATGGTAACGAGGGACATTTGATCGCTGCTGTTAATGTCCTTGATATGTCCGGTGAACTTGTTCATAGAGATCAGTAGCAATTTACAAAGAAAGCCAGAGGAAGTATTACGAACCAGCAGGTATCTTGTAGCCATAATCCTCCAAAATCCGTTGGGCTTCCTTTGAAAATAAATATTCATAAAACAGCATTGCCTCGGGTTTTTGGTCTGCTTTCCGGTCAATGACTACAACCCCTTGTTCGATAGGGCTATAGTCCTTTTCGTCCAGCAAGGTCCATTTACCTTTTCCTGACAGGGCAGGGGATTTGACCACTGAAAGCGAAGTAAAGCCAATTTCTGCTGATTTTGATACAATATATTGGTTGGTTTGGGAGATGCTTTCACCAAACACCAATTTATTGCTTAAAATTGGGAAAAGACCATGGGCTTTCAGTGTTTCTTCAGCTGCCAACCCATAGGGGGCCGTTTTGGGATTGGCAATAGCAATATGGTGAATGTTGGGATCAGTAAGGGCCTCCAAGGAAGGGGTAATGCCTTCGTCCATCGACCACAACACCAAAGCTCCTAAAGCATATACTTTGGCGGGAAAATGGGCTAAGCCTGCTTCGTATACAGCATTCGGATATTTTAGATTGGCTGCAACAAAAACGTCATATGGCGCACCTTCTTTTACCTGCGCGGTTAGTTTTCCCGAGCTGCTCACCACCATATGACATGGCACGCCAGATGAAGCCTCAAAACCTTTTTTCAAAGCTTTCATGGCATATTGCATATTGGCAGCTGTGGCAATGGTGAGCCTCGAGTTTGGTCCTGTTTGGCAGCCAGCCATGGTGAAGACCACAACTATTAGAATACTGAAATACTTCATAAGATTTACAGCTTTGGATAGATTTAATTGTATGTGGAAGGTTGTTAGATGATTTGGGTCAGTTTTCCCTCAATGGAGTATATTTTTTTAGTTTAAAGATTAAAAATATAGATGAAGATGATGTGTTCAAAGCTAATCTCCTGAATATAAATTTAGGTCAGCCAATCGTTCAGTGATTTCTAGCAGGATTTCATCAGTTAAGCTGCTGATTAATGAATGTTTTTCCATAGAAAGTGATGCGTTCTCTAGCTTGGAGGCAAGACTAGCAAGTTTTTCCATACATAAAGAAGTGGCAGAGCTATAAAGTTTATGGGCTATTTTAGAAAGATCCGGATTGTCAATTGCAGGAAGCAATTCTAATGAATCTTTAGTTTTAGTTAGTTCTTTTTTGCTAATATTAATTAACTGTTTGAATATTGGGTCTTCTAGGTCCTTAAAGTCCATGACTAGTTGTAGCTTTCGAATATTAAATGGATTAAGGTTTTCAGAGGGTATAGAGGGGGCATTTTTATGCTTATCAATGGATTTACTCCATTTTTCCAAAAGGCGAATAAGATCTTCTTCCACAAATGGCTTGGCTATAAAATCATCCATACCAGCTTCCATGCATTTTTCTTTTTCTCCTTTTAGGTTGCCTGCTGTAAGTGCGAAGATTAGCAGGTTTTTATTTTTATATTCCTTCCTGATTATTTTTGTGGCCTCATATCCATTCATTTCAGGCATTTGCACATCCATAAATATCATGTCCGGTAAATTTACTTTAAGTAGTTCGAGTGCTTGTTTTCCATTGCTAGCCTCTAATACTGTAGTTTTAGGAGAAATGTTGTGAATGACCGTTTTTCCCAACAGCATATTGATCGCATTATCTTCCACGAAGAGAATGGAGCTTTTTTCAGTCAGCAAAGGGGGGGCGTAAAGTCTTTTTTCTTTAGGTTCCTTCCCCTTACGATTGTTATGCTTTATTTTGAGAAGAGCGTCATACATGTCTTGCATTTTTATTGGCTTGATTAACCGGTGTGGAATGCTTAGTTCCTTTGATGCTAGACTGATGGTTTTATCTTCTGAAGAACTGTGGAGAAATATGATAGGCTGCTCCTTGAAATTGGCACGTATTTTTCGGGCCGTATCGATACCGTTAAGGTAGGGCATTTGAAAATCCATTAGGATTACATCATATTCTTCTCCGTCTACCAATCGCTGAATAGCTTCGTAACCATTTTTTGCCTGAACTGTCTGAATCCCCTTAAGCGCCAGCATTCGTTCTATGATCATACGATTGTTTGCATTATCATCTACGATTAAGATTTTGTGCAAGTTAGGTTCTCCTTCTAGGGGGATAGCTTGGCCATCCTCACATTTTATTCTCAAGTCAAAATAGAACGTACTTCCTCTATTAGGGGTGCTGGTTAATTGGAGCTTACTTCCCATCAGTTGTAGCAAACGGTTGGAAATAGTAAGGCCCAGTCCGGTTCCTCCATATTTCTTGGTCGTACTTACATCTTCTTGGGAAAAAGCCTCAAATATCTTGTCTTGTTTTTCTGATTTTATGCCAATTCCAGTATCTCGTACGGAAAAACGAATATCCATTTCTCCATTTTTATTGGAGTTCGAAAGAGGTGTTAGTTTGAGCTCAATTTCTCCTTTATCGGTAAATTTAGAAGCATTTCCTAATAGATTAACCAGCACTTGTTTGAGTCTAACACTATCTATCCAGGCAAACCTTGGAATATTTGGAGAAATATTAAGTAACATTTCCAAGCCTTTTTGGTGGATAACATATGTGATAATGTCACTGGCCTGTTCTACCAGCTCATATAAATCGTAGCGCTCGATGTCAAGGTCCAGCTTACCCGCCTCGATTTTGGAAAAGTCCAAGATGTCATTGATGATATTGAGGAGGGAATTGGCCGATTGATTAACAATCGAGAGATATTGTTCTTGCCGATCGTTCAGCTCTGTTTTTAAAACCAAGTCGCTAAAGCCAATAATTCCATTGAGTGGTGTGCGTATTTCATGACTCATATTGGCCAAAAACTCCGATTTGGCCCTATTGGCTTGTTCAGCATGTCGCATTGATTGCTGTAGGTCATTTTTTTGGAAATAGGCTTCCGTTATGTCTTCGGTAAGCATAAGAATACCACCGATTTTCTCTTTTGAGCGGTACCAAGGCCTGATTTCCCACCTCACATATTGATCATGTGACCATCCTTCTGGCCGCCATACATCTTCTTCACACTTGATGACTTCTCCACCTAAACCACGCCGATGGACTTCCTGCCATTCTTCAGAGATATTGGTGAATATTTCATAGTGGGATTTTCCGATTAAGTCCTCCTTTTCGAGCCCATACATTTCTATCCATTTGTCGCTATAAGCAATAAACTTTAATTCATTGTCCAACATCGCCACAGCTGCAGGCACATGCTTGACAAATGAATGTAGCCTTGCTCTTTCGATTAGGAGGTTTTGGGTCGCTTTCTTTTCATCCGTAATATCGGTAGCTACGCCCAAGTATCCATTGATTTCTCCATTATCATCCCGCATAGGACTCATGGTTAATTTTACCGTAATCCGACGCTTATCTTTTCGGATGTATGTCCATTCTTTTGAATCAGAACCTTTAAGAATAGACTCATATATAAAAGCTCGCAAGGGGTCTATTTCTTGGCCATACTCTTCCTTTAAACGATGGACGCTTTGTTGGATCTCCTCTTTATCATGGAAAATATCAGGTGTACATTTATCGACTACCTCTTCTGCAGCATAACCCAACATCCTTTCAGCTCCTTTGCTGAATAACCGGACGATCCCTTTAGCGTCGGTGGCTATGATGGACACTTCCGTAGAAGTATTTAGGACGTTCTCCAATAATTTTTTTGATTGAATGACATTTTCCTCAGCTTCTTTGGCTTTTGTGGTATCTTGTATGGTGCCAAAAATCCGAACACAAACGCTGTTTTTAAACTCAGGTTCACCAATGGTCCTTATCCATATAATATTTCCCTTTGCTGTTTTTAACCTGAGTTCCAAGTCGTAGGGTTTGTTTTCCCTGCGTGCCTTCGATACTGCCTTTGTGATCAGTGCTTTTGAATCGTCAATATCATAAAAGGTTAAAGCGCTTTTTAACGTGGGAACAAAATCACTTTCTACTTCATGAATTTCACGTGTAATATCTGTCCAAAATATCGTGTTGGTCTCACAGTCTAGCTCCCAACCGCCAACTCGGGCCACTTCATTGGTCTTGTGGTAAATCTCCCTTAAGCTCTGACGTGGTAATTCCACATCCTTATTGACTTCATACTGAGTTAATTCATGAAAGAGAGCGTTGGTGATAATAGATAACGCTTCCTTTATGGCTGATGTCAAGGATATGCTGGCTTTAAATATCAGTACCACGTAACCGATAGGCATGACATTTTCGCCCTTTATGTTGGCAATTAGCCTATACTTGGTTTCAGTAAATCCTTCATTTAAAATGCCTACAGAAATCTCATATGTCCCCGCAGTCGCATCCGATATGTAAGTATGTAAAGATGCCGAAATGGTTTCCAAGGGTTCTTCATGTATGCCGTGGGACAATACCATTTCTACATGTTTATCTTCTGCCAAATATAGTAATGCTGCTTGACATCCAGTGGAGTGCTGCATCATTGTTAGCCAATGTTTACAGGATCTTTTTATGGGTGTGGGTAAACGATTTAAAGCTACTTTAAAAGTCATTTATATCTGGTCAAACCTGATCGGTATCTGATTGAATAATATAGTAAATAAGCATTTTTTTTGGCAATATAAAAGTGCTGGCAAATCTATGGTTTAAAGTCCCTTTTTATGAATTCAAATACCTAAATCTTGCGGTTTAAGCTTGGCAAAATAGTGCTTGGTAAAGCTGAGGAGTGGATAATGATTTTTTATCTTATAATTTCAGCTAGATCCGGGATCACGCTACGATGTTGGGGGAGGATGTTGGCTGGTGCTAATATTAGAAGGGCCTCGACTCCCTGGCCTCAGTAGGAGGGCCCTTGGTCTAGCATCTAATAAATATAGTAACATAATAGCATTGAGGCCTCAAGCAGATACTTATACCCAAATTCTATGCTGGAACCGAAGGCTGAAAGTCTTCTATCACGCTAGCCCAAGGCAAGGCCTTGGGGTGCAGTGACCATAATTTCTTCCTTTCAGGCTGAAAGCCTAGCTCAACACTTCAGTAAACCCCGTTTTGATGATCAATGGGATCAAGCCATTTTTCCAAGGGATGAATGTTAACACGTTTTTGTGAAAGAATACTTTACACCGATAATTGATGGTTTCCACCATGGACACTGAATGGGATTTTGCTGGAATTTATGGTTAGTAGGGAGGGCAGTGTGGCTATAACGGGCCATGTTAATGGGTTAATTTGCCATGGGGGGAAACACATGACTATGGATGTGTCGCCCCTATGGAGCTAAACATAGGTGATAGAAATAAAAAAATGGATGACTAAGAATCAAGCGAAATAGTTGGTAACTGCCCGTTTGCTTCGTGATAAAAAAAAGTCACAAAGCCCCAATGTCACAAAGAAATTTAATAATTGTTTGGTGCCTTAGCGTCTTCGTAACAAACCATTTTATTTATAAATAAAACATTTAACGCCTCTAGCAACATGGCCTGATCCAGAACCAATCACAAGCTCAGCATGGTATTCCTGACGATCAATAATAACTATAATTGTTGGTAACCAACCTAAATTGATTCATCACTTTATAAGTGGCTCTTGTTAAATCAAGATTAATACTAGGGGAGTTTACGTCAAAATTTGCGGCGGTATATCCTTGCCAGATGGTTTTGTTTTTTTTGTAATCAATGACATAGATGATCAGCATTCCTTCATTTTCATAGTACTTTATATTTTCATAATCTTCCCCCTTTTTTCGGTCTTCCTCGTCTTCTTCTTCGTCCTCAAGCACTTTTTCCTTTTCTTCCCGCAATTTCTCTTCCTTCAAGATCTCCAACCCCCTGGCAGAAAGCCAATTGTCGAAATCGGGTTGGATGTACCCTCGGTATCGAATCTGGTTGATGAACAGTTTATAATAAATCAGGATATCTGGTTGTTCTATTTGTTGGCTAAAGCCTTGGGAGTTTAAGCGTGAGACAATGGTCTTGTTTATGATAGGGATGTGTTTGATCGAATCTGTCCCTGTATCCTCCATAAAAGCGAAGGTCTTGTATTTCTTGAAGTTTCCGCGATAATCATAATCATATTCGGCGACAAAATCCTTGGATGAAAAACAAGAGGTCAACAGAAACAATGTTAAGGCGATGCATAGATTTGCTGTTTTCATGTTCCGACAATTTTAATATCAATTTTAAACCATAATTAAGTCAAACAATTTAAGTTTCTGGTTCCGTGTTTTTGTCAAAAAATGATGCTTGGTAAATGACGATATTAAGAATAATAATTTTCTTTATATCATTATTGTACTAACTGAATATTAATGAATTACAAGGTTATATCAAAATTAATAACCCTTAAAAATGCCAATTGTTTCAAAAAATTTTTATTTACGTATTGGGTGTTCCATCCCGTTAGCGCAAAAAGTCATTACAGCTGTATCAGCACGCTTAAAACTATTCATTTTATCCAATCCAGGATTTCGATGGATATGATAGTAGTAATAAACGGCATTAGTAGATTAATTATACTTCTTCCTCTGGCCGGAAGCGCATGTACTCCGGATAGGGAAATGCGTGGATCAATTCCCCGTGTTCGATGCGGCCTTGGATTTTCTGCCAGTGCTCCGGATCAAACAGCAATTTATGAAATTCGAAAAAATGAGGCTTTATATCTGAGCGGCCAATCATAAACCGCTTGAAATCTTCAGGGAAAACATCATTTTTGGCGATTTCATACCATGGGCGTGAGGCGTAGATTTGATCAAATGTCACGGGTTTTGGTTTGATTCGGAAATTCATCTTTGTCAAGAATTCAATTTCGTCATAGTCATAAAAAATTACCCTTTTTTGTCGGGTTACGCCAAAGTTCTTGGTCATCATATCACCAGGAAAGATATTGGCCTTTGCCAATTGCAAAATGGCGTTTCCATATTCTTCAACCGCAATTTTGGCGTCTTCAAGCGTACAATCCTCCAAATACATATTAAGCGGCGTCAATCTCCTTTCCGTATACAAATGTTTGATAAACAAGGTGTCCCCATCGATCTTAATCAAGGAGTTTACGGTATTTTTTAATTCTTTCAATAAATCAGGATGAACCCGGTCCATTGGAATCTGAAAATATTCAAATTCGTGGGTATCGGCCATTCTTCCTACCCGGTCATGGAGCGATACCAAGCGGTATTTATCTTTTACTTCTTGACGGGTCATGTTTTTTGGTGGGTCAAAGTGGTCTTTGATTACCTTAAAGACAATGTTATAAGAGGGCAAGGTAAATACGGTCATTACCATGCCTTTGATTCCTGGTGCTACCGTAAATTGATCATTACTGGTGTTGAGGTGGTTCAAAAAGTCCCGGTAAAATTCAGTTTTACCATGCTTGTTAAACCCAATCGCATTATAAAGCTCATAGACTTTTTTATGCCTGATCACAGAATTGAGAAAGGCGACAATTTGAGACGGGATTTCGGTTTCCACCATAAAATAAGATCGGGTGTAGCTGAAAATGGCACTCATTAAGTTCGGATCGAAGATCAGCGTGTCCACATAAATCCCTTTTGGGCCATTTAGAAATGGGATAATGAACGGCATCCATTTGCCTCCCAAAAATGTCCTGCCAATTAAATAAGCAGCCTTATTGCGATAAAAGACTTGTTTTAGGACTTGAGTGGTCGTGTTTTCATCTACCTTATAGCGGGTCAAAATCACTTCTCGGATACTTCTTACCAAATACTGGACATCCTTTTCGCGTTGATAGTAAGGGGCTTGGAAATCAAAATCCTCCAAAATCTTTCTAATGATTTTCTGTACCCCCCAATGAGAAGGATAATTATGGAAAAGCGGTTCTTGGGAATGGATTTCACAGGAGTCATATCCTTCCAAAACATACATCAATTCCTCATCTATGGAAAGGTCTGATACAGCTTTTCTTATGACCGAGTTATAAAAGGATTCGGCAAGTTCTTTATCTTTTCGGGTGTTGATCGCTTTCGAAAATGCTGTTTTTACGTCTATCCAAAATTGCCTGTCCTTTAGGTATTCTCCGTAGCTTTCTTTACACGAAGCCACTACTTCATTGACACAGTCTTTGTAGAGTCGCAGGCGTTGGCGGTGGTTTAACTGGACCCCGTCCCAATCTCTTTCCCTAAAGTAAATGGGGGCTCGTTTAGTATGTTCATGAAAGGAAGTAATGTATTTATGGTAAGCATCTATGATTTTTTGGACAACGAGCGGTTGGGTAGCTGTACTCATGAATGGTGGTGGTTGGAATCAAAACTTAATTTCGAATATAAATAAAAGTATAGTCATATACAGCAGATTGCACAATATATGAGTAGAATTTAAGGGGGATTTTTTCAAATCCCATAGCCAGTATTCCATGAAGTATTTTTGATTACAACCATATAATTTATGGTTAATTAACATTAACTTAATAGGTAAATTTTGTTTTTGTTTATCGGTACAGATGGCGAACTAAAAACTAGTCTAAAGGCTAATGCAATCGTTTGTTTGCTTATTGGGAATTATTTTTTACCTTTCCGTTACATTATTCAAATTTTTGAATAATTCAACAATAGGTTTAATAGGTTTGATAGTAAAAAAAAGGTCTGTACCATGTGCAGACCTTTTTTTATGTTCCTCAGGACGAGGTGTCATGGATCAAGCCGAAGAGTTGGGGGGATAGCCTATTTCGATGGGTAAATATGTTCTGCGCCACCTTTGGTTCTATTTGGCCACGGATGAAGGCTGATAAACACAGATAGAATGCTTAAAAAATGGCAAACCCATGTTCATATCTTTTATCCGCGGCTTACATGACTTTAAAAGTTTACGATGTTCATGCCTTTGGTTATGAAGAGGACTTCTCTTCAACGCTTGGATTCATCCAGTTCATAGATGATATAGCATCCTTTTAAATAGAGTTGCCCTCAGAAATATTGCTTGATCCGTGGTATGGTGTATGATGTACCCTCGAAAGTTAGCCCCAATAGTGGCGACACATCCATAGCCATGGGTGAAGCCCATGGTAAATTTACCCATCCAACGTTTCCCGTTTTAGCGGCATGGGCCTAACTATTCCCCATAAATTCCCGCTAAAACCCATTCGTACGGATAGCAGAAAACCATTGTTTTAATGGTGTTAAATTTTCTTTCAAAAGAACATGTCACATTCATATCCCAGAAATATTACTTGATCCCAAATGAGCGGGATGTGCAGCTAGCATAATTCCCATGCACTATGCCCAAGCTTTGGCAGGATCTTGGCCCCAACTTTTTGGCTTGAACCAGTACAAGTGCTTGTGCCATAATAAAATCTTGGATAGTTTTAAGGTGATGAAATTGGAACGAGTAATTCAGAAGCTAGAAGATAACATCAAAAGACCATTGCCCGGTAAGGCTGGTCAGGTGAAAATGGCGCCTCAACCTATCGATAATGCAAGGTTTGCCCAACACGACTTGAGCCATGCCAGGGAAGGAGCGGTCTTGATTTTATTATATCCGAAGGGGAAAGGTTGTTGGGTACCCTTTATCAAAAGACCGGAGTATGATGGTGCCCATGGTGGTCAGGTTTCACTCCCTGGTGGTAAAAAAGAACAGGAAGATGCCAATCTTCAAGAAACTGCGCTTCGAGAAACGGAAGAAGAGATAGGGGTTCCGGCCAAGGACGTACAGGTGATCGGAAAGCTCTCACAGCTGTTTATTCCGCCAAGTAACTTTTTGGTCACTCCATATGTGGGGTTTACGGAGCAGGCTCCCACATTCGTTCCTGACCCAAGGGAGGTTTCCAGGATTATCCATTGTGATTTTAACATTCTCATGGATCATAACATTCGTAAGAAAACCACCATAAAGGCTCGAAATAATATAGAGATACAAGCACCTTATTTTGATATTGATGCTGAAATGGTTTGGGGGGCTACGGCCATGATTTTAAGTGAGCTGCTGCTGATTTGGGAGAAGTAAATGAAAGACACCCCAAGGTTTAATTCTTCACCATAGTGCATGGGCTGGTGCCGTTTGACCTAGAACACGCGACCTGGTTTACTGATTTTTTGGGTATCTACAGCCTTGTACTTTCCGAAAATTTCAATTTGGTTTTGACTTAATGAACCTATCCAACTCATCGCATTCCTGTATAAGGAGGAAATAATCCGGGCTGTCTAGGTGTATCTGAGACCAATTAGGGTTTTGACGGATCTTTCGTTTAGCTGGGCGGAGGGTAAAGTTAAGGATACCTATATTTTTTTTTATCCAAGGTTTTGTTTCTTTTGTACTACTTATTTGTTTTAAAGAATTTAAACATTCCATGCAGGAAAGCACTCCTTTGATCACTAATGATGCCGTTGTCTTAGGTATCCTCGTCAGCATTCTAGCCATTGTATTTGGTACGGCAGCCAGCAAAAATCCCTTTTGGCAAAAGTTCTACAGGGTGGTTCCTACGGTGCTGTTATGTTATTTCCTGCCTTCTATTTTGAATACCTTGGGCGTTATTTCGGGAGAGACCTCGGCATTGTATAGGATTGCTTCTCGGTATTTGTTGCCGGCTTCGTTGGTCTTACTGACCCTAAGTATAGATTTTAAGGCCATTATTAAATTAGGTCCAAAAGCACTCACCATGTTTTTGGCGGGGACCTTAGGGATCATTTTAGGTGGTCCTTTAGCCTTGTTGGTGGTTTCGATTTTTGATCCAAGTGTAGTGGGGGGCGTCGGTCCAGATGAAGTGTGGAGAGGATTGTCTACCATTGCAGGTAGCTGGATTGGTGGAGGGGCCAATCAAACCGCCATGCTGCGGACATTTGAGCCCAGTGGGGAGCTTTTTAGTCAGGTCATTGCGGTGGATGTGGTCATGGCCAACTTGTGGTTGGCTTTTTTACTGTATTGGGCAGCCAATCCCGGCCGTATCGATAAGCTGTTCAAAGCGGATAGTTCGGCTATTGATGCCCTGCAGAAAAAAGTGGAAGCCTATCGCGGAAGCATCATGAAGATTCCAAGTATGGCCGACACATTAATGATTCTGGGAGTAGGGTTCGGCATTACCGGCTTGGCCCATTGGATAGCTGATTTTATTGCGCCGTGGATAGGGACCAATTACCCTTCATTGGAAAAATATTCCTTGGATTCTCCTTTTTTCTGGATCGTGATCATCGCCACCACCGGAGGATTGATCCTTTCCTTTACCAAAGCCAGAAACCTCGAAGGAGTGGGGGCGAGCAGATTGGGAAGTGTATTGCTTTATGTGCTCATTGCCACGGTAGGCATGCAGATGGATTTGTTTGCCATAATGGACAATCCCACTTTATTCTTGGTCGGTGCCATATGGATGCTCTTTCACATAACGATTATGCTAATAGTGGCCTATCTTATCAAAGCTCCTTTTTTCTATGTTGCTGTCGGTTCACAGGCCAATGTAGGAGGCGCAGCCTCTGCCCCGATTGTAGCATCAGCCTTCAATCCTTCATTGGCACCTGTGGGGGTTTTATTGGCCGTGTTTGGTTATGCAGTAGGGACGTATGGAGCGTATTTGTGCGGTTTGTTGTTACAAATGGTGTCAAACCTTTAGCGATACATGGGAAAGTTCAGGAAATTCATATTTGTGTGTGCCGGTTCGGATTGTAAAAAAAATGGCTGTAAAGGTTTGCTCAAGGATGTCCAAGATCTTACCAAACTGGATACGCACAAAGGGAAATATAAAATTGTCAAAACCAAATGTATGGATTTTTGCAAAACGGGTCCCATGGTGGTCATTAACAATGAGGTGATCAAAAAAAGCACCAAGGAAAAAATCCATCAAATTTTAGAAGGGAAACTCACACATGAATAAATTATCCGTGCCCTGGTCATATGATTACAGAGCACGGATGAAGGAATACATCTCTTTCTACAGAAACGTTACATCATTTATCATTGCTTGGGTTCTACCAATACGGCGGTTCCACTCGCTGTAACCATCAACATGCCATCGCGGATGGTTTCATAGTCCAGGTCCACACCGACTACAGCATTTCCTCCCATCGCTTTTGCTTGCATTTCCATTTCCATCAGAGAAGTTGACTTGGCTTCTTTCAGTACTTTTTCATAGGTGCCTGAGCGGCCACCGACGATATCTGTGATACTGGCAAAAAAGTCCCTGAAAACATTCGCTCCTATGATCGTTTCTCCAGAAACAATTCCAAAATATGTTTTGATTTCATGTCCTTCCACTGAAGGGGTGGTTGTTGTAATCATACTGTTGTTCATTTGTTTGTTAAAGAGTAGATAACTAAAACAGGGCAGTTAATATACTATAAAATCCCATAAAAGTAGTCTTTTGGGATCGATATCTCCTACGGCCATGTGGGCTGAAAGTGATATCTTGTTAATAGCGTTTTAGCTGAGATTTGTCAAATTTGGACAGCTGGGTCGATCTGGGATGGGCCATAGATTAAATCTTTACCGAAAATCCAGCAAAATGAGATCAAAATGTTTATTATGTACCTATGGCAGATGACTTATAAACCTGATAAAAGTTATCGCCTTTTAACATATAAATTTTATTTTTGAGCTGAAATTTCACCTGATGAGGACAATTGTTGTAATTTTTATTTTGGTGTGCTTCGGTGGAGAAGCTTTTGCACAAGAGACCAGAGGGTATCAGCGGACCAGCTTCAATGTTTACTATGGTACCTCTGGAGCCAATCTGCAGGGATTGAATAAGCTCTTGGAAAATCATGGTCAGCCCCCCATGCCAAACAGTTATAATTCCTATGGCCTTAGTTATCAAACACGGTTTAACGACTTTATCATTGGAGCCGAGCTCTATCAAAATAACGGTGTGGAGACGCCATTTTACGATTATGCGTTGGATTACCGTACGACTAGGGCTTTTATCAATTTCGGCTATAGCTTTACCGAAGAAGGGAAATTTCACCTGATTCATTACATGTCTATCGGCATGGGCTATTTGAATGTGGAAATGCTTGAAGAGCGGGAAGGGGAAAACCTGGACCAGTTTTTGGCCGATCCCGCTCATGGATTTATCCTGAGAAGGAATGACATCAACAAGGGCAGTCAGTTTATGGGTGGTTTTTTGACGGAAATTGGTTTTGAACTGGGCTATGACCTCAATATTTTACCCAGTGAAGAAGTCATTAGCATGATCGCCAAAGTTGGCTATTCTTTTAATCCCTTCGAAGATTCCTGGAACTTAAATGGATTGACATTTGACAATTTGCAAAGCGGTGCTTTTGTCCGGTTGGGTGCTGGCATCAGCCTTCCTGAGAAAAATTATTTCTACCGGGATGCATCTTTAGGCATACACTTAATTTATGGTGCGCACTTTACCAAGCCAAATGACCTTAATGCTCACCTTAAGAATAATGGCTACAAACCCCTAAAAGGAATTCCCAAAAACTTAGGTTTAAAGCTTTTAGGGGAAAACAGAGGGTTTCTGTACGGAATAGATTTATATAATCTAAATATGTCTGGTGAGGCAAATCAAGATTATGACCAAAGCCTTAGCAGCTTAAGGATATATGGGAACTTGGGTGCCAAACTGATCGATATTTATAATTGGGAAGTGGGCGCGTTGGGCGGCTTGGGCTATGGTAATGTACGGTACAGCTTGATCCATAAGCGAAAGCTGGATTTTCCTGATTTAATTGATCTTCCGGACTATGATGGTGAATTGCGAAATGGTGGAATGATGGCTAAACCTGAAATTTATTTAAGTAGGGTTTTCCCCCTTGCCAAAAGATCTAAGGTTGCCTTAGTGGCTTCGGTATACGGAGGAGTAGAAATTCCACTTGGAAGCTATGAGTTAGGAGCAGTCAGCATGTCTCAATACATGTCCAATCCCTATTTGCAGGTGGGAGTAGGAATCAGGCCCTGATTGATATTTACGGAGTGCTTACTGAAACCGATATTATCAAAATAAAATGGGTAGAATGTAATTTTTTTCCACTAATTCATGTTAACTTTGGAATTGCTTATCGAGAAAGACCGAGGGAAGGGCCCTATGACGTCTTAGCAACCTGATCAGACAAGGTGCTAACTCCCATCCTGAGCTTGTCAGGAAAAGATGAGCGGTAGATTATTGCTTTTCTATCGGTTCTTTGCTCGATACAGCTTTTCTTACTATTAATGAGGGCATGAATACACGAACCGACATATTACTTCAACAAGTAGACAAAAAGATCTTGATACTCGATGGTGCGATGGGTACCATGATTCAGCGTTATACGCTTGAAGAAGAGGATTTCAGGACACCTGAATTGGCCAATCACCCCAAGGCCCTAAAGGGCAACAATGATTTACTGTCACTTAGCAGACCGAAGATCATTCGGGACATCCACGATACATATTTGGAGGCTGGAGCAGATATCATAGAAACGAATACCTTTAGCAGTACTTCCATTGCACAGGAGGATTACGATCTTTCGCAATTGGCCTATGAGCTCAATGTGGAATCCGCAAGAATCGCCAGGGAAGCGGCCCTTTCATACAGTGAAAAAACTCCCGATCAGCCCCGCTTTGTGGCCGGTGCTATCGGGCCTACAAACAGGACGGCTTCGATTTCCCCAGATGTCAATGACCCTGGGTACCGTGCCATTAATTTTGATCAGCTCTCCGAGGCCTATGCCGAGCAGGTTAGGGGATTACTGGATGGGGGAGTTGATATTCTCTTGGTAGAAACGATATTTGATACCTTGAATGCCAAAGCGGCATTGTTTGCCATCCAAGAGGTTTTTGAGGAAAAAGGACTACCCCTTTCTCCAGAGGAAGGAGGGATCCCCATCATGATTTCAGGAACCATTACGGATGCTTCTGGCAGGACACTCAGTGGACAGACCACGGAGGCTTTCCTCATTTCAGTTTCTCATGTACCTTTGATGAGCATTGGGCTGAATTGTGCATTGGGGGCAAAAGAGTTAAGACCTTATCTGAAAGTGTTGGCAGAAAATGCACCGTTTTACGTCAGTGCCTATCCAAATGCCGGGCTGCCCAATGAGTTTGGCCAGTATGACCAAACCGCCCAAGAAATGGCCGATCAGGTGGAAGAATTTCTGAAAGATGGCTTGATCAATATCCTGGGTGGTTGCTGTGGGACCACTCCTGAGCATATTCGAGTGATAGGAGACGTCAGTAAAAAATACAAACCCAGAAAACTAGCGTATACATTAGAAGAAGAATAGTGGGAATGGATAAGAAGACTAAACATAACCAGCTCAAATTATCCGGGCTGGAACCATTGGTGTTTACACCGGAGTTGAACTTTGTCAATATCGGTGAACGGACCAATGTGACAGGTTCCAAGAAGTTTGCCCGTTTGATCTTGAACGGCCAATTTGATGAAGCTTTGGAAGTGGCTTTGGACCAAGTGAGGGGCGGAGCACAAGTATTGGATGTCTGCATGGATGAAGGGATGCTGGATGGTGAGGCAGCCATGGTGAAGTACCTTAACCTGATTGCTTCCGAACCAGAGATCAGTAGGATTCCTATTGTGGTGGACAGTTCCAAGTGGAATATTATTTTAGCGGGGCTAAAATGTATCCAAGGAAAGGGAATCGTCAACTCCATCAGTTTGAAAAATGGCGAGGACGAATTTATCCACCAAGCCAAAACCATCAAGAAGTTTGGTGCAGCCGTGGTGGTCATGGCCTTTGACGAAGATGGCCAAGCGGACACTTATCAGCGACGCGTGGACATTTGCAAACGGAGCTATGATATCCTTGTGGAAACGGTGAAGTTTAATCCTAATGATATTATCTTCGATCCCAATATCTTTCCGGTAGCTACCGGAATGGAGGAGCACCGAAGCAACGCCATAGATTTCTTCAAAGCCACAAAATGGATAAAAGAAAACCTCCCTGGGGCGAAAGTCAGCGGAGGCGTCAGCAATGTCAGCTTTTCGTTTAGGGGAAACAACCCTGTCCGTGAGGCCATGCATGCTGCATTTTTATATCATGCCATTCAGCATGGTATGGATATGGGAATTGTTAATCCCACCATGTTGGAAGTGTACGACGATATTCCAAAGGACCTGCTGGAGCATGTGGAAGATGTGCTTTGGGACAGGAGGGATGATGCTACCGAACGGTTGTTGGATTTTGCAGAGACCGTCAAGTCAAGCGGCAAAAAAGAAGTGGCCAGTGAAGCTTGGCGTGCAGAGTCAGTAGAAAAGAGGATCGAACATTCCTTGGTGAAAGGCATCATCGACCATATCGAAAGTGATGCGGAAGAAGCTCGTCAACATCTAAAAAGTCCCTTGAAGGTAATCGAAGGGCCGTTGATGGATGGCATGAACGTCGTGGGGGATCTCTTTGGGTCCGGAAAGATGTTTTTGCCCCAAGTGGTAAAATCTGCCCGGGTGATGAAAAAAGCGGTGGCTTACTTGGAACCCTTTATGCCGAAAGCAGGAGATGCTGACTTTAACGAAGAAAAGAGTTCCATCAAAAAAGTGCTGCTGGCTACGGTAAAGGGTGATGTTCACGATATCGGAAAGAATATTGTTGGTGTAGTATTGGCTTGTAACAGCTACCAGATTATCGATCTTGGCGTGATGGTGGATGCGCAGACGATCATAGATGAAGCCATTAAGCAGGATGTGGATATTATCGGGCTGAGCGGATTGATTACACCTTCCTTGGATGAAATGGTGAATGTGGCTTCAGAGATGGAAAGACAAGGGCTGAAAATTCCGCTTTTGATCGGTGGAGCTACGACGAGTAGAATTCATACGGCCGTGAAGATAGACCCGGTATACAGCGGCACGGTGGTTCATGTTCTGGATGCTTCCAAGTCGGTGCCTGTGGCAGGGGAAGCGATCAGCGAAGACACTAGAGACGCGTACCATGAGCAGATCAAGGCTACCTATGCGGAACTTCGAGAATCCCATCAAGCCAAGCAAGAAGCCAAGAAATTGGCTACATATGAGGAGGCAAAAGCCAATCCAGTCGTGATAGATTGGGATCATTACGCTCCCACAAAACCCGCCAAATTAGGTCGGACGATTCTTGATCTGGACATTAAAACCTTACGTAACTATATTGATTGGACACCATTTTTCAGTACTTGGATGCTGTCCGGTAAATATCCGAAAATCCTAAAGGACGAAGTGGTCGGCGTCCAGGCGCAAAAGCTATTTGACGAGGCCAATGCCATGCTGGACAAGGTGATCGATGAGAATTGGTTGCAGGCCAAGGCGGTGGTGGGGTTATATCCTGTTAAGCGAAGTGGCGACGACTTGGCTATCCTTGATGAAAACCTACATGAAACGGGGACCACTTTCCATTTTTTGCGGCAGCAAGGTAAAAAGGGTAAGGGCGTTCCCAATCGTTCTTTGGCCGATTACCTTCATCCCGAGCAAGTGGATTATTTTGGAGGTTTTGCGGTAACGGCCGGGTTGAACATGGACAAAAAGGTAGACGCATTCAAAGCTGAAGGCGATGATTACAACGAGATCATGTTCAAGGCCATCGGTGATCGTCTCGCAGAAGCTGCTGCCGAATACATGCATGAAGTAGTGCGAAAAGAACTTTGGGGCTATGCTCCTAAGGAAAAGCTTGAAAATGATGACCTCATCAAGGAGTCATATGCCGGCATTAGGCCTGCACCGGGCTATCCAGCTTGTCCCGAGCACTCCGAGAAAGTTACCCTGTTCGAATTGCTCGATGCCCAAAACAGCATTGATGTGCATTTGACAGATAGCTTTGCCATGCTACCGACTTCTTCGGTCAGCGGATTTTATTTTGGTCATCCTGAAAGCAGGTATTTCGGATTGGGTAAGATCGGTGAGGATCAGGTAGAAAGTTACGCCAAACGGAAAGGCGTTTCCAAAGAGCAGGCAGAAAAATGGCTTTCTCCAAATTTGGCCTATAATCCAAAATTAAACCCTGTTTTGGACTAAATATTCATTCATTTCGACATGTGCATGCGGCACTGCTTTCTAAAAGTGGTGCCGCTTCATACTATAACAACCTTAATTTGACCGATGAAAGTAACAGAACACCTCAACCAAGCCAAAAAGACACTTTTTTCTTTTGAAATACTTCCCCCTCTGAAAGGCCAAAGCTTAAACGAAATGCTGGATGGCATTTCGCCCTTGATGGATTTTAATCCACCCTTTATAGACGTCACCTATCACCGGGAAGAGTATGTTTATAAAAAACATGCCAATGGCCTTTTGGAAAAAGTAAGTACCCGTAAAAGACCGGGAACTGTGGGAATATGTGCCGCTTTGATGAATCGGTTTAAGGTAGATGCCGTACCGCATATCCTTTGTGGTGGATTTGACAAGGAAGAAACCGAAAATGTTTTGATAGACCTGAATTTCATTGGGGTAGAAAATGTCTTGGCACTTCGAGGAGATGCACCAAAATCTGAAGGGAGGTTTATCCCAGAAGAAGGAGGACACAGCTATTCCAATGAACTGGTTCAGCAAATAGTGGGGATGAACCAAGGAAAATACCTCCATGAAGAAACGGAATCAGGCTTTCAAACGGACTTTTGTGTGGGGGTAGCCGGCTACCCAGAAAAGCATTTCGAAGCACCGAGTTTTAAGTTTGATCTAAAATATCTGAAGGCTAAGGTGGACGCTGGAGCAGAATACATCGTCACGCAGATGTTTTTTGACAATCAAAAGTATTTTGAATTTGTTAAGCAAGTGAGGGAGGCTGGCATCACCGTGCCGATCATACCAGGGCTTAAGCCGATTACGACATTGCGTCAGATCACTGTATTGCCAAGCATTTTCTTTTTGGATTTGCCGGATCCCTTGATGGATGAATTGGAAAAATGTAAAGATAATGCCGCCGTACGCCAAGTGGGGATTGAATGGGCGATCCAGCAAAGTAAAGAATTGATTGATTTTGGCGTTCCTTGCTTGCATTATTATACGATGAGCAAGGCCAGCACGGTACATAAAGTAGCGAGCGCTGTTTTTTAAGCATAAGGCACGGTGCCTTAAACGACCTGTGTGATTTTCAAGGATATGTGCATATACTAGCAAAGCAATCTTCCTTATAATCATACAGGTTTTTTATTTTAGCCTCTTAAAGATCAAGGTTTAAGCAATATTTCTGGGTGGAGATATTTTGTTATTTAAGGGAATAATGATTCGCCACGAAGGCTCAAAGGCATAAAGCAATTATTAATGACTTTCCGTGTAGATTACAGTATCCACTTCGTGTCTTGGGTACATTTTTATTTAGCCTGGGTTTTGCTATCGAAATAGGCTTAATTCCTGTTATTTCGCATCAAGTCATATTTCTGGGGAGATGAACACGGATTTACAATGCCTAAGCTTCCTATCTGTGTTAATCAACGTTCATCCGTGGCAGCCCCTAGCTTTTTTAAAAGGTTGTTGGTTACGTTTACTACTTTCGGAGTTGAAATTTTTGTGTTTCCATCTGATCAAAGGGAAATATTACCATAAGCATTTCCTTTCATTTTTTATACGAACGGGAATATCCTTATAAAAATAGTTGCTATATTGGAAGCTAATATTATTAACCCATTAACCCTATATGTTACTTAATAAGTTTGTCATTCCAGCTATTATAGCAGGTAGTATACTGATATTTGACTCAGGAAATACTGTTTATTCTGATCCTTTTGAACAGTACAAAGAAGAAATTCCTCATACTGATTTGATTTTTGAAATGGCCCCCATTCCTTCGGGGGAGTTTGTCATGGGAAGTCCTAGCGATGAGCAAGGAAGAAATGAAGATGAAGGCCCCCAACGCCGTGTAACCGTAGATGCATTTTGGATGGGCACCCATGAGATCACTTGGGATATTTTCGAATTGTTTCTAAATAAGAATTATGAGGCTTCCATCAGCAAAAAGGAGCTTTCCCCTGCGGTGGATGGATTGACCAGGCCCACCACGCCCTATTTGGACATGACTTTTGGGATGGGCAAAGAAAATAAACCGGCCATTGGCATGACGCAATATGGTGCGATTCAATTCTGTAAGTGGCTCTACACCAAGACGGGTAAATTTTACCGTTTGCCAACAGAGGCAGAATGGGAGTATGCGGCAAGAGCAGGTGAGGGCTCAGCGTATTTTTTTGGTGATGACCAAACGCTGTTATCAGAATATGCCTGGTACAGCGAAAACAGTGAGGAGACCACGCATAAAATAGGCCTTAAAAAGCCCAATCCATGGGGACTTTATGATATTTACGGAAATGTAATGGAATGGACCAATGATGCCTATGTTCCCCACTATCCGGAAATGGAAAAAGTGGATGATAACCCCAAGGCCTCTTCAGAAGAATTGTACCCAAGGGTGATCCGAGGGGGAAGTTATATAAGCGAGCCGCTTGATCTTCGCAGTAGCAGACGTTTTGCCTCCAACCCTGAATGGAAGCAGATCGACCCACAAATCCCGAAGAGCCGTTGGTGGTTTCCAGAGGCGCCATTCTTGGGGATCAGGGTGGTGCGACCACTCAAGCAACCTTCCGAAGAAGAAATCATGGCCTATTATGATCAGGCCCCAATTGATGACTATTAATCACATAAAACCTAATATTTACACAATGAACCTAAAAGATAAAAACCAAAGAAGAGAATTCCTAAAAGCGTCTGCTTTGGTCACAGGAGGGATGATGCTCAGTCCATTATCCATTCCTGGTGCCTATGCAGCGGGAAGTGATGAAATTAAGATTGCCTTGATTGGCTGTGGTGGTCGAGGTACTGGAGCGGCGTTTCAAGCCTTTGGTACGGACCAAAACATTAAGTTGGTAGCCATGGCCGATGCATTCAGGGACAGGCTGGACGACAGTTACAAAGCATTATCCTCCAAAATCGGAACGGAAAAAGTGATAGTGCCAGAAGATAAAAAATTCGTCGGTTTTGATGGATATAAGCATGCAATAGCAGAAGCTGATGTGGTATTATTGGCAACGCCTCCTGGATTCAGACCTATCCATTTTGAAGAAGCCATTCGTCAGGGGAAACATGTTTTCATGGAAAAACCTGTAGCTACGGATGCCAATGGGATCCGCCGGGTGATTAAAGCTGCAGAGCAAGCAAAAGCCCAAAAGCTCAATGTGGTGGTAGGATTGCAAAGAAGGTACCAGGACAACTACATCGAAACCATCAAGCGCATCGAAGACGGGGCGATTGGGGATATCGTCGGTGGACATGTCTATTGGAATGGAGGAGGTGTATGGACTCGTGCACGGCAACCTGAACAAACTGAAATGGAATATCAGATGCGCAACTGGTATTATTTCAATTGGTTGTGCGGAGACCATATTACAGAACAGCATGTACACAATATTGACATTGCCAACTGGATTAAGGGAGGATATCCGGTAAAAGCAGAGGGCACTGGCGGTAGAATGGTTCGTACGGGATTGGACACTGGTGAGATTTTTGACCACCACTCTGTGCGATTCACCTATGCGGATGGCACGGTGATCGACAGCGAATGTCGTCATTTTCCTGGCGCCTTCAATAAGGTCGATGAATCTTTTGTGGGTACCAAAGGAAGGGCTTACATGAATGCCGGAAATGTAGGGAAACTCTCAGACCTAAAAGGAAATGCAATATACGACCATGACGGTAAAGGAAATATCAATCCCTATCAGCAAGAACACAACAAACTATTTGCCGCCATTGTAAAGGGTGAATATATGTATGAAGACGCTACCAGATCGGCCATGAGTACGATGACATCTATTTTAGGAAGAAATGCCACTTATTCCGGAAAAGAGATTTCTTGGGATGAGGCATTTAATTCTGATATAGACCTGATGCCGGATAAGTTTGCTTGGGATGCCTTACCAAAGGTATTACCAGATGAAAATGGCCTTTATCCGCATGCCATCCCCGGTCAGACCAAGGTGGTCTAGTCCTTCAAACAAAGAATATCATTTTGTATCCGTGCAGATGTGTAGCCTGATGATGGCCGCCGTTGCACGGATTTTTTTGTTAGGTGATCGTAACATAAAAGGAACACTTTAACCAAAATAGACAAGACAAGCCGTTGGAATGAACCATCTCAGCAAGCAGAAAAGAGAGGAGATAGCTTATTTCGATGGTTAGACATATGTTTTGCCAACTTTGGTTTCTATTTGGCCATGGATGGACGCTTGCCCTCCTTTAGGGTAGCTGCCCACAGAAACATTTCTTGATCCACCATTTCAGCTAATCACTGACGGTTTTCATGAATTGGTTAAACGGTTATCCGAATAATTGGATAAGCAGTTATTAGAAGGATATCTACTGAAGTGATTGATCTCAAGGAGAAGGATGATACTTTGCATTGACCTTGGGGCCGAAATTAAAGACTTTTTGGTTCTAGTTTATGCTGTGCATAATGTCCGATAAAGAAGAAAAGGGATCAAGCCACGAAGTTTAGCCCCGTGGATGATCCCTTTTCAATATCCTGCATTCCGAATACCAACCAATTATTCGTTAATGTTTGGTATGAGCATGGTTTATACCATTAGATAGTAGGTTCGTATCCTTTTTCATAGTCCCTGGACCAAAGCTTTTGGGCAGCTCTGCTATTGGTGATATGGCCATCTTTGGTGTCACACTCCAATACATCTCCAGTTCGTGAAGCGATATTTGCCAAGTGGCATAGCAAGGTGCTTTTCGCTCCTTCATCAATAGGAGAATTTTGTTTTTCCTTTCCTCTGATGGCTTGGAAGAAATTATAAACGTGTGTGGTGGACACGTCGCCTCCTCCGCCCAAGGCTGTGCCGGCTTCAGAACCTGATCCATAGTTTTCTTTAACTAATTTACCATCCCTGTCATATTGTTTATACCCGCTTCGATCAATGAAGGCTGATCCTTCGGTACCATAAATGATGGTTCCTCTACCGCCACCATAAGTTTTCATGCTGTTTCGGCTCTTACCATCCCACTGAATGGTCTTGTTACCTTCAAATTTAAATACGGCATCCATGGTATCGTACATGGTCCAGCCATCATCAGGCCAATGGTATTTTCCTGAATCTACCATCACGCGATTAGGAAACTCTACCTGCAGTGCCCATCGGGCAATGTCCAGCTCATGAGTCGCATTGTTACCTGTCTCTGCTGTTCCAAAATCCCATCCATACCAATGCCAATTATAGTCCCAAGTGTCGTGCATGTATTCTTTGCGCGGAGAAGGCCCTTGGAAAAGATCCCAGTCCAAACCTTCTGGTACCGGTGCTTTGGTGGGGTTTACCACACGTCCTCTGGAATTGGAGTAAAATGCCGTGGCTTTGTATGGATTGCCAATTTCTCCATTATGAATGGCATTGATGATTTCTTGGGAAGGTGAAGAAGACCGCTGCTGGTTTCCCATTTGGATCACTTTATTGTATTTCTTTTGGTATTCCACCAACAGTTCTCCTTCTCTGGGATTGTGGCTACACGGTTTTTCTACATATACATGCTTTCCTGCTTCCACGGCCATCCAAGTTCCCGGTGCATGCCAGTGGTCCGGGGTGGCATTGATGATCGCATCTACTTGAGGGTCTTCAATGACTTTAAAAATACTGTTTTCCAATTTTGCGTTGTGGTCGATTCGCTTGGCAAAGTTTTTTGCCGCTTTTTCCCGTTGTGACTTCATGACATCACAGAGGTAAACCAAGTTTACATTGGAGACCGGCAAGGAAATGGGATCATAATAGGCCCCCAATCGTCTTCCCAAACCACAAATGGCTATATTCAGCCGGTCATTTGCTCCTAGGATGTTGCCGTAACTTTTGGCGCTGAAGCCCAATGCCCCCAAGCTGGAAATGCCTGCAGTGGCAAGGACTGATTTTTTGATAAATGTTCTTCTATTATTATTGGTTTTCATAAGGCTTTTTAATTTTCTAAATTATACCGGATAGGAATCTATTAAAATCAAATGACCCTGCTAACACAAATGGGTGACAGGGTCATCTGATTTAATGGTCCATTTTTAGCATGAATGGCTAACGGCTTAATGTAGTGGTTTTAATTTGATGCTTTTGAAGCTTACCAGGTTTCCATGATCCTGAAGAAGGATGTGACCTTGATCAGCTTCTCCAAAATCTTCCCATTTGGCGTATTTGCTCCCTGCCACCAGTTTACGGTACTCATCAGAACCTCTTTCATATTCGAGAACTTTTACACCATTTAGGTAATGTTCTACATGATTGTTAGGGTAAACGACCACCCGACCTTGGTTCCATTCACCAATTGGTTTTATAAACCGGGGTTGTTTGTCAGCTGTAATCAGGTCATACAGGGAAGAAAGGGTCCTGTTTCCGTTTTTTCCTTTTTTGGCATCGGGATGCTTTTCGTCGTCCAAGATTTGATATTCTAACCCAATGGCTGATCCTGAAGTTTTTTCATCCAGCGTCACAAAGTATTTCACACCGCTATTGGCTCCTTCGGATAGCTTGAACTGGAAAGAAAGATCAAAAGCACTGTACATGTCTTCTGTGATGATGTCTCCAAAAGATTGTGATTCACTACCATCGGATTCTGCTATCGTCAGCACCCCCTCACTAACTGTCCATCCCTTGGATGGGAATTCTTCACCTTTGGCTGATTTCCATCCTGCTGTGTTAGTTCCGTTAAATAGCAATTTCCAGCCATCTTCCTTTTCATAGTCCGTCAGCGAATTGTCAATGGTACTGACCACATAGTGTCCTTTTTCAAAAGCTTTTGGCTCCAGGTTTTCAGTTTGGACCTTAATGTTCTTGAAGTACGTTTTTCTGCCGGCATGATCAGGATTGCTCCCGATGCTATGCACTTGAAGGCCAATAAACCCTTGGCTGTCCATGTCGTCCACCAAATAGGCTACAGGCTGCCCGTTTATCCAAGTTTTGATTTCATTTCCAATGGCTTCGATACGGTAGTGGTTGTATTCTCCTAGTTTGAAGGCCTTTCGTGCCTCTGGGTTTAAGCTTAACGGATAGAGCCAGCCACGTCGCGCTTCATCATAGATCCCGCCAGACCATGCACGCTCTTTGGGGTCAGCTTCTACTTGATAGCCGAAAACCCGGCCTTTTTGAGCATCATATTGCCCGCGGGTCATCACGCCTGAATTGCTGGTTTCGTCCTCAATTTTCAGGTCCAATTCCAGAATGTAATCGCCAAAGATCTTTTCGGTGGAGAGAAAAGTGTTTGGGGTATTTACTTTGGATATCCCCACGATGGCATCGTCCTCTATGATAAATTCCGCTTCACCACCCAAAGCCTTCCAGCCTTCCAGTGATTCACCATCAAAAAGTGAGGTCCATCCATCTTCGGTAGAGGTACTTTCCTTTTTTTGTTCACAGGAAAAACAAATCATTCCACTTAAAATTAGCGCAAGTGGAAAAGATAATTTCTTATACATGTTTATCTCGGTTTTATTGATTTTAGTAAGCTAAAAATGAGGATTTAATCTTTGCTTGACAAATATTGTACGTAGTTTAATTACGAAATCGATTCCGAGAGGTAGCGGTGCCAGAAGGGTAGCTGATAGGGGAGTGGAGTGGAAAATGGAAGGTTAGATAATTCGTAGTTTACAACTGGATAGGCGAATTTGGGGCGAGATTGGGAGGTTCACCTGTAGGACACGTTGGGCAAATGGCTACATAGAAAAGTCATTCATCCATCAGGTGAATCGCTTAAAAACATGGGACATTCCTGAATTTTAAACAAAAAAGCGCCTTCTGGCGCTTTTTTATATCAGGGCTGAAACCTGAGGGATTTAATATTTGGCTCCGCTATTTACAACGAAACGCCTCTTTTCCAAGGGATGAAGTCATCCTGATTTAACGTCATGGCTTTGGCCTTTTTGTTGCCACTGGCCACTTCAATGATGTGCTCAAGAATTTCTTCGCCCATCTGATCGATGGTTTTGTCACCTGAAATTACCCCGCCGGTATTGATATCAATGATATCATCCATCTTTTCTGCCAAAATATGATTGGAAGAAACTTTTAACACTGGGGTTACAGGATTTCCGGTGGGCGTGCCCAAGCCGGTGGTGAAGAGGATGACGTTAGCTCCAGATCCAGCCATAGCAGTGGTGCTCTCCACATCATTGCCTGGAGTACATAGTAAATTAAGGCCGGGTTTGGTGACATATTCTGCATAATCCAACACGTCTACAATAGGAGAGGTACCTCCTTTTTTAGCAGCTCCTGCAGATTTCATTGCATCCGTGATCAGGCCGTCCTTAATGTTTCCAGGACTTGGGTTCATGTCAAAACCTGAACCTACTGCTTCTGCGGAAGCGGCGTAAGCTCTCATTAACGTCACGAATTTGTCAGCGGACTCATCGGTCGTACAGCGGTTGATCAATTCTTGCTCTACCCCACACAGCTCCGGAAATTCGGAAAGGATGGTTTTTCCGCCAAGTGCTACCACCAAGTCAGAAGCATGGCCTACGGAAGGATTGGCCGAAATGCCAGAGAAGCCATCAGATCCACCACATTCAAGCCCTACGGTAAGCTTGCTCAAAGGCGCAGGTTGTCGCTCCAATTGATCTGCATCGGTGAGGGCAAGGAAGGTTTTTTGGATAGCATTGGTGAGAAGGGTGTTTTCTGTTCCTTCTTGTTGTTGCTCCAAGATAATGACAGGCTTTTTAAGGTCTGGATTGATCTTGTCCAGTTTTTCCCTTAAGATCGATGGCTGTGCATTTTGGCAACCCAGGCTAAGGATGGTCGCTCCTGCCACGTTAGGATTGTTAATGTATCCGGCGATCAAGCCACAAAGCATTTCGGAATCTTGTCTGATTCCGCCACAGCCTGCTTGGTGGGTGAGGAATTTGATGCCATCTATGTTTTTAAATATACGCGATTCCCCATCTTGCTCTGCAGTTTCCACACTGAGGGTCGCGATTTCTTCTTTTTTACCTTGCGTGTAAAGGTCTTTCATTTGCTTGACAAAGCTCTTGTATTTATTGGGCTTCGCAAATCCCAACTCCTCTACAAAGGCATTTTTCATGATTTCGATGTTCCGGTTTTCACAGAACACAAGCGGTATAACCAACCAATAATTGGCAGTTCCTACTTGTCCATCTTCCCGGTGATAGCCCATAAAGGTGCGGTCGGCCCATTTGCTTACATCGGGTGCATTCCATGGTTTGAAATCCCGTACTCCGGTAAATTCTGATGTTTTGTGGGCTACATTTTGGGTTGTTAATACTTCACCTTTAGCAATGGCATTCATGGCTTTGCCACAGATGATGCCATACATATAAATGTCTTCGTCGGTAGCAAATGCCGCTTCTGCAAATTTATGTTTTGCCTTGACATCATGTGTCAGGGTAATTTCATTTCCTTCAAACTCAATTTGCTCACCGGCTTTTAGGTCAGTTAATGCTACCAGGACATTATCTTTTGGGTGAATCTTTAAGATTTTATGTAACATGTGTTTTAAAATTTATTATATTGCGCAATCGATTGCACAATTTAGGCAAAAAAATGCTAAAGCAAATGAAAATTCCGGTTTTTTTCTGCTTAGAAAATATTTTCATCGGTTTTGAGCATCTTTGTCTAATGAAATACCTGGTGGGAAATGGTTTGCCAAGAAAAATTAACAGGGAAGGCTTAAAATGACCTTTAAAATTTTTTTTGGAAATTTATTTGGGCTTAATTCGGTAAATGAAACCGTAGGGTCATAAAATTGCCTTCTTTGAGATGGATGTTTTTAATCACAAAAGATGAAGGGAAAGATCATGCTCAAGGTTTGTAGTCGAATTTCTGAAACAAATAACTTCATAACCAGTAACCAATAACCATTAGATGAACAAGCGCGTAATTACGCTCGGGGAAATCATGATGAGACTCTCCACTCCGGGCCATGAAAGATTTGTCAGCAGTAATCAATATAATATCGTGTATGGCGGCGCAGAAGCCAATGTAGCTATTTCACTGGCCAATTGGGGCATTTCCACAGCGCATGTAACAGCTTTTCCAAATAATGACATAGGAAAGGCAGCCCTCCAATATCTACGATATGCCGGACTGGATACGCAATATGTGTATTTTGAGGAAGGAAGAATGGGGCTTTATTTTGTCGAAAACGGCGCAATGCAACGCTCTTCCAAAATTATATATGACCGATTTGACTCTGTTTTTGCGAATTTTGATGGAGATAAAATCGATTGGAAAGCGGTTTTTAAAGGTGCTGACTGGTTTCACTGGACGGGTATTACGCCGGCCATTTCAGCTTCAGCTGCTAAGATTTGTACCGAAGCGGTCAATGCGGCAAGTGAACTTGGCGTCAAAATAAGTGGTGACATCAACTACAGGAGAAACCTTTGGCAGTATGGAAAGCAGCCATTGGACATCATGCCAGACTTGATTGCCAAAACCAATGTGGTCATTGCCGGTCTTACGGATTTTGAAAACTGTATGGACATCCACGAGCAGGACTATGAAGCTGCTTGTAAAAAGGCCCAAGAAAAATGTCCTTCCATCGAATACATTTCTACTACCCATAGAAATAGCATCAGCGCAAGTCACAATGGCCTTTCAGGCGTATTGTGGAATGGGCATGAGCTGTTGGAAAGCAAAAGTTACGACATGACCCATATTGTGGACCGAGTGGGAGGGGGCGATGCCTACATGGCAGGGCTCATTTATGGTTTGCTGGAAGGAGAAGACCAGGCAGCATTGGAATATGCAGTAGCCGCTTCTGTTTTAAAGCATTCTATTCCAGGTGATGCCAATTTTGTAACGGTCGATGAAGTGAGCCAGTTGGTGAAAGGTGAAAATGTAGGAAAATTATTAAGGTAGTTAACCAGTAAATATCATATGAAATTTAGCAATAGTGAGATCATTGAAGCGATGGAAAAAACGGGGATGATCCCGGTTTTTAACCACAGTGATCTGGAAGTAGCCAAAAATGTAATGGACGCGTCTTATAATGGAGGGGTGCGTGTTTTCGAATTTACAAACAGAGGGGAGAATGCATTGGAAGTCTTTAGAGAACTGAAGGCTTATTCCAGTAGGCATAAAGGCCTCATGTTAGGGATAGGCACTATTTTTACCCCAAAAGAAGTGGAAGACTTTATAGAGGCAGGTGCTGATTTTATCGTTTCACCTGCCCTTATCCCCAACGTCGCCGTGACGGCTACCAGAAACGATACCCTTTGGATTCCGGGTTGTGGTACGGTGACTGAGATTTTTAACGCACGGGAAATGGGAGCTCAAGTCATCAAAGCTTTTCCAGGAAATGTGCTTGGGCCGTCCTTTATTTCAGCTGTTAAAGCTGTTCTTCCTTCCCTAAAGATAATGCCTACGGGAGGAGTGGAACCTACAGAAGAGAATTTGGGCCAATGGTTCAAAGCAGGTGTGACCTGTGTGGGCATGGGATCACAGCTATTTAAAAAAGATTGGATCAAACAAAAGAAATTCGATGCGCTCGAAAAACAAATTTCGGAGGCGTTGGATACCATTCAGAGGATTAGAAATAGCCAGTAATACATGAAGAAGTTAAGCAATTATCATAGACCCAATTTTCTCGTTAGTATACTGCTTTTTGGTTTATTGGTCGTCTCATTTTCATGTCAAGGTCCGGGTAGCAAACGAGTGATCAAATTGGGACATGGACTGGATACCAAACACCCTGTACATGAGGCCATGCTTTACATGGCCAAAAGGCTGGAAGAGAAATCCGACGGGAAACTTACCATGAAGGTATACCCAAATGCACAATTGGGCAACGAACGGGAGTTGGTGGAGTTATTGCAAATCGGGAGTCTTGGAATGACCAAGGTATCCTCTGCAGTAATGGAAAGCTTTGCTCCAAAGATCCAAGTGCTGAGCCAACCCTACCTTTTTAGGGACAATGGTCACCGAGAGCGGGTGCTTAATGGTGAAATCGGTAAAAGGCTCCTCAATGAAGGAACCCAATTTTGGCTCAAGGGGCTGTGCTTTTACGATGCTGGATCGCGGAGTTTTTACACCAAAGATAAGCCGGTAGAAAGTCCGGAAGACTTGGTGGGCAAGAAAATCCGGGTGATGGAAAGTAATACGGCCATTAACATGGTCAATAGTTTTGGAGGATCACCAACACCGGTTTCTTGGGGAGAGCTCTATACGGCACTGCAGCAGGGAATAGTGGATGGTGCCGAAAACAATCCACCAAGTGTAATCAGTTCAAGACACTATGAGATTTGTAAGTTTTATTCATTGGACGAGCATACGGCCGTTCCGGATATGCTTATCGTGAGTACCAAAGTATGGGACAGACTTTCCGAAGAGGAACAAAACTGGCTGCAGGAAGCTGCGGATGAATCTGCTAAATTTCAGTATAAAATTTGGGCTGAAGCAGAAGAAGAGAGTATGAGGCAGTTGGAAGCAGAAGGAGTGACCA
Organism: Echinicola vietnamensis DSM 17526; assembly: GCF_000325705.1. Classification (NCBI taxonomy): domain Bacteria; kingdom Pseudomonadati; phylum Bacteroidota; class Cytophagia; order Cytophagales; family Cyclobacteriaceae; genus Echinicola; species Echinicola vietnamensis. Next base: position 4,309,157 of record NC_019904.1, on the reverse strand, counting down.
TCACACGACCAGACAAAGAGCCCTTTAGAAAAGCGGTGGAGCCCATGTATGAGCAAATCAAACAATCACAGCCAGAAATGTACGAGATCATAGAAAAGATTAGGAACCATGAATAACCAAAGTAACTCACTCAAAAACCGGATAAATCATAATGTGGGGTATGCATTGATGTTCATCATGGCGCTTATGGTGATCAATGTGACTTGGCAAGTACTTTCCCGTTATGTGTTTCAATCACCCAGTTCATTTACGGACGAACTAGCAAGGTTTTTATTAATTTGGCTTGGCATGTTGGGTGCGGCCTATGTGGCGGGACATAACGAGCACTTGGCCATCGATATCCTACCTTCCAAACTTAAGGGAAAAGCCAAAAACAATTTGATGATCTTCATCCATGTTATCATCATTGCCTTTTCTGTTCCTGTGATGATTTTTGGTGGTAGCAACTTGGTATATATTACTTATATTTTAGGGCAAAAATCCACTACGTTACAGATACCTTTGGCGTATGTATACACCATCATTCCAATTAGTGGGGTTTTGATTCTTATCTATCAAGTGGCCGACATCAAACTCCTTCTTCAACAAAACCCAAAATCATAATCATGGAATACATCACCATAATCATATTAGTATTAAGTTTTATAACGCTGATGGGACTAGGTGTACCCGTCGCATGGAGCCTCGGTTTTTCCAGTTTGTTGACATTGATGGTAACCGTAGCGGCTGTTCCATCTATGACGACCATCGCCCAACGAATGGGTGCGGGGTTAAATAGTTTTTCACTCTTGGCCATTCCCTTTTTTATTCTGGCTGGAGAAATCATGAACAAGGGAGGGATCGCCAATCGGCTCATTAACCTCGCAAAAGCCCTTACTGGAAAACTTCCGGGAGGACTACTATATGTGAATGTTATCGCTGCCATGCTGTTTGGGGCGATCGCAGGATCAGCCGTAGCAGCGGCGTCTGCATTGGGCGGAATTTTAGGAAAAAGAATGGAAGACGAAGGTTACCCTAAAGAACTTGGAGTAGCGGTAAATGTGACTTCATCCACCACAGGGCTCGTCATTCCTCCTTCCAATGTATTGATTGTTTATTCTTTGGCCAGTGGCGGAGTATCCATTGCAGCCCTATTTGTAGCCGGATATATTCCTGGTCTGTTCATGGGACTTTTACTCATGCTTACTGCCGCCTATTTTATCAAGAAAAAGAAACTGCCTGCTGGAGAGCCTACTTCATTTAAAGAATTGGGAAAAGTGTTCTTTTCTGCTGCACCCAGCTTGACCTTATTGGTAATCGTAATTGGGGGAATCGTCATGGGGGTGTTTACCGCCACGGAAGCATCAGCTATCGCCGTTTTATACTGCTTGGGACTTTCTTTCTTTTATGGGGAGTTAAAACCCAGGGATTTACCGGCCATTTTGCTCAAATCATCTGCCACTACTGCAGTGGTAGCCATGTTGATCGCTACCTCCATGGCCATGTCTTGGGTGATGTCCAGTGAAGATATTCCGCAGTCCATTAGTGCTGTGTTACTTTCATTAAGTGATAACAAGTTTGTCATCCTTATTATCATCAACCTAATCTTACTTTTTGTTGGGATCTTCATGGACATGACACCTGCGGTATTGATCTTTACGCCGATATTCTTGCCAGTAGTCACCGAATTGGGTATCGATCCTGTGCACTTTGGTATTATCATGGTACTTAACCTTTGTATAGGTTTGTGTACGCCACCTGTAGGTTCGGTGTTGTTCATTGGGGTAGGTGTGGCCAAGACCTCTATCTCCAATGTCGTCAAGCCGTTGCTGCCTTTCTTTATTGCCATGATCATTGGATTGGCAGTGATTACCATCTGGCCGCAACTTACCCTTTGGCTACCAAGTTTATTTGGACTTTAACGGCAAAGATCATAAGTTAAGCTAAATTATAATAAAGTATCTACTATAATTATTGCGAAAGCGAAGGGATGGTCTACCGAAAAGCAGGCAGTCCCTTCGCTTTTTTATGATACCTCATTTGACATTTGAGAATGCTCATTTTTTAATGAAGACGGACATTTTTAAAGCATCTTTATACCCTTTATGCAAGTGTTCCAGGATCAGTCAGAAAAGTTTTAAGCTAGCCCATTTCGATGAGTAAACATATGCTTTGTCACCTTTAGTTCCTATTCTGTTACGGATGAACGTGAATAAACACATTTAGGGAGCTTAAACCATGGTAAATTTGTGTCCATCCTATTATCTTTGGCTCATTTAATAAAACGTTCTCTAAATGTTCCGTGAAATCATTTTGTGTGCATTCATCCAGTCCACAGTTGAAATACCCTCCTATTTGTCCATATTAATTTTTATAAAGGAGTAGTTTTATCCTTTCATATATTTTAGTCATCCCATGATTTTTCCCAGTAGAATCTTGAAAAGTAAAATCTTTGCTGGATCAGAGAGGCAAGCAACGTGATGATATTGGTATTTTTTCAAATAATTATATATTACACTTAAATATTGGGTAATTTACTATATTTAAGTAAAATTAGTTCAAACAACGTAACCCAAATGAAAAGGGCATTCCATTTCTAGGGACAATTAGATTTGAGACAACACTGGATTATGGATTAAGCAGAAAAGATGGGGGCTAGCCTTTTTCGAGAGCCAATCATATTCTATGCTACCTTTGGTTCCTATTTCGCCATGGATGAACAATAATAAACATGTTTAGGGATCAATCGGAAAAGTTCGGTATTGACAGTTTGTTTTTTGGTAACACCACAGGAAACAAAAATGCCACAAGGTCTCAAATATTCCAAGTGAGTGCTGCATCTGCACTGAAAGGGATTTAAAGTTACTTTGTGCCTTAAAGGCTTTGTGGCGTATGATTATTCCGATAAATAAAGAAATTTATCACCCCAGAACTATTGCTTGATCCGGGGTTATTGGATTTCCCCCCTTTTAACGACAATGTTTTAAATACTAAAAGTAGAACGTAAGTATGTTTAAATCGTTAGATAAATAGAAGGTAATCGGTTTAATTTAATGGTAATCAGCTAATATTTACCCACAAACCCTAATATATGATGATATTTGGTAAATTATTGCATCCCTAATTTTTGAATTATGCATAACCTATTGGGTTTTTCTCAGGAAAATTCTTCTTCGTCAAACGAGGTAGTGGATGATCATTTTTCTACTAGTAAAAACTATTTTGTTAGTGATAAAATTCTAGTTCATTTTTTACAAAAAGAGTTTTCTTCCACTGTTTGGTCTTTTATCCAAGCGCGGCTCACTAAGCTAGGAAAGAATGCAGCTTCGAATATGGATGAGCTTTCTATGACGGCAGATAAAAACCCTCCCAAGCTCGTCAAAAGAGATTTATTTGGGAGGGATATCCAAAAGATTACCTATCATCCTGCGTACAAGGCCTTATTGAAAATAGCGGTAGACGCAGGAATCCTAAGCATAAAATGGAACCCTACATTTCGGTCAGTGTACAAAGGCCAGTTGCACCGCATGGGCTTTAGTCTTGCCTTTATTTATGGAATGGGGGAGAGTGGCGTATCTTGTCCGCTGTGCATGACGGATGGAGCTGCCATGATTCTGGATAAATACTTGCCCCCTGGAGATAGTAAACGATTCATCGAACATATTTATACGAGTGAGGTCGAGCATTTGTATACTGGCGCCATGTTTTTGACCGAAAAAGCAGGAGGTTCAGATGTTGGTGCAAACCAATTACTGGCCACTAAAGTAGGGGAATCCTCTTATCTTCTAAATGGAGAAAAATGGTTTTGCAGTAATGCATCTGCAGAAATCAAATTGGTACTTGCCAGAACAGATAGTGGTATTAAGGGTACGCAAGGATTATCGTTGTTTCTTGTTGAGAACAGTCAATTTGACGACAGTGGTGGGACAATGGAATATGTCCGACTGAAAGATAAGTTAGGGGTCAAATCTATGGCTACGGCAGAAATCAATTTTAAAAATACCCAAGCCACCATAATTGGAAAAGAGGGCGAGGGGTTCAAGATCATGACCGAAATGATCAACCTTTCCCGCTTATGGAATGCCGTCATTTCCATAGCGGGTCTTAGGAGATGCCTGATCGAAGCTTACCAGTTTTTATGCTTTCGGCATACATTTGGCAAGCGAGCACTAGAACATGCGTTGGTCAGGAATAAACTTTATGAATTGGCATCCCGTTATGTGGCTGACTTTTACCTCACTTGGAAGACGATAGGCATGTTGGACAAGTTGGAAGCGGGTGAAGATGAATACCAAAGTATGTTAAGAGTCCTCATCCCAATGGTAAAGAAGAAAAGTGCGGAAACAAGCGTTTATGCGATCAGGGAGTGCATGGAGCTTTTGGGAGGATTGGGCTATATTGAAGAAGGTGTTTTGCCCAAATTCATGCGGGACAGTATGGTATTACCGATATGGGAAGGTACCGGAAATATGATGATTTTAGACACCCTTAGGGCATGTCATAAAGGTGATGGCCTGGAAAAACTTGTCCATCAGACCAAGGAGTCTTTGGCCAAAAAGCCTGGAATGAATAAGGAACTCGCCAATTTTAATTATATACTGGGGCAACTAGACACGCTTGAAGTGGTGGACCGGGAAACAGCAGAATATAACGCAAAAGAAATTTTCGAGAAGATGACACTTTACATCCAGTTGGGATTCCTCATCAACCAAGAGGACCGTGAGAGTGCTTCTTGGATAAGGCCTACCATACACTGGCTAAGACACCAGCTTTCTGATAAAAAGGAATTGATAAAGTCTCCCATTACCACTGAGGAGATCATTAGGATGATTGCCTGGGGCTTTTAATGCGAAATGTTTTTTGATAATAAGCAGTAAAATCTCTCGAAAACAGTCCACGTTTTATGAATTATATAAACAACATTGATCCATTATGCGTTATTATCCCAACGTGTTAATGCAATTGGATGAAAAGAAACATTCTCATTTTATTTTTAGTATGGAGTTTTAATGCTGAGACGGTTGAAGCTCAAGAAACTGAATCCCGTAGTGGAGCAAAGTCCGGTCAAAAAAATGGATTTATCCACCGTTATATCAACGGGTTGATAAACGACACCAGTGATGTAGCCCAGCCTCGGTTTTTATTTTACCCGACTTTGGCCTACGCTCCTGAAACCAGCTGGGAAATAGGCCTTAGCTCCTTATATGTGTTTTATGCCAATAGGGATACGACCAACCGGTTAAGTGAAATCAATGGTTTCACCTTTGTCACCTTGGAAGGGCAATATGGCTTGTGGTTTGACCATGCCATTTATACAGATAAAGAAGATTGGTTTTTCTTGGGTAAACTTCGATTTCAGCGCTTCCCAATGTACTATTACGGAATTGGGCCAAGCACACCCAGCGATTATTTGGCTGTCGTAGATTCACGTCAAATATTGATCAAGGAGCGGGTGTTACGAAAATTGAAGAAGGACTTTTACCTGGGGATGGAGTTGGACTTTAACAATTTTGGTTCAGTGGCATTTCAACCCCGAGAAGAAGGTACAGAAATCACTTATCCGGTGGGAGCAGAAGGTTCTACCAATGTTGGCCTTGGGCTCGGTTTGGTTTATGACAATAGACATAATGTACTCAATGTCCGAGATGGACTCTTCTCGGAATTGGCTTATATCCAATATGCTCCATTTTGGGCGGGTAAATATGAGTTTGCCACCATTATTACCGATAACCGAATTTACCGACCCATAAGTAAGAACAATGTCCTTGCGGCCCAGTTATTCGGGCAGTTCAATACCGGTGATGTTCCATTTAACATGATGAGTGCCCTCGGCGGAGAGAGTATGATGCGAGGCTATTACTATGGTCGTTACCGAGACAATAATTACCTCACCACCCAGGTGGAATTGCGATTCTTGCCGATACCGTTAGGCTTTTCCAAGCGGTTTGGCGCAGCAGTGTTTGGTGGCACGGGGACGGTCTTTGACGATTTCAGTAACCTTTCTCTGGATAAGGTGGTATGGTCCGCAGGGGCTGGATTGCGCTTTTTACTGTTCCCTTCCAAAGACATTTATACCCGTATCGATGCGGCCTTTACCAAAGAAGGCCATGGATTTTACATCTATATAGGCGAGGCTTTTTGATTGGGAGAACGGTACCCTTTATTCATTGATCAACTTAAAAAGCATTTCCGGTTCGTCAGTGGTGATGAAGTCCACATTTTGGTCGAGGAGCCATTGCATATCCGCTTTCTTATTTACCGTCCAGGCATTTACCGTCAATCCTAGATTCTGCGCTTCCTTGATCCATTCAGGCTTTTGACGCAAAAGCTTGATATTATAATCAAACCCAAAGAACCCAGCTTCATGAAGTGCTGCAGGGGATTTATCACCACCAAGGTATGCGACATTCGCTGATGGATCAAGGGCGATGGCACGAAGGCCCCCTTCATAACTAAAAGTAATATAATCCACCCATTTTTCAGCCCCTAGACGCTGTACAGTTTTGACAGACTGTTCCGCTATAAACTCGCTCCTTTCTGTACTTATTTTGGAAGGCTTAATTTCAAAAATCAGTTTCGTGGATCTTTGTTCCATTCCCTTTTTCAGGTATTCTTCCACCGTAGAAATCTTCTCGCCATTTTTATGTTTTATGGTCAGCAGTTCTGCATAGGTACTTTCTTCGATGACCATCCCTTCAAAATCAGCATCATGATTCACGACCAATACACTGTCTGCAGTCATCCAAACATCAAACTCAGACCCCTCACAGCCGAGTTCAACAGCTCTTTCTAAGGATGCTAAGGAATTTTGAGGGAAATTAAATTCTTTCCAAGCACCTCGGTGTGCAATGATTTTATTGTGGTGGAAATCCATCTTTGATTCGCAGGATATAAGTAAAGGAAAAAGAAAAATAAGGAAAATTAGCGATTTCATAGAAAGTGTTCTTAATTAGAAATTATTTGAAGGTAAAACTAATTAAAATGTTAAGCTATTAATTCGTTTGATAAAAAATTCACATAAATATAACCTTAGTGAACTCCGTATGCATGATTTCAGCGCTAAAGGCATTAAAAACGTACATTTCCTTTAATACCATCACTCATCCGCTAAAAGGTTAATTTCTATGTTCATAAAACTATATTTGCGTTTTGTTTCGTAAATTAAGTACTTTGTTTATTCGATCAAACTTTATCTAAAATTTGCACAAATGATTCCTTAATCCCCCATTCTAACCTTGTTGCATTATTTAGCATCATGATGAAAAAATACAAGCAAAGCTAACAAACGATTAATCACCCAAACAAAAAAAACAATAATGGCCAAAATTTTAATCCTGGAAAAGGATCAAAGTTTATCCGATAATATGCAGGAAATCCTTGAATTGGAGGGGCATGAATTAAAGGAAATCGACAGTGTAAACGACCTTAAGGACGGTTTTTGTGCATTCAAACCGGATCTATTTATCCTTAGCGCTTTTCTGGAACGCTACGCTTCTGGGCCTGAATTGGTGAACCTCCTGCGAAAGTACCATCAAATTCCAGTGATGTTTGTTTCGGATGTATATTCTCAGGTAAGGTTTGAAGCAGAGATTGAAGCTATTTCAAACACCATAATTTTGAAAAAACCTTTTAAAGCCAAAACCTTGGTACAGAAGGTCAAGGAAGCGTTGGTTTTAGCAGGAAAATCTGTATAAATATCCCTTCTGCCTGGTAGAAATTTGATTTTGCATACCTATTGCATGCCTTAATTTGGTACCTTTACAAATAATGAAAATACTTCAAGTCATATTGAGTTATTACTTGCTGATATTACTGGTGATTCCCTGTGCGGATGATACTTCAGTGACACGGGCAGACTCGACAGAAACTGTGGTGGTGGCGATGGATGGGCACCACTCCCAGCACGCTGACGAAGATCATTGTTCCCCTTTGTGTGTTTGTCACTGTTGCCATATTCATTATGTAGTAGGGGATAGGCCCCAAGTTTCTTTTATTCGGCAATTTACAGCCAATCATTCCATAGCTTCCAGTGATGGTAAAGGAATGCATGCTTTTGACTTTTTAAAGCCTCCAAAAGATCTCATATCATAAATCTGTTTTAGTTAAGCTGATAGTAATGTCTCGTTGAACACTCGACTTGGGACTAAAACGTCGGTTACTTATGGCATTTCCCTCAGTTAAGAGGAGGAACCCACTTTACCGCTTGGGGTATTCCGCCAAGGCTTGTGGATTCGACCTTATCGCAAATGGCTTTTGACTTTTGCGACGATGTGGCCAGGCCAAGTAACGATAAATTTCCCCAGTCACCTTGCTAGTGCAGTGCTGTACAGCGTCATGTAGCAGTCGGTTAACGTCACACTATCAGCGATCCTTCACGAATTCAATTCGAGACATCCTTTTGTTTTCTTTTACAACCATAGTGTCATGCATGGAGCCCTATGGTTTCCTGTGATGTCCTTTCAAATCAAAAAATCATTGACATGATCAATAGGCTTATTACATTTTCAATTAAAAATAAGCTCATTATCGGACTTTTTACCTTGGCATTAATAGGTCTTGGGGTTTGGAGTATGCTGCAAGTTCCGATAGACGCTGTACCTGATATTACCAATAATCAGGTACAAGTCATCACCCAAGCACCTAACTTAGGTACCGAAGATATTGAGCAGTTTGTTACCTATCCGGTGGAACTGGCGATGGCCAACCTACCGGGGGTAAAAGAAGTCAGGTCCGTTTCCCGGTTTGGCTTATCCGTGGTGACCATCGTTTTTGAGGATGATCAAGGCACCTATTTGCCCAGGCAGCTGGTAGCAGAGAAGCTAAACCAGGTCCGGGACGAAATACCAGATGGCTTTGGCAAACCCAGCATGGGGCCCATCAGTACCGGTCTGGGAGAAATATACCAGTACACCCTGGAGGTAGATAGTGCTTTCCGCGACCACTATACCCTTACACAACTGCGGACGATTCAGGACTGGATCGTCAAGCGACAGATGGCAATGGTCCCTGGGGTCGTTGAGGTGAATGCCTTTGGAGGGAAAATAAAGCAATATGAAGTGGCGGTCGATCCAGATGAACTGAGCGCAATCGGTATCAGTATAAGTGATATTTATGCCGCTTTAGCAAAGAACAATCAAAATACTGGTGGAGCCTACATCGAACGAAACCACCATGCCAACTTTATCCGTGGAGAAGGATTGGTCAGAAGCCTGGATGACATCCGAAACATCACCGTCGCCAACCAAAATGGTATTCCTCTCAAAATAAAAGATGTAGCGGAGGTAAGGTTTGGCCATGCGGTTCGCTATGGAGCATTTACCAAAAATGGCAAAGGAGAGGCTGTAGGCGGTATGATCCTTATGCTAAAAGGGGCAAATTCCGAAAAAGTAATTACAGCCGTAAAGGAACGGATCAATCAAATCCAACAAAGTCTGCCTGAAGGAGTGCGGATCAAACCATTTTTGGATCGCAGCGACTTGGTCAAAGAAACCACTGCCACCGTCAGCACCAACTTATTGGAAGGAGGATTAATTGTGGTCTTTGTATTGGTTTTGCTGCTGGGAAATTGGAGAGGGGGATTGATTGTGGCTTCTACCATTCCACTGAGCTTGCTGTTTGCCTTTATCATGATGAATGCTTTCGGGGTATGGGCAAACCTTATGAGCCTTGGGGCGATAGATTTTGGGATAATCGTCGATGGTGCCGTCATCATTGTGGAAAGTTCCGTGTATTATTTGCACCAAAAAATACCCACAACGAAGTTGATGACTGCCAAAGACCGGGATAAGCAAGCGGCCTTAGCTTCCAAAAAGATGATGAATGCTGCTTTTTTTGGGCAGCTGATCATTCTCATCGTTTTCTTGCCCATTTTGGCCCTTGAAGGGGTGGAAGGAAAAATGTTCCGGCCCATGGCATTGACGTTTATTTTTGCCATGCTTGGCGCCATGATCCTTTGCCTTACCTATGTGCCCATGATGTCTGCTGCTTTTATTCGAGTGGCCAAGCCGACCCGAAAAAGCTGGGGTGACAAGGTCATCATGTGGCTGGAATCTAAGTACGTTCCACTTTTGGAGCAAGCGTTGAAGAAGGGGAAATGGATTGTGGGAATGGCCATTGTGCTGTTTGGGACAACTTGCTTTCTCTTTAAAAACATGGGAGGAGAATTTATCCCACAACTGGATGAAGGAGACATAGCTTTTCATATTATGCTCGCTCCCGGCAGCTCACTATCGGAGTCGGTAGCTACTTCCACGCGTGTCGAAAAGATCATCCTTGAAAACTTTCCGGAAGTAGAGCAGGTGATGAGCCGTTTCGGGGTGGCAGATGTGCCCACTGATCCCATGCCAATGGATATTGGAGATTGTTTTGTGATCCTAAAACCACAGGATGAATGGGTATCGGCCTCCTCTAAGGAAGAGCTGATCGAAAAGATCAAAGCTAAAATCAGCGTGATTCCCGGTGTCAATTACGAGTTTACACAACCCATAGAAATGCGGTTTAATGAGCTGCTTACAGGTGTGAGAGAAGACATCGCCATTAAGTTGTTTGGGGAAGATTTGGACATTTTAGCGGCCAAAGCCAATAGCATCGGGCAACTGATCCAAGGCATAGACGGGGTAGCAGATTTAAGGGTAGAAGCAACCACGGGCTTGCCACAAATGACTATTCGCTATGATCGGGAAAAGCTGGCGCAATATGATTTGGACGTTTCGGCACTCAATACCATTGTCCAGACGGCATTTGCCGGAAAAAGTGCTGGAGCGGTATTCGAAGGAGAAAAACGATTCGATTTGGTCATCAGGCAGGATGCTTCGAGTAGAAAGAGCATTGAAGACATCAAAAATCTGTATGTGAATATTTCAGAGGATTATCAGATTCCACTAAAGGAAGTGGCTGAAATCAGCTATAAACCTGGCCCTATGCAGATCAGCAGAGACAATACCAACCGTCGTACTTATGTGGGGATCAATGTACGCGGACGGGACGTTGCCTCACTGGTGAAAGAGATACAGGATACACTTGAGGATTCACTGGAACTTCCTCCGGGATATTACATTCGCTATGGAGGAGCCTTTGAGAATTTTGAGAGGGCGTCCAAGCGGCTTCAGTTAGTCGTTCCCGTGGCGTTGGCCAGCATCTTTATCTTGATATTTTTTGCCTTAAATTCCCTCAAACAGACACTGATGATTTATATGGCCATTCCACTGGCTGCCGTAGGAGGTATCGGTGCTTTGTGGCTTAGAGACATGCCTTTCAGCATCTCTGCCGGGGTCGGCTTTATCGTATTGTTTGGTGTGGCGGTCCTAAACGGCTTGGTCCTTATCAATGGCCTTAACGAACTCAAAGAAGCAGGTCACTTATCCCTTTTGGAGCGGATAAAAACGGGTACCAAAAGAAGGATAAGGCCCATTCTGCTGACCGCTGTAACGGATATTTTGGGCTTTTTGCCGATGGCCATTTCCCAATCCGCCGGAGCAGAAGTACAGCGGCCATTGGCCACGGTGGTGATTGGCGGTTTGCTAACAGCTACTTTGCTTACCCTTTTCCTTATCCCTATCCTTTATCAATGGTTAGAATCATCCCAAAACAATATGAAAGCACCAAAAGCAGGATTAATATTGATGGTTTTGTGGGGAGCGTTTTTACTGCCCACAAGAAGTGATGCCCAAAATATGGCCCAGAGCCAACCCATCACCTTGGACGAAGCCATCGCTCGAGCCCATGAGCGCTATCCATTATTGGAGCACGCCCAGCTTGAGATCGAAAAGCAGACGGTCCTAAAGAAGAAGGCCTGGGACTTTGGGAACACGCAGGTTTACACAGGAGGAGAGGAGGTGAAAGACGATTTGGGCGTTTATACCACCATCGGCATCCAACAGCAACAGATGGACATTTTCGGAATATCCGCCAAGAGTACTTACCAACAAGAGAAAGTCTCATGGGCAGAAGCTTCCAAAGAGTTGTCCGCGGCCGCCTTAACGCGGGAAGTAAGCATTGCGTTTGTAGAGGCTTACTTGGCCAAGCAGCAGTATGCCCTACTGGATAAAATGGATTCTTTGTATGGTCACTTTGAACGGGCGGCGCGTATCCGGTATGAGACCCAGACCACTAGTAAATTAGAATGGTTAAGTGCACAGAATAAGGCCAAACAAGTAGCCATTCAGAAGGAGCAAAGCCATAAAGATTACCTGATCAGCCTGAAAAAGTTTAACCTTTGGCTGGTTAGTGACACTCTTTTTACCGTCCAAGCGAATGATCCAAGTAACCTATTGACCCTTGGTCAAGACATAAATGATATGGTGGAGCATCCGCAAGTGTTATTGGCTAAGCGGGATCAAGCAGTAGCAGCACAAGGCGTAAAAGTGGCCAAAACGGGTTACTTGCCTAAATTATATGCCCAATATGGCCTACAGGAAATTCAGGGTATCTCGGGCTTTACCACCTTCCAGCTAGGCATCAGTATACCGTTGGCATTTCACCAAAACCAAGCAGATGTCCGCTCGGCAAAGTTGGAAGTAAAACAAGCGAACCAAAAATTACTGCAAACCAAAATGGAATTGAACGTGGCGATGGATGCGGCAAGGGAACAATTCCTGAAATGGAAAAGTGCTGTTGAGTTTTATGAGTCTGAAGCCCTTCCATTGGCGAAAGAACAAGAACGTGGAGCCTTGTTGGCCTATCAAGAGGGAGCGATCGATTACGTAACCTTTCTCCAAAACATCAATGATGCACTGACGATCGAACAACAAGCACAGGATTCGCTAAAAGCATACCTCCTGAGTAAAATCACCTTACAGTATTACACGCATTCAACCCCAAAACAAGATGAGTACTAAGCGCATAATTCATATAAACGACTACCTAAACAAAGGAAAATGGATTCGAGGGATGGTCTTTTTGGCCATGATGGCCCTGCTTCCCTTATCCGCCTGTAATGATAACAAAAAGGCTGCACCTCATGGGAACGAAGAAGATCCGCACGAAGCAGAAGTACACCTAACGGATCACCAAGTAACGGCATTGGAGCTCACCATGGATACCGTTCAGAAACGTAACATGACACAACTGGTGGAAGTAAACGGGGTCCTGGAAGTTCCCCCGCAAAATGAAGCAGCTGTGACGGCATATATTGGTGCCAATGTAATGGATATACGCATCATTGAAGGGGACAAGGTGCAAAAAGGTCAGGTCTTGGCTTACCTTTCTCACCCTGAATTGATCAAAATCCAATCGGAATATGCCCAAAGCTGGCATCAGGTGGAATACCTTCAAAAGGAATTTGAGCGTCAAAATACCCTTTATGAAGCCGAAGTGGGCGCCGGAAGGGACATGCAAAAAACGGCGACGGAACTTGCCACTTTACGTGCTTCGGTGAGTGGCCAGGAAAGTCAACTAAGGTTACTTGACCTGGATCCCGCCACCATCCGGGAGGGAAAGATCATTGATCGTATTCCGGTCAAAAGTCCCATTTCGGGATATATTAAGGAAGTTCATGTCAAAACGGGACAGTATGTAGGACCGGAATACGAGATGTTTGAGGTGGTCAATATCCATCATATTCATGCAGATCTAATGGTTTTTGAAAAAGATGTGAGCAAGGTAAAAGAAGGTCAAAAAGTGCGTTTTACAGTAGAAACCTTGCCAGATGAGGAGCTGATCGCCAAGGTTTATGCTGTCGGCAAATCCTTTGAATCCAAGCCAAAAGCGGTTCATATTCACGCTGAAATCGAAAATAAAAAGGGGCTTTTGATTCCGGGCATGTATGTAAGAGGCCAAGTAATTACCGATGAAACCAGCCAATATGCCGTTCCAGAGGAGGCTGTTGTAAGCGATAATGAGCGGAATTTTCTCTTTTCTGCCAAGAAACATCAAGATGCTTGGCAATTTGAAAAAACCGAAGTCATAGTTGTTAGTCAAGAAGATGGGTGGGTTTCGCTCAGGTTTATGAACAAAGAGGATTCCAAGAAAATCTTTGTCTTGAATAAAGCCTACTACCTGCAAGCCGAGATGCAAAAAGGGGAAGGTGGACACCACCATTGATTTCCTAAAGCAATTGTACACTTGGAAAAGCCACTGTTTTATAATTAGTGGCTTTTCTTTATTTTGGAGGAAAAACTGTTTCATCAGCCGATATGAAAATCATCCGTGTGTTTGCCTTGCTGTTTTCAGTGCTTATTAGTAATGTTTTGGAGCTTTCAGCCAAAGACAGGGTGCTGCTCATTCCCTTAGACAATCGCCCGCCCTGTTTACAATTTCCGGTGAGAATGGGCCAAATTGCGGACTTGGAGATCATCACGCCACCAGCATCAATGCTCGGCAATCTGGAAACCGCAGGAGATACGGATGCGATCATGGGCTGGATAAATGAACAACCTTTGAAAACCGTAGACGGGGTGATCATTGTGGCAGATATGCTGGCCTATGGAGGCTTGGTTGCGAGCCGAAAATACGCTGTAAGTCCTTCAAAAGCATTGGATCGATTGGCACTGGTGAAACAGTTTAAGGAAAATTACCCAGCCGTACCGGTGTTCATGCAAAGCGTGATTATGCGTTTGGCACCTACAGCAGATGGGACAAACGATGACTACCGGGAGAAACTGGCCGCGTGGGCAGCTACTCAACCTTCCCCTGAAAAGGAGGCGTTACAGCAACAAATACCTGAAAAGGCAATTCAAGATTATAAAGCTGCACGAAGTCGTAATCATTTGATAAACAGTACTATGATCGATTGGGTGAAAGCGGGATATATAGATTTCCTCGTTCTTTCCCAAGATGATGCAAAGCCAGCGGGCCTTCATGTATCAGAGAGGGAGTCCTTGGCCAGAAAAGTGGCTACGTCCGGCCTAAAGGATAAAATAGCCATCCAGGCAGGGACTGATGAAGTCGCTATGCTATTACTCAGTAGGTTGGTCAATAACAAACAGGGCTTAATACCTGTCGTCAGCATTCATTATTCCTCAAAAAAAGCCAAAAATCAAGTAATGCCCTTTGAGGACCAAGTGCTGAGTGAAACCATCCTCCAAATGATCACGTGTGCTGGCGGAACCTTTGTGGAAGAAAGTTCCCCTTTAACACTCGATTGGTTTGTGTACACTTCCAGAAACAATCCAAAAGAAACCGTCCGCTTTCTGCGCAAAATTAACCAAGCCCTTGAAAGGGGACAAAAGGTAATCATATCAGACATTGATCCAGTGGGAAACGTCCAAGGTGGAGCAAAAACTTTCACCGAAGGACTGATCGCACAGGGTCATTTATCCAAGCTCTATGGTTATGCGTCATGGAATACGGCTGGCAATACGCTGGGAACAGCATTGCCCCAAGGCATGCTATACCATGCACGTCAAGCCTCACTCTCCCGTAATGAAGGCTCCAATGGGACATATTTGCCACAGTATTGGTTTACCATTCATCGTGTCATAAATGATTATGTCTACAATAATACGGTGAGAGCCGACTATAAAACCTACTTCGGTGATGGACATACCAATGCAAGCCTATTGTCGGATGAAAAATTGGCCATAGCGAAAAATATGGCCTTGGACAGGTTACATCCCAGTGTGGAGAACATCATCCGGTGTAATTTTGCTGGTAAAGTTGAAGTGCATGATTTGAACATTGAATTGCCCTGGAGAAGGGCCTTTGAGGCGTTGATTGACTTTGATTTGAACAAAAAATCCAGCAAAACAGCAGTTTCCCAAGAATTATGAATACCTTATTCCTACTATCCACTAAAACCGTTTCCTGATGAACCATCGTACGATTTTATCTTTGTTTGTTTGTCTTATACTTCCTTTTTTGTGCCCATTGACTTACGGTCAATCGGTCGGAGTTGGAATAGAAAAACCCGTCGATGCCCAGTGGCTATTTGACGGGAGTAGGGAGATGTTAGACGAAAAATGGGAATATTGGGAGGGCCCAAGGTTATCGGCCGTTCCCCCAATCAAGTGGAAAATCGTTAAGGATCCTGTTTCGGACGGTACCGCGCTTAACACCAATGATTTAGCAGCAGCCAATGGAAAATATGGTGCAGCGGACATTGTCACCAAGGAGAAGTTTAAGGATTTTAGGCTGCACATTGAGTTTCTGATTGAACATGAAGGTGGAAACAGTGGTGTATACCTCCAAAACCGCTATGAAATCCAAGTGCTGGATGGAGACTCGACCAGCCATGGCATGGCGGCCATTATCAATGAAAAAGCAGCTCCGTACCAGCTCTATCAAGGCTTGGGCAAGTGGAATGCATATGATATTGTCTTTCGGGCAGCTCGGTTTAATGAATCTGGAGCACTTGTCGAAAAAGCCTTGATGACCATGTACTTTAACGGTGTAAAAGTACATGCCGATGAATTCATTCAGCAAGTTTGGGGTGGCCCAAATTCGGGTTTGGATGGTGGCAATGACGGTGGGAAGGGCATTACTGACCGGCCTGGCGGGATCAAACTTCAAGCCGAAGGCCATGATGTGCTGTATCGTAACATTTGGATTAAATCACTTGACATTCCTGATGCCTCCACTGACTTTTAATCTTTGGCTATGCCCATAACCCTTACGTGTGACAAGGTGATATCCGTAATTATTGGTTAAAAACTCCATCAAAAAAGTTACTTTTGTGCCATGAATAATTTTGACCAAAAGGGGAGGGTAATTGTTACCTGTAAGGATCGATTTGCACCATATCTAGAGCAAGAGTTGATCGAGCATGGATTTAAACCGGTAAAGGTGGATCGCACCAGTATTGAGGTAAATGCCAGCATGAATGAATGCATATACCTCAATATGCACCTGCGAGTGGCCAGTCATGTGCTTTTTGAAATCAAGTCTTTTTACCTGCACCATGCCCGAGACATCTATCGTCGGGTGAAGAATATCCCTTGGGAAGAATACATAGAAAATGACACTTATTTTTCGGTGGTCAGTCATGTAGAAAATGAAAGTGTCAACAATCCACTTTTCGTAAATGTAAAAGTCAAGGACGCCATAGTGGATCGTTTCCGGGAGCATACCGGCAAAAGACCAGATACCGGTGCGGATTTCAATGGAGCGGTCTTTCAGCTTTATTGGAGAGAAAAGCAGGCCTCCATGTTCATCAATACTTCTGGGGAAACCCTCTCTAAAAGGGGCTATCGGAAACTGCCTTGGATGGCGCCAATGGTAGAAAACCTGGCTGCAGCGACCATTTTGGCCAGTGAATGGGACCGAAAAGGGCCATTTGTCAATCCAATGTGTGGTGCCGGTACATTGGTAATTGAAGCCGCTTTGATGGCGACTAATCGCTTTCCGGGACTGTTTAGGGATCACTATTCCTTTATGCACATCAAAGGCTATCAAGAAGAAAATTATCTCTTGCTTAAGGAGCAATTAAAAGGCAAAATAAATGATAATATTTCAGTAGCATTTGTGGCCTCTGATATCAGTGAAAGGGCGATATATGCTGCCGAGGAAAATGCCAAAGTGGCCAATGTGTCGGATCACATCACCTTTGAAGTGGTGGATTTTGCAGAAACCACCGTTCCTGAACCCGAAAACGGTGTAGTTTTCTTTAACCCGGAGTACGGTGAAAGGCTAGGAGAGGAGGAAGAATTGGTCAACACCTATAAACGAATAGGTGATTTTATGAAGCAACAGTGTCCCGGCTACACGGGGTATATCTTTACCGGAAACCTTAAGCTTGGCAAAAGAATTGGCTTACGGCCCAGCAGAAAAATAGAATTCTTTAATGGAACCATCGATTGCCGCTTATTGAAATTTGAGCTTTACAGTGGCGGAAAGTAATTGAAATAGATAGGCTAGTGCGTAATGCGGGTTTATCCGTGATTTAACATTAAGCAAACTGGCTGTCTCCAACTTTTGGGTCAGTCCATATTAATAGGGCATTCACTCGCCTAGTCCGCATTTCAAATACGGACTAGGCGAGTGAATATCCGTATTATGGAAAGAAATGGTTAGCCATCTAAATGGGCTTGTTCTCAATTTTCCCCTTGACCCATAAAACGGTATTGCATAAAAAGCAAAAGCCCTCTCCCAAAAGATGGAAGAGGGCAAAGCTTATTCAACCTTTTAGTTAAATAAGATAAGCAACGATTTCTTTACCGACCGGTAATAATACTTTAACGTACCCAGCATTTATTTATTGCTAGCGTAACTTAATTCATCGCTTTGGATACTTCTATGATATGTTCACTGGGCACTTGTCGGATGCGTTTAGTTCTCAGGTACCGCCCCAACTCATATTCATCATAATTGGGGCTGTCAGGATCGAAACTACTGATGCGCACCCTTCCTCTGGAATGGATAAACGAATCATTTCCTATCCACATGCCAACATGAACAATCCGCTCTGGCCGATCTCCAGTGGCTTTTCTTCCGAAAAAGAGCAAATCACCCACTTCCAATTTATCCCAGTTTTTCTCCGTATCCACCAACTCACCTTCATGAACTTGCTGCGAAGCATCTCTTGGGATCACTTGGCCATTAAGAAAATAAACGGTCTTGGTAAATCCGCTACAATCCACCCCTTTGATGGATGTTCCTCCCCAGAGGTAAGGGACTCCCATCATATTCTTGGCAGTACTGATCAAGTTCTGGTCACTAAGGGAACGGCTGGTGATCCATTCGTCAAACGGCATGGCCAAATTCTTATCCAAAAAACCTTGTCGACCATCCGGCAAAGCCACTTGATAATGGTTTTGATCTTCTGCCACCTGTCGTAATAAGTTGCCAGCAGTCAAATCAGAAACCATCATGGATTTATCCTCACTTTCATAAACATATCCCAGAAGTCCCGTAAAAACCACCTTCGGACTGTTTTCCCATTGGTCAAATGCCTTTTTGTCCATCACTTCGATTCCTGCAGCATCCACCCAAGAGATATACTGGTCTGGTGTCTGTACCAGGTACCAACTGCCGTCTTTTTTCAGCACATTTAGGGGAGTGCCCATGGTAGCTTGAGTAGCCAATTCAGCAGAATGTTTGGGAGCACTTCTGATATTGGCTACCGAGATGGTTACCACACCGTAGGTCTTGCCTTCAAGTGAAGCTTCAGGAAGGAGTTGGACGGAATTGGTATAAGAAATACCGGCACTGTCCATCTTTTTGGTCAATTCATCCAACGCATCTGGCAAATTGGTTTGCCCTTTCAGGGTGTCTTGCTCATATTCAATATCAAACAGCGCAACGCGCTTGTCTGGTGCAAAACCTTCCTTGATTTGATTGATGAGTGGTGATACATCCGTCGTTTTATCTTCGCCAGGCTGGCAACCTACCATTAGACCGATAAGCAATAGAAACCCGGATATCCTCAATGTATTGATGTATTTCATCCTTGCTAAACGTTGTTGTTTCAATTACTAAATAAAACAAATCCCCGGAAAGTTCACCGGGGATTCTGTTTATTTTTCTAAGCCTGGGTTTCTTTCCAAAAATTCCTGATAAAGCCGTATATGCCTACTTGTCATTGGAATTTTGTATCCATCGATAAAGACATGCTTGATCTGGGTTTTGGTTTCGAAAGGATCTCCGTCCGCTACAAATACCGTCGCACTTTTTCCTTCTTCGATGCTTCCAAGGTGGTCATCTACTCCGAAAATTTCAGCTGGTACTATTGTAATGGCCTTTAAAGCTTCTTCCTTGCCCATGCCATAGGCTGCTGCAAAACCTGCATTGAAGGGCAGATTCCGTACATTTTCGGTGTCAGATGTCCTGATGGCTACTTTTACACCGGCTTTGTGCATTTTACCGGGGTTGCTGTAAGCTGCATCATAGCGGTCAGAAGACCGGGAAGGTAATGCCAATACCGGTCCTGTAATCACCGCGATTCCAGCATCAGCAATCTTTTCGGCCACTCTGAATCCTTCTGATACACCCGTCAACACTGCTTTTTTGACTTCTTTTTCTTTGATCCATTCAAGGGCTTTCAGGATATCTTCTGCTTTATTGACTTCAATCAATAACGGCAAATCTCCTCGCACCGCTTTGGCCAATTGTTCCATTTCTGGATAATAGGTCAAAGAAGCATCCGCATCTTCGAGTTTCATGTAAGTGGTGGCCCTTTCCCAAATCTCGTTGATGTTCTTCAGGGCTTCCCTGGCATCTTTTTCAATTTCTTCGTCGGATCGACGATCCCACCGTCCTCTTCTGGCAGAAGTAGGGAAATTCATCGGAATCCCTTTGAATCCAGTATACATTTGATCGGGCGTATAGCCATTTAGGTTGATCAAGGCGGCCGTCCCAGGAAACAGTCCACCGGAAGGTACAGAAAGGGCGGTGGTGACGCCACTTACCCGCGTAACAGGAATGGCTACTGAATTAGGATTGATGGCCGTTAAGGCTTGCATATTCGGAGTGACATTGCCAATTTCAGCATAATCTTGGGTTTCGGCCAAGGAACCTACTTCTACCAAGCCCAATCGTGTCCCGCTATCAATCATTCCTGGATACACATAGTGATCAGTGCAATCGATAACGGTGGCATCTCCCGCATCTATTCCCGTACCAATGGCTTTGATCTTTCCATCTTCCAGTAAAACACTGGTGTTTTCCATGATACCGTTCGTAACGGTGACCACAGTGCCGCCCTTAAGTAAAAATTTTCCGTTTTGCGGTTTTAATACTTCTCCCTCGATCTGTCCATAGCTGCACACAGGAAATAACAGCAGCAAAAGGAAATATATGGTTAAATTAAATTTCTTCATATGTTATTTAATTTTTTAATAATCAATGAACTATGTTAGTACGAGTGGTGCAAAACCGTCCCTTCGGTAAACAGCTCAACACCGTGCATACAGCTCTCTTCTTCTACCTGGAGGTATACGGGCTCTACCCTTTCAGTAGGGCTTACTTTTAGCCGCTGGTCATCTTTATCTTCATTGATGTCAAATTGCTTGATACCGTCCACAAAAGTCATTTGTGGAACAGCATAAACAGATAAGGGATGATGATCAAAAATCACCAAATCCCCTTGCTTTCCTTCCTCTATAGAGCCTACATATTCATCGATTCCCAGTTGCTTGGCAGGATTAATGGTAATCAGGGCCAATGCTTGCTCATCTGACAATCCCCCGTATCGCTGGGTTTTGGCTGCTTCATGGTACAAGTGCCGGATAAGTTCATCGGAGTCAGAATTTATGGAAGTGATTACCCCATTTTCCGTCAAGATGGCCGCATTGTAAGCTGTGGAATAATAAACTTCAAACTTATAAGCCCACCAATCACTGAAGACTGAAGCTCCCATGGTATATTTGGCGAGCTCAGGAGCTACTTTAAATCCTTCATTCACATGGGTAAAGACCAGCTTGTCCACGCCAAAATCCCTACATACGTTGATCAGCATGTAGATTTCATCGGCACGGTAGGAGTGACAGTGGATGATGATCTCTCCATTGAGAATGTCCGCCAAGGTTTGTAGGCGAAGATTGTACGCTGGAGGAACGGCTTTACTGTTCTTTTGTCCTTTTGCCTGGTTGTAGGCTTCCCATTTTTTCTCATACTGTAAGGCTTCATTGAAACCGTTACGGATAATGGCTTCCACGCCCATTCTGGTGCGTGGCTGGATGTTCTTGCCTTGCCCATGAACCCTTGTCGGATTTTCACCTAAAGCAAACTTGATGGTTCGTGGTGCTTCTTTCATGATCAGGTCAGACGGATTGCGGGTACCATAGCGGTACTTCATCGTGATGCTTTGACCGCCGATAGCATTGGCAGACCCATGAAGGCCGTGGGCAATGGTGGTTCCGCCAGCAAGTGCCCTGTAGATGCCCACATCAAATGGATTGATGACATCGGCGATGGCCACTTCTGCGGTAATCGGTGCGGTGGCTTCATTGACCACATCCAAGGCCAAGTGGGAGTGTGCATCGATAATGCCGGGCATCAAAAATTTACCGGTGGCATCGATGGTTTCTGCGTCTTTGGAAGCAGAGAGGTCTTGGCCCACTTTCTTGATGATGCCGTCTTGCACCCATACGTCTGTATTTTCCAATGTCCCTTGGGTCACCGTCAAGACTGTGGCATTTTTGATCAATACATTGCCCTTTGGTGTTTGGGCTCCCAAGTGCTGCGTCGCTATCAAGCATAGCGAACAAATGATATATGTTAATTTCCTCATTTTCTTCATCAATTAGAATTTGAAATCAGGTGTTTTTTTAGCCGTAAGCGAAAACTCGCCCATGTCTCGGATACTGATGGTTCCATTGAAGTCATCTCCTTCCACTTTCCCTTTGGACTGAACAGTGAGCTTTTGTCCCTGCACTTGGATCGAAAACGTGAAGCTCAGCTTTTTGCCATCAAAACTGATGTTTTCCAAGGGCCTTGTTACGGTACCGCCTCCGTTGGGGTCATCGACATCAATTTCCCCGGCTAGGTTACCTGAACTTTCCTTAAACCTAATTTCACCAGCAGAAGTACCCCCTGGAGTTTCAGCTGTATATTTCCATTCCCCCACCAAATCAGTTGGGTCACCAGCGACTTTATTGGATTTGGAAATATCATATTCATATAAATATCCGTCGGCCATGACGTAATTGATTTTGCTTTCCTCCGAAAAGAGGCTATCGGTAGTCAACACCAAGTTGGCCAACTTCCCTTGCTCAATCGTACCGGCAAAACTGCTAATTCCTAGGATAGCAGCAGGATGGGTGGTCAGCGCCGCCAAGGCACCTTCTTCTGAAAGGCCATTATCGATCATGAGACGAAGGTTCTTTAACACTTCATCCTTTTTCACCTGATTGGTGGAAATGCCAAATTTTACGCCCGCTTCTTCAAATTTTCCGGCCTGGGACAAGGCCACATCGTACTCTTCCACTACACGCTTATGAGCTTCTTTAGCTTCTTCGGTGGCCTCCTCTAAGTCAGCTTCTTTGGCTTTGTCGTCAGGAAGGGACAGGGAAAGCGCCACGTGAGCATTTGCTGCCAACAATTCCGAACTTAGGTTGGAGCCTTCTTCAAGGTCCATCAAGACCAAATCAAAACCTAGTTCTTCCTGTAACTTAAGCACCCTTCGAATTTCCAGTTCCTCATTGGCTTCAAAGACCACAGGAACCTGTTTGTTGATTACCGGATAAAAGGCTTCCAGGCTTTTGTCTTTTTCTGGTCTGCTAATGCCATTACCGTTGCTGGTGAACAATTTGGCATGTTGGTTTTTCAGTTCAGCATTTTTATATAATTCCCTGTACTTGGCCATGAGTCCGAGTGTGGTACCGGGGTAGACACCTCTAACGGTCTCAAATTGGGCAAATAGGCCTGTGGATTCCTGCAATACATTGGTAGATTTTGTATCGCCAAATACCACCAAAGCGGTTTTTCCAGGCAGCATTTCACCTTTTGGAAGCAGTTGGGCAATGGTAAAACCCGCCTTCCGCCATTCAGCAATGCTACCATCAGACACATCCCAATAGTCCAAAACGGAACGTTCAGGAGTAATCCCCGCGACCTCGTTGGGGGGATTTGACGGATCATAGTGTTCTGGCTTTTCGGCTTCTTCTGGTCTTTTTACTCCAGCTTCACTTCCTAAGTCAATAAACCCGGCATAAACAAACAACGAGTCTCCTGAGATGGTCTTCGCCTCAACGGGAATAGTGACATTTTGGCCAATGTCAGTGATCAGACCATCTTTGATCACAATACTGGTTGATGTGAGCCATTTTCCTGGCTGGGTGATTACGGTGGCATTCGTGATGACATAGGTGCCGGTCACTCTTCTTTGTCCTGTCTGGTCGCTCTGGCCAATGGCCAATGGAGTATCCAGAAAACAAATCATCACCACCAATAACATTAAAGTGGTCAATCTTTTAATCATACACATTTGGGATATACGAGTTTGAGTAAAATTTTTACAAGCCGTTAAACTAACAAAAGATTCAAAAAACTGAACGGTTTATTTTTTAAAAGGTAGTATTATTTGACACAATGCAAATTTTGTTTGGAGGGTTGTAATCCGAAAAACATATTTAAGTGCATTACATACAATATTTTATTAACAAAAATATTTGTCGATTATTTATATCTATTCCAGTAGTATTTATAGTTAGAATTGTACCAAAAAGTACATACTTTTAGGAAAAGTATTACCCACGAAACACCAACATGAAGGATATTTTAGTAATAGAAGATGACCAATTGATTCTAAAAATGGTTGAATTTCGACTAAAGAAAGAAGGATTTAACGTATGCATAGCAGAGGATGGTAACAAAGGAGTAGAGGCTTTAGAGGCATCCCAACCTGATTTGATCATAACGGACATTATGGTTCCGTATAAAAGTGGTATCGAAATTATCGAATACGCTAAAAACAAATACCCTGAATGTCCCATCATCGTGCTCAGTGCACTAGGGGATGAAGAGGGAACTGTGATGGAAGCCTTTAACATGGGGGTGGCTGATTTTGTTCCCAAGCCGTTTAATCCAAACGAGCTAGCGATACGTGTCAAAAGATTAATTAACTGAATTCTAATAGTTTAAGTTTTATATTGCTGAAGTTTAAGATACTTTCTTTGTGTATAATGGCCTTTCAGGCCCAAATCTTTCAGGCTGTTGGCCATCAGTCGGAGGACTCCCTTGCTACTATTACCTTTTTGGAAAAAATTGGAAAAGTGGAGTTGATGAGCTTTAGAGTAAGTTACCGAGCAGACAAAGGCCGTGCAAAGGTTTTGTCCAGGGAATTTTCTAATTTCAATGATGCGATGGCGTTTGAAGATTCTCTACATACTGGGGGAGTACTTCCTGTTCAGATGCATTATTATATTTCGGATGAGGAGAAGGACTTTAAGAGTGTAATGAGTTATATTGGCATCATACAAGATAACGATCTGTACATTGCCGATGAATCTCCAAATGCCTCGGACGGGTCAGAGCAGTTGTTTATTGCCGCTAATCAACTGGGATTTAAGCCTTTTTATCGGTTTAGGAGTAGAATATTGACGGATATCAAGTTTGTTATTTTAATTGGTATCCTGACGCTATTTATGATTACGTTTTTGTTCCTGTTGTTTTTTATCTTTTATATTAAGTCACGAAATGCACGTCGGGAACGCCTTACTGAACAGTACATTGAGATCTGTAGGGAGCCCCTTTCTACCTTTTTGTTCACATACAGTCTCGAGGAAGTAAAAGCCCTCAGTTTTGATGAATTAGCGGCCCTGTTTAATACCAAAGATTTCAAGAAATCGGCATTTAAAAACACCCTAATTAATGAAATCATCAACCTTAACAAAAACCTCAAAGGCGACTTTAAGGATAAGTTGAGAATGATTTTTACTACATTGAGGTTAGACGATTATTCCATCAAAAAGTTAAGAAGCCGAAATTGGGAAATGCAAGCTACCGGTACAGTGGAAGTCTATGAAATGAACATAGATAGGGCAGCTCCTTATTTGGATAAGCTATTGCACTCCAAAAACTTTGTGGTAAGGTCCAATGCTGTGAGGGCTTTTCTTCATCTTTCACCCGACAAGGACCTTAGCTTTTTGAGTAAGCAGTCCTATCCGCTATCAAGGTGGCAACAAATGTGGCTATATCGCGTGATCAAAAACACGCCCTCAAAAGGAAAAATTGATATCAATAGCTTGTTGAAAGCTGATAATGAAAGTGTCCGGATCTTTGGAATTAAGTTGGTACGTTTGCTCGGCAGGATGGATATTATCGAGGAATTATCGGAAATGTTTTCCCATGCCTCCAATGAGGAGCAATATGAAATTTTAAGGACATTTAAAGCGCTGGCCGCACACACACGAATTGAATTGGTCCATAAGAGCTTTCAGAGCGATGACCTAAAATTGGCCACCCTTTCAGCAGAGCTGATGGGAGTCATTGGAAATGAGATTTCAGTAGCCTTGATCATAGAAAAGCTAAATGTAGCACATCCTTTTGTCTTGGAAAAGGTGATGCTGAAGAGTTTATCCTATCTGGATCGGGAAATGATGAATTGGGCAGTTAGGCATTTTCAGCGACCCCAGTTGGAATCCATTAAATTACACCTTAATGATGGCTTATTAGAACATGTATAGTTTATTGTTTGATATACTGATCGACTTGTTTGGCATTTTCTTTTTGTTGTACGGATTTGCCGTCATCGTCATCTATATGACCATTACGACTTTGTCCGGGCTGGAATTGCGCGAACAGTTTAAGAAAAACAAATTTGTGGATTATAAAGATGTCATCACGACTCCAATGGCTCCTGGCGTGTCCATATTGGCTCCGGCATATAATGAAGGAAAGAGCCTGGTTCAGAATGTCAGAAGCTTGCTTTCACTTCATTTCAGCAAATATGAAGTAATCATCATCAACGATGGAAGTAAAGACAACTCCATTGAAGTATTGGTCGAAAATTTCGATTTAAAGAAGACAGACTTTGCCTTTGAAAAGACCATCGATACACAGCCCATAAAAGCCGTTTATAAATCGGAGAACCCTTCTTTCAGTAAATTGATCGTAATTGATAAAGTAAATGGAGGCAAGGCCGATGCTTTAAATGCAGGAATCAATGTCGCTAACCAAGAGCTAATCGCCTGTATTGACGTAGACTGCATACTAGCTCCTGATTCGATCATTAGGATGCTTAGGCCATTTTTGGAAGAAACCCATAAGAAGGTCATTGCGGTGGGCGGAGGAATCGGAATAGCCAATAATTGTGATATCAAAGATGGAACGGTGGTAAAATACCGCGTTCCTAGAACCTTGCTAGGCAGGTTTCAGGTGATTGAGTATTTCAGGAGTTTCCTTTTGGGACGAATGGCCTGGTCTCGTGTAAATGGACTTTTGCTGATTTCAGGGGCATTTGGCTTTTTTGACAAGGAACTGGTTAAAAAAGTAGGGGGGTATTTTCCGCCTACGGTCGGTGAAGACATGGAATTGGTCGTGCGGATGCGGAGATACATGGAAGAGCAAAAATTGCCCTATAAAGTAGCATTCATATCCGATCCGCTATGCTGGACGGAAGTGCCTGAGACCGAGGAAGTCTTATCCAAACAACGAAATAGGTGGATGAGGGGAACGATCGAAACCCTCCAACTTCATAGGAAAATGCAATTCAATTGGAATTATGGGTTTACCGGGATGGTGAGTTTTCCCTTTTGGACCATATTTGAAAAAAATGCTCCTATAATTGAGTTTCTAGGAGTCATTTACACCTTTATACTCATCTTTTTGGGGGAATTCAGCGCAGTTTATTTCATTAGCCTCTTTGTGCTGATTTACTTCTTTTCTGTAATGCTATCATCTTTCAGTATTTTGTTTGAAGAGCTTTTTTTCAAGAAGTATGGGCGTAAAGGGGAATTGCGAAAGCTGATTGTAACGGTCCTCAAAGAACCATTTTTCGTCCATCCTAAACTAATGTTTTGGTGCTTAAAAGGGCACTGGAATTTCATTAAAGGCATTGGTGGCTGGGGTGAAATGGTCCGAGCTGGTTTTAAAAATACAAAAGAATCAAGGCAAAATTAGGGTATGAAATATAGCAAGTTATTCATAGTGATTTTCATGGTTTTAGTGACTCATCATGTCGACGCGCAGACATCTTTTAATCCAGATAAAAAATTTCTGGAAGCGAGGGATTTGGCCCTTAATGGCCAAAGGGATGAAGCCATTGAATTAGGGTTACAGATAGTGGAGAAGTATCCAGGATACAGTGATGTTTGGATCCTATTGGGCAGGGTAAATGCTTGGGAGGGAAGGTATGACTCGGCTTCCGTTTATTTCGAAAAGGCCATAGAACAAAGTCCAGATTATGAAGATGCCTACAATGGGTATTTGGATAATCTTTTTTGGGGCGAGCAATATGACAAAGCGGAATCCGTCTTAGAAAGAGCAGAAAAAGAATTTGGCCCGAATACCTCTTCAGCTTTGACCTATCGAAAGTCACGGCTGTATTATTACAGGGAGGAATATGAAGAAGCGCTGGATATCGCCGAGGACCTGTATGCCAAAAAAGCGGATATTGATGGACTGTTATCCTATATCAGCAATTTAAAACGGTATACGAGAAACAGTGCCGTGGGAATGACCGTGGATTATGACAGCTTTCAGGGAGAAATTTCCCCATGGCAGACCTATGCACTTTATGCAAGGACGCGGTTGGGATTTATGGGAAGTGTGATTGCCAGGGCCACCCATTCACACCGCTTTGATTCGAATGGCACCCAGTATGAAATTGATGCGTATCCTAGTT
Organism: Echinicola vietnamensis DSM 17526; assembly: GCF_000325705.1. NCBI lineage: Bacteria > Pseudomonadati > Bacteroidota > Cytophagia > Cytophagales > Cyclobacteriaceae > Echinicola > Echinicola vietnamensis. The sequence goes on along the minus strand of NC_019904.1, from coordinate 4,281,022 downwards.
TAGGAAAAAACTCTTATGCCTATGTGAATGTGGGTTTCAGCAATGCCTCTTTCTTTCCCGATTATCGATTTGGGACATCTATTTATTGGAGTTTGCCGAAGGCTTTTGAGTTTGACATTGGCTACAGGCATTTGAAATTTTCTGAAATCACCCATATCCTGACGGCTTCGGTAGGGAAATACACGGGTAACTGGTGGCTTAATTTGAGGGCAAATCATGTCCCTTCCAGCTCAGGTGGCTCAATCAGTGGAAATATCCAAGCCAGGTACTATTTTAAGGGAGCAGAGGATTACCTTATGGTGCAGTTTAGTACAGGGGTGAGCCCAGATGAAGAGGACAGGGATCTCCAATCCCAGCTTTTGGACTCCTATAGGGGCAGAGTAGGCTATCAACAATTATGGACCCCCAGGTGGATGGGCTATGCCTTCCTTGGCTATTCTTACGATGAACTTAGTCCAGGAAATTACCGTCCCAATCTAAACATCTCTGTTGGTACTGAATTTAGATTTTAATGGCAGATCTTAAAGGAGTTTATCAGTTTAGTAAGGATAATCTACTGACCATAATAAGGTCATTACTGATCTTTATGGTACCACTGGTGTTTTTTCCGGGCATCACTTTTTTAATTTGGTATGCTCACCCAAGTACTGAAAAAAACGTTTTGGTAATTGATAAGACCGCTGCTGATGAGGAAAGACTGGAGCATCGCTCGATTTTCTGGGTCTTAAAACACCTAAGGTTCCATCAATCTAATGGCGACTCCTACAATTATAAAGAAGACTATTTTGGGTATTTTCCTGAAGGGCGAAGAAAAGGAAAAATAAGGGGGCTTGAAAATTTGACCGATCATCAAATCGACTCCATTAATCACGCAACCGATATCGTTTATTTAGCCGATAGCTATGGAGTGTATGAAAAGGATGTATCCAAAGGGAATTTAAGCATATCTCCTAAAATCTATGGTGGCTTAGCCCAAAGAGATATTGATGTTTTGAGCCATTCCATCGCATCTGGAAAGCTCGTTTTTGCGGAGTTTAATAGTATGGGAGCTCCTACTTCCAAACACCTGAGAAGTGAATTTGAAGACCTCATGGACCTAAAGTGGTCTGGGTGGATCAGCCGGTATTTTGATGAAATGGATACGGTCATCAATGAAGAAATACCGAAATGGCTGATTGACAATTATAATGATCAGCATGATGAAGGCTGGGATTTTCAGGGTGCGGGGCAGATTTTTGTCAGTGAATTTGGTCAGATAGAAGTCTTCAAGGTAGGAGTGGACATGGCGGTAAAAGTTCCCATGGTCGTGTCCCCCTTGGCCAGTCAAAACACGTACGGTGTTCCGAAGGAGACCAATTATCCCTATTGGTTTGAGGTTTTACGGATAGACCGTTCCTATGAGGTGATCAGCTACTTTGACCTTAGTCCCACTGCCAGAGGACTGGAAAAGCTGAAATCCCTAGGCTTGCCAAGATATTTCCCAGCGTCCATCACCAGAAAAGTAGGTGATGCTCACGTGTATTATTTTACCGGTGATTTTTCAGACAATCCAGTTAACATGGAAACGGCAACATTCTATGGAGTGCCCACACTTTCGAAGCTGGTGAATGAAAAAGATGACTATTCCAATAGAACCTCTTTCTTTTGGAATTATTACCTTCCACTGATGAAAACAGCCCTGACAAATCACTAAGTGTGAATTTGTTCTTGTTAAGGAATAATGGCGTTGTTTTTCATGACATAGCTATCCTCGTTTTTGTACTGCTGAAATTCAGATTCCAGCCTTTTTAGTACCGAAGGATCATTTATGGGGTCTATATTCAGATTGTCAGAAATGATATAGGCAGCATCATCAGAAATGAAATATTCCCCATTAAAATAGTCTCTAAACTGGTATTTGTTACGCATTAGAGCATGCTTGATGTTCGATTGGAATGACTGCGCCGTATCCAAAACATATCCTCTCCAGGCGACATCTTTAGGTGTTTCCAATCCATATTGCTTTTCCAAAAAGGCCACCAAGCTGGTGGGAACTTCAAAATGAGTGGTTAAAGCGGCCATGTTTTTTGCCTTTTTGAGTTTTGGAGAATAGATCATAAGTGGGACATGAAACCGATCTATCAGCGTTGACATAGGGATTTCTGGTAAGCGATGATCTCCCGTAATGATAAAGATCGTATTGTCAAAATCCTCCCGCTTTTTGAAAGCGTTGAAAAAGTCCTTGATGGCATCATCCACATACAGGATACTGGCAAGTTCCTTCTGGTAGTTGCGAAGCTTGATGGTCGGATGGCCATATTCTTTGCTCTCCAGAAATTCCGTTACTTTTTGGTTATAGTAATCTTGTTCGGGAATGACAAAGGGAGAATGCGAAGACATGGTTTGGAAAATGTTTACTTGAGGTTTTTCGGTGGCAGGAATTTTACGCAATCCATTTTGAAAATTCTCTTTGTCTGCGTATCCCCAGGAAAAACCGTTGGCTTCCGCGGGTGACTTTTTGAAGTCTTTATCAAAATCATCTATATCTACAATCAGGTCTACTCCTTGATAGTTCATGAACACATCAGCATTGTCAAAGTGCTTATCAGAGCCAATGAAGTAATTGATTTGATAATCATTGTCCTTCAGTACTGAAAGCATGGTGCGATGTTTTGGGTAAGGGTTTGCCTCCATAAACCCATGTTCACCAAAAGGTAACCCGCCAAATAATCCGGGCAATACACCAAAAGTACGGCCGGTGCTGGAGAGGCTGTTTTTCCAATATAGGCTCTGCTTTCCAAGGGAATCCAAAAACGGTGTCCAGCTTCCCAAATAAGCATCGGGGCCAGAATAAGCTTTTCCAAGCCCCTCAACGATCACAAAAACTAAATTCGGTGCACCATCAAATGGTTCGAAAAAGTCTCCCAGGACATCAGGATAATTGTTCTTATGTAAAAAAGGGTATTGCGTATCTACATATTCTTTTTGGAAAAGGTGACTGTCATTGTTGGTAGTGGCAAGATAAAAATCAAAGTATATGTTTTCGGAAGTGGCAAAATAGTCATAGGATTCTTGGTAAAGAAAATAGGACTTGTTTTCGGCCAGAAACTGGGAAAGCCCCGTTAGTCCTTTTGAGGTGTTAAGGGGCACGATCATTAGCACCACCAAAATAGCGAAAGCGACGCAAGGAATGATAATGGCGTTTTTTTCTTTTATGCTTATAAATTTCCCTAAACTAAACACCCCATAAATAACGGCCAAAGCCACGATTAACCCAATGATGGTGTATAAGTTGAACATGCCCGCAGCCATGACGGTTTCTTTTATATCATCATAGGAATACGTGTAAACATCTGCACCCAAGGGAACCAATGTTTCGGAAAAGTAGAAGACCAGGCCAATGGCCAGTAGGATTAAAACGCTAAAGACAATTTTTAACAGAACATAGGAAAGCTTCGGGAAAACCATTCCCAAAAACACTTGAACAATAAAAAATAATCCTAAGGTGTACAATGTCCATTTTAGGGTTTGTAGGACGTTGGAAATCAATATTATCGGATGGGTGAGTAGGCTGATGTCATGTGCTTTTCCGACCAGAAATACTTCGCAAAAACTTATTGTAATTTGCAAAAACAGGAAAATCACCCCTATTTGCCAGAATTTAATCAGATTGCTTGTAATTTTGGAAACAAAAGTGGATTGAATAGCAGTTTTTTGACTCATTCTTTATCAGTAGACTAGGGTTTAAGACGGTTATCTCAGAACAACCACGAAAATTTAGCGCAAAATAACTATATTGATCAATAAATTCGAAATTTATAAAATGAATAAAAGTTCCTTAATAAAAGAACTATTTTCCAATATAAAAACTACTGGAGCAGTAACTTTTAGTTCCAGGTACTTGGTAAATAAAATGCTCTCCTTTGCGAATTTTAAAGGAGCCAAAGTAATCGTGGAGCTTGGGGGAGGAGATGGGAGCATTACGAGAGGAATCATCGAACGAATGGATGAGGACGCTACACTTTTTGTGTTTGAAATCAGTGAAGCATTTTGTAAAAACCTTCGACGACAATTTCCCCAAAAAAATGTAAATATCATCTGTGACTCTGCAGGAAACATGGACGAATACTTGCATGGGACGGGTGCCGATCTGATCCTTTCTTCCTTACCTTTTAGTTTGATTCCAAAGGAAGCCCGGATGGAGATTTACAAAAAGAGCCGCTCCAATTTGAAAGAAAGTGGTTATTTCATCCAAATCTGTTATAGTTACCTGTTAAAATTCCAGTTTGCCAATTATTTTCAGTGCATTCAGACGGCATTTACACTTAGGAATTTCCCGCCGGCTTTTATCATGATCTGCAACTAGCCGCTTCTATCGAGGAGTATGAATTGTTTCTGGGACAATTCATGACATATATTTTCTGCCATGAAATAGAAGTGTTAACTTCATTTTGATGAGTGATGATATATTTAAAGGCAGGGGATCCAAAATCACACCCGAAAATCCGTACCTAAAGCGGAAAGAGGTGGTCGAGCACGTGGAAGGGCTTGATGCAGAAAAGCATACGGTAAGGCCGGTTACCAAATTTTACAGGGAACATGCCAAGAATGGATTAAGTACAAACAACAGTCCTGATTTGCCGCTAAATTATTCTGTAAATCCCTATCAAGGTTGTGAGCACGGGTGCATTTACTGTTATGCGCGAAATTCACACCAGTATTGGGGATTTGACGCGGGGTTGGGTTTTGAAACCAATATCGTCGTCAAGCACGATATCGATCTGGTATTACGAAAACAGTTTGAAGCCAAAAACTACCGGCCACAGACCATCATGCTTTCGGGTAATACCGACTGTTATCAGCCTGCTGAAAAGCGCTATGAATTGACCAGAAAGGTGCTGGAATTATGCCTTGCCGTAGGCCACCCAGTCAGTGTGATCACCAAAAACAGTTTGATACAGCGAGATGAAGGAGTTTTAAGTGCATTGGCCAAGAAAAATCTAGTGCATGTGTATTTTTCGGTTAATCACTTGAGCCCAAGGTTAAAGGCAAGTCTTGAGCCGCGGACAGCGACTGCCCAGAAGAAATTTGCCCTGATCCGTCGGTTTAGCGAATTGGGGATTCCCTGTGGCGTGATGGTGGCGCCTATCATTCCGGCGCTAAACAATCAAGATATCCCAGAGATCATACGGAAAAGTGCTGAAGCAGGAGCTTTGGCAGCCGGCTATACCGTGGTAAGACTGAATGGACAGGTTAAGGATGTGTTTAAAGCTTGGATCAGAGAGGTATATCCCGACCGAGCCGATAAGGTCCTTCACCAAATCGAACAAGTCCATGGTGGCAAGGTAAACGATACGACATGGGGAAGAAGAATCAAGGGTGACGGACCGTTGGCCAGCATGATTGGGCAAATTTTTTCCAGTGCAAAAGGGAAGTACCTTGCCGGCAGAACCATGCCTGCCTTGGATTTTTCCCACTTTAATGCGAATGGACAGATGAGACTATTTTAAATGTACGAAACAATGGATAATATCTTGGAAATAGCTATTTTGGAAATGGGTAGGCAAAAAGGATCGCAAGGATTTTCGTGCGAAGAAGTAATCCAGTGGATCTATCCAGAAGATTGGGTTCATTTTAGGGAAGAAATCCGACAAACTGCGCGGGCATTGGAGGAAGAAGGTAAAATTAGCCTTATGGAAAATGGGGAGATCAAGCTACGAGGATGAAAACTTACAGGAGACCTAATGCGTAATAAGTGATAAAATAATAACAAACGAATAAGCATATGACAACACTTCCTAAAACACCCCTAAAAGCTATTCCTGAAGGAAAGCAAGTAGCCACCTTTGGTTCGGGATGTTTCTGGTGTATCGAGGCGGTATACCAAAATTTACGTGGAGTGGAAGGTATCATGCCCGGATACGCCGGTGGTTTTGTAGAGGAGCCGTCCTACGAGGCCATCTCCAGGGGCACGACAGGACATGCTGAAGTAATTCAGTTTTTTTATGATCCGCATATCATATCTTTTCAGGATTTATTAGAGGTTTTTTGGGCTACACATGATCCCACTACAGTCAATCAACAGGGAAATGATATTGGTCCTCAATATCGATCAGCCATTTTTTATCACTCTGAAGAACAGCGGAATTTAGCGGAAGAGTTTAAGCAACTCATAGAAAAGGCCGGCGTGTACGATAAGCCTATCGTTACTGAAATCACCGAATTCAGTAACTTTTATCCTGCCGAGCATTACCATGTAAACTATTATGAAAATCATCCTAACCAAGCCTATTGTCAACTCATGATCAAGCCAAAGCTGGAGAAGTTAAAAAAAGTATTTGGCCAACATACCAAACTGATTTAGGGGAAATAAGATATAGTGAAGCTGATATTACACCTTTTTAATAGATAACTTTATGAGAACCAGAGCGCAAGAGTCCAGGGCAGCCATTGAGCGTTTATACATCACCATGCGCCATCTTTTCATGCGAGGAAACTACAAGCCACTAGGAGTTTCTGGGGAGTCCTTGATCAGTGCTTTGCTGGTCTTGCGTCCAGAAATTTATGGGTTGATCACAGAATCCGAGAAAGTGGAGATGGATGGTTTGTTATACGTCATGGAGCGGCTTCCTCGTGGCATAGAAGAATGCCGGTATGTTCGGCTGATCAGCCGTGAAGGCTATGAACATGCCGATTTTGAGATTTTAATCCCCTCAAAGCGTAGAAGAAATTGTTATCGCGTGGACAAGGAACAGATGTTCGTGGAGATGACGAGGGGAAAAAGTGATGTATATGATATTCTTACCCACCTGACCTTTTTATACATTGAGGCCGAAAAAATCCGCTATAACAGTACAGACAGCAAAGGTCGCATCCATCTCAATTGGAGGAGATTGGAAAATATCGTTAAAAAGGAGGAAAACAGTGAGCCGTTTGATAAGGAAGCTGCGTGCTCTTATCTCAGCCACCTTACCGGTAGGACGTTTGATGAAGCCCAGCAAGCCATTCGGAAATTTGAAGCCAGCAATAATTCCAATAGCCTATTTTCGATCGTTTATCATTTGGGTAAATTATCCATGGACGAATCCATGCACAATATTGACCGGGAAATAAGCTTTTCGGCCACCTTACGAGAGCGCATTGGCCATCATTTTTATGGAGAAATGTGGGCTCATAATATCAAAGCCATCCTCGATGAAAACAACTTGTTGCATCGGCCCATACACATTATCAGCGCCAATTTGCACAGTGTCCTGAATACCATTTATGGCCACCAAGCACTGGGATTAAAGGATTTTGACGCCCTTGAAAAAGTGGTACAGGAGATAAGTCTCAACAAGAAAAACAACAAAGCTGAACAAATCATCTCCTATGCCCGCAAGCATGGATATATCGAAGTACCTGATCTATCCGGGACCAATATCGGTGCCCAGATCATCGACACGGCCAAGATGACTTCATCAACTTTAATTCCCGAAGTGGCGCTACCAACAGAAGCTTCCAAAAAGCCGGTGATTGTGGTGATGGATTATGCCTTTGGAGAACAGGCCTACGAGTGTTTTGATGAATTGCTTAAGCCATTTGAAACTGGCAAACAATCCATTCCGCTAGACGTCGTTTCTGCATCCATTATGGGCAAAGCAGGGATTCTTCAAGGGAACAAAGGCGACTTGATGATTCCGAATAGCCATGTCTTTGAGGGAACCGCGGATAATTACCCGTTTAAAAACCAATTGAAAGCAGCTGATTTTGAAGGGTATGGTTTAGGAGTTTACGAGGGGCCGATGATTACCGTCTTGGGCACATCCCTTCAAAATAAAGATGTGCTGAATTATTTCTTGGAGTCTTCCTGGAAGGCGATCGGACTGGAGATGGAAGGTGCCCACTATCAAAAAGCCCTTCAAGCGGCAAGTAAAATACGACGTAGCATTCGGAAAAATGTCAAAGTACTCTATGCCTATTACGCATCTGATAATCCACTGATGACGGGTAGTACCTTAGCATCGGGCAGTTTAGGCATCGAAGGGGTTAGGCCTACGTACTTGATCACTTATAAAATCTTGGAAAAGTTATTTCAATGAGGACCTCTTTGGACAGCACAAAAAAGGATGAAACAAGTAAGGTGGTTAAAAAATTTTATGCTTAATTTTTGAGGAATGTCAATTGATAATGTAATTTATGGTTTATAAGATCGAAAAATAGATATCTTTGTTGCAGTTGTGATAGCAATATTACAAGTTAAATTACCCAACAGCTATAATTAAGGTCCACTCGTACACCGAAATGCTCGTTACGGCATCACTTACTTTAGCCCAAAGCATCAAGGACCGCCAAAAATCCAAGAACATTTATGACATCAAATAATTTCGAAACTTTTAATTTCAATGAATCCCTTCAGGAGGGATTGGATGCAATGGGATTTAATAAGCCCACCCCCATCCAACAAGAGGCGATTCCAGAAATACTTAAAGGAAAGGACTTAATAGCCTGTGCTCAGACGGGTACGGGAAAGACCGCTGCATTTATCCTGCCCATTTTGCATAAGATCGCAGAAAAGGGAGACAATCAGTTCAATACACTCATTATTGCCCCGACTCGGGAATTGGCGATCCAAATCGACCAGCAAATTCAAGGGCTTGCCTATTTTGTGGGTGTCAGCTCTATAGCGATTTATGGCGGTGGAGACGGGTTGGTTTGGGAGCAACAAAAAAAGGCATTGGAGCACGGTACCGAAATCGTCGTGGCCACACCCGGCAGGCTTATTGCGTTGCTGGCAGGGGGAAAGATAAAACTGGATACCTTGGAGCATTTGGTATTGGATGAAGCGGATAGAATGCTAGATATGGGATTTTCAGATGATATCTTAAAAATCATCAACTATCTCCCCAAAAACCGGCAAACAGTATTGTTTTCTGCCACCATGCCACCAAAGATCCGTCAATTCAGCAAAAAAATTGTGACCGACCCCCATGAAATCAATATCGCCATCAGTAAGACGGCTGAAGGGGTAACCCAAAGGATTTACATGGCTCATGACAGCCAAAAGGAAAGTCTTTTGGAGCATATTCTGACACAGAAAAACTATGAAGCGGTCATTGTCTTTGCTTCCACCAAAGATAAAGTGAAGAGTATTTTCAAAACCTTAAAAAAGAAATTCAAAGTAGAGGCATTTCATTCTGACCTTAGCCAAGAGGAACGGGAGACGATCATGTCCAACTTTAAAAACAAAACACTCAAAATACTCATTGGAACGGATATTATCTCCAGAGGAATCGATGTGGAAGGCATAGAGTTAGTGATTAATTACGACACGCCCAGCGATCCTGAAGACTACGTCCACCGTGTGGGCAGAACCGCCAGGGCTGACAAAAAAGGGGAGGCCATCACATTTGTGAATGAAAAGGACCTGTTCAAACTTCATAAAACACAAAATCTTATTGGGCTGGAAATTCCCCGTGTGGATTTACCGGAGGAATTGGGTACAGGACCGGAATATCGAGAACCAAACGCTAGAAAAGGGAATGCACCATCAAAGGGTAATTTTAAAAAGGGAACCCAGAAAAAACAAAAGCCCAGAAATCCGAGAAAGAACGTGCAAAACAAGGCAACCCAAACCAGCAAGGATTCACCTAAACCAAATGCAAAAAAACCAGCTTCCTCCAGCAAAGAAAATGGACAACAATCTGGAAAATTCAGAACAAGGCGTAATGTAACTGACTAGGCATTTTCGCTAAAATGCGATGAAATAAATGATCCTACATTATAAATTAATGTAGGATTTTTATTTATAAACAGGATTCTATCACCGATGATTTGGTGATTTTTTTATTAATAGGTAAAATTTTTGAGTTTTTTTTCTGGCTATAATCATACCTGTTGAATTAGGCTAAATGATAATAGCAATTAGAATTTTTTAGCTTTCAGTTAGAATATAAAGTGTTTAATATTTAATTATACAATATTAAATTTTTGATAATTATATTTTTACAATAATTAAGTTTGATATATAGGTAAAACTCATTAATTTCATCATATCGAATACACACACCTGGGAGAGGAAGCAAAGCCTTCTCTTTAGCAAAAATTTGATCGCAACGAGGCACGATACTGAGCTATTTTTGAACGGTTTATTTTTAACTCGGACCTTTCATCAATCAGGATATCGGAATATTTAACGTTTGACTTTTCTGACTACTCCTCTAGACGTAATGGGTAGTTTGAGATTGTTTTCAATTTACGCTTTTACCATATGATTTTTGAAGTACTAAAAATAGTAGCTGGTGAAATAAACCAGTATTTCAGTGAACTGGAAATGGATGATTCCGAAGTCATTTTGGAGAACGTCTCCATGATTGATTCCCAACAAGACGTGGCTGAGTCCCTTAAAAACAAGTTAATCTTATCCATGATTAACTTAAGGGAGGAAATTACCATGAAAAATTTCCCCAACCATCAGATTCAAGAAGAGATGGTCAACTATAAAAATCCAAAGCTCAACCTGAATCTCTTTTTGATTTTTTGTGCCAATCGGTCGGTTTATAAAAAATCTCTGAGTGATCTATCCAGAATCTTAGAATTTTTTCAGCATAAAAAAGTCTTTACACAATCCAATACCGCTTTTGATCGGGAATTGGATGAAATGAGCGGCATCAGGGATTTTCGATTTACCATGGAACTGTTTACCCCGACTTTTGAGGAGTTGAACTATATATGGGGTACCCTTGGCGGCAGGCAGTTGCCTTCAGTATTTTACAGGTTGAACCTTGTTCAAATTGACAGAGATATGACGCTTTCACAGCAAGGTGTCATTACAGAAATAAGTAGAAACTACCATCAGCAATGACCATGAAAGTTACTTCTATTTACAGGCCAATTTTTAGGCTAAGCATTTACCATAATTACTTTTTGAATGATGGAACAGACCAGTTTATAAGTATGAATGACGAAGCACAGCAACGCCAATTAAAAAAATATCAATGGCAGGATTTTATGGAGATCGTACCTTCTGCAAAAACCAAAGCGATGCTTCAGGGGCAACTGATGGTAGTTAAACCATTTCCAGACCAGCTTTTGATTGCTTTAAAAGTGACTTCTGGCGATGAGAGAGTTCCCTATATTTCGCTCTCAAGTGATCAGGATTTGGTATTTAAACTTCGCTTTAAAGATCCTTTTTTTGATAATTATACCCAGCTGGAAAGGGAAGGGGAGCTCCTTTATTTCTCCAATAAAACCCCAGTACTTCCAGCCGCACACGATTTCAGGACCATCCATTCATTTAATCAGCAAGCAACCGTCACGGACAAGTTCCTTTTTGGAGGAGATAATAAAACCGAACTCTTGCAGCTACTGGGCAAAGAAGAAGCATCCCAAACGGATGGGATCCTGCACCTGTTTATGCAGGGAGACAATTCCAATAAAAGCCTCATCAATAATGATGGAAGAATAAAGAGCAATATTCCCCACTTCAAGATTCAGTTTGATAATCAAAAGACCATATGGAAATATATCCATAAACGGGAAGGTTTTGAAACAGAAACCAAACAGGAATGGCCATTGACCAGGTATGGATACATTCCATTGGACAAGCCATCAGATTTTAAATCTCCTCCTCCTGGTCTGGATAACTATAAGTTTCCAAATCCAAATCCCACACAAATAAAATTCATAGCAAATAAATCGTATTCAGAAATTTTCATTTAACCCTTTTTTATCATGGCAACATCATATAAAACACCAGGTGTTTACATAGAGGAAATTACGAAATTCCCCCCTTCTGTAGCACAAGTAGAAACTGCGATTCCGGCCTTTATAGGGTATACGGAATTCGCCAAGACCAAGCCACAGGTGGAGTCAAATGACCTCACCTTAAAGCCCAAACGCATATCATCGCTATTGGAGTACACCATTTATTTTGGCATGGGCCAAAATGAACAAGGCATTTCGGTCAAACTAACCGACTCTCTGGTAAATGGTGAAGAAACAAGGACCATAAATGTTCCGGAACCCACTATAAAATCTCCCTATCTCATGTACTATTCTCTCCAGATGTATTTTGCGAACGGAGGAGGGCCATGCTACATTGTATCCGTGGGGACCTATGATGAGTGGAGTGATGAAAGTACACCCCCAACCATTGCTTTCAATGAACTGAATGCAGGGCTTTCCGCCGTCAGGAAGGAAGATGAACCTACCTTGTTACTGTTTCCTGATGCAACCAACTTGGCGAGTGATGATGATTTTTATGCGCTCTATAACAACGCATTAATGCAATGTAATGACCTTCAGGACAGGTTTACTATCCTGGACACTTTTAGTGACCAAACCTATAACAATGGTACCGAGGATGTGGAGCCCATTCCGGCCTTAAGGAACGGGATCAATCTCACCAAGGATTACCTGAAGTATGGAGCGGCTTACTACCCCTTTATTCAGACCATTATAAATTACCAATATCGTACGGATGAGATTGTCATCGACCATATTTCTTATAACCCAAATGCCATCGCTACGGCAATGGAAAATTTGAATGCTGTAAATGGGCCTACTGCGCTACCGGCCACCATCACCGCACTTAGGGATATTTCTGGAGCAAATATCGCTGGAAAAATACTAGATACGGTGGCCTTTATGCATGATGGAACAGATGGGTTTGGGATAGGGGGAACCTTCGCCACCAATTCAGTTAAAGTCAATGATTTTGCTGCCCTGGTGGAAAGCTTGCTCGTTTCTTTGAATGAGCTGGTGGAAGCCAAATCGCAGATCAACAAAGACGCCAATGCCGCTATTGCATCAGCAGAAGAAGATAACACCATTAAGACGGCAATCGCCGATGCCTTGACCACGTTTAATGTTGATTTTGAAGGAGATGATAAAATCGAATCGACCACCGATAATCTTCAGGAACTCCTCATCAAGATAAAACAGGCCGATACCAACACCAAAGTAGAAAATATCCTGACAGCCAATACCCTAAATTTCTCGGATGAACTGGAAAAACTATTGACTTATGATGTAGCTGCAGGAACGACGGCCTCCATTACACTTGATCTTTTCGCCAATATTGAAACCAATTTGGCAGCGATCATTACAGCTGTCGATGCTGCAGAACCTATTGATGTCAATAATGGAAGGCTTAATGGCAGGTTGTTAAGTGACATAGAGCCGCTCGATAATGCTACGTTCAATACCATATTGGCCGAAATCAATGCCCATAGGGTCATATTGCCGCCAAGTGCTGCCATGGCGGGAGCATATGCCAGGGTGGACAATGACCGTGGGGTATGGAAATCCCCAGCGAATATCGGACTGAATTACGTCTCCAAACCCACCGTACCCATTTCTCACGAGGACCAAGAATCCATGAACATTCATGGCACCGGCAAATCCATCAACGCCATTCGGACTTTTGTGGGCAAAGGAACGCTCGTTTGGGGCGCCAGGACCCTTGCGGGCAATGATAATGAATGGCGGTATATTTCCGTGAGACGCTTTTTTAATATGGCCGAAGAATCCATCAAAAAAGCCACGGAGCAGTTTGTCTTCGAACCCAATGACGGCAATACCTGGGTAAGGGTACGGGCCATGATCGAAAACTTCCTAACCCTTCAATGGAGAGCCGGAGCCTTGGCCGGAGCCAAGCCTGAACATGCATTCTATGTGCGGGTCGGATTAGGACAAACCATGACCAGCCTTGACATCTTGGAGGGCCGGATGAATGTGGAAATTGGCCTTGCCGTGGTAAGACCAGCGGAATTTATCATTCTTAAGTTTTCTCACAAAATGCAGGAATCCTAAGGGATAAAGACCAGTGCTGGACGTCATGGGCCCATACGCCATGAATGGTCCACAGTGGATGGAATCCCTTAGCTAATAACATCATAACCAAGTAACTAAAACAGAACAATCATGAGCTATCCATTATCAAAGTTCCATTTTTCAGTAGAATGGGGAGGAACAAAAATCGGATTTACGGAAGTATCTGGATTGGATGTCGAAACCGAAATCATCGAATATAGACATGGTGCCAGTCCTGAATATAGTAAAATCAAAATGCCTGGAATGCAAAAGTTTTCCAACATTACCTTAAAACGGGGCACTTTCAAAAGTGATAATGAATTTTACGATTGGTATAACACCATCAACCTCAATAAAGTAGACAGGAGAGACCTTACCATCAGCCTGCTCAATGAAGAGCATGAGCCTGTAGTCACCTGGAAAATAAAAAATGCCTGGCCACTCAAAGTGCAGTCTACCGATTTGAAGGGAGACGGAAATGAAGTGGCTATTGAATCCATGGAGCTGGCGCATGAGGGACTGACCATCCAAAATGAATAATCCCCATGGCTACGTACTATCCACCATTAAGCTTCCATTTTCTGGTAGAGTTTACCGGTATAGACTCCAAGACCCAAGACCATGAATTTCAATCGGTATCGGGGTTGTCGGTAGATATTGAGACAGAAGAAATAGCTGAAGGTGGCGAGAATCGTTTTAAGCACAAATTTCCTGTGAAAACAAAGTATCCTAACCTGGTTTTAAAGCGCGGGGTATTGGTGGATTCCAATGTGATTTCATGGTGTCGTGATGCCATAGAGAATTTTGAATTCAAGCCCATTGACCTCACGGTAAAGCTGCTTAATGAAGAACATGAACCGTTGATGACTTGGAATGTGGTCCATGCTTATCCTGTCAAATGGAGTGTAGAGGATTTCAATGCCCAAGAAAGTAAGATGGCCATAGAATCAGTAGAATTATCTTATAACTATTTCAAATCCATTACCTGATGCCCATTGAAATAAAAGAATTGCACATCAAAATCACCGTGGACGAAGGAAAATCTTCTACTGGTAGCTCCTCGTCGACAGCAGGACAGCAAGCGATCATATCGCAATGTGTAGAACAGGTGATGGAAGTGTTGGAAAGCAAAAAGGAAAGGTAAACCATGAGTGAAGGAAAACTGGAAAAATTGAGAATTGTCGCTTACAAGGATTCCAAGTTCACGGATGAAGTCGATAATGGAGAGTTCACGACGCTGCTCAATCCCGAAAAATACAAATTTCAGTACCGGGTGGAACAGAACGAGGATCAAGCAGCAGGCACCAGTTCTGCTCCCATTCGCTTCAATAAAATCCTTCCGCAGACCCTGGAGCTAGACTTCCTTTTTGACCGTACGGGGGTTATCGCCGGATACGAGGCAACTGAGAACGGCGTCATTGACGATGTGGCACATTTCAAAAAGATTGTCTACGAATACAACGGTGAAAAGCACAAACCCAATTACCTGATGATCACTTGGGGGAGCCTTCTGTTTAAAGGTTACCTCAAGGAAATGGACATTGAGTACAAACTTTTTAGACCCGATGGTACACCTATCCGGGCCATGATTACGGCCAAGGTAGGTGAGTTTGTAGAAGAGGAATTGCGAACGGCACAGGAAAACAATCAATCTCCGGATTTGACCCATTATAGAATGGTCAAGGATGGAGACACCTTGCCGCTCATGACCTACAGGATATATGGTGATAGCAAATACTACCTGGAAGTGGCAAAGGCGAATGGGCTGACCAATTTCAGAAACTTAAAAACAGGTACAGAACTTAGATTTCCACCACTACAAAAGCAGAAACAATGAACAATAGTGGTACCATCTCGACCAGTCAAAGTGTGGACCGTGTGACGCACAAAATTCTGATAGACGGGGAAGAAATTCCCGGTACCTACCAGGTGAAAAGCATTTTTGTGTCCAAAGAAGTGAACAGGATTCCTGTGGCGAAACTCGCGATCCTTGACGGTGATGCGGCTGAAAGGGACTTTAAAGTCAGCAATGCAGAGCATTTTATACCGGGCAAAGAACTAGAAATCACTGCTGGCTACCATTCGGATGAATCGACCATTTTCAAAGGTATTATTGTCAAGCATAACCTGAAAATCAGAAACAACCAGTCTCTTCTCCTGGTGGAAGCCAAAGATAAAGCCGTCAAAATGACCTTGAGGAGAAAGAGCAAATACTTCTATGAAATGTCGGATGGGGATATTTTAGAAGAATTGGCAAGTGCCCATAACTTGGAAACGGATATCGCTACCACCAATACCACCCATGCAGAAGTCGTCCAATATGATGTGACCGATTGGGATTTTATGATGTTGAGGGCACAGGCAAACGGTCTGATAGCGGTGGTGGATGACGGCAAATTGACATTCCAATTGCCCGATCTAGCAGCAGCCGAAGTGGAGACAGTAACTTTTGGTGCTACCGTGTTGGAGTTTGACGCGGAAATGGATGCTCGGACACAAGTGCCAAAGGTATTGGCCAAAGCATGGAATATGGCGGATCAAACCCTGTGGGACATCGAAGGGAATGATCCGGCACTGTCGACGAATGGTAATGTACCTGCCGGCGATCTAAGTGGACTTTTGGATGAAAGTGAGGTAATACTTCGCCACGGCGGAAACAAAAAAGACACGCTTTTACAAGATTGGGCGGATGCCAAATGGAAGTTCCAGCAAATGGCCAAAACCCGTGGAAGGATTAAATTTCAGGGCATCCCCGAGGTGAAACCTGGGGCAAACCTACTACTGGAAGGCGTGGGTGATCGGTTTAACGGCAAAGTATTTGTCTCGGGCATCTGCCACCAAATTTCCGAAGGTAACTGGACGGTAGACGCTCAGTTTGGATTTGATCCCACCTGGTTTGCTGAATCCGAGTCAAACATTCACACGCCTCCAGCATCGGGCCTTACAGCTGCCATCAGTGGTTTGCAGGTAGGGATCGTTACCAAGCTGGAAGAAGACCCAGACGGGGAAGATCGCATCAAGGTAAAGATCCCCATTATCAATAATGAAGAGGAAGGCATCTGGTGCCGTCAGGCGTGTTTGGATGCTGGTGAGGAGCGAGGCGTGACCTTTAGGCCTGAGCTTGATGATGAAGTGGTCGTAGGATTTATCAATGAAGACCCCAATGAAGCGGTGATTTTAGGAATGCTTCACAGCAGTGCCAAACTGAGCCCCATTCCTGGTGCCGATGATAACCATGAAAAGGGCATTCACACCCGCTCAGGCATCAAGTTTATTTTCAATGATGAAAAGTCCAGTGTGCTGCTCGAGACCCCTGGTGGAAATAAAATTTTAGTGGATGATGACGCCGGGAGCATTACGATCGAAGACCAAAACGGCAATACCGCCGTGATGGACAGCAGTGGTATTACCATGGAAGCAGCCAAGGACTTTAACATTAAGGCCACTGGTGATCTCAACTTGGAGGGTACCAATGTCAATGTAAAAGCCAATGCCCAGTTTAAGGCAGAAGGCAGTGCAGGTGCAGAAGTAAGCACTAGCGCCGTGGCGATACTAAAAGGATCCCTTGTGCAGATTAATTGATCTGGAATGTCGGGTGTTCGGTGTAGGGAGACCGAAGCAAAAGGGAAGTAACAGTGTGGCTTTGACTTTCGGGTTGTACAGTAATCAGCAGAAACCCAAGGAAAACGGGCGATTTAACAGCTAATGTCTAACATTTAATATCAATAAAAATGGGAATGCCAGCAGCTAGAGCAAACGATATGCATGTCTGTCCGATGATGACAGGAACCGTTCCTCATGTGGGAGGGCCAATAATGCCACCAGGTGAGCCGACGGTGCTAATAGGAGGCATGCCAGCGGCACGGGTAGGAGATATGGCGACTTGTACCGGACCACCGGACAGTATCGTCATGGGATCTTCCACCGTGATGATCGGGGGAATGCCAGCAGCGAGGCTAGGAGATACTACTGCCCATGGAGGCAGTATCGTGATAGGGGAACCAACAGTTTTAATAGGATAGAAATTATGGCAGATAGCAATGAATTTTTAGGAACCGGATGGAGCTTTCCTCCTGAGTTCAACAGGGACAGTGGCCGCCTAAAAACCGCTCTAGGCGTAGAGGACATTAACCAAAGCTTGGAAATCCTTTTTAGCACCAAACTGGGCGAGCGGGTCATGCAGCCTACCTACGGCTGTAACCTGGACGAACTCCTGTTCAATTCGATCAACAGGACCTTAAAAACCTACGTCACAGCGCTTATCAAAAACGCCATACTTTACCATGAACCCCGAATAGAAACAGAAAAAATAGACATTACACAAGGAGATGAACTGAAAGGAGAATTGCTCATCCATATTCATTACAGGGTGAGGGCAACCAATGCGCGAAATAACGTGGTCTATCCATTCTACATCGAGGAAGGGACGAATATTAATCCATAAGCAAATGAGCGACTTACTGATCATAAATGAATCATTTTAATGTGATCCAAAACCTATGAGCGCAGACTGCAATCATATTGTAGACATACTGAATCGGGATGGTACGGGCCGGCCTGATTTGGGCTTGGGGCATCTCTCCCCTGACAAGGTCAAATTACAGGATTTTGAGCTGGGGGATTGGTATGCTTTTGCCCTTAATTTTTCCAGGCATGTACATTACTATACCAAGGAATCCGAAAAAAAACCGGTAGGGGATTGGAAAAATTTCTTTGGTAAAATTCTGAAAGACACTTCTTGGTTAAATGATGTATCGGACCAAAAAAAACTGGAAATCCTTAAGGCATCATTTGATGACTTTTTAGTCGAAAAAGCACAGACCAAAGACCTTACGCCTCACCTGACCTTATTTGTATGCTTTATAAAGTTGCTACAGATCACCCAGGATCGATTCAATAAGTTAACCAAAAGGCACCTGGATTTTTATTATCAGGAAATCCTTCAAATGGAGAAGGAACCACTAAAGCCCGATCATGTTTATTTGATCTTTGAGCTGGCCAAAAACCTATCCAATATGAAATTGGATAAAGGCACCGCGCTGGATGGAGGAAAAGACACGGAAGGAACTAAGAGGACATATGTGACGGCGGAGGAAACCATCATCAACAAAGCACAAGTCCAGGCCCTAAAGAGTGTATTTAACGATGTGATAATCGATAAGGCAGCTATCCACCAATTGGATACCTCAGATCAAACCGGGACAATGGTCATGGCTCCGATAGCCAATTCCTACGACGGCCAAGGAGCAGATTTTCCAAAAGAATCCCAAAAATGGTGGCCTTTTGGTTATACTAAAAACTGCAATGCTTCCACACAGATGCCCTCGCTTCCCTCGGCACGATTAGGGTTCACCATCGGAAGTGAGCTGCTGTATCTCGCAGAGGGGAATCGATGGATTACCATGATCTTACAGTTTGAAAAAGACATTCTCGATGCTCCCATTTCTATTGACCAATTAAAGCAAGCCATAAAACCGGAGCTTACGGGTGAAAAGGGCTGGATAGGAGCAGAGACCTTCGTGATCGAAAATGAACCCGCTTTTATCGATGATCCTATCGGAAACCATAAAATTATCCTCCAAATTAATCTAGATGAATCCGCTGAGGCAGTCGTAGGTTATGACGCGGAGATTCACGGAGGTAATTATACCGTACAAAGCCCGTTAATCAGGGTACTTTTTAGAATCGAAAATAAGGAAGGCTATAACCTATATCGTTTACTCAATGAAAATCCTTTACAGTTGGTTACAATCCAGACTGACGTGTTTGATGTTCAGCAAATCCGAATTGAAAATGATCTTGGTGCTTTAAATCCTTCAAAGCCCTTTTATCCATTTGGACCTCGTGCTTTAAAAGGGGCAAGTTTTTCCTTGTCTTACGGGGAAGCGATGTCCAAACCACTCAAGGAGATCAATTTCAGCATGGATTATTTGAATACTCCGGATGATTTTGCCGAACACTATGTGGCATATAATGCTGCTCCTGTGCATAAAGAAATAAAGGAATCCCTTAAAAAAGAGCAGGCTAAGGAATCCCCGAAATTCAACAAGACAGTTATAGCGGATTATTATGATTCGAAAATGGAGAAATTGAAGGATTCTGCGCTTCCAAATCAAATGGTATCGCTAGGGCATACGGTTACCGGTGATGATTACTTCAAGGTCAACAAATACCCTGATGACGATGCGGAATCCCTCAGCTTGTTCCAAAAAAATGGAGCAGCATACTCCTCTGCCTTTAGCTTCAATAATCCCAAGTGGTCAGCAGGAGATGAAAAGTCACTTAAAATAAGTTTGGTCAATTCCTTTTTACATGAGAAATACCCTCATTATTTTACCATTGCAGCGATTGAGGGTAAAGATGGCATAAGCGATCCCAGTGAACTTCCCAATGAACCCTATACCCCTCTTTCAGAAAACCTTAGGCTCAATTATTCAGCCAGTGACACGATTGACTTTCGGTCAGAAAGTGCTGATAAAAATATACACTTGATCCATGAAGAACCCTTTGGGCATACGGCCGTCTTTTCTCCTGAACAAACCACGCCCACAAAACAGGTGCTGTTGGTACCGACCTTTTGTCATGGTGGAGAACTTTATATTGGCTTGGATAGTGCCCTCCCATTGCAACAAATCACTTTATTGTTTCAGTTTTTGGAAGGAAGTGAAAATCCAGTGGCGAAGGATATTTTTACGGGCAAACAACAGATAAAGTGGGATTATCTTAAAGAGAACGCTTGGGAAGAAATTAAAAGTAGTGATATCCTGCTGAATCAGTCTCCGCGGTTTTTGAAATCAGGAGTTTTCCGCTTTTCCTTACCTAAAGATGCGACCAAGGAAAACACTAAACTTCCAGCCGGCCTACATTGGATCAGGGCCTCCATGAAAAAGCCGTATGATGTCGTTTGCCAGCTGGTTGACATTAAAGCGCAGGCAGTAGAAGCGGTGTTTGAAGACAAGGGAAACACAGGGGATCATTTGACCAATGGGCTACCTGCCGGAAGCATCAGTAAGTTACAACAACGCATTAGTAGCATTAAATCACTGTCCCAGCCCTATTCTTCTTTTGGAGGAAAGGCACAGGAAGAGGATGATTCCTATTACCGAAGGGTAAGTGAGCGTCTCCGCCATAAAAAGCGGGCGATTACCTTATGGGATTACGAACATTTGATATTGCAGCATTTTCCTAAGGTATATAAGGTAAAATGCCTAAACCATACCTGTGAACAGGCTTTTCAGTCACCAGGAAATGTCACCATTATTTTGGTGCCGGATACGGTAAAGCAAGCGGTATACGATATTTACCAGCCAAGGGTAAGTCAAGCCACCCTGAACGAAGTGTCTTCCTTCATCAATGAATTGAACAGTTTTCATGTGCAGGCCAAGGTGATTAATCCCAATTATGAAGAAGTAAAAGTGGATACCAAGGTGAAGTTCCGGGAAGGATTCGATGTGAGCTTTTATGAAATACAGCTACAAGAAGACCTGAAGCGCTTACTCTCTCCATGGGCATATGATCAAAATGTAACGGTCCAATTTGGTGTAACCTTACACCGTAGCCAGTTGATCCATTATATGGAAGAACTTCCTTATGTAGATTATCTGGAAGATGTGAAACTCAAGAAGCGCAATCCCAGCAGTCCACCGTGTTCCCCTAGTTTTGAAGAAGTTTCCACCAAGGATTATATCCGTCCGCTAAACCCCAAATCGATATTGGTTTCTGCCAAAAGTCATAAAGTTACTCCGATTACGGAGACCTGTTCCAGTGAACCCCAAGAAACTCAGGAAAAATGTCAACATTAAACGAACATATCGCCATTCCGAGGGATCCCCATTCCCAAGATGACCTTGACTTTGATTTTTTAAGAAAAGAGGGCATACGACATATAGAGCAGCTGGGCAGCAAGCTATGGACAGATTATAATGTCCATGATCCGGGCATCACGATGCTGGAAGTATTGAGCTACGCCATTACCGACCTTGGCAACCGCATCAATCTTCCTATTGAAGACCTGATGACGCGCAAAGACGTAGGCCTGGAAGGACAGTTTTATAAGGTCGCTGAAATATTGCCATCGGCACCAACTTCAGCCAGTGACTATCGAAAACTCATGATAGATATCGTCGGGATCAAAAATGCATGGCTTAAAAAAGAAGAGGTCACCCTGTATGCTGACCTCAAAAATCAACAGCTTTCTTATTCCCCGATAACCGCTCCAGATGTGAAAGCTCACCAAAAAACTTCCTTTAACCTCAAAGGCCTGTACCGTTTCTTGGTGGAAACGGAGCATGGTGACAAAGTGCTGGGAGAGGACTTAAGAAAAGCCATATTTAAGGCTTTCCACAAGCATCGGAACCTGTGTGAGGACTTGGTGGAAGTAGAAGTAGTGGAAACGGTTCCGGTTTCTGTCTGTGCCAACATTGAAATAGCGCCTGAGGCTGATGAAGAACTGATCCATGCTCAGATCACCGTGGCTTTAGAAGACTACATGGCGCCATCACCGCGATTCCATTCACTCAAAGAAATGATCGAAAAGGGATATGGCACAGCGGAGATTTTTGAAGGCCCAGTCCTGTCCCATGGATTTTTGGATCCAGCTGAACTGGAGGCTTCTAAACTAAGAAAAGAAGTGAGGCTTTCCGATATTATCAATATCATCATGGGCATCAATGGAGTGAAGGTGGTGAAGGAGATTTCCTTAGGCCACTGTGATGAAAATGACGGCAAAGGTGATACGTCATGGGTTATCTGTATTCCCGAAAACAAAAAGCCCAAACTCTGCTCGAAGACCACTTTGAATTTTTTCAAAGGCATATTACCTGTCAATGTCAACAAATCACAAGCCGTTCAATACAGACAAGATATCTTGAAGTCAAGGCAAGATCAGGATGCCAAAGCCGGAATAGATAAATTCCCTGATATGCCTAAAGGTACCTATGGTGAATGGAGTGCTTACAGCAGTATCCAGCATGATTTCCCGGAGACGTATGGCATCAGTGACAAGGGACTCCCATATCAATTGGGCATGCAGCGCCGAGCGTTAGCCAAGCAGCTGAAAGGATATTTACTGTTTTTTGACCAGATATTGGCGTCTTATTTTAAGCATCTAGGAAAGGTGAGTGATCTCTTGTCGCTAGACCAAAATCCTCAAATGACTTACTTTACCCAAGCGGTAAAGGATATCAAAGGGGTGGAAGGGCTTTTTAAGGATCCGTCCATGTTGGAGGATGAGGAAAGGCTTACCAAAACCTTATTGGGAGCATTGGATGATCCTATTGTTCGACGAAATGAGATCATGGACCATTTGATGGCCCGTTTTGCAGAGAATTTCGGCAATTATGCCTTCTTGATGAAGCTACTCTACGGGAAAAGTACAGATGAAATTGTCCTTCAAAATAAATTGGAATTTCTGAAGGATTACGAAGAAATAAGCAAAAACAGGGGAGATGCGTTTGACTATTATGATCAGCCGAAATCCGAACTTTGGTACGACCATCAGGTAGTGCCGGAACCAGAAGCATTGAAAAAGGCTAATGTATCCGGTGCCCAAAAACGAATTGCCCGGCTAATAGGGATCAAAAACTATCAAAGAAGAAACCTGTCAAACCCTGCAGTAGAAATTTATAAATATGCGCATACCGACGGTGAGGACGTATTCAGATGGAGGATTCGCGATAATGATGGCCATATCTTACTCTCGGCGACCACTTCCTATACCAGCTATAATAAAGCAGGCCAGGAAATGTATTTTGCTATTCTAAAAGTTATAGAAACACAGGAGACAGCCATCCGGTACCTGTTGGATCCAGAGCATAAGCTGTATAGGCTTTTCGATACTGCTATTGAGGTGGGAGCATTTCATTTCCACAAAGCAGCGAGTTCGGATAAATACAGTTTTGACATTGTTAATCCAAACATTGAATCGGAGTCAGATCCTGAATATATCATCGCGAAGCAGTACCACTTTCATCAGGACAAAAAGACTGTGGTGGAAGCGGCGCTTAACCTGATCGATTTTCTAAAACGCAAGTTTACAGAAGAAGGAATTTTCTTGGTAGAGCATATCTTACTTCGTCCTGGCGAAGACGATGGGAAATATGCAGAAAAATGGGCAAGTGAAAGCAAGTCCTTTACCAAAGGTAAATTCCTCCCGTTTTGTACCGATGATTATGATAGCTGCAAGCTAATCGACCCTTATTCCTTCAGGGTTAGTGTTATTCTTCCCGGTTTCACCTATCGATTTGCCAATAAAGATTTTAGGAACTACCTGGAAAATGTCATACGAGAAGAACTACCCGCCCATATCGTGGCAAAAATCTGCTGGATAGGATACCGCGAAGGGGAAGAGCCAGCGCACCCTCAGGAAGATGTGGAAAACCCCGAAGAACCCCTCAAAAAGGAAAATCAATTGGTAAGGTTCGAAAAAGCCTACAAGGAATTTTTATTCGAATTGACAGATATCCATAAAAGAAAGGATAAGATCCCTTCCATGAATAAATACAATGAAACATTAAATGAGATGATTGCATCCTTGAACGGACTGCATACCATTTATCCAACAGGTCGTCTGTATGATTGTACGGACGAAGATGAGGACCTGGATGGAAAATTAATTATAGGAAAAACGAATTTGGGAACGCTTTAATCAATACCGTCATGGCTAATAAACTAAGTACCATTACCACGCAGTACCACACCTACAAGGTGGATCAGGTACTGACCCATACCCAACTGAATGAATCCATTGCTTTTTTTGAGGATCAGGACAGGCTGACCCGTGTATTTTTAAATGGAGTAGGAATCGTTTGTGGATTTAACGTCAGCAAACCCTACACCGGTACGGTTCGGATCACCCAGGGAATTGGCGTAACCACAGATGGAGATATGTTTAAGCTCCTTCAGGAAACGTCAGACCCTGAGCAGCCTGGGCTGGAGATGGTCACGGGAGCCTTGGACTATACCTATTTTCGTGAATTTGAAGACCTGCATGGCAATTATTCGAAGTTTACCGATGCCGACGACAATCAGCTGACCCTATTCGAGATTATTCCTGAAGCTAAGCGTACTGAGACGGATACCCCATTGACCGACTATGGGAACTTGGATGAGTGGATTGTGGTGCTGTATTTGGAAACCTTCTCGAAGGAAGCAGATATGTGTAGCGGAATTGATTGTGACAATCAAGGGGTGGAGCAAGTCGCTCGATTGAGGGTGCTGCTCACCAATGAAGAAGGTGCCCAGCATTTACTCTCTAAAGATAATATTTATCAAAAACTAAATGCCCAAAAAATCTACAGGGAGCTCAATAAAATAAAATTAAAGCGGGTCTTATTGTCTTCCTCCAATACACAGACGCTCCAAAAACTAGAAAACAGCTATTACGATTCCATTACGGATACAGAAATTGAAAAATTAGCCGATGGACTTAAGACCATTGCTGATCTATTTGGTGCTGATCTTCAAGTGGATAGGCTGAACTTCTTTAAGGAAAGACCTAATATCAAGTTCGTCAACCCATTCCAATACCATTACGATTGGCTTCGCGATGTTATCGCTACCTATCATGAGCTTATTGAGACCCTTTTTGCGCTCAATGCTACCTGTTTGCCGGATATTACCGCATTTCCCAAGCATTTATTGCTTGGCTATATAGGGAACATCGATCAATCAGAGCAGTACCGGCACAGCTTTTATAAATCCCCCATTACAGGGGATACATCCATTACGGCTAACATGCAATCTTTATTGACGCGGCTAAACATTACCTTAAGTGCTTTCCAAACCACTGGAAAAACCATTCAGATCACGCCATCACAATTCAGCGGCAAATTAAGTGAAATGGCCATTCCATTTTATTACAAGCCTAGTGGGAGCTTATTGGACAATTGGAGCTTTAAAAAGCAACAACGAAGAGAAACAGCAGAGATTTATCAATATGACCACAAGATACAGCAGCAGGAATCCATCGACCTGCCGGCATTGGAGTACGACTTGACAGGAGTGGACTTTTATCGTATTGAGGGGCATCAAGGGAAAACCGCCGACCAAGCACTCACAAACTTGAATGATATGATCCATCGGTACAATTTAGATTTCGATGTGAAGATCCTGTCGATCAATGAAGTCTTGGAAAACATTCGCATGGAGGATTATAAGTGCCAGTTCGAAGACCTAATGGTGCTGTTGGATGCTTGGAATCAGGAATTGTCCTGCATAGCGGGTAAGATTTCCAAATATTTTACCGAGCTGAACTTGGCCGAGGTGTTGGCAGAATCCGAAGAGGAGAAAAAAGAGGTTATACCAGAAAAAAAGACCAAGGATTACCGAGGACTTTACCAAGATGACACCATTACACTGGAAACGGTCATGGACATGATCTCCCGTGGGAAAATCACCTATGCCCAAGCCATCAAGTACTATCCAGAGCTTTTTAAGGAAGCCAAATCCCGCAAGACCAATAGTAAAGAAGAGTATTTTAAAAGTGTCACGGAAAATGTGGCTACCGAAGAAGGTAAATTCGGATTGGTAGTGGATAAAGTATTAAAAGCACAAAAGGATACGCCTTTTACCATTGATAAATTTAAAGTCGAAGCGCAGAAAGAGGCAGAACTCTTTATTGGTGAAATCGAACTTTCTGAAGAGGTCAGGAAAGCAGTTGTGGACAAACCCATTGACATCATCGGAAGCACGTTGGATATAGGACTAAAGATCCCGGAACGACTCAGTGAATTGGATGAGAATTACCTTAAAGGGTACGGTGAATCCATCGATCGACTATGCAAAGAATTATCCGCATTCAAAAGAGGCGTGAAGAAATTGGCCATAAGGGATCAGGTAAAATCCGAATTTCAGTCTCAAGCCGTATTTTTCTCTTCCATCTGTTGTGCAGATAAAAAACTGGCCGTGCTTCAGAAAGAAATCAAAGCGAGGAAAGAAAACATATTGGCAGAATTACAGCTTCATAACTTCTTGAAACACCATCCCGGACTGGACCACCGGGCAGGAGTGACCAAAGGCGGGACCTTTGTGATGGTCTATTTTTCCAATCAGTCCAATAATCAGGTCAATGCAGTAGAAGCGATAGAAGGCTTGACATTGACTGGAAGGGGAGAAATAGAAATGCGCAATAAGGCTGCGTTGACCAGTAAGATCATTAGTGACCATAAGCTTTTTACGGGAATAGGGGATTTTGCCAGTGATGCAGCACTGTTAGAAGCCAAAATGAAGGAATTGGAAACGGCGAACTTCCTTACGGACTTTACCAAGGCCCGGGCCATCGATATCCGGCCGTATAAACGAACCTTGAAGGACAAAACCATCATAGCCGACTTCATGCTGCCGTATCGCTGTTGTTCGGATTGTAACCCGATCAATTTCATTGTTCCTAGGCCGGTGGTATCGTTAGTGCTGAGGGCAGAGACTTACTGCTTAGGGCTAGAACAAGAGCCTGTTTCGTTCGATGTTATACCAAAAGACGGGACGGTAAGCGTAGCTGAAGAGGTCCCTGGAGTGGTAATCTCCGGGCAGTTTATCAGCATTGACCCGGAAACCTTCCCAACTGAAATGCTCGGTAAGCCAATCGAATTTACCGTAAATGATGAGCCGACCGATGCGCGGTTGGTGGTACACGAAGCCCCTTTATTTACGATAAAACTACCAGAACAGCCCGTCATCAATGGATTGGAAGTAAGCTTCCAGGCATCCCAAACTTTTGATAAGGCAAGTTACGATTGGGATTTTGGAGATGGTAGCAGTGCTGACATTCCAGCCCCCAAACACACATATGATCTCGGCGAAGAAGTCAAAAGCGTGACCATTTCCCTTACCATTACCCCAGAAAATGGGGCTTGTCCGGAGACAGTGAGCGAAGAAATCGAGATTAGCCATATTATCATCGATGACACCATCGACCTGGCACTCGAACCAAATGAATTCTGTCGGGACAGGGACCGTACACCTGTACCTTTTGACGTGGTACCTGAAGATGCTAGAGTGGAAGGAACAGGGGTCACGACCAATCAGGAAGGTAAATTTGTGTTCTCTCCCCAAATGGTACCGCAAAGTCAATTGGGGAAAGATATTGCAGATTTTAAAGTAAATGGGCAGGAGATGGATTTGATCGTCAGGGTTTACCAAAGTCCCCATTTGCTAATCGATACCAAAATAGCCCATCTTGGACCCAATGAAGGAAATACCGTAACCTTTACCGTCACCAATCCACCTACCGCAGGCAAGCAATATCAATGGATCATTGATGGAGAAGAGCAAGAAACCACGGAAGCCACCACCTATTCCCAAACGTTCAAACCGGAAGTGAAATCCATGAAGGTGATGGTAAAAGCACAACTTTCTAACTTATGCGAGGAGGCATCCTCAGATGAGATTACGGTGCAACTTGGTGATAGAAATGAAGGAAACTGTATGGACACCGGGAAAGCCACAGCGGAAGCGATGCTACGCAGTCACCAAGAATTTATGGCTTCTCCATCCTTCAAAGAGATTGGCCAGTGGGGACAAGAGACCATGCAAGAAGCTCTCAGGGTCATGAGTCAAGTTGTTCAGAACATGGACAGCATGCAGTCGGGTGAAGAAAATGAAAAATTACCGACCATTTTCTCAGATCAGCTTGATAAGCTGGTAATGTATATCATAGAGATGGCACCAGGAAATGGGCCAGGTGTGGGCCCCATGCAAACCTTGTATTCGGATTACATCCGCTTATTCTACCTGGTATTAAGATGTCAAAGTGCAGAAATGCTTGAAGCATCGCAAGAGCATGTTCAGCAGGTTATGGATACCATTACTAAGGGCTATAATACGTTGGCGGAAGCAGAAATTACATGGGACAGGGACAAAACCATGCTTGCATTTTATGAGGAAGTGATGCCATTCTTTGAAAAAGTAGAATATATCATGGACACGATAAATTCACAACTCGAAATCCTTAATAAGTGAACGACCTGACGAGCCATATTCTCCATAAAGTACTGGTGGAACTTAATGTTTCGGATCAGAAAACTGGTTTTGCCATCCAGAATAGCATTGCTTCCTTTGTGCAGAAGGAGCTGTTACCGCTATTGGAAGAGCATTTTAATGAGATGGAGCAGCAACTCCACGGAAGTCATTTGCAGATACCGCAATTTAATATTCATCTCCATGGTGGTAAAAAGCTGTTTAATTCCCAAGGCAGCACCTCTCACCAACTGGTCCTTGACCATTTATTGGAACAATTTAGTCAGCAAGTAGAACAACAATTGAGACAGTGGAGCAAAAAGGTGCGCCTCGAACGGTCATCATGGCAAGCGGTGTCTCCTATCACTATCCCATCTGATCTGCATGGGCAGGAAAAAACTGCCAAAAACAGGCAGCTGACCAAAAGTCAAAGGGATGCGGAATCCATCATCTATATCTTAACGCATGGCAGTAACCCTTGGTGGCTTCACGAGGATGAGCGGGTGAAGTTTTTTTCAGATTGGAGTAGGATGGATGCCTCCTTAAAGGAATGCTTCAAACAACCACAAATCCAATCGTTCTTCAAGGAAATAGCCAAAAGTCCTGCTATTCTCAAGCGGTTAATCCAACAGATTTCCAATAACCAATTGGAGAAAATTTACGGTGAATTGAGCCAATTTCACTATGAATTAACTTTTATTCAATCCTTTAAAACGTTGGTCAATACCACCGGAGATAAGCGCTTTAGAACCGTGTTTTGGCAAACCGTGTTCGGTAGCCTTTCAAGGAGCTATTTTGAGCGGAATTTTGTAACCGATGTGAAGCAGCTTTGGCAAGAAGGTTTGGAAGCCTATCCAGAAGGACACCATACCCTCATCAAGATAGTGGATCAGCTTATGCATGCCGCCAGCGATCTTCATCGGGTAAAATCGTGGATGAACAATTATGAGTATATACATTTCAAGGAGAAATATGACAGTTTAATTAAAAAATACAACGACTCAGAAACAAAACCTGTCAAAAACCATGGTAAAAATAATTTACTTCGGGAAATGAAAGCATTATGGGAGGGCAAGCATACAACCCGGACACGGCACACTTCGGCCATTGCCACTCCTGCGGAGATAGCGTCCACTTCTTCCAATGCAGATAAGGAAGAAAGCCAACTTGCAACAGGAATCATTGTAAACCAAGCGGGATTGGTAATGTTACATCCTTTTATCGGCCAACTATTTCGGTCCGTTAAGCTATTGGCGGAAGACAACACCATTCAAAACAAAACGCTGGCAACCCACCTATTACATTACGTAGCGACCAAACAGGAAAATGCCTTTGAACAGGATATGGTATTTGAAAAGTACAGCTGTAATGTAGGATTGGAAACTTCCTTGGAAAGGGAAGTTTCTCTTTCCAAGGATATGAAATCGGCAGCGGAAGAAATGTTAGCTGCAGCCATTGGACATTGGACGGCCCTAAAAAATACCCATGTGGATACCTTGAGGGCAGAATTTCTGTGCAGGCCAGGTAAGTTGATCACAAAAGAAAATCATCACAAATTGATCATCGAGCGCAAGACCCAGGATATCCTCATGGATCAATTGCCGTGGAACATAGGTTTGGTCAAGTTCCCCTGGAAGAAGCAGTTATTGTTTGTGGAATGGTAAAAAGAATCATTTGCTCGGTGTCTGGTGCGACGTCCAAAGACAGCAGCGGAAAGGACAGGTTAGCTGAAAGTCAGAAGGTAGGTACGAACTAGAGCATTCCCCATCAAGGGAGTAAGAAGCGAACGGAATCGGGTGCCCGATCCAGATCATGATCCATCCAACGATCAAAAAAACAATCATTAATGATTAGTTATGAGAGAGTTAAAGAAAAAACATAAACCTGATCAACAAGGTAACCACTCGCTTTTCAAGAAGGCGGATGATCAGCCAAAGGATTTTTTTGGTGTCCAGGCACAACTGGAAGTGGGAAAACCTGGGGATCCTTATGAAAAAGAAGCAGATGCCATGGCTGACAAGGTAGTCAGTAATTCTTCTGCACCTGAGCCTGTACAAGCCAAAGGATCAGAGGAGGAAGAAGTGCAGCAGAAACCCCTTGCTGAATCCATCAGCATGGTTCAAAAGCAAGACTTGAAAGAGCAAGAGGAACCCATACAACCATCTACGGAAGAGGAAGAAATACAAACCAAAGCGGAAGAAGAAGAACCTATCCAAAAGCAGGAGGAAGAAGAAGAGCCTATTCAGGCCAAATGTGATGAATGTGAGCAGGAAGAAGCCATGCAGGCAGCTACAGCAGATTCCGAAGAAAAGTTAAAAGCCAAAGAAGCAGACACTATTCCGGAAAAAGATGAAAAGGAGAATCTTCAGGCCAAGACGAATAGTGGGGTACAGGCAATCGAAAGTCCTTTGAAACAAAGTAAAGGGACGGGAAGTGGGCTTGATCAACCTATCAAGCGCGAGATGGAAGCTGGTTTTGGTGCTGACTTTAGTCAAGTCAACATCCATTCTGATGCAAATGCGGCAAACATGAGTCGGCAAATTGGGGCACAAGCCTTTACCCATGATAATGACATCTATTTTAATGAAGGCAAATACAATCCCAAGTCCCCACAAGGCAAGCACTTATTGGCCCATGAGCTCACGCATACCATCCAGCAAAAAGGAATGGTGCAGAAGAAAATCCAAGGGAGGTTAGGGGATGGACATGATTTCCCTCCCGCTAGCAGGTTTTCCAGAAACGTCATTTTAGAGGCTACCTTTGATAATTTCAATACCGTCCAATCAGGAAGCAACGGTACGCATGTCACCCTGATCCAAAATGCACTGCTCGGCCTGGATTATCCGTTACCGAGATTTGGTGCGGACGGATCATTTGGAGACGAGACTCAGCGGGCGGTCAAAGCCTTTCAAGAAGATGTGGGCATAACGGTTGATGGTATTGTGGGCACCACCACCATTGATTTTCTGGATAAAAGAGACCGGGGACAAGAAGTAGCTCCGGAGCCTTTGCCCGTGGTGGCCAATACACCTATCAATTTGGATAACGTCATTGCGCAGCCAGGCGCTGCTCCTTCGATTGCATTGGGGCCAGGAGAATGGGGCCTTACTTTTCCGGAAAATGTACAGGTAAATATTGAGGTATTTGATAATGCGGGCGTTTGGCAGCCTGTGGTCACAGGGGTAACGGGAAACTATTCCCTGCAGACCCGCTTATTGCCGGGAGTTGCTGAAGTAACTGGACCAGGTGGAAATACGACAGAAGCCAACTATTGTGACCAGATCACTGATATGAATAACCTGTCCCTAGCATCCGGCAACTGGTTTATGGAGGCCGCTATAGTGGCTCATGAGCGCGTTCATGCAGAAAAATTCAGAGATGCCTTAATCGATCCGAGCGTGATTACACCGTTGGAGACAGCCATTGAAGGCATTACCATTCCGGTAAGTCTCCTTGCTTCCAATGAGGGGATTGCAGAACTGCTCATCCGGGTGAGGCCTGAATTTCAAACGGCACTGACCAATGCCCAAACCAACTGGCTCAATCAAATTCTGGTATTGGTCGGAGGAGATCATGGGTCTCCAAGAGGAACAGGCCCCACTTATGATGGCGAGAGGGAAATCTTAGACCCGATGATCAGAAGGATCTGTAACCATGCAAGGGCCAATGGCTGGCCGTCATGTCCCCCTTTATGCACTTGATGCCGCCATTCCGGCTAACGAATGAAATGATACTGATTCGTGATGATATGTTTAAACCAAGACCCAATGAATGCTCTAGTGGAAAATACCATTGCCATATTATTCCGTGAAGTCCCCCTGCAGAAAAATTCAAAAGAAGCGCATAAAGGAGTAGCGTTAACCATGGAAGCTGCCCCCACACTTCACAAAACACCTAAAGGGTCAATTCAGCTGACACTGAGATTTGTCAGTGAAAATGCTGCTGTGATTGCCAATCCGCTTTATTATGTAAAATTTGACCTATTTGATGAGCACCATAAACCTATCCCAATGGCACCAAAGGCGCCTGTTTTACTTCTGCATCTCAACAGACCCCTTGATCCTGCCAAAGACTTTCCTTTTCAGGTAGAAAAAGCAACCACAAGTGAAAAGGACATCAACACAACTGAAGTGGTGAATAAAACTTCACTGGAATTTGCCGCGCAAACCAGCTATGCATTCACATTGGGATTTCCTTCAGCATGGTTTAAAGAAAATTCATGTGGCTACCTGAAGCTATCAGGAAATATCGTTCCGTTTTCCAAAGACGGGAATACCAAAAGCAGTAATTCTTTCCATACCGATTTAATCCCGATTAGACCATCAAGTTAAACACCATGCATTGAACTATTGACTATACACTTAATCCATGAAACACTTCAGTTCCAAAACCAATCAATCCCAAGGCAGTCCCGCCCAAAAGCAACCAGAGAGTTTCTTTCAGGCCAAGCTGAACGTGGGTCAACCAGGGGACAAGTATGAGCTGGAGGCCGATAATATGGCCGACCAGGTGGTTAGTGGCATAAGTGAAATGGAAACTTCACCCTCACCCTCACCCTCACCAGATAACACATTACAGCAACAAGAAGAGGAACACCAAACGTCGGAAGTCGAAACTGCTGAAGTGCAGGAAAAGCCATTGGCCGAGCATATAACCCCCGTGGTGCAAGCGCAGGTGGAAGAAGACCAAGTGCAGGAAAAAGAGGAAGAAGAAGAGCTTCAGATGAAAGAAGAGGAGGAAGTACAGAAAAGTCCTTCCTCCAATGAGGAGGATGATGAAAACACCAATGGCAATCTCCAAACCAAGGCTGATCAGTCTCCATCCGTATCGCCACAACTGGAATCCCAGATCCATTCCGGCAGCGGAGGCCATTCGATGGATGCCGACACCCAATCCAGCATGGAAAGTGGTTTTGGAGCGGATTTCAGTGATGTAAAAGTCCACACGGACCATTCGGCCGTACAGATGAGCCAAGACCTCGGGGCACAGGCTTTCACCCACGGCAATGACATTTATTTCAACGAAGGAAAGTATGATCCCGGAAGCACTTCCGGCCAGCATCTCTTGGCCCATGAGCTGACCCATACCATTCAGCAGGGAAGCAGCTCGGCTGTACAGGGGAAGCTGGTGCAGCGCGAGGGGGAAGAAGGTGAAGAACTAAGTCCACCTGAAGGAATAGAACCTGTTGATGAAAGTCAAAACCTCTTTTCCTTTAGAGACGCTGGAGGAAACTTGTCAATCTTAGAATCAGGAGCTGGTAAAAATCTGAAAATTGGAAAAATAAGTATAAGCACATTTAAAGGAGATAGATATTCTAGTCTATTCAATCCACCCTTTCAATTACCAACAGGTAGGAACACTAACCAAGTTGATAACTGGAAATCTTCATTAAATTCTACAGTTACCCAGCAATTGAATACTAAAATTAGTGACGCTACTAATTTGGGTGGATTTTCGAGAGAAGAGTCAGAAGAAGACAGGAAATATTTTTTTAAAGGAAAAAATGATCCTGAATACATTGTTTTTGGAAACAGGGCGGAATTACTTGACATAAGCTTGATACCAATTTGGGACAAAGACCTTATACCTACTTCATTTCAGGTTGATCATATCGTTGAGCATCAATTAGGTGGACAGGATAACAAGGATAATTATGAATTATTGGAGGCTTCAGCGAATGGTAGTTCAGGTTCTAGCATCGCATGGGAAATGAATAAAAGAATTAAAACTGTTTATGATGTCCTCAAATCTCCGTATTATCAGGATGCTAGCAAACAATATAGACCTAACCTACCCGCACGCCCTGCTAGAGCCAACCAATATGTAAATCTTTTTAGAAACCAAGGGTATAATATTTCTTTTGAGAGCAACGACTTCAATCTTGAAACGAAATCAGGTAACCCTGATCAGCATTGGAAATATAGTGATATTCAAGGGGGGCAACATTTAGCTAAGTTAGAGGCGATGTCTGCAGAAGAAATAGAACAGATGGGGACTGAATCTGATCCGGCATTGTTTATCTCACCCTCTGGAGGTACAAGGCTGTCCATACCAAACGAAAGTCAATATCCAAAAAGTCAATGGTTGCCCAGAATAGATTTGAAATCTCCTCCTGATTTTGAAAACAAAACACTCGCTATTGATGCATATAAAGCTGCCGATATGGGAAGAAGCACCATTAGTGCTTCTTACAGTGGTATGACATGGCACATGGGTAAGATTGAAGGAACTTATATTTTCTATGTAGATAAACAAAAGACGTTGGATGAAGCCTTAAAGGGTACGGGAGGAGTATTCCAGAGCCTACGACTACCTGGCATGAGTCCAATTAGAATTGATCAACTGGATCTTACTGAAAATGGTTTCTATGGTATTGGTAAAGTATTACCTACTGTTCCTTTTATTGCTGATGCAGATATAGACATCGTCATTGATGGAGACGGAATCCGGTTGAGGAAATTATTTACATCAGAAGAATTTTCCATGCCCTCACCTTTTAGTATTTCTGAAACCACCCTAGAGGTTTCCTTTGGTACAGAAGGCCTTGGCATATCGGGTCAAGTAAATTTTGGCATTGATCAAGTAGGAGAAGGACATATTGGTGCATCGGCATCTACTGAAGGTGGTTTTGAGCTAGAGGGTGTATTTAATTTTGATTCAAATCTTTTTGATCCCGCTGAAATAAGTGTTGAATATAAGGACAATATCTGGACCATCGGTGGTGAAATAGGTATCCCCGAAGGTAAAGTTCGCGGGGTGAAAAGTGCTACCATCAATGCCACCTATAGTGAAAATACGTTCAGTGCCTCCGGCGAAGCAGAACTGGACATTCCGGGTATCGAGCGCGGATCCATGTCCATTGAATACGGGGAAGAGGGCTTCTCTATCGGCGGAAATTTTGATCTGAGCAGTGATATCCCTGGCATCACGGGTGGAAATGTGGAAGCTCGCGTTTCAAAAGCTCCCGGGGCAGAAGAATATGAGGTCTTGGTTTCCGGAACGGCCCAGCCGGATATTCCGGGAATTTCCTCTTCCTTGACCGTGACCTATGACAATGGAGCCCTGACCATCGAAGGACGGGCTTCTTATGAGCGTGGAATGCTCAGCGGAACCATTGAAGTAGGCGCTACCAACCGGGCCATTGGTGAGGATGGCACCCCAGCAGGTGAGCCGGATGACACCATGCGGGTATATGGTGGTGGGAGCCTGACCCTGCAGCTGACCCCTTGGCTAGCGGCTACAGCGGGTGTCACTTTTACACCAGAAGGGGAAATTGAAGTAACGGCCAGACTAGCTTCTGATAGCTATGAAGTATTCAGCAGGAGAGAATTCAACCGTAATCTCTTTACCGTCCCCACCATCGAAATCCCTTTGTTTGCCATTCCATTGGGGCCACGAAGCATTGGTTTAGTCGCCCAAATAGGAGGGGGACTTGATTTTACGGCCGGGTTTGGCCCTGGAGAGCTCCGCAATATGTCTGCGGAGATCACCTACAACCCAGAAAGGGAGCAGGAGACCACTGTAGCCGGCCATGGGGAATTTGCCATACCGGCCGATGCAGGCCTGACGTTGCGCGGTGATTTGAGTTTGGGGGTAAGTGCCGGTATCGCCAGCTTGACCGGTGGCATTGAGTTGGCGGGATCCTTGGGCCTGGAAGGGGAAGCTGCTGCGGAGGTCGACGTAAATTGGAGCCCTCAAACCGGCTTGGCCCTGGATGCAGAAGGCCGAATCACGGTCAATCCCAAGTTTACCTTTGACCTGAATGCTTTTGCACGAGCCAGCCTTGGGGTAGGTTTTTTATCAATTTCCGAAACTTGGCGCCATAACCTGGCTTCCTATGAATGGGGACCCGACATTCAATTTGGGATTGTATTTCCGGTACATTACCGTGAAGGAGAGCCTTTTGATATGTCATTTGATGATATTGAAGTGATTTATCCCGATTTGGACGTGGTAAATATGGCAAAAGGCCTGGCCAGGGATGTTAAAAACGATTTATTTGCTTAAATTATGAATATGGAAACCAAAAGAGCTATCGAACTTAACAATCAGGGAGCCAGACATTTTCTGAATGGAGAATTTGAACAGGCCGTTTCCTGCTATGAGGAAGCGTACAAACTCTATCCGGAAAACACTTCCTTGCTGAATAACATGGGATTGTATTACCATCAGCAAAAAGATTTTGAAAAGGCCGTGGCGTATTTTGAGCAAGCCATAGCATTAGAGGATAAAGCAAGCTATAGGATAAACGCGGGCAATGCGATGGCCATGCAAGGCAAATTGGATGAAGCCCGGAAACAGTATCAGGCCACAGCAAAGAAATTCCCCAAGGCGGTAGGAGCTTGGCTCAGTTTGGCACGTCTGGCCACCCACCAAAACCGGTTGGAAGATGCCAAGGCCTATTGGAACGAAGTCGTCCAATTGGCCCCAAAACCTGACCATTATCTGCAATTGGCCAAGGTCATGATCCTTCAGAAAGACATGGAACCTGCCCTGGAGCTGCTGTATGCTATCGTTACCAAAAGTGAAAACCCTGAAACCTGGTTTCACATCGGTCGCTGCGAATTCCATCTGCGCAACCATGGGCTTGCAGAAAATGCATTGAAAAAAGCCTTGGCATCCTCCCCAGACCATGCAGAATTCAGGTACTATTTGGCCATAAACCATTTGGCCAAAGGCGATACCCAAGAAGGATTGGCACAGTTGGATATCCTTTTAAAATACGACTCGGAGAACCCCGAAATCCTCACTGAAAAAGGCGTTATCCTTAGCAGTATTCACCGGTATGAAGAAGCCTTATCGCTATTTGATAAAGCACTGAAGATAAAGCCCGGTTTCTCCAAGGCTCAGCACTATAAAAATCTCGTTGAAAACCAAACCTCTTGATCTATGAAAACGCTCAAATACCGTTCTCGCGGCCCTGAAGTACGCTTTTTAGAGGAAATCCTTTCCGATATGGGCTATCAAGTATATGTATCCAATTATTTTGGAATGGATACCCATAATGCCGTTTGGGATTACCAACAAAAAAATAATCTAGTGGTAGACGGCATCGTGGGACTGAAGACCTGGAGCAAGTTATTGGATCAAAACCGTGAGGTTTTTCAGCAGAACAGTAAATTGCTGAGTGAACAGGATTTGGTGGCTTTTGGACAGGAATATGGCCTGGAACTGGCTACCGTCAAGGCGGTAAATGAAGTAGAAAGTAGCGGTAAAGGTTTTCTGACTGACGGACGGGCAAAAATTCTTTTTGAAGGCCATGTTTTTTGGAGACAGCTAAAGAAAAGAGGCTTAGATCCCAACGAATATTATAATCAACAAACCAGCAATGTCCTTTATCCTGAATGGACGCGTACTCATTATAAGGGTGGTAGTGCAGAATATGATCGTTTGCAAAAAGCCATTGACATA
Organism: Echinicola vietnamensis DSM 17526; assembly: GCF_000325705.1. Classification (NCBI taxonomy): domain Bacteria; kingdom Pseudomonadati; phylum Bacteroidota; class Cytophagia; order Cytophagales; family Cyclobacteriaceae; genus Echinicola; species Echinicola vietnamensis. The sequence goes on along the minus strand of NC_019904.1, from coordinate 4,242,886 downwards.
GACCATCGACCAGAAGTAGAGGAGGCTGCCTACTCATCTGCTTCTTGGGGTTCCTTTCAGATCATGGGGTATCATGCCGAACATCTCGGTTATCCTTCGGTGAAGGATTTTGTCCAAAAAATGCAGCAGCATGAACGAGAGCATTTGAAAGCATTTGGGAAATTCTTAGAGGCCAATAACCTTATTCGGTACCTGAAGCATAAAGATTGGGCAAAATTTGCCAGGGGATATAACGGTCCGGCCTACGCCCAAAACCATTATGATGTCAAACTACAGCGTGCTTATGAAAGGTATAGTTAACTAAAAATGCCTCAAACGATAACCTCAACTGATGATATGAACGAACTACTACATTTTTTAAAAACTGCCATATGTGCTCGTATGGATTTTGAAACGGGCAAGGTAAAACAACTCCCTAAACCCAAAATGGAGCTGCATCTTAATAAAGAAGAAGCACTAGGCAAATTCATTTTTGAACATCATATACAGAATTCAGAACTGCTTTTGCTGATTTTAGCCTTGGTGCCCCATATCGATCCAGGCTTTTTCAACCGGATCATTCAAAGCTACTTTCCCCAAGGAGGGGAGTTTCCCGAATTTGGAGGCATTAAAGCCAAAAGTCACCGCGGGATCATCCCCACGGGCGAAACGGCACTTTACATCCTTGCCGGCAATGATGCCAATACACGGAAAAGGTACTTTCCGCTTTTTAGTACCTCACCACTTTTCCAGAAAGGTATCCTTTCATTGGAAGAGAGTAACCGGAATGAACCCCATTGGTCTGGGGCTCTGGTTTTGGACAGTGAATTTGCGGAGCTCTTCACTACTGAGCATATCAGCCAGCCCAAACTCAGCCGTAATTTCCCTGCCCAATTAATCAATACCGCATTGGACTGGGAAGACCTTGTCCTGAATTCAAAAACCTTAAATCAAATTCAGGAAATCGAAGAATGGCTGAAATACGAGCAAGTTCTGATGCATGATTGGGGGATGCACAAAAGAATTAAACCAGGCTATCGCGTAATGTTTTTTGGCCCTCCAGGGACTGGCAAAACGCTCACAGCGGGGCTTTTGGGCAAATATACCCAAAAACAGGTTTACAGGATCGACCTATCACTTGTTACTTCCAAGTATATCGGTGAAACAGAAAAAAACCTATCTTCACTGTTTGACAAAGCAGCTAATAAAGACTGGATCCTGTTCTTTGATGAAGCAGACGCTATTTTCGGTAAACGAACCAATGTCCGAGATGCCCACGACAAATATGCCAACCAAGAAGTTTCCTATTTACTACAGCGCATAGAGCAGCATCCTGGGCTTGTAATTCTAGCTTCTAATTTTAAGAGTAATATTGACATGGCCTTTACCAGGAGGTTTCAAAACATAATAGAATTTCCTCTTCCGGTGGCAGCAGAGAGGCTTATATTATGGGAAAAGAATATCCCACCAAAAGCAAAATTGGCCAAAGACCTTGACCTTTCTGTTTTCGCCAAAAAATATGAGTTGACTGGTGCAAACATTGTCAATGTGATCCAATATGCCAGTTTGAAAGCTTTGAGCAAAAATAAGAAAGAACTCTTTCACGAGGACTTGTTAGCCGGTATAAAAAAAGAACTCGTAAAAGAGGGTAAAATGGTAAATTAAACCATAACACATAAATCATTATCATTCAATGCCTTAAGTGTATTGTTTGATTTTATGGTACAGGCATTTCCAGAACGGCATATCCAAAATTCACCGAAAACTCCACACACCAAATCAGGACATGGTCATATTTAGATAGGTCTACATCTGCCGGTATGGAGTACGAAAAATCTCCTTCCACGCCCTTCAATTCTCCTAGGCTGATAAAATCCGTAGCATTTTTATCCGTTGCGAGGTATACCTCCAATAACGGACCATTATCCGTTTTAAAATCTTTTAGGTTCAGCGATACTTTATTCTCATGAACAGAAGCAAGCCCACTGGTAGGATGAGCGTCGGCCATGAAATCACCCGAATAGGCGACTGCTCCCTGATCCTCTTGAACTTCCATTTTATCTTCTATTGCCGTATCGGGTTCGTTTTCCTCCATGCTGCAGGAAACAACCACTAGACATAATAAGCAATATATCATGCTGTATTTCATAAATCAATTGGTTGATTATGAAGATAAAATACTAAAAATGGGCTTCATAAAAAAATAAAGTTCTTCTGTATAAAGCAAAAAGCTTGGTAAAAAGTATTTACTACCAAAAACTGTCATAATCCGATTGGAGAATCGGACCATGACAGCTTATATTTTATAATGTGAGTGGGCAAATGACTCAGTCTTCTTCTTCTAATGCCTCTAAAATATCTGCTAATTCATCAAAATCCTTAAGTCCAGGTTTGATTTCATCTCCGCCTTTTAGGGCGATTCCTTTCACAGCGGTTTCGTTGACCACATTTTCGACGGTATCCGCTTCAAGGCCGAATCCCAACAACACATCACACTTTTTGGCGATGTCTTTTACAAGGTCACTGACATCTTCATTAAATTCCAAATTTGCTGATTCCAGCAATAGCAATACATTGTTCTCTTGATAGGTGTGGGCTTTGGTTTTCAGGTCCTCCAATTGCCCGAGGGACTGTATTTCCTGCTTTAGGATTAATTTAAAGGATGTATTGACCAGCATTTGGAGCAATGCCTCTTCGTTAACCTGTAGGTAGCTCAGTCCTTTATAGCTTTTCGACGTTTCCAAAATGGTATCAGGATGAGAGGCCTCAAATTCTCCCACATACTCCAATCCAGATAACCAATCGGTTAATTCCTGGTACTTTTCAGGAGCCATATAATCTTTATTGCCTTCCTCTAAATTGAATCCCATGAGGTTTACGTACATCCCGGCACAGTATCGCGCATCACTAAGATTATTTACCGTACTGATTTTTACAAATGTCTTGAGGGCCATTCCTATTTTTTGTTTTCTATTATCGTATTTTTTCGAGCCAAAGATAAGTAGAAAACAGACGAATTCTAAACGTGGCCAGCATCGACCAAAAAAAGTGGTCTAGATCACCTGAACCTACCTACTGGATGGAAAGCTACACACATTTAACCATCAGGATTTTATAAAATTGATTTCTCTTAACATCTTTTTTGGAGCAATCGTCATGAAGATATCACGGGAAATGGTATTTTTGCATCGTGGCGAAAAAGAACTGAATGCGGAAATTTCTACTTTACTTCCTTTTATTCCTGATCACCGGGTGCCAAACAGATGGTACAGCCCCTGCAGATTTAGGGTATGATTACATGCCTTTGGAGGTCTCCCGTTTCTGGATCTATGCAGTGGACGAAACCGTATATTATGGCGAAGGAGATCAGGAGTCGTCGACTTTTTACTATCGTGACATGATCACCGACAGCTATATTGGGGAGGAAGGTTTGCTTATTTATCGCGTGGTAAGAGAAAAATCCCAGGACCAATCCAACTGGCAAAACCATTCCGTTTATACCTTGCAGGTGAAAAAAGGAGCCCTGTTAAGGTCCAGCCAAAACCTTACAATTGTCTCTTTTGTATTTCCTCCAGATCCCCAGAACTCCTGGGATGGCAATGTATATAACTCCCAAATAGAAGACATCTATTCCCTTGAATCCCTGACGGCTTATGAGGTACATGGCAATACCTATCAAGCAGCTGTAAAAGTATTGCAAGAACAAGAAGACGACCAGATTACTATACGGGACAATCGCTATGAAGTTTACGCAAAAGGAGTGGGGCTGGTAGAGCAATTTATAGAAAAATTGTCCTATTGCTCTAGAAATGATTGCTTGGGTGAACAAATAATTGAAAATGGTCGTTTATCTCATTTGAAACTGATCAATAATGGACAATATTAGGAAATTTATCGCTGCTGCCGGCCTTATCATCCTTTCTGCAGCCGCGGTAAAAGGGCAGGACAGGTATGCGGTACATTATAAATATAAACCGCAGGAAACATATCAATTGGATGCACCAAGTGCATTTCTTAGTCAAAAAGCCATCACTAGGCGTGAACATCACGAGGTGGTGGTGGACAGCACAGACCTTCCCGTTTCCCAAAAGTACATCGATGCCGTCAAGGATATCGTTATCAATGTCCAATACAACAGTAAATGGATGAATGCCTCCATTGTGGTGGCGACCGATGAGCAAATAGCCGCTATCAAAAAGCTCCCTTTTATCGAGGAAGATGGGATAGAATTGATAGCGAAGGGATTTTATACAGATGACAGTGAGCAAAGATCTAATATTTTGAGCCAACCCATCAGCATTCGTTTGCTATCCAAAACCAAGGATGAAGAAGACTATGCTTTTCAGAATAACCTGATTGGGATTCCCGATATGCATGCGGAGCAACTCACTGGAAAAGGGGTGACCATTGCTGTTTTTGATGGTGGCTTTTTGAATGCGGATAAAATAGCGGGCATGAAGCACCTCTTTGATAATAATCAGATTATTGCCACCCGTGATTTTGTAATGCCTTGGTCGGCAGGTGTTTTCCGCTCGGAAACCCATGGTACCGCTGCGTTATCATTGATTGCTTCAAACGATCCCAGTACCCTAGTGGCAGGGGCTTATGATGCCAACTATGTTTTATGTATCACAGAGGACGTAGCATCTGAATACCGTATAGAAGAATATAATTGGGTTCGTGCAGCGGAATTTGCTGACAGTCTGGGAGTAGATATTATCAGTAGTTCCCTTGGATATGTGACCTTCAATGAATCGTCCATGAACTATTCCAAATCCGACCTGGATGGAAAGACGGCCATTATTACCCAAGGAGCCGTCATGGCAAGTGACAGGGGGATCTTAGTAGTCAACAGTGCGGGGAATGAAGGAAGCGGTTCGGCCACCACCATCTCCGCTCCAGCCGATGCAGCGGGCATTCTATCGGTAGGAGCGGTATCGAAAGACCTTACCAAAGCCAGTTTCAGCTCTGTAGGTCCTACAGCAGATGGACGGATCAAGCCGGATGTGGTCGCGCTGGGCAGACAAGTGCGGCTTTGGCAAAGCCCCAACGCAACCTCTACCGCAAGCGGTACATCATTTTCTGCGCCACAGATAACGGCATTGGCTGCTGGATTATGGCAAGGACGACCAGAGTGGACCAAAGACCAACTTATCCATTATATTCTCCAAAGCGGCAGTCAGTTTAAGGATCCGGATAGTCAATTGGGATATGGCATTCCTGATTTCGAATTGGCCTATTATGGCGAAATCCTGGACGTAGTCGCTAGGCCAGAAGTAGCGAATACCAAAATCTATCCCAACCCAACCGATGGTAAGGAGCTTTTCATTCAGTTTGGAAGTGAAGAGGCCTGTGAGTTTACGTTGATCAATAAAAATGGCCAGGTGATCAACCAAGATAAACTCGAGAGGGTTTCCAATGATGTTCCCTACGAAGTAGAAATTTCCAAGATAAACAGCGGGTTCTATATTGTGCAGTTGATGGAAGGACTTAACATCGAACGCCATAAAATAATCATCCAGTAAAGGACTGGAGGTGATTTTGAAAAGGTTAGGCAAGTAGTCCCGATTCTGCATTTTTTTTAGTTTCTTTATGCTTCATTTTGTTTGAGCTAAACCCAATAGTTACTATGGATACCCTTATTGCCCCATCGGTGCTGGCTGCTGACTTTGCGAACCTTCAGTCAGAAATAGAACTGATCAACGATTCCACAGCCGACCTCATTCATGTGGATATTATGGATGGTGTTTTTGTGCCCAATATTTCATTTGGTTTTCCCGTGGTGGACGCCATTAAGAAGCATGCCCAAAAGCCACTTGACGTCCACCTTATGATCGTAAATCCCGACCAATATTTAAAAGCTTTTAAAGCAGCAGGAGCCGAGACGATTACTGTACACCTGGAAGCCTGCCAGCACCTGCATAGAACTGTCCAAGCCATTCATGAGCTGGATTGTAAGGCCGGAGTAGCCATTAATCCCCACACCAATGTAGAACTTCTCAGGGACATCATTCGTGAATTGGATACGGTGATCATCATGTCCGTAAATCCAGGTTTTGGAGGACAAGAATTCATAGAGCATACCTACGAGAAAGTTCGGAATTTAAAGGCGATCATTACCGCTTCCGGTTCCTCGGCCAAAATAGAAATCGATGGTGGTGTCAACATGGAAAATGCCTATAAGTTGATCGATGCCGGTGCGGACATCCTCGTGGCGGGAAGTTTTGTGTTCAATGCGGAAGACCCTAAGGCCACCATCGCCAAGTTAAAAGAACTCTAAAACAATCAGGTAGTTAAGACCTGTTTTTTTTCCAATAGAAGTTGTTTTAAGTGAAAAATTTAAGGTTTTTTAATGAAATTTTCTTGCTTAATTAATGCTAATGCCTTTTATTGGAATTTAGTTTATTTTAAGAATATTCACTAAAAAGATTAAAAAAGATGAAGCGTTTATTTGGATGGGCATTGTTAATGATGTGTTTTATGAGTGTAGCTGCACAAGCTCAGCAAGAAAACAGTGAAGCTGAACCGGTTACCGATGAGGAGATTGAAAAGTTTGCAAGCATGAAGGATTCTGTGAATCACTTTATGGAAGTAAAGCAAGCGGACTTGGAAAGCATGATCAAAGATAATGAGGTATTTGATGTAGCTAGATACAACGAGATCAAGGAAGCTTGGGGCGATGATGCCAAACTTGCTGAGATCAACATTACGGATGAAGAGAAGGCCGAGTACGAAGAGATCTTGAACACCAAGAATTCCCTTTCTGATGTGATCAAAGAAAGAATGATCGAATTGATCAAAAACGACGAAGTGCTGGGAGCTGCTACGTATAATAAAGTAAATGCTGCTATGAAAACTGATCCCGAAGTGAAAGCTAAAGTGGATGAATTGATTGCAGAAAAAGCTAGTGCCAGAGCTCCTGAAGAAGAGGAAGACGGCGAATAACATAAACCCTATTAAGGTACTTAAAGCTCTCCTGTTTTGGAGAGCTTTTTTTATAGTGCCTGGCTCATCCAGCACAAGCGGAAATGATAGCGACTGCCAGTTTGCTGAAAGGTAAAGCTACGAAAAATTAAAAATGGGATCAGGCAGAAAAGATGAGGCTAGCCTTTTTTGATGGCTATCCATTTTATTTGGCTACGGATGAACACTGATAAACACAAACAGGATACTTCGGGTATGAAAATTCTGTGTTCTTCCCTTTTGTCCATGGTTTTTATGACTTGCCTCTGGCTATGAAGCGGGCGCTCTGCCAAGGCTTGAGGAATGCTGCTGGGTGTAAATCAGTCCTTGGTGGTCCTTTTAAGATGCATGATGAACCCGTTTCCAAAAATACAATGATATTTCAAACGCCCTTTTCTCAAAATATTGGCCACAGCCGTGAAGATGTAAGTTGAATTATTTAAATTTAGGTACCAACTATCAAGAAACTACGTAGATCCCCAGTTACCCATGACCAACATTATACTTCCCCGTAACGATCGTAAACACACTGTGTTATATTATATCTTAAAGCACTCATTTTCAATAGCTTTAATGGTTTTTGTTTCAAGTACATTTGCGCATGCACAAGAAGAAGATATATTTGGCATTGACACCAAGGCAAGGCCAGACAAAACCCGAAGGAGTGAAAGTGGCGTTGGAAATATCACCCGTGGCATCCTCAGCAAAATCTCCCTGGAGCTGAGCGTAGGATATGGCTTGCACCAAAACAGCATGGATTTTACCAGTGGCATGCCCGCCAATTATCCCATTGTTCCTTTAGGCGGCGACCCCAACGCACAAGACATTGTGGCCGGAGAAACCACTGCTTTTGAATCCAACAGCAGTGCGGTTCCTTTTGATGCGGGTGTTAGAATTGATCTATTCGGCTTGTTCTCCATAGGAGGGGGATATGGAAGGGAAATGGGGAATATGGCTGCCTTGGAAAGCTCTTCCCATCAATTCAACTTTTCCAATGATCGTTATGTATTTGATAAAATGTACGGTACCCTGGGCCTGGTACTCTATGATGCAAACAGGAGGCAGGCCTTTTTAAAGTGGAAATACCGAAAATACAGTAGCAATAACCATTATATGCAAGCGGAACAAAAACTGCGAATGGAGCAGCGTTACCCTTGGCGGTTTACCCTTGAAGGAGAATACGGTTCCATAAAAGTACAAGAGTCCTACGATGATGCCTTGACCGCGACAGAACCGTATTATGCGATTGGGCTCCGGATCGAGCGGGAGTTTTCGGAATACACCAAGATTTTTCTAAAGCCAAATGCGTCTTTCAGAAAGTTTAATTACCAATTGCCGGGCCTAGAAGAAAGTCAAATGATTGAGCAAAGTTTGTTCACCATAAATCTGGGCGTTGCCCTACGCCTTCCCGGGACAAAAAGGTGTAAAATTCCGGGATGTGGGGTGAAAATGAAACACTTACACAATGGCGTAGAATACCGCGGAAGTTCTATCTGGCACATGCAAAACCGGAAGGTAGGGCAATGGTATTAAAAAGCAAGGATAAAACCCTTTTGAAAGCGAAAATAGTATTTTAAAACCTTATTCTTTTTATTATCTTGCAACCTTATATTGAGAAATTCAACATATGGCCGAAGGAGAAAACGAGAACATAATACCGATTAACATCGAGGAAGAAATGCGTGGTGCCTACATCGATTATTCGATGTCCGTTATTGTTTCCAGAGCACTTCCAGATGTACGAGATGGGATGAAGCCGGTTCACCGCAGAATTCTTTTTGGAATGCAGGAACTCGGAGTACTTCATAACAAACCCTATAAAAAATCAGCAAGGATCGTAGGGGAAGTACTCGGTAAGTATCACCCGCATGGGGATAGTGCCGTTTACGAGACCATGGTAAGGATGGCACAAGATTGGTCATTGCGGTATCCTTTGGTGGATCCTCAAGGAAACTTTGGATCCATTGATGGTGACAACGCCGCCGCCATGCGTTATACCGAAGCGAGGCTAAAGCGAATAGCCGAGGAATTATTGACCGATATCAACAAAGAGACGGTTGACTTCCAGTTAAACTTTGACGATTCCCTCAAGGAGCCGGTCGTGCTGCCTGCAAAAATCCCTGCATTATTGTTAAATGGTGCTTCAGGTATTGCAGTAGGTATGGCCACCAATATGGCTCCCCATCAGCTTGGAGAAGTCATTGACGGGACCATTGCCTATATAGAAAACAATGATATTACCGTTGAGGAATTGATGAAGCATGTGATTGCTCCGGATTTTCCAACAGGCGGGATTATCTACGGTTATAATGGAGTAAAGTCCGCTTATGAAACGGGTCGTGGGCGAGTAGTGATGCGCGGAAAGGCTACGATTGAAACCAAGGATACGGGCAAGGAGATGATCATCATCAATGAAATCCCTTATTTGGTCAATAAAGCCAACATGATTGAGAAGACCGCTCAATTGATCCAAGAGAAAAAGCTGGAAGGAATTTCTGCCATTAGGGATGAATCTGACCGTCGTGGAATGCGGATTGTTTATGAACTTAAGCGGGATGCCATTGCCAATGTGGTCCTGAACAACCTCTATAAACAGACCCAATTACAAACATCCTTCAGTATAAACAATGTAGCGCTGGTAAAAGGCCGTCCCTACACCCTTAACCTGAAGGAACTGATTGTCCATTATGTGAATCACCGTCATGAGGTCGTGACCAGAAGGACAGAATATGAACTTAGGGAAGCAGAAAAGCGTGCCCATATCTTACAAGGGTACCTTATAGCCCTGGACAATTTGGATGAGGTCATTAGCTTGATCCGGAACTCCAGGGATCCTGAAACGGCGCGTACCGGATTGATGGAGAAATTTGAGCTGACCGAGATTCAGGCGCGTGCAATTTTGGATATGCGTCTCCAGCGTTTGACTGGAATGGAGCGTGAGAAGATCCAAAAGGAATACGAAGAGTTGATGCTCTTAATTGAGGACCTGAAAGATATCCTTGAGAAAAAGGAACGTAGGATGGAAATCATCAAAACGGAGTTGTCTGAGATCAAGGAACGTTATAACGATGAGCGAAGAACGACCATTGAGCATAACGCCGAAGATTTCAGCTATGAAGATATGATTCCTAATGAGGAAGTGATCATCACGGTTTCTCATCAAGGATATGTCAAAAGGACCGCCCTTAAAGAGTACCGGACACAAGGTAGAGGAGGAGTAGGATCCAGAGGAGTCAGTACAAAGGACGATGATTACACCGAATATTTATTCTCCGCGTCTACACATAATTACCTATTGATCTTTACCGATAAGGGTAAATTATTCTGGTTGAAGACTTATGCTATCCCAGAAGGCAGCAAGACTTCCAAGGGACGCCCGATCCAGAACCTGATCAATATAGAAAGTGACGATAAGATCCGTTCCATTATCCAAGTAACTGATCTCAATGATGAGGATTATATTCAGAACAATTTCTTGGTAATGGTAACCAAAAACGGGGTGATCAAGAAGACCACGCTCGAGCAATACTCAAGACCGCGTTCAAATGGCATCATTGCCCTCAATATCCGCGAAGACGATCAATTACTGAATGTGGAATTTACCCATGGTGATTCCCATATCCTCATAGCAGCTAAATCCGGCAGGGCAATTCATTTCCATGAATCGGCCGTGAGGCCAATGGGAAGGACTGCAACAGGAGTAAAAGCCATCACTTTAAGCGATGATAAAGATGAGGTTGTTGGCATGGTTTGTGTTAATAGAGAGGAAGCCACGTTATTGGTCGTTTCAGAGAAAGGATACGGAAAACGCAGTGCAGTAGAAGAATACCGCATCACCAATAGAGGTGGTAAGGGCGTGAAGGCGATGAACGTAACGGACAAGACAGGTAGTCTTGTGGCCATTAAGTCAGTCATCGATTCAGACGACTTGATGATCATCAACAAATCAGGTATAATCATCCGAACCCCGGTATCAGGACTGCGAATTATGGGCCGCGCCACACAAGGAGTACGGCTTATCAAACTGAATGAAAACGATGAAATTTCTTCCGTTGCCAAAGTAGAGCAGGTGGAAGAGGAGATTGAAGAAATTCAGGACAATGCAGATGAAAATCAAAACGAATCAAACGATAGCGAAAAACCAAAAGAGGAATAATTAGACAAAAATGAAGAAATTAATTTTATCATTGGCTTTGGTCGGTGTGGCTTCAACAGTAGCCTTTGGCCAGAAAAAGGTTGTTAAATCAGCTGAAAAGAACCTGAGAAAAGGTAATATCTCAGAAGCACTTACCGACATCGAAACGGCAACACAAGACCCTGAAACAGGAGCCGATCCGGAAACATTCTTAATCAAAGGTAAGATCCTTACCATCCAATTTGCAGCCGATTCCTCTAATACTGAGGCTACAGTGGATAAAGGAAGAAATGCCCTTGATGCCTTTAGAAAATCATTGGACATGGATGGAAATGATTCCACCAGTAAGATTGGCAAGGAAATTTACAAAGAAGTAGTTCCGGGTCTTCCTGAGAACCTTCAAGGAGAAGGCATCTTCAAATTGAAAACTGCTTCAGTAGACAAAGCCATTAGCAGATATGAAACGGATGACAATGCGTTGGCATCTAAGTTCTTTGCCATCGCAGCGGACATTGATCCGAAAGATACATCTATTGTGTTCAATGCTGGTTATACAGCTAACATGGCAGAAGATTACGATGCAGCAAAAAAATACCTAACGATGTTGCTTGATGTACCAGAGTACAACAAGCTCAACGCTTACTATTTCCTGATCCAAATTGCCAATCAGCAGGAAGATGATCAAGAAGAGGCTTATAGATTGGTAAAACAAGCACGTGAAGAATACCCTAACGACAAAGGGCTTTCTGAATTCGAAATTCAGCTACTGCTTCAACTGGAAAAAATGGATGAGGCCATGGCTTCCATCAAGCAATCCCTTGACCAAGATCCAAACAATGCGCCCATCCGCTTGCGATATGGTTACCTTAAAGAGCAATCTGGTGATCTTGACGGTGCATTGGAAGAGTACTTGAAAACAGTAGAAATTGATCCGGATTTCTTTGAAGGAAATTATTATGCTGGTGCGGTTTACATCGATCAAGCAAGAGGAATCATCAATGAGGTAAATGACCTTCCAGATGAGGAGTGGGAAGCCAAATCTGAAGACATGTTAGCAGAAGCTGACAGCCTTTATGAAAAAGCAATTCCTTTGTTTGAAAAAGCGGTAGAGCTTAAGCCCGACAATACAGAAATTTTGAGAATTCTTCATTCTATCCATACACGTCTAAAAAATGAAGAAAAAGCTGCAGAATATGATCAAAAACTGCAAGAGCTTCTTGGACCAGACTGGTTAGAACAATAATATTTATAAAGAAATATTTCTCTTAGATAAAAGGGTTGCTGGTGTACATTAGCAACCCTTTTTTAATGTTAAGAATAGATGGATTTGGGATCAAGCAGAAAAGGAATCCAGCAATATTTCTGAGGAGATAAATTTTGACATGTTCTTGTGAAAGAAAATTTCACACCGTTTAGTGATGGTTTTCCTCTATACGCACGAATGGGTTTTAGCGGGAAGTCGTTGGGAATAGGCCGATCAATGCGGCTAAAACGGAAAACGTTGAATGGGTTAATTTACCATGGGCTTCACCCATGGCTATGAATGTGCCGCCCCTTTTGAGGCTAACTTTCGGGTTACAACATACACCATACCACGGATCTGCAACGCCCTAAGCATCCTATCTGAGTTTATCAGGGTTCATGCGTGGCCAAATAGCAACCAAAGGTGGCGAAGAACATATTTACCCATCGAAATAGGTGTTCCCCATCTTTTCTGCTTGATCCGGGAAATGCGGCTAAAACAAAAATGTTGGATGGGCAAATTTACCATGGGCTTCACCCATGACTATGAATGTGCCGCCCCTTTTGAGGCTAACTTTCGGGTTACAACATACACCATACCACGGATCTGCAACGCCTTAAGCATCCTATCTGAGTTTATCAGGGTTCATGCGTGGCCAAATAGCAACCAAAGGTGGCGAAGAACATATTTACCCATCGAAATAGGTGTTCCCCATCTTTTCTGCTTGATCCGGGAAATGCGACTAAAACAGAAATGTTGGATGGGCAAATTTACCATCGGTTTCACCCATGACTATGGATGTGCCGCCACTTTGGGGCAAGCTTTCGAGTGTATATCATACATAATGCTAGCCCCAAAACACCTTATATTTAACACATACTTTACGATAAACGTAGGCACCATCCATCAACTAAAAGCTCCAATACTGGATAATTTAACGCTAAATTGATCTAAAATCCTATGGATTGGATTATTTTTGAGCTTTAAAACAATATTACTGCGCATGAGGTTATTTTTCGTCACGGTCTTATCGATGTTAACCATTTTCGAAGGATTTGGTCAAGGGCAACCGGCATCTTACGTGCTATTAATCTCCTTGGATGGCTATCGTCATGATTATACCGAGCGGTTTCATCCACCACATATAGAAGCGTTCATTTCGGAAGGAACAGCTGCCACCTCGATGATTCCTTCCTTTCCAACCAAAACCTTTCCTAATCACTACACCATCGCTACGGGTATGAGACCTGGTAATCATGGATTGGTGGACAATACTTTTTTTAGTCCTGAGAAAGATAAAATGTACCGCATCAGTGATCGCTCGGTCGTACAGGATGGAAGTTGGTATGGCGGTACTCCCATTTGGGTCCAGGCAGAAAAAAATGGCCTCACATCAGCCAGTTATTTCTTTGTCGGCTCTGAAGCTGCCATTCAGGGGATTCGTCCAAGTTATTACTATGACTATGACGGCACCGTTCCCAATGCAGAACGGATAGATCAGGTCCTGAAATGGTTAGAACTTCCTGAAGCGGAGCGGCCAAAGATGATTACCTTGTATTTTTCTGACATGGACGATACAGGACATAAATATGGTCCTGATAACGACGAGAAGTTAGAAGAGGCCCTGCTAAAGTTGGATCGTGAATTGGGAACGTTGTTTGAAGGTGTAAAAAAAACGGGGCTTCCTGTAAATATCATCATTGTTTCCGATCACGGAATGGCCAATGTGACCAAAGACCGGCTGATCGATATAGAAAAGCTCTTGGCACCTTTTCCATTGGAATATTACAATAATGGAGCTTTGGCCCATTTGCATTTGCAGGACCCAAAGGACAAGAAAAGGCTCAAACGATCCCTTCGAGAGTTAGAAGATCACTTTACTGTCGTAGATCCACTGACCAAGGGCCATTATGGATCGTCCATTGAGTACCCGTCAAGGGTTGGGGATCTATTGCTTATTCCGGATCCTGAACATTACCTTGTGGCTACGTCGGGATTCATCAAATACCAAAATCGAGGGGCAATGTATGATACCAAAACCTTTGGCGAGCACGGATTTGATCCGAAGTGGAAGGACATGCATGCCATTTTTTATGCCAATGGTCCCTCCATCAAGTCAGGATTGACCGTTAATTCCTTCGAGAACATCCATGTTTACCCGCTGCTCTGCACCTTACTCCAACTTCCCATTCCAGCGCACATTGATGGGGATAAACGGGTATTGGAGCATATTTTAAAGGAGAATACTACCGAAAAATAATCTGTTATTGGCACCATTTTCGGCGGCTTTATAGTAGGAGCTGGTTCCGTCATGACATGCGGCTAGAAACCCTGATTTGTGGCCTGAAAATTTTTCCCTGGAATATAATTTAGGGCTTAGTCCATGAAAATAGCCTAAAAGAAAGAAATTTTACCAATAGCTTTTGAAATTCCCACATCATGTTACCTTTGTAACCACGTACAAGACTTTAGGGGTGTTCCGATAATCTATCGGGGCTGAGACATACCCTCTGAACCTGATCCCGGTAATGCGGGCGAAGGGAAAAGTGAAGCGTCCTTCCGAGCGATTATCTTCATTCCTGAAGTTTTTTTATCACAAAAAATTAAATTCTTATGAATTTTATCCTTAACGGTGAGCCTTTTGAGCTTACAGAGGGGAATTTGTCATTGTCAGGAATGCTCCAACAACAACAGATTGATGCCACCCGTGGGATGGCCTTGGCAGTCAATGACCAAGTGATTCCCAAATCCGAATGGGACCATTACCAAGTCTCTGAAAACGACAAGATCCTTATTATCAAAGCCACCCAAGGCGGATAAGCTTTTTGGATCTTTGTCGATCGAGACTGGTTCCTCCAGGTTCTCATCTTACCCTTTCCAACTTTCCAACCTTACAAAGAATTACCATGAAAACGCTCAGTCAAGAAAACATTGAATCTTACATTACCACAGATCCTTTTCCTAATTCAAAGAAAGTATATGTATCGGGCACCTTGCATCCCATAAAGGTGGCCATGCGTGAAATCGCGCTGCATGATACCGTATCACACTTGGACCGTCATGAGACGGTAGAAAAAAATCCACCTGTAACGGTTTATGACACCAGTGGTCCCTATACTGATCCAGCGGCAGAGATAGATGTAAAAAAAGGGCTTCCCAGGCTCCGCGAAGAGTGGATCACCAATACGGGAGATGTGGAACAGCTAGATCAACTCACTTCAGCATACGGTCAGCGAAGACTGGCCAATCCCGCATTGGATAAGTTGCGGTTTGACCTGGTGAAAATGCCTTATCGTGCCAAATCAGGAAACAATGTAAGCCAGATGCATTATGCCAAAAAAGGCATCATCACTCCAGAGATGGAATACATTGCCATTCGTGAAAACCAACGCATCGCAGAACAGCAAGAACTCACCAAACAGCATCCTGGCCAAAATTATGGTGCCAATACGCCTAAAGGAATGATTACACCGGAATTTGTTCGGGATGAAGTGGCAATGGGCAGGGCAGTTATTCCGGCCAATATCAACCACCCCGAAGCAGAGCCCATGATTATCGGGCGAAATTTCTTGGTTAAGATCAATGCCAATATCGGAAACTCGGCGATAGGCTCCAGTATTGAAGAAGAAGTAGAAAAGGCCGTTTGGGCGTGCCGATGGGGAGCAGATACGATCATGGACCTTTCCACCGGAAAGAATATTCACGAAACCCGTGAATGGATTCTTCGCAATAGCCCCGTTCCCATTGGGACGGTACCCATTTACCAAGCGTTGGAAAAAGTCAACGGCAAGGCAGAAGACCTGACGTGGGAACTGTTTCGGGACACCCTGATCGAGCAGGCAGAACAAGGCGTGGATTATTTCACCATTCATGCCGGAGTATTGCTCCGTTACGTTCCCATGACCGCCAAAAGGGTGACAGGAATTGTTTCCAGGGGAGGTTCCATTATGGCCAAATGGTGCTTGGCCCACCACAAAGAAAATTTCCTTTACACCCATTTTGAGGAAATCTGTGAAATTATGAAAGCGTATAACGTCACCTTTTCACTCGGGGATGGTTTACGCCCAGGATCCATTGCGGATGCCAATGATCCGGCCCAATTTGCAGAACTTGAAACGTTGGGTGAATTGACGAAAATTGCTTGGAAACATGACGTACAGACCATTATCGAAGGCCCCGGCCATATTCCGATGCATATGATCAAAGAGAACATGGATAAGCAGTTGGTAGCCTGTGGGGAAGCGCCTTTCTATACCTTGGGACCATTGACGACGGATATTGCCCCCGGTTATGACCACATCACTTCAGGAATTGGTGCGGCGATGATCGGATGGTACGGTTGTGCGATGCTGTGTTATGTTACCCCTAAGGAACATTTGGGCTTGCCAGAGAAAAAGGATGTCAAAGACGGCGTCATCACCTATAAAATCGCTGCCCATGCAGCAGATTTGGCAAAGGGACACCCTGGAGCCCAATACCGTGATGATGCCCTCAGCAAGGCCCGTTTTGAATTCCGCTGGGAAGACCAGTTTAACCTTTCCCTAGACCCGGACACCGCAAGGTCATTCCATGATGAGACACTTCCTGCAGATGGTGCCAAAATAGCCCATTTCTGTAGCATGTGTGGCCCCAATTTCTGCAGTATGAAAATCACCCAAGATGTAAGGGATTATGCTGACAAGAATGGACTGAATGATCAAGAAGCCATCGAAGAAGGGATGCAAAAGAAAGCACAGGAGTTCTCCGATAAAGGTGGTGAAATCTATCTAAATCAATAATGGAGCTGGTCGTCATCAGTTCACCGAAAAGCGAAAATGATGAAATCGAAACCATGGTCCAGCTTTTGGACCATGGTCTTTACCGTCTCCATCTACGAAAGCCGGACTGGTCAAAAGACCAAGTAGAAGCGCTCATTGCGCAGATTCCTGTCGCTTACTACCCGAAAATATCCCTTCACGAGCACCACGAGCTCATCGAAGCACTCGGACTAGGAGGGAGGCACTTTAAAAGTGACCAAACAGTGCATGCTGGTTCCGGCGTTGGGAGTAAATCCTTTCATGATCTCGCAGCAATGGAAGACGATATCAACCACTCCTTAGATTATGGATTTATAGGTCCCGTTTTTGACAGTATTTCGAAGCCGGGTTACCGACAGCAATTTACAGTAGAAAAAATCGGCGACTGGATCGCAAACCATAAACGACAGCTATCCTTTCGACTATTTGCGCTGGGCGGGATCATTCCAAAACATCTTCCTGATTTAAAATTGGCCGGTTTTGATGGAGCGGCATTGCTTGGAGGGGTGTGGAATGGTACAGATACCCAAGAACGATTAAACCGGTTTTTAACCTATAAAAATATACCCCTATAATGACCAAAATCAATTCATTACATTACATCACACCTAATCTCGACCATCCAAAGGACTATTTGGATGCCATCCAATCGTATTGCGAAGCAGGAGGAAAATGGGTGCAACTAAGGATGAAGGCATTTCCAAAGGCCGTGATTTTGAGAACTGCCTTTGGTGCCAAAGAGATCTGTCAAAGATATGGCTGTTCATTGATCATTAATGATCATCCTGAGATCGCCCATAAATCGGGAGCAGACGGTGTGCATGTCGGGAAGAAAGACAAATCCGCCAAAGATATCCGAGAATGCTATGGCGACCGGTTGCTCATTGGCGCTACTGCAAATACCCTGGATGATATCTTGGTCGCGGCACCAGTGGCAGATTATATTGGTTTAGGACCGCTGCGCTACACTAGCACGAAAAAAGATTTAAGTCCTATACTGGGAATAGATGGTTATCAGAAGATTATACCAAAATCAAAAAACATATTCCCGCACTTGCCTATCATTGCCATAGGAGGAATAATCCAGGATGACCTTCCTGCTTTAAAAGCAGCTCGGCTTGACGGTGTGGCCATCAGTGGCCTTCTCCAAAAGAGTAGTACCCCTCAAATATTAATTGAAGAAATCAAAAATACATTCGCCTATGTTGACCATTGCCAATAAAACCTTCACCTCAAGGCTATTTACTGGAACAGGAAAGTTTCCTACTTATCCCTCCATGCAAGAAGCCTTGGAAATTTCCGAATCAGAGCTGGTAACCGTGGCCCTAAGAAGAGTGGACATCAAGGACAAAGCGGACGATATGCTGGCCCACTTATCGCATCCAAGGATCAATTTGCTGCCAAACACTTCTGGTGTTCGCACCGCAAAGGAGGCCGTATTTGCTGCACAGCTGGCCCGTGAGGCACTTGAAACCAATTGGGTAAAATTAGAAATCCACCCGGATCCCAAGTATTTATTGCCCGACCCCATCGAGACCTTAAAGGCGACCGAAACCCTTGTCAAAGAAGGGTTTACCGTCTTGCCATACATTCATGCTGATCCGGTGCTCTGCAAGCGGTTAGAAGAAGCCGGAGCCGCAGCGGTGATGCCCCTTGGCGCTCCGATCGGCAGTAATAATGGGCTCAGGACGTTGGATTTTCTAAAGATCATTATTGAACAGAGCAACGTGCCGGTGGTGGTCGATGCAGGCCTTGGGGTTCCTTCCCACGCTGCCCAAGCCATGGAGATCGGAGCTGATGCCGTATTGGTCAATACTGCCATCGCAGTGGCACAACAACCAACAGCCATGGCAAAGGCTTTCAAAATGGCCGTAGAAGCGGGGAGAATGGCCTTTGAATGCGGCCAAGGAGCCATGAGCTCCCATGCAAATGCGAGTAGCCCACTAACAGAATTCTTGTCTTATGAATGAGTTTAGAGACCTATTAGCCCAATATCCACCCGAGGAAGTCGATAAAGCCCTCGCCAGCATAACACCGGAAAGGGTAGAGCAGGCATTGGCCAAAACAGAAAGGGATCTGGAGGATTTTTTGGCCTTGATTTCTTCTGCAGCGGCGCCATACTTGGAAAAGATGGCCCAGAAAAGCCGTCAATTGACCTTGCAGCGGTTTGGGAACAATATGCAGCTTTTTGCACCCTTATACCTCTCCAACGAATGCCAAAACATTTGCACGTATTGCGGATTTAGCCTAGACAATAAAATTCCCCGGAAGACCCTTTCCGACCAGGAAATCATGAAGGAGGTGGAAGTATTGAAAGGTTTGGGCTTTGAGCACATCCTGTTGGTGACGGGTGAAGCAAACCGGACGGTAGGGGTAGACTACCTCGAACACGCCATCCAACTGATCAAACCCCATTTTGCAAACGTCAGCATGGAGGTGCAGCCATTGGACCAGCATGAGTATGAACGGCTGATCAGCAGTGGGCTGCATAGCGTACTGGTTTATCAAGAGACGTATTACCGTGATACCTATAAAATTCACCATCCCAAAGGCAAAAAATCAAACTTCGACTACCGGCTCGAAACGCCAGACCGGTTGGGAAAGGCAGGTATCCACAAAATCGGTATCGGATCATTAATTGGTTTGGAGGATTGGCGAGTGGACAGTTTTTATACCGCAATGCATTTGCGCTATTTAGAGAAGAAGTACTGGCAAACCAAATATGCCATCTCCTTTCCCCGTCTGCGCCCATTTTCCGGGGGACAAGAACCTAAGGTGGCCATGAATGACCGAGAATTAGTGCAGCTCATTTGCGCATATCGTCTACTTGATCCTGACGTGGAATTGTCTTTATCCACAAGGGAATCAGAGCATTTCAGAAACCATGTGATCAAATTGGGCATTACATCCATGAGTGCCGGTTCCAAAACCAATCCCGGAGGCTATGCAGCGGGCGAGGAATCCCTCGAGCAATTTGAGATTTCCGATGAGAGAAGCCCTGCTAACATCGCGGCCCTATTGGAAAGAAACGGCTATCAACCCGTTTGGAAAGATTGGGACCCAGCGTTGCAAAGTACTTTTGGGTAATAAAATCGGTAATATGGCAGTGATTTTGCTCCATTATGCATAAATCGGTTAACCCCACATTTCAAGGAGGAAATGTGGGGCTTAAATGACAAAGGTTTCCTTAATGGGAGTAGACCCAGGGAACTTTTGTTTTACTATTGACCTTTGAAAGGGTATCTTTAGTGTACCAAATCACAGTACCTACTATCAACGATCATTTTAAAACCAAAAATCACATGAAATCACTGACTTTTAGTAATGGGGACACCATGCCTATAATAGGCTTGGGTACTTGGCAGTCCAAACCAGGAGAAGTGTACAATGCCGTTTTAAAAGCCATAGAAATCGGCTATCGTCATTTCGACTGCGCTTATATTTACAAAAACGAAAAAGAAATCGGGGACGCCTTTGCCAAAGCTTTTGCTGATGGGACCATTAAACGTGAAGACATTTGGGTGACATCCAAGCTATGGAACGATAGCCACAAACCGGAACACGTACTTCCTGCCTTGGAAAGCACGTTAAAGGACCTTCAGCTGGATTACTTGGACCTTTATTTGGTTCACTGGCCATTGGCCTTAAAGCACGGAGTGGATTTCCCCGAAGAGAACGGAGACTTTGAGCATTTGGATAACATTCCACTGTCTACCACATGGGCCGCTATGGAAGGGCTGCTGGAAACCGGGAAGGTAAAGCATATTGGCGTTTCCAACTTTAAGATTGAAAAGCTGAAAGAAATTCTGGCTTCAGCCAAGAGCAAACCTGAGGTCAACCAAGTGGAGATGCACCCATTTCTTCCCCAGCAAGGATTGGTAGATTATTGTAAGAAAGAGGGGATTCACCTGACGGCCTACGCACCGCTTGGAGCTGCTTACCGGACCCAAGGCCAAGACGGGGTAGACCTGCCGATTCTGTTGGAAAACGACCAGGTGAAAAACATCGCCAATAAGCTAAACGCCACCACTGCCCAAGTGGTACTCGCTTGGAATATACAACGGGATATCGCCGTGATTCCCAAGTCGGTAACCCCTTCAAGGATTGAGGAAAACTTTAAGTCAAATTTACTGACCCTGAGTCAGGAAGAAATGGATCAGCTCAATCAACTGGAAGGACCGTATCGTTTTACGGACGGCAAGCTATGGACAACACACAACAGTCCATATGAACTATCAGATTTCTGGGAGGAATACTCCTGATTTTCTACAGAAGAAAGTTTTCTGACAGTAGCAGATAAAATTAAAAAACTCACGGATTGTACCTCTAGTACAATCCGTGAGTTTTTGTTTTATGGTCCAGCATCAATAAAATTTAAGCGGTAGATTGCTGGACAATTTGGAATCTCAAATGGGCCCCAGGGTTTATCCCAATTTGGCATCCATGGTAATTTCGGTATTGAAAAGCGCGGAAACCGGACAGTTTTCTTTGGCATCCTTGGCCGCTTTTTGGAAATCGTCCGAGCTGATATCAGGCACTTTAGCATTAAGCTCCAAGTGGATATTCGAGATCTTGCCGTCTTCCATGGTGACTTTAGCTGAGGTATCGATGTTTTCAGCCGTATACCCCATTTCGTTGAGCACAAAACTCAGTTTCATCGAAAAACAGCCTGCATGGGCAGCTCCCAATAGTTCTTCAGGGTTAGTACCTTTACCATCTTCAAAACGTGACTTGAAGGAATAAGGGGTCTTGTCCAAAACCGTGGTTTCGGTGCTGACCGTACCTTTACCTTCTTTTCCACTGCCTTTCCAATTGGCTGATGCATTTCTTGAAAATTTCATGTTATTAGTGATTTTTTGGTTAAAAACTATATTTAATATGGAAGCAATCTTCTTACCAAGATACTTAAAACTAAGCACGAATAATCAACCACACCCAAATTAAATCAACCGAATCAATAAATGATCTGGTATTTTCCACCTTTCCTGCATTACTGTAACTTTGTGGTATGGCAAAGCAGGATATTAGTAACCGGGAAGATGTAGAAAAACTCGTACATACCTTTTATGGACAAGTGAGACAGCATCCCCATTTAGGACCTATATTTAACGGAATTGTGACCAACTGGCCTGAGCATTTGGAAAGGCTGTCTGATTTTTGGGAGATGATATTGCTTCAATCAGGCCCAGGTAAGCAAAAATTCAATCCACTGAAAGCACACAAAGAGGTGGATCAGAAAACAGGACAGGGGCTTACCCAAGTGCATTTTGGTAATTGGCTGGAATTGTGGTTTACCACCTTGGATATGCTGTTTGAAGGAAAAGTAGCTGACCACGCAAAAGAACATGCTAGAAACATGGCCAGTATTCTGTTTTTGAGGATTTATGAAGCGCGGGATCGGTAGTCAATTTTGAGGTTAATCATTTTCTACTACCAGTAGATGCTATGCCAAACCTAGCAATGGGCCAAAAGACTTTAGCGTTACGTTAATCTATAAATTATGGTTCGTTGTTAACATTATTCCCATATCTTTCCAGAATTAAACCAGACTTTTACAATGTGAAAATCTTAGTAATAGAAGACGAAAAGGACCTTTTAAAAGCGATTAAAAATTCGCTTGAAAAGGAACATTATGTCGTGGAAACAGCGGAGGAATATTATGAGGCACTGGATAAGCTTTTTGTTTATGACTATGACTGCATATTATTGGACATTATGCTACCAAACGGAAGTGGTCTGGAAATAATGGAAGAGCTTAAGAGCGCAGGGAAGAGAGAAAATGTCATCATTGTTTCCGCAAAGGATTCCCTTGATGACAAACTGAAGGGCTTGGATCTAGGAGCTGATGACTACCTTACCAAGCCATTCCACCTGGCAGAGCTGAATGCCCGCGTCAAGGCCGTATTGCGCAGAAAGCAGTTGGATGGAAAAAACACCATCGAAATTGGCAATGCGGTGCTGGATTTGGACAACCGAGAGTTGCGGATTGGCGGAGATATGGTGGTACTAAACAGGAAGGAATTTGATATCCTAAATTACTTCATGCTCAATAAAAACCGACTTGTAAGCAAAATGGCCCTTGCTGAACATGTCTGGGGAGATCATACCGACCAGGCGGATAATTTTGATTTCATCTATTACCAGATCAAAAACCTCCGGAAAAGACTGCAAGAGGCTCAGGCCAATTTTGAAATCCAAGCGGTGTATGGAATAGGCTATAAGCTTGGTGAACCATAAAGGATGCTTTGCCCAAAACAATTCTAGAACCAACATTACCAGATACCCACTAACCAAACGTCATTGAATCTGGCTTAAACTTGAAATAAAAGCCATAGAATCCCGGTAAAAGAGCAGTTAATGAAATTACTGAACCAGTCGCTCACCTATCTTTCCATTTCCATTTTGCTGATTGTCAGCGTGTGGTCGGTGTTTTTTTATGTCAATATGCTGGATGAGATCTATGACAGCATTGATGATGGATTGGCCAACTATAAGCTACTGATTATCAATAAGGCCGTGGAAGACAGTACTATATTTTCAAAACATGAATTTGGCGAAAGTAATTATGCCATACGTCCCATTGAAAAAAGCGAAGCCCTACAGGTAAAAGACAGCTATAAAGATACGCTGATGTACATGCTTGATGAAGACGACAAGGAGCCGGTAAGGATGTTGACAACGGCCTTTGAGCATGAGGGGCAATATTATAAGTTAGAGGTGATTTCTTCCATGGTCGAAGAAGATGACCTTATCGAGGACATGTTTTGGGCGATTTTTTGGCTTTACCTATTGCTGATCATTAGTGTTTTGGTCGTCAATAATATCGTCCTTAAGAAAGTATGGAGACCATTTTACGATTTTTTGGAACAAATCAAGAACTTTCGAGTCAATAAGGATTCGCCACTTCCGACGATGAGAACCCGGACCAAGGAATTTATTGAACTAAAGCATTCTTGCGACCAACTGATCAACCATACCTTGAATGCTTATGCCAACCAAAAGCAATTCACCGAAAATGCCGCGCACGAGCTGCAAACACCCCTTGCCATTATCACCAGTAAGCTTGAATTGCTGTTGGAAAAAAACAGTATGAAAAACGTGGATGCGGCAATTGCTGCTGATGTACTTCAAATCACGTCAAGACTGACGCAGTTAAACAAATCACTTTTACTGCTGAGCAAGATCGAAAATAAGCAATTCTTTGACAACCAAGCGATTTCCTTTAACAAGCTGGTCGAGCAAACCATTGTGGACTTTGAGGATTTTGCTTCATTTAAAGAGGTGCAGGTCAAAATGGAAGTAAGTCAAGAAGTAACCGCCACTATGGACAGGATGCTCGCCAATACCTTGATTAATAACCTGATCAAAAATGCCATCATCCATAACCAAGCAGGAGGAGAGGTCATTATTCAGCTACAGCAGGGGAAATTAATCATCCAGAACACTGCCACCAGTGGATCACTGGATGCCAAATGCCTTTTTAAACGCTTCTATAAAAATGGCCAGAGTCAGCAAAATACGGGATTGGGGCTATCCATCGTAGAAGCCATTTGCCAACTTTATAGTTTTGGTATAAACTACCAGTATATTGAAGGGAAGCATAGCTTTTGTGTTGAACTTGAGGTGTAGGAACAGGGCAAACGCGTTTAGTAGTTGGAAGGGGAACAATTTTCGTGTGGGCATAGCTATCATCCGTGCCGCTGACAATCCTTCGGGAGATTGAGGAGGGCTTAAGCTTCTGCGGATGAATCCTCAGGCTACAAAATTTATCTTGCCGCTGGCATTTTGCCCCGATTTTTCTATTCTGTCCAGCGATTCCCAATTCTTTCCATATTCTAATAGTTGATTTGTGGTATAAACAAACAAGATTATACCCATGAAAAAGCACATCTTATTATTCATCGTAGCTGGAGCATTTACCGCTACCGTAGCCAATGCTCAGGACATTGCCCAAAGACAAGTCCCTTCTGTAATCCTAAACAAATTCCACAATGATTTCCCTCATGCCAAGGACATGGAATGGGAAATGAAAGGCACACAATACCAAGTGGAATTTGAAACAGGCTGGTGGACAGAGCATGAGATTTGGTATTCTGCTGAAGGAGAACAAGTGAAGCATGTAGAAGAAATCCCTACCAAAGATCTTCCCAATGCCGTTCAAACCACTGTTTCCAAGGAATTTGAAGGGTATGCTATCGATGATGCCAAAAGGATTACTGAAAATAACAAAAGCAATTACCTGCTAGATTTGGACGGCCGGAGATATGACTGGGAAGTACTGATCGACCCAAGTGGCAAAGTAGTCAGTCAAAGAGTCGATTAAGCAACGCATATGAAACGACTACTTTTTCTGCTGGGAATGTGCTTAACGCTTAGCGCATCCCTAATGGCACAGAAAACTGAGGATGGTCATCAAAAGTGGTATGAAAATATTCACATTGGTGGCTATCTCCAAGTACGGTACAACAAGCTTTATGAGAGCAATTCTGATTTAAATTGCGAACAATGTGATGAAAATTGGGGTGCTGAGGGTGGGGGACTTTCGATTCGAAGGATGCGGTTCAAAATTTATGGCCAAATCAGCCCTCGTGTTTTTTTATATTTCCAACCGGATTTCTCAAAATCTGTCGGTGATAACATCCATGTAGCCCGCATTAAAGATGCGTACATGGATATCGGATTGGATCCGGAAAATGAATACCGACTGCGCATTGGGCAAAGCAAAGTGCCTTTTGGTTATGAAAACATGCAATCTAGCAGTGATCGGCTCCCATTGGACAGAAATGATGCCTTGAACAGTGGCGTTAAGGATGAACGGGACTTGGGGATATATTTTTATTGGGCGCCAAAGGAGATCAGACAACTCATGAAAGCCCTAAAGCCTTATAAGCATTCAGGTGATTTTGGCGTTTTGGCTTTTGGCATCTATAATGGGCAAACGGCCAACTATCCGGATGAGAACAATTCTTTCCATGTGGTATCTCGGTTTTCTTATCCTATCCAACTGGGCTCAGGGCAAATCATAGAACCAGGCATCCAAGCGTATTCGGGCAAGTATGTCATTCCTGAGGTAAGTGATGGCGTAATTACCAAAACCAATCATGAATACATCGATCAGCGAATAGGAGCTTCTTTTGTACTTTATCCAAGGCCATTTGGTATCCAAGCAGAGTACAACCTGGGAAGAGGCCCCGAATATGACCGTTCCTCCCAAACCATAAAAGTAAAAAAACTCCATGGCGGCTACATCACAGCGTCTTATTTTATGGCAGTTGGAAGACAGCAATTGATCCCATTTGTACGTTTTCAGCATTATGATGGGGGCAAAAAACACGAATTGGATGCCAGAAGTTATGTCGTTAATGAGACAGAAATGGGCATCGAATACCACCCTTTTGAGCATTTTGAATTGGTAACGGTGTACACGATGGCGGATCGACAGTATGAAGACCATGAACTATCACATAACCACCAGACAGGTAACTTGATAAGGATTCAGGCCCAAGTGAAGTTTTAGAAAAGGGGTAAATAAAATAAAGATTGGAGCTAGGAGCAAGTGGAGAGAAAGGAGTCTTGAGAAAGCCAGTCGCAAGATATTAACGAGAATGGTGGTACCGAGGGCTGTGCCCCGGTACAACTAAAATTGAGCCTCTGATACAATTACAATACAATAAATTTAAACAATTGAAATACAGTACTTTAAAAATCTTACCTTATAGTAAAACTTAACCCTAGAAAGGATACACCTTCAGGTCAATTCCCCACAGAAACGGCATGATGTAGTAAACAAATAAAGTAATGAAAAAGATAGAAAGAATATTCATCCATAGTCCCGCTTTGGCCATGGCAGGAATGGTCAAGTACCCAGATCCAAAGACCACAGCATTTGGAGGGGTCGCCACAGGGAGCATGAAGGCACAGCTCGCGGCCATGGTGGCTGCGACCATCAGCCCGTAAGGATGAACGCCTAGGGCCAACGCCACGGCTCCTAAAATGGGAAGTAACATGGAGGCTGTGGCTACATTGGAGGTGATTTCTGTAAGAAAGTTTACCGAGGCGACAATAATCAGAATAAACAACAGAAAGTGAACACCTTGTAAAGCCTCAAAATGGCTGCCCAACCAAGCGGCTAGACCTGTTTCCTTAAAACCTGCAGCTAATGCCAGTCCACCTCCAAATAACAAAAGGATTCCCCAAGGGATGTCCTCAGCAGTCTTCCAGTCCAGTAAACGTTTTTTACCACGGGAAGAAGGCAACATAAACAATAGTAAAACACCTACCAAAGCAATAATGGTGTCATTTAAAAAGGGGAGGAGGTCCTGCAAAAATACCCGGGTGATCCAAGAAAAACTTACCAATAGAAATACCAACAATACGCGAATTTCAGGTTTCGAAATCGGGCCAATAGCTGCCAGCTGCCGCTGAATTTCCACTTTGCCACCTGCCAGCGACATGTTCTTTGGAAAGGGATAGGCCACACTTACCAGGTACCACCAACAAATGCCCAAAAGTCCCAAGGATATGGGCAGGCCCACTAACATCCATTCGGCAAATCCAATTTCAATGCCATAGAGTTCTTTAACGATTCCCACCAAAACGATATTGGTAGGAGTGCCAATGATCGTGGCCAATCCACCGATGGAGGCACTATAGGCGATTCCAAGCATCAACGCTTGACCAATCCTGGTAGCGGAGATTTCATCAGATCCGTCTGCAAGCTGGTGAATCACCGCAACGGCAATGGGCAGCATCATCAAACTGGTAGCGGTATTGGATATCCACATGGATAGGAGCGCGGTAGCGAGCATAAATCCCAGCACAATAAACCGCATATCGGTACCTATCAGGCTGATGATAGACAACGCAATGCGTTTGTGCAGGTTCCATTTTTCGATCGTCACTGCGATCATAAAACCTCCCATATACAGCAGCACTTTAGGGTCAGCATACGGTGCTGCACTTTCATCCATGGACAAGGCACCTGTAAGGGGCAGGATCACCAAAGGCAATAAGGCAGTCGCAGCAATTGGAATGGCCTCCAATATCCACCAAATGGCCATCCAGACGGCCAAGGCCAGTACCGCTTGTGCCTCATACGTCAACCCATCAGGGTTAAAAAAAAGGACTATCAATAAAAAAGCTACCGGACCCAGCACTAATCCGGAACGTTTCCACAGCAAATTGTTCATAAAGTAAGCAGTGATGATGTTGGCCAATGCACATGTCGGGCAGCGGATTGGCTAAAGATACTATTATTCAATAATAAGAAATCTTCTGGAGCTTTTAGGGTTATTGGATAAAATTGTAAACCATCGAATGATGTAGCTGCCCAAAGGATCCCGTATGGTAAGCCTAGTTTTTACAAAAGGGTAAAGCTCTAATGAATTTTATGGAAGTTTAAATGCACCAAAAGCTCCCGACAGAGGTGAGGGTTTCAGCAGGATCAAATGACCGATATGTGGAAGGGTCTTTTCTTTATTTAACATAATGTAAATTATATAACATAACTAGCATTTTACGGCCAGGCCGCCAGGCATGGTTAATATAAGATCAGTTATCGCAACTTCAGTTCGATAACGGTACTGATCTTATGTTAAAGTAACTGGCCTGATGCCCAATCCAATACGCCATTCTCAGCGATTAGGATTTTGCTTGTGATACACTTGCAGGCCCATGCTTTGCTAGGCTCACATTACAAGCCATCAAGTAGCACGTCATTGCGAGGAAGCTTTCAGCCAGGCTGATTGGTGACATGGCAATCTCCTTGCTACTGGCAGTGTAGCTCACTGGTAAGTCCTTTTTTATCTGTGTTCGCTGTTTCGCTCAAGCCGCTGGGCTCATACTTTTTCATTGATAAAAAGTATGCAAAAATCTAGACAGAATATAGCTTCCACGCTCTAGGCCAACGCATGGCCTGCTATTCTGTCAGGCCAGCCCGCTTAGGTGGAGAATAACAATTCTGCTTTTAAGGACAAAAAAGGCCAACTCTAAACTATTAATCCCGCCCTCGACCCAAAGCTATATTCACATAACGCATGCCATTATATAACAATTAGCAATAGTCTATTTAACATAAAAAATATTACGCGTCTCTGCGCTGGATTAAGGCAATGTCACCCTAGACTCCGAGTACAAGTTAAACACGGCCACTAGGCCTTCTTGGCCGGTATTGGTTGGGTAACGTTCAAACTCGCTCAATGCATCACGGTCTTGTACGTAAGCCGGTTGATAAACCTCCTCCATAACGTTCCAAATGATTACCATGTATTGATAAGGGATTTTCATGGCTCGGCCTTCTTCAAGCCAAGATTCAAAAAGTGCTTCATCCAATGCCTGTGGATAATCGGAACTGTCAAACATATCAAGTATTAATGCGTGTGAATTATACCGGAAAGTTACGCAAGCCAAGGAACAGCGCAAACATTATCCACATCAATTCTTTCGTTATAAAAGTAATTTCACTTAAGTAATCTCCTGAGTTCGATGCGACATCCTACGAATCCTTCTGGTAACTATCTCCTGTCAAGGTGTTTAAGATAAAAGCTTGGAGCTAGTTATGAACGATGATGTTTTTTTTAATTCCATTATAAATATTATGAATGACATTTTTATTAACGTAAAAACCTTGCGTTAACACATAAATATTCTTTTTTTTATAAAAAACACCATAATATGGCTACTAACACACACGCATTGATCCGTTATAAAACCATCGATAGCTGTCTTAGGAATCGGGATCGTCGCTGGACGCTGAAGGACCTTATTGACGCTTGTTCGGAGGAATTGTACCGATATGAAGGTGTGGATAAAGGGGTCAGTAAAAGAACCGTGCAGATGGATATTCAGCATATGCGGGATGATGTTTCCGGGTACAATGCCCCTATCGTGGTGGCCGAGAAGAAGTACTATAGCTATGAAGATCCGGATTATTCCATTATAAACATGCCAGTTACTGACCAGGATTCAGGTAAGCTGACCGAGGTTTTAGAGGTATTGAATCAATTTAAGGATTTTACTTATTTTAAACAGGTAAATGGAATTGTCCAGCAACTGGAAGAAGCAATTGATGCCCTGAATAATGGTCAAAAGTCCTCTCCAGAGTCAACAGAAGCCGAAAATCACCCAGCCGAAATTTCCCCGATAGCCCAGCCAGACGAGTCGACTGCCCCTAGTATAGACCAGCAGCGATTGAAGGCATTGGATTTGAAATTGTACAAAAGAGGTTCGTATATTTTTCCCTGCATCTATTCCCCAAAATCGCTGCAGAAGATAAAAGCACTTGTCCACAATTACCTAACAGAACAAGCGTATACCGACACTACCCTTCTGCATGCTCTTTTAGAAAAAATCCCTGCTTTACAGCCCTTGATTTTCAATAAGCATCTCGTGGCCATTCTCAATACCATCGATATCGACTTATTTTTGACCAAATCGGCCTTCCTGCATGTCATGGACACTGGAAAAGCTGCAGTGGATGCTTGGCATCAGGACACGACCATTAATGTAAAAAATCAGGTCAATGCTACAGGATTTGAGGCTTGGGAGCATTCCAACGGCCATTTTAAAGTCACCCCACCGGAACGAATACTGCAAAACGCCCTGATCGTAAGGATTCACCTGGAAGAAACCTTTGAAGAAAATGGTGCCTTGCAGGTAATACCCGGATCGCATAAACGAAAGTGGAAGGAGCATGAGCTCACATTGATCCCTATCAACAGGACGCCAGTGGTAGCTGAAGTAGCGGCCGGTGGAATCCACCTTATGAAGCCCTTAGTGGTGCACACTGAACCCACAGCACCACAGCAAAACCGCGGCCCCGTTATCCAATTGGAGTTCAGTTCCGTTGGTCTTCCGGATGGGCTCCTCTGGGCCGAAAGGCATGAAATCGGTATTGACCTTGAGCCCGCTAGTGATTAACATCAAAGTGGCAGCTTGCCGTCACCTTTTTGGTTTGGATCCAAAAAAGAGGCCATCCCATCATTTAATCATCCGTCATCACGATTGGAGCACATTGATCTCGATGTGCTACCATTGCATGACGAAGGCTTATGAGACAGCCTATTTCGATGATTGGCCTATTTCGTACGTTCGCTATTATTGACAGTACTTTTCTACGGCGGCTTCAGCGGCAGCATATCCTAAGCTGGCCGATTTCTTGAAATCGGTACACGCACTGCGTTGTTTTTTGGTGGCATACTTGAGTACTCCACGGTAATAATAGGCTTGCCCGAATTCTTTGTCCTGATCGATGGCTGCGGTATACTCCTTCATCGCTTCTTCGGTATTGCCCAATTGATGCAAGGCCCGTGCCTTCATAAAATAAGCCATGGCCGGTGCTCCGGGCACTGCAGTGGCATACTCTGCATACAGCAGGGAGCGCTCATGATTTCCTTCCTTCTGGTAAAGGTTGGACAATGCCAGCAGGAGTTTTAAGTTTTTATCATCCTGCTTAAAACCTGCTTCAAAATCCTTTTTGGCTTTAGCCAGGTCACCGACTTCCTCATATGCCCTGCCGCGGCTGTATAAGGCTTCCACGTCCTTTGGCTTGGTCTTCAAGCGATCGGAATACACTTCAATGGCCTCCTGATATTGGCCTTGCTTGAACAACGTATCCCCTTTGGAATCTCCTTTTTCGCTACACCCCGAAAAAAGGGCTGCACACAAGCACAGCCCCAAAATTGAATGCTTAATCATATTTACTTTTTTATATTTCTAGTCTCCATCATGATAACTGCAGAACGCTCGATTTACATACTCGATCATATGGATCCTGGAAATGGTCTAGACCGCTACGTTATTATCTCGCAAGGCCTCGTTCAGGGAGGTTTTGCGGTCGGTAGACGCTTTTCGCTGACCAATGATCAAAGCACATGGCACCTGATATTCTCCAGCAGCAAATTTCTTGGTAATGGATCCAGGAATGACCACAGATCTCGGCGGTACATATCCTCTGTATTCTTTTGGCTCATCACCGGTCACATCGATGATTTTAGAACTTGCCGTCAAGGTAACACCTGCACCGATCACCGCTTCTTTTCCTACACGAACACCTTCTACAATAATGGCTCTGGATCCCACAAAGGCTCCATCTTCAATGATCACCGGTGCCGCCTGTACTGGTTCTAACACACCACCGATTCCTACGCCACCGCTTAGGTGTACATCTTTGCCGATCTGGGCACAAGAGCCTACCGTAGCCCATGTATCAACCATCGTGCCACTGTCTACATACGCACCGATGTTTACATAAGATGGCATCATCACTACTCCTTTTGCAAGAAATGCACCATAACGGGCCACTGCATGGGGAACTACCCGCACACCTTGCTTGGCATAATCCGTTTTTAGGCCCATTTTGTCGTGAAATTCAAATGGGCCTACCTCAATGGTTCGCATTTTTTGGATGGGGAAATAAAGGATAACTGCTTTCTTTACCCAATCATTTACCTGCCATTCACCATCTTCCAATGGCTCCGCCACGCGGATATTGCCTTTATCCAAGTCTTCAATGACTGTTTTGACGGCGATTTCAACATCCTTTTCCTTTAACAATTCCCGGTTTTCCCAGGCGTTTTCGATGATAGTCTTTAATTCCATAAATATGTATTAGATTAGTGCTCATCCAAGCACATCAAAGTTTTACATGAAAAAAACCAAAATTGTCATCGCTTCTGTACTCAAGCCTCTTACTGACAGTAGGGCTTTTTACAAGCTGGCAATTTCACTTCGTGAAACAAATAAATACCACATTAACATCATAGGATTTTTGGAAAAAAATCCGCCAAATTCAGAAAATATTGAATTTACTTCAATCTATCGAAAAAGCCGACTGCACCCTGCTCGCGTACTTGTTCCATTTAATTTTTTCTCTAAACTCCTGCGCATTCGTCCGCAATTGGTGATCGTAACCACTTACGAACTATTGGTGCCGGCCATTCTCCTTAAGCCATTTCTGCGGTTTAAGGTCATCTATGATCTACAGGAAAACTACGCCAAAAACATTATCCACAATCAGACCATGCCGTCACTTTTTCGTAAAACAGCGGCAGCCTATGTTCGGTTTGTGGAAAATAGCTGTCATCCGTCCATCGATCATTATTTCATGGCTGAAAGGTCCTATCCGCAGGAATTTCCCCATATCACCAATTACACGATCTTAGAAAACAAGTATAGCGGAGAAGTCCACAGCACCACTCCCTTTTCGTTGTCCAATGACCGTCTCAGGTTGACCATGACAGGGACCCTTACCGAAGTGTATGGCATCGAAGATGGGATCCATTGGTTTAAAGTTATCCACAAGCATTTTCCAAGCTTCCGGTTACACCTAATTGGGCACTTTCCTATTGCTGATTTTAGGAAGAGGATTGAAGCATTAGGGAAAGACTGTCCAGGCATTAAATTGGAGCTACACGACCGGCCCGTGGCCCAATCCACCATTTATGAGGCATTGGCAGCTACTGACATCCTGCTCCTGCCGTATAGACAACTTCCGAGTATTATGCATAAGTTTCCCACAAAAATATACGAAGCGCTGGCCAAGGGTATTCCTGTGATCACCACCGAAAACCCGCAATGGAAGGCCATGTTAGCATCTTATCCCGCAGGCATTACTCTCGACTTTACACAGCCGGAAAACTCCTTGACAACCCTTCGGGACTTTTTGACATGGGGTTTGTTCAGGAATTCTGTAGGTCCTGAAATCAGGTGGGAAAGCGAGCAACCCAAACTGCTAAACATAGTGGAAAAGCTCATGGGTACTTGAAGCCAACCATACCCCTAAACTTTTCTTACGAATACCCTCCCATCAACCCAACAGGTGCGCCTTGATTATTCAAAACATCGATGGCCATTTCTCCTATTTTTATTTCTAATCAGCATTATAGCCTTTGTCCTGTGGTAAGGATATGGAGCGAATAACCCGAAAACTTATCCACATTTTTGGAATGTGTAAACTGAAGCCGTCTTTTTGGAAACCCTGTACAGATGCCCTAACGCGTAAAACAAGCCTATGTGGATAAGGTTTTAAATAATTATTAATCAATAAATTACACTTATTTTTAGATGTAATCAAATATATTTTTTAGACTATACTAAAACCATAATCACATATCAAAATCAGTTATCCACAGCTGTTTTAGTTATGATTGAAATATTTTTTTAGTATAACCTAAAGTTTGTATATTTGTGTCATAAACTTTAGAGAAGACAAATGCCATCATTGACCTACGCAGAAGAGAATTACCTAAAAGCGATCTACCACCTATCGGAGGGTGGTCAGCATAATGTATCGACCAATGACCTGTCGAAAGAGATGAAGACCAAGCCTGCCTCGGTAAGTGACATGCTACGACGTCTGGCGGAAAAAGCGGTGATTAATTACCGGAAGTACTATGGGGTCACCATTACCGAAGAAGGTAAAAAGTCCGCCTTACAGATTATTCGTAAGCACCGCCTTTGGGAAGTCTTTTTGGTGGAGAAACTGATGTTTAGCTGGGACGAGGTCCATGAAGTGGCAGAAGAATTGGAGCATATCAAGTCCAACCTGCTCATCCAGCGCTTGGATGATTTCTTGGGCAATCCCAAATACGATCCGCACGGCGATCCCATCCCTGATGAATATGGTGATGTAAAAGCCCGGCCCAGGATGCCCCTTCATGATCTCCATGTCAATGACGGTGGTCAGATCGTGGCGGTAAAAGATAGTAGTGCAGCCTTCTTGCGCTATTTGGATAAAGTGGGTGCCTATATTGGCGCCCGAATAAAAATTCTCGATAAGGTTGAATTTGATGGATCACTGGAAATCTTGGTCGATAATAAAAAGACGTTGTTTATGTCAAAGGATGTAGCGGCGAACATACTAATCATACAAACTTCATGAGGACACGGATTTGGTATTTAGTGAGCCTTTGTTTGCTCGGTGCTTGTAAAATCGATAAGGAGGAGGACAAGGCTAAATTTCACATCACCGCCACTACCAATATCATGGCCGATGGTGTTCGTGCCTTGGTCGGTGACAGCGCCGTGGTGACGCCCATCATGGCCGTCGGCGTGGATCCCCATCTCTACAAGGCTTCCCAGCGGGATTTGGATTTACTGTTCGAAGCTGATTTGGTAGTATACCACGGACTGCACCTGGAAGGTAAAATGGTGGAAGTACTCCATAAATTTTCCCGCACCCATCCGGCAGTGGATGTGGGTGCCACGCTCCCCCCTACTCTATTGATTGCAAGTCCAGACTATGCCAATACCGTCGATCCGCACATTTGGTTTGACGTACACCTTTGGCGGACGGCCATGCGAAACCTTAAGGACGAAATCATCAAAAGAAAACCTGGGTGGGAGTCCTATATCAATGCCAATTGGGAGGTGTACCAAGCGCAACTGGATGAGTTAGACCAATATACCGCCAAGAAGGTCAAATCCATCACCAATCAGGGGCAAGTGCTCATCACCGCCCACGATGCTTTTTCTTATTTCGGCAAGGCGTATAACATTGAAGTGAAAGGCCTCCAAGGACTGTCCACACTGAGTGAACCTGGACTTAATGACGTCTCCAGTTTGGTGAGCTTTATCATAGAAAAAGACATTAAAGCCATATTTATCGAACAATCAATTTCTCCAAGAGCCATTAAAGCGGTGGTTGAAGGGTGTAGGCGAAAAGGACATCAAGTAACACTTGCAGGTCCGCTGTACACCGACAGCTTAGGAGCTCCTGATGGCCCAGCAGGGACCTACATTGGCATGGTAAAAACCAATGTGGACGAGATTGTAAACAACCTGAAACACCATGATACAACAAATAGAGCATCCGGTAGTTGAAGTCCATGACCTAATGGTCAGTTATGGACAAAACCCTGTCCTTTGGAACATTGACCTTACCCTTCCCGCTGGCGCGTTGATCGGTATTCTGGGTCCTAATGGAGCAGGAAAATCCACGTTGATCAAGGCCATTATGGGCTTGGTGGAAGCCAATAGTGGGTATTCAAAGCTATTTGACCAAGCATTAAACCAAGTCCGAAACAGGGTAAGCTATGTTCCTCAGCGTGAATCAGTGGACTGGGACTTTCCTGCTTCCGCGCTGGATATTGTCATGATGGGCACCTACCATCATTTGGGACTATTTAAAAGGCCCGGCAAAAAAGAAAAGCAATTGGCCATGGATTGCTTGGAAAAAGTAAACATGAAGGCCTTTGCCAAGCGGCAGATCAGTGAACTGTCGGGTGGGCAGCAGCAACGGGTGTTTATTGCCCGGGCATTGGCACAGCAAGCGGACATTTACTTTATGGACGAGCCCTTTGCAGGTGTCGACATGAGTACCGAAAAAGCCTTGGTGGAGCTGTTTCGGGAGATGACTGCCGGTGGCAAAACCGTAATTGTGGTACACCATGACATTTATTCTGCCGGCACCTATTTCGACTGGCTGATCATGCTAAACATGCACTTGGTGGCCTCCGGGCCAACAAAGGACGTCCTCACCGAAGAACTCCTTACCAAGACCTACGGCGGTAAACTTTCCACCCTGACAGACATTGGTGAGGTCATCAAAAAAAGTGATTTCAACCCTTTGAAAAGCTGATATGGAAGAATTTATCTATTTCTTTTCCTTTCAGGATCCAAACGTTCTGATGGTCGTCACGGGAATCGTTTTGCTTTCCATCAGTGCCGCCATGGTCGGGACATTTACCTTTTTGGACAAGAAAGCCCTGGTCGGTGATGCGATATCCCATGCAGTGCTTCCTGGTGTGTGTTTGGCCTTTATGTTTTCGGGCAGCAAAAACCCTTTTTGGATCGTATCAGGAGCCTTTGTGACAGGAGCGCTATCTACTTATACCATTACCTGGGTATCCAATTATACCAAATTAAAAGAGGACACCGTAATTGCCTCGATCTTGTCCATCTTTTTTGGGGTGGGCATCGTGATGATGACCCAGCTGCAGCAGACCGGCAATGCTTCCCTTTCCGGTTTGGATCATTTTATTTTTGGCAATGCCATTTCTATCGTCGGGCAAGACCTCTGGGTATATGGTTTTCTGGCTTTGGCCATCATCATGGTAATATTGGTATTTTACAAGGAATTCCAACTCATGGTCTTCAACCGATCTTTTGCGGAAAGTGTTGGACTGCCGGTCAAACGGCTTGAATTTTTGTTTAACTCCCTCATGGTATTGGCCGTGGTCACCGGTATCCAGGCCATCGGTGTGGTACTCATGGCGGCTTTGCTGATCACTCCAGCTGCTGCGGCCAAGTTCTGGACCAATCGGCTTAGTTTAATGCTTGTGATTGCCGTAATATTTTCGGTGATTTCTGGCATTACAGGTGCCTATATCTCCTTTGTGCTGCCCCATATGCCCACCGGACCTTGGGTGGTGATGGTGCTGTCCTTGATCGCCTTCCTCTCGTTTTTCTTTTCCACCAAGAAAGGCATCATGACCAAATGGATTTCCAAAAGAAATTATCAACGTAAAATACATCGTGACCATATCTTAAAAGCGCTCTTTGCGGCGACAGAACAAGGGAAAGATGGCCTCTCTGCCGGTGACATCTTTACCAATTTCCCCGGCAAAAGCTTTCGAACGCAATACGCCATAAACAAATTAAACAAAGGCGGTTATATAAATGACAGTCAGTCACTTATATCCCTCACCCAAAAAGGGCATCAAGAGGCCGGAAGGATCGTACGGTTGCACAGACTATGGGAATTGTACATGACAGAGTACATGAACATCGCTCCCGACCACGTGCACGACAGTGCTGAAAAACTGGAGCATATTATCACGCCTGAACTGGAAAGACAGTTGGATAAAAACCTGAACTTTCCACAGGAAGATCCACACCAATCCATTATACCACGAGACAAAGACAAATCATGAGTTTTGACCCTAATGCATTTCTGATCATCACCACTGGATCCATGATCGCAATATCCTGTGGGCTGTTGGGAGTTTTTCTGATGCTGCGCAAAATGGCCATGACAGGAGATGCCATCAGTCATGCGGTTTTGCCGGGCATTGTCATAGCCTTTTTGGTTTCAGGCAGCCGTCATGGATTGACCATGGTCATCGGTGCCGGGCTTGTGGGAATCCTTGCTACGGTATTTATCGAATACCTCAGTAACAAGGTGAAATTACAATCAGATGCTTCCATTGGGATTACCTTTACTTCTTTATTTGCCCTTGGGATTATCATGATTACCTTCTTGGCCAATGAAATCGACCTTGACCAAGACTGTGTCCTGTACGGAGAAATTGCCTATGTGCCGATTGACCTGTGGATTACGGGATCCGGCAAGATCATTGGGCCGCGCGTCACTTACCTCTCCCTGATAAACATGGTCTTGGTCATAGGGTTTATCATATTGTTTTTCAAAGAGTTAAAGATCAGCACCTTTGATAAAGAATTTGCGGCGACATTGGGATTAAGCACCGTGGGGGTAAATTACGCTTTGATGGGAATGGTTTCCTACACTACGGTGAGTTCCTTTGAAGCGGTTGGGGCTATTTTGGTGGTTGCCCTCATGGTGGTGCCACCAGCTACGGCCTATCTGTGGACCAAAAACCTCTACCGACTGATCCAGCTCACCGTGGTATTGGGCGTTGTCATTTCTTTCTTGGGCTATTACATGGCTTACTTCCTCAACAGCTCCATTGCTGGGGCCATGGCTTCCGTGGCCGGGTTCTTTTTCTTTACCACCGTGATACTCCAACGAAGGCAAATTCCCCGCATCAAGAAGAAATTGGCCGCTGTAAAGGTCGGCTCATGGTCGACGGAATAGGTTTAGGGATGCGTGCATCTGTATGCTTCCGGAGGCTAGTAGGGAATTACCATCATGACACCATTTTCGCTATCATGGAGAACAACTGGATGGTAACATGATCGCACATGACCATTGCTCCGGGCATGTTAACTTCCCAATACGTTTTCATGTCCCCTTTTCCTTGTACCAAATTATTCATTTCCAATACTATATCAATCAGCGGGAAGTATTTTAGGCGATTTCTTCATAATATAAAGGTGGAAAACAATCCAACTGTACTATTATTCATTTCACCTTACATCATTTATGAAGAACACTTTAGCATTTTTGCTCCTCATGTTCCTGCCTTTCTTGGCGGAGTCTAGTGAGTTATATGAACCCATCAAGACCTTTCAAGCCGATCGTTCTGCCCTCAGTAGAAAGTATTCAAACGCCCTTTCTGAGGAGTATTTTGAAAGGTTTGGGCGGCTTTACGAAGACTGGTTGACTACAGTTCAAGACATGGATTATGGAGCCTTGAGCGAGGACGGTAAGATCGATTATTTGGCCTTTAAAAATTACCTTGAGAAAGCAGTATTTTTCCATGATAAAGCATTCAGCGAATATAAAGAAGTAGCTGACGTAAAGGATTTTGCCGATGAACTGGAAGCCTTTTATATCTTCAGAAGGAGCGCCCAAAAGCCAGACGCCAAGGCCATTGCTGCACAATTTACCGATGCCAAAAAAAACCTTCAAGGCAAAATCGAACAGCTACCTTCCACCACGCCCTATAGCAGTTGGCAAAAGGCAGAATTGGCGGCGGACGTGATTGGATCACTCCAAGAGACGTTGGAGGAAGCCTACTTGTTTTATAATGATTACGATCCCGCATTTACGTGGTGGGTCAAAAAGCCCTGGGAGGAATTGTCTGCATTACTGGAATCCTATGAAAAAGCATTAAAGGCCCACTACGAAAACTTCATCGTGAAAGATGACGGAAGTGGCATCATTGGAAAACCAATTGGAGCGGAAGCGATCAAGAAAGAATTGGAATTTGAATTGATTCCTTATACTGCCCAGGAGCTGATCGATGAAGCAGAGCGGCAATTTGCCTATTGTGAAAAAGAAATGTTGAAAGCCAGTCAAGAACTGGGATATGGCAATGACTGGAAAGCGGCGTTGGAGCATGTAAAAAACTCCTATGCACCACCAGGGGAATGGCCTGGAGACGTGTATGATCTCGCCGTGGAAGCCACCGAATATGTGGAAAAACACGACCTCATTACCATTCCGGAACTGGCCAAGGAAACTTGGCGGACCAAAATGATGAGCCCCGAAGCCCAACGGGTCAATCCATTTTTTCTTGGTGGTGAGGCCATTATCATCTCCTATCCTACCAGCACCATGACCCAAGAGGAAAAGCTGATGAGCATGCGAGGAAATAACCCGCATTTTAGCCGGGCCACTGTCCAGCATGAGATCATCCCCGGTCACCACCTCCAAGGCTTTATGAACCAACGGCACAAACCTTATCGAAGAATGTTCTATACGCCATTCTGGATCGAAGGATGGGCCCTTTACTGGGAGCTGAACCTGTGGGACAAAAGTTTCCCCAGAAATGCATCAGATAAAGTAGGAATGCTATTTTGGCGAATGCACCGCTGTGCTCGGATCATCTTTTCTCTTAATTACCATCTCGGGAACATGACCCCGCAGGAATGCATTGATTTCCTTGTGGATAAAGTAGGCCACGAATACGCCAATGCCGAAGCAGAGGTGCGTAGATCCTTCGAAGGGAATTATGGTCCCCTTTACCAAATCGCCTACATGGTCGGTGGCCTGCAGTTTTATGCCCTCAAGGCGGAGATGGTAGACCAAGGAACCATGAGCGAAAAGGAATTCCATGATTTCATCATGACGCAAAATACCCTTCCCATCGAACTGATTCGTGCACGGATCAAAGGAGAAACCCTATCTAAAGACCATCGCACCAGCTGGAGGTTTTTAGACTAAAATAAGACAAAAATAAAATAGCCAGTGTGGAAATTAATACTCCGCACTGGCTATTTTTTTAGGTTACAACCAATGGGTTTCCGACAGGCTCTCCCTTTGGCTGTACAAATTAATCCCTGATGGATTTATCAAAAGCCGTCCAAGCTGGTGGATCCACTCCCAAGAGGTTTTTCACAAAGAAATCCCTTCGCTTGTGCTCACCGTATTCGCCTCCCGAACTGTGCCCCATACCAGGCACCATCAGGAATTCAAATTCTTTGTTGTTTTTGATCAATTGGTCCACTAATTGGTAAGTGGATGAAGGGTCTACATTGTCATCCACTTCTCCCACAATGAGCATCAACTTCCCTTCCAAACGATGGGCATTGGCCACATTGGAACATGCTTCGTAGTGTTTGCCAATCGGATAGCCCATCCATTGCTCATTCCACCAGATCTTATCCATACGATTGTCATGACATCCGCACGAGGAAACGCCCACTTTATAAAATTCCGGGTGAAACAAGAGTGCTCCTGTGGAGCTTTGGCCTCCCGCAGATGTCCCGAAAATGCCTACTTTATCCACATCCATGTACGGCCTGGTTTGGGCGGCTGCCTGTATCCAACGGATCCGGTCCGGAAATCCAGCATCTTTTAAGTTCTTCCAGCAGACATCGTGAAAGGCCTTGCTGCGATTGGAGGTCCCCATGCCATCAACTTGAACTACGATAAAACCCAGTTCCGCCATTTCCTGGAGTCCACGATAATTGGGCCCAAAGGATTTTGGGACGAAGGAACTGTGCGGTCCTGCATAAATGTATTCCAGTATGGGATAGCTTTTTTGCGGATCAAAGTTGGTGGGCTTGATTATTAATCCCCAAATGTCCGTTTCGCCATCACGGCCTTTTGCTGAAAATATTTCCGGTGCTTGCCAACCTGCTGCTTCGATTTTGTGGATAACTGCCTTTTCCAGCTCCATGATGGTTTTTCCTGTGGATAAGGACTTTACCACACTTACGGGAGCCAAGTCTTGCCTGGAATAGTTATCCACAAAATATTCCTTATCTGCAGCAAGCGTAATGTCATGGTTGGCATTTTCAGTGGTCAGCTGGGTAACGCTCCCGCCATCCAAACTCACTTTACAAAGGTGAAGGTGATAGGGATCTTCGTCTTTTGACCGACCACTGGCCAAAAAATAAACCATGCGCGACTCCTCATCCACATCCAATACCTCCCTGACCACCCATGCTCCTTTGGTCAGTTGCCGTTTGATTTCGCCTGTTTGGCCATCAAACAGGTATAAATGTCTCCATCCGTCTCGTTCTGATGCCCAAATAATCTCTTGACCGTCATTCAGGTCCTTACGGAATTTTTTGCCAGAATAATCAATAAAGGTATCACTTGTCTCCTCGATCACTACGGCTGTATTTCCATCCGTAGCATCTAATGCCAATACCCGATAAACCTGATGCCCTCTTTGGTTGTACTCAAATGTAAATGCACGGCTGTCTTCCCGCCAATTCAGCCCTGAAATCCCAAATTGATCATGGATCAAAGCCTGATCGACCTCAAACTGCTGACCACTGGTCAGATTAAGCAATACAGGGGTCTTTTGGGGCAGAGCATCACCGGGTTTAGGGTAATCCCTTGTTTCCAACTTTGGTTGCAGCTGGTCCTCTGGGGAGGAGCTGATCAGGGTCAACTGCCGCACTTCAACTGGTCTTACCTTTACGGCACCGAGCTTTTCCCCATCTGGGGACCACTGCAGGTGGGCTGCGTAATAAAGTCCTGGTGCACCATCAAACGTCAATTGCTCCGTTTTTCCTGACGAAAGGTGCTTTATCCACACGTTGTGTTCCCTGATAAAGGCCTGTCTACTGCTGTCTGGAGCCAAAACGGGATCGCCTTTACGATCATCCCAACGCGTTCCCCAATACCGGTTTCCATTGTCTTTTATGGGTTCTTTTTTAGCTAGGGTTTCGGATGATAGGTCATATTCCCAATGATATCCTTCTGCCAAAAAGGTCATTACGCTTCCCACTGATTTAAATGAAAGGTTCCTAATGGGCAATTCATAGGCCTTAATCGTATCCTGAAGGACATTGGACAGTTTTTCGGCGATTAACTCCTGGTCAAAGAGAGGTTGCTTTTGCTGGTTATCCACATGGGCTTGGATGAATTCCTGTCCTCTTTCGGTTTTCATCTGGTACCACAGCATATTCGTATCTTCGATCCATTCAAAACGGCTCGGAGCATGATAAACCTGTTCAAAGGCTTTCTTGATGCTGTCAGCCCGTTGATAATCAATCAATGTGCCTTGGGCAAACCCTTTAAATGACAGTCCCACCATCAAGGCCACAAGTAAGGTTTTTCTCATCGTTAGTTATCGTTAGTTTCTATTCTTATTAGTTGGTTAGTATGAGTTTAATACCTTTTGTAAAAGGAGTAATGGATGATTTAAGGCTAACATTCAAACTGCTTCCCTCCTAATCTACTCCATCTGATATTGCCTGAGGATCTGTAAACGATTCATGCCATGACGTCCCGTCATGGCATGAATGAATAGGGCCATTAGGCTTGCTTAATTTGCTGATCTAGAAAAATACTGCCCTTTATCATAGTGGTGGCGCCAAACAATATTTGATGTTTCTAGTTCGCATACCCAGGATTTTGGTTCAAATTCGGATTTTTATTGATTTCGTCATTGGGAATCGGAAAGATGGTCCTCGTCTGGGCTTGGGCATGGGGACTGTGGTTAAACCAGCTTTTGGTTTGGAACACCCCAAAACGGATCAGGTCTTGCCGACGGTGCGCCTCTGCTGCAAACTCCCAACCCAACTCGTCCAAAAACCGACCGTAAGGAATATCTGCTCCCCCGGTTCCAGTCACAGAACCATCCTCATTTTGAATTCCGTACTCATAGCTGCTGCCTTGCATCAATTCAGCACCGGTCACTTGAGCCTTGGAAGGAGCTGCATCCCTAAAGGCCCTTTCCCTTACTTGTGTCACCAGAGTGGCCGCTTCATCTGCCCTACCTGTACGCAACAATGCTTCGGCTTTCATCATCAACACATCGGCATATCGGAACATGGGATAATCATTGTCCAAGGAACCAGTGGCCCCTTGCTTTATGGCATATTTACCGATACGGAAACCATCGTTGGAGGCCGTACCATCCATACTGGGGACTTCCTTTTGATAGTCAATGACCATTTCCCCTGTGGAAGCATTGTATTGCGGCCCCATGATCCACGTGTCCTTAAGCCTTCCATCTTCTGGATCATAAGTGTCGATAAATTGCGGCACAGCACAGTTACCGCCCCATGGTCCTGCTTGCATATTGTAAACAAACCTGCTGAGCGGATCCAAGGTCTTCATATGTACTATATTACCCGTTCCATAGATTTCATCATAAGGAACGGCAAAGATAATCTCTGGAGAGTTATGGTTTTCCCAATTAAAGATATCCGCATAATTATCATCCAGTTCGTAACCTCCATTGCCGTTGATCACCGCATCACAAGCCTGGATGCAGGCTTCCCACTGGGCGGTGCCGGTATAGACTTCTGCATTGAGGTAAATCTTCGCCAAAAGCGTCTGTACCCCCCATTTGTTAAGCTGACCATAGGTAGCCCCGGCATCTTCACTGAGCAAAGGCATGGCCTCCTGCAGTTCACTTACCACAAAATCGTACACTTCTTGACGACTCCGCTGTTCAGGTAGGGACACATCTTTAAAATCGGTAACAATAGGCACATTGCCGTGATTGTCCAACAGCAAGTAATACGCAAAAGCCCTCGTGGCCCGAAGTTCAGCAATTACGGCTTCCCTTCCATCGGTAATGGGGATTTCCCCATCCTCAATTTGGGACATCACCCGG
Source organism: Echinicola vietnamensis DSM 17526 (assembly GCF_000325705.1). NCBI lineage: Bacteria > Pseudomonadati > Bacteroidota > Cytophagia > Cytophagales > Cyclobacteriaceae > Echinicola > Echinicola vietnamensis. The sequence continues at coordinate 4,198,165 of NC_019904.1, read as the reverse complement.
TTGGCAGTCGTGATGCTGCGGTATGCGCTTTGCCAGATATTGGTCGGCTGCCACTGCAAGGAAGTCCAGTTGTGCTGGTGCATGCGGAGGTAGGTTCCACCATCGTACCATCCATTGGGTCTGGCCGGTGTGATGATGCAATCTGCCGATTCCTCTTGGGTATCCAAATAACCTTGCCATCCCATCATCAAGCCCCTAAAAGACCCATAAACAGGTGCAATGATCGAAGGTATGTCCTTTTCCGTCGGTTGGAAATTGCTGGCTACTACTTCGGAATACACTTCTTCGTTCAGGTCCAAACAGGAATATAAGCCTGTGGATAAAATTCCAGCTGTCAGTATATACTGAAATGGTTTATAAGTAAATTTCATAATGATCGCTTTTAGAATGTAACATTTAGTCCCAAGGTATAGGTACGGGTTGTCGGATACTTGTCCCGCTGATCATTGCCCGGATCAAAGCCCGTAATGCTCACTCCTTCAGGATCGATTCCTTTATATTTGGTGATGGTAAAGAGGTTTAACCCGGAAGCATATACCCTGGCATTCCTCAAAAATCCCAACTTTGGAATCGTATAGCCGATGGTCAAATTATCCAGCTTAAAATAGTCTCCATCCTCAATATAATGGCTCACCAAGGCCAAGTCACTGTTCAGACGATTCCCATAAACTGGATCATAAGCTGTTTTCAGCATGTTATAAGCCGGGTTGTACGGGTTTTCATAAAACATCCGTTGGAAATTCAGGATTTCATGCCCAAATGCACCACGGAAGTTGGCCTGCATATCAAAATTCTTAAACCTCAAGCTATTGTTGAATCCCAAAATATGCAGTGGAATGCCGTTTCCATAATACTGTCTGTCTTCTTGGGAGGCTTCGCTAATGGGAATGTTTTCACCCGCTTGGTTTTCAATAAGCCATTCGCCATCTTCTGTGGTTCCCACGGTCTTCCACACGTAAAACCGTCCAATAGCTCCCCCTACTTCCACCCGATGGGTATAATCTTGAATCGGTTCACCGGTATAACCTGCCGTAAAGAAATCATTGGTCGCCTCAAACTGGTCATTGGAAAGGGAAACCAGTTTGTTCCTATTGGTAGAATAGGTAATACTGGTATTCCAGCTAAAGTCTTTCTTCTGGATAGGCACTACATTCACCAACACCTCAATACCATCATTTTGAAGAACACCGGCATTTATGGTCATGGAGTTCGTCAAATAAGGCGGTACGGGAACGGGGAAATTGTACAACAAGTCCTTGATATCCCTTCGGTATACATCAATGGAACCGCTCAATCGGTCATTAAAGAAGCTATAGTCTACACCAAAGTTATATTCCTCCTTACGCTCCCATCTCAAATCTGGATTGAAGTTACGGGCAGGAATAAAGCCTTGAACCCATTGGCCACCGATGTAAGCACCTTGCGCACGTGTAAAATCATAACTGATCTGAGAAAGATATGGGGAGTTGGCAATGGTTCCTGTCACCCCAAATCCTGCTCTTAGCTTAATCTCACCAATATTTTTCGAGTTCTTTAGAAAAGGTTCGTTGCTGATTCTCCACCCCACTGAGACAGCTGGAAAAGTTCCCCACTGACTGTTTTCTCCGAATCGGGAAGAGCCTTCCCTTCTCACACTGGCCATAAACAGGTACTTTTCATGATAGCTGTACGTGGCGCGGCCAAAGAAACCGGCCAGTTGCCACTTATTTTTAGAGCTCCCCATGCCGGCCTGGCCTGCCTGCAAAGCACCGCCAGCTCCTAAGTTGTTCCATTTATACAAATCGGTAGGAAAATCCCAGTTGGAGGCATTGAAATCCTCGTATGTAGCATCTTGCCAACTGTATCCTCCCAGCAAGGTAAAGTAATGATCTCCTACTGCCTTGTTATAGTTAGTGGTGAATTCCAATAAATTTTCATTGTAAGCACTAGTGGAACGGGACGCGGTACCATTTTGATTGTTCAGCCGCGTATTGGTGTGCTGAAAAGAGGTGGCATAACCGGTCAGGTTACTGTTTTGGACATTGGAGACCATTAGCTTGATGTCCAAATTATCGATGGGATTGTAGTTTAAACTTCCATTTACCCGCATTTCCTTGAACTTTGACTCTGAGTCAGCTTCATATATCCTGGAAATGGGGTTTTCATAGAAGTAACCATCTCTTTCCTGCCAACCACCGTCTTCAGTCCGGACTTGATCCGTTGGGTTTCGGATAATAGCCTGTCGGTAAGCATAACCGTCCGCTCCACCTTCTTCACGGGTAAATACCCGGTTGATGATTTGAAAATTGGCACGTAGTTTATCATCAAACATGCTGTGGTTCAGATCAGCCCTGATGTTGAACCGCTCTTGATTGGAGCGAAGGAATATTCCTTGCCAATTACGGTAATTCAGTGATGCCGTAAAATTGGTTTTACGATCTCCACCAGAAAAGCTCAGGTTATGGTTTTGACTAATAGGGTTTCTGGTCATTTCATCTACCCAGTCTGTATTGCCACCATAATCCGTGTAGGCAATGCCCTCTTCATCGATGAGTCTGCGGTAATCGTCTCCCGTAAGCAATTCAGGTTTACGTGCGATCGTCTGAAGACTGACATACGTATTGTAATTAATGGAATTTCGGTTTCCACCGGAATTTTTCTTGGTCGTAATCAGGATCACCCCTCCTGTCGCCCGTGTACCGTAAATGGCGGCAGCAGAGCCGTCTTTCAAGACATCCACAGATTCGATATCCTCTGGTGGCACGGTGTTCAAGTCACCTGGAACACCATCAATCAATATCAAAGGATTGGAAGTACCATTGATACTGTTGATGCCCCGAAGGTTAATTTGCGTACTGGCACCAGGATCTCCACTCGGTGTCGTTACCCGAAGCCCTGCCACTTTGCCCTGCACCAATTGCGCAGCATCTCTAACGGCTCCTTTCACAAAATCCTCTTCTTTCACTCCTCCAATAGAGCTGGTCACATCTCCTTTTCGCATGGTTCCATAACCCACCACCACTACTTCGGTCATTGAAGTCATTTCCGGTTCCAGCGTAATGGAAAGGTCCTTGGCGGTATATACTTCCACTTCCTGTTGGGCAAAGCCAATAAAACTAAACACCAAGGTGGCCCCTTCATCAGGAATATCAATGGAAAACTTACCGTCCATGTCAGTGGTTACGCCCCTTGTGGTACCTTTTATCAAAATGGAAACCCCGGGAAGGGTCAATCCATCCTCTCCGCTTATGACGGTCCCTGTCACCGTAATATCCCGCATATCCGACAGCGATGTCATTTCAGCATGTAATTTGGTGGACGACTTCTCCGTAGGGATAGCCAGTGCCGTCATGGATGATAGCATTGATCCCCCTAAGGTCAAACTTAAAAGCAGTCCAGCCTTTTTTGTAAAGTGTTTCATATAGAATGGGTTAAGGTGAATACTTATGTAAAAAAACAAGTTTAAACAACTGATTTTCAGCTGTTTTTAAACTATACCTAAAATTAGGAGATCCATTTATCCTTTCATTTCACCATAATACCCAATACTTATACAGGATTATCAGAAATAGTAGTTGAACCCAATAATGTCGGGTGAAAAATAAAATGCACCCAATTTTAATAGCAGGACTATCCCAAAGTCCATGGATTGGTGAATAAGTAATGATGGTCTCTTCATCCCCTATTCCTGCTAGCAAGAACAGATTAATAATGTACCACCATCAAAAAGCAACTCAAATCAATTATAAAAATTCAGCTTTATAGGCCAACTTATAATTTATTTATACGAAATAAATTAAAATATAATTTTGTATGTAAAAAATCAATCATACATATTTATTCATTTCTAATACTCTATTGACATCCCAAGTGCATTTATGCGGAATTCTGACTATAATAGTTAGTGTTAAATAAATGTAAATTTTACATTATTTAACCAACAAGGTATTTCCCCCTTAAAATAACCACCACCCATCACTTTCAACATTAACCCAACAAAGCTATGAAACCCCTTTTATTTAAAATTGCTAAGACCGAGGAAGAAGCGGTAAGAATTCTCCAAGAAGATTACCCGTACTTCTATGACAATCTTCATTACCATGTCGAAACACAGATCATGGTTATCCTAGAAGGTAAAGGAACTTATTTTATAGGAGACGCCATTGGGAACTTTAGCGCTGGGGACATTTTTATTCTAGGATCGAACCTACCCCATTTCTTCAGAAGTGATAAGGATTATTATAATGAAGGGTCCGGTTTGCGCTCAAAAAACATTTCTATCCTATTTTCACTAGAAACCATGGGCGAAAAAATTCTGGACTTGCCGGAATTTCATGCGGTCAAAAAGCTCCTGCATTACAGCAAAAAAGGATTGATGGTTCACGGGAAAACGCAGCAAAAATTATTTAAAGCCGCTAAAAAGATCACCCGAAAAGATGGAATGGCTCGGTTAATCTACTTACTTAAGCAGCTGGACCTCATTTCAAAAAGCCAAGAAATCACGGCCCTAAGCCATATAAATTTCGAACCCAGCACCCGACCACATGATACCAAAAAGGTCAATGCCATCATTAACTATATCATGGAGAATTTCGCCAAGGACATCTCGCTGTCGGATGCCGCGAACGTGGCCAACCTGAGTGTCAATGCCTTTTGCCGGTATTTTAAACAACATACCCGCAAAACCTTCTCACAGTTTCTCAATGAAATCCGTATTGGAAACGCTTGTAAACAGCTCATTGAAGAAGGATACAGTGTAAAGGAAGTAGCCTTCGACAGCGGATATTATAACATTTCTTATTTCAATAGACAGTTTAAATTGATAACAGGATATACTCCTTCGGAATATTTAAAAGCCCACACCAATAAGCATAACATGGCCAGCTAATATACTGACTAAAGTTTAACTTAATTAAACATTGTTAAATACCTCATATTTAATTGATTAAGGGGAATTCTTTATCCCATGCATTGAGGCGATCAATGCAAAAGTGATGGCAAGAAAGCTATGGCCATCACAAGGAATAAGGGTCTCCAGCCAAGGGTGTTAGTTAGTTTTAGAAGCGTTAATCCTGTGGATTGACAGGATAGCCTTTATCGATCCAGTCTGTCTTGATGTTATTTAGAATGGCGAGTAGTTTGTGATTCTGAAAACCATGATCATTGAGTGCCTTAAATGCAGGCCGCACATTGGGACACTTCTGTAAGGGACAGCAGCCACAGTAAATGATAATAGCTTGACCTTTGTCCAGTTTCTCCACTCGTTTGATTAGCTTATCGATATTGGCTTCTTCCTGACCAGGCCCAATATCCACTGAGCCTTTGATCACTGCAGCTGGCCCCACACTCAGAAGTAATGGTAAGCTGTCCTTCTGCACAGCCATCTGCTCATTCAAGTCATACGGAGAAACTAATTGGTCAGCAGTCCAAGGTTCTTTGGTCTGAAAACCGTAAATGACCATCAAGATCAGAAAGCATACGAGTACAACGGTTTGATTATTTTTCATCTTACAATTTTTGGTTAATAGTATCATACCTTAATGTTTAGCCAGGTTGAGCTAGTCTGATTGTGATGCAAATCTAGCACAACAAGGTCGTGTTGATTATAATGTTAGTATGTAATCTGTACAATTCACAGGTTTTATGCCCAAAACTTTTAGCCAAGGGATCCCCTCCTTCCCAATGGATTCCTATCTACTATGTAGTAATATAACTTTTAAATGAAATTTTGTATTTAAAATATGTTAAAATGATAAAAATATAACAAAAACTACTACCATTGGAACAGTGATTGTGTTATAAATATCAACAACATAATCGAATTTATAACCAAAACCACGTTAACCATGAAAGATTTAAAAAACAGAAAAGTAGCCATACTTTCCACCGATGGCTTTGAAGAGTCAGAACTTACCAGTCCAAAAAACGCGTTGGAAGAAAGCGGCGCAACCGTACATGTCATTTCCTTGGAAGAAGGAAGAATCAGGGGCTGGAAAGACGGAAACTGGAGTTTGGACATTGGAGTAGACCATACATTGGATGCTGTCTATGAAGATGATTATGATGCCTTGGTTTTACCAGGCGGTGTAATCAATCCTGACAAACTCCGTCGCAGCGAGAAGGCAGTTGCTTTCGTGAGATCCTTTTTCAGGAACCATAAACCTGTTGCTGCCATTTGTCACGGCCCTCAAATCCTGATCGATGCCGATGTGGTAGGTGGAAGGAAATTGACATCCTTTCATTCCATCAAAAAAGATTTGGAAAATGCCGGTGCCAAATGGTTCGACGAAGAAGTGGTTGTAGATCAGGGACTGGTAACTTCCAGAAGTCCTAATGATTTGCCTGCTTTTAACCGTAAACTAGTGGAAGAAGTTTATGAAGGCAGGCATGCCAACCAGACCTTATAATAGTAGTGCACACCAACAAAAGCAGCGTATCCATGAATTGGAAGCGCTGCTTTTTTAACTAAAATTCAATCAAATTAACCAAGATTAAATAACTGATTTTTAACCCATTAAACACACTTTTTATAATCTATTTTTTACTTAGGCTCTTTTTTAGTGAAGATGTTATTTTTTTCTTCTGCTAAAAGAAACGCAAACGGCCTGGTACTGTCATTCAATTCAAAAATCCTCCTAAGAACAGCCAAACTAGGGATAATCAAAATCATGCCTGCAATCCCCCAAATGGCTCCCCCCAGTAGCAATCCCAATAAGGTAATGAAAGCGTTAAGGTTAACGTTGGATCCTACAATTTTAGGGGTGAGGAAATTACTTTCGACCAATTGAATAATGGTGAAAAGGATAATGATAATGAACGGTGAAAAGGACGACTCTGACGTAAGCATAGCATAAGAAAAAGGCAATATCGCCCCTAGAAAAGGGCCCAAATAAGGGATGATATTTAAAATGGCTGCAAATAAGCCGAAAAACAAAGCATGTTTAATACCCAAAATGTACAGGGCACCTGTGTTTAAAACCGCCAATATGGCCATGACCTTAAGCAAGCCGATGATATAGCCTTGTACCATCTTCCGGATATGGAGCACTTCACGCTTCACCTCCCGTTGATTTCTGCTCGCAAACAGTTGAACCAAAAAATTCGTTAGGTGACGACGGTAAATTAACATGAAAAATATAAAAACCGGCGTCAGCACCAGCCCGGTAAGTGAACCAATAGTGTTCAGCAGGAACTGTGCTGTAGATTGATTTCCAGACTGAAGCGCATTGACTATTTGTTCCTTATCGATGCCATTCTCCAGTCCCAGGTGCATCCCCAAATGAGCCGTAAAAAACCGGTCGATATTGGCAAAAAACTCATCTACCCGTTGGCCGACATCCCCCAAGTCTTGGCTAACTCCCTTGATCTGTATCACCACCAATAAAATAATGGCTCCTACGATGATAATCCCACTCAAAAGCGCGAGAAAAGCACTCAGCGTTTCCGGAATTTTCCATTTCTCCAGCTTCTTGCATAATGGGGTCAATAGCATGGAAAGCAAGCCCGCCAACATCAACGGAACCAGCAGTTTTTTCCCTAAAATTAAGATAAAAACGATGGTTATGATCAGAAGCAATACGAAAAGTACGCGGACAAATGTAGGGATATGTATTTTCTGCATATAATAAATGTATCACTTTAAAACTTAAAAGTACAATAACAATGCCTATACTTATTTTATTAATTTTTTACCTAAATAGATTATAAAATAACATGACTGGTTTGAACAGTACTTACATTTTAAACCTCGATGTTTACACATGGGGCTGGTTAAGGGAGGCATCACAAATTTGCTAGAGCGATAGCTTCCTTTTTTACAAAAAAACATCCCTTCCTAATATTAGATATCACTTGGTTAAGTTTAGTGAAAATTCTGAAAAATCAGAAAATTGACTTAGTTTTGTAGCCAAATTTTAAAAAATACAATGAAGAAAAAGTGGAAAGTTGCCTTCGGGACAATTATCGCAGCTTCAATAGCTGGTTTATTTTGGCAGGTAGAAGCTCCTGCAGCTGGTAGTTTTGGTACTGAAGACCAGTTGGTTTTTTCGGACATCGCTTGGCTATTGACTGCCTCTTGCTTGGTGCTATTGATGACGCCTGGCCTCTCGCTATTTTATGGAGGAATGGTCGGAAAAAAGAACCTCATTTCTACGATGCTCCAAAGTTTTATTTCCCTCGGCGTCGTGACCATGGTCTGGACAGTTGTGGGCTTTAGTTTGGCTTTTGGAGACCCTATAGGCATCACCATCGACGGGCAGCTCTATGGATTGATCGGCAATCCTTTTCAGTACATGTTCTTTGATCAGGTAAATAAACTTCCCCATATAAGCATTGCCAGCAGTATTCCATTCATTTTATTTGCGCTATTCCAAATGAAATTTGCTGTCATTACCCCGGCAATCATTACGGGTTCCTTTGCCGAGCGCGTACGATTTATTGGGTACGTGTTTTTCATCGGTATCTTTTGCGTACTTGTCTATGCTCCCCTCTGTCACATGGTATGGCACCCTGATGGCCTGATTGGCGCGTATTTTGGTGTGCTGGATTTCGCAGGCGGTACCGTGGTGCACATCAGTGCAGGCTTAGCTTCTCTGGCAGGCGCTCTTTTTATTGGTAAACGTCGAAACCAGCACCATGCTCCATCTAATATCACCTATATCATGCTGGGAACAGGCATGCTGTGGTTTGGCTGGTTCGGTTTTAACGCCGGTTCCTCACTCGCTGCCAACGGAACAGCCGCTTTGGCCTTTGCAACGACCACGATCAGTTCTGCCACCGCTATGATGACTTGGGTGTTTTTCGACAGGATGCAAGGACGCAAGATTACGGCCATGGGAGCCTGCATCGGGGCGGTAGTAGGCTTAGTGGTCATTACGCCAGCTGCAGGATTCATCACCGTTCCAGAAAGCATGTTTTTCGGGTTTATAGGAGCCATCATCTCTAACTTGGCCTTGTCTGCCAAATTCTTAAAACAAATGGACGACACGTTGGACGTTTTTGCCTGCCACGGAGTCGGTGGAATTGTCGGAATGATTTTGACCGCTATTTTTGCTAATCCTGAAGGATCCAGCTTGCTACACGGCGGATGGGCCATCTTCGGTTCTCATATGGTCGTATTGGTAGGTGTATCGGTCTTTTCATTTGTGGTTTCGTATGCGATATTTTTCGTGCTGAACAAATTTGTGACCTTAAGGGTACGGGATGAATACGAAGAAGTCGGACTGGATATCTCCCAGCACGGAGAGTCCGCATAAATCCTGCGCAGTAAAAAATTCATGACTCAAACCTTTGAAGATCACCCGCGTTTTGGGTGATCTTTTTTTGTCTGAAAACCAAGGATCAAGCAAAAAAGCTGGAGGATATTGTTCACTGGTAAAATACGATTTGATCCATACTTTACACGGTCAATTGATTAAGGTATTGTCATAATTCTGGACATGTGCGGTAACACTGGCTTGGAATTCTTGTGGGGTCTGGCCGGCATGTTGTTTAAAAAAACGGCTAAAGTATGAGCGGTCCTTAAATCCAAGCGCAAAGGCTATTTCCTTGATGGTGTTTTCACTGTGGATAATTTGCCTTTTGGCCTCCAGCACCACCCGGTCATGAATGAGCTGCACGCCAGTTTTTTGCAGCTTTTCCTTCAAAATCTGGTTGAGCCGCTTGGCACTGATGCCCAGTTTATCGGCATAGAAATCAGCCGATCGCTCCTCCAGATAATTCATTTCCAAGAGCAGCATAAATTCATAGACCCGTTTCTCATTAATATCCTGTAACGTAAAATGCTGCTCTTTTAACTGTATCAACTGCAGCAAAAAGACTTTCAGCAAGGCTTTGATCATGATGATGTTTAACGTGGACTGTTGGTATTCTTCTTTGAGCAGCCCAAAGACCGTATTCAGCCCTTTAGAGCTTTCTTCACTCACTTGCAGGCATGAGAATTCTCCTTGAATATTAAACATCCGGAAGACGTCCAAAAGAAACTCCTTGAGGTCCCCTTCCAGCAGTTCCCGCTTAAAAGAGATCAACCAACCTTTTTTTCCGGCTTTGTTCAGCTGATGTACCCTGTATGGTGGGATGAGGTAAATCCAATCTCCTCGCAACGTCTGAAAGTTATGCTGGGGTTCATGCAAGGCATTTTCATTTTCCAACCATACGATTTCAAAAAACTCCCTCCTCTCCGGATCCTCCAAATAAGCCGGTGGACAATTATCCAAATTTCGAATATAGAGGACTTTATTGCTTAGCATAACAGGGGCATTTATCGGTTTTAAAAATGGCTATCCTTCGAGGGATTTCCATATTGTACCACAAAAATAGTCAATACCACCAAGCCCACCATAAGTACGGGCAAAATGTACCACACATCTATCAAATTGTGTACATCCTTCGCCAAAACAGCAGCCTACTTTTGCAGTGTACTTCAAGTCATCCATCAAACAAGCGCAACATACTATGTGGAACGAATCAGAAATGACAACAGAAAACAGCACCATTTCAAATGCCATCACCAGGATATTGAGCGAGCATGAACAGCTCTTCAGCCGTATCCAGTTGGAAAACCTCGACGATGTAGTGCAGTCTTTACACGATGCCAACCGTATTTTCCTCATTGGCGCTGGGCGGACTGGCTTTATGATCAAAGCCGCTGCCATGCGGTTGATGCATTTGGGCTATACGGTTTATGTGGTCGGGGAAACCAACACACCAGCCATAAGTAATGGGGATCTTTTGCTGGCCGCTTCTGGATCAGGCACTACTGGATCGATCGTTAAAGCTGCAGAAACGGCCCGTAAAAGCGGTGCTGCGGTCATCAGTTTCAGCACCAATCAGGATGCTCCCTTAGCCCAGCTTGCTCAACACAGCGTCATTATTCCCGCAGCCGGAAAGCAAGAATTCCATACCTCCATCTCTGCCCAATACGCCGGGAGCCTCTTTGAACAATCCTTTCTCATCCTGTTTGATGGCCTGGTTCATTTCCTTTGGAAAAAGAGTAAAACCAGCCCTGAAGAGCTGTGGACAAGACATGCTAACATGGAATAGCCGATTTATAAAAATAGTTTTACCTTAAATACACAAGAATTATGACCAAATTACAAGTCGCCATTGATCTATTGAAAACAGCGGATGCCATTGCCTTGGCCACCAAGGTTGCTCCCTATATTGACATTATCGAGTTGGGAACTCCGCTGATCAAAAGTGAGGGATTAAGTGTCATTACCGCCATGAAAGAGGCTTTCCCGGACAAAAAGGTCTTTGCTGATTTCAAAACAGCCGATGCCGGTGCACTGGAAGCAGAAATGGCCTTTCAAGCCGGAGCAGACTACATCACCATTTTGGGTGCCACAGGAGATGCCACTATCTCTGGGGCAGTCGAAGCTGCTAAAAAATACAACCGAGCTGTTGTCGTGGATACGATCGGAGTAAAAGATCGTGTAAAAAGAGCCCAAGAGGTAATTAAACTGGGGGTTGAATTCGTGGAGCTTCATGCCGGTTTGGACGAACAGGCAGATCCGGGATACTCCATCCAAGTGCTCATCGACGAAGCATCACGGGCAGGGGTACCGGTTTCTATTGCCGGAGGAGTAAATCTGAAAAGCATCGAAGCCGTTAAAAAATCGGGGGCTACAGTGGCCGTAGCCGGCGCAGCCATCTATGGTGCTGAGGACCCTGCAGCAGCAGCCAAAGCTCTTAAAGAAGCCCTATTGGCCGATTAATATTATTTAACCAAACGGTCTCCCATTGACTTCATTTGACCCAAACAAAAGTCAATGGGAGATAGTTTTTTACGGTTTTAATTCACTTAATAACAATGTATTAAGTAATTTTAACTTTACTTTTACTTTAACAAAAGCATGTTTTACAGAAATATATAAACCATTAGCCTAAGACATGTCGGGCCAGTACTTTCTGCACATCATAGACATTAACAGATTTGTTGAATTTTTTGACCAATGAAGGGTGTTGTTCACCGGATATCCATATTTTCAATTCGGCATCCAAGTCAAATGTCCCAGCAGTCTCAATGCTAAACCTGGTGATACTTTTATAGGTAATGGATTTGTATTCCACTTTTTTTCCAGTTAAGCCTTGCTTGTCCACAAGGATCAGCCGTTTACTAGTAAAAATGAAAGTATCACGGATGAGCTTAAAACCAATCTCAAGGTCCTCGCCATCTATCAGTAGTTGGCCAAAATCGGCCTGTAGCTTTTCCGGTTCTACGACTCCGGCATTGCCCAGCAATGATGAAAATAATCCCATATAATTCTTTTTTTTCTAATGTACAAAATCCCTGAAATGATCCCTACCCTCTAGTATATTCTCTTGCCAACCTCGCCGTAACCATGCAAGGCCTTTCTTATGAGGTACAGCTACCTTCCTTACATGCAAAAGGTTATGCCATTTGGTTATTGGCATACCTAGTGCTGTGTTAAGTTTAATTTGACGTTCCTTATGGGGTTCGACTCCCTGCCCTCCTGCGAAGATCAGAGAGTCGAAAGGTCATTTTACGAATAACACGGCACGAGTTTAATCACCTGTTTTTACTCCTTCTTCAGAAGGATTGGCTGCGAGTATGCGTGGGAGTTCGGCGTTAAAGTTGTGCATCGCAAAATCATCATCATATACTTTGCCCTCCCGATCAATCACCACATAGCGTGGAATACCATTGAATTTAAATAGTTGCCGCAACATGTTGTGTTCATCTACAGATAGCTTATATGAATGCTCTAATTCTTGATCATCGATGAAGACTTGGTATTTCTTTTCAGGAGAGCCTTTTATGTCGGTAATGAAGATAAACGCTATATCTCCCTTGTTTTTATATTGTTCACGGGTACCTTTCATTTTTTTGATGGTATAGACACATGGGCCACATGTGGTTGCCCAAAAATCCACAAAAAGTACCTTGCCTTTAAAAGGAGCTATAATTTCCTTGAAAATTTCGGCACCTTCCCCTTCAATCGCATAGGGTTGGGATTCCCGTTCCAGGACTACTTTATCATAAATTTCCTGTCCTTTACGTTGAAGCTCCTCATAGTTCAGACCGGCTTTCAAGCTTTCCCAGTATTCTCCTGCCTCCTCTGGTCCGATAAAATCAAGAGCAAATTCCAAGTTCCGAATTTTGGTCACTTCATAGGTCCAGCTGTCCTTTAGGCCCAACTGATGAACTAGCACACTGTCCCTATTGCTCCAATATGCTTTATAGTAGGCCAATTTAGACGGTTGTTGATCTTTCATGGATCGCTTGAAAAATTCTTTTAATATGGGACCGTGTTTTTGAGCAAAAAGCTGGAGGCTGTCCTCGTGTGCCTGTAGAAACAAGGAATCCTCCTTGGTTTTCTCATCCTCCAAACTTATAGTGATTAATTTTCTGTCCATCTCGGAGAGCTCTATTCCCTTTTGATCTAAAAAGTCCAATAACAAATCCTTATCAGGTTGTCTCAAGGGGATATGGAACGTAGGATTATTACTAGTAAATGGCTGGCTGAACTCGAATCGATTAACAAACGTACTAAATTCATCAGAAACCATCAGGGCTTTATCGTCCAAGGGCATTTCTTGAAGAAAGTCATAATAATTTTCGGAAACGGGCTTACTTAGCACTTCATTATTTTGAAGGGATGCGGAGGTGTCGCGTTCGGCCAGATACCGACGCCTAGCTTCAAAATCAAATAGGACGATAGCATTTTTAGTTAAGATTTCGTTATTGATGATTGAGGCTGCTTTGGGATCTATATCATTACCATCAATATACGCTTTTGCCCTTTCCATTTGCTTCTGGTGAAGTGTCATTTGGCGCTCCTTAAATTCCACTGGTGTATAGGACTTAACTTGATCCTCCAGCCTGTTATAATTAAACTGCTCAAATTTATATCCTTGTAGCTGGCTGTTTACCTGAGCCAGTGGTCCTTTGAATTGTGTATGTTTAAATTGGTATTGGCTATCCCGTCGTTTGGCTCCCTCCTCAAAATCCTCTTTGTCCAGTATCATCGTCAAAGTTTTTCCAGGCTCCATATAAATTGGAATCCAATGGTTTCCCATTTTCATGGATGTATAGCTGGGAAAAAGCAAGGGCCATTTCCCTTCGAACCTTCCATCCGGAAAAACCTTTACCACCACGGGAAAAGATGCATGTTCCATAACATCCTCTACATAAATGATTCCGGTGGTAAATTCCAGCGAACTGTCATAGCCTTTTATATATCCTTCTAATCGAGCCGTATCTCCGTTAATAATCGGCGCTTTGACGGATGGGGTACTGGATTCCAGGGAAATCTCTTGACTGGATTTGAGATCTTGAAAAGCTTTACAAAAGGTTAGTGAAACGAAGCATAAAAGCAAAAAGGACATAAAGGCCTTTAAAAACAGTGTTTTCATGTTAATAAAATATGTGTTAGGAAATGAATAAAAATCTGATTGTGATGAATACCACAACACGTTACACACCAGGGGGGATTCGGTTGGTCAAAAACCGAATTTTCGCAAGATATCGAATATTCAACACTTAAAAAATACTCAAAATGAGTATTTTTTGATAGCATATTTCCTCCGAAAACTAAAAACAACGGAATATTTGTCTGTTAATTTTTTTTTGCCATTTTTGAAATAATTTTATTCTAAACAGTATTTTATCATGACAAAGAAACATGCTCTGGCATTTTTAGCTGCCGTTTTTATTTTCAAAATCGGGGCCATCAAACAGGCTACCGCCCAAACAACCTCTAAGGACATCATTATCCGTTCTGGTTTTTCTTTTAGCAAGTATTCTGACCGTTTCTCCACGGTATTTCAAGCTACACCAAACCCTGAGGAAACACATCAATCTACATTTAAAAAGTCCTCTTATTATTTTACGCCTGGTGTAGGGAAATTTTTGGGCAAAGGATACTATCTTGGAGCACAGATGGTCATTGGCCAGTCCAAAATAAACCATACCATCCTTAATGAAAACAATGAATCCATTCTGCATGCTGACACGGATCTTGACCGAATCGGAGGAGGGGTACTGTTCAGAAAGTACTTTACCCTATCGGGAAAACTTTCCCCATTTGCAGGACTGAGCGCTAATTTCTATAGGGAAAAAGGAACCACAATGGGGTATTCGGGGCAATCCGTCATGAGAAAAACAAATTACATCGCATCCGAAATCCATGTAGGTGTCAATTATATGATTTTACCTAGACTTGGTATCGAAGCCTATTACTCTCCGGGGAGGTTCTATGGCGAGAAAAATGCCTATGCCGATGAGAATGGTTATGACTATGAAGTTGATTTTGGTAAGACAGGCCAGGAATTTTCATTTGGCATCAATTACCATTTAGTGAAATATTAATGACCAATAGGCCTCCTTTCGCTGTGCGAAAGGAGGTCTAATTTTTAATTGCTATTACAAATCACTGTCGTCCGATTAAATTTCAATTACGCTGGAAACGTAGTTTTATGAAAACAGAAAAGATTTATTTGATTTCGTAAAACTTCCCGTTCTTTGAATGGATAATAAAATAACAAAGTCCCCTTTAGGGGATTTAGGGGCAGATTTGGACGAATTTTTTACAATCCTAAAATCTTTACTCGGACGATAATAATTACAAATATGAAAAACCTACCCAGAACACTCCTTTTTTACTTTCTATTGACCAACTCAATTCCGGTTCTTGCGCAAGAGAACAATTTTCATGCTATTGAAAACCTCGCTCCCAATGCCCCAATAGAAGACTTGAACTTTCTGTCGGAATATTTACAGGAAGCAACGATCGTTGGTGCAGGTGAGGCTACTCATGGGACAAAAGATTTTTTCCAGATGAAACACCGAATCTTTAAATACTTGGTTACCGAACACCAATTTAATGTATTTGCAATAGAAGCTAATTACGGAAATGTCCTGGCCATAAATGATTACATCACGAAAGGTATTGGTGATCCATATAAACTGGTCAGTAATATTGGATTTTGGACTTACTCTACATTTGAGGTATTGGAATTGGTAAAATGGATGAGGGAATACAATGCGAACAAACAACCTGAAGCGCAAATACACATGTACGGATTGGATATCCAAAATCCTATACCTATTGCCAAAAACTTGCGAATTATACTTGAAAGAAACAGCTATGAATTGTCAAATACAGATATATCCACCTTAATGGCCTTTGACGATTTCTTCAAAATGAATAATAAAGAAAGAAAAGCCCTAAAAGTAAAATTTAAGAAATTCAAGGAAAGGTATTCCAAGAAAATCACTGATAATTTCCAAGTTCCGAGTAATACAGAAGGACTTATTTCACATGCTTTTTCATCCATTTCTCAAGCATTTAAATGGCAGAAAAAGAACAAACTTAATATGCATCATAGGGATAAGGAAATGGCACTAAATATTAAATGGATTATCGAACAGGAAAAACAGGGTACTAAAATATTCCTTTGGGGACACAATAGCCATATATCATACAGAAGTTACTTATTCGGAGCCTCCTTGGGAAAACATCTTGGAAGGTTTTATGGAAGTAATTATTATGCCTTGGGTTTTACCTTTAGCAAGGGGGCTTTTACAGCAATGGATACTGAGCGTAATATCCTTACATCCTTTAATATCAGAAGTCAGTCCCTTACAGATATTGGATTGATATTGGACAAATCACCCTCTCCTATCACATTTTTAGATCTTAGTCAACTGAATAGAGAAAGTAGTACATACAAGGAATTAAAACAGAAAGTAACCACCATTTCAATTGGTTCTGTATATCAGAAGAAATACAATTATGAATTTCGGCAAAAACTACTAAAGAAATATGATGGCATTATTCATTTTGAAGCCACCAAACCATCAAAAATACTACAATTGAGTAGATAATAGATTGCCTCATAGGCAAATCGCCGCGATAGTAAAAAATCCTGTCTAATTTTAATCACATCACCTTTAGATCACTTCGCTATACTCGTGGTGACGTAGACCGTCTACCAAAGTGCTATCGGCACGGTATATCCTGAAACCTGTTGATTCCAACTGCAGGAAACTCTAAACTTTCCTCTCCCTGAAAGAATGCCAGCGGCACAGATTACTTCTGTCTTACACGAATATTAGCTCCTTTACTAAATGGCAAATACACTTTATCTTAAGTGTGAGATCAAGGAATTAACAATTAAGTAATTTTTTCTTTATAGCTGGTATTTTTTGATGAGCTGCACTTTTTTCTATTTTTGTTATATCCTCTTGCTGTGAAAACGTGGCTTGGGGATGTCATCTGGCTTTAGCTTTAGTTAAAATCGCCTAACATTCATTGTCTGATCAAAACCCACATATTGATTCCAGTAGATTTATCCATCTTTTACATCAAGATGGAGACAAGGCATTTGAATTACTTTTTAAGTTATATTATGATAAACTCCTTCACTTGGCGAAATACTACCTCAATAGTACAGAAGATGCAGAAGAAATCGTTCAGGATGTATTTATAAAACTATGGGAAAGAAGGAGAAACATCACGGCACTGAACAACAGTTACCTTTTTACCATTACCAAAAATGCCTGTCTGGACCATTTAAAACATCGATCAGTCGTCCAAAAGAAATCCAAAGAACACTATGAACGGCAGCTGGCCGACCCTTTGAGGTTTATTCAAAATGAAACGGCTTCCTTGATCTTGGAAAAGGAACTGGACGAAAAGATCCAAGAAAGCATCGCTGCACTTCCTGACAAACAACGTGAGGTCTTTACAAAAAGCAGGTTAGAAGGCAAAAAGAACATGGAAATAGCCCAAGAACTAAAGATTTCCAAGCGAACCGTCGACACCCACATCACCTTGGCACTCAAAGCTATGCGTCTGCAACTAAAAGAATTTTTGATGTTCATGCTGTAAACGGGCAGGCCGTCGAGGCCCTTCGCCATCCTTCGAGTCCCTGCCTGCAGGGTAGGCAATCGCTCAGGATGACTATCGAGCTAAATTTCCCTCAACTTCTCCGCTTGATCAACCTCAGATTGATTACTTATCTGTATTATTTTCGTTTTTAATGTAGCTTTCCTTACGTACCCCTGCTTCCTGAGTCGTTTATTAATCGGATGACCAAAACACCACCATGGAAGACGGCAAACTAATAAGGTATTTTGAAGGAACTGCTTCAGCAGAAGAGGTAAATGAAATCAGCCGATGGCTCGACGCCGATGAAGCCAATGAAGAATATTTTCAGGCCATAAAAGCCCATTTCATCGCAGCTAAGTTTCATGAAACTTCTCAGGAAGTTGACCTTGATAAAGAGTGGCATTCGTTCCGCAAAGGTTTGGATACCTCCTCTCCTGCTTACTTTCTGCCGACCGTCATGCGCTATGCAGCAGCCATCCTATTGGTCTTTGGTGTTGGTTATGTTTTGTACACATTTCAATTCTCCAAGGAGAATTCTCCGGCAATTATTCCAGAAAATACCATCACCTTAAAACTCGATAACGGTGAATTGGTCGCCATAGATGGATTAAGTGACTTGCCCATCAAAGATGCAGCAGGTAGGATAATTGGAAATAAACGCGGAGGAAAGCTCATTTATTTAGGAAATGATGCCGAGCAATCGTCTGGTGAACCCGGTTATAATACGCTTACAGTCCCCTATGCAAAACGTTTTGAAATCATCCTTCCAGACAGTACCCACGTGACCCTAAACGCAGGCAGTTCCCTAACGTATCCGACCAGTTTTGAGAACATGGCCACCAGGAAAGTTGCCCTGATCGGGGAAGGATACTTTAATGTTAAGAAAGATAAGGCCCATCCCTTCATCGTAAATGCGGGCAAAATGAACGTGCGCGTCTTGGGCACCCAGTTTAACCTATCCACCTATCCAGAAGACAATCTAATCCAAACAGCCTTGGTCGAGGGGAAAGTCAGTATATACGGAGACGATGAGCCATACCGTCCAGAGGCATCACCGGTACTTCATGCCGGTCACTTGGCAATATGGGACAAGACCAGCAAAGACTTGCAAATAAATGAAACATCCTTGGACATGTATACCGCTTGGCTAAGCGGCAAAATTATTTTCAAGAATGTGCCTTTCGAAAATATCATCAAGAAACTGGAAAGGCATTACAATGTCGAAATCATTAACCTGGACGGTGCTTTAGCGCACGAGCATTACACGGCCAGCTTTGATGTGGAGAGCATTGAAGAAGTCATGGAAACCTTTAAGAGGGCCTATGGGCTTCAATACCAAATCGAAGGAAATAGTATTACGATTCATCAATAAAAACCGCCTATGAAACATCGCTAAAAATCGAACACCAAATGCACAATATCCCCATGCCCTCAGCAATAGGGCTGCACAAAAAAATCGGAAAATGCGCGAACATTTTCCGATAAAAGATTTGTGATCAAAAATGAATTTAACCACCAAATGCACATCAAAAGTATGAAAAATCTATGTAAGCCGAAAGGCAAATTATTTTTAAGGTTTAGGCAGGTCGTAATGTCCCCTCCTATCCTGATGGTACTCATCTTTCTGACTACCCTAAACCCCATTCAAGCATATTCTGCTTATGGCCAAAATGAAAAGGTAACCCTAGATGTAAAGGACAAACCACTGGAAGCAGTACTCTATCAAATAGAGTCACAGACGTCCTTTAAATTCATCTACAGCAATGACGAACTCAATGCCGCAGAAACCATTACATTAAGCGTGCAGGACAAACCGCTGGAGGAGGTCCTTAATGTGCTTTTTAACCCTCGGAAAATCGAATATCAAATCATCATGGACACCCAAATCGTCCTTAAGAAAAAGGCCGATAACGATCCCAATGAGTCCCTTGTGCTTCAGGCAGTAACGATCACAGGAACCGTCACCGACAAAAATGGTGCGCCACTGCCCGGTGCTTCCATACTGGAAAAAGGAACCAATAACGGAACCGTAGCGGATATCGATGGTCATTTCACACTAGAGGTCTCTGCCGCAGATGCCGTGCTAAAGATTTCTTACCTAGGATTTATTGCCCAAGAATATCCACTAAACGGAAAAACCACCATTAACATTACCTTGGAAGAGGATGTAACGGGACTCGATGAAGTCATTGTCGTGGGATATGGTAGCCAAAAGAGATCCAATATCACTGGAGCAGTGGCCGAAGTAAAAGGTGATGTGCTGGAAGGGAGAGTCATCTCCTCCGTAGCCGGTGGCCTGCAAGGGCTCATTCCAGGACTTACGGTCACTTCTCCCTCAGGACAACCCGGTGCGGGCGCTTCCAATATGTTGATAAGAGGGGTAAATACCATTAATAGTCAAACCTCTCCATTAATCCTGATTGACGGTGTGGCCGGTGGAGACATTAACCTGCTAAATCCAGATGATATCGAAAGCGTTACAGTGCTGAAAGATGCGGCATCATCTGCCATTTACGGAGCACGAGCTGCCAATGGTGTGATCTTGGTCACCACCAAAAAAGGCGGTGGCGAAGAAAAGGTTTCCCTCAATTACAGCAATTATTTTGGTATTCAAACGCCCATAGCCACGCCAGAGCTCGTAAATGGCCGAGAATACATGACCTTGGAAAACGAGGCCAGAAGGGCACGAGGTGTGGCAGTTCCCTATGCTGATGAAGCCTTTGAAAGGTATGACTCGGGAAACTTCCCGAATGATTACTCCAATACCGATTGGGTTTCAGAAACCTATAAATCACATTCATCACAACAAAACCACAATTTTAATGTCCAGGGACAAACCGATAATTCCAGCTATTACCTTTCTTATGGCTACCTGGAGCAGACGGGTTTGGTCGTGGGAGATCCCTATTTTTCGTCCCGAAATAATGTAAGATTGCGTTTGGGCACCAAAGTGCTTGATCGGTTGACACTAGACGCTAACATCAGTTATGTCGATTTCTATAAGCGAGATGCTGGGGGTGCGGGTACTTCAGGAGTATTCCGGTTGTCACAGCGGATCAGCCCATTACTACCTGTCATGTGGCAACAACCGACTGCAGATGGAGGCTGGGAAGATTCACCATATTGGTCCTATGGATCCGTGACCAACCCGGTCAGAACTGCCCACGAATCCGGTTATACCAAAAGCAAATCAAGAACCCTTAACGGTAACTTTAAGGCCACCCTTGACCTGATTGATGGCATGTACATCAATGCACAATACGCTTATAATTATTATAACCGGGATATTAAAGATTGGACGGCGACGATGCCACGGTTTTTGGCAGATGGGACACCTCATCCTGCCAATGAAAATATCAGAAATGGCATCGCCAATAGCCACTACACCACCTTAACCCAAACATTGCTTTCTACTTTTAATTATGACAAGGTAATCGGAAGGCATGGATTGAAATTTTTGGCTGGTTACTCTCAAGAATGGTCCAGCATGCCTCGATTGTATGCTTCCCGAAGAAATATCTTGATGGATGGCATTACCGAAATAGATGCTGGCACCGAGGACATCGTAAACGGGGGTACTTCGGAAGAATGGGCGCTTCGCTCCTATTTTGGAAGGATAAACTATGACTTTGACCAAAAGTACCTGTTTGAAGCCAATCTTAGGGTGGATGGCACATCGAGGTTTTCAAAGGACAACCGATGGGGCGTTTTCCCTTCCTTCTCTGCCGGATGGAAATTTACGGAAGAAGCCTTTATGGATTTTGCAAAGCCGTTTCTCAATGTCGGAAAAATACGGGCTTCATGGGGCGAACTGGGAAATCAAAACATCAGTGGGAATTACTACCCGTACCTCACGGAAATAGAACGGCAAACCAAAGCCTATCCGATTGGAGCCAAAGAAAATGTGGGCTTCAGGCAATATTCTCTCGCGAATGAAAATATTCAGTGGGAAACCATCCAAATGCTGAATATCGGTGCAGATTTCAGCATGTTAAAGGACCGCATGACCTTATCGGTAGATTGGTTTAAGAAAAAGAATATCAATGCCCTCCTGAAACCGATCTATCCGTCCCTCATTGGCATCACCTCATCCAGCAACCTTCCCTTGGAAAATATCGGAGCCATTGAAAACAAGGGTTGGGAAATTGCATTGGGATGGTCAGACCAAGTGGGTGAATTCCGTTATAGTATCAACGCCAACATTGCGGACGCCAAAAATAAAATCACTGATATGGGATCCAGCGCTGCATCCTTGGGAGATAATATCAGGAGAGTAGGTGATCCTGTCAATGCCTACTATGGTTATCTTACGAATGGCCTTGCTCAAATTGATGATTTTGAAGCTTTTGATGAGTCCACCGGAAGGTATACCAATCCCACATTCCCCGTAATCAGCAGTTATGCAGACATCATACAACCAGGCGACGTCATTTACAGGGATATCAGTGGCGAAGCAGGACAGCCAGATGGCCTAATCGATGAATATGACAAAGTGGTATTTGGGGATCCATATCCCCGATATAGTTATGGCATTAGAGGTTTTGCCGCGTGGAAGGGTTTTGATCTTTCCTTCTTCCTCCAAGGAGTCGGCAAGGTAAACGGCTACTTGCGTGATGAAGCACGACATGCATTCATCAATGACTATTCTGTGCCCAAAAAAGTCCACATGGACCGATGGACCCCGGAAAACACGGACGCTTCCTATCCCCGAATGTACTACCAGCCGGACCACAACATCCTCTTCTCCAATTATTGGCTGGAAGATGCTTCTTACCTGAGGTTAAAGAACCTGCAGATAGGGTATTCCCTACCCCAGCAGTTAATCGAACGGATAAAACTTTCGCGGTGCAGGGTATATTTTACGGGTGAAAACCTCTTTACCATCACGGATTATTTTGGCGGCTTCGATCCTGAGGTCCGCGAAACATCCGGGGATGCTTATCCCCAGGTAAGAACCATGGCATTGGGGGTACAACTTGGATTTTAAATAGCCATACAACTACAACAATTAATTCGACTTGACATGAAAAATATAAAATATTCCTTGATCTTGGCCCTGTTTTTATTCAGTGCCTGTGATGATGAATTTCTCGATAAATACCCACTCGACAGCGTAACCCATGAAACCTATTGGGAAACCGAAAGTCAATTAAGGGCAGCCCTGTATCCTTGTTATGAGGGGCTAGATTATGAACTGCTGATCTATCCTAATGTCTTTGGTGGTGACGTGGTCTGGGGAGATCTCAACAGTGGCTTGGCCAAAATTCCCGGAGGAAGGCATACGGCACTGGATGGATTTCCTTTTACCAGTTTTTGGTCCTGGTTATATGCCCCGATTTTCACCTGTAACAATTTCCTGGACCATTATGACAAAGCCAATGTCGATCAAGACACCAAGGATGTTTATGCCGCAGAGGTCAAAGTCATCCGGGCCCTGCAGTACTTTTGGTTGACGAGCTATTGGGGTGATGTGCCTTTGGTGGACAAAGTCATCAACGCCTCGGAAGCGTACATGCCTCGAACGCCACGTGAAGAAGTTGTCCAGTTTATCATGGACGATTTGGATTGGGCCGCCAGTAAATTGGGCGAAGAAATCCCATCAGGAGATGATGTTGGCCGCATAAATCGCTGGGGTGCATTGGCGGTCAAAGCTCGGGTAGCCCTACAAAATGAGATGTGGGAAGTCGCTGCGAATACCGCTAAGGAGATCATGGACAATAGTCCTTATGCATTATACTCCAACTATGGCGATATGTATAAATTAGCCGGAAACGCAGAAACAAATCCCGCGAATAGAGAAGCCATAATCTACAGCCTCTTCGTGGAAGACCTACGAACCAACAACCTGAGTAACTATACCTGTACACCCGTGGATTATATCCGCTTGAATGCATCCAAAAGGCTAGTGGACGCCTTTTTATGTACTGACGGTAAGCCCGCTAAGGCCGGCTTGGAATATTATGGACAAAGTATTGCCACTTCTGAGCTGTACAATTACCCCGAGGAGCATTATGCCGACTACTTTGAAAACAGGGACCCAAGGCTAAAGATGACCGTCTACAGCCCTGGTGACGAGTGGCCCGGTGGAGATGATGGGGATCCCGACACCGACACAGCCAATGAAATTTATCAGTTGCCGAGATTTGCAGTCTTGCAAAACAACAACCGACTTGGTGCCAATGGCTTGACCGGATTTTACCTTAAAAAATACAATTCCATTGAATTGGCTGGGCTGTACAACCGGGATCATAATAATATCAATGTCATTCGCTATCCTGAAATCCTGTTGATCTACGCTGAAGCACTATTTAACATACAAGGAGGAACACTTACCCAAGCGCAAATTGATATGACGGTCAACCAACTCCGCGAACGTGTCAATATGCACCCCATGAACCTTGACGAGTTAAACGCTTGGGGACTGGACCTAGAGACGGAACTCCATCGGGAACGGCGTGTAGAAATGTCCATGGATGGCATGAGGTATTTCGACGTATTACGTTGGGAAGAGGGAGAAATTCATCTCGGTAAAGCCATGGTGGGACCAAGCTTGGAAGTATGTATGAATGACCTTGGCGCCAACCCTTATCCGGACAATGGTACAGATGAATTTGGGGATATTATTTACGAAAAATCCGTGGCCGAAGGTGGACTGGATCATTTCGACCCGAGTAAGCACTACTTGTGGCCGGTACCTTATGCAGAGCGTATTAAAAACCCTGACCTTGGACAAAACCCCGGTTGGGAATAACCAAATATTGCGCAGGGAGTACCCCAAACGGCTCCCTGCACTAATTTATAACCACACGAGTTACGATTTCATATGAACTTATTCATTTCCATTATACTGCTTTGTTGGAACGCAGTCATGTTACCACTCGGATGGTCATGGGACCAACCCGACGACAATGGAACCACCTTAAAAGTCATGAGCTATAATGTAAAGTATTGTGCCCCTTACAAAAGCTCTTCACCAAACGTGGATTCCATAGCCAATATCATCAGCCACTCGGGAGCAGACATTGTCTTCCTTCAGGAAATTGACCGCAATACCACCCGAAGTGGAAAGGTCAACCAGCTGGCACTAATCTCCGAAAAAACGGGTTTGGGCTACTATTTTTATGGAAAAGCGATTTCTTATCAGGGCGGTGAAACCGGCTTGGGTATCCTCTCCCGCTTTCCCCTATCCCATCAAGAGATCCACCAGCTTCCAAGGGTGGAGCTGGAAGGGAAATATGTCAGCTATCGCATCCTCATGACGGCCGACATAACCGTCCATAAACAGCCATTGACCATTGCCAATACACACCTAGAACTGACCGTGGAAAACCGGGAACTCCAAGTACCTGCTATTGACAGTGTGCTTACCGAGCGTGCTCATCCAGTCATCCTAGGAGGAGATTTTAATGCCAAACCTGACGGCCCTACCATGACCTCCTTTTTTGAAAGAGGCTATATGAGTTCTTGTCAAGAACATGACAGGAGCTGTTTTACCATTCCTTCCCGAAACCCCAATCGTACATTGGATTATGTGCTCTTCAGGCCAAAAGAGTCTTTTCGGGTCCTATCGCATGAAGTACTCCAAACAGAAGCATCCGATCACTTGCCATTGATCGCTACATTTGAACTTAAGTCAAGACCTTGATTATCTTGAAAAAATTTCTTCACTAACAGCATTTAAAAAATAAACAATCAATATTATTCCTTTAATTTAAGCCGATGAAACACTTTTCCATTTCCCTGATATTAATCGCATGCTCGTTTCAGTTACATGCACAAGTCCTATCGGACACCCTAAAAGTCGTCAGTTATAACCTGCGTTTTGGCGAGCGGGCTTCCATGGAGGAGTTTGCAGCCTTTATCCACGCCCAGGATGCTGACTTGGTAGCCTTACAGGAAGTGGACATCAATACCAGCCGTGAACGCGCACCACACCAAAATGGCAAGGATTTTATTGCTGAATTAGCTCATATGACGGGGATGTTCGGCGTATTTGGTAAAACCATCGATTATGCGGGTGGCTACTACGGTATTGGCATCCTCTCCAAATATCCCATCACCAAAACCGATAGAATCCTTTTGCCCTTAACACCAGATGGCAAAGAACAGCGGGCCTTACTTACAGTCCATGTTGAATTGGCGGATGATAAAATCATTGCCTTCGCCAGCACCCACCTGGACTACACCAATAGCGCAGAGCGGCAGCGTCAAGTGGAGAAGATCAATGAAGTGCTTCTCAGCAACACACATCCCTTGCTCCTATGTGGAGATTTCAATGCCCGTCCAGAATCACAGGAAATAAGTGTCGGTATGGCTCCATGGATACTCTTGGATAATCAATCGCCCACCTCTCCTTCTGAAGATCCGCGATACAAGATTGATTACATTTTTGGTTATCCCGCAAAAAAATGGCAACTATTGGCCAGTCCAAACCAATCAAGCCTGCTTTCGGATCACCTTCCAGTTGTGTCAGAAGTGAAGCTGATGTGGTAACATATCAGCTTCACTTTTCCATCCCTCATGGAAAAGCCGCTTTTGCTACTGGAAAAGGGTTTTGTTTGGGGTATCGCCCAAGGTTATTTCCAAATGCCCTCCCTGTCTCAATGCTTCTATCAAAATTCAATCAGAATTGCTATCCAAATCTTAGGCGTAAGATTAACGTCATTTATATTAAAAACCATTGTTACTAAAAAGCCCACCACTTTAGTTAAAAACCCGTAGGACAAAATATTCGTGATGTCCGGTGATTTCTTATCGACTTCTGGATGCAGAATATTATCAAAAGAACGTTATGGTCCTTTTGTAAATAGGATTATAAAAGCCAAAATATCCATATATAAAATGATCCAAGCTATTCAAAAATCAACATGCTATTCTACTGCGTCTTTCAGATAAGTACCTTTTATGCGCTTGAGTTTCGTGAAAAACTAACGATATGTTATACTCCACGCTTGCTTGATACCATTTTCAACTAGTGAAAAATTTATCTTTAACTGAAAAGTTTGTGATAAAAGCGCATAGTGATAAACAGAGATTTGAACCATAAAAAAACTGTAAAAATTATTTTACAGTTTTTTATCTTTTTCTTTTACTTCCCGATACAGTAAATTATAACTAGTTGAAATTCAATATTTAACTTGTTAATTGGTTGTACTGAAGTTGTACAAATGCTATTAGGTTTTTTCTCGTCCTAATCAAAAGTATGATTTCAGTGATTTCCCTTAATTTCTCCAGTATTCTCCCTATAATTTCGCCCTATTGTTTTGGAAAGGTGCAGATTAGTAGACTTAAATTAATATTTGGCATGAACTCAAATTGGGTTCTTTCTCTTATTTTGGTTACAACTTTTGAAAGTTGACCTTAAGTTTGCATGTAAGCAGATTTGTGAAATGGTCTCTGACCACCTTCACAGAAAGTGGATATTTGGGTTCCTCCTAAATCATTATATTAATTTCTACTCAACTTTTTCATAATAAAGACAAACCTGGTCCCCTTTACGGTCAATATTATACTTATCGGCCATTCTATTATATTTTTTCCGTTCTTCTTTTGAAAATTCAGAATTTAAATCTGCATTGATAAAACTTTTACCTTCCTTATATAAGAAAGTGAACATAAATTGAGATTCCGTACTATCAAACTCAGATAAGTATAAGTTAAATCCGTTTTTTCTTCCCATTTCTGCCATTGCATTGACGCTTGGGATAAAAAAATGACGAGGAGCATCTAGTTGAAACCAATCTGTTCTTTCAGTTTTCCATACTTCTCCATCTGTTACAGGTAGTCGAATTAGTAACTTCCCACCGGTTTTTACAATTTCATTTAGATGTTGCCATACTAATTGGGGATACTCCATATGCTCAAAAGAATGATTAAGCATAACAATATCATATTTACCGTGAACTCCAGTTATATCAACTCTGTAAAGTCTTAAACCATTATCATCGACCTCTTCATTTAAATATGGATCAAACCCATATAACTTTTTGAATCCCGAGCATCGCATTTCATAAATTAGTTGCCCATTTCCGCAACCAATATCCGCAATGGTATCATATTCTGAAGCTTTTAGTTTATATAACCACCTCAGATATTCGGGATAAGAAGATTTATATATTCCCCATTTATAAATAAGCCATCTTAACCTTTTGAAAATATTTCGAAGTTTATCGCTACTATTTAATGCTTGAAATGCATAATATTCTGACACATAATATTCTGATAAATCTTCAGGAGGAGTGATAATCTGCAAGGATTTACATTTGCTACATTCTAGATAATCAAATTCATTCCACATCCTAAACATTTTCTCTGAAGCAGTAAATACATTATTATTATTTTCATTACCACATGCAACACAGGTGGTCCTTTTATTTATGTCAGTCATTATTATCCTAATAAAATTTTATCCTACTTTATTTTTTTGTTGGACAAATATATAATCCAAATCAATCCAAAATAAAAAACTAAGCAAGAATCAGTCTATTGCTTAGCTTTTTTATTTAATCAACAATAAATGAACAACCCCGAGGCAGAGCCTCGAGGAATTCTTTTTAATAAATCAATAAAAACTCTCAACATAAAATGCTACTCCTCCGCCAACCCATCCAGCTCCACTAACATAGCCTTCATTAGAATTAGTAGTGAAATAATGCCCTTCATTTGGATGATACCATTCGTAAACGGGGATATTTTCTGAGTTTGAAGAATTATAAACATAACCGATAATTTTATCAAGAGTAAAGGCAGAGTCTATATTCGGAATATTTGAATCAATACTTATATAATCTAATCCAGTTGTGTGATTATACCTGTAAAGAGGTACTGTTCCGCTCTTTTGATATTGGTAAAAAAATCCAGTAAATCCTTGATAAGAGTAATTTTGATATTCATACCAATCACCAGACCAATGGTGAGACATCAAATTTCCCCCATGACTGGTTCTGTAAGTAAATAATGGTACCTCTCCCCAGTCATAATTGTAGATAGTTCTGCAAGTTAAAATATCAAATGGAGAAAATCCGCTCCAAGGCGTATTTGCTGTTCCTCCATTCATTACAGAATTTGGGTCTGTGGTAAAAGTACCAGGGACATAAATTTGCCCTATAGAACCAGGCCCCTCGTTTAAATCTTCGTAATTAGTATGCCTATATCCTATACAATGTCCAATTTCATGAACAATATTTCTTCTTTTCACAGCACTAGGAACTGTCCAATTATAAATATCGTCATACGGATTAGATGGATCATTGATATTTGTATAATCTAAATTAATTAATATTGGACTTCCTGGTAA
Organism: Echinicola vietnamensis DSM 17526; assembly: GCF_000325705.1. Taxonomy (NCBI): domain Bacteria; kingdom Pseudomonadati; phylum Bacteroidota; class Cytophagia; order Cytophagales; family Cyclobacteriaceae; genus Echinicola; species Echinicola vietnamensis. The sequence goes on along the minus strand of NC_019904.1, from coordinate 4,169,035 downwards.
TCCACTGGAAGGCCAATCAGCTCCGGCAATCGCATTGTAAGGAATAGGGTCCCCTACATCAGATTTTATCAAAATATCATAATCTCCAGAGCTAACCAATTCAAATTTTAGCCTAAAATTCTTAACATCATTTAAATCTTCCAATGCTTGTTCAATTTCAGGCCTCCAATTATCAACCCCCGATGAAGGTATTGAATTATCTATTTTGACCTTTATTAGCTTATAATTCCAAGCTGAACTGCTTACTAAAGCAGTAGTTCTGACTTGGGCATTTTCATTTCCTTTTTTATCAGAATTAATATCGTATACACCTGATAATAATTTGTCTTTATTTGCTAAAATACAATTGTCAACAAAATAAAACTCTCCTAAATCTTGGACTTCTGCATTTTTTAATCCATAAAGTTCTAAAAACCTATCCATGTCTTTGTCTCCTCCCAAATATAAATTTGATAATCCTAAATCTTGGTCAGGAATGACTGGATCCAAATCACTTTCCATCTTACAGGAAAATAATAAACAAACACAAATTGCCATTAAATAAAATGTTCTTTTCATTGTTTAAAAAGGTTTAGATTGATAAAAATTTTAAATGAAAATAATGATAATATTTTTTTTCACCAAAAAAAAGTCATGAAACACAACATTATACATAAAAAATATTCTATTATATACATAAGGTGTTACTATGATCTTTTTGGTCATTCATATCTATTTAGTTTAGGAAAGAACCAAGGTTCATTGCAAAAGGATATGTTTAACATACTTCAATTTCTGAATATTCCCTCAAACAATAATTTTTATCGTCGTTATATCAAGCGTTTAATGAAAAATATTTTCTTCATTCTTTCATATTTCTTAACTTGCCTTTTAGTTTTTTAGCAACCAAGCCATATGACAAATTCAACTTCAAGAAATATCCATCAGGGCAGAAATATCAAACGCTTTAGGGAAATGCTTGGCATCAAACAAGATTCTTTGGCGCACGAAATGGGAGAGGAATGGTCCCAAAAGAAAATTTCCTTATTGGAACAAAAAGATACTATCGAAGAGGACATCCTCCAACAAGTTTCTGAAATTCTTCATATCCCCCTGGAAGCCATCCAAAACTTTGATGAGGAGCAGGCGGTGAATATTATTTCGAATACTTTTCATGCTAATGATAGCGCCACAGGCTTCATTTATAATAACTACCCTACTTTTCATCCAGTAGACAAGTTGATCCAGCTACATGAGGAAAAAATAGCATTGTATGAAAGGATGTTAATGGAAAAGGATGAAATGATGTCTAGATTGGAGCGATTGATAAACAATAAATAGGATTTATTCTAGAGGATTTGAATAATCAATTCTTTGCTTGGTTTTCTCCCTTTGACCCTGGTTTAAAATATACGCAACTTTCTCTGCCCTTTCTTCACAAATATTCTTAATAATATCCCCATTTTTGTGTGGTCGTGTTTCTCTCTGATTTAGTTCATTTATTCGGTTTTCAAGCACCTTGCTATTGCTAGGTGGTGTACTTAAATCCTAGACTGGTGCACTTAAATACTGAGGTAGTGTACTTAAATCATGAGCTGGTGCACTTAATTTGAGCCAACAACATAATAAAGTCCTTTACCTTTTTCCTTTGGCTCTAACAATTCATAATTCTTTAAAGACCTAAGTTCGATGCCTGTTTTTGACTGTCGTTCAATTGTAGTTGTTCAAACAGAGCCAACCAATCTACGCCGTGTTGATCAAGAAAATGATGAAGCAACAAATGGGTTAAGTATTACGAGATAAACATCTTTGGATAAATTGGTCCAAAAATTATTAGGATGTATTAACTATTGAGATATTGTAGCGTAGAAGAGCAATTTTTCGTCTTAGCTAAAAGAGGACTAAAATGAACAAATTTTCATTTATACTTTTATTATTCCTGCTCGCTGAATGTAATGCAGAAGCTCCCGAACCAGTCCAAACTTTGGATGGGATCAAAAAAGCAATTATAGGAGAATGGAACTGGGAAGAAACTATTGTTCACTATAGAGGTCAAGAACCAGTCGTCAAAACACCTGAGAGTGAAGGAAAAACCAAAACTTATATCTTCAGCAAAGATGGGAAGCTGAAAATCCTTGAAGATGAAACTACCATACAGGAGACTGATTATGAGATTGTTTTAACGGAAACCTCTGGAATTAAATCAATTACCCTGTTTAGACTGAATTTTTCGGATAATGGTGGATCTATGTTTCTAACTTTTACAAAACACAAATTAAACCTATCTAACGGATTAGGATTAGAAAGTAGTTTTACTAGAAAGTAAAAAACGACTAAATACTCCTACCCTTTTTCCGCTTCTTCTTTTTCTTCCGAGGAATTGGATCTACCTCCTCAGCAGTAGGAACAGGCCTAAGCAACAGGTCAAGAATATCAATGGCACTGCCAATAATTTGATGACCAAGGCCAATTTCTTTTCCGTCTTTTGCTGTAATTCCCGCTGATTTTGAAGGTCCATTTTTATCAGTTCCAAATTGGATTTCATTTTTACTACGCACTGATAATTTGTCTCGATCTGATCGTTCTGTCTGTCCAGCTTTCTGCTGATGTGCAGGAGACTGTCCTGGATCTTGGGAATGTACCCCATGAACTCGAGTTGCTTTTTGACCATTTCCTGATAGCCCTCCTGGGTATTTTGATGTTGTTCTTGTGTTTGCCTGGCCAATTGCTTGGCGATCTCTAGTTTGCTCATAGTTTAAAGTATTTGCGATATTCTTCCATTTGAACTGGTTGCCCAAGGATTGCCCTTTGGCCTTGAAGCCTCCATAGCAGTAGGCCACTCCTGATACCCTGCCGGTACTGGCCTGGTTGAACAGTAGATTGGCCCCTGCTACCTCGACTTTTTGGATAAAGTCTGCCATAGTATTGGTCTGATTCAAGGCCTCTCCAACAATTTGCTGCAGCACCATTTTCTTGGAGGGTTTTCCGGTCCTCATAACCATTTCGATTTCATCCTTATTGGGTGCCTTAATCTTAGCTTCCTTGCTGCTCTTTACTTGTTGAAGCCCATATTTCTTTTCCAGTTTCCGTACGAGGCTTTCACTCCTTCTAAAATTATTGCTGTCAGAAACCACCGATCCATCAAACCGGTTTCTCAGTGCCAGCAAGTGGCAGTGGGAATGGTCGGCATCATGATGCCTGAAAATAACATAGGCATTGTCATCGAAGCCCATGCCTTTCAGGTATTCACCCGCAATGGACAACATTTTTGCATTTGATATTTTTTCCTCCTTGCCAAAGCTTAGGCTGACGTGGTAGGTATTCCGCTTGAGTCCGGGATTCATACTCTTCATCAACTCCACTTCTCTCTGTACCATTTCCCTGTCCAAACTAGTGAAGTTGGTTTCCAGGACTTCAGCACGTTTTCCTTCATCACTGGCCACCATCTTTTTGAGATTGTAATCCAGTGCTCCCATAAAATTTTTTCCGATGGACTGTTTAGCGATCATGGAGCAGCAGTTTGATGATCTGGTCCAGTTTTGCGGAAAGGGCATCAATCGCCCTCATCCTGTCTGCGGACACTTCAAATTTTGAATTGAGTTGCCTTGCGATCTGGTTGATATTGTTGCCGATCCTTTTGAGCTCCACATAGGTCTGCCTGTCCAGTTTGGGCACCTTGGCCTTGGGCAACCTGTTTTTGAACACACAGGCCCTGACCACGTCAGCGGCCGGCATCGCTGCCACTTCGCATAGACTTCCCAGCAGCCTGACCTCTTCTTCGGTCATGCGGAAAGTAAACTTTATATTCCTCTTCTGATCCTCGGGTTTCTTTGGTCTTCCCATGAGTGAAATGAACGGAGTGAATTTCAACCTGAGCGAAGCGAAGCAAGCCGTTTTGGTCTTACCAAAACATGGCTTGCTTCGCTTCGACTTATAAAACGTTGCTACATTCGCATACCAACGCTTTTTGACTTTCGGTGGTAGTCGTTTAGATCCTTATGCCCTAAATATTTACCTGATTGATCAGTGCATTGGCTGAAGTCTTTAAGCAATCTTTTGGTCCACGCCTTGCCCTGTATATCGTTGTCCAGGTAGAGGTTTACCCGTGGAAAATCTGCTATAATCTTTCTTGCCGCATCCATGTTGGACAGGGAATTCAGCACCAGAAAGTCATCGAATTCGGCCTCTTTTTGGTTTCGCTCATAAAAGCTGAGTAGGTCAAAAATCCCTTCGAACATTTGGAGGGTTTTGCCATCACCCGGATAGTAACTAATGCCCTGGGCACTGCTTCCTTTCCAATAGACATTCCGGATGGCCCAACCGTTCTCGTTTTTGTTTCCGATCCCGAAATACTTTTTGTCCCCTATGGAATAATACACTTCCTTGCAAAATTTGGATGCCGTCTCGGTGCTGACCTTCCGATGGAGAAGGTAGTCCATTAAGGCCGGGTTGCTTCCAATGGCTTTGACCGATCGGATTACTATTTTATGCTCATGCTCCTTTTCCATGGATACCTGTGGGTGAAAAGAAAAAGAGTTACCAGTAATATCTTCGATGTAACGAAGGGCATCGGAAACGGACAAGCCTGGTTTCAATTTCATGACCAGGTCAAGGACCTTTCCCCCATAATTGTCGTCTCCAAAATCAATCCATAGGTTCTTGGAGGCACTGACCTTAAAGGAAGGGGTATGCTCTTTTCTGTATGGGGAATGATAGAAATAACTGTCCCCGGAAACCTTGGAGGGCTTGATGCCAAGCTTTTCAAGAAAGGCAATAATGGACAACTCGCTTGCTTGTTTGATGTTCATGGTAAGGTTGTTAAATGGTGAAAATGTAAAATATGCCTACTACGGCTACTACATACTACAAATCGCTCCCTAATGAATATTGAAAGGTGTTTTTAGGAAAGTTTGTAGTGTAGTACCCTTTTATCTGGTGTTACTACAGGCTACTACAAGTAGCTGTGTAGTAAGCTGTAGTAGTTTTCTCTTTCAACTGCCTACTACACTTAAACCACTGTATATCTAATGGTTATAACCTTTGTAGTAGGTAGTACCCTGATTTTCTATTTTGACATAATATCCCTTTCTGGGATAGGCCGATGAATGGCGGCCACGCTTGGAGCACTGCTCAAAGCCCAATCTTTTAAGCGCCTTTCCGACCTCCTGTATGCTGATCCTGACCTTCCCACCTTCAAGACCGGTCAACGTGGTTACAATATCCGATGCGGTCATAAAGGGATCTTCCTTGGTTCCCGGCATAAGGTATTTCTGGACCAGCTCAAACTCCACGGTAAGTGAACTGAAAAAGACATTGGCCCTTTCATTCTCCTCGATCTCCTCCCGGGTCATTTCAAACCGGTAACCAGAATGCAGGAGCTGATAGGCCTGGGACCAGACAATATTGATGTCAATGTCCTTTTTATAATCCCAGTCAATTCCCTTAAGAGGAAAACAGAGCCAACGGACACTCCCTGTCTCATCGGTCAGGAATTCGGCCTTGTTGGTACTGCCCCATATGGATGCCCTTCTTGGCTCCATCTTGGCCTTGCGGTCATAGGGGTGGCGAACTTTCACGGTTGACTTGCTCATCAGGGTTTTCTGGGCATTGATCTCTGCCCGGGAAAGGGTGGAAAGTTCATCCTGAATGATTCCGAAATTCTGGCACAGGGCAATCAGGCTGTCCTTGTCCACTGAGATATTCTCAGCATAATACTCCCTTAGTTCAGGAGGAATTAGAAAACGTGTCAGCGTGGTCTTCCCGGTATTCTGCTTGTCCTGAATAAAGATGAAGGCCTGCTTGTTGTAATAATCGTCCCATATACTGCAGGCCACACAGCGCACCAGCCATTTCTTGAACTGTACATTAAACCGGTCCTGGTCCTCGGCATGGATATAGGAAGCAAAGCGGGCGATATAATCGCCATGCTCTGCCTGGTTCCATAGTTCCTTGTGCTTTTCGAAATAGGCCACAAAGGGATCGGTTGAGGGAATATAGTCCGAACTGAGAAAGGAGGATATTTCACCCACCGAAGTCCGGTAACCTCCTGCCCTGGCTTCTATGTACAGTGTATTGGGATTGACCGGATGGTAACGGTTGGTTTCTTTCTCACTGGCAAACACCTCGTTCAGCACAACGTTATTAATGAAATCGTACTTGGACATCAGATACCTGATCATACGTACCGTGGAAGAATTCGAGTCACCATCAAGGTCTTTGACTTTTCTATGGGTTCTCATAATTCCGTTCAAATAACTTGACCAAAGTTTAATTTACCTGGTTTTCTTGTATCGAAAGGCATCCAATTTGATCTCACTCTCGGGTTTATGGCTGTTTTGCAATAGCCATTCATCAATTTTCTTTTTCTCAAAAAATAGCATCTTCCCATTGGGTTTGGAATATGGAATTTTGGCCTCATGGACTAACTTGTAGATAAATGATTTTTTGAAGCCAGTATATTCAGTTAGCTCCTCTACATTCAGTATATTTTTTAGGCCACAAATATACTTTTCAATTCGGTTGAGTTTTTGTAAGATAATTTCGTTTTCCATTGCTTTTTATTTTGTTTGATAGATGAAGCAAAGGAAATAATTGAAAAACTTAATTTGGATGACAGCTTAAGCCTCCTTAATATTTTTATGGTGATTCTTAAGATAGTTGCTCCATTTCATTAAAGATTTGGTCGATATCATCCTTATATTTTGGAGCAATGCTGTATTTTCTATTATTGGATTTCGAAGCATAAAGTGACCCAGGCTTAAGATGACCATTTTTATTGGTGAAAATTTTTCCAAGATTAGAACTGTTAAGGTTAACAGTGTATTGTTGTAATTTGGTTAATAAATAGGATGTTGAAGGGTTTCTAAATTCCAATTTAAACATAGGGTTTAGGGGAAATTTTCCACCTAAAAATAACATGACAAAATTTTCACGATCTTCGATTCTGACTTGATCATCATCGTACATAAAAATTCCATGTTTTACAAAATTGTCAAAAATATTCTCTAATTGACTTTTGTTCAATTCAATCTCGAAATCCTTGATTTTATTCTCATTTACTATTTTCTTGGCTTTTGGCAAAAACCGTTCTTCAAACTTCATGCTCCAAGTAAAATCCATGAAAATAAGGGAGATGATAAATAGACCAAAGATCAAAGAAAAGAATGCTATATCTTTCAAAAGTAGGCCATAGGAAGAAGAATTAAGGAAAACAAAAATCGATAGGAGCATAATGGGTACAGAGAATGAGTAGAAAAATAGTCTTGGCTTTTCCACTTTTTTCTTCATACCGACCGGTTTCCTATTAAACATATATTCTGAATACCAAATGGGATATCGCCTTACCAGTTTAAAAATATAGTATGCTCCCACAACAATCATGATAGTAACGGTAACATATCTAAATGTATTAAAATCCGAATAGTAAATAAATAGGGTATTGTAAGCCCCAGCCAATAATAGGAGTAAAAATACCATTATGACAATTCGATAAGGAAAATTATCCATAACCTAAAGTTTTATGTTTAGTTCAAGATTTGGTATTATATGGGCAGACTCCCTCATTTTCTCGTCCACGATTTTAGCATAAATGGCCGTTGTTTTAATCTCCTTATGTCCTAATCTCTTCTGGACGGTGTATAGGTCAGCGCCATTTTCCAATAAAAGTACCGCATTGGTGTGCCTGGCACTGTGAAAGGTAATGTGCTTGAATACCCCAGCTCGGTTGCACCACCTCACAATTTCATTATTATAAACAGCACTGTATTTAAGACCGTAGAATACCCTGTCATGTGGGGTTTGCCGTTCACCAAGTAAATCCCTTGCCTGCTTGGAAATATATAGGTACTCCACCCCATCTGTTTTCTTTTGTCGAAAGTTTACCCTGAAAGTGTTATCATCCTCATCCCGGACCTCAGACCAAGTAAGGTTATTGATATCGGACCACCTAAGCCCGGTCAAACATGAAAACAAAAATGCCTTTTTCAGAACCTTGTACTTACACTGGGTATTGGTGAGAGCCTGTAGTTCAGAAAAGGTCAAATACTCCCGTTGACTTTCTGCTTGCTCAAAGGATTTCACCCTGGCAGCGTAGTTGATGTTTAAATAGCCTTCATCAAAGGCACTTCTTAGACAGGCTTTGAATTTATTAAAATAGGAGTACTTGGAATTCATGGAAAGGGGAAGATCACTCTTCGTGCGGGCTTTTTCATCAAAATACCGTCTTACCCTTTTGGTAAAACTATCGTCAACCTCATCAAATAGAAAATTAGAACTGACACAGTTTTTCAAGTGAACAAATGCAGAAGTCCATACACCATAATTCTTTTCTGAATTGGCTTTTTCTTCCATTTTCTCCTTATAGAAATCAAGAAAAGGCCGTTTGGATTTGCTTATATTCTTTACATCAAACTTTCCCTGAATGTAGTCACTTTGTCGGATCGCAAGGATATTTTCTGCCAGATGGAGACTTTCCTTGTTCTCCTTCTTTTCTCTAGCAGAATTTGGATTTTGGTGCAGGTAAATCTTCAAGAACTCAAAATCCCTTAAATGGATTCGCTTGCCTTTCTCATCAGTGGTAGAGCCTTTATAGTATTCTATAAAAAGACTTAGCTTTCCATTCTGTAGTTTCTTCTTCTTTAAAGATATCTTCATAACACAGGTATGATTTAAAAGTTGAACAATTGTACAACCATTTTTTATAAAGATGTACAAATGATGTAACCAATGTACTAATAAAGAACATTATGACAAAATATAAACCAGTCAAATAACTGATTTACAGGGTAAAGTAAAACATTTAGAATTAAAGAAATCTGGGTTTATTTGCCGATACAGAACTTGCTAAAAATATTAGCCAGTAAATCATCGGTAGTGATCTCGCCGGTGATCTCTCCAAGAAAGTGTAAGGATCGCCGGATGTCCATCGCCAAAAAATCGTTTGTGATCTCATTGTCGATGCCGTTCAGCACATCGATGAGTGATTCTCGCGTTTTTACCAACGAATCGTAGTGACGAATATTGGTAACCACCGTGTTACCAGTCTTAAATTTATCCAAGTTGACCAGCTCCAGGACCTTATCCCTCAGGTCATCCAAATGCTCTTTCTTGCCTGCAGAAATAAAAATGGTATCCGGATGCTTTTCTTTGAGTGCAGCAATAAAGCTGTCACTTGCCTTATCGATCTTATTAGCTACTTTCACAAAGGGGACCCCTAGGTTTTCCAACTTATTGATGTCCCGATTGATTTCTACCATGTCGGTATCGCTGAGGTCAAACAGGTACAGGATCAAAGAAGCAGACTTCATCTTCTCTTGCGTCCTAGAGACTCCCATGGCTTCTATCGTATCTGTGGTCTCCCGCAGTCCCGCCGTATCGATAAACCGGAAAATGACACCACCGATATTGATTTCATCCTCGATAAAATCACGGGTGGTTCCGGCAATATCCGAAACAATAGCCTTTTCTTCATTGAGGAGTGCGTTGAGCAACGTAGATTTTCCAGCATTCGGCTTACCGGCTATCACTGTCGGCACGCCATTTTTAATCACATTGCCGAGGTCAAAACTACCAATCAATTGCTCTACTACCCTCAAGAGCTTGTCTACCAACCGCTGCAGGTCGTCGCGACTGGCAAACTCCACATCCTCTTCCACAAAATCCAACTCCAATTCAATCATGGAAGCAAAATGAATCAACTCATCCCTTAGCCGTTTGATCTCTCCACTAAAGCCACCCCGCATTTGGTGAAGGGCCGCTTGATGGGAGGCCTCACTGTCCGAATGGATCAAGTCTGCCACAGCCTCTGCTTGGGCAAGGTCAAATTGCCCATTCAAAAATGCCCGCTGGGTAAATTCACCCGGTTTGGCTGGCCTCGCTCCTTTCCGGATCAACAACTTGATCACTTGATTGATAATATAAGAAGAACCATGCGTAGAAATTTCCACCACATTCTCCTTGGTAAAGGACTTCGGCGCCACAAACAACGAAACCAAGACTTCATCAATGATTTTTTCCCCATCTCTGATGGTACCATAATGTATGGTATGACTGGCTTGTTCTTCCAGGTTTTTACCTGAAAACACTTCATTGGTAAGTTTGATGGCATCCTTACCAGACAAACGGATCACGGCAATGGCCCCTACTCCTTGCGGTGTAGCCAATGCGATGATCGTGTCTGTTTTATCACTGATGGAGAAACTCATTACCTTAGCTTATACATGAAGCCACAAAGATACAAGACATTAGGAGAAATGCAGAATCCCGCCCCGACCTATTTAAGATCACGATGGTCCTTTAGGAACATGCCCCCTCCAGGCCTGGTATTTTATCAGGAGTACAGCTCTTGGCGATTGGGCAAAACCCCAGCAATTGTGCTGATCACGTTTAGCAATTGGGGTTAAGGACTGCATGGTCCCCAACCTGCCTCCTTGATCATACCAGGCAAAATCCATGACCACCTACAAAAAAAGACGCTATTCCTTTCCAAACCGCTCGATGGTTTCCTTAAGATCCTTTATAAACGCATCTGGCTTTCGATACCCGGGAAGTTGGGTAATATTTTCCATGGTCGCGTCGATGATGACAAAATTGGGGTAAGAACTGACCCGCATGGCACGGGCCATACTCGCTTCTGTGTATTCCTGGCCTTTAAACTCAAACTTCTCGCCATTATTTTCGGCATCCAGTTTTACGGCGTAAAAGTTTTCATTCAGGTAATGAATTACCTGATCGTCAGTGAAGGTCTCCCGGTCCATTTTCTTGCACCACCCACACCAGTCGGTATACACATCCACAAGAACCATCTTGGGATCTTCCTGATTCAGTGCTGTGGCCTCTTCAAAAGAATACCACTTAATGGCGGGTTTATCTTGGGCCACACCATAATGAGCCCAAAAAGTCAATACAAGGAGAGGAAGTAATCTTTTCATAGGGTTTTTCATAATATCCAAAGCATAAGCATTTCTAAACCTTCCATTGAATACGAATATGATGATTCAAAGTTGCGATAAATAGTTAATGCTCCATTCCGGGAAATAACCCCTTCAAAACTTAATGATTAATTAATTCCCTCCATTGCGCTTAACTTATTGAAATATAAGAATTTTATGAGTATTCGCCATGTTGCATATAAAGCAATATTCTATGGGTTTTGGATCCTTTCCTACTTTTTCCATTGATGAAAAAGTAGGTAAAAAATCTAGGCCTGTGGGATGCCCTTTAAATTGGGAAGGACATTTGTCCATGCGACAACGGATAATTTCCCAATTTAATTTTAACAGCATGGTTCCTGCCTAAAAGTGAGCGGATCTCGCTGCTCCACGACGCGAGCTAGCTCCCTTTCTTAACGGCCTACACCATACTGTTAAAACCGGACATACCAAGGGTCATCCTTTATCCTGATATGATGTTTTGCCCATAATTGAGTACGTGTAAGATTCCGGATACACATAAAGAATTTTAATAACAAAGTGAATATACAATCTAACCCGAAACTGTTACTTATCAACAATAATCGCATGTTTACTACTATAATCACACAATAAATACTAAATATACCTATTTTTACTAATAATAAATCAATTTTAACTATATTGAATTAGTTTTAAACCAACCCTTATTTTATAATGAAAATTTTTACACTATCTCTATGTTATTTTATGTTTCAGGTAGGTTTTCTTGCTGCTCAGGATCAGCCTCCTGGAAATGAACCTCCCACCGACTCACCCTCCCCCGGAAAGTGCTATGTAAAATGTATTACTCCGGATGAGTTTAAGGAAGAAACGGTTACCGTGGAGGTGGAACCAGCCTACACGGTACTAAAGACTTATCCTGCGACCTTTAAAACCGTTGAAGAACAGGTATTAGTGAAGGAAGCTTCCAAGGAATTAAGGTACGTGCCGGCCGTTTATGAAACGGTGGAGGTGCCTTATATTTCTAAGGAAGAAGCAGAGAACCTCGAAGTAATTCCCGCATCTTTTGGAGATGATCTGGAGGAAATTGAAACATATCCAGAAGTAGGAAGATGGGAATACCGCATATTAGAGGACTGTCCTTCTGCCAATAAGGAAGACTGTATGGTCGCCTGTTATGTAGAATATCCCTCAAAAAGCGAAACTGTCCCCACCAAAACCCTTGAGGCGGATGCCAGTACTTCCCCTATTCCGGTGGCAGAGGAAAATGCTTCTTATACAAAAGAAGTGGTCAAAACACCTGCCCGCATGGAAGAAATTGAAATTCCAGCAGAATATGCGACCATTACCCGTCAGGTAGTGGACCAACCTGCCCGAGTAGAGGAAGAAACCATTCCTGCCGTGACCGAAACAGTCACCAAAACCGTGCTGGTCAAAAAGGGTGGCATGACCGTTTGGGAAGAAGTAGATTGTGAATTGGTGGGAACAGCCAACCTGCTGCCCATTTTATATGAACTGAACAGCGCGCGCATAACACCGGAGTCAGAAGAAATCATTGATGAGCATCTGCTTTCCCTCATGCAAGATAGCCCTGCACTAAGAATCGAAATCATGTCCCATACAGATTCCAGGGGCAGCGATGATTATAACATGTCCCTTTCCCAACAACGTGCCCAATCGGTGGTAAACTATCTGGTAGGAAAAGGAATCAACCGTAACCGGCTAGAAGCCAAAGGATATGGCGAAACCCGCTTGGTAAACAAATGTTCCAATGGCGTGGAATGTACTGAAGCCCAGCATCAAGCCAACAGAAGAACAGAATTCAGGATCATCCAATAAAGCATGGCTTTATATGGACAAGGCATTTGCCTTAAGGCATAAAACCATTCCCAGTGATCACTGGGAATGGTTTTTTTTAGGATTAAGCCATATTTCTGGGAGGCATTACAAATAAGAACCAGATGAGGTAGATGTGCTGATTGCACAAGGGAGCCTCCTTCTTAGCCAGATGAATTCATATCATCGTAGATTCCTGAACGGATATTTCCCTTTTAATTTACCAACACCACAGGAATGGCGGCCCTTCGGTTTCGCACCTCAATACCAAATTGATCCCAGAGTTCATTTTTCATCAGGTCATCATATTTATAATGGAAATCCCAGTCTCTAGGACTTTTATCATCTCCACTGTATTTGAAAAGTGTTTGCTTTTGGAGCGAGAGCAGTACGGCCAGTTCCCTTATACTTAGGTCATCGGCCTCTATCCTGCTGGTGCCGATCAATACCCGGTTATCGACATTTCCCCAGTTGATCTGGGCATTGTCCCAAAGCTTGTCCGGCACGGTAGGAACCAATTCCTGAAAGTCCATCTCCCTGGTAACCTCTGAAACTTCAAATCCAAATTGGGCCGAAATCTGTTTGGCAATACTTTCTGGGTCATTTCGCCAAGGGGAAATAGGAACCTTGGCCTGAATATCCACATCAGGATATTCCATAATCACTTCAAAACTGGAGACACCGTACAGCTTTGCCATCAAAGCAGAAAGCTTTCCCTGAAAGGCGACATACTCCTCATGAATATCCAAGTGAGCAGTACAATCCCCTCCGCAGAGATCCACCTCTAAATTATCTACCACCACTTCTTCTGACAAGAACTCAGGGCTTGATTGAACTTCAATAAGGGAAGCCAAATGTTCCGTTTGCCGTTTTTGCTCCTTGCGGAGCCAATGGTCCAATTTTTCAATGGACAAGTCTCCCGGCTTCCCATCCCATACCAAACGACCTTGGCTGTTCAATACTGCCACATGAGGCCTTGCTTTTACCTGATATTTTTCAAACGTAAAGTTGTCAGCGTCCTGGTACACGGCCAATTTTATCGGATGCCGTTTCAGGTGGTTGGTAATGGTGCCGTAATATTCGTCGGAAAGGGCAATGAAATAAATATCATCCTTATACCGCTCTTGGTAAATTTCCATCTGTCGGGTAGCGGGAATGCAGGGTGCACACCAACTGGCCCAAAAGTCAATCACCAGCAACTTTTGATTTTTTAGAAGGGCCAATTCGTTTTCACTGATTTTTTCAGCTACTTTGACGGCTTGGCCATTCGCCATAGATAAGCCCCAAAAGATCCAAAAAGAAAATGCAGCAAGTCGTTTCATCCATCCATTTTATCACAATACACCCCTATACTGAATAAAAACGCTGATGAAAGCAAGTAAATTATTCAATTCATTTAATGGTCATTTCAATTTCCACTCCCAATTCCCCCGCTAACTCTTCCAGATAATCCCTGAAATAAGCTTCTTGTGCAAAACCGGGGTTGGCCAATTCCCAAGCGGCAATCGCATAATATTTCACTGGCTTAGCTTCTTCGACCTTTACTTTGGCTAAAAAACTATCGGTGAGCTGCCCAGTATGGGGTGCTTCGATCCAGCCCTCATAAACTGCTGTGGGAATGATCAGGGCCAGTCCCAAATACCATTCCTTGTCATAAGTTTGCCTGTCATGGGTATAAAGCACGGTAAATCCTCCCTTTTCAAACTCCTGTACGACCTTATCTGTATGAATATTAACAAGGCCAATCACACCCGTTTCATCACCTTGCAGGTTTTCAAACGTAACCGAGTTAAAATAACCATACATGCCAGGCCAAATCTCCGTGGTCTCTTTTACCTGATAAGTTCTCCCCGTTTCCTCGGGTGTCCAATCCTGATAATCATATTTCATCAATGAAATCAAGGGGCCACTTTCCACCACTTCAAAAGTCGTGGCCGCCACATTATTGGCACTGTCCCGCTGGGTGACGCCCAGCCGTACCAATTGCTCTTCTATCATGAGCGAATAGCCACCAATCCCTACCGATGTGCCCACCGAAAGGATATCGCGCCCCCAATCCTCCATCACATGATAATTATCTTCCGTTACCCCTGAGGCATTGATTCCTACATTTCTCGGTGACATGGTACTGACCTTTTTGCCGAAAACATCCTTGGAATTACGGCCGTCCAAATAATGGCGAAATCCAACTTTGTCGTTTTCCCATGATGGCCCATCGGTTTGATAAGGCTGATAGCCCATGACACCGGGCAATTCCTTTGGGTAAAAGGTGTCCTTTATGGCAGGACGAACCGTATCCGATTCCGATGGCCGAACCCCAAACCTTACATAGGTTCTCTCTGGCCAATTTCTATGGTGCTCCACCCAATTCAAACCAATTGACGTCGAGGAAGATTTTTCCACATCCAGCAAGAAGAACAGCTCGTCCCAATTTCCATCGCCATCCACATCTACCAATTGGCTGGGAACAGTATCGTTTTGACCGGTAGTCAAAACCGGGTATTGCTCGTCTCTATAGCCCGTTTCCAGTTGCGCCTTCGGGATCCGAATGGGCTTTTCGGTCAAGTCGATGTCACTGGTATTACGGATGGTAAGCGTGCTGTCATACGAAACGTTCTCTTGACAAGCTGCCAGCATGACTGCTGAAAGCCCAAGAAAAATTATCCGACATGTCCTGAGGGATGGAATCATTGGAAAGTCAATTTATGGGTAAAGGGTGTTATGCCTGTAATGTAAACATGGTTGCCTGCTGTCCGTAAGGATCCAAAATGAACACTGTACTGCTCTCCATCCAATCGACTGATCCGTTCGTGAGCTTTTGACCCTGGGCCAAAAGTGATTTGATCCCCGTCTTTCTCATAAACTCCTTGACCATCTGCCAGGAAGAAATTGTCTTCACCTTGAGTGGCTTTATCCACTCCCTTTAAGCGGCCACCTTGATCAAAACACATCTCCACCGTAACCTTCACCCCTTCCAGTCCGGATACGTCAATAAGGAGTTCGACCGTTCCGTTGGATTCTTCAATGGTCACGCGGCTTTCCAAGGTTTTCACATTACTTACGGGCCGTTTATCAAAGGCCATTTTGCTCCAAAACCGACCGTCTACACTGGGAGTGAGCTCGTAATCCCCATCTTCTTTTCGCAAGGCTTTGGGCAACGGTTGGTAATAAGGTGCCTCCAATTTTTGATAGAGCATGTATTTGCCATCTTCTTTGGTAAGCCCATGGCTTCTAAAATGGCCCATGCTAAAAAAGCTGGAGGACATCCGCATATACCAAAGAATGGCCTTGCCTTTTCGGTAACTGAAAAAATTTGGGCTGACGGATCTTCCAGAGGCGATGATCAACGGCCAATCCACACCGCCAAAAATGGTTGCCGTGGTGTTTTCACGCCTGATTCTAGCCAAACTGCTGGTCGTAAACAGCTTCTCAAAATTTACGGGAACAGCCTCCCCTACTGGAAGCTCTTTCCGAAGCTGCTCATCTTCCATGAAATGAAACAGGGCTTCTTCCACCACTATCCGATCAAACCCTGGAAAACCTTCAATAAGCTGACAAATTTTGGCAAAGCGGCCGTTTTGATCGTAATTGGCCAAATAGCGGTAATGCAAGTACTGCACCACAATACTACGGTGCGAATATTGGTCCTGGCGTCTGCTGTCCGTAGTAACCAAGTCCCCGTTTGGCTCCATATAATAATAAGTCATTTCCAAACTTTTCCTTGGCGCTGCATACAGCTCCGGACGATCCAAAAGCCTTCCCATGGCGATAAAAGCATTATTCTCGACATCAGAATAATTCATGCTTCGCTCCGGATAATGTCCATCCTGATCCATATAAATACCTTCGCTAAGCCATTCATCTATTCTTTCGACATACTTTGGGTCGGGATAGAGTTGATTGATGCGCGCCAAGGCATGGCACACTACCCATCGGTGGTTAGGCGTATGAATCCCGCCCACGACCAAAGCCTCGCCAGTTTTGAGGACAAACCCTTTGATTTTAGCTTTTACGCCATCCAATTTAGCATCGGACTGTTGGCTTAGGATAAAAACACCGGCACATAGCGGCTCCATGATAAAAGCCGTGTCAGGTGGAGATTCCAAGTTGCCTGCATTGATGGTACCATCAGGACGCTGGTTTTCAATCAGTTTATCCGCGGTATAATCCAGTAATGTGATAACTCTCGGATCTTCGTAAAACCTAGCGTCAGCACAGCAATAGGCAGAAGCCAGCATGGCAAAATTATACCCAAAGCTACGCCCGCCATGCTTATTAGCCTCGTCTCCCTTTTCCAATAGCTGCTGAATATGTTGGTCGTTCGCTTTGACCATGTCCTGCCACAATTGCCCCTGTCCGCTGTACCTGGGTTTTTCTGGTAGGGAAAAACCAAGTGTTGGCATAAGGTACAAAGCTGAGCCGAGTCCAAACGTTTGCTTTAGAAAAGTACTTCGATTGATTTTTTTCATAAATTCCATAAGGTTATTGGGCAGTATAAAACATTTTAGAGGAAAGGCCACCGTTATGAGCTGAATGTGATGTGGCACGCTCAAATTAAAATAAAACTTTTTAATACTACCTGCATGATTCATTTGCCTTGAGGTTCATTTTAAAGGAGGCTGTCTCATAAGTCCTCGTCATTGCGATTCCGATGGATATCGGAAGAAGCAATCTCGTCATACGTGCAATGAAAGCTCATCGAGATCACTTCACTCCGCTCGTGATGACGGATTATTTATTTATGAGACAGCCTCCTACAATTAAACCCCTAACAATTAATATCCGTCATTTTGTGTAATACTGTTTCCGGTTACATCCACTTCGCTTTGCGGGATAGGACGAAGGCTGTGAAAAGGCTTAATGGCATTGTTTAGCGCAGCATGCGGATTATGTGCCAGCACCCTTTCTTGCAATTTACCCGTCCGCTTTAGGTCCATCCATCGGCTGATTTCACCAGCCATTTCGATGGCACTTTCATCCAAAATCACATCAAGATCAATGTTTCCTGCGTCCACCATCCTATCCAGCCCGGCCCGTTGGCGAAGTGCATTGACATGTGCGGCTGCTTTGCCGGCATCTCCAGCCTGAAGGTAGGCTTCTGCAGCAATCAACCTGGTCTCTCCCGACCGGATCAGAACAGCGTCCCGCTCCCCATCAGGATTGATACCTGGGTTGGTATAAGCCACTCCGGGATCATCAAATTTCTTGAACATTGGAAAATGAACTTGGGTCAAACCGTCCGGGGTGAAATATTCGTCCGGATTGAAAACCACATAATCTTTACTGTTGATGACCGATGCTGCCCACGCCGTCTTCGGAAAATAGATACTGGTATCGCCTTGTTGAATGATACCATCTGGACCGTTCACCTCTGCAATCATCAGCCTGCGGATCGTCGCAGATTCCCTTTCATCTCCATCCTCGAACAAACCGAAGAAATAAGGTGTAGGAGCCCTTCCCAGCCCTCTGTGATAAAGGGTCGAACGGGTCTGCCCCGGATATACATCATACACAAACTTGAAAAGCAAATGGCGGAAGTTACCGACTCCCCTCGAAACAGGATTGTCACCATAAAGCAAGGAAAAGATAACCTCTTCATTCCGCTGGTTTTCGATGGATACCAAGGAAGCAAAGTCATCCACCAAAGGATGGTTCTCAATCACCGTTTCTGCCAAAGCCGCCGCTTCCGTAAAGTCGCTGTCGTTACCAAACGCTCTATAGCCCCTTGTCAACAACACCTTGGCCGTTAAATGGCGCACAGCGTCCTTGGACACTTTTCCATAGCGGGCTGGAGTTTCTGCTACCCCATCCAAGGCATCCTCCAAATCGCTTAAAATCTGATCGTAAACTTCAGCTTCGCTTGCCCGAGTAAAATCCGTTTGAGCGGTCTTTACTTCTTCAAGCACCAACGGTACCCCGCCAAAGTTTTCCACCAAGTGAAAATAGGCAAAAGCCCGCAAAAACTTAGCCTCGCCAACTCCTATGGCGCGATCCGCATCACTTAACCCCTGCACTTGGTCGGCCCTGCTGATGGCAATATTGGCTGCAGAAATTACATTGTAATAATTGGTCCAGTAGGTCTGCAGTGATCCGTTTACGGGTCGTAAATTCACGTAATCGTTCAGCTCACTGATTCCCGCTATGATATCCCTTCTCGTAAAAATATCCGTCCCTTGATGGTCTAGGTCGTAAAAGGTAGTGGCCAGTCGAAGTTTATCGTAGGCATTGGCCACCATTTGATCCAAAGCAGTAGGATCACTCAGTAGAATCTCATCGGACAGGTAATTCCTGTTTTCTTCTTCCAAAAAATCGGAGCAAGAAGCCAAGCCCATTATTCCAATGATACTTATGACTATTATGATATGATTTTTCATGATCCTTTCCATTTAAAATTTAACGTTGATTCCTCCCATAAATATCCGGGACATATAAGCCGATCCCCAGCTGTTTCTGGCAGCATTTTCAGGATCCCATCCTTCATAATTGGTGAAGGTAAATGGATTCTGAGCCGTAAAGTAGAGCCTCAAGTTTTGGATTTTGAGGGCATCCAGCACGGGTTGCTTAAAATTATACCCCAAGGTGATGTAGCCCACCTTTACGAAGGATACATCGTGATAAGTAAGCGGTTCCGAAAAAGGTCCATTATTGCTGGGCTGGAACCATTCATTTGACGGATTATCCGGTGTCCAATAGTTGGTTTGAAGGCTATTGAACCGGGCTGGCGTGGAATCAAATCCACCAGAATGTGATATATGGAAATAACTGGCCGATACCGCGCCTTGGTTGGTCCTGACAAAAAAGGTGAAATCCCAATTTTTGTAATTAAAGGTGTTGGCAATGCCCCCACTCCATTTTGGCATATTGGAGCCAATTACGGTACGATCATCTGCATCAATGGATCCATCATCGTTCAGGTCCCTTACCCGCACTTGTCCAGGCTGCTGACCGTAACTTTGGGCTTCATCCGCTTCATCCAACTGCCAAATACCATCAAAAACATAAGAATAGATGGATCCCACAGGCTCACCGACTTTGTGCACATAAGAACCAGCCTGCACCCCAAAAAGAATTTGGTCCAGGTCCCCATAAAGTTTGGTAATCTTATTATTGTTCTTGGCAAAATTTAGGGAAGTGGTCCATTTAAAATCCCCTGTATGGATATTCACGGAGTTTAAACCAAGTTCAATTCCCTTGTTTTCTGCTTCACCCACATTTTGGAACACGCCCGAGAAACCTGAAACGGTCGAGATCGGTCTAAAAAAAATAATACCCGTATTTTTACGATGATAGATATCCAAAGACCCGTACAAACGATTGTTAAAGAAACCAAAGTCCAATCCAAAATTAAATTCCTTGGTTTTTTCCCAAGTCAGGTCTTGGTTGGCCAAGTTGGTGACATAGGCCGTCTGGGTAACTTGATCCCCAATATTGGTGAAATTATTGCCAATCAGCGAGAGGGATCCCAATGGTACCAGGCCTCCTCCCGTGCCATTATTGCCCGTTTCGCCATAGCTCAGACGAAGCTTTAGATCAGCTATGAAGTTTTGGTCCTGCATAAACCCTTCATCAATGATCCGCCAAGCAAAAGCTGCCGAAGGGAAAAAGGCCCATTTATTTTGCTCCGCAAGGATGGATGAACCATCATAGCGGCCAGTAAGGGTCAACAGGTATTTATCCTTAAAAGCATAATTTACCCGTGCAGTATAGGATTCCAAGGTTTGCTTGGAAAAGCCACCATCTGCCGTTCGAAGATCGGAACCCGCATCGATATTGTAAAACAGGAATTCATCTGTGCCATAATTCCGACGTTGCATCAGATAGTTTTCATAGCGATCCATAAACAGGGAATACACAAAGGTGGTATTCAAGCGGTGATCACTACCAAACTCGAGGTTATAATTGACGATGTTATCCCAAGTGTAGGAAATCCGGTTGCGGTTGTTGACCTCAGCACGGGTATTTCCTTGCTGGCCACTGGTGGATTTGGCATACCTTCCACGGTACTCACCATACCTACTGAATTCAATGTTCGGAGAGAAATTGGAACTGATCTTTAGGTTTTCTACTGGCGTAAAAGACAGCGAAAGGTTACTCAAGTAATTGAGGGTCCTGGTCTCCCGGGTGATGTTGTCCGGCTCGAATAGCGGATTGGTAATGAAGGTTTCTCCTTGCAAAGGGAAAAACTGCGGATCACCATTTTCGTCAAAGGGAGTGCCCGTCGGCCTTAACCGGTAGGCACTTCGAAGACCTTCCCTACTGCCTTCATTTCTGATGGCAAAGGACGCGTAATTGTTAAATGCCACAGAAAACAGGTCGGAAAGTTTACTGCTCAAATTGCCCCTGATGGTGTAGCGCTCATAGTCTTCCCCTTCAAAGGTCCCCTCATCTTGGGTATAGGCCACGCCAATCCCATATACCGTCTTGTCATTTCCTCCATTAAGGCTCAGGGTATGGTTTTGTTGCATCCCATTATGCTGGATCAGGTCAATCCAATTGACATAATCTCCATTGGCCACATTTTCCAATTCATTTGGCCGCATGTAGTCGGAAAGATTGACATCACCGGCATTTACACTAAAGTCGCCTGAAGCATAAAAATTACCGACCACCGCATCTCTAAAATACTGGACAAACTCCTCTCCTTGGAGCATATCGGGTAAATTATAAGCCTCCTTTACCCCAATATAGTTGTCGTATTGAACGGTCATTTTACCTTCACTGCCCTTCTTCGTCTCGATGATCACCACACCGTTACTTCCTCTGGACCCATAAATGGCAGTAGCAGAAGCATCCTTGAGGACATCCATTCGCTCAATATCAGCCGGATTCAGAAATGAAATGTCATTGACAAAAATCCCGTCTACAACGAAAAGTGGGTTTTGGCCTGGATTAAATCCGCCTTGTTCCACGGTTTCATTGGCGTTGATGGTGTTTGATCCACGAATTCGGACATTGAATCCTCCTCCCGGTTTATTATCTGCCGCTTGGATATTGACACCGGCTACCTGCCCTTGGAGGGCTTGAAAGGCATTCACCTTATTGGCCTCCTGGATGTTTTTGGAATCCATGGAAACGACCGAACCGGTGAGGTCTTTCCGTTTGGTCTCGCCATATCCTACCACCACTACTTCATCAAGCTGGGACACATCCGGATCCAATTCGACCTGAATAGTGCTTTGATTATTAACGGAAATTTCTTGGGTAACGTAGCCTACAAATGAGATCGATAATACCGCCGTGGCCGGCTCGTTTACCTTGACCGTAAAATTACCGTCCAAATCGGTGACGGTTCCTGTGCCAGAGCCTTTGACGAGTACAGTGGCACCAGGAATTGGCTGCTGGTCTTCGCCAGAAATAACGGTTCCGCTAATTTCAGCAGTTTGTGCAAGTACTGCCTGAGGCACGTGAATGCTTAAAAGAATGATCACTGCATACATGATGGATAAAGGGACCTTCCATTGCATTTGGACCTTGTGGTCCAAAGTGGTCCATTTCCATGGCTTTTTGGGGAAAATGTGTTTCATAGGGTTATTATTTTGGTTTATTGAAAATGATGACTTTTAGTTATGTCACTAAGGTTTATATTACATTGGATACGGGTGAATTAACCATATAATATTTCAGATATGACATTCCTCAAAGTAAAAGTGTTGCTTCAACAGTTCCAAAACATAATATGCAAACGTTTGCACCAAATGGATGTAAAATTTTTATCGAATGAAAATTATAAAAATGCTAACGAATGACGCCAAACAGCTTGCTTATCAGTAGAATAATAGCATTAATAACAACTATAAAAATCAATAGTCAGCTCGTCCAGTATTTTTATTTGCATACCCGAATAGGCAAATGCAGAATGACTGCAAATGGATAGCCGACTTCATTTCTTTCTCAAAAGTCGCTTGCTTCTTGCAAGAGGAGCATTGCAAGAAGCAATACGCTCAGGTATTAATGTTCAATAGGGAAAAATCCTTTCCACAGCATCTGTCCGGTTGGCTCTATACAGTCTTCGAAAACTCAATGATCTTTGATTAAATATTACCCAGCAGCATGTAAATGACCACCGTAATGATCACTAGGATGATTGAAACCAGTGAAGCGTACTTCCATTTATCCGTGTTGATCTTTGCGCTTATCAGCGTTTTTTCAGTCGGCTTTGCCATTGGCCACGCCACGGAAACGACATACATGATCAGTACATTCAACACAAATTCAATGCCCCATATATGAACAAAATGGATCCCAATATCAAACACAAATGTCGTCAGCACATAAAACGTCAACCCAGTCACCAAGGCTACCTTGGCCGCCAATGGGCTCACCCATTTGGTAAAAAACCCGGCCAGCATGATAGAAGCGATCGGAATGAAGAAAATCCCGTTAAGCTGCTGCAAGAGCTGAAAAAGCCCCTCAGGGGCATTGGCCACCATGGGAGCTGCCACCATGGAGGTAATCGCCAAAATGGTAGCCGATAATTTTCCCGCTTTTACCAACTGCCCTGCACTGGCTCCAGGCCTTATCAATCGCTTGTAAATATCAATGCTAAATATGGTCGATGCACTGTTAAGGACGCTGTTGAAAGTACTCAGGACTGCTCCCATGATCACCGCCGCAAACACCCCGGTCAAGCCTACTGGCAGGACCTTTTTGACCAATTCAGGATATACCATATCTTGATTTTCGTACAAGCGATCGCCAAAAAAGTAAAACCCAATGACCCCAGGCAAAACAATGATAAAAGGAACCAACAGCTTCAGTGCTCCCGTATAAAGCAAGCCCTTTTGGGCTTCTTTCAGGTTTTTCGCCCCCAAAGCACGCTGGATAATGGTCTGGTTCATGCACCAAAAATAAAGTTGATTGATGATCAAGCCTGTAAAAAGAGTGCTGAAAGGCAAAACGGAATCTTTCCCTCCTACTACATTGAATTTTTCAGGGCTGTTTTCAAAGACCCTTTCCAATCCCAAAAGGGGATTGTTATCACCAATCATAAACAGCGCAATGACGGGCACCATCAAGCCTGCCAAAAGCAGCCCATAGCCATTGATGGTGTCTGAGACGGCCACTGCTTTCAATCCCCCGAATATGGCATAAATAGAGCCGATCCCTCCCACTGCCAAGACCGTATACCAAAGTCCTTGTTCCTGACTAATGTTCAAAGTATCAGAAATATTAAAAAGGCTTTCCAAATTGATTGCTCCGGTATACAGCACAATAGGCAATAAGGTGACGGCAAAGGAAATCAACAGAAAAAAGGCCACCAATGACCTAGTGCCGGCATCAAACCGATTTTCCAAATATTGGGGAACAGTGGTCAAGCCCATCTTCAGGTAACGCGGCACAAAATACACAGCTGCCACAATCAAAGCCAAGGCAGACGTCACCTCCCAAGCCACGATCACAAAACCATTTTTATAGGAAGAACCGTTCATGCCTACCAAATGCTCGGTGGAAATATTGGTCATGATCATGGAACCGGCAATGACTACACCTGTCAAACTTCTTCCCCCTAAAAAGTATCCATCTTCTGAATCCAAATTCTCCTTTCGTGTCTTCAACCAAGCATATACGGCCACTAAAAGTGTAAAGGCAATAAAAGTTAAAATCGTAATGTTCATAGGTGATTTTGGGTATGTGTGATGGTTAAAGTAAAAGGGGTATTTTGCTGTTGACGTGGCTATCTCACCAGTAGTACGAATGTTCAGCTTTGGGTCAACGCATACGTGAACGGTAAACCGAAGATCACCGCTAAACTGGCCACAGCCCTTGGTAAAATGGTTTTACAAAATGCCCTTTTGGTTGCTTATTCAATTATCCAATTATTTACAAGAATTAAAAAATTTAATCCCCTTTATTCCCATGCAAAGGTTTGCACAGTATCCTTATTTTATCACAAATGTCATGTAAAAATTAGTCAAAAAATCATTAAATTTACTCAACAAAATGTATGAAGCAGCTGCTTTTTAGATGCAGATGTATTTTGAAACCACTGATCCTACTATCCATCATTTATGCATTCTTTCTTATTTTGTAGAAAAGCTGCTTTTCATTCCTATATTTTTTTAACCATTTTAATGTTCGCCCCATTGTGGACGAATCAAGCCTTCGGCCAGAAAGCGGATCGCCATCAGGTAGCTTTTCTGGCCGATGTGCATTTACAAGTTGTATATGCAGACCTTCATGATTCGGATTTTAAAGGGATATGGAACCCAAAGACATCCCAATATGCTACCATCCGGACCATGAAAGCCCAAATCAATTCTACCCGGCTCTTTAATGAAAACTATTTTGCCTTTCACGAAGCCCTTCAAAAAGTAGTAGACCAAGGCATCAAAGTAGTCGTACTCCCAGGTGACTTTACGGATGATGGCCAGCCGATGAACCTTGAGGCCTTGCAGCGCATTTTAGCTCAATTTGCAGCGGCATATGACCTTCGATTTTACCTGACGACTGGAAATCATGATCCCGTCACTGTTACCAGAAGTCCTGGAGGGAAATTTGACTTTATGGGTCCTGAGGGAAGACCTCAGGCATTGGTGAGTGACAGCAGCTTCCTAAAGGCTGACCTCCCTGCGGACTTACCCATAGCCATCTCTGAACAAATCGCCTATGGAGGATATGAGGACATTTTGGAGCAGTTGGGAGATTTTGGGTTTTATCCTTCTGAAAAGGATCTTTTTTGGACACATCCATTTGAACCGCTGGATTATGAAGGATATCGTTTCCAAAAGGCACACGAAAACGCTGCTTTGGCCAAGCGGTATTTTAAAAGCTCCTCGACCGACTCCCTTCCAGATCTCAGCTATCTGGTCGAACCTGTTGAGGGCATTTGGCTCTTGGGAATCGATGCCAATGTCTATTTTCCCGTTAGCGGCACCAAAACCTTTAAAGGGTCCAGTGTAGGTTTCAACCTCGCAAAGGATTATAAAAGCCACCAATTGGAATGGATCAAGAAAATCGCCGAAGAGGCAGAAAGAAGGGGAAAAACCTTGGTATCCTTTAGCCATTATCCGCTAGTGGAATTTAATGCTGGGAGCGATGAACTCCTGAAGCGCACTTTTGGCCCTTCCAAGTTCCAACTTGCCCGCAGTCCCCGGCCGGAAATAGCTGCTGCTTATGCCAATGCAGGCATCAAAGTGCATGTGGCCGGACATATGCACCTGAACGATACGGGAATTTTTACGACGGAAAGTGGAAACACCCTGGTCAATATCCAAGTTCCTTCGCTGGCTGCTTACCCTCCTGCATTTAAGGTTTTGACTTTTGGTCAAGACAAGGCAATAGAAGTGGAAACGCAGCGCCTTAGAGAGGTTGAGCAAATGGGAGAATTCTTCCCGCTGTACTTACAGGAACACGAATATTTGGAAGGTCAGCAAGCCCAAAACATTTGGAAAAAGGGCATTTTGGATGCCTCCAATTACCTGGAATACACCAGTCACCACCTTAGCGAATTGGTACGGTTGAGGTTTATTCCAAGTGATTGGCCAGAGGACCATGCAAAGCAATTATTATCCCTCAATGGCTTGGAATTAGCCTATTGGGCATCCCTTGAGAACAGCAATGTACGCCAGGAGTTTTTGGTCCATAAAGCCATCCCCGTCCCGTTTCTTAAACAATTCAAGCGACAGCTAAAAGGCAAAAGCATCACCCCTGCCACTTTGGCCAATATGGATGGGCTTGACTTGATTACAACATTCTATTTTGTTAAAAATGGAGATCAATTGGCCCAAAAGGACATCGAAAAAGCACAATGGGAAGCCATGTATTTTTTGATGGAATCTGTAGCGAAATTAACGCCAGATCAACAAGAGGATTTTGGTCATTTCATGGTGAATTTTTCCGGTATATTTATGGCCATGACCAATGATATACCCTCTGACCATTTTAGGATTGATTTAAAACAAGGCACGGTCGAAGCCCTTTAACTCCTATCATTTAGCATTAAAAGAGTAGAAAAAAGGTGCACATTAACGGTGTGAAGGATTCTTTCATAGGAACATGTCAACATTCATCCCTTGGAAAAGGGGCTTGATCCTTGATTTATAACGGCCTGGAAGAATTTCGGACGATCAGTTCAGGCTTGAGCAGTTCATAGCGATACTGGTCTATCTCCTGATCAGCAGCCAAATGGTTCATCAATATCCTGGAAGAAAGCATTCCCAACTCATAAACCGGCTGCCATACGGAAGTCAAGGATGGATGGAAGTATTTACTGTAAGGCTCATCATCAAATCCTACCACTGAAATATCTTCGGGCATCCTCAAGCCCCTTTCCCTAATGATGGCCATTGCTCCGATCGCCACCGCATCGTTAATGGCAAATATAGCATCTGGCAGTGGGGATTGGTCCAATAACTTTCTGGTGGCTTCTTCTCCATCTTCCGAAGTAAAACCATCCACCCATTCGATCAAGCTATCTTCCATTGGAATATGGTGCTGCTGCAAGGCCTTGGTATATCCTTCCATCCGGTGTTGGCAGGTCGTAAGGTTTTTAGGGCCTGCAATGTGAGCAATACGTCGGCACCCCGTCTTGATCAAGTATTCTACCGCTTGGAAGGCCCCGTCAAAATCATCCACCAACACCCTGTCAGCATCAAACCCTGGACAATCCCTGTCAAAAACCACGATGGGAATACCCGAAGCCCTCAGCCGTTCAAGATGGGCAAATTTCATGGTTTTGGAAGCTGGAGAAATCAAAAAACCATCCACCCTGTTCAATGCAAGGGTCTCCATCAGCTTCTGCTCCTCTTCAAAGGATTCATTGGACTGACAGATTACCAGCTTATAGCCCGCCTCATTGACCATATCCTGCACGCCACTGATTACGGTCGAAAAAAAGTAACTGGTAATTTCAGGGACGATCACCCCGATGGTCTTGGTCCTTTTACTCAGCAAGCTAACCGCCAACATGTTAGGTTGGTAATCCATTTGCTTGGCCATTTTCATGACCGCTTGTTTGGTCCCTTTACTGATAGACGGACTGTCGTGCAAGGCACGGGATACGGTAGAAGCGGCAATATTTAAGGCTTTGGCAATGTCGGTTATCGTGCTGGGTCTTTTTTTCATATCAGGATCAAGATATCAAAATTGCCGCTGATTCATACCCTTTTCGTTACAAAAATGGTCATTCACAGCCCCAACATACATTTATTACCCACTCATCCCCCCAACACACTGATGAAAAAGCAGTTAACGCAAATCTTTACGATTATAACATAAATAAACATTAATTTAAGTATTTTATATACATTAAAAACCTCTTTAATGATTAAAGATTCTAAAATGAGTAACTTTAACCTAATTATTTTTCAAGAAACTCAAAACCTACTTTGTCATGAATAAAGCCACTTACTCCTACCTGCTGCTTATATATCTTTTCCTATCAGGCTGCGTGCAGGAAAGCATCGAAGAACCCAAAATGGGCACGGTGAGCTTTTCCAAAGTCACTTTTGAGCACTTTGGGAATATGTCCCCAAACGGCCGAACAGCCGCCGAATCAGAATGGAAGCATATCTTCGCCGAATCCGCCACGCTGCTCATTACCAACAAGGCCACCGGACAGGAATACACGCTGGAGTACGATCCCAACGATTTTTCGTATCCATACCAAATCGAATTGCCTTATGGTGATTATACCATTTTCAGTGAAGTGGAAGGCGGGGATTTTGAATATTTTCTTCCTTTCGTAATAGAGGGAGAATTCAGCCTGGATGCCAATAGGATCGACCATACATTGCATGGAACAACTGAATATGGGCTGGTCAGTGTAGAAAAGGAATTTGCGTCCTCCGCCAACCTAAACCAAGTCAATGAACTCATTCCCGGAAGCAATGGCAAGGTATTGTACATTTATGCGAAAAGCGGGCTGAGTCCGCTCCTTACCATCTATGAAGTCTTCAACGGCCAAGCGCTAAAAGCCCAGCTGGACATTGCAGAACATAGCCACTATCACTATCAGCTGAAGCTGACCGAAATTCAAGGCGTGGTAAGTTTTGTCGAACTTATCATTGGCCCATTTGAATATTACGAAAGGTACATTGAAATAGCGGACGGCGGGGACATCCCCAATGTCACTGATGCGGAAGGGAATGTCTATGAAGTAGTCAAAATCGGAGGTCAATATTGGATGGCCGAAAACTTAAGAAACTCCATTTATTGTAATGGTGACACACTGGAAACCTTCCCATATCCAAAAATCCTATCCGAAAATCCGGATGAAGGATATACCACCTTCCCCATGGCTGTCATAAAACAACGGCCGGAAACGGGAAAAGATATTTATTACTACAACTATGAAGCTGTTACATCGGACGAAAACATCTGTCCCTGTGATTGGCACGTCAGTACCGATGCGGATTGGATGACCTTGGAAAGACATCTTGGAATATCAGAAAGATCATTGCTATCGACATCAAGAGGTGCAGATGTATTGGCAGGCGAGCGACTGAAAGACGCCAACTTAAACGAGCACTTTCCCGAATTGGAATTACGGGAAATTTCTAGTCGGACCGGTTTTAATGCCAGCCCTTCCAGTTACATGGAGGTCGACAGTCCAACAGATGATATCCGAACCTTTTACCTTGATGACTTTTTTGCTTATTGGTGGGCCAATAGCCCTGAAAAACCACTGTTTAGAGCCGTAGATTTTAAGGGTTTAAATTATTACGGCTATGGCTATGGGAAATACAAAATTATTCGTTCAATGCATCGTCACACAATTTCCTACTTCCCCGTGCGCTGTGTCAAAAACCAATAACAAATCCCTCAACATAACCAACCTCATCATGAAAAACTACTTATCCCTTTTTACCCTCTGCATATTCCTCTCCACCAGCTGTGTGCAGGAAAGCATGGAAGAACCTAAAATGGGAACGGTGAGCTTCTCCAAGGTCACTTTTGAGCACTTTGGGAATGTCTCGCCATATGGCCGAACAGCCGCCGAATCAGAATGGAAGCATATCTTTGCCGAATCGGCCACGCTGCTCATCACCAACAAGGCCACTGGACAGGAATACACACTGGAATACAATCCCAATGACTTCACCGAAGCCTATCAGATTCAGCTACCCTTTGGGGAATACTCGGTGTTCTCCGAAGTGGAAGGCGGCGATTTTGAGACCTTCTTGCCCTTTACCATTTCGGGGGAATTTACCTTGGACGATACCAGTCTGGACATCAGCCTGCAAGGCAGTACAGAATATGGTCTGGTGACGGTGAAGAAGGAATTTGTCCAATCCGCCAACTTGGATGGAACACACGAGTTAGTTGTTTGTGAACATGACATGATCCTTTACCTGTACGTCAAAGCAGCCCAAGCTCCCACCCTGACCATCTATGAAAACTTCAACGGGCAAGCCCTGCAGAAGGAACTGGCCATATCGCCCTACAACCACTACCACCACTACCTCAAACTGACTGAAAGTCAAGGAACGGTTAACTTTATTGAACTGGCAATCGGGCCATTTGAGTACCATGAGGAATACTTTGAGATCGGTGGAGAAGAAGAAATCACTAGTGTGACCGATGCGGATGGCAATGTCTATGAAGTGGTAAAAATCGGCAATCAGTACTGGATGGCAGAAAATCTCCGTGCAGTTACCTATTGTGACGG
The DNA here is from genome assembly GCF_000325705.1 of Echinicola vietnamensis DSM 17526. Classification (NCBI taxonomy): domain Bacteria; kingdom Pseudomonadati; phylum Bacteroidota; class Cytophagia; order Cytophagales; family Cyclobacteriaceae; genus Echinicola; species Echinicola vietnamensis. The sequence goes on along the minus strand of NC_019904.1, from coordinate 4,138,702 downwards.
CACGCCTTTGGAAACATTTATGCCCCCTGGCATTACCATGCCCTATGGCTTTAACGAACAGCCTGATTATGCTTTCATAAAAGCGGATAGATACACCTCAGAAAACAATTATTACTACAATCAAGAAGTAGCAAGGAATGAGAAGAATATTTGCCCCTGCAATTGGCATGTATCGACCGATGAAGACTGGATGGAACTTGAGCGCTACCTAGGTATACCCGAGTCTGACCTCTATAGCCGCAGAAGAGGCTATGACCAAGAAGCAGCCGACCAACTCATGGCACTGGATTGGCCTGACATCTATGGTGAAGTACCTCCTGAATTGAATATCACCAATTCCACGGGATTTACAGCTTACCCAAATGGCCGCTGGATCTATGACATTGACGAAACAGGCGAAGGACTTCGTTGGAATGCTTTTTCGTTCGCTGCCTGGTGGTGGTCTCCCAAAGAGGATTCTCTCAAAATGAGAAGTATACAATCTGAAGGCTTCTCAGTATCACCGGAAGAAATTTCCTCAATCTACCGAATGGGTAGCGCTGATGGAGCACGAGATGGCCATGTATTGAGTATCCGTTGTGTCAAGGATTAATTAAACCAAAAACACCAAGGTCAACACATAAGCGACCAAAAACGCAAAAACCGGAGCCACCGCCCATACCAGAAAAAACTTCCTGACCGTGGGTTTTTGAAAAGTCGTCTTTGCGCCATCCTTACTAATGCTCAGTGCAATAAACGCCGCACCATTCAGCTGTACGAGTGAAGTGGGAATGCCCTGCATGATGGAAGCATACATCAGCAAACTGGCCACAATCAAGGCAATCACTGTCGCATGGAATGGCGTCGGCTCCACAATGCCTTTTCCCGTGGCCTTGGTGACTTTGTGGCCCATTAATGAACTCCCAATGGCAAAACAAGGGGCCACGATCAACACGGACAGAATGATGATGGGCAAGAAATTTTCGATGGCCTCCTTCCCTATTTCATTGGCTGTCAGGGAAGCGATCGGTGCCGCAGCATTGGCCACGTTATTGGCTCCTATGGAAAAGGCCACATAAAGGGATGAAAAAATCAAAAGCCCTTTCAGTAGCGGATGGGTCGAAAGCTGCTTGTAATCGGACGTGAATATCTTCTTTTGCGCCATGGGCAACACCCACTTGCTCAGCACCAGCATCAGCCCAAAAGCCACCACCGGCAATATCAGCCAAGTGGGCAAAATCACATAAAAGAGTTTATGGCTGTCAAATACCTCCATTGCACTTGCCGCGCCTGCAATGGCCAGTACGGTAGATTGACTGGTAGACTGGGGAACGCCCAATAAATTGGCAATCAAAAGGGAAAGGCTGATCGACAACAATATTAAGGAGGTGGCCTCAGGAGTAAAAAAAGCAGCATCTAGCAACCCCTTTCCCAAAGTCAGGGAAACTTCCTTTCCCGCAAGCAAGGCGCCTGCAAGTACCATAATACCAAACAGCCCTGGAATCAAGCTTCGTCGGATGACACTCGCTCCATACGCTGCAGAAAAGGCCGGCGCAGTACCGCTTCCTCCCATATTGACCGCTAAAAACATGGCCAATAAGAAGGGAATGGTTAGGGAATTAAACAGTTCTGACATGATTTGAATAAGACAGCAGTAATAATGGATAAATTCCCCGCAAAAGTAACAAAAAACACATAAACCCTACTGACTTAGTAGGGTTTTATTTTAGTGCAAGAAACACGTCCCCATTATGCAGTAATCATTTTAGTAAAAAAGATGTTACACCTCGGCCCGCACGGATAGCTTTAGGGGCCAAACTTTGGAGAGTCCCTCTTGGGAAATCAAGGCCTTGTAAATGGTTTCTTTTGATGCTATAATCGGGTTTAGAAGTGCTATCTGTTCATTTTTGAAAACGGGTTAAATATTTAATCTAAAGTAAATCCATTTAATAAACCCACCGGCAATTCGATGGAAATTTTAACGGGACTTCCCAATAAATTATTCTACAAGCTAGCCTAGTTACGCAACAGCAAACAGGTGTTTGGAATGATACACTTCAATGGACCATTACCCCATCAAACTATTCTTCATCCTTTACTACTTTTCTGACGAGGTGATTGCCGTAATCCGCAAAAATTATCTCATCTCCATTTACTAATACATCAGTTGGACTATTCATTTTACTGGCAGTGGATGGACCATCAATATAACCCTCGCCATTGCTTCCTATGATAGTACTAACATAATCTCCATTGATTTCCCTAATTACATTATTGTCCAAATCTGCCACCAATACCTTTCCATTTTGCCCCACTGCAACCCCATAAGGATCATCAAATTTCGCCACAGCAATACCTCCATTTTGAATTCCCTCTCCATTTCCTCCAGCAACTGTGGATACATTATGATAGCTATCTATTTTCCTTATTGCATGGTTTTTTCTATCTGCGACAAATAGGTTACCGTTAGGATCTGTATCTATCCCTGAAGGATAGTAAAATTGCGCTTGAGAACCCGCTCCATCAACATACCCTCCATTTCCGGTACCCGCTATCGTAGAAACCTGTACTGAGGAATCAATCATCCGGATGCAATGATTTCTATTATCTGCTATCACAATATTTCCATTAGGTAATACCGCTACGTCTGTAGGCTGGTCGAATTTTGCCTGATTACCACTTCCATCTTGATATCCGTTCGTTGTTCCTGCCAAGGTACTTACCGTTCCATTAGGCGTTATTTTCCTAATGGAATGATTACCACGATCCGCAACTATTACATTTCCTTGGTTGTCTACAGCTACTTTCCAAGGACTGTTAAATTTTGCAACTCCAGCTACCCCGTCGGTAAAACCAGCTATCCCTGTCCCAGCAAATGTTGAGACATCCCCTGAGGAGCTTATTTTTCTTATCACATTATTGTCGCGATCGGCTACGAAAATATTCCCTTGTTGATCTATAGCTATACCTTCAGGATTATCAAACTTTGCAGTGCTACTGGAGCCGTTTTGAAACCCCGCTATTCCGGTACCTGCAATGGTTTCTGTCTCATAAAGACACCTATACACTAACCAAGAATTGACCAATTCTCGGTGGGAATTATTGGGGTTCCCAGGTAAATTTCTTACTAATAATTCATTGATTCCGTAAGTTTGCGTCACAAAGGTGGAAGAACCTCCTCCATCTAAATTAATGGCATTTTCTGCACCCAAGGCATAAAACACACTGGCCATTTCAGTATATTTCATCCCTGTGGATCCTGTATTATATTTGGAATCGCGTCCATCCACTACAAACATAATCACTGTTCCGTCAGTTCTATATCCTATCCCCGTCCTAGGATGAATGGAGTGTATGGTTTGACTTTGTATCTGGCCATTCTTTACCAAAAACACTCCCCCACCTGTCGCATTGAAAAGCTCACCAGATGCTGCTTGATAATCATCTCTACCTCCTATTATTGGCTCTTTGTTTCTGTCCAATCCAAAAAAGGTAAGTCCTTGTTGTGGCTTTTCAGCGGTATGGGTATAAACATCCTTGATGACTACTCCATTTTTATGGACAATCCCATGCGGAGGTCTCGGTAGTGTTTCATATTGGTTATCAATAAAGTCGCCGTTAATAGCAGCGATGACTTGATGATGTGTCGCATTCACCTCTTCTGCTTGGTTTTTAATGGTTTGAAGGCCGTATCCATGTTGATTAAATGGTGTACCCACTTCCATGTTCAGCCCTGGTATGTTGAGATCAACCTCTAAGAAAAATACACGCATAGGATCTCCTGAAGGATCGACATACCTGATGATAGTTTCCACTACACCTGTAGCTACCATTCTCTGTGACTCATCAACTACAGAATCGATTAGATTCGTGTTTTCCTTGAGTATTTGTGTAATGTTATATTGACAAGTACTTTGAGTTGATAATGAAGGAACTTCTTTTTCAGCGATCAAGCCCTCGGGGTCATCAAATGTGCTACATGATAACATGGATACCAATGGGATCCCAATAAGAAAAATGAGTTTAATGGTACTGTATATTCTTCTCATGATTTAGTATATCTAGATGGATGTTAGTGTTTTCGTGGGGGTAACCCGCAATATGCTTTAGTCTATAAGTTCCTTCCTGAAATGGCATTAAAGCCTGCTACTAAGCTTTGAGGTTGCTTCTTTGTAGCAGCTGGACAGGTCCGTAGCCATGCTACGCCAACACCTCTAAACTCATTGATTTTCTTGCACTTTCAGCCTTCACTACAAAAACATAAAACGAGGTTTTAAAAATATTTAATAAAAAGAAACCGTCATTGCTCATGTAATGAAATCGAAGTGAAACAATCCTGTTATACGGGAAACAAGGTTACCCTATGACTCAACTAGCAATGACGGTTTACCACCAATTTTTATTTTAAAATCGGTTTTTTAGCTTATTCCGATTCAATCTTACGTACCCTGTGGTTCCCCAGATCAGCGACGTAAATCACGCCATCATGATAGGTTACATCAGTCGGATTATAAAATTGGGACGTTACGCCCACACCGTCCAGAAAACCAGCAACAGAACCTGCAATGGTGATCACATTCTCTCCTTGGATCAGGCGGATTTTGTGGTTGGATAGATCGGCTACGACCAACTGGCCATTGTCAGCCACCGAAATCCCATAAGGATTATTGAATTGTGCGGTCATCACTTGTCCGTCTCTGGTCCCTTGGGAACCGTCTCCAGCGACAGTGCTTACTTGACCGGCATTCAAATCAATTTTACGGATCAGGTGATTGATGCGATCGGCTACGTAGATATTGCCCATATCGTCAACGTCCAAGCCAGAAGGATACCTAAACGTCGCTTCCTCCAAAGCACCATCTTGGTTGCCTTGTTCACTTCCGGCTACGGTGCTCACCGTACCATCCACCTCTATTTTACGGATGCGGTGGTTTCGGTTGTCCGTTACGTAAAGCACGCCTTCAGCGGTAACCGCTATATCCAACGGTTGATCAAACTGCGCTTCTTCAGCAGGACCATCTGCAAAACCTGCCTCTCCCGTTCCAGCGACCGTACTGACCATTCCTTGGGGATCAATTTTACGGATCATATGATTGTCTCGGTCAGCCACGTAAATGTTGCCTTCCATATCCACGCAGGATTTCCATGGATAATCCAGCAAAGCACTGGCTACTGGCCCGTTCTGAAAACCGCTGTTTCCCGTGCCCAAAACGGTGCTTACGGCACCATCCGTGGTCACTTTTCGAATACTATTATTCGCTCTGTCAGTGACTATCAGGTAACCATCCGGATGCATTGTAACCCCTTCTGGATTTCGGAAAGCCGCTTGAATTCCGCTACCATCGATCAAGCCATAATCACTACTGCCAGCAAGGGTAGAAACCACATAATTGGACGGTCGCTCCACATGAAGAAACGTTAAGGCAGCGCCATTTGCCGCTTCCCCGTTGACGCTTACTTCCACCTGCTGGACACCTTCACCTTCAGGAACCACCACTTGGATCCTACTTTTGCTGGCTTCCAGTACGGTCCCTTCCACGCCATCAAACGTCACTTGGTTCTGGCTTCTGTCCGTGCTGAAATTATTTCCTTGGATGGTCACCACATCTTTCACATTTCCTTCCATAGGAACCATGGTATATACAAATGGACCTGAATTGCCACTGGGGGTCGTATCATCATTGTCACAGCCAAAGAATGCTATGGCCATCATCATTATTGCTAATAATGGGAATTTATACATGCTTCGTGTTACTAATTTCATGGAAAATCAATTTTCATTTACCAATACAGCCCAACCATTCGCCACGGGACGTGGAGATCCATCGGAAGGCCGATTACGAATGTGAAAAACGTCCTCTAAACTGTGCAGGCTCACGAAAGTAGAGGAACCCCCGCCATCCAAATTGGTCGCATCTCGAACGCCCAGAGCCTGGAAGAACGTAGCCACTTCAGGCAACGTCATGCCATTGGAGTAGTCAAATTGACGCCCATCAATGACCATAAAGTAAACCTCCTCCGCATCTGTGATCCCTACGGCTGTTCTGGGATGAATATCCTCAGTATTTGCTAGAGGGGCCAAGGTATAATCCTTGATTAGCAGGTCCCCTGCTCCCAAAGCATCGTAAAGGTCATCTTTTACGTCAGGATAATCATCGGAATGCTCGATCACCAACCGACCGTTTTTATCCACACCAAAGAATGACCTGCCGACCATCGGCGTGGTCTTGACCTGTTCCCCATGCAGGTGTACTACCCCGCGCGGCTCTCCCGTGTCCATGTTAAAGAAATCAGCATTTACACCGGCCACTACTTTCTTTCCAGGTACATCTACCCAGCCCATCATATCAGGAATAGGCTGCATGCCAAATCCACTGGTGCCAAAAGGGGTCAACGGATGGAGTGATACACCATCTGCTTTAAGGTCAATTTTAAAGACAAACATTCGCATCGAAAGTCCTTTCATGGACAGGTAATGAATGTCGGTTTCTTCCACGCCTGGGGCGACCATAAAGGTCGTATCCCAAAACACTTCACTGACCAACTCGGTACTGTCCACCATGCGTTGGGTGATCGGTGCCAAGTCTTTATCCAGCACGGCTGGTTGGGCATCTTCATTTTTGCAGCTGGCAGCCATTAGCATCAAGGAACCAGCCATCAAGATGGAATAGTAATAATTGATATATTTTTTCATTGTTGTTTTCTCTTTTAGGGGATCAATACCCTGGGTTTTGTTCCAATTTTTCGTTTAAAAGCAACTCGGTCTCTGGGATGGGCATAAGGGTTTCCCGTTGCTGAATACCCAGCTCTTCTATTGCCTTACCTGTACGTACCAGGTCTACCCAGCGAAAACCTTCCGCAAAGAGCTCTCTCCTTCGTTCCTCTAGTACCAAATTAAGGTACGTCGCTTCATTCGATGCCGATACCGGCCCTAGCCCTCTTGCTTCCCGCAATTCATTTAAACGATCTATTCCAGCAAGCCCTTGCGCTTCGGCACTGATAAGGTACATCTCTGCTAACCTGCTCACATTAAGCTGATCGGTGCCTGTTTGGCCGCTGGGATACTTGTTCACTACATCCAGCCCATCGTAAGTGTCCACGGAGACATCTGCTCGCAAATCTGATCCTGTGAACATATCCATGGCCCAAGGGTTTGGTTTGAACACATAGGAGCCACTTTGTGGGTGGGCATAGGTGTAAAACAGGGTGGAAAGATTGATGCTGGATTCAATCGTCAAGTTCACAAAAGCAAAAATCATTTCACTATTGTCTTGTCTTCGGAAGATTTTATCAAAGCTGTCCAAATCAAAATACGGTAAGTTGATCAGCTCCTCTGCCAAGGCTGCTGCCTCGTCCATTTTTCCCTGGCCCAACTTCACGCGGGCCATCAGCGCTTTGGCCGCTTGGCTGGAAACGAAATTAAAATCCCCGCCGAGGCCAGCATTAAAATCAGGCGCATGTTCAATGGCTACCGTCAAGTCCTCTTCGATAAATTGCCAAACTTCCTCAGCTGAATTCCTTGGCAGCTTTTCTTGGGTGTTCTCCCTGATGATGGGCACACCGCCAAATTTGATCAGCAAATTGTAATAAATGTAAGCACGAAAGTAATGTACTGTCCCCATCACTTCGTTGATCCGGTCTGATGGGGTCATCCCTTTTACATTGGAAATAAGGGTATTTACTTGATAAAGGGCTTCATAATACCCCTTCCATGAACTGTTTACATAACCATGTTCCGGACGAAGGATATTGCTGATAAAAGCATTGGTGCCGCCACCATTGGTGGATCCGGCTGAGTTAAGGTCACCACCTACCAAATCCGGTAAAATGTACGACTCCCTTCCTGGATCATTCTGTACAGATTGGTAAACTCCTATCAGAAAGGATTCTACATCATCCTCGGTAAGTTCAGACTCAGATGATACCGCCGACCTTGGGTACAGGTCCAGCTGGTTGCTACAGGCACTGGACAGCATCAGCGTTATCAGGCCTATGGACAATATTTTCAGGTTCATAATTCTCTTCTTTGATTGGTTTTAAAATGAAGCATTCAAGCCCAGTCTGATTGTTCTTGGCTGTGGCAGGTTCATGTTGTCATCTGACATATACCGCGCATCATAGTTCTTGGAAACCTCCGGATCCAGCCCTGTATAATTGCTGAACAGGTAAAGGTTCTCCCCTTGTACAAAAATCCTAAGCTTGCTCATTTGCAATTTTTCCAATAGGGATTGCGGCAAGGAATAGCCCAAGCTCAAGGTCCTCAAGCGTAAGAAGGAGGCATCCTCCAGAAAACGGGAAGAATTATAAGTATTGTACCCCGTGCCGTGGATCGCTCTGGGCACCTCATTGCTGGTACCGGGCCCTGTCCATCGCTCTAGGGCGGGCTCCTCTCTGAATCCTTGTCTTCCACTGCCCAGCCTTTCGGTGGTGATCCTCCAGTTTGCATAGATTTCTGAGCCCTGCGAAAAGGTCAAGAAAGCACTTAGGTCAAAATTCTTGTATTGAAAGGTATTGGACCAGCCACCGTAAAAATCAGGATTGGAAGTACCGATGATCTGACGGTCGTCCACATTGATGATGCCGTCACCGTTCACATCCTCATAATGGACATCCCCTGCACGAACACCTTGTTCGTATAGCGGTTCTGGAACTTCCTCATCGGTCTGGAAGATTCCCAACATTTTGTACATGTAGAAACTTCCCACTTCTTCGCCCACTTGCAGGGTTCTATTGGCTCCGATCAGCAAGGGATCATCTCCCAACAAGGAAGTAAGTTCATTTTGGATAAAGGAAATATTGAAGCTGGACTGCCACTGTAGCTCACCAAAGCGGTGGTTGTAGTCCAACAAAAACTCCAATCCAGTATTTCTCATCGAACCGATATTACTGGTCACACTGCTAAATCCGCTGGTCGCATGAATGGGCATGTTATAAAGCAGATTTTCAGTGTTTTTGATAAAGTAATCCGCTGAAAAGTTTGCTTTACCGCTCCATAAGCCCAAGTCAATGCCTACGTCAAACTGGTTGGCCGTCTCCCAGGTCAGGTTGGGATTACCAAAAGTAGAGATAGACAACCCACTGTTGCCGGCATAATTTGCTCCACCGCTCATCAAGGCCTGATATGCATAACTGCCGATACCGTCTTGGTTACCCGTGGCGCCATAACTGGCACGGAGTTTAAGGTCCGTCTGGGAAAACTTCCAGAAATTCTCGTCAGACAAGTTCCATCCTGCAGAAATGGATGGAAAAGATCCATATCGTTTCTCAGGAGAAAACTTGGATGAACCATCCGCACGAATGGATAGGGATAGCAAATATTTGTCTTCCCAGCTCAAATTGGCCCGGCTATAGTAAGATTCCAGTGCATTTTCTCCAAAACCAGAAGAAGCATTGGCGATCTCACTGGCCACGGAAAGCACGTCAAATGAAGGAGATGGGAATCCTCTTCCATCGATGTAATTGGTGCTGGTCGTCACTTTTTGGTATGAGTGCCCCACCAAAGCATTCACGCTAAGCTTCCCAAAAGTGTGGTCAAAATATAAAGTGTTCTCGATCAGTCCATTGGTCATCATCCTTCGCTCATCAAGCAAACGCCCCTGGCCAGCACCATAAGGATGCTCATCTGTATAATACAGGTAATCTTCTGTATAAATGGCGTCCATGCCAAAGCTGTTCTTCAAGTGAAAAGAGGGGCTAAACTTGATGTCTGCATAAACGTTTCCCAGCATCCGGTAATTATCCAGTTTCGTATTCTGCTCATTGAGGATTTGAAGGTTGTTGTGGTAAACCAACTCCTCTGTGCCACCGACATAATAATCACCATTGGGCTTATAAGGTCGATCAAAGGGACGTTGGCCCATACTTCTCAAAAATATGGACGAACCATACGTGCCGTTTGGAATCCGATGGTTTCGGGAAAAACTCAAGTTGGTATTCGTACCGATTTCCAACCAATTTACCGCTTGGTGGGTAACATTGATCTTCGCATTGTATTTCTTGTAATCATTGGTCTTGATGACACCTTCTTGGTTCAGATAACCACCTGATATGTAAAGTTTGGTTTTGTCGGTTCCTGTAGAAAATGAAACATTGACGTTAGAAACCAGCGCATCCCTTAGCACGAGGTCCAGCCAATTGGTATCTGGCAAACCGGGATAAGGATCTTCCATATAATCCACAAAATTGCCGTCTCCGGGAGAATAACCGTTTTGCTGGTTGTAGTTGTAACGGGCTTCGTTAAGCACTTCCAAATATAGATCAGAATCGGCCATTTTAAGCTTGTCCAGATTTGGCAGGTACTGGATTCCGAAGTTGGTTTCAATATTTAAGCTGGATTGTCCTGCCTTACCGGATTTGGTCGTGATGATCACCACCCCATTGGTGGCCCTAGAGCCATAAATGGCGGCAGACGCTGCGTCTTTCAGCACCTCTATGGATTCGATGTCATTGGGATTCAGTTCTGAAAGTGGATTCATGCCCTCTCCCAAGTTAAATAATGCTGCATTGTGGTTGACCAATGGAATACCATCTACGACATAAAGGGGTTCGTTTTGGCCACTAAGTGAGCCTATTCCCCTAATACTTACGCGGACATTACTTCCGGGAGTCCCTGCTCCTGCACCGACGTGTACCCCGGGCATTCTGCCCTGCATCAGCTGGTCAGGTCCCAATACCTGCCGAAAATTTTTCTCATCTGGGCGAAAGTTGGAAATGGCACTGGTAACTTCCTTTCTGTCCTGCTGCCCATATCCAATCACCACAATCTCTGATAAGTCGTTTTGGGATGGCTTAAGAATCACTTCAATTTTGCTGCGGCTGTTTACGGGAATTTCTTGGGGATCATACCCGATAAAAGAAACGACCAGCACAGCATCCTCTTCCAAACCACTGAAGGCAAATGTTCCATCCAGGTCGGTGACGGTCCCTCTCGAACTGCCTTTCACACGTACCGTAGCCCCGGGGAGCGGTTCTCCGTCTTCACCCAGCACGGTACCGGTGATTTCAATAATAGCTGCCGGTATCCCTGCTTTTGGTTTGATTACAATGTATGTGTCTACCAATTCATAGGTGAACGGTTGATTGGAAAACACTTCAGAAAGGGTCGATTTCAATGATCCGCTCTCTACATCTACAAAAACCGGCTTCGATTGGCTTACCGTTTCGTCGTTAAACACAAACCGATACTTGGATTGCGACTCTATCATTTCCATCACCTCTTTCAAGGGAAGTCCCTTGGCCTTCAAGGTCAACTCCTGCGAGTGGACTTTGGCCGTTACCTGAAATACGAGTGACAAACATAAAATTAAGGTCCATTTCATAACCAAAAGGTAATTGGGCGGGGCAAAAGATACCCCTTGTCCACCTTGTTCTAAGTGGGTTAATTTCATAACTTTACAAATTAGATGTTGATCGATAAAATTTTAATGTGAGGTTAAGTGGCATTGATCAGCCTTGCCGGTGGTTTTGCGAGAACCATCGGCTTTTCATTTGGTGGTGTTTTTTACATAGACAGTTCCGTTTTTTATTTCAAATTCGATTGCTCCTGACAATTCCAACATACCCAAGACTTTGGATAAATGGGTATCCATGGATATGGTGCCGCTAAAATGCTTGTCCGGTATTTCACCATCCTTAGCGACCTTGATGGCGTACCAGCGTTCCAGTTGTCTTAAAATATCATCAAGCCCAGTACTCTTAAACATAAAAAGCCCCTCCTTCCAAGCCACCACCTGACGCGTATCTATTGTCTTGACAGGCAATCCATCAGCTGAAAGCAATTGCTCTCCGGGCGAAATAATCTTTTGTTGTCCTATATATGCTACCTGCACACTTCCTTCCAGTAAGGTGGTTTTGCCTACCGGCTCATTGTCATAAGTGTTGATATTAAAATGGGTCCCCAGCACTTTTACTTCCGTGTCTTCGGCCTGTACGATAAAAGGGTTGTCAGGATTATGCGCCACTTCGAAGTACCCTTCGCCCTTAAGGCTGACCCTTCTGGATGTGCCTGTAAAGTTTGATGGGAATTCGAGAGATGAAGCACTGTTTAGCCAAACCTTGGTTCCATCTGCCAATACCACTTGATACTTCCCTCCTTTGGGCACAAAAACCCTGTTCATTTTAGCGCCTCCTGTGGCTGCAAAATCCTTTTGCACGTTAAATATCACTTGATTGACTTTCTTGGCCACGGTGACACCATCGTCTTCTTTCAAGGTTCCCTCATGCGCTGCGTCCAAAACGATCTGCTCCCCGTCGGGAAGAACCAGTATGGCTTTATCCGTACCCGGCGCAATATCTTCACTCAGCAATGGCTTATGGACAGGATTTTCTGAAATGGACAGCAAGTTCCCAAACATCCCCCAACTCAATAGTAAAATGGCTAATATTGCCGCTGCCGCAACATAAGGCTTCCACCAAACCCTTTGGACTTTATCCTCTTCCTCAGATGGATGCAACTGCTGTTTTAGCCGATCAAAAGCTCGATCGGAATCTATAGAGGAAAAAAACTCCATCTCTGCTTCCAGGTGTTCCTCCTGCTGGAGCTGCTCATAATACACCCTGTTCTCTTCACTTTGGGCCAACCACTCTTCCAATTGCTCATGTTCCGCAATCGTAAGGCCCTCCTTAAGGCTTTTGAGAATAAGCTGAGTATAATATTGTATGTATTGATGATCGTTCATTCATGTGTATTTGCCCTTATTACACACAAACCATCCTATCGGGTGAAAGAAAATGTGGATTTTTATAAAAAAAATTACAATTAATATTGTGATAACACTCCTTAACAATTCATTAATAAAACCAGGGTATAAATTACCTCAGGGTTAAGCCTTGACCGAAGAAGCTTTAGACCTCGCTGTTTTTGGGTTTTGACGGTATTGATGGACACGCCAAGTTGATCAGCAATTTCCTGATTGGATTTTCCCTCTAAAAAACCAAGTGCTGACACTTTCCTACAGCCTTCGGGCAGCGCCTCCATGGCCGCATACAGCTCATCCATCACTTCTGCCTGAATCATCCGCTGGATTATCGTCTGATCCTCATTTGAAATCGACAACACCTCATCAGCAATTCCTAACTTTTGCTTTTGATCACGCAGAGAATTGAGGCTTTTGTTTTTGACCGCTTTGTAAAGATAATTTTGGATATAAGCTTCCCCCTGCTGAAGTGCCTCCTCCTTTTGTGCAAACTGTATGAACACCTCCTGAACAAGGTCTTCTGCCTGACTCTTGTCTTTGACAAATTGAAACGAAAAATAGACTAGCTTTTTATGAAAACGATAAAAGACCTGCTCCAGTGTAAACTGGTTGCTTGATGACGACATGTTGCTTTGGTCTTTCTTGTTTTTCATTAAAACGACTTAATGCGAAAGTATCAGTAAGATGATCGAATAAATCAAAATTAGTAAATAACCAGTCGAAGTTATTTTGATTATGTGTTATCAATTTATTAAAATCCCTCCAGAGGTTCACTATCATTAACAAAAAAGCCCCAGTTTTAGGGGCTTTTTTTTAATAATTCTGACAATAAGCATCAGGATGCTGCTATAAAGGTCCCATATTCCAAATGTATAGGATACTCCTGCCCATCAATCGAGCGGATGAACAAATAGGCATTTCCTGCAGCATCTTCCTTAAATGTATACGGATTACCGGTTTCAGCCAGCCAATAATAGTGTCGTTCGCCCTTCTTTAGTTTTCTCCGCGGAATACCAAGAGACTTTCCCGTAATTGGGAAAGGTATCAGCTGTCCATTTTTATAGATTTGGATAAAAGATTGGTCTTGGTAAAACCAATTTTCAACATAAGTGAAGTACTGACCATCATTGGACAAGGCTCCCATTGGTTTACCAGCATAGCGGTAAGGTGCCTCCCACAGCAACGTTTCTTGGCCATTGGTCTGTTCAAAAACCCGGATCTTCCAGTCTGACCGATGGTTGGCTTTTCCATTCTCCGCATCGTCCGCCTCTACTTTTGCCTTATAGCGTCCATTTTCAGATAAAACCGTAAAGTCACACCAACAAACTTCCTGAGCAGACAGCTGGTGATAACAGCAAACCAAAAGTATAAAAGCAAGGAAGTGTTTCATAAAAATATAGCTTAGATGAGCACTTGATTTTCATGACCCAATGTACCTGTTTTGCGCTTTACACATGCCCAATTTAGGTTATCAAACCATTAAATCGGTGAAAAACAAGCCTCATTTATGAAAGCCATTGCCTACCTAAACCGAAACTTCAAATATTTGATTTTTTCTCCCTTGGCACTGAACATCGCCTCATAACGGGTCTTGATGCCGTGGTGGTCGTCTCTGAATGTAGATGCATAAAAATCGTGAGTGAAAGCCAAGTCCTTGATATCCTCCCTCTCCTGAAGCAATGCTAACGTATACGCAAACAGTCCGGTGTTATCCGTCTTAAAATGAATCCAGCCATCTTCCTGAATCAACGGCTTGTACATTTCCAGAAACCTAGGAGAAGTCAACCGCTTTTTCTCATCCCCATCCCTGGGACGAGGATCTGGAAAAGTAATCCAAAGTTCGCTGATCTCTTTTTCTTCAAAAAAACGTTCCAGCTGTTCGATCTGAGTGCGCAAAAACGCCACATTCTCCAAGCCCTCTTCAATGGCTATGGTGCTGCCCTTCCAGATCCGGGAACCCTTGATGTCCACCCCGATAAAGTTTTGATCAGGATACTCTCTCGCCAGCCCCACAGTAAATTCGCCCCTACCACACGCCAACTCCACTACGATGGAGCGCTCATTCTTAAACTGTTCTTTCCTCCAATTCCCTTTGATGCGTTCGAAGATTTCCTTTCCTTCCTGAACCACATTTCGATTCTCCTCGTTGGCTTTAAATCTCGCCAGCTTATTTCTGCCCATTTTATAAGTTTTCGATTTCAGCGACCACAAAGGTACTGCCTCCGATAAAAATTAGGTCGTTTTTTGATGCTTTTTTTAAGGTTTGTGACAACGCTTCATTCACATCCCTGATAACTACGCCCGCCAAACCATGATCAGTGGCTTTTTGCTGCAGCTCATCCGCCGGAAGTGCCCTTGGAATATTGGCCTGACAAAACACATATTTTGCCGATTTCGGTAAAAGGTCCAGTACCTTGCCAAGGTCTTTGTCGTTGACCATTCCTAAAATGATATGGAAATCATCATAAGGCATGGCTTGGAGCTGCTCCATGAGCTGACCCATACCGTCTTCATTATGACCAGTATCACAGTAGACCAAGGGGGCATCGCCCAGTTTCTGAAACCTGCCTTTCAAACCGGAAATTTCGGCGGCATGGGCTAGTCCTGCCTGAACGATGGATGGTGCTAACTGAAGTCCCTGCTCTTTTAACACTTCTAACACCATCAATACTCCTGGAAGGTTTTTTTCCTGATATTTACCAAAAAGGTCTAAGGAATAGACAGTATCTGTATTATTTTTAATTATCTGATAATCACACTTTTGAGTGCTCGTGTTTAAACCTTTCTGAACAGCTCTATAATAGCGGTCTGCAAAGAAAACAGGGGCTTTGTGCTCCAACGCTTTTGCCTTGAACACTTCCACTGTTTCGGACTGGTACTGGCTAATGACCACGGGAACTTTTGGTTTGATAATCCCTGCCTTTTCTCCTGCTATCTCTGCTAAAGTTGTGCCCAAAAACTGGGTATGGTCCAATCCGATATTGGTAATCAGGCATACCTCAGGCGTAATGACATTGGTACTGTCCAGCCTTCCGCCCATGCCTACTTCCACTACCGCATAATCCACTTTCTCCTCCGCGAAATGGGCAAAGGCCAACCCCACGGTCATCTCAAAAAAGCTCGGCTTTAAGCTATCGAGAAATGTTCGGTTTTGCTCCACAAAAGCCACCACTTTATCTGGTGGAATTTCCTTACCGTTGATCTTGATCCGCTCAGTAAACGATTTTAGGTGTGGGGAAGTATAAAGCCCCACTTTGTAGCCAGCCTCTTGGAGGACCGCAGCAATCATATGGGAAGAACTTCCTTTTCCATTGGTACCGGCCACATGGATGGATTTAAACTGCTGCTGGGGATTTCCCAATTCTTCACACAGTTTAACGGTGTTGCTGAGGTCCTTCTTGAACGCTGCTGCCCCGATCCGCTGAAACATCGGCAATGCATTGAACAGGTAGTCCAACGTCTCCTGATACGTCATCTGTTGATTAATCTACTTTGATGATAAAGGTGATTTTTCCTTCGGAATATTCGGCGGCCGGATTGCCCCCTTTTCGCTTGAAAGTAAGTCCATTCACTATTCCCCGATAATAGGAAAGCACTTCATTGGTCACATTATATTCCAATGGAATTGCCCTGGCCACACGCCCATTGTCATCCACGGTGATCTTAAAAACAATCCGTCCATTTCGGTTGGAAACCCGATCTTGGATGTTGGGCTTACTCGCAAAATCCCATCCGGCCAGATCCAAATTATATCCGGCGCCATTCCCGGCATTTCCCTGTCCGGACTGCATCAACGACCTTCCATCAATGGTGCCTTCAGGGTTGCCCTGATCACCCTTTTGCGTGGAATTGCCTTGGTTGCTTCCTGCTGATGACTGGGAACTCTTGCCCTTATTTCCTCCCGCACCAAAAATAGCACGTTGGTCGATAGTGGGTTTCTCTTCCACTTTTTCTTCCACTTTCTTTTCTTCTTTTTTAGCAGGTTTGGTCACCGGCTTCGCCTCTTCTTTTGGCTGCTCCGGCTCTTTGACAGCTTCTTTACTTTTTTCACTGCCCTTCAAGGGGCTTGCGGTATTGGAACGGGTTTCGTAACTGCTTTTAGATTCAGTAGGCTTTGGCTGTGATTCTGGCTGAGCCACCGGTTGTGCTTCTGGCTGCACGGGATCTGGTGATTCCACTGGCGTTCCAGGTGCTGGAGATTCCGTATTGATTTGTTCACTTTCAGAAGGAGGTGTCTCGGTCTGTTCATTGCCACTACCAGCATCCGTAAAGCCCAGATTAAGCTCAAGGCCAAATTGTGCCATGGGCGGCACAGGCGGTCGCCATACCACAATAAAATAAATGCCCACCAATACCAACACGTTCACAATGATGGTAATGATCGTTGCTTTCTTTTTGCTGTCCAGCTCTGTGTTATGTGCTGTTCCTTCCACGCTTAACTCCTGCTTTATAATTTCTCAAGACTCAATCCTCAAGATGCTTCTTAATTCTGGCTACTTATATGGTTTGGTCGCGATGGAAACATTGGCTTCCAGTTTCGCTGCTATGCCACCAATTTCAACCAAATATTCCACGGGCACTTCCTTATCGATATGAAGCACCACTTGACCATCCTTACCTTTTAGTAACGCAGTCAGCTCCTCTTTGATTCCTTCCCGCTCCACGATCTTATCGTTTACGGAGTATTTCAGGTCTTTGGTCACCGTTACCGTTACCTCTTGCATTACAATATCGGACGTCTCACTACTGGGAAGATTGACGGGTAATCCGGATGGAGTAATGAAGGAAGAAGTCAGCATGAAAAAGATCAACAACAAGAAAATAATATCTGTCATCGATGACATGCTAAACGCTGCTTCTACTTTATGTTTTGATTGAAGCGCCATACATTTTTTATTTGATTATCAGAAATATACGCATACTACTGATTTTCACTTCTTATTTTTTATCCTGTAACAGGTCCATGAACTCCACCGTGGTATACTCCATGTTATGGATGAGCTTAGAAACCCGCGCGACCAAATAATTATACCCAAGGTAAGCAATGATCCCTACCACAAGTCCCGAAGCGGTCGTAATCATCGCCTCATAAATACCGGTGGAAAGCAATTTGGGAGAAACCATTCCTTCTTCCTGGGCCACCCCGATAAAAGCGCGAATCATCCCCGCGACAGTTCCTAAAAAGCCGATCATGGGGGCTGCACCGGAAACGGTAGCCAGTAAGCTCAGGTTCTTCTCCAACTTATAAATTTCTATTTTGCCCACATTTTCAATGGCCACCTCTATGTTCTTCAAGGGACTACCGATTCGCTCCAGCCCTTTTGAAATCATATTGGCCACGGGGGTATCTTCTTCTTGGCAAATCATTTTGGCACCGCCTATATCCCCCGTCTGAACCATCATTTTTACTTGGTCCATCATGCCTTTTGGCGTTTGGGCGGCTTTCTTTAAGGTGATTATCCGCTCCACGAAAATATAAATGGCCAAAATAAACAGCGCATAAAGCGGGATCATCATGTATCCGCCTTTGATCAATAGATCCAAAAGCCCGATGCTCTCGGCGGTATTTTCCATGGTAGATAGTGAATCGGCAACCGCCTGACTGTCGGTTGATAAAGTCTGTAGTAAGATCATATTAGTATTTAAAAACCCATAAAGTTTCTTCGAAATTTTCTTGCTCCCGCTCAATCATGGCCAAAGCATCATCGACATTGTCAAAATCTTCAATGGCCAGTTTATAGAACGAAGAACCATAGCCTGGAAGTACAATGTAGGTGTTATATCCTTGCTTGTTTAATCGGTCTGAAAAGTCCTTTGCCAAGTCCCCGTCGATAAAAGCCCCTACTGTCACAAAATAATGTGGAGCATCCCCTTTCTCACTGATTTCAGTCAGGGAAGGAGTTTGGGAAGTCTCATCTGCTGGAGGAGTAGTCGGTGTTTCCGGGATTTCCGGCTCAGGTTCGACCACTTCTGGCTGTACCGCTACGGGTTCAGGTACTTCAGGCTGCTCGGGGCCCTTTATCACAAAATGGTAGACACCGAAACCAAGTAGCCCTAGCAACAGTAACAATAGAATTATCCAACCAGCTTTATTACTTTTTTCATCCTTTTCCTCATTATCAGGAAATGTTGAACTTGGGGTGGGTTCAGGAATTACTGGCGCCTCCTGCTTTTCTGAAGGGGCATCCTTTTCAGGTTCTTTTTCGGACTTGGTATCCGCACTTTCACCCGTTGGCACAGGAATCACAGAAGGGCGTGATTCAGATTTGGCTTCCTCACTGGAAATGGGCGTAATCTCGATTTCTGGCAAGCCAAAATCTTTATCCTCGTCTTTTCTTTTCGCTTTTTTTCCCTGGTCCTTGTCTGTCATTCTTCTGCTTTCTTGGTGGTTTAAATTGCTAAACTAAGATAAAACCCTCAATTACTCAATATGGCGCCAACGAATAATTCCCCAAAATCATTTCTTCTCACCAAAACTAAAATTTAAAGGTCACCCCACCAATCCCTTGAATTCCACGGGATTGATAATTCCAATAGCGTTCATTTTTTTGATTCAATAAATTATTGCCTTTTGCAAACACCGACAAACGGTCAGTGATCTTATAATCGATTTTAGCATTCAAATCCAGGATAGGATCTAAGGTATCGGTTACACCTGACTCCAGGTTTTGGGCATAGATCCCTCCCATCATGTCCAAACCAGCCTGAATGAGCCATTTTTCATCTGGAGTAAAGGTATTGTGAACATTGATCTCCCATTCTGGACGCTGCCAAGGACTGGCGGCTGCAGATGGCTTGCTGGCATCCACATCATCCAAGGTATAATGATAGTAATTTGCCTCAGCTGTAAGATGGTACCGATCGCTCAAGCTGTACCCCAATGACCCTGTATAATTCAATACAGCGCCGTCATTATACAACAATTCAAACCGTGTGCTGTCGCTGCTCCCATTGGCATAGAAATGCATATTGTCATAATCACCATAGGCTACGCCCAATTTGTAAGTAAAGGCATCGTTTACACTGCCTTTAATTCCTCCTTCTGCTTTAAACTTCTGAACAGTGTTCAACAAGCGGTCACTCGGACCCAAATAAGGGTTTTCCATCGCAAAGCCATAGTAAGTATTTCGCTTTACATCACCGATATACTGCCCATACACCGCAAAAGCTTCATGGATGTAATAGGTTGCATCTACCTTGGGAAATACATGAAAGTCTCCATTTTTGTTATCGTAGACATCATTTTCATTGACCAGGTTTACTCCGGCGTTCACCTCAAACATCGTCGTTTTATACCGTACAAAAGGCGTAAGCTTGGCATAATTTCTATTTATGTCATTATACCCCACATCCGAAGGGGAAGTCACATAAGCTGAAACATCAAGCCCGGCACGAAAGTCATCGTTAACATTATAATAGCCCAATCCTTCAAAACTGAACTGATGCTCCCGGGCATTATAATCATCATTGAACAACCTCAGCCCTATTTTTGCCTCATAATTAAATGGATCATCCTTTGCTATATTTCGAACACCACCCTTTCCATAAATGGTGCTAAACAACTGCTGGATATCCTCCGCCATAACCTCAGTGCCCGGTGTATAACCGTAAAAATGATACCGATCCCGATCATACCCTACCTCTCCAAATACTTCGACAAATTCTGTAAAATAATTGGCATTTAACCGAATATTCGTGTGATCTTCAGCAGAATTCTTTTTGTCTACCGGTCCTTCATAAAACCCTTGATGCCGTAACATAACACCATAATTGAGGTAATCACTCTGCAGGTTATTGACATAGAGTTCAGCCAGCGGTGACTGATAGTTTCCGTACCCAATCCTGGCCAAACTATGGTACAGGGATTCGGTGCCAGTTGGAAATTGCTTTTGGTACGGTTTGATTTCAGATTGACTTGGGGGAAGGGTAAAAAAGAAGTCTCTTGCCCCATAACTAAAGCTGCTTTTACGCTCCGGCTGCGGAAGGGCAGGCACGGTTTCGAAGTTCCTCGTCCGTTTCGGCAAACTCAACACCCGATCCTTACGGATGATAAACTCTGCGTCTGTTACTTCACCCCGTTCATTTCCCTTTTGGTCTTGGGCATAAACGGAAGCCAATGGTAAAAATAACGACAAATATATGATTTTAAGTACTTTATTCATCTTTTCTTTAATCAATACGTCAACAAAAGTTTATGGTAAAGTAGATAGTTCAGCCTTGGCTTCTTTGATGACTTGGTCATTTGCTGAATTTTCGATTACTGATTCAAGCGTTGCCTTCGCCTGGAAATTTTCGTTGAGGGATTTGTAGTTTTTCGCCAGCAACACAAAGCATTTTCCGTACCAATAATCATAAACTGCATACTTCTCGGAGAAACTAAAGATCGTCTCATTCGACTGAGAGAAGTTTTCCGCTTTTCTAAAGGATTCCGCAAGCAAGAAAAGTGCTTCGGCCCCTTGGATACTGCCACTTTCATTTACCAAGGCCATCAACTCATCCTGTGCGTCGGCATTCTTACCGGTCTTCAGTAGTGACTTGGCCTTGATGAGTTGGGCGTTCGACTTGGCATCTGCCGTAACATCCCCGAGTTCGATCACCTTATTGGCATAGAAGTCTGCAGAATCATATTTGCCCGTTTCATAATAGGCCATCATCAATCCTTTATTGGCCTCATATTGCTCTATCCTATCCCTAGCCACCTTGGTACTGGTGATAAAATAAGGAATGGCTTGCTGATAATTCTTGCGGTTAAACTCAATTTCCGCTATCCGCTGGATCGCTTTGGCCCTTTGGCTGGAAGCACCCATTTTCTCAAGTTGGTAGAAGGTCTCCAAGGCTTTTTCCTCTTGCTCAAGGCGCAAATAGGCATCACCGATAAAGTAAGTGGCCTCTTGCTTTTGAGCAGAATTTGGATAATTGCTCAGGTAAGTTTGGAAAGCACGGATGGCTTGCTGATAGGACTGTCCAAAAAACAGGTTCTTGGCCGCTTCATACTCCACTCCCTGCACACTTTCATTGCCCGGATTGGAGTTTTTATAATCGGACAGGTAATTGGAAAATTCACCTGACCTACCTTGTAGTGTCAACGCCTCTTGAAGCCCCACCAATGCTGCATTGGCATTGTCTGCATTCGGATACCGATCCAGTATTTTCTTGTAGTCATTAATGGTCTGATCGTAGTTTTTCAGAGAATAACTAGCGATGGCCCTTCCCTCCAATGCATAGGGAACAAAAGGACTGTTTGGACTCTTATTGATCAGGTTGCTATAGCCTTCCCGGGCTGCAGCATAATTGGACTCTTCCATATTGATTTGGGCTTTTTGGAAGATGATATCATCCCGAAAACGACTGTTAGGATATTGGCTGATAGCCCTGTCCAATTCAGCCACTGCTTCACGGTTTCTGTTTTGGAAATTCAGGACGACCCCGGCCATGTAATGGGCGTAATCCGACGAGGGATTGCGCTCACTGATCGCCAGGTGGAAAGTGCTCAAGGCCGGATCAAATTTTTTCTGGATGTAATAGCAGTCTCCCAAGCGAATCAACGCATCATCGTAATAACTTTGGACATTGGATACTTTCTTGATCTTATCCGTATACGACTTGAATTGACGTTCCGCTTTGGCGTATTCCTGCGTATTAAAATAGGCATAGCCCAAGCCATAATGGCTCTTGATCAATGCCGGATCCAAAGAGGTCAAGCGCATATTCATGACCTGCTCGTAAGCCGTAATGGCACCTTTCAGATCCTCTTTGGCCGCAAAGGCCTCACCTTTTCGGTAAAAGGCTTCATGGACAATCTCCTTATCCACCGGGTAAGTGATGGACTTATCAAAATAGGTAATTGCTTGATTGTATTGCTTGTTTCGATAGTAAGTCAATCCCTGATAATAAGTCACTTTTTGATAAGCCGCCCGGATGGCCGGCGATCTGTTGCTCATTCCTTCGATATGCTGGATTGCACGGAGGTAATTATTGGTGTTGATAAGCGCATCACTCAACAACGTCTCCACCTCGCCCACATGCGGCCCATTGGGATAATTGGCCAGGTAACTGTCAAGCGCATTGATGGCCTCTTGGAAGCCTCCCCTCTCCAAACTCAATTTGGCATAGTTGAACAATGCCTCCTCTTTGATGGCGGGATCATAGTCACTCTTGTATGCGGTACTGAAACTGGTCACGGCATACTGTGGATTGTTCAGCTGCAGGTAAGCATGCCCAAGATAATAACTGGAAACTTGCCCCAGTTTATCTTTCTCCAAGGCCACCTGCTTGAAATAGTCTGTGGCCTTTTCATATTGGTTTACCTTAAATTGGGCCACGCCAGCCTTGTACATTTGCTCACGCGTCATATCTCCCTTCCCTGCTTTGGTGGCGGCATCATAGTAGGTGGCCGCATTGGTAAAGTCACGCTTTTCAAAATAGGCTTCCGCCAATAGCAGGTAAATGCCTTCCTTTCGATCCAAATTTCCCCTGGACTGGGTAATTGGCGTAGCATAAGCAATTAACTCATCGTACTGCTCTTGGCGATAATAAAGCTCAGAAAGCATATAGGGGACTTTGGACTGGTATTCCGGGTAGCGGTCGGCTTGTTTAAAATCGGCAATGGCTTGATCATATTTGTTTTGCTCCAAGGCCACATATCCGCCATAATAATAACCGTCTCCAGTGTAGGAAGTCTGCATCTTTTTGACGGGATCAAAGTAGCGCGCCGCATTGGCATAATCCTTTAGCTGGAAATAGGCATAACCGGTTTTAAAGTAAACTTTTGACCGCTGTTCAAATGTCACCACATCCACATTGACCAGGTTATAGGCTTCGATGGATTTCTTGTAATGCCGCTTATCGAAGTAATAATCCCCCATGAGGAATGCTGCTTCGTTTGCTTTGGGATCGTTGGGATAATCCATGATGATCTTGGCAACCAAGCTAGGGCCATCTGGATTGTCCAACCGCAAAGCCGAAACCGCATGGTAAAAGTCCACATCGATTTGCTGTGAAGGGCTAAGTGAAGCCTCCTTTAGCTTTTCAAATTCCAATTTTGAAGCGCTGTATTGATGCTTGTCAAAAAGCTCATAGGCATCATCTATCTGCCTTTCCAAGCCCGTCTGGTATAAACTGGACTGGCCCTGTGCTTGACAAAAAATGCCTGTTGCTACAAACAGTAATAATAGTTTTCTCATGGTAAAGTTTTGCACCTTAATGCATCAATTTAAATACGAGTTCCTTTAGGATTTCGGCTTCGTTCATGCCATTGGCATCGATACCTTTTGAACGAAGATCAGCTTCCTTTAAGTATCCGATATTATCAATAACCTTGCCTAAAGGATAGTTTTTGGAAGCAATCATATATTCTTTCATAAAATAAGGGTTCACCTTTAATTTTCCGGCCAGTTCCCGCTCCCCAAGACTTTTATTGGCATGCACCATCAGCAATCGCGAAAAATGCAAATAAAGCAATGCAATGATCGGTATCAGCGGATTGGATTTAGGATTTTGGCTGAAATAATGTATGATCTTGTTGGCTTTCAATACATCTCTAAAACTCAATGCCTTGGTGAGCTCGAAGTTATTATAATCCTTGTTGATGCCTATAAATTGCTGGATATGATTGCTGTCGATCTGAACCGGTTCACTGAAGTTGATCAGCATTTTATCGATCTCGTTAGTCAGTACTTCGAGGTTATTCCCGATGGATTCGGCAATGATCTGACAAGCTTTCGGCTCTATGCTAAAGCCTTTTCCCTTTAGATAAGCCTCTATCCAAGGACTTAACTTATATTCTGGAACCTTGGCAGATTTGACGAGCACAGCCTTCTTGTCCAGCTCTTTTGCCAAGGCCTTTCTTCCATCCAATACCTTGTACTTGTGCGCAAAAACCAATATGGTACTGGGAAGAGGATTGGAAAGATAGTTGATGAGCAAATTGTCACCAGCTTCTTTGCCAAGGTCAGGAAGATTCTGGGCCTCTTTGACGATGACCACTTGCCGCTCTGCCATCATGGGAAAGCGGCGGGCATTCGTCAACACCGTGTTCATGGTGGCGTCCTTACCATACATCATGATCTGATTAAAGCCTTTTTCATGCTCGGGAATGGCATGCTCTTCTATATAATCCGTAATCTGATCAATGAAATAAGGCTCCTCTCCCTGCAAAAAATAAACGGGAGCATATTTCCCGCTTTTCAACTCTTTTATAACTGCTTCAGGTTGGTTTGGCATATCTAATTAATTCTATTCAAATATAGAAATAATTGACATCTTGGGAATAATGAAACGAGATATTCCTTTGATAAAAAAACAAGCAGCCCATGTACTATCCATGGCCAAACGGTGTATTCTCCTTGGTTCCTTGCTTTCCGCTTAAACCCTCTTTCCATTATATCCGTAAATCAATTATCCAATTTTTGAAAACCATATTTTTGGGACTGCCTATGCTAATGACCAGGATACTTTCCTCTCTCCAAAAGTTGACACCATTGATACTGATAGTGCTTTTGTCCCTGTTGACTGGATGCGCTTGGTTTATCAAAAACCCTATGGTGGTGGAACATGACGAGGTAAAGGACCAGTCTCGGGTGAGAAGGAATTTCATTTATAAAGATGCAGAGGAAAAAGCATCTCCGTTTTACCATGCCAAACAAACCATTTTAAAGGAAACCCATTCGGCAGGATCCCCGGTTTATTCTTCCTATGATGTGATCAGCATGAGTGCCAATTCCTACCCGATGGAAAAAGAAATTTACCTCTTGATTGATCAAACCATTTATCCCATATCCGTCGAATCGATCACCGCAGAAAACAAAACCCACATCCAGGAGGACACGGATGATATCATGGCCATAGATTCCACAGAAGTAACCATCGTAACGGGATACAACCAATACAATAGCATAAAATACAAACTTCACTATTCCCTCTCCTCAGAGATCATCCATCACATCAGCACTGCAGAGAAGGTACGGTTTAGGTACTATGCAGGACCTGAAATGATCACATTGAAAATGACCAATGGCAATATCCGCAAGCTAAAAAAGCTCATCAACACCTAAAGAACATCCCTTTATATTATCCTTGGCTGGATTAGATATCCCTGCACCAAAAAAGGTAGAATACGGTCCGCGAGGATGAATCAAGGCAGGTAACCACACCCTTTTTCTATGTCACCTCCATTCCAGCAAGGCTATTTGTAGCGATTATGTTATCGTTAATGGGTTTCATTTGGCCAAGAGGTAGCCTTGGCACTGACCATGAATGGTGCTCGTTCCCCTACTTTTTAAACAACTCCTTTTAAACTTATTCGATCGATGGGCTGTTATGAATATTGTTATTAGTTTTGCACAAATTTTAAAACGAATAAAAGGGTGAGTGATATCAATCAAGGCATTTCGCTGTATAAAGAAGGTAAATTCGAAGAGGCATTGGAGGTTTTCAACCAGTTGTTAGCCAACACTCCAAACCAACCCATCATTTTGCTACATCGGGGACGTGTGCTTTCCAGAATGGGAAAACTGGAACTGGCCTTGGAGGATTTTGACCTCTTGCTGAAAACGGATCAGTACAATGCTGACTTTATCAGTGATCGTGCCGTGGTGCTCCACCTGTTGAAGCGGAATGAGGAAGCCTTGTCAGAGCTGGACCGTGCCCTAAACCTCGATCCAAACAATCCCTATCGCTATTCAAGCCGGGCTTTTTTAAAGGATCGCATTGGAGATTTGGAGGGTGCTATCGCCGATTATGAAAAGGCCATCGAAATGGATCCGGAAGATGCAGTTTCCTATAACAACAAGGGAATTGTCGAAGAAAAATTAGGCTATAAAGAGCGGTCAAAAAAGAGTTTTGACAAAGCAGACAAATTGGTAGGCTATCAGCCCAAAGAATATAAAAGCACCAATGCCCCCAAAGAGAATCCTGTCAAAAAAACACCTGACCAAATTCCAGAGCAACTCAAAAACCAACCTACTCCACAAACAAAAAGTTTGTCTTTTACCAATTATTGGAAAACGGTCGGAAAAGTTCTCAGCGATAAAAATACACGGGCAGAATTCTTCTCCTTCATCCAATCCAAACTGGGGAAAAAGAAATAAAGCAGCTATGCGGCATTGGCAGGTAACCACCTGCCAAAACACAAATCACTTCCTTACAAAATATCAAACGGGTTTGTCCAGCTTCGTAACTTGGTCATATACCCATAAGTCCATTACACCCTCTTGATCACCCAGAGCGGTTTATTGATAAAATAGGACATTTTCTTTGATAGGTTTTTGGTAAAAAGCTGATCAAACCAAGTCTTCTTTTTACTAAGGGTAACCAAAATATCTCCTTTGGCGGTCAACAGGTAGTTTTCCAAGCCCAATCCTACTTCATCCCGAAAGGTCTTTAGCACATAGCTGGTTTTTTCATAGCGGATAAAAGGTTTTATCTCCTCGACCATGGTCTGGTGCAAGGCTTTATCGATGGCTTTCATCCGCGTGCCCACATGCACAATGTCAATTTCACTGTCATAGAAACCTGCCATTTCCACTACTTTTTGGACAGCTAGTTTATCTTCTTCCAGATAGTCCGAAGCATAGACAAATTTGCGGGGTGGTTTGAAAAACACCTTTCGAGGCACCATGAGCACATCAGTTTCCGCAAGTTCGATTACATTGCTGGATTTGGTTCCTATGAAGTTGGTTTTGATGTCATTGACGCCTTCCGTGCCCATGACGATGAGGTCCACCTTATGGTTTTTGGCATAGTCCACGATCGTCTTCACCGTCTCCCCTTCTTCCAGCACCGCTACACACTTGCGTAGCCCCTTGTCTTTACTTTCAAACAGTACTTCGTCCACCAAGTTGTTCATTTTTTGCTGGACAAAATCTAACGCACCACTTTTGGGCTGCTGAAACAACTTCTTATAATCCTCCATGCTTGGGACATGAAAAAGGATCAATTCTGCTTTATATTTTTCGCCCAGCTTAGCGGCATATTCCAAGGCGTTCAGTGAACATTCCGAAAAATCGGTTGGGCATAGAATCTTAAAAGTACTCATGACTATTTATTATTTAATTAATATCCTTTCTTTCTATCAATCTGGTTTATAAACGCCAATCCATTCTCCAGATTCCTATAATTTTCAATGATCTGCGGTGCAGCGGCCTCAGGATTGGTAATACTGGCAATATGAGGCGTAATGGAAATCTTCTCTTGCTCCCAAAAAGGATGGTTTTTGGGCAAAGGTTCTTGCTGAAAAACATCCAATAGCGCACCGCTCAAATGGCCTTCTTCCAATGCGGTGATCAAATCCTCTTCCACCAAATGTTTGCCCCGGGCCACATTAATCAAATATGTTCCTTTTGTACATTTTCTGAACAATTCAATATTTAAAATCCCATCAGTTTGTGCTGTCAAAGGCAATAGGCATACCAACACATTGCATTTTGACAAGAACGTTTCAAGCTGCTCCCCATAATAATACGGATGGTCAAAATCAGGCTTAGGACTGTTTCCGTATCCATACACGTTGATTCCTAAAAGAGATAACTTGTCCAAAACATCACCGCCCAGCTCTCCGACGCCCATTACCCCTACATTTACGGGGATTTCAGGATTGCTCATGTCCCACTTTCGGGCCTGTTTATCCGCCTGATACCGTAAAATCTGCCGGTGATGATTCAATACCCCCATCACCACATAATTGGTCATGGAAAAGGTCAACCGGGAATCCACGATCCTGGTGATCGGAATATCCGCTGGAATGGTATCATCGCCAAGGATATGGTCTACCCCCGCTCCCATTGAGCATATAAGCTTTAAGTTGGGAAAAGGCTGTAGGGATCCCTTGGGATGCTGCCATAACATAACGGCCGATACTTCCGCCGGATTTTTGATATTCGGATAAATCTCCAGTGGAATGTCTCCTGCTGTTTTCTTAAAGATCTCCAACCATGGAGTAATGTCCCTGTTAGGTGATATAATGGCTAAACTCATTTATTGCTTGCTTACGTTTGGATTATTCTTTATGTAAAACCTCCAAGGGAGTTTGGCATCTTCCCCTGCATAATCTACACCAATCCTTGTACTAACATTAATTTCAAATTTAAGGTTATTCATTTCACATCCAATGTAGATCATACCATTTTTTTGATATAAGATCACATCATTGTGCAAAGTACTGATTCCCAATGCTTGTGCAGCCTTCCCTGGGCCATTGGTCAATTGGCGATCATGATGGCAATTTCTTCGTCTTTTCATGATTTCCTTTCCTGCAAGGGGTTCTACCGCTCGGATCAGGACGGCTTTGGGAATACCCTCTTCCTGAGTTACGATGTTAAACAGGTGATGGATGCCATAACAAAGATAAACATAACTTCTGCCCCCTTCACTGAACATTACGGCTGTTCTTCTCGTTATCTTGTTCGGAAATGCATGACAAGCCTTGTCAACAGTACCATCATAGGCTTCTGTTTCGACGATCCGGGCAGAGGTGTATTCCCCGTTTATGTATGTTACGATAATTTTTCCCAGAAGATGTCGCGCGATCTCGGTCACGTCCTTATTTAGAAAGAATGCTTTTGGAAGAATTTCTACATCATTTTCAATCATTTTATCACTATTTGGAATAAATCATCATTTCATTACTATTTAAAAATAACGTATTAATCCTATGAAGCTTACCGCAACGCCCATTCTTTTATTGCTAGCGCTATTTTCCTTTGGCATCACCAAGGCACAGCAGATCCAGATGCCTCAAGCGAGCCCTGCAGCTACCATCAGTCAAAAAATAGGCCTGACTGATGTAAAATTGGAATACAGTAGGCCCAGTGTCAAAGACCGGAAAATCTTCGGCACCTTGGTTCCCTATGGAGAAGTATGGAGAACAGGAGCCAATGCAAGCACCAAAATCACCTTCAGCACACCGGTAAAGGTAGAAGGCCATGAGGTATCAGCTGGCACCTATGCCCTGTACGCCATTCCAAACAAAAAGGAATGGACCTTTATCCTTTCAGATAACCTGGAGCTTTGGGGCGCCATAGGTTATACAGATGAAAACGATGTGCTCAGGTTTACGGTTCCTTCCAAAAAAAGCAAGGAAATGTATGAAACCATGGAGCTGAGCTTTAACGACATGACCGATACCGGTGCCACGCTGAACCTCCATTGGGAAAAAACGGCTGCTGGCTTCCGCATTGAAACCGAAGTGGACCCCGTAGTAATGGCACAAATCCAAGAAATGGTCATTGATGCCAAATCGGACAATCCAGGGCTGTTATATCAAGCCGCATCCTACTATTATACCAATGATAAGGACATGGAGCAAGCCCATGAATGGATACAAAAGTCGGTCGCTGCGGATCCGAAATATTGGACCGTTCACCTGAAAGCTAAGATTGAAGACAAGTTAGGCCTGACAGAAGAAGCGATCCAAAGTGCTGAAATGTCCAAACAACTCGCTGATGAAGCCAAAAACATGGATTATGTTAATCTCAATGACCGCTTGATCAAAGCTCTGCAGTAGTGGTCACCTGTTTTATTAAGCCGGCGCTATACAACCCCTTGATTTAAAGGATAAAAAAAACCGTCATCATTCCAGAAATGATGACGGTTTTTTAATTTACCTGGCTGGCTTGCCTTTCACCGTTTGAAATACTGCTGAAAGCCCCATTACCAGCAGACAGCCGATGGCATTGTACCAGAGATAGCCGATGTCAATGGGAATGCCCAATAGCTCACTACCATTCTTCCAGTGGACCAGCAAGATCACCGCCTCGGCCACCAAAGCCGCCAAGAACACTGCATTTCCCTTCACCCATTTCACGTAAAACCCAACCAAAAAAATACCCAAAATGGTCCCATAGAACAGTGACCCTAGTAAGTTTACTGCTTGGATCAAATTTTCAAATAACGTGGCATAGGTAGCAAATAGAATCGCAAAAATCCCCCACAAGGCGGTCAACAGCTTAGAAGAAAGGGTATAATGGCGCTCAGATTTTCCTTTGTTGATGGAGCGTTTGTAGATATCGACAGAGGAAGTTGCGCCAAGTGCATTTAGCTCTGAAGCCGTGCTGGACATGGCCGCACTAAATATCACGGCGAATAAAAGCCCTACCACCCCTTTGGGAAGATAATCCATCACAAACCGCATAAACACGTAGTCGGTATCCCTCGTTTCGGCGTTTGGATCATTTTTGGTGATCAACTCCTTTACTCCTGTGCGGATTTCTTCTTGTTGCTGCTGCTTGGATGAAATTTCCTGTTGTAAGGATGCCACTTCACCAGCATGCCCTTCCTTTTGGGCGGCTATTAAGGACTTGATGGCCACATTCTTCTCCTCAAACACCTCATCATATTGCCCCTGCAGCTGCTGAAATTCCTCGTTATAATCACTCTCGGCCAGTCGCTCGGTTTGTACTTTATTGAAGAAAATGGGTGGTTGGTAAAACTGATAAAACACAAACACCAAAACTCCAATAAAAAGGATCACAAACTGCATGGGCACTTTCAAGAAGCCATTCATAATCAATCCCATGCGGCTTTCGCGCAAGGATCGCCCGTTAAGGTAGCGCTGGACTTGAGACTGATCAGTACCAAAATAAGACAAAAACAAAAACAAGGCCCCAGTAATCCCAGACCAAAAATTATACCGGTCGCCAAGGTCAAAGTCAAAACTGACGATATTGAGCTTCCCCATTTTGCCGGCCACATGCATGGCATCATTTAGGGAAACCGGAAGCATGTTATACACCAAAATCCCTGCGAGGATCATCCCTCCCATCATCACGGTCATTTGCTGCTTTTGGGTGATGGATACGGCCTTGGTTCCCCCTGTCACGGTATACACAATCACAATGAGCCCTATGAAGATATTGGTAAAGGTGAGGTTCCAGTTAAGCAATGTGCTCAAGATGATGGCGGGACCATAAATGGTAATCCCTGCGGCCAAACCACGCTGGATCAAAAATAAGAAAGCGGCCAATGTCCTGGTTTTTAAATCAAATCGCGACTCCAGAAATTCATAAGCCGTATAAACCTTTAATTTATAGTAAATCGGTATAAACGTTACGGACAAAATGATCATGGCAATGGGCAAACCAAAATAAAACTGGATAAAGCGCATCCCATCTTGATAAGCTTGTCCCGGGGTGCTCAAAAAGGTAATTGCTGAAGCTTGGGTGGCCATGATGGACAGCCCAATGGTCCACCATCCCATCTCACTACCTCCTCTGAGGTAGCTGTTCATATCCTTGCTGCCGTAGGTCTTATAAATCCCGAAGCCGATGATCGCCAATAGCGTCCCAAAAAGGACTATCCAATCAAGATAACTCATGAATAATAACGGGTAATGCCATAAAATAAAACGATCAATCCAGCCAATACCAGGATAAGCAAAAGATAAAGTCTATTCCAATTGACGGAAGGTTCACTCATGGTCTTGTTCGATTAGGTTCACAAATAATTTAATGGCTCCGGGAACTCCAGCTGGCAACAACCTGAACCAGGAAATCCCTGAATACGTGTAAGTCCCTTTACCATAGTTCGCCAATAACAAACTTCCCTCACTGGCGGACTCTCCCGGATCATGCATGGACAGTGGGGTCACATAGTGCTCATCCCAATTATCGGTAAAATAAAGTCCCCTTTCTTGGATCCACCCCTCAAAATCCTTCTTGGTAATGGCATTGGGTCCCCTAAGGGCTGGGTGCGCCTCATAATCCACCTCCACAGGAGCATCCTCTACTGCTACCCGCTTACGGGTGATCTCAAAAGGATATGGTCCCAGCTCATCGGTCTTAAGCGAAGCGGTAGTGTTGTATTGGACAATTAGGTTTCCACCATCTTCTACATATTGCATCAATTGATCAAATTGATCGACTACTTGCTGATTGACGTTAAATGCCCTGATGCCAATAATCACCGTGGAATACTGCTTTAACCGCGCAACATCCAGGCTGCCATTCTCCAGCATCGTCACCGCATACCCCAAATTTCTCAGCACCTCCGGCACATCATCACCGGCCCCTGGTATATAACCGATGTTTTGGACAGTGGTCTTCAGATCCAGTTTGATCAAGTCAAAATTAGCCTTCGGAAAATAAGTTAATGCAGGAATATGCTTGTAATTGATATGTTTCACGCCTTCCTCATAAATACTTCCTTCATCGGTAACGTACTGTGCCGTAACCACCGTTTTGCCCACTTCGGTGTCTCCATTGACACTTACAAGGTACGTTTTTTCTTTTTGAGCCTCATGGACGGTGGCTTCCATTACCTTATAGGCCGTTTGAGGGATGCCTTCTAACCTTAAATCACCCGGTAAAATCTGTGTTCCAAAGGACACCTTTACGGTAAACTCAGAGGGGTTGTCCGACAGGACATATACCTGATCATGATCGACCGATACCTGCACGGGTGGCAACAACACGAACGGCTGGACCACCTCCCCGTCCACAGGATCATTATACTTATATACCAAAGGAACCTTAACCGAAAACTCCTCTCCTTCAAGTTGGAATCTAAGGGAGCCACTGACAGTCGGATCATTAAACGGCTTACCGATTTTTTCTTGTTCCTTAACGTCGTAAAGATTGTTTTGGGGAGGATGCTCAATCCAATAAGGCTGAGAAACAGGCATATGGGTATGGAAAGCCAATGGCACACTGTTCCTGAGCACTGCATTTTCCTTCAAGTGCTTTTGGAAAGCATAATCTTTTCCCAAAACGGTAAAATCCAGCACTTGGATGTCAACGGTCGAGGGATTGTTTACCACCAAGGTTCCTTCGACCTTTTCGCCAAGATAGGCTTCCTCTTGCGCAGCTGTAAACGCTATTTTCAGTCCCAGCAATTCTTGGATTAACTGGTCTATACTTTCCTGCTTTTCCTTTATCCATTTGGCAGAGGGATCCAATTCATCAATTAGTTGCTTAACGGCCAAAAACTGGGGTATATTATTGGTTAAATCGACAAAATCAAATTGATTAACCGCCTGATCCAGTGCACTTTTGATGGCCTGCCCGTTAGCTACCTCATTCCATCGGCTGGGAACCCCTTCAAAAGGCGAATCTTCAAACGCCTCTCCGTCGACCAATTCAATAAAATCCACGGCTCCACCATATGGGGCGGTGGAACCAAAGCCTTGTGATTTGTGCATGGTTCTACTGTCTGCTGCGATTTGAGCATAGGTAACTCCCAACAAATCATCATATTCTCCCGTCTCATAAGCATGGTAAAGCTTGCCTTCCTCAGGTTGATAAGGGGCTCTCCAATTGTATGCATTCCAGAAAACACGCTTTGTTTGCCAAGGTTTCACTTTGTCCAGCTGTTCTGGAAACATCTGAGGATCCGCAGCGTCCCTAAAAGCCTCCAATGAAAGAATGGCAGATGTCGTATGATGACCATGTGTGACGCCTGGTGTCGTATTGAAGCGGTTGATGATGATGTCGGGCTGGAATTTTCTAATGACCCAAACCACATCCGCCAATAGCTTATCCTTATCCCAATTGTTAAGGGTTTCATCAGGGTTTTTACTATAGCCAAAATCAATGGCCCTGGAAAAAAACTGTTGTCCTCCATCTATCTCCCGGGCTTTTAACAATTCCTGTGTGCGAATCATACCCAATTCAACCCCAAGTTCCTTTCCGATCAGGTTTTGCCCGCCGTCCCCACGGGTTAGGGACAGGTACCCGACTTCTGCATGGGTGTGATTTCCCAAATAGGCAATCAATCGCGTATTCTCATCATCAGGATGGGCCGCGATATACAGGACGCGCTGCGTTTCCCGAAGCTTCAGTAATTCATGGTAAATGGCAGAAGATGGATTTCGATGCTGGCTTCCACTCCACGAAGGGAACTTAATTATCAAAAAAAACAGGATAAAAAGAGACAGGTATTTAAGCTTCATAAATATGCGTTTAATTATTGAAAACTACAGGAAACATATCAAAGTACAAATCATTTTTATACCAATGGTAGGTCAACGGATTTATTTCATATGGGGTTTCCAAAACCGCACACTAAATGGCTCCTAGTCACCATTGACCAAGAATTAGCACCGGTATATTGGCAATATTTATAAATCTTATCAACCATTTAAGATTTAGTTTGATCGATTACTCTACAATTTGATTAATTGCGCCCACGTAAAATTATAACATGTTTCAAATTAAGCTAATGATGCGAATTAAACCACTACTCTATTTTGGTAGTTTATTGATGATCTCTTCTTGTACACCTCAGGGAGCTGATTATGTGGAAGACTTGGATGTCGCCCTCACCTTTCAGGATCCTGATGTGAATTTTGACAATTATGGCAGCTATCACTTGCCAGACTCGGTAGTATTCATTTCAAACGACAACACAGCTGCCCTTGAGTCGGATATGGAAGATTTTATTCTTTCCGAAGTCGATCAGCATTTTAGAAGCATTGGGTGGGATCGAAATACAGACCCTGTCAGTGATGGTTCAGATGTAGTCCTAATGGTCTCAGCCGTGAATACGTTGGACGTTCAATTCGTTTCCTGGTGGGATTATTGGGGATGGTGGCCTGGATGGGGATGGTATCCTTATCCGGCTGATGGATGGTATCCCTATTATCCTGGAGGTTGCTGCTACTTCGGTGGTGTATACAGCTACAGGGAAGGAACTGTCATCATTGAAATGGTAGATCCCAAGGATATCGAAACGGTCAGCGATGGCGAACCCGACCGGCTTCCCGTCCTGTGGGCAGGCGGTCTGAACGGCGTGCTCCAAGGAGACGAAACCAACATCCAAAACCGAATTGCTCGCGGAATGGATCAGATTTTTACCGATTCACCATATCTTAACAAGTAATTATGAGATTTTATAAAACTTTATTTATACTAACAGTCCTATTATCAAACGTTTATCTTCTAAAGGCACAAGGAACAAGCCAGTTTCAGGTGAATTATGTCCCTAGCCTTCCCATGGGGGATGTAGCGGATTATAGTGGAAACTTCAGTTTTAGAGGCGTAAATATCGCTTATGAATATCACTTAACCGAATACCTTGGATTGGGCATTATGACAGGGGTCAACACCTTTTATGAGGATGTAAAAGGCGTGGAAAGTGTCAAAGTCGACATTGATGGTAAAATCGTCACACTTTCCGGTAAACGGTATAACTATACCAATTCCATTCCCATTATGGCAACAGGTAATTATTACCTATCTCCTGAAGGGCAGATTAGACCCTATATAGGATTGGGAATTGGTGGATACTACGTCATGAAATGGACCGAAATAGGCCAATATCAAGTTCGGGACAATGGATTCCAGTTTGGGCTTGCGCCTCGTGTGGGAATGCTGAAACCACTTGCTTATGGTTTAGACCTTCATCTGGCGGCCCAATACAATGCAGGCTTTGGAGAAGATCCGTTCAGCAGCTTGGACTTTATGATTGGCTTTGCATGGAAATTTTAGTCATTAACCCATAATACCATGAACATCAAAACCTACACCTATACAGTACTTGCGGCAATCTTGACCGTTACCTTTTCATGCACCGCTGGAAAGGTCATTGACACCAATCAAGCAGCAGGATTTTCGCTGGAGAATTATAAAAGCTTTGATTTTTATAAGACCGATTTGGAAATTGATGAAATGCCGGAATATGCGCAGCGCGTGGAATGGATAAAGGAAGCCATAAAAGCAAACCTTTCTGCCAGGGGACTCCAACAGGACAGCGCTAACCCAGAAATGCTGGTCAATATTGGTGTCTTTATTGAAGAGAAAGTCCAAACCCGTGAAACGGACCTGAGGAGCGATCCCCCCATGTACATCGGCCAGCGAAATTATCACTGGGAAGTGCAGGAAATTCCTGTGGGAACGTATAATGAAGGAACGTTTACCTTGGATTTTGTCGACAAAGCCAGCAATGAAATGGTATGGCAGGGCGTAGGAAAAAGTATCATCACCAAAAAAGACGAAGCCGCCAAAAAGAATATCAAAGAAGCGGCCCAAAAATTATTTACCACCATAGAATAACACCCTTCGGGATCATCATCCTGTAAATCAAATACTCACTTAAACTATCAAAACAATGATAAAAAAACTATTCGTTTTCGTAATTGCCATTGCCTGTGGTTGTTCCAGCTCCACTTCCATTGTAAGCTCATGGAAAAGTCCAGATGTACAGCCCCAAGATGTCGAATTGACTAAAATCATGGTTGCTGTTTTGGGCAACTCAGAAGCCAGCAGGAGAATTGCTGAAGATAAAGTAGCCAGCCTAAACCCTAAAATTCATCCTTCCTATCAGGTTTTGATGAATGCCGCTGCAGCTACAGACACCACGCGCAGTAGCGATATCCTTCAAGAACAGGGCTTTGACGGAATCATCGTGATGAAGCTGGTGGACAAGGACAAATCCACCGATTGGGTACCTGGTTCTTATACCGGTTACTGGTCCATGCACCCTTACTATTGGGGTGGATTTGGATATGGTGGATACTATGATCCAGGCTATTACACGGAAGATATCACCTATGTGGTCGAAACAAGCCTTTATTCCCTTAAAGGAAGCACCAGGCTACTTTGGTCAGGCATATCTTCTACCGTAAATCCATCCTCAGTGGAGAAAACTGTACAAGACATCGCGATGAAATCATACGATCAAATGAAGACCGATGGCTTGTTGCCAGCCGAAAGCAAGAAATAAAAAATCTTTGGAAAGATCACATTCATCGAGGCTGCCTCCAATCTTGTGGGGTAGCCTCGCTTTTTTTGGTGAAAGGAACCGTAATATCAGAGACAATCTTTCAAGCCTCCCCTACTTCACCACCTTGCTGATGGCAAACAAGCCTCCCAGCCGTACCAAAAGTGTCATCGCCGCTCCTGCTGAAGCAATAATCGTGTTGATCTCATTGAGTACATGGATCCTGCCAAAGGAGATAAATACCAATAAACTAATCACGATAAGAATTAACACTGCAAAGGTAATGTTCCAGGTCCCCTTCTGCTTGGATTCCAATTCCCGGGCAAGGGCCTCGTCACTGTTGACCTTGGAAAGCACAAAATTCCCAAAACTCTCATTCATCAACCTTAAAGAATGGTCAAAGACCAAAATACCTTTGTGCAGCAAGTCAATGATTCCGTCCACATTGTTGGTGTTGACAAATTTGTCCCGCGCAATGTCATAGACAATGTACCGCTCTTCTTTGGAGAGGTTGTTCCAGATGGCATAATAATAGGTATAAGAAGTCTCTTGGACATGAAGGATCACATCTTCCTCCTGGTCACACTTTTTATAAAGTTTCTTGTTAAAAACGAGCTGGTTGAGGTATTTTCCATGCTCAAACTCCCCTTTCATCACATGATACTGAGGTGACTTTCTATCGTCCTTTGACCAATCTATGTGTGTGGTATCAAAAGGCACATTGATGCGGTAGAAACCGCCCAGTACGTTTAACCAATTTCTATAATCCATTTTGAGCATCATCTTTTTATCGTATGCACCATCTTCTTTGGCACCAGGATCGGTAGAAAAATGATTGATTTGGTCCTCATAATGCTCGTAAATCTTGATGGGACTAATATTACTCGAAATCACCACCCTGATCAGCGGATTGTAAACCAGCTGTTGAAGGATATGGAGTTTGATACGGTTAAATTCCATATCGTCATAGCCCAATTCAAAATGTTCTATATACACCACAAGGGGAAGTTTTAAGGTGGCTTTTTCTTCTTTGGACAGTTCATCGGCCTCAGGTCCTTTTCCTTCCACAGAATTTTGCAGCACCGTTTCCAATGCCTTATAGTTAGAAGTGGGTGATTTCACTATCGCATCCAAGGAGATATCCAACCCTAATTGATCATTCTTAAAATGGTAAACGGAGCCTTTATCCGTTTTTGGTGCCTTATCGCTGTGTGGTTGGTTAATGACATGTGGTAAGGTAATTATGTCCATGGTATATACATTGTCCGGAAATTCCTGCTCCAATTGGTGGTAAATTCTTCTTACACTCGAGGCGTTTACACCTACCAAAAAAGTATTGTTAAAGCTATCCTTGCCAATGCCATTGTCATACTTTATCCGCCACTTGTCGGCTTCTTTGTAGATTTTGTGCAGTTCATGGCTGTGGCTTTTCTCCAGCTCTCCTACTTTGGGAATCAGCCGATCGGCATAGCCCTTAAACGAAAGGCCACAGATCTTTCGTGAAGTCCCCGAAAGCAGCAAAATGATCACAGCTATCAATATCGGTATAAGCACCAACACCAACATCGCCATGTTATTTATAAAAAAGTCGCCAAAACGCTTGGGACTCCCTGCCACGATATACTTTTGGGAAGGGCTATAATAGGTAAAGGTATCTGCTTGGTACCGCCAGCTCTGGTCTGCATCTGTATTTATCAAATACCCCTCTGATGCTATTCCATAGGGGTTGAAAGGAATCCTAATATCCCCGTATAGTCCCCCGATCAGAAAATAATACAAAAAGTCCTGCGATAAACTATCCATACCAAAATGATCCGTGGTGTCATAACTGGCCGTATCAATGGACACATCATCAAAGGTCATATGACGTAAATCATCATTTACCATGGTCGCGACAAACTCATCCAATTCGGGAACCCTGCTCTGTTTTTTGGTGTCCTCATATTCGTAAAACTGCTCGGCTTTTTTGGATAGCCAATTGGCCTGCTGACTCGTCAGGTCATGACTGTAATACTTATGTAAAATTTCTCTTTCCTTATTATAACTGATCGCATAAAAAATAAAGCTTGGTATCACTGTAATACAACAAATCAAAGAGAACGTAAACAACCTATAAGAGGCTATCATGGGACGCTTTTGATACTTTTCCAGCAGTAAAGTGACCTTACCCCTGACAACATTATCGCCCAAGCTGGAACTACTTTTGTCTTTCAGTGGTACGGATACCAACTTTAGCAGCTGATGAACACCAAGGGCCAATAGCCCTAATAAAATCAAACTAAAATACACCTTCAAATCCTTAGCATGGTACATTAAGATGCCTTTCCCTATCAATAGTACGCCTACAATCACCAAAAAACTGATTTTCAAAAACTTAATATGATTGGCTTTTCCAAAGCGCGTGTACATTTTTTTGCTTGGAGGCAATAAAACGGACAGGACATAATAATTTAACCCCACAATACCTATCCCTACCAACACCAGATCATGGATTACAAAATCCTCAAAACCGGCATGAAGGATACTTTCTAAACAGCAGTACAAACCTGATAAAGCATTTATCAGGAACAAGCATAGATAGGCCCTGTTATACTGATGGTCTTCCGAACTGTAAGGCCTCAGCCAGTTGAAAGCAAAAACTTTTTGCTTGAGGTTACTGGGTTTGGTGGATAGCCACGAAACCGTCATGCATAGCATAAAAAGCAAGACCAAATACGCGATCTGCATTTCGATGGTAAGCATAATCGCCATCGAATTGGCCGTGTTGATATATTCTTTGTCCATAAAGGTGGCCAAATAGTAACCATCAATACAGTCCAGCTTGTTCAGGTATACATAATGGGGCTTGCCTAGATAATCTACCGAAGCAAATTGAGGACGATCGCTGGAAACAAAAGGCCTAAACTTATCGCCGGTTTCTTCCAGGAAGTTCTCGTTCAGGTTTCGCTCTTTCTCGGAATGGAAAAGGGTCTTACCGGACTTATCCATCAAGCAAAATCCATAGCCACGTTTTACCAATGGATCAATCAGGCTGGCCGAGGAAAAGCTCACCGCCAAAACCGGCAAATCTTCGATCCCTGATGGAATGCCAACGCCTATTTCATAATTTCCATCACTGACCGATCGGATAGATTCCATAAAAAGCGGCTGTTTTCGCTGAAAGCTTTTGGTTTCGTTATTGGCCACTTTCATGATATACTTTCTGTGCGAAAGGTCAATGACCTTGTCGGGGTCTCCCTCACTGGAGAGATAAACCCGTATCTGACCTTCTCGGTCACACCAAAAGATCGAGTTGAAATATTTGAATTGGTGGCAGCCATCTAAAGGAAGGTCATCATAATGCAGTCCTGCAAAGGCCTTGTATAGATTGTGGTCTGAAGAGGAATCACCATTGTCCGCCGAAACTACCGTATCTTTTACATTTAACTTGTGGAAAAATGATGACTTATCAGGTTGGTCTAAGCCTTTGATCCAATTGGATAATTCGGTTTCGGACCTTACTTTCCATTCTGATGCCGTGATCGTATCAATGTCATTTAGCAAATGAATGACATTGTTCATCTCCAATTCAAAATTCTCATCCACTTGATCGCTCAAGGTCTCCAATTCATTTCTGGCTTCTGCTTTATCGTCTTTGAGCTGGGTGGCCAGGTACATAAAAAGGAGAATAATTCCCATCGGAATCACCGTCACCGATGCCCCCGTAAACAGCACATCCCTCGTGTAGAGCCGCTCCATATTGCTCATCACAAAAAGCTTCAGGATGGGCAAGGCCAATAGGATTATGATCGTAAAGATGACCGCAATGGAAATGGTATGGGCAGAAACTTCCCGCTTTTGATCTTCAAATTTATCCTTATTGACCATGCCGGACAGGTATATCGCCCCCGCATCGGACTTGCACAGCAAGGTATTAAACACCTTGTATTCGGCCAGCCCTAGGTCAAGATCAAATATCTTTTTGGTTTTAAAAACATTGATGATGCTATCATTGGTATAATAAAGCTCTCCAAAGGTAGGGTTATTGCTAAATAGCGTATTGAGTTCCTGTGATTTGTTGTCTTTCTTGGCAATGCAGTTAATGCTAATAAAATCGTAAATATCCTTTCTAACTACCAGTGGATTATCGAATAGCGAGGCATATTTTTCCGGTGCCTTGACTTGTTCTACTAGGGATGTGTCTGTTTCAGGATGTTTTTGAATAGAGTCTTTTTTGATGCGGAAAACTACTTCCTCATTCCCGAAAGTAAATTCATATGATAATGAATCCATGAGCTGTTCATCGCTCAGAAGTATTTTCTTTTGCCCTTCGATGAGGTTTTCGATATTGGTCTTGATATTTCCCAATACGCGCATATTATCTGCATTCATCGTTTTCTCATTCCCTGCCACATGTACAAAGAAGTAATACACAAAAGCCAAGGCAATAATGACCAGCGTGGAAAGTACGACAACCCCTTTCTTAGATATTCGCATAATGCATAAAAATTATAGATGATGAAGAATGACCGACGCATGTGGTGATGTCGGACCATGGTTGGTAAATAAAAGTAAAATAGCTTGGTGAAGGCCACCTTACTTACCGGTAGGAGCAGAAGTGTGTGGTAGTAAAATTCACTAATATTATTGGTTATACTATTAGTGCAAAAAGATGGTGTTTTTACTTGATGTCCTTTTTCAAATAAAGAAAAACGTAAATTAAATAATTAAATTTTACGATTATTCAAGTGCATGTTTTAAAGGTAATACCTTTTTAACAAGAACTCAATACCTATTTTACGGTATTTTATACATGTTTTGAATATTGTTCAATATTGTCGACCAAAGGTTGATAATCGTATTGTAAGTCTGGATGGAGGGACGAAAAAATCTTGCGCACCTTAGCCACTTGCATTTCATACAAATTATGAATCACTTCATTTCCAAAATCAAGGTATTGGTACTCAATAAGCTTCGTACAAAAAAATCCGACCAGCTCCAGTTGGACCGTTTTATCCTTGGTAAACTTCAGGTATTTGTTCAATTTCCGACTGATGGCCTGGGCGGATTTTTTAGCATAATAGGCACGGTCCATATTAGCTGATTCGAAGGCATCCGCTAGCTCCTCCTCCACCATATGCTGAAAAAACTGTGGATTTTCTCTACCAAATACTTTAAAAAACAAGAACTGCTTATTATCCCTTGTGAATTTGGCGGTTTCCAGCAGTAGTCCCACCAGTTCCTCTTGGGGCAGGTATTGAAGTTCTTTCTTGATTGCGGCTAAACTTGGTAGTTCCATAATTATCTACGTTCTTCATATTCCAACAAGCGCTAAATATAGCCCTTAAAATTAAAACGAAGTATACCCCCTTTTACCATATCATCTGTTGCATTCAGAATAGACAAATTATCGCTCCAAGAAAAGTGGATGGTCGACACTTTCCAATGAAAAAATCATCATACCACTTGCAAACTCCTGCTCCATCCATCAACAATCCAACATATTTTTCGTATCATTAACTTATTAGTTTTTATGTTGAAAAATGAGGTTAACTCGTACCAAACACGCTTAAATACCATTTTTATGTCAAAATACTTACTATTCCTTTGTCTAATTCTTCTTCCAAAACTCACATTTTCCCAGGACAGCTACCAGGTGCAATGGGAAAAGGTCGAAAAACTGGAGCTAAAAAATTTGCCAAAATCCGCACTGGCCATAACCGATTCCATTTTTCAGCAGGCCAAATCAGCGCACAATGCGCCGCAATGGTTAAAGGCAATGCTCTATCAATCAAAATTCGCACTAAAGCTGGAAGAAAATGCACAACTGGCGATTATTGATAAGTTCGAGAAGGAAATTGCCACTGCCGAGCCACCTGTCAGCAACCTCCTGCACAGCATGTTGGCGACATTTTATTGGCAATATTTCCAAGAGAACCGCTACCAGTTTTACAACCGAAGCCAAACGACACCAATGGTCGACAGCTTGGATTTCAGGACCTGGGATTTAAACCGGCTCTACCAACACATCCACGCAATGCATGTGCGTGCACTTCAAGATCCGGAAAGGCTACAAGAAATACCGATTGACCAGTTTAAGCCCATTTTAACCGAAGAAGAAAAAACCAAGCACCTCACCCCTAGCCTATTTGACCTCTTGGCACATCGGGCCTTGGCTTTCTACAAAACGGCAGAAACCAGCATCCACCAACCCAAGGATAAATTCCTGATAAACGACCCGAGGTATTTCCAGGAAGAAGAAGAATACTTGAAAAGCCAGCGTTTCACGGGTTTTTCGAGGCTATTCGAAGCACTTAAAATTTACGGAACACT
The DNA here is from genome assembly GCF_000325705.1 of Echinicola vietnamensis DSM 17526. Lineage (NCBI taxonomy): Bacteria > Pseudomonadati > Bacteroidota > Cytophagia > Cytophagales > Cyclobacteriaceae > Echinicola > Echinicola vietnamensis. Next base: position 4,095,068 of record NC_019904.1, on the reverse strand, counting down.
CACCCAATACCATAGAAAAGCACAACATGAGGCGGCTTTGGTAGCGATCCAATTGGAGCGGTTAAAATTCATTGCCGCTAATTACACCGGTGAATCCAAAAATAAGCACTACGAAGCGGCCTTGACCCGGCTATACCGACAGTATTCGTCCAAGCCCATCAGTACCCTCATCACCTACGATCTAGCTGCTTTATACGACAACATGGCGGATGAATATTCCCCGCACGATGCTACCGATCACCAGTTTAAGCGTAAAGAAGCCTTAGCCCTCCTGAATGAATCCATTGCTGATTTTCCAGATGGCCTGGGAATTGAATTTTGTAAGCAGTTGAAGCGATCGATTGTTTCCCCCTTCCTTCATCTCACCAGTGAAAAGTTCCTTCCCGTCCAGCAGGAAGCCCGTATTTTAGCAGAATACAAAAACGTTGACCAATTAGACTTTACCATTTACGCGTTGAATCATGAGCAATCTGAAAAGTTCAATGCCCTTTATGACGAACACGAAAAAACGCATTTTGTCGAACAACTCTCGCCTTACCAATCTTGGCAGAGCCCATTGGTAAATGAAGGGGACTACCAACCTCACCGCATGGACAACCTCCTTCCAAGCTTAGCGGCTGGAAATTACGTGATCATGGCCACCAGTGACCTGGATGGAATACAGGCTACCATCACTGCTTTCCAATTTATCCAAGTCACCGACATGGCATTGATTCACCATAATATTGGAAATGAGGTCACGCTACAGGTCATTGACCGTCAACATGGAACACCGATCAAGGGAGCAAGTGTACGCCTTTCCAATGACCGGTATAACAAAAGGAAATTATTGCCCCAATCTTCCCTTATAACAAATGAGGAAGGGTTTGTGCACTTTTCAGTAGAGGACCGTTTGTACGGTGTCGAGGTTCACGTGCAAAAAGATGGACAAACCGCTATATTCTCCAATTTTTCGAATTACCACCGCTATTCCTATGATAACGAAAACACCATAAGCACACACCTGTTTACGGACAGAAGCATCTACAGGCCCGGCCAAACGGTTTTTTTCAAGGGCATTCTCGTAAAGCGTAGCAATCATCAAAGTGAAACCGTTCCTGAAGCAGGAGTCGAGGTGGTCCTGAAAGATGTGAATGGAGAAAAGGTTTCAGAGCTGCTCCTCGAATCCAATGCATACGGTGCTTTCAGTGGAGAGTTTGTCCTGCCTACCAGTGGATTGACGGGTAATTTTACGTTAGAAGTTAATAAAAACAACAACATCAAAAATGTTGCGCTTCGGGGCACTGATTTTTTGGGCGGTCATCACCGCATAGCAGTAGAAGAATATAAGCGCCCCACTTTTGAAGCCAATTTTCGGCCAATTGAACAGGAATATCAAGTCAATGACAGCGTCTTGGTTTATGGTAAAGCAACGGCCTTTTCCGGTAGTAAAATTTCCGATGCTAACGTATCCTACCGTGTGGTCAGGGAAGTCCACATGCCCATGTGGTATTATAGCTGGAGACGAACTTTTCCCGTTGCCCATGCACAGGAAGTTGCCGTGGGATCGGCAATGACAGATGGGGATGGGCATTTCAACATCCCCTTTAAAGCCATTCCGGATGAAACAGTCCCCAAGGCTGATCACCCCGTATTTCACTATAAAGTGATCGCAGAAGTCACTGATATCAACGGCGAAACCCGAACTGCTCAAACCACGGTAAATGTCGGCTATCATGCCTTGCTATTGGATCTGGAAGCTCCAGAGACATTGAAAAAGCAGCAAGACAGTATTTCACTCAAGATCAATAGCACCAACCTAAATGACTCCTTTGTTCCAGCCCAAGGTACCCTGAAAATCTACAAGCTTCGTTCTCCCGGAAGGGTCTTAAGGAATTCACCTCTTTCCATTCCAGACTACCGGCGTTGGGAGAAGGAGGAGTTTGTGAGGCGCTTTCCCCATGAGCCCTATGGTGAAGAGGGTGAGCCTGAAAACTGGGAAAAAGGGTCGCTGATCAAAAGCAGGTCATTTGATACTGCCAAAGAAAAAGAACTTCAACTCGCAAGAATTGACCAGTGGTCAACAGGGAGATACCTGGTGGAAATAGAAGCCATGGACAAATTTGGTCAAAAAGTGACCGAAAAGGGATTGTTCACACTTATGGACAATGTCCATACGATGGTACCTGACCATCAACTACTGGATATACAGCTGGACAAGGCCTCTTATTCACCCGGAAATACAGCCAAACTTTCCCTGGGTACAGCAGCAAAAAACCTGACCGTAAGTGTCTTTTTGGAAAAAGATGGGGCGATCAAAAACACTTGGCTGCTAAACCTAAAAAACGGTTATGAATCCCTTTCTATCCCAGTGGAGTCCAGTGACCTTGGCGGTTTTGTAATTCATTACACCACAGCCTTTGCGAATGCCAGTGTGGCCGGGGAAATTCAGGTAAACGTCCCCTATCCCAAAAAGGACTTGGAAATCGAAACCCTTACCTTCCGGGACCACATCCAACCAGGTGCCGAACAAACCTGGACATTTAAAGTCAAAGGACCTCAAAAGGACCACGTAGCCGCTGAGCTCTTGGCAAGCATGTACGATGCTTCTCTGGACCAGTTTACACCACATCAATGGCGTTTTGCCCGCGCCGAAAGAAATTACATCAGCCAAACTTCCTTCCAAAGTCACTTTAGCTTTGACACGGATCGGTTTGACATGAACCGGTTCCTCCCTAGCCGTTATTTCACTACACATGAGACGTTGCCCTTGACGCAGCTGAACTGGTTTGGTTTTCATTTTACCAATGAATATTATTTCAATTACCGCTATATCCAGTCCCTTCGGGAAAAATGGATTCCCATCGCTTCCAAGGTCTCTTACAGTTTTGATGCATCCCTGCAAAAAGGCTTTGCCAAGGGAAAAATCACCAACGTGGAAGGAGATCCCTTGCCCGGGGTGACCATTGATCCATCTGGAAACCATCAAAGTGTCGTCTCGGATATCGATGGCGAATTTATCGTAGAAGCATCCCCTGGAGACACCTTAACGTTTCAATTGATCGGATATCTTTCCGCTACCGCGAACTTGGCTCCCAAACGAAATGTCGTCCATGTAGTGCTAACGGAAGACGCTACAGGCCTGGAAGAAGTGGTCGTCACAGGCTATCAAGCTAACAGAAAAGAAAGCAGTGCAGCCCTCGCAATGGAGTCACAGGAAGATGCCAACCACCCGCCAGCGGAAATAGCCTTCAGGGCCAAAGCTTCAGGGATCAGTACTCAGGCACTTTACATCATTGATGGAAAAATATCCACCACCCCACCCCAAGAAAGTGACGTTGCTTCCAGGCAGGTATTAGCTGCTGACGAGGCCATGGCCATCTACGGTAGTCAAGGGCAGAATGGAGCCATCATCATCACCACTCATGCAGGACAAGCTTCCATGGATCAGCAATTGGTTCAAATTCAGGCAAGATCCGATCTTAGGGAAACGGCCTTCTTCTATCCCCACCTCAGCACAGACTCCACGGGCAATATTAGCTTTAGCTTCACCGCGCCCGAAGCCCTGACCAAATGGAAGCTCCAATTATTGGCCCACACCAAAGCCGTGGACATTGGATATAAGCAGCTGCAGGCCATCACCCAAAAAGACTTAATGGTAACGCCAAATGCTCCACGTTTCCTGAGAGAAGGCGACAAATTGGTGTTTTCTGCTAAAATCAGCAATTTATCTGCTGATGCCTTAACCGGCAAAGCCCAATTGGAATTGACCGATCCCTTCACAGGAAAAAGTCTTAACCAGCAACTATCCAATCTCCAACAAGGTCGTTCTTTCCAAGTGGCAGCAAAAGGCAATACAGAAGTGCGTTGGTCATTGGAAATACCGGAGGGCACTCAAGCAGTCCAATACAAAGTGGTAGCTGCAGCAGGCAGTTTTTCCGATGGGGAGCAGCGTATTTTACCAGTGCTTTCCAACCGTATGCTCGTGACGGAAACCATGCCCATGTGGATCAATGACAAAGGCAAAAAGTCTTTTGAAATGGTAAACCTGACCGATCATGCCTCTACTACACTGGCCCATCATCAATTAACACTGGAAGTCACTTCAAACCCCGCTTGGTACGCCGTGCAGGCCCTGCCTTATCTGATGGAGTATCCCTATGAATGTGCAGAGCAGACGTATGCCCGCTTCTTCGCCAATGCCGTGGCGAAGCATATCGTAGACAGCCATCCGCGGATCAAGGCGGTATTTGAACATTGGAAAAACCAAGACACCGAAACCTTGCTCAGCAACCTCGAAAAGAACCAAGAACTAAAATCCTTGGTCATCCAAGAGACTCCTTGGTTACGAGACGCCCAATCTGAAAGCGAGCAGAAACAAAGAATCGCTTTATTGTTCGAAACGAACAAAATAAGTAATGAATTGTCAAAAAACATATCCAAACTGTACTCCATGCAAATGAGTTCAGGAGGCTTTCCATGGTTTAAAGGCAGCCGATACCCTAATCGCTACATAACCCAGCACATTGTGACCGGATTGGCAGAGCTGCAGCGGATGGAGGTGCAAGCTGCCCAGTCAGAAAAGATCACCACCATGATCACCAAGGCGATGAACTACCTGGATGAGCAATTGCTAGAGGATTACAAAAAGCTCCTAGCACAGGCCAAAATTTCAAAAACCGATTCCACCGATACCGATAAATTAAACGCGGTCCTTAGAGGAAATCTAATCTCTTCCGTCCAAGTACATTACCTCTATTTACGTACCTTATTACCGAAAGCTCAACCTTCAGGATCCTTGAAGGAGGCTATTCAGCTTTATCAGCAGCAAGCCTTACGTCAATGGACCAGCCTGGGACTACAGGAGCAGGCCATGATTGCCCTGATGAGCCATCGAACCCTGTCAACCAACACGGCTCAGGAAATTCTCAAGTCCTTGGTCGAGAACAGTATAAACAATCCTGAACTAGGGCGTTACTGGAAAGCCAATAAACCGGGGTGGCTCTGGTATAAAGCTCCTATCGAGACACAAGCCTTCTTGATCAGAACATTTTCTGAAATTCCGATGGAACGTCATACGACTTCCGAGCAGACCAAGCTCGTAAATGAGATGAAAGTATGGCTCCTCAAGCAAAAACAAACCAACCATTGGAGCAATACGAAGGCCAGTGCATCCGCCATACAAGCATTATTGCTAGCGGGATCAGATTGGCTCAGCACCACTGAGACGGTACAAGTTTCCGTAGGTCATCAAAAGGTCTCTCCCAAAACCGATCCCTCTATTCAAGCGGAAGCCGGCACGGGCTATTTCAAAAAGTCTTGGTCAGGAGATCAGGTCGAAAAAACCATGGGAAATGTCACGCTTACCCAAGAAAAAGATGGCATCGCCTGGGGAGCGCTCTATTGGCAGTACTTTGAGGACTTGGATAAAATCCAGGAAAACACCGCAACACCTTTGAAGATCAGCAAGGAGCTGTTGATCAAGGAAAACACCGACCAAGGTGAAATTTTCCACCCCATAGACGGTGACAAGAATATCGTAGTGGGAGACCTCATCAAAGTGCGCCTTAAAATCATGGTGGACAGGGACATGGATTTTGTGCATTTAAAGGATATGCGGGCTGCTGGTTTTGAACCGGTAAATGTGCTTTCCCGCTACAAGTATCAGGATGGCCTGGGCTATTATGAAAGTACTCGAGACGCCAGTACCCATTTCTTCTTTGAGCGACTAGAGAAAGGAGTGTACGTTTTCGAGTATGACGTAAGGGCCAACAATGCCGGTACCTTTTCAAATGGCATCAGCACCATCCAATGCATGTATGCCCCTGAGTTTAGTAGCCATTCTAAAGGAAAGTTGATCCACATCGAACGATAATCCAAGGGCCGGCATAAAAACTGGAAAGGGTTTAGCTGGCCCTGCTTTTGGTGACCTGTAAAAGCCATAAGGCGAAAACTCCTTCCCTACTGCCTACAACTTAACATGATCAACTACGTAACTAAACACATACCTGCTTTACCTTATATTATGCAATACGACTGGACATTCAACCTACCAAAATTTGACGCTGATAACCTGGAGCAATCCATTACGGAAGCCCTTTCCGAGCAGCAAAAGGAACTGGAAATTTTTCTCTCTTATTACACAAGACCAGATGGAGCTGTTGCCGAGAATGCCAGCCTCGAAAAAGTAATCCCAACAAAGTCTCAAGATACGGGCAAAATACTCCTTCGCTTCCATAAAGTGTTTTACAATGCCTGCCTTAACATCCATGAAACCGAAAAAGACCAAATAGAAGTGGACTATAACATCGATCCTAAAAACTCAAAAGTAGAACTCTTGGGTCCCATCATACTAGAAAGAGGTATGGATGATATCTAACGTAGCTTTTTTTTAAGCCCTTCAGGGAAGCTATGGAGTCATGGCAAAATTGGGGATGTAGGGTCCATGTGTAAAGGGATAGCCCGCTTATATGATGTAAGGTCCTCAAACGCACAATGAATTTATCGTGAATACCTTTCGTGGTTAGCATTTCCCCTATCGATACAGACATTAACAAAAAAAAAGTATTTTTTTATGATTTTTTAATATTTATTCCTTCCATTGGTATACCATTTGTACTATAGTAGTCGAACTTAACCACTACAATCATGAACAAAGACCACGGCCCACATATCAAAAACGATGAACAGTATGAAGCCCTGAGAGATCAGGGAATGAGTAAATCCAAAGCGGCGAGAATCGCCAATTCACCAGATGCTGGTGAAAAAGGCGGAAAATCTCAGCCGTATGAAGAATGGACAAAGGAAGCACTTTATGATCAAGCTCAAAAAGTGGACATCCAAGGAAGAAGCAGCATGAACAAAGATGAACTCATTCATGCCCTGCGGAACAACTAACCACCTTGGCATTTATTTCAACAAATTATTTTAACCTAAACTATAAACAACAATGGCTAACAACTTGAAATTAAAGGGAAATTGGAACGAACTTAAAGGTAAATTAAAGTCAAAATATGGAGAGCTGACCGATGACGACCTCGCCTATGCAGAAGGTCAGGAGGATCAATTGCTTGGTAAAATCCAGAAAAAGACGGGGGAATCCATAGATGACCTTAAAGCATTTCTCTTCAGTGAAGAGGAAGAAACCAAATAATGGTTTTAAACGACGATAGAACAATCGTCTAAGATGGAAAGGTGACGTTATGAAAACGTCACCTTTTTTTATGACGTCAGGGAAACGGATGCAAAATACCTTTTAGCTTCTTCCAAAGCATGTTGCATGCTGCTCCTTTCCACCTCCGTAACCTGAATGATTTGGTTAAGCCAGTGTTGATAATAGCCAATTCCACGTTCCAAATTGGTCTTGGATTTCTTTAGCGCCACCACTTTCTTTTGTTCAAAATGTTCTTGGAGTTTCTTCCATTCACTTTTGAAATGATCCATGGTCAGCTGAAGTTCCTTAATAAATACCTGAGGCCGCTGGGGCGTTAGTTGGATGGTGGCTTTCCCGTAAATATGGTCCACCATTTCCTTTAGTGAATAAATCCCCTTAAAATAGGCCAAATTTGGGCCTGGGCAGATGGTAACAGCACTGAGGTTTCGGGCCGGCTTTTCCCCTTCAGCCAAAATTGCCGGTGCACTCAGTCCTTCACACAAGCAATCTTTTTCCAGTAGCTGTGCCTTAGCCTCTTGGTAACCTTTTTCGCCCTTTTGGGATTCAAGGGCCTTTAGCTTAAGATGTTGATACTGGCGAGAAGACGTACAAATGGGTTTTTCGGTAAATTCGGTATTGAAAGACAAGACCTTTTTATAACATGGACTCCCTGGACGGCCCTTTTCGATCCTTGCTTTTCGCTGCACCTCCCCGCTACTGGTTCTTAGGTTATTGAACGGTACGCCCAATGGAGAAGCATGGCTCAGGAAAAAATCAGAGGCTTTTGCTGTTATCAACCGATTCAAGGTTTCCTGATCCACAGCAGTAGCTTCAGGAACCAACAGGAACGGACTTCCCCAACCCACGCTATCCACACCGTAACTTGCCCTTAGAAGTTGGTGCTCTTCATGTGTGCCCACGCCACCTTGGGCGGTCAGCCTAAACCGAAGATGAGCAGCCAGCGCCGGCTTGCCTTTTTCCTGAAGCGCTTGCTGGCAAATGGCCATTAACTCCGCATTCAGCTCTGTCCTATTTTGTCTGAATTCAGCTAAAATTGGTCCCATCAGCATGCCATCCGTTGCAAAGGCATGTCCACCGCAATTCAGGCCGGATTCCAAGCGGAACTCTTCCACCCAGATGCCTTTCTTGGCCAAAAACTTCCCTTGGACATGGGCGGACCTAAAGTCACTTACTTTCAGGATCACGCCTTTGGCCGGAAGACCATCGTCAGCGGGATAAAAATTTTCAAATTCTTCCAAATATCCGTACAATGAAGGATTCATTCCCGCAGAAAACACTACTGATGAACGTAATTTACTGTTGGCAAAACCCCTTAGCGCTGCCAGTCCATCTGAAAACTCCCGGGGCAATTCCTGACCATCCTCATCATAATTTCTCTTATCTACTTTCGTCATGATATTGACATGGATCTTACCGGGAACCACCATATTCCTTAACTTTTCCTGCAGCTCAGATCGCATGGAACAAGTAGCCTGTAGCATGACACGGTAAAGCTTATGTTTTGGATGATCTTCCGGAAGCAAGGCAAAATACCGGTTTATTTCCGAATCCTTCTCCTCGAAAGAGCTCTCCTTAAGTGCTTCTACCTGCTTGTCTACCAAGCCCTTCAATAAGTCCAAGTAGGCCGTGATGCGCTTTGCCCGGGCATCATGATCGGTTTCCTTGATGGGAATATACGGTACAGCATTTTTCCTGCTGTGGATTTTCCGCATGGATTCTACCAAGTGGTCTTCCATGATGGATACCACACTGTCGATTCCATACCTGGCCACTTTTAGCGGTGTATCAATGGTAAATCCCAGCCCCATAACGGGAATATGAAAAGAATGGGGTGAGCAATTTGAAGAATGAATATTGAGGGGGTTGATCATAGTTTTGACAAGTTAGCGATCAACAAATGTATGGTCTCTACACGGGAAAAATCCTTTCAATGCTCAGGATATAAAGTGATAAGAATCATAAAAACTTCAACATGTTTCCTGTGGCTACCCCTCCCCATTTTCATCATAGGCATTATATTAACTTGTGGATTTTAGTTAAATTTGGGAAGCCAAAGGAACTTTACCCGATGATCGCACGGTTTAAGCTACCAAGGCCGTTTTTCCGGGTTTGGAAAAACGCATTTACTACACCTCAAGGGCCTTGAACCCTTGAAAACGTAAAACATCATGAACCAGAAAAAAAGAGTTGTTGTCGGCCTTTCCGGAGGGGTCGACAGTTCTGTTGCCGCTTATCTCCTGCAAGAGCAAGGCTACGAAGTCATCGGTATGTTTATGAAAAACTGGCACGATGAATCGGTCACCATTTCGAATGAATGTCCATGGATGGAAGACAGCACAGATGCCATGCTGGTAGCTGAAAAACTGGGCATCCCCTTTCAGGCCATTGACCTGAGCGAGGAATACCGAGAGCGGATCGTAGACTATATGTTTGCCGAATATAAAGCAGGACGTACCCCAAACCCTGATGTCCTGTGTAACCGGGAAATTAAGTTTGACATTTTCCTCAAGGCTGCCAAAAAGCTTAAAGCTGATTTTGTGGCCACTGGTCATTATTGCCAGAAAGGTGAAACCCAAGTGGAAGGCAAGACAGTTTATCAATTGCTGGCGGGCGCTGACCTAAATAAAGACCAAAGCTATTTCCTGTGCCAACTCAACCAAGATCAATTGGCAAAAGCCCAGTTTCCCATTGGACACCTACAAAAATCCGAGGTACGGAAAATAGCCAAAGAGCAAGACTTGGTAACGGCAGATAAAAAGGATAGCCAGGGGCTTTGCTTTATCGGAAAGGTGAGGTTACCGGATTTTCTCCAGCAGCAACTCAAACCCAAAAAGGGAGATATCATCATCATACCTGAGGATTTGTCCATTTATCAGCAGCAGCAAATTCCAGCGGGAATGGAAGCGGATGACTTGGACGAGGAAACCCTTGATCAAATATGCCTGCCCGTACAGCATCAAGCCCAGCAAGGCAAAAAAGTCGCCGAGCATAACGGTGCCCATTACTTCACCGTAGGACAGCGAAAAGGGCTGAATGTAGGAGGAACAGGCAAGCCGTTGTTTGTCATAGAAACCAACACCAAGGAAAATATCATCTTCACCGGACTGGGGGAAGATCACCCCGGACTGCTCAGAAATGGACTGTTTGTACCGGCAGAAGATGTGCACTGGATCAGGGATGACTTAAGGTTGACTCCCGGTCAATCCAAAAGGTATATGGCCAGAATCCGCTACAGGCAACCGCTAAGCGGGGCCACTTTGGTCATGAAAGCAAATGGGCTGTACGTCCTTTTTGATAAGCCTCAAAAGGGAATAGCAGCTGGACAATTTGTGGCTTGGTACGAGGGCGATGAAAGCATCGGTTCTGGAGTAATCGCATAAAAGGGAGGAAACATCCCTGGGAGCAAAATTCATAGTAGAAAAACTCCTTTTGAGCACCTGTTTTCCGGAGTGTTTTAAGTATATTCATGGATAAAATTTACGAAACATGAAAAAACCTAATTTTACACACTGCAGTTTTTTACTTGCATTGGCATTACTGATCAGTACTGCCACATTTGCCCAAGAAGAAAAGCCCAAAAGTCCACCTGCTACGGCTACAGGTGAGATAAATGGTGCTACCATTACCATTGATTACCACGCTCCCAGTGCAAGAGGCCGGGTAATTTGGGGTGACTTGGTCCCATTCGGAGAAGTATGGAGAGCCGGTGCAAATGATGCCACTACCTTCGAAACGGATAAAGATATCCAAATTGAAGGGGAAACATTGCCAGCTGGAAAATACAGCTTCTTTATCATTCCTGGAGAGACTGAATCGGTATTTATTTTCAACAGTGTTGCCAAGCAATGGGGGGCATATGATTATGAAGAATCCAAAGACGTCCTGCGCGTGACCATTCCGTCCCAGCAAACTTCCACCATGGAAGAGCAATTGGTGTATGAAGTAGTGGACGATGGATTTGAAGTCCGCTGGGAGTATGGAAAGGGCAAAGCCCATATCGAGTAACCCCGATCAGAAAAACCCATCTATGGAAAGGCTGTTTGGTCTGTTTGTTTCTTGCGCCATGTTGGTAAAAGAAGCCTACTTTCCAAGCAGCTTTTTACTTTTATAAGCCTTCCAACAACATTTCTTATGGCCCACTCCTATCATGGCTGCAGATTTCGGATCAAGCCCTATTACGGGGATTGGCTTCTCTAAAAAAGGCTATCTACTATGTCAGAAAAGGATCACACAGCCAAGGACAAGGCCCATGGTAAGCCTTAAAACTATTTAGGCACTGCTAAAGATGGTTTGCCAAAACTTTGCTAAAGCTGATGGTAATGCTCAGTTAAGATCGAAAGACCACCATCAAAGGATTTTTCAGGTTGAATTAACCGTCATTGCCACTTACCTTTGGGGACTAAACGACATAAGTGTGACTTTCGATCCCTCTAACATCAACTTGCCTGTATTGGAAATCATTCCACAGGTAAAGCAACAATTAGAACGTAACCATACCTTGATCCTTCACGCACCTCCCGGTGCTGGGAAAAGTACCGTAGTGCCACTTGCCCTTATGGAAGAAACATGGCTGAAAGGGAAAAAAATCCTCATGCTGGAACCAAGAAGACTTGCGGCCAAATCCATTGCCACAAGAATGGCCAGTCTCTTGAAGCAGCCGGTGGGACATCAAGTAGGATATCGGATCCGGTTCGAAAGCAAAGCGACGGAAGACACGCAAATCGAGGTCTTGACCGAAGGCATCATGACCCGAATGATCCACCATGACAATGCACTCGAAGAAGTAGGCTTGGTCATCTTCGATGAATTTCACGAGCGCAACATCCATGCAGATGTCGCCATGGCCCTTTGTCGTGAAGTCCAGCAAATACTTCGCCCAGATCTTAAAATCATGGTGATGTCCGCTACATTGGACATGCCACAACTCTCGGATCTTCTACAAGCGCCAATAGTGGAAAGCCATGGCCGCCAATACCCTGTGGAAGTGATTCACACGCAGGATGCTAACCCATGGGCACTCCCAGCACAAATGGCGCAGACCATCAAACAGGCTTCCCAGGAAAGAGCTGGAGACATTCTCGCCTTCCTGCCCGGGCAAGGTGAAATCCGCAAAACCTTGGAATTGCTACAGCCCATGCTACCTGAGGTAAAGGTCCTCCCCCTGTACGGTCAACTCAGCCCTCAAAAGCAACAGCAGGCCATTCTGCCACATCCAGAAGGAAAACGTAAGGTTGTTTTGGCCACGTCCATTGCAGAAACCAGTCTCACCATTGAAGGCATTGGCATCGTGGTAGATAGTGGTTTTAGCAGGACGTCACGCTTTGACCCTAAGTCAGGGCTTTCTAAACTGGAAACCGTTAAAATCACCAAAGATGCTGCAGCACAGCGGGCCGGCCGGGCAGGCAGGCTAGGTCCCGGGACCTGTTATAGGCTTTGGACCAAAGCCACGGATGACCGCCTCCTACCTTTTCGCATCCCTGAGATGATGGAAGCGGACTTGGCATCCCTGTGTCTGGACTTGGTACAATGGGGCATTAAGGACATTCCCCACATGACATGGCTCACCCCTCCTCCAGCCGGAGCCCTCTCCCAAGCCCAAGAGTTGCTTGAGCATTTGGGAGCCATTACCGAGGACCAAAAACTCACTCCCCACGGGGAAGCCCTTCGCAATTTACCATGCCATCCCCGCATCGCGCATATGCTGATCAAAGCCGAGGAAGATGGAAACCTGGCCTTGGCCACAGATATAGCGGCTATCTTAGAGGAAAAAGACCCTTTGCCCGCACAAACGGGTGTCGATATAAACTTAAGAGTGGAAAAGCTCCGCAGGCACCGTGGAATCAATAAACAAGGAAAGGGCTTCGACCGATTGGAAAAAGTGGCGGGAAATTACCGCAGGCTGTTTGGTGCTGCTGAAGAAAATGGCCCTTTCGATCCTTATGAGAGTGGATTGATCCTGACATATGCTTATCCGGAGCGCATCGCTCATGCGCGGCCCGGCAATAATGCCCAGTTCAAAATGACCAATGGCAAAATCGCCAGCATGCACCACAAGGATGACTTGGCCCATGAAGCTTGGCTCAGCATTGCCCATGTGGATGCCCGGGATGGGATGGGCAAGATCTTTATGGCTGCACCGTTAAATCCTAAAGACCTGGCATCCCTGGTAAAGGAAATCGAAATGGTCGACTGGGACCTTAAAAATGGGACGTTAGTGGCCGAAAAGCAATGGAAAGTGGGGCATATTGTCCTCCAATCAAAACCACTGACCTCCATAAGCAACAACCTTAAAACCAAAGCCATCATCAAGGCCATCCAACAAGATGGCGATCGTTTGCTGGATTTTAACGAAAACGTCCAACAGTGGCAAAACAGGATCATGAGCCTTAGGAAGTGGAAAGCTCCCGGAGAATGGCCTGACATTTCCACAGCTGCCCTTCTCGCTGATCCCTCTTGGCTAGGACCATACCTTGACTCCATCGCTTCTGCAGATGGGCTCAAAAAACTGAACCTCCTGGAAATCCTCCAATACAGTCTTGACTACGATCAGCAGCATCTACTGGAGAAACTGGCGCCCACACGACTGGAAGTCCCCAGCGGCTCGAACATTAAGCTCCAATATAGCGCAGATGGGGAACCTCCTGTCCTATCCGTCAGGTTGCAAGAGCTTTTTGGGTTATTGGATACCCCTACGATCAACGATGGAAAGCAAGGAGTCCTGATCCACCTGCTCTCCCCGGGATTCAAACCGGTACAGGTCACCAAGGACCTGCGCAGCTTTTGGGAAAACACCTACTTCGAAGTCAAAAAAGAACTAAAACGCCGGTATCCCAAACACTACTGGCCCGAAGATCCCTTTAAAGCCGAAGCGGTAAGGGGTGTGAAACGAAAATAACCGAAACGAAGTTAGTTATACTGGGCTTTTTTAGTGACCTTTGGTAATTAATTAGCAAGTCGTTTCACCTCCTATTTTCAACAAAATTATTTCCAACATTTCTATATTACTGAATAGTAATGGATTAATTCGTTTATCTGTCTTATGATTTTGTGAAGGGTTTGAATATAGGTGTGCACGCTTGTATGTCGGAACTAACTATCATTTATGGCAAGATCGAACAATAGTTTTATTAAAAAGCAGAAAGCAGACCGAAAAGCGAAAAAGAAAAAAGAGAAATTAGAAAATCGCTTGGAGAAAAAGAAACAGGAAAGTAGTGGCAAACTCGAAGACATGATTGCTTATGTGGATGAATTCGGAAACATTTCCGATACACCACCCGAGCCGCCTCAAGAGAAAGACAAGAAAAAGAAAGATTCAGGATCTGCATCAACTGACTAAAAAATTTCCAACCATATCAGGCCCGCACTTACAAGTGATCGGGCTTTATTTTTGACCAGTGGTTCATAAAGAGGCTGAAAAATTTCCTTCGCAATACTATTTCTCCCTATCTTAGAAGGGATACAAATCATTCACCAAAACCACCCAACCATGAAAATTAAAATGACCTGTTTGCTCATATGCTTCTTTTTTGCGGCAGTAAAATGGGGATATGGCCAAAATAGGGATATTTATGAAATCAAAATCTACCATATCAGTTCTGCTGCTCAAGCGGCTGCAATTGATCAATTTCTAGCCGATGCTTACCTCCCTGCCATGCACCAGCAAGGGGTCGAACACATTGGAGTATTCAAACCGATTGATGGAGACAGCTTGGCGGGAAAACGCATCTATGTATTCACTCCCTTCTCATCAGCCAATTCCTATGCCGATATCACCTCAACCCTCCATTTGACCGACTTACCTCATGGTGAAGACTACCAAAAAGCACCACATGACCAAGCTCCCTATGATCGCATGGAAGTGATCCTTTTAAAAGCCTTCAGCGGTATGCCTCACTATGATGTGCCCAAATTGGATGGAGAAAAGCATCAGCATGTTTATGAACTGAGAAGTTATGAAAGTCCTACAGAACAGTTGTTTCACAACAAAGTGGACATGTTTAACAGCGGAGAAATCACGATCTTTGACCGTTTAGGGTTTAATGCTGTTTTTTATGGGGAAGTGATTGCAGGCCCTAAAATGCCCAACTTGATGTATATGACTTCATTTGATAACATGGATGCTGAAAAAGCGGCCTGGAAAGCCTTTGGAAGTGATGAAGCTTGGATCAAGCTCAGAGATGATAAAAAGTATCAAAACAACGTCTCACACATAGATATTACGCTGCTAAAACCTGCCGCGTATTCCGAATTATAAAAACGAAGAACTATCCTCCGAAAGACTGTGAAGCGACTTCCTTATTGAGAAGGTGGAGTGATCATAATATGCGCCCGGTGTGTTCCCGGATCCATGATCCATGGCATTCCGGGTGCTTCTGGTTTTAAGGGAAGGCCGGTAGTTTCTTGGGTTGCATAGGGAATATAGACTACATAGCGGAAATTTCCCTTTTCCACCTTGCCAGTGCTCCAATCTACATCGCTTTCATCCGCAGAAAAAACATATAATGTAGCACCATTATCTGGCATGCTAAGCACGCCTGTTTTCACCTCTTCCTCACGAATATCAAAGATCTCTCGAAACGATTTACCTTCTTTTTTCAATGCTCTCCCACGGGCCATAAACGGCTCCAGGGCCTTTTGGTAACAGGCTACATTCAGGCCTTCTTTATTGGGGTCATCCGCAATACAGATCATTTCATTTTCACCTTGTCGCAGCACCGTAAGCACTCCATCGGCACCATAACCATACACCATGGCCCCTTTCCTACTTTCCTCAGGAGCGGCCAAAACAGCCAATTCCAACTGAATATCCTTTGGAGGAATGATCTGTTGGCCGTAAGCCTGTAAAACACAGGTAAGCGCAAAAAAACTACATATCAAGGTTTTCATAGCAGTAAAGTTTGGACATAGTTAATTTAACCATCTTTTTCTCCAATTCATAAATATTCCTTGAAGACTACCCTACCTTCTCCATGAAACGGGATGGGCTATTGGTCAAACATCTCCTTTAATTCACCCAAGATTTCCTCTACTTCTTGCTTTTTGATATCATACTCCTGATCACTAGCACTATTATTTTGAAAATGCTTCCAGTGCTTTTCCGCCTTTCTAATGACACGAGGAGTAATGTCAAACTCGGTATAGTCCAAGTAATCCTTCGCCAAAAGTGATGCCTTGAAATTTCCAAACAGATAGATCCGAAGAATATCCACGAATTTACCACTGATATCGAATCCTTCGAGCGCTTGAACAAAGGTACCGTTATGCCCCTTGTTCTTTTTATCGTGGATCACCTCCAGCAATGGATCCAGTGCCGCATCGTTATTTTCCATGACTGCCAATCCCCTAGCCGCCAGGTAAGCACTCTCCACGTCCTCTCCTTTAAGTACATGTATTAGCTTTTCCAGCACTTCTTCTCCTCCAATTTCAGCAAGTTTATCTGCGTAGACAAACGCCTCTTCCTCCTGCTTGTCACACATTTTATGGATCAATAAGTCAATATCCTGCGTCATGTTTCTCAAATTTTTCGGTACTTTGACAAAGATAATTGGTTATTCGGTAAGCCTATACAGAAACGAAAATTTCTCCTTCATGAATGAAAAGTTAATCCCTGCGGCAGATTGTCAATCTTTGATCGAAAAGGTAACTCCTCTTGCAGATGAAGTCACCTATGATCCAGGGAAAAACTCCTTATATTTTTTTAAGGAAGGTCAAAAACTTGCCCAAATCCGACTACCAGTGTTTTGGAATTCCCCTTGGGACATGACCAAAAACCAATTGGAAGAAACCAATTATGTTTTGTTAATTATCCGGTCTGGCATTGCATGTCTAGGATACTTTGAAAATGGAGAAAACATTGACCATAAAGTATTCAGGGCCTATATGGTACGCAAAAAACAAGGCAAGAGCCAGATCAAGCACCTTAAAACAAAAGGTAAATCTAGGGCTGGATCCAGGGTAAGGTTAGCCGAAACACTCGAATTTTTTGAGGCCATCAATACACGGTTGCTCCATTATTTTGAGAAATACAGGGTCGATAAAATAGGATTGAGCTTGGCCACCACATTGGTTCCGTACCTATATGGTTCCAAAATAGCTCCCCCCTTTTTCAAGGACGACTCAAGACTATTTAAAATTCCCAAGCACATCGCCAACCCAACCTATGAATCCCTTCTGGAAACCAATTCATTTATGCTAAAAGCTACGATCAACTATGAAGATGAAGTGGCTTCGGCGGTCTCCCCTCATCAAGATAATCGTACTTCCGATGAAGACTTGGAAGACTGGTAGTAGCAATTGACTAGTGAATTTATCGCCATGATTTATAAATCATTACACAATTAAAGCCTGTAAAACGACAAATCTGGTCATTGAGTAGTAATTTTATACTAGTGGCGTATATGCTTTCATTTACATTTTAACCACCAAAACATGAAATCATTCGTATTGGTATCCTTGCTGTTGATCCTTTTTTGTCGGGAATCATCCGGCCAGAGCAACCACTACTGGACAAGGAATTACGGAAGTGAATCGATGCTACTGAACGGGTCGGTCATCGGTGGTGTTACGGATTTGGGTGCAGTATATTATAACCCCGCCAGATTGGCCATTACTGACAATCCAGCCTTTATCATCAGTGCGGATGTCTATGAATTAAACTCATACAAAATAGAAGATGCCATTGGCAACAGGAAGGATTTGACACAATCTTCCTTTGGGGGCGCCCCTTCTTTGGCGGCAGGAACGATCGACATGAAAGAAACATCAAGATCCACCTTTGCCTATGCTATTTTACTTCGATACAATAATAATTTCGGGTTTTCATACAGAGACGAATTCTCTCAGAACATCCTTCCTAACGTCCCGGAAGATGAATTGTTTGAAGGTGAATTAAATGTGACCAATAACCTAAAAGACCACTGGTTTGGCGGAAGCTGGGCATATAAGCTCAAAGAAAATTTCAGCATTGGCGTTTCGTTGTTTGGCTCAAGGGCTGAAGCTTCCAAAGGAAATATGTTTGACATGACCGCTCTGGATGTAAATAATGATATCAGCAAGTATGATTACAACCGCGCATATTCCTTCCAAAGTTATGGGGTACTCGCAAAACTGGGAGCTGCCTATTCCACTGACAAAATGGATTTTGGCATGACCCTCACTACACCAAGGGCACATCTATTCGGAAAAGGAAACTACCAATACCATCTTTACTTTGCTGCTCCGGATGAAAGCGGTATTGCTGATATTTATGCCAATAGCTACCAGAGCGATCTAGAAATCAACCTTAAGTCGCCATTATCCATTGGCCTGGGAGCAAGTTATCATATCGCTGAAAATAAAGTGATCCATTTCAGTGGAGAATACTTCGGAAAAATCAATCCCTATAAAATCCTGGAAGCCTCTCCCCACCAGATGCAGAGCAAATCAGACTCCACGATCTATTTTACCCTCATGGACGGCCGAAAAGCAATTGCCAATGCAGGTATTGGTGTAGAATGGTTCTTAAGTCAAAAGGTGAGTTTCTACGGTGGGTTCAGCACTGACTTTAATGCTGCCGCTACCAATTCAGTCAGTTTCGTCACACAAGAACCCACCGCTACCAACTTATCGTTTGATGCCAACTTTTACCATTTGGCTGGAGGTGTTCTGTTAACTTTCAAAGGCGCTGAATTCACATTGGGGGCTACACACACCAGTGGGAAAACGAACTTTGACAAACCTATTAATTTCCCATCAGGCAATGATCCCTCAGTGGTGGATATTGCCAGTGATGGTCGGATGCTCTGGGACCGCTGGCAATTCATTGTTTCTGTCTCGGTACCCTTTCTTAAGGATTATGTGGACAAGCTGGAAGACAAGCTATTTTAAACCGCTAGCTATTAACCAGATAACCCATTTACCTGAATTTTTTCCTAAAATCGTTTGGGTTGGTAAGCCTATCCATATATATTTGCACTCGCAATACGGGGAAAAGCTTTCGTATTTTCAGCTAAAACGGAGTAGTCAATTGACAATTCGATAATAAAGTACTGGTTTTAGTATATTATGCCTCCTTAGCTCAGCTGGTAGAGCAACTGACTTGTAATCAGTAGGTCGCTGGTTCGATCCCGGCAGGGGGCTCTTGAATTATGGAAATGCCATAATTAAAACAATTCTTTATCATTTAATCGCCTCCTTAGCTCAGCTGGTAGAGCAACTGACTTGTAATCAGTAGGTCGCTGGTTCGATCCCGGCAGGGGGCTCAAAGGCAATCAATTCGTTGGTTGCCTTTTTTATTTTTGAGAAGCCTGGTTTTATCGGATAAAGCAATATTTCTGGAGGATACTTAAATTAATCCCGGAGGATCACTGAACGCACTAGGGCCAACTACATTTCAATTAAATCAACGGTTGATAATGCTTGGGCAAAAAAAGAACCACCCATAAAATAATTCTCTGTGCTCCCTGATGATTTTCAAGTGGGGCAAACGCATTTAATACTTATTTCGTGTAGAGGAGCTATCATCCGTGCCGCTGGCACTCCTTCGGGAGGTTGAGGAGCGCTTAAGTTCCTGCGGATGAATCCGCAGGTTACAAAATTTATCGTGCCGCTGGCACTTTGCCCCGATTTGTACATTGGAAACCGCAGTAGCCTATCTTGCCGAATGGCGGATTAGCCTGAAAGAATGATTTGTTGATTTGGATCGTACAAGCCGTCGCAGCTATCTGCTCATGTATAATGGTTGGCTTGGTTGAAGTTAAACCCTGAATATCCGCTACCAACTGAGCATCTTGCCTAATCCGCCCTTGGCGGAGGGGCATATAGAAGGGGCAGGTGACAACCTGCACCAAAAATGATTACACACAAAAGGGTCAGTTCCGTAAGAACGGCAGATATAAATGTAAATAGGAACTTTTTTTTTATAAGACCATGTCAACATTCATCCCCCCAGAAATATTGCTTGATCCATATTTCTGGGATCAATCGGAAAAATTGGGACTAGCCTTTTCCCATGGCCAATTGTATTCCTAGCCCCTCTGGTTTGATGCTTGGCCACGGATGAACGTTGATAAACAAAGATAGGATGCTTAAGGCATTGCTAATCGGTGGTCATTCCTTTTATCCGTGGCTTAAAATGACTCTAAGTTTACCAGATAAGTCGCAGGAAGTGGCAGCCCGATCAAGAAATACATCCGGGGAGTGGCAAAGTACGAAGTATTGCGGTGAGGCATGTGGTAGGAGATTATGCTATAGGGCAGATATCCATCCGTGCCGCTGGTAGGAGTCAAAATTCATCTCACCAGAAATATTATGGCTTGCCCCATTTACAGGCACCAAAAAAACATCAAATACGTGGACAGCAAAAAAAAGAGTGGCAGAAATAATTCAGCCACTCCCTTTCTATTTGGAGCAATAAACTGCTTAGAATTCTCTCAGAATAGACAGCTTTTTCTTCAGCTTATCGATTTCTTCTTCTGCCTTCTCAATTTTCTCATCAAACTGGTTTTTCAGCTTATCAGCCGTTTTGGAAGAAGCAAAGAACTCCAAGTTATTTTTCCAAAGTGTAATATTGTTTTCTAGATCAGCTATTTGTTTCCTGATTCCATGTTCTTTTTTATTGAACACCCGATCACTGTTGGGATCACCCTGGATTTTGTTCAGATTCAGCCTGAATAAAAATTCCTCCCTGTTCTCACCATCAGTATCCAGCTTTTCTACGCAAGCTTCTACCGCTTGGTTAAATTTACCGGCTATTTCTTTGATGTTTTTTCGGGGAACAAATCCAATGGAATTATACTCTGCCACCAGTTTTTCCAGGTTTTCAACTGTAAACTCTTCTCCTTCAGGTAGCGCTTTTATCTTTTCACAAACTTCCTCCTTAAGCTCCAAGTTCTTATCGAACTCTTTATTAATCTCTTTGTTGGCTTCCCTCCTGTTGTCAAAAAACGTATCACATGCCGTCTTGAACCGCTTGTAAAGATCGTCTCTAACTTTTTCAGGTGTGGGACCTAGCTTTTTCCAGTCTTGCTGAAGCTTGATCAGCGCATTGGAGGTATTTTGCCAGTCTGTACTGTCTTTTAGCTCTTCTGCCACCTTGATAAGCTCTTCTGCCTTTTCTTTATTGATCCTTCTGATTTCATCAAGCTCTTTAAAGAACAGGTTCTTGTTATGGAAAAACTGCTTAAATGCACCCCAAAAGCCTCTGTTGATCTCTCTTCCACATTCTCTAGGTACCGGACCGATGGCTTCCCATTCCTTTTGGATCGCCAGAATCTCTTTGGTCTTGGAGTTCCATTCTTTGATGCGATTGGCCTTGAAATCTTTAAAATCATCTAGTTTTTGGATCAAGGCCTCTTTCTTGGTCTGATTTTCCTTAAAGACTTCTTTCTGGCTTTCATAGTAAGCCTTCCGTTTAGCATAAATGGCATCTGAAGCAGCCTTAAAGCGTTGCCATACGGCCTCTTGCTCCTCTCTGGGTACAGGACCAATATGCTTAAATTCCTCATGAAGCTCGTTCAAGGCTCGAATGGCAGTCCTTAGATCCTCTTCTTTGTCCAAGGCTTCTGCTTTTTCACAAAGCTCCAGCTTGCCCTCTAAGTTCTTCTTGCGGTCAAGTTCCTTAAGTTCAAAGTAAATACTTCTATTGTCATAGAAACGATCCATAAGGGCATTGTAAGAGGCCCATAGATTTTTATTCTGTGCACCGGGCACGGGACCAATATCTTTCCACTCCTGCTGGATTTCTTTGATGGTGCTGATGCTGTGGGTGGTTTCCTCCCCATCTACCAGCTCCCTAAGCCTTTCCAAAATTTGGTTTTTGGCAAAGAGGTTTTTCTCTTTCGTTTCTTCAAGCTCCTTTATTTGTGAGCTTCGTCTATTCTTATACTCTCCATACAGCGCGAAGAACATTTTATCATCCTCACTCTGCTTATAGAAAAAATCATCTTCCGTCCCGCCTTCTTGGACAAAACTCTTCAGCGCCTCTTCCTTTTCTTTATTGAAATGATCTTCCTCATAATGGGTTTTGATATCGTTGGCCACATGATCATCCTGGATATACTTACCCTTTTCCAGCAGCTCTTTTAGCGCTGATAGCAGCTGTTTTTTACTAAAGTTACCGTAATCTACATGATGCTCCTCTTCATGATGCTCTTCTTGATCATGATGTTCCTCATCGTGATGCTCTTCGACACGTTGACTGGATTCATTTTTCGGTTCATGCTGATTACCCGCATCAGTATTTTCTACCTGCTCTTGGGTCACCTTGTTTTCTTCTGATATTTCTTTATCGTTCTCCATGATATGCTATGAGTACATCTTTCCAAATATGCTATAAACAAAAGTAATAAATAATTTAATTTAATCTTGGGTCGATAGGATAATTTGCCAACACTTGAAAATCACCTCCCATATTCCTCAAAGCCACCCGCCAAAGGTCGTCTGGCGAGGAAGTGAAAATGGCCTCGGCATCTATATCTTCACAAATTATCCAAGTCTTTTCAGACAGCTCCTCTTCAAGCTGACCACTGGACCAGCCGGAATATCCAATAAAGAACCGAAAATGATCCAAATTGAGCTGACCTGCCTTATACTTCAAGACAAATTCCTCGAAATTTCCTCCCCAATATAAATCCTTCGCCAATTGCACACTGCCTTCAATCACAGGATCCCCCCAATAAATAAAATGAAGGGTATTTTGCTCCACGGGCCCACCCACAAACACCTCCATATCGAGAAATTCAAGTTCATCCAACAAATCCTTAATCCTCAGGATGGACAATTTGTTCAATACAAGGCCAAACGATCCATTTTCATTGCTCTCACACAGCAATACCACCGACCGTACAAAATTTTCATCCTGCAAAAACGGCTCTGATATGAGTAATTGACCGGACTGGGGACTTATGTGCTTTTTTTCCTCCATCAAAATATTCTTGGTATTCAACTTTTAATATAGGTCAAAATTTCATAAATGCAATTAGTAATAGTACTTTTATGATTATAATATTCTGATTTTATTATGGATTTAGCATCGATTAGAACTGAGTATTTGCTTAAGTCTTTAAATGTCAACCAGCTGGAAGGATCACCATTGGCTCAATTTCAATTATGGTTCGATGAAGCAGTACACGCAAAAGTCAATGAGCCTAACGCCATGAACTTGGCCACGGTGAACGCCGAAAACAGGCCAAGTGCACGGATTGTATTGCTAAAAGGGGTGGATTCAGGCTTTGTGTTTTACACCAATTATGCAAGCAATAAAGGTCATGAGCTGGCGCAAAACCGCTTCGCCGCCCTTACTTTTTTCTGGCCGGAACTTCAGCGACAAATTAGGATCGAGGGAAAAACAGAAAAAGTCAGTGAAGCGATATCGGACACCTATTTCCTCTCCAGGCCAAGGGGAAGTCAAATCGGTGCTTGGGCCTCTCCACAAAGCCAACAGATTCCTAACAGGGATTTTCTGGAACAAGCGGAGAAGAAAATGCTAGTGCGATTTGAGCAAGAACCTTTACGCCGCCCTCCGCATTGGGGAGGATACCGCTTGGTACCCGATCGGGTAGAATTTTGGCAAGGCCGTCAATCCCGTCTTCATGATCGTATCGTTTATTCTCTCGACGATAAAGGGAAGTGGGAAAAAAGCAGATTGGCACCCTAATGCTTTAAGGTGCCAATCTTTTGGTCATACGACCAAGGAGGATATCCCTTCAAAACAACTGTCCGTCTACACCGAAACGGAAAATCCTCCCCATTCTCTTTCGGTATTGCATGAGGAAAAGGCCTCGAACACAGGCTGCTTTTGGCATTGCCCCAAACTGGTCCAATGCTTATTTAAGGTCAAACAGGTTCGTAACGCCGATGGTCTTTTCGACGGTGTACCCTTCCCCGTATTTCACATTGATCATGTGACCAAACTCCCTGGCCCTGGCTTCCACAAAATCAAAATACTCTTTACTACTGATAAAACTTTCCGGCTCGTCGCTATTCGGGTCATAAAACTGCGACTTAAATGCCTTTATACTGGCCAACTTATCTTCCCAAAAATCAGAGATATCAAAAACAAAATCAGGCTTTATATAATTGTTTTGGATGTAATGGTAAACGTACTGGGGACGCCAAGCTTCCTGAGCCTCGCCATCCAGTACAGTCTCCACCCTTCTTAACCCACTGATAAAACATGCATTGGTAGCCAAAGCCCCTCCTTTTCCATGGTCAGGGTGGCGATCGCTGATCGCATTGGCAAGCACGATGTCTGGTTGATATTTACGGATGATTTTCACTACCTCCAAATGATGGGCTTCATCATCCTTGAAGAAAGCATCCCGAAAACCAAGGTTTTCCCTCGCGGACAACTGCAGCAATTCAGCTGCTCTGGCAGATTCTTCCAATCTGATTTCGGGCGTTCCTCGTGTGCCCATCTCCCCTCTTGTGAGATCCAAAACGCCCACTTTATGCCCGGCTTTGATGTGGGCAGCGATCGTTCCAGAACAAGATAGCTCAGCATCATCAGGGTGAGCTGCTATCACCAGTATATCTAATTTCATGCTCAATTAATATGGTTTCTACAATAAAACTGAATTGAAACACCAAAACCTACCCAAAAAGTTTACCTGATCCGCAATCTTTGGCCCACACGGAGGATGGACTTTGAAGAAATATTGTTTAGTCTCGTAATATGCCGAACAGAAGTACCATAGCGGTTGGCGATTACGCTGAGGTTTTCCCCACTCCGCACACGGTGATAAACGGCTTGGCGCATTTTAATAATATGTTCGAAGCTTCCCGCTGTAACGGCATACACGGAGTTTTTCAGCCTTCCCACAGAAAAATCAAATAATTCTGTTGGGTTGATGGACAAACCTTGATAACGCACCTCAAAGTGAAGGTGCGGGCCTGTGCTTCTTCCTGTACTCCCGCCATAACCGATCACTTCGCCGGCCTTAACCTCCTGTCCCACGGCCACATTATACTTGGAAAGGTGGCCATATAGGGTTTCCAGCCCATTTTTATGCCTCACTACCACATAATACCCATAACCGTACCGATCATACGAACGCATCCTTACGATACCATCAAAGACGCTGTAAACAGGATCGCCCCTGTTCAGGTCCAGATCTGTACCGTGATGCCATCGATACCTTCTGAATCCAAACTCTGAATTGATTTTGGTTTCTTTTAGCGGACTGCTCCAATTGGTTCCGTGAAAGGGATCATAGAGCTTGATCATCACGGTATCCTTGAATCCCTTTGGGTCAAAACCATAGCTATCAATTCGCTGACTGTCCCATGAAGAATAATATTCATAGGCCGTGACCCAAATGCTGTCGATTTGTATTTTTTCTGAAACTTGGGCCAGCTGGTGGGTAGGTGCCCATATCAGGGATAAGGTATCCTCACTCACTGTCGATAGCCTCCTGCGAAGGTCTACGCGGTCTTGGTAAATCAGGGAGTCGGTTCCTTTTTGTAAATTATAGAGGTATTCCTCTACATCAAAAGTCTGCAGATTACGGGCATCAGGCACCTTTACTGCTGGGGCCTTGTCCTTTTTTATGATTTTAGGAAAAATCTGTGCGCATGCTTCGGATAAGCCCACGCACAGATTTAGTGTAACAAGTAAAATGATTATTCTGATGCCCATTCTCTCCTATGCCAACTCTTTTTCTGCGAGAAAACGCTCCGCATCCAGAGCTGACATACATCCAGTACCAGCAGCTGTTACCGCCTGCCTGTAAACATGGTCTTGGGCGTCGCCACATGCAAACACCCCTTCGATATTGGTCTTGGTACTACCGGGTTGGGTATTGATATAACCAGCTTCGTTCATATCCAAGAAATCCTTGAAGATATCGGTATTCGGTTTATGGCCGATGGCCACGAAAAAACCTGTAACTTCTAATTCCTGCTCTTCACCCGTTTGGTTATTCTTAACGCGAACTCCGGTCACTTCTTCCTCGCCCAAAATCTCCTCTGTTTCGGTATTCCAAAGGATCTCAATTTTCGGATTGGAGGTTACCCGCTTCTGCATAATTTGCGAAGCTCTCATTTCATCCCTACGAACGAGCATGTATACTTTTTCACAAATATTGGCCAAATAGGAAGCCTCTTCACAGGCGGTATCTCCTGCACCGACAATGGCCACCTTTTGATTACGGAAGAAAAATCCATCACAAACAGCACAAGCGGACACCCCTTTGCCGTTCAGTTTGGTTTCACTTTCAAGTCCTAGCCATTTAGCCGATGCTCCGGTAGATATGATAACGGTATCCGCCAAAATCTCGTCTTTATCGTCCACGATTACTTTATGGGGACCGGTGGAAAAGTCCACTGCAGTCACCAAGCCATATCGCACATCAGTACCGAAGCGCTCGGCTTGTTTTTTGAAATCCTCCATCATCTGGGGCCCCATCACTCCATCCGGATATCCCGGGTAATTCTCTACGTCATTCGTAATGGTCAGCTGACCTCCAGGCTGGCCTCCGGTATAAAGTACTGGGCTCAATCCCGCTCGTGAGGCATAAATGGCTGCTGTATATCCTGCAGGACCTGATCCTACAATGAGCACTTTAATCTTTTCTGCTTCTTTATTCATTGACCAATGGTTTTTTTGGTTGGCAAATTTTAGAATTTTAATTTTTTTAACAAAGCTTCCCTATGTTAAAATTCCCTAAAAGGAAAATTAAATACCGGATTGAAAAAACAGGGTATTTGGGTGACAAAATCCTGACAATATAATGTACATAAAAAAAGGGGCTAAAGCCCCTTTTTTGCTAAGTTCGGTGTATTTTATCCCAAATAAGGTTTCAACGTCTTACTTCTGGAAGTATGGCGCAATCTTCTGATCGCTTTTTCCTTGATCTGACGCACACGCTCTCTGGTAAGGTTAAACTTCTCTCCAATCTCTTCCAAGGTCATCGCATGCTCTCCATTCAACCCAAAGTAAAGCGTAATGACATCCGCTTCCCGCTGGGTAAGGGTAGAAAGTGCGCGCTGAACTTCTTTTCGAAGGGAATCATTCATCAGGCCATCATCAGGCTTTTCCTCCCCATCATTTTCCAGCACATCCAAAAGGCTGTTCTCCTCCCCTTGAACAAATGGTGCATCCATCGAAACATGACGACCGGAGATCTTCATGGTGTCCACCACTTCTCCAGCAGTCACCTCCAACACCTCAGCCAATTCTTCAGGTGAAGGCTCCCGCTCAAAGCGTTGTTCGAGCTCACTGAACGTTTTACTGATTTTGTTAAGGGATCCTACACGGTTTA
Organism: Echinicola vietnamensis DSM 17526; assembly: GCF_000325705.1. Classification (NCBI taxonomy): domain Bacteria; kingdom Pseudomonadati; phylum Bacteroidota; class Cytophagia; order Cytophagales; family Cyclobacteriaceae; genus Echinicola; species Echinicola vietnamensis. Next base: position 4,067,678 of record NC_019904.1, on the reverse strand, counting down.
GCGGTAGTCTCACAATTCGTGATTGCTCCGCCAAAGCCTGCAAAATGGATTGACGAATCCACCATACGGCATAAGAGATGAATTTAAAGCCCCTGGTCTCGTCAAAACGCTGTGCCGCTTTGATAAGCCCCAAGTTTCCTTCATTGATTAGATCACCTAATGACAAACCTTGGTTTTGATATTGCTTGGCCACAGATACCACAAACCTCAAGTTTGCTTTTGTTAATTTCTCAAGAGCAAGCTGATCACCTTCACGGATTCGCTTGGCCAGTACCACCTCCTCATCTGCTGTAAGAAGGTCTACCTTACCAATCTCTTGTAGATATTTATCGAGAGATTGACTCTCTCGGTTTGTGATCTGTTTGCTAATTTTAAGCTGCCTCATTCAGGAATTTCTTTTTTTGTTAGGACTTACTTATAACAGATTTTAATCTTAAATAAGTTCAATTTAACAATTGACTCGATAATTTAATCTTTTTTCCCAGATTTTTCTGGTTTTGGCAATAATGCCTTTCTGGATAACTTGAATTTACCCGTTTTCTTATCGACATCGATGAGTTTCACCATAATTTCTTCGCCCGGCTCTAAAACACCATCCATGTTTTCAAGTCTTTCCCACTTGATTTCAGAGATGTGCAACAACCCGTCTTTACCTGGCATGAACTCTACAAACGCACCAAAAGGCATAATGTTTTTCACTTTACCAGTGTAGGTCTCTCCTATTTCAGGCTGCGCTACGATGGCCTTGATACGACCGATGGCACTGTCCATGGATTCTTGGTTGTTGGAGAAAATGTTGATCTTCCCAGCATTGTCCACTTCTTCGATAACAATAGTCGCACCAGTATCTTTTTGGATCTCTTGGATTACCTTGCCACCTGGACCAATCACCGCACCGATCAACTCCTTAGGAATGGTCATATTGTAAGACCTTGGCGTATGTGGCTTCAGATCAGGCTTAGGAGCCGCAAGGGTCTTGCTGATTTCTTCCAAAATGTGTAGCCTTCCATCTTTTGCTTGATACAATGCCTCTTTAAGGACATTATAATCCAGTCCTTCCACCTTAAGGTCCATTTGACAAGCCGTAATGCCTTTCTCAGTACCAGTTACCTTAAAGTCCATATCACCCAAGTGATCTTCATCACCAAGGATATCGGACAAAATTGCATACTTTCCTGTCTGTGCATCTGAAATCATGCCCATCGCAATCCCGGTTACAGGTGCCTTGATAGGAATCCCGGCATCCATCATCGCAAGTGAACCCGCACATACCGTCGCCATGGATGAGGAACCGTTTGACTCCAATATATCTGATACGACACGAATGGTATATGGGTTTTGATCTTCTCCTGGAAGTACTTTCTTCAAGGCCCTCATGGCCAAGTTTCCATGCCCCACTTCTCTCCTGCCAGGACCTCTGTTAGGCCTTACCTCTCCGGTAGAAAATGCAGGGAAATTATAATGAAGGAAGAATTTATTGTAACCAGAAATCACGGCACCGTCCACCATTTGCTCATCCAGCTTGGTGCCGAGCGTACAAGTGGTTACAGACTGGGTTTCCCCTCTGGTAAATACCGCAGATCCATGGGCTGAAGGCAGGTAATCTACCGCAGACCATATTGGCCTTACCTCATCCAATTTCCTTCCGTCCAAACGTTTCTTCTCCTCAAGGGTAAGGTTTCTGGCAGCTTCTTTATGAATTTTCTTGAAATATGGACCAATAAGGTCTTCCTCATATTCGTGCTCTTCTCCCAAACTTTCTACGAAAGCTTCTTTGATGGCATCGATGGCCTCACTTCTTTCTGTTTTATTGGGAACTTGCTTGCTGACCGCCTCATAGCACTTGTCATAAAGCTCAGCCCTCATTTTTTCAAACAGCGCTTTGTCTTCTTTTTCGTGACAATATTCACGCTTTTGCTCTTTGCCTACAAGCTTGGTAAGCTCATTTTGCACTTGGCAGTGCTTTTTAATTTCTTCATGCGCAAATTGCATGGCCTCTACCATCTCATCTTCCGAGATCTCGTCCGCTTCACCTTCTACCATAAGGATATAGTCCAAGGAACCCGCTACGATAAACTCTAAAGAGGCTTTCTCCAGTGCAGTAGGTGATGGATTGATGACCAATTCTCCATCAATCTTTGCCACCCTCACTTCTGAGATGGGGCCATTAAATGGAATATCCGAAACGGCCAGCGCTGCTGAAGCAGCAAGTCCAGCCAGACAGTCCGGAAGTACTTCTGTGTCGGATGACATCAGGGTGATCATGATCTGAGTGTCAGCATGATAGTCATCAGGGAATATCGGCCGGATGGCCCTGTCCACGATACGGCTGATCAGGATTTCATAGTCGGAAAGCCTTCCTTCTCGTTTTAAAAATCCCCCGGGAATTTTTCCTGATGCTGCGAATTTTTCTTGATAGTCCACTGACATGGGAAGGAAATCCACCCCTTCACCAGCTTCTTTTTTTGAAACGACGGTCGCCAATAGCATCGCATTGCCCATTTTCACAACGACAGCTCCGTCTGCTTGCTTGGCCAATGCACCGGTTTCAATAATGATTTCTCTACCATCCTCAAGGGTGATAGTTTTTGAAATTACATTTGGTAACATACGTTCTCTTTAAGAATAAATCTTTTGATAAGTTATAAAAGTAAGGTTTAAATAAAGGGGGAAATCAAAAAAAGTAAGGTTCCCAATTCAGGGAACCTCACGTCAATCTTATTTACGTAATCCTAAGTCAGCGATGATCGCCCTGTATCTTTCAATGTCATTCTTGTAAAGATAGTTCAATAGGGATCTGCGCTTACCTACCAATTTCAAAAGACCCAATCTTGTAGAGTGATCTTTTTTGTTGCTTTTTAAGTGATCGGTCAGGTGCTTGATTCTGTAAGTGAATAGCGCAATCTGAGACTCAGGAGATCCTGTGTCTTTCTCAGATTTTAACCGACCATGATTCTTAAACAGCTCTTCTTTCTTCTCTGTAGTTAAATACATGCTTAGCTAAAATTAGTTTTTTATGAATATTTAAAGCAGCTACAAAGATAGAAGGATTATTTCTAATAGTAAAACACCTAATCACTTTTTACGTGATTTTATGTTAAAACGACGCTTAATACGTTCCACAAAAGCATAATACACATCGGATTCGAATATCCGCGCATCTTTTCGCGCCTGGCGTAAAAAGAAAAAGCCAATGGGCAATAAAGCTAGATTGGAGAACCACGTTCCAAAGAGTGGATTGGCCATGCCCTCTTTGGCCCATTTTTCTCCAGTGATGGTCAACATATAAAAGATGATAAAGAAAATGATCGACACCAACACAGGCATCCCCAATCCTCCTTTTTTGATGATCGCTCCTAAAGGTGCCCCAATCATGAACATCACCACACAGGCAAATGCCTGGGTGTACTTTTGGTACCAGGAAATTTGGAACCGCCTTTTTTCACGGGCCAGATTTTCTACGTTCCCTTGGTTGCTGCTAAAGTTATTTTTAAGCGTCCTCGCACTCTGTAAACCGATCGTAGCAGCCCTGTTCATATAGTTCCCTGCTGCCAACACTGAATCGATTTTTGCTACCTGTACCTCCGTGAATTTCTTGTAAGCGCTTTTTATCGCTTCTTCCCTTGCTTTCCTTTCAGTGATCAGCGTTTCTGCTTTTCTTCTGGAAGCACTGTCCACCTTTGGTGTTTCAGCGGGTGCCTGCTCTTCGGCAAGTGTATCATTGAGACGTTCTTCGGAAGCATCACTTTGTACTTCGGAGTCCACCGGATGGACATCTCCTTTTGTATCATTGACAGTGATTTCACGTTCATTGGGATTCCTTTCTAGCTGCCCATCTTCCCCCTCCTCTTCGGGAGAATTGGAAAGCCGGGAAAGCCCTCCCTTCTCTTGCTCTTTCTCCCTTTTTTCCTTCCATTGCAAGGTCTTCAACGAATCCACTATCGCCTTTTTTCGCTGCAAGTCCGCTGGGATTTCGATTTCCCTTTGCTTTGTAAAAAAGGAATATGCCGATTTTAATTGCGCATAATTATAGTATTGATAGTTCACCAGCTGATTGGACATGCTGTCCACATCCATCTTGATCTCGCTGATGTTTTTGATGGACCTGTTTGAAGACCATAGTTTTTCAGGGGTCCTGTTCATCTCAAAAGCATCCAGGCTAAAGACGATTTCATTGACATCAAACTTCGTTCGGGTAAACGGTGCAGGTTTTCCCCTGATGCCCCTCCTTGGATTCTCTTCATTATAATTATACCCACTGTAAAGGGTAAGCTTCATGTAGCGGTCATTAAAAAACGGCTCCATCCTACCCGAATCAGCAAGAATAAGGGAATTATTTCCACTATTTGCGGTATGATCATAAATAATGACATCCCGAAGCCGTACGTCATCGATTTTTTCATTTACCTTGATACTATAGCCTGGCATGCCATTGTAAAAGACGCCTTCTTTAATGTCCAAGGCGGGTGACTTCATCCTGATGTCGTAAAGTAAGCTGAAGGTTTTTAAGTTTACTTTGGGCACCAAGTAATTGTTCGAATAGAATGCGGCGAAAGAAAGTACCAGAACAAACACACCAATGGGCATTAAGGCCCTCAAGAGCGATATACCGCTACTTTTTATGGCTGTCAACTCGAAATGCTCTCCCAGGTTGCCAAAAGTCATCAGTGCAGAAAGCAAGACAGCCAAGGGCAGTGCCATTGGAGATATTGAAATCACAAAATAACTGATCAACTCCATGTATACTCCGAATCCCAATCCTTTACCAAAGATCTCATCGAAATATTTGAGCATATTGACCGTCAGCAGAATAAAATCTACTACTATGAATGTTAATAAAAATGGGCCGATAAAGGACCCTAAAATCAATTTATCTAATTTCTTCATGAGGCGTATAAACCACCAGTATTCACGTAATATGAAACCACTAAGTTCATCATATTAAATGAAAAATGATAATGATCACGCTATTTATCCACCTATTATTTCCTTGAGGGTCATGATAAGCCCCTCCCAGATTTTTTCTTGCTCATCTTCATCATAACCATCACTATAATCGATCACTTTCAAAAACAGCGTCTGGGTAAGTTCATTTTCTTCCAACCTGAATTCGACAAAAGAGTAGTCCTCTTCCTCTGGCATGTTGGGATCGAAAAACTCAAACTTAACCGAGTGATTGGTCCTAATGGCCACGATCCTCGCATAATGGTCCACACCATCATATTCTATATGAAAATTCTTGTCCTGATCAATGCTGACATCATCCGCAAACCATTCCGAAAGTCCGCTGGCGGTACTTATATAAGGGAAAATAATTTTTTTGGAAGCATTTATCTGATAGTCAGCCACAAACTTATTCTTAACCATATCTTTAAAATTTAATTCTGTAAAAAATTAACTTTTTTCGTCCTATACACTTGCATTTAACGGTATAAGCCTACATATTTGCATTCCCATTCAGCAAGGGGATGGCCACTAACCAAGGCCTTTTATTCCTCTTTTGAATTAAATGGCGAGGTAGCTCAGTTGGTTAGAGCGCAGGATTCATAACCCTGAGGTCACGGGTTCAACTCCCGTCCTCGCTACAAAATGCGCAGGATTCATATCCGCCGCGGCGGACTCGGGTTCAACTCCCGTCCTCGCTACAAAATGTGCAGGATTCTTATCCGCCGCGAATGTATCAGATGATACTGCCGCACCAAACTCATGCAAGGCTTCCATTTTGGGAGCCTTTTTTCTTTTGTTCTTCTTTTTTATCTTTTCTGACATGACTCCGCTTTTTTCAGTTTACGTTTTATTCTCTCCCTCCTATGGGAAAACCTATACCGGAATGACTTCCGACTTGATCAATCGCTTCCATTCACATAATTCCTTTGCCAAAAAAGGGTTTACCGTCAAGTACAGGCCCTGGATAATGATCCATGTGGAATACTTCCACCATAAATCCAATGCATTGCGTCGTGAAAAGGAACTTAAATCCGGCAAAGGCAGGGAATGGATTAAACAACACATCCTACCATTATACACGAATTAGCGCTGCAGGATTCATATCCGCCGCGGCGGACTCGGGTTCAACTCCCGTCCTCGCTACAATATGCGCAGGATTCTTATCCGCCGCGAATGTATCAGATGATACTGCCGCACCAAACTCATGCAAGGCTTCCATTTTGGGAGCCTTTTTTCTTTTGTTCTTCTTTTTTATCTTTTCTGACATGACTCCGCTTTTTTCAGTTTACGTTTTTATTCTCTCCCTCCTATGGGAAAACCTATACCGGAATGACTTCCGACTTGATCAATCGCTTCCATTCACATAATTCCTTTGCCAAAAAAGGGTTTACCGTCAAGTACAGGCCCTGGATAATGATCCATGTGGAATACTTCCACCATAAATCCAATGCATTGCGTCGTGAAAAGGAACTTAAAGCGGGATAGGAAAGGAATTTGGTTATGATGGGCAATAACAAAACGTATAACCGATAATATCAACACCCCTTCTTTCAATTCCTGCCTTATTATTATATCTCCCCTTCAATCTATTTTAATTGCCTCAAGTAATCTCCATTACCCTCACAAATCTACAGGCTTTAACTACCAGTTATTGTCCTATCCTGAGGACAAATTGATACTCAACGTCTATCAATTCCTTAAAACCGGAACTGAACCTAAAGCATTATCTTTCAGGATGTTTCGCTCATTTCACTCCCTAATCGAGGAAATCGTGCGATTTTTTAGCGTTACGCTTGTTGTAATATAGTGAAATTTAGCATATCACCATGCTTGATCAAAAAAATATTAGGCAACAAAAAAGCCCCTCCTAGGAGGGGCTTTCAGGTATCGTAAGTTAGTGCACCTTACTTTACTTTTTCAACTACAGCTTTAAATGCCTCTGGATGATTCATGGCTAAGTCGGCCAACACTTTTCTGTTCAGCTCAACTTCCGCTTTTTTCAACATCCCCATAAATTGTGAATAAGAAATGCCATGTTCTCTGGCACCGGCATTGATACGCTGGATCCAAAGCTTTCTGAATTCTCTCTTCTTCGCTTTTCTATCCCTGTACGCGTACTGTAAACCTTTTTCGTATTTGTTTTTGGCTACGGTCCATACGTTGCTACCTCTTCCGAAGTAACCTCTGGTAGCTTTTAATACTTTCTTTCTTCTTGCTCTTGACGCTACTGCGTTTACTGATCTTGGCATAATTTGATGATTTTTTGACTCTTGGTGGCATTAGAATTCTATTCTTCCGCACTTTTTAAAGACCAAGCATCTGGTGAATAAATAACCTTAAATGATAATTTGTCGAAAATTAGATTCTCAACATGTCTTTTACTCTGTTCACATCTGACTCATGAACTTCGCCCATTTTGGTAAGATTTCTCTTTCTCTTGGTCGCTTTCTTCGTCAGGATGTGGCTTTTGTAAGCATGCTTCCTTCTGATTTTCCCTGATCCAGATAATTTGAATCGTTTTTTTGCACTTGATTTAGTTTTTACTTTAGGCATAACACTGTATTATATTTGTTGAAATTATTTCTTACTTGCTTTAGGAGCAACAAACATATTCATCCGCTTTCCTTCCATTTTGGGAAGTTGTTCTACCTGACCGTATTCCTCCAGTGACTGGGCAAACTTCAACAGCAGCATCTCTCCCCTTTCCTTGAAGACAATTGATCGGCCGACGAAATGAACGTAAGCCTTTACTTTTGCCCCATCCTTCAGAAAGTTAATGGCATGCTTCAGTTTAAAGTCAAAATCATGGTCATCCGTATTCGGACCGAACCTGATTTCTTTTAGAACAGTCTTGGCAGCATTGGCTTTGATTTCCTTCTGCTTCTTCTTCTGCTCATATTTAAATTTTGCATAATCAATCACCTTACATACAGGCGGATTAGCGTTTGGAGAAATTTCGACGAGATCAAGATCTTGCTGTTGGGCAATCTTGATGGCTTCATCTGTAGACATGACTACATTGCCCCCTTCTACAAAATCCCCTACTACCCGTACCTCTCGGGCTCGGATCTTTTGGTTTACTTTATATGGTTCTTCTCGTCTCGGTTTAAACGGTTTTCTTCCTCTCAAAATAGTTATGGTTGATTGAATGAATTTGACTGCAAATATCGGATATTTTTTTAATTATTAAAATACCGATTCTTTTTTAGCTTTTATTTTTATTTACTCAATGATTCCGAAATAATATTTTTGAAGTACTTTACGAAATCTTCTGGTGTAAAACTTCCCAAATCTCCTTCACCATGTTTCCGTACGGACACCTTGCCTTCTTCTTGCTCTTTTTCACCGACTATAAGCATAAAAGGCACTTTTTTCACTTCTGCATCCCTGATTTTCCTACCGATTTTTTCGTCTCTGTTGTCTATAGAACCTGCGATATCGTTCTCATCCAACAACGACTGAACGGTATTGGCATAATCGATAAATTTCTCGGAAATTGGTAAAATATTTATTTGATCCGGTGATAACCAAAGCGGGAAGTTACCTGCGCAATGCTCGATCAGCACCGCCACAAAACGTTCCAATGAACCAAATGGCGCCCGGTGAATCATCACAGGACGATGCTTTTGGTTATCCGATCCCACATATTCCAATTGGAAACGGTCTGGCAATTGATAATCCACTTGGATCGTTCCCAGCTGCCAGCTTCTACCAAGGGCATCCTTTACCATAAAGTCTAACTTCGGCCCGTAGAAAGCTGCTTCTCCCAGCTCGGTGACGGTCTGAAGTCCCTTTTCCTGAGCAGCTTCAACAATCGCTGCTTCAGCTTTGTTCCATGCTTCGTCTCCTCCGATGTATTTTTCCTTATTTTTTGGATCCCGAAGGGATATCTGGGCGGTGTAATCATCAAATCCCAATGCCTTGAATACATATAGCACCAAGTCAATGACTTTGATAAACTCTTCTTTCACCTGATCGGGACGACAGAAAATATGGGCATCGTCCTGAGTAAAGCCCCTTACTCTGGTCAATCCATGAAGTTCACCACTTTGCTCATATCGATAAACAGTCCCAAACTCCGCATAGCGAATCGGTAGATCTTTATACGACCTGGGCTTATGCTTATAGATTTCACAATGGTGAGGGCAGTTCATGGGCTTAAGCAAAAACTCCTCTCCATCATGGGGAGTGGCTATCGGCTGAAACGAATCCTTTCCGTATTTTTCATAATGGCCAGAGGTTTCGTATAATGCCTTGTGGCCAATATGAGGAGTTACCACTTGTTGGTAACCGGATTTATCCTGTGCTTTCTTCAAAAAGTTTACCAATCTTTCCCGCAGCAAGGTTCCCTTCGGCAACCAAAGCGGCAATCCCATGCCCACTTTTTCGCTGAAAGTAAACAGCTCCAATTCTCTTCCCAGCTTCCTATGGTCGCGCTTTTTGGCTTCTTCTACCATGGCCAAGTATTCCTTAAGCTCTTTGGCTTTCGGGAAAGACACCCCATAGATTCGGGTAAGCATTTTATTGTTTTCATCGCCACGCCAATATGCGCCGGCGATGTTCATCAGTTTTACGGCTTTGACAAAACCGGTGTTCGGGACATGCGGCCCTCTACAAAGGTCTACAAAATTGCCTTGCTCATAAAAGGTGATCTTGCCATCTTCCAATCCTTCGATCAGGTCAAGCTTGTATTCGTCTCCCTTGTCTTCAAAATAAGCAATGGCATCATCCTTTGAAATATCTTTTCTGATGTATTCATTTTTCTGTTTGGCGAGCTCGACCATCTTTTTTTCTATGGTCTCCAGCTCATTTCCGTCAATTTGCTTGTCGCCAAAATCCACATCATAATAAAATCCAGTCTCAATGGACGGGCCGATGCCAAACTTCACGCCTGGATAAAGCGCTTCCAATGCCTCAGCTAATAGGTGGGCAGAAGAATGCCAAAAAGTGGATTTTCCTTCCTTGTCATTCCAGGTTAATAATTGCACCTCAGCATCTTGGGAAATGGGGCGCGTGGCATCCCAAACTTCTCCGTTGACTTTGGCGGCCAGGACATTCCGTGCTAATCCCTCACTGATACTAAGCGCGATTTGTAAGCCGGTAGTGCCTTTTTCATACTGCCTTACTGACCCATCTGGCAGTGTAATGTTAATCAAGTTGTCAGACATTTAAAATTGTTATACTAAATATGGAACAAAACACCTTTACAAACAGGTGCATTAAGAATGCAAATATGCAAATTCAGTTACGTAATTGAAAAAAAATGCCCTTTCAATATTATAACGTGTGCCATTAAATTGACAGGTCTCGGATACCTTCAGTCAAAAAACATATCGGCCGCTTTCTTCCTTTTCCAGAAAAAAGCGGCCGATGTATGAATGTTAAAATGGACTGAACAGCCTATTCCCCTACCACGGTTGTCCTGTGCCTTGCAGCAACCAGAATTTTGACCATGGACTGTTGGCCTCATCCGCTTGGGAATAAGGTGTGGTCTCCAGCCGGTCCAAAGCTGCGGTGGCATTATCAGTGTTGATGCTCAACTCTTCCTGCATGTAGAAAAACCGCAGTGGTAGCACTGACCTTACGGCAAACTGACCAGCGGTCAAAGAAGGAAGCCCCGTCCTTCTGTAATCAAACCAAGATTCGGTAGCCGCTGTCCAGCTTGCAATCCACTTTTGCTCCATAATTTGGGAAAGTGAACCATCAAAGGCTGCTGCTCCGGAGATGTATTCATCATAACTGTCCTCCTGCCCCCAAGCGACCAAGGACGCGTTCACCGCTGCTTCATAAAATCCTGCCGCATCGCCCGAAATCCAGCCTTTTACGGCTGCTTCGGCTAAACCAAACTGAACCTCGGAAGCTGTCAACAGCCGACACTTTAAGAAATCCCCAGATGGCTCGGTATACATTTCACTGAGAAATGATACATGCGGGTTATAGGATTGCTGTCCCGGTGTTGGATTGAGGTTATATTCACTGGGAAGGTTCGAAACAGACGGGGGAATTCCGACATAATCTGGATCAGTGTCTACCGGCTTTCCTTCCGCCACATCAGACGCAATATACCGAACGCCATCAACGACCTCGTCTGACCCAGCAGGTAAATCGGGATCGATCACAATCGGTACCTCAACCTTTTCAGCCCACACTCCCAGCCTGGCGTCGTCCAATTCCTGTAGCCTGTCCACCAACGTAGCGCACATTTTGATCCTTCGATAGTTGCTGCCGTTACTGCCATCAAAAACGGTGTTGGAAGGCCAAGAAGTCCCCGAAGACACCCCGGGAAACGGCAAAGATGCCTCATCCGCTTCGGTCACGATCAAGGGAAATTGCCCGGGATCATTTACTATCGCCTGCATTCCAGCTGCCGCGAAATCCGGTAGTTTATCCGATACCCGGATATAGTAGCGCAGCATCAACGAATTGGCAAATTGCCGCCATTTCATGACATCTCCTTGAAAAAGGACATCTTGGGGAACAGCATTGTCATTAGGGAGCTCTTGCAAAATGCCGTTGGCCTCCTGCAGCATCGTAATGACACCCTGATAAATTTCCTGTTGGGTATTAAAACTGGGCAATAGGTATTGATCTCCACCCAAATCACCTTTCAGTGCATCTGTAAACGGAGCATCTCCCCATAAATCGGCCACTCGTCCGAAGTTATAAGCATTCATCACCTTGGCTACCGCAATGTAAAATGGCAGCGATAACTCTTCCCCTCGCTTTTCCATTAACCGGGCATTTTCCAGGATATTATAATACCCGGACCAGCTTTGGTTAGACCAATCATAATTGTTATGGTCTTCAAACCACGCATCTTTTTGGGTATGCTGCATTACCCCAGCAATATCTCCAAAACCCAAATTGAGCTCACGCGTGGCTGTTTCGGTGATCACAGTAGTGATCAGCAGGTTGGGATGGACAGCATCCGGATCAATCCCGTTCGGGTTTACATTCAATTCGGTAAGGTCTTGGCAAGATGACCATAAGCACATCAAAGCCAGGCCAAGGCACAAGGATGAATAAAATCTATTTCTATAGTTTTTCATGATATCTTCTCTTTTCAATTGCTTCACAATGATCAAAATTTGGCATTCAACCTAAAGCCAATCGGAATCACCCAAGGGTTTACATTGTATCGCTCAATTCCCTGCTTGAAGGTGCCATCGCTTTCTGGTTGAAAGGCATTCTCTGGATCAATGCCGATCTTTGCCTTGGTCCAGAGAATCAAATTACTGGTGTACAGGCCTATATTGATGGACTGCATGTTAAGCTTTTTAGCCGTTTCTGTAGGGATGCTATAGTTCAGGGTTGCATCTCGAAGCTTGATGTAAGAAGCATCGAACATGGCTGGCTTGAAGAAATCCCATGGGTAATTATCGGCATAAGGAATGATCTTGGTACCCTCTTCACCAAGGTTTTCCTGGTACCCTGTGATTTCTCCAGCATCATTATAAACAGGGATTACACCTGGATTGAACACCCCGTCGTTAAGCGTAACGGCATATTCAAATGGAAAACCTCCACTCTCGGCTGTCGGACCACCGACGATATTGATCCCGTCAGTAATGTGGGTATCTTTATTGGCGACCAACCAATCCCTAAGTGCTCTCCCGCTTAGCCCATTGGGGCTGATGATTTCGTCCAAAAAGCGTTGGGTTTTCAAATCCGATTCAGAGTATCGGAAGGTTTGGGAGACAAAGTCCCCTCCTTTTCGCCAGTCAAAAGTAAGGCTAAGACTCCAGTTCTTATAGCTTAAGCTGGCCTGCATCCCGGCAATGAAATCCGGGTTAAAATTGCCGACTTTGTTTTTGGCATTGGCTTGGTTAATGGCCTGCCAACTGCCGTCTTCATCCAGGACGGGATAACCGTAATACGGTGATTCCGGATCTTCTACCGTAACCAGTTTACGGTCATAAATACTGCCGATCTCATCGCCTACATAAGACCACGCCCCTCCCCTGGAATCGCTCCAAAGGTAAAACACCTCTACCTCATCGGTCAATTCCTCTATCGTACTCCTGTATTTGGAAACATTGAAGTTTAGGTCCAGCACAAACTCATTATCGATCGGGGTAAGCCCCAAAACCATTTCCCAACCTTTGCTGTTGACCAAACCGGCATTGACGTATTTACTGGTAAAGCCAGAGGAAGGAGGCAAGGTCACGGGTAAAATCTGGTTTTTATTATCTGTATTGAAGTACGTAATGTCAAACCTCAATCTATTGCGAAAGGCTGCCGCCTCAAGGCCAAACTCGTAGGAAGTAGCTATCTCTGGTTTCAGATCAGGAGTCTTAAGCCCATCAGGCACTGACAGGCGGGTCTGGCCTGCCCATTCTTCTGTATTGGAGAGGGTCGGAAGCAGGTTATATGGTCCCGTATCGTTACCTACCTGTGCCCAACCTGCCCGCAATTTGATCATGTCCACTTGATTGCCCATCGGCAACATGTCACTGATAATGGCACTCAAGGAAGCGGATGGATAAAAATAGGAGCGATTAGCTGCCGGCAACGTACTGGACCAGTCATTTCGGGCGGTCAAATCCAGGTAAAGCAGGTCTTTATAACCCAAGTTTGCCAAACCATACACACTGTAAACAGCTTTTTCGGAAATACTACTGCTATACACCAAATTGTCTGAAAGCGTATTGCTCAAAGTATAAACCCCAGGTACAATCAATCCAGACCCTTCGGATTTGGTGGCATTCTGCATGGTATTGCCGCGGTTGTAGCGAAGGTTCCCTCCTGCTGAGTAGGTCATGCTAAAATCGGTGAGCTCCTTTTGATAGGTGGCCATTACCTCAATATTGCGCTCATATCGATCCAAATTCACAATGCCGTATCCACCGTTTGGATCTTCTGTATAGCTCATCGGAATCTTGGATTCCCGCCTTTCGGAATACATGTCAAGCATGTATTTGCCTTGAAGGGAAAATTCATCCGTAATCTGATAATTCAAGCCGATATTGCCAAAAACCCGGTTTCTGTCAAAACTGTTGTTCACTTCATAGGCCAGGAAATACGGATTATTGTAATCCCCTATGGCCTGGGAGCGCTGCTGGATTCCCTCCTGCCCGGGCATCCAATAGTCTTTCAAATCATTGATGTCAATGTGCGGAGAAAGCTTATAGGCCCATTCCAGTGGATTGGCCCCACGGTTTCCAGCGGGCCTGTTGTCTGAACCGGTTCTGCTAATGTTTACACTGCTGCTAAGTCGAAGCTTATCCGTAATCGCCAAATCAGAATTTATGGACAAGTTGTTTCGATTGAAATCAGAATTAGGAACAATTCCCCAATTGTTCAAGTTGGTATAACCAATCCTGTAATTCATCTTTTCGGTATTATTGGAAACCGATACGCCGTTAGTGGTCGTTACGCCATTTCGTACAAAATTCGCCACATTATCAGGATTGGACACCAACGGCAACGGAATCAAGTTACCATTTTCATCACGAGGACTGTTCCATTGGATGGCCTCGTATCCTCGGTCAAGTTCAGGGCCTGCACCAGCCGAAGATCCTTCTTCAATGGTGAGCACTCCTCCCGGATAAGGATTGTTATCTGGCGTATAAGGTCGCACCCCTGTGGCAAAGCGACTGTGCATCGGCAGGTATTTGTAGGGCACTTCTACCAAAGTATTGGAAGAAACACTTACGGTAACTTTATCCACATTTTTACCGGACTTGGTCGTGATAAGGACGACACCGTTCCCTGCACGTGAACCATAAAGTGCTGCAGCACTGGGGCCTTTCAGCACGGAAACACTCTCAATATCCTCCGGGTTGATATCGGACATGGCATTGCCATAATCCACTTTGTTGTCGTTTCCGATCTGGCTGATATTATTGAGGGAGTTGATCACGGGAACGCCATCCACCACAAATAGCGGTTGGTTATCTCCGCTAAGGGAGGTGATGCCGCGGATGATCATGCTTACCGAAGAACCTGGCCCTCCGGTGGAATTGATGCTTACGCCAGGCACCCTGCCTGCTAGGGATTTCAGCATATTGTCCTGTCCGCCCCGTTCAAAATCCTTTCCTGAAACTTCCGAAACGGCATAACCGAGCGAACGCTCTTCGCGACGGATTCCCAAGGCCGTGACCACTGCTCCTTCTAAATTCTGGTAGGCACCTTGCAAGGTAATCCGTAAATTGGTTTGGTTGCCTACTGCCATTTCTTTTGAGTGGAATCCTACATAGCTGATCACCAGCACCGTTTCACTTCCCGGCACTTCTAAGCTAAATTTTCCATCCAGGTCGGTGATGGTACCAGTGGTAGCACCCTTGATCTTTACAGTGGCTCCAGCCAGTGGATTGCCCTCTTCATCAAAGACCACTCCGTCGATCTTTGCCCTTCTTGCTTCTTTGGATTTAGGACGGATAAGAATTGTTTGACCTGCCTTCCGAAATTCCAGTTGACTCTTTGTATTGAGCATGTTAAGGAGCTCATTCAGCTGTCCCCTTTCACTGAGCTGAACTTCCCCATTAAGTGCTGGCGCAATGGTTTCATCATATAAAAATTTATAATCGGTTTGTTCTTCTACGCTAAAAATAAATTGACGTACCGTAACGTTAGATTGAGGAAGACGGATTTGTTGGTCTTCAGCTGGATAAGCCGCAGCACCAAGCAAAATTGCCATGGCGAAGAGACTTATCCGTTGGAGCCAATAGGTCCAAAGATTTCCATTTGTAATTTTAATTTTCATACTTTGCTAAAATTTTGAGTGGTTAATTTTCTACTTGAATTGACAGCATGGGGCCGTTCGCCAAAACTGGGCCTCATGCTTGTTTTAGTTTACCGGTTTGTTTGGTGCTTCATAGGCAAGGGGTTGATCTTTATGAGTTCTGGGTTTTGGGTGTGTTCTTTATTGGCCAGAAAGGCAATGGCACGAATCATCTCATGCACATCTTTATCCGCAAAACGACCATTAAGCGTCAACTTGTAAAGGGATGAGTCCACCACTTCCAGCTCCACGCCATACCATCGTTCCATTTTTCTTATCACTTGGTCAAAAGGCGTTTTGTCAAAGGCCAAAATCCGCGCTTTCCATAAAATTTCAGCTGCTGCTTCCACACGATAGCTACCGCTATCTTTTTGGATGACAATGGATTGACCTTTGGTCAAGGTTTCCGATAAGTTTGGAATGCTATGGCTACTGACCGCTACTTTTCCCTCCGTCACGGTGACCCTGTAAAAATCTTCTTCTGGATAGGCCTCCACATTGAAAGCCGTTCCCAATACTTGAATGTCCATCTCACCACTGTGAATGGTAAAAGGCCTAGACACATCCCGGAAAATATCAAAAAAGCCCTCTCCTTGGAAGGTTACTACTCTCCCCTTCTCCGGCTTGAATGGTTCATACGCCAAGGTGCTGCCGGCATTCAAATAAACATGGCTACTGTCTTCCAATATATAATCCGATTGCTCTCCATAGGCTGTTTGATGACTGACAAGCTCTGAGGAAGGCTGTGCTCCAAAAAACAACACCCCAGCCCCAATGCCGAGCAAAAGCAACAAGGATGCTGCCACCGCCATCCAAGGTGCCAGCCGGTGTTGGGGAGTCGTTTGTGCAGGATGATAGGCATCCATTACTTGTTCGAAATGATCCTGCAGGACTTCTTCTACTGCTTGACTTTCACTGGAAAACTCTTCCAGCATCAGCTCAAATTCCGCTCTGCTGATTTCTCCTTTTAAGTACCGCTCTGTGAGCGCTTTGATATCCCTGTTTGTATTTGACATAAGCTGATCTTTATCAAATGCCCTATCCACCTATGATTCAGCAGATAAGCTACTTTGTTATAAAGACTCAATATCTGCTCTAACAGACTACTCTGACAAGGTTAACTTTTCATTAACAACTTGTTTTCTCACTGATACTTCTCGGTAAAAGTTATCAAGCATCCTAACCAAAAAACGTATTGCTCCCTGCTACTTCACTCCCTGCGGAGCACTGATCACGTCCAGATACCTTCCCATCCAATAGGGTAAAAGCCAAATATCCCCGGCGCTGTACGCTGATTTTCCTTGGCTGCCCCCGTCCAGCTCAAAACGATTGGCATTGTGTCTCCTAATCCGAAGTTCATCCGGTGGAAGAACCTTGGCTGTGGCTTGGTTGCGGAAATTTGCATCCAGTTTGACGATGTCTTTGCGGTGACTATTGACCATCGTCCAATCGATCAAATCCATGGGATACTGCTTCAGGTACCATATTGCCTCTTCTTGATCAAAATTATCCGGCGAAATCATGGCGGTAAATATGTTCCACAAACCATCTTTCTCCGGACGTTCTGCCTCCCAGTGATCCTTGATGGCCTTCCTATAATGGCTTTTCAAGGTATCATTGAACGCATAGCGATAGAGTCCCCAGTAGCCCAAAAAGTACATTTCATCATCCGAATGATTCCAACTTTGGGACAGCATCTCCGCCCAATCATCTGAACTTTCATCCGCCCTTCCGATATTTTCCATCGGAACCATTAGGTTCTGCAAATAACCGTGCCCATCCATTAGCTCAAATGCCTTTTCCTTGTAAATTTCCTTTTTTGTGAAATGGTAGGCGGTTTGGAGCATCGCAATGATATTGGAAGAATTCAGTTTCCGGTCCCCTACCATTGGCGGGAAACCATTGACGTATTCCGGGTTCCATTTGCCCCAAAGCGTAGGCTTCCCGTCATAATCCACCAAGTAGAAATCATGGGCTACAATATGCTGCATCAATCCATCCAGCAACCTAATGGCCTGATCCCTCACTTCGGGTACCTTGACCACCTCTGCCAATACCCCAAAAGCAAAGACATGCCCTATCGCTTCGTCACTACTGGTGGTAGCTTTCCAATCCCACTCAGGATGTTCCGCGGATTGCCAGCGCTCGGGATCGGAAAGGTGCTTCTTATACCCTGACCGGTTAAAAGACCGGGAAGGAAATCCTTCCACTGGATTGATGGTATATAACCTTTCCATGGCATCCAACGATTCCCGACAATTTTCCAAGGCTTCTGCGTCACCGCTGACCGCATAGCGAAAGGCCTGACCTGCCAGATACATGGCGGTCCAAAGGCCATCATTGTCAGAATCCTTCAGCATCCCCGAGTCTACATTTCCCGCCTCCAGATTCCCCAAAGAAGCATTAAACCCAAACCGGATATGCCGATTTCTAACTTGGTCTTCAAAATACATGGCCTTATCGTGCAAGGTATATTCGCTAAATACCAGCTTGGAAAGCCCTTGGGAGGTAAGCAAGAGGATACTCCCCTCTTTTCCCTCCCCAATATCGATCACCCTCGTGCCCACCAACCACCGCTCTCCAAAGTAATAGTCAAAGCCCCCGTCATGCTTCACCCGAAAGGCTCCCTTTTCAGTTCCCATCCATAGGGTTCCCTTGATATTTTTAACGGTGAGGATGGCCGGACAAGGAAGCTGGGAGTTTTTGGTGGAAGCCTTGTTGGTAGATAGGTCAAATGTAAAATACCCATCGGTCGTTCCTACAACCATCTTTTGACCTTTCGCTGTAAAATCAAAACTCGTCAGGCCCTCGCCACTGTACAGGTGAGTCAGCCCCCCTCCTTCACCATCCAACCTGTAGATGCTGCCTACTGTCAGTAAAACATGACTTTTTAAGGCCGAATTATACTTTATCGTTAGCGGTTTTTCAGGTATCTTGATCGACCATAGTATTTTATTTTCCTTGACCGCATGGATCTTTTCTTTTCCCACCACGATGAACGTAAAATGCTCCGATGGGCTTAGCATCCTCGCTTCAGTTAAACCATGGATATCAAATAATTTTCCTGCCCAGGCATTGGACAAAACCGCTGTGCTGTCCAGATAGACAAATTGATCCTGATAAAGCACCAAATCCTTCAACACCTTATCGTTAAGGCCTTGATAGGTCTGGTCTTTCATCAATTTTCCAGGATAGAGAAAAGCACCTGCATGGGGTCGAAAAACACCGCTATCTGTCAAAACCTGAATGATACCATTCCTATCCGATGCTACCTTTATGGCTTGTTCCTCCATTTCAAAAGGATATTTGATGCTGACTTCCTGCTCAAATGGAGTATCCTGATAAGCCACAGGAGTTAGTTCAGCCTCATCTGCCCCTTTGGACTGGCAGGCACTTATGAAAATAGTATAGGCAACACATAGCAGAAGTGAATATAGACTGGGTTTAGACATTGGAATAGGTATTGATGAATATAAAACTGATTTCTTATAGGGTACGCAACTTCAGTCAAATCAGGCTATTGCCAAGAACAAACCTTTTCACCAGTAGTCCATGTATGCAAGATTGAAGTATATTGGTCAGGACATTATCTTTTTTAACCATGAAGATTGGAATTGATTTAGGAGGTACCAAAGTGCAGATTGGCCTGGAAAAAAATGGTACCATCGTTCGACAACAAAAAGCTTTTCTGACCGAAAAGGACAACTTGGAGGCCTCTTTGGCCCAGTTAAAAGAATTTATCCGCCCTTTTATTTCCGAAGCGGTATCAGGCATTGGTATCGGGGTACCTTCAGTGGTGGATACTGCCCAAGGAATCGTCTATAACGTCACCAATATCCCCGCTTGGGAAAAAGTACATTTGAAGGATATTTTAGAGGAGGAGTTTAACATCCCCGTGATGGTCAATAATGATGTAAATTGTTTTGTCCTTGGTGAACACCGCTTTGGCTTGGGCAAAAATTTTCAACATATCGTCGGCCTCTGTATCGGTACCGGCTTAGGAGCAGGGTTGGTACTGGACAATCAACTTTACATGGGACATAACTGCGGTGCGGGAGAAATCGGGCTTGTCCCTTACTTGGACCAAAACATTGAATACTACGCAAGTGGCAATTTTTTCACGGCCATCCATGACACCACCGCCCTTCAGGCATTCCATGCCGCTACGGCAGGAGACCATGATGCCCTTCAGCAATGGGAGGAATTTGGCCTTCACTTTGGTAAGGCCATGTTAGCGGCCATGTATACTTATGACCCGGAGGCCATTATCATTGGAGGTTCTATTTCGAAAGCTTACCCGTTTTTTAGCCAAGCACTTCAAAAAACATTGGCGGAATTTATCTATCCCGAATCATTTAAACGGCTAAAAATACTAATTTCAGAAAATGAACACATTCCCATGCTGGGAGCCGCTGCTTTAACCCACTTGAATTTGCACCCATGATATGAATAGAAATCTCCCCATCGTCCTTTTGATATTGCTCATTTTCTTCGTCATATCTTTTTTGACCAATATCCTTGGTCCTATTATACCAGATATTATCGAAAGCTTTGATTTGAGCCTTGGGCTTGCCGGCTTTTTGCCATTTTCTTTTTTTGTGGCCTATGGCGTCATGTCCATTCCTTCGGGGCTGTTGGCAGAAAAATACCATGAGAAAAAAGTGCTGATAGTTGCTTTTATGATTGCTTTTGGAGGAGCATTATTGTTTGCGGTTTTTACGAGTTTTATCGTAGCCCTATTATCACTTTTCATCATCGGTATTGGCATGGCAATGCTTCAGGTGGTGATTAATCCATTGCTGAGAACAGCTGGTGGGGAATCCCATTTTGCGTTTAACTCTGTCTTGGGGCAATTGGCATTTGGTGCAGCTTCTTTTCTCAGTCCCATGCTTTACAGCCACTTGGTCACCCACATGCATACAGACGCATCAGCATCGAGCTTGATTAAGTTCCTCAACCCATTGGTTCCTGAGCAATTGGCTTGGGTTTCATTGTACTGGGTATTTGCAGCCATCGCTTTGGTGATGGTGCTGATATTGGTTTTTGTCCGCTTTCCGAAAGTCACCTTGGGAGATGATGAAAAAATAAACATTCGAGGCGCATTCAAGGATTTAATCGCCAATAGGCGTGTCCACCTGTACTTTCTCGGAATATTTTGCTACGTCGGTACCGAACAGGGAATAGCGAATTGGATATCGAAATTTCTCCAAACTTACCATGGCCTGGATCCAGCGATCGAAGGCGCCCAAACCATTTCCTATTTCTGGGGACTGCTGACCATTGGCTGTTTGCTGGGATTGTTGTTGCTGAAACTAATGGACAGCAAAAAAGTCCTTCGAATATTTACTGGAGGTGCTATTTTGGCCCTGCTACTTTCCCTTTTTGGGCCTACTGAAGTAGCCTTGATCACCTTTCCGCTGACAGGGTTCTTTGCATCCGTGATGTGGTCAGTTATCGTATCGCTTGCCTTAAACTCTGTTCCCCGCCACCACGGCACCTTTTCAGGCTTGCTGTGCACCGGAATCGTGGGTGGTGCGGTGGTTCCATTGATCATTGGGGCACTAGCTGATGTCGCAGGCTTACGATGGGCAATGCTCTTTTTATTGGTTACCTTAGGATATGTCCTGAGTATCGGTTTTTGGGCAAAGCCACTGGTAAAAAATGCTACCATTACTTCCCTCAATGATCTTTTCAAACGCCAATCCTAATGCTATGTACAAAGTCATACTCCTATTGGATTTTGCTGAAGAATACAGCAAGAGCCTGTTGAAAGGCATATCAAAATATGCGTCGGAAAATGGACGGTGGACTTTTTGCCGCATGCCCCTCTATTACCGTGAAACCAAAGGGATGGAGCGTATTTTGGATTGGGCAAAAGAATGGGGCGCCCATGGGATTATAGGCCAACTATACAATGAAATGGACCTCCAGAAGATCCTCGATACGGGCATCCCTGTTATCGCCCAAGATTTTAAGGAGCGTTTTGATGTCCTACCAAATATCACAGGGGACTATCATAAAATGGGCCAGCTAGGAGCTGATTATTTCCTGAAAAAAGGTTTCAAGCATTTTGCCTTTTATGGCTTTAACAATATCGTCTGGTCGCGCGAACGTGCGGAAGGGTTTGAGAGTCGAATCAACGACCATGGATATAAGGTTCATTATTTTGAACACCGAAAATCTCGGTCCACGGATATCTGGTATTATAAGAGCAATTCCCTGAGCAACTGGCTCCTTTCCCTCCCAAAGCCAATTGCATTGATGACCTGTGACGACAATCAAGGGCTGCATATCACCGAAGTATGTCGACAAAATAATATCCGGATCCCGGAAGAAGTGGCAGTGCTGGGAGTAGACAATGATGTCATGTTGTGCGAACTATCTGATCCACCACTTTCCAGTATCGCCATGGACATCGAAAAAGGTGGCTATGATACCGCTAAGCTGTTGGAACACATGATCATCAATGGCAATCAGTCCCATTATGACATTATCGTAGAAGCCACTCAAATCATCACCAGGCAATCCACCGACATATACGCCACACATGACACCTACATTGCTTCTACTCTAAAATATATCCATCAACATATCGAGAACAATCTCCATGTGGAAGATGTCGTACAGCAAGTACCGCTTTCCAGACGTTCCCTTGAGAAACGCTTCCTACAAATCACGGGCTATCCCATTTATAAATACATTTTTAATCTCCGCATTGAAAAATTCACCCAAAAGCTGTTAGAAACGGATATGACCGTCTTTGAAATCGCAGTGGATATGGGCCTTTCCGACAGTAAGAACATCGCCCGTCAGTTTAAGCAAGTAAAAGGGTGTAATCCGAGCGAATACCGCAAAAAATACCTCGCTGGGAAGTAGGTATTTGTTTTAATGAAAATAGTTCTTTTTAAAAATTTCAACCAACGTAAACTCTACTTTTCTAACAAGACCTTATAAAATTGCTAACTAAATAGTCTATAAATTTGATTAACAATTCCCTTTCATAATAGCCAATTCCATGTTATTAAAAAGGAGTCTACCAATGCCTTTCCTTAATTAAGTAGTATAAAATTAATCAAAATCGAATACTTACTAGATTACAAATACGCATTAAACATAATTCTAAATTTGAAATAATTAGTTCACACGTACTTTTATGTCAAAGTAAACAAGGCCAAAGGCGTATGGATAATCCCCTTTAATTTTAATATCTCAAAAAAAAGTTTCATGCTTATGCAATATATTTCAAAAATTGTATATTAGCATTTATAATGCATTTATTTAAATACATAAAGCATTTTTGTAATTTTAAAACATCAATAATTTTTCAATAAATCCATTTAAAATTATTAACAACTAACCAGGTACCGTATGAGTGCAATAAAGTATCGTCCAGAAATAGATGGTTTAAGAACTGTAGCCGTACTACCGGTCATCCTGTTTCATTTAGGCATAAGCTGGATTAAAGGAGGATTTTACGGTGTAGATGTATTTTTTGTAATTTCAGGATACCTTATCACCAGTATTATATTGAAAAAACTCGAAGCCGGAACGTTCTCATTCACTGACTTTTGGTTACGTAGAGTTAAAAGAATTTTGCCTGCTTTAATCACTGTAGTACTATTCTGTTTTTTGGTTTTCCCTTTCCTAATCTTTCCAGGTGATTTAAAATATATGGCTCAAGATGGCCTAGCAGCTCTTTTCTCAGTGGCAAACTTTAATGCCTATTTAAATCTGGGCGACTATTGGGGAGGAAGAGCCGAATCCTCAATATTTCTTCATGCTTGGTCTTTGTCTGTTGAAGAACAATTTTACTTAGTATACCCGTTGTTATTATTTTTGCTTTATAAGGGTAAGAAAAGTCTGCTTTTTTGGGTGGCCATCATCGTACTATTAAGTTTCTGTTGGTATTCGTTCGCAATCATTTTCGAATCTGATCAATTCCCGCTAAATATTTTTTCAAGCAATTCTCTAGCCTTTTATATGATTCCATCTAGGGCTTGGGAGTTAGGTGCGGGAGGAATCATTGCGGTATTGACAAAAAAGCGTTTTGGTAATCGTTTATCCATAGGAATTAAATCAGCATTATCGCTAATAGGACTTGTAATGATTTTTCTAGGATACTTTATCCCAACAAATGGAGACATTAGCTTTTTAGCGCTTTTACCCGTAATTGGATCCTGTTTGTTCATACTTTTTGCTAACGAAACGAGGGCCGCTGGTTTGCTATTAAGCAATAGCACCATGGTATATATCGGAAAAATTTCTTATTCGCTTTATTTATGGCACTGGCCATTTTGTGTATTACTTCATCGTTACTTATCACCAAAGTTGGGTATTTCCACCCTGAATGCCAATCTCCTGATTTTAGTACTTACAGCTTTCTTCTCCATTTTATCCTATAATCTTGTCGAAACAAAAACAAGGTTTTATCAGCATACTGTTAAACTAGTAGGGCTGTGTACAGTAATTATATTGACTGCAAGTTCTTACTTTATGTATGTCCATGTTGTCAACTACGAAAAAGTCCCTTTCAATTATGTAGAGGCTTATTTTGATTATTATCAAATGGGAAAGAAAAAAGACATGGATAGAAGCGAAAAGGGAATGGAAAAAAACTTAGAGGATCATACCATTCGATACTACCCAGTGCATGACACGAGAGAAGCATATAAAAGCGGAGGTTTAGTTATTGGTAACAATAAAATGCAAAAGCCTGAAATAATGATGATGGGCGATTCACATGCTACTGGCTGGGCCAAAGTGGTCAATGAAATCACTGATAGTCTCTCAACGAAAATTGCATATTATACGCAAACAGGCTTTTACCCCTTCTTTAAAATTGACGATTTAATTGATGATAATTTCTTTGGAATTGACTGGCAAGGATATCCTACAAACGTCATCAAAACCTTAGAAGATCCTTCCATTAAATTACTAATCATGACTGCTAGAATGGAAAATAGAGACCAAGAAGCGTTCGAAAAATTTGAAAGCTTTTGTGCCCATGCCAATTCCCTAGATAAAAAAGTTCTTATCATAAATCAGGTTCCATTATGGAGTAAATGGTCTTCCAAAAACGCTGCCGTCATCTTAAGTTACTTTAATATACATCCTAACGGATCCAAGCAATATTTTAATCGTATTGAAAAAAATGAAATGGTGGAAATTGCCAATAAAAAGCTAAATAAAATAGCGGATAAATACCCTCAAGTTCAAGTTTTTGACTCCTATTCGATTTTTATGAATGGAAATAAAGTCTGGATAACTGATGATAAAGATGTACTATATTTTGATGATGACCACCTTAGCTATCAAGGAACCTTGAGAGCTAAAAATGATTTATATGCTACCATAAAATCTATGTTGACAGCAAATAATCATTTCAATAAAAACCTATCCAAACAAACATCTCTAAAAACCAACTAAACACCTTATCCCATTAATTTCTTCATCACAACTTGATAAACACCTTTTTCCGATAAAGCAGCCAGGCTGGAATAAAATTGATCAGGACAAAGCAAAGGGCAAACACCATACTGGCAATTTCTGGCATCATGCCCAAGCTCTTTGCCGCTTGCATGAAATGTGCACTGATGCTTTGCCCGTCAAGGGGCAATTGATAGAAAAACAAGGAGAGTATATCGGCCAAAACATAAACAGTAATCGCATTGGAACCGAAAATGACCCAAGGGGTAGTCCCTTGGCTATTCCCCTTAACATCGATCCAGTAATAAAATGCTCCCAAAAAACTAAATGCCGTACCACCGGTAACCAATACAAAGGAGCTTGTCCAAAGGTTTTTATTAATTGGGAAAAACCATGCCCAAAACAACCCCCAAAGGGTTAGAACAAGGCCTATTACCATCAAATTATTAGCTTTTTCTACTTCCTTCAGTTGGCTCTTTAGCAATTGCCCGGCCAACATGCCCAAAATCCCAGTGGCTATGGCAGGAAGGGTGCTGAAAACCCCTTCTGGATCCCAAGTGTCCTGCCACATCTTGCCCGGAAGGAGGTATTGATCAACCCATGCCGCTAGATTTTTACCCGGTTCGAGCATAGGCCGATCAAAACCAGGTGTGGGAATAAGCGTCATCATCAGCCAATATCCGACTAAAAGCAGCAATCCAAGGTATGCCTGCTGCTTCCAGTCGAGATTTAAAAACATTAGCGTGCACGCCACAAATACCAATGCGATCCGCTGAAGTACACCGGCTACCCTGATAGCTGAAAAGTCAAATTCAGGGATCATGCCTAAAAGTACGCCTAAGGCAAAGATCTTTGCTCCTCGGAAAAATAATTTTTTATACACAATGGTCTTGTCCATCTCCATTTTTCCAGCATAGGCCATGACAATAGAAACACCGACGATGAACAAAAAGAACGGAAAGATGAAATCTGTCGGAGTAATGCCATTCCACTGTGCATGATGTAACGGCGGAAAAACATGTTCCCAGCTACCGGGAAAATTCACTAAAATCATTGCCGCGATGGTCATTCCCCGTAAGACATCCAAAGAGATTAATCTTTTGTTTTTGTTGGCCATTATTTAACGTTTTGATGAATAAACACCTTTAATACTTCATTTTTAAGCATTAGGCTATTGTCTACATAAAGCAATCATTATCCATCACATCAATCCTTAACAATAAATTAACCATCTAAAAATCAACCGGTAACACTTCTCACTCCGTCGCAAATTGAGGTTTTTAATACGCGTTTTACGAAAAACATTACCATATAAAGCGTGAAATTTAATCTGTTGAGATAAACAGATTTCGTCATGAACCAACCCGACAAACACATCCTATTAAGCTTTATACAAGGTGATCAAGAAGCCACGGATTATATCTATCGATATTATAGAACCCCTGTACTCCGTTTTGCCATATCTATTTTAAAAGATGAAGTAGAAGCGGAAAATATCTTCCAAGAAGTCTTTACCAAGATCATTTGCAGGCAAGATAAAATCAACCCTGACATGAATTTTAGCTCGTACATTTTTACGGCCGTGAAAAATGAAATCTTTGATTATTTCAAAGCAGTAAAAAAAGACCATAAACTCAAAGAACAATTTTGGGTAAATGTACAGGTGGCCAGCAAAGAAGAAAAAGAACAGCAAGAGCTTCAACTCGAACAACTAGAAGGCCTTATAAGTCAGCTCTCGCCTAAACGAAAGCAGGTCCTTCACATGAATATTTTCGAGAAAAAATCCTATCAGCAGATCGCAGAGGAACTGGCCATTTCTGTCAATACCGTAAAAAATCAACTGATCAAAGCTAAAGCAATGATCCGACAAGAAATGAACTAAAAAAGCACTGGTAATGCATTTTCATACCAGTGCTTTTATTGTGAGCCCTAACTCGTGGCCCTCGCGCCAAATTGCATAAAGGGCTTAATTTTGTATGAGTAACTCATTAATTTCTACCTGTAAAATAGCTTTCTTGGGAATATTTATGTTCCCCTTCAAACATACTCGTGTATCCGTCACCGCCCAAACTGTAGTTTCCACCAATAGATGGTTCATATCAGCATCGCAAAGGTGAAGCTTCACTTTTAAGTGGTCTAAATTGCCCAGTGTAAGGGCATTCATAAGTTGTTTATCTCGGTGCTTGACGTCCTCTTGGGTATTCAACACCTCAAAATGGGCTAATTTTATCCCCGGCAATTGTTCTTTCTCAACATAAATTAACGTCTTCATCATTCTTGGACTTTTAAGGATTTTTGGATAATGGTTTGTCGGATACGTTGTTCCCATGTGTTGGCCAATACGAGTTCGTTTATCAAACAAGAAAATTTTTCTCCGTCATAAATTTCTATTTTTTGCCGCTGCCCGGGAATTTCACTTTCCAAAATCAAATCGATTTGATCAATTATTTTATGCCCTCTGGAATCCCCTTGTGATTTTATCCTTCTTGATTTTTCATCCACATGCACCCCATTCACATGATGTAAATCAATGATGAACGGATCTCCTTTAGCGATATCCTCTATGTAAACTAGTTTACATTTCTCCTCATCCATTCCCAGGAAGTACTGGTTTCTCCAAATTTCCATGAAATGAAAAGATAAATTGTGCATTCGAGCATATGCTGACATTCGCGCTTTGGCCTGCGCTTGCCTTCTTGTATTTTTTTTATGGTGTATTACAAATGGTATGGCAAATGCAATGATCATGACCACTACAAATACCAATGATACGGTATCTAACATGTTTATAGGATAATAGGTAGCCACACTGCCCCAATAGACACCATCAAGCAAATGAAAAATGCTGCACCAGGCAATGGGTTGGATGCACCTGTCCCCATCATGATTGGAGCCTTCACCTAAAAGCTGATGGCTGCACCTGACTTTACTGCAATTTCAAATGATCAAGGATGACCTATTGGATATATTTAGATATGATTACGGATAAGAAATTTATTTCCACGCCTCTCCTTAAAAATAGAGCCGCGCTATAGGTCGTAAAAGGGAAACTTTACCAGAAAAAATGACTAGGAAATATCATTTCTTTTATGCCAAAGGGAATGGCCGTCAAAGAACACAGGTAAGCTCTTTCCAATACCTGTCTTTCTAGCTCCTTCAGGCCATATACCAGACTATCTGCAACATAATCTGTCTCTTGACCATGGTCTACATTGGATACTGTTATGTGATAATTGAGCTTTGGTAAATTAACAGCTTTAGGCGAATAACTATTCCAAGCGGTGATCGTTACGGTTTCTTTTTTAGGAAAACCGTGATCACTACTATTCAAAAAATAATTGTTCCATAAAACCAAACAAGTAATCAGCAGTACAGCGAATACTCCTAAAGCTCCGATTACTTTTTGTTTGCCCATGGTGATTTATCGAATAAAATCAATCAATTACTGATCGCTAAAATGTCCTTGTCCTTTTTAGGACAATAACTATATACTCAAACGGTAAGGCCGAATAAATCGTTTATTATTTGTGTCCTTTTTACAACGAAACACAAAAAAGCTGTCTCATATTCGTCAAGTCGGACCTTGGAATAACCTTCTCCTAATCACTTAAGGCTAGCCATTCCATGCATCCTTCCCACAGCCGTTCGCGACTGTAGCTAAGACTTATCATATGAGACAGCTCCAATCAAAATCATTTAGCCGATCTTTTGAAAGGCCTGTTCCAGATCTGCACAAATATCATCAATATGTTCGATCCCTAAAGAGATCCTCAACATACCGGGTGTGACACCGGCTGCTGCCTGCTCTTTTTCAGACAACTGTTGGTGCGTCGTGGCAGAAGGTTGGATGATCAAGGTCTTGGCATCACCGACATTTGCTAAGTGGCTGATGAGTTGCAAACTGTCCACCAGCTTTTCACCTGCCTCCTTACCTCCTTTTACTTCGAATGTCAATACACCTCCAAACCCTTTTTTCAGGTATTTTTTTGCCAATGTATGGTGCCCATGACTTTCCAGACCAGGATAACTAACGGTGGCTACTTGAGGGTGATTTTCTAGCCACTTGGCTAGGGTCAATGCATTTTCTACAGTCCGCTCGGCACGTAATGACAGCGTTTCGAGGCCTTGGAGCAGTAAGAAACTATTGAAGGGACTGATGGCTGGACCAAAATCACGTAGCCCTTCCACCCTCGCTCGGATGGAGAATGCTATATTCGGCAATCCTAAAGGATTTCCTTCGCCAAATACTTCCCAGAAATTCAATCCGTGATATCCTTCAGAGGGCTCCGAAAACTGTGGGAATTTACCATTGCCCCAGTTATAATTACCTCCATCTACAATTATACCACCGATAGAAGTCCCATGACCACCGATCCACTTGGTGGCAGAGGCCACCACAATGTGGGCACCATGTGCTAAGGGTCTAAAAAGATACCCTCCGGCGCCAAAAGTATTATCCACCACCAATGGGATGTCATGTTTTTTTGAAAGCGCGGACAAGGCTTCAAAATCCGGAACATTAAACCCCGGATTCCCTATGGTCTCCACATACAAGGCCTTGGTCCGATCATCGATCAGTTTCTCCATGTCCTCAGCCTTTTCACTTGAAGCAAACCGTGCCGAAATCCCCAACCGCTTGAATGAAACCTTAAATTGGTTATAAGTACCACCGTACAAGAAAGGAGAAGTGACAAAATTATCTCCATTTTCAAGGATATTGCTCAACGCAATAAATTGTGCTGCCTGTCCAGAGCTAACCGCCAATGCAGCCACTCCTCCCTCCAGAGCTGCCATTCTTTTTTCGAAAACATCATTCGTAGGATTCATGATCCTCGTGTATATGTTGCCAAATTCCTTTAAGCCAAAGAGGTTGGCTCCATGTTCGGCGGAATTAAACACATACGAACTGGTTTGATAAATCGGAACAGCGCGGGAATTGGTATTGCTATCGGGTTCGTGCCCTGCATGGAGCTGCAAGGTCTCAAATTTAAAGTTATGATCTGACATTTTATGAAATAGGTTACTTTAGAATTTTATTGCTGGACAAAGCCCTTCTTTATCCAGTTATAACTAATCAAAAATAACAATAACACTCGTATTTCTATCACTATTACCGCCTAATTATCCTAAGATTTCATGTCCTATTTTCCATCCTCACCGGTACCATGCCTTCGCCGGAATTTCATTTTTTTCATCTTCGCCATAGGCCCAAAAAAGCTTAAGTGAGGCATCTTCACTTTGCCTCATACAATAAATCTTGACCGGATGCATGCCCTTTGCTAGGTAAACAGTGCCTTTCGGAATGCTATTTAGATCAAAATTCCCATCCAACACCCCTATATCATGAATCCTCATGAAAAAGTGACTCGTTCCTCTATCGGCTGAAAAGGTGTATTTACCCGCTGTAGGAACATCTACATACCCTTGCCAAACCACCAAATTGCCCCTATTGGGTACTTCCCTGAATGATGGACTTTTCACCGCTTTCTGAGTAAGAGGCTGCTCATGTAGTTTTGGAATCCAAGAGCTGTTGATTGCATAGGTTTTTACGGTCAGGCCTTCTTGAGGATTCCCCACTTCTATGGAGGGAACCAAACTCTCATCGTAAGGTCTAGGGGCTGCAGGATCGCTAATGCGATGGCGCAATGCAGCTGTCTTGAAACCTGCCTGTAAGGCTGGACGCTGGTCTGAAAGGTCAACTCCCTGCTGTGGATCTTTCGTCACATCATAAATTTCAAAATCATCATCCTGTCCTTGGATATCGTAACGCACTCCGACCATATCCCCTTGTCGGATCATTTGCATCTGCCCTCTCTTTCTGCCTTGATGGGCTTCCAGAAATTCAGCATAATTCGGAATACTTCCTCCTTGGGCATATTCCACATAAATGCTGCTGGGCTCCTGGTTTCCCGTACCGGTCAGAGAAGGTAATAATGACACCCCGTCCGTTCTGACAGGGACAAAAGCACCTGCTGCATCTGCAAAGGTTGCCATCCAATCATAAGAAATACTTGGTGAAGAAATCACCGTGCCTCCTTTGATACGTGCCGGCCAGTGAACAATGGTCGCGGTCCTAAGCCCCCCTTCGTAAACGTCCCTTTT
Organism: Echinicola vietnamensis DSM 17526; assembly: GCF_000325705.1. Taxonomy (NCBI): domain Bacteria; kingdom Pseudomonadati; phylum Bacteroidota; class Cytophagia; order Cytophagales; family Cyclobacteriaceae; genus Echinicola; species Echinicola vietnamensis. The sequence continues at coordinate 4,036,480 of NC_019904.1, read as the reverse complement.
TATGCCGTCAAAATGGGCAAAATTGTTAAAAAATTCTGGTGTATACGGCGCGAATTCCTTCGGAAGATAGGATTCTCTAGAGGGGCCGTTATCGGAAGTAAATACCACTAGGGTATTATCATCGATATCCAAATCTTCCAGCAATTTCATTAAATCCCCCACCTGATCATCGATTCTCCGGTTTACGGATGCATATCGTTTATAAGTATCTGGCCATGGGACCTCCGGCGTAGCACTGTTACGATCATGATCATATGAAGCGTGCCTAAATTCGGGATAAACGTATGAATCAACTTCTCCGGAAGCAGTATTGATCATTTCGCCTGCTTTTCCCAACCATTGGATGCCACCGTTTAGTCCTCCTCCGGCTGGATATTCTTGTGTGGGAAGCTCTAAAACCGCATGCGGAGTATCATATGCCAAATACATAAAAAATGGTTGGTTAGGGGATTTATCTCGATGCTTGATGATATAATCCTTTGCCTTGGCCGTAAACAGATCCCCCGTGTAACACTTATCTAATCCCTCAACGGTTTCATAATCATGATATACCTCGGTGCTTCCTCTGTAAATACCTTCCACAGGATAATGCTCATGGCCATCTCGATGACGGATATAACCAAAATACTCGTCAAATCCGACCTTCAGCGGATGAGTCGGCCAGTCAGGACCTTCCTCCTCCCCTTGTAGTCCCCATTTACCTACTGCTATGGTTTTATAGCCGGCTGCTTTCAATACAGCCCCCATGGTGTAATTGTCACCAATTTCTTTGTCGAATTGATTATCGCGAACGTGTGCATGCCCTTGGTTTACCCCCATCAAAATGGAAGCCCTAGAAGGTGCACAAACAGGCGCTGCAGTATAATGATCCGTCAGCATAGCCCCTCCGTGCGCCATCTTATCCAGCTGTGGCGTCATGATCCAAGGCTCACTTCTGTCATTTCTGGACTTGCGCTCATTTTGGAAAAACACCCCAATATCGCCGTACCCCAGATCATCCACCAAAACAAAAATAATGTTTGGGGATTTTGCTGATTGGGCTTTGGCTGGACTGCTCCATAGGGAGATGAACAGGGAAAATAGCAAAAGGGCTTTTGGTTTGGCTTTAGCGTACATGGAATAGTAATTTTATTAAAACACGTCTTAATAATCAGGACATGATTATTTCGTTAGGATTCGAAGATAAAAATTTTTCAACCTCTTATCATTTAAATCGAAAATAATTAACGTCATGATAACATGTTTTTTTTAATTCATCCAAAGTACATCATTTTATGCCTATCCTTTTTAGGTTTTTTTTTAAATATACCAAATTGCAAAATCACTCACCACATATTTAAGTAATCGAATGCTCGCAGGTACCTTAGAAAGTATGCCTTATTGTCTGGCTATAGCTTGACTTTAAACACTATAAAAATGAATTAATCGCGTGGTAAATCAACTTTTTTATTACAACTTGGATATGGATAATCAACAGAATCACAAATCGTTAAACATAAATTATTCATTTCACCAAATGGATAATCATCATTAACCCGATTAAAAGCATTCAAAGGGTTTTTTCCGGATTAACCTATAAACCGTAAGATTTGAATGAATAAAGAAGACTTTAATTCGAAAAAAAATACCGACAAACTGAAACTTCTTTCTCTGGTCAGTCATGAGATAAGGACACCTCTTCACGGCATCATTGGTCTAACGGAGCAACTTCAAGACACAGCCCTTTCAGCGGATCAAAAATCACTGGTGGACCACCTGATCCATACTGAAAGGATTTTGATGAATTTAATTAATGATGTGCTGGATTACTCCAAACTTAAAAGTGCTGCCTTTGACATAAAACTCAAAGCAGCCAGTTTACCGACCATACTTCATGAACTAAAAGTACTTTTCGCACCATTAGCCAACCAAAAGTCACTGGACTTGGACGTTTCCATAAACGTGGAATCCGGACATGTTTTGGTGGATATATTAAGATTAAAACAAGTACTCTCAAACTTGATCAATAACGCCTTAAAATTCACCCATACAGGGTATATTCGGCTGGAGTGTCAACAACTCCCCTCTCAGAATGATCAGGAAAACCCCACCTATAGATTTACTGTGGAAGATACAGGTGCTGGGATTCCAGAAGGTGAAGAGGACAGTATTTTCGAAGCTTACGGGCAATCTTCTGAAAACAACAATCATAACGGTACGGGCCTTGGATTGACCATCTCCAATATGATTCTACACAATATGGGAAGTGAGCTAAAATTGTCAAAGCCACGCCCTGCCGGTAAAGGTGCCATTTTTTATTTTGACTTAGTGCTGGCGCCTACCGACGAAACGCCCGTTCATCAAAAGAAACAACTTACCCACCAATTTGGAGGGAAAAGTGCCCTGCTAGTGGATGACGATCCCCTCATCCAAAAAATCACCGCTGGTATGCTCGAAAAAGAAGCGATAGCTGTCAAAATATCCTCTTCTTTCAACAGTGCCCTCAACCACCTTCAAGAGGTTCATCCGGATTTGATTTTCATCGATCTGGTGCTGGGAGAAACAGACGGAGCAGATTTGCTAAAATACCTAAAAGAAAAAGAAAAGCATCCGGGAGCATTTGTGTGCATGACCGCCTCTGAGAACAGTAAAGATGAGATTCTGCGAATGGGGTTTGATGCCGTTTTAAGAAAACCCTTTAACAGAAGGGCTTTGGCCAGGGTACTCTCCCAACTCTCACAATAACGCCCCAACAAACAGCACCGGGTGATAAGTACAAGAAAAGTCCCCGCCAGCTTACCCTTATGGTAAGCTAACGGGGTGGCTATTAGTCAGTCAGATCAAAAAATTACAAACCTATTTTTTAATGCTTTGGGTGGCACATCGCCAGATAAATTCGTAGGGTGAACCATAATGCTCTCCGGAAGTTTCTTCGGTATCTACTGCTTCCACGATGTACTGTCCCTTCCAAGGAGTATCCACGACGATTTCGCCATTGACATCAGTTACATACTCCTTTGACCAACCTGTAGGACCATCTACGGCTACGGTCACCCCTTCTTTCGCTTCTCCCTTGAAAAGAACTTTAAAGTGCAGCGGGTTTTTCAGGCCTCCCTTATCAGGGGAAGTCAACACCAAAGCCAGATCGGTTTTAGGTCCTTCCACAGTAGTTTCTTTGGCATTTCCTACCCATACCTGTGAGGCGGTATTAAACTGATAAATATATTCTCCTCCCAAGTCTTTTGCTGAATGGCCAATCTGCAAACGGTAAACACCATCCATTTCGGGGGTAAAATAGGCTGTGAAATACTCTTCATCTCCTTCAGTCTCCAACAAGGTCTTGTTTCCTGCCGGGTCAATTACCCATAGCTCGAAGTCCTTCACATCGGAATACCAGTCATCCACCTTTTCGATCACGCCCTCACCATATTCTCCATAATAAATTTTCACTTCTTGTTCTTGGCCTTTCTTCCCTTTTGTCGCTGTTTCAATCCACAAGGCATGCGCCATTGCCCAACCAAGGTTAGCAAATAGGGCCAAAGCAAATAATACACTGAATTTTGTTTTCATCTTTTGATTGTCTGTTAAATACGATTATTTCAATAAATCATCAATCTGAAGTTGCATTTGAGCGTCATAAAGGTGGCTTTTCAGTCGATAAAATTCTTCCTCCAGTAGTGTAAACTGAATATCCATATGATAAGTTTCGATCACTATCCTGTCCACGCCATCATAAAATGGACTGTGGTCACCATCAAAGGACAATTGATCTATATACCGGCAAAATCCACCAAAATCCACCCTGTTAAAACTCAACATGCACTGATCATACATCAATCCTATTCTGCCACAGTGCTCACACCTGGTCAGAATAAAATTGTCCTTCATCAATATGACTTCCGGATTACAGTAATTCATGTCATCTTCAGTTTGATAAAACCCAATTGGTGCCTGTCATAGGAAAGCTCACAAGTTACTTGCATGTTACCCGATTGCGCTGAGCATCCCCATACAGGACTTAATGTTTTTCTATATTTCTAAATCCATGGCATTGCCTTGTCCTTTCCAAACTTTACCAAGAGAAAGGATAGGACCAATGGCTAGAATCTAAAGCCTACACTAAGACGAGCATTTCTAGGTGCTTCTGCCTGATAATAGTAATAAGTGGCATATGCAGAACCAGAATAGAGATACTCATTTAAAAGGTTAAATACATTGGCCCGAATAGTCAGGTTATCGTTTTCCCACGAAAGTCCACCGTCCAATTTGAAGTAATTTGGTAAGGCCAATTGGTTATCTCCTGGCCAGTTCCATGTGGTTCTATCGGCTTGGTAAGTAAACCCGGCAGATACACCCAATCCTTCCAACACGCCACTTTGAATGGAGTAAGTCAACCAACCATTCGCTACGTGTTTTGCAAATCCTGGCACAGGACTTCCCACCTGAGAAAACTCTCCGGTACGCTCATCATCGGTAATTTCGGAATCAGTATAAGCATAGTTTGCGGTAACGATCAAACCTGGAATAATCTCGCCCCTAGCATCAAACTCTACCCCTTGGGTGGTGGTTTGCGTCAGCAATGAATACTGGGCAGTTGGATTTTCAGGATCGCTCACCATCTGGTTGTTCTTGAAAATCCTGTAAAGTGAAAGCCCCGTACTCCATTTTCCGTTAAAAAACTCCCGCTTAGCACCGAATTCCATGTTATTTCCCGTAATCGGTTTTACAGGTTCTCCACTCTTCAGCACCCCTGTCTGCGGCACAAAAGCCTGGTCATAAAGAGCGTAAACGGATGTTTGGTCATTAATGGAATAACTCAGCCCCACTCTTGGGGTAATCCTGCTGTCTTCATCTACAGCGCCATAGGAATTTTGATTGACATAGGTATACCTTCCGGCCAAGGTTAATCTTAAGGCATTTTCAAAGAAGCCAAGCTCATCTTGCAGGTAAAACCCACTATAGGACTGTGTGATGGAACTGGTATTGGCTCTTTGTCTAAGACTTTGGCTACGGTCAAACTGCGGCAAACCGTTCACGGGCCTTCCATAAACTGGATTGTTCATGTTAAAAAAACCACCGTTTATAGAATCCAATTGATGAGATTGACTCCAGTCAGCAATATATTCTTTGGTACCAATGTCCAATCCTGCCAAAACCCTATGATTGACACCACCAGTTTTCACTTCCCCATTAACAAATACCTGTCCGAAAGCATTTTGGTTCAAAGCATCCCAGATGGACACGTATCGCAATAAATTACCATCAGCATCTACGTTGTTTAACCACATAGAGCTTCCCTCCTGTTGGTAGTTAAAATAGGCCAGCTGGGCAGTGACTTTCCAGTTGTCACTGATGTCATGCTGTAGATTGGCCATCACGCTATGATCGTCAATTTTTGTGGGATCCAATCCCGGCTCAGCTATGGTAAAGCTTTGGTCATAAATACCATATCCTTCCGTAGAGAAGACATATGCCGAGCCGACATTAGACATATTCACATGCTGATACACATATTCCAACGTCAGTTTGGTCTTATCGTCTAGCTGATAGCTCACCACTGGTGCCACGCTGTATCGATCTGTAAACGTATAATCCTGGAAAGAATTTTGGGTTTGCCCCATGACATTTAATCGATATAGGAGTTTTCCATCCTTGCTTAATTTACCATCCAGGTCCAATGTTCCCCTGTAAAGATCATAGTTCCCCATGGTTAAATTTACTTCCCCACGCGTGACGCCTGTTGGCTTTTTGGTCACCACATTATAAATACCACTTGGCTCCCCATTGGACATCATAAAGCCAGCGGGGCCTTTGACAAACTCGATGGTTTCCACAAAACTCATATCTTCGTTAAGCGGGCCCCAGTTTGAGGTCACATTCATTCCGTTTCTGAAGGCTCCTGCCCGAGATCCACGCATATTCACACGTGCATATAGATTCCCCCAATGCTCCAATCGGGTCGCCCCACTCACATTTCGCAATACCCCATCACTCATATCAATGATCTGCTGATCCTCCAATGCTTGAGCAGTGACCACCTGGATGTTTTGGGGCACCTCTATTAACTTTTCATTCAAGCGAAGGCTACCGGAAGGCTCGTCCACTGTATATTCGTTTCTTTCACCCACTACGGTAACTTCTCCTAGTTCGGATTCTTTTTCTTTTAGCACCACCGTACCCATATCAATGGTTTGGCCACTTCGCACTGTTATACGCTTATTGATGCTCTGAAATCCGATTTCTGAAATAATCAAGGTATAATTACCCGCTGGTGCCATAAATTCAAATGCTCCATTCGCATCAGAAGCAACACCATAATTTGTTCCTTTTAGAATAATCGAGGCAAAAGATAACATATCCCCTGATTCATTTTTGACTTCACCGGTTATTGTCCCTGAAGCTTGGGCCATTGCCAACTGACAAAACCCGACCATCACAAGTAATAGTACAAATCCTTTCATTTACCTTATTTAGATTAATTTTAATTAAGAACAAAAGTAAGCCTCAAATCCATAACATCTAAATTATTTAGAATGATTTTAAATTTATTTTATCTATTAGTTTCAATTTTTAATAGATGTAAACGATTTATGTTGTACCTAAAACAAAAGCACACTGTAAATCAGAAATTGAATAAAACAGTTCCTATAAAAAGCCAATTCCTAAAACATAAAAACAGATGGAGAAACATCAATTTGGTTTCCTAAATATTTTTATTAATTTTATTTAAATTACTTTTTTATGTATTTATTATTCATTTTTATAAATTTATAAACACATAATAAATACATAAAATTTTCAAGAAACTGCATCAACTAAACTAGTATTATATGAGTACAATAAAATACCGTCCTGAAATTGATGGATTAAGATCTGTCGCAGTAGTCCCGGTAATTTTGTTTCATCTTGGACTGGGCTGGATAACAGGTGGATTCTATGGTGTGGATGTCTTTTTTGTCATCTCCGGATATTTGATTACATCGATAATCGTTAAGAACCTTGAATCTGGAAAATTCACCTTTGGAGACTTTTGGTTAAGAAGAGTGAAACGTATCATGCCTGCACTCATTGGAGTCATTCTTTTCTGTTTTATGATATTTCCCTTTTTGATTTATGAAGGAGATATTCATTATATGGTACTTGATGGTTTTGCAGCTTTATTTTCCGTTGCAAATTTTAATGCCTACCTTAACTTGGGAGACTATTGGAGCGGCAGGGCCGAAACATCATTTTTTCTCCATGCATGGTCGCTATCTGTTGAAGAACAATTTTATTTAGTATATCCCCTAATTCTCTTCTTCCTTCACAAATGGGGACAGTCTCTTCTAAAATGGGTAATAGCAATAGTGGTATTGAGTTTTCTATTATACTGTTTTGGAGTTTTTTTTGAATTAAAAGCATTCCCCTTTAATGCTCTTTCCAGTAATTCTGTGACATTTTATATGATTCCTTCTAGGGCTTGGGAGCTTGGAATTGGTTGTATAACAGCACTAATTGTAAGAGCAGGCTACAGAGACAAATCCTCAGCCAAAACCAAAGCCTCCTTTTCACTTTTGGGTCTACTTCTTATCATATGTTCTTATCTAATACCAACTGACGGTGATGTGAGCTTGATTGCCATTATGCCTACTGTAGGAACAGGCCTTTTTATTTTCTTTGCCAATGATTCTGTATTTGCCGGCAAAATTCTTAGTTCAAAACCTTTGGTTTTCATAGGGAAAATTTCCTACTCTCTCTACTTATGGCACTGGCCCTTTTGTGTTTTATTTCACAAATATTTATCAATCAAATACTCCATTTCAGATTCGATTGCTACTATATTTATATTAATATTAACGACAGTGTTTTCTATTCTCTCATATTACCTCATTGAAGAAAAAACACGATATTATAAAAATACTGTAAAGCTAGTGGGTAGTTTGGCAGTAGCAGTACTATGTTTTGGAGGGTTATACATGCAAGTTTTGTTTAAGGAAATAGAGGCTCCATTTAACTACGTAGATCACTATTTTCATTACTATAGTATAAACCCTGAATTATTCCACAAAAAATCAAATAGTACAGAGGTCGATCCCAAAGACATGAAGATAAATCACTTCCTGACATCTCGCAAGTCCCCTGAATTCGATAAAGGTGGATTAGTACTCGGGAATCCTGAAATCGAACACCCTGAAATCGTTGTAATTGGAGATTCTCACGGTTGTGGTTGGGCAAAAGTTTTAAATGAAATTTCTGATAGCCTAAATACCAAAACAACTTTTTACGTAGGTGACGGCATGTTTATGCACTTTCCCATAAAGGATGGTAAATTACCGGATGAAATGCCACCTATCAATAGTTTTACAGAAGATCAGGCTAGATCATATGGTGAAAACGTTCTTAAGTCCATTGCTAATGCAAAATTGGTTATTATCTCAAATAGGCTTACCGGATCATATCCCCGCACAATGGAACAAATGTCCTATATCGATGATTTCATCAATTATTCTACAAGTATGGGAGCAAAAGTGATGTTAATCAATCAACCACCATTATTGGCCATCCCTCCAAAACGACAACTTACCCCCTTATTGATTTATTTCGGCTATAAACCGAACGACCAAAATCAATATATAGGTGAATTTATGTCTTCCTCGATAGATTCTTATAATGAAAGATTAGAAGAAATGGCTAAAAAATACGATAAAGCATCTGTATATAATGCTTATGATATTTTTAAACATCCTCAAAAAGGGGTTTGGGTCATTGATAAAAAAGATGTTCTTTACAGGGATATAAATCATCTTAGCTACCAAGGCACATTAAAAGCAAAAGATGGGCTTTACCAGCATATCAGCCACTTAATGAACCTCTCCCCTTTAGTAGCCGATAAGGCAGTAACGAAATTAAATAACTGACCCATGCAAACCCTAAGGGAAATCCATAAAAAAGCGAAGATTCATGTCAAATGATTCTTCGCTTTCAAGTACCTAAATTCAATAGGTGTTTTTTGTTACTCCTTGATAACCTTATGTACGGTACGCATTCCTGAACGATTTACATACATGAAATATATACCGGAAGCATAATGGCTAACATCCCATGTAGTAGTGGAATCTTCGATGGTCCTACGCTCCATTAAAATGCCGTTCGTATTAAATATACTTACTTCGACGGGCTTGGTTGATGAAGCGGCTACTTTTATTTGAAGTTTGTCCTGAGTTGGGTTCGGATATATCTTCACGGTAGATACTTCCCTTTCTTCTTCTACTCTTTTAGAAGATCCCTCGTCAGAAAGGTTTTTCCGGGCCATCGCGGTACTATCACCATCCATGGTCGGCATCTCCCCAAACAACAATTTTCCATAATAATAAATGGCTATACGATCTTGCTCCATCCATCCACTGTTCTGGTTGTTGGAATAATCATTCGTTAGATCGAAATCTGTCCAGTCCGTCTTTGTAATGCGTACTTTTAATGTACCAGTCTCACTCAAGGGAGCTATTTGACCAAGGGTTCCATCAAAAGTAATGTCCAAATAGTGGTCAGCCATGGCTGTGGAAGCTTCTACCGCCATAAAGGTTCCTTCTAAATTTTCGCTTCCCAACTCGGCATAGTCTTTCCAGAAGGTCAAAGCTCCTCCGCCGTCTTTGGTAAACCAATAGCGAATACTAATCCCTTCATAATCCAAAGGTACATTACCAGTGTTTTTTAAATTAAAAACCTTCTTAATGGTATTATCCTTGGAAGACTCATTTTTGGCCATTACGGATACCGATTGTTGGGTAGCTACTGGTTGAGGTTCTTCTCCCCATATCAACTTACCATCTGCATAAAGGGTGATTTTATCCTGAACAGTATAGGTAGTCACAGGAAGCATCGAATAGTCATTGGATTCATCTAGTGCTGACCAATCTTCATCATAAATGGCGGATTTAATCTCTCCTGAGTTTTGTCCACTCGGTATGACATTTCCTGAACCAAAATCATACTGGACGTAACCATAAGCACCTTCCCTAGGTCCATCTAGCCTGACATACTCCATAGCCACTTGGTCCTCTCCAAATGGGGCGTAATCAACCCTGGTCTTGATCACATCCACCTGCTCGGGTGTTAGCCAATATTTGGCCGTTATATTGCCTAAATCCACGGACATGGTGTCCATATTGATCAATTTGAAGTAAGGCTTGATTTGACTATTTAGCGGTGAAGATGCGTCACCGTTTTTATAGCTTACCGACATTCGAGGAAAAGCATGATATAATGCTGCTATTTCAGATGCATCCAAAGCATAGTTATACAACCTCACATCATCCATGAGGTCCCGATAGGGTTTGTCTTCATCTGAATTTCCAAGACGTACAGGAGTGGTCTTGCCTATTTTACCAGTGGAATAGCCTGTTTCAGCTGTTTTTTCTCCATTAATAAAAAACCGGATTTGCCCATCCTCTTTGTCCCTTATGGCCACCAAATGCACCCACTCATCAGTAAAGATCGGATGGGATGTGCTGTTCCCTACAGAAGTGGTGATCGTCGTCTTGGTCCGGTCATCATCAATCCCAAACGTCAACCGTCCATCCCGTAACTGGATTCCATACCAATTATCCGCAAAACTCCCTTTATGGATCAAATAGCAATCTTTTCCATCAGCGTATCGATAGGTATCTTCAGCTATTTTTATCCACATGGAAATGGTAAATGACGTCTCATCAAATAAGAGCTGCTCCTCGTGGGCAATATCGATAGAAGCTGTAGCCGACGGTTCGTCAAACGCATAGGCTTGCCCAAATTTCCCGGCCACACGATCGGTCGATCCAAAACCCTGTGCCTGACTATCTTGATCGAATGGGCCATGATCTTTTACCATCGTACCAGTGGATTCATCCATTTTCCAGTAACCCACCAAACCCGCGGGAGCGGCTGCTCGGAAAGTCCATACATTGCCCATGGTAGTGCCTTTTGGACCGATGGCATCCACGCGCCAAGAATATGTCGTCTGCTTCTGCAAATTCTCAAGTTCATATTGAGGAGTATCTACTGGAACAGTTCCTTGTAACACAAGACTATCGGGATGGGTGCCCAGATAAACTTCGTATTGAGTAGTATTCACGCCTCCATTCCAACTTACAGGTACCCGATCATCAAATCCTTCCAATACATCCCCTTCCCCTAAGGAAGGAGAAAAAGCCTTTAATGGTGTGGGCAGCGTGTGGTAAAGCTCCAAGACTTCTTGGGCGGACAGGCTTTTGTTAAATAGCCGGACTTCGTCAATATTCCCTCTGAATGGGGTACCAAAACCATTGGAATTACCCAATATGATGGGCTCTTCTTGTCCAATGGACTGATGGGTACCATCTGCTACTTCTTTTATTTCCTCACCGTCTATATAAAGTCGCAGCACACCTTCTTCCACATCCCTGATCGCTACCAAGTGAACCCACTCTCCGGTAAAGATGGGCGAAGCACTGGTGGACAGTTGTGTCTTGTCTTTGTTATCGTCAATGGCAAACCGTAGGTCACCATCCTTGATTTCAATGCCATACCATTGGCCCGTGCCTCCGGTCGACTCATCAGCAGAAAATGTTCCCTTATGGATCAAGTAGGATTGGGAACTGCCGGCTGTCGACTTTAGCCACATAGAGATGGCAAAGGAGTGGTTATCAAAATACAACTGTTCGGCATGGGGGATAAAAACATGGGATGGGTTATCTGCAGTCGTCATGTCCAATGCATTATTTACTTTGCCACTTACCCAAGAATAATCGTTGAGGTCGTTGACTTCCCCGTCATTCCTGAAGTCTGTGCTATCCGCTACGAGTGTTCCAGTGGAAGCATCCATCAACCAAGCACCTACCAAACCACGTGGAATATAAGGTCGAGTTGTAAATGACCAGACATTTCCTGTAGTGATCCCTAATTGGTTTCCTGCATCCACTCTCCAATAATATACTGTTCCTGCTGCCAGACTGTCCAATGTCATGGTTTGATCGGTAATGGAATCAAGCTGCACTAATTCCTCAGGATGCTCGCCAAAATAAACTTCATAATAGTCAGTGTTTTCACTACCGCTCCATTCCAGAGATAGTGATACCGTGTCAGTAAAGCGGGCACCATCATCCGGTAAAACAGCCATTGGGGCAGACGGAGCCGTGGGAATCGGGATCGTCTTAAAGGATGAAGACACCGTGGCAATAGCTTCTAATTCCGCATGGTATGGCAAAAGCCTAAACTGATAATTGGTATTGGGAAGCAAAGAGTCCACTTGGTAGGTTACCGTGTTTCCAGCCAGACTGTCCAAAAACAACGCGTCACCATCCCCTTCCTTTATTTCAAGCACGATCCCCTCATATCGGGAATCATTATTGGTCCAATTTAATTTCATGGAATTACTGGTCACCTCTTCTGCCCCCACCTGCGAAATGGGCTTTAAAAAATCACCTGGTGCTTGGTCCAACAGCCCATTGATGTAATGCTCAATATTGGCATAACCATCCGCTGCAATTTCCATGGCATCTGCGGGATCAGCAGGATCCAATCCATTGGCCATTTCCCACTCATCCGGAATCCCGTCGCGATCACCATCATCCTTAGCCGGAGCGCCAAAAACTTGCCCAGGACCGCCCATTGGTAGTTCCCTTTCATTGGAAATCAACTTCCCTTCCAATCCCAAACTGGTCAATTCAGTCATTAAAAATTCATCTACCTGATCCCGCGTGGGATAATTGGCCCCCACATGTTCCAACACATAATCATAACTTTCCTGAGCGGTCATGACAGTTGCAGGGAAAGGATAGTCATAAGGCTCATCCGCAAAAGTAGTGATCCCCTCATAAGCGGAAAGCGGTACCAGCTCTCCGTCCAAAGCACCATTTAGATTGCCGTCATGATAATTTCCGGATACATATGGAATAAAACTCTCCGTACCGCGTGAAAAAGGCCTAATGGAGGTGCTCGGCCCATCAATATAATAATTGTTAACGATGTTTACCCTAGATTCGGCCGAGGAGCCTCCCATGATATATCCACCTCCTCTGCCCCAGTTATAGACCACGTTGTTTACAAACTGATTGCGATTTTTTACTTTGGGATTTCGGGTATTGTTATCAATATATAAGTTCCGGAACAGGCTTATCAACCCAGACGGTTCCAATAAACCGCCACATGAATGGGTCTCCAGTCCTTGGGAAATAATACTGTTCTGAATGGTAATACTGTCGGCGTAACCGGTGATGGAAAATGTCTCGTCTCTTCCCCAACTTGCCGAAACATGATCAAAAATCAGGTGTTTGGCGTCATCCGTCATGGTCATGGCATCGGCACCACTGGTACCATATCTCCCCATTCTTACCCGAAGGTAACGGACGATCGAATTACTGGCTTGGGTAAAGGTAATCCCATCACCATAAATGACCACCCCATCTCCCGGCGCGGTTTGCCCGGCAATGGTCACATTATGGGCCACTACAATTCTTGAATTGGTCTGAATAATGCCCCCAACTTCAAATACGACGATTCGGTTAGGTTCGCTGACGGCATCCCGGAAAGAACCAGGACCTGAATCATTCAGGTTGGTCACAATATACACTTCCCCATATCGGCCACCAACGGCCATCTGACCGGCGCCCTCGGCTCCCGGAAAAGCAATGGTCTGTGCATAGAGGGATAAATCAGGTACCATTAGACATAATAGCACCCATAGACAGCATTTAGCTGCCTTTAAACTTAACTTGGTAAAACGTTGCTGCATGTTAGTATGGTTATTTTGGTTATCAATGCATTACTAACACCAGGGGTCTGAAAAATATAATTCAAACTAAAGTTGAGAAGAAATAGCCTGTAAACTGTTATGGTCTATCCTGATTGAAGTGTATTAATTATGACCAATAAGCACATTTAAATATTATTAATGATTAATAATTATATCACATCATTTTTTAATTATATTAAAATTCATTCCACAACGAATCACAACAATTATTATATTATACAAATATCCATTCAGTGCCTACAAACACCCATTTTAATGTATTTCATTTACAGTAAAACTTATTAAAAATTAATTATTTGATAAAAATACCCAGTTTGGGGTATTTTTCTTTAAACAAATAAGCGTAAATTTGTAATAATTCATAACCATACTTTACAATTAACTAAACACCAAATGCATTTTTACAACTATCATGACCAGCTAAAAAAAATCGACCGAGCGGGACGTGGAGCCATCATATCCAAGGGAATCGCAACGGGAGCTATAGGATTTTTCCTGCTGGCCACAGCCTTCACCATGGACATTCGTTTGCTGTTTGGTTCTGTTCTTTGCTTATCGATTTGCTGGATGTTGGATGCTTATTTTAAAGTCATTGAAGAAAAGTATCAGCAGCTCTTGGACATCAGCGCATTTAAACAACCCCATCCAAAAGACGTAGCAAAAAGTTGGGCAGGTGAGCTTTTTTTCTCCCTGAACGGACTTTTTTATTTTTTGGCCATCCTATTCCATGGCTGCCTCTTTTTACTGCTGAAGTAAAAAACAACTGAACTGGTAAAACCAAAAGCTCCATTACCGTTTGAGGACAATGGAGCTTTTTTATGTAAAGGAACCAACCATGGGGCTTGGCACCATTTCAGCTTCTAGTTAGCTGGGTATCATTATATTTTTGGAACTACACGCCCCTGATTCTATTTCTGCAATCCCTTTACTTCCTTCCCATTTATCATGACATTTTCAAATGTCACGTCTTTCATGTGATTCACATTGAAAACCTCATCCACACTGTCAATGCGGCAATTGATCATTTGGAAATTGGTGACGGGCGAACTTTCATATGCATTGGCCATGACCGCATATTTTCCTCCGTTTTTCACCTGAAGGTTTTCTACGATGACATTTCGGATGGTCGGAATATGGTCACCTTCTTCCTCATAAAACATGTTAAAACGTACAGCTGCCTCCCGGTAGGTGCCTACGACCACATCACGCATGTATATGTTTTCTACCGTACCGCCTCTCTTAGAGCTGGTCTTAATTCGGAGGACACGGTCCAAATTCGGACTGTCCATGACCAGGTTCTGCGCAAATACATTTCGCGCACCACCGGATATCTCACTCCCGATGACTACTCCTCCATGGCCCTCTTTCATTTCACATCCTTCTATGATGATGTTTTCGGAAGGAATACCCGGAATCCTGCCGTCCTCGTTCCTGCCTGACTTGATCGCGATACAATCATCCCCCGTATCAAAATAGCAATCTTTGATCAATACATTCTTGCACGCTTCTGGATCACATCCATCATTGTTTGGGCCGAGGGTTTCTATTTTCACCCTTTCCACTGTCACATTCTCACACAATACTGGATGAAGGTTCCACATAGGAGCATTGATCAGTTTCACATCTTGGATCAACACATTTTTACACTCAAATGGCTGCACAAATTGGGGGCGCATAAAGTGTCCTTCACCGAAAATCCGCTCTTCCAATGGCACCCTGTCGTGCACCATTTCATGCAGCAGCTTTCGCGAGGGATTCTGCCTTCCCATTCCCTCTTTCCAACCAAAGTGCTTGGCACCACACCATGGCCACCAATGCTCCATGTCTGCATGACCATCCAAGGTACCGTTGCCCGTAATCGCAATATTCTCTTGCTGATAGGCATAGATAAATGGAGAATAATTCATCAGCTCCATTCCCTCCCATCTGCTTCTGACCAATGGCAGGTAGTCTTTGGGGTTTCGACTAAACCGTAAGGTCGCCCCTTCTTCCAAATGCAAGTTGACATTGCTGAGCAAATGCACTGCACCGGTCAGATATACTCCCTTGGGAACCACCACACGGCCGCCGCCAGCTTCATTACACGCCTTGATAGCCGCTGCAATAGCATCGGTGCTCAATACTTCCCCGCCTGCTTCGGCACCGTATTCCTCGATGCTGAACTCCTGATCTGGAAACTCTGGAACGGTAATCAATCCCCGGATAGAATCTAATTGTGCCCATGGCCCTGATTCCTCCATAGGTTGTTCCTTTTTCTCTTCAGACTTTTGGTTACAAGCGTATGCCATCATGGCCACCAATAAACCAAAAAGATAAAATCTACGACTAATGATCATGTTATTTGTTTATGATTAAGTTTTCATCAATGACTACTGCGCACACGCAATAGCCCTAAACATTTCTGGGTTTCGTTACTCACTTCCCTAATTCCAAGGCGGCCATGATAAAAGGTCCCACGCCTTTGGGGTCATTGACGCGAATTTTTTCGTTGACGTAATATTCATAGGTGCCGTCACGGTAAGGACTTCCGCCCAGTCCCGCTACCGCACAAACTTGGGTCAAGCTGACTTCTCCATTGGGCTTGACCTGGATCAATCGATCGATGATTCCCTGAAACCCCTTCTCTGCTGTCTCGCGGAATGAGTTTTCCAAATAGCCCTTGTTGACGCCTTTGGCCAGGGCATATACAAACATGCTCGAAGCAGAGGCTTCCAGGTAGTTATCCGCTTCGCCTCCACGATCGATAACCTGGTACCACAGCCCGCTTTCCTCTTCTTGATAATCCCTTACCGCTACGGCCAATCGCTGCAAAATACCTTTCAGAACCACTCGTCCGTAATGTTCCGCTGGAAGGAAGTCCAAAGCATCTACCACTGCCATAGCGTACCAGCCCATTGCCCTGCCCCAAACATTGGGCGATCGGCCAGATGCTGAATCGGCCCAAGCCTGGAATTTACTTTCATCCCAGCCATGGTACAAAAGTCCCGTTTGAGGATCACGCAAATGCTTTTCCATCAACACCAATTGCAATACCCCTTCCTCAAAAGCAGCAGGATCATTAAACTCCTGAGCATATTGCATCAAAAAAGGCGTTCCCATATAAGCCCCATCAAGCCACATTTGATTGGTGTATCGGGCCTTGTGCCAAAACCCCCCTTCAATGGCTCTCGGCTGGTAGCGCAACTGCTTCCGAAGGGTCTCGATCGCCACTTTATAGCGATCATCATGTGTTTGATCATAAAGGTTAAACAATAGTTTACCTGAATTGATCATATCAATATTATAGGTTTCGTACTTATACGTCTTGATCTCTCCCGATGGCTCGATCAATTGGTCTGCATAGGCTTTGATATAGTTATAATAGGTATCATCTTCTGTTGCTCTCCATAGTTCCTCAAAAGCATGAAGCATCAATCCCTGTGGATAACTCCACACCGGTCTGTCCATAAAGTCTATTTGCCAAGCCTCTGGGTTTCGCGCCATTACGGACAATGCCATTCGCTCGGACCATTTCAAATTCTCCGAAATCGGCTTACTTTGACCATAAGTCAAACTTGTGCAAAATAGGAATATGAACAGCAGTACGCTAAATTTTTTCATGGTAATGGTTCAATTGTTTTGTTAAATGTTTTGAAGGTTGTCAAATGGAAAGGTGATAAGGATTACAAATCTGGAACAGTTTAATTGAGTCAGAGACTCAAAGCTTCCCAGTGCTGGGGCAGAGACCCAGCACAACCCGGTTGGGTTTGCTTACCTGTGATGGGCAGAGCCCCAGCACAACTCGGGGAGTCAGAGAATCAATTCTTCAACGTGCTGGGGCAGAGACTCGATACAAGCCAACGACCCGCACAACCGACAGCCCCGGCACAAGCCAGCATTCTCACACCTTATTTCTCTTGTCTAACATCTCACCTATGGCATTTTCCGCAACCCTTCCCATTTGACGTTCCACTTGCCATTGTCGGGAAATCCTGGCGTGGGCCTATCCGGAGCACCTTCCCATCCAGCTGCCATCATGGCCACCGTGGTCAACAAGCCGCCATTTCCAGGCAGGTAAATCCTTAACCTTTTATCTTGGTAATTATGCCCATTGGGCAAATAGGTGTTTTTCTCTTCGCCCATAAACAATGCGTCCAAAGCAGTCTCAGGCATATTGAGCCTGGCAGCATTCATGGCCATCATGGGATAATCCCATCCCCAGGTAGACTCCCAATTCCAGATCTTCAAGATCTTCTCCAAGGTATTTTTCATAATGACCGTATCGATCATGGCTGTTTTAGGCAAAATGCCATAAGCACCTAACACCACTGGATGATCATGCAGGTAAAAATCATCTTCATAGGCCCTTGGATGGGTGCTGCTGGGCAAATAAAGACTGTCTTTGATCGCCAGGGGAGCCAGATTATCCAGTACTTCACGCCACTTTTTGTTTTCTTCCATTCCAAGGCGCTTTTGCCAATCCAAGGCTACCGTTAGCCCGTAATGCCAATAGGCAAGTTCAAAAGGTGGATCGTCGGTTGAATTGGCAGGGAAAAGCTCTTGCGCAGGGATCAATGGAGCGATCAAATGGTATTTACCATCCACTTTACTATCCTTCGCAAAGGAGGCCATAAACGTGGCCGTCTCAAAAACCAGTTCTTTATATTTTTCTAGAGTCTCTTTTTCTGGCCGTGCCTGGTAAATCTGCTCCACAAAGTACAAAATGTGTGGCTGCTGCCAAATCAAATATGGAGCCACACTGGAAGGGCTCTCATCGCCGTATGGATCGGTCATTTTTTGCCACCTGGCTCCTTCATATCCCTGACGGGCCGCCGTGGCTTTGGCCTTTTCTAAGGAGCTAAAATACCATGGAAGGCTCTTCTCCATCAAGCCCACACGATCCCATAATCCAAAATGGGCCCCATGCCACCAATGCATTTCCATATGGAATTTACCGTACCAACTGTTCATGGTCAATCCGGTCTCCTGCGGAGGCAAAGAACCTGCGCAATTCAATTTCGTCAAATATTGCGATAGCACTACCCTTCTCTCCAATTCATGAGCCCGCTCATCAGTACATTCAGAAAAATCAATTGCTCCACCAGATTGCCAAAATGCTTGCCATCCTGCCTCACTGCTGTTGGCCGTTGCCCCAAAGTCAGGCACTTTCCCTTCTCCTTCTTCAGAAAACAAAGCGGTAAATT
The DNA here is from genome assembly GCF_000325705.1 of Echinicola vietnamensis DSM 17526. NCBI lineage: Bacteria > Pseudomonadati > Bacteroidota > Cytophagia > Cytophagales > Cyclobacteriaceae > Echinicola > Echinicola vietnamensis. Next base: position 4,017,571 of record NC_019904.1, on the reverse strand, counting down.
CAAGTGTATTTTGCCCTTCTTGGGCATTGAGCAAAAAGGTATGTTTATCAGAAGTTTCAAAAGCACCATTTCCCTTCCAACTCACATCGGTCACATATTCGGTGCTGTCCAAGGTCCTACCAATCCGGACATGACTGGGCTTAATCACTTCCAAAAGTGATTCATGTTTTTCGGGCTGCGTCCAATCATAGCCAGGACAGACATGACAGCCTGAGCCATATGGAAACCTGAACTTAACCTTCAATTTCCCATTCCCCACCAAAGGAGAACTGATTTTTGCAGAAATGCCATCCTTCTCCTGATGACCGTATAATTCCACTTTGACCGGCTGCCCTTCCACTGTATAGGTACTGGTAATCTTTCCTTTCCACAGGTCGAGCTCTTGGTGGACGTTTTGGAGGTCATCCACGTTGATCGTGGAGCCGTCCTCTTTGGTGATCTCCAGTCCTATGATCCCTAAATGCAATCGGTGTGGGCTGGTACGAAAATAATCGGTCACTTCTTTCTTTCGCCCTTCTTTCCACTGTACTGGAAACGAAATCACCTGACCAATGGCCGACGTATCATAGCGCAGAATTTCTTCCCATTCGTAGTCGTCCGGATTGGGAAAAGCATGCCAGCCCCACTGACTCTGGGTGCCTAACGAAACGCCCTTTTCATAATACGCTGGAAACGTCTGCAGACCACTGACATCCACGGTGTAAGCAAATTCTCCATTGCCCACGCTAAGGGAGGCCAAGGTATCTGGCTTTTCCAGCACGACATTATGCCGGTTGACCAATGCAAACCGGTCGATTTTTTCAGTGGTCTTTTCATCCTGGCTTTCATCACCTCCGGCACAAGCCAAGGTGACCAAACTCACAAGCAATAATCCACACCAAGTGTGAAAGGAAGGGAAAAAAGAAAATTTGATCATAAGGGTACTATTGTCTTAATTTATACTTTGAACTTTAGTCAATCGCTTTAGAAGCTGCTATAAACATGAATGAAACAACCATCATTATTCAGTTAATATTCAGAAAGTTATAGTATTTAAACAATGTTATTCATTAAGGCTTACAGACCGATCATTTACCAAAGCATTAAGATAGTTTTCCAATGCCGTATATCCATACTTGTCTGTCCGGTTTCTATCGGTAGCGTCTTCTGGGTCGAGCCCATTATTTTGCTCGTATTGGTCAGGCATGCCATCTCCATCCCTATCGATGGGGGCTTTGCCTCCTTTCACCCTTCCTGGACCTTTCATTGGCAGTGCCATCTCATCACTGATGGTCTTTCCCGTCTTGCCCAGTGACTTTAAATCATCTATTAGGAATTGATCGACCTCATCTCGATGGTGAGAGGCTCCCACCTTGGAAAGTACGGACTGGTAGGCGGCCAATGCTGGGGTGATGGTTACTGAAGGATAATCATAAGGTTTCTCCATCCAGCTTACCGGCTCGTAGGTATCCCTTTCCACCAGTTTGCCGTCAAGTTTCCCATTCCGGTTTCCGTCATACCAATTGTCCCGGGCGTATAGGTGGAAATTCTCATTGGATCTGTTAAATGGCGGAGTATCGCCGGTTTCTGGTCCCGCAATAAAATAGTTACCAATAACATTGGCATAGGACATGCGAGCGGAGCCTCCACCTTGGATATAGCCAGCCACGGCCCAGTTGTACACCACGTTATTGACATATTGGTTTATGCCCTTGACTTTGGGGTTACGTGTATGGTTATTGATCCATAGGCAGTTTAAAATAGAAACCCCTCCTGATGGCTGGATCAGACCACCGGTCGAATGTGTCTGTAGCCCTTGGCCAATAATGCTATGCTGCAAGGTTACATCTTTGACATCTCCATTCAGATCAAAAGTGCCGTCACGACCCCATGAAATGGACACATGATCAAAGATCATATCATGGCCGGTCGCGATGGACACGGCGTCTTTGCCCTTGTCGCCCACTTTGCCCATCCTGATGCGAATATAGCGGGTGATGCTATTGTTGGCCTCCGTGAAAGACAAGCCATTTCCGTAAACCGTAATCCCTTCCCCCGGAGCTGTTTGACCTGCAATGGTGATGTTTTCTTTAACAATGATCCTCGAATGGATCCTGATGACTCCTCCCACTTCAAAGATCACCGTGCGGTTGGGCTGACTGACAGCGTCACGGAAAGAGCCAGGCCCTGAATCATCAAGATTAGTTACTTTGTACACTTCTCCACCTCTCCCTCCTGTGGCAAATCTCCCAAACCCTTCTGCCCCTGGAAAGGCCAATTGCTGCGCATAGCTCATGGTGGTGACCAATAAGGCCAATACAAATGGTACTATTTTGTTCATTATCGTTTGAATTTTTAGTTATCGGTTCCTTAGTGATTGGGTTATTGGTTTCTGCTGCTGTACTGGTTTGTAATCCACCTAGCAGTAACAGCTTAATTGAGTCAGAGACTCAAAACTTGCCAGTGCTGGGGCGGAGACCCAGCACAACCCAGTTTCTTCCACGCCCAGTACCGGGTAGGCTCAAGACTCATTACTCACATCTCACTACTAAAAAAGACAAGACCGGGCAAATAATCACCCGATCCTGTACTGGATTAACAAACCCCTAGTGTCGAGTCATTTTTCAATGACCGTTCAACTCCGCCCGGAGAACTCAATCTACATCCCTCCGGGCGGAACTGAGATGCCAAAGCCCCATAAGGAGCTTTAGGCTTAATATCATGGATTTAAATCATAGTCAATAAACCAGTTATCAGGCTGCATAAGCAGGTTCCTGATGCTCTCCCGTTTTCCGGCGGGATATTTTGCACTTACTCGGTCCGCCAGCATACTGGGGTCATTCCACCGCTTGGCCATCCTGATCATGGCAAAATAAGACCTTGCCTCACCCGCACTTTCCATACAGGTTTCTTCCAGCAGCAAACTGTCCAGGCCTTTTTTATACTGCGCAATCTTCTCTGGCGTGTCCAGCTCATCCTTATTCAATCCTTCAGGATAGACTGGTCCCAGGTCAATACGCCTCCTGACACCCCAATTCACATTAATGGCCGAATTATACGTTTCATTGTCCAGCGGATATTCAAGGTTGTCTTCATTTTTGGAAAGGTAATTTTGGACGCCATCGTTTAGGAAAGCCTCGGCCTCTTTGAATTGCTCCATTTGGTTGAGTGCTTCAGCTATGAACAAATGGACGTCTCCCGCACGGTACAATACGATGTGTACATCGTTCTTATAAATATTATCCGCCGACTCGTGCGCTCTGGAAAACTTGCGTACCACCCAGTCTCCATTTTGCCTCCAATAGGTGTAGTTTTCTCCTCGGTAATTATCACCAACCGTAATCCCGTCTTGCCTAACTTGCCGCTGGAACCGTTCCATTGCAGCGTCTGTTGGACGCAGGTAATATTTATTGGGCTCTGTATTGGAGAAATATTCGATCAAGCGATTGGTCTGATGACGTTGGTAGTCAAAAGGTACAATATTGATCAGTTCACGGGTTTTGGTAATCGGATCGCGGTAAAAGAATTGGATCCATTCCCCATTGTAATCGTCATTGCCAAGCTTATAACGTCCGCTTCCCCCATCATAGATGAATGACATGCCCAAGCTGACCACCTGTTCATAATTTCCATTCCACAGGTACAGCTCGATCAATAACGGCTCTGGAGAAGGACAGATCATATTCCAAGTAAGGTCCTGGGCGGAAGTGCTCACACCCGGAAACAATAGATCCGACCAAACCAGCACCTGCTTCCCATTGATGCCTTTGACACCACCTTCCATGAGGCTGATGAGTTGCCCAATAAGCTCCTCAAAACTCATGGTGGGATATTGGGATAAATCCGTCTCTTTGGTCAGTGGCTCATCCAGGTAAACCGCTTCACCATACAATTTTCCGAGCATCAAGTAGGCCCATACCTTAAAGCGAATGGCACCACTCACCAATGGTTCGAACACCGCATCTTCCACGGCATTGGGATTGGCCTCCTTGAATTCAAAGGCCTTTTTGATGTAGTTGTTAGCATTGGAAATGACGTCATAATATCCGCTGGGATCTGCCAACTCATTACCCGGACTGATCTGATGATTATAAACCTCCCAAAGCTCCTGTGGAGCATTATCAGTAGGTTCCAAAAAGTCCCCTCTCAATTCAGCAAGGAAAATGGCCTTATCCGCCACCGTTTGCACTTTGGCTGCAATGCCCATATATCCCGAATACAGTTCATTGGTGTTGCCAATGTAATTTTCTTCCAAGAGCATGTCATTTGTATCGGTCTCAAAGTAGCTTTCGCAACTACCAAAAACCAATAAGCTCAGGAGTAACGTGTATTTATAAAAAGCGTTATACTTCATAGCTAATTTCATTAAAATTGTAGGTTAAAACCAAATTTAACGGTAGATGGCAGTGGCATCGCTCCATAGTCTACTCCCTGCCAAGCGGGTTGATAGGCATAGGAAACTACTGGATCAAGGCCCAAATAGTCCGTAAATGTCAGGAGGTTTTCTCCCGCCAAGTACACTTCTCCTCCCTCGATAAAGCTCCATTTCCCTAGCTGATAACTCAGGGTAACGTTGTTTAACCGGAGGAAAGACCCGTCCTCTATCCAGCGATCGGAAAACCGGCTATTGCCCATGGGGTCTCCGTAATTGGCCTTGGGAATATCGGTCTGCTGACCATCCGTCTGCCAACGCTTGTCTACGGCCATGGACTGGTTCCTGAAATCACTTAACGATTCCATTTCCCTTCGTACACCGTTATAAATCTGGTTTCCAGCACTGAAGGTAAATTGAGCGGACAAGGACAATTTCTTATACCTTACTTGGGTAAAGAAACTACCAAAGAAGTCTGGAGAGGCATCCCCAATGATCGTTCTGTCCTGATCATCGATGATCCCATCTTGGTTCAAATCCTCAAAATGAATATCTCCGGCATTAAACTGATCTCCTTTATAATCTACCAATCCCAGTGCATCAGCCTCTTCTTGGGTGCTGATCACACCGTTTGAAACAAAACCGTAGAAATTGTAAGGGTTTTGATCCACTGCAGAGGATACTGCCCATTTGCCACCATCCATCTCCCGGATGATGGACGCAGCGCCCCCTTCCATTGACGTGATCTTGTTCTGGTTTTTGTTGATCGTACCGCCAATGCTCCAACTCACATCCCTTTGGTCTACCAATCTCAACTGCAAGGCGGCTTCGATGCCCTTGTTTTCCAGTTTGGCACCGTTGACATATTGTTGGTCAATGCCATACACGGAGGAAATACCTTGTGGAAAAATCACATCGGAAGAAATGGTCTGATAAACACTCAAACTGGCCACTAACCTGCGGTCAAAGAATCCCGCATCGATCCCGGCATCGAAATTCTGATTGCGCTCCCTGCCGAGGTTGGTATTGGCGACATTTCCGTTTACAATCCCCGCCAGCTGACGGTATGCCTGGCTGGTATAAAACTGCCGGCTTAGGCCAGTAGGAAACTGACTGTTACCAGTAAGGCCATACCCCACATGCAGATCCAATTGGTTCACCACGTGACTATGCTTCAGCCAAGGGCTATGCTTTGCCTGCCAGGTCATTTCCAAGCCTGGATAGACCCCAAACCTGCTGGCATCGGCACCTGTAGAAGAAGCGCCGTCTGCCGACATATTCAAAGAAGCTACCCACTGGTTACCCATGGTGTATTTGGCATAACCGTAAAGGCTCATCCAATTCCACGAATTGTAGTATCCGGAAAAGTACCTTCCCTCTGCATCGACATAGGAAAGTGTTTTGTAAAAGTCAGAACTGGTATTCCTCCCAAAACCACCATCAAACTCATGCCTGGTCATTATCCCCTGATAGCCAATGCCGGCTTCCAAAGGGTTTCCTGCCAGCTCCTCTACGATGTCCGCACTGACCTTGTAGAATAAATTGGAGACCTTGCCGGTTCCCGCTCTGGCAGTGTTTAGCGCTACACCTTCTTCCTGCGGCGTAATGGTCTGATCCGAACGGCCCGGGATAAATGCCGACTGCCGCTTATAGCCAGAATAGTAGCCAAATACCGCCTGCATTTTGGTATGGTCGTTTACTTCGAAATTTAATCCAGTATTTAAAAACGCGTCAAAATTGTCCGATTCCATTTTAGTGTCGTTCACCACTGCCAGTGGATTGGACACCCCAAACTGCCTAACCGCATCATAGGCGGGAAGCTGATTGTTGTACTCATCTTTCTTAAAAGGGCTAAGGATGGGCGCCTTGTAAAGGGCAGCCATCAACGGATTGGTAGCATCATTCAGGATTTGCTCGTGCAATTTGCTATTCCCATAGGTCAAGCCCATGGAAGTCACCAATTGAAACCGCTCACTCAGCTCAATTTGAGCATTGAGGCGCGTGGTATAGCGGGTAAAATTGGTATTGTCATAGGTTCCTCCTTGATTGCTGGCCCCTACGGACAGGTCATATTTCGCAATCGCATCCCCTCCTTTTACACGCAAGTGATTGGAAGTCACAAAAGCGGATTTATTGACCAGCTCCTGCCAGTCGGTTTGATTGTTGTAGAGGAAATTGTAGTAATAATCTGGATCGTCACGTAAAAACGGAAACAAGTCCAGCATATCCCCCATATCTTCATATCGGGTAAGGCCCACATCTCCAATATAGCTCTTGAAATCATCTACCCCTAACACCGGCAAGCGCTTATTGTTATAGGCCATTCCATATTGACCGGAAAATTCGATGACCGTTTCCATATCTTTTGGAGAGCTCGTCTCGATCAGCAGCACCCCATTAGAGCCCATCGAGCCATAGCGGGAAGCGGCACTTCCAGTAACCAATTTGATATTGTCAATATCATCCACACTAAGGACATTAAACATGCTGGGAGAATAGCCTTGGATGATCGCAGAATTGTTCAAATCCGGTAAATAAGGCATGCCATTGATGATGATCAGCGGAGCATTTTTACCGGTCAAGGACCGAATGCCCCGTAAATTCACCGTGGCACCCTCACCCGGCATACCACTTTTATTGATAACATTTAGCCCGGGAAAAGCCCCTTGAAGTACGTCTTCCACATACATTGCACTGGGTTTAAAGCGCTCTGCCGGCAATAATTGACCTTTCATGCTTCCCTGAGCATCACTTTTGACAGGGACTTCATAATAATCATTTCGCTGGGGAATCAGTACAATTTCAAGGTAGTCCCTTCCAAGCAAAGGAATCACCTGTTCTTGGAAGCCTGGTGCCCAAACGGTCAGGTCTCCTTCCAACTGGTTTAGAGTTATGCTGAATTCGCCTTGCTCATCCGTCTGGGCAGTATTTTCCTCATTTGCTATCGAAATGTAAGCATCACTGATAGGGTCGGCGCCAAACGGGCTGCTTACCTTTCCTTTCAGCACTTGCTGGGCATGGGCCCCGAAGGCCAACACCATCATCACTGCAATCAGCAAGGCTACTTTATGTTGTTTTATCATTGTTCCTTCCATTTTCATCAATAGTTATTTTGGGTGGGTACCAATGCCCAGTGATAGAGTTTCATTTCTTCTCTGGAGGATTTCCCCAGCAAAGCCACTTCTACCCTGATCTTAAAGGTGCGCACTTCATCTCCTTCGATGTTTACTACTCCGACCAAGCCTCCGAGACCGTCCCATTTGGTTCCTGAAACGGTATTGGTACTTCTGTCATAATTCCATGGTGAAGAAGGTTCCACGTTAAGTTCAGAAGCCACCAGTTGGTCATCGATGTAGACATTTAAGAAGGGATGGTTCTTAGACTGAACTCCCATGTATAGGTTATACTCTCCCGGGGGAACTTCCACCACCGAAGCGGTGGTCGTACCGTCTTCATTTTTGTCCAGTTTTACCGGGGTATAATCCACCGCCAGTGGTTGTCCGGGAATATTATCACCAAACAACCGGAGGATGGTGTAAGTACCTGACACATTCAAGCTGGGGAAACTATAATTGTCTGTTCCCTGCGCCCTGATCTCGGTGGCATTATGAAAGGTAAAAAGCTCGTCACGCTGCGCGTCCGGCACAAATTCATAATAGTAAAACAATTGCTTAATTGCCGATATGTGTACATTGTTCGGAATTTTCAGAAAGTTCACGTCATAGACACGACCATTGCTCATCCGTTTGTATTGTGTATTGACCCCCTGTACGGACGTTTTCCACCGGGCGCCAAATGCTGAAATCAAATCTTCTTCCGCCCCATAATCCTCAACGATCTCATCATAGAAAACCGCATCCATAATCCAATTCCATGCCGTCAAGGAATCCTCTCTTGTAAAAGGCTTGCCAAATTGGTCATATAGCCCCTGAAGGTTCTGAAAGCAATTGTCCACCACCTGATTACTGGGCAGAAACATGGTTACCTGGGAAAATTCTGACCGAAAGTCAACTTCCTCGAAAATTGGGTTTTCAATCACAAAGGCTGAATCGTAGATCGTATTTCCTGATTTATCAACCCCAACCGGAACACTGTTTTGGGCATCAAAAACCGTATCATTGGCTGCAAAAACGGAATCCCTGATCATAGAGTAATCGTCTGACAGCTTAAACACGTAATCGTAAATGCTCTCATCCGGCATCATCAGTTCACTAATTTCATGCACCACTCCATTTTGACAAAATTGATTGCCATTCGTAATGGTCGCATCGGCCACCATGATGCTATTTTCCACCTTACGGGTCACCGGAATGTATTTCCCATTTAGGGACCTTAACCTTAGCCCATCCCGTAATTTGCTCATATCATAGGTCAGGTTATTGATATGGTATCGAAGTACAAATTCGGCCTCCAAGTCCATTTGGGCGAGGGCATCCATTGCTTCATTATTGACTGCCCAAACCGATAAATACTGATCTCTGGTCAATTCCTCTGCAATTCCATTCACTTCCAATGCCTCCACAAACTTGGCATAGTCAGGATTCGATTTCAGGTAATCCAACAGGTTAAGTTCTGAAACCACTTCCGTACTTTCATCTGCTCCTTCCAAGCCATAATGCTCATCCCACGTTTCTTCACACCCCATACAGAGCAGGAACATCAGGCCTAATAGATATTTTAAATTTTTCATGCGCTTCATTTTTAGTCAACAGGTTTAAATCTGATGTGATCTAGTGTAAGTAACTCACCGTCAATCGCCACGATCCTAAGGGTATGGCTGCCGGTTTCATCAAAGGTGAATGAACTGGTCATCCTCCTCTCCAATGCCCTGTCATAGCGTCGATTGGACACGGGCCACTGGCTGCCCAGTCGCTTTCCGTCCATCGAACACTGCAGGTAACCTGTGTTTTCTCTTTCGGTATAGCTGAGGTAAGTCATGGTGATTTCATAACTTCCCTTGATCAGCACGGGCGTCTCCATCTCTATCCATCCGGACTGCCCCAAGTCCAACCGGAGGTGATCGTGATTTACCGCATCGGCATACCAGATACCATCAGCTCCACGGTTATTCCGGTAGGCCACTGCATTTGTTCGGTATTCGGGTGTGGATTTCCACGTATAACAGGTCAATTCCTCTTGGGTAAAGGTCCTGGTATAGGTAGAATTTAAACTGCTGTTTTGGTATTGATCACAAAGGGCCTGCAGGTCAGCATAATCCGTCAAGTCCCAAATGACCGTCACTCGTTCTGGGGTGAATAGCGGCATCCAGTGATCCACCTCATGCATGACCCCGTTTTTACAATTGATGTTTTCTTCTATAAACTCCACTCCCTTATGGGCTGCGGTATCATAGTTCATCACCAGACTTCCAGAGCGATCGGCGATGTTGATCAACTCATTGGTAGCCAAGGTGTTGATGTTCATAGAGGTCTCCCCTTCGGGAAACTTACCCAAATCTGCAAAAGACCTGACTTGCGACAGCAGGTGATAATCCACGTACTTTCTCAAGCCACTTTCTTCGGAAGTATAATCATTGTCTTCCACCTCCAATTTTGCAATAAGATCCGCCAAGCTCGTGATGCCGGCTTGGGAGAACACTTCATCGGAGACGGCAAAAGCTGTCATGCGAATCCTGTATTCCAAGGGATTGCCGCTAATGTCTGTTTCTTCTTCCACTATGGTATTGAGCATCTCCGCTCTTCCTGTGGCTTCCACCGCTTCCCGGAAAATGGAAAAACGCTCTTCACCCAATCGGTCCATTATTGTGGCCCTTACCGGCACCAATACATCTTCCAAACCATGGATGATGCCGTTTGTGGCTTCAATGTCCAATTCCACTATCCGGGATTCCCCATTTAAGTAAATGGCATTCAGTCCGCCTTCCCTAAACTCGATGGACAAATTATCGTCCGTCGCATTTCGGTCATTGATCACGCCATTTTCAAATTGGCTTTGGCCAATCTTTACCAGATTGATCGTGTGGTATTTTACCAGATAGGAAGCATCCTCTTTGGGAATGTCCGTAACGGAGGACCAGCCATTGGCATCCAAGTAGCGCTCCACCCCCTCATTCGTCGGAGCAAAGACCGTGTAGGTGCTTTTTAGGTTCAGCGTATTGTACATGTCCGCATGTCGCATAAGCTCCACCCACATCGAAAATTTTTCCGGTTCGGATTCCAGCAACAATGAGATCGGCAGCTCTTCGTATGCGGTAAAAGTCGTTTCCTCGTAAGGGTCCGTACAGGAGGCCAGTGCCATGACCATCCCCAAAAGGTATATGATATAATTCTTTCTAATATCCATGGCGTGGTTAATTTAGGTTATCGTAATATGGGTTTTGCTCCAGCAGCCTGTTTGCGGCCAGCTCCTCAAGATGAATAGGCAGATAATGACTGTTCACGTCCAGTAATTTGGAGCGTATAATCGGTGCAGAACTTGCAGGAGCCGTCAGCAATACCTGTGTGATCAGGTAATCTTTGTACTCATAATCGTTCCTGCTCGCCACGCGAAGGATATCGTACCAGTTTTTACCTTCTCCGACAAACTCCCTTCCCCGCTCTTCCATGACCAATTCCAGCATTTCCAGCTCCGTGGAAGCAGCCGATACGGGTTCGGAAATTTGCGCTCTTTCACGGACCTGGTTGATAAGTGCTACTGCATCGCCATAGCTGCCGGCACCTTTCATCACCATGGCTTCTGCCTTCATCAAGTAAATGTCAGCGATGCGATAGATAATCCAGTTCTGATCACTGTACACCCTAGGAATCCCGGTTTCTGACTCAGCACCCAGGTATTTCCACACACTAAAGTCTCCTTCCAAGTAGCTTGATCCCTCTCCCCGGATATCTTCATCCGATTCAGCAAACAATGCCACGGTACGCTCGGTAACATTGTACCGTTGATTGGTACCAAACCAGGACATCAGGTTGTTGGTCTGTCCTTTGTCAAAGTCAAACTGGATTTCAAAAATCCCTTCATTGGTATTCCCTTCGCTGAAGATCCGGTACCAATTGTTATTGTTATTGACCATGCCTTCCAATAACCCCAGCTGGCCACTGTTGATCACAGCATCGCAGGCTTGAATTGCCTTATCGTACTCTTCTGTCCATAGGTAAACATCTGCCAAGGTGGCGTAGATGGACCACTTGGTAGCCCTTCCTTTGGCTTCCCAAACAGTCGGCGCCACTTCCTTGGCGTATTCCACCGCCCCTTCCAGGTCCATTTTGATCTGCTGAAAAACCTCATTGGACGGCGACTTGGCCATTTCAAAGGCGGTCTGATCATCCATATAAGGTTCGGTGATCAGCGGTACATCCCGGAAATTCCTCACCAGGTAGAAATAGGCCAGGCCTCTTAGGAAATAGGCTTCTGACAAATAAGATTGCATTACATTTTCATTGAAGGAAGGATCTCTCTCCACTACCTCGGGACCATATTTGATGACCATGTTGGCATAATTGATCACTTGGTAAAACTTATCCCACTTCACAAAGTCATTTCCGGGAAGGATATCCCATTGGTTGATTCTGAAGATATCTGCCAAGATGGCTCCACTGCCGGTGGTCAGGCCATTTCCTCGCATTTCTCCCCAAACCAACTGCTGCTCCATGGTTTCCCGAAGGCGCACATAGCCCGCTCCGAGCACCGCTTCTACTTCTTCTTTATTGGTCCAGTATTCGTCACTGACCTGATTGTTTTCGGGCTGGAGTTCCAGCCAATCGTTACATGAACTGATGGCCAATGTCAATACAGCCATTAAGCATATATATGTCTTTCTCATGATTCCTTCGGATTAAAAGTTCATATTTACCCCCAGTGCAAACCGCTTTGGACGAGGCGTAGACGCACCATCCACACTAAGCATGTAAATATTGCTGGAGAGGTTGACTTCTGGATCTTGGCCGGAATAATTGGTCCAAGTATGCAGGTCCTGTGCGGTAAAGAACACATCAAACCGATCGATCTTATTGGATGACAACCAAGCTTTCGGTAAAGAATACCTAAGAGAAACGGTCTTTAAGCGCACAAATGATCCATCTTCTACAAACCGATCCGAGCCGAGGTAATTGTATCCTTCATTATAGAGGGCCCTAGGGATGTCGGTATCGTCCCCTTGGTGCCTCCACCGCTGAAGAACCGCCGTGCTTTGGTTGGCTGTACCGTACATGTTTTCGGTATTGATGCGGGTTTGGTTCACGATCTTCTGTCCAAATCTTCCATGGAAGAAGGTCGTCAGCATAAAGTTTTTCCAACGGATATTAAACCCTGCACCTGCTGTAAACAGCGGCATGGCATTGCCCAGGTACACAATATCAAACTGGTCTATGACACCATCACCATTGACATCCTCATATTTGGCATCTCCGGGATACACACGCCGGTTTCCATTTTGCATGTACACCAATTCTCCATCGATGTCATACATCAAATTTCCATCATTATCACGGGCATAGGTCTCTTCCCCGTTCTGGTAAACGCCCTCATACCGGTAGCCGTAAAATGAACCGATCGGATTGCCTTCCACGATCTTATGGGCATACTCGCCATTATCGAATTCATAATTTTCGAATAGCATATTGTCGGGAAGCTCCTCTACCTTGTTTCGGTTACGGGCAATGTTAAAGTTGAAAGAAATCCCTAAATCCTCTCGCTTGATCGCGTCATAGTTAAAGATCATTTCCCAGCCCCTGTTGTACACTTCACCGGAATTGTAGTACCTCACCTCTGAAAAGCCCGTGGAAGAAGGCAACCGATAATCCTTCTGTAACAGGTCCGTGGTCCTTCTGTCATACACCTCTGCGGTCACATAAAGCCGCCCTTCCAAAAGGGAAAAGTCGATGCCGATATTGGACTGGGTGATGGTTTCCCATCGCAGGTTTTCCAACTGGATAGAGGAAGGTGAAATGGCCACCATATCCATATAGCCTGGCGTGATGGGGCTGAAGGTTCCGATGTAGGGGAAAGCACCTCCCGGAGGGTTTCCACTTTTCCCCCAGCTGGCCCGTAGCTTGCCGAGCTCAATACCGGCAAAATCCTTCATAAAGGGCTCATCTCCAAAGTGCCAAGCCAAGCCGATGGATGGAAAACCTGCCCAGCGGTTACTGGCACCCAAACTGGAATTGGCCTCCCAGCGGTAGCCCCCCGAAATGATGTACTTCCCATTAAAGGTGTAGTGGGCATTTGCAATGGTCGCAATCCTGCGTGTCATGGAATTATCCGACTCCATTTTGGAAACGGCGGCCCCATCGGTGGGATCGCTCAGGGATACGGAAGCATTTCCGCTCGTCTGGCTCACATAGCCAAAGTTTCGGCCTTCATTGGTCTGCACCAATCCACTCAGGATAATGTGGTTCTTATCATCGATGGTCTTATTATAAATCAACTTGTTTTCGGTATTGATATACAGCTGATCGGACAGCATGTCGGAGCTTCTGTTAAAATAAGGGTCCGTCCAGAGTACACCGGTAACGGATTGTGGCAAGAAGCTGGTGTTTTTATTGGTTCGTGTATCAAAACCAACCGTTCCTTGGTACTGCAAGTCAGGGTTAAATTGATACCGCAGCCGGAATATTACCCGCGCATTGTCCGCTTGGGTCTGGTTACTGGATTCCCGCACCAATGCCACGGGATTGTAGTATTTGTTATTGGCAAAACTTCCCTGAAAATTCTCCAATGGAGAAAAATACTCAGAAGTTCTGTTGCCATTGGCATCCAGCACATAGGGGCTCATATTGGGCATCTTTCGCATGGCCATGGACCGGGCAGAAGGGAATCTGCTTTCCGTCCAGTTCGCTTCCTTCAAACTCTGGGAATAGGACATATCCGCGCTGACACTCAACTTATTGGAAAAATTATAGGTAACACTGGCCATGGAATTAAACCGGTCCAAGGAAGTACCGATGGTGGTTCCCACATCCCGGAGATAGCCGACGGACACCCGGTAGATGGCCTTGTCTCCTCCTCCACTGAGGGAAAAGTTATTGTCCAGAAAATAACCCAGCTGCGTGACCTCATTCACCCAATTGGTGTTTTGGTTGTATTCATCGAAGTACACCCACTCCGGATCAAAATTGATCTCTGGCGTCTGGAACAATAAGTCCGTATAGGCAGAACCCGACTGATAGCCCACGTCATTGATCGAGTTCCAAATCCCATCCTGCATCAAGCTGACATATTGAGAGCCATCCAACATGGGGATGGTATTTGGCTCTTTCTTGATTTCGGATTTGGTAGAGAAAGAGAACTTCGTTTTACCTTTTTTACCTTTTTTGGTTTTGAAGACCAGCACGCCATTGGCTCCTTGAGATCCCCAAATGGCTGTGGCCGCGGCATCTTTCAGCACCTCTATGGACTCGATGTCGTTGGGCGAGATGTTCACCAAAGCCCCGAAATCCTGGTCATTTGCCGTGGCAAAATTAAAGTCATCACCGAAGTTGGTAGGATAAGGAATCCCGTCCACGACAATCAAAGGATCGGAATTGGCATTGAGGGAAGATGTTCCGCGGATTCGAATGGTACTCCTTGACCCAGGGTCAGCACCGGAGATAATGTCCACATTGGCCATTCTTCCCTGAAGTCCCGATTCGATGGACGTCATGGGCACTTCCTCCAATTGCTCCACATCAAACCGCTGACTGGAAGACACCTGCTCACGTTGGCTGATGCCCAGTGAATTGGTCTGCACGCGCTCGGCCACTACTTCTGCTGAGCCGTATTCAAAGGCGTCTTCATCCAGCGTAGTATTGATGGTCGTTTGGTTGCCGATGGTCACCTTTTTGGTTTTGAAGCCAATATAGGAGAAGACCACCTTTAGGTTATTTCCCTGAGGAACGGCCAATCTGTAATTACCATTTTCATCAGAGATGGTTCCGTTTAAGTTCCGTTGCTGTTCATTCTCGATAAAGATGCTCGCGCCAATAAGCGGCTCTCCACCTGTATCGGTTATCTTTCCTGTCAAGACCGTCTGCGTCTGCTGCTCCTGTGCCCGTAAAGGCAATACCGTGAACAGCATTAGCAGGCAGCTAATGATATAAGTTGTTTTCATAAAACTGGTATTGAGGGTTTAATGTCCTGAATTGAGCACTTTATCGATCTGATAAACAGCGCCGTCCACATAGGTTTTAGGGAAAGTGCTGACCACATTGGCCGTCTCTCCTGTCGCAGACCTTAGCTGTAAGCCTGTACCATTGTCCAAAAGGGAAAGTTCACTGAAGCCATCACCATTTTCCTGAGCAGTGACCAGCTCTCCCTGAACGCCCATTCCTGGAAAAGCATAATCGCTGTAGCTATTGGTACCCGCCGGGACAAAATAATACCGGAGAAAATCCTCCAATTCACCTTCATCCTCGGGAATAAGTCCTTGTTCCTTGGCTTCCAAAATGGCTTCATTGGTCGGTGCGAACAGCATGTAATTGTCCCCAAACAAAAATTCAAATTCGTTATTGGGTTCTACCAGCCCCGCTTGGGACAGGAGTTTTGAAAACTCTGAAAATTCCTGAATTGTACTGGTCCCTGAACTGGCTGAGGCTATAATGTATTTAAAGCTTCCTTCTTCACGGATCAGTGAGCGATCGACTTCGTAGACCATACCGTTGTTCCATTCACCACTGACCGTCGTGGATGCTGCAAATTCCCCAAGGTTATAATTATTGGAAGATGCCACCCCCGCATCCGTGATGTACAGGTAACTGAAAGGATTTCTTGTTCGGTACACCTTGGTGCCAGAAATCTCCGTGATTTCCTCCGTTACAATGTGGTTTTGGACAAAGGCCCGCATCGCACCGGTACTCATCGGCACCCTGATGCCATCGGCATTTTCCACCTCTACTGCCTCGTCACCAAACTGCAAGGGATTACCTTCGTTCCAGAAAATCTCACTTCCCCCATAAATGGTGTTAAGGATGGTCTCATTGTCAGGCACAAACACGGTAAACCTCAGTGCATCTCCTAGAAATGCTTGAAGGCTACCAGAGTCATAGAGCATTTGTAAAAATATACTGTATTCCGGCTGTTGGAGCATTGGACCGACCACGCCGCGGAAAAGCGCCGGAACAATCACTTCGTTTAAGCCATAATAAACGCCATTTACCCCTATTCCTTTCGTCTCTACATCTTGTGCAGGATCAAACTGAATGGAGTTACCGAAGACACTTTGGATGTCTCCACGTTCGATTTCGGAAGGAAACACGATGCTTCCCTGGTAAACATGGTTACTCAGCAATAGCCTGATCGGCAAAAATGGAACCTCACCAAGTGTAGCGTAATGTTCGGCCCAATACTCGCTGAAAAAGGATTGCAATGCCGCATTATTGGGAGCAAAGACATTGAAGGCATTCCCAGAAAGGATAGCCAGGTTAGCATAATCCGCCAAGCCCGTACCGCCATTATAGGACCACTCAGAAGCAATTTCCGGCAAACCTGAATGGGTCTTTACGTACAAGGAATCACCTGCATCTGCATATGCCTTAGAGGTCTCATCATCATACCAAAAGCTGGTAAAACGGTCATAAACTTCAATGAAATCACTGTAATTCTCTTCTTGCTCCAACTCCGTATATACCGTCTCCAAAGGCTTGACCACCCGATCGACGATATACACATACCCGTTATCTGTCGGCAGAGCATATTCGTTTACTGTAGCATTGGAAATGTTAAAGCCACCTGAGCCGGTCCAAGTACTTTCTGGATAGAAATATTCGTAATTGGAAGCAGCATCGATGCTCTTGGAAGTAAAGATGTTGTAAGAAAAAACAGGCACAAATCGCTCTTTGTGAAAAATGGTCCGTTCTTTTCCCGCTACATGGTCCATTTCCACCGAAACGGTGTCCCGGCTTTTGGTTCGGTGCTTGTAAAACATGCCTGCCATGGCTGGCATTTCTACAGCTTGCCCCTGAGGCATATAGTTAGCAAATCGCTCTCGGGAAAATGAATAGTAGACCAGATGATAGCCTACTAACTTTTTGGCCTCGGCTGAGGTAAGGTTATCTACACTTCCGATCCCCTCTTCAGAAAAATACTCCACGAAGGCTTCATCTGGTGGGGCGATCACCGTGATGATCCCTTTTCCTTCTACCAGGCTCTTGAAACCAGCTTTCTCGACAGCTTCCAAGAAAATGGTAAAATCTCCCCTGCTCTCCAGCAATTCCCAAGCATTGCCTTTAAGCCACTCGGGGCGTTCATAATGTTCTTCCCAGCCTACTTCTCTACATCCAAACAGTAGAAAGCAAGCTGAAAAAAAGTAAGTAATCCTTTTGATCATCTTGACTTGGTTTAGGTTATTAAATTGGGTTGCTAATTTTTCCTGAGTCTTATAATAAAGTGTAAAAAAAACACGTTATTAGGTAAAACATCAGTTTAATAAAATTTACTTTCTACTATTAGTTCAGGGTCAAAATTATGTTCGTAAGATAAAAGCTTGCTCCACCTTAACTAGTCTGTACTGTACTGTTACGCCATCACAGCACGGGTAAGCTTGTATATTTCAAATATTTTTTTATATTATACTATGTACGATATTAACTCATATACATACTATTTTTGCAAAAAATAGCGTAAAACACTTCGTTAAATCGATTGCATTAAAAATAGCTGCAAATATTTACGCAAAGATTCTTATGAAAATATCAAGATAAAGCATTAAAATATGGAATCAAGTGTAATGACTGGTGATTGCCCGTTTGCTTAGTGGTGAAACAAGGTGTGTTAAAAATGTCCCAAAGGCACTAATTGGATGCTGTAATCTGCAATGAAAGAAATTTATAATTGCTTTGTGCCTTGGAACCTTAGTGGAGAATCATAATTCCGATAAACAGCAAAATTTATCGTCTTCCAGAAATTATGCTTGATCCCAAACATGCAAATTAGGCCCATTAGCATAGACTGAAGGTATTTTTAGGCTGGTGTTATGCAAAGGTTTTCACATGGTATTTTATGCCTTTAAACATAAACCAAGGCACTTTTTGGTCGTCAGCTTGTCCATTCATGCATGCTTGAAAATTGTATCAGAAGAGGCAGATATGTAAATTGGAAGCCATAATAAAACCAGAACAAAACTAGGCCCGGCCAAACCAACGTTTAAGGAAGACCCTATAAATCAAACAGATCTCATGAAAAAGCCCAATACCATAGAAAACAATCCCCTGAAGAGCATCGAGGACTGGGAAAAAGACCTTTTAAAGCGGTATCCAGATCCTGCAGACCACAACAAGTCTAAAGAAGCTTACCGCAACTATGAGGATGGGGATCGCCACGATACCGTTAAGGAATTTTATCGCTTAAATCACCAGTACCAATCCTACGACTTTGTACTTGAAAAAGAAAAGGAATTTCTGTCGTTCAACAAAAAAGAAATGGGTTTCTGGGAAGCTGTGGATTTTCTCAATACACTGGTGGATGATTCTGATCCGGACACCGATTTGGACCAATTGCAGCACCTGCTCCAAACCTCAGAAGCCATCCGGGCAGACGGCCATCCCGATTGGTTTGTGTTGACAGGATTCATCCATGATTTTGGCAAAGTCCTCTGTCTTTTCGGAGAACCCCAATGGGCAGTCGTAGGGGACACTTTTCCTGTGGGCTGCCAATTTTCGGATAAGATCGTCTTCCCTGAATTTTTTGACTTGAATCCTGATAGCCAAAACCCTGAACTCAACACCAAATACGGAATCTACTCACCAAATTGTGGACTGGATCAGGTGAAGATGTCATGGGGACATGATGAATATCTTTTTCAGATGGTAAAAGATTATTTACCAGAAGAGGCATTATACATGATCAGGTATCACTCATTTTATGCACAACATAAGGAAAATGCATATGACCACTTATTGAACGATCATGATAAAGCCATGTTTGAGTGGGTCAAAAAATTCAACCCTTACGATTTGTATTCGAAAGTCCCTACACCACCGGACGCCAAAGCCCTTCGCCCCTATTACGAAGACTTGGTAGCGAAGTACCTTCCTTCCGTGTTGAAATTTTAAGAGGGGGACTCCATCCCCCTCTAAATGCTGTGCTTGCCTCTCTTATTCCACATCCAAATCCCACTCTTCATTCATCTGGGTAATGGCATGGTAAGCCGTCATGTCAAACTGACAAGGCACCACTGAGGCGTAATTATTGGCGATCGCCCATTCGTCATTGTCCTCTCCTTTGTCGAAATTTACAAAGTTACCTGCCATCCAGAAGTATTTCCTGCCATTTGGGTCAAAACGCTCGTCAAATTCCTCTTGCCATTTGGCCCTGGCCTGACGGCAAAGCTTGATTCCCTTAATGGGCTCGTTGCGCTTTGGCGGAAAATTCACATTGAGGGCTACCCCTTTGGGCATCCCATGCTCAAGGACTTGCTTGGCGATCTTGTACACATAGTCCTCTACGTGAGAAAAGTCTGCCTTTGCACTGTAATCGCACAGGCTGAAGCCAATGGAGGGATATCCTTCTATCGCCCCCTCAATGGCTGCGGACATGGTGCCTGAATACAATACACTGATGGAGGTATTGCTCCCATGATTGATGCCGCTGACAATCAGGTCTGGCTTACGGTCATGAAAGACATAATGCTTGGCCAATTTCACACAATCCGCAGGAGTGCCGCTGGATTTGTAAGCCTCTACATCATCAAAAATCTCCTCTTCATCCAACCGCAGTGTATTGCCAATGGTGATGGCATGGCCCATTCCAGACTGGGGACTGTCAGGAGCCACGACTACTACATCGCCAAGCTTTTTCATTACACTCACCAGGACCCTGATGCCCCGTGAGGTAATACCGTCGTCGTTCGAAACTAAAATGAGTGGTTTGGTCATTAAAATGTTGTTTTATGATTTATATCCTGAAATTTTCTTTGTGCTAAAAATATGATCCTAACATGCCTAATCGATACCAATACAGGCAGCATCAGGGAAACTATAGCCCGGCTTATGCATTAGGAATCGTGGTGAAAGCAGTATTAGGTCGTAACAGATCGGCTAATGCATATTCTGGGTTTAATACCCTTCCCACTGTTCAAATTTACGATAATGCCTCTAAAAACAAAGCATGATGGAACCCCTATCCATCATGCTTTTGATACTTAATGATTTCATAAACTTCCTTCCCTAATCCTTGCCTATTGGTCTTTTAATTGATTATAGTAGGCCGTAATGCGCAGTAAGTCACCTCGTCGGTCACAGTCAAGTCTGTTTTTCCGCATGTATAGTTTGACTTCATCTTCCCGGTCCTCCATATAGCCCAACAGGTCCTTCCGCTTTTGGCTGTATTCCACGATCTTGCCGTCGGTTAAAAAGAAATAATCGAATGCCAATTTATTGGTCGAACTCATGGGTGGGCCATACATGGGAGACATGTACATGCTGTACATTCCCATATTGCGGGTATCTGTGGTGATGTATTCCCTGCACAACAGCGTAATATCCTCTCCTTCGGTCAGCAATTCGAAAAAGATCGGCACCTCGTAATTGTTATTGTTCACATCAAAGGGAAGGCTGTAAAAAGAACGCATGCCGCCATAAAACTCATCGAATATTTCAAAGCGTGAAATCGATGAGCTGTTATAGGTGTGAACACCTTCACTTTGGAGCTGCACAATGTTTTTTTCCAAGTCATACTTTACTTTTCCCTTATAAACTTCACCATTAGCTAGGTACAAAGTACCATCGTGCCAAACTTGCGATGGAAAATTCTGTGCGCCAGCAATATGCACGCCCACAAACAGCAAAACGATAATTGGAAGGAGTCTTTTCATGGCAATTGGATTTGATTCTACTTTAAACTAACGAAAATATAGACGAATTAGTTAAACATCATGTCTCAAATAGTAGTAGAAAAGTTAAAATAAACCGTAAATGAGGCTGATCTCACACGATATTTCCGAATCAAGCAGTAAAGTGCTAGCATAACTTGTACTTCGTTCCATTAGCATCGCTTGATCTTTTTTTACCCCATAAAAAAAGCTACTGACCGGAAATTACCTTTCTGATCAGTAGCCTCGTGTTGTTGGCCTTTAGCCGCAACATCTCGTATTCAACAGGCCGTACGCTGCCCGAATTATTTCATCTTGTTGATTTCCTTTTTAAGGATTTGGTGGCCCATTTTGTCGCGCTTAGTAGTCAGGTAGCGCTCGTTATGGGCATTTGGAGAGATTTCCAAGGCGACCGTTTCCACTATTTCCAGACCATAGCCCAATAGGCCAGCCCGTTTGGTTGGGTTATTGGTCAGCAGTTTGATCTTGGACACGCCAAGGTCTCGTAAGATTTGGGCACCTACCCCATAATCCCTTTTGTCCATGGGGAAGCCCAGTGCTTGGTTTGCCTGGACGGTGTCCATTCCTTCTTCTTGGAGTTTGTAAGCTTTTAGTTTATTGATAAGCCCGATTCCACGGCCTTCTTGGTTCATGTAAAGCACCACGCCTTTTCCAGCTTGATTGACCATTTCCATGGCACTGTGCAGCTGAGGTCCACAGTCACACCTGCAAGAGCCGAAGATATCTCCGGTCACACAGGATGAGTGTACCCTTACCAGGATGGGCTCCCCTTCCTTCCACTCTCCTTTAACCAAGGCCATGTGGATTTCATCTGTATTGGTCTGACGGAATGCTATCAGGTCAAAATCTCCGAATTCCGTTGGCATTTCGACACCAATTTCCCTTTTGATCAGCGACTCATTTTTCAATCTATAAGCAATGAGATCTTTGATGCTCACCAATTTCAGATCGAAACGCTTGGCCACTTCTACCAAATCAGGAACACGCGCCATGGTACCATCATCATTCATGATCTCCACCAACACGCCAGCAGGATAAAGTCCTGCCAATCTCGCCAAGTCAATGGCCGCTTCGGTATGGCCCGTTCTTCTCAGTACTCCGCCTCTTTTGGCTTTTAATGGAAATATATGGCCCGGCTTGCCCAGCTCATCCGGATGAATATCGTCATCGATCAAGGCTTTGATGGTTTTGGCACGGTCGCTGGCCGAAATTCCAGTGGTACAACCATGGCCGATCAAGTCTACCGAAACGGTAAATGGCGTTTCGTAGGTAGCGGTGTTCCGTCCTACCATCAACTCCAGTCCCAACTCCTCACACCTATCTTCTATAATGGGCGCACAGATAAGCCCTCGCCCGTGGGTCGCCATAAAGTTGATAATCTCAGGCGTTACTTTCTCTGCAGCACAGACGAAATCTCCTTCGTTTTCGCGATCTTCATCATCTACCACAATGACCACTTCACCGTTTTTGATCGCTTCTATCGCTTCCTCAATGGAATCAAGTTTAATTTCTTCAGCCATAATTTTTTCTTCAATGCTCAATTCGAAGTGCAAAAATACACCCTTTATTCTCTAAAACCGAGAAACCCCTTATTTAGTTTGGTCTATCGTGATTTAACGGTTCCCAGCTGCTTATTGATATCACGTAAAGAGCCGGTCAGGGAAATCAAAACCATCTGAAAATCTGTCACTTCATCTTCTTTACCTTCCGTTTCTGCCGCCTTGATTTTTTCCATGGTTTCATCCACCATTTTTTCCAGCACCCTTCGCTTCAAGCGAAGTATTTCATTGAAAGTGGTCCTCGGCAAGTCATCCGATTCCCGGTTCGTATAGATCATGTGTTTTTGTTCCCAATTGTCAGACATTTCGTGCCGTTGGGAAATCATATTGATCACCTCCCCTTTCAGCTGACTGTCATCCAGCTTAATAAAATATTCTGCATCAGGAAGTATCCCTTTTTTAAGGGCCCGTTTGTATTCAACAAATAACTTCTGGTATATCGGCGTCTGAAAGGAGACATCTCCTGTTTCCTGAATCAAATACTCGCACACATGCAGATCATCCGACACCTTTTCAAACCCATAGGTTACCAAAAGCCTCATCATTTCCCTTTCCTGCTTGGCCAAAACATCGGAGGAAGACCATTTGGTTTTCTCTTCTGGGAGAAAATCCTCAAAGGGTGTATCCATTGCCGGGGGAGGCCCCTGTTGCTTGTCCTTGTAATAGGCATCCTTCTGCCCTTTCAGGAGGATTTTGTTCAGCTCTGCCAGTACAATGTCCTCGTCCATCTTGAGCAGCCTGGCAGATTCTTTTACATACACCGAACGGGTGATCGGATCGGGAATTTTGGCCACGCTCTGCACGACTTGTCGTACCGTATCTGCCCGCTTGATCGGATCATGTGCTGCTTCCTCGGCATACAGCTCGATCTTAAAGGCAATAAAATCCCGGGCATGGTCATGCAAGTAGGCTTGGAATGCCTCTGATCCTACTTTCCGGGAATAGCTGTCCGGGTCATCACCCTCAGGAAACACCACGGCTTTTACATTTAGCCCTCCTTCCAGCAACATGTCGATGCCGCGAAGGGATGCCTTGATACCTGCAGCATCACCATCATAGAGGACGGTTACGTTATCCGTAAACCGTTTGATCAGCTTGATTTGACTTTCGGTCAACGAGGTTCCCGATGAAGCGACCACGTTTTCGATGCCCGAAAGGTGCATGGAGATCACATCGGTATATCCTTCTACCAAATAGCAATTATCTTGGCTTCGAATGGCCTGCTTGGCTTGGTAAATCCCATAGAGCACATCACTTTTATGGTAGATGGCCGTCTCCGGCGAATTGATGTACTTGGGTTGCTTTTTGTCATTGGTGAGTATCCGGGCACCAAAAGCAATGGGCTTGCCTGCCAAATTATGGATGGTAAACACCACCCGGCCACGGAAGCGGTCATATTTCCGGGAAGGGTCTCCCTCCTTTTGAAGGATCAACCCGCCCTTTAGCAAAATATCATCTGAGTGGCCGGCCGTGTGGGCTGCTTGGTGCAGGTGATCCCAGCTGTCCATGGCATAGCCCAAATCGAACTTTTCTATGGTGGAAAGGTTGAAGCCTCTTTCCTTAAAATAGCTCAGCCCTACCGATTTTCCTTCATCGGACTCCAGTAGGTTTTTGGAAAAATGGTCCCTTGCAAATCCTTGGACAATATAAAGGCTTTCCCGCTCATTATAGGCTTGGACTTCTTCCGGTGTGGCAGCTTTTTCCTCTTCGATCTCAATGCCATATTTTTGGGCCAAGTGCTTGATCGCCTCATTGAACCCGATGCCCTCTATGTCCATCACAAATTTCAGGGCATCCCCCGCTGCACCGCAACCAAAACATTTATAGATCTGCTTGGCCGGCGAAACAGAGAAAGAAGGGGATTTTTCATTATGAAAAGGACAGCATGCCCACAGGTTTTGACCCTTTTTCTTTAATGAAACGTAGTCATTTACGACCTCCTCAATATCTACTCGCTCCTTTACTTTTTCTGTCGTTATATTACTTAATGCCATGACTCATGCTTAATTCATCTCAAAGATAGAAAAGTCCAAGGAAAGTTCCTTTTCTAGCACCGTTCTAAAAAGAAACTATTCCCTACCAAACGAGGTTGTAGGAGTAATGGAAGGTTCGAGGTAAGCTGAAGGTTTATTTATCCTGTGCCAATTGACCAAGGATTCGATTTCCCGATAAATGAACACAATAATTTTATTTCGCACCAATTAAGCACTAAATTGCGCAAAATTTACACGTTGTAATGATCATTAGTAAAGAAAAGGTACTCAAAGCCCTGTCCACCGTAGAAGATCCGGATCTCAAAAAAGACCTTGTCACCCTTGGCATGATTCAAGATATCGAGGTCGAAGACAAGAAATTGAGTTTTAAGGTAGTATTGACGACCCCAGCATGTCCGCTCAAAGAGCTCATCAGAGGGAACTGTGAAGAGGCGCTGATAAAGGAGTTTGGTGAGTCACTGGAAATGGACATTACCATGACCTCCAATGTCACCACGGTCAGAGACAATTCTCCGCTATTGCCCAACGTCAAAAACATCATTGCCATTGCTTCTGGCAAAGGTGGTGTCGGCAAATCCACCTGCTCGGCAAACCTCGCGGTTGCCTTGGCCAATACAGGTGCCAAAGTAGGATTGGTAGATGCTGACATCTCCGGTCCTTCTATCCCCGTTATGTTTAACGTAGAAGGCGAACAGCCGGCCGTCAAGCAGGAAAATGGCAAGAACATCATCGTTCCCATCGAGCAGTATGGGGTAAAGCTGATGTCCATCGGTTTCTTGACCCCAGCAGACAGTGCCGTGGTATGGAGAGGCCCCATGGCCAGTTCGGCACTAAAGCAGTTTATTGGCGATGTGGAATGGGGTGAATTGGATTATTTGTTGATCGATCTGCCTCCGGGAACCTCCGATATCCACCTTACCATGGTACAGACCGTACCGGTAACCGGTGCCATTATCGTGACCACCCCACAAAAGGTAGCCTTGGCAGACGCCACCAAAGGATTGTCCATGTTTAAGCAGCCCCAAATAAACGTTCCCGTTTTAGGTGTTGTGGAAAATATGGCTTATTTTACACCTGAAGAGTTACCGGAAAACAAGTATTACCTTTTCGGTAAAGAAGGCGGGCAGCGATTGGCGAGGAAGCATGAAGTACCCTTTTTGGGAGAAATCCCTATTGTACAGAGCATTAGGGAAAGTGGAGATACCGGCTATCCTGCCGTGCTGAAAGAAGGCATTACACAAAAGGCATTTTCTGATTTGGCCGAGGCCATGGCCAGACAAGTCGCCATCCGAAATGCAGAAAAAAGTAAAACCAAGGTAGTACAGGTAAATACCTAATAGAAAAAATGGAAACAGCACTCATTGGAAAAATAGAAAAAGCATTGGACACCATTCGTCCGTACCTAGAAGCAGATGGTGGCAATGTCAAAATAGTAGACCTTACGGATGAAATGGTTCTCCAATTAGAACTTACCGGAACGTGCAGCTCTTGTCCGATGTCCACCATGACCCTGAAGGCCGGTGTGGAAGAAGCGGTCAAAAAAGCCATTCCGGAAATTAACCGAGTAGAAGCCATCAATATTTCCGTTTCGGAGTAAAATTTAGACAGAAGCCGTTTTTAATGAAAAGGATAATACTGATTTTAAGGATAGGGTTGGTACTATCCTTTTTGTTATTTATAAATAGTGCAACACTTTTTGCCCAGCAGCTGCTGACGCCTTCCTTAAACACTTCCTCCCAAGTCCCCCTTGAAAAGTGCACTGCTCCCCTGATGGAGCAGAAACAAATGGAAGCTTTAGGGATTTTTGGCTCGAAGGAATATTTTGAGGCTTGGATGGAAGATAAAATCCAAGACCGCAAAAGTGCCAACCTGAGGACGACAATGGATGAAGTTCGGCTCATTCCTGTGGTCGTGCACGTGATCCATAATGGAGAACCACTTGGCCAAGGTGCCAACATCCCACTTGAGCAGATCGAAGCGCAGATCCGCATCCTTAACGAAGATTATAACCGCACCAATCCAGATGCAGCCAATACCCTGACAGCCTTCCAGCCTGTAGCCGCCAACGCCAACATCCAATTTGTTCTGGCCAAGCAGGATCCCAGAGGTTTGCCCACCAATGGAATAGTAAGGGTTCAGGGAAGCCAATCAGAATATGACCAATCCGATGCTCCACGGCTCAGCCAACTTTCCTATTGGAATTCTGAAGAGTATTTAAACATATGGGTCGCCCCATTGACTTCCATTAACTTAGGTTATGCTACTTTCCCTTTATCTGATTTGGACGGGCTTAACTTTCCTCCTACTGCCAAAGAAACCGACGGGGTAACCATTGATTATGAATATTTTGGTGAAGGAGGAAGCGCCATAAATGCCTCTCAGGGCCGAACCACCACTCATGAAATAGGCCATTTCCTTGGACTAAGACATATCTGGGGTGATGGCGGGTGTGATGTGGATGACTTCGTCAACGACACTCCTGACCAAAACGGACCCAATAGTAATTGCCAAACGGACCGGGCCACCTGTGGCAACTTGGACATGATCCAAAACTACATGGACTATACCCCGGACGCCTGCATGAACCTGTTCACCCAAGGACAGCTGGAAAGGATGAATGTGGTCCTCGCCAACAGCCCTCGAAGGGTTTCCCTGATCAATAACCGTGCAACCCAGGATCCCCAAATCTTTGCTCATGACCTTGCGATTGAAACCGTTATTGATCCTAAAGATTATATCTGCTCGACCACCATTACACCGCAAATAAGTGTTTATAACGCAGGGACCAATTCCCTTACAAGTGCTGAAGTGGCCATTCGCCTAAATGGCCAGGTATTGGAACAAAAGTCATTCAGCCTTGACCTTGACCAGGGAGATGCTGACACCCTTTCCTTTGCTTCCATACAGGTGGCTCCTTCAGGCAATAATTTTGTGGCAGAGATCGTATCCGTCAATGGCGGCGCGGATGAAAACAGCACTAATAATACCCGCGCTACCTCCCCCGTCATACAGCCCAATTTATCGTTACCTTACACCTATTCATCAGGGGATTTCAATTCCGTATGGACAGTGAAAAATGAAGATGAGGCACTTACGTGGGAAACCCAACCGTTAACCTTGGACGGCCAATCAGTCGAGGCACTTCGGTTGAATTTTTATAATTATGAAACTAGTGGTGCCACAGATTACCTGATTTCGCCGCAGATTAACCTTGCACAGTTCCCTGATGCACAGCTGGTTTTTGACATGGCTTATGCGCGGTACCCACAAACGGGATTGGATGACCAGTTGATCATCGGCATATCCACAGATTGTGGTAACACCTTTGATTTTATCAATCCTCCTTATCAGAAGTCCCAAGAGCGTCTTGAAACAGCCACAGCCTCCACGGCAGAATTTATTCCCTCCTCACAGCGTAACTTCCGAACGGAAGTAGTGGACCTTAGCCCTTATGCCGACGAAGGCAATATCAGGATAGCATTCATCACCATCAATGGATTTGGGAACAACCTATATTTAAAAGACATCCGCCTCAATCCAAACCAAGCGACCAATTACAGCTATACCTTGGACGAGCTGGCCAGTCCTTCACCTTTGCCAGATGGAAGCCAGGAAAACGATGTGATCCACCTGACCAATACGGGGCAATTGGCCATTAACACCTTATTGGTAGACCGTGTGCTAAACGGTTTTGCTCAATCCCTCTTGACACTGGAAGACATGGACATTGCTCCGGGCGAACAGGTAGCCCTCGAACTCCCCTCTTTGCTCAGGGATGAATTAAATGGAGTGGAATACCGTTTTCACTCCCCTAATTACGACCAGAATGCCAGCAATTTGCAGGAATTAGAACGCTACTTTTATCAAGACGCAGCCACGGTCGCTGTTCCTTGGCGACAATATTTTGATAACCTGCCCGAACTGGATCCTTGGGTCACCGTCAACCCCGAAAATGGGCAGACCGCTTGGGAAGTGGTCACAAAAGACGGGGGCCAAAACGACAACTTGGCGGTCCTTCAAACACAAACCAATGGCAACACCTATTGGCTGGGATCACCACTGATGGATTTGAGCAATACTAGCAGGGCCAGTATTTTCTTTGACCGGGCGGCAAGTGGAATTACCGGAAACACGCGGCTAAAAGTGATGCTGAGTTTGGACGGTGGCAATACCTTTGGGCAGCAAGTGGCCATCTATGAGGGGGAAACCCTGAACACCATCACTGGAGATAGTCCTGTTAATCCCAATACCCCCAATGAATTTGTAAAGGAATTTGTTGATCTCTCCGAATTTACTGGGGATGGCAGTGAAAAAGTAAGGATTGCATTTGTCTTGGAGAATGGCACGGAAAACACACAGCCCATTTACTTGGACAACATCGAATTGTTCCTTTCTGATAATCCAAACCCGGTTTACCCCTCGGATGGAGATGCCGTTTTATACCCTAATCCGGCCACCAGTATTTTCAACTTGGCCTTTAACCTCCCTCAGCGGGAAGATGTTCGTATCCAAATTGTCAGCACCAGTGGCCAAGTGGCGCATGATGTGGTTTACCCCGGCACCCTTAACCAAACCTATTCCTTCAGTTCGGAGCTATTTGCCAAGGGCATATTCATCATTAAAATCCAGAGTGAAACGCTTTCGCTCACCAAGCGACTGATTATTCGATAAAAGGTTAGTGGTGGATGATCGCTCTTGGGCGATCATCCATGCCTGGATCTACCCTACTTGGCCATACCCCCCTGATTGAAAGACTGTTTTTGCTCACCGTGGGAATTGGTCAAGATAAATGACGCCATTCCTACATTAAGAATTGAGTCTTGAGTATTTCGTGACCGAACTTTACGGGGTCAAGCCATATTTTTGGAGGGATGAATATTGACACATTTACAGAAGTATTGTAAAGATGATAGGCTGCTTCCATCGGCCTAAAAATGGGAGTGTTAGCGGCATGGATGGATAGCTGCCTTGTAGGATAATCCCCTACCGCCTATTTGACACTTTACCACTTACTGGGGGCAATCCTTGAACGGACGGCCACTTCCCCAAACTTTTCCGCATGATCCGCGATATAACGAATACGCGTCCGTGATATGGCATGATGCCTTCCTTTTTCACTTTGCCCCTTGATTCTATTTCACATCAGCTACTAATACGCACATTTCTGGCACGTTTATTATGGTATAGCATGCTATTTATGGAAGAAATCATTCCATGGAGAAAAAATTAAAATTACCTTTACATAAGAATAAAAATTTAGAAAATCGTCGATGAGCAATTTTAAGCAAGGTGCCAAAAGGGTTCTGATCCATCTAGCAGTGATATTGGGACTTTTATTTGCCGTATTATTTATTTTCTTTCAAGTTTACTTGCCAGGCTACACCAATCATGGGGAAACCGTAACGGTTCCCGATCTGGAAAATTTTAGCTATCATGAAATAGAAAGTTACTTGGAAGCCCGCGATTTGCGTTATGAAATCACCCCTGACAGTGGCTTTGTGGCAGATGCCGAGCCACTTTCCGTGCTCAAGCAAAACCCCAGACCGGGTGCCAAGGTGAAACAAGACCGCAAAATCTATATCACACTGAATGCAGAAAACGCCCCACTCATAAAAATGCCCAATTTGGTTAATAGTCCTCTAAAAAATGCCCAAGAAGTCCTTTCTAACTATGGCCTGTTAAGAGGTGAGATCATCTATGTACCAGACATTGGTCAAAATGTAGTTTTAGAGCAAAAATTTCATGGAAGGTCTATCCAAGAGGGTTTCGAAATACCAAAAGGTTCCCAAATCGATTTGGTAGTGGGCGATGGCCTGGGTAAGCAGAGCTTGTCCATCCCTAACCTTATCGGAATGGAAGAGGAAGAGGCTGAGTTTTTGATCGTGGGTTCAGGGCTACGAATGGGCAGGGTAAACTTCGTTACCACAGATACCGTACCCAAAGGTACCATTGTCAAACAGCTTCCTCCTTCCGGGATAGAAGCCAAAACAGGAGAACTGGTAGATGTATGGGTATCGGAACTTGGAGCTACAGAGAATGATTTTTAAATGAAAGCAAATTTCGCCAAGTTGTGTCTTTTTTTATGTGGGCTATTGGGCCTCGCCCAATGCGCTTTTGGTCAGCTGCGCCAGCTTAGTGTCAATCGGCAAGAGTATACTGCCCATAAGCAGCATCAGGCCAATGCCAGGCTGTTAGCAGACACCTTGGATTTGCCTTTTTGGGATGATTTTTCCGGTGGCTTTTTAGACAGTACCAAATGGGAAACCAACGGGGCTATTGTTTCGCTTAATGGCGGAGTAGATGCGCCCTCCTTGGGTGTTGTACTCCTGGACGGAACCAAATCAAACGGCCAACCGTACAGTACCGATATTGGCCAAGTAAACCTAACCGATCACCTTACCTCCAGGCCAATTGACCTTTCAGGGCTTGACGAAGAAGCAAAAGGCAGCACGTACCTCAGCTTCTTTTGGCAGGCAGGCGGCAATGCTGAGATCCCTGATGCAGACGACTTTCTTCAGTTATCGTTTTTGGACAGTTTGGGCAATTGGAATATCATCTGGACCCAATATGGAGGAGACAGCATTCAGCCCTTTCAACAGGAGCTCTTCCCCCTTACCGAAGAATATTTTCATGGCCAATTTCAAATGCTCTTTCAAAGTTCCGGCCGGATGGTTGGGCCTTTTGACAGTTGGCTAATCGATTATGTGTATTTAAACCAAAACAGATCCGCCAGTGACCAATATTACCCTGATCGGGCACTAACCCAGCTTAACAGCAGCTTTTTGGGGAAATACACTGCCTTGCCTTTATATGAATTCAACGTCCTTTCCGATACATTATTGACCGCCATTGGCAATCAGTTTTACAATTTGAACAACCGCTTTAGGGCCATGGAATATTCAGCGGCCATTCGGGACAAAAGCAGCCAAGAACCGTTCATGGTGCTCAATACCGACACCCCTTTCAACCCTGTACCACTCGCCAATGAACGGAGGGATTTTGCCAGTGGCCTCCCTACTGCGCTGATGCAGCAAGAGCGAGAAGAAGCATTTGACTTGGAAAGCATCGTGTACCTCAGCTCAGGGGATGGTTTGCTGGTGGATGAAATCTCTGCTGAAGACACCACCTACCATAGCCAAGTGGATTTCCGGGTCAATGATACGGCCAGGACCACCATTCCCATCAGGGATTATTATGCCTATGACAGGGGAACGGTAGATTATGCCGCAGGAATCAACCAACGATCAGGGATGGTGGCGATAAAATTTAACACTTCCCTGCCTGCATTCGTCAATGCGCTCAGTATCAATTTCACCAATCCAGCGCAAGCTGGCACCGCAGTCGATCTTTTAATTTGGTCCTCATTGGATTCAGAACCGGTGTTCGCCAAAGAAGTTATTATCCAACCCAAAGATAGATTGGAAGACTTCACCAAGTTTCCACTCGACACGGCCATCCAAGTGGAAGGAGAATTCTATATCGGCTACAGACAATTTACCAATGATTTTGTTCATATTGGTTTGGACAAATCAAACGATACTTCCTCGGATGTGCAGTATAATATTTCAGGCTCTTGGGCGCCCAGTGAACAGGTAATCGGCTCCCTGATGATCAGGCCTCACCTCCAAACTGAAGCGCCATTGCCTCCAGAAACTCCGGAAGCAGCCTCGTTGATCAAGGCCTATCCCAACCCAGTGGAAAACAATAAGATTTTCCTAGAAGGCGACGTGGAAGCCGTTAAGCTTTTCGACACCTTTGGCAGGGAAATAAAAATCGATATCAGTGAGGCAGAAAATGGCAAATTCCTTAATTTTACGAGCAACAGAAAGGGAGTTTACCTGATCAAGGCCTGGAAAAACAACTCCCCGCAATTAATAAGAATTTTAGTCAAATAGAGATTATGGAAGACATTACGGTAGAAGAACTAAAGGAAAGATTAGACAATAAAGAGGAATTCCCGTTTGTAGACGTTAGGGAAGAATGGGAATACGAAGAAGACAACCTAGGAGCCCTGAACATCCCTTTGGGTCAATTGGCTGCTTCTTTGGATGAGCTGGAAGAATATAAAGACCAGGAATTGGTCGTGCACTGCCGATCAGGCGCCAGAAGTGCAAACGCCAAAAAATTCCTGGAAACCAAAGGATACACCAAGGTACGAAATGTCTTGGGCGGCATCATGGCTTACAGGGAACTGGAAGAAGAATAAACGAAATACACCTGAGGCTGTCTCATCCCAAATGGAGACAGCCTCTTTTTTTACGATACGATGGAGACAAGCGTATTTTTCAAAGAACTTTTTGATTATGGTTTTACCCAAAACCAACGGATCATTTTGGCGCTACATAAACACCCGAAAATGGCTTCAGAACGCTCTCATCTCCTGATGTCCCATATCATCAATGCCCATCACATCTGAAATGCCAAAATCATGCAGTCTACTCCCCTGATGAAGCCTTGGGATGTGCATTCGCTGGAGAAGGTTAACTCCCTGGACAAGGAAAATCTGGAAAACAGCCTCGCCATTCTTTCCAACATGGAGGTAGACCAAAAAGTATCCTATCAATTAAGGGGAAATCAAGTCTTCAACCATCCTGTTCGCGATTTACTTTTTCAGGTCATCAACCATACCACCTACCACAGGGGCCAAATCGCCATGGAATTCAGAAAATGCGGTTTGGAGCCTATTATGTCCGAATATATTATGCATAAAATGGCCGGGAAGTAACCGCAGGAAACTGGTAACCGTTTCACCATTGGACTAACAGTCCCAATTTTAGTAGCTGCTCCCACATTCCGCAATTTTCGGGTGGTATCCTAAACGTCTTCCCGCTATCTTTAACCCAGTTTATGTATTAGTAATCGTGGTGAGCGCTGAAACTGCCAAAAAACCAGGCTGTTTGGAGATTGAGGCATCCACCGCGGCGGATGGTGAGCCCGCTGCCGCTAGGTAGAATCGAAACAGCAGCGAAGTGACTGATTTTGAAGCAGTATCAGGTCGCAACCGATAGGCTAAGGCATAATCCGGGCTTAACCTGACCAAACCAATATCGCATGAAAGACCAGGAAATCATCACATACAAGCGTGTTGCGGAAGCGCTAAACTACCTGCAAAACAATTTCCAGCGACAGCCAACGCTGGATGAAATAGCGGATACTGTCCATCTCAGCCCCTATCATTTCCAGCGGATTTTCACCGAATGGGCCGGAGTAAGTCCAAAAAAATTCTTGCAGTACATCAGTATCGGCCATGCCAAAAAAATCCTCAGCCAGCCTGCTTCTACCCTATCGGAAGCTTCACTGGAAACGGGACTTTCCGGCACTGGGCGGTTACATGACCTGTTTGTGAACATTGAAGGCATGACGCCAGGGGAATATAAAAATGGGGGAGAAAATTTGGGCATCGATTACCAATTCTTCACGACACCATTTGGCAGGGCATTGGTGGCGGCAACCGCAAAAGGGATATGTCATTTGAGCTTTGTGGAAGATGATGATCATGCCCTCCAGCACCTTCATTCCCAATTCCACAAGGCTACATTTACCAAACAGCCCTCCCCTCATCATCACGAGGCCATGAAAATTTTCCATCAGGATTGGCACCAGATGGACACAATCAAACTTCATCTAAAAGGCTCTGATTTTCAGCTTAAAGTATGGGAATGTCTCTTGAAAATCCCTCAAGGGAACCTCAGCACTTACGGCCACGTCGCCCAACACATTCACCAGCCCAAAGCAGCCAGGGCAGTTGGCACGGCCATTGGCAGCAATCCGGTCGCCTTTCTGATCCCCTGTCACCGCGTCATCCAAGCATCGGGAGTAATTGGGGGATACATGTGGGGAACGCTCAGAAAAAAAGCCATCATAGGTTGGGAAGCTGCCGCCGCGGACCGAAAAGGATGAGCTAGGAAAATTCTTTTTGCAGGTAAGGCTAAGTATGACGAAATATGCGATAGAAAAAATGGAAAAAAGGGCTTCATGCATTTAACACACTTGTGGCAATACGTTTTTTTCCGCCCTTAGAAATATGGCTTGATCCCCAATTCACAGCTTGGTAAAATTTGAAAATCCATTCCATAACTCTATCTTTATTGGTCATCTTTTCATACAAAAACCTATAGAAAACCTATTATCATGACAAAAACAATCAAAGCAGCCATTGTAGGTACCGGCTTTATCGGACCTGCGCACTTGGAAGCCCTACGAAGAATCCCAAACATTGAAGTGATTGCGCTTTGTGAAGTAAACCAGGAATTGGCTGAGGAAAAGGCAAAACTTTTAGGAATTCCCCAAGCCTTTACTTTTGAGGAAATGCTCAAGCAACCGGAAATCGAGGTCGTCCACATCTGTACGCCTAACTTCCTTCATTACAACCAATCCAAGGCCGCACTGGAAGCCGGAAAACATGTGGTTTGTGAGAAACCCTTGGCCACCAAAATCGACGAGGCAGAAGCGCTGGTAGCCTTGGCCAAAGAAAAAGGCTTGGTAAATGCAGTGCACTTCAATTTACGGTATTACCCCATGGTCCGTCAGATGAAAACCATGCGGGAAAATGGTGAATTGGGAGATATTTACAGTATCATGGGCTCCTACTTGCAGGACTGGCTTTACCTCAACACCGATTATAACTGGAGGCTCGAGCCGGACAAATCAGGTGATTCCAGGGCCATTGCAGATATCGGTTCCCATTTATTGGACCTTACGGAGTATGTCACGGGACTCAAGATCACAGAGGTCATGGCGGATTTCAGCACCGTACACAAAACCAGGCTGAAACCTTTGAAGCCGATTGAGACATACTCTGGTAAAATGCTCCAAGAATCAGACTATGAAGAAGTGCCTATCAATACAGAGGACCATGCCACCGTCCTGCTGCGATTTGACAATGGCAATAAAGGATCGGTAACGGTGAGCCAAGTAAATGCAGGACGGAAAAACCGCCTGAATATTGAAATCGCAGGGTCGAAGTCCAATTTTGAGTGGTGCTCCGAACGACCAAATGAAATGTGGATAGGAAAACGTGAAAGCCCTAACCAGCAACTGATGAAAGACCCGGCACTTTTCACCCCTGAAGCAGCGGGACTGATCAGCTTTCCCGGTGGCCACAACGAAGGATTTCCCGATACCTCCAAACAAATGTTCAAGGAGGTCTATGCCGCCGTCGCAGCAGGAAAACAACCAGAAAATCCTTCCTTCCCGACTTTCAAAGATGGTTACAGGGAATTGTTGATTTGTGAGAGAATCATTGAAAGCAACCAAAAACAAGCGTGGGTAAAAATCTAAGGATTATTCTCCAATAGCTAAAAACAGTGCCTTTCTTGCCTAGCTTGAAAGGCACTTTTATCATTAGAGCATGACTGAACTTGAAATCCTCTTTGAAGACGAACATTACATCGCCGTAAACAAGCCCGCTGGCGTTATGGTCCACCGTTCCAGTATTGCAAAAGACGATGACCCGATATATGCCATGCAAGTACTGCGAGACCAAATGGGACATCATGTTTATCCACTCCACCGAATCGATCGGCCTACCTCAGGAGTATTGTGGTTTGCCCGAAACCCCGACGTGGTTCCGGCCTTTCAGGAGCAATTTATCAACCAGAACATCCGAAAATCCTACCTCACTGTAGTTCGGGGCTATACCAAAGAGGCTAAGGGCATCATCGATTATCCCTTGCGCAAAAACCTCAAAAAGGAACTCCAGGAAGCGCAAACGGAATATGAACGGATTGGCCAAGTGGAGATACCTTTCCAAAGCTCCCCACGTCATGACACCAGCCGTTATTCGCTCGTTCGGGCGCACCCCCTGACCGGACGTATGCACCAAATCAGACGACACCTTGCGCATGAGCGAAACTACATCATCGGCGACAACACCCATGGGGACAACCGTCAAAACCGGTTTTTCAGAATGCACTTTCACATGCACCACATGCTCTTGCATGCTCGGTCCACCGCCTTTGATCACCCGATCACCGGTGCACCTGTACTGGTGACGGCGCCCCTACCCGATTACTTTGAAAAAATCGTCACCACATTTGGTTGGAAATCCCTGGTTTAATTTTCCCTTATGCGGGTTAGAGGATTAAGACTCGCTGGGTACTAGGTCCCCCACATGATCCCATCACGAAGGTTTCCCATTGTGGGAAAAAAAAGCCTATCTTTATACTAAATATAACGTTAGACTAGCTTATGAAGAACCATTTTATCCATGCCACGATGGTAGGCCTGATGCTTCTGCCTTTCTCCTCCAATGGCCAAAAAGCCCTTATTGATACGTCCATTGAAGAAAAGGAAGCCATATCGCATTTCCGGTACTTGGCAGCCGATGAACTCAAAGGAAGAGATGCCGCCCGACCAGAAATCAACATTGCCGGCAGGTACATCGCAGAACAATTCCGGAAATACGGTGCTACTCCCATTGATGCCGAAAACAATTACTATCAAGCGGTTCCTTTGCGGCTTTCCGCTCCACCAAAATCTGGAGAAATAACACTTGGTGAGACTGCATTGATACAAGGAGAATCCATGCTGGTGCTGGACGGAGAATCTTTGGAAGGTGATTATGAAATGGTGGTGGCCGGCTATGGACTGGAAAGTGATTTGGAAGGTAAGGATGTGGCCGGAAAAATCCTGGTTGTTCGTGTGGGTGGGCCCGAAAAAATGGGACCTTCTCAGTTGTTTGCGGCAGGAAGGAAAAAATTGGCGCTGGCCACGGAAAAAGGTGCTGTGGGCCTGATAGAGATGTACAATCTCCAGAATCCCCCTTGGCCATTATTAATGGGATACTTAAATAAACCGCAACTCATGTTGGCAGATAACCAAGAGCCCGAAGACGCCGGTATCCCTTACATTTGGGCAAAAGACCTGAATGGAGAACTTATCAAATCCATTGATGAAGGCAAAATTGAGCAGGCGGCAGTGGCGATTAAAGGAAAAGACAATAAAGCCATCAGCAGCAACAATATCGTGGCCGTGGTGGAAGGAACGGACGAAACCTTAAAGGATGAATTTGTGATGCTTTCTGCCCATTACGATCATATTGGAGTGGGCACGCCAAACAGCCAGGGAGATTCCATTTATAATGGTGCCCGGGACAATGCTGTCGGCACAGTAGCCATCATCAACGCGGCCAAGTACTTTGCCGAAAACCCGCCAAAGCGATC
Organism: Echinicola vietnamensis DSM 17526; assembly: GCF_000325705.1. Taxonomy (NCBI): domain Bacteria; kingdom Pseudomonadati; phylum Bacteroidota; class Cytophagia; order Cytophagales; family Cyclobacteriaceae; genus Echinicola; species Echinicola vietnamensis. The sequence goes on along the minus strand of NC_019904.1, from coordinate 3,979,745 downwards.
GATTTTACTATGTGCATGGACTGCTGAAGAAAAAGGACTCTTGGGATCGGCACACTTTGCGGAGCACCCTTTGGTTCCCTTAGAGAAAATCATCTATAACTTGAATATCGATAACGGCGGATACAATGACACCAGTATTATCACGGTCATTGGACTGGGTAGGACGACGGCTGATTATCTGATTTATGAGGCCGTGGATGAATATGGCCTGTCTGCAAAAGGCGATCCATCCCCAGAGCAAGGACTCTACGATCGCTCGGACAATGTAAACTTTGCCAAAAAAGGCATCCCAGCTCCCACGTTCAGTTTAGGCTTTACCGCTTTTGATGAAGAAATCATGAAATACTATCATCAAGCTGCCGACCAGGTAGATAATTTCGACTTGGACTATGCTATGAAGTATTGGAAAGCTTACCTGCTGACGGCGGAGAAAATTGCCAACACTGAAGAAAAACCGGCATGGGAAAAAGGCGACAAGTATGAAGAGGCAGGGAAAGCACTCTATGGTGGCGAGTAAGGATCAGGTAAAAAGAATCAAGTGGCAAAGTTGGGGAGGAACTCCCTTTCATGATTAAACTTGGGAAGCGGCAAAGTACGAAATACGGTGTTTCAGTATTTGGTAGTTGGTAGGTTGTAGCTAACCAGCTATCATAGATTCCCTTTTTAGGAATTGCTTGCCGTTTTTTATTTCCTGACCTGAGCATAACGAAGGGTGTAATCAAGAACTCATAAGAAAGGGCTGTCTCATAAGATTTATCAAACTAATATTGAGGAAAGTAACTTCCCTCAATATTAAAACGACTACTTATGAGACGGCCCTTTTTGTCATTTTGAGAAATTAGGGGCAATAAATTTTTTCCAAATATAGAGAATGATCAGGGCTCCGATGATGGCCCAAATCAGCCCCCAACCCAAACCACTTCCTCCGGCACTATCAAAGCCCAAAGCCCGGCCGATATAACCTCCCACGAAGGCACCTCCAATACCGATCAAGATGGTAACAATAAAGCCTCCCGGATCCTTACCGGGCATAATCCATTTTGCCAATGCTCCGGCTATCAAGCCAAAAATAATCCACCAAATAAATGACATAAGCGTTAAAGGTTTAGTTGTTAATGAATGAATTAAAATAACAAAAACACCTCTAACAACCTATTGATATGCAATATTTTACAGAACCTAACGCCTACAATAGTATAAACAGCACAAAGGCAATTGAAAAAAGCACCTCAAGGGGTGCTTTTTATCTATAATGATTAGAAAATACTATTCCAATTAATTCTCAATACTGATACTTCCAGAGCTCACCGCGCCGTGCACCGTTTGGGAAGCATTGTTATTGACGTGCAAACTATTTCCACTTCGCTGATTACCGACACGGACACTTCCACTGCTTGCCCGAAGTTCATAATTGTAGTCATTCAGATCATCGGAGGTCTGGATATGGATCGCTCCAGAACTAAATTTAATTTCAGTATTTTCACTCAAGCCTGATTCCTCCGCATCAATCTTTCCTGAAGAGCCGATCAGTTTGCCCAGCTCACCAATGTTTCGCAATTCGATTTTTCCAGAGGTGATTTTGACATCGACTTTACCTGTAGCATCGGAAATTTCGATCTTTCCACTACTTCCTACTGCATCGACATTTCCTTCCACGCCATGTAGCTCCATCAGACCAGAAGAAACCTTTCCGGTAACATTTCCTTTAAGGTTTTTTCCCTCTAATCTACCTGAGCTCACTGTAAGACGCATATCGTCCACCTCCAGGTCTGAAGCATTCACCCTTCCTGAGCCGGCAGAAATATTCACTTCATCATGGATCACATTGGAAACATTGACGACTCCAGACCCGCCTTTTACCTTAAGTGCCATTTCTTTTGGCCCGATGACACTAATGAAGCCTTTGTTTCTATGGTTGCCCCAGCTGCCGAAGCCCTCTCGCTGATCCCACTCGATGACCAACCGGTCTCCTTCCATTTCGTAGTGAATCTCCACTCCTTCTGGGTTATTTGATTCCAGGTATGCATTTAATGACACTTCCGTGACACCAGCCCTTCCTTCATAGGTTACCTCAAGAGGGCCACCGTAAATTTCAACCGACTGTACACCATCAAACACCTCTTCGATGTCTGAAACGACAGTCATATTCCCGGAATACGAGCAAGCACTGAGCAGTGCAGCCCCAAAGATCAGGGCCGCCACTTGGTTTATCCAGTTATGCTTCATCAGTATTGGATTTTGGTTCATGGGTACTTGTATTTTCTGCGCTATAAGACATCATGGAAAGGGTCTCATGCGCCACCTTGATATTATATTCATAGGCCAAGCTTTTATAATTGACCAAATCCACAATGGTACCGATCCAGCATAGTCCTAGCGTAAAGAAATATAGAATACCAAGGCCAATTTGTCCCAAAACAAACCGGTGAAGTCCCGCAAACCCGAAGAATCCCAAAAGTGCCAAGATCAATACCATCTGGCTGTCTTTTCTTCTCGCTCGGTATACTTGGGCAAAAAGCCCCGCTTGCTCATCGTCCATGTTTTTGAGGATCCCTTGGATATAGCCCAATTCCATTCCTTCCAACTCCGGAAGGTGCTTTAATACATTAGCCATAATTAAGTCTAGTTTTTAGTTGTCTTATGATTTCAAATATCCTATAAGGAATTACTGCCCAGGCAAATGCTCCCATCGGGTGCATCTGAAACGATTGCCGGAATTCTCCTAAGGCAAACAGCTTCATGCTTCTTCCCAATCCACATCCCGGGCACCATTCGATCCCCGCCATGCTGAGGGGACAAAGGGTAAAATGGTGCGCTGAATTTGGGTCGATAAACATGATGCCCACCAAAGCAGCAATCCAAAACAATAGCTCTAAGGGTAATTTTGCTTGTATTTTCCTTATTGATATCATGTGTCCATACAAATACTAAAAGGATGCCAGTTACCAAAATGCAGCTCAATTAAGCATAGAGCCCCTTTTACCTCTTTAAAATTGGTCAATACCGAACAAAAAACGATCGATTCCGAACACTTTTGGTTGGATGGTTTATCGACAAGGTACAGTCTTTCATCTTGGAATACTCCCAATCTCCTAAAGATAAATATTAAGCAGATAGGTATCCCCGATTCTACCCAAAAAGTCAACCTATCTGGTATGCGACTTTCAAAGTATTACTGGAGGCATTTACCTGCTGATCCACTCATGCTCATGTTTCTTTAAAAGAAGCTTTAAATTTCAGGTGGAAAAAAAACGTCACTGCGAGGCTTAGGGAGAGATTTAGGGGTGGGAGTCGTGCCAGTCTTAGTATTTGGGGTTTGCCACACATTTTCAAACCCACACCCTCCCAAAAAGGGTTCATTGACGTTTTTAATACTAAAAATAGGTCGCGCTCAGGTTTTACCTGTTTCGACTATTTTGGGGCACTTCATGGATGTGCAAATATCCCCCGAAAACCGGCACAGGTGTAAAATACAGCCTTAAAAGCGCGAATGATCATTTGAGAAATAATGATCACCAGTTCGTCAAAACCACTTTCCTTTTGTATTTTAGCTTTTAAACAGTTTAAACCCATTGAAAACGAAAAGATGAAATACGCGCTTTGCCTGCTATTTTTTTTAGGAACTGGAGTTTTTGCACGTGCACAATCCTCCTGTGACCTGATCCTACTCGAGACCAAAAAGCTGTTTGGCAACTTCAGCATCATTCCGGGAAGTGCCCAGAAATTAACGGACCGTGAAGGCTATGACAACCAACCTTCCTTCATCAATAACGACCAAGTGGCCTTTTCATCGATCGATGAAAACGGTAACAGTGATATCATCGTGTACAGCTTTGACACAGAAGAATTCATGAACATGACAAGGACCACGAGCAAAAGTGAGTTCTCACCGCGTTTGACAGATTGTGGGCAGTATATTTCTGCTGTGACCGTGGAAGAGGACAGTACCCAGCGGCTGTGGCTTTATCCGATCAATTTTGGAGAGCCTGAACTGCTCTATGATGACCTATCACCAGTCGCCTATTATGCATGGTACGATAACATCGCTGCCATGAGCCTTTTGGGAGATCCCAATAAACTGGTTTATCCCTATAGTCGTGAACAGGTGGCCGAATTGGCCGAGAACGTAGGAAATTGCATCCAAACAAGGCCTAAAACAAGCGAAATCACCTATATCGATAAAGGGACCAGTGTGGTGCTCAATGGAAAGGAAACCTTTGAAATCAAGTCATATGACCTTGAAGAAAAAGTAGCAGGCAACCACGGTGTGGCCCTCGGTCAAGGGGATGATTTCACCTGGATCGACAAAAACACCCTTATCATGGCACAGGGACAAGAACTCTTCATCAAGAAGATCAACAAAAGCATGGAATGGGAAAAAATCGCCGCCGTATCCATGCCGGGCTATGGGGCCATCAGCCGCATCGCTGTAAGCCCCCGAAATGATAAATTGGTTTTGGTGATGGAAAGGAAATAAAACCAGCCATGATGAACTAGGCTGGCCGTAGCGTTTTACTCCCGCTTTAACCTGCTTTCAAGCTGCTCTACAGCTTTTCGGGGATCCAAGAAATTATCCAGCTGCTTTAGTTTGCTGATCGCTTGGTTGACTTCAAAAACATAATCCCTGCTCTGGGGATTATAGGGCAAATTGTTCAGTGTTTGGAGGATATCATCCATCTTACTGGCAGCTTCCAATAATTTTGGCTCAAAATAAGCCTCATTGAACTTAGACGTAATGTATTCAATGGCCAGATCATTGGGTTGCAACAGGTCACGTTCATAAAAACGATAATCCCTCAAATCACTGATTTGTAATTCGTAAGCAGGAAAATATTTCACTTCTGGAAATTCATTGACAATCTGGTGTATGGCCACACGTAAAACCGATTTGCTGACACAGTTCAATGTAATCGTATCCTTGGTGTGCATCACCGGGCTGAGCACGAAAATAATGTTTTTGATATGGTTCAGCTGCGGATAAATATGCCTAAAGGCTTCTAGTATTTTGTCCGGTGTCAGCAGTTCTTTCTCGAACTGCTCTTGAGGAGCCTTGTGACAATTGGCCACCACTTTTTTGGATTCCAGGTGTCTGAACACATAGGCTGTCCCCAAATTGATCATTAAAAACTCCTGCTTCTTAAAGCGCTCTTGCATGGTATCCACCTGCTTTTTAATGTTCTCCATCAGCTCCCCTTCGGAAGCTTGCCTCCTTAAAAAATTGTACTGAAAATGATTCCAGTTTCCTTCATACTCGGTCAGTAAGGAAGCATCCAGTTCAGTGTGTTTACCCAATAATTCGATATGTTGAAAAAGGCTTATAGGGTTATATATTCGACCAAAGGGATTACTGATGACATCCAGTCCATATTGCCGGAGGTTCTGGGCCATCATCGATGAAAATCCTGAACCCAGTGACATGATCTTGGCTTCTTTATTGATTTTTGTTGGGTTTTCTTCTATGATCAATTCACTTCTAAAGGTGCTCATATAGGTTATATTAAGTAAGAAAATATGTCAAAAATGGGTCAATCCCCATGCTAAAAACGCTTCAATTAAGTTAAAAAAAAGATCAAAGAATAAACTCGTCTAGTGAAATAAATCCCTAATTTATTTCAAATCTAAATTTAACACTTCCTTTTAGCAGCTCGGTAACCATCCCTCTAGAAATCCCCTGTCTTCTAACATGCAAAATGGAAGGATGAATGCCATAAATACGGCTGCATCTTGGACTTCTTAGGATAGAATGATTTTTTATGGGGCATGGCTCCGTTATCTGTGTTCCTTTAATTTACTTTCTCTCAATAAACGCTATCTTTGCAGCTTTACGTTAGATTGAAAACACTCAAAGATACAATGAACAACTTTATTGAAGAGCTGCGATGGCGAGGCATGGTCCAGGACATGACTCCGGAATTGGAAGAACACCTAAATAAGGGCATTACCTCAGCCTATTTGGGCTTTGATCCCACAGCAGATTCTTTGCACATAGGGCACTTAGTGGGCGTGATGACCCTTCTTCACTTCCAACGTTCGGGCCATAAGCCAATCGCGCTGGTGGGAGGTGCCACAGGCATGATCGGTGACCCTTCTTTCAAATCAGCCGAGCGAAACCTCTTGGACAAGGAAACGCTGGACAGCAACATCGCGGGTATCCAGAAGCAACTTGGGAAATTCCTGAACTTTGCGGATGATAAAGCGAACAGAGCTGAATTGGTAAACAATTATGACTGGATGGCTGAATTTTCATTCCTGGAGTTTATCAGGGACGTGGGCAAACACATCACCGTAAACTACATGATGGCCAAGGACAGCGTAAAGCGAAGGCTTGAGGAAGGCAATGGCCTCTCCTTTACGGAATTCACCTACCAGCTCATCCAGGGGTACGATTTTTACCATCTGTGGAAAAATAAAAACTGCACCATGCAGCTAGGGGGCTCTGACCAGTGGGGAAATATCGTCACAGGTACGGAACTGATCAGGAGAAAAGAAGGTGGCAGCGCCTATGCGCTAACGGTTCCTTTGATCACCAAGGCAGACGGTTCCAAATTCGGAAAAACAGAAGGCGGCAGTGTATGGTTGGATCCTGACAAGACTTCTCCTTATGCATTTTACCAATTTTGGCTGAATGTCTCCGATGAAGACGCTTCCAAGTACATCAGAATCTTTACTACGCTGGACAAGGAAACCATCGAAAAGCTGGAAAAGGACCATGCGGAAGCACCACACCTGAGAATTCTCCAAAAGGAAATCGCCAAAGAGATAACCATTATGGTCCATTCCGAGAAAGAGTATGAAATGGCGGTAAAAGCCTCTTCGATCCTTTTTGGCAAATCCTCTACCGAGGACTTGGCGGCATTGGACGAACGTACTTTCCTTCAGGTTTTTGAAGGCGTCGACCAAGTGGAACTGACCATGGAAGCCTACAAAGAAACGACCGGCATCCTAGACCTTCTCGGTGATAAAGGCCAAGGCGTTATATTTAATTCAAAAGGTGAAGCCCGTAAAATGATCCAAGGCGGTGGCGTGAGCATTAACAAAAATAAGCTCTCTGATCCACAAGCCACCACTGAAGGACTGGAACTCCTGCAAGGCAAATACCTTCTCGTCCAAAAAGGCAAAAAGAATTATTTTATCATTAAAATAATCAATTAATGATGCTGGAGGCTGTCTCTTCATGACACCTTATCGATAGCTACGATATGGGTGCATTTGAGACAGCCTCTTATACTTTTTAATCGCCCCTTTCATATTGACCCCTGCGCTCACAACCAGTAAAACACTGGTTTACAGTTAAGTAATGTATCTAACTGAAAAATAGTCATCATCAAATTTTCTATTTTTTTCCACTTTTTTAAACAACAAAGTATCAATTTTAAATAAAGTTCAATACCTTTAAACCCTATTTAACACAAATACTTTTTAGTACCATGGGAGTTTACGAAAGACAGAAAAAAGAAAAGGAGATATTGGAGGCTGCCATCCAGTTGTTTGCTTCCAAAGGCTATCATTCCACCAAAATGGATGAAGTGGCGAAACAGGCCAAAATGAGCAAAGGGCTGATTTATTTTTATTACAAAAATAAGGAAGACCTGTACATGGCAGTTACCAAAAAGGCTTATGAGCAGTTAAAGGACATCTTCCGTGACACACAAAAGACCAAAGGGAAATCCGGGATTGACCTGATCACGATGCTGATCGAGCAATTCATTACATTCTCTTCGGAAAACAAGATGTACCATGAAGCCATTCTTAACTTTATGGGGTTAATGGCACAGTTTAACGATCCAGAAAAACGGAAGCTAATGGATCCACTTATTCTTGACAGCCCAAATTTCAATGAACTGCTTGAAATCCACCATGATCCGGCTAAAATTGGGATTCAATTGATATCGCATGGCGTGCGAGATGGTTCCATGCGACCCGACTTACAGCCAGAGATCACCTTCTACACCATCTGGACCATGATGATAGGTTATGAGCGGCTAATGGGACCGATCGAATACGAGAAGAAGGAGGTCAAAATCAGCCAGGAAAATTGGAAAAACGGTTTCATAAAACTCATTCACGAAATGCTGAAAGGTACCATTCAGGCCCAAAGGCCAAAAGCGGTACAAGGCAGCTTATTCTGACAAAAGTGTATTTCTATAATCTGACATATTTCCATCCTAAAAAGCCCGGTTTTATAAATCGGGCTTTTTAATTTCCATTCCCCCTATCCTACTTGCCCAAGGATGCGAAAAACCATCATCCGTTTCAAAACTTCTAATCCATTAGGAGCAAAACATCATGTGGGTCATCAGGACAAATTGCCAAAAACAACTTAAAAACGACTATTTTTTTGAAAAATTAACATGAATTCATCCAAACTATTTCACTAAATTTCCTATCTTAATCCAACAGTTTTCGTGATCAAAACCTAGAAGAGATGGATCTATCGTCATTGTTTTCACTTAACAATAAAGTGGCCCTCATTACGGGGGCTAGTAAAGGAATAGGCTTGAGCATCGCTGAATTTTTTGCTGCCGCAGGTGCCAAAGTTGTCATTTGCAGCAGGCACCAAGAACACCTGGATGAAATTGCTAAAAAACTATACGAAAAAGGATACGATATCATGGGAATTGCCTGCAATGTCGGCCGCCCTAATGAACTCGTGCAGTTGGTCGAAAAAACCATTGAAGCCTATGGCCAAATAGACATCTTAGTGAACAATGCCGGAACCAATCCTTATATGGGACCTGTCCATGAAACCACATTGGAGCTTTTTGATAAAATAATGGACGTGAACGTGAAAGCCCCTTTTGAGCTTTCCAAACTTTGTCTTCCCCACCTCAGGAAATCTTCGCAAGCTTCCATCATCAACATCAGCTCCATCGGAGCACTGTCCCCAGAACCGCAACTGGGCATTTATAGTGTGAGCAAATCGGCCCTGCACTCCCTCACCAAAGTATGCGCCAAAGAATGGGGCCAACAAAAGATTCGTGTCAATGCCATTTGTCCAGGAATTATCAAAACCAATTTTAGCAAAGCCCTTTGGGGAAACGATCAAATCATGGATGTCATCATGAAGCGATTGGCCATCAAGCGGCTTGGTAAAACGGAGGAAATAGCTGCCTTGGCTCTATTCCTGGCCTCTCCTGCGGCGAGTTACATATCTGGCAGTATCTTTACCGTAGATGGTGGATTTACCAGTTAATCTTCCTCTATATCCTCCGTATCTTCAATTTCTTTTACTTGGATTTTCACTGCATTTTTTACCGGTTTGATACCTCTGCCGGTATTTTCCGCAATATAGAAGGTAACTTGTGCCCCATACAGAAAAATGATCACGGAATAATATACCCAAACCAAAAAGATCACCAAGGAACCGGCAGCTCCATAGGCACTACCAATATCACTATTTCCCAAGTAAAATCCGATCAAGTATTTCCCAAGTGCAAACAGCAGCATGGTACAAAAAGCCCCTAACCATACCGATCGCCACTTCACTTGGGCATCAGGTAATATCTTGTACATTAAGCCAAAAATCAATACCATCATGGCCTGTGTGATGATAAAATTCGTAATCGCAGCCAAATAGCTAGAAAGCCCTTCGAAAAGCATCGATAATTCATTAAAGAAAATCACGATAGCAGTATCAATAACCAAGGAGATCAACAACACAAATCCAATGGAGGCCACCATCGAAAAGCTGAGCAATCGGTTAACTACGAATTTAATAAGGCCCTTTTCTGGTTTAGGTTTAATGTGCCAAATATGATTAATGCTGTTCTGCAAACTCACAAAAACTGTCGTAGCACTAAACACCAGCACCCCTATGGCAATGGTTCTGGCCCAAAAACCATCCACATCCAATGCAGCATTATAAATGATTTCATCCAACATATTGGCCATCTCCATACCACTGAGATCAGAGATTTGGGCCAATAACTCATCCCTAACTTCCCCTCTACTGTAGAAGGTAGCCCCAATATTTAACACAATGACCAATAAGGCCGGCATACTGAAAATCGTATAAAATGCGATACTTGCCGCAAATGTCATCGATTCACTTTGCCCAAATGCCTTGACACTGTCAAATAGTATCGTAAAAATGGTAAATTTTCTTAGCTTCTTTATCATAAGGTGTTGATTTATAAAAATATAACAAAATGTATGCCTTCAAAAGGCTATAAACAACCTTAATATAAAATTAAAGCTCCAAATGCTTCTCCACCTTCTAATTTAGTGGATTTTAGTTGGCATCATAAATCCCTATTGACACCAGCCCATTTAATCCATTAATGGGAAAAATTGGGCTTAAGAAGGTTACAAAATCCCTTGCTCGGGATATTTTCCCGTCACATTTCTACCAAATGCTTTGATTTCTTCCATTTGCCCTTCCAGGTCTCCATTAGGATAAATCACAGGCCCAATACCGGCATGTTTCTTTTTGTAATCCAAAAATCCAATGACAATGGGTACCCCTGCACCATCCGCGACATGATAAAACCCGGTCTTCCAGCGCTTGGCATAGCTTCTGGTTCCCTCTGGCGTAACCATCATGACCAGTTCATCACTCGATTTGATGAGTTCTATCATGGCCTCCGTGTAGGTTTGTTTTCGCTTCCCTGCTATCCGCTTGCGATCAATGGACATACCGCCCAAACCACGGATAAACCAACCCAATGGTCCCATCATAACTTCCTTTTTGATGGTGAACCGCACTGGCACATCCAAGATATAAAAGGCCGCACGTGCATATAACAAATCCCAATTGCTGGTATGCGGAATTGCTACCATAACGGCCTTCTTTAACCCCTCGGGAAAATTGCCCTTCACTTTCCATCCGGTCAGCCAAAACACCAACCGGGACAATAGCTTCATCATTAATTTTATTTTATTGATTTACTTCACCGAGCTTTAACAAACCTTCATTATAGGTAATAAAACGCTGGGCCGATTCATATCCAGCCGCAAAGATATCGGCTGCTTTCTTGATATCAAAGACACCATACCGGGCCAAGCCTTGGGGTTCGATAAAAAAGTCACACTTATTTTTACGGGTATAGACATTATAATTCATGGACATGATCACCGTACGCTCAATTAACCGTTTCATGTTCGAAATATTATCTTCCTCGTGAAGGTGGTTACAGTTTACCCCGATGATATCCTCACAGTGTCCTTCCAGCGGCTCTACAGGCAGGTTGTTTAACGCACCGCCATCAATATAGAATTTATCTCCTATTTTAATGGGATCAAATATCCCAGGAATACAACAAGAGGCCATCAATGGCTTGATCAGCTCCCCTTGGGAAAAGTACACTACTTTTCCTCTACTGATCTCGGTGGCGGTAATGGTCAAAGGTATCTCAAGGCTTTCGAAGGTGTTTTCCGGCAAATGCACCTCAAAAAGCTGTTCTAAAGTATCCATTTTCAAAATCCCGGTCCAGCTGATCGCAGGCCGCAAGAATTTAAAATAGTTGGTACTGATGATGATGTCCAAAATGGCATCTGGCTTTAGCCCTTGGCAATAAAGCGCTCCCACAATTGCTCCTGCACTGGTGCCGGACACCCTACTGGGCCTGATGCCTATTTCTTCCAGGGCCTTCAAAACGCCGAGGTGAGCGATTCCCCTCACCCCACCACCTGACAGTGCTAATCCGATATTTTGATTAAAGTTCACTCAATGAAAACGTTTGGTCCAACCTCACTCCCTTTTCGGTCATTTTTACCGTACAGCATTCATGTACCGGGTCATGCTCCAAAAAAAGAATATATTCATTTCTTGCAGCCTCCTCCAAAAAGGATTCCTTTTCCTTCAAGGTCACCAACGGCCTGGTGTCGTAGCCCATGACATAAGGAAGCGGTATATGCCCTACCGAAGGCAGTAAGTCTGCCACAAAGATAATGGTTTTTCCCTTGTATTGGAGCCGGGGAATCATCTGTTTATCCGTATGACCATCGGCCGTAAAAAAGCTGAAACCCGAAAACAGCTCTCCCTTCTCCAAATCCAAAAAGTTCAACTGACCACTCTCCTGCATAGGCAAGATATTCTCCTTCAGAAAAGAAGCCTTTTCACGGGCGTTAGGGACAGTCGCCCACTTCCAATGATCTTCATTACTCCAGTATTGGGCATTTTTAAACGTCATTTCGGGCGTCCCCCCCTCCGTCTTGTAGTGCACCCCGCCTCCACAGTGATCAAAATGAAGGTGGGTCAAAAAATTGTCCGTTACATCGTCCAATGAAAAACCTGCCTTTTTTATGGATCCTTCAAGGCTGGCGTCTCCATGTAAATAGTAATGGGAAAAGAACTTCTCACTTTGTTTACGGCCTATCCCGTTATCAATCAACACCAGTCGATCCCCTTCCTCCACCAGTAAGCAACGCATCGCCCAAGTACACATATTGTTCTCGTCAGCCGGATTGGTACGTTCCCACAAGGTTTTGGGCACCACCCCAAACATGGCTCCTCCATCCAACTTAAAAAAGCCCGTATCGATCACGTGAAGTTTCATGTCCTGTATGTTTTTGAGTTTACACGTTATAAATATTCCTTAAACCCGAAATTGCTCCTACATCAGTTGCTAAGCCTTATTTTTTGATGTACCCAAGGTGGTGTTACACCCATGCTTCAAACTAACTGAAATGGCACTTCCAGCGCTTCCTGAGTTCCCTCGGTACAGGCTAGCACAATGCATAAATCGGGTTTATTGTTAACGCCTACCGACAAAAAAACCTCTGCTATTTACAGAGGTTCTTTCAGTAGGCTAAAGTTTTGCTATTCCTTTACTACGCCCATCGCAGAGAACTTATTGATGCGATCCTCAATTCGCTTCTCCGGTTTTATTTTATCCAATTCATCCAAGGCCTTTTTAATGGCAGCCTTAAGGTTTACTGCCATGCCTTTCATGTCTTTATGGGCTCCTCCAAGTGGCTCAGGGATGATATCATCCACCAACTTATTGCCCAGCATATCAGAAGCTGTCAGTTTCAAGGCCTCTGCTGCTTGTTCTTTATAATCCCAACTTCTCCATAGAATGGTTGAGCAGTTTTCTGGGGAAATCACTGAATACCATGAGTTTTCCAACATCATCACCCGGTCTCCAATCGCTATCCCCAACGCGCCACCGGAAGCACCTTCACCGATAATAATACAGATCACGGGGACTTTCAGCATAAACATGTCCCGGATATTACGGGCAATCGCCTCCCCTTGTCCTCTTTCTTCCGCTTCCAATCCGGGAAATGCACCGGGTGTATCGATTAAGGTCACCACGGGTTTGCCGAATTTCTCGGCCATCTTCATCAGACGGAGTGCTTTACGGTACCCTTCAGGGTTGGCCATACCGAAGTTACGCTCTTGACGCTGTTTGGTATTCCTACCTTTTTGCTGTCCAATAAACATCACCGACCTGCCATCAACATCTCCAAGGCCACCGATCATGGCTTTGTCGTCTTTCACCGTACGGTCGCCGTGAAGTTCCACGAAATCATTGGTGATTTCATATATGTAATCTAGGGAATAAGGCCGATCAGCGTGCCTGGACAGCTGAACGCGCTGCCATCTGGTTAAATTTTGGAATGTTTCTTTTTTCAAAGTTTGTATTTTTTCCTCCAAAGACTCAATATCGGCTGACAAATCGATTTGCTTGCCTTTAGCCAATTCCTTCATTTCTTGAAGTTTAAGCTCTAAATCAGCAATCGGCTTTTCAAATTCTAAGACCATATTTACATTTTTTTAACAGGACAAAGATAAAAAGATTATCCCGAAGTAAAATCATTGACTTGTCTGTCTTTACAAATATGACGCCATCTGATCACTTGATTTGGCGAAAGATAAGGATAATTGTTTTAAAATCAACAACTTGAAATCATTCACTTTAAACATAAAAAATAAGACAAATTCCATAATTCCGCTTGTTACCTTTTATTCTAGCAGCAAACCATTGTTATTTTACTTTATTCTGGTAAATAGCCTTAATGAACTTGTCTGTTTCACCAATACCCGTTTGTTTAAGGATTCTTAACGCTTCGGGTTGTGTCATGCTAGTAGGGGTCACTTGGGAATTTTTATAAATGATCAAATTTCCAGACCACGGATCCGGTGAACCTGGCACAAACACCAACTTATCCCCCTCGGGAAGCTCATCCACCAGAAACCCCAGCACCAAACCATCCATCGGAACTAACACCACTGGCAAATCTTTGTTTTCACGTATGCCTGCTGCTGATTGGAACGTGCTTTTCATTAATCGATATGCGGGGAACATCGTCAGAATATTATTCTCTATCCAAGTAACAAAAGACGTCCCCACAGAAGATGAAGCAACTAGCCCTAATATAAAACAAATCAGAATCAACAATATAATGGCCATCATATAGCTGAAGTCCAAAATCTTATCTTGGTCTTCATGTAGTGATTGTGAAATCTTCAAGGCCAATGGATGAATGATGCGAATGACTTTCCCCATTAGCATGAAAGTCAATATCAACGGAATGACAAAAAACAATCCGCCTTTCAATGTTTTATTGATAAAATCCATCACTAGCTTCATAGCTCTAAGGTATCACCTATTTCGTAAGAAAAACTTTACCTAAAATAGTCAGGTTTTAGATGAAAACCATCAAAGTGAATAAAAATCGTCCAATATCCTATCCATTTGTAGAGAGACCAACTGCAAAAGGAAGGAAGGGCTAAACTCCCTAATCTTAAAACCACGGACAAATAAAAACACCATGAATTCCCAAAGGGGCCAAGGCCATGCTCTAACCTGTGCTGAAAGGAATTTATAAGTGCTTTGTGCCATAGAGCCTTAGTGGCAGCCCCTTGTTCCGATAAATAAAGAAATTCTCCACCAAGAAATAAGGGATCAAGCAATATTTCTGGGGGGATGATTTTCGACATGTTTTTATGAAAGAAAATTTTACACCGCTAAAACGATGCTTTTCCTCCATCCGCTCGAATGGGGTTAAACGGAAAATGTTGAATGGGTTAATTTACCATGGGCTTCACCCATGGCTACGAATGTGTCGAGGTTGTTTCAAAAATAAATAATCCGTCATCACGAGCGGAGTGAAGTGATCTCGATGTGCTTTCATTGCACGAATGACGAGATTGCTTCTTCCGATAACCATCGGAATCGCAATGACGAGAACTTATGAGACAACCTCTGGTTTTCGAGTTTACATCATACCTAATGCCACGGATCAAGCAATATTGCTGAGGGCAACTTTATTTAAAAGGATGCTATTTCATCTATGAACTGGATGAATCCAAGCTTTGCCAAGAAGTCCTCTTCATAGCCAAAGGCAGGGGCATCGTAACCTTTTAAGTCATGTAAGCTACTGATAAAAGATTTGAACACGGATTTGCAACGCCTTAAGCATTCTATCTGTGTTTATCAGCGTTCATCCGTGGCCAAATAGCAACCAAAGGTGGCGAAGAACATATTTACCCATCGAAATAGGCTACCTCCATCTTTTCGGCTTGATCCGAAATAAGGCTTGATCCCAAGCATCCTTGGAGTCTAGCTAAAATTCTAATCGCCCAAAAATGCAAAAAGCCTCACTTTCGTGAGGCTTTTGCGGAATGGACGGGACTCGAACCCGCGACCTCCTGCGTGACAGGCAGGCATTCTAACCAACTGAACTACCACTCCAATTTTTTGATGAACCCGAATCAGCGAATATATGTTAGAAACATTACACTGCTCAAGCTACTGTATTTTCAGAAAAGAACTAAAATATTCAAGCGGAATGGACGGGACTCGAACCCGCGACCTCCTGCGTGACAGGCAGGCATTCTAACCAACTGAACTACCACTCCGTTTATCAATTACAAAAGCCAGTTTCTTAAAGAACTAAAGACTTTTGTCTGTTTGTTTTTCAATTCTTATTCCAACTCCTCGTTTGAAGTGATGCAAAGGTAGTAGTTCTTATTTTTATTGCAAAACCTATGTCAAAAAAAATACCATACACACGTTTAGTACCCTCTTTTTCAGCTCAATAATTTTCAATATTATGCTACCTTGGATATTGGAAAGCTTCTTAAAAGCTTTAAAAAGGGAGAAATCTATTTTAGGCACCTCATAATGTCGTATAAATTTCCGCAAGCCTATCTAACCCCGTATATTTGTAGTCCATTTATCAAGATGTAACATCCCCGTCATGAATCAGGTCTCCTTTCAAGGTATTATAGAAGCCAGTGAAGCACTCCAAGAAGTCCTCCATCCTACTCCGCTCCAATTCAACGAGCAATTAAGTGAGGAATACGGATGCCGAGTTTACCTCAAAAGGGAAGACCTCCAGGCGGTAAGGTCCTACAAGATCCGGGGAGCTTATCATAAAATAAGTTCCTTATCGGAAGAAGAGAAAAGCCGTGGGGTCGTCTGTGCCAGCGCAGGGAACCACGCCCAAGGGGTTGCTTTTGCCTGCAAAAAGCTAGGCATCAAAGGCACGATTTTCATTCCGTCCACAACTTCTGCCCAGAAAATCAACAGAATGAAATTGTTTGGTAAGGAAATGGTGGAAATCGTCCTTTCAGGAGACACGTATGACGATGCTTACCAAACGGCCGCTGAATACTGCGAAGAAAGAGGAGCGGTTTTCGTACACCCCTTTGACGACCCCAAAGTCATCGAAGGGCAAGGCACCATTGCCAAGGAAATCTTGGACGATGCTGAATTCCCAGTGGATTATTTATTCCTTCCCATTGGCGGGGGAGGCATGGCTGCCGGTGTCAGTACTTATTTCGAACAATCCAGTCCCGAGACCAAGCTGATCGGCACAGAGCCCAAAGGGGCACCTTCCATGCTGACATCCATCCAAAACCTAAAGAACACGGTTTTGGACGAAATAGATGGGTTTGTGGATGGTGCAGCCGTGAAAAAAGTTGGCAACATCACCTTTGAGATCTGCCGGAAGAGCTTGGACGAAATGCTCTTGGTGCCTGAAGGCCGCATCTGCACCACCATTCTCAACCTTTACAATAATGAAGGGATTGTGGTGGAGCCTGCCGGTGCCATGACCTTGGCTGCCCTTTCACTTTACGACAAGGAAAAACTCAAAGGAAAGAACGTAGTCTGTGTGGTGAGCGGTGGCAATAACGACATCATGCGAACAGCAGAGATCAAAGAACGCTCATTGCTCTACGAAGGGCTCAAACATTATTTCATGGTTCAGTTTCCCCAGCGCCCTGGAGCACTGAAAGACTTCGTCTCCAAAATCCTTGGGCCAGATGATGACATCGCTTATTTTCAGTTCACCAAAAAGAACAACAGGGAAAACGGCCCTGCAGTAGTAGGCATCGAGCTCAAGGATCCTCAAAACCTGCCCGGGATTTTTGATCGCCTGAAGGAAAATCGCTTTAAATATAATTACCTCAATGAAAACCTGGACCTACTGACCCTCCTTATGTAATCAGTTGACTATCGTGAATACGCCTCTCTTTTGACTGGAAATGTATTCCCCGTCCATACGATAGCGGTATTCCAAAAAGTAAGTGTAGGAATCGTTTGAGGCCAAATCTCCTTTAAAAGTCCCATCCCATCCCTGGGATCCGGAATAAATCAACTCCCCCCAGCGGTTGTAGATCCTTAAGGTAAATTCAATCGGACAGCTTGACACGGGTTGATATATGCTATTGACACCTCCTCCTTGGGGATTAAAGCCTGTAGGCATCCTCACTTCGGGGGGTAACTCCTGTATTCTTTCACGCGCAAAAGCTAAGCATCCATGATTGTCCTGAACGGTCACGCTGTACTCCCCCTTGGGAATAGCTTCGAGTGTTGCCTGGGTACTGCTTCCATAATCCCAAGTAAACTGATAAGGGCTGGTTCCGCCAGTAGGAATGGCCATCAATGCCCCTCCTGATTCCCCGGGACAACTCCTGGTCAGCACCTCAATCCTCGCTTCCAATGGCCTTGGCTGTGACACCTCTACTTCCAAATCGACTTGGCAATCATTGGCATCGAAAACGATAAAAGCATGGCTTCCCGCTGCCAAGGTCTTTACCCGCATTTCATTTCCATTTACCTCAGCTTCATGATCAATGCGGTACGGTCCCGTACCGCCACTAACATTTAAGACCACTTCAGCATCTGCCATGCCATAACAGCTTGTTCCTGGATTTGACATAACGGATGCTGTTAAAGGAGCAGGCTGCTCCACCTGCAAATCGGTATAATGAACTTGACAACCCAACGCATCGGTAATGCTTACATCATAGGCCCCGGTGTCCAAGTCCTTTGCCAATGGACTGTTCAATGAACCATCATGGCTCCATTGGTAAGTATAAGGACTTTTTCCCCCTGAAACTTCCAAGCGTATTTCACCAGAATTCCCTCCATGGCAGGCAACATCCTGGATAGCAGGTGTCGCGGTAATGGGATCGTTTACCCGAACCTGCAATACCTCAGAAGCCTCCATACATTGCGGAGCAGCTTTTTGATACACCTCATACCAAATCCTTTTTTCTGTTTCCAAGGCATTCCACCTGACTTCTACCCTTTCTTGATCATTGGCCGTAACCAACACTCCGCCCTCTACAAACCAACGGTACCCAAGCTCCTCCTCCGGAGCTATTACTTGATACAGATGTGAAGTTTCGGGATCCGCACATACTTCCTCCGGCCCATCTGGTGCCGCTGGCGTCGCAGGATCCCAAAGGGTTATGGCCTTGGAGATCGGCGCGCCAGGACAACCTTGCTCCGTGTAGGGCAAAAGCGAAACCGTCGCCATATCCGAGCTAACATCCCATAAAACGGTGGCCTTATTCCCTTCCGTAGAAAGCAGCTCCCCACCCGTTACCTCCCATTCAAAATGGTCAATATTCTTCATTTCAACAGCCTCGTAAGTGATCGGCCCCATCCCCTCACATACAAAATCATCTCCCAAAATTTTGGCATGGGTAGCCACGACCGAAACGTCAAAATGAATTTCTTCAATGTGGTCACAAGTGGTCGGGCCATCCGAAGCATAAACGGTCACTTGATAGGTTCCCGGTTCCTTAAATTCGTGCTGTATCTCCGCTCCGAATTTGGCCTCTTCCGCCCCTTCGATATACCAATTAAAGTAATCAAAAACAGGGTTTTCAGGAACGATCTTCCATGTAAAGGGTTGATCGAGACACGTCACATTTTCTCCTATCACCTCAAAATTATCATAATACGTATCCGTAGAAAAATCCAGGTTTTCCAAATTGGCCCCTACCGCATATCCATAGGATTCCAGGTCACCAAAACCATAGGCATACGCAATAAAACCTCCCGGATTATTCAATCGGTGAACACCACCTTCCACCTCCATCCTGGCATAGGCATAATCGGTGTTGCCGGGAACAGGCTGAAAAGCTGCCGATATATCCTCCCCATCCAATCGCATCCCATTGATTCCTGCCTGTTTGACGACAATATTGACGTAGTGAAATTGGATTTGTACGATATCCATCGATGTGAAGGTCACATCTTCCAACAATCTTTCAGAGGGGTTTAAGGTCACCATAAACGGGTCACCCAAAGCATAAAGGGGATCCTGTTGATCATTACAATTTCTACTTTTGGAAAAGGCGGTAACAGAAATGTCTTTTGATCCGCGGATGGAAACCACCTCATCAGGACCTACGTCCATGGCCATCCATTCACCTGCATCAAGCGTTCCCTTACTTTGGCCGTTCGCCATGATAGTGGTACCATTTTCTGCTGCCAACACCTTTACCAATTCACCTGAAGAGCGGGATTTTAACGGAACATGGATGGAAGATTTCCCCCAGGTATTTACGGGATACATTTGCTGAAACAAGTGATCCGGTGCCGATCCGCATTCCCCGACGCCGGACCATTTATTCCCCCCAAACACCGCAATGTTTTTACAGTCAGACGATTGGTCATCGCGCACCCTTACCCGGCTACCCGTCAAGTCTCCTTTGGCTTTTAGTTGATAGCTTTCGCCGGCCTGAAGGAGCACCGTAAAAGGCACATCCGCCTGCTTCCCATCGATGGTATTGACAGAAGGAGTGATTTCCACCGTAGTGTGATCTTCCACTCCCACCACCAGTAAGGTACTCTCATCATTCACATTCATTTCCGCTCCGGGAGTAGTATTGGGCGTGATTTCGTAATGCGAGGTGACGAGATAATCCTTCCCAAGCGTTCGTTTGGGCAATACAACTGTTCCATCAGCACTTTTAAAGCGCTCGTTAAAGGCAAAAACAGAAACTTTTCCGGTTGAGGTAATAAAAATGCCTTTATTCTCTTTGATTCCGGAATTTCTATGCAGCAAATCAAGGTCATATTCAGGAACCCGCATGGTATAGCTTTCCCCTTTCGCCAAATCAAAGGAATATACCATCCCTGCAGCAATCCCACTGAGGTCTATGGTGCCTTTTGCAGGTTCATTTGCAGAAATAACAATCACCGCTTTCCCATTTCTTCCATCTGTATTGTTGTCCATAAACCCGACCCAAAACTCCTTCCCCACCGTAGTCAGCTGGCCATGTACCGGAAGGACGGGCAGCATGTACATGCACCAAATAAAAAAGCAATAAAGGGAAATTCTTGGCTTCATGTTGACAGGGGAATTATTTAGGGTAAAAAATCACACGTTGCAAACAGGCCAACTTCACATCATCATGGCCTAGGTTACTTGATTTATCATCAACCGAAACAAGCCTTTAAATGCTTGACTTTGCAGAAAGGTAATCGAATCGATTCAAAGACCTTTATCACTTGCTGCTATTTGATAATAAAAGGTATTTTTTCAGCCTGACACTTATCGAATAAAATAAGCCGTCGCCTGCATGGTATTCTCCACACCCTTTTCCAATTTTCTCTGGATGCCACCATCAACCAAAACAAAATAATAAACCAATAATAATATATTTATAGAAATAATATTTCACTCAAACTCGAACCTAACCTAAACTAAATTCTAACAAAAACACCCTACACCTACTTTTAACACAATTAATTATTATAAAAATTACGAATAAAACAATATTTACCCCTTACCTTTTCGAACTAAGCTAACAAAGTTGGTGTTGGGAGTAAGACAAAGTTTATTTTGATCCGATAATGTCAGAAGGGGTATGAGCAAAAAGCAATATTTTGTAGTTATTTTAATTTTGGGGGCCTTGAGTACCATCAGCCCTTTTTCCATTGACATGTACCTTCCTGGGTTTCCTTCCATTGCGAAAAACCTCGGAACTAGCATTGCCAATGTCCAGCTTTCGCTTACCAGTTATTTGGTAGGAATAGCCATTGGTCAGCTTTTTTATGGCCCTTTATTGGATCGATTTGGCAGGAAAAAGCCCTTGTATATTGGATTATTGATCTATGTCCTGGCTTCCATGGCCTGTGCCTGGAGCAATAGTGTGGAAAACCTGATCTTGATGCGTTTTGTTCAAGCCATTGGGGGCTGTGCCGGCATGGTGGCTGCCCAAGCAATGGTGAGGGATATTTTCCCGGTAAACAAGACCGCACAAGCGATGGCGCTACTGATGCTTGTGATCGCAGTTTCTCCTATGATTGCGCCTACTGTGGGCGGTTTTGTCACTGCCCATTATGACTGGCACACCGTTTTCATGATCTTGGCCGGCATCACACTGGTGATTTTGATGGCTTCTTATTTCTTCTTGCCTGACGGCGCAAAGCCAGACCATGAAGTTTCCCTGAAGCCCAAGCAAGTCGTAAAAAAATACGTGGAAGTCACCAAAAACCGCCAATTCCTGGTTTATATGCTGATCGGTGGTGTGGCCGGTGCCGCTCCATTTGCCTATATCTCTGGTTCTGCTGATGTTTTCATGAACATCTATGGGGTCACTGAGCAGCAATACGGATGGATATTTGCCCTGTTGGCCTTTTCCATGATCGGCTCCACACAGCTAAACCACATTTTGCTTAAGAAATTCACCAGTGAGCAGATCATCAAGGTCGCCCTGACTTACCAGACGATCATTGGTTTTGCCATGATCTTGGGCGTTTGGAATGGATGGTTAAATGTATACACCCTGATCGGAATGATGTTTATTTTCCTTACCGGCCACGGGTTGTGTAACCCCAATGCGGCTGCCCTGACATTGGCACCATTTAGCAGAAATGCTGGAAGTGCTGCCGCCATGATGGGCAGTATGCGGATGGCCATGGGCGGTGTGGTATCAGGAGCGGTCAGTATTTTCCACAATGGCACAGCCAGTCCGATGGTCATCATGATGACCTTTTGTGCTGTCGGTGGCTTACTGACATTGGTCATTGACACAAACCAAAAAAAAGTCGAAAAAAAACGCAAAGCCTTGGAAGATGAAAAACATCACTCCATGGCGGTTTAATATCATATAACAGTTGATTAACAGCCGATTAATTTTTGAAGGGCCGTTGGTTTGTCGTACAGACCAGCGGCTTTTTATTTAATGGCCACCAATACTCCATTCAGGGCACGCTACAGCATACACTTGATAGCTTTGCAGCACTTTTAAGTAATCCGTGGCTTTAACGTGAAGCAAACGGGCAGTACCCAACTTTACGGTTGGTCCTGAATCAAAACTTAGCATAGCCGGCGGCAGGAAGCTTGGAAGGTAACCAAAGAGGATTGGACGGCATGGTCCTTTACAGATGGGGCATATTTATTTTAAAATGACTCCCATCCACCTTTTATTCTCATCAACCGCCCTTATCGGTGGCAAAAATCGTTTCTCCGCCCAATAAAATTTGTATCTTTGCCACTTGTAAAAACAGCAACGGAACGATCCATGATTTCAGTAGATAATCTTTCTTTAAAGTTCGGAAAACGAACCCTTTTTGATGAAGTAAACTTAAAGTTCACCCCAGGCAACTGCTATGGTGTGATCGGTGCCAACGGGGCAGGAAAATCCACCTTCCTGAAGATCCTTTCTGGTGACCAAGACAGTACCACCGGCAGTATAAATATCACGCCTGGCCAGCGTATGGCCGTTTTGAAACAAAACCACTTTGAATTTGATGAAGTGGAAGTACTCAAAACAGTGGTGATGGGCCATAAAAAGCTGTACGCTATCATGGAGGAAAAAGATGCGATCTACATGAAACCTGACTTTTCGGAGGAAGACGGATTGCGGGCGTCAGAACTGGAAGCTGAATTTGCAGAAATGGACGGTTGGAATGCGGAATCTGATGCCGCTGCCATGCTTTCTGGTTTGGGCATTTCTGAAGACCTTCACCATGTCTTGATGAAAGACCTTGCCGGTAACCAAAAAGTGAGGGTCTTGCTTGCCCAGGCCTTGTTCGGAAATCCAGACATCCTCATCCTCGATGAGCCTACTAACGACCTGGATGCCGAAACCATCAATTGGCTGGAAAACTTCTTGGTCAATTTCAAAAACCTGGTGATAGTCGTTTCCCACGACCGGCACTTCTTGGATGCCGTATCCACCCACATCGTGGACATTGACTTCAGTAAGATCAAAATCTACAGTGGTAATTATACCTTCTGGTACGAATCATCCCAACTGGCGGCCAAGCAAAAAGCCGATCAAAACAAAAAAGCAGAGGAAAAGCGAAAAGAGCTTCAGCAATTTATCGAGCGGTTCTCTGCCAACGTGGCCAAGTCCAAGCAGGCCACGGCCAGAAAGAAAATGTTGGAAAAGCTCAACGTGGAAGACATCCAGCCTTCTACCCGTAAATACCCGGGCATCATCTTCAAACCTGAAAGGGAAGCGGGTGATCAAATCTTCATGACTGAAGAACTCGAGCTGAAGGACGAAGGGACCACTTACTTCACCGATGTAAACCTGATGGTGGACAAAGGCGACAAAATTGCTTTCATTTCCAGGACCAAACAAGCGGTCAACAAATTCTTCCAGACCATCATGGAAGAAATTCCTACCCAAAAGGGAGAGTTTAAATGGGGCGTAACCATCAACAAGGCTTATCTGCCAAATGACAATTCGGAATACTTCAAAACCGACCTGAATCTGATCGATTGGTTGCGTCAGTATTCTTCCAACCAAGAAGAGGCATACGTGAGGACATTTCTCGGCCGAATGCTGTTTACGGGAGAAGAAACCTTAAAATCGGCTTCGGTACTCTCTGGAGGTGAAAAAGTAAGGTGCATGATCTCCAAAATGATGCTCCAAAACCCCAACCTTTTGGTCATGGATGAACCGACCAACCACTTGGACTTGGAATCCATCACAGCCTTTAACAACGCCATCATAGAATTCAACGGCACCGTGCTCTTATCCTCATATGACCATGCTTTTGTCCAGTCTACGGCCAATAGAATCATAGAATTCACTCCTAATGGCACCATCGACAGAAGGATGAGCTATGATGATTACCTTGAAAGTGACGAAATCAAGGCCCTTCGGGAAAGCATGTACCAAAAAGGGTAAACTTACCAAAAGAAAAACCATTGCCCAATCCCTTTTTGGACATGACTGCATGTCTAAAAAGGGATTTTTTAGCTCCATAGACCTATGACTACGTATCCACAAATCACCCTAAAAAAAGGCAAAGAAATATCCCTCAAAAGAAGGCACCATTGGGTGTTTTCAGGTGCGATTGCCCATACAGCTCCAGACCTCAAAAACGGTCAGCTCGTCAGCGTCTTCAGTCATCGACAAGAATTTTTGGGCACGGGTCATTATCAAAAAGGCTCCATTACCGTCCGCATTATCAGTTTCGAGCCAAAAGAAATCAATGCTGCCTTTTGGGAAGAGAAGCTCCAAAACGCTTACGAAATGCGGGCGAAGATCGGGCTGGCCGATAATCCTGCCACCAATGTGTACCGCCTCGTTCACGGGGAAGGCGATCAACTCCCAGGACTGATCATCGACCATTACCATGGTACGGCAGTGCTCCAAACCCACAGTGTGGGAATGTACCAACACCGGGAGGAAATTTCAACCGCATTGCAAACTGTTTATGGAGAAAAATTAAAGGCCGTTTACGACAAGAGTGCTGAGACACTTAAGGGCTTGGCGGGCATCGAAAACCAGTTTCTTTACGGCGCCCCCCTGACCAATGTAGTGCTGGAAAATGGCTGCAAGTATGAAATCGACTGGGAAAAAGGGCAAAAGACAGGTTTTTTCATCGACCAACGGGAAAACCGAAAACTGCTGGGAACGTACAGCCAAGGGAAAAAAGTGCTGAACACCTTTTGCTATTCCGGTGGCTTCTCCATTGCCGCCTTGGAAGCAGGTGCCGCAGAAGTGCATTCGGTAGACATTTCCGCAAAAGCCATTGAACTCACAGAGAAAAACTTACAGCTCAATCGCCAATTTGACGGAAAGCATGCTTCCAAAGTAGCGGATGTCGTCAAATACATTCGAGAAATAGAGCAAGATTATGATGTGATCGTGCTGGATCCGCCGGCATTTGCCAAAAACATGAAGGCTCGCCATAATGCTGTCCAAGCCTACAAAAGGCTGAATGCAGAAGCACTGAAGCATATTAAGCCTGGTGGCATCCTGTTTACATTCAGCTGCTCACAAGTGGTGGACAAGCAGCTATTTGCCCATACCATCACCGCAGCAGCGATCGAGGTAGGCAGGAGTGTTCGTATCCTACAGCAACTCACCCAGCCTGCAGACCATCCGATCAATGCATTCCATACGGAAACAGAATACCTGAAAGGTTTGGTCTTGTACGTGGAATAAAGGAATCAAAGCGGAAAAAGGTTCATGCAGGAATGTCCCTTTCCATTATTTAACGTCTATGTTGTACACAAAGGCCCGGTACTTCAGCAGTGCCACGAAAACGGCTCCGCCCACTGCATTTCCTAAGAGTGCAAACACTTGGAAGTTAAGGTATCGCTCAAATGTAATTTCCGGTGAGCCTATCAAACCGGCAAACACTTCCACATTTCCCACGATACTATGGTGAAGTCCGGTAAAGGCCATCATGGAAGTGATGATGAAAATAATCACTATTTTACTCAATGTGTCCCGGGAGGAGGACAATAACCACGACAGTAAGCCCATTAGCCATCCAGCCAATACCGCACTGGTAAAAATCACCAAACTGGGAAAATCCACTGCATGAAGGGCTACCTTACCGACAATCTGCATATCAAAAATACCCAGTCGCGGACCGATCCATAGCAGCAGCATTGCAATCAGGAAACCGCCAATTAGGTTACCTGAAATCACCAATCCCCAGATTTTCAGCAGACTTCCAACACTCCGTTTTTTATTCAGCACGGGCAAGGTCAATAAGGAAGTTTGTTCGGTAAACAGAATGGATTGGCCCAAAATAACCATGATAAATCCCACAGGATACACCAAAGCGGTCAATTTATAGCTGATGTCTTCAGACAGGCTTTTGGAAAAATAGGCATATACTGTACAAATCAGCAAATAACTAAACCCGATTTCCAATCCGGCCGTCAGCGAACTGAGCAGTAAACTACTTGCTTTTTTATCGTATGTTTCCAGCCCCTCAGTGATCTGCTGCTTCAGAATCTCACCATGTGACTTCGTCCCGTCATTTGAGACGGACTTGGATTTCTTAAGCTCAGAATCGATGCTTTTCTGCCGCTTCTCTTCTTCCCGTTGTCGCTTTGCTTCTTCTTTATCTTGCTTGTCTGCCATGAAGTTTCTGCTTTAAAACCGCAATAACGCACAAAATCCGTTTCCTTCATAGTTTGGTGAAAGTAAAATGGTAAAATAACCAGATAACAATATCCTATATTTCGCGGTATGTACTAGCTCATCTTAGCATTATTTAAGGCAATTCCCTCACCTTGGTGCTCCTTTTCCCTCCCGCGATAAAGCAGGAATATGTATATTTGTCCATCATAGTTTTTAGCACATAAACTGTCAAGGTTCAAAAACTTCAGGAGAGAAAAAAATGACATACGATATTGCAATAGTAGGTGGTGGCATAGTGGGCTTAGCCACTGGACTGAAAATCATACAGCAACGACCAGAATTGAAGGTGGTAATCTTGGAAAAGGAGCATGAACTGGCGAAGCACCAAACCGGCAATAATTCAGGTGTGATTCACTCCGGCCTCTATTACAAGCCAGGGTCTCTAAAAGCCACCAATTGCATCAGCGGCTACCACGAGCTGATCCAGTTTTGTGAGGAAGAAAACATCCCCTTTGAGATCACGGGGAAGGTCGTGGTCGCCACAAAAGATGAGCAGCTTCCCCTCCTGCAAAACCTGCTTAAGCGAGGCCTGCAAAATGGACTAAAAGGCACCCGCCAAATCACCTTAGACGAACTAAAGGAATATGAGCCCTACTGCAAGGGTGTGGCGGCCCTCCACGTGCCCCAAACCGGAATCGTGGATTATAAAAAAGTGGCTTTGGCCTATGGGGAAAAATTCAAATCCCTGGGCGGAGAAATCCTGCTTGACCACCAAGTCAAAAAAATCAACCATAAAGCCAATCAAACAGAGCTGATCACTACTGGTAAAACCATTCTTTCCCGGCTAATGATCAATTGCGCAGGACTATATTCGGATAAAGTGGCCGATATGAACGGTGAATTGGACCTGGACGTCAAAATCATCCCTTTCCGTGGAGAATACTATAAACTCAAAAAAGAACGGGAGTATTTGGTCAAAAACCTGATTTATCCGGTTCCTGATCCTAATTTTCCTTTCTTAGGCGTACACTTTACCCGCATGATGAAAGGTGGTGTCGAAGCAGGCCCCAACGCCGTCATGGCCTTCAAGCGTGAAGGGTATAAAAGAACGGATTTTAACCTCAAGGAATTTCGTGAATCCATCACTTGGCCAGGACTTCAGAAGGTGGCCGCCAAATATTGGAAAACTGGCATTGGCGAATATTACCGCTCCTTCTCCAAAGCAGCCTTTACCACGGCCTTGCAAGAGCTGATTCCAGACATCAAGGAAGACGACCTTGTGGATGGTGGCGCAGGTGTAAGGGCCCAGGCATGCGACCGCACAGGAGGGCTACTGGATGATTTTGCCATTACCGAAAACACCCATGCCATCAATGTCCTCAATGCACCTAGCCCAGCAGCGACGTCGTCACTTTCCATTGGCGGCACGGTCTCAGCGCGGGCATTGAAACGGTTTTTGTGATGGGATGTCGCAGGCGCAACAGCAGGAAAAATGATGACCGGATCGGTTTTCCATTTAGCTAATTTCACGCTGATATGAAGGTATTGAACGTCCAATGCGTATTGTTGGTTGGTGTCCTGATGGCCTTAACCTCCATCTCCATGGCGCAATCCAGAAAATGGAAGGAGAAAGATTATGCCGATGCCATCCAGGAAAAAATCAACGGGAAAACGGGAATATGCCGTCAAAAGTGGGCGTGTAGACCTGCTGACTGATGAGTTTGCCTTTGAAGTGGAATGGGCAAGTAAATGGAAAAACGCTATCGGCCAATCGCTCTGGTATGGACTCCAAACCAGCCAGAAACCCGGTATCATTTTGATCCTGCGCTCTCAAAAGGATTATTCTTATTTCGTCCAACTCAATTCAGCCCTCGCCTATTCCAAATTGGAAGACGCAATCACCGTATATATCTATCCAGATGACTTCCAATAGGCTTGGCTTCAAATATGGATCAGGTAATGATTGTGGTGAAAAAACTTGTGTTCATTCTTTTTTCTCTGTGACTTGGATGGGTTTTAGCGGGAACTTATAAGGAATAGGGAGGTCCACGCCGCTAAAACGGGAAACTTTGGAGGGATCATTTAACCATGGGATTCCCCTATGGCTATGGTGATGACGCCCTTACAGGGCTGATTCTGGAGAATCTGTAGGGACTAAATTCCGTTAATTTTCCAATAGATCGCCAGGACATGGTATTCACCGGAATTCGTTCATACCGTCGATATACATTCATCGTGATCCGCCAAGACCGAGAGGCCTACCTGCGGAGACTATTGCAGATCAAGCAATATTCCAGGGGGGGATAAATTTCTTTGTTTATCGGAACAATGAAATGTCACAAAGGCAACTCGTAAAACGCAATTATCCACCTTGTTTTTCTTTTATTGATTTTTATGCCCATATTTTGTTATTTACTTCTTTCATATAAACAAATCGAACATGAAAATCTCCTGTTTAATTTTTCTTTTTTTTCTAACACACACTCTCTATGCCATAGACCCCGACCATGAATATATCCTTACCCCAGATTCGGTCAACTTGTCTTATGAAGAGCTTATCATTACCACTGAAAATGGCATTAACCTCAACACTTGGATCTATGAAGCAGATAAGTCCAAAACCAAGAACACGGTCCTAGTCCTCGCTTACCCTGATGCGGGTAATATGTCCTACTTCGTTTATTATGCTGGGATCATGGCAAAGTCAGGCTACACCGTGGTCACTTTTGACTATCGTGGCTTCGGAAAAAGCGATGATTTTAACATTGACCGTAACGCTCTCTATTATTTAGAATTTGTCACGGACTTAACCGCCGTGGTAAATGAGATATCCCATAAGTTTGAAGGAAAAAAAATTGGGCTCTGGGGCATGTCAATGGGCACCATCATTACGGCTAAAGCATACCCCTTAATTCATGAAAAAATCGACTTTATTATTGGTGAAGGCTATGTTACAGACACCTCGCTTATCATTGACAGGTATCAAGCCAAAAACAAGACCTTAATACTTCCGGAGCCTGCAGAGAATTATCGGGCCTCTCTCCAAAACATGGATGTTCCTGTACTAATTCTTGCAGCTTCAGAGGATACCATCACCACCTATCAAGATGCTGTAAACTTAAAAGAAAAACTTGGCGAAAAATGCCAAATAATTCAATATCAGGCAGAGCATCTTCAAGGCTTTCAATACCAATACGAAACCTTGGGATTTGGAGGATGGTACAAAAACCAAGTTAATGCATTTTTGGAATCAATTTCTTGACCCTATCCCCTGCCTCCACAACCATGATCTTTAAATTCCGTGTAATCCCCAATTAATCCATGAAAAAATGGCTTGGGTGTAAACGGAATCCTCTGAATGATCGTTGAGAGAACAGAGGAATCAAGTAACTGATCAATTGACAACTACTTTTACACGGCAGATAAACCCGTTGGTAACCGGTAATTAAAACCAATAAATTCTTAAGGATACCAATATGAAGACGACATTAATTTTTGCATTAACCTTCCTTCTGGGTAGCACCATCCATGGCTACAGTCAAAGCCCGGATTTAAAGTGGCTGGACATTGAGCTATCCAACTATCAATACCCGTATGAGGTGCATACGATTGACCTGAGCGTGCAGGAACAAACCCTTCACATGGCCTATATGGATGTAATGCCGGACAACTATAATGGCAAAAACATCATGCTGCTACACGGTAAGAATTTCAATGGTGCCTATTGGGAAACCACAATAGAAGCACTTGTCCAAGAAGGATTCAGGGTGATCATTCCCGATCAAATCGGGTTTGGGAAATCATCCAAACCGGATCATTTTCACTATACCTTCCAGCAATTGGCCCAGAACACCAAAGCAGTGCTGGATAAAATCGGCGTAAACCAAACGGCTGTGCTCGGGCACTCCATGGGGGGAATGTTGGCGACGAGATTTGCCTTGATGTACCCTGAAATAACAGAAAAGCTCATCTTGGAAAATCCCATCGGCCTGGAAGACTGGAAGCTCAAAGTACCCTACAAGCCTGTGGAATGGTGGTACCAAAACGAACTCAAAAAAGACTATGACGCCATCAAAAAATACCAATTGGAAAACTATTATGATAACCAATGGGAACCCGCTTATGATGAATGGGTGAATTTATTGGCAGGTTGGACGTTTAATTCCGACTACAAAACCATCGCATGGAATGCAGCCCTCACCTATGACATGATTTTCACTCAGCCAGTAGTCTATGAATTCGAAAACATCACGGTTCCTACCCTTTTGATCATCGGGACCCGAGACCGTACAGCTTTGGGCAAACCACTGGTTTCGGAAGAAGTCCGGGCCACCATGGGAAGGTATGATGAATTGGGAAAGAAAACCCAAGAAAAGATTCCCAATGCCCAATTGGTCGAAATCAAAGACACCGGGCATTTACCCCATATTGAGCGTTTTGAACGTTTTATCTCTCCACTACTTGCTTTTCTAAAACCATAATTCCGAAAAAAAACACCCCACATGAAAACTATTTAATATTATAATTTATAAGTTTGAACACTTAAGACACGAGTAATTGATATTTTTACTTAAAATCAGTATATTTTACGTATACATTTTCCTAACAAATAACATCAATACTTCCATTCATGACTAAACTATCCCCTTCCACCGCCCTTCTGGTAATGGACATGCAATCTGTCATCCTAAACTTCCTACCCAACCACGAAAGCACTTTGCATAATGTCGCCAAATGCCTTAAAAAAGCGCGAGAAGAAAAAATCCAAGTAATCTACGTTCGGCTGGGATTTCGGGACAGCTTTCCAGAAATAAGCCCCAAAAACAAATCTTTTTCGAGCTTTAAAAAACACCTTAGCACAATTTCACCTGAAGAAATCAGCCAAATTCATCCGTCCATCCTTCCCTTTCCGGGAGACATCGTGGTGACCAAAAAACGGATCAGTGCGTTTTCGGGGAGCGACCTTGACATGATATTGCGGTCCTTGGACATTGATCATTTGATCCTTTCCGGTGTGGCTACCAGCGGCGTAGTACTGTGTACCTTTCTAGAAGCCATGGACAAAGATTACGAGCTCACCGTCATTGCTGATGCCTGCCAAGATAAAGATAAAGATCTTCATCATGTGGTCATGGGGAAACTGTTTCCCGGGAGAGGCAATATCATGACCACCAAAGAATGGGTGGACTGATCACATATGGGTAAAGTTCAAAATACCTTTAGGGCCCTTCAATCCTCAAACTACAGGATATTTATTACTGGACAGGCCATTTCCCGGGTCGGGACATGGATGGAAAGAACAGCCGTTAGCTGGGTGGTTTATGATATGACCCATTCCACCTTTATGTTAGGGCTCACGGCTTTTGTATCGCAATTTCCTTCTTTCCTCTTTTCGCTATATGGCGGCATTTTATCGGACAAATACCCTCGGCTAAAAATCGTGATGATCACTCAGGTAGCCTCCTTTGTCCAAGCGGCTATTTTGGCCATTATCGTGCTGGGAGGTGATACAGCCATCTGGCATATCCTTTCACTGATCACCCTTCTGGGAATCATCAATGCTTTTGACATTCCTGCCAGACAGTCCCTGGTGAACGAGCTGCTCACTGATCCTGCCGACTTATCCAATGCGGTAGCCCTTAATTCCTCAGTGGTAAATTTAGCACGCCTCATCGGCCCGGCCATAGCAGGGTTAGTGTTGAGCAGCTTTGGTGCCGGCATTTGCTTTTCTCTTAATGCCTTGAGCTATTTAGCGGTAATTGTTTCTCTCTTCTTTCTCCGCCTAAAACCACAACCCAAAAAGGCAAAAAAACAAAGCAACCTATCTGAAATTAGGGATACCCTCCACTATTTAAAGCATCATTCCGTCCTGGCCCCGACCATGCTGTACATCGCCATCATAAGCTTGCTGGTGATCCCTTACAACACCCTGTTGCCGGAATTTGCAAAAGCTGTATTTCAGGGAAACGCACAGACCTATGGGTTTATGGTCAGCAGCATTGGTTTAGGTGCATTTTTGGGCACCTTGTTTTTGGCCTCCTTGGCTCCTGAAACCAAAAAATCGCGAATACTAATCATCAATGCTGCGGTTTTAGGCGGTTGCCTCATGCTCTTTTCTGTCACCAAATTGCTGCCCTTGGCTTTATTTCTGGCAGTCATCACGGGCTTTACAGGACTCACCCAATCTACCATCTGCCTGACCATCGTGCAAACCGCATCCAGTGAAGAAAAAAGAGGGCAACTCATCAGTCTTTATGCCATGGCACTCTTTGGAATGATGCCTGTAGGAAGTTTACTGGTCGGGTTAGTTTCCAATCAAATCGGCAGTTCCACCACGATATTGATACAGGGATTAATTGCGGTGGTGATCTCCCTTTCATTCTATCGTTTCCTGAGAAAGAAAAAGCTACAAACCATGAAAAACCTCCTTCAAATTTCCTTACTTATAGTCGTTTTTTCTTGTTGCCATTCTTTAACGGCACAGGAGGTGGATACCAGCCAACTGATCGGCAAGTGGAAGCTCAAAAGTTACGATACCATAGAATTGATCCTAAGTTCTCCTGCGTTTCAGCAAATGCCGGAAAACACTAAGAAAGAGATGACTGATCGCATCGATCAACAATTAGACAATACGGTTTATCATTTTGTGTCCAACGATAGCTTGATCTACACTGATATTGAATCAGGAAAAGTAGTCCACAGAAAAGCCATCTATAACCTTAACGGTACCTACTTGACTTTAAAAGAGATCGACAGACCCTATAGCCGACAAGCCAAAATCCTAAAACTCAATAAGCAGACCTTGATTTTTACTCCTGTAGTGGAAGGAAAAGACGGCAAAGGAGAGATGGTATTCGTCAGACTACCAATTGATTAATAAAAAAGTGTACGGATTATTAAACTTTTCACCAATTTATATCGTTTACGATATAATCGCTAGAGATAAATTAAATACCATTAAATTTTATTCGTATGAAAACTATATTTGAAACACGCGCAACAGCAGTAGGTGGTAGAAATGGCCATGTAAAAAGTGAAGATGGAATTTTGGATTTTGACGTCAAGGTACCTACCGGAATGGGAGGCAAAGGCGGTGAATTCACCAATCCAGAACAGCTTTTTGCTGCAGGATATTCAGCCTGTTTTGACAATGCCGTAATCCACGTCGCTTCCATGAAAAAAGCGAAAATACAATCCCAAACTACCGCTACAGTGGGATTGGCAATGACAGATGATAAGCGTTACGAATTGACTGTATCGCTTGAGGTCTCCATTAAAGGTGCGGACCAAGCCACCGCAGAGGACATCGTAAACACTGCCCACGCCACCTGTCCATATTCCAATGCCGTAAAAGGTAATGTGAATGTAGCCATTACGGTCAAGGCAGAAGCCTAATCAATTACCATTTAGATCCATGAAGCCAATCAATTGGCTTCATGGATGCCTTTAAATCACAGATTCTCCAACCCAACATTCGAAATCATGACAACCAACCCTTCCAAAACATCCTTGCTACAACAAATATTCCGCATTTTGTTAGGCCTGAACATGCTCTTTGCAGGTGTGGGGCACATGACCTTTTTAAGGGCAGAATTCCAAGCACAAGTTCCTGATTGGACTCCCTTCTCCAAAGACTTTATCGTGCTGGCTTCTGGAGTTGTTGAAATCCTGTTGGGGCTTGCCATGGTCATAGGCACCAAATACAGGGTATATACTGGCTTGGCGCTGGCCTTGTTCTTTGTGCTGGTCTTTCCGGGAAATATCGCGCAATACATCAATGGCATTGATGCCTTTGGCCTGGACACGGATACCAAAAGGCTGGTCAGGCTATTCTTCCAGCCCGTGTTGATCGCTTGGGCAATGTGGAGCAGTGGAGCTTATCAATATTGGATTAAGCATAAAAACTATCGTAATTTGGGTTGACATCTTGTCCAAACATTCACCTAATCGGCTTTGATGCTTTGGGATTTCTCTATGGAATACCGGCATGGAGCTGATTTAGAATATCCGTGGTGAACTTGGAATAAACGACAACATGATCATGACAAAAAACGAAGACTACGAAACCTTACGGCTTGAAAATCAACTGTGCTTTCCCCTATATGCCGCTTCGCGGCTAATGATTAAAGCCTATCAGCCCCATTTGAGCAAACTAGACCTGACCTATCCCCAATATTTGGTCTTGCTGGTACTTTGGGAAAATGACCACCTTACGGTCAGTCAGATTTCCCATGCATTGATGTTGGAATCCAATACGCTTACACCGCTTTTAAAAAGATTAGAAGAAAAAAACATCCTTAAAAGGGAACGTGACAGGGAAGATGAGCGAAAGGTTTTTGTCTCTTTAACTGAAAAAGGCCAAACCATGAGGGAAAAAGCCGTTTGTATCCCCACCGAAATCATGAAGAATGTAGATATCTTGAATCTGGACGAAATGAAAGCCCTCTATGCCCACCTCGGTAAATTGATCCATCATTTAAAATAAAGGGAACAAATCCACGGTTATGGCCAAATTGGGCATAATGCATGCCAGGTGTACGCTACTTTACAGGCGAAACACCTTACCTAGCCCCTTCTTTGAACTGGAATTTGATCAGTTGATAGTCAAAAAGGCAGCCTTCAATCCACCCTATTCAACACAGAATCAGGGAAATACTTATTGGTCAAGGCAACCATTTCGTCCCCCTTCACAAACATGCTGATATCAATTTCATTGGTATGTGTGACACCGCAGGCCCCTAACAATTCAAGTACAGCGTGCATGGTATTGTGATGGAAATTAAACACCCTTTCGGCTTTGTCCTCCACCACTAAGCCTTTTACCAACATTTTATTTTGTGTGGCCACACCCGTGGGACAATCATTGGTATTGCAGCGAAGGGCTTGGATGCATCCTACCGTAAACATAAAGGCCCGTGCAGAATTACACATGTCGGCTCCCAAAGCCCGCATCCTTAAAATTGAAAAGGCCGTCAACACCTTTCCACTCGCGATTACTTTCACTTCTTGGCGCAAGCCAAATTTCTCCAACGTCCTGTTCACAAAAATCAATGCAGGCTCCAGCGGGATCCCTACTGAATCAGAAAATTCCAATGGAGCGGCTCCAGTACCTCCTTCTGCTCCATCCACCGTAATGAAATCGGGCACTACCCCACTCCGCTTCATGGCCGAGCAAAGGTCAATAAACTCTTCGGTTCTTCCCACACATAGTTTAAAGCCGATCGGCTTCCCTCCACTGAGTTCCCTAAGCTCACTGATAAATTTAATTAACCCATCAGGGTCTGAAAACTTTCGATGACTGGGCGGTGAAACAATGGTCGTATAAGGCTTTACACCCCGAATTTTGGCTATTTCCGGGGTATTCTTCTCTCCTGGGAGCACTCCACCATGCCCCGGTTTTGCCCCTTGGGAAATCTTAATTTCAATCATTTTGACTTGCTCATGTGCAGCTTTTTCCTTGAATTTGTCCGGATCGAAATCTCCATCTTCGGTACGACAGCCGAAGTAGCCCGTTCCTATCTGCCATACCAAGTCTCCTCCTCCTTCCAAGTGGTAAGGTGACAGCCCTCCTTCTCCTGTATTATGATAGAAATGCCCTTTCTTAGCTCCTCGATTTAGGGCCATGATCGCATTTTTGCTCAAAGAGCCGAAGCTCATTGCAGATACGTTCAATATAGAAGCACTGTAAGGCTTTTTACAGGCTTTACTGCCCACGATCACCCGTGGAATTTCACTTACCGGCGGGGTGGCGTAAATAGAATGGCGAATGGCCTCATAACTCTCTCCAGAAATCTCAAGTTGCGTCCCAAAAGGATGGGTGTCGTTTACGTTTTTGGCCCTCCTGTAAGCCAAGGCCCGGTGGTTTCTACTGAACGGTTTGCCATCGGTACTCCGCTCAATAAAATACTGCTGAATCTCCGGAGAAATCATCTCAAAAAAATACCGGAAATAGCCCAGAATCGGAAAGTTCCTTAGAATAGTATGACGCTTCTGAAAGCGATTATAAATCCCAATAATCGCCAACGGACCTATCACCACAAAAGCCCAAATCCATTGTTCATAATAATAGGTCAAAATGGCTACCAAAACCACCAAGATAATGGTAACATTATAAAAAAGATAACGCATATTTTCCGTATTTAATACTTAGTCAAACTACTCGGCCTTTCCATACCCAGGGCAAAAACAGCCCTTATCTTACATTAGATTTAAATATAAGCTTTTTGGAGCATGCTAAAAACTATTTCATAGCCTAAACTATCAAAACCCCAAAAGGTTTCGGGCAGCACCTCGGATACTGACTTTTCGCTAGGAATAACGTATGGTCTGACAGGACTTTGGAAAAATATTTAACGTTCCCTAGGTTCATCCTGCCTATATTTTCACCTTACTTTACCTAAGAATCTGGATCCTGAACCGTCAAAAACTGCAGTAAACGCCGCTCTACCCAGCTAAACTCCTGTCCGCTGACCGCAAAGCCCGTGTGCCCTCCTCTTTTGGGCATTTCCAAATAAACCTGATCATGCTGAGAAGCCAATTGCACTGGATAGCAACGATCCATTAACAAGGGATCGTTCAGCGCATTGACGATTAACGTGGGGATGGTAATTTGCTGCATCCAATTGTCTGGACTGACCGAATGGTAAAAATCTTGGCCATCTTTAAAACCATGCAACTTGGCGGTAAAATGATCATCAAACACATCAAAATCCTTTACTTTTTGAAGCAACTCTTCATCGATAATTCCTGGAAATTGTTTCGCCTTCTCGGCCATTTTTACTTTCAGCTTAGCCAAGAATTTATTTTTGTAAAAAACGTTCCGTGGCAAACGTAACGTAGCCGCGCTGTCAGGAAGGTTACAAGGGGTGCTGTACACTGCTGCTCCTTTAATGGAAGAAGACAACATCGCCCCTTCCTCACCCAGGTATTTAAGGGTTTGTGCTCCTCCCATACTTATGCCTGCCAAATAGATCCCTTCATATTCCCGATTGCTTACCACATGATCGACTACCGCCTTAAGGTCATCAGATGCGCCATGGTGGTAAAGAACGGGCCGCAGGTTCATTTCACCGCTACACGAACGGTTATTCCAAGCCAATACATCTATCTGATGCTGGTTAAATAATTTCACCAAGCCCGTGACATAGTGCCTCCCTGAATTTCCCTCCAGGCCGTGGGAGACGATAAGCAGCTTTTTACTTCCCACCTCACTCCAATCCAAATCCAAAAAATCTCCATCTACTGTATCGATCCGCTCACGCTGATACGTAACCCCTTGGATTTTTCGGAAAACACTGGGCAAAATGGTTTCAAAATGACCATTGAAATACAGTCTGGGCGGGCCAAGATAAGTCGAATTTTTAATTAACGGCATGGGAAGTTTACACGGTTCTAAACAACAAAGAAAAAGGACTGGCGCAAAGTAAACAACATCCTTCCTGAAAAGCTGCCCATTATCCTGAATCTTCCCTTAAAATCTCGCTTCCAAATTGCCCATACAGAAGCCCCTATCCTATTGTTCTCTCAATGGGTAAAACAAACTCATAACGAAAAAACGGGAGTAGTGTAAAATAAACCTTATTGGTACAAACACATGGTTTGCGATAGGCCAAACCAAAAATCAGTAGTAGAGACTAAAAAGCATTATCAAAAGTGAAGGTATGGCATCAAAAACATACCTGATGAGAATTGATTATTTATCATTCGTTCATTTCATTAATTTCACGAAGCAATTCATCAACAGCTTTTAGAAATTGTTCATGATGCGAATTGACCTTTTCCTCCAATTCATCATGTCTGATAATTTGTTTTCCTTCCTCTAGCACTTGGCTGAGATTTCTCAATTCAAAAATGGTAACAGTAGGCTTTACTTTATGCCTGGCTTGATGCAGTAGATCCTCATCTCGCTGTTCAATTCCTTCTTCATAACGATCCCTCAGTTCTTCTACAGAACTAGCAATCGCCTGAAGCAGTTCCTTTTGGAATTCCATATCCCCTTCCGACATTTCATGGACTTTGTCCATGTTGATATTCATACTTCTAATCATGTTAGGCATCGTGTTGATCATAGTTAGTTGTGTGTTGATAGTCCTGCAATATATCCTGTGGTCCAGGCAGCTTGAAAGTTAAAACCACCTGTAATTCCATCAATATCTAAAACTTCTCCTGCAAAAAACAAATTCGGTACCAAACGGCTTTCCATAGTAGCGGGATTGACATCTTTTAGGGCCACCCCACCAGCAGTAACGAACTCCTCTTTGAAAGTTGTCTTTCCTTTCACTTGTAATATATAGCAAAAAATATGCTGTTCCAAAATATTTATTTGTTTTTTGACACATTCACTCCACGTAAGTGACTCGTCAATTCCAGCGCTCTCTGCCAAGTGTCCCCATAACCTTTTGGGCAAATCAAACAGCGGATGAGCATGTACTTTTCGTTTAGGGTAACGCTGCTTGTACACTCTTAAGGCTTCTCGAATTTCAGCTTCTTTCATATCCGCTTTCCACCTGATGTGCACATTGGTGTGATACACATGCTCATGTAACCATTTCGCTCCAAATGCCGACAATTTCAGGACCACTGGCCCACTGATTCCCCAATGCGTAATCAGCAGCGGCCCTTCATAAGTTAACTTGGTTCCTTCTATCCTCACTTGGGCATTGGGTACGGTCAACCCGGGTAATTTTTTTAGCTCAGCTTCTGGCGTATTGAACGTAAAAAGACTGGGAATGGGGTCCACCACGCTATGTCCCAATTCCCGGTACATTTGGTAACTGTTGGATTTAGGACTGCCACCTGCTGCCACGATCACTTTATCCATCGCTCGATCTTCGCCATTTACCCTAAGAACAAAACCACTTCCATCTCGGGAAATATGTTCAACCGAAGCCCTCGTTTTGACCTTCACGCCTAATTTATCAGCCTCTTGGCGCAGGAGGTCGATGATTGTCTGAGAAAGATCTGATATCGGAAACATCCTCCCGTCACTTTCTGTTTTTAGTTTCACTCCCTTGGACTCAAACCATTCCACTGTATCTTGTACCTGGAACTTCTTGAATGCTTTTTTCAGGAACTTTTCCCCTCTGGGATAATGCTTTACCAATTGTGACAGCTGAAAAGCTGCATGGGTAACGTTACACCTTCCTCCACCTGAAACCTTGACTTTTGACAAGGTTTTTCCTGTTTTTTCAAAAATGATTACCTTGGCTCCCTTCTGTGCAGCGTGTATAGCGGCAAAAAAACCAGCAGCTCCGCCACCAATTACTCCAATTTCTCCCATAGAATACAAAAATATTCAACTCCCCCTATTTAAAAAAATCATTTCTGATTTCTCCGGATCGAAACATCCAACAGTCTAATATAGAATTATATTGAGACAATTAAAACTATCTTCGCTTTCCAGATAAAGTTCCCAAGATACTTCTGGTGAGTTCCCTGAAAATCGTCCTGCCAATTTGCCTTACCATGGTATTTTTTGACAATTCCTCAAAGAGGCTGTCTTCTTCTTTTGGGGAAGTCCTGCCGGTCGGTCGCGATGTCGCCTTCTCTTTGGCCGTCAATTCAGCTTGTACGAGTTTTTCTTCAAGGATCTCATGAGCACTTTTCCTGTCGATCAGTTGATTGTACTTGGAGGCAATGCCCGAGTGCTGGGCCAATTCGCTGATTTCATCGGCTGTAAGGACATCCATTCGCGAAACAGGTGCCCGCACAAGGGTATGTGCCAAAGGTGTCGGTATCCCTTTTTCGTTTAAGGCCGTCACCATCGCCTCGCCAATCCCCATGGATGTCAATACGGCTTTGGTGTCATAAAATTCGGAAATGGGATAGTTTTCCGCTGTCTTCCCAATGGCTTTGCGGTCTTTGGCCGTGAAAGCCCTCAAGGCATGTTGGACCTTTAACCCTAATTGCCCCAACACATTTTCTGGAATATCGGTCGGGCTTTGCGTACAAAAAAATATCCCCACCCCTTTTGATCGGATCAATTTTACAATGGCCTCAATCTTATCGATCAACTCCTTGGAGGCATTGTCAAAGACAAGGTGGGCTTCGTCTATGAACAAACAGAGCTTGGGCTTATCTGCGTCCCCTTGCTCGGGAAAGGTCTCATAGATTTCAGACAAAAGGCTAAGCATAAACGTGGAAAACAATTTGGGTCGATCCTGAATATCCGTCAGCCGGATAATGGATATCACGCCCCGATCGTCCTTGAACCTCACCAGATCATTGGCATCAAAAGAAACCTCCCCAAAAAATGATGCCGCTCCTTGCTGCTCCAATTCGATGATTTTTCGCATGATGGTGTTCACAGAGCTGGTGGATACCGCACCAAATTCCTGTTTGATCTCCTCCTTTCCTTCATTGATCACATATTGAAGCACTTTCTTTAAGTCCTGTAAATCCAGTAACGGCAATTTTTTGATATCACAAAACCTAAAAACAAGGGCTATGATACCCTGTTGGGTACTGTTCAGGTCCAAAATCTGCGAAATCAACACCGGGCCAAATTCCGTCACCGTGGCCCGCAGGCGAGTGCCCGGTTCCTGACTGATCGTCAACAGCTCGACAGGAAGACCCGTCGGCTCATATTCAATCCCAATCGCATCGCTGCGCCAAACAATATGGTCATTTGAAGTCCCCGGGCGGGCGAGGCCAGAAAGGTCTCCCTTAAGGTCCATGAGCACACTTGGAATGCCTTTCAGGGAAAGCTGCTCTGCCATCACTTGCAAGGTCTTGGTCTTGCCAGTTCCTGTGGCCCCTGCGATCAAACCATGGCGGTTGAGGGTTTTTAATGGAATCTTAACAGTGGCGTCCTTTACCGGGGCTTTTTCCAGTATGCCTGTTCCTAAGGTAAAAAAATCCTTTTTGGTTTGGTATCCAGTGGAAATATGCTGCTGAAAGTTTTCTTTTGTAGTCATAAACGATTTATGAAATTTTCATCCCTCTTTATTCACCCGCATTTCCCTTTTGCAGGTGAATAGCCTGTAAAACAATCCAACAATGGGTGCTGCTGCATTATCCCCCTCCATCTTTTTACATGTATCATTTTAAGAGGCTGTCCCCGCAGGTGATTCAGGGATTTTATGGACACCTTGAAGACAGCCTCTTGTCTTTTTGATTTAATAGCATCGATCAATGGGTCACCACTGGCTCCAATGCTTTGGCCTGGTTGATAAAATCTTCGATTTGGCTCAAGGCTGGCACCACCCGGGTAAGTTTTTTGGCTTCATTCGTCTCTGTGAGCGCCTTATGAAGATTTTCAGGATTACGGGTACGAAGTTCCTTCACCGTGTCCACGCCAGTAGCTTTCAGCAGCTCGGCAAATTGACTGGCCACGCCAGTGATTCTAAACAGGTCGGCCATGTTGACAAAGTCCAATATTTTGCCTTCATCTATTCCTGTGGCATCGGCTAAAGCTTTTCTGCCTTTTTTTGAAGCTCCTTTTTCCAAAAGTGCTTCTACTGTTTTTACATCGGCTTTGGCAAATTTCTCTTGGTTTACGGGACCGATCCCCTCAATACTAGTGATGGTTTTTGACATGGTTATTAATGAATTATGAAATTGAAAATAATATAATGTAGTAAAGGACCGTGTGATGACACGGCCAATGGTTTGTTCAATAACTGCAAAATGCAGCCATTCCAGAAAACAACGTGGATAAGGTAAAAGGGCTTACTTGAACATATTTCCCAATCCGCCTAGCATGTCCCCTGCTTTTCCCTTTAGGATATCTCCTGCACTGCCCCCAATCAGCTTCATCAGATCTCCTTTACCGGCATTCCCACCGGTTTGTCCCATGATCTTGTCCAGTACTAGCGGTAAGACAAAATTGGATATTTGCTGGGCGATTCCCTCGGAAATCCCCAGCTTGGAGATGTAGTCACTGGCCAGATTGCCGGCAAATTTCTGAAACATGCTTCCCCCAGCAGCGCCACTTCCTTGATTGATCATATTCAGCAGGCCATCGATATTGCCCCCTGCAGCCTCTTTGGTCGCTGTAGCTGTAAGCGATTCCTGGGTGGTATCTACCGCTTTGGAAGCCTGTTCCTCGGAAAGCCCAAATTGACCGGTGATTTTTGAAATCACCTCAGGCCCGACATTTTTTAAAATTTCATTGATCATGGTAAAAACAGTTATGTTATTTGTACATTAAAAAGAGGTAGTCATTGCCTGTCAATAACCAAACCTATTTTTAACAAATCCTTTTTAAGATAATAAAAATTTACAAATCATTTAACAAAATTCACCTGGATTAACCATAAATTATAAAAACCTTAACAGTAACGCAGTAATAAACCCTAAAAATATTTTCTTTTCACCCATCATGGTATCCGTTCAATGAGATCAAGTAAGGGAACATCTTTCAAGGTGATACCCCCACCAAATGGCATTGTATAGCCCATCCCCATCCATCGTATGCTAATCATAAAAATGTACCGATAATGTTAATAAACATTAAAAAAAAGGAAAAAACTGCGGACATTTCCCACAAATTTTGGTTCTTTAGGCTCGATTAGAAAGAGAGTTGATTACTATGCCGCGACAGAGAACTATTCAGGCCCTATCCTGCCTAACACTGTTAAAATCCCTTCTTGTAATGGTCTTCCTTTGGCTAGGCACGGGGCTCCAAAGTGTTGCTTTGGCCCAAGGCCGTCCAAGCTTGGGAAGGACAGACCGTTTGATGGAGATGGCCAAAACTTCCATTGCCAACAGCGAGTATGAAAAGGCGAATTATTATTTCCGTCAGATCATTGAAAGCAGTGCCTCCATCCCCCCGGAAATGCCGTACTATTTTGCAGAGACCTTGTATGAATTAAAGCAATACGACAACAGCTCAAAATTCCTTAGCAAATACCTGGAGATCAATGGATTCAAGGCCGAA
Organism: Echinicola vietnamensis DSM 17526; assembly: GCF_000325705.1. Taxonomy (NCBI): domain Bacteria; kingdom Pseudomonadati; phylum Bacteroidota; class Cytophagia; order Cytophagales; family Cyclobacteriaceae; genus Echinicola; species Echinicola vietnamensis. The sequence continues at coordinate 3,936,324 of NC_019904.1, read as the reverse complement.
AACTATGAAGCAGCCAAAGCGCTGGAAAACAAGTTGAAAGCCCCATTGGAAGCCATTGCCAGCTGTAAATTATGTGACACCAAAGGTTACCGCTACCAGGCATGCCCCACCTGTCATGGCAAGAAAGTCATCGAACAGGATTGCAGTCTTTGCAAAGGAAGAGGCATTGTGGGCTGTAGTCGCTGCAAAGCGACAGGTATTGTCACCAAAAAGAACGTATTTAACATTACCGAATACTATCAATGTACGCGATGCAAAGGGGAAGGCAGGCTCACCTGTCCCAGATGCGACGGAAGCCTCAAAGAAGTCAGTGCATGCCATACATGTTCAGGCTTTGGTGAAGTGCATTCAGAAGAACTTTGTGACCATCAGGAGCACCATGAACATACCACCGCAGAACCTGAAGTACATTAATTCCCTATCCAATCGGACTTTAACATGACAGACCATATCCCATGCCCAGCATGCCATTCGCCCTATGCTTATCCTACTGGAATTTCCATGATGTGCCCAGAATGCGGACACGAATGGAACCCGGAAACACAGGCTACCGATGAAGGCGAAGAAGGCTTTGATGTCAAAGATGCCAATGGAAATGCCCTTCAGGATGGTGATGATGTGGTGGTGATCAAAAACCTTCCCGTGAAAGGTGCTGCACAACCTATAAAAGCCGGCACAAAAGTGAAAAACATTCGTTTGGTCGAAGGGGACCATAATATCGATTGTAAAATTCCTGGCTTTGGCGCGATGGCGTTGAAATCCATTTTTGTAAAAAAAGCCTAAGAACAAACTTTCACCATCACCTAAAGCCCTTACGTCCACGTAAATCTTCCGTTTGGCCATCAACTACAATTGAAGGATGTTTTCAAATTTTAAGAGGTAGCCTCAGAAGCAATGCATAAAATTACTTGAGAAAGCCCTATATTGCTATCGTAGCTGGCGACTTGCCATTTTTTTTAATAGACTCTATTTTACCATTCATATATGGCCGAAAATCACGAAAAGCTGGACGCACTTCTGAAAAAACTTGAGGCGCTGATGGAAAAACAAGAAGCCTTTTCCAAAGAAGTAAAAGCGCTGCAAAATGAAATCCATCATCTCAAAGGATCGAACCCTATCCCGGCAGAAAATCAACGTACAACTCCCACTCCTTCTGCTCAGTCCCCCAAAACACCTTTGCGTCCTTTCCGACAGGCTAAAAAGGCTACCGCTGATATGGACTGGGACCTTCCTCCCAAACCCAAAAAGTCCAAAACAGACTTTGAAAAGTTTATAGGGGAAAATTTGGCCAATAAGATTGGCATTATCATCGTCGTAATTGGGGTGGCCATAGGTGCCAAATACACCATTGACAATCAGCTAATCGGTCCCTTAACCCGGATTATCATGGGCTATGTCGTGGGCATCGGCCTGCTGGGTGTAGCCATCAAACTCAAAGAAAAATATGAAAATTTCAGCGCGGTGTTGCTCAGCGGTGCAATGGCCATCCTATATTTCATCACCTTCGCTGCTTTTAGCTTTTACGGGCTTATCGGGCTGTCCTTGACCTTCGCATTAATGGTCATATTCACCGCCTTCACCGTATTGGCAGCATTGCATTATAATAAACAGGTCATTGCACACATTGGACTAGTGGGGGCTTATGCGGTGCCTTTCCTGCTCAGTGATGGATCCGGAAATGTAAAAATTCTCTTTGCATATATGGCCATCATTAATTTAGGAATCCTCTCCATCGCCATCAAAAAGTACTGGAAAGCACTTTACTATTCCGCTTTTGGCCTGACGTGGCTTATCTATTTGGTTTGGTTCCTGATCGATTATGCCCAAGCCGAACATTTTGGGTTGGCATTGACGTTCCCCTCCTTGTTTTTTGTCATCTTTTACTTGGCCTTCTTGGCTTATAAATTCCTCCAGAGGGAACAATTCAGTTCCTCGGATATCATCATGCTGTTGAGCAATGCTTTTATTTATTATGGATTGGGCTATGCAATACTATCCAACCATACTGAAACAGCGCATTTCTTGGGTCTATTCACGCTAGCCAATGCCGTGATCCATTTTATCGTCAGTGTTCCAATTTATCGCCGCAAACAAGCTGATCGAAATCTTTTTTTCCTGGCCATTGGCTTGGTGATAACCTTTATCACACTCGCATTCCCGGTACAATGGGACGGAAATTGGGTGACTTTGCTTTGGACTTCAGAAGCAGCATTGCTGTTCTGGATAGGAAGGACCAAACGCGTGGCCTTCTATGAAAAACTGTCCTACCCTCTTATGGTCATCGCCTTCTTCAGTCTAATCCATGATTGGTCCATCGTCTATGGCGCTTATTTCCTGGAAGAGGAGGCCAATCATTTTTCCCCATTATTAAACATTCACTTTCTTTCATCCATGTTGTTTTTGGTCGGTTTTGGATGGATATATCAGGTACAGGCCAATACAAGCAGTTCTCCCGCTTGGAAACCATCCTATGGAACGGCCAAACTCCTTGCATTTGGTATACCGGCTGTGCTGCTGTTTACTACTTACTATGCGTTCCTGGCAGAAATCAACGCTTACTGGCAGCAGCTGTACGTCATCTCCGAGGTCGAAATGAAAAGTGCTATGGACACCATCGAAATGTTCAGAAACGAGGATTTGATAAAATTTAAAATCATTTGGGGCATCAATTATACGCTGTTCTTTTTGACAGGACTGGCATTCCTAAATGGCAAAAAATACCGTAACCGATCCCTCGCATGGACCAATTTGACATTGATCGGCCTTGCTTTGCTGATGTTTTTATCCGGTGGTTTGTATGCGTTAAGCGAACTGAGGGTATCCTATTTGGCTCCTCCCCATCCGGAATATATCGAATATGGCGTAAGAAACATCCTGGTGCGGTACTTCTCCTTCATCTTTGTGGCATTGGCCTTAGGAGCAGCCTTTGCTTACCAAAAAATGCCTTTTATGAAAAAATCATTTGACATGGCTTTTGATTTCGGGCTACACCTGACGCTTATTTGGACGCTCAGCAGTGAACTGATCCATTGGATGGATATGGCCGGCTGGTCCCGGCAATACAAGCTTGGCCTTAGTATTTTCTGGGGAGTATATGCCTTGGTTTTGATAGGAATTGGCATATGGAAAAACAAAAAATACCTGCGGATTTCGGCCATTGTATTGTTCGGCCTCACGTTGCTCAAATTATTCTTCTATGACATCATCCACTTGGATACCATTGCCAAAACCATTGTCTTTGTTTCTCTGGGGATTTTATTGCTGATCATTTCATTCTTGTACAACAAATTCAAGCACCTTATCGCTGATGAGACCAATCATTAAACTCCTTTTTCCGTTCTTCCTGATGATAAGCCTTAATGCCTACGGCCAAATGAAGGATTATGCCTATAGGCAAGAACTGGGAGAGATTACGGATACTTGGCACCAAATTGATCTACCACTCACCATGTTCAGGCATGTCAACCAACAATTTGGGGATATTAGGATCTATGGCATCACCGCCCAGCAGGATACCATAGAAGCCCCCTACTTGCTTACATCCTCAGCGCCTAAAACTGAAAAAACGGGGTTGAATTTCAATTTATTGAATGCCTCCCGAAATGGAGATCGCTATTTCTATACTTTCGAAGTCACCGATGAAATCATAACCGACCACATTTCCCTTGATTTTGACGTTGAAAACTTTGATTGGAAAATCACCTTGGAAGGAAGCCATGATCAAAAAGAGTGGTTTACCCTGCTGGAAGATTATCGTATTCTGTCCCTAAAAAACACTTCCACTGCCTTCCAGTTTACCACCTTAAAATTCCCAGCAGCCAATTACCCGTATTATCGCCTGACCATTCCCAGCCGTCACAATCCTCAACTCCAAAATATGGCGGTGGAGCAACTGACCATCCAAAAAGGAACCTTCCATAACCGAAAAGTCCGCAGCACAGTCTCCCAGCAGGATACCGAAGCGAAATCTACGCTATTAGAAGTTAATTTGGCCCAGCCAGTCCCAGTAAGCCAAATTAGCATAAACGTCAACGAAGATTTTGACTATTACCGTCCAGTGACGATCCGTTACCTTGCTGACAGTGTCAAAACAGAAAAAGGATGGCATCATCAATACCGGACTTTGGCCACAGGGGTGTTGAATTCCCTCTCTGGGAATGAATTTGATCTCCCTGTCACCGTCCTTCAACAACTACAAATCACCGTTCAGCACCAAGACAACCCTCCGCTGACGGTGAGCAGTGTAGACGTGAGCGGGTTTGACTATTCCTTGGTTGCACGTTTTACTACACCTGCTGATTATTTTTTGGTCTATGGAAATGCCAATGCTAGCCCTCCAAATTACGACATTAGCCAATTTATGGATCGAATTCCCACCACTGCTAAAACGCTTGCCCTGAAGTCTGTATCCCCTATTAATTCTTCTCCAAGTTCTTCGACGATCCCTCTTTTCCAACATAAAGGGTGGCTTTGGGCGGTTATGGCTGTCATCATCATGATCTTAGGCTGGTTTTCAATCAACATGATCAAAAAAGCTTGATCCCTTTATATTTGCAGGACGGTGCTTTACGGATCTTTTACGCCCTATTCACCTCATTTCCCAATGCAAAAGAGTGTCTCTCCCTTGTTTGCGGGAGGGGTGCCGATTTTGTAAAGTACAATCCCAGAAGATGGAGCCCTCACTTCATCTAACTTTTTCCCGAAGACATTGGTGATATAACCCAAAACCTGGCCTTTTTTGATTTTATCTCCACTCCTAAAGTCGCTATAAAAAATACCGGTAGCGGGACATTTGATGTAAACCTGTTCTCTGAGCCATTTTTGATTTACGCGCTTATCATTTTCATATGGATACATATCCATCTTATTCAGCATATTCAATACCCCCGAGGTAATCATGGCCACCATTTCAGGCTGCACATTTCCTAATTTTCCCGCTTCTATACTCAGGGCTGTTTTGCCTTGCTGCACCGCCTCTTTGAAGGCATACTCAGACATGTCATCAGGTGATAAATGGTAAGGATAGATCACATTGTATTCAAAGTTGGCTGCCTCGGTAAGCCTATGGGCCTGTGCTACCTGATCTGGCTTGTCCGCACGATGGTAGTAACACACAAATGGCAACAGGTCTTCACTGGCATCCCCTCCATGAATATCCAGAAATACATCTGAAATGGGAATCACTTTCTGGCTAATCCAATGGGCAATTCTTTCAGTAATACTTCCAGTGGCATTGCCCGGAAAGGCCCTGTTTAGATTTTTGTCATCAGTGGGATTTACGAAAACAGACCTTTCATAAAAAGCCGCTTCATTCGCCATGGGGAGTACAAGTAAGGTCCCGTGAAGCTTATCAGGATCTACTTTTTTCAAAAGTTCTTGTACAGCCATGATAGGAGGATATTCAAAACCGTGGATCCCTGCCACGATGGTAAAAACAGGACCATCGAATTTCCCTTTGATGATGCTGAGTGCCACAGCATCATTATTGTCAATACGCACCAAGGTATCCTTCCGTGTCCCCTGCTGAATTGAAGTAAGGTCCTGTCCGGACACAGGATGACAAATAAACCCTACCATTATGGCGAACAATAGTATGGCGTACTTTATACCGTTCCTCATCTCTACTTTTACAATTAATTTAATCTGATGTTTCCTCTTTTAGGCCTAAAGGGTGATCCCTTCATGTTCATATCCTTTGGCAAACAACTTTTCGATCCCTTTTCGGGTCAGTCCTTTTCCGATCACCACCAAAAACGGCTTTTGCCCTACTTCTTCCAGAACGGGTGAAATGCTCAACTGTTGCCCCACGCTTTGGACAAGGTGAAGCTGTTTACGGGATGAAAGCCGGACAAACCCCTTGATCCTGTAAATTTGGTGATAATGTAGGAAAAGAGAAACCGTCAAGACACTTCGCAAGCGGCCAAGGTCAAACACGATATTTTCAAAATCCAGTAAAATGGACTTCATATCACTGTGCTCATGGGACTCTGGAGCCTGAAAAGTAAAAAGTTGCGTTTCCTGCGAAGAGGCTTTGTCGATCATCGCCAGTGTTACTTCTCCAAAATTTGTGGGAAGTACCTGTGCAAGTGGATTGATGTTCTTGATTTTTTCTTCCAGGGCATGCACATAATCTTCCGTCACCATAGCGGCTTTATTGAGCAATATCAAGTCCGCAACGGCCAGTTGCCTTCCCGCTTCAGGCACCTCATCAAGGCAATCCTCGAATAAAACGGCATCTACCACCCCTATGACTGTTTTCACCTCAAAAAACTCACGGACCGTTTCGAAGATAAATACACTGGCCAAGGCTCCAGGATCGGCCATGCCTGATGCCTCAATAAATACATTGTCTGGCGGTGAGGGCATTTGGGTAATTTCTCTGAGTACCGCGTACAATTCCTCTCCCAGTGAACAGCAAATGCAACCATTATTGAGCTCAAATACGCGCTCTTGTTTTAAGTTCACCAAATCCCCATCAACAGACTGCGAACCAAATTCATTCTCGATGACCAAATTCTTTTGATGAGCATATTCAGAAAGCAGGTTATTTAGAACTGATGTCTTGCCCGCTCCAAGGAATCCGGTTAGGATAATGACATTAATTTTTTGTTGATGCATGGCTATTTCTTTAAGTGCTTACAGCTACAAACTTAATGGTAGATTATTTTAAACGCAACATTGTTGCAATAATTAAAGCTTATAATTCTATGTTGACAAAGTAATTTTTGCGTGTGAAATAGGGAACATTTACGTATCTTTTTATTAAAATTACGTTAGATAGGACGATTAAATGACAACACTAACCCCACTGCCCATGAGTAATTTAGGCAAAACAATCCATGATCATTATTGCCATGGATTTGGCAACACCACTGAGAACCTTTCCGGAAGTATCATAGAAGCAGAAGGTAAAGATTGGATCATTTTACGCACTCCTTTGAAAGCTCCTGTATTTATAGATTTTTCCAAGCACCTCCCCAAAAAGCAACTTTTGATCGATGCGTGGTGCCAAGACCAACGACAACAAGCCTGATGTAGCCCTTTAAGATCGTCTTTAACGATTTATAATTCATTCATTTTCAATGATGAAACCATAATATTTCATACAGATACATTTAATAGGATTTTATTTACAAATAAATACTCCATATACTTTTTGAAATTTTGCAATTATTACTTAAATTATTCACAAACTACACTCTACCAGTAATTCATCAACTATGACAAAGCATCTCATCGATTTTGAGCTGTTTAAAATTTTGTTTCCATCCCTCTTAAAGTTGGAAATAAACCGATTCATGACAGCCATTGACCTATCGGAAGAAGTATATTTTTTGGAGGGAAAACGAAAAGTAAAAATTCGCTCAGTACGAGAGCTAAAAAGCATTCTCATCAAGAAACTCCCTTCTGAAACCTATAGCAAATGTTTTCCGCTCATTTAGTACGGTAATGCTATCCCTCCGTGCCGCGGGCACTCCCTTAGGAGATTGGGGTTCCACGAGCATCCTGTGGCTAAAACCGGCAATGTTAAATGGGGTAATTCACCATGGCTGAAACCTACGGCCATGGATGTGTTGCCCTTCCGGGCCAAGCATCGGGTGTGCTACAATCCAGATTCCTTGTATTCATTGAAGTTTCGCGCGCTGGGAGTTAATATTCCCCATGAAGGAAAATCCTAGTCCCAGAGGAAAACAGCTTGATCCTCATTCATGACTGTTTCTCTCGAGGTGTCGTGCGAATATTCATAGAAAATGGCTCTTAAGTCACGGCCTTACCTTTTGAATTTCAGGTTAGACCTTCCCCATTATAATCCTGCAAACTCAAAGGGTTCTGCTGCCTCAAAATGGTCAAAAGCATTTCCTTCATAGGTTTCATTATTTGCCAAGCTTAGCTTTAGGGTATTCGCCATTCCGAAATCTACCTTGTTAAGGTCTACCCAAAAGGTATTGGGAGTCAATACGGATTCAAAATAGTATGTGAGGTGCTTTTGGTCCGAAACGGTGCGCCATCTCGTAGAAGAAATATTTGGTTCATCCGCAGAAGAAATGCCATATGGGACCGAACAATTCCTAATCACACTAAAAACACTCGCTACGGCTATCTTTCTGTCGGAAGTCTTGGGAATGGCATTGATATAGTAAGATGCTCTGACAAACCGGTCGGCAGCATTATTGGTCCCTGGTAGCATCATCGTTCCCGGGATCCGCTGCCAATAGGCATTCAGCGCCAATTGCTGCTCATAAACAGGAGAATTGGTCATCACCACATAGGAGGGATCATGGTGAATCACCAGCTTTCCACCGACATACTCAAAGACCGCATTATCCCCCGAGGCATCAGAAATGGACAAATGACAGGTGGCAAATCGCTCCGTTCCGGGAATATTACTGGAAACCACCACAAAATCCTCTTTCGCCATCTTGTTTACCGCCTCATCCACCGTGGCAAAATTATCCAATATATACTGTGCCCAAGCAGCAATGGACAAGCCCGGTTTGCTCCCACTGAATGTCGGATATTCAGATTCTGTCAACCAAAGGATATTCGCCACCAAACCCTTTTCATTCATGCCATCAACGGTGGCCACATCATATGAACTGGCGACGATGCTCCCGTACTTGGATTGCCATGTGATGGAGCTGGGCCCCACCTTGCCTTCTCGCTGCATCTCTCGCGGAAATAGCCATAAGTTGGCAGGAATTTCATCATTCCAATCCATTGACCTAGCGGTGATCACCAAGTTTTCTGGCCCTTTGTACACCACTCGCGTACACGGCACCGCTATACGTGCCAAAAAAAAGAGTGCAAAAATGATTATCACATGCTTGGTTTTCATAATATGATGATTTTATACTTAAATGGAACAATGCCTTAATTGGTATAATTTAACTAAAAAATAGAATTTTTAAACAGTGACTGGTCATTAATTATTTATGAAGGCCATGCTGGTCTTTGGTCACAGTGGCTTCATCGTATATAATGCGATCGATCCACCACATAAATAAAACCGAAATCAGGCAGCATTGGCTGTTAAAATTAAGTTACTCCACCACTTGGCCAGTCAGCCAGCATAATCCCCTTCTTTGTAAGAAACTGGTAAAAAACACCATGGTAATGATGATTTAAGCAAACAAATGCTAAAATTTGAAATAATTACGTGAATTACCTGTTTATATAAATAGGAAGACAATATTCCGAAATTAATGATCATAATATCTCCCATTATAACTACCCTTCTCTCGTTGGTGTTTTCTTGGTTTGTTGGTGTCGTGTGTTGCCATTGGATCAAGGGGCATCTCCTCTATCCCAAATATGGCCACCTCTTTTTGATCCAAAACCGGAAATGGGAGGTATTCATTGCCCTAAAATGGTTTGAAAAGATCATTTCCTTATTCCCCTTGGAATATTGGGAGTTTAAATTAATGTACGGCAAAAACGAGGACCATCTCCGGCTGGATGAGATAAAGACCAAACATTTTACCCGTGAACTCGAATACCTTATTGCCGCAGCAGTATTGACTGGCATTGCTGCAATCAATTATTTCTTCGGTAACATAGGCACCTTTTACGTTCTATTAGCCACCAACATATTTGGCAATATTTACCCCTTATTGGTTCACCAACGGATCAGGAGAAAATTGAGAAGGGATTATAGGCTAGGCCATTAGTAAGCCTCCATAATGGTTTCCCCGTTTTTAAGTCCCTTTGCAGTGGCTTTTATGTGGATATTGCCTGCTTCCTTTGCCGAAACGATAAGCGTCAGCTGTCCATTAAACACCTTCATTTGGGGTTCGTGGAAAAGCTCCAAGCTCCCCGGGTCCCCATTTGCCACGGCCCTAAAGGCCCCTGCTCCTGCGACATCAAAGGAAAGCGATCGCTGATCCGTCGGACATACCCTGCCTTCCTTATCCACCACCTGCACCCGAATAAAAGCCAACTCATCTCCTTCTACAGCAATTCGTTTATTCTCCGGTACCAATTCGATGTGGTGAGGCTTTCCGGCGGTATGGAGGATCTTTTCAGCAGCTTTCTTCCCAAGACTATCATAGGCCACCACCTTCACTTCCCCGGGTTCATAGATCGCATCCATCCACATCAACCTGTATCGCTCCTGAAGGGTACCTTCTTTGTGCTTGGTCTGCTTGCCTTGGCTCTCACCATTGATAAAAAGCTCTGCTGACGGATAATTGGTGTATACAAACAGGGGTGTTTTCTGGCCTTCTCTCCCCTCCCAGTTCCAATGAGGTAAGATATGCAATGTCTCTTCTTCTGGCTTCCATACACTTTTATACAAATAGTACCTGTCCTTCGGAATTCCCGCCAAGTCCACAATCCCGAACATCGAGCTGTGATTGGGCCAAGCATCGGTATCATAAGGGGTGGGTTCTCCCAAATAATCAAAACCCGTCCACACAAACTGTCCCAATGTCCAGTCAAAGTCGTCAGCAAGTGCAAAATCATCCTCTGGCAGGTTTGACCAACTACAATACTCCAGGCCATAGGCACTGGACTGCTGGTTTTCATGTATGACCTGCGCCCCTTTTTCTACAGGAAAATGATAAACACCACGAGAACTCACGGTAGATCCTGTTTCAGACCCCAACACCAAACTGTGCGGAAGTTTCTGATATCCCTCTTCATAACGGTGGGTACGGTAGTTGAAGCCCGTCACATCGATCATTGCTGCGAAGCCATTGTCCAGTACACAGGAAATTTGATCCATTCCTGCCGTAACCAAACGGGTAGGATCTTCACGATGACAAATGTCCTGCAGGAATTTCGCCACTTGGTAACCATCGGCACTACATTGCGTAGGCACTTCATTGCCGATGCTCCACATGACCACGCTGGGATGGTTGCGGTAGTGCCTTACCATATTGACCAAATCTTTTTCGGCCCAATCATCAAAAAAACGGTGATAGCCATTTTTACATTTGGCCACATCCCATTCATCAAAAGACTCTACCATCACCATCAAGCCCATCTCATCGCACAGCTCCACCAATTCCGGAGCAGGCATATTATGCGAGGTCCTAATGGCATCTGCGCCCATGTCCTTCATCAGCTGCAATTGTCGCTTGATAGCAGAACGGTTCACAGCAGCTCCCAAAGGTCCTAAATCATGGTGCAGGTTCACCCCTTGGAATTTTCTCCGCTGCCCATTCAGGAAAAAGCCTTTGTCCGCAATAAATTCAATCTTACGGATCCCAAAACGTGTCGTAAACTCATCTATTTCACGACCTTCGATAGAAATAACGGACTTGGCCACATACAGGTGAGGCGACTCCGGAGACCACAGTTCTGGATGATCAACCGTCAAAAATTGCTCTAAAGGCCTTCCGTGGTTAAGCCTTTGGACGTTCTTTTTCTTCGCCACCACTTTCCCCGAAAGATCAAGGATAGAAGTTTCAATGGATATGTCAGTTCCTTCGGACACATGCTCCAGCTCCGTTTTGATGTTGACAGAAGCATATTCCTCCGAAACATAAGGAGTCGTCACAAAAGTCCCCCAAACCGGAACATGAATTTTGGGGGTTACCAATACATGGACATTTCGATAAAGTCCTGCTCCAGGATACCAACGGGACGATTGCGGTTTGTTTTCCAGCCTTACGGCCAATTGGTTTTTTGTTCCATCGGCGTGTAAGAAATCTGTCACATCGAAATAGAATGAATTATATCCATATGGCCAAAAACCGACTTTTTCGCCATTGACGTATACTTGCGCCTCGCTCATGGCCCCATCAAAAATAAGCTTCACCCGTTGTTTTTCCGGGTCAAAACCGGGCACTTCAAAAGCTCTCCTGTACCAGCCGACTCCCATATAGGGCAAACCGCCAGTTCGCCCGGTTTTTTTGGTGGCCACCTTCTCTCCGTTCTGGGTGACTGCCACAATTTGTAAATCATTACTTTCGTCAAAGGGACCATAGATCGCCCAGTCATGCGGGACCTGCACAGATTCCCATTCACGGTCATCGAAATCGATTTGATAAGCCTCTTCTTGCTCTCCCTTACTGAACCGCCAATCTTCCTTCAGCGGCCAGGATTTACGGACCCTTTGGGCATGTGAAAAGGAACAAATACTGCCTATCAACAACAGGCAAATCAATATCGAACGGAAACGCATAAGCTTTTTCTTGTTAGTTGAGCTAAAAAATAAAGATAGCCACTTTAAAAATTTGTCGTGTCCTGGCCATAATAATTTTATCCCTATTGTGCTGCACTGTCCTGCTTCCGGAGATATCCCCGGATCAATCGCTGGCTGTCCCTATCCTCGGTTTTTGGTTCAATTAGGGCATGAAGGTCTGTTCCATCCTCCAGTTCTCCCTGAAAAAAACCATATCCTCTGTAAACACCTTTCTCGATGAGCACCAATCCTCGTTCTCCCCTTTTTCTTCCTTTCAACAAGATCGCCTGATCGGTTTCAGGAAAACGAATAGCTTCCATATAACTGCCCACCCGTTTGTTATAGGCTTCGACGGCCTCTTCTTGGACACAAGCCCCGCGACAGGTTCTCAAGGAATATTGGAAACAGGCTCCATTGGTGGGATAGAGGCCATTGATCTTTTGACAGAGCTGATAGCGGTCGGTAATCCGAAAGAGGTATTCTTTTCCTTCCTTTTTAGCGGTAAAAGCCATTAACTCCCGCTGGTCTGTGGTAATTTTCTTTAATTGCAAGGAAAGATAACCTTCAGCTGTGTGCTCCAAATAAAGCCCCCAAAGGAAAATACTCCTTCTCAGTGCTCGGTTAAACATCGGCTTGTGGAATTTGATCAACTCCGATTCCCGTAACAAAGCCATCAGCTCGTTGCCCATGTTTTCATATTCGATGCGTCTAACTTGATTTTGCATCCTGAGTGCCTTGGCGGTGCCCTGCTGAAAATGCTGCAAGAGCCGTTTTCTGATATCGATACTCTTGCCAATGTAAATGATGCGATCACCCTCCCCCATCAAATAATAAACGCCCACAATACCTTTTGGGACTTCCTTGACCAAGGAGGATAAGTTCTCTGAGAGCATGGTATGGGTAGCAATGGTTTGACCTACTAACGCCCTGTCAAAGCGAATTGTTTTACGCCATTCATCATCAGGAGATGGCTACATCGGTTTCCTGTCCAATTTTCCTCCCCGAAGGTGCTTTCTTACCCAAATCACACGAATCAAGGAAAGGCTTCAATTTAAGTATTGTAGGCTCCCTTCCTTGCTTAAAGTGACATCTACTCCACGGGACAAATGATTGTTGGTCTTTTGTCGGGAAGTAGGTTTGTTTTGCTTGGTGGGCTTTTTCAGGCTCCATCCTATGATCAAGGCGACTATGGAAATGCATATCCAAAAAACATCCACCGCAAAAATCTGAATGTGCCCGGCAGGAAGCGTCACCCAAGGCCAATTACCCGTTACCAGTCCATTGGCTACAGGAACCATCATGCCCAATATTCCTCCACCAAGTAAGGTGAATTTATTGGTAAAATAATTGTCCCGCTTGACCGTGAAGAACACTGATAGCACCAACCAACTGTAAAAGAATACCTGATAGATAAAAGTCATGCGCGAAGCATCGAATGTGGTCAGGAAAAACTTGACCGCCAAAAAGGTAATGGCTGTTGCGGGAAACATGCTTAAACATACCCCCAGGTAAATCCAGACCACCCAAGCATTAAACCTTCGTTGTTTTTCAGGAATATTTTTTTTGTCGCGCGCTACGAGCCAGATCATCACTCCCGAAAGGATGACAAAACATGAAATGATTCCCAAGATAAAGTAGACTGCTTTTAGCGGCATTCCACCAAAATCCCCAAAATGCAACTGGGTAATAATAGCCGTTACGGCGTTTTGATAAGAGGTGGCTGTAAAAGGGTTCACTACCTTCACCTCTTCGCCGGTGGCAGCATGGTAAACAATCTCACCTCTACCGGCAAATTTGGCGTCATAGTGTGTGCGGCCTTCAATGCCGACATGCATGTTTTGGTCGCCATAATCGAATATCTCTACGTTTCGGATTTCGAAGCCCTCCCACTTTGCCTCTGCACGTTCCACTAAAGCGTTGATGCTTGGCACTTCCGTTAATGGATCATTCGCCCAAGCAAAATGGGGCGGATTAAAGCCAAAGTCTTCATAGAGCTGGTTTGTATCTCCGTCATACATAAACGTTACCACGGCCGGAGACATCACCGATGTTCCGATAATCAGACAAGTCCCCGTCACGGCATACACAAACTGATACGGCAGCCCAATGATTCCAAGGGCCGTATGGGCATCCGTCCAAAGGTTTTTCAAACTGGCTTTTGGACGAAAAAGGTAAAAATTAGAAACGATTTTCTTCCAATGCACCAATACCCCCGTTATAATCGCAAAGAGAAAAAAGAAGGCTATAAGCCCCGCTAGCAAATATCCCGATGTGCCCCACAGGTTAAGTTGCGCAAAAAAGTGCAAGCGGTAAAGAAACTCTCCAATGCTATAATTACTTTGGTAAGTGTAGGTATCCGAGGTCTCGGGATCCATATAGAAAAAAGCCCGTCCCCTAGCTGCTTCATTGGCTGTAGTGTCCTTCGATGCAGAAAGGCTTACGTTTATCCTGCGCTCATCAAAATACTTGGTAAATGCCACATCACGGGCTTGAAGTTCATGCCGTTGATTCAGCGTATCCAGCAATACATCAAAATCCAAATCGCTCAGTGTAGCCGTTTCGACAATAGGTTCATTTCTTTCCCAACCCACTATTTCATCCCTGAAAAAGGAGAACGAACCGGCAAAGAAAATCACAAACAACGCCACACTGATGACAATACCACTAACGGTATGGGTATGGAAAAGCACATTGTAAATCCTGTTGCTCATGATCAGACAATTGGGTTATAAATTTTACCGATATAGATCAGGCCTGAAAACACCAATGTGCACAGCAAATAAACGCCCCATGCTTTCCAGCCATCCCTAAAAAGGAAGGCCACTAAAAACAAGGTCGCCCAGAGCATAAATCCTCCAAATCTTAAGGTCATCAGCACATTAATATGATCTACCCAAAACCCAATAGCCATAAAAAGCGATACGGTCACTGCATATCCTCCTAAGAAACCCGCAGTGATTTTGGCAAATCGTTGTCTTTTTGATGTAGTCAGGTGTTTTTTATTCGCTGGCATATCAGAGGAATTCTAACATTAAGGAAATGGCAAATAGAACAAGAAGGCTTCTGTAGCCTACAAATTTTAGGGGGGTGACCACCACTACGAGACTCGCAACCGTCATCAAAATAACTAAGAAGGTAAACATCCCCGCTCCTACACCACTATCAAACATGGCTATCAACATGCCCAGTGATAATAACAGCAGTCCAATGGCCTTGGCTGGCCCCGGGTGAGAATGAGCCCATTTTTCCAAGTGGTTGGACAGGAGGAGTGGTGCCTTTTTGGAAGTATTATACAATGTATAAAAGCCCAGAAAGATGATTAATGTTGCTAATGTGATCATGGTCAGTCAACTTCTAACTTCACTATACAGCAAATATAGAAGCAGGAACCACCCAAAGCAACTTTATTTAGATTTAATTTAAATTAATAGCTTTAAAAAATAGTTTCGAGAAATGAAGCGTGGACGCTTCTTCACTTATGTATGAGAATTATAAAAACTCCGAATATGTGCTTCCACGTTTTTGATGACACTTTTGTACCACCTGAAACGGATTTCTTCCTTTTCTTCTTCCCTTAAGTAGTATATCTCTGGTCGGGAACGGATGATCTTTTGCTGCAAATCATACAGACATATGGAAGCACTGACCGAAATATTGAAGCTCTCTGTAAAGCCTGTCATGGGAATGTGGACCACACCATCGCTCTTTTCGATGACCTCTTGGCTTACCCCTTCATGTTCATTTCCAAAGACCAAGGCCGTTTTTTGATCTGCCTCGAGTGCATGCAGCGGAATACTTTCCCCATGCGGAGAAGTGGCCAAAATCCGATAGCCCTTTTCCCTCAATTCCTCAAAACAAACATCCACGGCCGATACGTGCGGGGTTTCTTGGTACTTGTAAATATCCACCCATTGGGCCGCGCCCCTGGTGACATAGGGGTTGACATCATAGGAATTGGCCTTTTCAATGATATGGATATCCTGAATCCCAAAGCAATCACATGTCCTGATCACCGCACTGGCATTATGGGGCTTATAAATATCCTCTAGCACCAAGGTGAAAAACCGGGACCTTAAAGCCAGGATCTCTTCCATCCTGGCTTTTTTATGGTCGGTTACGTATTGGGACAGATAAGCTAAAAGGTCGGGATCCTTTGAACTATTTTCCATTTTTAAACAATCCTAGCTGATCCTTGTCGTCATCATCATCATCCTTCTTTACATTCAGGTCGATGGTCGAGCCGACTTCCAAATCATCTTTATTTCCATTTTCTTCTTTGGTGCCTGTTTCCTTTTTTACGGGTTCAAGCAGCTTGATGCTCTTTACCGTATGGGCACTGAGCTTATTCCCCACGGATTTCCAACCCTTGACATCTATCAGCATGTCCAGGTCGTATTCCACTTTTTCCGTTTCCTGGCCTTTCTTAAGGGTAACAGCTACCTGAGGCTGTTTATCAGTAGACACGATTTCTAAGGTAGACCTTCTGTGGTCGGAGATAAAAGTAAACTTCTTCCCCATTGTACTGGTCTCGATATTGAACCGCTTGACATAGTGATTTTTGCTGGCTCCGTCGTAATAGACACAGGAAATGACGGCCTGTGGATCAAATTTCTCGATCAGCATAAGGGTATTCGGATCGTAGCGATTGGTCAGCTCATAAGAGGTCAACTCATAACTGCCGTCTTTGTAAAATGCAATGACCTTGTCATCTCCTAGGAAATTGCCGATCAACCGGCCCCGCTCATCTGTATTCAATCTGCCCACCGCTTCATCATAAAACACATCCAACCCTCCGAGGGTAGACCCCCCTTCCATTTTCAACTGGATCTTTCGAACGGGATATTTGGTCAGGATATTTCCGCCGGCCCCACGTCCTTTGATATCCAGTTCCTTAAAGTCAAAGTCAAATACTTTTACCCTTGCTTTGCTTCCTTGCGTAAGGTAAACGGTCACGATTTCGGCTTCTCCATTTGGATTGGCAGTAAAATACAGGACCTTCGAACCCTTGGTACCCTTGGTCAATACATATTCCCTGTCCCGGGTGACACTGAGGATTTGGAATCGCTTCACCATGGTACGGCCAGAAGCGCCATCCAAGTAAATCATATTATAAACCATGCGCTCATCTCCCTTTCGGAAAACGCCCACATGAATGATATCTTTCCCTACAAAGACCTTGTCTTGGATTTTGGTCACCACACAGGTACCGTCCTTCTTAAAAGCAATGATATCATCAAGGTCGGAACAATCGCAAACAAATTCATCCTTCTTCAGGCCAAGTCCGATAAAGCCATCTTTTCGGTTGACGTACAATTTGGCATTATTGGCCGCTACGACAGTAGCTTGAATGGTTTCAAAATTGCGTATTTCAGTTTTTCGCTCCCTGCCCTTACCATATTTCTTTAGGAGGTTTTTATAATAATCGATGGCAAATTCCGTAAGATGCTCCAGGTTGTATTCCACTTCCTTGAGTTCATCCTCCAATTTACGCATCAATTCATCCGCCTTGAAACTGTCAAATCTCGAGATTCTTTTGATCTTGATCTCGGTCAGCCGGATGATATCGTCTTTAGTGATCTCACGGTAAAAGTCCGGTTTATGGGGATCCAGGCCTTTATCGATGGTGTCGATCACATCTTCCCAGGTTTCACACTCCTCAATGTCCCGGTAAATCCGGTTTTCGATGAATATTTTTTCCAACGAAGAGAAAAGCAATTTCTCCATCAATTCCCCTTTGCGAATCTCCAGTTCCCTTTTGAGGAGCGCTTTGGTCTGTGTGGTATTATAAGCGAGGATGTCATTCACCCCCATAAACACCGGCTTATCATCGATGATCACGCAGGCATTTGGAGAGATGGACTGTTCACAATCCGTAAAAGCATAAAGCGCATCAATGGTCATATCCGGTGATTGGCCGGGTGCCAAAAACACCTGAATCTCCACATCCTTGGCCGTATTGTCCACCACTTTTTTGATCTTGATCTTACCCTTGTCATTGGCCTTGATGATGGAATCGATCAAAGAGGTCGTAGTAGTACCAAAAGGGATATCCTTGATCAGAAGGCTCTTCCCATCCCCTTCTTCGATCCTCGCGCGAACTTTGATCTTTCCTCCTCTGAGGCCTTCATTGTACTCAGAAAAATCCGCCAGTCCCCCCGTAGGAAAGTCCGGGACAATATTGGCTTTTTTACCTTTCAGCACATCGACAGAGGCATTGATCAGCTCACAGAAATTATGGGGAAGGATTTTGGTAGAAAGCCCAACGGCAATCCCTTCCACCCCCTGTGCCAATAGCAAAGGGAACTTCACCGGCAAGGTCACTGGTTCTCGCTTCCTGCCATCATAGGAAACTTGCCAATCCGTCGTTTGTGGATTAAAGACCACTTCCAGGGCAAATTTGGACAGACGTGCTTCGATGTATCGGGCGGCTGCAGCTCCATCACCGGTACGGATGTCGCCCCAGTTTCCCTGTGTCTCGATAAGCAGGTCTTTTTGGCCCAAGTTCACAATGGCATCACTGATGGAAGCATCACCGTGTGGGTGATATTGCATGGTCTGTCCAATGATGTTGGCCACCTTGTTAAACCGCCCATCATCCATTTCCTTCATCGCATGCAAAATCCGCCGCTGCACCGGCTTAAATCCATCTTCAATGGCAGGAACGGCCCGTTCCAAAATCACATAAGATGCATAATCTAAAAACCACTCTTGATACATGCCGGTCACCGGTACGGAATCATGCAAAGCATCTCCGTTTTCGCCCTGACCGTTATTTTCTATGTCACTCATATTCGGGGTACATTAATTGGAAAACTGTAAACTTGGAAGATTGCCGGCCTTAGAGGATACGCCAGCTATGCGCAATAGGCCTTTCATATCCGACTATACATTCCCAATTCGTCATGCTAAATTCAACCTTATTCATTCCTTGTCCTTGATTCTTCATACTGATCATGCTGCTTCCGTTTCTTCGGTGTCGGCCTTCACGCCTCCATCTTTCTCCTCCACAATGTCTTTTTCGACTTTCAAGTTATCAATGATAAAGCTCTGCCTGTTTGGAGTATTTTTACCCATAAAGAACGTCAGCAGATCGGCTATCTTGGTTTCCTTGTTCAGGATGATCGGTTCCAATCGGATATCTTCACCGATAAAACCACCAAATTCCTCTGGAGAAATCTCCCCAAGCCCTTTGAATCGGGTGATTTCCGGTTTATTTCCGAGCTTGGCAATGGCCTTTCGCTTCTCATCTTCTGAATAACAATAAATGGTTTCTTTCTTGTTTCTCACCCTAAACAGCGGTGTATCCAAAATGTATAAGTGGCCATTTTTAACCAACTCAGGGAAAAACTGCAAGAAATAAGTCATGATCAGTAGCCTGATGTGCATGCCGTCCACATCGGCATCGGTGGCAATGACAATCTTACGGTACCGTAAGCCATCTACCCCGTCTTCAATGTTCAGCGCATGCTGCAGCAGGTTAAATTCTTCATTTTCATACACCACCTTTTTGGTCATGCCAAAGCAATTTAGCGGCTTGCCCCTGAGGGAAAATACGGCCTGGGTCTGCACGTCCCTGGATTTGGTAATGGATCCTGATGCTGAGTCCCCTTCGGTGATAAACAGCATGGTATCGTTCTTCTTTTCCTCATTGGCCTTGACATCATCATAATGCACGCGACAATCCCTCAGCTTCCTGTTGTGCAAATTGGCCTTTTTGGCCCTTTCATTGGCCAGTTTTTTGATGCCGGAAATTTCCTTTCGCTCCCTTTCAGATTGCAGGATTCGCTTGAGCAGGGCATTGGCTGTCTCTTGATTCTTATGGAGGTAATTGTCCAGCTCTGTTTTTACAAAATCATTCACGAAAGTCCGTAAGGTCGGTCCGTCAGGCCCCACACTGTGCGAGCCCAATTTGGTCTTGGTTTGCGACTCGAACACCGGCTCCTGCACCCTTACGGCGATGGCTGCGGCGATGCTCTGGCGAATATCAGCGGCATCATAGTCTTTCTTGAAAAACTCCCTTACCGCTTTTACAATTGCCTCTCTAAAAGCGGCCAAATGCGTCCCCCCTTGGGTGGTATATTGGCCGTTTACAAAGGAGTGGTACTCCTCTCCATACTGATTGGTATGGGTAAGGGCCATCTCTATGTCATTGCCTTTTAGGTGAATGATCGGGTACCGCTTGCTATCATCATCTACCTTTCTGTCCAGCAGATCATGGAGGCCTTTATCGGAAAAGTATTTTTTTCCGTTAAAATTGATCGTCAACCCAGAGTTCAAAAAGGCATAATTCCAAATTTGGTTTTCTAGGTACTCCGGAATAAAATGATAATTCTTAAACACGGTGGCATCCGGACTAAAAACGATCTTGGTACCATTTCGGTCCGAACTTTTTTCCACTGGCCGGTCTTCTATGAGCTCCCCTTTCTCGAACTCAGCGATTTTCGTCTCCCCATCGCGGTAGGATTGTACCTTGAAGTACTGCGAGAGTGCATTTACCGCTTTGGTACCCACTCCGTTTAGGCCAACCGATTTTTGGAAAGCTCCTGAATCGTACTTACCTCCAGTATTGATCTTGGAAACACAGTCGACCACCTTGCCCAAGGGAATGCCGCGTCCATAATCCCGAATTTCCACTTTGTGTTCACTGATCTTGATATCGATGGTACGGCCATGGCCCATCATATGCTCATCGATACTGTTATCCAAAATCTCTTTGACCAGCACATAAATCCCATCATCCTGGGCACTGCCATCTCCAAGCTTCCCGATGTACATCCCTGGCCGCAGGCGGATATGTTCTTTCCAGTCGAGTGATCGAATACTGTCTTCGGTATATTGTACGTTCTTTTCTGCCATGTGTCATTTAAATTTTCTGCGCTACTTTATTCACTTGGTGCTTATTTGCCGGACTGGACAGTTCTCATTTTTTTGGTCAACAACACAAATAAAAGGACCATCCAAATCACAAATAAAACAGGCAAAACATATAATCCAAATCCTGATGGACGTCCTGTCTCTTCTATCACGCCATTCAATTGGAAAATGTACACTGCCACTACGATAATGGACACATTGATAATGCCCACAAAAGAATAAATCCAGGTCAGCATCTTGTCCCTGAAAGGGTCTCCTTTGGCAAATAACCGCTTAATATTAGGACTGGCACCACTCTCGATGAGTTTTGCCGGCGTCACCAAAAGGATATTCAACACCAAAAAAATACCGATCATGATGTAGAAAAATATATTCTTGTTCATCACCCCATGGGCAAACCCTTCTTCATTCAACTCAAACCCCACCATTTCTGGCAAACCCGAATAAATGTACATGAAGATGACGATAAAAGCCAATACGGAAACTACGTGGAATGCTTTAGCAAATCTATGATTCATATATGCGTGTTTTAAACTGCTAATATAAGGGTTAAGATGATAGAATGCCTGTTTCTAATGTATTAGATTTCCCTTTGTAAAAGGAGTAAATCCATTGAAAAGGTCTAATCTGCTGACAGTAAGTAATATTTGAAAGATAAGGGAAATTTGTCCTCCTTGCGCCAAATTCAGCGGCACCTTACACTTTTATGACACCTGATCTTCCTTAAAAAGCTGCCATTTTTAAGTTGATTTCTCGCTTGTTCTTCACTTTCTGGCCTACCCTCGCCGATTGCCAGTGGTTGCCACACTTGTATCCCCCCTTTTCTTAGACTACCTTTGGCACCGAATTGTAAACAAATATCCTTTCCATGAAGTCAAGCACGCTGTCCTCCATTCTGTTGGTTCTGTTATTCGGTACATTTACCAGCTGTGTATCCAAATTGGACACTGGAAAGATCAACATGGAAAATTGGAAAAATGACCGCTACGGCTGCAAAGGCCTTCGCATCCAAGACTTGGAAGAGCTGGAATCCCTGAAAAATACGTTTCTCGGCGCAACCAATCAAGAGCTAATTGTCACTTTTGGACGGCCTGATAGGGTGGAATTGCTGAATAAGAGTCAGAGCTTTTTCTTTTATTTTTTGGAACCATCCAGTGAATGTGAAAATCATGACAAAGAAAAAGAGCCCCTAAAGGCCCTTTTCCGTTTGAATGCCATAAATAAGGTCAGTGAAGTAACGATTACAACCCTTAATCCTTAAGCATCATTTTTTCACACCGAGGCAATATACCTTGCGGATCGGTTCATACATTTTTAGTAAATGCCCTCTTGAAGGCATAATCCCAAACTAAAAGCACAATGCCGCCGCACCTTGGGTACCGGCATTATTGCCCAATGTTGCCTTTTTCAACTGGAGGTCATCGGTGTAATAATGGGTCAGGTATTGCCTTACGGTCTTTTCCAGGGAAGGCATCATAAACTCCAATCCTGCAGATATTCCTCCTCCGAAATAAACTTCATTAATGTCTAAAACACGGATCGTGGAAACGATGGCCTCGCCAAGGATGTCCCCCACTTCCTCGAAAGTCATCAATGAAACTTCATTTCCCTCCTTAGCTGTATCTACCAATAAGTGGGTCCCTAATTCCTTTTCCAGTAACACCCCTGCTTTTTCAGGATAGGCATCGATCATCCTTTTCATGATACTCAAGATGCCTTTCCTGCCGATGATGGTTTCTAAGCGTGCATTGCCGCGGGAGAGCATATGCCCCATCTCCATGGCATTGCCACGGGCTCCTTTAAAAATCGCCCCTTCCACTACCGCGGCACTACCAATGCCTGTTCCCATGGTGATAAACAGGAAATTGGCAGATGGCCTGGAAGACGCAAATTTATACTCCCCCATGGCCGCAGCACTGGCATCATTTTCCAGAAAGAAACTCTTCTCGGGATATTTTTCCAACAGCGCCCCCTTCAGGTCAAAGCCATTCAATTCAGGAATGGCCGGTATCTCCAAAGTGGTCGTCCGCTCCTTGTTGATCAAGCCCGGCAGGCCAATGCCTACTTTATTGATATCGGGGTATTTTGATAGGTATTTCCCAATGACATCCACAAAACAAGTATTGAAACCTTTGGGGTCTTCCTTGTAATGACTGGTATCTTCTTTATCAAATGACACAATTTCTCCTTGCTGGCTTACTTTACCAATTTTTAGGTGGGTTCCACCGACGTCTACACCCAAAAAGTGCTCGTTTTGATTATTCATGGTTTACGGTTTAATAGGTTTTGGATTCTAAAATAGTAAACAGATCAGCTTACTTCCTAAATTCTTTGGAAAAGACTTGAAAGATTTCATGAACGGCAGGACAGACCAAGGTGTTTTTCAAGGTCAAGCCAAGGATCCCATGCATATTTTTACGATTGGTGTGCGGATATTCCCGACATGCCTTGGGCCGTGATTCATACACAAAACACTTGTTGTCATCCCCAAGAAAAGGGCATGGCGCACTATTGAGCACAAAATCCCCTTCCTCATCCCGATGCAGATAGGCATCAATAAACTCAGAAGATTTCATTCTTAGCTTTTTGGCCAGTCGGTCAATGTCTATTTGCAGAAAAATAGGACTAGTGGTCTTACAGCAATTGGCACAGTCCAAACAATCGATCCTTTCAAACTGCTCCTCATGAGCCGCTGCAAATCGTTCATCAAGCAGCTTCGGTTTGATTTTCCGCAGTCGTGCCCGAAGCTTCTTGTGGTGGTTATATTCCGAAAGGGATTTTTGTTTAAAATGTTCCAGGTCCATACCTTTTTGTTTAGGATTATCAGGAATGCGTACAGTCAAACTGGATACTTACCTTGGGTAAAGCTGTGATGCCATTAACGGACGGCCCCACCGTCTTAACAAGTCAATAGACCATATTTTCAACCATCACTGGTAAATTTCACAATAAATTGTTTGGATATTACAATATTTTTCGTATTTTTATAAGTATCCAAACCAGTTTCGACATGAAAATGCATCCTAATGAATTGTTCTTCTATTACATTCCCTCGCATTCAATCGATAAGCAAGCAAGGGCATATGCGCGATCGGTTTCTCGATATGTCAATGAGATCAATATTGAGAAAGAACACATTACTACGACTGGCTGGCGGACGATCTTGGACAAGTTGCACCTACGCCCAAAGGATCTCTTGAATCGGGCCCACCCTGAATACCAGCGTCAAATTGCGGGCAAAACGTGGGATGATGAAAGCTGGCTCCACATTTTGGCAAAACACCCTTACCTGCTCAAGGCTCCCATCGCGATCAAACGGGAAAAGGCTGTGCTGTGCACCAAACCAGGGGAAATATTCAAGCTAAATTAATCCACTAGTGCAATGCCATCCGTTTTGATTTCAATTTTCCTACTTTTATAAAGTTGACCAATGGATTGTTTAAAGTGCTTTTTACTCATCCCTAAAGTCTTTTTGATTTCTTCGGGGGATGATTTATCATGAAGGGGCAAAAAACGCTTAACTTTTAAAAGGTTTAAGATTTTTTCTGCCCCTTCTTCATATTTTTGCCGGCCAATGGGCGTTAGCTGCAAATCCAATTTACCGTCATCCCTGCGCTTCTTGATATAAGCCTTTATGTTGTCACCCACTGCAATATCCTTAAAGGTTTCATTCTCATAGAGCAGGCCTTCATAATGCTGATTAATCAGGACTTTATAGCCCAAATCCGTGGATTCGAACACCAATCCATCCACTTCTTGGCCTTCCTCGAAGATCGTGGTATCCGTGAGCATAAAATCTTGGTATTTGGACACGCCGATTAGCCTGTTGGTCTTAAAGTCCACACAGATCATCACCAAGTGCTGCTCCCCTTCCTTCATGGGCTTGCCCATTTCAGACATTGGTACAAAAAGATCCTTTGGCAATCCCCAATCCATAAAGGCCCCAAATTTGGTCACCTCTTTCACCTCCATTACGGCAAATTCATCTACCAACGCTACAGGGCGGTCGGTGATGGCCACCAGCCGGTCTTCACTGTCCGTATAGACAAACACCGCCACTTCTTCTCCTTCTTTTTCATCCCCCAAGAGATAGCCCTTCGGCAATAATACTTCAGTACCATTGGACAAATTCAAATAGGCTCCATTTGCCGTAAACCGGGTAATAGGCAATGTCGAAATATTGCCTAATTCTTTTATCGTATCCATATCCTGCAAAGGTAACTAAAAGTGAGGAAATAGTAAGAAGGTGGCGGTTATATGACCAAGGCTAACGCTTTTAAAGAGATCACCCCCATTTTCGTTTCTAAGCCGGAAGGTTTCTTCAAGCTGTTTTTTTGTCCCTAACCACCACCAGAAGCCAAAGGCTGAAGGCCTTGGGGTGATATGCCCAAACCCATTCCCGCCACAGACGGAAAGCCCAGCTCACCCTTCCACCAAGTATTTTTAACGGTATTATTCTTAATTGGCCTTACTAGCCGTAAGGAGTGCTTGTTCCCACCATTCTAGCCCAATAGGCTCCATTGGGCTGAATTAAGTTGAGGCTGTCTCATAAATAAATAATCCGTCATCACGAACGGAGTGAAGTGATCTCAATGTGCTTTCATTGCACGTATGACGAGATTGCTTCTTCCGATATCCATCGGAATCGCAATGACGAGGACTTTTGAGACAACCTCGAATTTCCCTTATGCTGCCATTAGCGCATACTTGAACATGGTAGATTTATGGACCGCCGCAAACTGGATTTTCCAAATACGTTTGCCCTAGATATATGACCTAGGCCCAATCGGAATCTTCCAATGTGAAAATTTCGCTTATTTCAACTTCAAAAATCTGAGCTAATCTCAATGCCAAAACTGTTGACGGAACATATTTCCCTAATTCCATCGCATTAATGGTTTGTCTGCTAACTTTTGCCAGTTTTGCCAATTCAGCTTGGGTTATATTTTTTTTTGCTCTTTCAACTTTGATACTATTCTTCATAGCCAACAGATCTTTTAAGTTTGGAAATTTGCCAGTTAAACCGAATAATGAAAAACAGTAAAATTGTAAACATGTTAAATATCATAACCCATAAAAAGGACAGTTCGAAAACGAATAAAAATAATACTAAAAGGATTCCGTAATTGAAATAAACAGCCCAAACCAACGATTCTAACCTGATTTTTGAAATATATTCATCCTCTAACTTTTCTTTAGAAAAAGCAACTAAAATTGAACTCAATATTATCAGAACACCTAAAATCTCATTTAGTATGTTGTTCTTTACATTCCCAATAACACGCTTGTCCCCAAAAAACTCATCAATAAAAACATTCATGAATTAGGACTTCACAAACGGGAATGAAAGAGGAGTTTATCCGTATAAGTAGAATATTCACATTCACTTATCGGTTATGTCATCACAAATTGAATTCGAACAGGTGATCCAGCGGGGCTGTGGCCTCGATGTTCACCAAAAGACGGTAGTGGCCACAGTCAGTGGCATTGACGTTGAGATTGATACCCGTACCTTCGGGACCTTTACTGCTCAGATCGAGGAGCTTAAAACATGGCTGAATTCCCTTTCCATTACCCACATTGCGATGGAAAGTACCGGAGTTTATTGGAAACCTGTCTACAACATCCTGGAAGAGGATTTTAAGATTATCCTGGTAAATGCCCGGCATATCAAGAATGTTCCCGGTCATAAGACAGATAAGAAAGACAGTGAATGGATTGCCAAATTGCTTCTAAGCGGTCTGTTAAAGGGGAGCTTTGTCCCTACCGAGTGGATAAGAGAGCTACGTGATCTTTGCAGGTATAAACGTAAGCTGATCGCACAGCGGGTCGCCCAACGCAACAGGTTGCATAAAATCCTGGAAGATGCCAATATCAAACTGGCCTCAGTGGCTTCGGATATCTTTGGGGTCACAGGTACGCTCATCATAGATGCCTTGATCCGGAAACAGGATGATCCTGAATACCTGGCCAACCTTGCCAAAGGTTCCTTGCGCAAAAAGATGGCGGACCTCAAACTTTCTCTGCAGGGAAGACTCACCGAACATCACCGGTTCATGCTGGCCACACTCCGTGATTCCATTGATTCGATCAACGCCCAGATCGGGCACATCGAGGCTAGAATTGAGCGTTATGCAGTCGAGCTTCAACAAGAGGTCGATTTACTCCAGACCATACCCGGAATAGGTAAAGAAACCGCCATGAATATCCTGGCCGAGTCAGGCAATGACATGGAGGTTTTTCCTGATCACAAACACCTGGCATCATGGGCAGGTGTCTCCCCGGGCAACAACGAAAGTGCAGGCAAGAAGAAGTCAACCCGCATCACACATGGGAACAAATACTTGAAAACTGCATTGGTCGAAGCTGCTTGGGCCGCATCACACACAAAGGACACCTATTTGGGCCGCAAATATGGGGCAATAGCTGCTCGCCGCGGATCTAAAAAGGCCCTGATTGCCGTAGCTCATAAAATCTTGACCGGACTGTATTACATCCTCAAAAACAAGGAGCCCTACCTAGAGCCTGACGATACAACCTATCAGGAAAAAAGAAAGCAGGCGCAGATTAAGAAATCCTTAGAGCGCCTGCGCGGGCTCGGAGTCCAAGTGGACATCCGTCCCAATTAAGATTAAGTGAAAGTTCGAGCTTTTATTGGTGATTTACAAGTCCCGGAATAAAAACTGAACTCATAGGCCAAGAACAAACGGTTATTGCTTCGAGCATGTAGAAAAAATTTTACTCTCTAACTTGGCCTAACTTAATTTATAGTCCTTTAAAAAACCTTTCAAAGGATAGCAAAACTATGCCCTACCAGTTTTAAAAATGACTGAACAAGCCTATTTTTAGATTTTCTCTTTCAGAAAAAATAGCAGGGACATTAAAATCCAAATAATTCGGTTCAAGATCTAAAACTAGCGTTATCAAACCAATGATGGCAGAGGGAATAGGGATTAACCATCCAATTTTCTTGTACTTGTTAGGAAACAGATATTTTAATTTCATAATACTCAGATTTAGTTCTATCTAAATGTAAAGTAATTAAATCATTTTGTCAAGTTTACTTTACATATAGTAACACAAACACTACTTAAATTTAGACACACAGCTCATGGGAAGTTAAGTGTTTGACTTGAAAGCTAGCACTCAATTAGAGTGTCAAATGTAACCTTGAACCCGATGAATTAATCAGCCAACAGTCAGCCAAGGCCTGCACATGTTCCTCCTCTTTGCGGTGGTGAGGATAGATGAGGCTAAAAGCGAGTTGTGATGAGGCTGTTATACTTTGTGCCCAACACTTGCTAAACCCAGGGATAACATTTAGTTTTAATTTAAGAATAACAAACCAAGCCATAAACCGTCCCAAGCGCTTTCATCCCTTGGGCATAATTTACTTTTATGTCAAAAATAGCCGTAATAGGATCAGGCACCATGGGGAATGGTATCGCCCATGTATTTGCCCAGCACGATCATCAAGTATCCTTAATCGACAAGGATGAAAAAGCCTTGGAAAAGGGGCTGGCGACCATTGCCAAAAACTTGGACCGACAAATCGAGAAGGGAATTATTCAAGCTGAAACAAAGGATTCCACTTTGGCCAATATCACCCCGTATTCCGACATGGAAAAAGGGGTGAAAAATGTGGCCATCGTGGTAGAAGCGGCGACCGAGAACACCGAATTGAAATTAGAAATTTTTCGACAGCTGGACCAGTTCAGTCCTAAAGAAGCCATCTTGGCCACCAATACTTCCTCCATTTCCATCACCAAAATCGCTGCTGCCACTTCGCGGCCAGACAAGGTCATTGGCATGCACTTTATGAACCCGGTTCCCGTGATGCAACTGGTGGAGGTCATCAAAGGATACAAGACATCCGAAGAAACCACCCATCAGGTGATGTCTGTCGCTAAAGCACTGGAAAAGGCACCTGTGGCAGTCAATGATTACCCGGGATTTGTCGCCAATCGCATCCTGATGCCCATGATCAATGAAGCCATTTACGCCCTTTACGAAGGGGTTTCCGGGGTACAGGAAATCGACACCGTCATGAAGCTGGGCATGGCCCATCCCATGGGGCCGTTGCAGCTGGCAGATTTTATCGGTTTGGACGTCTGCCATGCTATCTTGGATGTTCTTTACCAAGGCCTGGGCAACCCAAAATATGCCCCATGTCCACTCTTGGTCAATATGGTGGAAGCAGGAAATAAAGGGGTCAAATCAGGTGAAGGTTTTTACATCTATTCACAAGGAAGCAAAGAACTGGTCGTATCCGAGCGGTTTCAGAAGCAACCATGATCCCTTTAAAAACAGCCAAACCGACTGTCCCTGAACACTAAATTGGACGTTATGTCCGCTTACAAACCGTTAACTGCTCAATCTTATACCGAATATGCACATCGCGATAGCTGGAAACATCGGAAGTGGTAAGACCACCCTGACCAAAAAACTTGGCCATCATTACGGCTGGAAGGTCGAGTTAGAAGATGTAGAGGCCAATCCTTATTTGGAGGATTTTTATGCGGACATGAAAAAGTGGTCCTTTCATCTTCAAGTTTTCTTTTTAAACAGTCGTTTTAACCAAATCAAGGAAATTGCCCGCTCACCCGTATCGACAGTACAGGACCGAACCATTTACGAGGATGCCTATATCTTTGCCGCCAACTTGCACCAGTCAGGCTGTTTCGATGAGCGGGACTACCAAAACTACCTAAAGCTTTTCCATTCCATGATGGAATATGCCGCTGCACCGGACTTATTGATCTACCTGCGGGCAGACATTCCCAAACTGGTCGGCCAGATCGAAAAAAGAGGCCGGGATTACGAAACCACCATCAGCATCCATTACCTCAAAAGTCTCAACCAGCATTATGAAGACTGGATCAGCGGCTATGACAAAGGAAAACTGCTAATAATTGATGTCAATGACCTGGATTTTGTGTCCAACAGGGAAGATTTCAGCTTTATCGTCAATCAAATCGATCGGGAGATCAATGGGCTTTTTTCATACCCCCCCTATAAAACGGAAGCCAAACCTGCCATCCCCTAAACGGTTTTCCGCTGAAGCCAATTCAAGATGGCGTTGTAATTTTCCTCTTTTGGATTCAAGAGGAGTTGGTCGATTTTCTTTAGGCTCCCCCCGGTCATGATGTTTTCGTACATGGGAATTCGGATAATCTTATAGCCGTGAAGCCTCGTGAGTAAATCATACTGGGCATCATTATAGGCATTTAGCTTCCATCCTGCCGCGCCATTTCCGGTAAGATCCCCCGGTTCCATGGAGCTGCCAAAGCACTTAGAAGCAATCGGTGGCCCATTCCAAATCCTGTCATGCAGTCCGGCCTTATGGCATTCCCGCTCAAATGTCCTGCACAGCCGCTTATAACTGTCCAACCACGAAAAAGTAAACACCTCATAAACGGAAGTCTTCAAGGTCGCCAAACGATACCGGTTAAAATGAACGGCATCATCGTATATAAACAACATTCGATCAATCCTAAAATCAAACCGCAGCCTATCCAACAAAATTGGAGACCCTATCCCGCCCAGACATGCATAAAGCTCCGTCTGCAAATCGAGTGCTTTATCATCAAGCAATTTTTTATTGATTTCCAACCGGAAATCCTCTTCCAGCTCAATTTTATTCTCCAATAGGACCTTGATCAGGTTTTGGACTTTTAATTGGTGCACGTTAATAAATCTTTTTACAGGTAATTTGGATGATTTAACTTATTCGGAATCCGAATTGATAATCCGCTCTTTTAGATTCCCCTTAGACCCCGGAAAGGTCGTTTTGGACGAAATATCAAGTCCGATCAAGATCATGATGATCAGAAAAATAATACTTACCAAGAGAAATATTTTTTTCTTTGTTTTCATATTGAAATCTTTTCGCCTATTTTTCCAATATAAATTTTGCCAAAAATAGTTTAAACTTAACGTTCTTAAAACACTATAAGCCCCTAAAACGTTAAAAAAGCCAATTTTAGGTTTAATTCTTTACTGGCAAAACAGACAAACTATTACTTCTTAACCCTTTTCTTTCATTGTCAAATGTACGAACTTATCAATAAGGATGTTATTTTTCAGTTTTTGGGGGATGATCCAGAACTCATACGCCCTATGCTGGAAATGGTGATGAACAATAACCTCACTGAACTCGACGAACTGGACAGCCTGTTCGACGAAGGTAACTATGAAGAAGTCCGAATCAAGGTTCACAAGGCAAAATCAGCCATGGGGTATGTCGGGGCTTCATCCACCAAGAAAATGCTTCAGGAAATCGAAAAAGACGTCCCCAATATCTATCCTCAAAACATCACGGCCCTCAAAGCAGACATTGAAATCATCAAACGGGAAATCTCCGACTTTCTGGGCACCCTGTCATGACATATTTTTATTCATAAGCTTTCGTAACCATTTAACCTTTTTGCCTTGCAAGGCATCGACTTCTTGAACATATTGGGAAAAAATCCCAAATATGAAAAAAGTTTATTTCCTGTTTTTAATCGTTTTCGGCAGCATTTTGACCTCAAGTGCCCAGCAGAGCACGCTCACTGTGGAAAAAATCATGCAAGACCCCAAGTGGATGGGCACATTCCCCTCCAATATAAACTGGGGTGCAGATGGTAAAACCATTTATTTTCACTACAATCCAGAAAAAGATCCTGCCGATTCACTCTATAAAATCACACTTTCCGATACGGAAAACATCATCAAGGTGCCCGTAGAGGAAGAAGAACACCTGCTCCCCTCCTCAGGAGATTTCAACAAGGCCAAAGACCTCAAAGTTTATACGCGAAACGGTATTTTATTTCTGTACGACTTTGAGAATGGTCAAGAACAACAGCTCCTCGAACTGGGAGAGCGTATTTCCCAACCAGTATTCTTGGCCGATGAAGATTTCATCGCATTTCAGGCCACAAACAACGTGTTTACCTATCATCGCTCTTCTGGAAAAATCAAAAAGCTCACCAACATCATCAGTGGTGAAAAACCAGCGGAGAAAGCCTCTCAATTATCCGAGAAGGAGGATTGGCTAAAATCCGAAAACCTTGAACTGCTCCAAGTGATTCAAGAACGGGAAGACAAAAAAGAAAAGCGAAAAGCTTATCGCGAGGCCACCAAAACACCGGAAAAATTCGCCTTTTATACAGACAAAAAGCGCTTGGCAAACCTGAGTATTTCGCCGAATGCGGAATACGTCACTTTCAATTTGATAACCCCTTCCAAGGAACGAAAAAACACGTTTGTTCCTGATTATGCTGACGCCTCCGGGTACACCACTGACCTGGATGCCCGACCAAAAGTAGGAGACGAAGCGTCCAAGGTCGAAATGGCTATTTATAATTTGGAAAAGGACACGGTCTATTTTGTCCAGACGGATCAATTGCCGGGCATCAAAGACCTCCCCGACTATGTAAGCGACTATCCTGAGCGGGAGTGGGAAAAGAAAAACCGGTCCGTTTCCACTTCTGGAGCCTATTTTTCCCGAGACGGTCAGGCCATCGTCAATATTCGCTCCGCGGACAATAAGGACAGGTGGATTGCCTTGATCAACTTGGAAGATGGCACATTGGAAACACTTGACAGGCAGCGTGACGAAGCTTGGATTGCCGGGCCGGGCATTGGCTACAGTTTTTGGGGAGGGACATTGGGCTGGCTTCCTGATGGCAAGCATGTATACTTCCAGTCGGAAGAGACAGGCTATTCCCACCTTTACCTCTACAATGTCGAAAAGGGCACCAAAACCGCTCTTACAGAGGGTGAATATGAGGTTTTTTCACCAATGCTCTCCCGAGACGGCAAACATTGGTACCTGACCACCTCTGCCGTACACCCTGGTGAACGACACTTTTACAAAATGCCCGTCATGGGCGGAAAGATGGAAAAACTCACCTCCATGGAAGGGAACAATCAAGTAAGCCTTTCCCCGGATGAAAAGCACATGGCCATCTTACACAGTTACAGCAACCGGCCTTGGGAGCTCTACCTAAAAGAAAGCAATACCAAGGCAAAGCCCATCCAGCTTACCGCTGGTCAAAGCACTGCCTTTGAAGCCTATGAATGGAGAGATCCACAGCTGATCCACTTTGAAGCAGCGGATGGCGCAAAAGTGCCCGCTAGGCTGTATACCCCTGCCCCATCGGCAGCCAATGGGGCTGCCGTGATCTTTGTGCATGGAGCGGGATATTTGCAAAATGCCCATAAATGGTGGTCGAGCTATTTTCGGGAATACATGTTTCACAACCTACTGACTGATCTGGGGTATACCGTATTGGATATTGATTACCGGGGAAGCGCAGGTTATGGCCGGGACTGGAGAACGGGGATCTATAGGCATATGGGGGGAAAGGACCTTTCTGACCAAGTGGATGGCGCCCATTACCTGACCCAGCAGATGGGCATAGATCCGGAAAGAATTGGCATCTATGGCGGCAGTTATGGTGGGTTCATTACACTGATGGCCTTGTTCAATGAAGCGGAAACCTTTTCCTCAGGGGCTGCCTTACGCTCTGTAACGGACTGGGCGCATTACAATCACGGCTATACTTCTAACATCCTCAATGAGCCGGTCAATGATCCGATCGCCTATCGTAGAAGTTCTCCAATCTATTTCGCCGAAGGCCTGGAGGGAAACCTCCTCATTGCCCACGGTATGGTGGACGTCAATGTACACTTTCAAGATGTGGTCAGGCTCTCCCAGCGGTTGATCGAATTGGGCAAGGATAATTGGGAAATGGCCGTATATCCCGTGGAAGACCACGGATTTGTGGAACCCAGCAGCTGGACAGACGAGTACAAACGTATATTGAAGCTCTTTAACGATACACTACTGAAATAGCCCTTTCCATCAGCCAACAAGAACAGGAAGCTATGCTGGTCATAATGCTTACCAGCTAAAAAAGGTTATAAAAAGTGTGTCATTATTGAAGGTTATATCAGGGGAATGGCCCCGGTATAACCTTCTTTTGTTTGGAACTCAAGGAAAGTAAGAGGCCAATGCATCATGCGGGTTTAGGGCAAACACCACTTCCCCGTGAGCAAACCATTCCCTAATATATTTCCCAATCGAAAAATTAGGTTATCTTAGTAATCAAAACCAAAAAGCCACTTCCACTATTTAGCCCGATAACCGTTATGAAAATTCTTAAAACCATCTTGCTTTCAATCCTCGGACTAGCACTTTTGGTGCTGATTGCCGCTTTTTTTGTACCGAGGGAATTGAATGTCGAAAAAAGTGTAATGATCAATCGTCCGGTAGAAGAAGTTTTTGAATATGTAAAAATGCTCAAAAACCAGAACTCATTTTCCGTCTGGATGACGATAGATCCCAAAATGGAAAAGACCTACGAAGGAAAGGACGGCACGGTGGGGGCCATCACCAAGTGGGACAGCCAGCACCAAGATGTGGGCAAAGGTGAACAAGAAATTACAACCCTTGAGGCCAATAAAAGAATCGATTATGAGCTGAGGTTCATCAAGCCTTTTGAATCCACTGCCCAGGCCTATATGGTCACCGAAAGCACTTCTGCCCACCAAACCAAAGTGATCTGGGGCTTTCATGGCGAAAGCAAATACCCAATGAACCTCGTCCAAAAGGTGATGGGCATTGAAAAAATGTTAGGAGACCAGCTTCAACAGGGGCTGGATACGCTTAAAGATCAAATGGAAGGCTCATTTTAGGGGTAAGCCATATTTCCACGAAGATACGTTTCGACCAGTTTTAGGGAAAAAGCGTGCCCCGTTAAGAGGATGAACTTCCGCTGTTAGCCATAAAACAGGTTTAGGCGGAAACTCATGGGGATTCGCGCCAGGCAAACGCATTTTAAAAAACAGCCATCAATATATTCACCTGAGGTCAATTTTAAAACCGGCATTTCGACCCGCCGCGACGGAGAAGCCTGCCTACGGTCAGGCAGGCTTCTCCGCTCGTAATGACGGATTGTTCAATCCTGAGACGGCCTCTGGTGTTTGGTTAAGTATAGTTTTTTAATTGGCATGGGAAACGATACCACCTGACCTGCTAACTTATCTGACAAGGAAGAAAAATCATTTCATGCTTGCCTTATCATAGGCCAAAGGAGACGCTCCCCATCTGCATTCCAATACTGCCAGGAAATCAATCGCGGAATCAGCTAGGCTGCTCAAACCAACGCCTTTAGTCAATCACGACCA
The DNA here is from genome assembly GCF_000325705.1 of Echinicola vietnamensis DSM 17526. Classification (NCBI taxonomy): domain Bacteria; kingdom Pseudomonadati; phylum Bacteroidota; class Cytophagia; order Cytophagales; family Cyclobacteriaceae; genus Echinicola; species Echinicola vietnamensis. The sequence goes on along the minus strand of NC_019904.1, from coordinate 3,901,148 downwards.
TTTCCACACGCCTGTTTTTTTCTCTTCCTGCCGCCGTGTTGTTATCAGCAATCGGCTCACTGCCGCCCAGTCCACGTAACATGATCCGTTCAAAAGCGACCCCGTGATCTACCATATAATCCCTGATGGATCCAGCCCTTTCCATGGACAATTGCTTGTTGAGTGCTGCATTCCCTACATTATCCGTATGTCCTTCCAACCTGATCTTCTTGGAAGGATTTTCTTTCATAAAATCCACCAATTGATCGATATAGGTCAGGGAATTTTGGTCGGCCAATTCCGCTGTTCCCTTCTTGAATAACACTTCTTGCAGCACCAAACTGGTACCTTTATCAGCCGGGGTCAGCATGACCAGTTCCTTGTCCCTGAAATCGGTGACCAAGATCGTCTCAGGAAGGTAGTTTTCAGAAGAAACGGTCACTTTAGCGGTATTTTCCCGTAACGCCAGCTCATGAGCCCCCTTTAGCCCTTCATCAATCCCAAGCTTATCACCATTGGCATTTTTAAACGTTATTTTATAGGGAATCTCAGCGTTTGTGTTTTTATCCAATGCACTGACCTTGATCATCGAGTTGGTTCTTGCGGCGTCCATGGAAGGCGCTTGCTCTTCCTCGGCTTCTGCCATGGGTACCTCCTCCACGTTTTTCGCTTCTTCGACTTGTACGGCTGCACTTTCCTGAGCGATTTCAACTTCTTGTCCTTGCTCCTCGGAAACTGCAGCAGGCCTCTCCTCTTCTATTGTGGGCTGTGCAGGTGTTTCTGGCACTTTCGGTTCCTCAGGGGTTTCCGGAACCACCTCGGCGGCATTGGTCACGGATACGGAGCTGCGATCGCTCACGGGGAAATTCGCTGCCAAAAACCTTTCATCTTCCACAGGAGTCACTTCTTCCAACACGATTTCCTCTTTCCTTCTCATGAGGATGTCACCATACCCTTCACTGTTTTGGGTGGTAGTGACAAAAGCCGTATACGGGCTATTGGGGTCGATAAAATACGACAGTTCCACGCCCCTGGAATTGATATCATCTTGTAGCATTTTGGGCTTGCTCCACCGCTCCCACGAGTCATCGAGGCGCTGGGAATAGTAAATATCCCTGCCTTCACCGGTTCCATGCCCATTGGAAGAAAAGTACAACACCTGTCTATCATCCGACAAAAAAGGCGTCATTTCCTGTTCGAAACTGTTGACATCGGCGCCAATATTCTTTGGGACAGACCATTTCCCTTCAGATTGCTTGAAGCTCACATAAATATCCTCATTGCCAAAAGTTCCATACGTATTCATGGCCATGACTAGAATCTCTCCAGATGGATGCAATCGGGCGCTAAAGCTTTTGCCATTGTTCTTAAAACTGCCAAAGTCAAGCTGGTATTCATATTTCCAATCCGTCTCTCCCGTGCGCCGGTACAGGTGAATACCGTGGGGTTTCTTTTTCCCATCATGATACACCAAGGCCGTCTGGTCATCAGGAAAACCGATAAAAAGGTCGTAACCTTCGGTACTCAGGCTGGCCACAGGTTTAGCCGCTTGCCATTGGTTGAATTCATCCTTCTTGCTGTACCAAACATCACCATAATCCCGGCTGCCGCCGGTATTTTCTGGATGGAAGGCTACACTAAGGAACAATTCTTCCTGGGCAGACAACACGGGCTGCTGCTCATCATAGGGAGTATTGACTTGTTTTAGGGCATAAACACCCTGTCCTAAAGATGGTGTAAATGCACAAAAAGCAAGCACGGGTACCGTGCTTGCTTTTAGAAATGCTGATGTTAGTTTTCTTGTTACGCTCATTTTATTGATCTAATACAATCGCAAATACCAATGGGGCCACAATGGTCGCATCAGATTCGATGATGTATTTTGGCGTGTCGATCCCCAGCTTACCCCATGTGATTTTTTCATTCGGCACGGCGCCAGAATAAGAACCATATGAAGTAGTCGAGTCGGAAATTTGGCAGAAATACCCCCAAAGCGGTACATTTTCTCGCTGCAAATCCTGATGAAGCATCGGCACCACACAGATCGGAAAATCTCCCGCAATCCCTCCTCCTATCTGGAAGAAGCCTACCGTACTGTCGTCGGTAGCATTTTCGGTATACCACTCTGCCAGATACATCATGTACTGAATACCGGTTTTAACGGTATGGACATTTTTCACATCTCCTGTGATCACATGTCCTGCAAACATATTGCCCAGTGTAGAATCTTCCCATCCCGGTACGATGATCGGAAGGTTCTTTTTGGCCGCTTCTAGCAGCCAACTGTTTTTAGGGTCTATCTGATAATCCTTTTCCAGTTTTCCCGAAAGCAAGATTTTATAGAAAAACTCATGAGGGAAATAGCTTTCGCCTGCACGGTCGGCTTTTACCCATTCCTCCAAAATGACATTTTCTATCCTCCTCATCGCTTCCATTTCCGGAATACAGGTATCCGTCACCCTGTTCATGTGTCTGTCTAGCAAATCCTGTTCCTCTTGTGGTGAAAGCTGACGATAATGTGGTACTCGCTCATAATAATCATGCGCCACCAGGTTAAAAACATCCTCTTCGAGGTTAGCCCCGGTACAGGTGATGATCTGTACTTTGTCCTGACGGATCATCTCTGCTAGAGAAATTCCCAATTCTGCAGTGGACATGGCCCCGGCAAGGGTCACCATCATTTTACCGTTATTGTCCAAATGGGCCTTGTAGCCGTCTGCTGCATCGATCAAAGCGGCAGCATTAAAATGTCTGTAGTTGTGTTTGAGAAATTCTGTTATTTTCATCAAGAATATCGTTTACGTCCTCACTAAAATTACTGATATTATCTGATACAAAAAAAGCCCGGACATTTCCGGGCTTTTGATCGTTTCTATTGTCCCTCAGGATGGCTTATTCACCTGCAGCTGTACTGTCTTTTTCTGCTTCTGCTGGAGCAGCAGTGTCCCCTGCTTTATACGCTTCATTTAGGCCCTTGGTCACATCCTTGGTGACATCCATGGCCTCATGGGCATACCATACCCCTCCACCTCGGGTATAGCTCAGCACCATCTCCAAGCCATTTTCTTCCGCATAGCCTTTCATGAATTCCTGAATTTTATCGTATACCTCATTGTAAAGGTTGGTCTCATCGGCAGAAAGCTCTTGCATCAAGTTGTTCCTATAGGTCATCAGGTTTTGCTCTTTCTTCATCAAATCCTCCTGCTTGGCCCTGGATTGGTTCGGTGTCATGTTTTGAGCAGATTGCTGAAAATTGGCTACCTCCTGCTCAAATCCCTTTGCACGATTGGCCAACTCGCTCTCATAACGTTTTCCTTTCTCGGAGATCTCATCGGACTTGTCCTTGAAAAATTGATAGTTATTGATCACACTATCGGTATTGATATAAGCAATTTTCACTTCACTTAAATCCATTGTACTGCCCTTGGAATCATCAGAGCTTGTAGAGGTTCCTTGGTTTCCTTGGTTACAGGCTGTAAAAAGAATTGCAGCCATTCCTAAAATGCCTAATGCTTTGCTAATGTTTTTCACTTTTTTTCTTTATTATTTCAACTTGCCGCAAATATAAACAAAGTTCTCATTCTACAAATTGTAATTGATGATTTGAAGGCTATAATTAACACCAACCGGCCCCAATCATGCCTTTGGTGCATTATACAATACAGCACCTATTTTTGCTTTGCTCCAGAAAAACCGTTAAAAAAACAGCTCTTGGGCCAATCGGTATGTGTTGGCGTGGGCTTCAATGATATGACTGATTTTTTCGGAATATCCTCCTCCCATGCAGCACATGATGGGCAATTCATGCTGATGAGCCAGTTCCAGCACCAAACGGTCGCGCTCCTTACACCCTTCAATGCTCACTCCCAATCGTCCCAGTTTATCGGTGGACAAGACATCCACGCCGCATTGATAGATGATAAAATCAGGCTCCACCTGATCCAATAACGGCGGGAGATGTTCTTTAAGCTTCCTGATGTAGAATTCATCCCCCACTTTGTCGGGCAAGGGCACATCCAGATCCGATGTTTCCTTGTGCAGGGGATAATTGGCCGCACCATGCATGCTGAATGTAAAGACTGCCGGATTGTCTTTGAAAATTTCTGCCGTCCCGTTGCCTTGGTGCACATCCAGGTCCACCACCAACACTTGCTTGGCCAGCTTTTTCTGGACCAGGTAATTGGCTGAAATGGCAATGTCATTGAGCAGGCAAAACCCTTCTCCTCTGTCCGAAAAAGCATGATGGGTGCCTCCGGCAATGTTCATTGCTATCCCATGTTTCAGTGCAAAAAGACAACCTTGGACAGAGCCATCCATGATGTGAATCTCCCGCTCCACCAAAGCAGCACTTAGCGGAAAGCCAGTCTTTCTGATTTCAGATTTGGTAAGGGACAGTTCGGTAAGTTTCTGGAGGTAGCCTGCTTTGTGCGGGCCGACAATCCACTCCTCGCTCAGCGCGTTAGGTTCGAAAAGGTTATGCGCCGCGATGGTGCCTTCATACAACAGCTGTTCTGGGAGCAGTTCATATTTTTCCATCGGAAACCTATGCCCTGCTGGCAGCGGATGGGCATATTTGGGAGACCAAGCAATCTTTAACATAAGTAAACAAATAAAAACCGTTTGCTGAAGGTCAACAAACGGTTTGTCCAATAAGTTTTAAAAATGACAATTACTCCTCAATATCCTCCGACTGAAAAGAATAAAGGGTGTCATCCAACTTGATCGTATCATCGTTAAATTCCTTGATAAATTTTTTGATCACTGCATCGTCAATATGATCAACGTGCAATGCCGCATCCACTCCAATCCCAAAATCATGGTTGGTATCCATGTCAATAAACTCCTGTACTTTCACAGCTTCTTCCTCTTCCAAATCCATGATGATCTCCGTTATAAACCACCCGATCTCTTCTTCATCATTGTCCAAGGGTTTCAGGTTACCATTCTCATCCTCCTCATAGTGAATTCCTTTGAAGTTAGGGAATTTCTGGGCAGCCTTATGTTCTGCCAGCTCATAAATTTCGCTCGAGTGATGTAGCCTCAGCGTATAAAGCGCTGCGTCATATATCACTTCCCTTCCTTCAAACATCCCAATAAAGTAAAAGTTGACAAATTCTTCATTGTTCCCATCTGAAGGAATTACCTTGTAGGATTTACCTGAAGCCTTTAATTCTTCCTTTAGGGCTTTGATTGTCTCGGGCTTAAACCCATCATTCTTATATAACATATCTACTGTCAAAAGGGTGTATTAACTAATAATCTAATCAATTGATATAAAAATGTACATCCTGAATTGTACCAATCTACACTCAAACTTTATAAGTAATTAAATTACAATTAATTACATTAAAAAGAAATGAATGTAGAAAAATTTCAGAAGCCTTGTTCCAACATCAGCCTTATGCCAATTGAATTATGCGATTCCTCAGAAATTACCGATTCATGTCACCTCCAAATTAATTCTTTCAGGGTAACAGAACCATTCATAAACGTCGTAAAGCAGTTTTTTGTTTAAAATTGGCACATAGCCTGGAAAATCGAAATCACTTTTCATTATCGAACAAAGAAACGCCAAAAATGGCATTGATAATCGACAAAATAAAACTGAATAGCAGCGCCCACCAAAAGCCGTCTACCACAAAACCCGGGATAATTTCCGCAGCAAATAAAATAATCAGTGCATTAATTACCAGCAAGAACAACCCCAAGGTCACAATTGTAATGGGAATGGTCAAAATTATTAGGATAGGTTTTATGGTATAATTCAGTAAACTGATGACCGCTGCGATGACTATCCCTATCCAGAAATCTTCCACATATACTCCAGGCAAAAGATATCCTGTAATAATGACCCCCAAGCCCCCAACCACCAGCTGGACGAGGACATTACCCCAGCTATTGCGATTACCACTCATAATTTTTGCATTTAATCTTTAAGTTCCCCATAAAAGTATGTGCATAATACCAGTTTAAAAACGCTTATACAATAAAAATCTTTACAAAAAATCATGAATAATGTCATCTTTAACAAAATTTATCTGACCTTACTCAAATTTTACGGTTTAAGAAATTATCTTTGTAATCTTAAATCAACAATAAAATCAAGTGATACTAATCGTATTCTTCCTTCTTCACTGGTATTTCTCGCTGTTTTGCCAGAGTTTCTTTCTGCACCGGTATGCAGCACATCAGATGTTCATCATGAACAAGTTTTGGGAAAAGTTCTTTTACCTTTTCACTTGGGCTTGTCAAGGCAGTTCTTATTTGTCTCCTAGGGCTTATGCGATCCTACACCGGATGCACCATGCCTATAGCGACACCCCAAAAGATCCCCATAGCCCACATCATACGGAGAACCTCTTTACCATGATGTGGAAGACTAAAAATATTTATAACGATTATTTCAGCTTTAGGCTCAAGCCTGAAGAAAGGTTTTCCAAGGATGTTCCCGACTGGAAAAAATTTGACCTGATGGCGGACAGTATGTTTGTCCGTGTGGCCTGGGGATTAATCTACGTAGCGATCTATGTGCTGAGCATAAGTGTTTTTGAATTGGCCGGTACACATTGGTGGATGTACTTCCTACTACCGATCCACTTCTTGATGGGACCTGTACATGGCGCCATTGTAAACTGGAGTGGACACAAGTACGGTTACGCTAATTTTGACAATAACGATCAATCCAAAAACAGCTTGCTACTGGATGTACTTATGCTAGGTGAATTGTTCCAAAACAACCACCATAAATTGCCAAATCGTCCCAACTTTGCCGTAAAGTGGTATGAATTTGACCCTACTTACCCTGTGGTGAAATTATTGCACTTTACACGCATCATTAAGCTGAGAACGACCTGATGTAAATATTATCCCATAAAAGATCATATAAAGGACTGCCCTACCCGAGCAGTCCTTTTCTTTTTTCCTAAACAACTAACTTTTTAATTAAAACTAACAAAATAGTTGTTTAACTAGATTTTTCAGGCTAATTTTATCCTTGCCTAAAGGAAGATCTGTCCTTACTTGTTATTTTCAAACTAAATGATTAAGTTGACAGAAAAACATACAGAACCAAAATGAGAGAGTTAACAAGAGCAGAGGAACAAGTAATGCAAATCCTGTGGGATATCGAGAAAGGCTTTGTCAAGGATATCCTGGCCAAAATGTCATCACCCAAACCCGCCTACAACACCGTTTCTACCATTATCAGGATTTTGGAAAAGAAAGGTTTTGTGAAACACAAAGCCTATGGAAAGTCCCATGAATACTTCCCTATCGTCACAAAAGACCAATACAGAAGTTTCTCTATCAAGAACCTATTGACAGGTTATTTCGGCGGTTCATTTTCAAAGCTGGCATCTTTCTTTGCCAAGGACGAAAACCTGGACATTAAAGAATTGGAAAAATTAATGAATGAGGTAAAAGACGATGTAAAATAAACTAAATGGCACATCTGATCGACTATATCTGGCAGAGTTCATTCTGCCTGTTATTTTTTTTCGGGATATATTGGTGTTTCCTGAGGAGGGAAAAGGTTTTTGGTTTTACGCGGGTGTTTCTGCTAATCACCCCTGTGCTGGCCTTGCTTTTCCCCTTGATCGAAATCCCGGTGGAGTTTTCCAAACCCACCATATCCTTAGAAAACACGGACTTTTTACAGTATTTGACTGCTCAAGAGGCCAAAGAGGACATTGCGGCGAGTTATGGCCTTCCTGAAGTCACCGTCGAAAGCACCAAGCTTCCCATCCTGTTGGAATGGAAGGACTATTTGTTCTTGGGGTACTTGGTGATCGCCCTGTTACTCACCTTCCGACTGTTGTGGCAGTTTTTACAACTAAGGTTATTAACGGAAAAGGGCTGGTATCAAACTGTCTTCAATTTAAAAAGCAGTTACTTTTTGATTCCTACCTTCGGCCTGGCACCGGTTTTTTCTTTTTTCAATCGGCTATTTTGGGATGACAGCCAAGAGCTCAGGCCAGAAGAAAAAGAACATATCATCAAACATGAAATTGAACATATCCGGCAAGGGCATTCCTGGGATATGATGTATTATCAAGTGTTGAGCATTTTATTTTGGTTTAACCCGGGCATCCATTTGATGCGGAGTGCTTTAATTGACACCCACGAATATTCGGCAGACGCCAACGTGGTCAAGCAAGCTGCAAATAAGGATACCTACACGAATCTTATTGTCAAAATAGCATTTAAGGGACTAGATCTTCCTGTTGGCAACTATTTTATTAGATCGACAACCTTAAAACGCATTATGATGATGAAAAACAACAAAAAGACCAATTGGTTTAAGTTGCTGATGGTGGTGCCCCTTACGGGGATGTTACTGGGCTTGGTCTCCATGAAAACCATTTCCACTTCCGGTTTCTTCAACACAGAGTCAAGCATGAGCTTGGCTAATATGAAGGAGCTGATCGAGCAGGCTCAAGACACAATCAACGTAAGCACAAGAGTCGTGCACATTCCGAATCCTACCCATTATGAATATGTTTCGGATCTAAAAGACGGCAAAGTCACCGCCCAACTTGGAAACCTCCAATATGAAATTGGCGATATTTCCAATGACCAAGAATACGCTGATGTCATGGCTATGATCAATGTATTCAAGCGACACAGCAACTTCATCAAAAAATATGACACGCAGGAGCTCCATACCTCTGCTGATAAAATGCCGGAGGCAAAAGGCGGTATGGGGGAATGGAATAAGTTCCTATCCAAAAACCTAAAATACCCCACCCAGGCCCGTAAAATGGGCATGACCGGAGACATCTACATCGAGTTTGTGGTCAGTAAAGCGGGCGAGGTCTTGCAGCCCACGCTTAAAAAATCTTTGGGCATGGGACTGGACGATGAGATCCTGAGAATTTTCTCCCTTGAAAGCATGCCAAAATGGAATCCAGGCATCATCGATGGAAAACCCGTCAACACCTTAATGGTGCTCCCCATCCGGTTTAAACTCAAGGGTGAAGTGGCCAAATCCTCCACGTTCTTTTCCCCTCCCTCCTACGCTTCCGATAAGGAGGTGTTTGATGTTGTCGAAAATATGCCCTCTCCACAAGGTGGCATGGAAGGCTGGACGGATTATGTGTCCAAAAATTTGATCTATCCCAAAACCGCTCAGGAAAAAGGCGTGGAAGGAACCGTTTATGTCAGCTTTATTGTAGATGAGGATGGCAGCCTTCAAAACCCTAAAATCCTAAGAGGGATCGGCAGCGGAGCGGATGAAGAAGCCATGAGGTTAGTGGCAAACGCCCCCAAATGGACACCTGGTCAGCAGCGTGGCAAAAACGTACCAGTCGAGATGAAGGTACCCATTAAATTTGAATTGAATACCAAGGCAATTGGCACTCCCCAGCCCAACCAACTCGATGATGTGGTAGTCGTAGGATACAATACCGTAAGTATCAAGAAAGACGACAATGGCCGTCCCCAGAAGCCTGCCATAGATTCATCCGGCAAGTTCGATGAAATAGGAGAAGATCCGCTATACGTAATTAACGGCGAAGAATATCCAAAGGAAGATATCAGTAAGGTTTCCCCTGAGGACATTAAATCCATCAATGTCCTGAAAGGAGCATCAGCCATTGAAAAATATGAAGACAATGGCAAGCATGGCGTTATTGAGATTACTTTGAAAGAGGGGGTGTCACTTCCGAAAAAGCAACCTGCTAGCAGTATCCAAAAAACCAAAAATAGTGAACCAAAATTAACTTTAGGTGCGGACCCTATTTTCATGGTGGATGATGCATTCACTAGAAAATCGGAGCTGAAAAATGCCTATGATCCAGAGGATATAGAATCTATTTCAATCTTAAAAAATGGAGACGCTATTAATCTCTACGGTAAGAACGCTCAAAATGGTGTTGTACTCATTACCACTAAGAACAACCCTTAAACAGATCTATCCATAGCTCATTTGTTGTTCTCTTTTATGACTATTACCTTAGCATTTATAGATGAAATAAATTCTTAAACCGTAAAAATCATAAAAATATGGGCAAAGGAGATATGAAATCCAAAAGAGGTAAAATCCACAACGGAACCTTTGGTAAAAGCAGACCACGAAAAAATCAAAATATCGCTACGAAAAAAGAGCAATCGCAAGCCACCAAGTAAGGTTTATATTGCTAAAAATTAGAAGTCAGGCCGGATAAAACTCCCGGCCTGACTTTTTTTGTCCCTATCTACTAACCCGATTTCGGATCAAGCGGGGATCAAGCAATATTTCCGAGAAGCTAATTTTGACATGGTCTTTTAAAAGAAAATTTCATACTGTTAAAGCGATGGGCTTCCTCCCCAGGACAAACGACTTAAAAAAAAATGTTCCTATTTGCATTTATATCTGCCGTTCCTACGGAACTTACCCTTTTGTCCGTAATCATTTTTGGATGCAGGTTGTCACCTGCAACTTCTATATGACCCTCCGCCAAAGGCGGATTAGGCAAGATGCTCAGTTGCCAACGCATATTCAGGGTGTAATCTCAACCAAGCCAACCACTATACATGAGCAGATAGCTGCGACGGCTTGTACGATCCAAATCAACAACTCATTCTCATTCTTCAGCCTATTCCGCCATTCGGCAAAATAGGCTACTGCGGTTTCCAATATACAAATTGGGGCAAAGTGCCTGCGGCACGATAAATTTTTTAACCTGCAGATTCATCCGCAGGAACTTAAGCTCTCTCCTCAACCTTCCAAAGGTGTGCCAGTGGCACGGTTGGAACTTCACTTCAGGTCCCATATCGGATGCAGCGTAGGCTCCTAATAAGCGCCCAATACTGAAACGCTTTCCGCCACACAGTAATCACTTTTTGAATAATTGTCCGGTTGTTTATTTAAAGTTCCGTCACTTTTACACACATATTTCCCTATTTAATCTACTTTTGATGCCATTACGCTGATCCAGTTCATCTATCCAGGTCGTATATAGTTTTCATAAATCACAACGCACTATCTTATGAAAACTTTAACAAACACTATTTTAAAGACGACACTCATTGTACTACCCGCATTTGGCTTTTTTGCCTGTGACAATGATGAGGACATGGACATGCCCGAAAACGATGTGGCATCGTTATTTGTTTCCAGCAATACCAGCGGCATGATCACGGTCATGGATTTCTCGTCATCCGATGTCAGCAGCAGTACCTTTGCTTCAGCAGGAGCGGATGCTGACGGCATCTACTACGATGATAAAAATGACGAAATCATCCAGTTGGTTCGATCAGACAATTCCCTGAATGTTTATGCTGATATCATGGCGGCCAAGATGGATAACGGCCTGTCCATTTCTTTGGGACTATCCGGATCGGGGACTTTTGTCAGTGGACGCGAAATAGCCGTCATGAATGATATGGTCGTCGTGGCAGAGTCACCTGTAGAGGCAAATGGCAACCAAAGCAGCTTATATGTCTATCAGAAAACCAACAACGGCTTCACGCTACAAAACACTTATGAAGTGGACTTTGCACTTTGGGGCATTCACCTAGAGGGCAATACGCTCTATGCCGTCGTGGACAAAACCGCTGACTTGGCAGTGTTCAACAACTTCATGGCCAATACAGACGGCATGATCAGCCCCGATAAGCGTGTGACCATCGAAGGTCTGGGCAGAACACACGGGTTGACCTATTCCATGGAAGATGACCTGATGGTCCTCACCGACATTGGTGATGCCTCTTCAGACAGTGACGGTGGCTTGGTGATCATTACTGACTTCACCAGTACCCTAAACGGCACCACAGACGGAGGAACTATTGCTATGGCTGCGCAGGCCCGGATAGAAGGTAACAACACCATGTTGGGCAATCCAGTAGATGTGGCCTACAGCGAAGACAGCAAAATGATCTTCGTCGCCGAAAGAGCAAATGGAGGCGGTAGAGTATTGGTATATGATTACTTCTCCACCAACGGCAACCCTTCACCAGCCTTTAGCCAAGACGTAGCAGGTGCATCTGCCGTTTATTACTATGAAGATTAAACCCATCACCTAATCCATACGCGATTTGATCGCAGGTCAAACAATATTAAGAAACTACTTACTCTACTACTTCTAAAGGTGTGCTGATGTCCTCAGCCACCTTTTTTTATACCTTGCAAAACGCTTTCGATACCTTTCGGCTCAACACCCCTTCTAATTACGCTTTTCGGTATATCCTTTGAGCCAGAAACCTAAAAACAGTATTCTCTATCGATTTTATAGGGTTTTATGATCGCTTTAATTTTTAAAAAACTCTTTTTCGAATACTTGCAAATTCAAAAATTGGATTGTTACTTTGTGCTATCCTTTACTTTTTAAAAGTACAAGGATTTATACAGAAGAGGTGAGAGACAGGCTCGTAGACCCTCTGGCAACCTGGAAAATCCAAGGTGCCAATTCCTGCCGAATGTGAATATCCGCATTTGGAAATATAAATTCTTAAACAATGAATTTTATAAAAAGGATACACACAGCAATACAACTTCACACACAAAGCATCATCGAATTAATTTTTATCCAAAGGGAAAGTGCCTTGCATCAACGAATGTGCATGTGCAACTAAGCACCCTCCTATTTTGCCCGTTTCGGGCGTCTTTACTTGCTTTTATTCCCATTCTTGATGATCCCAGTTGGCCGAAGTCAACGCTAAACAAAGAGTAAAATGAATCTAACATCACCGTATCTGATTACCGATATGACACAGGAAACATTCCACTGTGAAGAGGAATTAAATCTCGAATCAGGAGAATCACTACCAGGATTTGAGATTAGCTATACCACTCAAGGGCATTTGACGCCTAAAAAAGACAATGTCATCTGGATCTTGCATGCGCTTACCGGCGACGCCAATGTACACGAATGGTGGAGTGGTCTCGTGGGAGAAGACAAGTTTTTTGACCCTACCAAATATTTTATTGTCTGTGCTAACCTGCTAGGATCTTGCTATGGCTCTACCCAGCCCCTTAGCGATAATCCCAAAACCGGCAAACCGTATTATTACGATTTCCCAAACCTCTCCACCCGGGACATGGCCAAGGCCTTTGACCGGTTGCGGCAACATTTGGGTATCCAGCAAATTGACACCATCATCGGGGGCTCGCTTGGTGGACAAGTCGCCTTGGAATGGTCATATAACCTACAGGAGCAAGTGAAAAAGACCATCATTGTCGCTTCCAATGCCAAGACTTCCCCGTGGACCATTGGCTTTAATGAAGCCCAAAGAATGGCCATAGAATCCGATAGCACCTGGGGACAGAACTCACCGGACGCCGGCAAAAAAGGCTTGGAAGCAGCTCGTGCCATCGGAATGCTCAGCTACCGGCACCAAGATATCTTTCATGCCAGCCAAGCTGAAACAGAAGAAAAAACGGATCACTTTCGGGTAAGTTCGTATTTGCGCTACCAAGGTCAAAAGCTTTCCAACCGCTTCAATGCCCTCTCCTACTGGGTACTCACCAAAGCCATGGACAGCCATGACCTGGGCAGAGGCAGAGGAGGAACCGCCAAAGCCCTGTCAGCAATCAAAGCAAAAGTGCTCTCTATCGGCATCAATACCGATTTGCTGTTTACCAAAGAAGAGTCCCAGTTTATCAGCAAAAATGTCCCTAACGGCACCTACAGAGAGATTTCTTCCATCTATGGACATGATGCCTTTTTGGTAGAAAACGAACAATTAAATTATATTCTAACATCTTTTTACTTGGAAAACAATGACTAACCGCATTGGACTGTTTGGCTTTGGAGTGGTCGGACAAGGCTATTATGAAATCGCTAAAAATGACCGCCCATCGCTTCTGCCCGAAACGATTGTCGTACAAAATAAGAATAAAGAAAGGCCCCATTCGCTCCAATTATCCTTTGACCCAAAGGACATTTTAAACACCCCGCATGACATTGGAATAGAGCTGATCTCTGATCCCATTCAGGCCTATGATTATGTCAGCAGCCTGTTGAAATCAGGAAAGAAGGTCATCTCTGCCAATAAAAAGATGCTTGCCGCCCACCTTCCTGAGCTACTGGAATTGGAGAAAAGCTATGGAGGCAGTCTTCTCTATGAAGCCTCTGCCGCCGCAGGCATTCCGATCATCACGTGCCTCGATTGCCATTTTGCGGGTGATCACATCAGCAAGCTCCAAGGCATCCTCAACGGTTCGTCAAACTACATCCTTTCCCGGTTGTTCCAGGATGACCTCAGCCTGTCGGATGCCGTAAAGCTGGCACAGGAAAAAGGCTTTGCCGAAGCAGATCCTACCTTGGACATTAATGGAAGCGATGTCAGCAGCAAATTGACCATCCTTAGCCTCCATGCCTTTGGAAGGTACATTCCTGAAAATGAAATCCTGACCATTGGGGTACAGCATGTTCATGCAGAGGATGTGGCCTTGGCCAAGTCCCTTGGCCTGAAGATCAAGCTGATCGCCACGGTACAAAGGAGCCAAGACGGATTGAGCATGTATATCCTCCCCGCTTTGGTGGGAGAAAGTGATCCATTGTTCTTGGTAGAAAATGAATACAATGCAGCAAAAGTCACTTCCCACAATTTGGGTGAGCAGTTTTTTCAAGGAAAAGGTGCAGGCAGTCTGCCCACGGGCGCTTCCGTTTATGCGGACCTGACCAAAGCCATAAAAGGCTACGCCTATAGCTATGACAAACTGCAAGGAGCGAAAATCAAGCGCGAAAAACCGCTCACCGCATCCTTGGAAGTCATCGTCAGTGCTGACACTGCTGATGCGCTGGCCCCACTGATCGGGCAAGCCACCATCCATCAGGCCCAAGAACGGTACTGGTCGATCTGCACGCTCGCTACAGAAGATCTAATCAAACACCTTCCTGCCATAGAAGCCAATAACGTTTCCATAATCGCACTTAACGGCTCCGTCCGTCAAGAACGCATCCTTGACAGCATCCAAAAGCTGGAAAATGTCCATTTAGGTTAATCCCTTAATGCGATAAGGCTTTGCATCAGGATGTGGTTGATGAAAATCCCATCGTTTTGGTTATCTTCACGTTATGGAATTTTCACAAATAAAAGAAACGTGTCTTTATATCCCTGACCTGGATCAGGCAGAAGATTTCTATCATAAAAAACTTAAGATGCCGGTGATTTCCAAGGAGAAAGGCCGGCATATTTTTTTCAGGTGTGGCACCTCCGTCCTGCTGTGCTTTGTCCCGGAAACTACCCAAAACGAACAAGTGCTGCCGCCCCATTTTGCCCATGGCAAACAACACATTGCCTTTGAGGTAGAAGCCAGTGCTTATCCCGAAAGCAAAGCAGCCTTGATCGAGCAAGGCATCATCATCACCCACGAACAAGAGTGGAAAGACGGATTGGAAAGCTGCTATTTTGAAGATCCCTTTGGGCATGTCTTGGAAATCGTCCCGAAGGGAATTTGGGAGTAGGGATCAAGCAATATTTCTGGGGGATGATTTTCGACATGGTCTTACAAAAGAAAATTTCAAACCGCTAAAACGATGCTTTTCCTCCATCCGCTCGAATGGGTTTTAGCGGGAAGTCATGGAGAATAGGGCGGTCAATGCGGCTAAAACGGAAAACGTTGAATGGGGTAATTTACCATGGACTTCACCCATGGCTATGAATGTGTCGCCCCTCTGGGGCTGGCTTTCGAGGTTACATTATACACGATACCAGGGATTTGCCATTTCTTAAGCATCCTATCTGTGTTTATCAGCGTTCATCCGTGGCAAAGCGCAACCAAAGGTGGTAAATACATTGGTGGATCAACCTATATTATTGGAGGCGATAAATTTCTTTGGTTATCGGAACAATGATAGCCACCAAGGCTCAAAGGCACTAAGAATTATTTTCCTTTAGGCCTAGATTGCAGCATCCACTGGGTGAATATGGGAGGTTGCGGCTTGCTTATTTATGCGTGGTATTACCATTTGGCCACCTGCCAGTCCCCAAAACCCATGCAGGAACCGAAGGCTGAAAGCCTTTCATCATCCTAGCCCAAGGCAAGGCCTTGGGGTGTAGTCGCCATAATCTCTTCCTTTTCAGGCTGAAAGCCTAGCTCAGCACTTCGGTAAACACCGTCCTGATGCTAATTGGGATCAAGGAATATTTCTGATCTGAACTGGAAGAAGCCAAGCTTTGCCGAGGAACCCTCTTCATAGCCAAAGGCATGTCCCAGGTAAATGTTAATCTCATTTCAAGTCACGGATAAAAGGGGTCAACACAGATTTGCAATGGTTTAAGCATCCTATCTGTGCACATCAGTGTTCATCCGTGGCCAAATAGCAACCAAAGATGGCAAGCGCAGGTATAATGGATCAAGCAATATTTCTGGGTGATAATTTTCGACATGGTCTTATGAAAGAAAATTTCACACCGCTAAAACGATGCTTTTCCTCCATCCGCACGAATGGGTTTTAGCGGGAACTGGTGGAGAATAGGGCGGTCAATGCGGCTAAAACGGAAAACGTTGAAGGGGGTAATTTACCATGGGCTTCACCTATGGCTATGAATGTGTCGCCCCTCTGGGGCTGGCTTTCGAGGTTACATTATACACGATACCAGGGATTTGCCATTTCTTAAGCATCCTATCTGTGTTTATCAGCGTTCATCCGTGGCAAAGCGCAACCAAAGGTGGTAAATACATTGGTGGATCAACCTATATTATTGGAGGCGATAAGTTTCTTTGGTTATCGGAACAATGATAGCCACCAAGGCTCAAAGGCACTAAGAATTATTTTCCTTTAGGCCTAGATTGCAGCATCCACTGGGTGAATATGGGAGGTTGCGGCTTGCTTATTTATGCGTGGTATTACCATTTGGCCACCTGCCAGTCCCCAAAACCCATGCAGGAACCGAAGGCTGAAAGCCTTTCATCATCCTAGCCCAAGGCAAGGCCTTGGGGTGTAGTCGCCATAATCTCTTCCTTTTCAGGCTGAAAGCCTAGCTCAGCACTTCGGTAAACACCGTCCTGATGCTAATTGGGATCAAGGAATATTTCTGATCTGAACCGGAAGAAGCCAAGCTTTGCCGAGGAACCCTCTTCATAGCCAAATGCATGTCCCAGGTAAATGTTAATCTCATTTCAAGTCACGGATAAAAGGGATCAACACAGATTTGCAATGGTTTAAGCATCCTATCTGTGCACATCAGTGTTCATCCGTGGCCAAATAGCAACCAAAGGTGGCGAAGAACATTTACCCATCGAAACAGGCTACCCCCCCATCTTTTCTGCTTGATCCCCTAAAACGATGCTTTTCCTCCATCCGCTCGAATGGGTTTTAGCGGGAAGTGGTGGAGAATAGGGTGGTCAATGCGGCTAAAACGGAAAACGTTGAAGGGGGTAATTTACCATGGGCTTCACCCATGGCTATGAATGTGCCGCCCCTATTGGGGCTAACTTTCGAGGTTACATCATACACCATACCACGGATTTGCAACGCCTTAAGCATCCTATCTGTGTTTATCAGCGTTCATCCGTGGCCAAATAGCAACCAAAGGTGGCGAAGAACATATTTACCCATCAAAATAGGCCACCCCCCATCTTTTCTGCTTGATCCGGGAGTAGCTGGTTTTTTTAAAAGTTCAAGTGAGAATAGCTTCCTTGAGTCCATCAGTGCGTGGAAAATTGACGAAGTGGCCTATTCTTGAACAAGCGTAAAAGTTGGGGACCGGCAGTTTACTTAATGGTAAAACCACAGATAAATAACGTAATTTATCACCCTCCAGAAATATGACCTGCCCCTCTATTCTTTAAAAGAACAGATCACCTCACTTCATCACCATTTCGTTCGCGATGACGGTTTCATCCACCTCATTACAAACCAAGCGACAGCCAAATGAAGTCGTAACCTCTTTTCCAAATGCCGAGATCCCTTCGTTGTTTCCTCACCGCGTCTTAAGGGACCATTACTTCCAAAAGTCCGCATTGTCCACTCCAGCTTCCTTGGCTTTGAAAACGGGATCTTTTCCAGCTTTAAGTTGCTTTCTGTAGTCATTAAAAGTCTTCATGGCCGGTTTTCTCAACAATACGATCGCGATGACGTTTAGCCAAGCCATCAGGCCCACCCCGATATCTCCCAGCATCCAGGCGACCTTGGCGGTTTTAATGGTGCCATAAAACGTAGCAGCCAAAATCATGACCCTCAACGCCCATAAACTCCACGCACGGTGCTTGAAACGGTTGAGATAACTTAAGTTGGTTTCTGCGATGTAGTAATAGGCCATTATGGTGGTAAAGGCAAAAAACAGTAATGAAATCGCTACAAATCCACTCCCCAGATCAGGGAAATGCGTGGCCACGGCGTACTGCGTGTATTCAGGTCCCACTTCCACACCGGGTAAATTTTCTTTGATAAACCCGCCTTCCGGGTTGACGACATTGAATTGCCCTGTAAAAAGTATCATCAATGCCGTGGCCGTGCAGACGAACAACGTGTCCACATAGACTGAAAAAGCCTGAACGAGCCCCTGTTTGGCGGGATGGCTCACCTCTGCCGCTGCAGCAGCATGCGGCGCGGTGCCCTGTCCTGCTTCATTCGAATAGATGCCGCGTTTAACTCCCCACGCGATGGCCATCCCAAAAACCCCACTGAAAGCTGCCTCCAGATTAAAAGCGGATTTTACGATCAAGGTCAAAACCGCCGGTACTTCGGTGATATTGGAGCCGATGATGACCATGGCCATCAAAATATAGGCAGCAGCCATAAAAGGCACCACCACTTCGGCTACTTTCGAGATCCGTTTTACCCCACCGATAATGATCAATCCCAGAAAAAAAGTAATGACCATACCGGTATATTCCACGGGCACGCCGAAGGCATTCTGCACGCTGAGGGCTATGCTGTTGCTCTGTACCCCGGGCATCAACAGGGTCATGCTGATGATGGTGGCAAAGGCAAATAGCATCGCATACCATTTTACTCCTAATCCTTTTTCGATATAATAGGCCGGACCTCCGCGGTATTGGCCCTCGTTTACTTCTTTATAGACCTGTCCCAGGGTCGATTCCACAAAGGCGGAAGCACCACCCAAAAAGGCAATGACCCACATCCAAAAGATGGCTCCGGGGCCTCCCATGGCAATGGCCATCGCCACACCTGCAATATTCCCTGTACCGACCCTTCCAGAAATGGCAATGGCAAAAGCTTGGAAAGATGAAACACCTTTTTCGGATGATTCGCCCCTGAAGAGCAAGCGGAACATTTCCTTCAGGTAAGTCACTTGCAGGAATCGGGTCCTGATCGAAAAGTAAACGCCTGCAGCCAAACACAATCCGATAAGGGCATTGCTCCACACCAAATTATTCACCACTTCTACAATCTCTTTCATAACGGTCTTTTTAATCGAGGTTCACCAATGAACCTTTTATATCTGGGTAATTATTCAACAAGGCCCCAAATAAAAGAAAAAAATCCGAATTTAATCGAAACAATATTCCATACTATCCTTTATTTTGTACCAGTGGTAAAAATCACGCAAAATTTTACGGACATCTGATCGTTATACTGGCAATATTTTACGGGTTTCATTTTAATCCAATATCATTGGTTTAATACAGATACCTGATTAATTTTGGAAGAATTCACAGCAGCATGGGCAAATCTTCAAGGAAAAAGAAAAGGTTAGGGAGTTTTAAATTTATGAGTGTGCTATTCAGCACCACACTCTCGCTTTTCATTGTAGGACTTTTTGGGGTCATCGTCATTCAGGCCAAGACCCTCACTTCGATCATTCGTGAAAACATCGAAGTTCAGGTATTTCTACACAAAAATATCTCCGAGGCAGACCAGGCCAAGCTTGGCAAACTGCTCGAAAGTCAGCCCTATATTCTGAAAAAAGAGGACGGCGCCCAGCTTTCCTTTATCACCGCTGATGAAGCCGCTGCCACTTTTCTGGCAGACACGGGGGAAGATTTTAGCAAATTCCTGGATGACAATCCTCTTCGGGACAGCTACGTGCTATCGATCAACGAGGAATACCAAACCTCCGAAAAGATGGAAAAAATCGTCGCCGGCATCCAGAAGATGGATGGTGTCTTCGAAGTAACGTACATGAATGACCTGGTGGAGTCCATCAATAAAAACCTGATGAAAGTAAGCATCGTTCTTGGTGCTTTCATCTTGATTTTGGTCGTTACCGTAATTATATTGATCAATAATACCATTAGGCTTGCGTTATTCAGCCAGCGCTTTCTGATTCGAAGCATGCAGCTGGTCGGTGCGACGAGGGGATTTATCCGTAAGCCCTTCCTGAACCGTTCCTTTATGTTTGGAGCCTTGGCAGGGATCATTTCCTCGGCCATGCTTTACGGACTGATCGAATATACCAAAGCCAACATAGACGGATTTGCATTACTCCAAAATAACCAAATGCAACTGATGCTCTTCGGAGGGCTGGTGCTTTTGGGTGCCATACTTTCCTTCTTCAGCACGCTCAGGGCAGTGAACAAGTATTTACGAATGTCATTGGACGAACTTTATTAAGATGAACAACAACTTACCTTTTTCTAAGAGAAATTACCTGTTAATGCTGATCGGCATTGCCATCATCGTGGTAGGATTTATCATTATTGGGCTGGACAGCGAGCCGCACGGATTTGGTTTCATGGGCCTTACATTGGGGCCATTGGTCACCCTTTTTGGGTTCATTTTTGAATTTTATGCCATTTTTTCAAAATCTAAATCTGAAGAATAAATGACCATCATTGAAGCGATTATCCTGGGCATCATTCAGGGGTTAACTGAATTTTTGCCGGTGTCCAGTAGTGGCCATATCGAACTGGGCTCTTTTCTTTTGGATGTACAGGCAGCAGACAACCTGCTCTTTACCGTGGTGGTCCATGCCGCCACGGCCCTGAGTACGATCGTAGTATTCCGGAAAGACCTGGCCAATATCATCAAGGATCTCTTTAAGTTCCAGTGGAACGACGGCACACAGTTTACGGCAAAAATCCTACTGTCCATGATTCCCATCGGAATCGTAGGCGTCCTGTTTGAGGAGCAAATTGAAATGCTGTTTGGAGGAAAAATAATATTTGTCGGTGCCATGCTTTTGGTCACCGCTGCCCTTTTGGCCTTTTCCCACTTTGCCTCCAAGCGGGAAGGTCATGTCACCTTTCCGAAGGCACTGGTCATCGGTGTAGCGCAGACCATCGCCATTATGCCGGGCATCAGCAGGTCAGGATCGACCATTGCGACCGCCCTGCTGATCGGCGTGGAAAAAGAACGGGCCACGAGGTTTTCATTCTTAATGGTCTTGCTGCCCATTCTAGGTGCATCAGGAATCAAGATGCTAAAATATTTGGAGGATCCCAGCTTGGCTGAGGGCATCTCCATGACCGTCCTATCTGCCGGCTTTATCGCAGCTTTTATCGCTGGACTGGCCGCCTGTATCTGGATGATCAATATCGTAAAACGCGGCAAACTCATTTATTTTGCCGTTTATTGTGCCATTGTGGGGCTCATTGCGCTCATTGGCGGATTAACAATGTAAAATGGAAACACCTTACGGAGAAGTATTTCTGGTCAACAAGCCATACCGCTGGACCTCTTTTGATGTGGTCAAGAAGATCAGGAATACCCTCAAAATCAAAAAAGTAGGCCATGCGGGCACCTTGGATCCGCTGGCAACAGGATTATTGATCATTTGTGCTGGCAAAAAGACCAAAAGCATCAATGACTATATGGGACAGGAAAAGGAATACACCGGGACCTTTGTCCTTGGCAAAACCACCGCTTCTTTTGACTTGGAACAAGAGGTAGAAGTGGTGGCCGATCCATCCCACCTTACCTTAGAAGCCATACAAGAAGCCTGTAAATCCCTGACAGGTGATATCATGCAAGTACCACCTACCCACTCGGCCATCAAAAAAGACGGCAAAAGGGTTTACGAGTCTGCCCGAAAAGGCATTGATGTAAAGCTGGATCCCAGACCGGTCACTGTTTTCGTTTTTGAAATCACGCGGTGCGAACTTCCGGAAATCGATTTTCGTATAGTCTGTTCCAAGGGGACATACATCAGGAGCCTTGCCAGGGATTTGGGGGAAGCGCTTCAGGTGGGTGCCTACATGTCTGCCCTGACCCGGACGAGAATTGGTGACAGCCACCTATCGGACGCCTCTGAAATCGATGAGATTGTAGAAAAAATCAAAGGAGAAGCCCATTCATGAAGATTTACGAAGGCCTTGACCATTTTAAACCTGTAAAAAATGCCGTTGTTACCAGCGGTACTTTTGATGGTGTGCACTTGGGCCATCAAAAGATCCTGGACCGAATCGATAATATGGCCGAAAGGATGCGTGGTGAAACGGTTTTGATTACCTTTTGGCCCCATCCCCGGCTAGTGCTGTATCCGGAAGAGCACAACCTTCGACTGCTGACGACTTTTGAAGAAAAGGCCCGGTTGCTCGAGATGTTCGGCATTGACCACCTGATCACCATCCCTTTTACCAAAGAATTTTCCCAAATGACCAGTGAGGAATTCATCCAACAGGTCTTGATCGAGAAAATCCAAACCGAAAAGCTGGTCATCGGCTACGATCACCGGTTTGGCAAAAACCGGGAAGGGAGTTTTGAACACTTGATGGAAAACAAGGCCCGTTACGGCTTTGATATTGAAGAAATATCCAGGGAAGACATCGATAATGTAGGCATTTCCAGTACCAAAATCCGGACCGCCCTGCTGGAAGGAAATGTCACCGAAGCCAATGAATTTTTGGGCAGGGAGTACGAGTTAAACGGCATCGTCATCAAAGGCCAACAGATCGGCCGCTCCATTGACTTTCCCACGGCCAACATCCATGTCCCCAACAATTACAAATTGATCCCAGGGGACGGGGCTTATGCCGTACGGATAGGTGTCGGGCAAGAAATGTACTACGGCATGCTCAATATCGGCAATCGCCCTACCGTGGACGGGATAGAACAAACGGTAGAAGCACACCTTTTTGATTATAATGACAACCTCTACGACAAACAAATCACAGTTTATTTCACGGAATTTTTGAGACCGGAAAGAAAATTTGCAAATTTAGAAGAGCTAAAGGCCCAATTGGAGCGAGATAAGCAAAAAGCCCGGCAAATCCTTGGACTTTGACCGTTTGAGTGTGTGCTTTTGGGAAAATTGCCTATCCGTGGACAGGTGATCGCTAAGGAAAATGGATCTTCTCCCCTTCCAGACTTTTCCTTTGCGGCATAAAAAAAGCCAGCACAAGAAAAAACGGGGGCCATATAGCCGGGTTCGATTTTAAAACCATCACTGCGAGACTTCGAGGGAGGTTTGTGGGTTGCCATGGGGTTTTGACAGTGGTTTGATGGTCGAAAAAGGGTCAAAAACACAGATGGTGCAGTCTGCTGTTTTCAGGACCTTGATCACGGGATACTGTCGACCGATCCTTGAATAGCAAAGTTCTCCATAAACGATAAAAGTATGATCAATAAAACAGTTAGCGGTGCCGAAGAAGCGGTAGAGGACATCCCCAGCAATTCCGTCTTAATGTTGGGTGGTTTTGGCCTTTGTGGCATTCCCGAAAATTGCATCGATGCCCTGCTCAAGAAGCCGATCAGTGGACTCACCTGCATTTCCAACAATGCCGGAGTGGACGATTTTGGCATCGGGCTGATGCTCAAAAAGCGCATGGTCAAAAAGATGATTTCCAGTTATGTGGGAGAAAATGCGGAATTTGAGCGGCAGCTTCTCAGTGGTGAGCTGGAAGTGGAGCTGATCCCACAAGGGTCTCTGGCAGAACGCACCCGTGCCGGTGGCGCAGGGATTCCTGCTTTTTTTACGCCTGCTGGTGTCGGGACAGAAGTGGCTGAAGGCAAGGAAATGCGGGAGTTTGACGGTAAACTGTATATTTTGGAACGATGGCTAAAAGCCGATTTCTCCTTGGTCAAAGCGTGGAAAGGTGACACCGCCGGAAACCTGATCTACAAAGGGACGGCCCGGAATTTTAACCCGATGATGGCCACTGCTGGCACCATTACCATTGCCGAAGTGGAAGAACTGGTCCCTGCTGGCACATTGGACCCCAACCAAATCCATACGCCGGGGATTTTTGTACAGCGGATTTTTCAGGGAGATCATTATGAAAAACGAATCGAAAAACGAACGGTAAAATAGGACAAGGCTCTCCACAGGAAGACGAATCCCGTTCGCGGGACGCCCCATGAAGGCCACCCACCCGGAGCCATAACGCTGAAAAGACCTGTACCATCGAACCTTAGTTTATGTGATTTAACCTTCTTTTACCCAAACACAACAGCCATGCTCAACAAAGAACAAATTGCCCAGCGGATCGCCAAAGAAATCAAAAATGGCCAGTACATTAACCTGGGCATAGGCATTCCCACCCTCGTGGCCAACTATATCCCCGAGGGATTGGAAGTAGTCCTGCAGTCGGAGAACGGGCTGCTGGGGATCGGCCCCTTCCCTACCGAAGACCAAGTGGATGCCGACCTGATCAATGCCGGCAAGCAGACGATCAGCATGGTCAAAGGTTCGGCACTTTTTAATTCCGCAGATTCCTTCACCATGATCCGTGGTGGCCATGTGGACCTGACCATCTTGGGTGCCATGGAAGTGTCTGAAAATGGGGATATTGCCAACTGGAAAATTCCCGGCAAAATGGTCAAAGGCATGGGGGGTGCCATGGACTTGGTGGCCTCTGCAGAAAACATCATCGTGGCCATGCAGCATTGCAGCAAAGACGGAAAATCCAAGCTTCTCAAACGCTGCACCCTTCCCCTGACAGGCATCCAATGCGTCAAAAAGATCGTGACAGACCTGGCCTACTTGAAGGTGCTACCTGAGGGAGGCTTCAAACTGATCGAAAGGGCACCCGGAGTGAGCGTAGAAGAAATTCGATCCAAAACCGAAGGCAGGTTGGTAGTGGAAGGAGATATTCCTGAGATGGATTTATGACCTACTTAAAAATGATTATAGGTTAATTTTTGCTGATCAAAATGTAAGCAGAAGTGTTTTTCATAGTAATACGCCTTACAAAGCAATACATTATTATCATTAGGACTGCTTTGTCCTATTTTGGAAATGAATAAAACCAGACAAGTTTTTGCAGTCCATAAAGTCTTGTAGGCTTGCCTTCAAAAAACCTGTCAGGTTTCAATCTTCTGATACAACCTGATCAAATTTGAACTAAGAACTTTTTGTATGATGAAAAATATTATTTTATCTAACAGCTTTTTGGGAAAGAAGCCTATGGTCAAACTGGAATTCCCCTACGATTTTGAACTGAAGGAACTGGTAAAAACCTTTCCCAATTGTGAATGGAACAGGCATGAAAAGGCCTGGTGGGTTCCCTACACTGATGATATTCTAGATCGCTTGATCCTATTTTTCAAAGGAAAGGTGTGGTTGGATTATTCCTCATTTAGAAAAGCCAATTTGCCCAAAACTTTCCCTGAACTCCCTCCATTAGCGCTTGAGATTTTTAAAGAAATAGAAGCATTTCAGGATTGGATGAAAAATAAGCGGTACAGTGAAAGTACCGTAATGACCTACAGGGGTAGTTTGGAAATATTTTTCAGGTTTTTGGAGAACAAGCCTTTAAGCGAGATAAAAAATGAGGATCTAGAAAAATTCACCAAAGACTTCATTATTGACAGACAATACTCGGTATCTTATCAAAGTCAAGTAATCAATGCGATTAAACTATTTTTCAATATTAAGCAAAACAGAAAACTTGATCCAGAAGTGGTTTCAAGGCCCCGGAAGCCTTCCAAATTACCCAATGTACTGAGTAAAGAAGAAGTTAAAAGGATATTGGAAGCGCATAAAAACATCAAGCACAGAACCATGCTTTCAATTATATATGCTTGTGGACTTAGAAGAAGTGAAGTGTTGCACTTAAAAATAAGCGATGTAGATTCCAAAAGAGGCTTATTGATTGTACGCCAATCTAAAGGAAAGAAAGATAGAGTGGTGCCTTTATCTGACAAGACAATAGCCTTGCTGAGGGAATATTATAAATATGAGCGTCCCCAATATTTCTTGTTTTAAGGTAAAAAGCTAAATTCTAAGTACAGTTCAGGTAGCTTGCAGAAAATACTTAAGTCAGCCTTGGGAAAATCAGGTATAAAAAAGCCAGTCACTTTACATTGGCTTAGACACTCTTTTGCTACCCATCTTTTGGAAAATGGCACCGACTTGCGCTATATTCAGGAAATATTAGGTCACAATAGCAGTAGGACGACAGAAATTTATACACACGTCACTGATAATAGTATCAGGAAGATTAAATCTCCCTTTGATGACCTTTAATAAAAATCACCAATGGTATAACAATCCAACAAATAACAGGGGCTTGTTAAACCTTTGGTTTACAGATATACAAGTTAGCTTGCATTAAAAAACCGAATCGAACATTGAACAACTTTGGAATAAAAATAAAGGAAGTATATCTACCATTTTTAGTAGTTTCAATTGGAACTATTCTTTATTATAACCTATTCAGGTGGACTTTTGACATTAAACTAGGAGTTCTTCCATTAAAAGAAGACTTGCTTAATTTTTGGATTCCTTTTGCCCTACCATGGATACCAATACTAATTTGGCTTAGAAGGAGAATCAGAGTTCTAAACATAAGAGGTAAACGAGATAACGGATATTTCGGCTATCAATTTGCTATGGCAGCAGCAATTGCAGTCCCAATAATTGTAAGCCAGACTTATATTGAAAAAGCATCATATGACTTGGTGTCGATTACCAACGCCTATGAAACTAAAAGTCAAAAAGATGAAAAGTACTTCGATATCAACTCATTTATAGTTGACAAAAACGCAAGACTTCCATATGTCACAGCAAGAACTTCAGGCAGGAACAATGACAATCTAAACTTCTATCTATATCTCGCTTGTCCTTTTGAAAATTCAGATAATGTTTGGTACGGAGTTGAGTACTCCAAAAATTTGAGCAATCGAATTAGTGACGATAAAAAAAATAGAGAATACAGAAGTTTCATTGAGAAATCTGAAAGAGAATTTGAAACTTACAATTTCCAAAATGCGAAATACTTTGAAAAACTTGGTTACTCTGACGACAGAGATGGTTTTATAGAAGCAATCAAAGAAAAGAATCCCAATATCAAGGAATCGGAACAGATCATTCTTGTTCCTAAATCTGACGTTTTTGAGGAAAGACTTGGGAATACATTTCCTTGGATATTCGGTTCATTTGGAATAGGAGCTTCTATCCTTCTATTGATGGTGGTCATTCCAAAAATTGACGAAAAAGAATTGAGAGACTTTAAAAAGGACAAACCATTAAAAGAAGACGACCTGAAAGATATGCTGGAGTTTTTAGACCCGAGAGGACCAAATAAAGCTACTGCAATCCTACTTCTTTTAAATATTGCTGTTTTCGTAATAATGATTTTCGCAGGACTGAATATTGTCTCACCGACACCTAAAGAACTCTTGGAGATTGGAGGAAATAGGCGGTTTGAAGTAGTGAATGGAGAATATTGGAGACTTTTCACTTCGATATTTATCCACGGTGGACTTATGCACCTTTTTATGAATTTGTTCGGATTGGGATTAGGAGCAAGTTTGTTAGAAGGAATTCTCGGAAGAACACAGCTGATAATAAGCTTTATAGTTTGTGGTATTCTAGCAAGTATTGCCAGTATCTATTGGCACGAGAATACAGTAAGTGTTGGTGCGTCAGGAGCAATATTTGGACTGTATGGATTGATTTTAGCTTTTACTGTTTTCAAAATCTATCCGACACATATGCGTGGAATGACTTGGATGTTATTAGGACTTTATGCCGGACTAAGTTTACTATTCGGTTTTTTAGGTGGGATTGACAATGCGGCTCATTTTGGTGGATTAATCAGCGGATTTATTCTTGGAGGAATATTGATACTAATTGAAAAAGAAAAATTAATAAAAAACGCAAGCAAACACAGTGTATAGTGCATAGCTACCCTGCGGGATAGCTACGACACCATACACAAACCGTTGTGTGCAAGCTAAAAACGACAAACATTGAATTGGAGAAAAATAGATGACAATTGGAAGTCCTTTGTAGAGGACTATAACTTGAAAGAGGAAAGTGGTGAAAACAACTACTTTTATGGAAAGCAAGAATTATATAGAGCTTCCGAAGACTTTCAAGGGTTCTATATCCATTACGAGAATAAGTTTAACAAATCAGCTGAACTTGGCTCGTCATTTCGTATTGGACACCGATTAACATTTGTTTCACCAATTGAACTTGACCAAAATTGGAACTTGACAATGGAGAAAAAATCACTTTGGACAAGAATTTTTAATTCTTCCGAAAAACTAAAAATAGAATGTTCAGACAAATTGGTAATTAATCTTTTACCGATTGACGAAATTGAGTTTGTCACCTCTTTTTTTCCTGACTTAAAGCTATCAGTTAAGAAGTTTGACAAGTTTCAAAATCAATATATAACCTACGGACAGAATGTTTTAATGATTGAGACTAAGTATCAACCTGAAGAATTTGAACATTTGAAAAAAACTCGTGAAGTAATGATTTTAATTCTTGAGAAGCTGAAAATGAATAAAAAAATAAAGCCAGCACACAACACGGTATATAGCAAATAGGGCGTTCGGTGGTTACGAGAGTTCAAAGCTATTCACAAACACCGCCAAATCATTGATTTGGCTTTTAATATGAATAAGTTAAAAACAAAATACAACGCTTTGGCTAAGTGCAAATTTGAAAGTTTATCGCTTTCTATTGCCCTACTTGCCATATACTAACCGTTGTAGCCAATGAAAAAAAGACACGAATGAGCAAAGATGATTGGTATAGAAATACGGAATGGAACGACCAAATCGAATCTGAATTTGAAGCTCGACTGAAACGCTCACGTGGAAACTCTAATAAAGCTCAATATTTACGTATTCAAGCCAGTTATCTTCTCGACTCTCAAAAGACTGAAAATCAGAAAAAGGGAATTCAGCTAATGGAAAGAGTCATAAACGATTACCCAGAAGAAACTTTTAGCACGATACACGGACACGAACAACTTGGCGACTATTACTTGCAAAACGGGAATTATAAAGAAGCCGAAAGTCATTTTAGAATTGTAACTGGCCATTATCACTCGAACACACGGAGCGGAACAACTGGACTTGCAGATTTGAAATTAAGCGAAACGATTTTGCTTTCTGACCAAGAAGACAAACTTCAAGAAGCTTATGAACTGTCGACTTTAAAATTTGACGAAACAGGTGGCAACTTATTAATGAACGACCAAAAATTCTATTATGCGACATTGATGGCTAACTTGTGCCTAAGAATGGGGGAAATTGAAGAAGCTTCAGAATACGCAAATTCAGCTTTGCAACTTTCAACAATTACAGAACCCCAATTCAGTAGACATAAGACCGTTGGAATTATTAACGCAGAAAAGAACACAATCGACAGACTGAAAAAAATAAAAGAAAAATCACTGGCTACAATAACTAAGCATTCTGACGGCTGGAACAGCCCAGTCTGAATGCAGTGTTGAACGAATTGTTTGTGGGAATAGGGTAATTATGAGGAATGCTTTTTTGTTTTTTGTGATTTTCTTCAATGATTGTCTGTTTTTTTATAGCTTACCCTGTTAAAATTCACGATAAGGCTAATTTAGGAAGATCCGGACAATCATGCCGGCTTCCTGCTTTAGCTGGATTCGTTCAACAAAACCTATAAGCAATAGTGCCCTTCGGGACGCTACTGCTCATAGCCAAACCGTTGTGCCCAATTTGAGAAAATGACCACACCTAAAGAAATTCACGATACGAAAAGAAGAAATTTTGTCAATAAAACAAGGTGGATATTCCGGAGCATGTTGACCCCATGATCCGGGAATGACCCGGAGGTTGAAAAGTGGCTTAATCGGCTGTTTTCAACTGCCATTCCGGCGGATGCTGACCCCCTAAAGTAATATTTCAGCAATAATTCCGGAGCATATTGACCCCTCTGTTGTCAGATTCCGGAGCATGTTGACCCCTTATAATGCTGGTTTTGGTTTTTTAGCGGATGATTTATATACCGCTAACCGTGATCCAATGGCAGGAAAACCAAAACCAATGAGTCAGATAAAACAATTGATCATTCTCAACAAGCAGGGCAAAGGGACCAAGACCATTGCCCGAATGCTTGGCATGAGCAAGAATACCGTAAAGGCCTACCTTGTCAAGCTTGAAAAGCTGCTGGGACAGACAGGTACGAACCTAACCATAGATGATCTGCTCGCCCTTGAAGAGCCGGAGATCCATTCCCGTTTCCATCCTGGCAACCCTTCCTATAAGGATCCCCGGTACGATCATTTTAAAATGCGTCTTGAATATTTTCGTAAAGAGCTGAAGCGTACCGGGGTTACCAGGACACTTTTGTGGGAGGAATACAGACAGTCCCATCCGGATGGTTACAGCTACTCACAGTTCTGCCACCACCTTGACCAGCATGACCTTGCCCGGTCAAAACCAACCATGGTACTTGCCCATCCGCCCGGGGAAAAGCTTTATATTGATTTTGCCGGCAAGACGATTGACTACATAGACCGGGAAACCGGAGAGGTCATTTCCTGCCAATTTTTTGTGGCCTGCCTGCCCTGTTCGGACTATGCTTTTGCCATGGCCGTGCCCAGTCAGCGTATAGCTGATTTTCTCCACGCCCTGGCCTGCTGCCTGGAACATTTGGGCGGGGTCCCTTCCCTTCTGGTCCCCGACAACCTGAAGTCGGCAGTGGACAAGGCCGACAAGTACGAACCGGATATCAACCGGGCACTGGAAGACTTTGCCAACCATTACGGCACGGCCGTCCTTCCGGCAAGGGCCAGAAGGCCCCAGGACAAGGCCCTTGTCGAGAACCAGGTCAAAGTGCTCTACTCCAGGGTATATGCCAAGCTGAGGAACATGCAGTTCTTTGACCTTTATGCGCTCAACCAGGCCATTAAAATGCGGATCAGGGCCCATAACCAGACACGGATGCAGCGCAGGCCCTACTGCCGGGAAGAGAAGTTTTTGGCCGATGAAAAACCCCTGTTGGGAAAACTTCCCGAGGACCGGTTTGAGCTACGCTACCATGCCCTGCTGACCGTGGCAAAGAACAACCATGTTTACCTGGCAAGGGACAAGCAATATTACAGTGTCCCGTATACCCTTATTGGCAAGAAAGTGAAGGCAGTCTACACCAGGTCCATGTTCTATGTCTACCATGAAGGCAAAAAGGTAGCCGTCCATGCCAGAAGCACCAAGGGCGGCTATTCTACCGTTGAAGACCATCTGTGTTCCCAGCACAGGCATTACAGGGACAGGAGCCCTGAATACTACAGGGAACTTGCCCGTAAAAAATCGGAGGTCCTTTACCGGTATGTCTCCCTGCTGTTTGAGCAGAACCGGTATCCCGAACAGCTTTACAGGACCTGTGACGGGCTGCTGGCCCTGAGCAGGAAGTCCGACCCGGACACCTTTGACAGGGCCTGCAAAATAGCCATGGACCACCAGGTCTATTCTTATGGGTTTATCAGGAACGTCCTTGAAAACAACATGGCCCATGAACAGCCCGATATTACACAAAAAGCCCTGCCCAAACACGACAATGTCCGGGGCAAGGAATATTACGACCAACAGAAACTCCAATTTTAACACCTAATGAATATGAACCAGATCGAAGCACAAATGACCAGGCTTAAACTGCACGGCATGTCCAAAACATGGACAGCCCTGAAGGAAACCCGCAAAACCCAAAACCTCACGCTGACAGAAGGCCTTGAGATGATGCTCCAGGCCGAGGAGCAGGAAAGGGACAACAGGAGGTTCAGAAGGCTGAAGTCCAATGCCGGATTCAGGTATAAGGCCTCCCTGGAAGAACTCAGGCTTGATAAAACCAGGGGGTTGGACGATATGGTGCTGGCATCCCTGTCCACCGGAGACTACATCACCAAAGGGGAGTCGGTGCTGATAACCGGGGCCACCGGCTGTGGTAAAAGTTACCTCGCATCCGCACTGGGACACCAGGCCTGTATCCAAGGATTTAAGGCCGCCTATTTTAATACCCAGAAACTGATGCTCAAAACCAAGATGGTAAGGCTGGAAGGCACCGCTATCAAGTTCTTTGACAAGTTGGCAAAAGCCGACCTGCTCATCATGGATGATTTTGGGCTGACACATCTGGAAAAACAGCACCAGATGGACTTTATGGAGCTCATTGAGGACCGGCACGGGAAGAAATCCACCATCATCGCAAGCCAGTTGCCCGTATCCAGTTGGTATGAGGTGATCGGGGAAGAAACGATAGCCGACGCCATCCTTGACAGATTGGTACACTCATCATACAGAATCGAACTTAAAGGTGATAGTCTAAGAAAAAAAATGTAAAATTGTCATACCATTGGATTCACAGGACCAAACCAACTTTTAGAGGGGTCAATATCCCCGGAGAGGGGTCAGTATCATCCAGAATATCCACAAGGTTTCATTTTGAATTTCTGACATCGGAATTTGATTTTGATAAACCGAATTATACATTCTCGGAACAATCAAACGGAACTGTAATAGCAGACATATTTGAATTTAATAATTCGGACAATAATTTGAGAATAACTATATCAAACGCATATCATCCTGTGGACTACGGATTTGAAATAAATCTGACGGATTTAAATACTGGAGCGGAAGAAATGATTCATCACGTGCTAAAAGAAAATCAAGATATCGAACAAAGCTATCTCGAAAAAGCATCGGAATTTTTAAAAACTGGATACGGACAAAGATTACGCAGAAAACACTGATGAATAAACCGAATAAAAAACTGTGTACAATAACCAAGCATTCTGACGGCTGGAGCAGCCTAGTCTGAATGCAGTGTTGAACGAGTGGTGATGGGAAAGGGATAATTATGGGGAAGGCTTTTTTGTTTTTTGTGATTTTCTTCAATGATTGTCTGTTTTTTTATAGCTTAACCTGTTAAAATTTACGATAAGGCTAACTTAGGAAGTTCCGGACAATCATGCCGGCTTGCTACCTAAGCAGGATTCGTTCAATAACAGGTATAGCGCATGACCTGTGGGACACACACCATCCCCAGACCGTTGGCAAGAATATAGAAACAGAAAAATCAATAATAAATGAAAAAAATCGGCTTAATTCTATTGACTTTAATCATGCTATCTTGTAGTGATGATACTACTAATACCGAGCCTTCTACTATTTATGAGGGCAATTATGAAATCCGTTCAGAAGCCGATTTAATTTCTTTCGCCAAATCAGGATATACAGAAATTAACGGCAACCTGGTTATTAACTACACCGAAGATATAGAAGACCTTAAAGGGTTAGAAACATTAGAAAAAGTCAATGGTATTCTCATAAGATACAACGATGAGTTAAGAACACTTGAAGGCCTTGAAGGCCTATCTGAAATTGAGTTTTTTACGCTTTCCTATAATTTAAATCTTAAATCGTTAAAAGGCCTTGATAATTTAACGAAAATAATATCAAGCATTATCATCGAGCATAATGCAAGTTTAAAAAACTTAGATGGCCTCAATCAACTTGCAGAAGTAGGTGGTGATTTTTTCATTTCACATAATGACATATTAGAAAATTTCAATGGTATAGAAAGCTTACAGAATGTTTCAAGGTTTTTAGTGTTAAATAATATCAACCTGATAGCGTTGACGGGACTTGAAAATATTGTTACCACTACACGATTTCAATTTGACTCAAATGACTTACTACATGACTTTTGTGCTTTGACTAGTTTTTTTCAACAACATCCAGACCCTGATTTATTTGGAGCAAGGCATAATGCTTACAATCCAACAGTCGAAAATATATTGAATAAAAACTGTTCTGAATAAATACTATTGCCAAAAATGCCTACAAGTAATTGCTCGTTCTCGCCTACTTCTAAAATTCCTTGAGGATTTTCAACTTGGTGTGTACTTGCAAAGTTAAGTGCTAACCCACGCAACTACTCATAGCCCAACCGTTGTAGCACATTAAAGAACACATATGAAATTGAATAAAACGATATATGTATATCCGCAATTGCACCAGTAGCCAAATAAATTAATAGTGACAGTTAGTGTCAATTGCTTCAATTGAGTTCTTACTCTCAATAAATTGTGTCAAGATAAACGGTTTTGACCATGAATATCATCAACTTCATCAATCGGTTTCCTGACGAATCTTCCTGTATCGAGTTTGTAAGGCAGAAAAGGAGCCAAGCAGGTATTGTCTGCAAAAGATGCAACTGTACCAGGCATTATTGGTTGGCAAACAAAAAGGCCTTTCAATGCACTTCCTGTAGCTTCAGGACAAGTATCAGAAGCGGAACGATAATGGAAAACAGTAACCTTCCGATCGGACCTGGTTGTTGGCCATGACCTTCATCACAGCCACCAAAAAGGGGTTCAATGCTTCTGAACTGCAAAGACAGCTGGGCATGAAGCGGTACGAACCGGTCTTCAGGATGTACCATAAACTCCGCAAGGTAATGGGGAAACGCGATGATCGCTTTTCCATGGCCCTATCCATAATGATCTGGATTTTTTTCTTAGCTTGAACTGCTAAAAATTACGGTAAGGTTAGTTTACAACGTCCTTGGCAGCCAAAAAACTACATGACGAATAAAAACCTCTTTACAAAAAAACTTTTATTTAAATCTAACCAAGAATTACAAGGCATTCTGGAGCGTAAACATTATGTTGAAGATGCCAAACTTGCTGCAAAGTGGATTCTTGAGGATCGCGGTGAACAGACAAACTATCTGCCACCACCCAAGCCGACAAAAAAGGAACATAAGCCCTGGATACTTGGAAAGACCTTAGACCCAATTAAACTAAACTATTGGTGGAGATTACTGCCTTTTGGAGTTACATGCATTATCGTTCCACTCTATTTTAACTTTCAAAACCTCATAACAACTAAAAATTCCTTAACTGAGATTAAGGGAAAAATTCGCAACTCAGAAGTCATTGTCGCTAATGTTTCAAGCAGAAGTCGCTTAGGCTATAAAACGAAGAGCCGAAAAGCAACGTTGTATTTCAGTCTAAATGAACATCAAAAACTGTTCAAACTTGTAGAGAACATCGGACAAGATTACTTACATGACGAATACAACCAAATTTCGAAACTTTTAAATAAATCCAATAGCGTAGTGGTTTGGATCAACCAGAACGAACTGGAAAGCAATCAACCAAAAGTCTTTCAGGTCGATGTCAACGAACGAACAATGTAACCGCCCTATTAACCGCGTGTTGTTTGGTTAAAGTTTTGTGGGTATAGGTCACGGATGTTCTTATGGTTGGTGGTCATGATATTTCTCAGAGCATGTTCGAGCCACTGTTGGGGATTGACGTCATGTAATTTACAGATGCCGAAGAAGGAATAGATCATGGCCGCCCTTTGGGCCGCTTTATGGGAGCCGGCAAACAGGTAGTTTTTTCTGCCGACCACCATTGATCTGATTTCCCTTTCCACGGGATTGTTGTCGATCTCCAGTTTACCGTCATACAGGTAATTGGACAGTTCGGCCCATCTGTTTGCCGAGTAGAACAGGGCTTTTCTCAGCCCACTTTTGGGCAGGGCCTTGGGCAGCTGCTTCTTGATCCACTCGGACATTTTGTTGATCACCGGCAAGGCCTCGTCCAAACGGAGCTTCTTGCGGTCTTCGGCAGAGAGGTTTTCCTTCTTGGCCTTTCTTTCCACATCGTAAAGCTTGCCGATAAAGCCCAGGGCCTCGGAAGCGGCCTTCTTGTTTTCCACCAAGGTCTCAAAAAACTTTCTCCTTGCATGTGCCCAACAGGCCAGGTGGGTGACCTGCTTATTGGCCACATAATGTTCGTACACGCCATATCCATCACTCTGCAGGTAGCCCTGAAAGTTTTCCAGTATGGCACTGGGGCCTTCCTTGCTCCGGGTAGGCCGGTAATCAAAGAGTACGGTGTTTTCCAAAGGGTTATGGTATACCCAGTAGTAACCCGTGTGGCAGGCGCCCTTCTTGTTGTCGCTGTCCAATACCCGGATGGTACTCTCGTCCACCATAAGATAGCCCATGGCCTTGGTGTCGTCCACCAGACAGTCGTACAGGGGTTCGAGTTTTTCCAGCCCCTGTTTCACCCATCCCTCAAGTGTGGTGGGCGCTATGGGGATCTTTTCCCGTTTGAAACGCTGCGCCTGCCGGTACAGCGGCATATGTTCCAGGTATTTCCTTGTAAGGATGTCGGTGAGCAGGCCGTAACCCGGGATGCCCTTTGGAATGGCCCTTTCCGGCAACAGGCCGATCTTTACCCCGGCACTGCTGTACCTGTCCTTTGGGGCATACTTATAGCGGATGTATCTTCTGCGGATATATTGGGCAGGGATATAGTCCAGCTCTTCGGTCACTTCCTTGCCGATACACTCCATGCCGGAAAGGTCCCCTTCCGGATGGATCTCGATCTCTTCCACGGGAAGGTGGTCGGGCAAGGGCTGTCTGCCCGTATGGGCGGGACGTTTCTTGCGGATGTATTCCACCTTGCGGGAAAACCCTTCCTGCTGTTGCTGTTCTTGCTCTTGGTCAGGTTCAAAGGGCAGGGCCATCTGGTCCTTGTTCCCTAAAAAGCGCTCCCGCTTCTGGGCAAAGGACATGCGCTTGAACTTCTCGATCATCGCCAACAACTGCTTCTCATAAGCTTCTTTCTCGGCCAGGATACGTTCCTTCTCGGCTATCACCCGCTCACGGTCGGCCACCTGTTGCTCTGACTTTTGCAGCAGGGCAAGCAGTTCGGCTTTGGTCAACTGGTCGAGTGGCTTTGACATGCCCGAAAATAAAACCTCCCGCTTATAAAACCATGGACTTTTTTTCCACAGCCCCTGTGGAAAAAAACCTCAGGAGATGATTTCGGCCATTCTGGCTTCAAAAAGCTGTCCGTAGGACTAACAGAAGGGCATACAGCCCCGAAAAGCTGAACACGGGTCAGTAAAAAAAATCAACCGGGGATATACCGGGGACGCTGCCGGTAGCCTTCCACCTGGATGCCCGCGACCATCAGCACCAGTTCGGGCCAATCCAGCACGCCGTCACCCCTGTCCTCCGGGAGCAGGAAAGTGCCTTTTTCCAATCGTTTGTAATAGACCACGAAACCGCCCTTCTCCCAGTGCAGGAGTTTGATCAGGTTGCGGTGGCGGTTGACAAAGACGAACACTTCCCCGGAGACCGGGTCACGGTCCAGTTCATTGGTGACGATCCCGGAAAGCCCGTTGAACCCTTTGCGCATGTCAACCGGGCTGCGGTACAGGAAATATTGGTGGTGGGAGCCCAGCGAAAACATCAGTACAGCCTGATCAGGTTGGACAACAGCGATAGGTCCTCGGACGGCACCCGCAGCTTTACCCCGTTCGGGTACACCACTTCCACCGCCTCTGCAGGAACACTGCTGCCCTGGGTACGGACCGGTAGAAAACCAGTGGGTTCCCGGACCTGTTCCCCCGCCAGCTTTCGGTACCAATAATTGAACTTGGGATAACCGATCCCCTTTCGCGCACTGAAGGATTTCTGCGTCAGACCGCTGCTCTTGTACTCTTTGACAAGGGCGGCCATTTCTTCTTGTAGGTTCATCACTTTTGCTTTTTCCACAAAGCTATGCGGTCAAAACACGCCATGAAACATGTACTTTATAAGGTGGTTACCATTTACTCGCCATTACCGTGGGTGTCATTACCATTGTTATCTTATGGGCATTCCCCAACAAGAACAATAAATCTCGGAAGTTACTGAGTTGGTCTTTTTTCATTTTGACGAGCAGTTTGGTTTATGTGTCTCTTATCAAAAGTGAATTTATCCTTAAGGTTCCGTTCGCTTATAGTATAGGGAGTGTGGTGTGTTTTTTATTTATGCCCATGGCCTATTTGTATGTAAGAGGGGTACTAAATAAGGTTTACCCCTCCTATAAAGACATTTACCATTTTATACCATTTTTTTTATACCTGTTAAACACCATTCCCTATCTGATATTACCGTTGAATAAGCAAATAAGTCTTTTGCAGGAAAACATCCTGCAAGAAGGGACGGGAGAATTGTCGACCTATGCATTGATTTCAATTCCCACTGAGGTAAACCTCTTCATCTACCATATGGTATTTGGGATCTATTGGCTTTTGCAAGTTTGGGTCATTATCGCTTTTATCAAACATGGTGATGCAGAAGTAAAACAAGAAAACAACCACGCCATAAATTGGCTGTTCTTCTTTTGTAGTCTTCAGTTCCTGTTATTCTACCCGTATTTTTTAGATAGTTATAATCCATTCCAAATGTCAACATATGCCAATTTTTCTGGAATTGGTGGTGCTCTATGTGTTATTTTTAGCGCGGGATATTTGTTCTGTAAACCTGAAATTCTGTATGGTTTTTCCGATGTCCTTACGCCCATTAAGGAAACGACAGTCCATCCCGTGAAAAAGTCTAAGATGGAAAAATCTGGAAACTATTCTTCAAAATTTTTAAGTGAGGCAAGAGTGATTGAACTTGATTCGAAACTTTCAGAACACATCCAAAACAATACCCCATACCTCAATCAGGGATATAATTTGAAGGATTTATCTGATGATCTTAATGTGCCCTTATACATTATCAGTTCCTTTATAAATAAAGAAAAAGGCCTGAATTTCAATGATTTTTTAAACAAATACCGCATTGAATATTGTAAGGAAAAGATCAGAAAAGGTGAATGGAAAAACATCACCCTGGAAGCGCTTGGATATGACTGTGGCTTCTCCAACCGTAATTCCTTTACGTCCGCCTTCAAAAAATGGGTAGGTAAAACGCCTTCTGAGTTTATAAAAGAATACAAATAGTCACTGATTTTCACAACATTATAATTCTTGGCATCAATTACTTTTTATTAGTCAACATTAATTTCACATATTCTTAAATTTAGGTCAATGATGTTTTTTTGAATCGTTCACCAGAATTCGAATTCATCCTGGTTTATACAGACATGACATCGTTAAATAACACTAGTGTTGGATTAGTTTATTTATCTGTTCACCATGCCACATCAATTGACGATTTATGCCACACTTTCATTTGTAGTTGCGATAACCGCAATGATGATTGCAGCAATCCTTTGGTGGTATCCCAATGTAACTCCAGGACAGAAAACACCTAAAAGAATTTTAGCGGTGTCATTTTTAGTCCTTTTTAGCTGGCATACCTTCCAGTTTTTAGATGCCACATATATGGAACAAGGGTACCAATATTTTCATAAGACGATGGTACTACTCAGCATGTCGCTATTTTTGCCATTAACCTATTTATATTTTCATACGCTGGCCTTTTCTTCATTCGGAAAGTCCATTTTGATCCATCTGGTCCTACCTGCCATTATTGGAATTATGGCTATTCATTATGTCCATAATTCTAACGCCATTACTTCTGATCTACCGTATTTACTGGTCCATTTACA
This sequence comes from Echinicola vietnamensis DSM 17526, assembly GCF_000325705.1. Lineage (NCBI taxonomy): Bacteria > Pseudomonadati > Bacteroidota > Cytophagia > Cytophagales > Cyclobacteriaceae > Echinicola > Echinicola vietnamensis. The sequence continues at coordinate 3,861,769 of NC_019904.1, read as the reverse complement.
AATGATCATCTATTGGATCTTGGAAATAAACCTTGTTATAAAATTAACCTCTATTAGCAAAAAAGGGCTTATCCATATTAATACCCATTGGATACGGTGGACATTAGGTTTTATTACTATCCAGTCATTGTTGTTCTTTCCATATTTTTTGGTCGCTTTAACAGGCATTTCGCTTCCCCCATTGTTGCGACCAGAAATAATAGGGATAATTGCAGGTTTTATGTTAAGCCTTTCGTTATTCTTCCAACCCTTTTTGCTATTTGGTATCAGGGACATAAAATCCAAGGATTTTTCCGACAAGGCTCATTTTAACCTTTTAGCCAAAGGCTTAGAGAAAATGAATGCCAACTTATCAATTGAAGAACAAAGTATTGAACGTTATGTGTCTAAACATCACCCTTATTTAAACAAAGACATCACTCTTGATCATATGGCAGCTCAAATAGGCGTTTCCAATAATTGTATTAAAAGCTATCTAAAAAAGAAGGGCGTAAATTTTGAGGAATATTTAAACTTAAAGCGTATACTTTTTAGCCAAAACATTATCAAAGAAAAGGTATATCATGATATGACATTGGATATGCTCGCCAAGCAAAGTGGATTTATAGATCGAAAGAGCTTTATTTCTTCCTTTAAAAAACATACGGGGTACAGCCCTTCAGATTATATCAAGCATTTTTTTTAGCCCTTACATGACACTGCATGCCAAAATATATAAAAGTTGGCAGGTGTATTTTTTTATGGTAAGTCAAGTGGCCAAATAGTTAGTACCTTAAGGTTTAATATCAAAGGCTGGAAATTTGCGTTCTTAAGAAACGATTAGCCTTTTAACTTTATTTCAAGATGAGAAAGCTATTATTGGTTATTTGCCTTACCCTTCCGCTCAGCAGTTATGCGCAGGAAAGAAAAATCGATTCGGTAGCCGTATTTATTCTGGATCATATGAGTGCGGTCATTGGAGACATGAAATCTTGTAGCTATAACCTTTCCACATCCAATGACATTCCTGCAGCAGAAATCAGCTACTCCAAGGAATACACGGAAAATGAAGTGTTTATGCAAGGGCCTGATAAAATGTTGGTCCACCAAAAGGGGCAACATGGTCACAGAGGCTTTTTTTATAATGGAGAATTCTTCACCCATTATTCATACAGTGAAAATAATTATACCACTGTTCATGCTCCAGACGATATCGTTTCCATGATAGATTCCATCAACCATCAATTTGGAGTGGAATTTCCAGCTGCTGATTTTTTCTACCCGACCTTTACTGATGATTTGCTTACTCATTTTGACACCCTGCTGTATTTGGGGACAAAGTACGTAAATGGCAAAGATTGCTTTCACATTGCTGCCAGCAATGAAAATCAAGATGTCCAAATTTGGATTGCTAATGATGCCATGAACCTGCCCGTAAAGTTTGTAATTGTGAACAAGCAAAAATCACAAGCTCCACAATACGAGGCATCATTTAGTAGTTGGAAGGTCAATCCTGATCTACCTCCGACAATATTTGAATTTGTACCGCCTCCAGGAGCCAGATTGATCGCCATTTTACCAAAACCTCACTAATCCCTTTGATATGAAAAGTCAGCTAAAAAAACTATCCACACTGATCATATGCTGCGGCATCATTGCCATGCTAGGGGTTCCTAATATCGCAGAGGCCCAACGACTCCGTCATGGTGGAGGAACATCCCGAGGATCAAGACCTGCTGCAGCAAGACCTGCAGGAAACAGAACGATCAATGGAGGTGCTCACCGTTCACCCTCCAGACCCACTAACCTCCAACAACGAAATTATTCCAATAACAGAAACCGGACCAATAACAATTTTAGCAATCAAGGAAATAGAAATAACAATGTTCGGACCAATAACAGTCGAAACAACAATACGCGCGTTTCGAATATAAAAAGCAATAACAGGACAGGTAGTAATAACCGGATCAACATCGACAACAGTACCAATATAAATGTAAACAGAAATGTCCGAAGAAATGTCAATCGACGAAGTACAGTAGTCATCCGAAACCCGCGCCCATATCATAGGCCACCTTACCGCTACGGTGGATTCAGCTTTTATTGCTACCACCCCTATTACTACCATCCATTTGTACCTTACTATTGGGGCCCTGTATGGCACCCATGGGGCTTTTTCGTAGCCTCTTTGGCCGCTACTGCGATTGTGATTTCGATTGAGAATGAAAAGTATCATTATGACCAAGGGGTATTTTACCAAGAAAGCAATGGTGGCTATACCGTAGTGGAAGCCCCTTCCGGTGCCACCGTCAAAACCATCCCAGGTGATTCTGAACAAGTCATCATCAATGAAACTACCAACAATTACTATTATGGTGGCACATATTACGAAAAATCAGAAGATGGCTATACGGTCGTCCCCCCGACCTCAGGATCCGTCGTAACCAATCTTCCAGATGGTGCCGAGGAAGTAAAAGTGGGCGACCAAACTTATGTGAAGTATGGGGAGACATATTACCAACCTGTCCAGGTAGAAGGAAAAAACAAATACGAAGTGGCGGATGTACAGGATGCAGATCAATGATGATCTGAAGGTGATAGAGCAGGTTTTTTAACACCTAGTGCTATCTTGATATAAGAAAATTCTCAATTACAAATTATTTCGTATGAAGCGTTTTTTAATTTCAATATGCATTATTTTAGGGGTCTCTATCAGCAGTACCACCTATGCCCAGACATTCACCATGGGCAAAAAGTGCAGGGCATTATTTGATGAAGCGAACGCCCTCTTAAACGAAGAAGCCTATGCTGAAGCTTTGGCAAAGCTGGATGAATTTTCAGGGAACTGCAAAACTAAGGATGCCAAAGAACTAGGAGCTGTAAGCAAAGCAGAAGCCTACAATAACTTGGGGCACTATGAAAAAGCCATCTCCGAGGCTGATAATGCCCTAAAAATCACCAAGGATAAAAGTTTGGCCGCTTACTTCCAAAAAGGCATAGCCCTGCAAAATTTGGGGGATGTGGAAGGATCCAAGCAGGCCCTTTCCAATGTCATCAAGCTGACCGAAATGAACCAGAATACTGGTGAACGTGCCAATAATTACGCCTTAATGGCCAGGATCTATGGCCGCCAACTCAATGAAGAAGATTCCGCGATGTGGTATTTGGATAAAGCCATTGCCTTGGATCCACAACAGTCTGATTTTTTGATCCAAAAAGGAGACCTATATCTCTATTATGATCAATATGAAGATGCTTACGCTGCGTACGATCAGGCTTTGGCCAATGGTCATGACCGTTTGGTGGTGTATCAAAGCAGAACACAAGTAGGCCTAAAAAAAATGGAAAATAAATATGGCACCAACAAAACCCAAGAGCTCCGGAAACAAATGACAGAAGAAGAAAAAAATATGCTCTGTGCAGATATCCAAAAAGCGTTGGACCTAGGATGGAGAGATATGAGTATGGACATGTTTTCGGCAATGATCTGCCAATAAATTCACTATTTAACCACCAACAACCATGATGAAACAACTTGCAATTTTTACCATGATCGCCTTCCTAATGGCCAGTTGCGCCAACTGGAACAATCAGCAAAAAGGAACCGCAATCGGTGCGGCCAGTGGTGCTGCAGTCGGCGCAGCAGTGTCCAAAGGTAGTGTTTGGGGAGTATTGGCCGGTGCGGCCATTGGCGGTACAGCAGGAAACCTGATCGGGAGAAAAATGGATCAGCAGGCAAAAGAACTACAACAAGCCATCCCCACCGCAGAAGTAAACCGGGTGAATGAAGGCATTAACGTTACATTCGATGCTAGTTTGGCCTTTAAAATCAATTCCGCTGCCCTCAGTGATAACTACAAGGAAGATCTCCTTAATGCCATCCCTGTTTTCCAAAAATACCCAGACACCAATATCCTAATTGAAGGGCATACAGATGATACCGGATCGGAAGAATTTAACATGCAGCTTTCACAGAAAAGGGCAAATGCGGTCGCTGCATTCCTTGCCGATAATGGTGTCGACCGATCCAGGTTAACCGAAAAATGGTATGGTGAAAGTCAACCCAAATACCCCAATGACAGCGAAGAAAACCGCATCAAAAACCGTCGTGTGGAAATGGCCATTTACGCCAACGAAGAGATGAAGGAAGAAGCCAAAACAGGAGAATTATAATTCATAAGCCTTTAGAATAGGATGGTTTTGCCCAAATGCATGTAAAATGTACCTCCAACCTTTCTTTTATGTTCTGCCCAATGGAAATAGAAATAAAGAAAAAACTATTCCTTACCGTTACACTTTGCCTTTTATATCATATTGGTCAAGGGCAAGTACTTATTTCCCTGCTGCTGGGAGACAAACTCAATTCGGACAAAATTGAGTTTGGGCTGGATGGGGGCATTGCCTTTACCCACCTCAACGGCCCCAATACTTCCGATATGGCCCATGCCTTACATTTAGGGTTTTATTTTGATTTTTACCTCAAAGAAAGCTTACAACTACATACCGGAGTGATCGTCAAATCCACCATGGGAGCCAAGGGGATCCCCTCCTACTCCTTAGGTGATGAAGAGCTGGATCAAATGCTTTCTACGGCTGACGTACGCAGAAGATTAGGATATTTCAGTATTCCTATATTCCTCAAGTACCGTTTTGGGAACAGTAATTTTTATGTAGAAGCTGGTCCTCAGATTGGGTGGAGGAATAAAGCTTACGATGAATTTTCGGACAGTATATTAGAAAAAAACGACTTATCGTATGAGCATAACATCAAAGGTGAAATTAAAAGGGCGGATATTGGCTTCACGGGAGGATTTGGCTATCGCTTGATGAAAGGGCATGGAATGAACTTGGGACTGCGCTATTATCTTGGCGTCATAGATATCAGCAAATCCATGCCTGATCCACTCTATAACCGTTCATTATACTTGACCGTGGGAATTCCCATTGGAGCTGGTAAGGCAGAAAAAAATAATGTAACTACGGCTTATTGACCCTCAAAATAAACAATCATGAAATGCATTAAAATCGGTATCCTTATTTTATTCTGCTTAGGCATTGTCATTACTTCATCCGCCCAAGGAATGAACCGTTCTGAAAACCCCTATTATAAGCCCTATTTTGACAGTTTAAAAAACATGGAATGGCCCTATAAATTGCCAATTTTAGGGAAGCAAGTATATAAAAGAGGTTACGATATTCCCTATGCTTACGGTGTAAGTGGCATTTATTTCACCCAAACCCAGGAAATCACCATCCAATCTATACTCCTTGGATTTAATGGAAGTAACATGGTGGATTTTAGTGAATTCATCACTTTCGGCCCTACGATAGCAGCCACCAACGCTTATACCTTTAGACCTGACATTTGGGTACTCCCATTTTTAAATGTTTATGGCATGATCGGAGGAGGAACAACCGAAACCAATGTAAGCCTTCTCAAGCCGGTTGGGCTACAGACAGACCAACATTTTAAGGCCAGCTCTTTCGGATTGGGTGCCACCTTATCCGGTGCTGTAGGGCCTTTGTGGATTGCTTGGGACAATAATTACAATTTTGTAGATGTAGATGTAGTGGTAGAGCCGATTCCAGCTTTTAACAGTAGTTTACGTGTCGGCCATTCGATCCTTAACCCGGTAAATCCCGAAAAAGCCCTTTCCGTTTGGGCTGGAGTATTTTTCCAAAATATTTCAAATGATACCCAAGGAAGTATCAGTATTAAAGAAATATTCCCCCAGCTAGGAGAAGGTATTCTGATCGATTATATGTACGAATGGGCCAATGGTCTTCCGCCAGCCCAGCGAATCGTGGCCAATCAAATCATTGGTAAAATAGAAGACATGTCAAATGAAATTGACCCGGGAAATGCCAATGTTGATTATTTATTGGATAAAAAAGTCACTTCACCATTTAACATCATCCTTGGCGCCCAGTATCAATTCAACAAAAACATTATGCTTAGAAGTGAATTAGGTGTTTTTGGGAAAAGGAGTCAATTCCTGTTAAATCTAAATTATAGATTTCCAGGGTTTATAAAAAACCCAAACAAGTAGTCTTAGGCACAGTTTTACTGTAAACATACGTCGTAATTAATCTTATAATTTAAATTAATTCAGTTTTGAAAAAATTATTTACCTTTTTGATCCTTTCACTCATCATAAATGCTGCATTTGCCAGAGAAGTAAGGGATTCACTGATATTTAAAAACGATAACGTCATCGTTGGTGAGATCAAAGCACTGGATAAGGGGGTCGTCACTATTGAAACAGATTATAGTGATAGCGATTTTCAAATCGAATGGCAAGAAGTAAAAGAAGTCTATTCCAAACAAAATTACCTCATTACCTTAATGTCCGGAGAGCGACATAACGGTTCACTTTGGACTTATGATCCTGCACATGTTACCTTACACCTGACTACAGGGGATAGCCTAAAGGTCAGGATTGAGGACATCGTATACTTCAAAACGTATGAAAATGACTTCTGGAGTAGGTTGTCAGCATCTATAGACTTTAGTTACAGCTTCACCAAAGCCAACAACTACACCCAATCCGGAATAAGGAGTTCCTTGGGATATGTGGCTTCAAGTTGGTCGGCTAGTGCTGGATACAACCTCATCCGCTCCAATCAAGATGATGTGGAACCTACCCGTAGGGAAGATGCCAATTTGAACTATAAAAAATTCCTTCCCCATGATTTTTATGTTCCGGCAAACTACGCCTTTCTATCAAACACCGAACAATTGATAGATGTCAGAAGTACTTTTTCTGCCGGTCTCGGTAAATACCTCATCCACACCAATGACTCCTACTTTGGTATAGAAACAGGTATTTCCTACCTAAATGAAGTATATACTAGCGATGATCCCAGTAAGAACAGTATGGAAGCCTACTTTGGGGCTGAACTAAATTTATATGACGTAGGAGACCTTACATTGCTCACCAAGGGAATAGTATTCCCAGGTATCACCGAAGGAGGAAGATGGAGGATTGACTATTCCCTCGATACCAAATATGACCTTCCTTGGGATCTTTACTTTAAAGTGGGCTTTACGCTTAACTTCGATAACCAACCTGTGGAAGGAGCCGGAAAGGCCGATTATGTTCTCCAAACAGGTGTCGGTTGGGAATTGTAAGGCAGATAAAGACATTATCTGAAGTGTACATTGCACCAATGTTGGATCCAGCAACAAAAGCAGGAGCTAGTGCCTTACCCTTGCCAAACCATTCATTTTTATTCGACGACAAATAGCTTCTGATACGCTCATTTTTGATGATCAAAATTGGGTGCATCGTCTCTATCTGTAGCTTATTTTTTTAGGCCAGGAGATGAATTAAGCGATTTACGTGATTTAATATTTTCTCAGGAAATCGCTTTTAACCAAAGGTGTTATATAATTCAAGCAATATAGTGTCAGACCGAGCGCTTGCCTGGCCGGCGGGCAGGGAGTCGAGGTCCAATGTCTAGCCTTCGACTCCGCTCAGGCTGACATCACTTTTAAAAGCGATTTCCCTGAATATGCTTTACCCCACGGTGGTAGTGGTATTAGCTTTATTTACCTTCTCCAATGCTTCATCAGACCAATTGGACAGAAAACGAGCTGTAAACCTTAATCCATTGGAGAATAAGAACTTGTCGATAACTTCCTCCAAAAACTGTTGGTCCACCGTTCCATTTTCATGGTATTTCAAGGCCTTTACGCTATGGAAAAACAAATGGTATTTATCAGCTAAGGGCAAATATTTCTGAAGCGATGAAGATAGATCTCCTAGCTTCGTCACATCCTCAAATCCATTGATCGGATTGATCAAGCCGTCAAAATCAGATCCAATGCAGATATGATCCCAAGGAGAGCTTTCCTCTAGCCATGGTAATTTTTCATACCCCAGCTTTACGGCATGTACGATATGAAGGCACAGTAACATCACATGACGCTCCTCCTTGGAAGGAATCAAGTTCAATGTATCGAAAAAGCCTTCTTCTCCCGGCAATTTCCCCTCTTTATAAAGTTTTTTAAACTCATGGTACGACACCTGTTCCTTTTCGTAATACTTATCCCTTATGGAATCAAAAGCAGGGTTGGATGCCCCCAATATCCGTTGGTCTAAGCTGATCCCCATCATGCCTCCTGAAGCCATGATCTCAATGATTTCTTCATCGAAGAGGTTGATGGTCCAAGGATTGGCGTACAGCCCTTTGTTCAACTTATCATTCGTACGGCCGATCTTTCTATTTTCCGGGGCTATGGTGACCGTTTTGCCGGCCACTGTTTCCGATACATCAGCTCTATAGGTTTGACGGTTGAGATAATCATCGATGGAGGTAAACGTAAATCCGGTGTGACTGGAAAGGATGGGCAACCGGTCTACCATCGGTGCTTCATCTGCCAATTGGTCCTTAAACCGATAATACTCCAATCGCGTATACAGACTCATGTGCTTGACATCAATGAGCACTGATCTGCTAGGATGTAACAAACACTGACGAATCAGTTTTTTCCCAATCTCCGTCAACCCCAATCCTACAGTAGGTAGAAAATGATCACTCCTAAAGGCAATTTGGGAAAGCTTGTTGACGCCTTGGGCAAATCCTCCAAGCCGTTGTTCCGGAATATCGCTCAGATGGCACAGGTTTATGGCCATAAAGTCCACATCATCCATTTCCTGCAAGGTCTTCATTTGATGATGCGGATAAGCTGAAAGGATGCACTCTTCGTTTCCCGCAGGAACATCGGAAAGGTTATGGCCACCCTCTATTGCTAAGGTAAACCGCCGCTTATTTCCCTTGGTGAGCAATGCTTCTATTTCATGAATCCCTTTTCCTTTAAAGTCCTTTCGCTTTAAAAACTGGATGTTATATGGCTCTTTTGAAAGCTTGTCAAAACTCTTTTGATGCTGATCTACAAGCTCCAGAAAATCCTGCCAATAGGTGGTTTGATGGGACTTAATACGGTTAAAAATCCGGTCATTGATGGGAAGAACAAAAGAAAAATCCTTGTCACAAATATGTAAGATCCTTTCTGCAAAGGCATATTCAATACTGCTCAGGGAGACCACCCCTAAATAGAGCTGACTCTCCTTAACCTGCGCGGGGGAAGATTGACTGTCAAATGAACCGCCCACCAGGTCGTTTAGCACTTTTGCAACCCCGGTAGTATTAAAATTCTTGCTAAAATCCAGTTTTAATTTCGGGTCTGCGATATAATGCTTAAACAATAAATGAAAATGGAAATCAAATATCTTTTGCATGGCTTATTTCTTTAATTCAGATTCAATTTTTTGGTGCACTTTGGAAAAGAGCTCTAAAAGTGTTTCCTGGGATACATCATCGCCTGATTCTAGGGAAGTGGTGCTTTCATTTATCAAGGTTCTTTCCAGCATCTTTGCGTAATCGGAAAGTTCCCTGCTATCCGGAGCATAAGCCTCCTGCCCTCCCCTCGGAATACCAAAAGCCCAACCATGGATTTTATTCCAAAGGGTCTTGGCCATCTCGCCATAGGCTTGGGTAACTTCCCCTAACCTTCCCTGATCTGTATTTTTGTAGGCATATTCTAATTGAACAGGCGCCACGGGGGGTGTTTTGAGCAATTTCTCCACGTCCAATATCCCATGCCCAAAGCCCACTCTTGGGAGGCGGTTTTTTCTTCTGGCAGAAACATCCACAGCCTTCCTAAAAGCTTCTACTTTTCGCCAACCTGCATATTCTCCATTGCTTAAGGTATCGTCATACTTGGCCAACCAAAGGGCGGCTGCAGCAGCCACATGAGGCGTGGCATAGCTCGTACCATTTCCGTAGGCAAACGATTCACCAGGTGTGCCATTGCTTTCAGGCTCCAAAAAGATCGGAACGTACACATCTTCTCCCGGCGCGGTGATGTCCACCGTGCTGCCACGACTAGAACCTTTCCATTCTTCATCCATAGGATTGGATGCAGCTACGGCGATAGTGCCTGGGTAAACTGCCGGAGCCACTACGACCTGTACCACATTACCTGCAGCACAACACCAGATCACCCCTGCATCATAGGCTTTCTTGGCCATGGCTGCCGTGGCCATGGTAGGCGGAAGTCCAAGGCTCATCGAAATAATGGGGTAACGCTGGGAAATACACAGATCCAATGCATCGGCCAATTCCTGCTGCCGGCGAATCAAAATGACACTTTTACAAATCCTGTAAGGAACCAGCTGAAACCCAAACTGTGAAAGCAAACCGCTATTACCATTTTTTTCGATCAACGTCACCTCATTGCCTATCAGTAAACTCCCCGTTCGAGTGGCATGTCCTGGATGCTTTAATATTCCTGCGGTAAAGCTATCTGTAGCATCATCATCCTGATCCACAAAATCCATATCCAAGTCCTTGTCAAATCCTCCCTGGACCTTTGCATGATCCGTAAATCCCGTATCAAATTGGATAATCCTAATTCCCTTATCCACTGGAGAAACGACCTGCTTATCTGCAAGGACTGAATCAAAAGCAGTCGCATACCAATTCCACTTACGGTGATACTGCGGCGTTTTATCCTGAACATAGATGCTTTGCCGTTCGTGACGGTATTTTTTTAAAAACTCATCCTCATTAAACTTTCCATAACCATCCTCTACCATTCCTTCATAGATGGAATGATCAGGATCTTTTTGATCCTTTCCTGTGTTAAGGTGGAGAGGCACATCTGTTTCTACATTGATAATTCCAGGAATCGTTGATAGATTTCTGGCCTCATCTTCAATATTCCCCACCACTGGAGCACTTAGACTAAACAGCTCCACCCTGTCCACAGCCGCAAAAGAAGGCATGGATAACTTAATTAGTGGAGTTTCTCCATATCGTGCTTTTAAGATTTCTGCAATCGTCCCCAACACTTTTGGGTTATTGATTGCAGTAAAAATATAGTCTTGTCGTGATGTTGGAGATGATTTCATGGCTATTTTGGGCTTTTGTTCCTTCTCTGGATTAACGGGAATGGGGGCTTTATTAAAACTAGCTTCTCTATTATCCCTGCCATCATTGATTTCGCCTTGGGTCTGTGTCGTTTTGTGTAAAAGCCTTTCTTTTACCGCTTGCATACCTGGAGGAAGGGCTGAATCTTTCAAGGCATTAATTATCCTGCTGATTTTGATGCCCTCATTTCCGATCCAATCAATTTCCTCGTCTGGGGTGCTGGCAGTGGCAATAGCTCCTGAGCGTGTAAGAATCCTGTTTTGACTGTCGGTTCTCGGGAGACCAGCATGATGAAGAGCGATAATCTCACCAGTTCCCAATGCCACGACCATCGATCCAGAAGATCCCGGCAGGGTATCACTCTCATACACAATCCTGGTCCTGGTCTCTGAAAAAAATGCAGTGTTTTTAAGCACAATTTTTTTGGGCATTCCCCTGGGGTGTTGGATAATGACACAGGATTCCCCTTTGATAATCTTTCCCCTGACACCATCCAAATAAATCGGCTTTACGGTCGACAGCGGGACATTTTCTTGGCTGCCTTCGGAGACAGCAATCATCGTAAAATCCAAACCCGAATAGGGAACTTCTGGATTTGCAGTATAGGATGATGTTAGAAAAAACTTGTCTGGATCAAGCGAAAAGGAAAAACTCTTTTTGATATTTTTATTGCTGTCCAACTCATAATTAAATTCGGCCATCATGCCTTGTGCATTTTCAGGCCGATCAATGACATGGTTATTGGTCATGATAACATTTTCGGAAATCAAAAAGCCGGTACCGATGGGGCGACCATGCTGGGTGATCCTACAGACGGCCTTGGATAAGGTAGAAAGCATTTCCAATATATAACTATCCTGAAAATCCACTCCCCCATTTATCCGCTCCATGATAATGGGCATCTCTCCCTCCTCACGGGCCATGCGAAGCTTGACCCTTTCCAAGTCATCTTCAAGGCTTAAGAGAGGGATCTCTTTGGCTTTCACACGTTGTAACTTCTTGGCCGCTTCTTCAAAAACCGGCTGAACTTTCCCATAACGGTTAGCAACATACTCCATTAAACTCCACCGGGTTACCATATAGACACATTTTAGTTGTAAAATTTGTTAAGCAGGAATGACCACTGTCAAGCCGTAAGATTCTCGTCTGGAAAGATGAAGGCCATCATGAAAGATTAAGCAGACCATTCGCCCTGAAATAAAAGTGTGGTGTTAAACATGTGTTGATATCTACCTAATTTACAAGATTTTAACCTCTTAAAAAATACCAATAACACGGTATTTTATTCATTTTATCTTATTTTTAGACTTATTATCGGTAACTATTGAAAGATTTTGATCGGGTAAGTGAGATTTTCTAGCATTCCATGGGATTAACCGTTCAAAAAATATGGTCTAATCTCTCTTGACCACTTGAAAGGAACATTTAAAATAATTCCAAAATTTATATAATCGATTAAAATTTGGTACAGGCTTTGTACATGCATTAATAAATTAATCTAAACACTAATCTTTAACTATTGAAACGATGAAAAAGGTATTAGCATTATTCGCAGTAGCAGGAATGCTTTCACTATATTCCTGTGGTAATGACAAAAGTGATAACGCAGAAGACAAAATGGAAGAAGCTGGCGATGCCGTGGAAAACACCATGGAAGATGCCGGTGAAGCTGTAGATGACGCGGCTGAAGACGTAGAGAAAAAAGCTGAAGAAATCGAAGAAGAAGTAAATAATTAAGTTCAATCTTTTGTTGATTAAAATCATGAAGATGCCAAGTTTTTGGCATCTTTTTTTATTTTTAAGGGATATACCTTTGTCGCCGCAAGTAACTATCAATGAATATATTAAACCATTTATTTTTCACCACTAACAGTTAATATCAGTATTGTTTCCATTTATAAATTCTTAACCAAAACTAATTTACATGTACTCTTCTACGCTACTCCAAAAAGTTGCCTACATGATAGGTATCGCAGGACTTGCCATTCCCTTACTCTGGATCGGAATATTCAAATTTACCCCTACCGAAGCTGCCACCATCAAGCCCCTTGTGGAAAATCATTTCGCCATGGGATGGCTTTACCACTTTTGTTCAGTTCAAATGGTCTCCAACGTCATTGGAGCATCAGAAATTGCAGTCGGAATAGGTCTAATATTATCCTTTTGGACAAAAAAAATAGGGAAATATGCTGGTATAGCATCTACAATTATTTTTCTAACCACCATTTCATTCTTATTTACGACACCCGGTGAATGGAGGACAGTGGATGGAATACCTGTTACGGACTTTTTTATCATTAAAGACATCGGTCTACTCGCCTTATCGGTATGGGTATGGAGCAAAAATGCGTAAAATGAGGTCAATGGTAAAAATCGAGTCCCACTCCGATTCCTTTAACCAGGCCAGGATTTTATTACCATCCTGCGAATGCTTACAAGAAGATTTACTGGAGCATTTAGAGAATGTCTCTCGTAGATTAGATGGGCGCACTGGTGGCAGGATCAACAAGCTCTGTAACCCAAGACTTGGAGGAGAATCCGCTTCATAGCCAAGGACAATAGCAAGGTAGACGTTAAACGGATAAAAGGCATGAGCGCAGACTTAAAACGCCTTCAGCATCCTATCTGTGTTTATCCATGTTCATCCGTGGCCAAATAGAGGATCGAACAATATCTTTGGGTACAGCTTCCCGAAAAGGAAAGCATTTCGACTTTGGACTGGACAAATGCATACAAAATCATCCTGAAGCATTTAGAGAAGTCTCTCGTAGATAAGATGGGCGCACTGATGGCAGGATCAAAAAGCTCTGTAATCCAAGCCTTGGAGGAGAATCCGCTTCATAGCCAAGGGCAATAGCAAGGTAGACGTTAAACGGATAAAAGGCATGAGCGCAGACTTAAAACGCCTTCAGCATCCTATCTGTGTTTATCCATGTTCATCCGTGGCCAAATAGAGGATCGAACAATATCTTTGGGTACAGCTTCCCGAAAAGGAAAGCATTTCGACTTTGGACTGGACAAATGCATACAAGATCATCCTGAAGCATTTAGAGAAGTCTCTCGTAGATAAGATGGGCGCACTGATGGCAGGATCAACAAGCTCTGTAACCCAAGACTTGGAGGAGAATCCGCTTCATAGCCAAGGACAATAGCAAGGTAGACGTTAAACGAATAAAAGGCATGAGCGCAGACTTAAAACGCCTTCAGCATCCTATCTATGTTTATCCATGTTCATTCGTGGCCAAATAGAGGATCGAGCCGAAAAGCCGGGGGCATTTTACAACATAATGAAAATTGGCCGTTCCCCCAGGGCAAACACTTTTGAACTGTTAGTAAAGAGATGTCAGCCTGAATTAAAGAATTTCAAGGGGCTAAAAGCGATTTCCATGATGGCTTTCAAGTGTGGCAAATGCATTTAGTACTAATTTCGTGTAAAGGAGCTATCATCCGTGCCGCTGGCACTCCTTCGGGAGGTTGAGGAGCCCTTAAGTTCCTGCGGATGAATCCGCAGGTTACGAAATTTATCGTGCCGCTGGCACTTTGCCCCGATTTGTACATTGGAAACCGCAGTAGCCTATGGTGCCGAATGGCGGGATAGCCTGAAAGAATGATTTGTTGATTTGGATCGTACAAGCCGTCGCAGCTATCTGCTCATGCATAATGGTTGGCTTGGCTGAGGTTAAACCCTGAATATGCGCTAGCAACTGAGCATCCTGCCTAATCCGCCTTTGGCGGAGGGTCATACAGAAGGTGCAGGTGACAACCTGCACCAAAATGATTACACACAAATGGGTAAGTTCCGTAGGAACGGCAGATATAAATGCAAATAGGAACATATTTTTTAAAGGCGTTTGCCCTGTGGAGGAAAACCATGGTTTTAACGGCATGAAATTTTCTTTTATAAGACCATGTCAACATTCGTCCCCCAAGAAATATGCTTGGTCCATAAAAGGGATGAGCACAGATTTAAAAGGCCTTTATCATCCTATCTGTGTTTATCCATGTTCATCCGTGGCCAAATAGAAACCAAAGGAGGCAAAGAATAGATTTAGCCATCAAAATAGGCTCCCGCCTTTCGTTTACACTTGGTCCTTTAATTATACTACCGATAAATGTTTTTACCATTATAAAAATAAAAACCCTCTAAACATGACATTTAGAGGGTTTTGGTTCTTTTGAAATAAATCCAGTCGTCCTCCCGGGACAATTTTCGAACCATTTTTTGGAAGATTTAAAATTATTAGCCTCGAAAAACGATGCGTAAGTAATTAAAAATCAACCACTTATATTGAATTTATTTTTCTTCGTATACAATCAGAAAGAGAAAGATTCGTCTTGGTTCGAACTAACCGGTGCAAAAGTATGAAGAAAATATCGAGAAGCAAGGAGACACCGCTGTTTTTTATCATTTTTATTTTGACAGGCTAAATTTACGCTTCCTTTCAACAAGAGATGTAAAGCTCCAATTATGAGGTTGCAGCAAAAAAAAAAATCTCCCAACTTGGGTAGAACTTGGGGAAATATTGTGCTCAAAATCATAAAGTTTGTACTTCATTTGGGAATACTTGTCTCTAAAAAGCCTGTAGCCCCATAAAATTGGCGGATATGAAACACGCTCTACAAAACATCATTTTGGAGATACACCAAAAGGAAGACAAGATTTCATCGCAAGGCAAAACATTGATTGATGAGGCCTACGAAATGACACTGTATCTCCAAGACCTACTATTCTCGGCTAAAGGACACATTATCGAGAATGGCTTCTGCAACGATGCTGAAGAAATCAACTTCTTCCGAACGATAAAACCGCAGATACTCGGTAAACTAATCTACTACAACAAGGTTTACCGCATTGAAACAGCCTGCCCCGTGGACAACGGGAAAATGTATTATGGATATTTTTCAACGCAGTTGGCCAACCTAAAACGGGAATACATGGCACATGTCTGTAATACCGATTTTTACCGTTATTACCGCTCAGGACGAACGGATCGTGACGACACCTATTTTAAGCGTGGAAATATCAATTACCACGATGGACTTAACAGTATAGTGTTCGAGATAGATCCGTTATTCTCAACTTTTTTTGATTACAAGATCGCAAGGATCATTGCCAATGAATTGCTTTATTCCTACCTGCTGACCAAAATCAATCCTGAAGAAAACCCGGACACCATATTGCAGAAGCCGGAAAGTTCCAATGACGTTTTCTGGACAGACAGCAAAAACGCGCTCATTGAATTGGTTTATGCACTTCACGCTTCCGGTGTTATTTCACATGGTAAGATCGGCATCCGAAAAATAAGCCTGATGTTCCAGATACTTTTCCGTATTCCTCTCGGAGACCTGCATCACGCTTTTCACCGGATGAAAACCCGGGCTGGTTCGAGAACCGCATTTCTGGATCAGTTGAAATTATCTCTCGAAGAATACATGGATAAAGATCTTTGACAGCATCCAAAAGGTCAAGTTCAAGGCAGTGCATTTTATGTGCTGCTTTCTTTTTGCCCATATCCGCCAATTGGTAAAATCTCTGTTCCGTTCTCCAACGATATACTCTACAAGAATTAACCCATTGTTTTTCAGCTAATTCTCATTACTGCTAAAATTTAAAAAAACAGCTAAACCAATTGGCTAGCCTTGGCAGACAAACCCTTCCACACTCCTGAATTTTGTAATGAAACAAAAACGGAGTCCTTATGAATATTGATAAAATGGAATTTACGGCATGGATGGAACGCATTATGGGGCGCTTTGACATACTTAGCGACCATTTAGAGGATGTGCAGAAAAAACGCAACTGCATAGATGGTGAGGAGTTGCTCGACAATCAGGATCTGCTCCAGATGCTAAAAATAAGTAACCGTTCCCTGCAACGCTACCGCTCCATCGGCAAGTTGCCCTATTACACCATAAGTGGAAAATTGTATTACAAGCTCTCCGACGTCCATCGCTTCATCCGTGAGAGTTTCAGGGCTCCGGTCCCCAAAACGAACGCCAACAAGTGACAAACACTGCCAGTGGATGCCAATTGAAGCAAAACGATGAGTACGTCTTTTACTTTCGGCACTGAACTTTAAAATTTTCAAGCGATGAGTGAGCAAACGTTAGATAAACCACAAGTACCGGAACAACTCTCGGACATATTGCTGGTACTGGATAAGGAGAAAAAGAAAATCCAGGCTGTAAAAAGCATTGACAAAAATGGGAAAATGGAAACGGTTGATCCTACAAGGAAAAACCAGAACCAGTTTATGCGGGTGGACAGACATGGCGATTTCTTTTCCAACTTCTTCTCCAACTTTTTCAGCCAGTTGAAGAACCCCACCAACTTCTCTTTTTTCAAAGTTCCCTCACCTATTGCCATTGATACGGCGGATAAAATGCAAAAGCAGGTAAGCAGTCCAACTCCTGAAGGCGAACACCTACTAAAACAGCACGAGATCAAACCGGAAATAAAAGAGAAACAAAAACAAGAAAATCAAAATGATATGGAAACGACACAGAAAACCCCGGAAACCAGCGAATACCGCTACAAGCTGGAACAGATTGATTGGGAAACCATGAACAATCTTGGATTAGGTAAGGAGCGCCTTGAAAAAATGAACCTCCTTGAACCTTTACTGAAAGGCTATAAGACCAACGAACTTGTACCGGTAAGCCTAAACCTTGGTACTGCGGTAACCCGAATGGACGCCCGCTTATCCCTGCAACCCAATGATGACGGACAGGTGGTGGTTGCCATTCACGGCATCCGTAAAGAGCCAAACCTGAACTTTGAGTTTTTCGGCCATAAGTTTACCGATGAGGACAAGAAAAATCTACTCGAATCAGGAAATATGGGACGTGTGGTTAACCTGACCAATCCCAAAACAGGCGAAACACTTCCGTCCATTGTCAGCGTAGACAGGCTGACCAATGAACTGGTCGCATTACGGACGGATTTTATCAGAATCCCGGATGAGATCAAAGGGGTAAAACTGGGCGATGCGCAAAAACAAGCCTTAATGGAAGGTAAACCGCTTTATCTGGAAGGTATGATTTCCAGGAAAGGAACCGAGTTTGCGGCTATGGTTCAGTTCAACGCGGACAAACGCTATGTGGAGTTTCTTTTTGACAGGAACAATTCCAATCGGCAAACACAGAGCAATGTTCAAAACAATCAGCAAAACCAGCCGCAGGAAGCTCCACGAACATTCCGGGGCAAGGAACTGGACGAAGAGCAATACAATAAGTTCAAAGCCGGTCAAACGGTGTACGTAGATGGCCTGATGGATAAAAAGGGGCAAAAATATCAGGGATATATCACGCTGAATCAGGAAACAGGCAGAACGGAATTTTCTTTCCGAAATCCTGATAAGCTCAAAGAGCAGGCAAAACCTACCGAACCCCACAAAACCCAAACAGCAGTCAACTCAGAGGGAAAAACCAACGAAGCTACCAAGAATATCAAAGAGCCTTTGAAGACAGCGCAACAAACCCCGAAAGACAAAAAACAGCAGCAACAACAGGAAAAACCCAAAACACCTGCAAAGGCCAGAAGCAGAAAAATGTAGTAAAGTATGAAAACAGTCATTGCAGAAAAACCAAGTGTAGCAAGGGAAATAGCCAGCCTGTTGGGAGCCACCGAAAAGAAGGAAGGTCACCTGACAGGCAACGGCTATTTTGTTACCTGGGCATTCGGACACCTTGTCGGGTTGGGAATGCCCGAAGATTATGGCATAACGGGATTTGACAAAGCAGCTTTGCCGATATTGCCCCATCCGTTTTTACTGGCAGTCCGCAAGGTGAAAAAAGACAAAGGCTACACCACCGACGCAGGAGCGATAAAGCAACTGAAAATCATTGAACAGCTTTTTAACCGAAGTGATGGCATTATCGTAGCGACCGATGCCGGACGTGAGGGCGAGCTCATATTCAGATACATTTACGAGTACCTGAAATGCATCAAGCCCTTTCAGCGACTTTGGATCAGTTCCCTTACGGAAAAAGCCATTAAACAGGGTTTTGACAACCTCAAAGACGGAAAGGAGTTTGACGGACTATACCAAGCGGCACAAGGCAGAAGTCGTGCAGACTGGCTGGTAGGAATCAATGCCACGCAGGCACTCTCCATTGCGGCTGGCAATGGTGTTTATTCGCTTGGACGGGTACAGACGCCAACACTAGCTTTGATATGTAGGCGTTACTTGGAAAACAAAAACTTTTCGGTACAGAAATACTGGCAGATACAGTTGTCGCATACCAAGGAATTCATCGAGTTTAAAAGCCTTTCCAAAAATAAGTGGGATAACCAAAAACTGGCAAAGGACACCTTGAAATCCATAGAGAGAAACGGGAATACGGCTGCTGTCACATCCGTAGAAACCAAAAACGTTACAGAACAGCCGCCCTTGTTGTTTGACCTGACCGGCTTGCAAAAAGAAGTAAACAAAAAACTGAACCTATCTGCGGAAGAAACCCTCAAAATTGCTCAAAGTCTTTATGAGAAGAAGTTTATCACCTATCCACGTACCGGAAGCAAGTACATACCCGAAGATATGTGGACAGAGATTCCCAATCTCATAAGAGCTTTGCAGGATAGGGACACCTGTAAACAAGCCGTTGCCAAAGTGAAATGGGGACGTTTCAATAAACGCATCGTGAATGACCTGCGCGTGACCGACCACCACGGGTTATTGACTACCGACACAATCCCATCGGCACTGAATGCAAAGGAAAATGCGGTTTATGATATGATTGCCTTTCGACTACTCGAAGCGATTTCCGGTGCCTGCACCAAGGAGGCCACTCATATTACTTTACAGGCATTGCATTACGATTTTACGACAAAGGGCTGCAAGGTGCTCGAACCCGGCTGGCGTTCCATCAAAGGTAACTTCACCGATGATGATGCAGAACCTATAGAGGATCTACCGGACATAAAAGAAGGTGATGTACTCAAAATCAAACAAGCCGCAGTTTTGGAAAAGAAAACCAAGCCTCCCGTATTATACACCGAAGCAGGGCTTTTGTCGGCTATGGAAACGGCGGGAAAGGATATCAAGAACGAGGAAGAACGGAAAGCTTTGCAGAATATCGGTATTGGCACTCCGGCTACAAGAGCCGCAATAATCGAAACCCTGTTTACCCGCAATTATATCCAGCGGGAAAAGAAATCTTTGATTCCTACGGAAAAGGGATTGCAGGTATATGAGTTGGTCAAAGACCGGAAAATTGCAGACGTGGCCATGACCGCCGAATGGGAACTGGCACTTCAGAAAATCGAAACCAGTGAAATGAATGCCATAGCATTCCAAAAGGAAATGGAGGCCTATACCAAATCCATCACCGGAGAACTGTTGCAAACTTCCATTGCCAAGGATAATTCACCCGAACTTGTCTGTCCGAAATGCAAAAAACAAAAACTGCTCATCCGGGATAAAATCGTGAAGTGTCCGGACGAGGCTTGCAATTGGGTCCAGTTTCGCATTGTTTGCGGCGTGCAAATCGGCATTGTTGATATTGAAAGCCTGGTGGATAACGGCAAAACATCGCTTATCAAAGGAATGAAAAGCAAGGCGGGAAAGACGTTCGATGCCTATATCGTCTTGAACGACAAAGCTGAAAGCTCCTTTGAATTTGAGAAGCGGAAAAAGAAATAGTTTATATAAATCTTATTCAACGGCGATAAACGCCGTTATTTTTATTTTATATAAACAAAATATTTACGTATCTTTGTTTTGACGGCGATAAACGCCGCCTAAAATAAATTATGTAAACATGGCATCCAATCCTGAAAGACGACGATTATTGGAACAGATAATACCCGAAAGTATGATTGTAACCCGTAACTGGCTTATGGAAGAGGCTTCTTTGGACAAACATGCCATAGACAACCTGGTAAAAAGCGAACAGTTGAAATTACTGTGGAAAGGGCTATATACAAGGGGGAGTATCCTGCTTTCCTGGCAAAGTATGGTCTATACCTTGCAAACCGTTATGAAAACGGATTATGTGGTAGGTGGGCTGTCGGCTCTTGAATTAAAAGGGTTTTCGCATTACATACCCGTTTCCCAAAAAGAAACCATCCGTCTATACGGTAATGATAAATTACCCTTATGGACGAACGAACTATCGGAAAACATAGCTTTTATACGCCATACCCGGAATGAACTTTTCTCCGGTATGGAAAGAGATATTTCCGGGAAATACACCAGTTCCGTTTCTTGGAAAGAAGGTTTCAAAGACCTGAAAATATCATGCCCGGAAAGAGCCTGCTTGGAAATGCTCAACGACGTTCCCAGAAAAATATCATTTGAACATGCAGATCAGCTCATACAAGGAATGACCTCCCTTTCCCCCCGAACCTTGCAACGATTATTGGAGGCGTGCACAAATGTCAAAGTCAAACGGCTTTTCCTTTGGTTCGCTTCAAGGCATAATTATACATGGTTTTCAAAGCTGGATACGGAACATATAGCCCTTGGGTCCGGCAACCGGGTAATTGCAAAGGAAGGAGAGCTTGATAAAACATATAAAATAACCGTACCCAAGGATTTTCAACCCTAACAGATGAAGAAAGACAGTATTTATTACCGGCAGGTCCAGTTATTGGTACGCATCCTGCCACTTTTGGACAGTGAGAAATGTTTTGCCCTGAAGGGCGGAACCGCCATCAACCTTTTTTACAGGGAACTTCCCAGACTATCAGTTGATATTGATTTGCTCTACCTGCCCTCAGAGGGACGTGAAGAAGCACTCGCTAATATCCGTGAAGCATTATCGAGATTGAGCGAACTGATTAAGAAAACCATTCCGGGCATTCGCATACAGAACACGCACGAACAGGGGAACGCACTCCGTCTTATTCTGCAAGTGGAAGATATACGTGTCAAAGTGGAGTTGTCACCGGTTATCCGGGGATCGGTATTCCCTGAGGTTCGCATGGAAGTTTGTGAAACCGTAGAGCGTGAATTTGGTTACGCCGAAATACAGGTAGCATCATTACCCGATTTATACGCGGGGAAGATTGCCGCGGCATTGGACAGGCAACATCCCCGTGATTTGTTTGATGTAAAGTTTCTGCTCGAAAATGAGGGGTTTACGGAAAATCTACGAAAAACATTTCTTGTGTTCCTGATCAGCCACCAGCGACCAATGGCTGAACTGCTTGCGCCACACCGCAAAGACATACGTGAAATATATGAATCAGAATTCGCACAAATGGCAGAGGTGGATATTTCCGTAGAAGTACTGGAACGGACAAGGGAGCAACTGGTGACCGTTATCAATAAAGAAATGACTCCAGATGAGAGGGCATTTTTGTTGTCTTTTAAAGAACGAAAACCGCAATGGGAGTTATTGGGTCTGCCCAATATGGAGGAAGTCGCTCATTTGCCATCTGTTCAGTGGAAACTGCTCAATCTCTCAAAAATGGACGAAAAGAAACACAGGCAAGCAGCCGAGAAACTGAAAGAGGTACTTTTCAATAACAAAACGTGATATTTTAAAAGCATCCTATTGTTGGCAGGATAATTCAAATTCTTGACAATCCCATAAATGCCCTCCGACATTCCGGAGGGTTTTTGATTTTAATTACTGTCCTGTAAAAAGCAACGATAAGCCAAGTCCTACCCTTCAACGCCAAGCCCTGCCACTTCTATAAAAATCCCTATTTGCTGCTCTAATTTTAGACTTCAAGAAAATTCTAAAGAAAATTAGTATGGATACGCAGCGAAAAGACTTGTCTTATTTCAGGCTACAGCTACAAGAACTATTAAATACCAGCTTTCCCGAAAAAGCTTTTGACACAAAATTTATAGACCAGCGTTCCTCCTGGGCTGCCAATGCCTATGAGGGCGCTTTTATGGCGGGAAATCCCATAGAACAATGCGATGAAATAGCAAATTACATTCTTTTTGAAGGCTTGCATTTTTCCAGATTCGATACCGTTTTCCAAGTGGTCTGCAATGAGTTCGACACCAATATGGCAGATGAGGAGTTGCGACCGTTCGCCCTGAAAATGCTCCCTATTTGTGAACCTGTTTTCGCTCGATATGAACTGACCGATGATTTCGCATACGGGTATGAGTTTGACCTGCTCTATATCGAACTCACCGGAACCATAGCCATCTGGATAGAGGAAAATGGGCTTCAGTAAAAGGCAACATCTCCAACAGAATATTGATGCTTTACGGATTGCTTTTAAACTGGAAAAGGAGAAACGACAAGCCACCGTAGGCGAAAGACTGCTCTTGATGCAATACAGCGGATTTGGCGGTCTTAAATTCGTGCTGAACCCCATAGCAAACGAAACAGACATCAATCATTGGAGAAAAACCGAACACGATCTTTTTCCACTTACGCAGGAACTCCACCAGCTACTCAAAGAAAACTCCCAGGACGATAAGCAATATCGCAGATATGTGGATAGTATGAAAAGCTCCGT
This sequence comes from Echinicola vietnamensis DSM 17526, assembly GCF_000325705.1. NCBI lineage: Bacteria > Pseudomonadati > Bacteroidota > Cytophagia > Cytophagales > Cyclobacteriaceae > Echinicola > Echinicola vietnamensis. The sequence continues at coordinate 3,838,422 of NC_019904.1, read as the reverse complement.
ACTGACAGCTTTTTATACCCCGCCACAAGTCATTGATGCAATTTCATCAACCTTGCGTGACAGCGGTCTGAAGATGGATAAATTTCTAGAACCCTCCGCAGGAATTGGCTCATTCATCCAGTCCTTTTCAGAAAGCCAAATCCCAAGTATTACCGCTTATGAAAAAGATCTGCTCACCGGCAAGATTCTAAAGCAGCTATATCCCGAAAGTAATATCCGCATCAGCGGTTTTGAGGAAATACCCGAAAGGGAACAGAATACTTATGATGTGGTTGCCAGCAACATCCCGTTCGGCGATACTTCCGTGTTTGACCTTTCCTATTCTAGGAGTAAAGACACGGCAAAAGTACAGGCGGCCCGGAGCGTCCACAATTACTTTTTCCTGAAAGGAACGGATATGCTCCGTGAGGGTGGTGTATTAGCGTATATCACTTCACAGGGGATTCTAAATAGTCCGAAGAACGAGCCAATCCGCCGGGCATTGATGGAGAATAATAACCTGGTTTTAGCCGCTCGATTGCCCAATAACCTGTTTACCGACTATGCCGGAACAGAGGTTGGCAGCGATCTGATTATCCTCCAAAAGAACACGGCAAAGCAAAACCTGAGCGAAGTTGAAGAACGGTTTTGTCAAAGCAGGCAAACAGAATATGGCACCCCGGGTAATGCCATTTTTCAGGACAACACAAGAATTGTACATACCGACTGGAAATTAGACACTGATCCCTACGGACAGCCTGCATTAATCTACACGCATAAAGACGGTACGAATGGTATCGCTAAAGACCTCAAACAAATGCTTTCCGAAGATTTTGGAAAGCACTTGAATTTGAATTTATACAAAGAGGAACGGAACGATCAGTCCTTTATACAAAGTCCTTTCACTCCAACGGTTAATCCTCCGGTTATCGATCCTGTCATCATTAGGCAGGAACCGAAACCCGTACCTGCCGCCTATCAAGAAAGTCCAAAAGAATTAAAACAGCTAAGCATTTTCGACCTGTTTGAAAATACAGACGAACCCGTAACAGTTGCTGCTACATCCAAAGGAACGCTACAACCCAAAAGGCAAACCTCTAAAAAAAGAAGGGCGGCAATAGGTCGCCAGACAAACCTGTTCGGTGGAGTGATGCAACAACCACATACACCACCAAAACCTAACGGAACTGCACAAATAAACGGAAAAAAACAGGAAGCTATCGGTGACCTGTTTTCACAAATAAACGGGAATGGTCAGACTGAAAAGCAAGCCGATTCCAGCATTATTGCTGAACCTGCCCCGTATAGTGGCGAATTGCAACCCTTCCACAGAAACGATTGCCTTGTAGTGGATAAGGGATGGGTGGGTCATTTGCAGGATGTAGATACAGCAGACGGTTCGGCTATTTTCCACCCGTTACAATTACCGCCTTTACAAAAGGCAAGAGCCGAAGCCTATATCGAAGTGCGTGATGTTTACCAAAAGCTCTATATCAAAGAAGCGGAACAACAGCGTGAACATCAAGAAGAAAGGGAAAAGCTTAACCGCCTTTACGACGTCTTTGTCAAAAGGTGTGGCAACCTTAATAGTGCCGAAAATATCAAGCTCATCAAAACAGACAGTTCCGGAAAGGAAATCCCTTATCTGGAGCGTGTTGTTGGCGGGGTGGTGCATAAAGCGGAAATATTCCATCGTCCTGTAAGTTTCTCTACCGCAACATTAGCTACCGACAATCCTAAAGAGGCATTGGCGGCTTCGCTCAACAAATACGGAAGCGTGGATCTGGGCTATATGTCCGAAATCAGCGGTATGACCGACGATGCCTTGAAAGAAGCCCTGCATGGTCGTATTTTTTACAACCCACTCCAAAAGGAATACGAAATATCCGAACGCTGGATTGCTGGCAATGTGGTCGAAAAGGCTGGAGAGGTACACGCCTACCTCAAAAACAATCCCGATGATACGGAAGCGAAAGCAAGTCTTACCGTTCTGGAAGAAGCCCGACCAAGGCGTATCGAGTTTGAAGAGCTGGATTTTAACCTCGGTGAACGCTGGATACCCACTGGTATTTACGCCCGTTTTGCTTCGCATTTGTTTGATACGGAAGTGCTGATCCATTATTCCGATAGCACCGATGACTTTTCGCTAAAATGCGACCGGAAGAATGTGCATATATGGGACAAATACGCCGTCAAATCGGAAAGCCGAACCTTTGACGGGATAGCCCTGCTAAAGCATGCATTGGTCAATACTACACCCGATATTACCAAGAAAATTAAGGTCGATGATAAAGAGGTCAAGGTGCGGGATATGGAAGCCATCCAAATGGCGAACACCAAGATTGACGAAATCCGAACCGCTTTTTCCGACTGGCTGCATGCGCAAAACGATGAGTTTAAAAAGCGGCTGACAGACCAATACAACGACACCTTTAACTGTTTTGTCCGCCCAAATTACGACGGAACCCATCAGGACTTTCCGGGATTGGACCGCAAGGGATTAGGTATGCAAGACCTGTATTCCAGCCAGAAAGATACCGTCTGGATGATTAAGCTAAATGGCGGCGCCATTTGTGACCATGAAGTAGGTGCAGGAAAAACACTGGTTATGTGTACCGCTGCACAAGAAATGAAGCGATTGGGATTGGCACACAAACCGATGATTATCGGGCTGAAGAGTAATGTTCACGAAATAGCCGAAGCCTACCGAACTGCCTATCCGCATGCCAAGATATTGTATCCCGGCAAGCAGGATTTTACGCCCAAGAACCGCCTGCGGATTTTCGGGGAGATTAAAAACAACGATTGGGACTGCATAATCCTTACGCACGACCAGTTCGGAATGATACCCCAATCGCCCGAAATGCAAAAAGAGATCCTCGAAATCGAACTGGACAGTGTGGAGCGGAATCTCGATGCGCTCCAAGCCCAGGGGAATGAAGTAACTCGGGGGATGCTTGCCGGAGCAATCAAACAGAAAGAAAACCTTGAAGTCAAGCTAAAGACATTGCAATACGATATCGAAAACCGCAAAGACGATGTCGTGGATTTCAAAATGATGGGCATCGATCATCTATTCATAGATGAAAGCCACCAGTTCAAAAACCTGATGTTCAATACCCGGCATAACCGTGTTGCCGGATTGGGCAATATGGCAGGGAGTCAAAAGGCGATGAACCTGCTCTTTGCCATCCGGACCATTCAGGACAGGAAGGATAGTGACATGGGAGCTACCTTTCTTTCCGGGACAACTATCAGTAATTCGCTGACAGAACTGTACCTGTTGTTTAAGTACCTCCGCCCACGTGCTCTGGAAAAACAGGGCATTAACTGTTTTGATGCCTGGGCTGCCATATATGCAAGGAAAACGACGGACTATGAGTTTTCGGTAGCCAATAACATTGTGGCGAAAGAGCGTTTCCGCTACTTTATCAAAGTGCCGGAGCTGGCTCAATTCTACTCTGAAATCACGGATTACCGAACGGCAAAGGATATAGGTATTGACCGTCCCGAAAAGAACGAGGTATTGTACAATATTCCACCCACACCGGATCAGCAGGTATTTATCCAAAAGCTGATGGAATTTGCCAAAAACGGTAATGCCACTTTGCTTGGGAGGGAACCGTTATCGCAAAGGGAGGAAAAGGCAAAGATGCTCATCGCCACCGATTACGCCCGTAAGATGTCGCTGGATATGCGTATGGTAAGCGGCAGGTACGAAGACCATCCCGACAATAAGGCTTCGCATTGTGCGGTAAACATTGCCAAATATTACAACAGGTACAACACACAGAAAGGAACACAGTTCGTGTTCTCCGACCTGGGCACCTATAAGCCCGGTGAATGGAATGTGTACTCCGAGATCAAACGCAAGCTTGTGGAAGATCACGGCATACCCGCACACGAAGTTCGATTCATTCAGGAAGCCAACAATGATAAGAAACGTAAGGAACTCATTAAGGGAATGAACGAAGGTAAAATCCGGGTGCTGTTTGGTTCTACCAGCATGCTGGGTACCGGGGTCAACGCACAGAAAAGAGCCGTTGCCGTGCATCATCTGGACACGCCGTGGAGACCGAGCGACCTTGCCCAACGGGATGGTCGGGCTATCCGCAAAGGCAATGAGATTGCCAAATTCTTCGCCGACAATAAAGTGGATGTTATCATTTATGCGGTAGAAAAATCATTGGACAGTTATAAGTTCAACCTTTTGTACAATAAACAGCTATTTATCGACCAGCTAAAATCCAACAACCTCGGCAAACGTACTATCGACGAAGGCAGTATGGATGAAAAATCGGGAATGAACTTTTCCGAATATGTAGCAATTCTTTCCGGCAATACTGACCTGCTGGACAAAGCCAAGATAGAAAAGCAGATTGCCGGATTGGAAAGCGAAAAACAAGCCTTCAACCGCTCCAAATTCAGTTCCAAGTACAAGCTGGAAGATACTATGGCAATGCTTGAAAGCGCCGAATCCCGCTTGCAGCGGATGAGTCTTGATTGGAATAATCTACAGGAGCGGATACAAAAGCGTTCGGACGGTACTGTTGCAAACCCCGTTCTGCTGTACGGATTATCACCCAATGCGGATATAAAACAAATTGGTGCAAAGCTCAACCAAATTGCTGACAAAGCCCGCACCGGAGGTGATTATCAGGAAATAGGCAGCTTGTATGGCTTTCAATTACTGGTCAAAACCGAAACATCTGAAAAAGAGGGGATGGATATACGGGTAAACCGCTTCTTGGTTCAGGGCGAAGGCAATATCAAATACACCTATAACAACGGTATCATCGCCAAAGACGAAAAGCTGGCCGCAATGAACTTTTTGAATGCCTTGGAAAAACTGCCCGGTTACATGGAGCAGGAACAGAAGAAAATAGCGGAACTTCAAAAAGATCTGCCAGTTCTCAAAGAAGTAGTAAACGGTACATGGGCAAAAGAAAGCAGATTAAGCGAGCTAAAAACCGAGTTGGCAGCTGTTGACCGTAAAATACAGCTATCCATTTCTCCTGAACCCAAGGAAGAGCAAAAAACGGCTGAGGTTATAGAACAAAGCCCTCTGGCAACCGTCGATATGGCTAACTCAAACTTGATGAGGAATGGAATTCACTGATCCCGAGGGCTATAATTTCACCCGTTTTGGGGAAATTAATTTTGCAACAGGAGTTACCCACAGTTACAGTTACACAGTTGTTATTGGGTATTTTTCTTGTCTTCGCCACGCCACTTTTCATTTGTTCTAATATCGGAATATGACACATATTGTCCAGTATTTGGCGCCCAATCAAAGTAAACTGCCTTCCCTAGTTCAATGTCCTTAGTCTGGTCTGTTGTCAGGGACAATTTTTGTTCAAATAATTTCTCCGTTTTATTGTTAGGGGTTTCAGCATATACTTCAAGTCTATATTCTCCAGAAACGAAATTCCATTGTTCATTTTTCGGCAGTAAAAAATGATGATAAACTGATATACCTGTCTTACTTGCAAAAAGTCCGCTACCTCTGACAATCCCATTGTCACCGTAAGCCCAAACATTAAAATTTTGTATTGTCTCAGCCCGGTGAATTTTCACAAACATATTTTGAATGTGTTGCCCTTGGTCAGCAGTCGCATAAAGTAATGTCCGAATAAATATTTTTGGTTCATCATTGCCATTTTGTCCAAGAAAACAGATGATTGAAGGTCGTGTCATTTTTAAACTGCCTTTCCTAATTCTCGTCAACCAAAAAGTTAGTCCAGAAATGATAAGTGATATTATTGAAATTGTCAAAGCCATGTTTTCTGTTGTCAATTGCCTGCACATCGGTTTCTGTTTTAAAAGGCCCTATGCCCCAAATATACGCATTAATCCCCTGTGTACGGAGACCATCGTAGCCCTTCCAACAATCACTTCTCATCCTGTTCATCCATCTTTTTAACAAGGCTTTCCCGCAGGGTGTCGATGAATTTGGTACGGTTGATTTTCCTGCCGCGCAGTTCCAGGTAGGTATGGTAAAAATCCCCTAGGCCAACATTGAACATCTTTTCAATTTTTTTTGTGATGACTTTTATATCAGCGTTTCCGTGGTCAAATACACCCTGAGCATGCATGGCATAGATGAGTTCGATTAAGGCCGTTTTGCTGCTCGTCCAGTTTAGGTTGGGATTTTTCGCCATTCGCTTGTCCAAGTAACGGGAATTATAAAGCTGGTCTTCGATATATACCTGTATCAGATCATTGGCTATAATTTCGGCAACCTTATAGTCGTGGGAGGAGGAAAAGTTGTGATCTGACTGGATATAGTACGGTTCTAAACAGAGTTTGTAATCGTGTTTTCCCCTGACAAAGAGGATTTCATCCAGGTAGGTGTTATTGGTGCGATAATACTTGTAAAACTCAAGATTCTCGTCAAAATACCGCTTGAGTTTGCGCAATTCCCTATTCAGGTACTTTTTAGTCGCTTTACAACCGTAAGGTTTCTTAGTCTCTATCCTGTAGATTGAGTTATAGAAAATCAGCTTTGAGACGATAATCGGTTTCCTGTGTTTGAAAAACTGAATTTCCTCGTTGGTGTCCTTAAACCCCTTTGTTAAAACATGCTCTTTAACTGTAGCCAGGCATCGAACAATAAGCTCAATTCCAGCCTCGATGCGCTGTATTGAAAAATCAGGTTCGATCTCCAATTCTTTTATTCCTGATTCCAGTTCCAGCAACCTTTGATTGAAAAATTTCTCCATAACGTAATTATGTTTGATGATAAAATTATCTTGAAAGATATGTTTTTCCGGGTATATGAACCTTTTAATACCTTCTTGCCTTAGCATCAGCGTATTATTATAGAGCTACCCGTTATTTTTGTTTTCGCTCTCTTTCACAACAAGATGCTGCAAGCTTGGATCATTTTTGATTCGCTCCAGCTCGTTCCCGACAATACCCAAAATGTCCGATTTTATCTGGCGGTAATTGTTTTCAATCTGTTCTTTCATCTTATCCTCTCCCTGCTCATCAACGAAAGAAAGAATCTGAGGTATCTCCCGATACGCTTTGGTTTCGGCGGCAACCTTTTCATTGTCCACGACAATTTCAGCGTGAAAAATCTTTTGCTCAATGCGTTCATCGTAATTATCCGATACTGATCCCACGAACATCCCCTGCGTAAGCGTTGAGATTTTGGAAGCAGGTATCAAGCTGTCCATTTGAGTGGATATGGAGGTTGATTTGTCGTTTCGATTAATGGTCAGGCTCTGGCGTTTCTGCAATACCTTGCCAAAGCGTTCCGAAAGATTCTTGGCGGTTTCACCAACCACCTGACCACTGAATACATTACCAACGGTATTTTGTATCACTTTGCTTTCCTTATCGCCGTAGTCACGGGTTAGTTGCGAAAAATCCTGAAATCCCAAACATACAGCCACTTTATTACTTCTGGCAGTTGCGATTAAGTTATCCAACCCCCTGAAATAAATCGTGGGCAGCTCATCTATGATCACGGAGCTTTTCAATTGCCCTTTTTTGTTGATAAGCTTGACAATCCTTGAATTGTATAAGCCCAACGCTGCCGAGTAAATATTTTGCCGGTCGGGATTGTTTCCCACACATAGAATTTTTGGCGCTGCCGGATTATTGATGTCCAGCGAAAAATCGTCTCCGGTCATTACCCAATACAACTGCGGACTGATCATCCTTGACAAGGGGATTTTTGCCGAAGCAATCTGCCCTTGTAACTGATCTTGTGCGCCACCTTGCCAGGCATCCATAAAGGGCGATAGATAATTTTCCAGTTCAGGATAGGAAGTCAAGATCGTGAAAACGTCTGCGTATTTTTTATTCAACAACTCGATAGCGTGTGGAAACGTACAGTATTTTCCATTATCATAAATTTTGAGAAACCAGATGATCGCTGCAAGCAATATAATTGGGGATTCCACAAAGAAATCTCCCTGCTTTTGTATCCAGCTACGGTTCAGGTTTAGCATGATGGTATAAGCTGCCTCGTAAGCATCGGATATGTCCGTCATAAAGTCGGGGTTCAACGGATTACAACGATGGCTTCTCCGTGGGTCGTCAAAGTTGATGACGTAAAACTTCGGTTTTACCTTGTACTTATCGCTGTGCTTCAATAAATGGTTGTAGGCAATGGTGGAAAGGTCGTCAAACTTAAAATCATAGATATACAGGGAGAAACCTTTCTCGATCTGCTGCTTGATGTAGTTGTTTACGATGGCATACGATTTTCCTGATCCCGGGGTTCCGAGTACTATCGTAGCCCGAAAAGGATTGACAACATTGATCCAGCCGTTGTGCTGTTTCTTGCTGTACCAGAATTTGGTAGGCAGGTTAATGGAATACTCGTTTTCCATCAATCTGGTTTCCTGCATGAAACTTTCGTTTTCGCTGTTGAACACATCATCCATAAGGTTGTTGTTAAGCAGGCGGTGCATCCAAACACCCGCCATCAATAGGGCAATGTATCCGGCAGCAAGGGTGAGTATATAAAGGGAAGTCCCAGCGACTGGCGATAGCTTCAAGAGTGGCGTATTCAGGAAAAACAATACAAACCCAATTCCCAAAGCAACAAAGATCTTGCTCCAGGTTATCTTCTCGTTCTTGACACCTTTGGTACCCAGACAGCTTAATGCCAGCAAAACCAATGCAAACAGTTTAGTATAAAGGGGATGTGAAAACAAGCCCGCCGTCCGGTTGAAATTTCCTAATATTTTGTTGATGATTTCCAGTATCCAACCACGCTCTGAAAAGAAACCGTAGCAAAACCAATAAAGGTGCATCAACACCAAAAGGATACTTACCGCACGCATAAAAGCCATGATTTTGGCCAGCCCCCGTAAATCGTCTTCTCCCTGCATTTTTTGTAATTAAATGTCCAAACGGAAATTTAAGGGAGAAGAAGACCGGCGATACGAATGTGGCAGTCAGTGGCGGAGCGTGGCAATGTTTGTCCAGATGCTATTGATGACCTCTTCGGCGTTTTTTTCTTTTCTTCATCCTATTAGCAAAAGCCTGTTCCTCATAATCTTCGCCTTGCGCTTCTGGCAGCAATCCACCCAATGCTTCGATTAGGCCACTTTCAGGCTTTTCAGAAGTATTCAAGAAGTTGAACAAGTGGTGCGGTTCTTCGGCAGGAAGAACAGCATCATTTGATGTGGATAGTTTGGATGGTGCCAGGGCAGGCTCTTTTATATCCGGTTTGATATTGTGGTTCCAGTAACCATTAAAGGTGTTGGCAGAAAATTCCTTTCCTAATCGTGAGCCGTTCCAGACCGTCTTGGAATTGTGGTCAATGAACGTCATTCCATAAATACGCCCGGTATCATTTCTCCGTGCCACTACGTTAATGCCCTGTTCAGCTAACTGCTTTTTAAAAGCCTGCTCATCGCTTGTGTTTTTCAGGGCAATGGTAACGGCTGCTTTTAAGGTCTGCTTGCTTGGGTCGTTTTTTAATGCCGTTTTACATTTTGCAAAATGCAATTCCAAAGCCGGAATCCCAGCATTCTTCCCGAAAAGCGAAGCCTTGAACGGATGTCCGGATTTTTCACCTTTTTCATTTAAGGGAATGTACAATAAACCTTGTTGGGGCTTTCCCTGTAATTCGCCCTCCACTTTTTCAGTAGTTATATTGAATAGGGAAAGCAAAGCATTGTATTCTCCCAAAGTCTGGAACTGGTAATAGCTGGGCAAGTGGCGAACAACCGAAGCGATTTGACTTTTTATATCACCTGCTCGGTAGTCCACCGGACGGAAAATCTTTTCGTTCAGCCGTCGTTCCTTATCGGTTGCAGGTATCAGACCGTACTTGCTTTCCAATTCGCGGCATACCTTCATCGACCGCACTTTCTCAAACTTGTCAGAAATCTTTTTGCCCTGCTCGTCCACGCAGACCGATACGATATGGATATGGCTTCGGTCAATATCGGTATGCTTGAATACGACAAAAGGCTGTCCACCGTAACCCATTCCCCGCATATATTCTTCCGCCATCTTCCGGAACTTCTCGTCGCTTACCTTGTCTTTCGGGTCCGGATTAAGGGAAATATGCAGAGTATGTTTTTCGGTATTGCGGTTGGCAATCAGATAAGGAGCAAAAGATTGGGCTAATTGTGGCACGGAATAATGCCCGCTTGCGTTTTCAATCATCTTATTGGCAAACAAAATCTTACCGTTTTCCTGCTCCACTTTAAGCTGATTGTACGCCAATGCCCCATATAAATTTGCGCTTCTACCGATCTTCGCAATCATTTTTACCGCTGTTTTTTCAGATATTTTGCATCAAACTCCGCGCTTATCTGAATGATTTTTTGACAAAGCACCGCCATTTCAGCCGTCTGTTTTTCCAGTTTATACAGATATGCTGCTGCTTTTTTCTCGGAAAAATGACGGTACAGCAGTTTCACCACCTGATTATAATTCACGCCAACGGAGCGGAATTGACTATGAAAGGAAGTCAAACGCATATAAAAATCCACCGTTCCTTTGTCAATTTGAATGGTCTTTACCGTGTTGTTGAAGATACAGGACATTATAAAATGTGCCTTTACCTGCATACTCGATTTGTCAAAAAGAGCAAGAAATCGAGCGTGTCGTTCTTGATTAAAGGAAATGGTGTACCGAATCTTCGCCGGATCCTTTTTTGGCCGGCGTCCGGTCTTTTTCACTTGTTTTTTGTTGTTCTCATTCATCGCTAATCCATTTTAATTACCACAGAAAACCCTGACTTCGGAAGGTGTTTTTAGCTCCCTGCAAGGGCAAGTTGTTTTGAGCATCGGAAATCGTTTGGAGATGCTCAAAACACAACTTGCCGTGTTCCGGTGAACACAAGAATCCGCCCTCCGGGACGGATTAGATATAGCAGGGAAAAACGGCTTTAGGCCGTTCCTGTTACCCCCCCCCATTTTGTCAAAAGTCCTTTGCATAAATCTGCTATTAAAAATCCTTCTACAAAGTAAAGTCCTATCCATTAGAGCACTGCACTGTTGCGCAGTGCCAAACACTGCCCCTCAACGCCAAACAGTGCCACAGCTACGCCATCGAATAATATTGATGGGTTCTTTGTCCTTGAATGTTGGCAGGAAGACAGACCGTCCGTGCTTCAGGACCAGCAGACGGCGTGCATTCAAGATGGCTGGTTATCCAGCCTGCTTGATTTCCGGAATACAAGAAAGCAAGATTGCAGGAAAGCTTGCTATCCATATATCCTGCCCACCTGATGAAATGCTTGAAGGACGGAATGAAAGCAAGACGTCAATCCTGCCTGATGAGCTACCGGAATGAATGCCGTGCTGCCGCACTGCAAGGAAGCAGGTATGATCGCAGGCAAGGCTGATAGCTATCCTGATAGAAAGCGGGAAATCAGAACGGCTTGCCGGAACGCCTGCAAGCCTGCAAACAGTAATTTGAAAACTTTAAATTTTTAAAATATGGACACAAAAAAGAGAACTCTGTTTATCGCCTTTTCTTCTCAAAAAGGAGGGGTTGGCAAAAGCACATTTACGACGCTTGCAGCGAGTACCCTGCACTATCGCTTAGGTTACAATGTAGCCGTATTTGATGCAGATTTTCCGCAGCACAGCCTGATGAAAATGAAGAAAAGGGATTTGGCCATGGTCATGGAAAACGAGGCTTTGAAAAAGCTGGCATACAAACAATTTACGACCATCAATAAAAAGGCCTATCCCATTATGCAGCACAGAGCTGACAGTGTGTTGGAAGCGGCTCAGGAGTTTGCAAATACTTCGTCTGTTCCTCTTGATGTGATTTTCTTTGACCTGCCCGGAACGGTCAACACGCCCGGAATCCTGAAGGCATTGGCTGGAATGCACCACATTTTCACCCCCATTACGGCAGACCGTGTGGTAATGGAAAGTACGCTCATCTTCACTCAGCTTTTGCAGGACGTGATTATGAAAAAGGGAGAAACTTCCATCGAAACCATTAACCTCTTCTGGAATCAGGTTGATGGCAGGGAAAGGACGCCGCTATACGCCGTATATCACAATCTCATCCATCAATTAGGGTTGAGTCTGATGCAGAGCCAAGTCAAGAACAGTACACGCTTTCGTAAAGAAAGCGAAGTGAACAGCAAGACCGTTTTCCGCTCTACCGTAATGCCTCCCGATGAACGCTTGATGAAAGCCTGCCAGTTAGACCTGTTCATCAGCGAATTTTTGAAAATCATTCAATTATAGCCTTATGGAGAACGATCATAAAAGAAAAGCCACGCCGGATATTAATGAGGAACTGATGATGAACCTGATGGTCGATGGCGTCAAAAAAGAAGGGATACGGCTTCCTCCTGAACCACCCGAAGTTCGGGAAAAGGAAGTGGCAAAAGAAGGCGTAAAACGGGAAGAATCACCACGGAACAAAGCTGTTCAAAGAGAAAAGAGCCGGGCGAGGAAAAATCTTGACGGAAGTTACGGCGACCATTTTTTGAAAAGCCACGCCATGACAAAGCGCGGTGATAAAAGCATTTATATCCGGCAAGAATACCACGAACGATTATCCCGTATTGTCCGGGTTATTGGAAAAGATGAAATACCCCTGTATGCCTATCTTGACAACATTCTGGAGCATCATTTTGAAATGTTTGAGAAAGCGATTACGGATGATTTCAATGAAAATTTTAAACCCATTTTTTAAAGCATTTGATAATGGAAATAGTAATGGTGATTTGCCTGCTGATAGTCATTGCCCTGCTTTTGCAGGACAAGATTGTCATCAATAAAAGATCAGACCAAAAACCCACGCAGGAAAAAGTGAATCCACACCTGCCTGATATTATGGGGCAACCCAAGCCTGTAAAACGACTTTCGGTGCCAAAGACTGCCAGGGAACGCCAAATTGAGGAACCGGAAGCGAATCCTGATAACTTAGACATCGAATACGACGAGAATGAGCAAGTCGCTATTCAAGTTCCGCAGGAAGAACTGGATGAAGTATTCAGCAATACGCCTGATTTTGAAGAAGAGGAAGAAGAATGGAACAGGTATGGAAATTCCGGAGGCGATAACGGTCTTGCCCAGGGGGTTACCTTCGAGGAACTAAGCACCGTGGGGATGCTGCTGCAAAAAGACATATTGGAGCCATCCCAGAAGGAAACAGCAGTAGCCATAGTTCAGAAAATACAGGGGACCGAATTATTCAGCCTACTGGAAAATTCTATGGAAAGTGCTTCCCAAAAAATAGCCATGCTGTTGGATAAAAGCCTTTCTGCTGAAACGGAAGCCGGTTCTTCCACTTTGCGGACAACTCATCTGGATGATTTTGATATCGGGAAGTTTGTGTAAGCAAGCTCCCTTTTTCACGCGAATAAATAATAGTTAATTTTTTTGTTTTTCAATCATTTATAAAAATCAGTTAAGAACATCTTTTAGGTAAAATTTTCATGCACATGCTCTTGGTGATACTCTTTTGTGCTTAACTGATAAGGTCAGTTTCATTTTCGTGGTTTTCCCAATAGTAAAATTCGACCTTTGTTAAAACTTATGCTACTTGAAAAGCTTCCTCCCCAAGTTGTGCTAATTGCTTTTTGTAATAAGCAACCAGCTTATCTCTCTTAAAATTGTCGAGGTGGTCTGCTCCCAGTTCTTCGTAATCTACCTTGTCCTTGAGTATGTGGTAGGAGGCAATCAGGATTTTATGTCCTAAAGCAATAATGGTTTTCTTTTGCCCCGTCTGCCCACCAAAATTTTGTATTTTGTTTCAAAATAGATGTTTTTTGTCCTGGATGCTGCCCAGCCCAGCTCCACCAGTGTGGAACGTAGGTATTTGTTGCCATAGGTTGGAACCTTCAAGGGTTGGACTACATGGCAACAATCAGAAGATTAGGATTGATAGCTTACCGAATCTGCATGATATTTTCCGCTTTGCGGATCATGGAAGTGCGCCACATTATACACGATAAAAATATTGGCGCATTCGACAGTGCCACTGGAGAAATATTATCCAATAGCTGTCAAACAGGCGACACTTCCCATAAACTGATTTGTGAGGAAAGGGATTTTCAAGCTTCGCTTTCAATGGTCAAAGTACTGGTTAAGCATTCAAGCAAAGTATTTGGAGAACTTCCACAAGAAGAGCCTAAGCCAACTCGCATGAATAAGAAGGAGAAGTTTCTGTATGCCTTACCACAAACCTTCAACCGTCAGAAGTACCTCGAAGTAGCAAAAGTAATGAGCATTCCGGCAAAGACAGCCGAAGGCTACATTGCCAACTTTGTGAAATCAGGTCTTATCCATCGTGAGGCACACGACCAGTACATAAACACCTCACTTGAGGAATCGAATTAAAAAATGTTAATTTGCAATACCCTTGCACATTAACATTTTGCGTGTGTCTACGGGTATATGAACTCCATCTTATCCATATCGTTCAGTTTTCTGTTCCTGATGCAATTGCAATCCAAACTACCAGTAGGTCAAAAGACAGTTAATTTCCGCTGACATTTAACAGACAAATCGGCATGATGAGGGGCTGAGGTTATCAGCCCCTCCTTCCAAGCAGATTTTTACAAGCGGCTTCTCCCAAGGTCGCTTGTGGAATGTTGCCATAACTAACGGTCATGCTTGCATCAAAAGCCTCAACCGAAAGAACAGTAATCTCAGTATCCAACTTCAACCGGTGACTATTCAGGTAGTGAAGAAATTCTTCACTGGAATTCGCAACTGCCAGCAAAGTGAATTTATCACCTGCCTTGCAATCGCTGAGCTTGTTATATTTCGGTTTTTCAACATTTCCCTCATTGTCAGGAATCGGAGAGCCATGTGGATCAATGGTCGGGTAGCCCAAAAGCTTGTCCATCCGCTCAAAAAACAAAGGTGAATGCACGTGCTCCACCTGTTCGGCTATTTCGTGCACCTCCTCCCAGCTAAATCCCATCTTCTCTACCAGGAACATTTCCGTGAGCCGATGCTTTCGCACGATGAGCCCTGCTTCTTTAAGCCCCCGACTGGTCAGTTTCAGAGGTTTGTAACTTTCGTAATGCACCAAACCTTTTTCAGCCAGCTTTTTCATCATGCTGGTGGCTGTGGGCATTTTTATAGATAACTGATCCGACAGATCCTTGACGCTCACATCTCCATTTTCATGGGAAAGGTGAAAAAGAATCAGGAAGAGGTGAGGAATAATGGATTTTCAGCCAAGAATGCTGAAGTCACCATCGTTGGCCAGTTGGTTAAGAACGAAAATGCATGGCAAGTAAATGTTAATGGGGAGACTTTTATTGTGAGTTCTGATACACCTTCAGAAATAGTCAAATCCCTAAACACCGGGAAGATCAAGCTAAAAGTTTTTGGGAAAGATAAAGAGGACAATCACTTAAACGGTACTTGGGATATAAGGATAGTTGAAGTTCTAAAATCTTGAATTTTACAATGAAGAAAATACATTATTAAGCGTAAGCCTGCTTTCTGTTATCATCTGTTAAAACCGAAGGAAGGGGATTGTTGCGTGTATTGCTCCTATGGCTCAGCACCTTGTCCACCAGTACAATTGGATTCTGATCAAGCATGTTGCTAGCGTAGACAATGCTTTATGTGACATACATCATGTTTTGACATGTGCAATGTCATAGCCCTCTCAATAACCGTTGCGTACTTTTGAGTCATATTGAAGTGGATACTAAATAGATTCCCTTTCAATGAATGGCATTTTACATTAAAAGGCTCATGAAGCGCAACTTATATATCGTCCTGCTCATTGTAATGCTTCTCCCTGGCAAAGGGATGGCAGTGTTTCAGCACTTTTGCGGGGGCGAACTGATCAGCTTCGAGCTTTTTCTAAAACACTACGAACCATGCTGTGAGGATCATAGCAACCCTTGTGATGGCTGTGAGGATCAGGAAACCATCTTCTCTCTCGATGATTTCAGGACACTTCATTCTGACATTTCGGTCATTGATTTTTCACATGCGGCAATGGCTCAGCCATCGTTCCATTTGCCTTCTACACAATTTTTCGAGTCAAGAAACTACACAACTCCTAAAAAGGCTCCCCCCGGCTGGTCAGGGCGGTATCGCTCTATCCTGTTCCAGTCATTTCTTCTGTAATTCTACATTTGACGTTCAATTGTATTGTCACACACACAGCTTCCTGTAGTGTACAATACTTTATCAAATGTAAAATCTAAACAAAAGAAGAATGTAGTCGGTAACTGACAATGCACCAAAAATGGAAAACAGGAATGCGCCACTATTGGCAACATGGGTGCGCCAGGGGCTCGAAAACCTCGGTTTCCAAATAGCCTGCATCCATTTGGGTGAGGCAGTGATTATTGGGGAGCTCAATGATGAACGGATCAGCCTGATTCAGGAATTCCTAAAGCAATCAGGACTTGAACTTATCGAAGAAAAGAAGCTCCGGCTCATTGAGCACATCAAAAGCCTTGTAATCGATTACGCACGCTCCGGGTACCAAGTGCAGGAAGAAAAAATTTCAAGCTATCTGTGCCGACATCTTGAACACGATTACGGCTATTTAAGCACCCTGTTTTCGTCTTTTGAAAACATTACCATTGAACGCTACCTCATCCTGCAACGGATTGAGCGGGTGAAAGAACTGCTGATCTACAATGAACAAACCTTGAGCGCCATCGCCTTTCAGGCGGGTTACAGCACGGTTCAGTAAATGACCAGCCAGTTTAAGCAATATACAGGAATGACCCCTAAAGAATTTCAAAAGCTCTTTCTCAACAGGAGAAAGTTTATTGATCGGCTATGCTAGTCAATAATTCTGTAAAAAACGGATATACAGACTATAATTTCCTGAACGAACGCTATTCAAAATGTGAGATAGCTTGAATTTATCACAATTAAATAGTTGATAATCAATAATGTAGATGATTTTAAATTTTAAACTTCAAAATGGAACACCAAGAAAATTACGTAAAAGATCAGGCTTGTTGAGCCAATAAATTTGCAGGCGTTTGGCGCTATTTGGATTCGTTCGGTTGGCGGTCTACAACCAAACGCAGGATGCGAAAGGAACAGACTAAATGTCAATTTGACTGATGTGTCAATGTTAGAAAGTATTCATTTAAATAAATAAACCATGTTACCAAAAACCATGAAAGCGGCTGTGGTCACAGAGTTTGGCCAACCGCTTAAAATTGAAGAGATACCTGTAAAGGCCCCAAATGAAAACCAAATCCTGGTGCAGGTAATGGCATCAGGAGTATGCCATACGGATTTGCATGCAGCTGATGGCGACTGGCCTGTCAAGCCCAGGTTGCCGCTCATTCCTGGCCATGAAGGCATTGGCTATGTGGCGGCTGTGGGCTCCAATGTAAAAAACACCAAAGAAGGTGATATAGTGGGTGTTCCCTGGCTCTACAGTGCCTGCGGTCATTGCGAGCATTGCATTACAGGTTGGGAAACACTGTGCGAGTCGCAGGTAAACGGAGGCTACAGCGTAGATGGCGGCTATGCGGAATACGTATTGGCAGATCCCAATTATGTAGGGCGGTTCAGCGGAGCCATAGACTTTGTGCAAATGGCCCCTATTTTATGTGCGGGTGTAACGGTGTATAAAGGCCTAAAAGAAACCGAAGTGCGACCAGGACAGTGGGTGGCCATTTCAGGCATAGGTGGCCTGGGTCATGTGGCAGTGCAATACGCAAAAGCCATGGGTTTGCATGTGCTTGCAGTGGATGTGTCAGATGACAAATTGAACCTGGCCAAAAAGCTTGGAGCTGATAGAGTGGTCAACGGTAAAAATCCCGATGAAGTGATGAATGCCCGGAAAGAAACGGGTGGTGTTCATGGCGTGTTGGTCACGGCTGTGTCACCGGTGGCTTTCCGGCAGGCACTGGACCTGCTACGCAGAAAAGGAACGTTGGTAATGAATGGACTTCCTCCAGGTAGCTTTGACCTGCCCATTTTTGAAACCGTATTGAATCGCTATACGGTGCGTGGCTCCATTGTTGGCACCAGGAAAGACCTGCAGGAAGCTATCGACTTTGCAATGGAAGGAAAGGTAACCACCACGGTAAAATCCGCTCCGCTGGAGGATATCAACCTAATCTTTGATCAAATGAAAAAGGGACAGATAGAAGGCCGTATGGTGCTGGATATTGGTCATTAACCCACCTAACAATGAAACGATTCATAAAAATAAAAACTTATATCCTGCTTTTAGCAGGAGTGGCGCTTTCCCTACCGGCAACTGCACAACAGCACTATGAGCTGATGGGCAGTCAATCTTTAAAGGTAACAGGAACCTCCACTCTACATGATTGGGAGATGGTTTCTGAAAAATCGGAGGGTTCGGCAAGTATTACGCTGAGCGGTGAGCGGATCAAGGAAATAGCGTCCTTGTCGGTAAGCATACCGGTAAATACGTTGAAAAGCGGCAAAAGTGGGATGGACGAAAATGCCTATAAGGCGCTGAAAGCGAAGCAACATCCTAACATCCACTTTGAGCTTACCACGGCACAGGTGGATGACCTCACCATCTTTGCCGGTGGCAGGCTCACGATTGCCGGTACCGCCAGGCCAGTTGAATTCAAAGTAAACTATCTGGTTTCCGGAAAAAACATTCGCTTCAAAGGAAGCCTGCCCGTGACTTTCAGTCAGTTCAATATGGAACCGCCCACAGCAGTATTTGGCACTATAAGGACAGGGAATGACCTGAGGATTTCTTTTGAAACCATTTTTAAACAATCAAACAATTAAAAGTTCAAACAAAATGAAAATGAAAAATAAAATAACTCAATCCATGCTTGTTGCCTTTCTAATATTGGCATCTGGCGTAGTTTATGCCCAGCAACCGACCTTGCAGTATTTCAGGCCAAATGACAGGGCCGGTGTCAATGTATTTGAGCCTTCAAAGGAAGATACCGTTGCTTTTGACGGAGTAAAAGTCCGGGTAGGGGGTGATTTCGCCTTGCAATTTCAAGCCTTGAACCAATCCAATGATCTGGATAGTTTGGTAGAACTCGGCTCCAACTTCAATCTGCCTACTGCCAATTTGAATTTAGACGTGCAGCTTTATGAGGGTGTACGGATGCATTTGAGGACTTACCTTTCTTCTAAAAACCATACTGAAGCCTGGGTAAAAGGTGGGTATGTGCAAATTGACAAACTGGATTTTATCAAACCCGGGTTTCTGGAAGGCATCATGGACGTTACCCGCATCACCGTAGGGTTAGATGAGTTCAATTATGGAGATGCTCACTTCCGCAGAAGCGACAATGCCCGTGCCATTTTCAATCCGTTTGTAGGCAACTACATCATGGATGCTTTTTCTACAGAAGCATTTGGTGAAGTTACTGTGATGAAAAACGGCTTTCTGGGTGTTTTAGGGCTAACCAACGGAAAGCTTAACCAAAGTGTGGTGGTAAACGACAATTCCGATAACAAAGCATCATTCTTTGGAAAACTGGGTTATGATAACCAGATAAACAATGACCTGAGAGTGCGTCTTACAGGCTCATGGTACATCAACAAGGGCACTACCACGGGGAATTACCTTTACGGTGGAGATAGGGCCGGATCCCGTTATTATAATGTAATGCAAACACTCGATGGTGATGGGAATGCTTTTGAGGGAAGGTTTAACCCACGGTTCAGGCAACTAACAGCTTTTCAGGTTAACCCATTTATCAAATTTAAAGGCTTGGAGTTTTTTGGCATCTATGAAGTAGCTTCCAACAGCGATGAGGAAGGAGCTGGTTCTTTTACGCAGCTTGCAGCAGAAGTGCTTTACCGCTTTGGCAACACGGAACAATTTTACTTCGGGGGAAGGTACAACACCGTCAACGGGAAAATGTCTGACACAGCAGCAGATCAAAGCGTAAACCGATTGAATGTTGGTGCCGGTTGGTACCTCACCGGCAATGTGATGGCTAAATTGGAATATGTGACCCAAACTTATGAAGATGATGGCTGGGCAGGCACAAAATATGCCGGAGGAGAATTCAACGGTATTAACCTTGAAGCTGTAATTAGTTTTTAGGCTTGGGGTTTTCCGGGTGGAGAGATGCTCTCCACCCGGATTTTTTAAATACGATGAACTGGTTTGAATACAGCAAGCTCAGCCTGAAAAAGGTAAGCTTTGATAAAAGCCTTTTAAAGAAGGAGCTTAATAAATCACTGACAATGCTCGGACAGGAGGAGCGCCAAAAATTACTTCGCTGGTACCGGGAAAAGTTCAAAAACAAACAGAACAAGAGCTAGCCAAATGAATACCCTTTTTAGAACCAAAGGAATTTACCCAACACTTGTGCTGTTGATTTTACTGATGTTTGGAAGTTTCACGATAAACAGTCAGGGCAGTAAAGTTTGGCTCATAACAGGAGATAGCCGACTTGAATTGACCGTAGGCAGCAATGTCAAAGACTTTCACTGCCAGTCAATGGATTACCACGGTACGGACACGCTTGTGCAGGTTTGGGAAATTAGTTCAGGGCGCACCATTTTCAATGGCAAAGTTACCCTGAAGGCATCCTCTTTTGATTGTCATAACCGATTTATGACCAGGGATTTTCACAATACAATAAAGGCTGGTGAGTTCCCAACGGTTATAATCCAGTTTGAGCAGTTGGTGAAGCAACCTGATTCCGACTTGATAAATGGAGAAGTTATAGTTTCCCTGGCGGGAAAGTCTGAAAAATACAATGTTCGATGCAAAATTACAGACTATACCAATGATGGCATGCACATTGAAGGGAGCCGGTCATTTTCACTTTCAGATTTTGATCTGGAGCCGCCTCAAAAATTATTTGGTGCTATCAAAATAAACGATTTAGTTCTGGTTGACTTTCACCTGGTAATGAGGTATTTATGAAATAATGGGTTTAAAACCATAAGTTACCAAGCAATATAATGCTAATTGCTTCGTTTTACCCCATTATAATTTGAACATTCTGAACTAAATTCCGTAAATTCGCATTAGACTTTCTACAAAGTGCAACGTTTTAGAAAAATATCGGCCATCCTGCTTTCCATATTGGTGCTGCTCAGTTCCACGAGCTTCACCCTTGGGATGCACTTTTGCATGGGGCAGTTGGAGAACATTGCATTCTTTTCAGGAGCTGAGCCCTGCGAAATGGCCACACAGAAATCACCTTGTGCCACGGATAAGCATGATCCAGATTGCGAACATCAGCAGGTCACTAAAAAGGGTTGTTGCGAAGACCAGGCTGTAGTAATGGAAGGACATGAAGACCTTACCCAAGTGTCCAAAGTGGCGGTTCCTGACTTTCAAATGATCGCAGTGCTCTACGCTGTGGTATCGTTTCTTTTCAGAGCCCCTGCAGTTGATTATTATTCGTTTAACGACTATTCCCCCCCATTGATTGAGCGTGACATTATTGTACTCGTTCAGTCCTTCCTTATTTAAGCATTTCATTCAAATTTTTCACTGAGTCGTAGCGTCTTGCTACGCCCCAAGTGCATGCTTTGGCGTGCGCTTTTCTCAATTGGCGTGCGCTTTTCTCAAAACAGTTTCAAAGAAAATTGAATGAAATCATGCTTAATAAAATCATTAAATACTTTCTTGAGAACAAGTTAGTTACCGTTCTCATCTTAATTGGCTTCATTGCCTGGGGCATTGTGACCGCCCCTTTCGGTTGGCAGATAGGCGCATTACCTTCTGATCCCGTTCCGGTAGATGCTATTCCGGATATAGGAGAAAACCAACAGATTGTCTTTACCCAGTGGCAGGGCCGATCACCACAAGACATAGAAGACCAAATTTCCTATCCGCTGACTACCTATTTATTAGGTATTCCGGGCGTAAAATCTATACGGAGTTCTTCTATATTTGGCTTTTCCAGTATCTTCATTATT
Source organism: Echinicola vietnamensis DSM 17526 (assembly GCF_000325705.1). Classification (NCBI taxonomy): domain Bacteria; kingdom Pseudomonadati; phylum Bacteroidota; class Cytophagia; order Cytophagales; family Cyclobacteriaceae; genus Echinicola; species Echinicola vietnamensis. Next base: position 3,816,658 of record NC_019904.1, on the reverse strand, counting down.
TTCAGTGAAGATATAGAGTTTTACTGGTCACGTTCCCGTATCCTTGAGAAACTAAGTTCCTTGCCTTCCGGCTTATTACCGGAAGGGGTCCAGCCTGCACTTGGGCCTGATGCCACTGCGCTGGGCCAGGTGTATTGGTATACCATTGAGGGCAGAGATAAGGATGGAAACCCTACCGGAGGATGGGATCTCCACGAAATCCGTACCGTACAAGACTTCTACGTCAAATATGGATTAAACGCAACAGAAGGCGTTTCGGAAGTGGCTTCTATTGGTGGCTTTGTACAGGAATATCAGATTGATGTTAACCCTGATGCTCTAAAAGCCTATGATATCCCATTGCATAGAGTAATGCAGGCGGTACAGAAATCAAACAAAGACGTGGGGGCTAAAACCATTGAGATCAACCAGGCAGAATATCTGGTACGTGGTTTGGGCTACATCAAAAAAGTAGAAGACATTGAAAAGGCCGTGGTGGCCGTTCAGGAAAATGTTCCCGTCCGTATTAAAGACATTGGTGTAGTCACCTTGGGGCCATCCACCCGTAGAGGTCTGCTGGATAAAGACGGTGCTGAAGTGGTAGGTGGCGTAGTGGTGGCCCGCTATGGTGCCAATCCCTTGCAGGTCATTAACAACGTCAAGGATAAGATCAAAGAAATAGCCCCGGGACTGCCGAAAAAAACGTTGGCAGATGGAAGGGAAAGCCAGTTAACCATCGTTCCGTTTTATGACCGCTCCGAGCTTATTTATGAAACATTGGGAACCCTGGAAGAAGCCATTTCGCTTCAAGTGCTCATTACCATTTTGGTAGTGATCGTGATGGTGTATAATCTCAGGGCTTCATTTCTCATTTCAAGTATCCTGCCCATTGCAGTATTGATGGTGTTTATCGCCATGCGCTATTTTGGTGTAGATGCCAATATAGTTGCACTTTCCGGTATTGCCATTGCCATTGGTACAATGGTGGATTTGGGAGTAATACTTTCCGAAAACATTATTAAACATATAGATGAGGCTCCTCCTGGTCAAAAACTGATAGATACCATTTACAATGGAGCTTCGGAAGTGGGTACTGCTATTCTCACCGCTGTTTCCACCACCATTGTCAGCTTCATTCCGGTATTTACCATGCAAGCAGCTGAAGGAAAGCTCTTTGGACCTTTGGCATTCACAAAGACCTTTGCCCTGGTAGCTGCGCTGTTAGTGAGTCTATTGATCATGCCTACCTTGGCACATTGGTTCTTTGGGTTCAAAATCAATAATAAATTTCTTAAGAAATATGGCGGCTATGCATTAGTACTATTTGGAATTTTAGGGCTCTTCACCGGTCAGATATGGGGTGGCGTATTGCTGGTACTATTTGGTACAATCGGAATTTTAAAGAATATTTTTGACACTAAAAAAGCAAACTTTTCTAAACCTGTATTATTTCTCTACAATTATGCCGAGCTGATCATTGTACTAATTGGCGTAACCTGGCTTTTAGCTAAATACTGGCTACCGCTAGGAGCCTCAAAGTCTCTGTTACTCAACTTTATTTTTGTGACCTTATTGGTAGGATTTATCCTGGGGTCGTTCACGCTTTTAGAATATTACTACAAATCTATATTAAAATGGTGCCTGGATAATAAAATAACTTTTTTATTGATACCTACTTTCTTGATTTTGCTTGGCGCTAATGTTTGGTTGGGTTTTAATACCATTTTCGGGTTTATTCCTAAAGCATTGGACAATCTCGGCTGGGATGTCCGGACAACTACAGTTTGGTCAGGCTTGACCCATACTTTCCCGGGTGTAGGAAAAGAATTTATGCCTTCTCTGGACGAAGGAAGTTTCTTGCTCATGCCCACCTCCATGCCACATTCCGGTATTGAGTTCAACCGTAAAGTAGTTGGTCAGTTGGATATGCTCCTGACCAACATCCCGGAAGTAGAATTAACGGTAGGCAAATTAGGACGGGTAGAATCTGCCCTTGATCCGGCACCTATTTCCATGTACGAAAATGTCATCAACTATAAACCGGAGTACATGCTCAGTGAAAAAGGGCACCGAATAAGGTTCAAAGTTGATAAGGAAGATCGCTTCATACTCAATAGCGGTGATAGCCTTTCTAATGAGGAAGCCATTAACCGAGGTGTTGTTTTGGAGGAACTCATCCCTGATGATAACGGGAATTATTTCCGCAACTGGCGGCCGCAAATTGAATCTCCAGATGATATCTGGAATGAAATTGTTAAGGTCACCAAAATACCGGGAGTAACTTCAGCACCTAAGCTGCAGCCTATTGAAACCCGCTTGGTGATGCTACAAACAGGTATGCGAGCCCCCATGGGTATCAAAGTATATGGTCCGGATCTGAAAACGATAGAAGACTTTGGGCTGCAACTGGAGGAAGTGCTTAAAAATGTTCCTTCGGTAAAAGCGGAAGCCGTGTTTGCCGACAGAATTGTAGGTAAGCCCTATCTTCATCTTAACATCAACAGGGATGAGATTTCACGCTATGGGCTTAATGTGGAAGATGTACAGCAGACCATTGAAACAGCCATTGGAGGAATGAAAATTACTTCAACTGTGGAAGGAAGGGAGCGTTTTCCAGTGAGGGTACGTTATCCACGCGAACTCAGGGACGATCCTGAAGCATTGGGTAAGATCCTTTTGCCTACACCTACAGGAGCACAAATACCGATCAGCCAGGTGGTGGACTTTGAGTATGTGAGGGGACCACAGGCGATCAAAAGTGAGGAAACCTTTTTGGTGGGTTATGTACTATTTGACAAAAGGGACGGATACTCGGAAGTTGGAGTGGTGAATGATGCCCAGGCAGCTATTCAGGAAAGAATAGATACAGGTGATTTAGTCGTTCCTGCCGGGGTCAGCTACAAGTTCTCAGGAAGCTATGAAAATCAGGTAAGGGCTGAAAAGAGGCTTTCAATCATTGTTCCGTTGGTATTGGGTATCGTCTTCCTCATCCTTTACTTCCAATTCAAGTCTGTAGCGACTTCATTAATGGTGTTTACTGGTATTGCCATGGCATTTAGTGGAGGCTTTATCATGCTATGGTTGTATGGCCAGACCTGGTTTGCGGACTTCTCCCTTTTCGGTACGAATTTCCGAGACTTGTTCCAAATACATACTATCAATTTGAGCGTGGCTGTTTGGGTCGGGTTTATTGCCTTGTTTGGTATAGCCACTGATGATGGGGTATTAATGGCTACTTATTTAGATCAAAGTTTTAATCGTAATAAAACAGACAGTCTGAAAGGAATAAGAGCGGCAACAGTGGAAGCTGGTCAACGAAGAATAAAACCTGCCGTGATGACCTCCGCCACCACCATCATTGCCTTGCTGCCTATACTTACCTCAACGGGTCGCGGAGCAGACATCATGATCCCAATGGCTATTCCAGCATTCGGAGGTATGTTCTTCGCAGCCGTCACCTTCTTCATCGTGCCGGTTTTATACGCTATGAGGGAAGAAAGAAAATTTAAAAAGACACAATCATGAAGATTATTGTAAATATTGTAATACTTGTTTTTCTCGGAACCAGCGTAAGTCAGGCGCAGGTCCTGGATGACTATTTTAAAATAGCAGCGGAAAACAATCCGGGTCTACAAGCGAAATATCGGGAATTTGAAGCGGCCATACAGAAGGTGGAGCAGGTAAATACTTTACCGGACCCTAATTTCTCTTTTGGTTATTTCATTTCACCGGTGGAAACGAGGGTAGGACCACAAAAGGCAAGGTTTTCCCTAACGCAGATGTTCCCCTGGTTTGGGACGCTACGGGCACAGGGAAATGCCGCAGCTTTAATGGCGGAAGCAAAATATCAAGCCTTCTTAGACGCTCGGAATAGGTTGTATTACCAAGTGGCAGCGGCCTATTATCCGCTTTATGAACTTAATCAATGGAAAGAGATTGAGCGGGAGAATATTGAAATACTGGAGTCTTATAAAACCATTACCAACAAAAAGTTTGAAAATGGAGTGGGTACGATGGTTGACTTCTTGCGTGTGGATATTATGTTGAAAGACGCCACTACAAACCTTTCCATTCTGAACGATAAGGAAGCTCCTCTGCTGACCCGGTTTAATAAACTACTCAACAGAGAGGAGGACGCATTGGTAACCGTAGAGGATTCACTCGTTGCTCAAGCCTTGCCTGATAATTTCAGAAAGGACTCTTTGCTTACGAACAACCCGGTATTGGAAGAACTGGACTTAAAAATAGCCTCCAGTGAGGCAAGTGAGGAGGTCGCTTACAAACAAGGACTTCCAAAGTTTGGTCTGGGCCTTGACTATGTGTTGGTTGGAGAACGTACGGATTTAGCCTCCGACATGGCTGCTCCGCAAGGCAATGGCAAAAATGCGATGATGCCTATGGTTTCCGTTAGCATTCCCATTTTCAGGAGTAAATACAAAGCCGCTGTTAAAGAAGCGCAACTCATGCAGGAAAGCTATTCACTCCAAAAAGAGGATTTTGCCAATACCCTTACGTCAAGCTACGAAATGGCCTGGTTTGAAATTCAGCAACAGCAAGAATTGATTGATCTATACGATCAGCAAATTCAGGAATCCATTCAGGCTTTAAATCTATTATTTACGGCTTACAGTAATTCAGGAAATGAATTTGAAGAGGTACTGCGTATGCAGCAACAGCTTTTAAAATATGAAAAGATGAAGGCAACGGCCGAAACACAATATCAAATTGCCCTTGCTAAACTCAATTACTTAACCGCAAAAACATATTAAGATGAACGCGAATAAAAAAATAATAATCGTAGCACTGTCAACACTGGCAATAGGGTTATTGCTGGGTTGGTTGATTTTTGGTGGTTCATCATCTGAGAGTAAAATGGATGATGAGCACCAGCACACGACAGAAATAGCCGGAGAGACCGTATGGACCTGCTCTATGCACCCACAGATCCGTCAGAGTGAACCCGGAGACTGTCCTATTTGTGGAATGGACCTCATTCCTTTGGAGGATGATCAGGATGAAGTACTTGACCCAATGGCAGTAAGTATGTCGCCTACCGCCATGCAACTAGCTGATATTAGAACTGCCACTGTGGGTACCATGGATCCAGTGAAAACAGTTAGATTAAACGGGAAGGTACAGGAAGATGAGCGGCTTGTTTCCTCTCAATCCAGTCACATTCCAGGTAGAATTGAACGACTGAATGTTAACTTCACAGGTGAATATGTGCGCAGGGGACAGGTAATTGCCTATATCTATTCGCCTGATTTAGTTACTGCTCAGGAGGAATTGTTTGAAGCGCAAAAAATCAAAGATACACAACCACAATTATTTAAATCAGCCCGGGCAAAACTCAAAAACTGGAAGCTTTCAGACGGTCAGATAGATAAAATATTAGAAAGTGGTACCCCTTCCGATGAATTTCCAATTACGGCAGACATTTCAGGCTATGTGTTGAGCAAAAATGTTAATGTGGGTGACTACATCAAGCGAGGGGAACCTATTTATGAGATTGCAAATTTATCACGCGTATGGGTGCTGTTTGATGTGTATGAGTCGGATATGCCCTGGATAAATAAGGGAGACCAGGTGCGGTTTACAGTTCAATCACTCCCGGGCCAAACGTTTGAAAGCAAGATAAGCTTTTTAGATCCGGTAATTAATCCAAAAACCCGGGTAGCCAAGGCCCGGGTAGAAGTGCCCAATAAAGACAATCAGCTAAAACCTGAAATGTTTGCATCCGGTACGGTAGAAGCTACATTGCCGAAAAAGTCCAACAATGTTATCGTTCCGAAAACAGCCGTAATGTGGACGGGTAAACGCTCTGTAGTCTATGTGAAAAATACCTCCGGCAGTGGAGTAAGTTTCATGATGCGTGATGTAACGCTTGGGCCGGGTTTAGGTGACAGCTTTATTGTGGAGAGTGGCCTGGAGGAAGGTGAGGAAATAGCCGTGAATGGTACCTTCAGTATAGACGCAGCGGCTCAACTGGTAGGGAAACCGAGCATGATGAACCCTGAAGGTGGCCCGGCCATGACAGGCCATAATCATGGGGGTATGGACATGCCCGCTTCGTCAGGCCAGGTCAAGAAAAAAGAGACTGAGCCAGTGTCAATTAGTCAGAAGGCGAAAGAAGCATTGCGGCCCCTTTATACTGAATACCTCAAATTTAAGGATGCCTTAACGGCCGATGAATTTGATCAGGCTCAAAAAGCCGCTTCCGATCTCAAAACAACACTGGATAAGGTGAATATGTCTGCTTTTACCGGTGAGTCACACAATGCCTGGATGAGCTATAGCAGTGACCTGAAAAATGCATTGCAACATGTTCAGCACCTTAAAACGATAGCCGAACTACGCACTACATTTCAGCAGGTATCTGAAGGAATGATTGCCATGACCAAAGCCTTTAATCCATTGGATCAGACACTGTACGTTCAGTTTTGCCCAATGGCAGATAATAACAAAGGAGCTAACTGGCTAAGCACCGAAGAGGAGATCCGCAATCCCTACTTCGGGGAATCTATGCTCACTTGTGGGGAGGTAGAGGAAAATATCAAGTAAAATGAAAGAATGCTGTAAAACAGGGGATGAAAAAGCCCCTTCAAAATTAAAAATGTGGACTGGACGAATCGTCTGGGGTATAGTAATTCTTATTGTGATTTGGATAGCCACCATACAAATTTTGAATCTTTAATATTAATGTTTAACCCGGCCTGTCGGTTGACAGGCTATCAAATTGAAAACAAAAATGAAAAACACAATTCTAATAGTTTCAATGGCTTTAGTAAGCTTTGGAGTATTTGCGCAACACGATCACGGTAGTCATGATGAAAAAAAGGAAATGAGCCAAAAGATGGAGCCTATGTTCAAAGACAAAAAATTGGGTATTGCTTACGGCCATTATATCCACTTGAAAGAAGCCCTGGTCGCTTCACAGATGAATGAGGCCAAAAAGGCTGCAACCAAACTGGAAGCGTCTTTAGGCTCCGAAGATAACTGGCAGGAAGCTAAGGCGGAGGCGGCAAAGGTGGTTTCAGCTACTACTTTGGATGGCCAGCGCAAAGCTTTCGCTTCGTTGAGTAATGAAATGGCCTCTTTAGTAAAAAGTGGTGAACTTTCTATGGGTGAAGTGTACCTGGAGTATTGCCCCATGGCAAATAACAATGCCGGTGCCTATTGGCTATCCAATCAAAAGGAAATCAAAAACCCATACTTCGGTGACAAAATGCTGAAGTGCGGGAGTGTAAAAGAGACAATAAACTAATAACTAATATAAGCCCTGTTGGAGAGTGGCCCTTGTGCAGGTTGTCATGCATACAATCCTGCCGCCACTCTTCCATCAAGCACCAAACGGAAAAGTCATGAAGAAGAAAAGCAAAAAGGACAACCCTAAGACATCTACCCGGAATCTGGTCTATGCCTACCTGACCATTGCGGCATTAGTAGTGACAGCCACAGCATTGGTGTACTGGATTAACTATCAGCAGCTAAAGCCTTCTATAGGCTATAGCCCAGATGAAATTGAGCGACCGGTGGAACCAAGCCTGGTATGCATGGTGAATGACGCCTACATGGGCAAGCCGCAAATCCCGGTACCGGTCAATGACAAAACCTATTATGGTTGCTGTGAAATGTGCGTGGATAAGCTTAACAACCTGGAAAGCGCAAGGATCGCGATTGACCCCTATAGTGGTAATCCTGTAGATAAATCAGAAGCATTTATAGTAGTGACTAACCAACAAGGTGCAGTTGCCTACTTTGAATCAGAGGCCAATTACAACGCATTGAAGAAAAACTAAAAACAATCCTGTAACCCCAAATCTATGAAATTGACAATGAAAAATATTCTAAAAGCAGTTGTATTGGTACTATTCACCACAGCAACCCTATCGGCACATGACGGCCATAAAAACAAACAAGACAGTACCGCCCAACAGGCGGATACCGTGATGAATGCTCATTCCACCGGGGAAGAGCATAAAGACCACACCCATGCCAGCGAGGCAGACAGCCACGATTCACATCCACAAGATGCTCACTACGAAAAAAAGGTCACGGCTGATCTTGCGGACTTTCCCACAATTCATCCGTTAATTGTGCATTTCGCTATTGTATTGCTGATTGTGGGAGCCATTCTGGCGGTCGTCAACATCTTTTTCATCAAAAGGGAATTGGCGTGGACAGCATTCGCTATGGTGCTGGTAGGTTTTGTAGCTGCCTACTTAGCTGGCAGAAACTTCCATCCGCATACTCACGGACTAACAGAACATGCCAAGCTCGTATTGGAACAGCACGACTTCTGGGCTGACTGGACAATCAATCTTGGGTTTATCGGCCTGCTGTTACAAGGGATCAATCTATTTATTTTCAAATCGAAAAGATGGGCAATGGCTATTGTGGCAGTTGTGCTATTGAGCGCAGCGTATGCTGTGGCACATGCAGGGCATTACGGAGCACAATTGGTACACATAGAAGGTGTAGGTCCGGAAGGTAAATTTTTAGAACTGGAGCATGACCACTAATTGACTTGAAATCACCAGTATGCCTGGGTTATTTTTTGATTCGGTACTTACCTGTCCGGTATGTGGCCAGCAGCAGGTTCGCAGAATACCTTATAACGAGCGGCTGGATAGCTTCATTTGTAAGGGATGCGAATGCGAGATTACTGTTCCGGGCGATCAATGCTGCATTTTTTGTGCATTCGGGTCACATAAATGCTTGGTCAGCCAAGGCTGGGAAAAATTAGAACAAAAACAATGGAGAGAAAAAATGAAAAACACAGACCATAAAAAAGAAAAGGAATTCATCCCTGCATTAAGCTATAATTTCCTTACCGGCCTTTATGATACCACCATAAGACTGACCATGCCTGAAAAGAAATTTAGAAGCGAACTAATAGACCGTATAAAGCCCGAACCTCATGAGCAAATTTTTGAGTTTGGCTTTGGCACAGGGGCTAATCTGGCGATTGCCTCTTCACGGTCTCCCAACTCTTCAATTTTCGGATTAGACATTGACCCTAAAGTACGGGAGATTGCCTTTTCAAAGCTCAAAGACAAAGACATTCTGGTTGAACTCCAACTCTACAATGGGGGCATTTTTCCGTATGATGATGCTGTTTTTGACAAGGCCTACAGTTGTCTGGTATTTCATCAGTTAGATGATGAAACTAAAGCGCATTGTTTCAGTGAAATCTACCGGGTTCTAAAGCCCGGAGGCAAGCTCATCATTGGCGATTGGGGCAAGGCAAAGAACCGATGGATGCGCACAGTTTTTTACACCGTGCAGCTTCTGGACGGTTTCAAAACCACCACAGCCAATGTGAAGGGCTTGCTGCCGGATTAAATCCGTGAGGCAGGGTTTTCGGATGTGCAGGAGACAGGCTTTATTAATACCAGGATCGGGTCATTTTGCTATTATGAGGGAACTAAATCATTGAAAATCAAAAATCAAATTTAATTACGGAAATCATGAACTTAAGATTCTACTATATTTTGACCATTTCTTTTTCGTTGCTTAGCCTGTCTACGAGGGCACAAAACCTCACTGAAAAATCAGTCGAAGGCAACACTGATAATCTTCCTGTAAGAGAATATGCCATTTCCATAAATGAGCTGGCAGTGAACAAGGCAGGCAAAGAAGTCATGGGAATGGCCATTAATGGCAGTGTCCCGGGACCCACACTTACTTTTACTGAAGGTGAATATGCCGTAATATATGTAAAAAACGAGATGGATGAAGAAACTTCCATTCACTGGCACGGTTTGTTGTTGCCAAATTTTTATGACGGGGTTCCTTACCTCACCACTCCGCCCATCGCGCCTGGGGAAACACAGAAGTACGAATTTCCCCTGAAACAAGCCGGTACCTATTGGTATCATTCACATACCATGCTGCAAGAGCAGAGTGGTGTTTTTGGCTCTATCGTCATCCATCCTAGAAAAGAAAACCTGGCCTATGACAAAGAGCTCGTTATAATACTTTCGGACTGGACGAATGAAAAGCCTATGAACGTACTCCGTTTTCTGAAACGAGGAACCGAATGGTACAACTGGCGAAAAGGTACGGCCACACCCCTCAACCGCGTTATTGCCAGAGGTGCAATGGGAGCACAGTTAAATTTCTGGAGGCAGAGAATGGAAAGTGCAGACATTGCCGATATATATTACCCGGCCTTTTTAGTTAATGGTGAACAAGTTCAGGAATATTCCAATTTCAAACCCGGAGAAAAGGTTAGGCTTAGAATTATTAACGGGGCAGCTTCTACCTCGTTTTGGATGACGTTTGGTGGTGAAATGCCGACCTTAGTTGCGGCCGATGGACTAAATGTTGAGCCGGTCAAGCGCAATAAAACATTTATTGCCATTGCGGAGACCTACGATTTTATTGTAAGTGTTCCGGAAAGTGGAAAGATGGAATTTCGGGCCACCGCTCAGGATGGTTCGGGAACAGCCTCTGCTTTTTTGGGCCAAGGTGAAGTTTTAGCAGCCGAAGATGTTCCCCGCCCTGATAAAATAGGGATGATGATGCAAATGGCAAAAATGGACATGCGCATGGGGGCTCCTGCCCTAAAATTTAATCCTAAAAAGGACGATCCCCAAAAAATGATGGAGAACTGGGGAATGCAAATGAAAGGCGACAAAAACCCGGATAATGATATGCCGGGTATGAATATGGCCGGAAATAAGGAAGAGGTCTCCCAAATGGATCATTCCTCAATGGATATGTCTGATGATAAAAACTCCAAAATGGATCCGCCAAGTGCTCCCATGGCTGAAATGCCCGGGATGGAAAACATGGACATGTTTTCAGAATTCAATTACAATTATCTGAAATCACCTGAAAAAACGGTTTATGGTAAGGATGTTCCAGTCAATGAAATCCTCCTCAATCTTACTGGGAATATGAACCGCTACATCTGGAGCATGAATGGTATTCCCCTATCTGAAACCGATAAAATAAAAATCAAAGAGGGGCAAATTACCCGAATCACCCTTAACAACCTGACGATGATGCACCATCCCATGCACCTGCATGGTCATTTTTTCCGTGTCATCAACGAAAGCGGTGATTACTCACCCCTGAAGCACACGGTGAATGTGCCCCCCATGCAAAAAGTAACCATTGAGTTTTACGGGAACGAATATGGGGACTGGTTCTTTCATTGTCATATTCTCTATCATATGATGGGTGGTATGGCACGGGTAGTCAGCTATGATACACCGGAAGACCCTAGAATGAAACCCTTTCCAATTTCCAAACTGATTCACGAAACCAACCGCTTCTATAGTTGGGGAATGACAGATGTTGCCTCACATAATACAACAGTCAATCTGACCACTTCAAACATTCGCAATCAATTCAATTTATCAATGGAATACGGATGGAATCAGAACCTGGAAGCTGAATTTTCTTATGAGTATTATCTGTACGATTATTTGAGGGTTTTTGGAGGTATTAATGTTGAGAATACCACCAGGAATAGTTTGGATGATATGAAGACAATTGCCGTGGCTGGTATCCGGTGGTTTACACCTTATATGTTCAATGTTGACCTAAGGATAGATAATGAGCTTCGGCCTAGAATTGGAATCGGTCGATCGCTGATGATATTTCCGAAGTTATCAATTTTTGGCTATTACGAATATCAAATTGATGCAGGATTGGTAAACGGTCTGGAGGCCGGCCAAAATTACAAAGAAGAAATTGTATGGAGTGCCGGTGCACAATACATGCTTTCTAAGAATTTTTCACTGATGACAAGCTATGACAACCGCTTCGGAGCAGGGGGCGGATTATCTGTCATGTTTTAATTAGGAAGTTATGGAAGAAAGTTATAAAAAAGGAAGTTTAAGTTTATTAGGATCAATTGCTTTAGGCACTGGTGTAATGATCGGTGCAGGAATCTTTGCATTATTGGGCCAGGTGGCTGAACTGTCAGGGACCTGGTTTCCTTACATTTTCGTTTTGGGAGCTCTCATTTCAGCATTTAGTGCTTACTCCTACATCAAAGTTTCAAATACGTATCCTTCGGCTGGGGGGATAGCCATGATTTTGAAAAAAGCTTATGGTAAATCAACCATAACAGCTTCTGCATCATTATTAATGGCACTATCCATGGTAATCAACGAAAGCCTGGTTGCCAGAACTTTTGGCTCTTATACCCTACAACTGTTCGAAGTTGAAAACAAGGAACTTTGGATTCCCATATTGGGTGTTGCTCTTTTGGTTAGCGCTTTTTTGATTAACATATCTGGCAACAAGCTGATAGGAAAGTCATCACAGTTCATGTCATTTATCAAAATTATCGGAATTCTGATTTTTGCCATAGGAGCTCTCTGGGCAGTGGGTTTTTCTCTGGAAGGGTTGATACCAAAAGCCATCAAAAACACTGATTATTCAGCAACCAGTTATATTGGGGCTTTAGCACTTTCCATTTTGGCCTACAAAGGATTCACTACAATAACTAATAGTGGTGGCGAAATTACAGAACCTCAAAAAAATGTTGGCCTGTCTATTATTATTTCTTTGTTGATATGCACAGTGGTGTATTTTCTGGTTGCTTTCGCTGTAAACTCAAGCCTTACAATCTCTGAAATTATTCAAGCCAAAGATTACTCCCTTGCTGAAGCTGCCAGACCTGCTTTTGGAGATTTTGGTCTTCATTTTACCGTTGCTATTGCCATAATAGCTACTATTTCGGGAGTGATTGCCAGCATTTTTGCAGTCTCTCGTATGACGGCTATGCTTACAGATATGGAACTTATTCCACATAGTCATTTGGGCATGTCAGGCCGAATACAGAAGCATATGTTGGTGTATGTGGTGTTTATCGCTATCATCCTGACTATTTTCTTTGATCTGTCCAGAATTGCTTCCATAGGAGCCATTTTTTATATGGTGATGGACATCATTATTCATTGGGGTGTATATAAGTATTTGAGGAAAGAGGTGAAAGCCAATGGAACAATTGTACTCACAGCGATGGTGTTGGATTTCATCGTATTGGCAGCTTTCTTATGGATCAAGGCATCATCTGACCTTTTGGTTCTTATTGTTTCTGCATCTGTGATGCTAATAGTTTTTGCAGGTGAAAAATGGTTCTTAAGTCGAGCAGATAAATCTACCCAAAAATGAAACGAAACAGAAACTACTACATCCGAAAAACACACCGGTATCTGGGGATTTTTATAGGCATTCAGTTTATTGGGTGGACGGTCAGCGGCCTCTATTTCAGTTGGACGGATATTGACGAAATCCATGGAGACCAGTTTCACCATGAGCATGTCACGACCCATTCACCCCGGAACCTGATCAGTCCGGCACAATTGGATTCAACGATTGGTATTTCATCCCTTGAACTTCGCTACATCAATCACCAACCGCATTATTGGGTCAACGATAGTCTGCTTTACAATGCCCTGACCGGGCAAATCAAAAAGGGCATAACCGAAACGGAGGCGGCCGAAATCGCACAGAACCATCTCGTAAAAAACCTGGAAATCCTGAAAACAGAATGGATTACTGAAACCGACAACCATCATGAATACCGTGGCAGGCCGCTACCAGCCTGGGCTGTCCACTTTGAGCATCCCGAAAACCTTACGGCCTACGTAGATGCCCGTAACGGCAACTTCGAACGGGTACGCCACAGCCGTTGGCGTTGGTTCGATTTTCTTTGGATGTTCCACACCATGGATTATGCCGGGCGGGACAACTCTAACAATTGGCTGCTCAGGGCATTTTCAGTCTTTGGCCTTTTTACAGTGCTATCAGGCTTTACACTTTACGCAGTATCCTCTAAAACTTTCTTAAAAACCACTTCAAAACTTAAAAAGAATAAATGATGAACAAACTGATTTACATACTTGCACTGGGATTACTGATCGTATCCTGCCAAAACAAAAAAGGTGAAAATGGTGGTCACGAACACCATCAGCCGGAAAAAGCACCTACTGAGCAATCGGACAACTCGAAAAAGAGCATCCCTCAGGAAGCGCATGGCAATGTGGGTGATACGCACATTACCATCAAGTACCACTCACCCGCAGTGCGGGAAAGGGTCATCTGGGGAGGTTTGGTACCCTATGGCGAAGTTTGGGTGACAGGTGCACACAGTGCCACCAATATAGAATTTTCCAAAGCAATCCAGGTCGAAGAAACTACGATACCAAAAGGGAAGTATGCATTCTTTACCATTCCCGGACAGGACCGTTGGACATTGATCCTAAACAAAAACTGGGAGCAGCACCTGGCAGATGATTACGATCAGGCCGATGATGTCATCAGGATTGAGGTAACACCGGAAACGGGAATGCCACTTACCGAACGGCTAACTTATACCATAGAAGACAAAGGAGAGGGCTCTGGCGCTATCCGCATGTCATGGGAAAAGCTAAGTGTTTCACTTCCATTCAAAACAGATTAACCACTAAAATTTTTACTCATGGAAAAGCATAATCACGAACACCACAAGCATCATACACACGCGGGTCACCAAAAGAGCCAATCATCAGATCATCAAACCATCAACAAATCAGACCATCAGCATGGGCACCATGACCACCATGCCATGATGATCGAGGATTTTAAAAAGCGTTTTTGGATTTCTCTGGTGCTCACCGTACCGATCCTGGCACTATCTCATATGATCCAGCAATTACTGGGATTTGAGCTAACCTTTTTTGGTGATCAGTACGTCCTTTTTGGGCTTTCCACCATTGTCTTCTTTTATGGGGGCTGGCCTTTTCTCAAAGGACTTTGGGACGAGTTGAACCCGGATTATGCATTAGAGTACTTAAAAGGGTTGTTCAGAGTTGATATTTGTGCAAAAATCCCTTCCATCCAGGGCCTTCGTTTCGTAGGCAAAGAGATCTTGAGGACCTTTTTGTTGGCGTGCGAAGCAGTCCATGCCCCTAATGCAAAGCAATAGGATCTGAGAGTTCCCAAAGTTGCCCAGTTATGGTGGTTTAGTGCAAAATGCCGGAATAGACTCATGAGGTTGTAGGCAACCATAATGAATCTAAATGAGGCTTCAGTAGCCCAGAAGTCCTGTAGGCAGAAGTTTTCCAGACCAAAGTCATACTTGAGTTCCTTGATTCTGTTTTCACAGTCTGCTCTGTTGTTGTACATGTTCCATATCTGATCCAGCGGAAGATCCATATTGGTCACATAGCAACTGTAGCGATAGCCGGGCTCGTCCTCAAAGAGCATCTTGCCCCCTGAGTTTGGCCTGATTTCGATTTGCTTTTTTATCAGAATGTACCGTCTGGGTTTTCCGTTTTCGTGGCTGAACGTCATCTCGCTGAGTTCGATTCCTTTGGCCAGTTTGATCCAGTCTTTGATGGCCCAGACTTCACTTTTCACATTAGGATACATCTTTACAGCTATGATGTAGTTGAGTTGTTCTTCTTCCAGGTATGACATTAACTCTTCGGTATAAAACCCGCTGTCTGCACGAACAAGACCTATTTCCTTGTCCTTGAGCACTTGTTTGAAGGTCTCCTCCATGAACTCCTTGCAGCTGCTACTTGCAGCGGTGTCTCCCGGACGCATCCAGGCATTGGCCACCATGCGTGTCTGCTCCACAAAAGCCATCAGCGGATGGTGTGAGTTTCTGCCTCGTTTGTTAGGGTTGTATCCTTTGGCGCTGCCCTGCTGATCTCCATATCGGGTGATGACCGAACTGTCAAAATCTACGGTGAGGCTGCCGATATTCAGCTGGTCAAAAAACCAGTGCTGCAGGTCAGGAAAAATCTCTGTATTGAGAGATTGGGAAAACTTGCCAAAAAAACGACTGTATGTACTCTGAGATGGCATCGTATCCCAGCCGAATATGGAATGGAGAACCTGATCATAGCGCAGCCAGTCACAATGAATGAAGCGGCTTGCCCCAGTCCAAATCCCCAGCCAGAAGCTCTCCACGATCTGTTTGGGATCATACCCCCGGTTGGAGCCTGGTTGGGGAAGGTTAAGCGCTTCCAACTTTTCACGGATCCCTACCTGATCAATAAATCGTTTCATCAAACTCATCCCTCCAAATGGGGTCACTGGCTTGGAGGAATACTCTATTGGAAGGTTAACCATTTTGGTGCTACTCTTCATAAGTCATAAATAGCTTGTACAGCAAAATCTAACCACTTCTGAGCTAAATTTGAAATCCTATTGCATAATCACGGTTGAAGGACAAAAACCCGGGCATGATGACCCTGATTGCAGTGGCCATTACTGTGGCTTATGTGTACAGCTCGGCTGTGGTGTTTGGCTTGGAGGGGATGGATTTTTTCTGGGAGCTGGCGACCCTTATTGTCATCATGCTGCTGGGGCATTGGATCGAGATGAAATCGGTAATGGGTGCATCAAGAGCGCTCGAATTACTGGTGCAGATGATGCCTTCCGAAGCTCATTTGGTTCAGGGAGACCAAATCAAGGACATCAAGGTTGATCAACTGAAAAAGGAGGATATCATCCTGATAAAAGCCAATGAAAAAAACCTGCGGACGGTACAGTGGTGGATGGGGAAAGCCACCTGGACGAAAGCATGCTCACCGGTGAGAGCAAGCCGGTGAAAAAATCCAAGGGCGACCCGGTCATTGGCGGATCAGTAAATGGCAGCCAATCCATCAAGGTGAAAGTGTCCAAAACCGGGAAAGAAAGCTACCTCAACAAAGTGATCACGCTGGTTGAAGAAGCTCAGAAAGCTAAATCGAAAACTCAAAACCTGGCCAATGTTGCCGCAAGATGGCTCACTTTCATCGCCATTGGTGCGGGTACTATTACGTTGTTTACCTGGATCAGCTTGGGTAAGCCTTTAGATTTTGCATTGGAACGAATGGTGACCGTCATGGTTATATCCTGTCCACATGCGTTGGGTTTGGCCATACCACTAGTTGTAGCCATTTCCACTGCTGTTTCAGCAGGAAAAGGCTTGCTGATCCGCAACCGTACTGCTTTTGAAAATGCTCGGAAGATTACCGCAATGGTGTTTGACAAAACAGGCACGTTGACCGAAGGCAAATTTGGTGTCTCACGATATGAGAGCCTTTCTGATGATATGAACAAAAATGAACTGCTGTCCTTTGCCGCTTCGCTGGAGCAGCAATCGGAGCACCCAATTGCACAAGGCATTGTGAAAGCAGCGAAAGAGGCAGGCCTGGCATTGAAAAAGGTAGAAAATTTTGAATCATTAACGGCCAAGGGCATTCAAGGCAAGATCGAGGGACAAAATTGGAAAGTAGTCAGCCCCGGCTACCTGAAAGAAAACGACATAAATATCCCCGATCAGGCAGGATCTGATGAGGCAGAAACCATCGTGTATGTGCTGCAAGAGAATCTAATAATAGGCTTCATAGCCTTGTCCGACCAAATCAGGGAAGAAAGCCCTAAAGCCATCGAAACGCTTCGGGAAAAAGGCATGAAGCTATACATGGCTACCGGGGACAATGAGAAAACCGCCAAGGCAGTCAGTGAAAAACTCGGGCTGGATGGCTACTACAGTGAGGTACTGCCCCATCAAAAAGTGGAAATCATCAAGAAACTCCAAAAAGAAGGCCACTTTGTAGCCATGACGGGTGATGGTGTGAATGACGCCCCTGCACTGGCACAGGCTAATGTGGGTATTGCAGTAGGTTCCGGTACCGATGTGGCTGCTGAGACAGCCGACATCATCCTGGTCAACAGCAACCCAAAGGACATTGCCAACCTGGTTCTGTTTGGCAGGGCAACCTACAACAAAATGATTCAAAACCTCGCCTGGGCTACCGGTTACAATGCCATCGCATTACCTTTGGCCACCGGCTTTATCCCCGGCCTGGTTATAAGTCCTGCCATAGGCGCAGTGTTCATGAGCCTGAGTACGGTCATAGTCGCCATTAATGCGCAATTGCTGAAACGAAAAATTAAGAACTGACTACCCCTGCTCAGATTTGGGAAGACAAGGTAAAATCTGCTGTGTTTATTATTTGAACCAGTTCATGCAGTAAATAGACACTATGAAAATGAAAAACTCACTTTTTAAATGCCTGAAAATTATAACCAACAATATGAAGATTTAGAGGACAAACTTAGAATGATCGATCTGGAGGAAGATAACCTCCTCAAAAAATCAGAGCTGAGCTTTCAAAGGGTTCTAATTGCCATTAACAGGTTACAGAATGTCTTAACTAAAAACCTTGTAGATTCTCAAGCCGGTGAAATACTCTTCTTTAAGGAGATTTAACCCAAATACGCCTGCAAACTCATTTACAATCTCAACGTGTTCAATTTTGGAACTAACAAGCCCAATAGGGATTAAGATTAGGCGCAAGTATTATCAAAACGAATTAGATAAGCTCACAGGCTTCTTTGACAATATCTTGGAGTTTTACCTACGCAATTAAAAACCCAAAGACCACCAAAAGCCGCTTGGAAACAATGGAGTGATGAGGCACCTAGAGAGGTTCTGGAAGATGGTGACCATGGCTGTAAAAATGGAATGGGTAAGCCGGGATCCCTTTGAAAAGTATCTGCTCAAATTTCATCGAGTTGATAGGGATTTCCTTAATCACGAAGAGTTGGAGGCAGTAGAAAACAAGGACTTCAAGATTGTGCGTTTGCAGTGGGTCAGGGATCTGTTTGTGTTCAGTTGCTATACCGGACTGGCCTACATCGATGCGATGAACCTGACACCATCCAACATCACGATTGGCATTGATGGGGAGTACTGGCTTTCCACCTGCCGCCAGAAAACCGACCAACCTGTCAGGGTTCCCATCCTTCCCAAGGCCTGGGAGATTATTGAGAAATACAGAACCCACCCAAGGGCTTTGCAAAAAGGATCTGTATTCCCTATGATCTCTAATCAAAAGCTTAACTCTTATTTGAAAGAAATAGCCGACCTGTGCGGGATTGAAAAGAACCTCACCTTTCACCTGGCCAGGCATACATTTGCCACCACCGTTACTCTTTGCAATGGTGTCCCGTTGGAGACTGTGAGCAAGATGCTGGGTCATTCAAAAATCACCACTACTCAGGTTTACGCTAAAGTGGTGGAGAAGAAGGTAAGGGAAGACATGCACACTCTCCGGGAGAAGCTGGCAGCACCAAAATTGATGAGAAGGGCGAAGTAGCCCTTCGAAGTAGCCCTTTTTTGTATTTAAGTGATTGCTTAAATACATTTAATTCCTTAGCTTTGTTAAGCAAATGCTTAAATACGAAGTTATGAATACATGTATCCGTGTCTTTGCCGATAGCGACCAGATCAATAGGTGCAGGGAAGACTTGAAGAGTAAAGAAGAAGGCTTTTTAGAACTGGCAGATGTACTGAACCTGGCTGGTAATGCGGTTCGCCTCAAAATCCTGTATCTCTTGAAACAGGAAAATGAACTTTGTCCGTGCGACTTGTCAGACATCCTAGGCATGACAGTGCCGGCCATTTCCCAACATCTGAAAAAGCTGAAGGATGCAGGAATCGTGACAACCAAAAAATCCGGACAAACCATCTTCTATTCAGTAGAAGCGCACAGTCAGCGGATCATTTCATCAGTGCTCGATTTGTTTAATCTCCCAAATACAATTCCTGCCCTATGATACCCAGTGATCTTACCCAAAGCATAAAGGTTTCCTTAAAAACTGCTACCGGGCAGTTGGGATATATCCTCAGTAAAATTGACGATGAGGACCAGGTGGAAAACATACTTCTCCAGTTGAAGGCGGTACAATCCACCCTTACCAAGACTACTTATGAATTATTGGATGATACCTACAGAAAAGCATTAGCAGAAAGAATCTCGTCAGCTTACCAGAACTGCCCCGGTAACTGTGGTAATGAAGAAACAATAGAAAAGCTGAGAACACTATTTCCAGAGCTTAAACTCGAAGAAGTGCCTGAAAAACTAAGGGAAGCCCGGACCGTGGAAGAAGAATTGAAGAAATTTTTATCCGAACGTTTGGACACCCCCTCCCCCCGTGACTGAACTTTGGAGAGATGTTTCAATAAAATAGTATTGATATGAAAAGTAAACTCATGATTTTGGCCACAGCGGGTATTCTCGCCATTGGTGGCCTTGCTTACGGGATCAACTCATCCCCAAAAGCTTGTCCTTTGGAAGGTACTCCAGATTGTCCAAAAGTTAGCTGCCCTTTAGCAGGCACTCCGGAATGTCCTTATGATTTGAAAGTGGCGGAAATACCCGCCTGCTGCAAGAAAAAGTAACCGGGAGGGCGCAGAGCCATTCTTTTTTTGAAATGAAAAAGTATATGAAAAATTCGCTTTTAACCAGCGGTATTATGGCTGCACTCTTAAGTTCACTTTGCTGCATCACCCCGGTGCTTGCACTAGTGGCCGGTGCAAGCGGGATTGCCTCCACTTTTTCCTGGCTGGATCCTGCACGGCCCTTTTTTGTGGGCATTACGGTTGTAGTGTTGGGTTTTGCCTGGTACCAAAAACTTAAACCAAAGGCCAAAGGTGAAATAGAATGTGCGTGTGAGGAGGACCTACAGCCCTCCTTTTGGAAAACAAGGAAATTCCTTGGGATAGTCACCGTTTTTGCGACCCTGATGCTCACATTCCCGCTTTATGCTCACATTTTCTACCCTAAATCTGAAAAGCAAGTGATCATCGTTGATAAGTCAGACATTCAGACCGTAAATTTTCAAATCAAAGGCATGACTTGCCAGGGTTGCGCAGATCATGTTGAACATGAGGTAAATAAGCTCAGCGGTATCCTTAAAGTAACCGCATCCTACGAACAGGGCAATGCCATTGTAGAATTTGACAATACCAAAACAGGCATCCTTGAAATTGAGTAAGCTATCAACTCGACCGGATATTCCGTGACCAATAAAACAGAGAAATAAATGGAAATCATATTAGAATCAACCATCACCTGCCCGGAATGCGGGCATCAAAAAGAAGAAACCATGCCCACTGACGCCTGTCAGTATTTTTACGAATGTGAAAATTGCCACCAGGTACTAAAACCGAAGGAAGGGGATTGCTGCGTGTATTGCAGCTATGGCTCAGCACCTTGTCCACCAGTACAATTGGATTCTGATCAAGCATATTGCTAGCGTAGACAATGCTTTATCTGACATACATCATGTTTTAACATGTACAATGTCATAGCACCCTCAATAACCGTTGCGTACTTTTGTGTCATATTGAAGGGAATACCAAATAGATGCCCCTTCAATGGATGGCATTTTACATCAAAAAGGCTCATGAAGCGCAACTTATATATAGTCCTGCTCATTGCAATGCTCCTCCCTGGCAAAGGGATGGCAGTGTTTCAGCACTTTTGTGGGGGCGAACTGATCAGTTTCGAGCTTTTTCTAAAACACCACGAACCATGCTGTGACGATCACAGCAACCCTTGTGATGGCTGTGAGGACCAGGAAACCATCTTCTCTCTTGATGATTTCAGAGCACCTCATTCTGACATTCCGGTCATTGCTTTTTCACCTGCGGCATTGGCTCAGCCATCTTTCCATTTGCCTTCTACACAATTTTTCGAATCAAGAACATACACAAATCCTAAAAAGGCTCCCCCGGCTGGTCAGGGCGGTATCGCTCTATCCTGTTCCAGTCATTTCTTATTTAGATACATCTGATTATCAGTTAGTTGCCTGGGTTATGAAACCTTCGAGCAATGTCGGAAATGGTTCTGTAAAATATAGCTGTTCCGGGATATTCGAACAGCATTAGAACACGATCTATCCGACAAAACTATCATCAAGTTTCTTTAATCAGACTTTCAATAAAATAATTTCTGCGTGCAATTGTCCGGCAATCGCTCCATGCAAATCAAACCTCTACCGGATCTGGTTGCTTATCGAAAAAAAATAACAGCATTGGAAAAGGAAATTTCAAAGTTAAAATCGGCCATAGCCAAGAGCAAACAGTTCAATCAAAAAGTGGAATTGAACCAACAGCTAAAAGCCGCTGAAAAGGAGCTGGAGTGGCTATTTGCAGATGGGAAAGGATCAAATTGATGGAGTTCGGAATTCCGAAATACTTAACTTCGATAAAACATTGTCTAAAGGAAGTCGGCCGAAAATCATGAATTTAATTTTCCCAGATGATGCTTAGGATGGTTTTATACCGCCTTGTTGGAATGCAATACTCATAGAAGTCTGTATCTTCATCATATTCACTTAGATTGAACCATGTTGATTTGTTAATGTTCTGTGCTTTTTCTTCAAGTTTATACACAAACTCGTAATCTTTTTGAATATACTCTGCGGCAACTGAATCGGAAGGTGGTGCTAACTTGGTGTAATCGCCCAACCAAACTTTTAAGTCGTTGGACTTTTTCCAATATTTCACTTTCCCATTCTCGATAAAGACAAGGCAAAGAGGGTGTAACTGCTCAAACTGCAAATAGCGAAAAATAGTTGCTGTCAAACTAGTTTTAAATCGTTCTGAAAGTTGCTTGATCAAAAGGGGTGAAAACTTCTTGCCTTTTGCTTCTTTAAGGAATAAATTTTCAGGCATTAGAAGTTCACTGGCGAATTCATTTGCTTCCAATTCTTGCCTCCCGTTTTTCAATGTATTTTCCGTACCTTCAATAATGTTAAAATTAGTGAATGTATCATCGGGAAGCTGCATATTTCTATGCATCAAGAGATGCCCTATCTCATGGGCTGCAACGAAGCGTTTTCTCTCCTGGAACTGTATCTTTGAATTTACCTTTATAACCGCCTTATTGTTTCCAAACACAATTTTTCCATCACAATTAGAGAGCTCTTCTTCGATAAGTATTGCATCATGCCCAGCAACCACTAATCCGGCGACAAACAGATCCATGTCCAAATCGGTTATCTCATCCAATCCACAGTCGTCTAAAAGTTTGCGAGCCTGTAAGCGCGCATTATTGACGCTTCTCATCGTTCTCCAATTCTTCAATTAGTTGAACAAAGTTCTGATCCTTGATTATTTCGATAATATCCTCTTTGGACAATTTATCGAGATTTCGGTACAAGGCCAAAGAAGCATTACCCTGAATAAATTGTTTGAGCATAGCCACAGGCTTCTCAATATTCGCTTCGATGGCTTGTTGAAATTTACTGACTAATTTCAATAAATTGTCATTCCGTTCCTTCTGTGCCTTTGCCCTTGCCAAAAAAACAAGTTGCTTCTTTTTTTTGTTGTACGCATCGATATCTGATACATCATCTTTCAGCATATCGGCGAGGGCATCCTTGTCCACTTCTTTGTAGAAAGCAATCAGAGCATCGTCAATTCTATTTTTAATATTATTGCTCATATGATACTTTTTGCTTGTTCTCTTATTTTGGGCAATCTTCGTTCCAATCGTTTCACGGTCCTGTAAATCTCCTTTACATCAATGCCGAGATCCTCTGCAATTTCTCTTGGTTTGCAGATACCGTCCATCCAATACTCGAACACCATTAATTCGTCATCATCCGCTCCAGCCTGTTGCAATAATTCTGAAACTTGTTGCCTTTCTTCTTTAATATCATCTTGATGATTATACGCGTGACTCTCCAAAAGATCCTGCGTTTGCCCAACCAGAGATCCCTTTAAAAAATTGCTGATTTCACTTCGAAGACTCCCGAACATAAAATCGGTAAACGAACAATTCGCATTTTCCCAATCACGGGTACCTTCAATTACCTTTAAAAGTAAATCTCCAACAAAATCAAAAGGCTCTTTTCCTCCCAAATCCTTTAACCCGGCTGACTTCAAACGATTAGTCGCATACGAGGTCAACCTGTCTAACAGGTCGTCCAAGTCAATAGATTGCAATTCGTCATAAAGATTCATCAGCACTTGTCTATAATAATATGCTAAGATGGGGAAAAAATTTGCCACTCGTAAAAAAAAAATTCTTGGTCGTGGCAAAAAATTGAAAAACATCAGCATGTATATATAAAGGCTCCCATTAAAGAAGGGGACGAAGAATATTAAAAATTAACAAATAATAAAGACATGGCTAAAAAAAATCAACATGTGGTGCCGAGGGGCGACAATTGGGCAGTCAAAGGTGCCGGAAACGAAAAGGCTACAAAAATTGTAGGAACCCAGAAAGAAGCAATTAAGATAGCACGGGAAATTGCTATCAATCAGCAATCAGAAGTTGTTATCCATAGACCGAATGGTACAATCCGGGATAAGGATTCCTACGGCAACGATCCTCACCCTCCAAAAGACACAAAGCATTAGTCGATGAAAGGAAAAGTAAGTTTGGTTATCGGCCTTTTAGGGTTCCTCTCCTGCTTTTTTCTGGCAGGGGACGAACCAAAAGGCACAGTGTTTAAGATCTCTTTAGGTCTCGTAGTCGGTGGCATGGTAGAGTTCTGTGTATTCTTGTTGGAGAACCGAAAAAAATGGAGGCTATTTAAGACATTGATTATAAAACGTAATCAACCAGTCAGGGTCACGGTCGCTTATTTGTTTAGAATTGAAGTGAATGGCAGATACCTATTAATCAAGAGGCACAAGAATGACAATCCCGGCTACCAACCGGTTGGAGGTGCATACAAATATTTGAAGGAAGAAAACAGGGAATTGTTCGATCGGCTGGGTGTTGAGCCCTGCAATCACGTACCGAGAGACGAGGATACCGAAAACGATTTACGGATTATTGTTAAAAGGAGGAAAAATCTAATTGATTTCCTGAAATGGTTTGAAAGCAGAAAAAACCGTGAAATGGATCCAACCAGAGAATTCCGTGAAGAGCTGATCGATGCCAACATATTACCTGGTGATATTTTCAAGCACATTAAATACGTGTTTATAGGGAAACACATCGAAGGCGTTTTAAAATCACCGGCATACCCTATCGATGAATTACGATATGCAGACATCTTTGAATTGAGGACTGAAAATGATGCCCAAAAGCAATCTATCAATGCCCTGATAAGCAAAAGGGACGAGGTTTACTTTGCTACGCCAAATGAGATCCGGAACGGGTCAACCATAAATGGTGAAAGGATTTTGCCACACACATTTAAAATTTTACCAAAATGATACTATTAGGAAAGAAAGCTACACAAATTGATGATCTGCTCGATAGGATGGCAGAAGAGGTTCAACTGGACAAGACACGGCGTGATCGTATGAAAAGTAGTTACGAGGCCGTGAAAGAGTGGATTGAAGCGGATGAAAAATTCTTCAAGCCATACAAGTATGATGTGTATCCTCATGGGTCTGTTCGAATAATGACAACTGTCAAGCCTTTCGGAAGAGAAGAGTTTGATTTGGATATTGCAATACACCTGAAATACGGAACCCCACATAGTCCTGAAAGGATATACAATGAACTGAGGCGACGATTAAATGAGCATGGATTGTATAGGGATATGTTAGAAGCCAAAAACCGATGTATCCGTTTAAAATATGCAGGGGATTATCACATGGATATTTTGCCAGGGGTTCAGGAAGTTGAATATGATAGAAATCGTATCATGGTTCCTGACCGTGAATTAGGAAGCTGGGTCAGTAGCAATCCGCGAGGTTATGCTGACTGGTTTATAGCGCAATCAAATCTTGTTAAGGAAAGCCTGCTTGAGAAGGCACTTAGAGCCGAAAATCTGCCTGTTGACGATTTCAGTAAGAAAAAGCCATTGCAGCGCGGAGTACAGTTAATTAAGCGCTACCGAGATATCTATTTCCAAAAGGATGACAGCTACAAAACATCAAGCGTGATCCTGACAACGATAGCCGGCCAATTTTATCAAGGCGAAGACAGTATTTTTAACACCGTTGATAATATTGTTTCTACGATCCAAAATAGCATTGGGCAGTCCTATGGGAGACTTAAAATACTCAATCCGGTGAATGCAGATGAAGACTTTACCGATAAATGGGATAAGGAGCCTGAATATTACGAAGCATTTAAACGGTTTTCATTTCATTTACATAGTGAATGGCAAAAATTGAAGAAGGATAACGGCATCATTGAAGAAAGTCGGATTATGAAAGGCCTGTTTGGTGATGATCTGTTCGTGAAAGCGCAAGGTAGTCAAGCGATGGAGATTGAAAGATCTCGAAAAAGTAATGCACTTGGGGTAGCAACAGGTACTGGGGTATTGGCCTCGACCAGCTCACTGGGCAGTATCCCGATTAAGAATAACACTTTTTTCGGCGAATGAGAGCTAGTTACACGTCAAGGATCAGAGAGAAAAAACTATCGGAACAGATAGCTTATATGAAGACGAAATTTCCGCAATTTGCGACCAAGTTTACCTCTCCAAGCTCTATGAAAGTGGAAGGAGCTCTGCGGCCCAGTGCCCGAAGTTGTTTATATGAATTTGTCTTAAAATATAAGCTTTCAGACATGCCAAACATAACCATCGTTTCACCAAAATTGGAACTGAATGCAAATGGGGAAAAGGTACCTCATTTGTATTCATCTGGGAATCTATGTTTATATAGACCGAAATATAATGAGTTCAAGAAATCTGATTTTTTGGCGGATACAATTATTCCCTGGACGGCCTTGTGGTTATATTACTATGAGCTATGGCACACAACTGGTGATTGGCTGGGAGGCGGTGAGCATCCGAATTGAAATGAAAAAAAAGCAGATTACACCCCGAGTTCTATTTGCCCCACTCGGGAGACAACCATTTGTCGCTCATTAGCTTGCTTTTAAGCAACCTATTTAATAAGTTGAATAAATTCGGAAGCATATTTTTCTGCTAATTCACGACTGTTTTCGACTAACAGTCTCCCTATTCCAATTGGCTTTTGTTGTCCAGTTATAAGAACCATGAATAACCGTTTTTAAGTCGATAATACAGAATTTGTGATGCATTATATTTTCATATTTCCCACTTTTTGGAACTCTTTTAGCTTCAAAATATTTTTCAAACTCAAACCCGTATTTTGAGTTTATTTCATCATCTAAGACTACAATGCGGACACTGACCCCTTCAAGTTTTTTGTTATAAATCTCCCTCATAAGGGTTTTGTTGGTGAACCAAGCAACCGCTATCCAGATTGAGAATTTGGCGTTTTGGATTTGTTCGACAATTTGTGCTTCGATGTCTTCAAAATGTACTTCAACCTCAATGTTATCCGGTAAGTCGGCACCTATTATTTTGTATTGTCCATTAAATTCATCAAGTCTATAGCCATCTTGTTGCAAGAGTGGATTAATTTGTTCAACAGCTTTTGCGATATCCTTACTTGTATCCCCCGCAAAATGTCTTGGATCAAAGATCATTTGCATTAGTGCTACCATTTCCTTTCTTCCATTTATTTCAATGAGTTTCTCCAAAACATAAGCGTTTCGACTAAGACCATTTGGCATTCCTCCATCTCTGTACTTATAAACATCTTTAAAACCAATCCGGTTAAAGAGTTTTAAAATTTCTGGGCCTGTAAGATAAGGCGTCAACTGGTTATCCCCCGAAATAAATTCCTTTATGCTATCTATTGTTAACTCTGATAATTTCATTAATTATTTGGATGATTTTTGTTTATGCTAAAATAGCAACTATCCACCAATAGAATGTATAGACAAACTGCAATTCCCTTTTAAATCTGAGACATACCGCCACTCACCGCCAAGTAATTCCTCTCACTGCCACTTAGTTATACCTCCTCCCTTTTTGAAACACCTTTGTCCCGAAAGCCCGCAAGGCGCGGGTCGAAAGCAACAAATTAAAGTGTTTCAATTATGGAAAAACAAAGCAAAAAAGCGCTTTTGGCAGCGGTAGCAGTGCTGTCAGGCTTTAGTGCGTTTGCCCAGCAGGGCAACGGTTCGGCCGGGATCAATGAAGCCACCCAAATGGTAACATCCTATTTCGATCCGGCCACACAGCTTATCTACGCCATTGGTGCGGTCGTTGGGTTAATCGGTGGTGTTAAGGTGTACAACAAGTTCAGCAGCGGAGATCCCGACACGAGCAAGACGGCGGCTTCGTGGTTTGGAGCCTGTATTTTTCTCATTGTTGCGGCTACCATCCTGCGTTCATTCTTCCTTTAATCCCTTGCCTTATGAGTACTTACAACATCAATAAGGGCATTGGGAGAACAGTAGAGTTTAAGGGATTGAAGGCTCAGTACCTGTTCATCTTTGCCGGTGGACTGCTCGGCATACTTATCCTGGTGATGATCCTGTACATGGCGGGCGTAAACTCTTATATCTGCCTGTTTCTTGGAGCGGGCGGTGCTTCGCTGATCGTGTGGCAGACCTTTTTACTGAACAGAAAATATGGCGAACACGGACTGATGAAGATAGCAGCCAACAAACGGCATCCCCGATACATCGTCTGCCGCAAGCCTGTACGCCGCTATTTAAAGTTTCCCCTTAAATCCGGTGCCGTATGAGAAATGTAGCAAAGACCTCCACACTGGAAAGCAAGTTCCCTTTACTGGCAGTAGAGAATAATTGCATCCTTTCAAAGGATGCGGATATCACTGCCTGTTTTGAGGTGCGATTGCCGGAATTGTTTACCGTAGCTTCTGCGGAATACGAGGCCGTTCATTCCACCTGGCACAAGGCCATCAAGACCTTATCGGATTTTACAGTCGTTCACAAACAGGACTGGTACATCAAGGAAAGTTATAATCCCGATTTGGATAAGGATGGTTTTAGCTTTTTAGGCAAATCCTACCAACGTCATTTCAATGAGCGTCCGTTCCTGAATCATTATTGCTACCTGTTCCTGACCAAGACCACTAAAGAGCGTATGCGGATGCAGAGCAATTTCTCTTCGCTTTGCAAAGGCACACTGATCCCAAAGGAAATCAGAAATAAGGAAACGGTACACCGATTCATGGAAGCCGTGACACAGTTTGAGCGTATCGTGAACGATAGTGGCTTTATAAGCTTGCAACGGCTAAGTGAAGAAGATATCGTTGGTACCGATCAAAAACAGGGATTGCTGGAACAGTACCTTACATTATCAAAGGAAGCCGGTACACCCATGCAGGATATTGCATTGGGAAGTGAAGAAGTCCGTGTCGGTAACAAAAGATTGTGCCTGCATACGCTTTCCGATACAGACGACCTTCCACCAACGGTATCGGCGGATACCCGATATGAAAAATTATCCACTGACCGTAGTGACTGTCAGTTGTCTTTTGCTGCTCCCGTGGGATTACTGCTTAGCTGCAATCACATTTACAACCAGTACCTGTTTTTGGACAACAGCGAAGACAACCTGCAAAAGTTTGAAAAGTCCGCAAGGAATATGCACTCGCTGGCTCGGTACAGCCGTGCCAATCAGATCAACAAAGAATGGATTGAGCGCTACCTGAACGAAGCCCACAGCTTCGGGCTATCATCTATCCGGGCGCACTTCAATGTGATGGCCTGGTCGGACGACCCTGGCGAATTGAAGCAGCTCAAGAACGATTGCGGTAGCGCATTGGCATTAATGGAATGTAAGCCGCGGCACAACACCACGGACGTCGCTACCTTGTTTTGGGCAGGAATGCCGGGCAATGCAGGCGATTTTCCGAGTGAAGAAAGCTTTTACACTTTCATCGAGCCTGCTTTGTGTTTCTTCACCGAAGAAACCAATTACCAAAGTTCACCCTCGCCATTCGGTATCAAAATGGCTGACCGCCTGACCGGAAAACCCCTCCATTTGGATATTTCGGATTTGCCCATGAAACGTGGCATCATCACGAACCGGAACAAGTTTATTCTTGGTCCGTCTGGCTCGGGGAAATCTTTTTTTACCAACCACATGGTACGGCAATATTACGAGCAAGGCGCTCACGTGCTATTGGTGGATACCGGTAATTCCTATCAGGGATTGTGTGAACTCATCAAGGGGAAAACCAAAGGCGAAGACGGAGTGTATTTCACCTATACGGAAGACAATCCCATTGCCTTTAATCCCTTCTATACCGATGATGGTGTATTTGACATTGAGAAAAGGGAAAGTATCAAAACTTTGATACTGACACTTTGGAAACGTGATGATGAGCCGCCAACCCGTTCCGAAGAGGTAGCTCTGTCCAATGCCGTGAGCGGTTATATCGAACGAATCCGGCAAAGTGATGAATATCCATCTTTCAATGGTTTTTATGAATATGTACGAAGGGATTACCGGAAGATACTGGAGGAAAAACAGGTCAGGGAGAAGGATTTTGATGTCGCCGGCTTCCTGAACGTACTGGAACCTTACTACAAAGGCGGTGAGTATGATTACCTCCTCAACTCCGACAAGCAACTCGACCTGCTTTCCAAGCGCTTTATTGTGTTTGAAATTGATGCCATTAAGGATCACAAAATCCTGTTTCCCATTGTGACCATCATCATTATGGAGGTTTTCATCAACAAGATGCGTAGGCTGAAAGGCATACGAAAGCTCATTTTGATTGAGGAAGCCTGGAAAGCCATCGCAAAAGAGGGAATGGCAGAGTACATCAAGTATCTTTTTAAGACCGTCAGAAAGTTTTTTGGTGAAGCCATCGTGGTTACGCAGGAAGTGGACGACATCATCCAGTCACCCATCGTCAAGGAGAGTATCATCAACAATAGTGATTGCAAAATCCTGCTTGACCAGCGCAAGTACATGAACAAGTTTGACGATATCCAGACCATGCTCGGGCTAACGGATAAAGAAAAGGCACAGGTACTTTCCATCAACATGAATAATGACCCAAGCCGGCTTTATAAAGAGGTGTGGATTGGCTTGGGTGGTACGCACTCCGCAGTCTATGCCACGGAGGTTAGTCTGGAAGAATATCTGGCTTATACCACGGAAGAAACCGAAAAGATGGAAGTGATGCAGCTTGCTTCCGAACTGGATGGCAATGTAGAACTCGCTATTAAGCACATCGCTATGCAAAGGCGGGATAAAGTAAATCAATAGTCATTAACATTTTAAAAATCAGAAACAATGAAGAAGATCATGTATTTGGTGTGTACGGCAATCATGCTTGCCGTAGCACCGTCCGCAAAAGCCCAGTTTGTAGTAACCGACCCGGCAAATCTGGCTTCGGGTATTCTCAACAGCGCGAATGAGATCGTACAGACTTCCTCCACGGTAAGTAATGTGGTGAAAAATTTCAAGGAAGTTGAAAAGGTCTATAAGCAGGGTAAAGAATATTACGACAAGCTGAAAGCGGTAAGTAACCTGGTCAAAGATGCCCGAAAAGTACAGCAAACGGTACTCTTGGTGGGTGACGTGTCCGAGATGTATGTACAGAATTTCGGCAAGATGATGAACGACCCGAATTTTTCCGCACAGGAATTAACAGCCATATCCAACGGTTATTCCGCATTGCTTAATGAAAGTACTGAACTGCTGAAGGAACTCAAACAGATCGTAAGTGCCACAAGCCTGTCGCTGAATGATAAGGAACGGATGGATATTATCGACCGGGTGTACAAAGAGGTTAAGGAATACCACAGTTTGGTGCGCTACTATACCACCAAGAACATCTCCGTAAGTTATCTCAGAGCCAAAAAACAGAACAATACCCACCAGGTGCTGGAACTCTATGGAACGGCTAACCAAAAATACTGGTAAGCCATGGAGTTTAGTAATCTACACGAAGTCCTGCGCTCATTATACGATGAGATGCTGCCCCTGTCCGCCGATATGGCGGCAATAGCCAAAGGGTTGGCAGGTTTGGGGGCTTTATTCTATGTGGCCATCAAGGTATGGCAGGCATTGAGCCAGGCAGAGCCGATTGATATATACCCTTTGCTCCGTCCTTTTGCTTTGGGCATCTGCATTATGTTTTTTCCGACCATCGTGCTGGGAACCATCAATGCCGTGTTGAGCCCTGTAGTGCAGGGTACGCATACTATCCTCGAAGACCAAGTGCTTGATATGACCGAATTACAGGAGAAAAAAGACCTGTTGGAACGGGAAGCGATGCTCAGAAATCCTGAAACCGCTTATCTGGCATCTGATGAGGAGTTTGATAAAAAACTGGACGAATTGGGCTGGTCACCATCCGATTTAATGACGATGTCGGGCATGTACATCGAGCGGGGCATGTACAATATGGAACAGGCAGTCAAAAACTGGTTCCGGGAACTGCTGGAAATTCTGTTTCAAGCGGCAGCATTGGTAATCGATACCATACGTACTTTTTTTCTGATCGTCCTGTCCATACTCGGTCCCATAGCTTTTGCTATTTCCGTATGGGACGGTTTTCAGTCCACGCTCACGCAGTGGCTTACGAGGTACATCAGTGTCTACCTATGGCTGCCCGTTGCAGACCTGTTTAGTGCCATGCTCTCCAAGATTCAATCCCTAATCGTCGAAAAGGATATCGAAAAGCTTGCCGACCCGACATTCATTCCCGACACCTCCAATACCGTCTATATCATCTTTATGATTATCGGAATCGTGGGATACTTCACTATCCCGACGGTAACAGGTTGGATTATCCAGGCAGGTGGCGCAGGAAACTTTACCCGTAACGTAAACCAGACCGCAATGAAAGCAGGGAATGTCGCAAGTGCCGGAGCAGGTTCAGCAGCTGGAAACATCGGCGGTCAGCTACTCAAATAATGTAAAACGATTAATCCGTAAAAAATGGAATTTAAGACGCTAAGAAATATCGAAAACAGCTTCCGCCAGATACGCTTGTACGCAATCGTATTTGCCGTTCTCTGCACTGGAGTGGTGGGATATACCGTATGGAAATCCTATCACTTCGCAGAGCAGCAACGCCAGAAAATCTATGTGCTGGACAGTGGAAAGTCATTGATGTTGGCGCTGTCACAGGATGCAAGTATCAACCGTCCGGTTGAGGCTCGGGAGCACGTGAGGCGCTTTCACGAACTGTTCTTTACGTTGGCACCTGACAGGAATGCCATCGAAAGCAATATGAACCGGGCATTTAACCTTGCCGATAAAAGTGCCTTTAACTATTACAAAGACCTTTCAGAAAAGGGGTATTACGGTAGGATCATATCGGGGAATGTCCAACAGCGCATTGAAGTGGATAGCGTGGTGTGCAATTTCGACAACTATCCTTATTCGGTACGAACCTATGCCAAACAGTTCATCATCCGATCGAGCAACGTGACCCGGCGAAACCTGATTACTTCCTGTTACCTCGTCAATTCCGTCCGCTCGGACAACAATCCCCAAGGGTTTAACATCGAAAAGTTTGCCGTCATGGAAAATAGGGATATGGAAGTGATTGAACGCTAAAAAAACAATGTAATGGAAGCATTATCAGATTTAAACACATTCGCGAAAATCCTTACTGACAAAGGATATAACGGCTATTTCCACACACAGGGTGCATATCCGGGGAAATTAAAAGAAAGCATAGGGGAATACCTTGAAAGCTGTCAAAAAGGTAATGATCATCTGCCTGAAAGGGAATTGCTATTGACGAGCTACCTGCTCTGGGCTGGCGAAGACAAGCCACGGATAGAATGTAATATGTGGGTGAAATACCTGAACAACAAATTCTTCGTCGACAGCATGGAGATTACGAAGAAAGACCGCTTTGGTCAACTATTGAAACAATCAAAGCTGACTAACCTATCGGTGTTTACCGTCCCAAAAGCAGCAGAAGCAGTGGCTTTGGTAAACGAAGTACCGAAGCAAAAAGTAGATCTAAGCCCCAAGCGTTTCAAGCTATAACAACAGAAATAGTATGAAAAAGATCAGAGCAAATCTGGACAGGTATTTTGACAGGCTGGACGAGCACTGGAAAGCCTTACCCGTTCGAAAACAGCGTAGGTACACCTTATACTTTTTTACAGGTTACCTGATGCTTACCGCCGGAGTAATTACCAGTGTCTGGCTCGATACAGGAAAGTCTGCCAACGATATGGTCATTGAGCATATCGAAAACCCTGTTCTTAAAAAGAACGAAAGCCCTGCAAGCTTGCAGGATACATTATTCACAAACTCAAAAGATAAGACTGATGAAAGAAAATGAGAACCAAAGAACGGTTGTCCGGGTGACCGAGGGTGATCCGGGAACAACCAAAGATATGCTGCAGGACAGCACACAGAACAAAACCGAAAAGTTCAAAAAGCCCCTCATATTCGTCTTGATGGGGGTCGTATTTCTCGGTTGTATGTACCTGATATTTAAACCATCCTCCGATAAAAAGGAGGTCGAAAATGTCGGGATCAACGATGCCGTTCCCCAAGCTACAGGAGCAGGACTCCCCGCCGATAAAGGCAAAGCCTATGAGCAGGAAATGATGGAACGTAAGGAACAGGAAAAACGCAATGCGATGGCAACACTTTCGGATTATTGGAATACCAATGACCAGGAAAAACCAATGGAGGAATTTCCCGAAGAAGACGAAAATTACAGCTATACGGGTGGTAGAAGCGCCGGACGGTCCGGTAATCCGGCACTCAGCAGCTATCGTTATGCACAGAATACATTAGAATCCTTTTATCAGGAAGATGATACCGAAACAGCTGAACTTCGCAGGCAACTAGATGAATTGAAAGAACAGCTGGCGGAAAAAGAGGTACCACCCGCCGTCACTGTGGATGACCAATTGGCGCTGATGGAGAAATCCTATCAGATGGCTGCAAAATACCTTCCTTCAGGCACGAATGCGGGACAAGCTGTGTCAGCTGACGGTGTAGCCAAAGTCGCTGCTCCTACACAAAAGGTACATTTTGTCGCATTCACGCCAACAAGGAAAAACACGGTATCCGCACTGTACCGTGAACCAGCGGATAGTACCTTTTTAGCCGATTGGAGTGAATCCCGAAACAGGGGTTTCTTTACTACGGGTTCCGTCGGGCAGGTGGTACAATCGAAAAACAGTATCAAAGCCTGTGTACATGAAACGCAGACCATTACCGGTGAAAGTGGAGTTCGGCTTCGTTTATTGGAGTCTGCCCAAACACCTGATCGTACGATCCCCAAGGGGACTGTTTTAACGGCAAATGCCAAGTTTCAGGGCGGCCGCTTACAATTGAATGTATCTTCCATCGAACTGGAAGGCAATATCATGCCGGTGGATATTGCCATTTATGATCTGGATGGACAGCAAGGTCTGCACGTTCCGTATTCGCCGGAAATGAATGCACTGACCGAAATGGCGGGTAATATGAGCCAGACTTCGGGAACAAGCCTGATGCTTACCCAATCCGCCGGACAGCAGATGGCCGCAGACCTCAGTCGTGGTGTGGTGCAGGGCATATCCGGCTATTTCTCCAAGAAAGTAAGGACACCGAAAGTCACCCTTAAAGCAGGGCACCAGCTCTTCCTCGTCCCTAAACAATAATGTTAAACTCAAATAAGTAAAACAATGAACAGTCTTTTTAAAACACTGGGAGCAATAACCCTGATCATCGGCTTTGCCATGCCGTCATTTGCACAGGACAACGCGACAAGAAAACCTCTTGCCCTGGGCAAGATAGAACCGTACCAGATGGAAGTC
Organism: Echinicola vietnamensis DSM 17526; assembly: GCF_000325705.1. Classification (NCBI taxonomy): domain Bacteria; kingdom Pseudomonadati; phylum Bacteroidota; class Cytophagia; order Cytophagales; family Cyclobacteriaceae; genus Echinicola; species Echinicola vietnamensis. The sequence continues at coordinate 3,781,379 of NC_019904.1, read as the reverse complement.
ACCTACGATAAGACTTCGCATTTGATTTTCCCGACCGCTATACGTTACGTGGATTTGGGAAGTGAGTACCTGATTGCCGGAAAAGCGGACGATGCGGAAAACGTGTTACGTGTAAAGGCCTCGGTAAAGGATTTTGAACAGGAAACCAATTTTTCGGTCATTACCAATGACGGACGTTTCTACAGTTTCAATGTCCATTACAGTGCCAATCCACTGGCTTTGAGCTACGACCTCCTTACCATGCAGAAAGCCGTGGAGAAAGCGAATGGAAACGACGTTCTGTTTGAAGAGCTGGGAAGCAGCTCGCCATCGCTTGCAGGTCTGCTAATGGAAACCATTTACAAAAAGGATAAGCGCATCATAAAGCACATCGGTGCTAAAAGCTTCGGCATTCAGTTCATCCTGAAGGGAATTTATATCCATAACGGTAAATACTATTACCATACGGAGATCCGGAACAAAAGCAATGTGCCGTTCGAGATTGATTTCATCAATTTCAAGGTAGTGGACAAACAAGTCGCTAAACGTACCGTCGTGCAGGAGCGACCACTGATACCACTCCGTACCTATAAGCCATTGGGAGGAATTTCAGGAAATATGACGGAGCAGAATGTATTCCTCTTGGATCAGTTTACCATCGGCGATGACAAGATTCTCCAGATTGAGATTTTTGAGAAGAACGGAGGTAGGCATCAAACACTTCAGGTGGAAAATTTGGATTTGATCAAGGCTCGTCTGATTGACGACATGCACCTGAAAATTTGATAACCCTTTGACAGCGAAATATGAAAAAGTATATCTATACCGTGATGTTCACGCTCTTGGGCATCACGATGGCACAGGCACAACGGATGTTGCCCAAGCAGAAAGGATTGGAAGTAAGCGCCGGTGTATTATCCAATGACAAAATCGGAAACGATTATTACCTCCAAATCGGCATGACTGTAAATGGCAAAAACGGGAACTACCAGCTTTGGGCTTTGGAATATGCTCACCAGTATTACGACTATAAAGACCTTCGCATACCACATGAAACCTACATGGCAGAAGGTGGTTACAGCTTCTTTTTGTTGGGCGATACCCGGAAGAATTTCACATTCAATCTTGGAATTACAGGTGTTGTCGGCTATGAAAACATCAATCGAGGTGAGCAAATGCTATACGACGGTGCGAGGATATTAAGTGAAGACAACTTCGTTTACGGCGCAGGCGGACGGCTCAGTTTAGAAACATACCTGTCCGACCAGGTTGTATTCCTCATACAAGGACGTACAAAAGTTCTTTGGGGAACGGATCTGGAGCAGTTCCGTCCATCGGCAGGCGTAGGATTACGATTTAACTTTTAAAATGACTTATGATGAAACGATTATTCAGAAAATACAGTCTGCATTTTCAAGCTACATTTATGCTTGCAGCAATGTTCATTTGTTCAGTGGTTTTGTTTTCTTGTGAAAAGGACGAACTCGAAATCCAGAACGACTTTCCCTTTGAAGTCGATGTAATGCCCGTACCCAATGAGGTGGCAAATGGCAGTACCGTGGAGATCAGGGTAACGATACAGCGAAACGGCAACTACGCAGATACCCGGTACTTTCTCCGCTACTTCCAGTTTGACGGACAGGGAAACTTGCGGTATTACGATGAACCGCCATACCTGCCCAATGATTTATACCCTTTGCCAGCAGAGCAGTTCCGATTATATTACACCTCGGCATCCACCGTATCACAATCGTTTGAGGTGTGGATTTCGGATAATTTCGGTAACGAGAAACAATTGAGTTTCCGGTTTAACAATAGTGATTAAAGGCTTCCGAAATCAATCAAAAAAGCGACTTGTATCCTTATTTACAGGTCGCTTTTTTCATTTTTTGCTCCCCAAATAGGAGGTTTTTCCTTAAATTTACTTGGATTATCAGCTCAATGCAATGGATGCAGTAACTTCACAATTAATGCTTGGTATTATTCCCGTTGTGGTGGGGATTGGGCTTATCTACTGGATAAGCCGCAGGAAATTTTACCGCCGCAATATGGCTGGTGTGGAAGGCTTTTCGAGCTTTGAATCTTCAGTATTCACCCGTTTATTGGAACGTATCGGCAAATGGCTCGCATATGCGCTGATTATCATCGGCATTCTTTTTCTATGGTCGTATTCCAGAATGAAAAGCGATAAGGAACAGCAAACCACCGAAATTCATAGCCCGAAATAGTCGGTTCAATAATACGATAAGATTTTTTAGGCGATAAAGTGGTTAAAAACTTGCTTGCAAACAGCACTCCAACAACGCCAGGATAGTGGAAGCAATATCTATTCAGTTCTAACCAAGCGGCGTTCTTTTGCTTCTCCTATGTTTGTATAATATAATCTAAGTGAAGAAGAGCGAGAGCAGATTTTGCTTTAAATAGCCTTATGGTATATTCAAGAAAAGAGACTGCCTCCTCTTCTTTAACCTTTTAGAATCTGAACAGAATGTAAGGAATTTGTATCCGTCCTTCAAATTCAGAACCTGCAATTTTTTTAAAATGATTGTGGTGAATTATCATTTTTTTAAATAGGAGGTTTTTTAAGAAAAATGAGAAAACCAATAGCAACTAAAATAATGCTTCCTGCAATTAGAAATGGATAATAAAAACCACCGGTAACCAACCAAGTTCCTAAAACGGGACCTAAAATCTGACCAACGCTGTTTGTTGAACTTTGTATTGAAATATTTCGCCCTGTATTTGTTTTGGATAACAAGGATACCGCAGACAACAAATTAGGTGTAACCATAGCACCACCAGCAGCAAACACCACAATTAAACCGTACACAACAAATTCATTTTTGAAAAAAGGAAAGGCAATTAATGAAATTCCTGAAATGAATAACCCAAAGCCAATTTGCTTTTTAGTAGATAGAATCTTTTCCCCATAACTCGCAAATACAGGCTGCAAAACAGCCATTATTGAACCACACAGTATAAAACCAATACCAACCTGGTTGCTGTTAAACCCTAATTCGTCTTTACCGTAGATTGAAAAAACAGTTTCAAACAAGGTCACTACAAATTGGATGACAAATGATAGCGCCAATAGAACAAGAAAATATTGGCTGAACGAGAAGCGAAAAGTGAATTTTTGAGTTGTAAATTTATGGATGCGAACTGAATTTTTCAGGCATTTTACAACAATGACTAAAACAATAAAACCTAATAATGCAGCGAATAAAAAAGGTGTGGAAAATCGACCCAAATGTAGTTGACCAATTGCATACTCAAAATGAAGGTCTGATTGCGAAAGAAAGCCACCGATAACGGGTCCAAAAATAACCCCTGAACTAATGGCTACACCAGACCAGGCCATTATCTTCGTTCTACGTTTTTCTGAAGTAATATCACTTAAATATGCGTTGCTGACAGGAATAACTGATGAAGTGAAAACACCACCAAAAATCCGAGCGATATATAGCATCGTTAGTGATGTTGCAAGCCCAGTTAGCAATTGCATTATTACAAAGCCAATCAAACCAATAATAATAACGGGTTTACGACCATATCTGTCAGATAACTTCCCCCAAACGACAACAAAAATTAATTGAAATAATGGATAAATGCTGGTAAGCAACCCAATATGGAAGTTGATTAAATCGGTGTCGAGATTGTCTTTTAAAGCTAATCTTTCGGTATAGTAGGGAAGGGTTGGCAATAAAATACCATAACCCAACATCACTACAAATAAACTCAACAGGATTAAAGATATGCTGTTGAGTTTTTCTTTTTGGTTCATTTATTTTTTACCGATTTTTCGCTTTAATAGTTGCGCATTAATGGCCACTATAATCGTACTTAAACTCATAAATACCGCTCCTACAGCTGGTCCTAAAACAAAGCCTGAAGAATATAATACACCGGCTGCTAAAGGAATAGCCACTACATTATATCCTGTAGCCCAAATCAAATTCTGAATCATTTTATTGTAGGTGGCTTTTCCAAAGAGAATTAAGTTGGCAATATCCTGTGGGTTACTGTTGACCAGAATGATATCTGCTGTTTCGGCGGCAACGTCCGTACCTGAACCAACTGCAATTCCCACATCAGCTTTGGCAAGTGCGGGCGCATCATTTACACCATCACCCGTCATCGCTACAAATTCGCCTTTGTTCTGTAACTCTTCTACAATTTCAACTTTTTGATGTGGCAATACTTCGGCGTAGTAACCATCCAATCCAAGTTTTTCACTCACAGCCTTAGCGGTTTTTTCATTATCGCCAGTTGCCATCAAGACTTTAATATTGTTTTTTTTGAATATTTTTATAGCTTCCGCAGATTCAGGTCTTATTTCATCAGCAAGAGCAATGTATCCTGCTAGCTGGCCATCTATTAATACAAATACAACAGTTTCAGCAGCGTCACTATAAGCATCTTCAGGAATAGTGATTTTTTCATCCCTTAAATAACCAGGGCTGACCACCTTCACTTGTTTACCATCTACATTTGCCTCTACACCTTTTCCTGTAATTGCATTAAAGTTTTCAGGTTTTGGAATAGTAATGTTATCTTCTTTAACTCTTTTAATAATACCAACTGCAATGGGGTGTTCTGAGCTTTGTTCCAATGCACTTGAAAGTCTTAAAATTTCCTCTGTTGAATAAGCTTCTTTAACAGATTCGATTCGAGTGACACCAAAATCACCTTTGGTTAGTGTTCCTGTTTTATCAAAAAGCAAAGCTGAAATTTTTCTTGACTCTTCAAAAGCAGTTCTATTTCGGATAAGCAATCCATTTTGAGCAGATACTGCCGTAGAAATCGCAACCACAAGGGGAATGGCAAGACCCAATGCGTGTGGACAAGCAATGACCATAACGGTAACCATTCTTTCTAAAGCATAGACAAATGGAAAGCCTAAAATCAGCCATACCGCTAATGTTCCAAAACCAATAGCCAAAGCGATATAGGTTAACCATTTTGCAGCCCTGTCTGAAAGATTTTGCATCTTGGATTTGGTTTTTTGCGCTTCTTCGACCATTTTGATGACCTTGTTGAGAAAGCTATCTTTTCCAGTATGCTCAACCTTTACTTTTAAGGTACTGTTACCATTTACCGAACCACCAATAACCTTATCGTTTTCATCTTTTTTTACAGGTTTGGATTCGCCTGTAAGCATAGATTCGTTCAGGTAACTTGAACCGTCTACTATAATCCCATCAGCAGGAACTTTTTCACCTGGTTTAACCAAAATCACATCATCCTTTAGTAAATCTTCAAGAGGGATGTCTTCAATAGTATCTCCCTTCACCCTGTGGGCTTCCGCAGGCATCATACTCACCAACAACTGCAGCGCTTTTGACGCACCCAAAACACTTTTCATTTCTATCCAATGACCAAGCAACATTATGGCTATAAGTGTTGATAGTTCCCAGAAAAAGTCTTCACCTCTTAAGCCAAATACAGTAGCTGTACTATAAAAATAAGCTACGGAAATTGCCATAGAAATCAAGGTCATCATTCCTGGTGCACCTTTTTTGACTTCAGACCAAAACCCTTTTAAAAATGGCCAACCACCATAAAAATAGACAATAGTGGAAAGTGCAAAAAGGATGTATGGATTTCCTGGAAGTAAAAATTCATAACCAAAAAATTCTTGTATCATTGGTGAGAAGAACAATATGGGGATGGTAAGCACGAGTGTTACCCAAAACCGTTTTCTAAAGTCCGCAATCATCATTTTATGATGGTCGTGACCCATTTGACCGTGACCCGGATTGTGACCCGAATGGTCCCCACCTTTGTGGTTCATTTTAGAATGGTCTTCTTTTTTGTGTTTCATCTTCGAATGGTCCATTTTAGAATGGTCCATTTCTTCGTGATTGTGGTGTTCGTGATTTTCCATTATTGTCTTGTTTAAGTGTTATCGTAATTTTTTTCTCATAGCTTCCGAAATGTTTTCGGCATAGACGCCATAGGCATCTACCAAAAGTCCTTTAATCCCATTTTTTGATGAAATAGCATAAAGCACACTGTTATCGTCGGTACTGCTCATACCTTCAAAACGATGCATCTCGTCAACATTAAAATCTTCTGGGTGTATTTCAATTTTTAGTGAGGCACACTCCAAACATTCTGGTTTTAGGTTAAAATCGTATGTATAACCTTTTCGCTGTAAATCGTTTATGGCTTCTGAAAGGGTGTCGTAGTTGTTCATTTTCGTTCTATTTATAAGTCATTGTAAAATAACTATTGTCTTCTTCTGTAAATTTCTGAAAGGTCAATAGGCCATTCCTGTTTAGTTTTTCGTTGACGGTATAGTTGAGTTGTTTAATGCGAATGCCCCACGCATAGGCCTTAATATTTATTTTTGAATTAATGTTGGTTTTGTTGTCCTTCAATGTTCGGTCGTAAATCTTTATGATGCTTTTTGAACCAAAAAAATCCAGCAGTCCTGAATCAAAAGTCATTTCCAATTCTATATCTTCAAGATTGTCCAAATCGTAGAGGTCTTTAAATTTTTTAGAGGTGGTATTAATTTCGGTCTCCTTTGATTTTGGATTCGAGAATGGAAAAGCTATTACCATTACACTTGCTTCATCAGGCTTACAGCGATAGGTTGTAGTGTATTTGTCGGTCAATTTTTTGTCTTTATCAAACAACTCAGTAACTACTTCAATTTCATAGGATCCATTTTTCTTTATTGTTTCACCAGCTTCAAAAGTTTGTTTGTTTAAAAAAGAGCCTTTTTCATCAAAATTTTCCCGAACGATAACTCTGCCCGAAATCTGTCCAATAAGCATTTCAGTTTGTCCATTCACTGTGATGCTGAATAAGATAAATAATACTATAAATCCTTGTTTTCTCATATCTGGTGCATTAATTTTTTCACCTCTTTTGCCATAATATCACTTAAATCTATTCCATTTGAAGGATGCGGGATGGTATTACAAGTCACTATTTTTTCCACCCCGGAACCCAATAAATCTTTATAGGAATTTCCTGAAAAAACGGCGTGAATGCCTACGCAGATAGGAGGTTTCATTCCTGCTTTTTTCAAATGTTGTACGGTTTCAATCATTGTTCGGGCTGTGGAAATAATATCATCTACCAAAATGGGTGTAGCATCTTTATATATATCCACATCGGGAACAGAGACCTCTACATCACGGTCACCGTGGCGCATCTTTTGTAATACTATAAATGGTGCTCCAGCATTTTTGGCGACTTCTGAAACCCATTGTTCACTTTCCGAATCAGGTCCGATAAGTACCGGGTTTTCAATGTTTTCCTTGATCCAATCTGAAATGGCATCGGCAGCGTGAATCACTTTGTTGGGAATTTGATACACTTCACCCAACGAGCTAATTCTATGTAAGTGCGGGTCAACTGTGGTAATGCTATCGGCGAAACCAGAAATCAATTTTCCGAAGAAACCAGAAGTCACTCCTTCACCTTCATTAAATACTTTGTCCTGCCGCATATACGCCAAATAGGGTGCTACCAAACAGGTACACATTGCTCCCAATGATTTGGCTGTGTGGCTTAAAAAATATAGAGGCAACAGTTTCTCGTCCGGTTCGTGCAAGGTGCATACCAGTACCACACATTTGTCTTTAACATCAGATAAGATACGTGTATAGGATTCTCCATCAGGGAAGTTGCGCAAAGTGGCTTTGCCCACTTCAGCATCCATTTTTGTAGCCATTAGTTCTGTGAGTTTTTCGTTTCCGGGAAGACTGAATAATATTGTTTTCATAGTTTTTTAAATTATAGTTATGATGTCATTATGGTTGTTTTTATATTCCAGAGCATAGTTGAGTTCGCCTTTGGATTCAGCATATATGGTATATAACAATTGGTCTATTTCAATTTTTTCATTTAAATGGACATTCAAAAGAATCCCTGCCGATTTAGATTGTGGTGCTCCAGAAAGCTTGGCAAGTTTTGCGATTTTTCGGTTATCAATTCGTTGCAAAACGCCTGACTTTTCAGCTTTAATTTCAATTTTATAAGGTGCTAAAACTGGTTTTGAAAATTGACCTTGCGCCTTACAAATGGCTATGAATTTTTCATATGCTTTTCCAGATTTGAGAATTTTATGTGCGGTTTCCAGTCCCTTCCCTTTTTCTACTTTTCCAGAAAGTTCTAATAGTTCAGTAGCTAAAAGCAACGCTCTTTCTGTTAAGTCTTTAGGTGCATCTTCCTCATTTTTCAAAACTTTTAATATATCTATGGCTTCTAATGTTGGACCGATACCCCTTCCAACCGGCTGAGTGCCATCCGTAACTACAACTTTTACATTCAACCCAACAGCAGTTCCAACAGTTTCCATATGATTTTTTAGTTTTTCTGCCATTTCGGTACTGCGAACCTTGGCGGTTTCTCCCACGGGAATATCAATGACCACGTGAGTAGAACCAGCTGCTGCCTTTTTAGAGAGTACTGAAGCAATGAGCTGACCTTCGCTATCAATATCCAAGGCTTTTTCAATTTTAATGAGCACATCATCGGCAGGACTTAACTGCGCTGTACCGCCCCAAACAAAACATCCGCCTTCTTTTTCTACTACGGTCTTTATTTCCTCGGAAGAGAGCGTAACATTGGTCAGTACTTCCATTGTATCTGCTGTGCCTGCTGGTGAAGTGATTGCCCGTGAGGATGTTTTTGGCATAGTAAGCCCATACGCGGCAACAATGGCTACTACCAATGGGGTTGTTCTATTGCCTGGTAAACCACCAATACAATGTTTGTCGACCACGATATCCTTGTTCCAGTTCAGTTGCTTTCCGGAAGCAATCATTGCTTTAGTAAGGTCACTTATTTCATCAATATCCATTCGGTCGCCAGCACAGGCAGTAATAAATGCCGAAAGATGGATGTTGGAATAATCGCCTTCAACGATATCGGTTATGATGTTGTTATAGGCCTTATAATCCAGTTTTTTGTTATAGATTTTTGCCCTGACGTGGCTTAACGATTCTATAGGTTCTAAATGGGAAACATACAATGTATCGTTTTGGGACACATTGAGTTTTTTCGCAGCAGCATCTGATAGTCCGATTTCATTGGGCAACAAGATATCAGAATTCAAAACATTAAGACTTGCCACGATTGATGTATTTGCATTGGATATTCTTATTCGGGTAAGTGCCTCAAACCCTTCTGAAATACAAACGTGGCAATCTTCGCGCATATACACTACATTCTCGTTTTGGGTATAGATGCCGAGGTGTTTGTATTTTAATATGTTTGAGTGTGTGTCCATATTTTTTTTGATTGTTGTGATTTATTCTATTTCTTCGATGGTGTATAATTGCGGAATTTCTGCATCCCACCCATAAGTTTCCTTGATGCCTTTTTGCAATGCTTCTGCACTCTCTTTTTCACCGTGTATAATGAAAATGCGTTTGGGTTTGTTTTTTATACTGTCCATCCAGTCCATAAGCTCTGCGTGGTCTGCGTGTGCCGACAGCCCTTCAATTTCTGCTACTTGCATTTTAAACGGCACCCATTTTCCATATACTTTTAGTTCTTTTTCACCTTCCAATAATTTTCTGCCACGAGTGCCTTCAGCTTGATAGCCTACAAAAAGTAAGGTGTTATTTGGATTTTGTGCCTGTGTTTCAAGATAGTTAAGCATTCTTCCGCCTGTGAGCATTCCGCTTCCTGCAATCACGATTTTGGGTTTGTTATCTGTTCTTAATTCCATTGTTTCACGATAGCTGCTAATGACTGTAAAGTATGAGCACATTTCGTCACATTCATTGTCTTCCAATCTGTGCCAATCCCGAGTTCTATGAAACAGTTCCAATACGTTGGCACCCATCGGGCTGTCCATTATCATTTGTACTTTGGGGATTTTGTTTTCCTTGAGTAACCTCCAAAAAATAAGCATCATCAATTGGGCACGTTCTACCGAAAAACTTGGGACAAACAAGCTGCCACCTCTGTTGATGGTGTCATTGACCAATTTTTCAATTTGTGGAAGTGCTTCTACTTCATCAGGATGAAATCTTCCTCCGTAGGTGGATTCAATAAATAATACATCTGCTTCTTTTGGCTTTAATGGCGGAAACAGTAATAAATCGTTTGTTCTGCCTATATCGCCAGAAAATACGAAACGTTTTCCGCGTATATCTAACTCAATGTATGTGGCACCAAGGATGTGTCCGTTGTATTGAAACCTCGCTTTCACATCTTTGAGAATGGGTAGCCATTGCGAGGGTGGTACTCCTTTGAAGTAAGGGATTGTTTTTTCTACATCATTTAAATCGTAAAGTGGTTCCGCAGGACTGTGTTTGGAATAGCCCTCTTTATTGGCACGTTCGGCTTCCTGTTCTTGTATTTTGGCACTATCATTCAATATGATTTTTGCGATGTCCAAGGTGGGATTGGTGCCGTAAATGGGCCCTTTGAAACCTTGCTTTACCAATCTCGGCAAATACCCTGTATGGTCCATATGGCCGTGGGTGAGCAAAACAGCGTCAATATCAGCAACATTAACGGGTGGATACTCCCAGTTTTTAAGGCGCAATTCCTTCAATCCCTGAAAAAGACCGCAGTCTATCAGTATCTTTCTATCTCCTGTATCAACCAGATATTTTGAACCGGTTACTGTGCCTGCCGCTCCTAAAAAATGGATGTTTATTTTGTTGTTTGTCATCATTATAGCATTTATTTAGTGTCCACCACAGCAGGACGGTGTATTGCTTTGGTTTTGGCTCGATTTGTATAATTTTGTTATCTCATTATATAGATTTCGTGAATCCTCTTTGATATAAAGTGCTATCTTCTTAATTGAGTTGGGTTCTAACTCTACCATATCCAATAGTATTTCTAAGGCTTCTTCAAGTAATTTTGGCTCGTCTTCGAGAGCTTCGTAAAACGGCTCAAAATCTAATTGGTTCTGTTGTTGTGAATCTTCTTTTTTCATTTGATTTTTTATTTAGAATTACTGATTGTTGCATTGTTTTTTATTGATGTACTGAACATAATTTTTCTGAATCTTCAAGAATCTTTTTATGTCTTTTTTTATCAATTCCTATTTTTTCCAAGAGCTTCGGACTTTCGTGAAGCTCTTTACAGAGCACGATGCCTTCATCCAATAATTTTGTTTTTTCAGCTTTGGTAAGTGTTGTTAAAGCGGTTAAGGGATGTAGCCCAGAGTTATCTATTCTGTCCTTGAGACCATTTCCTCTTGGATAATCCCAACTGCTCATAAGCATTCCAACACATTTCCCGTACTGAATGGCATCGGTTGTGAAACGCGTATTGGTGTACACACCTCCTTTATGAAGTTTAGCCTCGTGACCTTTTTGGTGTTCCCATTGCTTTTCTACGTCCAAAAACCGTGAATGGATATATAATGGGATTTTTACATTACAAAACCTACCTTGGTCGCTATGGTATTTGCATTCAATCATATAGTGTTTGTTTTCTTTTTCGGCGATTACATCAACTTCGTGCTGTACACAATTACCTTGAACAATAACTCCCACGTTTGTACTAAAGCCTTCCATCTCTAAAATCTTACCGACAAATTTTTCAAAAGGAAATCCTGATGGCCCTAATTCCATAATCGCCTTTTTGAGCTTGTATTTTGAGGCACTTACCCTTGATTTACTTTTAAGTATTTTGAATGCCATCTGATAGATTTTTTTTGTGGTAATTCCATCATAAAGTTGCCCTTCAACTTGTTCAACAATTTGCTGAACCACAGTATCGCTTGCCTGAGACCGTTTCAGGGAATTGATGAGTTTGTCCACATCAAATTCAACGACGTCTCCAGAGTATTTTTTTATTAAGACTGATTTATTCATTGTTACATTTTAATAGTCATTACTGGTAATTCGGAGTGATTGGTTACACCCTCTGCGATGCTTTTAGAGAATAAGCTTAAAAAGCCTGTACGTCCGTGAGTACACATTGCGATTAAATCGGCATTTTTATATCGTAAAAAATTGTTTATCCCTGTTTCTACGTCTTGTTCGTTATATACATTCATTGAGAAGTTATCCAAATCGGGGAATTTTTTCAGGAACTCCTTGATGGGATCCAACCCTTGTTCTATACTGTTAAAATCGGTCTGAGTATTGACCCTCAATAAATGGATATGTGCACCGCATTTTTCAGCAATCGAAATAACCTGCTTAAATGCATCGCTTACATCTTGAAGAAAATCTGAAACAAAAACGATATCCTTAAAAGGAAAGGATACTTCTTCATCCTTGACTACAACAACCGGTACATCAGCTTTCCTAACAATTTTTTCTACGTTGCTTCCCATTAACTCACGTATACCGCCTCGGGTGCCACTACTTCCCGTAACTATAAAATCGTGATGGAAATGACCAGAATGTTCTAAAATATCTTTCTGTCCCGAATCAAATTGAAGAAAAGTTCGACATTTAAGACCTTCGTGCTCAGCCTTTTTTTCCAGTTCCCGCAATTTTGATTTAACGACTCCAATTTCCTTTAAAGTTTCGGGATACCTTTTTTCTTTTTGTTTATCCAGTTTTACCCAATCAACAGAGGTTTTCATCAAATGGAAAAAATGGATTTCGGAATTGTAAAGCTTTGCCATTTCAATTCCGAGTTCTTCTGCTTTATTGCAATTTTTTGAAAAGTCTGTTGGTACGAGTATGTTTTTCATAATATTTGTTTTTAACTATTAATTAATGCTAATTTCATTTCCAGAAGGTTTTTGTTTTTCAAAACAATCCAGATTATATATGGTTGTTTCTGCAATATTGGTCAATGCGGTTTTGGTTAAAAAAGCTTGATGGCTTGTAATTAGTACATTGTTGAAAGTCATTAAGCGTGCAATCACATCGTCTTGCAAAATGTCATCGGAATGGTCTTCAAAGAACAATCCTTCTTCTTCCTCATAAACATCCAGTCCTAAATACCCTATTTTTTTAGTTTTCAATCCTTCGATAACTGCCTTGGTGTCCACCAACCCACCACGACTTGTATTGATGAGCATTACTCCAGATTTCATTAGTGCTATATGCTCTTTATTTATTAAATGTTTTGTTGAAGCTTTTAATGGCACGTGCAGGCTTATTATATCTGCGTGCTTACAGAGCGTCGCACAATCTGAATAGATTAGGCCATATTTATCAATTAGGTCTTTGCTTTCTTCTATATCCTGGGCAAGAATATTGCAGCCGAATCCGTGAAGTATTTTTACGAGTACAGACCCTATTTTTCCTGTTCCAATCACGCCAACGGTTTTCCCATTTAGGTCAAAACCAGTGAGACCGTTTAATGAAAAGTTTTGTTCGCGCACTCTATTGTGGGCTTTAATCAGTCTTCGGTTTAATGCAAGTATCAAAGCCATTGTATGTTCTGCAATGGCATAAGGTGAATAGGCTGGGACACGTGCCACTTTTATATTCAATTCAGCTGCTTTTTCTAAATCGACGTGATTGAAACCTGCCGAACGTAATGCGATAAATTTTATGCCTAGTTTGTGTAAAATATCCAAAACTTCCGAAGAGGCATCGTCATTTGAGAAAAGTGCTATGGCCTTTGAACCTTCTGCCAATAAGGCGGTTTCCTTTGTTAGCCTAAATTCCAGAAAATTCAATTGATGTTTTCCTTTATTAGCGTTTTCAATGGAAGGCTTATCGAATTTATGTGTGCTGTATATTGTTGTTTTCATAATTTATGTTCCAAATAGTTCTAAAAGTTCGTGCAATTCTTTATTGACCTGATGTTGCTTGACCACCTCATTAAAAGGGGTTAAGTGCAATTGATTGTTTAAAATCCCGATCATTACATTCTTTTTACTTTGTAAAAGCGATTTTACGGCTTCCACCCCAAGCCTTATGCCCAACATTCTATCCAAAGCAGAAGGATTTCCACCTCGCTGTATGTGGCCAAGCTTTGTTATGCGTAAATCGACATTGGGATTGACTTCCTTTATTTTTGAAGAAACAAGATCGGCACCAATTTCGTCACCTTCAGAAACTACGATTAGAAAAGCATCCTCGCTATCGTAATTTTTCACCTTACCCAAAAGGTTAATAAAGTCCGTACCGCTCTCCGGAATTAATATGGCGTCCGCACCAACCATCAATCCAGAATGAATACCGATGTAACCCGAATCCCTTCCCATTACTTCAACAATGAACACACGGTTATGGGATTCGGCAGTATCCCTTATTTTATCAATATTTTCAATGGCTGTGTTAACTGCGGAATCAAAACCAAGGGTGTAATCCGTACCCGAAATATCGTTATCAATAGTTCCGGGAATCCCTATGAATGGGATATCGCATATCTCTGAAAAAGCAAGTAATCCTTTAAATGTACCATCACCACCAATGGCAATTAAAGCGTCTATTTTGTTTACATTTAGAGTTTGCAAGGCTTTTTTTCGACCTTCCAGTTCGAGAAAACGTTTGCTTCGGGCTGTCTTAAGGATAGTGCCACCCTTTTGGGTCAGTTTTTGTAATTCGTGTGATTTTAATTGAACCAAGTCACCGTCTATCAATCCTTCATATCCTTTTCGAAAGCCGCTTACGTTTATACCATTTACTTCAGCCGTTTTTGTAATGGCGTACAAGGCTGCATTCATCCCTGGACTATCACCTCCAGAGGTAAATACACCTATATGTTTTATAGTACTATCCATAGTTATAAAGCTTCTTTTTTAAGAATTTCAGTATTTTTATATCATACAACCTATTAAAAACCATACAAGCTGTAAGGTCACCCATTACGTTTACAGCAGTCCTGAACATTCCCAACAATCTTTCTACACCAATGATAATGATGATGCCTTCGGCTGGAATACCGACACTTCCCAAAACAGAAGCGAGTATCACCACACCACCTCCGGGAATGGCAGGTGTGCCGATTGAAGCAGCAACGATGGTTACAATGACCACAATAATATTGAGCAAACTCATTTCCAGTCCATAGGCTTGGCTATAAAAAGGGTTGTTATCGTTTGATAGAGTGCTGTTCCATCCATATTGACGGTTGCGCCAATGGGAATGATAAAATTGCTAATGGTCTTGTCCACCTTTAGTTTTTCTTCGGCTGTTTGAAGAGAAAGTGGCATCACAGCGGCAGAGCTTGTGGTTGAAAAAGCCAATAATTGAACGTCCCTTATTTTTTTTAAGAAATGCATAGGGTTTGCTTTTCCAAGAAGCACAATTAGCCCTAAATAGAAAATTACTAAGAATAACAGACCGAGCAAGACGACACCCACATAGTAGGTGAGGCCAGATAGAGAACTCAAACCAACACTAGAGGTAAGCTGTGCCATAAGTCCGAAAACAGCAATAGGGACTAATAACATAGACCATTTTACCACCGTCATACAGACTTCCTGAATGGCACTTAGAAGCAGCTTTACTGGGCGCAGTAAATCATTTTCAAGAGATAGCACAGCTACACCAATAATGATTGTGAAAATCACAATACTTAACATTTCACCACTTACCATAGATGCCAATGGATTTTCAGGAAGCAGGTTTGAGATGGCATCAGGAATCGTTTCAACTCCGAAGGAAAGCTCGGGTTCATCAGTTGAAACTGCCGTAATTTCATTATGCTCTTTTAGTGCTTGTTGATGAAGAAAACGACCCGGTCTAAAAATTTGGGATAGTATCGTACCAATGCTAACCGAAACTATTGTTGTGCCCAAAAAATATAGTAAAACACCACCACCTAATTTTTTTAAACTGTCCTTATCATTACTTGCGATTCCTGTGATGATGGAAGCCACAATCAACGGAATCATAATCATTTGAACCAGTTTCAGAAATAGTACACCGGGCAATGCCAGCCAATTCCCCGCGATATCTGCTGTTTCTTTAGAAATCCATCCATTTTGTGGACTCAATAACAGACCAAATCCAACACCTAACAACAAAGCAATGATTACTTTAAGCCATAGACGGCTTTCTACCAGTTTAAGGAGGTAGTGGTTAAGTGATTTTAATGATTTTATTTCCGTATCGAACATTCTTTTTTTAATTAAGCAATACTTATTTTTTGGTCCAAATAGACGTCTTGTACAAATCTTAAGAGCTCAATCCCTTCAGTGAATGGTTTTTGAAAGGCTTTTCTTCCCATTATCAGCCCAGAGCCACCAGCCCTTTTATTGATGACGGCAGTTGTTATCGCCTCAACCAAATCAGATTCTCCTTTGGAACCGCCTCCTGAATTTATAAGTCCTATTTTTCCCATATAACAATTGGCAACTTGTAATCGACAAAGGTCTATGGGATGGTCTGTCGTCAACGTTTTATACATTTCATCATCATATTTTCCAAATCCTATTTCTTTAAACCCGAAATTATTGGTTGGTAATTTTTGTTTAATGATATCCGCTTGAATAGTTACGCCCAAATGATTGGCCTGCCCAGTAACATCGGCAGCTGCGTGGTAATCTTCTTTTTCGGTTTTAAAAGCTTCATTTCGTGTATAGCACCATAAAATGGTAGCCATACCCAGATTGTGAGCTTCTTCAAAAGCCTCAGCTATTTCTTTGAGTTGTCGGTTACTTTCCGCTGAACCAAAATAAATCGTAGCTCCTACGGCAATTGCTCCCATATCCCAAGCGGTTTTTACCTTACCAAAGAGCGTTTGGTCATATTTATTAGGATAGGTGAGTAACTCATTATGGTTAATCTTAACGATAAAAGGGATTTTATGGGCATATTTTCGGGCGTTCAAACCCAAAACCCCAAACGTGGACGCCACACCATTACAACCTGCCTCAAGGGCGAGTTTTATAATGTTCTCAGGGTCAAAATAATCTGGGTTTTTGTAGAATGAATATGCTGCGCTATGCTCAATGCCTTGGTCGACAGGGAGGATACTTAAATAACCAGTTCCTGCCAAATTTCCGTGATTGTATAACTGGGAAAGGCTACGAAGTACCTGTGGATTTCTGTTGCTATTTCCAAACACCTTATCTATACTATTCTTGCTTGGGGTCTGCAACTCATCTTTAGTTATTTTTTCACAAATGTGTTCCAAATAGAAAGATGCTTTTTCTCCTAAAAGTTCTACTATATTCTTGTCTGTTTTCATTTTGATAGTATTTAATAGATTCCTAAACTTTCATTTGTTTTGACTATGGATTTTGTACCATTTGTTTCAATTCCGGTAAGTGCTCTAATAGCATCTATGGTTTCTGGTATAACAATAGCTTGGTTATCGACTACATAAGCATAAAAAAGTTCGTCTCCCTGTACTTTCAGCATATCTTCCCAAAGAGCCACTTCATACATATCTCCCCAAGGTCTTCCCATATCCAGAAACATTTCCTTAATGGTGTTGTTAGAGACCAAGCCTTGGTCATATCGAATTAATTTAATACGGCTTGATGTTTTAAATGCATTTAGTACTTCTTCCTTTGTCGCCTGCTTTTTCAATTTCACATTCCAGTAGTGCATATGGCTCAATGTTTCGGGTACTTTTACCGCTGCGGTGATGACATCCAGTTCTGGGTCAACACTTTTAGCATCTGGACCTTGATGGCTTGGGATATCTTTTTCGGGAACCATTGTATTCATAATACCACCTAAATGACTTTCCCAAGGGTCTGTAGCTCTTCTTAAAAGTGTACCTCTGGCATAATCCAATAAATCGGCTCTTTTTAAAGCGGTCAAGGTTCTTAAAATAGACGTAGTATTACAAGAAACTACTCTTGTCGCATTCAAGTTTAGAGCCGATTTGTAATTATTTTCTGCACTAAAGGAATGCCCTGTGGTTTCGTGTTTTTCGCCACCGTGTAGAATAAATTTGATGTTTTGCTCCTTGTAGATAACGACATTCTGAGCGGCAATTTTTTTGGGTGTACAGTCCACAACAAGATCTGATTTCTTTAAAAGTTCCTGTAAGCTTCCTTTTACTGAAATTCCTTTTGAGTCCATATCATTGGCTGCTTCTTCGGTAGCTGCATAAATATCATACTCCTTTCTTACGGCATTTTGAATGCGCCAATCGCTGATTATATCGCAAACGCCCGAAAGCTTCATATCATCTTGTAATTTGATGGCATCTGCCACTCTTTTTCCTATGACTCCGTATCCTATAACTCCTATTTCTTTCATATAAATTTTGTTTTAATTAGTTATTCTTCTGTATTATCGATTAATGATTTTGGCTTAAAATTTCTAATAATCAAGCGGTTGCTCTTTTCATAAGTGAAATAGCTAACCGCCCAATTAAAACCAACCATCAATCTATTTCTAAATCCACTTATGGACATCAAGTGAACAACGGACCACAGCAACCAGGCGAAATAGCCTGCAAATTTAAATTTGCCCAAATCGGCAACTGCCTTGCGTTTTCCTACAGTGGCCAAGGAGCCTTTGTCTTTATATTCGAAAGGTTGTGTGGGTTTATTATTTATGAGGTTTAATATAGAATTACCCAGATATTTTCCTTGTTGAATTGCTGCCTGCGCCACCTGTGGATGCCCTTTGGGTCTTTCTTCAGAAATAAGCGCAGCTATATCGCCTATGGCAAAAATGTTTTCGTAGCCTTCTACTTTTAAATTAGCATCGGTTTTAATCCGGTTGCCCCTGACTATGTGTTTTTCATCAATACCATTTGGGAATTGTCCTTTTACGCCAGCCGTCCAGATAAGGTTTTTAGCCAAAATGGTCTTACCACTTATGGTAGTGACTTCCTTTCCATCATAATTGCTTACAGCTTCATTTAATAATACCTTTACATTTAAATCCTCTAAATATTTGAGGGTTTTCGATGATGCCTTATCAGACATTGTGCTTAACAACTCATCAATGGCTTCTATTAAATAAATATTCATAATGGAAGAAGGGTACTCTGGGTAATCTTTGGGAAGGATGTATTTGCAAAACTCTGCCAAAGCTCCTGCCATTTCTACGCCTGCTGGACCACCACCTACTATTACAAAATTTGTCAGTGCGTCGCGTTCTTTATTATCACAAGTAATAGCTGCCTGTTCCAAATTTTGCAACATCATATGACGGATGTTGAGGGAATCGCGAATATCCTTCATCCCCAAACTATTTTCGGCTACAGAATCCATCCCAAAGAAATTGGTGGTCGTGCCAGTAGCCAACACTAAATAGTCATAAGAAACACTTCCCTTATTGGTCAATATAGTATTTGAATCAGGTTGAATTTCCACAACTTCTGCCAAACGAAAGAAAACATTTTTATAGCCATTGATTTGTTTTCTGAATGGAAATACTATGCTATCAGGTTCCAACGCACTCGTTGCCACTTGATATAATAAAGGTTGAAATTGATGGAAGTTATTTTTATCGAGTAAAACCACTTGAACTTCTTTGTGTTTCAGTTTTTCAACCAATGCCAAACCTGCAAATCCTCCACCAACGATAACCACACTAGGTAATTTGGTATCGGGAAGACAGATTTCATCTGTTATCTTACAAGTGGATTCTAATGTAATGCTATGTGTTTGCTTTTCTTTCATTTTTTATTTCTATCTCTTGCAATGAGTACTGAACATTTGGCATTTGTGGTCAAATATTGGGATACAGAGCCCAATACTAAGCGTGAAAGTGCACCGTGACCCTGAGAGCCTACTACGATTAAATCTGCACCCCAATCTTCTGCTTTTTCATAAATAGTACTTTTGGGCAGGCCACTAACAACACTTGTGGTTATGGTAAGTGCCTTGTTTTCGGCCTTGATTTTATCGAAAGCTTCTGAAACGATTTTGTTTCCCAATTTTTGAGCGTTACTTCTAATTTCTTCTATGTAATTTCCTATCCTGCCGCCCATAGTATGCAATCCCAGGCCGGTTGTTTTCGGAACTTCATAAACATTTATAATATGAATTTCACTATTTGAGGATAGGGTCATTTTTATAAGTTCGTGAATGGCTACTTTACTGAAATCTGAACCATCTATGGCCAATAGTATTTTCATAGTTTGAATGTATTAGTTGGTTGACATTTCTTTCGATTTTATAAGTTTTCTCCAATACAAGTGTTCATATAATCCAGACCAATACATGCCAAAGGTGAAAGCGAACAGTAACTCTTCAATTGGGATTCTCAAAACAAGAATATGGGTCAGGTTGTCCAGATTCCAGTACAACTCCACATATTGGGGATAGAACGGAAGGATGCTTCCGAAATAAATGAAATACAGTATGGTAAACAAGATTCCACCAACCCATATTTTTCCTTTTAAATCCGGGCGACAGTACAATGTTGCCAAACCACCAAAAAACATTGCAATGATGCCACAATAGATGTGGTTAAGCGTGGTGAAAAGACTAAATATGACAAATACAATGGCTGGAACAAAAAGTATATAAATATGTAGCTTATGTCTTTGGTGGCCTCGTTCGGTATGAGGCATATCTATATAGCTTTTTTTGAATATTAGGTTATACAATACCGTCCCAATTCCGCCAATGGCAAAAGAGAATATAAGACTCTCAATATCGAAGCCTGTTCTTTCTGCTAAATTAAATAGGGAAGGTGGAAACCAATATTCAGGTACAAACAAAGGTTCGGTCAATCCAAAGGGCATAGTAATAAGGCTCATTTTGAGCATTTCTTTTCTATACCCCTTTTTTGACAAATAGATTATTGCCCAAAGAGCAAGAATTATAAGAGACCATATGAACCAGACATATTGCATAAATTTTATTTTACTCTCTTATTTTTTGACTTTTATTTGCGCATTATAAAAAGCCGCAATACAGGCACCTATTAGCCATCCTAAAATGAATATCTGTACTATTCCCAAACCAGCTTCCCATAGTGGCACATCCATCCTGATAATGCTTGTGGTATCTAAACCGTGCAATAGGCTGTTGAAAAAATCGATAGTGGCTTCTCGACCTGCTGTTGACATAACTATCATACAGCCTAAGTAAATTAGTGCCCCCGTAAGACCGAAAGCAAATCCGAGTTTTTTTACGTTTAATCGATACATAATTTTAAAGTTTTGAGTTAGTTGTCTGATTTTAATATCTTTTTTGATTCCTCAAATTCTTCCTTGGATATTTCGCCTTTTGCAAAGCGGTTTTTAAGAATATCCAGTGGGCTGTCCTTCTTTGTTTTTTGATAAGGGATATCTGCTGGGATAAAGAATATCCAAGCCAATAAAATAATCCATATAATCCACCATATTAGGTGCATACCTCCAAAATGTCCTTCGTAAAAATGCATAATTTTTGGTTTTAAGTTGTTGTTAATTTAATTCTGTAATTGTATAACCATTGAGCCCATCAAGTTGCTTTTGTAATTCGGCAACAGAAAGTGCTTCATTCATCGTGATAAGTGCAGCACCTTTTGGTGCCAAAAAGATCTCTGCTTTTTCTATATTGGGATGTTCTTCTAAAGTCTTTTTTACTCTTGATACACATCCACCGCAGCTGATTCCGCTTATTTGAAATTTTTGTTTCATCATTTAGTATTTAATGGTGATGATGCCCTTTGTGTTCATCTTTTGGTTCTGTTTTTGAAACATCTTTACCGTGTTCGTTTTCTCTTTGTCTATTCTGTGAATGATTGTGCCCACCGTGGCGATGTGAACCGTGAGGCATAAATAAGTGACAAGCAAACATAAAGAGGATGAAGATGAATAGAGACGAACTGCTTCCTATACCTAATGATGGTGCAAAAAAGATAAACAGTAATGGTAATCCACAACCGATGACCATCCATATCCAGTGATTATTTTTCATTGTTGTTTATTTTAAAAGTTAAAATTAATGATGCTCGGTATGCTCACCTTTGGTTGGACTATCCATATCGTCCATCTTGTCCATACCCTGCATATCCATTCCTTTTTCGCCCATCATCTTTGAGCAGGATTCCATACAGTCTTCGCTCATCATCCCTTTTTCGTGCATCATTTTCATCATAGTGCCCATCATTTTGCCGTCATTCATCATTCCGTCCATCATTGAGTGCATCATTGTACTGTCTTTCATCATCATTTGCATTCCTTCTCCTTGCATCATTGAGCTCATCATTTTTTTGTTGCCCTGCATCATTTGCATTGCGTGTTGGTTGTCGTGCATACTTTCCATAAATTCGGTCATATAGTCGTGATTTTTGGAAATGGCATTAAAAACTTCTGTGCGAGTTTCAGGGTTTTCCATTAGTGCCTGAGTGTTTGTTTCTTGTTTGCAACTGTTTAAGCTTAAAAGCCCAACTGCCGATAAAACAATTAGTAGTGTTTTCATAATTTATTTTTTGAGTTAAACATTTATTTTAATTTTTATAAACCCATTCCCAACAATCTAAATGTTTATAGTTGAGGGAATGGATTATCAACTATTAATTCGCAGATTTTAAAAAGGTTATAATCTTTTTGAATTTCTTATATGTTATGTGTATTTTCAATATTATTAGATTTTTTTTATACGCCACTTCTTATTATTACCTTTAACTGCCACCAAATTTTCCGAAATCAATTTTGATGTGATGGCAGGTGGATTTTTATCATTCTTATCTTTTGGCGAGACGTGAATGGCCAATTGCGTTAAATGGTCAATGGTATTACCATTCTCATCTATAACAAGCTCAAAATAATGGTAGTTTACCACGTCTTTTTTGAAAATGTCATTATAGCCAATGGTTTCTTTTTCAACTTTTAACACCAAGGCTTTGCCATATTGAAAGTTGTTGGCATTGAGGAATTGTGGAGTGATGACAGTTTTTCCAGTTTTATCGATATAGCCATAATAAAGAACACCGTTTTTTTGATGGGCAATTAAGCATTTCCCATTACTGAATATGGGATAGGCAGCATTTTCCGTTTTAGTTAGCACTAAATCATTTCGAAAATCAACGGTTAATTGTCCATCGCGGTCAATGAATCCCCATTCGTTTCCTTTTTTAATCGCAGCCACGTCATTATTAAAGGGCGAGATATAATCTATATTTTCTATAGTTTGTGCAATCCCCAGAAAAGGAATCAAAACTAATGTGATGAGTAGTTTTTTCATTTTTTTTGATTTAATACGGTAAAATTAACAACTGGCACAGGCATTTATCTGCACAACTTTCGTTGTTATCTATATAATTTCATCATAAAAACTTCGTTTCCAGTTTTCAGTATTTTTATAATCGGTCATACTCATACCAACAACGTCTTTAAACTGTCTAGACAGGTGGTTTACACTACTGTAGTCCAATAAATATCCTATATCTGAAAAGGAATGTTGTTTAAGCTGAATGAGCTCTTTAACTTTCTCTATTTTTAATTTGATAAAGTACTTTTCAATGGTTGTCTGTTGATTTGCTGAAAATAATCTGCTCAATGTCTTGTAATCTTTATGAAGTCTTGAAGCCAATAGTTCAGATGTTTTTACCTTAATATGTAGCGGTAGCTCTTGCAATTGTTCTATTAGAATAATCTTGATTCTTTCTGTGAGCATTTCTTCTTCATTCTGAACAATTTCAAAATCATTGGCGTGAAGTACACTTGTAACGGCATCGATAATTTCATTGTTCGCTTTTTTTGGTGCTTCTACCAGCAACCTTCCCAATTCAAGGGAAAGCACTGTTACTTCAAGTTCTTGTAATTCTTGCTTAATTACTTTTAAGCAGCGGTTACAGACCATATTCTTAATCCAAAATTCTTTTGGTTTGTTCATAGTATAGAATGTATTGTCATTGAGTTTAGCTCAATGGTCTGATAGGTTTAGCCTAACAGGATTAATATTGTGTGGCGTTGTTGAGAATAGGGTACAACAAATGTTAGCCAGAAGTGAAATATTGGCTATAGAGGTAATGCAGATTAATTTTAACCTGCGATGTAGAAAATCAAATTATAGAGGTGACCAGTTAATATCATATTAAGTCAGCAATATGGATTTTTTTCTTACTGACCATTCTGGTGATCAAATTGTGGAAGATCGTGTCCTTGCTCTGTGAGCGGTTGATTCTGTAGGAAAACTCACTTAGGTAGCGGTCTATATGCCTTTTGCTTACCCAGGAAAACGTCGTCCTTAACCACGATTTTACCTGATGGATCATGGTGTGAATTGCTTTAAAATTTAAGCCTAATTCACTGGGAGTCTGTTTGATGGTAAAGTCATTTTTGATAGGACGATACCCTTTCCATTCGTCTGTCTGAACTTGGGCACCCCTGTCGATGTGGCTCTCAAAGATGGGACGTAGTGATTTGGCTGAAAAATCCTTGATCTGTAAAGCATAAAACCGTTTGACTTTTCCTGCATCAGTAAGTTCTACCGCGCATACTACCTTCTTTTTCTTACCTCCATAGCTCCTTCCGGTATGTCCGGCTTCTTGGCCCCCTACTACGAATTCGTCCACATGAACTTCTCCCTTCATCGGATGATTTCCGCTCGATTTCATGGCCTCACGTACTTTATGCATGAAGCTCATGGCTGTTTTACGGTTAATGCCATACCGTTTGGCCATATACATCGCAGAGAGACTTTTGGTACTTGTGCTCATCTCAAAACAGATATAAAATGCCTTTACAAGACCAAATTTGACTTTATGGAAAAGGGTGCCTGCGCCAGCACTTTCTGTATCGCTACATTTATTGCAGGTACGTGCGTAATCCTTTCTGATCTGGCTACCCTGATGACCACACTTGCGACACGTAAATCCATCTTTCCACTTAAGTTCGGACAAATATTTCTTACAATCCAACTCGGTCTGGAACCTTCTACTGAACTCTATAAGCTCTTGTCCTTTGAAAACATCCATTATCTGCTTGTTTAAAAGCATAAATATATGAAATTAAACGGTCACCTCTATCAAATTAAAAAGGACTCGTTGAGAATTACAAGGTCTGTGGATAGCAATGGTGGCCTATAAGCCTTAAAAGGAACTGTGTTTTTCTCTAAACCTTCAAAAAGGTTGATATAAGAATAGACGAAATTGTTTAAGAAAACTAAAGTTTCAATCTCTGAAATTTTATTGGCCTTCTTGAAGGTGTCATCTCCTTCTTTCACGATGGTTTGATTATCGCAACAGTCTTTTTCTTGTAACGTAGTGCACTGCTTTAACGGTGAATCTTTCTTTTGAACCTTTTCTGTGCAGGTTTTTGCTTTGTTCCAAACAGCTATATCTACCAATTGATTACAACAAAAATGCATATCTACCGTAAAAGAAGAGGTAGAAAACAGTATTAAAACTGCTAAAAAGAAAGACAATATTTTAGTAAAAAATGTTTTCACATTGTAAAGTTAATAAATTTTGATTAACATTAAAGGATTTTGGAAAATAATAAAATTCAACTGTTCAATTATTTTATAGAGGTGACCAGTTAATATCATATTAAGTCAGCAATATGGATTTTTTTCTTACTGACCATTCTGGTGATCAAATTGTGGAAGATCGTGTCCTTGCTCTGTGAGCGGTTGATTCTGTAGGAAAACTCACTTAGGTAGCGGTCTATATGCCTTTTGCTTACCCAGGAAAACGTCGTCCTTAACCACGATTTTACCTGATGGATCATGGTGTGAATTGCTTTAAAATTTAAGCCTAATTCACTGGGAGTCTGTTTGATGGTAAAGTCATTTTTGATAGGACGATACCCTTTCCATTCGTCTGTCTGAACTTGGGCACCCCTGTCGATGTGGCTCTCAAAGATGGGACGTAGTGATTTGGCTGAAAAATCCTTGATCTGTAAAGCATAAAACCGTTTGACTTTTCCTGCATCAGTAAGTTCTACCGCGCATACTACCTTCTTTTTCTTACCTCCATAGCTCCTTCCGGTATGTCCGGCTTCTTGGCCCCCTACTACGAATTCGTCCACATGAACTTCTCCCTTCATCGGATGATTTCCGCTCGATTTCATGGCCTCACGTACTTTATGCATGAAGCTCATGGCTGTTTTACGGTTAATGCCATACCGTTTGGCCATATACATCGCAGAGAGACTTTTGGTACTTGTGCTCATCTCAAAACAGATATAAAATGCCTTTACAAGACCAAATTTGACTTTATGGAAAAGGGTGCCTGCGCCAGCACTTTCTGTATCGCTACATTTATTGCAGGTACGTGCGTAATCCTTTCTGATCTGGCTACCCTGATGACCACACTTGCGACACGTAAATCCATCTTTCCACTTAAGTTCGGACAAATATTTCTTACAATCCAACTCGGTCTGGAACCTTCTACTGAACTCTATAAGCTCTTGTCCTTTGAAAACATCCATTATCTGCTTGTTTAAAAGCATAAATATATGAAATTAAACGGTCACCTCTATTATTTTATTTGAATTAGGCATTTAATAAATGAATTCCTTATATGGATAAGGAGGCTTTGCTACCATCCTCTGCATTAAATTCTCAAAGAGTCCCTCTTTCATTTTATGACGGTTAAACCGGTAAGTGTACTCGTTGATATATGGCTGTAAGTTCATGACCGAATGGTGGGTGCCCCTAAGCCAGGCCTTGAACATCATAATCACCCGGTGCATCTGCTTGAAGTTCTCTCCCTTCTTTCCTGATTTTTCACGGGTCAGTTTCGGAAAATGGGCTTCCATTCCAGGCACTATCTCCGCACCCGTCATTGTGGAGCATTACCGATACGATAAGATGGTTTTCCGCTCCTTTTGCTATGGTCAGTTGCAGGTTTCCTGTAAACTCCAACTGCGCTATCTGATTGAAGAAATTTGTGTTCATCGTTTAAAGTTTTTTTAAAGGCTACCACCGAATAAGGCGGTAGCCTGTGATTATCTAATTAAGGTTCAGGATGTCCGCACCGTCTGTTGCAAAGGCATTACACCATTCAAAGGCTTTCTGCGATTTGAGTTGGGCAGTACCACCCAATACAATGCTCTGTAACTTGGCTTCCTCGTTCCTGTAATTGCGAACATTCTGATAGTAGCCTGTAACGGCATTATACGCCCCGAACAACGTGCCTTTGGTCGTGTCCATTTGCTGTGTGTCGCTTATCATGGCATAGGCGAAGGCATCATCCACGGTGTTTTTGAACACGGTGGAAATTTCATCTTCCGCACCTTTTTTGATAAGGTCAAGGGTTTCCTTGTTCGGGCAAAGTGCTAACTGGATGAGCTTTCTTACTTCTCGGTCGGTCACCTTTACCTTTGTCCATTCGTTGAAAATGCCTTCTAACTGGTTGCTCAACGTGTTTGCCAACCCCATTATCCTGTGGGCATTCTCGATACGCTGTTTTGCGCCTGAAGTGTGTTTGATTCGCACTACATTGGTCATATTGCGAAGCGAAGCATTCAGCGTATTTTGGCATACGATACGGATAGGTGTGAAAGCTGCCGTGATACTTCCGCTACCGTCATGCGAAGTGGTCAGGAAAATGTATTTTTCCGTCACGTCATCGCCATTTCCCACACGGATATAATCGGGCAGTTTGGCTGTGATAAATATGCGCTCCCCATTGCCCAACGCTCCTGCAGTTTCGTACAGGATACCTTCGCCACCGCCTACGATGGCATCAAAGAAATTAAAGGCTTCACGGTTCTGTACAATATGGTAATCTTTGCCCACTACGCCCAATACGACATTGTTGTCGGTGCGGATATTGGCGAAATAGTTGGGGACTTCCAGTTCATTACTGCCTATCTCTATGCCATTAGCTGTTTCGATTATGCCCGAACCTTTGGTGAACAGGGGGGATTTTACTACCTCGTAATCTAACCCTGCATATTTGATAGCTTCCTCGCTTGTCGGGTACTGCTCCACGATTTGTCCCAAACCGTGCCACGCTTTCTGCTGTACGCTAAAGAATGAATAACGTCCTGTACGCTCGTTGAAATTCAGATTATGTGCCATGATATTTGAAATTTTGATGTTTGAAAATGAAATGAATACTGTTGTTAAAATGGGAGGTCGTCCTCCGTTCCCTGCACCGTTACCTTGTTGTTTTCGGGTTGCTGGGTAGCCTGTGTGGTTTCCGCTCTCTTACCGCCTCCATGCAATTTAATTTGTGAAGTATGGAAGTTCAGTCCTGCACGGGTTTCACCGTCTTTGCCCGTCCACGCCCTGGCGCTTACCCTGCCTGATAATTCTACCAATGTACCTTTGGTCAGTAGCCTTGCTACGCTTGAGGAAATCCAATAGGCGCAATCGAAATATGCGGTCTGTTCTACTCGCTCACCCTGTTTGTTTCGGTAGCTGTCGTTTACCGCTACCGAAAAGTTTACTACCTGCTTTTCGTTTGACAGGGTACGTACTTCCGCATCCCTTGTCAGTCTTCCGATGATGTTCATAATCGTACTGTTTTTAGAGTTTGACATTTTGTTACGTTCGCTTTTCCTCGTTCCCTGTTTCCTGTTGTGGTCTGCTCCGCTTCGCTTCGCATAAATTTTTCCAAAAGAAAAACCGGAAAAAAGAAAGCAGGTAACCGGAGTGGGCATGGCGCAAAACCAAAAGGAAACGGAATAATTGGAGGGGACCCCCCGGGGAGGAAACCGTTTATGCCGTAGTCTTTTGGTTGGGCTTGCGCGGTGGCTGCCCACTACATCTTAGCTGCCTTTTTACCGGTTTCGTATTGGAAAATATTATTCTGACAATTTCCTTTTGGGTACTAATGATAGGGCTGTGAAAGCCCGGTGAACAGGGATTGGAAAAACGCAAACGGAAGACTGCGGCGGGGTTACGGTTTTCTATTTCCTGTTTCAGAGGTAGCCAGCAAGCTCTTTTGCAGTAGAGGGAATGTGCAGGGAAGCAAATGTGCTTGGGCTACAAAAAAGCTAAAACGAATGTGGAAATCTATTTAGCCAAATACTTCCTTTAATCGCCAATCACTGCATCATTCCAACGTCCGGGCTCCTTTGCCTATAACTTTCAGGATGAATGGCAATTGGAGGATAGCTTATGGAAGCAATAGCACAAAATATAAAAGTAACACCGGATAAAATCGTCAGTATGTTAAGGCCGCAGCAGATTGAAGTCAGCAAGGAAGAAGCTGCTAAGCTTCTGGCGTTCTTGAAGAAACTGGCAAAGATAACGGTAACAAAATACCTGGAATCGGATGAGCGTTGAAAGAGGAAAGAGAGCTGATCTATACGTCCGCGTAAGTACCGATGAACAGGCAGACAAGGGTTATTCACAGCGTAACCAGGAGGAAATGCTGCGAAAATACTGTGACAATCATTGGATTGAAATACGGAATATTGTCTATGAGGATCATTCTGCTAAATCCTTCAATAGACCTGAATGGAAAAAACTGCTTTCCTACCTTAAAAAACACCGGGGCAAAATCGATCTTGTCCTGTTCACCAAATGGGATCGGTTCAGCAGGAACGCAGGTGACGCTTATCAGATGATAAATGTTCTCCGTGATTTCGGGGTTGAACCACAGGCCATCGAACAACCGTTGGATCTATCCATTCCGGAGAACAAGATGATGCTTGCCTTTTATCTTGCCGCACCCGAGGTAGAAAATGACCGTCGCGCGCTCAACGTATTCTACGGCATGCGAAGGGCGAAGAAGGAAGGTCGTTATATGGGACTCGCTCCCGTAGGTTACAAAAACAAGATAGACCAGGGTGGGCATAAGTACATTGCTCCCAAAGAACCGGATGCCACCATACTCTATTGGGCATTCGAAGAGTTGTCAAAGGGTGTATTCAATACCGAACAGGTCTGGAAAAATGCAAGGGAAAAAGGTTTGCAATGTAGTAAAAATGCGTTTTGGCAATTGATTCGAAATCCCGTGTACTGCGGAAAGATATTCCTGCCAAAGTTCAAGGATGAAGAAAGCCGGTTTATCCAGGGACAGCATCAGGCCATCATATCAGAAGAGTTGTTTGATAAGGTACAGGAGATATTGGACGGAAGAGGCAGGAAATATAGACCCAAGATCAATACCCGAAATGATTTTCCATTAAGAGGTTTCCTGATATGCCCGGTCTGCGGTAGCCTTCTCACCGCCAGTAGATCAAAGGGAAGGACAAATCATTACAGTTACTATCACTGCCGTAAGGGATGCCCTTACCGGATAAGGGTTGAAGAACTCCACCAGGTGTTTGAGGGGGAGTTGCGAAAGTTCATCCCCAGAAAAGAGATGTCGGCTATCTACCGAAAAATCATCGCGGAAGCGTACTATGAGCTTACCCAAAATGAGCAGAAAATAAAAAAGCAATTGTTACATCAGCTAAAGGATTACGAGAACAGGGTATCGCATATCCGTAACCTGCTGGCCATGCAGAAAATTGAACCAACCGATTATCTCGAAATCAAGCGGCAATACGACTCGGTCTTAACCGGATTGAAAGAAAAACTGGATAATATTTGCCGAAGCCTGCCCAAAATAGAATCCTTATTGGAAAAAGACATCATGGAATTAATGGCGTTGGACAGCATCTTTGAAGAAAGCAAAACAGAGGACAAAAGATCCCTTATACACACGATATACCCGCAAAAGCTGTTGTTTTACGGCACATTAGCCGAAGAGGTTAAACCCGATGACATCCTAACGCTTGCCTATCACTATAACACGGAAAAAACGAAATAAGGACAGGCTGATTTTTCCCGTTTTAAAACTACCGCAATCCATTTTCTATTCCAGGTCACTCATCTACAGGCAGCCCTAATTTTACTATTTAACAGTCTTTTACTTCGATTTTAATCGTTAAATTAGTAGCCATCGAGAGCCAAATGCAACCAATGAAGGACAAAGAACTTCATTGCACTCCGAAAGACTGGCTCTTCTTGCACAAAATTCGATTAGAGGTATGGGATATTTAGCGGATCTATATATTCGGGTAAGCACCGACGAACAGGCGGACAAAGGGTACTCTCAGCGGAACCAAGAGGAGATGTTGAGGAAATACTGCATCAACAACAAGATAGAAATCCGCAATGTGGTCTATGAGGACCATTCGGCGAAATCTTTCAACCGCCCAAGGTGGAAGGAATTGATACAAAGCTTAAAGAAGCGGAAGAATAGCGTTAATCTGGTACTGTTTACCAAATGGGATCGTTTCAGCCGTAATGCTGGGGATGCCTACCAGATGATTAATGTCCTTCGTCGCTTAGGCGTGGAACCGCAGGCAATTGAACAACCTTTGGATCTGGAGATTCCGGAAAACAAAATGATGCTGGCGTTTTATCTGGCTGCCCCGGAAGTGGAAAACGACCGCAGGGCATTGAACGTATTTTACGGCATGCGCCGGGCAAAGAAAGAAGGACGGTACATGGGACTGGCACCGGTGGCATACGTAAATAAATCGGATGAGTACGGCAAAAAATATATAGCACCTAAAGAACCGGATGCCGAAATCCTGAAATGGGCTTTTAACGAAGTTAACAAGGGAGTCTTTAACACGGAACAAGTCTGGAAGCAAGCGAGGACGAAAGGGCTTAAATGCAGCAAAAATGCTTTTTGGCAGGTGCTGAGGAATCCGCTTTATTGCGGAAAGCTATTCGTGCCGCCGTTTAAAGATGAGGAAGGATATTTTGTTAAGGCGCAGCACAAGCCAATCATCTCTGAGAGTTTGTTTAATGAGGTTCAGGATACATTGGACGGTAGAGGCAGAAATTACCGGACGAAGGTCGAGACAGTAGATGAATTCCCTTTTAGGGGATTTCTGGTATGCCCGGAATGTGAAAAGCTCCTGACGGCCAGCAAATCAAAAGGGAGATATCGTTATTACGCATATTACCACTGCAAGGGAGGCTGTAAACATCGTACAAATGCCGGAAAAGTGAACGATGCCATCCAAGCAGATTTGCTACGGTTTATCCCCGAAATTCAGGACAAGAAATTATATCAGGAGATAGTCACCAAGGATTACCTTGAACAGACAAGGGAAGTACAAACCGAAAAGAAAGAAATCCTCAATCAGATCAAAGACTATGAAAGTCGGCTTTCTCATGTAAGGGAGCTATTGGCCACACGGGAAATCGATGCTTCTGATTACCGGGAAATGAAAACAGAATACGGGGCAAAGATATCAGCTCTGGAATTGCAACTGACCAAGTTCAATCATGATATCGACAATGTGCAAACGCTTATTGAGCAGGGGTTGACAAAAATCAAAGAGATAGGCACATCGGTTAAAAATGGGAACCTTTCAGAGGTCAGAAAAGATATTGGTTCGATTTATCCCGAAAAAATCGTTTTTGACGGAAGCAAAGTTCGAACCAGAAGACGCAATGAATTCGTGAGTTATATTCAGTTGATTAATAGCGAATTAGGTAAAAATAAAAACGGGACAAAAATAGATTTTTCTACTTTGTCCCGTCAAGTCGGGGTGGCAGGATTCGAACCTGCGACCTCCTGCTCCCAAAGCAGGCGCGATGACCGGGCTACGCTACACCCCGTTTATAATACATAGATTCTTTTGGTCCTGTTTCCTTTAGCGATGAGATCCATTGACCTTTTCAATCGCTAATGCAACGCCATGATCGACTATGCCTTTTTATCAATACTGTTATACGAGATGAAATGTCACCAAAATGGTTTACAAGAAATCTAATTCTATCAGTATCAAAAAAAAGGATTCCATAAAGAATCCTTTTGTAGAGAGTGGGGGATTCGAACCCCCGGTACGGTTTGACCCGTACGACAGTTTAGCAAACTGCTGGTTTAAGCCACTCACCCAACTCTCTAATTATGCCCTAAAACACGTTTTGTTTTCCCTAAAGGCGTTGCAAATATAAAGGATTATTTTTCACTAAAGCAAACACCATAATGCAAAATAATAGGCGTTATTGGATGTTTTTCCCCTTCTGATACTTAAGTTTCTGTGATTCAATAAGAAAAATATTTCAGGTTTTTATGAAAGTTGAGCTCATATTTTTTCTTACACGATTATTTCGATACTTCAATCATGGACATCATCTTGCCTACCCCCGAACTGGCGAAGTCTTCTATCTTGATGAGATTGTTGATATGGCCTATTTTTGGGATTTTCACATCAATGATGTATTTAGGTATTTCCTCAGCAGTATACTGAATCAGTCCAGCTGCAGGATAAACAAGCATAGAGGTGCCAATAACAGCAAAAATATCCGCCTCTTGGGCTGCTCTTGCCGCCGGCTCCATCATGGGGACCATCTCTCCGAACCAAACTATAAATGGCCTTAATTGGCTTCCTTTTTCGCATTTGTCCCCTAGCTTTATCTCCCAGTGATCGAGCTCATAGACCAGTGAAGGATCTAAAGTACTTTGGGATTTTGCAAGCTCCCCGTGGAGATGGATGACATTGGTCGATCCTGCTCGTTCATGGAGGTTGTCTACGTTTTGGGTGACGATGGTGACATCAAAATCCTTTTCCAGTGCTGCCAGGCCAAAATGTGCTCCGTTAGGTTCTACTTCCAAGGATTGCTTTCTGCGTTGATTATAAAAATCAAGGACCAATTTTTTGTTTTTTTGCCAGCCCTCTGGAGTGGCCACTTCCATGACATCGTGTCCTTCCCATAGGCCGTTGCTGTCTCTGAAAGTCTTGATGCCACTTTCTGCTGATATGCCAGCTCCTGTTAATACTACCAGTTTCTTTTTTGCCATATGCTATAAGTCTGTGTTGGTTCAATCGTTGCAACTAGAATGGTTATAGGCTTTTGCTTTAACCATCCTCCGTTGGTTATAGGGCTTATTGTAGAAACCGTTTTTTATCTTAAAAACGACAGATTTTTGCTTTAAACAGCTTTTTTTAAATTACGTATTTTGAAAATAAAAATTAAATAGTTACTGGATTCGATTACGTAAATATTAAAAAAATACTCCTCATGGGGTACGAACTAGCTAGTCTTTGCCGATTTTTTAAAAAAATGAAACAAAAAAACCGGATCTAAATGATCCGGTTCTTATTTATTTTTTCTTTTTGGAAAACCTTCCTTTTTTCTTTTCAGGTTGGTTTTCGATGATCTCTATGGTTTCTTCATAACTGAGATCTTCTGCTACTTTATCCTTGGGGATTTTATAGTTCTTTTTGGCAAACTTAATATAAGGCCCCCAGCGACCATTGAGGATTTGGATGTCAGGATTTTCATCAAACGACTTGATGTGTTTCTTGGCATCCGCTTCTCGCTTATCTTTAATGAGCTGTATGGCTTCTTCTTCATTGACACTTAAGGGGTCATACTCCTTGCCCAAAGAGACAAATTTCCCGTCATGACGAATATATGGGCCGAACCTTCCAATGGCCGCAACGATCTTTTTGTCCTCAAACATCCCAACATCCCTTGGCAACTTAAAGAGTTCCATGGCATCTTCAAAAGTGATGTTTTCGATAAATTGCCCTTTTTTGAGGCTTGCAAACTGCTTTTCTTCATCGTCTTGGTCTCCTATTTGCACGAGTGGACCAAATTTACCCAGTCGAGCTATCACTGGCTTGCCCGTTTTGGGGTCTTTGCCCAGCTCTCTAGAGGAACTTACATTGGCGCGTTCGACGGTTTCTGCCTCTTCTACGGTATTATGGAATTTACCATAAAAATTCTCGATCATATTATCCCATTGCTGTATGCCATGGGCGATGTCGTCAAATTCCTTTTCTACCTTTGCCGTAAATTTATAGTCAATGACATTCGGGAAATGATCAACCAAGAAATCATTTACCACCATAGCGATATTGGTAGGAAACAATTTGTTCTTATCCGAACCGTAGTTTTCGGTCTTTTCTGCTTTGGAAAATGAGCCGTCCTTGATGATCATTTCGGTGTAATTACGTGGCTTCCCATCCCTGGATTCCTTGATGACATAATTACGTTTCTGTATCGTCGAAATGGTCGGAGCATACGTAGAAGGTCTACCGATGCCCATTTCTTCAAGCTTTTTCACCAATGAGGCCTCCGTATAACGCGCAGGCGGTCTGGTGAAGCTTTGACGGGACTTCATTTCGATCAGGTCAAGGTCTTGACCAATCGTCAGTGGTGGAAGCAGTCCTTTATTGTCATTGTTTTCTTCTTCCTCTTCATCATCGGTGCTCTCCAG
The DNA here is from genome assembly GCF_000325705.1 of Echinicola vietnamensis DSM 17526. Taxonomy (NCBI): domain Bacteria; kingdom Pseudomonadati; phylum Bacteroidota; class Cytophagia; order Cytophagales; family Cyclobacteriaceae; genus Echinicola; species Echinicola vietnamensis. The sequence goes on along the minus strand of NC_019904.1, from coordinate 3,746,562 downwards.
ATAGACTTTTAGAAAGCCCTCAAACTTGATGACTTCTCCACTAGCGCTGAGCGTAAGATCTGAATTACTGATGCCAATGGTCACAAGGGTCTTTTCCAATAGGGCATCGGCCATCTGTGAGGCGATGGCCCGCTTCCAGATCAACTCATAGAGCCGTTGTTCATTCCGTTCTCCGGAGATTTCCTCGTTCGCAAAATTGGTAGGACGAATGGCTTCGTGAGCCTCTTGGGCACCTTCAGACTTTGAAGTATATTTTCTGGATTTATGGTACTCCGGACCAAAAGCAGATATGATTTGGTTTTGGGCACTTTCCATGGCTTCTTGAGACAAGTTAACACTGTCTGTCCTCATGTAAGTGATTTTACCTGCCTCATAGAGCCGTTGGGCCAATGTCATCGTCTGAGCCACCGAGAAGCTCAATTTCCTACTGGCTTCCTGCTGTAGAGTGGAGGTGGTAAACGGTGCTGCTGGCGTCTTTTTGGCTGGCTTTTTTTCCAAGTTCTTGATGGAAAAATCAGCTTCAAGACAGTTCTTGAGAAAGGCTTCAGCCTCTTCCTGCGTTTCAAACTTCTTGGGAAGCTCGGCATTGAGTTCTTTGCCCTTGACATTGAAAATCGCCGTAACTTTATAAGAAGATTTGGATTCGAATTTATCGATTTCACGCTCACGCTCTACAATGAACCTTACGGCAACGGACTGCACTCTACCGGCAGAAAGTCCAGCTTTCACTTTTTTCCACAGTACTGGAGAAAGCTCAAATCCCACCAACCGATCCAAAATTCTTCGGGCTTGCTGCGCATTCACCAAGTCAATGTCTATGCTTCTTGGGTTTTCAATGGCTTTGGTGATGGCATTTTTCGTAATTTCCCGGAAGACAATTCGCTTGGTTTTGTCGTTATCGAGCTTTAGCACTTCTTTTAAATGCCACGAGATAGCTTCTCCTTCACGGTCATCATCACTTGCCAAATAGATGGTATCAGAATCTTTCACCATTTTCTTTAGTTGCTTGATGACCTCTTTTTTATCGGAAGTTACCTCATAGGTAGGTTTGAAGTGGTTTTTTATATCTATAGCCTTGTCTCCTTTGGGAAGATCCCTGACATGTCCGTAACTTGAAGTTACTTTATAGTCCTTACCAAGATAGCCTTCTATGGTTTTGGCTTTGGCTGGAGATTCGACAATGACTAGATTTTTTGGCATAATGGTTTTACTTTACTTGAAGTGCTGAGAGCTGTCCTCAACAAAATCCAAAAATAGAAGCGATTATATTCTCCTCCAAATATTAATCCATCTCATATTGCTTTTGGCACGGTTATTTTATTGTAATTTTATAGTGATTTTTAAATCTAATTCTACCCAAATGACTAAGTTAATAGCTTTACTGAGACACGGGGAGGCGGAATATGGCCAAAGCCAGCATCGTGATTTCTCCCGAAATTTATCTGCATCCGGAAAATCAAAACTAAAAAGACTCTCGAATGTTTTGAAGGAACGTGGGTTACATTTCGATGCTGTGGTTTCTAGCTCGGCAGCCAGGACACGCCAAACCACCGAGATCATGCTAAATGGTATTGAAGCTGAGGAGACCACTTTTCTGGATTCCCTTTATTTGGCCGATGTCCAGACGATCATTGACTTTTTTGGGAACTTACCGGAAAAGTACTGTAAAGTACTATTTGTAGGCCACAATCCCAGTATTAGTGCTTTTCTTTCATACGTTACGGGAGAATATCATATGAGCCTGCAGCCCGGAATGATGACGATGGTTGATTTTGAAGTAGACAGCTGGGAGATCGCCATCAATAGAGGGATGGGAAATCTGACAGAAGTATTGCAGTAACGGCAAAATCAAGAAACAAACCATTTTTTGGTTTATTTTACTATCGATAAAAGAAATGCTAAATATGGTTTTAGGAGTTGGGTAAAAACCAAATTTAATGTAAATTATAACTATGATTAACTGCTCACTAGAAACAATTTACAGTTTGTCAGGCAGTTATAAATTTTAAGGAAATATGACTACAAAAAAACAAAAAGCAATTGACAAATTCGACCCAAATGGGGTATCCTCCGAAGGGAGCATTTTTGGATTGCCATTTGATGAGGAAACTGCTTCAGTTGTCATCGTACCAGTGCCTTGGGAAGTGACTGTTTCTTATGCTCCGGGCACCGCAAATGGTCCACAGGCGATATTGGATGCCTCTTCACAGGTGGATCTTTTTCAGGATGATATCACGGATGCATGGACAATGGGTATCCATATGCTGCCGATCCCAGAAAATGTATACAGTAACAATACAAAATATCGGATCTTGGCAGGAAATTATATTGATTGGCTGGAAAGAGGGTCTCCAAAGGAAGAAAGGGAGCGTTTTGGAGCCGTTCCGGCATTAATCGATAAAGCCTGTCAAAGCATGAACGATTGGGTTTATGAAACCGCAAAAGACCAGTTGAATCAAGGGAAATTAGTGGCATTGGTTGGCGGCGACCATAGTACTCCGTTGGGGCATATCAAAGCGTTGTCTGAACGGTATTCAAGTTTTGGTATATTGCAGATAGATGCCCATGCTGATTTAAGGGATCAATATGAAGGCTTCAACTATTCACACGCTTCCATTTCCCATAATTTCCTAAATATTCCTCAAGTCGAGAAACTTGTTCAAGTTGGCGTGAGAGATTATTGCGAGGAGGAATCGGACCGAATTGATGGTGATGATAGAATCACTACTTTCTTTGATCACCATATTAAGGAACAATTGTATGAAGGGGTCACATGGAGAACAATCTGTGATCAGGTAATCGCTTCTTTGCCCAGAGAGATTTATATTACCATTGATATCGATGGATTAGATCCAAAGCTTTGCCCTCATACGGGAACGCCCGTTCCAGGTGGCTTTGACTTGAACCAATTGCTGTATTTGATGAAGCTGATTGTCAAATCCGGCCGTAAAATCATTGGATTTGATTTGGTGGAGGTAGCTCCTGGGGAAGATGATAGCGAGTGGGACGGTAATGTTGGTGCCCGGTTACTTTATAGGATGTCCAATCTAATGGGCGTTTCCCATGGAAAGTTATGGTGGAAATAGGCACTTGATTCATTTATCGATAATAATGTGCCTGTCAACTTTACCTTGAGGGTTTGACAGGCATTTTTTGAAGGTTAAGGGTGCCGAATGAATGGGAAATAACAAATCAAAAATAATTTTTACCAAAGCATTGTTTTAATTCAAGTTTGTTTATTTCTTTGCCATCCCAATAGCGGAAAACGCTAAGTTAAGCGGACGTGGCGAAATTGGTAGACGCGCTGTCTTCAGGCGGCAGTGCCTTTGGGCATGAAGGTTCGAGTCCTTTCGTCCGCACAAAAAGGTCTCTTTCTGAAATTCAGAAAAAGACCTTTTTTCTTTTATTAAAGGTGTAATATTCTCCATTAGTGGTCTTTGTATTTTGTGATTATCAATAAGAACCGGATCAAGCGGAAAAGTTAGGGGCATTTTACTCCATAATGAAAATTGGCAGTTCCCCCAGGGCAAACACTTTTAAACTATTAGTAAAGAGATGTCAGCCTGAATTAAAGAACTTCAAGAGGCTAAAAGTCCTTTCCCTGATGGTTTGTCAAGTGTGGCAAATGCATTTAGTACTAATTTCGTATAAAGGAGCCATCATCCGTGCCGCTGGCACTTTGCCCCAATCTGCTCATGTATAGTGGTTGGGGCTTGGTTGAGGTTAAACCCTGGCTATGGCTTAGCAACTGAGCATCCTACCTAATCCGCCTTTGGGGAAGGGTCATATAGAAGGTGCAGGTTTTCACTTGCACCAAAAATGATTACACAAAAAAGGGTAAGTACCCTAGGAACGGCAGATATAAATGCAAATAGATTTTTTTTAAAGGCGTTTGCCCTGTGGAGGAAGCCCATCGTTTTGAAGTTATGAAATTTTCTTTTATAAGACCATGTCAACATTCGTCCCCTCTGAAATATTGCTTGATCCATAAAACACAATATCGAAACTACCACACCGCACTAAATTTTATGAAGCTTATAGCTTCTACAAAATCCAATTTGTCTAAAACACGAGACTTGTTGGTCAATCGGTAATTCCCTTATCAATTTCCATTCAAAAAACTTGGCTTAATCCATAATAAGCTATTCGGTAAGGTCAAAAAAATAAGCCCGGCCAATTATAATTGACCGGACTAACGGTAAGTATCAATAATTCAGGGATGTTTATCGTAACAATGACACGCTACCAAACCTATAAACTACAAAGCAATCATACTTTCCTTTCCGTCCAGGTTACAGCATCCGTTTGGTGCTTTTGGGAGGTTGTTACATTTTTAGTTATCCGTGGCTTTAACATTAAGCCAACAGCCAATCCCCACCTTTTCTGATTAATCCCAACTTAGTACCCTGGATTTTGTTTCAAACCAGGATTTACCTTTAGGCTGCTTTCAGGAAATGGCCAACGGTATTGATGGGATGAAAATGTCCTATCTTCAATCTTAAGACTAGTCATCTGTCCATTTTCCTCTCTGGTGTGCCCCAAAGCTGGTTGGTTTAAAACATCTTCAGCTATTCTCCAGCGTAAAAGGTCTGCATAACGCAACCCCTCTCCAGCAAACTCCACTCTTCTTTCGTTTTGAATCAAGGTCATCCAATCCTCTTGTACATAGCTGTTATAGCTCGGTAAATTCACATCTGCTACTGTCATATCCAGCCCGGCACGTTCTCTTACCTGATTAATGCACTCTTTGGTCAGGGCATCTACTTCTCCCATCATGATCTTTGCTTCAGCATATGTCAGCAGTACTTCTGCGTACCTCAAGAGCCCGTATTCCATATTTCCATTCCGAAACGCATCGTTTTCGGATACGAATTTCTTAAACCAATACCCCGATTTACTGGCCCGCTGATTTTCATAAAACATTGGATTATTGGAATTGTAAATATCGATGGGTTCACCGTAGAATACATCACCATGCCCCATGATGGAAGCTTCGTACCGAGGATCACGGTTCAGGTTGGGATTTAACTCATATTCCTCTTTGGTATGAAGCGGACAATCCTCAATCGGGCGTCCTTGAAGTGTCCAATAACTGTCCACTAAGGATTTTAACGGTACACAGTACGATTGACCGTTTCCTGTGCGAAAGTGCGGACCCAAATCCCTGAAAGAATAGGTGGTACTGCCACTGTGGCTTTCCTCGTCCAGATGGACAATAAACTCATTGTTATTCGAAGCAGCTTCATACTGAAAAAGGTCCCCATAAGATGGATGCAAACTATAGTTTCCGCTATCTATGATTTCTTTGGCCAGGCTGGCTGCCAACTCATACCGTTCATGGTATAGGGCATACCGCATGATGACTGCCTTCAGGGAAAGCTGGTTAAACATGTACTTATTCGACGTGTATTCATCTATGGGAAGCTGTTCTGCAATTTCCACAGCCATCGGAAAGATGATCTCCAAGATCTCCTCTTTGGGCCGCGCAGGTTGTCGGGCATCATCCAAATTGGCAGGATCCAACATAAAGGGGACATCTCCCCAATAAAACGTAAGCCTAAGATAATGCCACATGCGAAGTCCTTTCAGGATGTTTTCATAGCGTGTCCTGATCGTTTCATTTTCCACATAAGGCTCATTGATGTTATCGATATAGGTGTTTAGCCTTCCCACGTGTTTCATGTATGTCGCATAATAATACTCCATACCGATACTACTGGCGTTCAGCGTACCGTTGGCAATTGCTTGGTGGTGATCACTGAAATCCCGTGCGTAGGCATTGTCAGAACGACCATCCAGCATGTAAAGAAGGCTTCTCCTGTTACTATGGTGAGTAAACACATCATAAAAACTACTGTAGGTCACCCTACGAAGATCATCTTCATCATTGAAGAACTCTGTAAAAGAGGTTGCCGTCGGATCTGTTTTATCCAAAAAGCTTTCACATCCCGACATGGTAATTACTAATACAATTATGCAAACTATCTTTTTCATGGTCATTTCTTAATTAGAGAATTGTGAATTTTACACCCAAACTATAACTGGCCATCCTTGGGTAATTGCCAGTGCCACCGTTTCTTTCTGGCTCCAGTCCTTCCCAATTGGTGAAAGTAAAAGCATCTTGGGCATTAATGTAGACGCGCATATTCTTAACACCTTTGGTGATATGGGGAAAAGTGTAGCCCAATTGTAGGGTTTTGATCCTAAAAAATGATGCATTGCTCAACCAAACATCACTAAGTTCTGAATTTGGAGTAGTTCCAGTCCATACACGTGGGAACCGACTGTTTGGGGTTTCTGGCGTCCATCTATTATCCATATAATACTGGCGTGGCGCTCCCAAATCATTATTTTCTCCATCCATGAACACTGGAAATCCTTCTTGACCTCCTAGCCTTCCAGTTCTTCTTCCCACACCATGGCCAAGGAAGCTGAAATCCCAATGGCGAAATCGAAGGTCTAGGGTAATGGAATAATTCATGTGAGGGAAAGGATCTCCCAAATCTACACGGTCCTTGTCATTAATTACGCCATCTCCATTTTGGTCAACATACCGAATATCACCGGGCAGTGTATTGGGAAGTTTAGCAGAGGTTTCATCTACTTCCTGTTGATTTTGAAAATAACCATCGCTTTCAAAACCGTAATAATTGTCCAAAGCAATGCCGCGATACCAGATTTTCTCATTGTTATCTTTAAAGATGAGCGTGTCTGATTTGTTATACCCTGCCTTCAGCACCTTATTGTTATTCTCAAATAAGATTCCGCCAATGGTATAGGACAATTCCCCAACCTGGTCACTCCATGATCCTGATAGTTCCCAGCCTTTGTTCTCCACCTCTCCAATGTTGACAGCTGATTCCAAGCTATTCGAACCGGTCAATGGGGGAACTGGAAATTCTGAATAGATCAGGTCAAATGAATGTTTTCTGTAAAATTCTGCCGTAAACTTAAAGCGGTTATCAAACATGCCTAAATCGATACCGATATTGGCCTGACGCTGTTTTTCCCAACTAAAACTTGGATTGGGAATTCTCATCGTCCATCCCCAATTGTTTACCACCTCTTGCCAGAGGTATGGATTCACATTTTCGTTTCCTATCAAACCATAGGAAAGTCGAATTTTCATGTTATTGATCAGTCCACTTTGGGTAACCCCAGATAGAAACCTCTCATTATGAATATTCCATGCCAATGCCCCGGATGGAAAAAATCCCCACCGGTGTCCTGGGGCAAATTTACTACTGCCATCCCCCCTAGCCGTTACTTCCAGCAGATACCTGTCGTCAAAGGAATAATTGAGTTTGGAGTAAAATGAAGCTTTTGCAATCTCCCTGTAATCGGTATAATTATAGTTCATGATCTCAGTACCCGCAACCAAATAGAGTTTGTCCTGCTCTTTCCTCAAATCACGTTCATAGTTAATATTTGCCCTGGCCGTGAGCTGGCTGACACTTACGCCTTGTTCCGAATCCACATCGTTTGCCCAAGTCGCCACAGGAATCCCATCTCCATCGAAAAACTTAAAGGTTTCCCGCTTGTATTTATTGGCGGATTTATTGATCATATATGAAATATTACCATTGATGTGCAAATTGTCATTGATATGATAGCGCGGACGAAGATTTATGGTGCTTCTGTCATATAGGTTGTTACGCTCGCCTCCATGATTAATGGAGGCAATTGGGTTCATCTCGTTGTGTAGTATATAATGATCGGGAAGATCCGAATCATAAAATACAGCTTGGGTAGGATTCATTCTCCAGGCAATTTTATAAAGCCCATGGCCATCTGAATTGGCTTGGAGCCTATTTACCTGTAACCTTCTGGCATAAAAGTCTGCCAAAAGGACAAATTTGTCATCAATATGGATATCGGTATTAAACCGGGCACTGAACCTTTCCGATCCTTCGTAGGTATTCAATCCGTTTTCTTTAAGGTAACCAAGCATCAGGTTAAACGTCCCCACTCCGCCGCCACCAGAAATATTGGCAGACATGTTATAGGAATGCGCCCGTCTTTCCATGACCTCATCCAGCCAGTCCGTATTGGTGGTATTTCCATTCGTGGCATTGGTGATTTCCTCATCGGTGAATTGCGGCGTTTGTCCTTGAAATTCGCGAGCTTCATTGTTCAATCGCATATAATCAGCGGAATTTACAAAAGTGGGCATATCTATCGGGTCATTCACGGCAGCCCACGAATGCAGGTCTACTCTAAACTGCCCTGTAGTTCCCCTATTGGTCGTGATGATGATCACACCATTAGCTCCCCTTGAACCATACATTGCTGCCGAAGCAGCATCTTTTAGCACACTGATACTTTTGATTTCATTGGGATCGATATCGGTAAGGCTTTGCTCCATTCCATCCACAATAACCAATGGATCGGCATTCTGTAACGTACTGATGCCTCGTATATTAATGGTCCCTGGGACACTTCCGGGTAAATTGCTACCCTGCAACATGGTGACGCCTGGAAGGGTGCCACTAAACGCTTCCTGCAATTTGAAAATGGGACGCATCTTTGCCCTTTTCATATCCAATTCAGCAATCGATGAAGCGACGTGTTGTTTTTCAACGGAGTTGTAGCCCATAACCACCACTTCATCCAATGCTGTACTCTCTTCCTTGAGCGATACATTCACAGTACTTCGGTTGTCAATGTTCACCTCTTGGTTTTGATAACCTAGCATACTGAAAATCAATACACCTTTCTCTTCGGCATGGATGCGATAATAGCCATCATTATCGGTAACCGTTCCCACGTTTGTCCCCTTGATAAGGATGGTAGCTCCAGGCATAGGCGCTCCATTTTCATCGGTCACACGCCCTGTAATATCTATCTTATCATAGGCATTTTCAGCCATTTTCACGGAAATATGATCTCCTTCCCGCATAAACTTAAGCCCTTTTTTCTCCAGTAAGCCCAGGAGCTCATTCAAGCTGATATTTTCACGATTTAAGGTAAACCGTTTATCACTACCAGAAATATCATCATCGTATAAGAATACAAGATCTGTCTGAGCTTCAATCTGATTAAAAACATCTGTGTAAGGGGCTTCTTGCGAAAAAAAGGAAATCATGATCTGCCCTTTATTTTGGCCATTGGAAGTATTAGCCAAAAGCAACTGCATCATAAACAGTTGCACCACAAACACATAAACTAGTCGCTTCGATAAAAATATCGATTGTTTTAAGATGGTGGAATACATAAATTTCTAAATGTTAACTGAGGTTAATAAAATTGTTTTGGCCCATGCCTGTTGCGACCAGACATGGGCTGCTTTTTAGATGTTGATTGACAAAGTGTTACATAGGCATTTTATTTACAGTCGTTTCCAATAAATACTACATTATTCTCCTCCTTTATTTCCCAATCAATCTCTTTGATGAACTTAATCTGATTGAGTAAAACTTTCAGATCTCCCATCTTGAGCTTCCCTGAGACGGTACAGTGTTCCAAGGATTTTGGCTCAAAATGAATCTGATATCCATACCACCGCTCCACGGTTTTGGCCAAGTCTTTAAGCGAGGTTTCATCTAAATAGGTGATTTGATTTCTCCATGCTCCGGCGAGGTCGAGATTGGCAGGGTATTTTAGAAGCGTACCATTATCATCAAAAGATGCTGCTTGGTTGGCCGACAAAAGTTTTTCCTGATCGGGAGAATTTATACTCCCTACTTTTACATTACCTTCAAATACGCTGACTTCTGTTTTTTCGGAAGGATAGGCACGAACATTAAATTGGGTCCCTAATACAGTAGTCGAAAGCTCATCGGTATCCACAACAAAAGGTTTGTCTACATCAGGTGCCACGTCAAAAAAAGCTTCCCCTGTAAGTGCTATGTTTCTGCTTTCACCGTCAAAATCCGCCGGATATCGAATACTTGAAGCTACATTGAGCATGACAATGGACCCATCAGGGAGGGAAATGGTCCGTTGTTCGCCAATACCGGTTGAGGCAGTTATCCAGTCTATTTGCTGGATTTGGCTCATCATGAGCCAATATCCTCCTATCAAGACAATCAATGAAGCTGCAACAGCCTTCCACCAGAAACCGGTATAAGTGAGAGAGGCTTCTTTTCCTTTGCCTGAACTTTTTTGCGCTTCTATACGTGCCCAAATATCCTTTCTTATGCTTAACAGTTCCAGGTTAGATTCTTCAGGTTCCTTAGAAAAGCTTTTTCGAAACCATTGATCCACTATGAAGACTTCCCTTTTACTGGCCTTCCCCTTCAGGTACCGTTTGAGTATATCGTTAAATTGTTTTTTACCTACCATCCGTTGTGTCCTTTGAACAGATAGTGGAGATAAAAGACCTTCGCACCTAAAAAAAATTAAGGACCCGGCCTGATTTAACGATTAAATAACAATTTTAAAAAATAGGTAACATCGCTAAGCGTCTATTAACGAAAAGGCGATGATAAAAGCCATCTTTACTTCAGGGGAATTCCGTAAATGGTTTAAGGCCTTGTTGATATGGTTCTCTACAGTACTTTTGGATATTTTAAGTTGCTGGGAAATTTCATGATTGGATAGGTGATCATAGCGACTAAGGTAAAAAATCCGCTTGCACTTTGGAGACAATTCCTCTAAGCTTTCTTTGATTGTCAATTCCAGTTCTTTATGGAAAAGATAATCTTCAACGGGACAATGAGACAGGATTTGATTAAACTCTTCCAGAAACTGCTCCTGTTGCTCTTGCTTTCGAATATGTTCAATCAATCGATATTTAGAGGCTTGGTAGAGATATGCGTAAAGGTTTTTAATGGCTAACTTTTCCCGCCTATTCCAAAGGTCCAAGAATATCTCCTGAACAATATCCTTGCTCAGCTCCTGATCTTTGGTGACGGCACTGCTGACGGCATAAATTTTTTCCCAATACTTATCATAAAGGGATTCGAAAGCTTCCCAAGACCCCTGTCTTAAACCGTCCAATAATGTCATATCTGAATGCGGATAGCTTTCCATAGATGTTCATTTTTCCAAGCCAAGAGCCTTGGACTTCTAATAACATTTACAAAATATCAATTAGCATTTCTCTATTTTACAATTGTTTTGAAATCCTACAAATACTCCGTATAAATTACTAAAACTTGATGCTCAACAGGTTTTAGCGCTTTCTAATTCCTCTTAACCCAAACGTTTGATGCCAAAAATATGCAAGTAATTGTTAAAATTCACCAGTGCTAAAATAAGTTAGTGTTAAGCTTTGTAAACCCATAAAAAATTAAAATAAAAAAATCCTCTTTACTGAGACACACATATAAAAGTTTACGTCAAGACCATACGACTAAAACTTATTTAACCATGAAAAGATCCTTACTACGATTTTTATTGTTTTTCGCGCTTCCGATGATATTCTACAGCTGTGAGAGCAACTTGGACAGCACCGATCCCAAGTCGGATTCAAGTAACGGTGAATTGGATAGTTTTTATGCCGGTGAAGGAAGCGGGACACCTAATGGAAGCGGAAACGGCCAAGCCCCCCCACCGCAGCCAGGATTGATCACTGCAGGGGAATGGAATGACTTGGACCATTGGGAATTTTGGCAAAACCTGTTGAATGAAAAGGATTTTGGAAAAATGCCCGACTACTGGGGTATTAACCTTCGGCATCGGATCCCTCTTCAGCTCAATAGGCCCAATGGAAGTCCCGCCGTCAATGTGAAGGTAGCCCTGAAATCAGGTAATGAGACCATTTGGGAAGCAAGAACGGATAACAGTGGCCGGGCAGAATTATGGGGAAATATCTTCTCGACTCCCCAGTCAAGGATGCTACTAGAAAACTTGACCATCTCCATCGAAGACGGAAATAAACTTATCGAGCTTTCCCAAACCAATTACCAACAACCTCAAGTGATCACATATTTACCCCAACATTATGCAGCCAATCAAGCGGAAATTGCCTTTGTAGTGGATGCTACCGGATCCATGGGCGATGAACTGGAATATTTGAAAACCGAACTGCTTGATGTGATCCAGCGGGCCAAATCAGAAAATCCCTCTACCACATTCCTGACTGGAACTGTATTCTACCGGGATATTGGTGATGAATATGTGACGCGACAGTCACCCTTTACCACAGACATAACCTCGACTTTATCGTTTATCAAGGATCAAGAGGCAAACGGTGGTGGAGATTTTCCAGAAGCGGTGCACACGGCTCTCTCCAAAGCAATCAAAGCGCTCCAGTGGACTTCTTCTGGAAGGGCAAGACTTCTATTTCTCTTGCTGGATGCTCCGCCACACTATGATGCCCAGGTGATTGATGAAATCCATGGACTGACCCAATTGGCAGCAGCCAACGGGATCAAAATCATCCCTGTCACCGCAAGTGGAATCGATAAGGAAACAGAATTTTTAATGCGTCTTTTGGGCAATGCCACCAATGGCACCTACGTCTTCATCACCAATCACAGTGGCATTGGCAATGATCATTTGGAGCCGTCAATCGGGGAATATGAAGTGGAATTCCTCAATGATCTGATGGTAAGGTTAATTGGTGAAGCGGTACAATAGAACGTCATAACTACTTACTTAACTGGTAAAGGGCAATAACGTCAACATGTAATACAGCCGCTTTCGAATACTTCTAAGGGAACTACTACTTTGATCGCCGTGGATAAAGGATACAATTCCTTTGCCACGGCTTTCTTTGCTTTTAGCATAAGCTACAATCTCTAAAAGGAAAGGCAAAAATCAGCTATCCCTCTTACTTCACCGTTACCATAACAATACAGGATTGATATGTGAAATGGATCCGTTAATTTCGGTTCATTAAATCGTTACAAACTTTAAACACATAAATCCAAGATTCATCCATGAAAAGGTACCTCTTTCTACTCATTGTACTACTTACCAGCATAAGCCCACTGATGGCCCAAGAAGAAGTCTTTCCGGACGGCTCGCCCATTCCGGACTGGTTTAGGCAAATCGAACCTACCGATATCGATCAACTCGGCAAGCACTATCGGATCACCGATTATGGTGTGGTCAATGACAGTACGGTTTTACAAACTGAGAAAATCCAAGCGGTCATTGATCAGGCTTCCGAGCAAGGAGGTGGCATAATCATCATTCCTGCTGGCACCTTCTTAAGTGGCTCACTGTTTTTTAAACCCGGTACACACCTGCACCTCGAAAAAAATGCTGTCATCAAAGGAAGTGATGACATTACCCATTTCAAATTATTGGAAACACGAATGGAAGGCCAAACGCTAAAATATTTTGCTGCGTTGGTAAATGCCGATGGAATGGACGGGTTTACCATATCAGGAAGCGGTACCCTTAACGGCAATGGACATCGCTATTGGAGGCATTTTTGGATTCGTCGCCAATTCAATAAAAACTGTACCAATATGGATGAGATGCGTCCCCGAGTACTGTACATATCCAATAGCAAAAATGTGCAAGTATCAGGCATCAGCTTGATCAACTCTCCTTTTTGGACTTCGCATTACTACAAATGTGAAAATGTAAAAATCCTGAACCTTCATATTTTTGCGCCCCACACCACTGAAAAAGCCCCAAGCTCGGATGCCATTGACTTGGATGCTTGCAAAAATGTTTTGGTGAAAAATTGTTTTATGTCCGTCAATGATGATGCAATAGCTCTCAAGGGCGGAAAGGGACCCAATGCAGATACCGATCCGAACAATGGCGGCAATTATAACATCATTGTAGAGGATTGTGAATTTGGCTTTTGCCATAGTGCCTTGACATGCGGCAGTGAGTCTATCCACAATAGAAACATTATTTTGAGAAGGATAAAGGTTACCGATGCCAAGCGTCTTTTTCTCTTGAAAATGCGTCCAGACACCCCACAGCATTACGAGTACATCACCCTTGAAGACATTAAAGGTAGCGCCAAAAACATGTTTAATTTTAGTCCATGGACACAGTTTTTCGATCTCAAAGGAGAAAAAGACATCAAATTCTCCAAGGGTAACCATATTACCTTCCGAAATATTAAACTGGACTGTGACCGAATCTTTAACTCAAGGGCTTCTGATCAATATAACGTGTCCAATGTCACTATGGAAGACGTCAAGCTTTCCACCTCTCCAGACCAAGTGACCAAACCGGAATATATTGATAACTTGATCATGAAAAACGTTAAGATCAATGGTGATAAGTTATAAAATCCCTTGATCACCCATCATGAACAGGAGTCAATTATTTGTCCGCTCTATCAGTAAAGAGGAAAAATAATTGACTCCTGACTTGATACATGTTTCATCCACCCTAAAATGTGGAGTATGAGGCATTGCAATGATTCCCTTTTCAAAATTGGATCCTCCAAGCAGGAAATAAACCCCGGGAACCTTTTCCTGAAAGTACGCAAAATCATCCCCACGGCCATCTGGAATGACACCATATAAAGGAATAGCGCTGCCTTGACCATAAATCCCCGCAATCCCCTGAATGGCCTGCTCCGTGAGAGAAGAATTATTTTGGATATTGGCTCGCTGGGTAGAATAGAGGAATCCTTCCGTGGCAAATGCAATGTCCATAAATCGATCCGCAAAGTCAGACTGATCGATCGAACGCTGTAAACGTCTCGGGATGGCATCCATTAGGGAAGCACTGCTGGCACTCAATATGCCACTTATACGGACCTGCCCGTCTTGACGACTTACCGTAACATTCTCTTTTACGGTGATATAATCCTGAAAAATGGTTTCGGGGTTTCCTATTCCTATGGTCGGGTCCATCAGGTTTTGGGTATCCCAAAATTCACTGGATGCTGGTACATTTTGAAGTCCTGACAACAAGTTTTTTGTAAAGGCTATCACTTCTTCATCGGCCGCGCTGGCCTCATAAGTCACATGAATTTCTTTATAGTCGGCAAATAAATAGCCGGGTTTGGAGGCCACCAACCCTGAAGGCATGGGCGAAATATGGGCTGCATACATTTCCTCCGGAGCTATTCCTTCGAAAAGCCCATCGGAGATCATGGACTTTGCTCCTTTGTAGTTTTCTTCGGAAGGTTGGAAGATGAAATAAACGGTACCTTTTATCTGCTCTCTATGGTGAGCCAGGACGTTTGCCATCCCCAATGCTATGGTTACGTGAACATCATGTCCACAATAATGGTTGATGCCCTTATGAATAGAACCAAACACTTCCGGGTCCTGTGCATCAAATTTGAGGGCATCCATATCCGCACGCCAAGCGATTTTTTTCCCTCCTTGTTTTCCTTTCAAAATGCCCACCACTCCATAACCGCCAACTCCCACTTTTACTTCCAAACCCAGAGCCAATAAGTAATTGGTAACAAACTCGGCCGTTCTTTTTTCCTGACCAGAAATTTCTGGATGGCGGTGCAAGTCACGTCTCACCAGCACCAAACTATCGAAAATAGCATCCGTACGTGCTTGAATAGCTTTATGTATCCCATCAGGGGCCTTTTTCTCTTGGGCTGGGCAAACCGCCCCCCATAAAAAGCAGGTACCAATTACCAAATAATTGATCTGCTTGAAAATTTGTGTTGTTCTTTTACCTGTTTTTATAGCCCTAAGATGCAGTAAAGGAACTTTTGGTTCCTGACACATATGTGACAAAGTCATTTGGAAGCAATTCTTTTTCTGATCCGACTTAAGGATTGTCGCTCAATGCCTAAAAATGAAGCCAAATGGGTCAGGCTCACCCGGTTCATCAGGTCTTCATGGTTGGCCAAAAAATTCAAATACCGCTCTTCTGCTGTCAGAAACAAGAAGCTTTCCACACGATCACTCAAAATCGTCAGCACCTTTTCTGCAATCAATCTCCCTTGCATTTCACTTTGCCTAAACTTCCGATAACTTTCCTGAATCACCTCATAGGGTAAATTTACGACAATGGATGGCTCCAGACACTGTATGTGATATTTGGATGGTTGTTGCCTGATAAAGGCTGGATAGTCCGTTACATATTCATTTTCTTGGATAAATCCAGTGGTAATCTCATTTCCTTTATCATTGATAAAGAACCTTCTGCATAATCCCTCATATACAAACCCCATATCGTGCTGTATTTCTCCACTGCTTAGGTAATATTCACCTTTGGGAATTTGGCGAATGCTGAGGTAAGGCTGAATGAATTCGGCTACTTCTGGCCCGAGATGGCTAAATTGTCGAAGATACACTTGGATATACTTCTCCACTTCCTTTTTCATGAATGTATAATTGTTGATCCAAACTGTGTTAATTACCAATTATATATATTATTTACTTTAAATGTCCTCGCTATTCGCTAACCACTGCCAGATTCTCCATTAAGTGAAGAAATTTGTTTAAGCGCCTTAATATTATTTACTTAACATTAAAAACCATTTATAAACATGAATAAAAAAACCACCATATACCCTACGGAACCATTACTTTCCAAAACATCACTTTCCTCTCCTGTTTGCTATTTGAATAGCCCGGAAATACTGGCAGATTATAAAATCCCCGCTATTCCAATCCCTGATAAAGGTAAGAAGAAGGAAAGATTGAAGCCCAAATCATAGATTAAAGTCACCTTTTCTAAGGCTGGTTTAGTCGTGCTGACCATAAAGCCAATAAAAAGGATCAAGCCGAAAAGATGGGGCAGCCTATATCGATGGGTAAATATGTTCTTCTCCTCCTTTGGTTGCTATTGGGCCACGGATGAACGCTGATAAACACAAATAGGATGCTTAAGGCGTTACAAATCCGTGGTATGGTGTATGATGTAAACTCGAAAGTTAGCCCCAAAGGGGCGGCACATTTGGAAATGGTTGAATTGATGGATTGTTTCATGGTAATTTGGGTTAACGTACATCATTCATAAGACTAACTTCAAAAAAGAAACACTAGCTGAACAATAGCCGTCTTTTAAACCATTAATTACATCTTTTTAACCAAAAATCTTATCCATCATTTGATTAAAGGAATTAAAATAGTAAAAATTACTCATCCAAAGATTCTCTTACGCTAACCCAAAATTCGGGCAAGTCCGTCTGTACCATATTGGCTCCTTTTTCCAACCATTTACATGATGCCTGCACGTCAGGAGCCCTCTTCAAAGCCTTATCGCGATCGCCAAGGGAATTGATCCAAATCCTCAAACCATGTTTATTGGCCAATTTGATGGTTTTAGCAGTATAAAAGCTGGGATCTATATGGATGGCCACTGGATCCAGTCGCTTCACCGCCTTTTTAATATCATTCGGCTTATATGCCCGGGGCATCAGGTGGGCTCCATCCAGCTTATGGCTTATTCTTTCCAGCACCTCCCAATCGGCATCGAAAAAGATCAGCTGATCTATTGCCCCTATTGCTTTTACCACCTCAACCACTTCATCGATTTTATCGGTCTTCATGTCCATATCCACCATGACCTTTCCTTTGCACAGCATTAGGGCCTCCTGTAGCGTAGGAATGGACTGATCGGTCACTTTGCCCTGGTGAAGCAATTTCAGGGAATGAATGTCCCCATAATCCAACTGCTCTATATCCCCTATTCCCGTGGTGGTCCTGTCGATCGTTTGGTCATGCATGATCACCGGAACACCATCGCGCGTCACACGAATATCCAATTCTATAATGTCCACCCCAATGGTAATGGCTTCCTGGATCGCTGCCAAACTGTTTTCTGGATAGTGCTGATGGGCGGCCCGATGAGAGGCAACCATCAAATGGTCACTGTGTAAAAAACGCTCTTGGATGGCTGCTACCTGTCCATGACAAAGCGATCCACAGCTCATTAAGGCCAGTACCGCCCAAAAATAAATCGGTCGTATCTTTATTCGATTCATCACATGCATGGGTTACGGTTCCCCTACCCGCTCTGGGCTATCTGGGATCTGATTGATCAATTTATTTTTTCCTGTGGCGTCCTTTTCAAGGGTAAATGCATCATAAAGCTCTCCTGTAGCAGTTAGAGATTGATATTCAAGTCGATCGTCATGGACATTTATCCATTGGAAAAGCTGTGTCATATAAGCCCTTCGATCCATCCAGGGATCATCGCCAATCTCATACATTTTTGGGCCGCTTACGGAAACCACATACATCGGCCCCTCACCCAAAACTTCCTGACCGTTTTGTGTGGTCACGCGTCCCCTGGCGTAGGCATGATCATGCCCTTGCAACACTAGATCCACCTCATATTCCTCCAAAACAGGTTTAATGTACTCCAACATATCTTCGTTAACACGGTTTGGTTTGGTGGAATAAATCGGGTAATGAAAGGTGATAACGGTCCATTTTTTAGGGTTATTTTCCAAAATATTCCTTAGCCATTCCACCTGTGCCATTTTCTGGGCAGGAATCTCATCTATCTGCTCTCCATCCAATGACACCACCTTTAGGTCGGGGTAATTGATTTCATAGGCCATCTCTTCCAGCCCCTTAGGACCATTTTCTGGCAAATTAAACTGCGGTTTCCAGTGTTTTGACAGGATAACTCCCTTGGCATATTCGTGGTTTCCGGGCGTCATCATAACGGGGACAGAAGCATGAATAAACCCTCCCGCTTCAAACCATCCCCCCCACTCGAAATCCGCATCTTCATGATTGATCAGGTCACCGGCGTAAAGCATAAAATCTACCCGTGGAAATTGAAAACTAGCTTCACGAATAACCCTGCTCCACTTGGAAGCGACATCATTTTGGGCATCGCCAAAATAGAAAAAGCTAACTGGACCCTCCTTCTTGGGCATTTTAAATTGGTACCACTCACTCCAGACCTTATCAGATCCCACGCGATACACATACACCTGACCGGGAGTCAAGCCGTTCAAGTCTACCTCATGATAATGGGCCTCGATGGTGGGTTCATCATCTTGCTGGGTCTTCAGGTAGCTTGTCTTTGCGGCAATGGTTTGGGCATGCTCACTAAACTCAGGCCCAGCAGTAGCAATAGCATACTGCAAATATGAAGTGGACTCCATGGTGCCGGTTCGCCAATTTACCCCTACCGTTTCCAAGGGATTTTCGGCTAAATTGAGGATGATGCGATCCGGCTTTACGGTAGGCAATAAATGGGCATTTTGCGATAAGTCCACCGTATCCCATGCTGATAGGATTGTCCCGAATGCTTGCCGTTGGAACCCAAAGGACAACAACAATAACGCACTCATTACCAATGGTTTTGAGCTGATCATATTTTACTTTTGACTTGTGGTTTATAATTATTTAAGTAATTTTACGCTGTCTTCTTCTTTTTAAGCGCCTTACACTAATTAAACTTTGGACCGGCCCTTTTGGGCTATTGTTAGTTATTAATTTTATATGAAGATGCACCGTTTACATCATGGACTGTTAATCGTTTTATTTGCTTGCTGCTTATCGGTTCCTGGCTTTACTCAGGAAAAGCATGCAGCCATCACCAATTTCCTCTCCTCTCCTTCACCCGAGTTTACGGTGGAATGGGTGGATGAAATCGGTTTACCTCATCAAACCCAATATGAGCTTCTATTGACTTCGCAGGAGTGGAAAGGCTATACTTGGAAACACCGCCTGGTGATACTGGTACCTGAACGAGTCCAGTACGATCAAGCCTTGCTTTACATCGGTGGAGGACGGCTGGAAAACAACCTGCCCAAACAGCGGGACCGTGACGATGCGGTCGTTAAAGGGCTTGAAAACCTGGCCGTGGACAATAATGCAATCGTGGCGGCCATCTTTCAAGTGCCCAACCAGCCCATATTTGATGGAAAGGTAGAAGACGAAATCATTAGCTATACCTTACACCAATACCAAGAAACGGGAGACGAAACCTGGCCCCTGCTCTTCCCAATGGTAAAATCCGTCCAGCGTGCCATGGATGCTGTATCGACCTTTACAAGGGATGAAACAGGCCATGAGGTTCATGATTTTCTATTGACCGGACTTTCCAAAAGAGGTTGGACTACGTGGCTGACCGGAAGTCAGGACGATCGGGTCAACGCCATTGCCCCCATGGTAATCGATGTACTGAACATGCCTGTCAGCTTACAATATCAAATAGAAATGTGGAAAGATTACAGTCCAGAAATTCAGGATTATGTGGACTTGGGCATTCCACAAACGTCCAATACTCCTGAAGGAACGGCGACCATCTCCATGGTGGATCCCTATGCCTACCGCAATCAATTGGACATGCCAAAGCTAGTCTTTATGGGCACCAATGATCCTTATTGGCCCATCGATGCGGCAAAAAACTACTGGCATGAAATCCCTGGAGACAATGACTTGGTATACATTCCCAATGTGGAACATGGCTTGGGGGATGGCCAAATTGCCCTGCAAAACCTCAGTGCCTTCTTCGAATATCAATGTCTGCAGCAAGCCCTACCTCAAGTGAAGATGGATGTAAGCAAGTCTGGCCAGAAAAAGCTGACGGTCTCCTGTAGTTTTCCATCCCACGTCCCAGATAAGGTCTTGATTTGGGAGGCCAAATCACCAGAAGACATGGATTTCAGGGATGAAAAGTGGAAATCAAAATCCGTTAAAAACAACCAAACCAAGGTCACCTTACCCAAGAAAGGCCAGAAAACGTTTTACATTGCCTATCACTTCACCAGTCCATTAGGGAAACCTTATTACATCTCCAGTCAAATCGTCCGCTGTGATGCTGATGGCGTGATCAAGTGACAATAGGTGCCAGGAAGTTTGGCGTGATGTGTCATTAATCCGAGGTCTTGACTCCCTGCCCTCCGGGAGGCGGGCGCTCGACCTGACATACTGAAGTGTCACCTTGAGTCCTTCGGCACTTCTACTAGCTCAGGATAAACGAAAGTCGAAAGGTTATTTTATGACTAACTTAACACCAGTATTTCCAGCTATCCCTAAAGTGCACTACAAAAAACAACTTATTAGCACCTTTGGGACTTTCTGGCCAAACGGCTACATTTAGCCATGGATTTATTTAGCCAAAACAGCCTGCCCAATATTTTGCCTTTTGATGGCACGGTACATTACTATGGCAAAATCTTTAGCCAAGAGCAATCCACTGATTATTTCGATAAGCTGTTCCATCACATCGAATGGAGACATGATGAGGCCGTGCTTTATGGCAAGCATTACGTTACCAAACGCAAAGTAGCTTGGTACGGAGATAGCCCCTTTGAATACCGCTATTCGGGCACGACAAAGCAGGCCCTTCCCTGGACGCCGGCATTGAAAGAACTTAAAGCCATAGTGGAGGCTAAATCCGGCAACATCTTTAATTCCTGCCTGCTGAATCTCTACCATGAAGGCAGCGAAGGCATGGCTTGGCACAGCGATGGGGAAAAGATGCTTGGCGATGATCCCATCGTGACTTCCCTGACCTTTGGTGCGGAACGCAAGTTTTCCTTCAAACATAAAACCACCAAACAGACCGTTAGCCTGATCCTTGAAAACGGCAGCTTGCTTGTCATGCGGGAAGGTTCCCAGAAAAACTGGCTCCACCGCCTTCCTCCTACCAAGAAAGTCACCCGCCCAAGGATCAGCCTCACGTTCCGTCGCATTATTGAGTAAGATTGGGAGATTATAAAATTGGAAGATTTTAAGATTATCGCTGTCGCGGATTTATAATCCATGATGACGGATACTGGGGATTTGTAATCCCCCATAAAAAAAAGTGGAGCCAAGAGCTCCACCTTTTCCGCGAAAACATATGTCAAATCAAGTTACCTTTAGAAAGTCGTTGTTCCGTTTGGCTGAAGGACGTATCGGAAGGTATAATGATACATATCCTTGAGTTCATATTCTTCTGCGGGTGGATTACCTTTAAAGAAACTTAAAATCTCCATTTTAACGTAATTCCCTGAATTTGTTTGAAAGATGAGAACAACTGCCGCTTTTGGAGTGACAAAGTGTGTACTCATATCATAGTTCCACCACCCTGATTGCATACCGTTAGGAATTGCATTCATTTCTTCAGTATCAACAGTTAATTCCACATCATCAGATAAAACTTTAAGTTCCTCGAACACGGTTCCAGATAATAATGCTCCCTTTACATTTCCGTTACCGTTGATGCCCCCATTTACAATTATCTCTGTTGATTTGAAAGCGATGTCCCAGTCCTCATCTTTGGAATCGACCACTGTACTATTTTCAAAATTAAAATACACATAATCATACTCTTGACTATCGTCAGACCCAGGATTACTATTAGGCGCAAAAAGGTCCTCAACCAAAACCGCTTCCAATTCTCCTTCTACTTGTGGTTCGGTGTCATCATCATTGGTACAGGCAGCAAATAGAGGTAATGCCATCATGGCCAGCGCTATAAAGTTTACTTTTTTCATGTTTATAAATTGTTTAAATGTTGCAAGTTTTGAACGTTTTCTTGTTGGAAGGCCTGAAAGTTGCAGGCTGCCTTGATCATTCTTAATTCTACATTCTTAATTCATTATTCCCCAATCAACCGATCCAGCGATGCGGTGACCCGGACAAAGTAAGTCCTTCCGGGATTGGTGCTGTCATATTGGTTGAGGGCATCGGTGATGTTCCTTACACCCGTTTCTAGCCTTATGCCTCTGTCAAATTC
This sequence comes from Echinicola vietnamensis DSM 17526, assembly GCF_000325705.1. Lineage (NCBI taxonomy): Bacteria > Pseudomonadati > Bacteroidota > Cytophagia > Cytophagales > Cyclobacteriaceae > Echinicola > Echinicola vietnamensis. The sequence goes on along the minus strand of NC_019904.1, from coordinate 3,724,089 downwards.
TTTATACAGGGTCAAATGCAATTGCATCAGGCCATCGGCATATTCCGAAGGGTCATCCAGAATCTGGTTGCCATTGATATCGCCATAACCGTATTTTCCGCGATAAATTCCCCGCAGGGCTACATTGATCCCGCTGTGTCTTTCCCAGAAATTCACCTTCACATTGCCACTATGCCGGCTGCGATTAAACAAACCACCATAATCTGATCTTTCTACCCTTCTGGTCTGATTTTGGGCATTCCTTTTGAAATATTCTCCATTTTTGATTCCCTCGATCACCTCTTCATCACGGCTGTCCAGGTACACATAGCCAAGGGAGAATCTCCATTGACTGCCCAACCGGTAGTTGGCTTCCACTTCTGCTCCTTGTGTGATCACCTCGTTGAGGTTGATGTAACTGTAGACATTTCTGCCATTGGTCAACCTGGCCACTGCTGCAGTTTCGATGAGGTTGGAAATTTGGTTTCTATAGAAGTTGGTATTCAACAGCAGGTCGTCTGTCAGCTTCCAGCGAAAACCGGTGTTTATGGCCCAGCTATTCTCCGGCTGCAAGTCCCCAAAGGAAGACGGATCCATCAGCAACTGCTGCACCTGGCCCTGCTCCTCCAACTGTCTTACCCCTTCTTCCACCAACATGGCCCCATAGACATAATAGCCCACTGCTGCATTATTGAAATTGAGCAAGAGCTGACGGAAGTCGGGTGACTTAAATCCTGCGCCCACGGAACCTTGCCAGCTAAAGTTATCCGAGAACGCATACATCGCGGCTATCTTGGGACTGATCCTCCCAGCATATTCACTGTGCAGGTCTCCCCGGACTCCTGTCACCACGTTCCACTTCTTGGTGGGATTCCATTGGTGTTGGAGGTAAAGGTAGCCGGAGTTGAACCGGTTATTGTCATCATACCTGGTAGCATCCACTGTTTCGAGTTGGTGCCCCACCCCTATGGTCAGCAGCTGCTTTTCATCCAATCTGAAATCGGTCTGCATTTCTGTCCGGTGATAGCGCTGGCTAAAGTTTTCCTCGTCCACCACTTCCCCTGTTTCGGCAAAAACAGTGTTCGAATGGGTATCATACAAGGTGGTCATGTTCCGCAGGGTAAATGTCCAGTCCGTGTTGGGCTTGAAGCGAACAGAAGGGTTGATGTTAATATCCCTGCTGTCTCCTGCCATATCAGCTGTCAAGGTCTCACCGCCGGAGCTAACACCGATAACGTCCTGGTAATCGTCTTTATAGATTCTGCCGTTAAGGTTAAATTTCCATTTTTCTCCCAGGGACTTGCCAAGTTTTAATTGCCCCGTCTGGGCTTTATGGGGAGCCTTGGTCTTCCCTATATTCTCTGTGTTCAGGTCATAGCCTTCCGTAGAAAAATAATCATAGTATCCATACACATTCCAGCCGTTGGTATTGAGTCCTACTTCAGCTCCTAGATCCAGTGAATTAAAAGAGCCATATTGGCCGATCACATTGGCACTGAATCCCTCTCGTTGCTTTTTGGTAATGATATTAACCACCCCGGCCATGGCTTCACTGCCATAAATCGCACTGGACGGTCCGCGTAGGATTTCGATCCGCTCGATATTGCTTACACTGATCCGGTCCAGGTCAAAGGTACCGGCTGTCCTACCGATCAACGGCTCTCCATCCAAGAGAATCAAAATATACTCTGAGTCAAGTCCTTGCATCTGAAGCCCCGTGCCATGATCAGCCACCAACTGCAGGCCTGTCTGCTCACCTAAAATATCCGAGAGCCTGAATGCCCCGGTTTCACGAATCTTTTCCTGGGTCAAAATGGTCACTGGCATCGGTAAATCTTCCACACTCCGGTCCGTCCGTGTAGCGGACAGCACATACTCATCCATCTGTCCAAGGGACTCCTTCAGAACTACCCGGGGATTGTTCATCAGCTCGCCCACTGTCAGTTTCAATTGCTCGAAACCCATGGCATAGATCTCCAACTCTACGGATGCCGAATAAGCGGAGATATCGACTTTAGCCTGTCCATTGCTATTGACAGACAACACCTTTCCATCACCTATCTTGATGATGCCATGGGTAATGGGACTGCCTTTTACGTCCTGAATCAGAATTTCCAAGGGCTCCTTTGAAGCAAAGGAAACCAGACTGATCAAGCAAAACAGCCATGTACATGTAATTTTTTTAATCATTATTAACCCTAGTAAATTTTGCGGTCAAACATCCATTGCCACTGTCTCCATGAGGGTTTTTGAGCCCCGGGCCTTCTGCCCGGGGTTATCAAAACAACTCAAAAAGTAAAGAGACAATCACAAAAAATGCTTTATAAGGATCTTTTAGGTAAGGCATCCATCAGTTTCTTCCAGGCAGCATTTTGGGGGATGCCTGGCTTACGGAGCCCAAAATACTGGGCGATTAATTCACCCGATGGGTCAAACAACTCCAGGGAAGATACCACGCCATCATCGGTATTTTTATGCACCACCCAAGCTTCATCGATCGTATCCTCATTCAAGTGCATCACAAAATCCGGATCCATGACATTGAACCAGTTATCGATTTGGTGCAGGTTTTTCACCTTTCCCTGATGGATCTGGATATTGCCGCGGTTACCGGCAAATACCATGATGGGCAGTTCCTGTTCGGCCGCTTTTTCCAGTATATCCCTCACCACCAATCGATCTACACGATAGGCCCACTTATCTCCAATCTTCCGGAGTGCTTCTTGCCGATGGAGCTTGTACCGCTTGAGCATTCCGAAAAAGGCATGCGTATCTTTCATTTCTTCCCATTCCTTCCTAAAAGCGGCTTCGTCTATATCCGTGGTATATTCAGGAACCTCAATCGCTTCAATGTCAAGATCCGCCATTTGGTCTAAGGCTTTGTATTCGTTTTTAAGCTGCTCAAAGACATCTTCATTGCTTTCTTTTTGCAGATAAATTTTCATGATGGCCTGCCCTGCCTGGTCAAAAAACTGGAAGCTCTTCATCAAGCCCCGCACTCCCTGAATTTCAGCGGCAAAGCCAAATTTCCAGTTGCTAAAGAAAATACGCTGCTCTATCGGGCCTATCACTGTGGCCACCTGATGTGGAGCAGACCCATGAATGCTGATTTTTTGGAAGGTCCCTTTGTGCTCAAGCACACATCCCTCTGATCTGGTCAAGGCCATTATCCTTCCTAAATCCCGACATTGCAGGATAAAATCCGCCCAATTCCCTTCCAGTCTCACCACCCCTTCGCCAATGGACGTAGACAATAATTCTGCCTCGGAAACCCCTAACTTTTTAGCGGCTTCCCTGATCCTTACCTTGGAATTATGATCCTTAAATTGTTGGTATCTTTCCTTTATATGTTGTGCTGTTTTAATTTCCGTATTCATCATCTTAAGCAGTTTTAAATGAAGCGTATGTGTGATTATTTGATGTTGTTTCTGAGGTAATGACCACTTGTTTTTCGTCCATCGGATGGGACATCACGGAGATGGGATGCCCATAAACATGAGAAAGCTTAGTGGCTGTCATGATGGCACTAGTGGGACCAAATCCCACTACTTTCCCATCCTTCATCAACATGACCTTGTCGGAATATTGAGCGGCCAAGTTCAAATCATGAAGGATGGTCAATACGCCAATATTCCGTTGACGCAGGAATCGCAACAGCCTTAGCACTTGATGCTGCTGGGCAATGTCCATGCTGGAAGTCGGCTCATCCAATAACAGGTACCGCGCATAAGGCTTGTCTTCCCAAATCTGCAAAAGCGCCCTAGCCAAGTGGACCCGTTGCCGCTCTCCTCCGGACAATCCTTTAATCATCCTTTCCCGCAAGGCAGCGGTTCCCGTAATGTCCATTACTTCTTCCATGAGTTGATCGGAAGACGAGTGGGGATCGTGCGCTAGCTTTCCGAGGGCAATTATTTCTTCCACCGTATAGGGAAAATTGACCGAAGAATGCTGCGGCATCACCGCCCGATATTTTGCCAATTGCCTTGGCTTTAGCTGCTGTAGCAGTACCTGATTGATGGAAATCTTGCCCGTATCACAAGTGTTCTCCCCGCTCAACAGCTTCAGCAGGGTGGACTTCCCCGCTCCATTTGGTCCAAGGATCGTCAACACTTCTCCAGGATAAATTTGGAGATCTACCTGGTCCAAGATGGGACGTTTCTGGATGCAGAAATGAATATTTTCAGCACTGATCATCATAGGACACGTTGCTTTTTGAAATTCATGAGAATGGATATAAAAAACGGGGCACCTATCAACGCGGTGATAATGCCAATTGACAGCTCCGCCGGAGCCACCACGAGCCGAGAAACAACGTCCGCCACCAGCATCAATATCGCTCCGAACAGAAAGGCCATCGGCAAAAGTATGCGATGGTCTGCTCCCAAGAGCATCCGCACCAAATGGGGCACCACCAATCCTACAAATCCTATGGCACCCGTCACCGAAACGCCTGCTCCTACCGCCAAAGCACTGAAAAAGAGCAGCAGGTGTTTTACTCGCTGCACATTGATCCCCATATGGTAGGCTTCGGCCTCTCCCACCGCCAAGGCATTGAGCGACCTGGGGAAGGACAGCATCACCACAGTTGACAAGAAGATGAAAACACCCACAATGTACACTTTGGACCAAGATGCTCCTCCCAGACTGCCCAAGCTCCAAAAGGTGAAGTTTCGAATAGCATGGTCGTCCCCATAGTAAATGACTAGCCCGATCAGTGCCGCAGATAGCGCATTGATCGCTACCCCGGCAAGGATCAGGATGGAGATATCGGTTTTGCCGGCCTTACTGGCTAGTCTATACGCCAAAAAGGTATTTAACAAGCCTCCAGTAAAAGCCGCCAAAGGCAAAGCAAATGCACCAAATACAGATTGCAACTGCCAACCGATGGAACTAGAAAACACAATAACAATTACGGCAAACAAGGCACTGCCTGAGCTGACACCTATAATGGCCGGCTCCACCAAGGGATTCCTGAACAATCCTTGAAGACACGCTCCGGCCACGGCCAAGCTTCCCCCTACCAAGACGCCCAATACTACTCTCGGAAACCTTATTGCCCACAAAACGGCCATTTTTTCAGCAGCTATCCCCTCTTTCGATGCAAAGCCAACCTTGGAAGCCAGAATCTCCGCCACTTCGTTTATGGAGATGGCATAGGCTCCTGTCACCAATGAAAGCAGCACGCACATCAGCAATAACACAGCCGACGCTGAAATAATCATTGACCGATGCTTGCTGACCGTTTTGTAGCCAAGGGATAAGTGCATATTGCTAAGGTTACTTTATGATCAAGGATGGGTTTTCTCAAACAATTCTATAGCCGCCTGCCCTAATCGGGGACCAAAACTGGACACATAATGTCCATCCATTACGACGAACTGATCCTTCTTCCAAGCGTTGGTCTCCGTAATTCCCTGAATGGCACGCAGGCCTTCCTTCCCACCAGAGGCTTGGAAGCCCGACTCAAACATCAGGATATAATCTGGATTCAGAGCGGGCAATGCTTCTGGAGTCAACGGTTTCATGCCCTCAAAATCTACCTCAACAGGCTGACCACCGGATAAGGCTATCATGGCCGAGGCAAAAGTATTTTTCCCGGCCAAAAAGACCATTTCTGGCCCTCTGGACATGATAAAAGCTACTTTTGGCTGGGTGTCATTTTCGGCTTTTAGCCCCCGTAAGGTTTCCAAATCCTGCGTCAACTGCTCTATTAATCCTTCAGCCCTTTCCTTTTCCTCAAGCATTCCTCCTATTTCCTTAATAAGTGCAGCTGCCGCTTCTTCGGATTGTGGTTTAGGAAGAACCGTGACCTGTTTACCGCTGTTTTGTAGTTGGGTCACTACATCTTGGTTGAGGTAATGTTCTTCCACTAGAATCCAATCCGGATTAAGCGATAAAATTCCTTCAGCTTGAATTTGATTTCTATAACCGATGGAGGGCAAGGTTTGCATTTGCGAAGGATATGTACTGGTACGGTCTGTCGCTACTATGGCATCTCCATGCCCCAAAGCATGGACAATTTCAGTGATCGTTCCTCCTGCCGTAATGATTTTGGGATCATCCTGCTCTGGTGTTGCCGTCACGTGCTCACGGTTCCCTTTACTGCTACATGCCACGGTCAATAGCAGGACAAAAACATAGGCTATATTCTTTCTCATTATTTAGATTAATTATAGATAACATTGCAAATGTATATCTATTTAGACTTAATCCAAATAAATTATAATTGATAATATTTATGAGATTTCTAAAATCATCACCCTATTATGAATTCTAAAAAGCCATAGCTTTACCCTATGAGGCATTTAATCAGATTAATTTTGGTAAGGAGTGGGGATCAAGCCAGTGAAAAATCAATCCTCCAATGCTTTACAAAAATACCCTCTCGACAAAAGGAAATATTCAATCTGTTGGTCGTCATATTGATCGGTGACCACCCGAAGGATATTGTCACAATCTTCAAGGTCTACGTTCCAAGTGGCCTCTTCACCTAAAAAATGATTCATATCCGATGCGATATTATCCAGTTCCGACATGCTTTTAATGGATGTTTTAAAAACTAAAATCATAGGGTTCATCTTTAAAATCAGGTAAACGATAAGACAAAAGAAACAATCACCAGTGACAGCCCTATGTCAGGAGCTTGGAATTTTTTTAAGCCTCTCCCACTTTTCTTGCAGTTTTGCACTCGCCTTATCTTTAACATGTTCTGGAGAAATGATATCAGCATATTCGGCAAACATGAAAAACCACCTGATAAAATCGTCCTCGTAAGGAAGCATAAAAGTCATTTCCGTTTGGTCGCCTTTGTCAGACTGGTACACTAAACCATAATCATATTTGTCCCCATTTAAGTACGGAACTACCCGATTATCCACCTGAACCACAATCTTGGTCAGTTCTTTTTGGTTTTCCAATTCCTTTAAATACGCCTGCAAAGTGGGATGTTTGTCTTCATAGTGTTCTCCTGATTCCACCAACTTGACAATCCGATCAATCCGAAAAGTCCTGTAGGCCTCCCGAAGCCTACAATATGCGATCATATACCATTGGTCAAAATAATAATAAATCCCCATCGGCTCTATAGCTCTCCACGATGGCTCGTCCTGGCCAGTGGCTTGGTAGTCCATCTGGAGTACTTCTTTTTTCACTATACCCGACAGGATCGTAGGAATGGTTTTCGGCCGATCATTTTGCAAAAGACTATTGGGGCGTTTTCGGATGGCAATATGGGATTCTGCCAACTCATATACATCCTTCTCTGCACTTCTCAACACCGATCTGATCTTATACATGGCTTCCCTAAAATGGCCTGCGCTTTCTTTATCGGTAAGCTTTTCTACCATCTTTTCGGCCATGACAAACGCCATGGCCTCCTCTTGGGTAAACATCACTGGCGGAAGCCTGTAGCCTTCCAAAAGAGAATACCCTGCCCCCGCTTCACCAATGATCGGAACACCCGCTTCTTCCAGCGCCCGTATATCCCTATACACGGTCCGCAAGCTTATATTAAATCGATCTGCCAAATGTTGCGCCTTGACCAATCTTTTGGTCTGAAGGTGTGTCAAAATAGCAGTCAAACGGTCAATTCTATTCATCGCCTTTTATCCATAGTTGGATGTTAAATTTACCACTTTTTACAATGGCATGTAGCCTTCACCATCTTCGAATGATAGAAAGTAGACACCAATTGTCTCAATTATATCATCATAAGCTCATAGGAGCCTTGCATTGGTCAAATGATCACGATGGAGGTATAATGCCCTTTCCGAAAATCAGGGCTAATGAAGGCTAAAAAAGGTAGTTGACCTTGGTTCAAATCCAACCGTGGAAGCAAAGATTTCTTCAGGGAACCCCATTGCATCCAATAATTCTATTTTTCGGTGTTGGTAGTCATTACATTGAAGGTTAGTTGACTATCACCAAAACCTCTCAAAAAAACGCTTTTACCTACCTATTCTACCATAACTTTTATAGGTTTACAGGAATTAGCAACATTAGACACCTGTACACCCTATCATCCATGAAATAAAGCATCGATATACAGACCATTGATAAAAATTAATTTGCCTGTCGTTAGGACAAATCCTATATTCGTTAGCTTTTGATTAAAACTAAAACACATTAACAAATGAAAAACCATCATAACCCTAGAAGGACTTTTTTAAAAAATGCTGCACTGGGCAGTGCTTTGGCGACACTGACCAGTGGAGCCTCTTTTGCCCGCACGAATCCAACACCCCATGTGCCCCAAAAGTTTAATTTAAATTACGCTCCCCATTTTGGTATGTTTAGGAATCATGCTGGTGATGACTTGGTAGATCAAATTAACTTTATGGCTGAACAAGGCTTTCCCGCATTGGAAGATAATGGGCTCATGAAACGTTCCGTAGAAGACCAAAAGCGTATCGGGGCGGCCTTGGAAAAAAACGACATGACAATGGGGGTTTTTGTGATCGACCCCGGGTTCAACTGGGAAGTGGCCTTGACGACGGGAAAAGAGGAGTACAAGGAAGCATTTGTAAAAGAATGCAAGAAGGCCGTAGAAGTGGCCAAAATTGTCAATGCAAAATGGATGACAGTGGTACCGGGATATTTTGAACGGAATCTTCCACTTGACCAACAAACCGCCCATATCATTGATGCCTATAGATTAGGAGCAGATGTTTTTGAACCACACGGGCTGACGATGGTGATGGAACCGCTCAGTGACAATCCCCACCTTTACCTCCGACATTCCAATCAAGCCTATATGATCTGCAAGGCCGTGGCCAGTCCAGCTGTCAAAATCCTTTACGATATTTATCATATGCAGCGAAATGAAGGTAACCTCATCCCCAATATGGAGCTTTGCTGGGAGGAAATTGCCTATATCCAAATTGGTGACAACCCTGGCCGGAAAGAACCTGGCACAGGTGAAATCAATTATCAGAATGTCTTTAAGTGGATTCATGAAAAGGGATTTACCGGCATCTGTGGGATGGAGCACGGCAATGCCCATTCTGGAAAAGCTGGTGAGCAAGCCCTTATAGACGCGTACCACCAAGCTGATTCCTTTATTAGCTAAGCTAAAAACCCTTCTTCACTTCCATCGTATTGCTTCTTCCCATCTCCACTGGAAGAAGCAATACTTTCATTCTTTGTTCCATTAAGGTCTCCAGATTGCTGCCGAAGTGAGCTATGAACGCACGCCGATCTTGGGCACTAAAAGATGAATGATCAACCAAGCCAGCAGGTAAGCGGATGACGCGATGATAAAGATTGGGAAATACCCCCATTTTACCAATATGATCCCTGCAAAGGCTGCAAAGATGGTCCCTCCTATTCCTCCCACCATTCCTGCCAAGCCCACTACCGATCCCACTACTCTCTTTGGAAAAATGTCGGAAGATAAGGTGAATAAGTTTGCGGACCAGCCTTGGTGAGCCGCGGCTGCCAAAGCCACCAATACCATCGCAACGTATACATTGGCGACTTTTGCTGCAAAAATCAAGGGAACCACCAACAAGGCGCACAGCAGCAGCGTGACTTTTCGGCTCTTATTTAGCGACCAGCCCATATTGATAAACTTGCCCGATAACCAACCAAAAAACACACTGCCCAGATCAGATGTGAAATAAATAAAGATAAAGGGAAGCGCCAGTCCCGTCAGGTCAAGTTTGGTTTCCAAGGCCTCATTGCTATTAAAGAAATCCGGCAACCAGGTGAGGTAAAACCACCAGATCGGATCCGTCAAAAACTTCCCCAAGGCAATCGCCCAAGCGCCTTTGGTCTTTAGCAAGTCTTTCCAGGGGACTTTTTCAGCTTCGTGTTCACTTTCCTCGTCAGCATGAATATGTTCCTGCTCATCTTGGCTCACTTTCGGGTGTGCTTTCGGCGGTTTGTAAATCAAAAGCCAACAGGCCAACAACACCAAGCCCAATAATCCAGTACAAAGAAATGACCATCGCCACCCCAAATTCAATATTAAGGCCGGGACAATCAAAACCGTTGCCATGATTCCTACATTGGCTCCGGCGTTATAAATTCCGGTGGCAAAAGACCGCTCCTTTTTGGGGAACCACTCCGCGATGGTTTTGATGGCCGCGGGAAAATTGGCGGATTCCCCAAAGCCGAAAACAAACCTCGTAAAGCTAAGCCCTCTAAAGCTGCTGACAAATGCCGTGACAATTCCTGCAAGACTCCAAATAGCAATAGCGATACTGTAGCCTTTCCTGACCAAAACCCGATCGATAAAATATCCCATCAATACAAAACCGATGGCATAAGCAAATTTAAAACTGGCATCGACATAACCCATCAGGATTTTGAATTTACCGATCAATTCACTGGATAGGGCTGTCGTATCCGAAACACCTAACATTTCCCGCCGAAATCCTTCATCAATCATGGTAAACGAAAGGACATTCCGGTCGATATACTTAATAGCAGTAGCCAAAAAAAGCAAGGCCACAATACGCCACCGATATCCTTTAATAATACTATTTAATTTGATTTTAACCATTTCCTTTCATTATTTAGAATGGACCATGTAATTATTCATCGATGATATACTCCAATTATATTATTTTGAAACCGTCCATTTATGTTTTTACAAAACATTATTTACGAAATCGATTCCGTAAATAAAATATAATATCACCTTGAATTCAGTCAATAGTATCCCTAATTTATATCATCCCTAATGTATCTATTTCAAAAAGCAAAAGATCATTAGAATATTTAAACCCTTTTAATGATTAACATTAAACCAAATAACTATGCAAACCAAAATTTACTTTTGGGTGGGGGCACTTGTGTTCCTGCTATTCCTTTCCGGGCCTATTCTGGCCCAAAATGTACAAGTCACTGGGACCATTACCGATGAAAACGGGATGCCTATTCCAGGCGCAGCAGTCTTAATCAAAGGCACCAGCAATGGCACGGCCGCAGACATCGATGGAAAATACACCATTTCGGCCAGTGCAGACCAAACTTTACAATTTTCCTTTATTGGCTACAAGACTACCGAGGTGCTCGTCGGCAATCAAACCACCATTGATGTCGCTTTAACACCGGATGTGTCAGACTTGGAAGAGGTGGTGGTCGTGGGATATGGCTCCGTCAAAAAAAGTCAGCTTACCGGGGCCATTTCTTCAGTAAGCTCAAAAGAAATTACCGACCAGCCCATCACCGATGCCCGCCAGGCATTGCAAGGGCGTTCGTCTGGGGTGGACGTCACCTCCCCTGGCAGTAAGCCCGGTGCTGCTCCCCAAGTACGGATACGGGGCAGAAGATCCTTTAACGCCAGCAATGAGCCGCTCTACGTGGTAGATGGAATCCCCATCGCCGGGGGCATCAACGACATCAACCCAAATGACATTACGTCCATGGAAATCCTAAAGGATGCCTCTGCTACGGCCATTTACGGTTCGCGGGGCGCCAATGGCGTCGTGTTGGTCACCACCAAAAGGGGGACTACAGGCAAAACGGTAGTTTCCTTGGATTCCTATTATGGTTTCAATGAATCACTAGGAACGATAGAAGTGTTTAACGGTCCCGAATTTGCCGAATACAAACGTGAGTCGCGCAGGGCTACGGGGAATTATCCAGAAGGTCCTGCTACCCAAGAGGCAGACGAAGCCCTATTTGAACCTGTAGAGCTGGAAGGCATTGCTGCGGGAAGAACGACCGATTATGTAGGAGCCCTCACCCGGACAGGTGCCATCCAAAGTCATCAATTATCGGTTTCCGGAGGAAGTGAAAAAACCCAGTTTTTTGTCTCCGGAGGCTTCTTTCAGGATAAAGGCGTGGTCATCAACCAAGACTACACAAGGTATAACTTCCGTGCAAACGTTGACCATAAAATCAACGATAAAATCCGCTTTGGGACCTCTACGTTAGTTTCTTACAGCGAAAGAAACGGGGAAAACTTCAACCCGATCGGTGGTGCCATGCAGGAGAACCCACTCGGCAAGCCTTATGATGAAGATGGAAACCTTATTTTCCTGCCCACCTCTGACGGCCTCAGGACCAACCCCCTAGCGGAAATCGTGCCTGGCGCCATCATTGACCTTACCAAAAGGTACAGGATATTCAACAGTATTTATGCAGAGTGGAAGATCATAGACGGTCTGACGTACCGGGTAAATTTTGGTCCGGACATCACGATCGACCGAAACGGCAGGTTTACAGGTTCGCAGACCAATTCCAGAAGAGGTGGCGATCCCATAGGCAGTGTGAATGAAGATTTCAGGTTTAACTACACATTGGAAAACATCATTACCTATGACCGAACATTTGGCGAAGACCATACCTTTAAATTCACCGGTCTCCAATCCATCCAAAAGGATAATTTAGAAGAGACTTTTCTAAGTGTCCAAGGTATTCCCGCCGAAAGTCAAAGCTATAACAGGCTCGGGGACGCCAGCCAAATCACCGGAGCCAACACCAATTTGACCCAATGGACCCTGCTGTCCTTCATGGGGCGACTTAATTACAATTTCAAAGGCAAGTACCTCATTACAGGTACCTTAAGAGCTGATGGATCCTCGAAATTTGGAGAAAACAATAAATTTTCCTACTTCCCATCCGTGGCAGTGGGCTGGAACATTAGTGACGAGCCATTCTTTAAAGCCAGTGAAACATTTGACCAACTCAAGCTAAGGGTAAGTTATGGATCCATCGGTAACCAGGCCATCGATCCTTATCAGACCCAACCGCTATTGGGCAGAAGTACTTATGCTTATGAAAACAGCCCTGCATTCGGGTATGGTCCCAATACCATTGGCAATCCGGACCTTCGATGGGAAACGTCTACTACCCTAAACACGGGCTTGGATTTCTCCTTAATAGCAGGTCGGATCAGCGGTAGTTTGGAATATTATGTTACGACTACCAAGGACCTCCTGGCGCCACAGCCTTTGCCCAACTCCATCGGCTTTGGAGGTTATACCACCAATGTAGGCAAGACCCAAAACCGAGGTGTTGAGCTCACCATAAACAGTGTCAACATAGACAATAGCAATTTCACTTGGACAACAGACTTTATTTTTAACCGCAACAGAGAAGAAATCCTAGAGCTTCCAAACGGCGATGATATTTCTGCCGGACGATTTGTGGGAGAAGCGTTAACGGTATTTTATGATTATAAGAAAATCGGCATTTGGCAGACAGACCAGGCGGATATTGCGGAATCTTACGAAGACAATGTCGGAGAAATCAGGATAGAAGACATCAATAATGATGGCCAAATCAATGCAGATGATCGCCAGATTCTGGGCTCAGCAGTACCGGATTTCGTGTTGGGGATGACCAATAGGTTTTCCTATAAAAACATTGACCTATCCTTCTTTATCTATGGTCGATTCGGTTCCATGATCAGAAGTCGTTTCCATGACCAATTTAACGGGCTATACGGCCGATACAATAACCTCGCCGTGGATTATTGGACTCCAAACAACCCCACCAATGAATTTCCTCGTCCTAACCAAAACCAGGAAAGCCCCAAATATGCAAGCTCTATGTCCTATTTTGATGGGACTTTTATAAAAGTGCGGAACATCAATGTGGGCTACAACTTTCCAGATAAAATTGCTGGGAAGATCGGTATGAGCAGTCTAAGGCTTTACAGTAGTATCCAGCAACCTTTCATATTTGCTGAATACCGCACCAAGCACAAGGGCATCGACCCTGAGGTTTACTTGGATGGTGATCAAGGAGCTGGCGCTGGAGAAGTAAATGCCAATATCTCACCGGCCGTTACTTCCTTTACTTTTGGTATAAATGCAAAATTTTAATGAGGATTTAAAAGAACAGAACTTATGCGAATCAATAGTTATAAAAACAAACTGTCCACCGTTTTTCTTGCTTGCTCCTTAGGATTGGGAATGGCCTTGCTGCCGTCCTGTGAAGGCGTATTGGAAGAAGAAGTTATTGCCAATATCGGGGATAATTACATGAATACACCCAGCGGTCTCCGTGATGGAGTGAATGCTGCCTATAGTACGTTCAGGTCTTTCTATGGAACCGAAAGAGGCAATAACTTTACGATTTTCGGTACCGACACCTACACCAATGGCGCCGACGGGAGCTGGAAATTCATGAACCAATATACTTCACAATTTGATCCTAGGACAGGCCATGTACGGGAAGTATGGAACAATTTTTATACAGGCATTAACACTTGTAATGCTGTTATCGATCGTGCACCAGCGGTGACTGGATTGGAAGAAAGCCTAAAGACCCAGTACATTGCTGAAGCCAAATTTATCCGTGCCCATCACTATTTCGTATTGACCCAACATTTTGGAGGGGTAGACCTTCAGCTAAGTGAGACAGTCGTTCCCACCAACGAGGTGGGGCGCGCCTCCTTGGCCGATATGTACACCGCCATTATTGCAGATTTAGAAGCTGCCATTCCAGACCTCGAACCTACCATGCGTGCCTCATCTTACGGAAAAGCCACCAGGCCAGCAGCAGAGCATCTTTTGGGATTGGTTTACTTGACCAAAGGCTACTCGGATGCCAGTGAAGGAAGTGATTTCTCCAATGCGGAATCCTATTTCCAAAAAGTGATTGATGATTATGGCTTCCAATTGCTTCCAGATTTTGCAGATGTCTATGCCTTCGGAAATGAAATCAATGACGAAGTCATTTTTAGTATTCAGTACACTCGTGATCCCCTTACCAATGGCGGAGGAAACAACACCCACCTCTATTTCCTAATGGAATACGATGTCCAACCGGGCATGCAGCGGGATGTTGCCAATGGTAGGCCTTGGAAAAGATACCGCCCGACAGCATACACCTTAAATCAGGCATTTGTCAATAGGGATGTGGATGCCCGCTATCAAAAATCGTTCAAGAATGTCTTTTATTCTAACAATCCCGGAGATTACAACACCACTTTTGACCTGAGCAAAAGCACCGTCTCCTTTGCGGAAGGAGATACAGCCATTTATATCCCTGGATATGAGATTCCTGAAGCTGAACGGGCCGCAAAACCTTATCAGATCCTCACGCCCAGCATGTACACAGATAAACTGTACCCTACGCTCAACAAACATTTAGATCCGGGCAGGCAGGATAAAACCCAAGCTGAGGGCGGAAGGGACTATATTGCTTTCAGGCTAGCGGACACTTACCTAATGCTGGCAGAAGCACAGTTCCAGCAGGATAAAATAGACGAGGCCTTAGAAAACATCAATATGATCCGGCGACGGGCTGCATGGCCTGGCAAAGAAGCCGAAATGGAAATCACTTCTGCTGAGCTCAACTTGGAATTCATCATGGACGAGCGTGCCAGGGAATTACTCGGAGAACAAAAGCGATGGATGGACTTGGCCAGATGGGGCGTATTGGTAGAGCGGGTTCAAATGTACAATGAAGCAGGTTCCCCAAACATTAAAGCGACCCATATTTTAAGGCCCATCCCTCAAGACCAAATTGACAGGACAGCTGGAGGAAGCGGCGCCTTCCCTCAAAACCCTGGATATTAACCCATTTTATTTACCACCAACCTATCAAACGCCAGCTGGACCTGTTTCAGTTGGCGTTTTTTTATTGCCTTAAAAAACCACCTTCAATTCTAGGATATAAAAAAGACTTCAAATAAGCGTGTGAATGTAAAATGCTATATGGAATCCTATGAATGCGAGGCCGATCGTCCGCCTATTGAACTCAGTTGAGACTATACAACATCCTTCTACTCGCTGCCGGACAAGCCTCAGGATGACTATCGAGCCAAACTTTTCCGTAGGGTGAAATCCCGTCAATTATGGGCCATTGAAGACTTTCTAATATGCATGGTAGAAGGCAAAACAATTACTTCATCCTCAAAATCAGGAGCATTCTTTTTGGTCAGCTTATTCATCAATAGGCTAGCTGCTTGCCGCCCAAATTCATGCGTGGGCTGGGCCACGGTGGTCAGACTCGGCGCCAAAAGATCTGCAATTTTCATGTTGGAAAAACAAGCTACCTTTAACTGATCGGGAATCGTCAACTGCAGGTCCCTGGCCACGTGATACGTGCTAATAGCCAGTTTTTCTACCGCCGCCAATACACCATCTGGGTTCACTTCGCTACATAAAAAATCTTTTATGATACGATGATTATCTTCGTCCGCATTCACGCATTTCAGCACCAGGGAATCATCCTGTGCGATACCATGATCTTTAAGGGCATCCAAATAGCCCCTGAGACGCTGCTGGCTGATCGATATTTCTTGGGACAATAATAAAAAAGCAATCCGCCTACAGCCTTCTTTAATCATATGGCTGGCCAGTTCGTACCCACTCTCGTAGCCGTTGGTGACAAATTTGGTGGTTGGAATGGTTTCGCAAATCCTATCAAAGAAGATGATGGGAATTCGTCTTTCATAAACATTGTGCAGGTGTTCTATGTCTTTTGTCTGGTGGGAAACTGACATCATAATGCCATCGACTCGCCCATTAAGCAAATGCGTCACGATTTCTTTTTCTTTTTCCACGTCTTCATGCGTATGATAAACCAACAAGTGGTAACCAAATTGCTGTGTTATCTCCTCTACCCCTTCGATCACTTGTGCAAAAAAATTATTGACCAAATCGGGAATGATCATCGCAATGGTCTTGCTTCTATGTTCCCGAAGACTTCTGGCAAATGGATTTGGCTGATAATTCATCTGCTTGGCCATATCCAGCACCCGTTTTTTGGTCTTCTCACTGATCTCATAGCTATCGTTTAATGCCCTGGATACCGTGGAAGGTGCCAGATTAAGTGCTTCGGCCAGTTTCTTTATGTTTACTCCACTCATTATTAATTATACAGCAGTTATGATATCAAATTTAAGTTATTTCGGGAATCCATTTTAAATTCAAGCCGATAAATACGTCCGCCATACTGCCCTTACCTGCCATCCAAGCGAAAACGATTCCGTGATTAAAGTATGTGATTTTTTTACAAAACCAGTAAACATTAGTTATTATTACTCAATAAAGGATTTCCCGGTAACACTTTAACCATCTTGGAACGGCCATCTCAAATGGAAGGTAAAATATTATTTCATTCCAGGCAGCCAACTATCATTTAACCTATGAAAATTGGGTGAACATCCAATTTTCAAAAGACCATTTTAGTGTTATCTCGTTAAAGGGCCTTAAAAATAAACCGTTAAAATTATGAGTAATGTTGAGCCCAAAGTAAAGGCTACTTTTATCAAAGAAAATTTCTTGTTACAAACTGAGATGGCAAATGTGCTCTATCACGATTATGCCAAAAACATGCCCATTATCGATTACCACTGCCATCTTTCTCCGAAAGACCTGGCCGAAAACAGGAAATTCGATAATATTTCCAAAATCTGGCTGGCAGGAGATCATTATAAATGGAGGGCCATGCGGACCTTGGGAATTGATGAAACGTATATCACAGGGACTGCTTCGGATAAAGAAAAATTCCAGAAATGGGCCTATACAGTTCCTTATACCATGCGGAACCCACTTTATCATTGGACACACTTGGAACTCCTCAGGTATTTTGGAATAGAAGAATTACTATCAGCCGATAATGCAGATGAAATCTACCAACAAACCAACCGCCAGTTGGAACAGGATTCACATAGTACCCAATCGCTCCTCACCGGAATGAACGTAGAAACGGTGTGCACCACGGACGACCCCACTGACTCCTTGGAATTTCATCGTAAAGCCGCTGAAAACGATATGCCGATTGGGCTTTTCCCTACTTTTCGTCCCGACAAATCCTTTGCTGTAGAAAACCTGGGGCAGTACAAGGCCTATTTAGAGCAGCTTGGTTCAGCCAGTAATATGGAAATCAACAGTCATGAACAGCTCATGGCGGCATTGGAAAACAGGATCGACTTTTTCCATCAACATGGCGGAAGACTTGCGGATCATGGCTTGGAGCAGCTTTATTATTTCCCTTTAGGGACATTTGATATTGAAATCCTTTTCAAAAAAATCCTTGCTGACAAACCACTTGACCGGGAAGAAACGGCCTATTTTAAGTTTGTCACACTCTTGGAGCTTTGCCGGCTTTACCATGCTAAAGGCTGGACGCAGCAATTCCACCTAGGGGCACTTCGCAACACCAATGAGCGCATGCTGGAAACGCTTGGACCGGATACAGGTTTTGATAGCATTGGAGACTTTGACCAAGCAAAATCCCTTTCCCAGTTTCTGAATGAACTGGACAAGACAGACCAACTATGCAAAACCATTCTTTACAACCTAAACCCTAGGGACAATGAGGTGATGGCCACTATGACGGGCAATTTCAATGACGGGTCCATCCGAGGAAAGGTGCAGTTTGGATCAGGGTGGTGGTTCTTGGACCAAAAGGATGGTATGGAAAAACAAATGAACACCCTTTCAAACATGGGCTTGCTTAGTTGTTTCGTGGGGATGCTGACGGATTCCAGAAGCTTCCTGTCCTTCCCCAGGCATGAATATTTCCGCAGAACCCTCTGTAACCTCCTCGGCAATGATGTAGCCAATGGAGAACTTCCTGCAGATGAAAAATGGCTTGGCAAGCTGGTTCAGGACATCTGCTATAACAACGCCAAAAGCTATTTTAACTTCCAATAAACAAACGCAATTAGAACCATGTCTGAATTATTTTCTGTAAAAGACACGATCATACTTATCAGTGGTGCCACGGGCGTCTTGGGCAACCAAATCACGCAGCACCTGGCCGCGGAAGGGGCTCAAGTAATCATTTTGGGAAGAAACCCCAATAAAGTAAAAGACTTAGTATCCTCAATCACCAATAAGGGAGGAAAAGCTTCTGCCCTCATCGCTGATGTGACCAATAAAGATGCACTGGAATCTGCCGCCCAACAGGTAGAAAGAGAGTTTGGCAGGATCGATGTGTTGATCAATGCCGCTGGTGGTAACATGCCCGGTGCCATCGTCACTCCAGATCAAAAGATTACTGACCTGGAGATAGAGGAGGTCAAAAAAGTCATGGAGCTCAATTACCTGGGAACGCTTCTTCCCATTCAGGTATTTACACCACTCTTACTTCAAAATCCTGCGGCCAGCATCATCAACATTTCATCGATGGCCGCCTCTCGACCACTCACCAGGGTAATGGGCTATGCTTCCGCCAAAGCTGCCATAGATAACCTCACCAAATGGCTGTCCGTAGAATTCTGCCAAAAATATGGAAAGCAGTACCGTGTCAATGCCATAGCTCCGGGATTTTTCCTTACTGAACAAAACCGAGCATTACTCACCGAGGATGATGGTAGCCTGACCGCTCGTGGCAACCAAATAATCAGCCATACACCAATGGACCGATTTGGAGATCCTGAAGACCTCTTTGGTGCAGTTACCTTTTTGTGCAGTAACGCATCCAAGTTTGTTACAGGAACCATCATTCCTGTGGATGGAGGCTTCAGTGCTTATGGTGGTGTTTAATAAATCACTACTAGAAAAAAATTAAACCATCAATAATTAAAACATTGTTTTTCAATTACTTATGAGTGACTTGATAAAAATGGAGCAAACCATGCGATGGTATGGTCCACAAGACCCAGTTACCTTAGCGGACATTAGGCAGGCAGGTGCTACCGGCATCGTATCTGCCCTTCACCATCTGCCCAATGGCGTCATATGGTCCCGTGAAGAAATAAAAAAACGTAAAGACACCATTGAAGCTGCTGGACTAACTTGGTCAGTGGTCGAGAGTATACCTGTCCATGAAAACATCAAGACGAGAAGTGGAAATTATCAGGAATACATTGCGAACTATAAAACTTCCATCGGAAACCTCGCGGCAGAAGGCATTCATACTGTTTGCTATAATTTTATGCCCGTGCTAGATTGGACCCGGACAGACCTGGCCTATGAACTGCCCAACGGGGCCAAGGCATTGCGTTTTGAATTACAGGCTTTGGCAGCATTCGATCTTTTTATCCTCCAGCGGCCCAATGCCGAAAAGGACTATAGCGAGCAGGTCATCAAACGTGCAGAAGCGTATTTTAAGGAAATGACTGAAGATGCCGAACAATTGCTCACCAATAATATCATAGCCGGTTTGCCCGGAGCAGAGGAAGGATATTCCTTGAAAGCTTTTCAGCAAGTCTTGGACACCTATCAGCATATCGATGCAGACAAGCTGGCCACAAACTTGAGATTGTTTTTGGAGGAAATCATACCTACTGCAGAAAAAAACAGGGTGTTTATGGCCATCCACCCCGATGATCCACCCTTTCCGATGTTTGGCCTTCCCAGGGTTATGAGCACGATCGACGATGTAAAACGGCTGGTCACGGAGACCCCGAGTGAATACAATGGAATCACCTTTTGTACCGGATCCTTTGGAGTACGAGCAGATAATGACCTGCCACAGATCATCCGTGAACATGGAGATCACATCCATTTTATCCATCTAAGAAGCACCCAACGGGACGCTTATGGCAATTTCCACGAAGCCAACCACTTGGAAGGTGATGTGCCTATCGTGGCAGTCATCAAAGAACTCATCAAAGTCCAATCAAGACGACAAAAATCCCTCCCGATGCGCCCGGATCACGGCCATCAAATGCTGGATGATCTCCGTAAAACCACCAATCCCGGTTACACTGGAATTGGAAGGTTGAAGGGATTGGCTGAGCTAAGGGGGCTAGAAATGGGGTTACTTCACGGATTAGAATAATCTTGCCCTTAATCCTTACCAACCATTAAGCGTGGGAAGTGTATGGCTTCCCACGCTTAATGACTAGAAGTGTATTCTTTTTTACTAAACATAACAGATCACTAAGTGCTTATCTACCCCCCTTCAAGTATCCATCTAACTAGCAGGCACTTGTATTTTTGAGGTGATCATTTAAGTCCATATCCCTTTGAATAAGGTAAAAAAGGTATGTTTTTTGTCTCTTAAAATAGAGTAAAACACCAACTATCATGAAGAAACTACTCATCACATTACCATTTTTTGCATTATTGTCTTGTGCTGCTTTTCGCATCAATGCTGATATTGGCATGTCCACCGAAGCATTTGAAGATTCCAATTTGAATGAGGAAATCATCGAAATGGATGAAACCTACACCGTATATACCATTCCCACCTCAGAATATGAAGAAAAATACTTTTACTTTAAAAACGACAAGTTGATCCGTATGGACGAGGGATATTACCTTCGAAAGGTGCTGTATCTGATGGATGCGGAATAAGACGGTCAAGGTAAAGTCCTAACACTTGATCTCAGCGAAATAAACAGCCATCAACCACCACTGGATCCTTGTCTCCTATCCATACCTTTATCAGGATCCTTAAGGTTAAAGCAGGACACACAATTAAAGGTTGATCTCTTTTCCTTTTTGAGAACTTTCATAAATCCCTAAAATTACCGCTAGGGATTTATTGGCCGTTTCGCCCGTAACCAAAGGGCCCTTGTCCTCGCGGATAGCCATCACCATGTCTTCGATTTGCATCATATGCAAGGCATGGCCAATGGCCATTGGGTCACCAGCCCCACTGCTTCCTTGACTTGAATGGGGCACTTTTGATGCTTGCCCCTTAATATTCCAAGCGACTATTTTTCCTGCCTCTAAGATCACACTACCTGCAGTTCCATATATTTCCAGTCGCTCGGGATATCCTGGAAAAAGGGATGTTCCTGCCGTAATATTACCGAGTGCACCATTTTCAAACGTCACCAAAGCAGTTCCGGTATCCTCCCCTTCAATGTCATAAAGTGCGGTCCTCACCTTTCCAAAAACAGAACTAACTTCTCCCATAATATCAAGCAATAGATCGATGGTGTGGATCCCTTGGTTGATGAATGCACCTCCCCCATCTCCTTTTATGGTTCCTTTCCAATCACTGCTTTCGTAATACTCCCTGTCCCGGAACCATTTGACATAGGCATTTCCCATGAGTAATTGGCCTAACTGACCATTCATGACAGCCGACTTAAGCAGCAGGTAGCCTTCATTAAAGCGATTTTGAAAAATCACGCCCAATTTCACTCCATGCGCTTTACAAACTCGAATCATGGTATTTGCCCGCTCCAAGCTGACTTCAATGGGCTTTTCGACCAAAACGTGCTTCCCCGCTTCGGCGGCCTTGACAGCAGGTTCCATGTGTTGGCCACTGGCCGTGCAGATACACACTACCTCCAGTTCGGGATGAGCCATAAATTCCTCGAGATTATCATAACCTTTTACCTGAAACTGGTCCTCAGCTCTTTTGGCTCTCTCTGGAGAAGAACTGCACACCGCCACCAATTCGGTAGATTTCAATTCATTGATGGCCGATGCATGTTTTTGGGCAATGGCACCTGTCCCGATAATCCCAAACTTGATTGGTTGAAGCATATTGAATGTGACTGATAGGGTAAACGGTTTAAGATACAAAAGCTAATGGTCTTTGCATAAAAATGGTGTTTTTAAAATCAAGATCCTACCATTCACTATAGCTTATGAGAAAACAAATTGGATGCCATTACAATAGCCCTAAAGGGACATCATATCAACCTCCAAGGGTGCTCCCATGGTTAAATGAACCATTCCAACATTCACGCTTACTCCCATTCATGGTCATTGGAGATAGCCATTTACTAAACGGCATGAACGGTCTTACCAACTAAACTTGCTAAAATAAGGGCTCCAAAAATAGGATGAAGCGGAAAAGTTGGGGCCTAACCTATTTCGATGGCTATAATACATATGCTTTGCCACTTTTGGTTTCTATTTGCCCAGGGATATACACGGATAAACACCGATGGGAAGCTTAAGGCATTGCAATTATGTGTCTATCAATTTTATCTTTGACTTAACGATGTTATGGACTTGGAAAGTGCTAAAATGGCCAGTTTATTGGTTGCTGGTGCTGGACTAGCAAATTGCCCAATCGTAACGGTAACTCCGTAAAATGCTCCATTAACATAAAAGGCTGCCTCCATTGCCAAAAAGACCAATAAGGGGCAGCCTTTTTTAGCTGGCCATTTTGGTGGTATCGCTAATGGCAAGCTCCATTCCCTACTTTTCAGGAGATAAATACTTATACACCCAACCGGCCAAGATCGCACCCACTATCGGGGCCACCCAGAAGAGCCATAACTGACCCAAAGCCCAATCGCCTACAAATATCGCCTGACTGGTGCTTCTGGCAGGATTTACAGAAGTATTGGTCACAGGAATACTGATCAGGTGGATCAGCGTCAGGCATAATCCAATGGCCACACCAGCCAATCCTTGCGGAGCCTTGGAGTGCGTTGCTCCTAGGATCACAAATAAGAACGCAAAAGTCATGACCACTTCTGTAACCAATGCAGCGGTCATCCCATATCCACCGGGAGAATGCTCCCCATAACCGTTTGCTGCAAAGCCACCCAATTCAAACGCAGGATTGTCCGAGGCAATTACGTAAAGCACCGCAGCTGCCACCAAGCCTCCCAGCACCTGTGCCAAGATGTAGGGCAGCAATTCCTTGGCTTCAAACCTTCCCCCTGCCCATAACCCAATGGAAACGGCCGGGTTCAAGTGACAACCTGATACATGTCCAATGGCATAGGCCATCGTCAAAACAGTAAGACCAAATGCTAAAGCTACGCCAGCAAATCCAATCCCAAGTTCCGGGAAAGCCGCAGCAAGTACAGCACTGCCGCAGCCACCTAATACAAGCCAAAAAGTTCCAATAAATTCTGCAATCAGCTTTTTCATGATATATATGGTTTAAGTGTAAATCCATACGCTGAGAGCAGGAACACGAGTACCTTACGTCATCATCCTTACGTCTGTGGGTTCACTGCTAATCAATGAAAGCCTTCCGAATCCGACATGATAGGTGGTTTCACAACCTAATCATGTATTCAGGAAAACTTTCCATTTTCTTTATTCCAAAAAAAGACTGTATCATCCTTCTAAACACGTCATCAAAACATTCAGAGCCTAGCGATCTACCTGTGAAGAATGTGATCTCATAATACTTTCAATGTGAGAATAAAGATCACCATTTCCACTAGACAGAAAAGCCATGACGTGGACGATTGATACAGTCCATTATCCTTGCAAAAGGAGTAATAATGTTAATTCAGTTTAAAGACCAATCCACCACCTAAGCTAAATTGGTAGATGGAAGAGTAACTGTTTACACCAGCTCCAGCACCTCCTGTCCCAAAATAAAATCCGCCGCCTACGGATTGGACAGCAGAGAGCAATTGGGCCTGTACTTTTATGCCGACACGTTCTGATCCCCACATAATTCCTCCTCCTTTTAGGCCCCAAGCCATTTTGGTGGCATTGTTGCTATTTCCATTGTCAGGGTTATACAGTTCCGCCACCACTAATCCTCCCATCACGCCAAAAAAGCCTTCCAAGTTTCCACTTGGTGCTTTAAAATACCTGGCAGGAGCCACCATGATATAGTTGATGCCCAAATCAAAGTTTGTGCGTTGGTCCACAAAACCGGAATAACTATAACGGGTCGGACTATTCGTGTCTTGTCTCAGGTAAAGCACTTCGACTCCGACCACATCATTCACTACATATTCGAGTCCTCCTCCCCATTGAAAGCCATCCTCAATCCTGCCACTGTAATAGTAATTATTTCCGACATCCCAATAAGAGTCAAACTTATCAGCAAAAGCATAGGAGCCGTAAACATTTAACCTAACGTCTTGAGAAAACCCCTCGAAGGAAAACAAACACAGCATCAAAACTGCACAAATAAACTTTTTCATGTCTACTATAAATTTTAGTTCTTTTTCACTGAATGGGAAAGGACATTTCCATGTCAAAAAGACCTTCTTGACAAGAAACTGCAAACTATTCCTCATATACATAGTTACTTAAATCCTGCCCGATACCTACTAAAAAAAGCCCGTTATCGGTAAAAGATTATAATTTTGTGCATAATAATGCCAATCAAAGATGGGGGTAGCCTATTTCGTTGGGTAAATATGTTCTTCGCCACCTTTGGTTGCTATTTGGCCATGGATGAACGCTGATAAACACAGATAGGATGCATAAGGCGTTGCAAATCCGTGGTATGGTGTATGATGTAAACTCGAAAGTTAACCCCAAAGGGGCGGCACATTCATAGTCATGGGTGAAGCCCATGGTGAATTACCCCATTCAACGTTTTCCGTTTTAGCCGCATGGACCGCCCTATACTCCACAACTTCCCGCTAAAACCCATTCGAGCAGATGGAGGAAAAGTATCGTTTTAGCGGTGTGAAATTTTCTTTCATAGGAACATGTCGAAAATCATCCCCCCAAAAATATTGCTTGATCCATTATACCTGCGCTTGCCACCTTTGGTTGCGCTTTGCCCACGGATGAACGCTGATAAACACAGATAGGATGCTTAAGGCATTGCAAATCCGTGGTATGGTGTATGATGTAAACTCGAAAGTTAGCCCCAGAGGGGCGGCACATTCATAGCCATGGGTGAAGCCCAGGGTAAATTAGCCCAACCAACGTTTTCTGTTTTAGCCGCATTGCCCGCCCTATTCTCCACAACTTCCCGCTAAAACCCATTCGTGCGGATTGAGAAAAAGCATTGTTTTAGCGGTGTGAAATTTTCTTTCATAGGAACATGTCGAAAATCATCCCCCCAGAAATATTGCTTGATCCATTATACCTGCGCTTGCCACCTTTGGTTGCGCTTTGCCCACGGATGAACGCTGATAAACACAGATAGGATGCTTAAGGCATTGCAAATCCGTGGTATGGTGTATGATGTAAACTCGAAAGTTAGCCCCAGAGGGGCGGCACATTCATAGCCATGGGTGAAGCCCAGGGTAAATTAGCCCAACCAACGTTTTCTGTTTTAGCCGCATTGCCCGCCCTATTCTCCACAACTTCCCGCTAAAACCCATTCGTGCGGATTGAGAAAAAGCATTGTTTTAGCGGTGTGAAATTTTCTTTCATAGGAACATGTCGAAAATCATCCCCCCAGAAATATTGCTTGATCCTGTATTGTTCGCAAGTGAAAAATCCCCCAAAGGAACCAAAAAAACATCCCCTGTGGCTCGACTGGCCTACAGGGGATGTTTTTATCATGTGACGTTCATTTTATTTTGAAGGCACGACCACTTTATCCTGATATTGGTCCACGAGTTCGTCCAGTTTTTGGTGCATCTGGGCTTTTACTTCTGCATAAGCAGGATCCTCGTACACATTGTTCATTTCATGTGGATCTTTCTCTAGATCATAAAGCTCCCATTCATCCACATCGTAATAAAAATGGATCAATTTATACCGGTCGGTCCTTACGCCATTGTGCCGCTTTACCGCATGGATGCCTGGATATTCATAATAATGATAGTACAGGGCATCTCTCCATTCCACTTGCTCGCCCTTCAGTAAAGGGAGCATGCTCTTCCCTTGCATTTCTTTTGGGATCTCCACCCCCGCGGCATCCAAAAATGTCTCTGCGAAATCCAAATTCTGCACCAAATCTGTATTTCTGCTGCCTTCCTTGATCACCCCTGGCCATTTGATCATCAGCGGTGTCCTGAAGGATTCCTCATACATAAAGCGTTTATCAAACCACCCGTGTTCTCCCAAGTAGAACCCTTGGTCAGAAGTATATACAATAATGGTGTTTTCGGCCAAGCCATTTTCTTCCAGGTAATCCAGCAACCTGCCAACGTTTTCATCCACAGATGCAATGCTAGCCAAATAATCCTGCATATACCGTTGGTATTTCCACTTGGTCAATTCCTCACCGCGCAGGTCTGCCTGTTCGAATTCCTCGTTAATTGGGCCATATACCGCTTCCCAAGCTGCCCTTTCAGTCTTGCTCATCCGGTCAAGGTTGTTATGATACGCATTGGGATACCAGGTCAGAAAATTCTCATACCTCATTTTCTCGGCAATGTCAGGATGTATTTTATTATCGCTGGTGACGCCCATATGGGTAGCGATGCGCATTTCTGCCTCCTTGGCAGCAGTTCCTCTACCGCTATAATCATCAAATAAACTTGCCGGCTCAGGAAACTCCTTGGTCGTATACTCGCGGAAGTTTTCTTCCGTTGGAAGCCACTCTCTGTGTGGTGCCTTGTGCTGGTACATCAACATAAAAGGCTTATCTTCCTTTTTAGCCCCTTCCAACCAATCAATCGCAAAATCGGTGATCAAATCCGTTACATAGCCCGAGTCCAACACCGTTCCATTTTCAGTTCTAAATTCAGGGTTGTAATAGTGACCCTGACCTGGCAAGACCTTCCAGTAATCAAACCCCGTAGGCGCTGTCTTCAAATGCCATTTACCGATCATGGCAGTCTGATAGCCATTTTCCCGAAGTATTTTGGGGAAGGTCATTTGGGTACTGTCAAACTTTACGGCATTGTCTACCAATCCGTTCATATGGCTGTGCTTACCTGTCAAAATAACCGCCCGGCTAGGAGCACAAATGGAATTACTGACAAATGCCTTTTCAAAAAGCATTCCCTCGTTTGCAATTCTATCAATATTAGGAGTCTGGATCAACTTGTCGCTGTAGGCACTAATGGCCTGAT
Organism: Echinicola vietnamensis DSM 17526; assembly: GCF_000325705.1. NCBI lineage: Bacteria > Pseudomonadati > Bacteroidota > Cytophagia > Cytophagales > Cyclobacteriaceae > Echinicola > Echinicola vietnamensis. The sequence continues at coordinate 3,696,656 of NC_019904.1, read as the reverse complement.
AGGCATGGTCATCCGACATAATGAAGATGATATTGGGACGCTCATTGCTCGTCGCTTCCCCTTCTTCTTTTTGGGTAGTGCAGGAAAACAGTGCGGCAATGAGGCCTATGGCCATCAATGTCCGTGTAGTTTTTCTTCCTGCCGAATTAGTTTTGGGATACATGAAATACAACTGTTATTGGGTTATCAAAGTGTAAACTTAGGCAAAAAGACCTAGTATATCAATCCTATCTTTTCGAATATCTTTACATAAGCCACGCAAGCTTTTGCAAAATTATTAGGGTGATCTAGCGATAAGATACGTGTTCGCGCAAGGCAACTTCCTATAGCAGTTCTACAAAGGTTCCCAGGAGAATTGCTATTCCAAAGCTAATCAATGTACCGATCAAAACATATTCGGCCTTCAAAATGTCGTCATTTTTAAACCTTAAAATGGACTTGGCAGCAATTAAAAATCCAACGGCCTGAAATTCTCCCAATAAAATAAACGTGAGCACCAATATTCGTTCTAAAACACCGATCAGTTTTCCGGCATTGGGGAGGTCGTTTGTACCCGGAACTTTGATTTCATAAGCCTTCAGCGTTTCTTTGATAAAGATGTTTGAAGGCTTCAAACATACCATATACGCAAAAATTATCATGAGTGAATGAGCGGACAACTTCATTTCCCACCAAGGATTGATTCCCAAATAAAGCCCATAGCCCATCGTCACCACTACAATCACCAGCAGGTGTAATGCCTGATCGATAAAGAAGGCGTACTTTCCTAACCACTTGCTTCTGTTTAGGTACACTTTCAGCCCATCGATGATGTAATGTGTCAAGGCAATCACCAGTGCTCCATATATGAAATAAGCCTGAAATGATAGTCCCCACGACAGTAAAAACACGATCAATATATGCCACTTTAAAAAGGGGCTCCTAAAGCCATGGGTGTTTTTCTGAGCTGCCAAACGGTCATTTTGGAAATAAAAATCTGCCAACATATGGGCAAGGAGCTGTAAAATAAAAAGCTGGACTAGATTCATGAGTGGTGACGCATTATGGTACGATGATAATAGGCTACGGTTTCTTCAATGGCATTCCAGCCAACACTGGTGCTGTGCTGATTGATCACAGACTGGCTTACACCAAACTTCTGCGCGATCTCATCTTCACTCAACCCCATCAATTTCCAGTATAAAACCTCAGACTGACGGGCAGTAGCCTTGCTGATCAGCACATCCAAGAGCCCCATCACCGGATCAAATTGGTCCTTTAATGTTGCTTCATTTGATTCGAAAAACAAGGTCTGTTTGATCACGATCCTTTGCTTCTTACGGCCACTGTGTTCGTTCACCTTTCGTCCAGAAAGGTAAATGGCCTCACCATCGATCACCCCCGTGTCCGTATCAAACGTAGAAAGCTCTCCATAACCTAAGGCCAAGCGAATACCATGGGTCTTGAACAATTTAATACGGTTTTGATCACTGCTGTCTTCGCCGTCTTGTACCTCAATTGATTTTACATAGCTCTTAATGGCCAACGCCACTGCAAGCGACTCTGCTGGCATCCTGCACACACACTCTATGTAATCTCCCTTCAGGACTCTCCCATAAGTATCGAATTTTGAGGATAGCTGACCGAACAAATCCTTTAAACGGTCATGTAACATTAGCCTATCTTCTTTTACCAAGCTGGTAGAAGAAACGACGTCTCCTGATATTACCGTAACTTTTGCCATATAGGGATCCTATAACCGTTCTAAATATAGCACTTAGTACTTATAAAATCAATTTATAAGCTAAAAAACTTATAATTATTATTTATAGGTATTTAAACTTATAAATATATTTTATATTGTTTTTAACTTATATTTGAACACTTCCCAACAATTGCTTCCAATATTTGATTGGTTCTGCTTCCAGATACCCCGTCTGATGGACTTAAAGTCAATCCTAAGAGATCACCCACTACCAACTGAATCAAAGGCATTTGAATATGCTTAGGCAAAGAAAATTCAAATAATTCTTTCCCGTGATCATCGGTTTCAAGCAGTACATTACCAGCCCCAAACGTTTCGTAGCTAATGCTCCCTTTACTCCCATAAATGACGGTAATGTCCTTCACATCTGTTTTACTGGAAGCGAAACACCAGCTGCCACTTCCCAGTACACCAGATTCAAATACAAAAGACGCTACTACCATATCTTCTGCTGCATACAGCTCCGCTTGATTCGCGGCCATTCCTTTGGCAGATTGGATAGGCCCCAAAGCAAAATCCAAGAAGTCCAGCTGATGACTGGCCAAATCATAAAAATACCCTCCACCGGCTATGGAAGGATCCACCCTCCAGTGATGCTTCTGATGCTTGACCACCTCAGGTTTGGGCACCTGATTCATCTGGATAGAAACATGACGAACGTCTCCGATGGCTCCTTCATCAATCAAGCTTTTGATTTTCAGGAAATGGGGTAAAGCCCTTCTGTAATACGCCACGTAAAGGGGAACCTTCGCCTTTTCACAGGCCTGAATCATATCCTGACATTCTGCATAAGTTCTGGCCATGGGTTTTTCCACATAAACGGGCTTACCCGCTTCGGCGGCCATTAACGTATAGTCTTTGTGAACATCGGGAGGTGTCGCGATATAGATGGCATTGACATCAGGATCATTTATCAATGCCTCCCCATCGGTATACCATTTGGGGACTTGATGTCGCTTGGCATAATCCTTCACCTTTTCCTCATTTCTACGCATTACGGCTACCAATCGGCTGTTTTCCACCAAATTCATGGCAGGAGCACTCTTGACTTCGCACACGTCCCCTACTCCTATAATCCCCCACCGGACTTCATTATCCTTGATTTTCTTCATGCAAGTATTTTTTTATATCACGCCAGATATCCTCATCCACCGGAACCCCATTTCGAGTGTTATAATCCCTTGTGTTGAGTGTTTGTTCACCAGGATAGCGGAGCGAGTCGCCTTCCTGAAAGACACCGCTTTTCTTCAAGTCCTGTATGACCTTGTCAAGCCGCTCTTCCATCCATTCCTCCAATCCAAAACCTTTAGGATCTAGTGCCAAAAAAACCTGGGAAAGCCCTCTTTCACCCTCATGCGTTCCTACCTCGTGAGTGGCATCACCACCGGACAAGACCATCGCAAGCATATCCAACACCAAGGAAAGCCCGGCACCTTTCCACAAACCAATGGGCAGGGCCATTTCCTTTTCGATAATGGCCGATGGGGAACGGCTAAGGTTTCCGGCTTCATCAAACCCTGCGTCATAAGGCATTTCTTTGCCCGCTTTGGCATGAATGGCCATTTTTCCATAAGCAAACTGGGACATCGCCATATCCAAGACGATAGGGCCATTTTGACGGGGTATGGCCACCACTAACGGATTGTTCCCCAGCTTGGGCTCACTTCCTCCCCAGCCTGGCATATTCGGTTTGGTATTGGTAAAACAGATCCCTATACACCCCGCCTCCACGGCTTGCCAACCGTAATTCCCGGCTCTCATCCAATGGTTGGTATGCTGCAGTGCTACCACACCAAAACCAGTGGATTTTGCCATGGAAATAGCAGCATCCATAGCAGCATGGGCATTGAGGTTCCCAGGCCCTGAATGCCCGTTCCACCGCTCAAAACTCCCGAATTTGGCCACAACTTCCGGATCAGCTGTAGGAATGATCCATCCCAGGTCTACGTACCTTAGGTAATCCAAAAACCGATTCAGGCCGTGCGAAGGCACGCCGTCCAAACTGGCTTTTGCAAATAGATAGGCACTAAGGGCCGCCTTTTCATCTGTAAATTGATGATGCAAAAGCACTTGTTTTAAGGTCGCTTGAATTTCTGAAAAATCAACTCTTTTTTCCATAACAAATAATCCACTTCAATTTACCGAATATATGACCTCATCCAAAAAAGAGTTGTGCAATTTTAAAATTATGGTAATTGATGGTCAAACGAAAAATGAGGAACTGAACACGGGTCAAACCATATGCATTGGAATAGCTATTCGTTACCAGGCATGGCCACAGGGATCAAAAACTAAAAATTCTTTTTTACTTGATCCCTGTAGCCCAAAAATTTCCAATGACACACTGATGATAGGTCCCGTTCGCCCGCAGCTCCATGGACATTTTCCTAGCTCCCCACAGGTTAATTGTCGGACACCAAACTATTTAAGTAGACCTCCACACTTGTATAAAACTCATGGAGGGTATTTCCAGCCGCATCAGTAGGGTCATGACTATCCAGTCCCATTTCCTTCTCCCAAGCATCAGGCATCCCATCGCTGTCGGTGTCTTTTGGCGGCTTTTTTGACCTTAACGTGGGCCATCCGCCTACATCGTCCTGACTATCGATGATACCATTTTGGGCATTTCCAGCGGAACTGTTGCCCTTTTTCACCTCCTTTAGCAGGCGTTTATCTACTTTGTCACGCTGATAGCTCGCCCCGGCATGGTTAAGCACTCGCAAATAAGCTATAGACGCTTTTTCCGTCCCTTGATCCATCAAAAAAGGAAATGGTTCATGCACCAGTACCGCATTTACATCCGGCACGCCATCCACTCCTAAACGGTTATCTTTTGAGATTTTACAGTCTTGGGCATTGACGTTTCCGGAGAGATAAAATTGCCCATAAGGTTCGTAAGGCTCAATGATCCGATCTTCATTGGACGCAGTGGCAGGGCCGGGTTGATAATAATTGCCCACCATATTATAATGCCCCTGCTCACCGCCATACGCGTTGTTGTTCTTCCAGTTATAAATGACATTGTTCCTGAAATCCACCACTTCATGGGCTGGATTTTTACTGGTTCGGGCACCATTAAACCGGGGTAGTCTGCTGGCATGATTAGCGATCAGGTTATGATGAAAACTGGCTTTGTTCCCACCCCAGATCCCTCCATAGCCATGGTTTCCCTTTTCGTGAACAGATGCATTCAGACTCTCCGATACGATACACCACTGCAGGGTGAAATTTTCATTGTCATAAAAGGATCCACACTCATCCGTGGCCCAACTTAGCGAACAATGGTCGATGATCACATCCTTCTGCCGCAAACAGCTCATGGCATCGTCCTGAACTCCCTTTTCATCACCCATACGACTCCGAATATACCTGATGATGATGTTTTCTCCTTTGATCTTTATGGGATAATGCTGCAAGGTAATCCCTCCACCCGGAGCACTCTGTCCGGCAATGGTAAGGTCTCCATGGTTAATGTCCAAGCTGGATTCCAATTGGATATTTCCGGATACGGCAAAAACAATAATCCGGGGCTCTTTCTTTCGGATGGCTTCCCTCAAACTTCCCGGTCCTTCATCATTTAGATTGGTCACTACATACACTTTGCCTCCACGGCCTCCGCTAGTATACTTCCCAAAACCATCTGCTCCTGGAAAGGCAATTGCCCTTTCATTTGATTCCCTGTCAGGATCATGTTGACCATGGGAGGAAAAAGAAAACAGTAAGTATAACAAAAACAGGCCAAAACGATATTTACTCTTCTTGCCCATAACTCACCGCTTTGCCATTGATGGTAACATTCTTAAATCGCACTCCTTTCACATTGGAAAACGTATAGGCCTCTTCGGCATTTTTAATGTTGACATTTTCCAAGGTGATATTTTCTACTGGGGAATTTTCATATCCTTCCAAGAGGACCCCTACTTTTCCGCCATTCTCCACTGTCATGTTTTCCACATGGATATTGCGGACAGTGGGCACATAGGCCCCGCTATCTTCATAAAACATGTTCACCCTGACCACTTGCTGGGCTATCTGCCCCACGTCGATATTTCTCAGGTAAATATCTTCTATGATCCCGCCCCTCATGGAACTGGTTTTGATGCGAAGGGCCCTGTCCAAATGAGGACTGTTCATTTCACAGTTTTCTGCGAAAACATTCCTTACCCCTCCAGAAATCTCACTACCGATCACCACTCCACCATGACCATCGGCCATTTTACAGTTTTGGATAATGATATTTTCACTGGGCACGTTGATTCGTCTACCGTCGGCATTCCTGCCTGATTTGATGGCAATGCAATCATCACCGGTATTGAAATAACAGTCTTTGATCAACACATTCTTACTGGATTCCGGATCACAACCGTCTGAATTAGGGCCGTGGCTCTCTACAGTCACGCCTTCAATGGTCACATTCTCGCACAATACAGGATTTAATATCCACATTGGTGAATTGACGATTTTAACACCTTCCACCAGCACATTTTTGCAGCGGTATGGCTGTACAAACTGAGGCCGGAGGTAAAATCCCTCACCAAACTTTCGCTCTTCAACAGGTACACCATCTTCTGCCATCTGGAATAGGGCATGCCTTTTATCGGCATCTTCTTGTTGCGGGTCTCCTTCCGTATAGCCATACTGGGTTTTTCCTTTCCAAGGCCACCAATTGGTCTCATTGGCCTGACCGTCAAGTATTCCTTCACCTGTGATAGCGATGTTTTCTTCCTCAAAGGCATATACCAAGGGAGAGTAATTCATCAGCTCTACGCCTTCCCAGCGGGTATAGACGAGTGGCAAATAGTCTTTTGGATCAGTGGAAAACATCAACCTTGCGTCCTTCTCCAAATGCAAATTCACATTGCTTTCCAAATAAATGGGACCTGTGGGATAATCCCCCGGTGGAACGACCACCTTACCTCCTCCAGCTTCTGCGCAGGCTTGAATGGCCGATTTGATCGCCTGACTAGCGTCTGTGCTCCCATCTCCCACGGCGCCAAAATCAGAAATCACAAAAGTCTGATCGGGAAACGAGGGCTTTTGGATACTTTCTAATATGGCCGGAACCTGATCCCAAACACTGGGAACAATGGTGTTTTCCGATTGCTCCTTTTTGCTACAACTGACCATCAGTGTCAAGCCGAAAAGCATTCCCAATAGCGAGGTGAATTTATATCGATGTGTCATGATTTCTTTTTCTTTATTTTATTTTTTACAATCGGTCAATATAATTGACCTCTGTTCAATTCAATAAACAGATCAACCCTATAGATTAATAGAGCGCTAATGATTAAAGCTTGAGCATGGGTTTAGCGCGTTTGCAGAGCTGCAAAGCCAAGCCCCAGGGATCCTTTAACATGACCAAGTGCGATCCGTCCTCAAGGACATCATCACTGATCACTTCGGCCCCTGCAGCAACTAATCTGTCTCGGTCAGCCGCGGGATCTTCCGATACCAGCGCCAAATGAAGCACCAAAGGGTGTTGGCTATTAAATTCCAGTACAGGTGCTTTTGGATTGTTATAAATCTCCAACATGATGGTATCACTGTCATCTGCAAGAAAAGTCATGTAAGGACTGGAGTCTTGCTTGCTCACAACACTAAGGCCAATATGCTTTTCATACCAATCTGACATGGCCCGAGGTTGGGCTACATTGATCGCAAAATGCTCAAATTTCATAGTGATTATCTATTTAATTAATTCGGACAAATCCTCTAAAAGGACATAAGGATCCCAGTTGTCCGTTACTTTATTTTCAGCATAGGTTGATTGGAGAACTTCGAGGGTTTCATAAGCCCCAACTTCATCCTCATCCAATTGCCTGGACCAACTGACCCTTTGGGTAGTAGTTGCCCCTGCTCCTGTATTCCCATACTCTACAAATCGGGCAGTCTGTTCATTGTCACTGTTTCCCCAATTGTTCCATCCTGCCGGTTTGATAAAACCGCCCATTTCACACTGGATATAGGCGACGGCAGCATATGGTCTCCATGGCCTCCCCAGGTCCGTCTTCACCCCTGATTCGGCGGTAAGGGTACATTCCCGAAATACCAACCCATAATCCACATACGACTCGGTGGAAGCTGCAGTGATGGAGGTTCCTCCATAGGAGTGGATTTCACAGTTTTCAAATACCGCTGTGACCGGGCCAAAGATGAAATCAACCGTACCTTCAAGGTAGCAGTTTTTAAGAAACATTCGCTTTCTATTCCCATAAAAAGTATCCTGTCTGCCTAAAAAACTGCAATGGTAAAACAAAGCCCTGTCGCTATTGACATAAACGGCCAAACCTGGCCCATGCTCCGTCCCAGCACTGTTCTCAAAGGTCATGTTCACGGCCACAAATCCTTCACCGTGAATATAAGTACTGGCCGATCCACTCGTTCCAAATGGCGCTCCTGTCTCCTCATCGATTTTCTCCGCGGCATTGTCAAACGTTAACACCACCTCGCCTTTTGTTTCACCGATCAGCACCAAATTATCTTTTCCCTTTGGGATCTCTATTTCTTCCTGATAAGTGCCATTTTTCACCAAAATGTACTGATGATCCTGCTGAAAGGAGCGTGCGGCATCTATCGCTTCCTGAACAGATAAAAAATCACCTGATCCCTTTTGGTCTACTATAAAATCGTAGGTAATGTCACCTGTTGCTGTGTCCTTTTCAGGTGTCATTTCCTCACTCCCAGAACAGCTTATAGGAGGAAGTAACAACAGCAGCAAGCCCGTTTTCATTAGGCCTTTTGCTTTGCGAACATCAATCATAAGGTAAATTTTAAGGCAATGGGAAATCGGTAACGAGACTATTGAGGTATATTTCCAAGTAGGTATATGGCGTCCCGGGTTTGATCTCACGACCATCATCGGCATTTTCAGGATCCAATTCATGGGTAGTTTCCCAGTCGTCAGGTATACCATCTTCATCCGTATCGATCACAGGTTTCCCTGCTTCCAGCATCGGCCAGCCCCCCACATCACTTTGGGTGTCGATGATGCCGTTGGTGCTTCCGTTGGAGCCCTGTGCGTCAAAATCCCCTTCTTGGACACTGGCAATTATCCGGGAATCCACCTCATCTCTTTCTAAATTGGCTCCTGCCTGACCCAGTACGAGCTCATAGGCCTCTTCAGCGTCATGCGTCGTCACCGTAAAACCTTCCAGTTCATGCGGTTGGTTCATTTTCATGGCTGCCTTATCGGCATCACTGACCGTGCCATAACTGCTGTGGAATTGGTTAAACACACCATAAGTCCAGTTGTCATTTGACGTCTGTGAGCTACCCTCTACCACGTTTCCATCAATATAGAACTTGCCCCAAATGTCATAAACCTCCGTCCCTTCATTTTTATTTTTATCGATGGACATGATCCGGTTTCGTTTACTTCCCGAAGGACTTGCCGGCCCGGGTTTGTAATAACAGTTGACGATATTGACATTCATGGCTTCACCGCCATAAGCCGCGTTATTTCCCCAATTGTAAATCACATTATTCCGAAGATCCACCAAATCCGTCAGCGCAAAAGCTTTTCCCGCTTCTTCTCCCAGTCGTGGATTTCTGCTATCATGATGGGCCAGTAAGTTATGATGAAAGGAAGCATACCGACCACCCCAAATGCCTCCATATCCATGACTGCCTTTTTCATGAACGGAGTTCTTAAGGCTCTCAGCGATAATGCACCACTGTAAGGTGAAATTCTCATTCGCATAGAATGAAACACACTCATCTGTAGACCAGCTCATGGAACAGTGGTCAATGATAATGTCTTTATGAAACCGACCACCAAGGGCATCCCCTTCTTGGTCTGCCGTGTCCCCCATCCTGAAGCGAAGATAACGGATGATGATATTGTCCGCATCGATGGTCACGGGATAATTCCTCAGGGTGATCCCGCCCCCAGGAGCAGTCTGACCTGCGATGGTGACATCGCCCCTACTGATATTCAATTTTGATTTTAACGCAATCGTCCCTCCTACATTAAACACAATCGTTCGTTTACCTGCTTGGTTTATAGCGTAGCGCAGAGAACCCGGACTATTGTCATCGTCCAATCTAGTTACATAATAGACCTCTCCACCACGACCTCCAGTGGTATATTGTCCATAACCTTCTGCTCCTGGAAAAGCATATTCCGGTCCTTCATACACTTCATCCTCCTCTTCCTCATCAGGCGTTGGTGCAGGCTCCGATTCACTGCAACTGATGTTTAGCATCAACATGACGATCAAAAATAGAGATCGAAAAATTAAATGGTTAATTCTCATAATGATCAGGGTTTATTGAAAAAGGGCTGCCCCATAAGTCCACACGCTAGGCCATAGCATCATCTACCAGACCTTTACTTGTTGACTTATTAAGAGACAGCCCTCTTATGGTTCATAAATGATTAACGAATCTCAAAGGTTACAATTTCACCCTCCACCGAGGATCACCACTGTCAAACCGACCAGCAAATCCCCTATCTTGGAAATTGAAGTCGTTGTTTGCAGGATCCACCCATAGATCTGATTGGGCTCCACTATAATTCCCTACCGGGAATCCAGGGATTTCACCACTGGAGAAACTAAAATCATTGGTACTGTATACATTTACAATGTCGAAATTGGTATTTTCCAATCCATCATAAATACCCCTTATGGCATAATCCTCCTCCATGGCTTCGTCCCATCCATGACCGAAAATACTGTTATGGATCACGATACCTTGGGTCACGTTGTTATTGCCGTCTCCACCTCGGTAGCGGAAAAATCCACTGCCTCCACTGACAAAGTTGGCAAACGTACAGCTCTCGATAACAAATGACTCAGACTGACTTCTGGAGGTCACCCCAAACTGTACTTTGTTAAACGTACTGTTTTCCCAGCGGATATTTTTGATCATGGCAGTGCCTTCTGTGTCCACTGTGAATAGGCCGTAACCACCGATACTGTCCACTACGGAATTTTTAATAACGTAATTATCGATTACAGTACTCGTACGCACCCTGAGGATTCCTCTGAAGGTTCCGATCTCACAATTTTCAAAACTCAATTCACCCACATGAACATTTTCACGGTTCGGGTTGAACACATAATCTCCGCCATAATCTTCCCCTCTCAATTCTAAGTCTATAAAGCGGATATGGTCGATGTCGGAATTATCATCAACGTCCCAATTGCCAGTGGTATATAGCTTGGCTTTTTGCTCACCAAAGCCATAGGCCGCACGGATGGTGATAGACTTGTTCAAATTATCATCGGGGAAATCATAGGTCACGCCACGTTTCACCAAAATGGTGGCTCCATCAGGCGCCATGGCTACCGCATCGGATACGGCTGATGGACTGGTATTTTCCCGTATGTCAATCACTCCTGGGCCGTTGGGATCTATATCCTGAGGGAGTGTCGTATAGTTTACCCATCCGCGCAAGACATCATCACTGTAGATGGCCACTTGGTATTCGGTCTCCGGCTCCAGCCCGGTCAAGATCATGTCACCGGCCTCCTGCTCAGCACTGCTTACCTCTTGCTCGATCAATGGCGTCTCTAAATACAAATCCTCTGCGCTATAAGCCTTCACCTCGGTGACCCCCGCGCCAATGGTTTGCCATGTAACGTGGGCCGCGACATCAATCACATCGTAGCTTTCAGGATCATTTAGGATCGTCGGAAATCGCTGTGTCCGCACCGAACCGAGGTCGGAGATCTTACTGTCATACTCGGGATCATCGGCATGAGCGGTAGCCCTTACTTGATAGAGCATATCCCAAAACAATGCTTGCCCGAGAAGTTCCTGGTTAAGTTCCACATAATTGGTATCCGTATCGATGACATACTCTGGGGCCGTAGCAAAGGAATCCCTGCTGACCTCCAACGTATAAGATACGGCTTCTTTCATCTTGCCCATGTTTACGATGATGGTATTTTCCTCAGCATATAAATCCTCGATCAACACGGGCCTGAAGAGCCTTGTTCTGTCAAACATTTCATCATCTTCCTTACAGCTACTGATCACCACCAGTCCCAGCATAAGGATGCAGATGCTTTGATATATATTGTTTTTGATAAATTTCATTGGTTCCATTTTTAGCATTAGAGGTCAATCCTTAAAATCCATAACCGTCATTCGTCAACGTTCCCTGGCTATTGGCGATAGCCTCCGTTGGAATCGGGAAAATATAGCGAACCACGCCCGGTTGCGGACCATTGATGTAGTTCTCCCAATCCTTGGTCACCCACTCCTGATAACCGAATTCATCGCTGTGCAAGGCAAGCAGGAATGATTGCTGCGTCCACGTATCATCCGGTGGAGCCACCACCCGCTTATTAGGGTTCAAGATGGTAAAGTTTCCGTTTTCATTCACCTTCCAATACATGTAATCAGGATACCTCGTGGTACCGTTAAACGCATTATCTGCCAGTTCTTTCAGTCCTTCCACGGTCTCGGCCATCTTCTCTGAATAAATTCCCCAGCGGATCAACTCATACTTACGGATCATTTCTCCACCAAATTCCCAAGCGCGTTCATCTACGATCGCCTCAAAAAAGGTATCCTTTCCGCCGGAAACCTGTCCTACATATGCATCTACCTTTTGTCCCCAATGGGCGGCGTCAAAGGCTCTTCTTCGCACGCGCTTCAGGGCTTCCTGAGCGTCTGCAGTCGGACCATTGAGTTCATTCTCAGCCTCAGCAAACATTAGCAGCACATCTGAATAGCGCATCATCGGCCAATTTATGCCGGTACCTTTGGCAGTGGATTTGCCGGGAGGCGTAGGCAGAAAGTGACGGCTCCATTTTCCTTGGCCGATATCCAATCCACCATTGACAAATTCATAGGTAAACTCTGTGGTTACCTTGTACAGAGAACAGGTTACGTCCCTTCTGATATCCAAGGTGTCAAAGGAAAGATAATAGGTAGGAGGAATGGCCATATAGTTGTTTCCTGAGCCATAATCATGGGAAGCGGTATTGCCTCCATCTACCCTTACGCCAATATTCCATCCTACATCGCCATTGCCCAAGGCAAAAGGCACTTCAAACAGGATGTCATCATTTTCTGGTGACTGGAACGTACACTGGTTCATAAATACCTGACGGAAACTAGGATTAAGCTCCCGATCCTTTAGGCTGATCAGTTTTTGAGTATAGTCTTTAGCGATCTGATAATAGTCTAGGTAATCGCTTTCCCTTTCCATGGTCAATTCTGGAGTCAGAAAATACCCTCCCCTTTGTAAGGAAAGACGGGCTATCATCCCTAAGGTATATTCCCGGTTCACCTGCTCGATACCATTGGGCAACTGATCTGCCCATAGCATGTTTTCTTCCAGATTAATCAGGTTATTGATCTCCTCTGCCAGGATTTCATTCCTGTTCTTTTTGGGCAAATTAAAATCAAGTCCAGCCTTGGGTGCTTCTATCATATAAGGCACATCACCGAAATAATAAGTCAGCATGCTGTACCAATACGCCCGTAACGTATAAGCTTCCCCTAACAGGTGGTTCATGGTCTGAGCGGTGGAAGCATCATTAGACTCCAACATCCCACTGGCTTCCAAGCCCTCAATGGCAATATTGGCGTCCCTGATGGCACGATATGCATAGGTCCATACGATCTGCAGGTCACGGTTGCTCTCCAATGCCTCCAAATCCCAAATCTGATAACGGTCACCGTTACTGCTCCACCCGCTGGAATGCTCAATATCCGTGTTACCGGTCATGTTATTGGATAACCTGGAACGGAAAGCATCCTGACCAAAGTGGGAATAGATGGCGTTAACACCTTTTCTGGCATCATCCACATTTGAATAAATATAGTTTAAATCAAAGGTAGATAGCGATTCTGGCTCCAGGAAGTCCTGACAAGAACTCATCATGGTCGCCGTAGCCGCTGCTATAATTATATGTTTTATTTTCATGATACGTTTCGTGTTTAGAATGTCACATTAACACCTACTGTATAGGATCGGCTTCTTGGGAAAGAAGAATAATCCACACCTGGAGTCAACGCAGAATAACTGCTGCTTCTGCTGGTACTTACCTCTGGATCGTAGCCAGTGTAATCCGTCCACAACTTCAAGTTGTTTCCTGTGGCGTATATCCTAAACTGGGAAAGGCCAATGCGGGAAATCAACTCCGTAGGAAGGGAATAACCTACGGTAAGGTTATTAAGCCTGATGAATGAACCATCCTCGATCGCCCATGAGTGAATCACAGCTCCTGCAATCCCATAACTGTTGTGGGACCAGATGTTCTTACCAGCGTTCATTTCCTCTAGCTGGCCAAGATCGGTGACAATCTCACCAGGTGTTCCGGTGTAAGTGCCGTCCACATCCAAATAGGTATAGCGGTTTTCTGATGACATGGTGGTCAGCATATTTCCGTATGTCACCCTTCTGAATTGGTTATACTGGATCTTACCGGTATTGTAAACATCATTTCCAAACTGGTAATTGAAGAAGATGGCTGCATCAAAACCTTTCCATCTAGCATTCACCCCAAATCCACCTTGATTTTTAGGAAGGGTATTGCCGATCACTTTTCGATCATCGGCATCAATTTGACCATCATCGTTCAGGTCTTTTAGCTTTAAGAAACCCGGTCTGATATTGGTATTGCCTACTACTGAAGTCGAGTTGGGCACATCTGCCTTCAAAATATACTCACCCGCTGCCGCATCATATCCTTCAAAATCATCCTCGGTATAGTATCCATCGGTCACATAACCGAACACGTCGCCAATCTTTCCTCCCACACGAAGGTAAAAGTCGTTGATATTGTTCAGGTCCGTGCTGGCCCAATTGGATTGGAAGAATCGTTCATTGGTTCCATCCAGTTCCTCTACACGTGCTTGGTTAAGCCCTGTGTTAAAGTTAACCGAGAGGGAAAAGTCCGGCTTGTCGATGATAAAGGCATTGATGCCCAATTCCACCCCTTGGTTGGAAGTACTTCCGACATTATTCCATTGGGTAGAAAAGCCCGTATTCGGCGGAATGGCAGATTGAAGCAAAAGGTCTCTGGTGACATTTCGATAAAAGTCCAAACTACCTTCCACCTTGGCCTTGAACAACGTAAAGTCCAAGCCAATGTTTTTGGTAATGGTGGTTTCCCATTTCAAGTCTGGATTATAAAGCGTACTGCTGGACGGTTGGTAAAATACATTGTCCGTATTGCCAAAACCAGGGCCTCGGTTGGTGGAAGCACTGAAAAGAAACTGTGTGGCGGTGGTTTCGATCCTATCGTTACCCGTCTCTCCCCAGCTCAATCGCAGTTTCAACTCGTCCACCCATGATGATGCCTTCAAGAAATCTTCCTCAGAAATTTTCCAGCCCACGGCTACAGCAGGGAACACCCCTACTCTGTTGTCTTTGGAGAACTTACTGGAAGCATCTGACCTTACCGTGGCCGTGAAAAGGTACTTGCCTTTAAATTGGTAGTTGGCCCGACCGAAGAGTGAAAAACGGTTGGAGTTAGTGTAATCTTCTGTCTCATGGCGGTCTGCCCGACCAAAAGTCATGTTGGCGAACAACTCTTCCGGTGTAATGGACAGCCTGAAGTCCTCCGCTCGCAGAAAACTTCTCTTTCCTCCGCTGGAATAAACCTCTTGACCTACCAAGAAATCAAGGTCATGATCAGTGCCCAAATCATCAAACTTATAGGAAACACTGTTTAACCAGCGGTAGGAAAAGCTTGAGCGATCTTCTCTTTGTCCCAAGGGCATATTATTACCGTTGTTGAAGGATTCACCGGTCAATGGCCCATAAAACCTCAGGTTCTCTCTGAAGTCTCTGGAACCGTTAAAGGTCGACTTAAAATTAAGGTTATCGATCACCTCCCAAGTCAAGCCTGCATTGAAGACATAATCATACTCTGTCCGCTTTCTCCAGTCTTGCTTTGCCAATTCTACAGGGCTTACCAAGCTGAGCAGGAAGGATTGGAAATCATCTTCGGAGTTGATTTGGTTCATATCAATGTCCAATTCATCCGCAATTCCGTTGGTGGGCCTGGTCTGCACAGCATCTTTAATGCTTATTTGGGCATTTCCAGAAGTACCTGCCCCGTCAATCACGGTGTGGGTTACCCTGGCTCCCACGTCCATGGTCAGCCTGTCGGCCAATTGATGGTTCAATTTAAAGTTGATCACATTTCTCATGTAACCTGAATTCAGCATCAAACCTTCATCGGTATTATTAGTAAGGCTCAGCATGAATTTGGTCTTTTCTGTACCACCGCTAATGCTCAAGTTATGGTATTGGCTGAGCTTAGGATCACCAAAAAGTTCATCCTGCCAGTCGGTCGTCGGCTTTTGCTGATAAAGTTCCAAATCGTCGTACACACCATAAAACTTTTCAAAGTTTCTAACGGCAGCATTCGATTGCAATTTGGCATACTCATAATTGGCAAGGACATATTCGTAGGCATTAAGGACATTATACCGTCGGTCCTTGGGAAGGCTTTTCCACTGGAAGAAGTTATTGTATGAGATAGAAGTCTTGCCTGCTTTTGGGGTTTTGGTGGTCACGACGATAACCCCATTGGCTGCTTGTGCACCATAAATGGCCGTAGCCGCCGCATCTTTTAGCACCGTGATCGACTCAATGTCAGTCGGTGGAATATCCCGTATACTTCCCACAATAAATCCATCGACTACATAAAGTGGTGAGTTATCCTGGGTAACGGATCCTCCGCCCCTTACACGGATCACCACATCCGCTCCTGGCGAACCATCTGTGGTCAATACCCGAACACCGGGAAGCCTACCCGTGATGGCCTGTGCAGCACTGGCCACAGGGATCTTGGCCAATTCCTTTCCGGACATGGAAGCAACCGAACCGGTCATGTCGGTCTTCTTTACCGTTCCGTATCCATAGTCTACTACTTCCACCATGTCAAGCTGTGCCACATCCATCTCCATGGTAACATCGATGGTAGATCGGCCATTGATGGGGATTTCTTGCTTGATCATCCCAATGGAAGAAAACATTAATGTCCCATTGGGGTCGTTTACGGTCAGTTTATAGGCTCCATCCATGTCTGTGCTGGTTCCTGTACCTGATCCTTTTAGCATAACGGTGACACCCGGTATGGTCTCACCTTCTGAGCTTCTGACTACTCCGGTAATTTCCGATGTCTGGGCCTGGAGGTCCATCACACCCATCACCATCAGCATCAAAAGCAATGAAATGCATCGGGTAAAACCCGAAAGATTTTTGGTAAACATCATTTCGATATTGATTGGGTTTTGTTAATAAATATGAAAGTACTCCAGTAAGGGATGACCTACTGGTAAGCGGTAATTCATGCGTAAATTGGTACTTGTACAGCGAGATGCTTTTGCCTCGGGGATGTAAGATATGGGAGGGCTTTTCATGGTTATTTTAATTAAGGGTTTACTAATCAAGTTGACTTTGAGTGCAGCAAACAGGTTAAAAATGCGCAATCGATTGCATTTTAACTAATAATTTTTACACTTACAAATTAATTTTACAGTTATCCGTTATTTCCATATAAAAATTTATTAACAACAGTAATGTTAATATAAATCATCAGCCATAACTATCCTTACAATTCCTAAAGCACTAAATCGATTCAATATTGTGCAATCGATTTCCTATTACGGAATCGTTTCCTTAAAATCATCTTAAAATTGGCCTTACCACACGCTTTTTAGAAATGAATCCACATAATCTACCGTTTGTTCAAACCACGGATTAAACAACCAAAATGGATGAGGACTGCGCTCAAATCCATGCACTTCGCTGTAAATTCCTCGCTGATCCAATTGCTGGATCAAATCATCCTGCCCGGCATGGAATCGTGGATATTGACTGTTCAGAAAAAGGCTCGGGACGGCTCGTTCACTCACCTGATGTAAGGCGGAGGCAGCCTCCCAGATAGCAGGAACCTCATCATACGTGCCCCCCAGCCATTGGGCGGCTACTTCTCCCTCTGATGATTCAGGATGATGAAAGGCCAAAACTCCGTCCATGTCTATGAGCGCTTGCACGGTCGAAGAAGCGTGTTGATCCCCATTATTGGTTTCCTCATATGCCAGCCGTCCATTGGTCATGGCCACCAATGCGGCGAGCTGTCCTCCTGCGGACCCTCCCGATATGGCCACCCTACTGGTATCCAGCCCAAAATTATCTGCATGCGATTTTAGCCATTTGACAGCATCTTTTACATCATACACTCCAGCCGGATATGGTGCCTCCAAGGATAACCGGTAATCCATCACTGCTGTTACATACCCCCTCTTCGCCAACGCTTTTGCCAAGGGAGCTTGAAGGGATCGATTTCCGGAACGCCATCCCCCTCCATGGACCAATAAAATACCCGGGAGCTTACTTTTCTCCTCAGGATAAAAAACATCCATTTCCAGGCTCCTATAGCCTAGGTCCTTGTATTTTACATTCGTTGTTTCCACCCCTTCTATGGCTACATTAGAAACTGGCTGGATATCGGGAAAGTACTTCTTGTACTTTTCATAGGAATCGTCAAGATTAAAAGAACTGTCTACCGCATACCCATACCAAGGAAAGCCATAAGCACCTTTTGGGCAGGTGTGGCCAGCAAATATATTCGCAATCGTATATGCATCCGCTTCCTCGTCCGCAAGTTGATGCGACCATGTCGCTCGCGCTGATCTATTGGCACCAGGCCCGTATGAGCCATATTCGGCATAGAAGGTCGTTTTCTCCGTCTCTTCCCTACCCCAATTATGCCATCCTTCTGGAACGATATGCGAGCCCATTTCACAATTGATAAAAACAGTTTTGGCAAAATCCCGCCAAGGTCTTCCCAGATACACTTTTTCAACCCCTTCTGCTGCCGTCAACCTGCAATTTTTAAAAACGTAGCCGAATTTCACCCACTCCGATGTGGATGCCGCGGTAATGTAGGAGTTGGATTTACTGTGAATTTCACAGTCTTCAAATAATGCTGTGGCACCACCAAATATAAAATCAGTAGTTCCCTCGATATAACAGTCTTTAAAATACTGCCGGCTGTTTTCACCGGAAGCAAACATCGTATCCTGATCACCTCTAAAGTGACAGTTTTCAAACACCAAACGGTCTCCCTCTGCATGAAGGGCCACAGCCTGTCCTACTGAACCTGCTGTATTCTGAATGGTCATATCCTTAAACGTCAAGCTGTTTCCCCAAACCAACAAGGTATAGGAATCAAAAGTATCCATATAGTCTTTCCCCGTATGGTCATCATAAGTGATAATGGTCTTGCCTGGCCCGTCTCCTTTGAAGGTCACATTGGTAATCGTCCCTGGAATCTCTAACTTTTCCTTATAAACGCCTTCCTTGATGTGAACGGTAATGGGCTTGGGAAGGTAAACCCTGATGGCTTCGAGCGCATCTGCGATATATAAAAAATCACCACTGCCATCCTTTGCGACCACAATATCTTCTTGGACTTTACCCTTTAGGTCACGCACCTTTCCATCTTTGGGATAAGAATTGACATGCTGGGCTTGGAGCCCTGTCATGACCGAAAAGGCTAAAAGAAAAACGGTGGTTATTTGGTGTCTTAGCATGGGAAAGTATAATCAAGGGTTAGGTGTGTGCGGGATTTCTTGTGCCAACTCGATCATGGCTTCATAAACCAGTTTTGCTACTGCGCGAGCTCCTTCCGGTTGGAAATGCGTATTATCATTACTTCCATCGGGATACGCTTCATACAGACCTGCTTCAAAATTCATAAAGTAATGCGAGGTCACATAGTCTTTCCCCATTTCGGAAAAATGCTCCATGGACAGCTTGGTCAAATCTATCATCCGGGCCTTCATCTCTTTGGCCACCTCCACTGCTGCAGTATAGTATTCACCGTGTACGTTTTGCAGTTGGCCGTCTTTCCAAGGATAATTCCGGTTGACCGGAGTGACAATGATTGGAATACCGCCTTTATCCCTGGCTTGGGATACAAACAGGCGAATGTACTCTTTATACCCTTCTGGGGTTACATATCGGGCTGGCTTGCTCTCTGCGGCATCATTATGTCCAAATTGCATCAACACCACATCATCGGGCTCTAGGGCCGTATAAACATCCCGCCATCTGCCTTCTTCAAAAAACGTCCGAGTACTCCTTCCTCCTCTTGCCCTGTCATCCACTACGATAGAGTCCGCGTTAATCAGCCCTTTCAAATCAGCTATGTGCTCTTTGCTCATAAAAGGCTGAAACACTTGTCCCCAACCAGTCACCGGATAGCGCGTCTTCATATAATCCTTTCCAGGATCATAATCATCACTATAGTCTGCCATGGTGGAATCACCGACCAAATAGACCGTTACGATTTTTTCCTTATCATTAAATCCCATCAAAAGCATAAATGGCAGCAAGGACAATAGTATCTTGACTGAGCATTTCATTATTCTTACGTTTTCATTTTAATACAAAGGAGGAATACCTCTTTTAGAATAGTTGTACTGTTTGGGATCTAACCTCCAACTCTGCTACAGCTTCTATCGCTGAACTAAAATCAAAAACTGGAATCGATATTTACCAGTACCTCCATCACACCAACTAATCTTTCAAAAAGATCACCAACTCAGGCAACTCCTGTTTCAGCTCGGCCACCGCCAAATCACACACTTTGAATGCTCCCGTGGGGCTTAGATGGGTATTGTCTTCTTGTCCTTCTTTAAACCGTTCGTAATCTCCCGGTTTGTAATGGAGAAAGAGCTCCTTTGATTTCTCTTCCCCAAATTGCTCGATCACTTCAACCGTTTTGCTGTGTAGGTCAAAAAGTGGGATATTATACTCCGCTGCCACTTCCCTTACCACCTCTGAATACCGTCCGTGCGTATCCACCAAGACGCCATCTTCATAACTTCGTCTGGAAATGGGCGTGGCCAATACAGGCTTTCCTCCCCTTTCATAAGTCTCCTCAATGTACCGAATCAAGTTGTTACGATAATCCGTATCGGGTGCAGCATACCGCTCAGGCGATTTTGACTTCTGGTCATTATGGCCAAATTCAATGATGACATAATCCCCCGGCTTGATGGACTGGTAGACTTTGTCCCAATGCCCTTCGTCGCGAAAGCTCTTGGTACTCCTACCATTCAAGGCATGATTTTCCACACGCACGCCATCATTGAAATATAAACCAAATACCTGCCCCCAGCCTTTCTCAGGGTTGCTGCCCGAATAAGGTTTATTGGCCATCGTGCTGTCGCCTATCATAAAAATGGTGATGTCTTGATCCTTTCGGACAAAAGAAACCAACAGTCCTGCCAGGACGATGATTGGAATGATTGATCTGGTTAAGTTATTCATGCTTATTTGAGGTTTAATGCATTGGAAGGAAGTCCTTTCCCCTTTGTCACTTGTTCTTCCACGTTGGAAAAATCTGCTTGGTCAAATTGTATATCGCTGGACAATTCGCCCAATACGCGAACGGGAGTTTTTCCATTATCTCCAAAAGAAAATTCCGTCACCTGTACGTTTCTGCTATTGTAAATGGTCAAAGCAGAAGTTTTTGCAGCCCTTACTTCCACATTTTTAAGTACCAGGCCATCGGTATCGATGACAGTAATCCCATTTTTTGCTTCCAACAAGGCATTTTCAAGCCGGACATTTTCCAAGCTCTTTTCTGGTAATCCCATGAAAAATGCAGCAGTTCCAGAACCGGTTGCCGTAATGTTTTTCATGTAAATATCCTTAAAAGCTGGCGTTTCCTCCGTCACCGGAACGATGGTTTCATCCCTGGCTTCATCTTCTGCATCTTGGTCTTCTTCCAACACGGGAGAGTTCCCGCCGTAAAACATGTTGAAACGAATTGCATCTGTAGGAATATTGATCATATCAATATCGGAAATATGGATATTTTCCACGACACCGCCCCTGCCCCGGGTGCTTTTAAACCTTAAGCCCACATCGGTGCCGATAAAGGTGCAGTTGGACACATGCACATTCCGAACGCCACCTGACATCTCACTTCCCACAACAAATCCGCCATGCGCATGATATACTGTATTATTTTTCACAATTACATTTTCGGTGGGCATTCCCCGGTCTCTGCCGTCTTGGTTTTTTCCTGACTTAAAGCAAATGGCATCATCTCCCACGTCAAAGGTGTTGTTATAGACCAGGGCATTTTTACAGGATTCTAGGTCAAGCCCATCTCCATTTTGGCTGTACCATGGATTACGGACGTTAAGGTTGCGGATGACCACATTTTCACTCATCAGCGGGTGAATGTTCCAAGCAGGTGAATTCTGAAAAGTAGGTCCATCCAACAGCACCTTGTTACATTTCACCAAACTCACCATGACAGGACGCAAAAAATCCTTAACAGATGCCAATTCATCATCGCTGATTAAATCTGGCACATTGAAATTACTGCTACTGGTATATCCTTTTTTTGAATTGGCAGTTGGGAACCACATCTTTTCATCATCAGAAAGGACGCCACCCGACTTCACCAGTTTATCCCATTGACCTGGCGTCATTTTTCCCTTTTTCACTGGTCGCCAAGCATCCCCATTTCCATCGATGACACCCTTACCGGTAATGGCTATATTTTCTGCCTCAAAGGCATTGATGGGTGAAGTACACCGCACCGTGTTCAAGCCTTCAAAGCTGGTTTTGACCAAGGGGTAATCGTCAAAGTCACGCGAAAATAGCACCAGAGCACCTTCCTCAAGATGGAGGTTGATATTGCTCTGTAGCGTCACGGGGCCTGTAAGCCAGATTCCCCTCGGAACGATCACCCTACCGCCGCCTGCTTGGGCCACCTCATCAATGGCCTTGGCAAATGCCGCTGTGTTTTTCTCGATGCCATTGCCTACCGCTCCGTAAGCAGTTATGTTCACTTCATGGTCTGGAAAACTCGGAAGCTGTACTTGGGGCATTTCGATTTCCACGCCCTCGTAAATCGTTGCTTCCACAGGATCGATTTGCCTTCCTTTCACCCTACTGCTCATGACTACCAAGACGGCAATCAGGAATAAATATTTATAGCTTGTGTTTATCATTTTGGGGTTTACCTATTTTAAATTGTTCGTGAGTAAAATCTTCAACAGGACCGATGATCATCCAAAAGTGAAGATTATGGATCATATTTAAACTTAGTGGTGGCCAATCCATGGAGGAAAGGCTTCCACGCAAGCCGTCATTTTGAAAACCTGAACCAATCCACATCTGCATAACCAGAGTCATTGATCTTGTCTTCTCTCGCGGCAAAGAGCCCCACTTTGGCACCAATCCACTTTCCGGGTACGGCAGTAAAGGTATCTTCTATGGAGGTAAATTGTTCTCCATCTTCGCTGTAAGCAAATTGACAAACAGCTCCCTCTTTTACGGTTACCCGAAGCTGGACTTTGTTATCGGAGAGTTTCTTGATCACTGTTTCCTTCTCCGGCTTACCATGCTCAGCATCGTCACATTCGACATACTTCAGGTAAACGCCATCCGATTCACTCTCCAATGCTAAATATGCATAGCTCATCCCCATCACGATAAAACCTACTTTCTCATTTTGGAGCTTTTCGTTTGGATGGAAGGTCAATTCGGTCGTAGTAGTAAATTCTTCTGCTGGAAATTTCTGCAAAAGGAGATTGGAGGCGGCCCATAAGTTTTCGGCGTCCTCGGGCAGCTGATCCGTATAAATCCTTAGCATCCCTTTGGATGGATTGGCAAATGCCCAGGTGGCTTTCGGATTTGCGTGCCATTGCCACTGCACACCGATATCATCGCCATCAAATTCATCCGAATCGTCAACGGTAGTAACAGGATACGTCTTGCCAACATCTGGTTTCTTGTGACGCATCACAGGCTGTCCAGTCCCATCACCATTGGTATCCTCTCCCATCGTAGGCCAATCGTTTTCCCATATCATCGGCTGCATATGCACGATCCGCCCATAGGCTTCCTTGTCTTGAAAATGGACAAACCAGTCCTCTCCACTTTCCAAACTTACCCATCCACCTTGATGGGGGCCATTGATATCCGTCTCTCCTTGCGTCAAGCTGATATGCTCTTCGTATGGTCCGTAGGGATGTTTTGACCGCAGGATAAGCTGCCACCCCGTGGAAACGCCACCTGCCGGGGCAAAAAGATAATAATAGCCGTTTCGCTTGTAGAACTTGGTTCCTTCCACCGTAGGATGGTCTTCGTGGCCATCAAAGACAATCTTACCCGCTCCGGTGGTTTTGGTGCCATCTGCACTTAGTGGTTTGACCACCAAAATACTCTTGATACCTGCCCGACTCCCCGCAAAGGCATGGGAAAGGTAGGCGTTACCATCTTCGTCCCACAACGGGCAAGGATCGATCAAGCCTTTTCCAGCTTCTACCAAAACAGGGTCTTCCCACTCTCCTGCTGGGTCCTTGGTCTTCACCATATAAATCCCAAAGTCGGGATCGCCCCAGTAAATGTAATATTCACCTTTGTGATAGCGGATGGCAGGTGCCCAAACACCATTACCGTGTTGTGGCTTACTAAAATGATCAAAAGGGGGCTGCCGATCCAGGGCATGCCCTATCAATTCCCAGTTTACCAAATCCTTGGAATGGAGAATGGGAAGTCCGGGAGCTACATTAAAACTGGAAGCGGTCATGTAAAAGTCATCGCCGACCCGACACAGATCGGGATCAGAATAGTCCGCATGGATGATGGGATTGATATAGGTACCATCGCCTTGGTCGGCTACCCAAACTGCTGAAGGGCTGTCGTCCTGGGCAATCACGGGCACAGCACAGCTTACACCGAAAGCTAATCCGGCCAATAATGGTTTAAGTAATTTCATAAAAAGGTTATTATTGGTTGAATAATGTTTTGCGAAAATTCATAACACGAACGCTACAGCACTCAATCACCTTCCTGTTCGGCATGAAGAATATCAAGAGGATTCCAGTCATCTTCCCCACCGAGCACATTTTCCACGGTATAGGCTTTACCGATATCCGAAGTAAGCTGCCAAGACCACATGACCCGCTCCTCTGGAGCAGCCCCCGGTCCATAGGAGCGAAATTCAGCATAAAAGCAATTTTCTTCCGCTGAAGGTTTATCCCAATTATGCCAGCCTTCGGGCTTAATATGTGCGCCCATTTCACAACTTATAAATACTGTCTGAGCATAATCGCGCCAAGGGCGGCCCAAGTAAACGCTCTGCTCAGGAGCGTCTCCGGTCAATTTGCACTTTATAAATACAAACCCATGCAGGCTCTCTTTTTCGGTGGATGCGGCCGTAATATAGCTTCCCCCATCCTTGGAAAATATTTCACAGTTTTCAAAAACCGCTGTGGACCACCCAAAAATAAAATCCGTCGTGCCTTCGATATAACAATCCTTGTAATATTGCCTACTGTTTTTTCCATGTGGATACAAGGTGTCTTGATATCCTAAAAAGCGACAATTATCAAAAATCACCTTATCCCCGTTTACCCTTACCGCTACCGCTTGGCCAACAGGTCCAGAGGAATTTTCGAAGGTGATATTTTTGGCTAAGAATCCGTCGCCAAAAACAAAAAAAGAGCTCGACCCAGTGGTTCCCATTTCTTCCCCAAACTTATTTTCTTTGGAAGCAAAGTCATCATAGGTAATAAGAGTATTGGAAACATCACTCCCAATCAAATGGACATTTGTCTTGGTGGATGCCAAGGTCAATTTCTCCTTGTATTCTCCCGGCTTCAAAAGAATACGTGTAACCGATTTCCTAAAATCAGGAATGTTATTAAAAGCCTCTTGGATGGTGGTAAAATCACCTGAACCATCTTTGGCAACTGTAATATCAAACTTCTGTGCCCATAAAAGGGGAGACAGCAGGAAAAGGAATAGCACTAACGGGTACTTAAAACAGGTTACTTCTTTTTTTGACATGGGGGTGAGGATTGAGGTCTATTGTAATCTTTTCTGTTTTGGAAAATAATGATTTTTTGCCAAGGCAACTCACTTCAATGCCTCAAATTGAAGTGAAGCCAAGATAAATGGTCCCACCCCTTTGGGATCATTGTCCCTTTGAGGCTCACTAATGTAATATTCATAAGAACCATCACGATATGGATCGCCACCTAACCCGGCCACGGCACAAACATTGGTGATACTAATCCCTCCATCAGGATCTTCCCTGATGAATTCATCCAAAAGACCTTGATAGGCTTTTTTCCCATTTTCCAAGTATTTTTCATCCAAGTAGCCTTTGCTCACTCCTTTCAATAAAAAGTAAGTGAACATACTGGAACAAGAGGATTCCAAATAATTTCCTTCTCGATCACCCTGATCCACTACTTGATACCAAACACCCGTTTCATCCTGATATTGGATGATGCCGGCAGCTATCTTCTGGGCCACCTGTATGATCATATCCCTTTTGGGATGATCCTCCGGAAAATAATCCAATACATCCACTACGGCCATGCTAAACCAGCCGATGCTCCTGCCCCAATAATTTTTGGATAATCCCGTTTCAGGATCGGCCCACTTTTGTTCTTTACTTTCGTCCCAAGCGTGGTGATAAAGGCCTGTTTCTT
The DNA here is from genome assembly GCF_000325705.1 of Echinicola vietnamensis DSM 17526. Taxonomy (NCBI): domain Bacteria; kingdom Pseudomonadati; phylum Bacteroidota; class Cytophagia; order Cytophagales; family Cyclobacteriaceae; genus Echinicola; species Echinicola vietnamensis. The sequence continues at coordinate 3,670,459 of NC_019904.1, read as the reverse complement.
CACTGTAACCGTACTTGTCCATCAAATAAATCTGGTTGGCCACATCGTCAAACAAGGCAGGCTCATTGAATTCGGTGCCGTATCGTGCTAAAAACGGGGATCCCATATAAAGTCCATCTAGCCACATCTGGTGTGGATAGCGCTTCTTGTGCCAAAACCCACCTTCCGATGTCCTTGGGTGCTCCCGCATCTGATCGCGAAGTTCCTCGATGGCCAGTTTATATTTTTCCACTTGGGTTTCATCATATAAACCTATCAGAAAACAGCCGCCATTTACACGGTCGATGTTATAATCACTTTTTTTGTAAGTCTTTATGGCACCATCCTCTTCCACCATGAAATCGGCAAAGTTTACGATGTAGTCCAAGTACTTTTGATTGTTCGTCTTTTCATAAACCTCTTCCATTGCCGTCATTATAAGACCATGGGTATATTCCCATTTTGGCTTTTCGTTAAAATCCAGGGTCCACCCTTCTGGGTTCCTTTTAATTTCCGAATCTGCCATCCAACTGGAATATGGGGTTTTCTCTTCGGATACTTCCGCTGTGCTTGTGGTTGTTTCGGAGGTGTTTTTTGAGGAACACGACACCAAAGCAAAAGACGCTAAAACTACAGGAAGGGCTGCACTCAATCGGATTGGGAGGAGCTTAAACATGATATTTTGGTTAGATTGAAAACTATTATTTGGAAGGACGATCAAATTTATGGGATCGAGATCTGACGGGAACAAGCACAGGAGCGGTTGCTGGCTTACTTACCAACGACATAAAAAAATGCACCATGCGCGTAGCTATTCTCTTTTTCAGGTTTTTCATTATTCTGGGGTTTTATGGTTAATTGAATTCTTTATCACGTTTATTTAAGGCTTAAGTTGAAAAGTCCCCCTCAAGCGAAGGGGACATTTCACATCATTAACCCTAAACTAATTACATTCAAAACAAATTCACAATTGCTGGTAATGGTTCCTCCATCGTCCTCTCCTACACTAGCGATCATAAACCATTACTTTGAGCAATCGATTGCATATTTAATTATTTTTTTTCACAGATTAAAATTTTATCCTAAAAAATCCCCAAACTAATTTTAAAAAGTAAGGATTGATAGCAAAGAAGCATCATTATACTTTAAATCACAGGTTCTTCAATAAAAAAATAATCCACTTATTACTTGGCTATAATTCAATAAAAAAACTATATTGCGCAAACGATTACATTATATTTTAGGACGATTACGGACTAAAAGGATACCCATAATAACCAGAAACGTCAAAACCCACGGAGTATGTCCTAATAAGACAAATGCCATGAAATTTAAGGAATTGTCTTACATTTGAGGTTTTGGCAACCCGTTCGGAAAAATGAATAAAAGAAAGAAAGCGACGATCCATGACATAGCTTCGAAGCTAGGCATTACCGCGAGTACCGTTTCACGTGCGCTAAACAACCACCCTAGGATAAGTGATGCTACCAAAAAGCTGGTCACCAAAACCGCTAAGGACATCAATTATCAACCTAACAACATCGCGGCAGCACTTCGTAATGGCAAAAGCAGGTTGATCGGGATAATTGTCCCTACGGCAAACCGGAATTTCTTTTCCTCTGTAGTCAGGGGAATAGAGGAAATCGCCAATCAACTCAATTATAAAGTGATCATTAGCCAGTCCTATGAAAATTACGAGCAAGAAGTGCAGATCGTGGACACGCTTTTAAGTGCCCGAGTGGATGGCATTATTATGTCAATCGGCAAGAACACAGAAGACTTTGACCATTTGGAACGGATCGTGGACAAAAGTATTCCATTGGTATTGTTTGATAGAATAACGGATGACGTGGAAGTAAACCAAGTGGTCATAGACGATTACATGGGGGCTTATAAATCCGTCGAACATCTTATCGAAAATGGATACAAGCGGATTGCACACTTTACCAATCCACGAAAAATAAACATTTACAGCGAACGGCTCAGAGGGTACATTGATGCCTTACATAACCATGGTATTCCCTTTGACAAAAAACTGATTATTGAAAGCAATATGCAGTTGGAAGATGGCCAACGATCTGTTTTGAAAATGCTGGATGAAGGATTGGACTTTGATGCTATTTTTTCTTCCAGTGACTATGCGGCAATGGGTGCGCTGCAAATGCTCAAGGAAAAAAACATTAACGTTCCCGAACAAGTGGGACTTGTGGGATTTGGTAATGAACCCTTTACTTCATTTACCACTCCTTCCCTGACCACGGTGGACCAAGTGAGTATTCCAATGGGCAACGTGGCAGCAGAATTGTTTTTTGAGTTGCTTAAGGCAGATCCCAAAAAGTATGTCCCGCAAAAAACCGTGCTCAAACCGGAACTGATCATCAGGGAATCTTCCGCGCGGAAAGTAGCACAACCTTTAAATAAATAATTTAGACCTTTTGAATATACCTTAAACAGACAAAAGCACATGTTGGACGAAGTGAGCAATCGATTGCGCAAAACCAAAAAGACCTTCTTATCGGAAGATTTTCTATTGCAAAGTGAATTTGCACAAGTTCTTTATCATGACTATGCGAAAGAACTGCCCATCATAGACTATCACTGTCATTTGTCCCCGAAGGACATCACCGAAAACCGAACATTCAAAAACCTAACCGAAATCTGGCTTGCTGGCGATCATTATAAATGGCGTGCCATGAGGACCCTTGGGATAGATGAGAAATACATTACCGGAAAAGGATCAACTGACCAGGAGAAATTCCAAAAGTGGGCCGAAACAGTACCTTACACCCTAAGGAATCCCCTTTACCACTGGACACACCTGGAATTGAAAAGGTATTTTGGTATTGAGGAGCTGCTCAGCCCGGATACAGCGGATGATATATACCAAAAAGCCACCGACATGCTCCAACAACCCTCCCACCACACCAGAGGATTGTTAAGCCAAATGAATGTCGAAACGGTTTGTTCCACTGATGATCCCATCGATAGCTTGGAATACCATATTAAGGCCAAGAAGGAAGGAATACAACCAAACTTATTCCCGGCTTTTAGACCGGATAAGGCCTATGCCGTCGAAAACCCAGCCGATTACATGGCTTATCTGGAAAAACTTCAAGAAGCCAGTGGCGTGACCATTAGCAAATATGGAGACCTTTTGGCAGCTTTGGAAAATCAGATAGCATTCTTCCACGAACACGGAGGCAGGCTCTCTGACCATGGTTTGGAGCAGCTATATTTCTTCAAACTGGGCCAATACAGTGCTGAGGATCTTTTCCAAAAACTTTCCGAACAAAAGGCCCTTTCCAATGAGGAAATCCAGTACTTTAAATTTGAAACATTGCTCCACCTTAGCCACATGTATCATGCAAAAGGCTGGACACAACAATACCACCTTGGAGCACTTAGAAACACCAACGAGCGAATGCTAAGGGTCTTGGGGCCTGATACTGGGTTCGATTCTATTGGTGACTACTCGCAAGCAGAAGCTCTGGCCAAATTCCTGAACCAATTGGACAGTACCGACCAGCTTACCAAAACGATCCTGTATAACCTTAACCCTCGAGACAACGAAGTATTGGCCACCATGATTGGCAACTTCAATGATGGCTCCATCCGTGGAAAAGTACAGTTTGGCTCAGGTTGGTGGTTTCTGGACCAAAAAGACGGTATGGAAAAACAACTCAATGCACTTTCCAATATGGGACTGCTGAGCTGCTTTGTAGGCATGCTGACGGACTCCAGAAGCTTTCTTTCCTTCCCTAGACATGAGTATTTCCGAAGGACGCTTTGTAACTTGATCGGCAGGGATGTGGAAAATGGGGAGTTGCCGGCAGATGAAAAGTGGCTGGGCAAGATTGTCAGCGATATTTGCTATTACAACGCCAAAAATTACTTTGAATTTGAACAATAGAAATTCACGATAAACCATGAAAACACTTAACAGACAAACTGTCGACGGAATTACCGAAAGACCTGTAAAAGTCCTCCAGTTTGGAGAAGGAAACTTTTTAAGGGGCTTTGTGGACTGGATCATCGACACCATGAACGAAAAAACAGACTTCAACGGTGACGTCCAATTGGTCCAGCCTATCCAGCATGGAATGGGCAAAATGATCAATGACCAAGAGGGCCTGTACCATGTACAGCTCAGCGGCATCCAAAAAGGGGAAGCCAAAGAGGAAACCCGACTCATCACCTGCGTCAGAGGAGTCGTCAATCCTTATGAGAGCTATGAAGCTTACCTGAAACTGGCCGAAAACCTAGATCTCCGTTTTGTGGTATCCAATACCACGGAAGCAGGTATTTCGTACAACCCCGAAGATGATGACCGGGAAAAACTACCCAGTTCATTTCCAGGTAAATTGACCGCTCTTCTTTATAAAAGATTTGACACCTTTAATGGAGACAAGGCCAAAGGGCTTCACATCATCCCCTGTGAACTGATCGATAAAAATGGCGCCAAGCTAAAAGAGATCATCCTTCAATATGCAGCCCTATGGCAGCTACCCAATGGCTTTATCCAATGGATCAATGAGGCCAATACCTTCTCCAACACCCTAGTGGACCGTATCGTCCCTGGATTTCCGAAGGAGACCATTAAAGAAATTCAAGAAAACATTGGGTACGAAGATAATTTGGTAGTAAAAGCCGAACCTTTCCATCTTTGGGTAATCGAGGGACTAGATGCAGTCAAAGCAGAATTTCCTGCTGAAGAAGCTGGACTCGACGTGAAATTTGTCAAAGACCAATCCCCATACAGGACCAGAAAAGTAAGAATCCTCAATGGCGCCCATACTTCGTTGGTGCCCGTAGCTTACCTGCATGGGCTGAGAACGGTAAGGGAATCAGTAGAAGACCCTGTGATCGGGCCATTCCTGAACGAAACCATCCAAGGTGAAATCATCCCTACGCTGGACCTTCCGAAAGAGGAGTTGGAGCAGTTTGCCAATGACGTGATGGACCGCTTCAAGAACCCATTTGTAAAACACCTTTTGAGCTCCATAGCCTTGAACTCCATTTCAAAATTCAAAGTAAGGGTGCTGCCTTCACTACTGGAATATGTGGACAGGAAAGGTAAATTACCTTCCAACTTGGTTCGCTCGCTGGCTGCCCTGATCGTTTTCTATAAAGGAAGCTATAATGGCGAAGCCACCCCGGTACAGGATGACGAGGAAATCGTCAATTACTTCAAGACGATCTGGGAAAGCGATGACCTGGATGAAGCGGCTGGCGAAGTCCTGAAAAATGTCAATTTCTGGGACACCGACCTTACCAAAGTCGAAGGCCTCCAAGCAGCCGTGTCGGAGCAGTTAAGCCAATTGGTGGACAAGGAAAAAGTATAGCAGATAGACCTCTAATTTTAGATTTAGAAAAGAAAGGAAGCCGAATTGGCTTCCTTTCTTTGGTTTGCAGCTAAGGAAACTAGAACAAGCAAAAAGAATTGCTAAATAGGTCTTCATTTCTTCAACCTGTTATCATTCCTGTTAAGTTATGGAAACAAAGACAGTAGATAACTTTTCCCATATATCATGGTGTTTTACGAAAATATAAATGTAGGAAGCTCCATTCATCCGCTTCGGAGTACTCCAGCTGTAAAACAAAAAAGCATATAAATTTCCTTTTGAATCTTGTTGGAAGATAGGAAAAGTAATTCTTTCCAATCTCCCAGTACCAGTGTGTTCATACCTTAGTTTACTTATTTTCAACTGTTTCCTATCAAGGTGGACAATTTTTAAGTTTTTCAATTTATGATCGAGCTCCATACGTTGCGATGCATTGAATATCGTATCAAAATCCAAATACCTGTCCATTTCTGTGATTACACTTTCCTTGCGGTTATTTTCATTTATCATATTATAATCCATCATCCCATAAATACTAGGGTGATCAGCTTTCAATGTCTTATAAAACAATCCATTGTCAGAAAGTGAAAGTAAATTGATCACTTCGTACGCTAGATCATTCCTCGTTTCATTTTTCATCAACAAAGGAGAAGTGGCACACGCTGTCATTAATACTATCACAAGGAATAAATTAGTTACATTTATCACCTTTTGCTTTCCGGTTTCCAGTTGCTTCATTTTCTAAAATTTCTAATACTTTATTTCTTTCCCAAGAATTGGGGAAATTGGCTTTAAACGCTTCTGTCATTGGACCATCTTTTCCATGATGTGTTAATCCTCCCCATGCCATCTCTTCTTCATTGACCGTCTGGCATCCCGCCAGATAGACCAATGCAATCAATACACTGAGTAACAGGTTCTTTTTCATTGTAAAAATCCGTTTATGAAAAATATTTAGGAGAATAAAAAACTGCTTGCAAACAATTTATTATTTAATAAAAAGAAAAAAATCAAAATATTAGAACATAAATTAATTAAAACCCATAATTTAATATCAAAAAAATCAATAATAAGTAAAAACAGAATAAATATTTAAATTTTCACCAATAAGAAAAAAGCCACTGATAAAGGGTAACAATGAATGATCGTCCCTCAATCAGTGGCTTGTTTATAAAACTTGCATTGTAAAATTCGAAATATCAGGGAGGCTGTCTCGTAAATAAATTATCCGTCATCACGAACGGGGTGAAGTGATCTCGATGTGCTTTCATTGCACATATGATGAGATTGCCTCTTCCGATATCCATCGGAATCGCAATGACGAGGACTTTTGAGACAGCCTCGTATCTGGGTTCGGGATTACAAATCCCAAACAGCAATAAATAACATTTTATTCTGACAGCTCATATTTCAGGGTCCGTCCTTTTTCCACAGCGGGCAGCCCTTCTGTCATCCATAGCGGGGCTGGCGCTCCTTTGAGATAGTGGTCAAAGAACTGACTTAGTCGGATGGAAAGGTCCTTTCTGTTTTTCCTTTTGCGCAGGTTGTGGTCTTCACCATTGTAAACCAACAGCCATGCAGGGGTTCTGTTCCGTTTCAGGGACATAAAAAACTCTATTCCTTGGTACCAAGGCACTGCCCCATCTTTGTCATTGTGCATGATCAGCACGGGAGTATTGACCTGGTCTGCAAAGAACAGCGGTGAATTCTCGATATACTCCATGGGCTTTTCCCAAAGCGTCCCTCCTATTCTGGACTGGGTCTGCTCGTACTGGAACATCCTGCTCATACCGGATCCCCAGCGGATTCCGCCGTAAGCTGAAGTCATATTGGCCACGGGAGCTCCCGCACCTGCTGCCTTGAACATGTCCGTCTGCGTGATGAGGTAAGCCACTTGATAACCTCCCCAACTTTGCCCTTGAATGGCCATATTGTCGGTATCCACATAGCCTTTTTCCACGACAGACATCACGCCAGGCACTATACAGTCATAGGCACTTTTTCCAGGATGGCCGATATCGTATTTAATATCCGGCACAAAAACCACGTAACCATTGCTTACAAAATAGGAAATGTTAATGATCGAAGCACTCGGGGCCGGACTGATATAGTTGTGAAAGCTATCCGATCTTCTTTCATAGAAATATACCATCAACGGGTACTTTTTGTTAGGATCGAAATCCTCTGGCTTATAGATCATTCCTTGTAGACTGTCCCCTTTCAGGGTCATAAACTCCGTCAATTCCACGGTTCCCCAATTGATCTCTTTTTGTTGCGGATTGGCATGGGAAAGTTGCGTCAACGCACCCATATCCAAATCCGTGGCATACACATCTGGATATTCCTGGAAGGTGGAGCGTCTCACAATAACTTCATCAGCTGCCTTGGCCTTCTCCAGCCCATAATACCGATGATCCGTAAAAATCAATTCCTCAGGAGTTTCGTCCCCATTAATATCACCTTTAAAATATCCACTCTTTTTATTTTGCTCATTGAAGGCGGATAGGATCAAGGGAGCTTTGGGATCGATAAACTCTTCTTCCCTGTCCAGCACTTCTCTTCTGAAACTGGTCTTTTGCGCTTTACCCGTTCCTCCAGTAATGTTTACAGGATCCTTTTTGCCACTTGGATCTATTTTCCAAATATCATAGCGGGAGTAAACAATGAACGCCTGATCGTCCTTGGTCCATCCTGCTGACCCATAGGATCGAGGCATGCTAGGACTGTCATGAAGTTGATCATAAAAGTCGTCTTCAATAGTATTGGTCAGGTTGACTGTCTTTTGTCCAGCAATATCATAAGCTAGCCAAGCACTGTCCGGATAACTGTACCAATGCACATACTTGGCAGCCGGAGAAAGGCTAGGATAACCTTTAGCATTCTTTGCAATCATCTTTTTTTGGCCTGTTTCCACATCGATAAGGTAAATATCCCTGCCAATCTGGATATCCCAGCTATAATTGATGCGATAAGGGCGATCATCAGTGGCGATCACTAGGTCAAACTTTGCGTCCTTGTCCAAGTTGACATTGTCCACTTCACGGTCACCCAACTGGACCACTGACTTGTCTTTAAGATCATAGACCGCTAAAAATGATTTATTGGCTTCCCGATCTTTATTCTCCAGTTGCATCGGCTGGATTTCATCATCCTTCCAGCTCCAGATATCCAAAGAAACGCGGTCCTCATCAAGAATGGTCGTATCATCTTCGTAAGCATAGGTTTTGTAGTCTTCATTGACACCGAAAAACAGCCTGCTTCCATTTTCTGAAAACTTCAGATTGCCGCTTTTAGCCACCTTGCCTTCTGCCAAAAGCCCTTCTGTATCTTTGGTTACAATGGCCTCACTTCCATCTTTACCGATGTTATGCAAAAACAGTTGGTAATAAGGCTCCTCTGCTTTTGCCGAATCTCCAGAAGCCAAATAGGCGAAATGTTTCAAGTCCTTTGAAAAAGCCGCATCACTGTATTTGGTCATTCCAGAATCAAGCAACGTCCTTTCACCGTTTTTCAATGCAAGCAGCCCGATGGCTGCATTGTCAAGGGTATCTTCTTCCGCTTGCACAAAATAAAGGTAATCACCTTTCTCGGAGAACCCGTATTGGGCTACACGCTGAATTTCATAACTAACAGATCCGTCAAAATTCCTCACAGTCAAAAGCGTTCCATCTGTTTTAGGATGTTTCTTCTTATGTGTGCTGTCGGTTTCTGTACTGTCTTTTGCGGATTTATCTTTGGATGCATCTTTATCCTCTTTCTCAAAATGGATAGCAAGCCAATTACCTTCTTTTTCAGGAACCTTGAAGGACTTTATCCGAGAAAGCTTTTCCAAACCACCTTCTTCCAAGGAAAGGATAAACAGGCTATCCTTTGGCATGTCCTTGGCTTTTTTCTCGGCTAGTTTAAGCATTCTCACCGTATCCTTTTGCGGCAGAATTTTTCCCACCACCCAATGACTGTCATGGGAAAAAGTGTAATGATCTCCTCTCTCAATCGAAAAACTATTCCCTTGGCCATCGTGAGGCTTTACTTCCACCCTGCCGTCGCCATCTTGCGGATTGATCTCAAAACCAACCCAGTGGCCATCCTTGCTGAGCGAAGTGGAGGATACCGACTCCCACCCGTCGTAATCTTCATGTTTAAGGGGTCTTTTTTGCTGGCCAAATGCATTTAAGCTCACCAGCACTAATAACAATACAACTCTCAATCTATTCATTTATAAAAGGGCTTTAAGGAAAATATTAAAATTCTTAAAATGAAGATCAAAAGTTAATGATATATCCACAAACTATTCCCTATTTGTTGGATCAATGGTAGGATTTAGATGTGATTAGGAATTAGTCATTATCATTGGGTGTCTTTTTAGGAGCCAAGCGAAAAGTTTAGGGCAGTTAGTAGGATGATAAAATGCTTTTCCACCTTTCCTAGCCTTTCCTGTGAGGAGAGGAACCGAATGGGAATGATGCAGAGCTTGGTGGAATAATGTTAGGCCACGAAGGCTCGAAGGCACTAAGTTTTTTTTGTCACATAGGTGTAAAACTGAAAGAAACTTATCCTTCTGGATTTTGCCAATTTACCCCCGCTCCCTAAAACCGTTCATTAAAAATCCGTGTTCATCTGTGTTCATCCATGGCCAACAGTTTTCACCTCTCCTAGCCACTCCTGCGAGGAGAGGAACCGAATGGGAATGATGCAGAGCTTGGTGGAATAGTGATAGGCCACAAAGGCTCGAAGGCACTAAGGTTTTTCTGTAGCTTCAGTTCAAAAAGCTTAGGTCAAGCCTGTAGAGATGCTTTACCATCTCCTTTTATGTCTTGTCAATTTCCGTACTCTTTATCTCAATACCCTTAAATAATATCTGTGTTCATCTATGTTCATCCGTAGCCAACAGTTTCCACCTCTCCTAGCCACTCCTGCGAGGAGAGGAACCGAATGGGAATGATGCAGAGCTTGGTGGAATAGTGATAGGCCACAAAGGCTCGAAGGCACTAAGGTTTTTCTGTAGCTTCAGTTCAAAAAGCTTAGGTCAAGCCTGTAGAGATGCTTTACCATCTCCTTTTATGTCTTGTCAATTTCCGTACTCTTTATCTCAATACCCTTAAATAATATCTGTGTTCATCTATGTTCATCCGTAGCCAACAGTTTTAACCTCTCCTAGCCTCTCCTTCAAGGAGAGGAACCGAATGGGAATGATGGAGAGCTTTGTGGAATAAAGATAGGTCACGAAGGCACGAAACAATACTAAATTCCTTTCAATCTAGGTTAAAGCATCCTTTTGGAGCCATTGGGACGTGTGGCATTTTGATTTATCTGTGTTATTACCTCTAAGCAAACTGGCAATCCCCAACTTTTCCGCTTGACCCGAAATTATGCTTGACCTCAATTCTGGTCTAAATTACCTGCACCATAAAAACAAAAAAGTCTTGCCAGTAGCAAGACCCTTTTCAGAATATAAACCCAAATATAACTTTAGAGATTAAAAGTTTCAATATAAAAACCATTGTTTTGGTAAGCATTTTCACAAAAAACAATCATATATTTTAAATCAATCGATTGTTTTCAAAACATTTACCGTCTTTAACAATGTAATCCCAAAGTAAATACATTTTTTGATATTTTGCAAATCAAAAAAAATGTTCGTGTAAATTTTGACAATTCAATAATTTGAATGCATCTTTATTCAAATAAAGGTAACCAAATAATTAAATAATGGATAAAAATTTAGATATTGACAATGTTGATTTGAAGATCATTTCATTACTTAATGAAGATGCAAAAACCCCCTATACGGAGATTGCCAAGAAGGTTTACGTTTCTTCTGGTACCGTGCATGTGAGGATGCGCAAATTGGAAGATATGGGAATTGTCAAAAGTGCCACACTCAACATTGATTTTTCGAAATTGGGTTATGATATTTCAGCATATCTGGGAATTTACCTTGAAAAAAGCTCACTTTATGACAATGTTATCGAAAAGTTGAAAGAAATTTCTGAGGTTGTAAATGCATATTATACCACTGGAAATTACAGCATCTTTGCCAAGATAATCTGTAAGGATACCAACCACCTCAGAGACGTCCTGAACAAAATCCAAAAAGTGGATGGAATCGACCGAACAGAAACACTCATCGTCTTGGAGGAAAGTATAAATCGACCGATACAGCTTTTTGAGCAAGATGCTAAGTAGTTTTTCTTAGAAAATATAGTTATTTAGATTAAATCTAATTTAAAAACTATAGTAAATATTCAGTGTTTGAATTGACTTTTACCAATATAACCAAAAGTGCGGTTTTCGTGCTTTTGGTTATAAAAACTTTTGTTTTTCACACCCAGCACATTGTTTTTTTCTATTTCCCATAAAGAATTTTCATTGTCATTGAACATATAATTTTAGATTAATGTTATATCTTTGCGGTACAAAATGTAATTAGTCTAAATAACTCGCTTTATGAGCAAAGACAACGAAATTTTAGAGGAATTCACCTCGAAAGAATATGAACACGGCTGGTCTGTTGATTTTGAAGCTGATGAAGCTCCTGCCGGTTTGAATGAAGAAATTATCCGTTGGATTTCGGCCAAGAAAGAAGAGCCTACCTGGCTCTTGGAATGGAGGCTTAAGGCTTTCCGTACTTGGCAAAATATGACCGAGCCCGATTGGGCCAATGTCAACTACCCTAAAGTAGATTTCCAAGCCTTAAAATATTATTCTGCTCCCAAGCAGAAAAGCAAGCCAAAAAGCTTGGACGAGGTAGATCCTGAGTTGCTTCAGATCTATGAAAGACTGGGCATCAGCCTCAACGAACAAAAGAAACTCCAAGGCATTGCAGTAGATGCAGTACTTGACTCCGTTTCGGTAGGTACTACGTTTAAGGATACCCTTAGCAAGCTTGGAATAGTTTTCTGTTCCTTCAGTGAGGCTGTCCATGAGCATCCCGAGCTGGTCAAGCAGTACTTGGGTTCCGTGGTTCCCATGACAGATAATTATTATGCAGCACTGAACTCCGCCGTATTTTCGGACGGGTCTTTCTGTTATATCCCTAAGGGCGTAAGATGCCCCATGGAGCTTTCCACTTATTTCAGGATAAACGCTGCCAACACAGGGCAATTCGAAAGAACCTTGATCGTGGCAGAGGATGAATCCTATGTATCTTACTTGGAGGGCTGTACAGCACCACAACGAGACGAAAACCAATTGCACGCCGCCGTAGTAGAAATTTATGCAGCCAAAGATGCTGAAGTAAAATATTCTACTGTACAAAACTGGTTCCCAGGCGATAAAGATGGGAAAGGCGGTATTTATAATTTTGTAACTAAAAGGGGCATTTGTGCCGGAGACAATTCCAAGATTTCTTGGACACAAGTCGAGACGGGATCTGCCGTTACCTGGAAGTATCCTTCTTGTATCCTGAAAGGAGATAACTCTGTCGGTGAATTCTATTCAGTAGCGGTAACCAACAATTACCAGCAAGCGGATACAGGGACGAAAATGATTCACATTGGTAAAAACACCAAATCGCGCATTGTGTCCAAAGGTATCTCTGCCGGTCATTCGCAGAATTCCTACAGAGGCCAAGTGCAGGTGATGAAAAGGGCCGTCAATTCACGGAACTTCTCCCAGTGTGATTCCCTTTTGATGGGAGACCGATGTGGAGCACATACCTTTCCTTATATAGACATTCAAAATCCCACCGCCAAGGTAGAGCACGAGGCTACGACCTCCAAGATCGGTGAAGACCAGATTTTCTACTGCAATCAGCGTGGGATCGACAGTGAAGATGCCGTAGCCTTGATTGTAAACGGCTATGCCAAAGAGGTATTGAACCAGCTTCCAATGGAGTTTGCGGTAGAAGCCCAGAAGCTTTTGGCCCTTACCTTGGAGGGAAGTGTGGGATAATTTCTCCCCCACCCTTTGTTAACCAAATTCAGTGGATCCAAACCGGATACCATTGGATCCATATATTACCAACTTATTAGAAAGAAATCAGTTCAAATCATGTTATCCATAAAAAATTTACACGCATCTATCGAAGGAACACCAATCCTGAAAGGAATTAACCTTGAAATCAAACCGGGGGAAGTCCATGCCATCATGGGACCAAATGGTTCTGGTAAATCCACCTTGGCATCAGTATTGGCCGGAAGGGAAGAATATGAGGTTACCGATGGAGAAGTAACGTTCAATGGCAAAGATCTACTGGAAATGAATCCAGAAGACAGGGCCAGAGAAGGTGTATTCTTGGCTTTCCAATACCCTGTGGAAATTCCTGGTGTAAGCACCACGAATTTCCTCAGAACTGCAGTGAACCAAGTGAGAGAATACAGGGGCCAAGAGGCACTGGATGCTGTGAAATTCCTTTCGTTAATGAAGGAAAAAATGAAGCTGGTCGAAATCGATCAAAAACTGATGAGCCGTGCCCTGAACGAAGGCTTTTCAGGTGGAGAGAAGAAAAGAAATGAAATCTTCCAAATGGCCATGCTAGAGCCAACCCTGTCTATTTTGGATGAAACTGATTCAGGTTTGGACATTGATGCCCTTAAGATCGTTTCAAACGGCGTCAACCAACTTAAATCAAAAGACAATGCCACGATCGTCGTAACGCACTATCAACGATTGTTGGACTATATTGTCCCTGATTATGTGCACGTGCTTTACAAGGGTAGAATTGTAAAATCAGGTTCAAAAGAACTGGCATTGGATCTTGAAGAAAATGGTTATGACTGGATCAAGGCAGATGTAGACGGAGCTTCTGTCTAATCTTCGACTTGTCCGATTGTCAAACCCACATATTTCTTGAATATTCATGACTACAATAACTAAAAATAAATTAACGGATACTTTCTTGGATATCGCCCGTAAAGGGGCAAATGGTACTTTGCCAAAATTGAGGGAAATGGCCATTGAAGTCCTTGAAAAAGATGGACTGCCGGCTCCTAAGGCAGAGGAATATAAGTTTAGTCCTATCAGCAAAAAACTGGAGAATGGTATTTCCAATCTTCAGATAGCCGGAAAACTTACGCTGACATCAGAACAGGTAAAAGATGTATTGATTCCTGAGCTTGAAGCCGATATTTTGGTTTTTAACAATGGTCAATTTGATGCTTCATTATCTGATTATGCAGCGGAAAACTATACCATCGCTCCTTTTTCAAAAATTGACACCAATGCTGCCAATCTAATTGGTACGATTGCTAAGCCGGAAAAGGAACCGTTCAATGCGTTGAACTCGGTGTTATTTGCAGATGGTATCCATATCCACATTGCCAAAAACAAGGTAGTGGAAAAGCCGATTCTATTGCTGCACTTCTGTCAAGCAACAGACGGCCAAGTAGTAGCGCCAAGGGTATTTATCCATGGAGAAGCTAATGCCGAGGCCACCTTTATCGAACGCATCATCAGTGTGGATGAGGAGCCGTATTTCCTGAACAGCTTGACCGAGGTGAAGGTAGATGACAATGCCCACCTATACTTTCATAAAATCCAAAACGAAAGTGATGCTGCCATCGACGTAAATAACTTCGAAGCCGACATCCATCGTGATGCCACGCTTACTACAGTGACATTGTCGCTTAAGGGGGATTTCATCCGAAACAACCTTACCCTTAACCTAAGAGATAGCGGCTGTGAAGGCAATATGTACGGGCTTTACCTGCTAAACGGCGGAACCCATGTGGACAACCACACCAATGTGGACCATACCATGCCACATGCAGATTCCAATGAGCTTTATAAAGGGATCCTTGCAGACAAATCCAGGGGTGTTTTTAACGGAAAGATCTTTGTGCGACAAGACGCTCAAAAGACCAATGCTTTCCAGCAAAACAACAATATCCTTCTGTCAGAAGATGCCATCATCAATACCAAACCGCAATTGGAGATTTGGGCAGACGATGTCAAATGCTCCCACGGCTGTACCACAGGCCAGTTGGATGAGGAAGCATTGTTTTATCTTCAAGCAAGGGGCATTGGTAAAGTAGAAGCCAAAAACCTACTGCTCTATGCCTTTGCAGGAGAAATTCTTGACCATATTAAAATAGAGCCGTTGCGGGAATACTGCATAGCGCTCGTTCAAGAACGATTGGGTAAGCTATAACCCGCCTGACAGTACCATGATAAATGGGGCTGTAAAGCCCCATGCTCTTTTACCTTGATGATAAAGGCCTGTCACTCCTGTCACGGAACAATGTCCTTCTTTTCATCAATCAACCAATAACCGCCTTTCATGACGCTGAATACTGAACATATCCGAGGGCAATTCCCAGTACTTCACCAAGAAGTGAACGGAAAGCCTCTCATTTACATGGATAATGCCGCCACTACCCAAAAACCAACAAGGGTGCTGGAGGCATTGTCTGCTTATTACACCCATGATAATTCCAATATCCACCGCGGTGCCCATACATTAGCTGACCGAGCCACTAGGCACTATGAAAAGACCAGAGGGCAAGTAAAAGAATTCATTAATGCCGCGGAGGATGAAGAGGTTATTTTTACTAAAGGCACCACAGAAGGCATTAACCTCGTAGCAGCTACCTTTGGCAGAAAGTTTATTGAAAAGGGCGATGAGATTATCATCAGTACATTGGAACACCATTCCAACATCGTACCTTGGCAAATGCTCTGTGAAGAAAAAGGTGCTAAACTTAAAGTGATCCCTATCAATGAAAAAGGGGAGCTGCTCATGGAAGCGTTTGACGACATGCTCAATGAGAAAACCAAATTGGTAGCGGTCGTCCATGCTTCCAACGCCCTGGGCACCATAAATCCAGTCAAAGAGATTATTGAAAAATCCCATAAGGTCGGTGCAAAAGTTCTGATTGATGGTGCTCAATCTTCTGCCCATTTGGACATTGATGTGCAAGCGCTGGATTGTGATTTCTTCGTGATGTCAGCCCATAAAATCTATGGTCCGACCGGTCTTGGAGTTCTTTATGGTAAAAGGGAAATATTGGAAGCTATGCCTCCTTACCAAGGCGGTGGAGAAATGATCAAAGAAGTCACCTTCGAAAAGACCACTTTCAATGATATCCCGTTTAAATTTGAGGCGGGAACCCCTAATATTGCAGATGTCATTGCTTTTCAAAAAGCGTTGGAATTTGTCAATGAAATTGGGAAATCCGCTATCAGAGCGCATGAAGAGAAATTACTTCAACATGCCATGACCCAACTAAATGATATTAAAGGCTTCATTCCTGTGGGTACGGCCGATCAAAAGGTGAGCGTGCTATCCTTTTTGATAAACGACATGCACCCCTTTGACGTGGGGATGATGCTGGATGCTGCCGGAATTGCCGTGAGGACAGGTCACCATTGTACCCAGCCGCTCATGGGCCGATTTAATATTGAGGGAACTGTTAGGGCTTCCTTTTCTGTTTATAACACCAAAGAAGAAGTGGACAAGCTCTGTGAAAGTGTTCGCAAAATTGCCAAACTGAAAAATAAATGAGCGATATCAAGCAAGTTCAGGAAGAAATCATAGATGAATTTTCCATTCTCGAAGGAGATAGAGAATCTACCATATTCTATATCATGGAATTGGGAAACCAATTGGATGCATTTCCTGAGGAAGCCAGATTGGATGAAAACCTGATTAAAGGCTGCCAGTCCAAGGTATGGCTTACCACAGAAATAAAGGACCAAAAAATCATCTTCAAAGCAGATTCCAACACAGATATTACCAAAGGCCTGATCAGTTTGCTGATCAGGGTACTTTCCGGTAGGTCTCCCAAAGAAATCATAGATGAAGACCTTTACTTTATCGAAAAAATAGGCATGGGCAATATCATCGGATCTCAGCGATCAAACGGCTTGGCATCCATGATCAAACAAATGAAGCTTTATGCCCTCGCCTATCAATCAAAATTAAACGTGTAGAATATGTCAGAAGAAAACCAAACTGCACAACCGGCCAATATCCCTGATTTAAGGGACAAGGTAATACAAGCCATCAAACTGGTGTATGACCCCGAAATTCCCGTAGACGTTTATGAATTGGGACTGATTTATGAAATCAGTGTCTTTCCTGTAAACAATGTCTATGTTTTGATGACCTTGACATCCCCAAATTGTCCCTCTGCAGAATCTATCCCGGCAGAGGTTAAGGACCGCATCCAACAAATTCAAGGCATTAACGATGTAGAGGTCGAACTTACCTTTGATCCGCCTTACTCGCAGGACATGATGTCCGAAGCAGCCAAGTTGGAATTGGGATTTATGTAAGAGCACTAATTTAAACTGAAGATATTATGTACCCTGAAGAATTAGTAGCACCAATGCGTGCTGAATTAACAGAAGTAGGTTTTAAGGAATTTAAAACCGCTGAAGATGTAGAGAATCACTTAAAGAATGACAAAGGAACCACCTTTATCGTCATTAATTCTGTTTGTGGCTGTGCGGCAGGTGCTGCAAGGCCTGGTGTAAAGTATGCGCTTGACAAAACCGATGCAAGACCTACCACATTGTCTACGGTATTTGCCGGAAATGATACAGAAGCAGTAAACAAGGTTAGGGAACTTTGCCTTCCTTACCCACCTTCTTCTCCTGCCATGGCCCTCTTTAAAGACGGCGAGTTGGTGCATTTTGTTGAAAGACACCATATAGAAGGGAGAAATGCCCAAATTATTGGAGAACATTTGGTAGAAGTTTTTGAACACTTCTGCAAGTAATCCTTAAAAGTAGTCCACCTCCGTGGACTACTTTTTTTTTAACCATCAGCTCGATATAGCTAACACAAGATTTTATTTCGAGTTATGGACCATTTGCCCCATAACACATTAACCCAAGTAAGGTTGCTTTTCCGATTATTGCGCAATTTGAATGCAACAAATAACTGAGAAATAAAATTAAGTAAAATTACTTAATTTTATTCGTGTAATATATACTGTTTATTATGAAAATAAGGCGGTTTTTTATTAACTTAAGGCCGCCAAATACGGTTTCATGATTGAACAAAACCATAAATAGATAAACGTAAAACTTATGTCTGAAATAGCTAAGTTATCCTTCAACGGTACCGAATATGAATTACCAGTAACAGAAGGAACTGAAAATGAGAAGGCAATAGAAATTGCCAAATTAAGAGGCCAATCTGGATTAATAACACTAGACCCAGGATTCAAAAACACCGGATCTACCAAAAGTGCCATCACTTTCTTGGACGGTGAAAAAGGTATCCTCAGATACCGCGGGTACAACATCGAAGATCTGGCTGAAAAGTCTAACTTTTTGGAGGTTTCTTATCTATTGATTTATGGTGAGCTTCCTACTCAAGAGCAATATGATCAGTTTGCAAATGAAATCACCTATCATACTTTAGTGCATGAAGACATCAAGAAGATCCTCGATGGCTTTCCATCCGTAGCCCACCCAATGGGAGTACTGTCTTCTTTGATCTGTTCTTTGACTGCCTTCTACCCTACTTCTCTGGATCCAAACAGGACCGATGAAGAAATCAAATTGAGCATCGTAAGATTAATGGCCAAGTTGCCGACTTTTGCCGCTTGGGCCTATAAAAATAAAATGGGGCACCCAGCCAATTACCCTGACAATAGCTTGGACTACTGCTCTAACTTCATGAAAATGATGTTTGCCCTTCCAGCAGAGAAGTATGAAGTAGATCCAATCATTGCAAAGGCCTTGGATAAGCTGTTGATCCTCCATGCTGATCACGAGCAAAACTGCTCCACTTCTACGGTAAGAATAGTAGGATCCAGTCAAGCCAGCATTTATGCTTCCATATCAGCTGGGATCAATGCCCTTTGGGGACCACTTCATGGTGGCGCTAACCAATCCGTAATCGAGATGCTGGAAGCGATCAAGGAAGATGGTGGAGACACCAAAAAGTACCTTGACAAAGCCAAAGACAAAAATGATCCATTTAGACTTATGGGCTTTGGCCACAGGGTTTATAAAAACTTCGACCCAAGAGCTAAGATCATTAAAAAAGCAGCCGATGATGTATTGGGTAAATTGGGCGTAAACGATCCTGTTTTGGAAATTGCCAAAGAACTGGAAGAAGCAGCGCTTAACGACCAATACTTTGTGGACAGAAAATTATATCCTAATGTGGATTTCTATTCTGGCATCATCTATAGAGCCCTTGGCATCCCGACAGACATGTTTACCGTAATGTTTGCGCTGGGCCGTCTTCCAGGCTGGATCGCACAGTGGAAAGAAATGAGGGAAAACAATGAACCAATTGGTAGACCAAGACAAGTGTATACCGGACCTAATGAGCGTTCATACGTTTCTATGGGAGATAGATAAATTATAATCTAAACAGTAACTGTAACTAATAACTAAAGCGGGGTGTAAACATCCCGCTTTTTTATTTTCTTACCTTCCCCCCCCCAGATCCAGCCATATTACTGGAGAAAGAGTCATTCACAACGGTTGAGATAATACTTCTTCCTTCAATAATAAATAAGTTGTAGCGGGCACTTGTGGGGTACCACTGGCTTCGATATTACTACACGTCTGTAACCCATACATATATTTTAATCCTATCTTATCATTTATCAAAATATTCGTGATTTTACGACGTGCCCCTACCCCTATCGTACCAAATATTTTTCTCCATGATGCCTTTTTATTTATTATTTATTTTAATAACACGGTAGTCTAATTTGTATAAACCAATTATTTCACATATCTTTGCAGCTCAATTAAGAAAGAACTTTTCTGAGTCATGAGGTTCCTTACTCGGTAGCGTTGGGTTATATCAAGGGAAATCAGGGCGCAGGAGTAAGGAAAAATTCATGGAAAACGAAACATTATTCGCAGACCTGGGAATTTCAGCAGAAATTCTACAGGCAGTGGAAGGTATGGGCTATACCCAACCTTCAGAAATTCAAGCACAATCAATCCCTTTAATGCTAGAAGGCCATGACGTCATTGGTCAGGCACAAACTGGAACGGGGAAAACAGCATCTTTCGGAATCCCTATCGTGGATCGCGTGGACAGTAGCAGCAAGCAGCCTCAGGCATTGATTTTATGCCCTACTCGGGAACTTGCCGTACAGGTAGAAGGTGAAATCACCAAACTTGCCAAGTACAAAAAAGGCATTTTCAGCACTGCTATTTACGGTGGTGAGGCAATCGATCGTCAAATCAGAACACTTAAAAGAGGTGTTCAAATCGTAGTGGGTACTCCAGGCCGTGTGATGGATCACATGAACCGCGGTACGCTAAAACTAGACACGGTAAAGACCATCGTACTGGATGAGGCTGATGAGATGCTGGACATGGGTTTCAGAGAAGATATCGAAACCGTTCTTAGCCAAATGCCAGAGGACAGGCAAACGATCTTTTTCTCAGCTACTATGGCCAAGCCCATCATGGACTTGACCAGAAAGTACCAAACCAATCCTGAGATCGTCAAAATCCAGCGAAAGGAACTTACTGTGGAAAATATTTCCCAGGTATATTACGAAGTGAAGCCACCATTGAAGATGGAGTTGATCACGAGACTGATCAATATCCATCAGTTTAATCTTGGTGTGGTTTTCTGTAATACCAAAAGGGCTACGGACGAAGTGACTGAAGGCTTGATTGCCAGAGGAATTATGGCCGAAGCACTACACGGAGACCTTTCCCAAGCTCAACGGGACAAGGTAATGAACAAGTTCCGAAAAGGTCACTGTACCGTGTTGGTTGCTACGGACGTTGCAGCTAGAGGTATTGACGTGGACAATGTGGAAGTGGTCTTCAATTATGACCTTCCGCTTGATGAGGAATATTATGTTCACCGTATCGGTAGAACAGGTAGAGCAGGTCGATCTGGAATGGCCATTTCTTTCATCACCGGAAGAAAGGATATATTTAGGCTTAAAGATCTGGAAAGATATATCAAGACAACTTTGACCAAAATGAATCCTCCTTCTGTGGCTGAAATGATCGACCAGAAAAAGGATCAGTTGGTAAAAGAAGTTACCACTTCACTTTCTAAAGAGGAAGACAACCAAGTATTTGAAGCGGCACTAGGCCAAATGCTTGCCGAAGGGTTAAGCATGGACCAAATTGCCCTTGGATTGGTGAAACTACAAATGGGCAAATCCATCCAGGAACTTTCTGACATGAACTTTGATCTCAATCTAGGTCGTGACAGGGATCGAGGAGAAAGAGGTGGCCGAGGTAGAGATCGTTTTGAAAGAGGCGGTAGAAAAGGTCGTGGTGACCGTCCAGCAGGCCGAAAAGGTGGACGTGAAAGAGGAAGAAGGGAAGCTAACATGTCCAGACTTTTCCTTAATCTCGGCAAAAAAGACCGCATCAGACCAAATGATATCGTTGGTGCCATCGCAGGAGAAGCCGGAATTTCAGGCCGCCTGATTGGTGGAATCGATATTTTTGACAATTTCTCCTTCGTGGACGTACCGTCAAAAGATGCCAGTCATGTCATTAATGTGATGAAAAGGAATACCATTAAGGGTAAGCCAGTCAATATGGAACTTTCTAAGGATTAAATTATATAAAGGTTAATTAAGGTTAGGAAAAGCGCAAATCGTATGATTTGCGCTTTTTTTATTGGCATAGGGCTGGTAAGCTGTTTATCTTTGCTTAAAATCCACAGGTTCATGCAATTATTTTATCAAAAAGACATCCCTGAGTCCGGTAACATCACCCTTCATCCCGAGGAGTCAAAGCATTTGGTCAAAGTCCTGAGGAAAAACGTGGGTGACGAGGTGTTTATGACAGATGGTAAGGGCCATTTATTTTCCTGTCAAATTACAAAAGGTGACCTTAAAAGAGCTGAGCTTAGCATCATCGAAAAAAAGGCAACTCCCCTGCCCGACCATCACATCCATTTGGCCATTGCCCCCACCAAAAACACGGACAGAATGGAATGGATGCTGGAAAAAATCACTGAGATTGGTTTCAGTAAATTGACATTTATAAAGACCTCCAATTCGGAACGAAGCTTTTTAAAACCTGACAGGCTTGAAAAAAAGATGGTTTCGGCATGTAAGCAAAGCTTAAAAACCCATTTCCCCATCATTGATCCGCTTACCTCGTTCGAGGAACTCCTGGATAAACATGCCCAAGATGACCTGCAAAAATTCATTGCCTATGTTGATGAAAACCACCGCCACCATTTATTTGAAGTAGCAAAGGCTAAAGGTGCTTACCTGATCCTAATCGGCCCCGAAGGAGATTTTTCGCCCGAAGAAATTAACTTGGCTAAAGCAAAAGGGTTTATTCCCGTCAGCTTAGGACATAGCCGATTGCGGACAGAAACTGCCGGTCTTGCGGCTGTGCATACGTTAAGTTTATTGAACAATTAATAAGGTGGTGGTCTCAGATTTTTTATATCACCAATATGGACTTTCTGAATCGGCCATAAGCATATTGGCTGACTCCGGAAATATCATGACGTTCGACAGAAACCATAACATCATCCAAGAAGGGAAAACAGAAAAATCAAGCTACCTCATTATCAGCGGTTGCGTAAAGGCCCACCTTAACCATGATGGTAAGGAGGTTACTTTTTGGTTTGGGTTTGAGGGAGATTTACTGTTTTCCTACAACAGCAAATTCCTGAACAGTCCTGGATATGAAAGCATAACTACTTTGGAAAAGTGTAAACTGTGGGAAATCAAAAACGAGTGGTTAGAAAAGTGCTGTCATGAAAATATTGAAATTGCCAATTGGTGGAGAAGAATGATTGAAAAGGAGCTGCTTAAAACCGAAAGGCGATTGATCGACCGACAAATTAAACCTGCGGCACAGCGTTATCTGGACCTTATAAATGATTACCCGCAAATCCTCCAGCGAATTTCCTTAGGCAATATTGCCTCCTATCTAGGAATTAGTCAAGTATCGCTCAGCAGGATCCGAAGAGGCCAATAGAATCGATTTTTTTTAACCTATGTAAAATGTCCTTAGAGGATACAGCAGTATCTTTACAAAAAAAACAGCGTTATGGCTTGGTTGACATTGATCTTTGCAGGGCTTTTTGAAGTAGCCTTCACCACTTCCCTAAAATTGGCCGATAACTTTAGCAATCTAAAGTGGTCCGTTGCCTTTTTTATTAGCATTTGTGTGAGCTTCTACCTACTGAACCAAGCTATTAAAACCATTCCCATGGGGACAGCTTATGCAGTTTGGACGGGAATTGGAGCAGCGGGTACCGTCTTGGTGGGGATTTTCTTTTTCCAAGAACCCGCTAACTGGCTAAGAATAGGCTTTTTAATGTTATTAATAGGTTCCATCATTGGCCTGAAGGCTGTAGCCTAAAAGACGTCCTCCCGATCATTGGTAATTTCGCTGATAAAACGCAATTGCCCGATCCAAATCAGCCTTGGTATCAATGGCCACTGCCTCATGGGTCGTTTCCACCATCTTAATCCGAATACCATTCTCCAACAACCGTAATTGCTCCAGCATTTCAGCTTTTTCCAGCATGGTTTTTTCCCAGTTGGTATACGTCATGAGCAGTTCCTTGGTATAGGCATAAACGCCGATGTGTCTAAAGTAATCCGGCTGAAACTTGTCTCGGACAAAAGGAATAGGACATCGACTAAAGTAAAGTGCAAAACTATTTTTATCTACTACCACTTTAACTGAATTAGGATTGATGACGTCTACATCATCTTCAATTTTACGCATAAGGGATGCCACTCGTACCGATTTATCTGTAAAAGCATTCACCAAGCCGGACAATGATTCCTTATCCTGAAAGGGTTCATCCCCCTGCACATTTACCACCACATCAGCTTCCACATCAGCTACCGCTTCAGCAATACGATCCGAGCCACTTTCATGTGCTTTTTGGCTAAAAAAAACTTCCCCGCCTTCTTGTTCTATTTGGGTTGCGATCTGTTTATGATCAGTCACCACAATCACCTTGTCAAATAATCCGGTGGCCATAGTACTCAAATAGGTTCTTACAATAACGGGCTTGCCACATAAATCTGACGTAAGCTTTCCAGGGAAACGTGTGGCACCATAACGTGCGGGAATCATTGCAACTATTTTCATATGCAATTTTAAAAAAAATAATGGTGAAGTTAAGCCTGTAAAGTGCTTTTTGGCGCTTTTTATAGAGGAAGAAAAGAGCATATTCCAGTTTAGTTTACGATACAGGCCATTATGGGATTTTATTTAAATTTAATTTAAATTAATATTGACAGAATATTATTCTTTAGAACTTTAATTATACCAATTCTAAATTCCGTAAACACCCCCGAAACATTGAACTACACTCTGATAATTTCGTTATGTTTGTAACAAGAACTTAAAATTAAGGGATTATGAAAACGAAAGAAAAGGAAATAGTAACGCTGCAACGTTCATTATTACACGATACAGAAAAGATGTTGAACAAACAGATTGAAATGGAAGGTAAGTCATCGGCTTCCTACCTAAGCATGGCATCTTGGTGTGACATGATGGGCTACAACAATGCAGCCAAATTACTTTATGAACACGCGGAGGAAGAAAGACAACATATGTTGAAGCTATTCCACTATATCAATGAAGCAGGTGGTTTGGCCGTACAGCCAGAAATTACTGGAATCAAGCATCATTTCAACTCCCTAAAAGAGATATTCCAACTCACATTGGAGCATGAAATTCAGGTGACCAAGTCCATTAACATCATCGTTGACCATTGTTTTGGTGTGAAGGATTTTGCCACCTTCAGCTTTATGCAGTGGTATGTTACTGAACAACGTGAAGAAGAAACCTTGGCCCGTCGTGCGTTGGAACTGTTTGACATCATTGGTGAAGAGGGTATTGGACTTTGGACCATTGATCAAGAGCTCGGTAAACTGCACGACAATACAAGTGATGCTTAATGATACATCTCTTTAAATCATTATTAAGCGACCAATTGAATTGGTCGCTTTTTTTTTGCTCTTTATAGCGATAACCGCTCTCCCATACCTGAATTTCTTTGGTAGGTTTTGAATAAGGGAATTTTTCAGGCCCTAAACTTAACGTGACTTGATCTTACGCCTTCAAGACACTGTGCACCATTATTTCCCGAAAATTCCTAGCTAAAACCTAAAATTTACGTTATTTTATCATGTAAAATTAATTTATTTCCACACTACATATTAAAATAACACTAAAGCTATGGTCAATCAACTCCTTCAAATTGAAAAAATCGGTCAAAAGGTACTCAGGATTGTAATGTCAGCATTTTGGGTGGCCGTTTGTTGCTATGCGATATTTGGGGAAGAAGCGACTTATTTGGTTTTTTCGGGAAAATTATCGTGGTCAGTTCCAGCTGTCATTACCGCTGTGCTCCTTTTAGCCCATTTCAAGTCACCAAAATTAGGCATCGTCGGAGGTGGATTAAGCGCCCTGATTTTTATTGCTGTCACCATCTATTGTATCAAAGCCCTACCTTTTAACCTCACCATTATCCTTAACTATCTGCTATTGGTCATATCCTCTGTGGTGCTTTTGGGAGAATCTGCAAAAGAAATGGTAAGGGAGCGAATCACCCAACCGTTTCCAAAAGCATAACCTGATACTCTAAAGCATGAAAATAGAGGCTAAAACCCCACAAGAATACCTTACCAAGGTTCCTGAGAACCGCAGAGATGCTCTAATAAAACTACGAGAAACGATTCTTAACAACCTTCCTCTCGGTTATGAAGAAACCATGAACTATGGGATGATCGGCTATGTAGTGCCACATGCTATTTATCCCAAAGGATATCACTGCAATCCTAAGCTCCCACTGCCCTTTATTTCCATCGCCAACCAGAAAAACTTTATCGCACTTTACCATTGTGGCATGTATGCAGACGACAAGATCATGCAATGGTTTGTTGATGAATTCCCCAAATTCAGTAGGTTCAAATTGGACATGGGGAAAAGTTGCATTAGGTTTAAAAAACCCGATGCTATTCCTTTTGAACTTATTGGTAAACTGGTAAAAAGGATTAGCGTAGAAAACTTTATCGAGTTGTATGAGCGCAATACCAAAAAACACTAAACCCCACATATCCGTTTCACGTAGCCTTATTGAGCAAGCACAACTAGATGATTTTGGTCACTATTTCCTGCACAATTTTACAAATGGCCTTTTACCTCCAATTAATTCCTTATTTTGGTGCAATCTTTCAAGGATATACTTTTCATTTAATTAGCAAGCGCATAACTTGTCCATTGAACCTAAACTGGCTACAAAATAGTAATATAAGTAACTATGAAAATATCATTCAATAAAAACCCCATTGGTAGCACCATGCTCCTAGCCGCCACAGCAGGACTATTATGGGCCTGTAGTGAAGAAAAAAATACCGAAGAAGTCGCAAATAATCATTCCAGCACCAGCTCTCAATCTTCCGTCCAAGAACAGGGCAAACAGGATGGAATGGTATGGATCCCCGGTGGGGATTTCATGATGGGAACTGACGAACAAGATGCTTACCCTGTGGAAAGGCCAGCTGTCAAACGTCATGTAGAAGGTTTCTGGATGGATGAAACCGAAGTGACCAATGCAGCTTTCAAGAAGTTTGTAGATGAAACGGGATATGTGACCATAGCAGAAAAAAAACCTGAATGGGAGGAGATGAAAAAGCAATTGCCCCCGGATACGCCTAAACCTGCTGATTCATTGCTTCAGCCAGGGTCTTTGGTTTTCGTGGCTCCTGACAGGCCTGTAGATACTAGGGATATATCTAACTGGTGGAAATGGACCCCAGGAGCCAGCTGGAAGCATCCAGAAGGGCCTGGTTCCGATCTTCAGGGAAGAATGGACCATCCAGTAGTTCATATCGCCTATGATGATGCCGTTGCATATGCAAAATGGGCTGGGAAAAGACTTCCCACTGAAGCAGAATGGGAATTTGCCGCAAGAGGTGGGTTAATTGAAAAACGGTATTCTTGGGGCGATGAACTCCGACCTCAAGGGAAATTTATGGCGAATACTTTTCAAGGAAGATTTCCCAATGGTAATCAAGGAAAAGACGGTTTTATGGGAACTGCGCCTGTCAAAAATTACCCATCAAATGATTATGGACTTTATGATATCATCGGTAATGTTTGGGAACTGACCGATGATTGGTTTGATGCGATCAAATTCCAGCGCCTTACCGGAAATGCCCCAAAACTAGATGCCAACATGAACCAATGCTATAATCCTACCAATCCGTACGCAAAAGAAAGGGTCATCAAAGGCGGCTCATACCTATGCTCTGACAACTACTGCATCAATTACAGGCCCAGTGCCCGTCAAGGACATGCTTATGACAGCGGCTCTTCCAATGTGGGCTTTAGGTGTGTAAAGGATGTTCCTGAAAAAACGCTGGGAATGAATTAACCATTCATATTTACCAAAGAACAAACCGGGTTAAGTTAAAGCTATCCCGGTTTTTTTGTTTCAGTAGCATGTTCTTGAATCAAGCAGTATTTCTGGGGCATCAATTTATTTATCAAGAAAGTCATACGCCACGAAGTCACTAAGGCACAAAGCAATTTTCAGTTCCTTTCAGGACAGGTTTTAGCATCCGTATGATGTCTTGGGGTGGTTGTGGAATCTCTATATGTACATGGCTTTTCCATGAAGCTAATAGACTCTTTTCTATGCCATACCCGTCGGACCCTAAAGCTGAAACATGCCGTTAATCGTTCATTCCCTCTTCATCAATATTCATCCTTTATTATCTGTGACGTGGATGGGTTTTAGCGGAAATTTAAGAGGGAGTAGTGAAGACCATGCCGCTAAAACAGGAAACCTTAGATCAATGATTTAACCATGGGTTTTCCCCATGGCTACTGTGATGACGCCCTTCCAGGGCTTGTGCTGAGGAATCTGTAGGGACTAAATCCTACTGCCACATCATTTCCTTACCTATGGCACTGACGGGATGTTTTCTTGCCTTCCATTAACAGGCTTTTGCTACCAACAGAGGATCACTGCAGATAAAGCTGTATTTCTGGAGGGCATCAATTTATTTATCGGGACAATCATACGCCACGAAGTCACTCAGGCACAACGCAATTTTCAGTTCCTTTCAGGGCAGGTTACAGCATCCAATTGGTGTCTTTGCGGCTTTGTGGTATTTATAGCTATCCGTGGGTTAACCATTACGTAAACGGACACTCCACAACTTTACATTTGGCACATACTTTTCTTGAAACAATTTCCCATAAAAAAGCCGTGACAAAAATTTCTGCCACGGCCTTCATTCCATTTATGGGAAGTCTAATAATACCTTACCTCACATTCAGGATTTGATTCTTTGAATCGATCGATTTGCCTGCTATTGATGCGGGTATTGAAGCAGCTGAGTTTTTTTAATCCTCTTAGGTCTTCTATATCCCTAATGCTGCGCACATCGGTACTGGCAATATCAAGTTCCTCAAGCTTATGCAGCGTATCCAGTCCTCTCAACCGTCTCACGCTTGTTCCCGACAGAATCAACGTTTCTAAATCCGTCAATCCCTCTAGCGGACGGAGATCCTCTATCCCCGTATTGGATAGGTTGAGATGCTCCAAGGTTTTTAAACCAGCCAAAGGCTCTACTGTGGTGATCGGTGCTTGGGTGATGCTCAGATTTTTGATCAGTTCAAAACTTGCTAAGTCTGAAATATCATGTAATGGCACATCGTAGATTTGAAGCGTTTGCAAATTGATAAAATCTACCAATGGCCTTAAGTTCTGAATACTTTTCCGTTGAATCTTCAAAACCCTATTGGAGGTAAGTTTGTGCAATTCCCTTGAATTAGGTTCCGTAGAAATATTAAATTGTTCCACGAAAATAGATTGCCAAACACCATCCAAACTATTCCACCAACCTTTCAGCTCATCTGATCTGAAAATTATATTGGCGTCGGGAACTACTTGTAATACCGTCTGTACCTCCCATTTGGGCACGTCTGTATGATCAATGTCAAGAAATTCGAGTCGATATAATTTCTGCAACGGCTCGATACTACTGATCAGGGTTTCCTTCAATGAAATTCTCTCCAGCCCATTTACCTTACCGATATCTTCCACATTGGTTATTGGGGTGAAATTAGCCGATAGCTGCTTCAAAGTTTGAAGCTCTCTCACTGGGCTTAGCTCATGGATCTTAGTATCATCAAATTTCAATGAGATCAATTTCTTAAACTTGATAACGGGACGTAAATTGATGATTTCACTGCCTGAAAGGTCCAATGAATCCATGCCCACTATCCTACTGATCTCTTCCACTGAAGGCATGCGACTCCTATTCCCCGGAATATACTTCCTGAGAACAGCTTCCCAACCTTCAGGAAGCGTAGTCCACCACGTCTGTAAATTTTCAACATTATGGATCAATAACACCCTCCTGTTGCTCACCGCGAAGGCATTGGCCTGTTCCTCTGCAATTTCAGTTCTGTCTGCATAAACTGTCGCCAAACCATCCTTTTGATCCAAAGGCTCGAGACTATTCACCGTGGTTTCATTGATTTTAACCACTTCCAAATGCTCCAGGTCTTTTAGCGGCTCCAGGCTGCCTACATTCGTCCTTGAAAGATTAATTTCTTCTAGATTCTTAAGATCGGCTAAAAACTCAAAATTGATCAAATAATTACCACTGATATTTAACCGTTTTAAATTGGTCAACTGATGGATGTTCTCCACATTGTTTAGACCACTTTTCTCCATGTTAAGCTCCTCTAATCCCGAAAATGAATTTAACCCAGCAAAGCTCATCAAAGGGGTGTTTTCGGCAACCAGCACCTTTAAATTCGTCAAAGAGGTAAGGTCATCGATATTTTCGATCAAGGTATTGGATATGTTCAGGTATTCTAAATTATCGGAATACTTCACAAACTGAATATCTGCAGTGGGCGTATTGGAAACATCCAAATAAGCCAAATAAGTAACATTACTGATCGGCCCAAGCTCCTGAATCATGGTATTGCTGATATCAATGTACTTAAGATCCCGCAAGGATTCCAGTGGACTCAGGTCTTGGATAAGGCTATTTCCAGAAAGGTCCAGACTGTCCATCGCACTGATTCTATTCAGATGGTCAATGGTGATGGAATCTTCCATCAATCCAAATTGCTCTCTGAAATACGTCTCCCACTCCAACGAAAGATTGCTCCACCATTCGGTAAGCTCCTCGTCCCTGCTGAGTTTAGTGGTATAAATACTGGCTATTTTAAGCTCATTGGACTGAGGATTCAGGTTTACTTCCACAAATCGCGGTTTGGTATTCTCGATGGCCTCATCATCCAGCCCTACCGCCGTCAGTGTTCGATCCATGGAGACTAAAAAGGACAGTTCATCGTTATCGCGGAGAAAGGGCTTCACATCCCTCACCTTGAATTTAAAACTGGCATCTTTAAAGAAAAACTCTACGTCCTTTAGGTACGCCGGCACATCCTTATTTGTAATGACCTGTCGATCCAGTAAGAGGTCATCCTCTACCTGTACCTTATCATCACGAAAAATCTTCTTATAACTTTCCGTGATAATCACATCCTTATCCCGCGCAGAAGTCTCTTCACTTCCTACGGTATTGAGGAAATACTCCAGAAATTGTATCTGATCTTCCACTTTTTGGGAAAAGTCTTTCACTTCCTGCTTGGAATAAGATCCCAAATCTTGGGAACATACCATTCCTGGCACAAGGATCAATCCCCATAAGATGATATATAGCCTACTTCTGATCATAGATATAATTTAAAATAGCCTGCTTTTCTTCTTCATTGTCCACCTTAGTAAGGTTACTCATGAGCCAACCGGTATTGAATCCGG
This sequence comes from Echinicola vietnamensis DSM 17526, assembly GCF_000325705.1. Lineage (NCBI taxonomy): Bacteria > Pseudomonadati > Bacteroidota > Cytophagia > Cytophagales > Cyclobacteriaceae > Echinicola > Echinicola vietnamensis. Next base: position 3,639,451 of record NC_019904.1, on the reverse strand, counting down.
GACGGTTAAATTGAGAAACTTCAAAATACCAATCTTCAATTTGGAAGAAGTGAAACTTAACTCCATTCACCGTTTCAAATTTCATATTGCCACTTTTGATCTCGTAAAGAAACAGTGTCAAATAATCGGGTTCATAATCATCTGGGGTATAGGATTCAGGAGTAGAATTATCCTGAAGTGCCTTTCTGAGGTTCATAAAACCTAATTCATGGCTTAGTGGATGCAGAAATGGTTTGTTTTGACCTTCTTTCTTGTCGAAGTAAGGTTTGAAACCATCAAAGGCAACCTTTTTAATGACCCATTCAAAACCAAGCCCTTCTGGCTGAATCTCCATAAATAGGGTTACATTGGTCCTTTTCCCTTTGAATGTAAATACAGACGACACCTCAGCAAACCAATTGTCCCTGTGAAAATTCAAATATTGCGGGTAATTTTCAGCCGTCACATGGGCAACAAAGTCCTGCTTTAGGCTTTTGGTAATATTTGAGGTTTCATTATCAAAAAGTAAATTGACATATTTTATGCGAAGGTCACGGTTATGATACATTTCATCTCCCTGATGATAACGCGTCATGCCGTCCTCACTCTCTTCGGCATTAAATCTTCTAAAGAATTGGTTTAGTTGTTTGGTAGAGGCAGCGAATCTGCCATCATCCTTAATTTGCCCGGGGCCGCCTAAGCCCTGCCCCGAGACAAATTGTATGGATGAAATAATGATAATTGCTAATAAGCTTAATTTCTTCATGCGGAAGTTTCAGTCACTCTAATATCACCCAGCATCACATCCCAAAACTCGATAGTTCTTCCGGCTACCTGCGTTTGTTTTTTCTCTACGTAAATGGTGATGTCTTTTTTGGTGGTATCTTTATAATTTAGACCTGTCTCTACAGAAGTTCCTTCAAATCGCTGATAGATCGTCACGACTCCAACATACCTACCGTCAGGTTGTCTTTCCAGATCAGAGATATAGTGGATATCATACCAGCTAATGGTCACATTATCATAATTGAGGGCCATTAACCGCTCGAAATACCTTCTCACCGGATAATAAGCTACATCTTGAGAGCTCAAGGAAGAAACACCCATTTCAGATCCCGGTGCAAATAGCTCCTCTGCACGGTCCATCACACGGTTTGCCTCAGAAAACTGGGTATCCTTGCTGCCGATAATGCTGATGTATTTACTAAGGTCTTTTACCTTTTCTAGTGCCAATGAATCAATGGCCTGCTTCCTTTGAGGGCTGATGTTATCAGATTGCGCTGCCGCTATAAGGCCGGTCGCAAAAAACAGTAATATGAATGCTTGAATATGTTTTTTCATGGTTATTTAATTCTGTGTTCCTTTATTATCTACGACGAAGTTCCAGTTCAGTGATTTTTCCACTACCATCCAGTCTTACATCACTGATGAAGTTTAGGTTCTTCTTGGTATCCTTAAGGTAATTAAGGTACTTGGCAATGGTCGTAGGCTCATCATAATCCTTAATACCATTTTCCTCATGAATTACGATCAAAACAGGTGTGTTTTGATTCGAAAACATACTCAATGCTTCTTGGATAGAACTGTTGGCACTTTGTACGCTGCTGGCAGATGCGATGGTGGAGAAATACCCTTCCAATTTCCCTACGGCTACTTCTTCTGCGGTAGGCTCTGGTTCTGGAGCAGGAGCAGGTGCCGGCTCTTCCACTGGTGCGGGCTCTGGAGCAGCTTCTACTACTTTCTTCTTACTCTTACAAGCACCCATGGCTAACAACCCAAAAAGGACGAGGGTGACTAACCTGCTTAGTGGTGATTTAAAACTACTTTTTTTCATGTTAGATAGATTAATAATTAAGTACGATGGATATTTAAATTCCGGCTATTGCTCTTGAACAAAAAGCATTCCATTATTCGAAAATTTCTTTTAATTTATTTTCCAAAGCCGGCCCTCTCAGGTCCTTTGCAATAATTTTCCCCTCAGGATCAATCATATATGTAGCAGGAATCGCATTGATTTTATAAGTAGCCGCAGCTTCGGAATTGAAATATTTCAAATCCGACACATGTGTCCATGTAAGGTTATCTTCTTCAATGGCCTTGGTCCATGCATCTTTGCTTCTGTCCAAAGAAACACCAAACACTTCAAACCCTTTCTCATGGTATTCATTGTACAGTCTTACCACATTAGGGTTTTCCTCTCTACAAGGTTTACACCAAGCAGCCCAAAAATCAATCAGGACATACTTACCTTTAAAATCTGAAAGTTTGATCTCTTCTCCTTCAGGATTGGGAAGCGCTATCTCCGGGGCTGGCTGCCCTATGCTCAAAGCACGCATTTCATCAAGCTGCTGCTTCAGCGCCACGATCATCTTGGTTTCTGGATATTTCGTATCCAACTCCGTCACCAAACTATCGATGTAGGAAAAATCGTTTCGTGGGTTCAGCATTCCTACGGCTGCCAAGGCTGCAAAACTCCCATTCATCCCATCAATGGTACTTTTTACCTTTTCAGAATGATCAGACTCCAAGCTCAACGCTTTTTCTTGGATACTTTTTACTGCTGCCTCATCCTTAGCGGAGAGCGCTTCATAATATTCACTGTTGAGTTGGTTGATTTGCGCTTGATAATCCTCTGCCAATTGATCTACTTTTCCCACTTGCTCCGTATCAAATGACCCGCTGACGGCCAAACTCTCTTCATTATCAAAATCATAATCCACGGTTACATCTTCATTATAAAGCGCCAATCGCACCTGTTTTACACCAAAAAGATCCAGTTCGTAAAACGCTGGCCCCTCCAAGCTAAGGCTGTATTCAAACTTCCCATTGTCCTTTACTTTTAAGGTATCAATCGGCTCTACACTATTATCCGTATATTTTGAAAGTATGAGCTCACCTTCTGGCGTATTTGCCAGCTTTCCACTGATGATGACTTCACCATCAAAAGCTTCTTCTTTCACTTCATTCGAACAGGCTGCCACCATCAAAAGGGCAGCAAGGACAAACATATAATTGAACTTGGTCATATAATTAGTTTTCTAGGAGTTCTGTTAAAATTTTATTGGCCACTTTAGGGTCTGCCTTTCCTTTGGACTTTTTCATTACTTGGCCCATAAACATACCAAGCAACCCTTTCTTACCGGATTTGTACTCCGCTACTTTTGCTTCATTTTCTGCCAACACACTCTCTACGATAGGCTTTAGCGATCCTTCGTCACTTTCTTGGATAAGATTAAGCTTTTGAGCGATTTCCAGTGGTGACTGAGAAGGATCTTTGATCATTTCAGGATATACCTTTTGAGAGGCCACCGAAAAGTTCACTTTGCCTTCGTCTATCAATGCGATCAAGCTGGCCAATTGTTTTGGTCGAACAGGAAAATCTTCAATATGAAGGGTCAACTCATTCAAATAGGACTTCACAGGTCCCATCATCCAGTTGGATGCCGCTTTGTAGTTATTGGTTTCTCCACATAGCGCTTCAAAATAAAGGGCGATTTCCTTACTGTCCGTTAACACGTTGGCATCATATTCCGGCAAGCCAAACGCATTCACAAATCGCTCATGCAGTTCTCTGGGGAGAGAAGGCATCGACTCGCTGATTTGTTGCAGCCATTCATCTGAAATCACCACTGGGCTCAAATCAGGCTCTGGAAAATACCGGTAATCGTTCAAGTCCTCTTTTGTACGCATACCCGCTGTAAGGCCTGTGGTAGCATCAAATGTCCTTGTCTCTGAGATGATCGTTTCGCCTTTTTCCATCATATCGATCTGACGATCAAATTCATGCTCTATGGCGCGGGCCACGTTACGGAAGGAGTTCATGTTTTTCACTTCCACTTTCTTGCCCAACTCCGTATCACCTTTAAGTCGGATGGAAATATTGGCGTCGCACCGCATGGATCCTTCTTCCATGTTTCCATCACAGATTTCTAAATATCGTACCAATTTCCGGATTTCTGACATAAATTGGTAAGCTTCTTCGGACGCCCTGATGCATGGCTCGGTCACGATTTCCAACAAAGGCACCCCTGCCCTGTTAAAATCCACCAAGGTATCCACTTCCCCAGCGAGGTGCATGGATTTACCGGCATCTTCTTCCATGTGGATCCGGGTAAGCTCAATTTCCCGCGTAACTCCTGACTTTTCGAGCGTGATGGGTACGGTTCCCCCGACACAGACGGGATTTTTATCCTGGGTAAGCTGATATCCTTTTGGAAGATCAGGATAGAAATAGTTCTTACGGGCAAAAATATTGTGCCGCGTAATCTCACTTTTACAAGCCAAACCAAGCTTCATCGCAAATTCGACGGCCCGTTTGTTCACCTTGGGAAGGGTGCCGGGATGGCCCAGTGTGATGACTGAAATATTGGTGTTTGGCAGGTTTCCGAATTCCGTAGAATCAGAAGCGTACATCTTACTTTTGGTCAGCAGCTGAACATGGACTTCCAGTCCTACTACCAATTCGTATTTATCTTTGATCTCCTGTGAAGGCATTTTACTTAATGTAATATTGTGTTCTATCGTTAAATTAACCAAAAATGGCAGAGTTTTACCCCAAAACCAAATTCATAACAGGCTATTACGGGATTAGATGGAAGAAAACATCTCTTTGGCCTTGATCACCACCTGATCCAGTCCTTCCAACTGCTTACCTCCCGCTGTCGCAAAAAACGGCTGTCCGCCACCGCCACCTTGTATGGCTTTGGCCAGTTCCCTAACTGCATTACCGGCATTCAGGGACTTTTCCTTAACCAATTCCTCCGCAATGACCACGGCAATTTGTGGCTTGCCGGCAATATCAGCAGCAATGACAGCGATCACCTGATCTACCTCGTTCTTCAATTCAAATGCCAGCTTCTTTAAAGCATCTGCAGAAGGAAGGGTCACTTTGGCAATAACCTGATTGGTTCCGCCTACTTGCTGGACAGCTTGGAGAAGTTCATCCTTCAACGCACCTGTTTGTTTTAAGTGCAGGGATTCGATTTCCTTTTTCAGTTCGTTTCGCTCATGCACCAATGCTTCCACTGCCTTGGCTATATCTTTAGGGCTTTTCAGCAATTCCTGAAGGGACTTGACTACCTCAAGTTGTTCATTGACATACGCTTCAGCCGCATCCGCTGAAATGGCCTCAATTCGCCGTACTCCAGATGAAATGGACCCTTCAGACACGATCTTAAACAGCCCTATTTTACCGGTGGATGCCACATGAGTTCCCCCACAAAGCTCCACGGAATAGGATTTGTCAAAGGTAATCACCCTGACAAATTCACCGTATTTTTCACCAAACAAGGCGGTAGCCCCCATCTTTTTGGCCTCTTCGATAGGCACATTCCTTTGCTCGAGCAATGGGATATTTTCCCGGATCTTTTTATTGACGATATGCTCCACTTGGGTTATTTCATCGTCGCTCAATTTACTGAAATGGGAAAAATCAAAACGCAGAAGCTGATCATTGACCAAAGATCCTTTCTGCTGCACATGATCCCCCAACACCTCTTTAAGTGCCGCATGAAGTAAATGGGTCGCCGTATGGTTGTTCATGGTCAGTCCCCGTCGCTTACCGTCCACTTTGGCCGTAAAGGTAGCTTCCGGATGTTGAGGAAGTTTTTCCACAAAATGCACAATAAGGTCATTCTCCTTTTTCGTGTCCAGCACTTTGATGATTTCATCCTCACTGACCAAAACACCCTTGTCCCCTACTTGCCCGCCACTTTCAGCATAAAAGGGAGTTTCTTCGAGTACCAATTGGTATTTTGTACCCTTTTTCTCTTTGATTTCCCTGTACTTGATGATATTGCTCGTGGTCTCCAGGCTGTCATAGCCCACAAACTGGACATTGGCTTCTTCGCTGACCTGCACCCAATCACCTGTTTCCTGTTCCGCTGCAGCACGGGAGCGTTTTTTCTGTTCGGCCATTTCCGCATCGAAGCCCTTTTCATCCACAGCGATGCCATTTTCCCTTGCTATCAAGGAGGTCAGGTCCAACGGAAACCCAAAGGTATCATACAGCTCAAATGCCACTTTACCGGAAATGACCTTTTCACCCTTATCTGCTAAGTCTGATTTGATCTGATCCAACCGCTTTAGGCCATTGTCCAAGGTACGCAAAAATGCGGCCTCTTCCTCATAAATGACCTTGGCGATGAATTCTTCCTGAGAAGCAATCTCTGGAAACATCTCCCCAAAATGTTCCGACAATAATGGCAACAGCTCATAGAGGAAAGGTTCTTGAAAACCCAGGAAGGTATAGCCATACCTGACGGCCCTTCTCAAAATCCTGCGAATCACATAGCCCGCCTTGTTATTGGAAGGCAATTGACCATCTGCAATGGTGAATGAAATGGCCCGGATGTGGTCCACGATCACACGGATTGCGATGTCTATTTTTTCATCTTCACCGTACTTCTTTCCCGCTCTCTTCTCTACGGCAGCGATAAATGGGGTAAAGACATCGGTATCATAATTGGAAGTTTTGTTCTGGATCGCTCTTACCAATCGCTCAAAGCCCATCCCGGTGTCGATGTGTTTTGCCGGAAGTTCGGAAAGGCTTCCGTTGGCTTGCCGGTTAAACTGGATAAAGACCAGGTTCCAGACTTCAATGACCTGGGGATGATCTGCGTTTACCAGTTCTTTTCCTGGCTTGGCCTTGATTTCCTCTTCTGTTCGCAGGTCTATATGGATTTCAGAACATGGGCCACAGGGACCTACATCCCCCATTTCCCAAAAGTTATCTGTTTTGTCCCCAAAAAGGATCCTATCCTTGTCCACGTGGGCAGTCCACATGTCAAAAGCTTCCATGTCACGCTCCAGCCCGTCACCTTCATCTCCTTCAAAAACCGTCACATAAAGCCTGTCCACAGGCAGCTTGTAAACTTCTGTCAACAACTCCCATGACCAAGCAATGGCCTCTTTCTTAAAATAATCACCAAAAGACCAGTTCCCCAACATCTCAAACATCGTATGATGATACGTGTCTACCCCTACTTCCTCCAGGTCATTGTGCTTACCGGAAACTCTTAGGCACTTTTGACTGTTAGTGGCTCGAGTAGTGGCAGGCGTCTCATTCCCAAGGAAATAGTCCTTAAACTGGTTCATTCCTGCATTGGTAAACATAAGCGTCGGGTCGTTCTTGACCACGATTGGTGCAGAAGGTACAAATTGATGTTGCTTGGATTGGAAGTACTCGATGAAAGTGCTTCTTATTCTTTTAGCGTCCATGTAAAATGTTATATACTTAAATAATTCGGATTATACAACTGATATACCTATATTGGCATGTTTCAAGCGAGCAATTCCACCCGAAACCCATTCATAGGGGTACAAAAATAGGAGAAATACCATTTAATTAATAATGAGTAGAATAAAATATTACTACGATCCCAAAACCTGTAAATACGAACGATACACTAAGAGCAAATGGGACATTTTATTAGGGGTCCTTGGCTTTCTTTCTCTATCTTCGATTTTTGCAGTGGGGATACTAATGATCTTTAGTTACTATTTCGACAGCCCCAAGGAGCTGATGCTAAAGCAAGAAAACGAAGAACTAAAGCTATACTACGAAATGATGGAGAAGGAAGTCTCTCACCTAAATGAGATGATGACCGACTTAAAGGACCGCGATGACAATCTTTACCGCGTGATATTCGAATCAGAGCCCATCCCCACTTCCATCAGGGACGCGGGCTACGGCGGTTCTGACCGTTTTAAAGAGCTCAAAGAAAAAGGACTCCAACAAGAGGACCTCATCATGGACGTCATGAGCAAAGTGGGGAAACTCAAAAAGCAAATGTATATCCAATCCCTTTCTTACGATGAACTAGCCGAAAAGGCACTGAACAAGGAAGAGTACTGGGCATCCATCCCTGCGATTCAGCCCATCCACAATGAAGACCTTAAGAGACTTGCCTCTGGATATGGAATGCGAATTCATCCTATTCTAAAGGTGCGTAAAATGCATACAGGAATAGATTTTTCTGCCCCAAAAGGCACTCCTATCTATGCGACGGGTGACGGCACAGTAGTCGAAGTCAAGACGGAATTTGGTGGATACGGAAAATCAGTAACCATCGATCATGGTTTTGGTTTTGAAACCCGGTATGGGCATATGAATGAATTTAATGTACGGAGAGGCCAAAAAGTAAAAAGAGGAGACCAAATCGGAACGGTAGGCAATACCGGTTCTTCTACAGCCCCACACGTGCATTATGAAGTGATCAAGGAAGGACGCACCATTAACCCTGTCCATTACTTCTTCAAAGATCTTGAACCTAGCGAGTTCGACAAAATCCTTGAACTTGCCTCCAAAGAGAATCAGTCACTTTCTTGATATAAGTACACTGCAGATCGCCATCAGCTGACCATTTCCCAATTCTCAAATGAAGTGAAAGCCTGAGCTCAAGCCATATTTCCAAATTGGGGATAAAACCATTTATCCGCATGCTATACACCCTCCTTTTAGGGGATTTAGCATGCAGACTAGATTTATGCGAACAATATGACGTCATGGCCCATCATGGAAACGCTTATCGTTGAGGAGCTAGATCCGCTGATAGCAGGATCACCAAGCAGCTTACCCAAAGCTCTAGCAGGATCCAAAACAAGGCCCATGATAAACATTAAAACTGTATTGGTTCCAAATAAAATGGGGGAACACAGTTTTGCAATGGTGCAAGATCTGAACTGTATTTAGGTAGAAAGGACGATCATAAGCCTTAGAAATAGGCTATTCACCACTTTTGCGCTTGATCCCAAATAGATGGGATAAGGTACAGTAGAGGGGTTTTATATTGGTATTTGGTGATGGAGGAACCTTTCCTTCTATTTTGTCAGCCTTCCCGACCAGCCCATCGCTGTTTGATCATGGTAACCTAACAAAAACTCCCCTAATCAATTGTCCATTGTAAGCTGTTAGCGCATGGCCATTATATCGACCTAAGATTGGTAAATGGACATGGAGTCAAGTAAAAAGCGTCGAGGAGACTAGGGCATTAAAAACGAAAGACCAAAAGCCACAAGGTATCCTGCCAAAAAACTAAAGAATATAGGCTCGGCAAGTTTAAATTTCTTGTATTCGGGAATATTTTTATGAGCATATTTATAGCTGAACTTTCGCAAATATTTTTCAGGGTAAAATGAAAGAAAGCACAGCCCATAAGCTATTGCAATCATCAAGAAAGTAAGGCCAGTCTCCATCGCGTGTGTAAGTTTGCCCAAAGTTAATTTACTTTTAAGAAATGACCTACATTTTCCCTGAAAATTAACCCAATGTTAAAACAATATCTCAGCAATGTTAACACTCTTGTGATCAAAGACTTTTACTCGTGGAAAAAAGCGCATTAGTCTTAACCTTTTTTCTAAAAGAAATCCCAAATGCGATCACCGAACGGACTCCCTTACGATCAAGTCAGCATCCAGCACCACCTGCTCATTGGGACTATCCAATCCATTGTTGATTTTATCGATCAACAAGGCTGTAGCTTTTTCCCCCAGTTCAAAGCCGGGCTGATGAACCGTGCTGAGCGTAGGACTGATAATTTCACCAAGCTGCCAATTGCTGAAACCAATCACCCCTACTTCATTGGGCACATTTATAGCTGACTCTCTCAGATATCGCATTACTCCCAGCGCCACCAAGTCGGTAACGCAAAATATGGCGTCCGGTGGACTCTCTGATGCCATCAACGATTTCGCGAAATGGTAGCCTTCTTCTTGGGTCAAGTGCTCACAAACGTTTATATAATGTTCTGGATAACTGATGTCATTTTCAGACAGTGCGGCTGCATACCCTCTAAAACGCTCATTAGAGTGATGGACATTAAGTCGACCACGGATATGGGCAATTTTCCGATACCCTCTTTTTATCAATTCAGTTACGGCCTGATGGGCTCCACTGTAATCATTGACGATGACCTTTGGCGTATCAAAGCCCTCAATAATCTTGTCTACCTGAACTACCGGGATTTCTGCAGCCAAGAATTCTTCCAAATGCGCCACTTCAGTAGTTTCATTGGAAAGGGAAATAATCACCCCGTCCACTCGGCTGTTCAGCAAGGCTTTGGCCACTTTTTTTTCATCGTCCACATGTTCATTGGACTGGCAGATCATGACATTATATCCATGGGCATTGGACTCACTGAGCACCCCACTGATGATAGATGAAAAAAACTGATGAACCAGTTCAGGGATAATCAGGCCAATATTAAAGGTTTTACTCTTCCTGAAATTTACTGCCAAGAGGTTTGGGACATAGTGATGCTTTTCAGCATACTCCTTCACCAATTTGATGGTTTCTTCACTGATGTCAGGATGTGACTTCAGTGCTCGAGAAACAGTAGAGACCGCCAACCCGAGCTCCCTGGCAATATCTTTTAATGTTAACTGATGCTTTTCGGACATTTAGTTATGTGCTTATCCATCCAAAATTAAGAACATGAACCTACATAAACCCTATCACAAGCCCAATATTTTAGCAGATTTATTTAGAAGCCTTATAAATTATCGTTCCGAAAATGATTGCACAACCGTTTGCGGAAACTTTATGTTTGGAGCATCGGAATATTTTAGATTACTTTAATCAAGCATAAAAACAACATCCTATCAAAACCTATAGAACCCTAAACTGGTGGCCCTCGTGTCACCTTTTTTTTATGGTGAAGTCCGCAGTCCACTTTCCACAGCACCAGGCATTAAGTTAACCACTGATACACACAGATCAACACTGATTTGATGTGGGCCTCTTAGGCAGAAGCTTTTTTCCTAAAACCGGGACAGGTACTGTGTTCATTCCTAATCCCTCATTCCTCATTTTCAATTCATCATTCATTCACGCACTTCCATCTTCCCCCTTCGTAGTTCCCTCTTCATCCCACAATCCCCGGCCTTGATCACATTTTTTTGGGAACCGTTTCCACAAAAGCTATCATTGCTTTATCATTATTTAGCAAATTTGAACATGAAAGAAAAAGCTTTACAATTTAAACAAATGGAATGGTGGATGGTCGCAGGGGTATTCTTCCTGATCATCCTGACCAATATATTGGGCGCTACAATCAGTATCGGCTACATTGGCGGAAATTCGGACGAAATGGCCCGGTACTTTTCGACCATTTTTATTCCTGCCATCCTCTTCGCTGCTTTCTACTTTATGCACATTAAAGTGGTTCCAAATTATCAGACTGAACATAAAATATGGAAGCTTATCCTTTTCAGTTTGTTGATTTTTATAGTTTCTTGGATAGCTACTGGCGCCTTTTATATGGGTGCTGAATGGGGAGATGACATGTTCATTCCGTTTTACTTTGCCGCTGTGGCCCTCTATGTGGGGTATATGTTTGTGGTATCATTCTTGAAAAAGGCCGTCAAGGCCCAGCGAAACCCTAACTATTTGGTCTATAATATTTCCAGAATTGGGGCACTATATATCTTCTTGCTGACATTCCTCTTCAAGTTTCATCACTTTTTCAATCCGATCATCTTGATCATTTATGCGATCGTAATTCCATCACTTATTGTCATTTTTATTTATAATTACTTTCTCGTCTACCGAAAAAAGAAAAAAGGTCAAACAAAAGCCTCAAAGGTATATTATGGGCTATTGATAGGCTTAATGGCCGGCATATTCTTCACCATTGCGGCTGCCTCTGGTGAGGAAGAAATTATCTTGGTCGGTTTGGTAGCGATTGCCCTTCTGGTACTGGTGATCAATCCCATTTCAAACGCGTTATTCCTTAAATACCAAGGATATATCGAAAAGCTGGACAAACTCAATGTACAACTGGAGGAAAAGACCACTGATCTCAAACAACTCCGCAACCAGATCAACCCCCATTTCCTTTTCAATGCCCTCAATACCATTTATGGCATTTCGCTTCAGGAAAACGCAGAAAAAACGGCTGAAAGCATCCAAAAGCTAGGCGATATGATGCGCTTCATGCTGCATGAAAACACACAGGAAACCATCCCACTGGACAGGGAAATTGACTATTTGATCAATTATGTAGATCTGCAGCAATTAAGAATTGAAACTCAGGAAAATATCACCATCGAATTCAATCGTAAAGAGGAGCACTGTAAAGGCAATATCGCTCCAATGCTGCTGATTCCCTTTATTGAGAATGCATTTAAACACGGCATCAGCCTCCAAAAAAAATCATGGGTAAAAATTAACCTTAGGTGCTTGGAGGGCTCGCTACACATGGATATTTATAACAGCATCCATCGAAAAAGCGAAGATGACCCCGAAGGCAAACATTCCGGTATCGGCCTGCCAAACGTCAAGCAACGGCTCCAGCTGCTCTATCCAACGCGCCACGAGCTGGTGATCCGGGAAAATGACATGGAATTTTTCGTACATTTATCCATACAATTGACCAAATCCTAATCCATGCTGAACGCTATCGCCATCGACGACGAACCCATGGCCTTGGAAGTAATCAAAAGCCATACTTCCAAGGTTTCCTTTGTGGACCTAAAAGACTCCTTTACCAATGCCTTTAAAGCCTTGGACTATTTGCAGGACCATGCGGTGGATTTGATATTTTTGGATATTAAGATGCCCGATATTTCGGGAATGGAATTCGCGCTACTCCCCCAGCAGAAACCGATGATCATCTTCACCACTGCCTATTCGGAGCATGCGGTCAAAAGTTTTGAGCTCGATGCAGTAGATTACCTGCTGAAGCCCTTTTCACTCCCCCGCTTCATAAAAGCTTGCACCAAAGCCAATGAACTATGGATGCTGAAAAACCAGCAAACGGCTGAAGCCTCATCCATATTTCTCAAAACTGGCTATGAGCAAGTAAAGGTTCAGCTGGATGACATCCTCTTTCTAGAGGCGGCTGGAAATTACGTTACCTTCCAAACCACCGAAAGTAAAATCCTGACACGCATGACTTTTACGGATGCTGAAAAAATGCTTCCCTCCACCTTTTACCGAATCCATCGCTCGTTCATGGTCAACAAAGCAAAAATTGACAAAATCGAAAGGCACCAAGTAACCGTACACAAACATACAATCCCGATCGGAAGCAGTTATGCTGATAACCTTAAGTCAAATCTCATTCCATAAAGACTCCCATAAATTTTAGCGATGCTGTGCTGCATAAACTGTATAAAAAGGGCAAAAATCTCCTAAGTTTTGCGTTAATTTGAATATCAAAAATTAGAAAAGACATGCAAACAGGAATTCAACACCTTCACTCCGGTATGGCCTATTTGGTTTTGGCTGGATTGATCGCGGTTTTTATTTATGCACTCATTGGTGCCTTGGGAAACAGGAATTTTACAGACAAAGACCGTAAATTCGGACTTATCGGCTTGATTCCACTCCACATTCAGTTATTGGTAGGCATCATCATTTATTTCATCAGTCCATTGGGCTTTAGCAATATGACCAGTGGAAATGCCATGGCGGATTCAGTCAGTCGATTATACGCCCTTGAGCATCCGCTCATAAATATTATCGCAGTGGTCTTGGTTACGGTAGGTTATAGCCGCGCCAAAAAGCTTACGCAGGACAGGGCCAGCTTCCGAAGCCTTTATATGTTCTATGGAATTGCTTTGCTTTTGATCCTTTCGAGGATTCCATGGAGTGCATGGATGTAGGCAATTGAATTAAAAAAGGAGCATCGATGCTCCTTTTTTAGTCCTCTTCCAAAATATTTTTCACTCTTCCGACTTCTCCAGTATCGAGCTGCACCTTGATTCCATGGGGATGTTGCGGTGACTTGGTCAAAATTCGCTTTACCAATCCTTCCGTGAGTTCTCCACTCCGTTGATGATGTTTTTGGACCACTTCTACTAAGTCTCCTACTTTAATGTCTTTTCTACTTCTTCCGTCAGGCATAGGTCGTATGTTTTTGAAAACGCTAGTATTCAGCATGGTGAATTCACCCTTGCAAACTTACCAAAACTTGCTTAAAATCACTCCAAATCCCGTAGTTACTTTCCAACATACCAAATCATAGAAGAATGAAAAGGGATCAAGCAATATTTCTGAGGGCAGCTTTATTTGAAAGGATGCTATTTCGTCTATGAACTGGATGAATCCAAGCTTTGCCGAAAAGCCCACTTCATAGCCAAAGACATATGCATCGTAAACTTTTAAGTCATGTAAGCTACTGATAAAAGATTTGAACACCGATTTGCAACGCATTAAGCATCCTATATGTTTTTATCAGCGTTCATCCGTGGCCAAACAGCAACAAAAGGTGACGAAGAACATATTTACCCATCGAAATAGGCTATCCCACCCCATCTTTTCTGCTTGATCCATGAAAAGTACCGGATCAAGTGAAAAAGTTGAGAAAGGTACGAAGTTGCAATTCTCCCCTAATGCGCCTATCCCCCATTGTGGCGCACTCAAAACATTCATTCAATAATACCACTCGTCCCAAAGCACCGCTAAGGACTATTATTGAAACCTGTGCCGAAAGTGATCATTAACTTTCAAAAATTTAACGAGTTGAAGCCTTCGTAGCCTATCACTTGGTAGCAATAAACAATGAAACTCGATAGATCATACGGAATGGGTTTGATTGACAGACCGAACGGCCTTATAGTCTCCTTTGAAGGTATCCTTTACCATCACCACCTGCCAAAGTTGATTTTTCCTGGCCCTGAAAGATCCTGCACAGCAGGTCAAGTAATACTCCCACATCCGGTAAAACGTTTCTCCATATTCCTTCCTTAAGCTACCCCAAGCGATCCTAAAACGCTCCAACCAAGCCATCAAGGTATAGTCATAGTGCAATCCGAAATTATGCCAGTCTTCAAGCAGTAGATAGCCCTCCATGGCCCGCGTCAATTGTGCAGCGGAAGGAATCAAACTGTTTGGAAAAATGTATTTATCGATCCACGGATCCGTATATTGGAAAGAAGCATTGTTCCCTATGGTATGCACCAATGAAATACCATCATCCTTTAAATTATGATAAACCGTTTTCATGTATTCACGGTGGTTTTTGGCCCCTACATGTTCCATCATTCCGATAGACAAGATCCTATCAAACGGTTCGTCAACATCCCTGTAATCCTGCAACCTTATTTCCACAGGGAGTCCTGCACACCGCTGTTTGGCCAGTTTGGCCTGTTCCTCAGAAAGGGTAATCCCCACCACTTCCACATGGTAATTCTTCGCAGCATAGGCCGCAAACCCTCCCCAACCACAACCAATATCCAATACCCGCTGGCCTGGCTTGAGCTTTAATTTTTGACAGATCAGTTCTAATTTGTTTTCTTGGGCTTCATCCAGGTTATCCACGTCTTGCCAATATCCACAACTATACATCATGTATTCATCCAGCATCTTTTCATAAAGGTCATTTCCTACATTATAATGCTGAACAATGATGTCCTTAGCGTGACTTTTGGTTTGCAGGTTAAACAATCGAGCTTTCATACCTTGCCAAAGCACCTTGAAGTTGCCTTTCACTTTTTGGTCGAGGTTGGCGCGTAAAACCCGATAAAAAAATTCATCAAGTCGGTCACAATCCCACCATCCTTCCATATAAGCTTCCCCAAGGCCCAGGGATCCTTCTCGCATCACTCGTTTGTAAAATTGATCGTGATGTATTTGCGGATCATAGGGTGCTTTTCCATTTAACTGAATACCTGCAAATTCCAACAACTCAGTTATGGTCTTTTTATAGGAGTCCATGAGTGCGTTATTTTGGTTGCTTAATTCAAAAAAACTGATGCTATCCCACTGTAGGAACAACATTATCATAATTTATTAAATTGTAACGAAAATATAAACACCTGTCACTAGTAAAATTCACTTACTTCCTCTTATTTATGGCGCAACCATCGGAACAACCTATTTCTTCTCTGTAGTGCAATCTCCAAGGAAAAGAGGCTTGGCCACTGGGTTTTCGAAGTACCCTTGTCCCGGAATCCTTGGTAGGGAAACTTTATGATGCATATGAAAACACGGCCCTAATTACCACCAATCTCCAAAAAGATCACGCTATCGATAGCTGCATCGGGTACCCAGAAAACCATGTTTCACCATTCGCTTTATTTCAAAATCCTCTAATGAAGTTTAACTTTACAATTAATAACCCACACCAAACTTGAATTATTCGCAATAAAAAACTAGTTTTGTTTCAAATTAATTAACAAAAATCGTTCAGGTAGTGAAAAGTGTTATTAAACAATGGTTTTGCCCTGAGCACTTTTGCTAAAAATCAAAATTTTATTTGGTTTCTTGGCAAAAGCACTACCTTTGCAAATCTGATGGAAAACACGGTTATCATAAAGTCCACCCCTACTCCGCCCTGAGTAGAATTTTTCAAAGCAATATCCGGTTTGGTAGCTTCTTTCGAGGCCTATCACATTTACTATACAATTCATTTCATACGATCTATAAATAGCAAAAGACATGACGCAAATGTTCTTTAACCTATTTCGCCCGAAGCAATCCAGCTTAAAGGACGAAGTACTTTCTGGCTTTACTGTCGCCTTGGCCTTGGTGCCCGAAGCAGTAGCCTTTTCCTTTATCGCACAGGTTTCACCATTGGTTGGGTTATATTCAGCCTTTTTCATCGGGCTGATCACTGCTATCCTAGGTGGCCGACCAGGGATGATTTCTGGAGCCACTGGCGCCATAGCCGTGGTGGTCGTTGCTTTGGTGGTGACCCATGGTGTGGAGTATCTTTTTGCAGCTGTCGTCTTGATGGGAATCATTCAAGTGCTGGTGGGAGTATTGAAACTGGGAAAGCTAATCCGACTGGTACCGCACCCGGTGATGTACGGGTTTGTCAATGGACTCGCGGTGATCATTTTCACTTCCCAATTTGAACAATTCAAAATTGAAACCAGCCCAGGAGTAAAAGAGTGGATCTCAGGCCCTCCCCTTTGGATCATGCTAGCTTTGGTGGTCTTGACCATGGTGATCATCAAGTTTCTTCCCAAAGTCACTAAAATCATTCCTTCTGCTTTAGCAGCCATCTTGGTGATCTCAGGAATTGTGATTTTCGGAAATATTGATACCCGGACAGTTGGTGACATGGCCTCCATCTCTGGTGGACTTCCTGAATTTCACCTGCCCATGGTGCCTTTAAACTGGGAGACCTTTATGATCATTCTACCATATTCGGCGATTATGGCGGGTGTAGGGCTCATTGAAAGTCTTTTGACCCTTACTTTGGTGGATGAAATTACCGAAACCCGCGGCAATGGAAACAAAGAGTGTATTGCACAAGGGGTTGCCAATGTCACTACAGGCTTCTTTGGTGGTATGGGTGGCTGTGCCATGATTGGCCAAAGCCTTATCAACGTGAATGCAGGGGGTAGAAACCGGATTTCAGGAATTATCGCTGCTTGCGGCCTCCTAACATTCATTTTATTCTTTTCTTCTTATATCGAAATGATCCCAATGGCTGCCCTAGTAGGGTTGATGTTTATGGTGGCGATCGGCACCTTCGAATGGGCTTCCTTAAAAATCTTTAAAAAAGTACCCGCTTCTGACGTGTTGGTCATGATTGTGGTCATGTTGGTAACGGTTTTCTTGCACAATTTGGCCTTGGCTGTGTTGGTGGGCGTGATTATCGCAGCCTTGGTCTTTGCTTGGGAAAATTCCAAGATGATCCGTGCTAGAAAGCGTGTGGATGAAAACGGCGTAAAGCACTATGAGATCTACGGACCTTTGTTCTTTGCTTCTGCTCAAGCATTTGGGGAGAAATTCGATCCTGTAAATGACCCCGATGAAATTATCATTGACTTTGCTGAAAGCAGAATCGTGGACCACTCCGGAATCGATGCGGTGCACAAGGTGACTGAAAGATATGATAAGGCTGGAAAAACCGTCTACATACGTCATTTGAGCACCAGCTCAAAAACATTATTGGAAAAGGCCGAAAAGATCATCAATGTCAATTATGCCGACAATGATCCTAGTTACAAGATTGTGATGGATTAAGTCGACAAACACCTCCTTTGGATCAAAACAGGTGGCTTCCAATATGGAAAAGCCACCTGTTTTATTTTACCATCAAACTGAAAGCATCATCATCTTATCTGGATAGGGATTTTACACTAATAAGAGTTATGCTAATGCACTGTTTTGGTTAATTTTGGTTAGTATTACATTCACTTAGCCTAAATCATATCATGTCCATCACACAAGAATCTGACCTTATAGGAATGCATCGCGTGAGTGAGGCAGTCGGCCAAACACTCAAATTGATGCGTCATTACGCGGAGCCCGGAATGAGCACAAAAGAGCTGGATAACTATGGAGGAGTTATTCTGAAGGAGTTTGGTGCGCGATCTGCCCCTTATGAAACGTATGAATTTCCAGGCTTTACCTGCATCAGTGTCAACCAAGAAATCGCCCATGGCATTCCGGCTAAAACTAAAATTCTTCAGGAAGGTGATCTGATCAACATCGATGTATCTGCTGAGCTGAATGGATTTTGGTCGGATAATGGAGGATCATTTGTCCTAGGACAAGACATCTATCATCACCAACCGCTCGTCGATGCTTCCAAGGAAATATTGAAAAGGGCCATTTCTAACATAAAAGGAGGGATAAAAATAGCGGATATTGGTTTTGTGATTGAAAATGAAGCAAAAAAAAGAGGCTACAAGGTCATCAAAAACCTAGCGGGGCACGGTGTGGGCAAAAGCCTGCATGAAAAACCTGAGGATATCCTAAATTATCGTGTTAAAAGCAATCGAGAGCGTTTCCAAAAAAATACTACGGTAGCTGTGGAAACTTTCATTTCGACCAAATCCACCTATGCAGACACCTTGAGGGACGGCTGGATACTGGTGGGAAACAAAGGTGGTTTTGTCACCCAGCACGAACACACCATTTTGATTACTGACGGGACGCCGATGATTTTGACGAAATCAAATGGGATTTGGGATTAAAAAAATAGATCAAGCCTTATTTCTGTCGGTTAATTAATCAAATAAAAATGTATTCCTCCAATGCTGTAAATCATTTTGAACCAAAGGTGAAAAGGAGAAACACAGATTTACAATGGCTTAAGAGCCACATATGTATTTATCTGTCGCCATCCATGGCCATACAGAAACCAACAGTGGAATAACATATATTCAACCATCGAAACATGCTCCCCCTACTAGTTACTAGACCAAAAAACACCCCCTTACCTTTTTCTTTCCATAAAAAAACCCGACAGAATTTCTTCTGTCGGGTCATACATAATATATGATAAGGCTATAAATTAGCCCTTATTGGCAATATAAGTAAGTAGGTCTACCACTTTGTTAGAGTAACCCCATTCATTGTCATACCAAGATACAAGTTTCACAAACTTGTCGCTCAACTGGATACCAGCACCTGCATCGAAAATGGAGGTTCTTGCATCACCAATGAAGTCATTGGAAACGACTGCATCTTCAGTGTAGCCCAATACACCTTTCAAGTCACCTTCAGAAGCTTCCTTCATTTTGGCACAAATCTCTTCATAGGTAGCTGCTTCTTTAAGTCTTACCGTAAGGTCTACTACGGAAACATCAGGAGTCGGTACACGGAAAGCCATGCCTGTCAGTTTACCATTAAGCTCAGGAATTACTTTCCCAACAGCCTTAGCGGCACCTGTAGACGAAGGAATGATGTTTTGTCCAGCACCTCGGCCACCTCTCCAGTCTTTCATGGAAGGACCATCTACAGTTTTTTGGGTAGCTGTAGTGGCGTGAACGGTTGTCATTAACCCCTCTTCGATTCCCCAGTTGTCATTTACCACTTTGGCAAGTGGAGCAAGACAGTTGGTCGTACAAGACGCATTGGAAACAAACTGCATATCAGAAGTGTAAGAAGACTCATTCACACCCATTACGATCATAGGAGTATCGTCTTTGGAAGGTGCAGACATGATTACTTTTTTGGCACCAGCTTTAATATGGCCTTGTGCTGTTTCTTTGGTCAAGAACAGACCAGTAGATTCTACCACGTATTCCGCTCCGATATCAGACCATTTAAGATCAGCAGGGTTCTTTTCAGCTGTCACACGGATAGTGTTACCGTTTACCACCAACTGGCCATCCTTCACTTCTACCTCACCTTTAAACTGTCCGTGAGTAGAATCATATTTCAACATATAAGCCATGTAATCCACATCGACAAGGTCATTGATTCCTACGATTTGGACATCGGTTCTTTCTTGGGCCGCTCGGAACACCAGTCTTCCTATTCTTCCGAATCCGTTAATTCCTACTTTAATCTTTGTCATTTTTAATTAAGGTTAATAGGTAAAATTATGTTGTTATTTTAAATCCTTTTTCTCACTCCCCACTTACAAACATTTCAGGCGCAAAAGTGGATCGTATGCTAAAAACATCTTGCAACCTCGTATAGGATGGTGATTTTTTGCTATGCCAAATTTATTGAATTAAAATTTAGTAAAGAAATTAAGCCCACAATAATCTAGCATATTTCGTGTGATTTTGCGCTTGTCTTGAGCATATTTCCATTAAAAACCGAAATTAGGTGCAAATTCCATAAAACCTCTTGGCAAGGCTTTTCCCTCGCGTATTACTGTTGCAATATCCAACGAGCAATATCAGCCATCGCTTCTTCACTAAAGGTTTCTGCTATGGTCCCGTATTCGGCCAATGCACCAGTACCGCTGTGCTGAAAGAGGTGGTTTAGTTCCGGATACATTTTTATGGTGAAATCCCCTTTTCCATTTTCTATTTTTATCCTCTCCAAGACCTCGGCATTAATACTGCCGTTCACTTGGATATCTTTACCTCCAAAAAGCGCCATAACCGGAATCTCAGTCTTTTTGATATACTCCTGAGGATTGATTTTAGCAAATGCAAAAAACCATGGATTAAGAATGTTCGCATACTTTGCCACAAAATCCTGAAGCTCATCCTCGGTATAATTCTCCCCGGAGTCTTTGAGATATTTATCTAACCTTTCAGGAAGGATGATCTTCAGACTATCATAGTCGTTGGTATGCGACAATACGTCATAAATGATCCCCACTACTTCTTCTTCGCGTACCTTCTGCTCATCGGAAGCCTCCACTGATGCTAACATATCCCTGACTTGCTGTTTCATCAACTGCGGTATAGGAACCACTGGCCCAGCAATCGAAACCGCATAACTACCTCCTTTACCATTTGCAGCCATCATCCAAGCGATCATGCCTCCCTCACTATGTCCTATCACCCCCACTTTTAGCTGATTGACAAAAGGGAACTTCCTCAGATGGGCCATTGCTGCTTCTGCATCATCGGCAAAATCAAAAGTAGTGGCATCCTTAAAATCCCCGGTGGACTCCCCTACTCCTCGCTCATCATAGCGAAGCACGACGATGCCCTGCCTTGTAAAATAATCTGCTAAAACCCAAAAAGGCTTATGGCCAAACATTTCTGCATTTCGATCTTGAGGGCCAGAACCACTTACCAAAATCACTGCAGGAAACGGCCCCATACCCTTAGGTTTTGTTACCGTGCCTTTCAGCGTAATTCCTGCAGGCACATTCTTGAAGGACGTCTCCATCTGATCGTAATCAAAAGGCCCTTGAGGTTCCTGAGGCCTCTTCCCCATTCCCTTATCATCCTTAGCCATCCTCCAAAGCACCAAAGGAAAATCCGTTCCGTTCTGAGAAAATGTCCCCCGGATGGTATCCTTTTCCAACCTTCCTTCATACCGGATATTGAACCGCTTCACCGCCAAGTGAAGATTCATAGAATCAACCGATACATCATTTAAAGGAATGCCAGTAGCTCCTTGTGCCGGGCTGTCCATCGTACCTTTCCAGCTTTGGTCTACTTCCTTTAAATGGAAAACCAACGGAAGCTTTTGTCCCATTACTTCCAAAACACCCTTCCAGTCTCCCTGGACGCCGTATTGGGCTTTCAATGGGCTGTTACCAATCGAAAACAACAGGGCTATCAATAAAAATCCTACCTTATACATGCTCATATCACCAAAATTCATTGCCCTTCAGGCATATCTGCCAAGAACTACCAAAAGGAACACATTTCTATTCAAATTTAAAATCTTTTTAGAATATCTTCGTGCATGCAAAAAGAAATACTAGTGGACTTGATCACCAAAAAAATGCCCTTCGGTAAATATAAAGGTCGCTTGATCTGTGATATCCCTGAGCATTACCTGGTATGGATGCACGGAAAGGGTTTTCCTGAAGGGAAGCTTGGCATGTGGCTCCACACCATGTACGAAATCCGGATCAATGGCCTGGAATACCTTTTGGTAGAACTTAAAAAGAAAATCAAATAGGCTTAGGTATGGTCAAAGCTACCTGTCAGCCCTCCATCCCTTTACGGACATTTGTGTACCGCGATGGGATCACACTCCCCATCCGGATCATCTTTAACAAGACCGTCCTTCACTGGTCCCCCCAAAAGAATCAATCCAGCCACATGTGGTGCTGCGTAAGAGGTGCCATTACGGAAGTTATATTGACCTTTTATCCATGTCGATAGGATCCCCACTCCAGGAGCACACCAATCAATAGGTGGATTACCATAATTGGAAAACGTTGCAAACACATCGTTTTCATCCATCGCAGAAACCGTCGTGAAATATTTACCATTGAGTCTTCCAGGAGAATAGTTATTGGCATGGTCACTGTTATTTCCTGCAGCAAAAACAAAATGGATGCCTTTTTCTGCCGCTTTGATGATAAGTGCCTCTAGCGTCGGTGTTGGAGGTCCGGTAACACTCATATTGACGACATCCCCTTTGCAGCCATCCTTCAGGATATGATCCAATGCAGCCAGTACTCCAGAATAGGTCCCATTTCCGTTTTTGTCCAAAATCTTTATTGGAACTACCGTAGCCCCTGCTGCCACACCAGCAATTCCCTCACCGTCCATTTTTGCTCCTATAATGCCTGCGACATGCGTTCCATGTCCCAGTAAATCTTGCAGGCTTTTACTGTCGTCTCCATCATAAATGCCATTGAATCCTCTAGAAACGTTCACATTCAATTCCTTATTTCCCAGGTCAATACCACAGTCAACGATATAAACGACTTGCTTCCCTTTATACTCCACCGGGCCACCTACCCTTTTCACTCCCGCGGGTATTAAATCCCCATGGGTTTTGTTTAAGATGTTGACTGGTGCCGTTCTTGCTCCAGGGTCTGCTATCCCATTTATATCGGGGAAAGAAATAGACACATCTTGCTCCACGCGGATGATCCTTCTGTCTCGACGAAGCCGCTCCGCATCTTCCTTGCTCAGATAGGCCGTAAAACCAAAAAAACCTTCGCTATAGAGATGGACTATTTGTGTTTCTGCAATAGAAAAATCAGCAATAGCCTCCCGTAAACTCTTCTCATCAAGTAATCGTGAAGACTGTACCGAGGAGTTTGATTTAGCCGATACCACTTCATCTGAAATAACAACAATGTACCTGTTCCCTAAAACTGGGGTGACATGTCCTACCAAGTCGTCTTTAGAAAGGAGATCGGGACTAGGCAGTTCTTCATGGCAAGACCACCCGGCTAGTAGAAGAAGGGCTAAAAAACCCCTAATTAATGCGCGTTTCATGAGGAATATTATCTATCCAGGGAAAAATCCTAGAGTAAGGAACAAAGTTAATTCTAAAAAAAATCAAATAAAAAAACGAATATAACATACTACTTAAATATGATACTAACACGCACTTATTGTATACAATCAACGTTTTAAAATAAACATAATACATTAATGTAGATATTTAACCCAAAACCTAGTCTTTCCCCATCATTTCCACCAGTACTATCCGGAAAATAATTATTAACCTTTCTCCTACTTACGATGCTATCGGGAAAATCAAATAAGGGGAGCCGTTTCATTTAATCACCTACAATCCCTTCACCATCGAGTAAGTCTATAAACCCAATAATTCTCTCTTTTAATGCATTGGCATAATTGATAAGAATATTACCAAGGAAGAATACAGCATCAAACAACCAGTTCAACTCCATTTGACAAAATCTTCCTTCATTCATCAAATTCCACCCTAAAATTTACCCACTCAACTTAATAACTTTCCACTCATAGAATAAACTGGTCTTTAGGTAAACCTTTACGTAATTTAGTAGTCTAATATAATATAAGGTATCAACTAAAAACAATCCTAACTTACTCAAATACAACACTATGCGCAACACCTACCTCTTACTTTTTTTCTTTATGATACTGTGCGGAAATGTTCTAGGACAGAACATGCTCCAAGGAAAGGTAGTGGACAAGGAATCCAACGAAACCCTTCCCGGAGCTTACATTTTCTTAAAAGATCAAGATAACAATACGCTATCCAACGCCTATACAGACGAAAATGGTGAGTTTAAAATCACCAAACCATCCAAAAACACCTTCACATTAGAAATCAGCTTTATTGGTTATAAAACTTTACGCAAGAATTTTGAAAATAGTGATCTTTCTAGCTTTGGAACCATCGCATTGGAAGAAGATGCCAATCAACTGCAGGAAGTAGAAATCCAAGGGCAGGCCATGACCGGGGAAGTAAAGGGAGACACGGTTTCTTTCAATGCGCATGCTTATAAAACACGTTCCCAAGCCAGTGCAGGTGAGTTGGTCAGAAAAATGCCAGGTGTTAGAATGAATGGCGGAACCATCGAAGTCCAAGGTGAAACTGTTGGTAGGGTTCTGGTGGACGGTGAGCCATTTTTCGGAGATGATCCAGCCATGGCCATGCAAAATTTACCTGTAGCTGTGATTGATAAAATTGAGTTTCTTGATCAAAAAAGTGATCAGGCACGCTTGACAGGCTTTGATGATGGTGAAACCATCAAAACCATCAATATTATCACCAAAGAAGAAACCCGCGGCGGAAAATTTGGACAATTATTTGCAGGATATGGTACGGATGACAATTATTTGGCAGGCGGTGCCGTCCATTTTTTTGAAGGGGCTCAGCGTCTATCGTTGCTCGGCCTGAGCAATAATATTAACCAGCAAAACTTTTCTGCAGATGATCTTACAGGAGCATTTGGATCCGGAAATAGCCGAGGATGGGGAAGACGGGACAGTGATGACATTACAGTCAGAGAACGTCCGGGTATTACCAAAACGAATGCAGTAGGTACTAATTTTACAGACAAATTCGATGATGGTAAAGCAAGATTTTCCGGAAACTACTTTTTTAACGACAGCGAAAATGTGCTTAACAGGATGTCGACGCGGGAATACATCCTTCCCAGTGATAGTTTGCAGTTTTATGATGAAGAACGACACGAAGAAAACAACAGCCAACTTCACCGCATAAACATGAAGTTGGAATATGACATCACCGAAAAACATGCTATTATCTGGAGACCGCGGTTTTCCTATGAAAAAGGAAATTCCACCAATCGGCTAGCCGCTGTTAACCTATATGATCAATCCACACCGATCAGTGAAACGGTAAACGCAACGGAAAGCACCAATGAAGGACTCAGGTTTGATAATGATTTTACCTATCGCTATAAATTCAACAAACCTGGCCGAACCATCTCCACCAGTATCGAAACAGGCTATCGAGATAATAAAAGTGAATCCAGGCTCATCTCAGTAAACCAAAATTACCAAAGTGGTAATTTGGATAGCTTGATCCAGAGAACCAGCAACGAAAATGGTTCTTTTGAATATGAAGCTGAAATCGAGTATACAGAGCCAATCGGCGAGCATTCCCAATTAAGAATCGAATATGAAATAGGGAACGACAAAAGTGACAATCTACAAGACGTCTCCCAACGGGAAATGGAATCTACGATCTTCGAAAGGGACAGTACACTGAGCAATAAGTTCGAAAATAATTATCAGCGCCAAGAACTAAGTTTGGGCTATCGATATGCGGGTGAAACTTGGAGGTTATTTTCTTCCCTTAACTATGAGGTCGCCAAACTTAACAGTGACCGCTTATTTCCTGGATACGAAAATACCAAAAGGACATTTAAGAACTTCGTTCCACGACTGTACGTCGATTATGAACCAAACAAATCGCTCAGCATTCGCTTCGGCTATCGGACAGATACCGATGCCCCTTCCGTCCGTCAATTACAGGATGTCATTAACAACAGCAATCCATTGCAAATCTCAATGGGTAATCCGAACCTAGAGCAAGAATATGAACACCGCATATTTTCTCGTATCCGTAAAATCAACCTGGAAAATTCAAAATCGTTTTTCATGTGGTTTTCTGCCGGATTGCGCAATAATTTCATGGGTACCAGCACGTTTATTGCGTCGCAAGACACCCTTATCCAAAACGATGTACTTTTAAGACAAGGGGGGCAATTAAGCATGCCTGTCAACCTCAGCAGGGCTTGGAATGCCAACACCAGCATTTCATTTGGTTTTCCTTTAAACTTCATGAAAAGCAATCTTAACCTGGACACCAGGATCAGGTATTCCAATACCCCAGGCCTCATTAACGACCAACTTAACAACAACCATAACCTTGGGCTCGGCCAGGGAGTGGGCATTAGCAGTAACGTAGGAGAAAAACTCGATTTCAATGTAAGTACCTCTGGTAACTATAACTTGGTCAAAAGCTCCATTCAAGAAAACAGAAATACAGAATACTACTCGCAGGAAACACGTCTGGATCTGTACTGGAACTTCTGGAAAGGATTCTTCATCAGTACAAATGTAAACAACCAGTTTTACATCGGGCTGGGTGAAGCTTATGATCAATCGGTATGGCTGATGAATGCAGACTTTGGTTATCGCTTCCCACCAACCCAAAACCTGGAACTAAAAATGACTGTATTTGATCTGCTAAACCAAAACACCAGTATCAATAGAAGCGTCACGGATGTATATATTGAAACGGAAAGAACAGCCGTATTAAATCAATTCTTTATGTTGACGCTTACTTACAATCTTCGAGCTTTTGGAGGCAATAAGCCCGTATATGATAATTAATGAGCTAATGATTTGAGCTTTAAGCTATGACCGCCATGCATAATAAGGTTTAAAAAAACATAGTTTGGAGCATGGGCATGAGTAAGAATGTTAAAAACATTAACTAAGCCAAGGCACTATTACAGTAGGCCCGCCATTACTAGATTGGTAATGGCGGGATTTTTTCGTTCGCATCGTTTACCTTTTTCATGAAACCTAATTGCATTAGGCAACGTTATTGCACTATATTTGTCCCCTCATGATCAAAATGTTCATTAGAGTAATCCTTGTCCTAATTTTTGCAGCAAATTGCCTTCCCGCATTATCACAGGTAAAATGTGCTTTTGATGTAAAAGGGAAAGTGATCGACCAAGAAAGCCAAGAACCGGTCGAAGGGGCATACATTTGGATAAAAGAGTTGGAAAAGGGCGCAGTCACTAATCACAATGGCAATTTTCATTTCCGTGACATCTGCGAAGGCCATTATGAACTAAATGTTGAAATTTTGGGGTATGCAAGTAAAAACATTCAGCTTAATGTTCACGAAAATGTAAACATGACCATTAGGCTGGAATCCAAAGATTACCTGATTGACGGAGTGGAAATCGTCGGGCATAAGGATGCTGTTAATACCCTGAATAGTATTACCCATTTGGGCAAGGACCTATTGGACGAAAATCGCGGCGGAAACCTCGGTGAAACCCTCAAGGCACTTCCGGGAGTCACGACCTTCACCACTGGGGCTAATATCAGCAAACCTGTCATCCATGGGATGCACAGTAACCGTATCATGATCCTCAACAACGAAGTTCGACAAGAAGGCCAACAATGGGGTGGAGAGCACGCTCCTGAAGTAGATCCCTTTATGGCAGAGGATATTTCAGTGATAAAAGGCGCCGAAACCGTGCGGTTTGGGTCGGAAGCCATGGGCGGTGTCATATTGGTTACCCCACCAAAACTTCCTGTCGCTGCGGGAACATCAGGAACGGCCACCTTGGTAGGAGGATCAAACGGTTGGAATGGTGCAGCTGCTTTTAGCTTTGAAGGAGGACTAAAGGACCTAGAGGGGTTTGGTTACCGTATCCAGGCCTCCTCAAGGATAGGTGGAAATATCAAATCCCCTGCCTACTATCAGGACAATACCGGCATGAAGGAATTAAACTTTTCTGGGGCAGTAGGCTATAATTCCAAAAAGTTGGGAATGGAGCTCTTTTACAGCAGATTCGCCACCACAATAGGAATATTGAGCGATTCACATACTGGAAATTCGTCTGACTTGGAGGAATTAATCGCGAATGGCAGGCCTTTTTCTAATCCTGACTTCACCTATCACATTGAAAACCCTAGACAGGAAGTCACCCATCAACTCTTAAAAGCAAAAGGACATTATCACCTCAATAACGACGGTGTCATTAATCTTACATATGCATTCCAGCAAAACAATCGGCAAGAATTTGATATCCGTAGAGGTGAATTGAATGACCGTGCAGCACTTGACCTAGAGCTCTTCACCAATACACTTGATATAAACTACGAGCATCCTTCGAGCAAAAACTGGAATGGTTCTATCGGGATAAGTGCTTTGCAGCAAGCAAACAATAACATCCCCGGAACCGGTGTCACACCACTCATTCCAAACTATGACATGGTTAATCTTGGCGCTTTCATGATCGAAAAATATACCAAAGGTCCTCTAGAACTTGAGGGCGGGGCCCGTTTTGACTATCGTTATGTAGATGCAGCACGCTATAACCAAGGAGAATTGGATGAGCAGGATTTCACCTTTCAAAATTTCACTGCCTTTTTAGGTGCGGGATACAGTTTAAATAAAAATTGGCTCCTGACCACGAATCTAGGTTCGGCATGGAGACCTCCAAATATCAATGAGCAATTTAGCCAAGGCCTTCACCATGGTGCTGCTGCCGTAGAAATCGGCGATCCCAACTTGGTCAGTGAACAGGCCCTCAAGTGGGTAAACACCGTCAATTACAGCAGTGAAAAGTTAAATGCGGAGCTTACGGGCTATTACCATAAAATAAACAATTACATCTACCTTAATCCTACCGGCGAAGAATATGTTTCGCTCAGAGGAACGTTCAATGTCTTTGAATACCTGCAAACGGACGCCGGTTTTTGGGGCATTGACCTGACCACGGATTACACGATTCTCCCCTCCCTAGAATGGTTTATCAAAGGAAGTTTGATAAGGGCCAAAAACCTTACGGACCAAAACTACCTCCCCTTCATCCCTACCGATCGATTGGAAACAGGGCTGGTTTACCAAGCAGATAAAATTGGCAAACTGGAACTTAGCCACCTGTCAGTCGCCAAACAAAGAAGGGAACCGGATGTTGACCTGGCTCCTGCTCCCCCCGGCTACAACCTGTGGACTGCAAGGATCAGCAGAGACCTATTGGTCAAAGAAAAGTCCAGTTTAAAAGGAAGTTTAGGGATAACCAATATTTTCAATACGGAGTATAAAGATTATATGAACCGCTTTAGGTATTTCACCCATGAAATGGGAAGGAATTTCACGCTAAGGCTTAAATATGAATTTTAATCTAAATTTTAACGAGCATGAAAAAACTATCAGTTTTAACCCTAATAGCAATGGTTTCAGTTGCTTTACTGTCCTGCAGTAAAGATGATCCAGTTCCTGAACTGGATCAAGAAGTCATCACAAATGTATCCCTTACCTTCACAGAAGTGGATGAAAACGATGACATCATCGGGTCTGCCATGGAATACAATGCCTCCTCTGACGAGGGCTTAGGGCTAGGTGGAGATGTGGTCATCGATGATATCGACGGACTAGTGTCTGGAAAAAGGTATTTATTGAAGATCACAGCTTTTAATGGAATCGCCAACGAAGATGTAACGGAAGAAATCGAAGAAGAAGGCGATCACCATCAGTTTTTCTTTGTAGGAAGTGCATTTATAGGCAACACCAGTTTTCTGGAATATGCCTACGCTGACGAAGACGAAGATGGGAATCCAATTGGCCTTATGGGCTATGTAACCGTTAACGAAAATGCAGGCAGTGAAAACGGTATCTTTAACTTGGTATTACGTCATGATCTTGACAAAAATCATGAAGGTGCCGATAACCCTAGCTGGGAAAATTTTGTTCAGGCAGGGGGCGAAAGCGATTTGGATATTGACTTTGATGTCATATTCTAAATTGTCATAGCTTAGTAATTAAAAAAGCCCCGTTTTATGTTCGAAAACGGGGCTTTTTTAATTGAAATAATGATCACTGACCGGCTGCTTTTCCTACATTGCCAGCTACTAAAATAACGTTATACTCTGGTCCTGAAGATGCCAAATGAACCTTGATATGATAATCATCCTGCATTAATTCAGAAAGGCTGTAGCCTTCAAGCACTGTTACACTTCGCAGGGGTCGAATATCTACTCCATTCAGCATACTGGCCATACCAGCATCCACTCCAGCTTCATAGGCTCCGAAATGCAAATGGGCGGGAAAATAATATTCATCCTCCGATGCATCACCATAAAGCTGAATGGTTACCTCTACCCCTTTACCATTGGAAAACTCCTTAAATATCACTTCACCAGTATAACCATATTCAGTGCTTACGGTATGTAGATCGTAGGTCAGCACATTATCTTCATAGAGGGAATCAGTCAGCTCGTTGCAAGATGAAAGAGAGAAAATCAACATTACCAACAAACTAAGCTTTACTTTTATATTCATAGTTGGTTTCTTTTAAGGCATCGATATCATACAATTCTAAAGATACAATTTATGCCAATATTCATGATCATTGATGTGCGGTTTTTCATGGATAGCCTATGCAAGTGGCTTGGTTTTTTGCTACTTATATATATTTTTCCTCAGCATCTTTTTTATCAGAAAACTTTTACACTTTATATTGATTATATTTATAAATCAAAGATCAAACGATAAACAAACCTATTGAAATGAAAAATCCTATTGCAAGCTTATCAGTCACTCCACCCTTGGTCATATTTGCACTTATATTAGTTGGCAGTGTTTCTTGCGCACAAGACAAACGTCCAGAAGTGAGGGAAAATACCCCACCCATCGAAGACGATCCCAAAAACTACACGACCGAGACAATCGTGGAAGACATCAATAATCCTTGGGGCATGGCCTTACTTCCGGATGGTGGTATTTTGGTGACCGAAAAGGCCGGTGAACTGATTTATGCTAAAGATGGCGAGAAAAAGATCATACCCGGCACACCTGATGTCGTATCCAAAGGCCAAGGAGGGCTCTTGGACATCATTCTGCACCCAGATTACGCTACCAATGGCTGGATCTACTTCACCTATTCTTCAGGAGAAGGAGAAGAGGATGGCGCCCATACAGCGGTAATGAGAGCCAAGTTTCATGGCAATAGCTTAACCGACCAAGAGGTGCTTTATAAAGCCACTCCAAATACGGACAAAGGACAGCATTTTGGTTCAAGGATGGCTTTCGATGAAGAGGGATACCTCTATTTTTCAATTGGTGAAAGAGGTGAAAGGGATGTAAACCCTCAGGACATCACACGAGATGGCGGTAAAATATACCGGATACATGATGATGGCAGCATTCCTAATGACAATCCATTCTTCAATGAAGAAGATGCCAAAAAGGCAATTTTTTCTTATGGCCACCGCAATCCACAAGGAATGATTTTCCACCCGGTCTACAATGAAATTTGGGTCAATGAACATGGCCCTCAAGGGGGGGATGAAATCAATATTGTAGAAAAAGGAGGCAATTTCGGATGGCCAGTAGTGTCCTATGGCATCAACTATGATGACAGCATTCTTACTGAAGAAACCAGCAAAGAAGGGATGGAGCAGCCACTTTATTATTGGGTGCCGTCGATTGCTCCGTGTGGATTTGCCCTGGTACCTGAAGAAACGTATCCCCAATGGGCTGGTAACCTCTTGGTAGGATCGTTGAAATTTCAGTATTTGGAGATGCTTTCATTGGATGGCAAGCAAGTTACCAAAAGAACCAAACTGATGGACGGGGCAGGCCGATTGAGAAATGTCAAAATTGGTCCTGATAACCATATCTATGTGGGTATTCAAGGTACAGGTATTGTCAAGATTATCCCCAACCGCTAATGGTGAAGTGATAAAGCTAAAATCGCTTGGAGCACTCCCGCTGAGTGTAGATACACACAGTTAAGTTATTTCATAAAAAGGCTGTCTAAATCATCACACCTTATTGTCACTTTGCGAAAGTGAAAAGATCATTTCATCGAATCCTAACGTACAAACCAATTCATGATAATGATTCTCTGTCGCAATGAACACGATGATGTAAAAATATTTTTAGACAGCCTTCTTTTTTTGCATCACTTTCAATTTGGGAACTGAAATAGTCGGCAATAAAAAGGATCAAGCAGAAAAGGTAGGGACTAGCCTATTTCGTCCTATGCCATCTTTAGTTTCTTTTTGGCCATGAATGAACGCTGATAAATACAGATCGGATGTTTAAGGCATTGCAAATTTGTGTTCATCCTTTTATCCGTGGCAAAATATCTTGATCCTATAATGAAAGCTTACCTGATTTTTCGATCTGGAAAGTACCGGTAAGCGTCACCATTCCGCTATCAGCCAACACTCCTTTAAAAGCCCCTCCCCTTTTACTTAATTGTAAGGAATTTAGATGCTTCTTTTCCAATCGCTTTGCCCAGAAAGGCACCAGCATCGCATGAGAAGATCCTGTGGCATGATCTTCCTGCTGCATCGTATGAGGCACCAAGGTCCGACTGACAAAATCCACGGTTTCACCTTGGGCAGTTACAGCATACCCGAAGATGTCACATTGGGACAACCTTTCAAAATCAGGATCCATTTTCGCAATGTCCTGTTCGGATTTGGCCAAGATGATATGTTTATTATCCGTTCGGTACATGGCCAGCAAAGGAATGCCTAACCCTTCTAAAATGGGTTCTGGGAATTCGGTAATTTCTTCTATGACGGCAATCGACTGAGCGCTGATGGATACGGTCTGGTCAGCATTTAATTCACCTTCCAGTTTTCCTTCAGGATAAACGAAGGTGAACTTTCCGAAACCATTCTTTTTTTGCCCCAAATAAGCAGTCGCAGCTGCCGTGCCATGTCCGCAAAGGCCAATCTCAGCATCTGGCGCAAACCACCTGATGGCAAAACGGTCCTCTCCTGGTTCCTTAGCCAAAAAGGTTGTAGCCGGTTGTTTGAGTTCTTTGGCAATACTCTGCATATCCCTTTCGGCGGGAAGTTTATCCAATAGGATCACTGCTGCAGGGTTTCCTGTATAACCTCGATTTTGATCAGTAAAAACTGAAATGATTTGGTAATCTATTTCCATGCGAAGAAAAATAAGTTTGGTTTTAGAATAGCATTTGTACTAAAAGGATTTTTATCTCCAACAAGTTCATTCCTTCACTAGTTTGCCCTCCAAAAATAGGGCGTAAAGAGCACCAAAATAGTAAACAATTCCAATCGGCCCAATAGCATAATAGCAGACAGGAAAACTTTGGTAAAAGGATCAAAGAAGGAGAAATTATCCAGTGGTCCTACATTACCAATTGCTGGCCCCACATTTCCAAGGCAAGTGGCCACCGCCCCAAAGCTGGTCAACATATCATATCCTACGATGGACAGCAGCACGCTTCCCACGACAAACACCATCAAATAAATCAATAAAAATATCATGATATGGGTGATGATTTTGCCCGTGACGCGTTCATTATTGATTTTCAAGGTCACTATCGCTCGGGGGTGAACGATCCGCTTAAATTCCAAGAGGGTATTTTTAAAGAACGTAAGGTGCCGGATAAATTTAATTCCCCCGGCAGTGGATCCCGCACAGCCCCCCACAAAAAGAAGCAGAAAGAACAAAATGGTTAGGCCATGACCAAAACTGGTATAATCCGCCGTCACAAATCCTGTCGTGGTAATGAGCGAAACTACTTGGAAGGCCGTATCCCTAAATGCCTTCTCAAACCCAAATCCACTGGCAAGAAACACCGGCACGGTCAATCCGACGATGATCAAAGCAACGACCAAAACGTAGGCTTTAAATTCATCACTTTTCCAGACCCGATCAAACTTGCCCATTATCCCAAAATAGATTACCGTAAAGTTGGTTCCTGCCAAAAACATAAAAAGAATGGCAACATACTGGATAAACGGCACATCAAAATAGGCCATACTGGCATTTTTTGTAGAGAAACCACCTGTAGCCAACGTCGTAAGCGAGTGGTTAACGGCATCATAAAAATCCATTCCACCTATATAATACAATCCTGCACAAAGGATGGTAAGTCCCACATAAACATACCATAGTCTCTTGGCCGTCTCCCTAATTCGCGGATGCAGCTTATCTGAAGTCGGCCCCGGGGATTCGGCTACAAACAATTCAATGCCACCAATGCCCAATAATGGAAAAATCGCTACCGTCAAGACGATAATGCCCAATCCACCAATCCACTGTGTCATGCTCCGCCAAAACAGGATACCTTTTGGCAGTGCCTCTATATCATTCAAGACAGAAGCCCCAGTAGTGGTCAAACCTGATACTGTCTCAAAAACCGCATCTGACAAATTGGTAAGCGTTCCACTCACCAGGTAAGGTAACATTCCAAAAATGGACATAAAAATCCAACTCAATGCCACGATCAAATATCCCTCACGCTTTCTAATATTTTGGTCTTCCTTGGAAAAAGAGAAAAACAAGAGTCCTCCGATGGCCATGGACACAAAGGCCGAATAAATCAGTGGCATATGGTCACCACTTTTATAGTAGAAACTGAATGCGATACCGGGGAGCATCAGTAAGCCCAACAGCATCAATAACCCTCCCATGACTTTTGCAATCGCCTTATAATGAATCATAGGCTAATTAAATAATTTCTCCAGACTGGACTTTGCAGAAGGAAGGGCCAAAACTATTGCCTTATCATTCAGCTGCAATTTAAAATCACCATCAGGAATAAAAACGGCATCTCCACGAATCACTCCTGCTACGATTGCCGTTTCCGGAAAATGAAGCTCTCTTAATTGCTTTTTCGTAAGCCGGTTGTTTTTGGATATAACGTATTGGATAAATTCGGCATCTACCCCATAAATGCCTGAAATGGCCTCTACCTTTCCTTTTCTCAGGTGTCGGGCGATTTGATTGGCCGCTACTAATTTTTTATTGATCAATGAATCCACCCCAATGCTATGTGAAATATGGATGTATTCCCGCGTATCCACATGAGCAATGGTCTTGTAAACGCCGTGGTTTTTGGCACTGAGGCTGGTGATAATATTGGTCTCCGAGCTTTCTGTCAAGGCCAAAAAAGCCTGCATTTCCTCCAGCCCCTCTTCTATCAACAACTCGATATTTTTATAATCACCGTTTATGACCAGTGTGGAATGCAGCCGTTCTGAAAGCCACTTGCATCGCTCCTTGTCATTATGAATTAACGTCACCTTATATTCTGGCTCAAGCTTTAATGCTGAAGTAAACGCCAAGTCATCGCCGCCGATAATCATGACGTTTTTAATATCTATCTCACGCTGGGCAGTAAGCTGGGCAATGGATTCACTGGCTTTCTTATTGGATACAAAGTAAACGTGGTCATTGTTTCGGAGCATGGTATTTCCGCCGGGAATAATCGTCATCTGATCCCGTACAATTGCAATGATCCGTACATCTTCGAAAATCGACATCGTCCGCGTATCGGAAAGCCTTTTGTTTACCAATGACGAAAACTGGTCTAAAATCACTCCCATGACGTTGATTTTCCCCTCCTCAAACTCAAAAATATCTGAAAAAGTAGAGTTCTTTACCATGCGATGTATCTCTCCAGAACAAAGCATGGTGGGAGAAATAATATCATCAATGCCCAAATTATGAAAATATGCTACATTTTCCTCTAACAAATAATCATGGTTTCTTACCCGAGCAATCACCCGCTTAGCCCCTAACTGCTTCGCCAACATCGCAGTCACGATATTGGTTTTCTCCGAAGTAGTGACGGCCATGACCATATTGGCATCTTTCACATTGGCATTTTTCAGGACATCGATGGATGCAGAATCCCCCATCACGGTAAGCACATCTAGCCTTGAGGCGACATGTTCCAAAATATCCTTGTCCGTATCGATCAGAGTAATGTCCTTGTTCTCGTAGCTGAGTGATTCTGCAAGATGAAATCCCATATCACCAGCCCCCGCAATTACGATATTCATAGCCATGGGCGTAAAGATAAGTTGTTTTGTACCTCAATGACAAAATTGTAAATCAATTTTTACGAAGCATTCCATAGAATACCTTTGCTAAAAATAGCCCTATTTTAATGATATCATACTGATTTTTGATTTAACTTTTATGTGGTAGGCGGTAATTCCCTAAACCTCCTCAATTATCGACTCCCCTTTGGAAAAATCACCAGAAGTCCACTGCCACTGCTCATGAAGCCTGATTTTACCACTGGTGGACGGGCTTGGCTTAGAAGTGCATTTGCCGGATTTGATCTCTCCTTTGGAATTGATATGACAGTATTTCATTTTAATGACTCCATGCTCATCTACGGTCCCGATCAAATTCCCTTTTTGGATGCCCCCACCTGAATACGACCCGGACAAAACATTCCCTTCCTGCTTATACTTAAAGACGGTTTCTTCCGAAACTTCGCCATTGGTACTGTTGGACAGGGATTTGAAAGTTTTGTTATTGTAATCTATCATACGATAAAACGGTTGAAAGGTGGTTCTAAAATAAACATAATACGCCAAATTCAAAAGAGCTTTATTCTCACCTCTTTGAACATAAACTTCATTTTTTATTTTTTTAAAAAGCAAAATCAAAGCAATGATTATCCTCACTATTCACTTCCTCCTTCCCTAAGCCTAGCCACGAATTACCTAAACCCCATATTTTTGAAGTATACTCAATCAAATCTATCCAATACTCATTGTACTCGTTAAATACTAATTCACAGGAAATTAACCCTAACTTTTAGTGAAAAACACTTAAATTTATACCTACCAACATGTTGATAAATAACTACTTAAACAACAAAACCACATCATCAGTATCTCAGGCCTGCTGAACTTCAACAGCCAGAAAACTTGGGCCCGGCGATTATCCGTCGCTTCGATGATTTTTAGCGTTTAAATGGATCCTAACCTGTTAGGAATATAAGAATTAACCAGCAGTTTTTAGCCAAACACATGTATTACAGCGTGTTGGCGTGGCCGACATGGACATCTAGATATCATGTCAAGTAATCGCTTATCGAAGATAAGCTTAACCATACTTGAAGAAAAATCCTGCAAAACCACTTTTAGCGTTAAATGTCTTTGCCTAAACCAAATTACAACCGTAATAAACTGGTAGTCAATGCATTTAAGGAACCTCACATGACGTCTCGGTGCATTTCACCTACTGCACACACTGTACTAACCAATTTAACCAAAACATTTTTAACCATGACAATTTATGACGATCCTGGCTTCTCCGAAGCCACCCTTTCAGAAAACTCCTCGATTCAAGAAGAACCGAATCAAGAGCATCAATTGAACACGAATGATGAAGCAGCCTCAAATGGGCATGCACATGAGCATCATGCAGATCATCCATCCATGGAAGCACCTCCCGAAGACATTACTTATCCTGAAGCAAATGTCGAAAATGGGGTACAAGCATACGGAATTGGAGATTTAGAAGACCGCATTATTATAAAAGATAAACTGGTCATTCCACGTTTGGCCGTAAGTGGTAGCTATATCGGAGTTCAGGGAAGTTGGCGGTTGGAATTAAGAGTAGATGTGGACCGCGCAGGAGCCCTCAACAAAGCGAGTTTTGATTTCTTCCACGTAGGATCCACCACCACCTATTGGGGTTCATTCAGCATGAACTACCCCAGCATCACCTACACCAGCACAAAAGCCACCTTGGTAGGATACCTTACCGGCACGCGGTCCATGTGGGCAAATAAGGCCAAGATTGTGATTCCGAGA
This sequence comes from Echinicola vietnamensis DSM 17526, assembly GCF_000325705.1. NCBI lineage: Bacteria > Pseudomonadati > Bacteroidota > Cytophagia > Cytophagales > Cyclobacteriaceae > Echinicola > Echinicola vietnamensis. Next base: position 3,601,639 of record NC_019904.1, on the reverse strand, counting down.
AATTACATTTTCTATTCCCCCGCGGCCGCGACCATCACTTTTATGCAGTATAATCTGTCCGGAGCTTCATATACCTGTAAATTCCGCTCCAGGTATTTTAGGACCGTCAGACTGGAAACGGATGTAGAAGCAGGCACCAGTCTTTTTGGGAGCTATCATACGGGAACCTTTCCAAACCCGGGACCATCAAGGGACTTGACAGTAGTAAAAGCCTTTCAGGAAGCTGGCATCAACATGGCATATACAGGTCATAATAATGTGATCAACACCAGTGAAGCGGGAAGCGATAACCGATGGACAGAATCGGAAATGCATGCGAGTATGGTAAGGCACTTTAGCGTCTTCCGTAACCTTCCGCAATGGACCGTTTGGCTATTTGCCGCAAAAAGGGCCGTCATCAACACCCTACTCGGGATCATGTTTGACTATCAAAACAAAAAACCTCACCGACAAGGTTGCGCCGTTTTTCAAGACACCTTGGCCAATTACCATTCTGGTAACGATTACGTCAGAAATCAACTGTACACTTATGTTCACGAATTGGGCCACGCCTTCAACCTGCTACATAGCTGGGACAAAAGTCGACCCGACAGCTTAAGCTGGATGAACTATCCTTGGAAATATGATCAAGCAAATGGAATCGGTCAATTTTGGAATAACTTCACGTTTAAGTTTGACCAGGGAGAATTGACTCATATGCGTCACGGCTATTATAACAATGTGGTCATGGGCGGTAACGACTGGGCAGTCGGCGCAGGACATGAAGCACCACACGCCCACTCAGAGGATTTTGTGTCCGAAGTGATCGAAAATCACACCGGCCTGAAATTGGAAATCGTTCCCGTCAAGTCCGCTTATACGCTCGGTGAGCCTGTAGTGGTCGAAATAAAACTTCGCTCCAGAAATAGGGATGAGCGGGTAGTAAATGCCCACATCCACCCCAAATACGAACAAGTGCGTATCGGAATCATGAAGCCTGACGGAAAGGTGATCGATTACGAACCCGTAGGACATAACTGTGTTGCCGAAAAACTGGAAACCCTGGACGAGGAAAAACATACCCTCTACACCAGTGCATACATCGGCTACGGCAGCAAAGGGTTTTATTTTGATATGCCCGGCTTTTACAAGATCAAGGCTGCCTATAAAGCAGAAGATGGCTCGGTCATCCAAAGCGAGGAAATAAAAATCAGAATAAAAAGTCCTTTGAGCAAGCAAGACGATCAAATTGCAGACGTATACTTTACGGATGACGTGGGAATGCTATTTTATTTGCTAGGAAGTGACAGCCCGAGCCTCAAAAATGGTAACGCACAACTGCAGGAAGTCGCTTCCAAGTATGCTAAAAACCCCATGAGCGTTTATGCGGATTTTGTCCTTGGAACCAATGAGGCCATGACCTTCAAAACCGTGGATCCAGAAACCAATGGACTGCAAGTGCGGTCTCGAAATGTCAAAGAGGCCTCTACGCACTTGGATAAGGTTTTTGCCAAATCCTCCGGCTCAGAGGGGTTGGATAACATTTCACTTAACTGGGCTTACCGCAGAATGGCCGAGGCATTGATCAAAGAAGATGACCAGAAAGGAGCTGAACAATTGCTGAAAAAAATGGAAAACACATTTAAGGCCAAAAAGCTAAATCCAGTGGTCATGGGAACCATTAAGGAACAAATCAAAAGCACCCTTAAAGGATAAGAACAGGTAAAAGGCTTCTTGTAAGAAAGCCAGGTTGTAAAAAAAGGAGAAGCCGTACTGCTTTGGCTTCTCCTTTTTTTTAATATTCAAAAACCATGTTTATGCCACCTGCTCTAAAAACAGATCAGCATCAGGACAGATGCGGTTTACATCAAGTCTACATGAGTATTCATCACTGTAGAATGGGGTGTTTGACGGTAAAGAATCTTTGGCAATGGGGGACATGATCATCCCCCATTGACCTGAGACTTTTCTCCTTCACCTCTTATCACCTTAAGTTTTGTCTTGTTTTTTGGGCATATTCCGTGAAAATTCATTTAGAATTTTATCGACTGAGACGTCAATGTTTTTATACTTTTGTTTCACGTTATTTACCTCACCCACAGCACTGATCCGCAATATCACCTCGTCTGCCTTTGGATCAATAAAATCAATCACCACTTCACCCAAATTGTACTTTTCTATTTCCGTGCTACTAGGCCAATAGGGCGCACCATATGGGTAACGATACATATAGGGATTATACATTCCATATGGCCCGAAAGGTGACATTCCATAATAATCATTGTTCCTTACCTCTTTCTCACCTTCACTGAGTAGTGTATTGTATCGGAGGATCAGGTCTGGCTGCTGGCTATTCTCCTCAAATCCCCGCGCTTGCATCCCTTTGGCCAATCCATCCCTTAAGTTTCTGTCCAATGTTGGCGAATTCCAAGCTTCCTTTCCTTGATATTGATTAATGATCGCAAAAGTCTCATAGTTTCGAGACGGTTTGACCTCTTCTTTCTCTAAGTAAACTTTTACAGGATTGCAGGCAACCATGATCAGCATCATGGCCAAAAATCCCATTCCTATTTTCACTTTCATAGTTTCTTCTTTTTTAGAAAAAACGTTCAATGAACGCCAAAGTTGCATAAGGAAATGTGAAATTTATCCTGCACTGGCGCTCAGCTATCCAAAAATTTACCCTTTTCATCTTCGGGCAATGCTTCCACATCCCGTAATCTTCGCTGGATTACACGTGTTCTCGTGCCCACTAATGTGTCCAATTCATTATTGGCCTCATGGAGCTTTTTCTGGGCCTTTTGGATCAAGTCACCAAATTTACCAAACTCCGTCTTTACCGCTCCCAGGACTTTCCATACTTCGCTGCTGCGCTTTTGAATAGCCAAGGTTTTGAATCCCATCTGCAAACTGTTTAGCATCGCCGCAAAAGTAGTTGGTCCTGCCACCACTACCTTAAAATCCTGTTGGAGCTGCTGCGCCAATCCCCCTTCACGGATCACTTCTGCATACAAACTCTCCATTGGTAAAAACATCACCGCAAAATCAGTTGTGTACGGGGGATAAATATACTTTTGGCTAATATCCTGCGCTGATTTCCTTACTGCCCTGTAAAGAGCAGTCTTAGCCACTTCCATGGCACTCTTATCTCCTCCCTCATAAGCTTCCAACAAACGATGATACGCTTCTTGAGGAAATTTAGCATCTACCGGAAGGAAGACAGGTGACTCATTGTTCCCCGGCAGTTTGACGGCAAACTCCACCCGTTCGGAACTTCCCCGTTTCATGACGGCATTTGAGATGTATTGGTCAGGGGAAAGGATGTTTTCTAAGATGCTTTGAAGCTGATATTCGCCTAAAATCCCACGGCTTTTCACATTGGTGAGCACCCGCTTTAAGTCCCCCACACCAGTGGCAAGTTGCTGCATTTCTCCCAATCCCTTTTGTACCGCTTGAAGCTGCTTACTTACGGCCTCAAAAGACTGCCCTAAACGGGTTTCCAGTGTCTTTTGAAGCTTTTCATCCACCGTCTCCCGCATCTTCTCAAGCCTAGCCTCTGTTGCCACTAACATTTTTTCCTGGCGCCGCTCCAATTCAGAGAACTTCTCTCGCTGTAAATCATTGAACTCCCGTACATTTTCCCTGAAGAGTTTGCCAAAGTCTTTCAGTACCGCTCCCTGGTCTTTACCCGATTCACGCACCATGTCCATAACCAACTTGAATTGCTGGTTCATTTGCAAATTCAGTTCCTTTCTGTTTTCGGCCATCTGAACATTCAAATCCTGTTTAATGGCTGCAAGGTCTTCCGTTACCCGCTCATTAGCAGACCTGCCCTGTCCATGCTTTATGATCATCCAACTGCTCAGGAGCAGGTTCATCACAATGAGTCCAATTAGGATCAATTCCATTTCTTCCTGATTTTTGATGCAAATTAACGGACAGCTATCACTTAAACTAACCTTCATTTGCAATAGTGCGACAGTTACCGTCCCACACTCCCTTCACATTAGAATTACTCCAGTACCTAAGGTTTAAATCGAATTAATATCACGGGATTTCACTAGATTGCTTCCAGGGTAAAGTCGAAAAATAAGATGGAGCATGTTTAAAAAGCTTACAATATACGTTGGCCCAGGGCCATTGGTAGCCGCTGCATTTATTGGTCCTGGCACCGTAACGGTTTACAGCATGGCTGGGGTTAATTTTGGCTATGAATTACTTTGGGCCCTACTATTGTCCATGATAGCCACGATCACCTTGCAGGAAATGGCCGGCAGAATAGGCTTGATTACCCAAAGATGGCTCCCCCACATCATCAAAACTGAAATCCGCCCCAAAGCCTTTGCCATATTGGCATTGGGGTTGGTCATTGGGGCGATAGTGGTCGGAAATGCTGCTTATGAAGCAGGAAACCTCAGTGGTGCCGTGATGGGGCTGGAAACATTTCTACCCGAAAAGGTGATCTCACCTTTTGGAGTGTATTTCCGACCATGGCCTCTGCTAACGGGACTGTTTGCCTGGATACTCTTGATGCGGGGCAGCTACAAGCACATCGAACGGTTGATGATCGGAACGGTAATGATCATGAGCGTAGTGTTCATGATCACCGCTGTGGCGGGAAAACCGGATCTTTCCACCCTGATAGCAGGTTTTGTTCCCGAAGTTCGCACAGATAACATCCTGACCATCGTAGCCCTGATAGGAACTACCGTGGTACCTTATAATCTTTTTCTCCATTCAGCATTGGTGGCCCGTATGTGGAATAGTCCCCAATCGCTCCGCTACGTGAGAGCTGACATTTTCATTTCGGTGATTTTAGGAGGACTGGTCTCCATGGCCATTCTAGTGACCGGCACGTTAGGCAATGCCAACCATGTGGAAGTGGTCAGTGACCTGAGTGAAAGTTTGGTTCCCTTATTAGGGCCAACTGCTCCGTATTTTTTGGGTGTTGGGCTATTTTCAGCAGGTATAACATCTGCCATTACCGCTCCGTTGGCAGGTGGATTGGTGATCTGCGGTTGCTTTGGGTGGAACAATCGCCTTTCCGCTCAGCCCATGCGCTGGACCTTCAGCATTATTCTGCTATTAGGGGTGATTTTTGCTTCCCTTGGAATAAAACCCATCCAATTGATTGCATTCGCTCAGCTTACCAATGGGATTTTATTACCTGTTTTGAGTACCTTTATCCTTTGGATGGCCAATAAAACCTCTTTGATGGGGCCATTCAAAAACCACCTTATCGCCAATATCTTTGGTATTGCCATTTGGGTAATTACTTTGGTATTGGGATGTAAAAGTATGCTGAGCGTAATACAAAACTGGAGTTTATGACAATAGATATCAATTGTGATCTCGGGGAAGGAATGGAGTCGGATGCTGACGTAATGGCTTATATTACCAGTTGTAACATAGCCTGTGGCGGACATGCTGGTGATGCAAAATCTATGGCTGACACCATCAAGTTAGCTCAAAAACACCACGTAAAAATAGGGGCACATCCCGCTTTCCCTGATCGGAAAAACTTTGGGCGAAAAGTCATGGAAATGCCTCCAGAAAAATTAGTGGAAAGCCTCCGATCACAGCTGAAGAGTTTTCAAGATATCCTGACGCAAAGCAATGCTGCACTGCATCATATCAAACCCCACGGCGCCTTATATAATTTAGCGGCAAAAGATGCGGGAACGGCCAGTTTATTAGTAGCACTTATTAAGACCCACTACCCGGAGGTGATTGTATATGCGCCCTATGGATCGGTCATGGCAAAAATTGCCAAAGAAAACGGACTGGAGGTTTGGCATGAAGTTTTTGCCGACAGAAACTATCATGAGGATTTGAGTCTTGTTTCCAGGGACGACCCCGAAGCACTCATCCATAACACAAAAGATGCGGTAAGCCATTTGGCAAATATGGTCATAACAGGGAAAGTTCAGACACTTTCAGGAAAAATGATCCCCATAGAGGCAGATACAGTTTGTGTCCACGGAGACAGTCGGGGAGCCTTAGCGCTCACCAAAGCCATCCATGAGACGATGAAATCAGCTAATTGACAGTTATTTTTCAAACAGAAAACACCACATTCATGCCACATTTATTCAAGTACAAACACATTTCACCCACTATTTTGGAGCTGTATTGGCCTCCTTCCATCGAGGAATCCACCCTGATGGAAATGATGTCCATGAAAACTCAAATCCAAGGAATTTGGCAGCAGGAATTGCTTGAAGTCACCATGGGCTACCATTGTTTAAGCCTTCGCTTTAAATCGACATTCCAACTTCAAGACATCCTCAATGAATTAGAGCTTTTGGCAGAAAAGAGTGTCCACTCCGACTCCAGTATGAATAGAAAAAGATGGACCATTCCCGTTTGGTACTCAGGTAAAGACCTTGACCACGTAGCTTCTTATGCGAGCATGTCTACTGACGAGGTGATTTCCCTGCATCAATCTTCCCATTACTTGCTTTATTTTTACGGTTTTATGCCCGGTTTTATGTATTTGGGCGGACTGGACCAACAACTCTTCGTACCTAGAAAAAAACAACCGGATCCCCTGATCGAGAAAGGTGCCGTAGCCATTGGCGGGAAACAAACGGGCATTTACCCCCAAAACAGTCCTGGGGGATGGCATGTCATAGGCAAAACACCTGTGCCATTATTCAACGTCACATCAGATCCCCCCATCAAACCTCAGCCTGGAGACTACATCACATTTAAGGCGGTCTCTGCAGAACACTATCAGGATATCATTTCACTATTGAAGGAAAACAATTACCAACTGGACTATGAAGAAATCTGAAGGCAACATGGAAGTCATCAAAGCAGGGTTTTATGGCACCATCCAGGATCTTGGCAGGTTTGGGTATGCCCACTGGGGGATTCCTGCTGCTGGAGCCATGGATGAACAGTCCTACCTACTGGCCAATCACCTCCTTCAAAATGATCCATCTGACGCCTGTCTGGAACTGACCATGGTGGGTGGAGAATTCCGCTTTCACCACCCTGCCACCATTATCATCACTGGTGCCCCAGTAAAAGTCCAGGTAAATGATCAGGAATATTCCATCAACCATGTCATCAATGTGGGTGCGGGGGATAAACTCCGGCTATCACCCGTAAAAAAAGGATGTAGGATTTACCTTGGTGTCCAAGGCGGCTTCCAAACAGAAAAAATCCTGGGCAGTAAAAGCTGGTACAATGGTATAACCAAAAATGCAAGGCTAGAAAAGGGAATGACCTTGCCCTACCTGCCCAGTCCAAAGGCGCACTCCGCTTCCCATGCCAAAGTCGCTGTAGATGATGCACTGTTTGAAGAGGAGACCTTAGCGGTCTACCCAGGAGCAGAAGCAGCAGAAATGGATGAAGGGCTTTTCGAACAGCTGTTGGCAAGGGATTTTCACCTTTCTGCCAAACAAAACAGAATGGGCATCCAGTTGGAAGAAAAGTTTGAAAACAACCTGAAGGAAATTCTGACCGCCCCTGTCTACCCCGGAACGGTACAGCTTACCCCTGGTGGCAAATTGGTGGTGCTCATGAAAGATGCACAAGTTACCGGTGGTTATCCCAGGATCCTACAGCTCTCCCAACAGGCAATTTCTTGCCTTTCCCAAAAAAAGCAAGGAGATAAAATCCGCTTTAAGCTGATAGATAAATGGTAACCGAACTTAGGCCACCCGACCAACGTACTAATACGAACAACCAAAACTCCTGGCACATTCATGAAAAAAACCGTTAGCAGCATTTTTCTTGCAGCAATTATATTTTTGATTTCTTTTTATAGCAGCGCTTATGTTTTGACCTTATCAAGGGACTTTAACCTATGGGGATTTGGAGCTCTACTTGGATTCATGTTGATTTTGGCTATTGATGCCTTGGTAATCCGACAGCTATCAAATCTCATCCCTTCAAAATGGGTCATTTCAGCCTCCCTCTTTGGGATCTTGCTTTTTGCATTTATCAGCCTTCCCAGTCTAAGATTTGCCATTAAGGTATTGCCTACATTTATCTGTCTGGTGCTAGGAAGTTTAGCTGCTGCCATCATGACGGCCAAAACCATCAAGAACCGCTATACCTATGGCTTTAGCCTTTTCCTATTTCCCTTCGTTTTAAACCTTAGTGTTTATGATACGTGGGTTCATTATATAGAATTTGGCAATACATCTGGACAAGTGACCGAAGAAACCTCCGTATCATTTAAGGCTACTGATGAGAAGGGGCATGAAATCACAAATGAACAGCTAAAAGGAAAAGTAGTGCTGTTGGATTTTTGGTTTATCGGTTGCGCGCCATGCTGGAAAAAATTCCCCGATTTGCAGCAGCTTCATGAACAATACCTAGACCACCCAGACCTCGCAATCTATGCGATGAACCGCCCGATGTCCAGTGACCGTCCTGGCCAAGCCTTTGAAGCCATTCGTGACAAAGGCTACACGTTTAACGTCTTACAAGGAACACAAAAAATCATGGATGATTTTGGCGTATACGTCTACCCTACCGTTGTGGTATTAAACAAAGAAGGAAGCGTGGTCTACATGGGCTCACTCGACAGAGCACAAGATATCATCGAATCTCTTTTGTAACAGGCGTGTCATGAAGATCTTTTTTCATTCCCAGCACTTCATTGCCCTTACCGTAAGGGATAAAATTAAGAAATTCCTCAAAATACCATTTGATAAAACAGGATATCGGTTATCTTTAATAAACCCAAATTAATTCACTATGAAAATCGTTTACCATATTGTTTTCGGCTTGGCATATGTCCTCTCCGCTTCTGTGGCCTATTGCCAAACGGGAAAAGTCTTCGATGACCTCAGCCTTCCAAGCGAAATTTTAGGAGGAGAAAGAAAATATGCAATCTACCTTCCTCCTGATTACGAAACTTCCGAGCGCAGCTACCCGGTCCTATACCTGCTACATGGTGCAGGAGATGACCAAACGGGATGGGTCCAATTTGGGGAGGTCCTTCACATAGCCGACCAATCGATCAGCAGCGGAGAAGCCACTCCCATGATCATCGTGATGCCCGATGCCGATACAGGACGTCGCGGCTATTTTAACCAAATTGATGGCAAATGGAACTATGAAGATTTTTTCTTTGACGAATTTATGCCGCACATAGAGAAAAAATACCGTATCAAGGGTGAAAAGCGCTATCGGGCAGTGGCGGGACTTTCCATGGGAGGCGGAGGAAGCATGATTTATGCATTGCATCACCCGGAATTATTCTCCTCTTCAGCTCCCCTAAGTGCCTATGTGGGACCACTGTCCCTTGAGGAAATGAAAAGAAGAATGGATACGGAAAATTACACCGACGAAGAACTCAAAGCATATTATGAAAACCACAACGCATTATCTTTAATTGAACAGGTTTCGGAAGAAGATAAAGGAGCCGTCCGGTGGTATATCGACTGTGGAGATGATGACTTTCTTTATGAAGGAAACAGCTTGGTACATATTGCCATGAAAAAGCAAGAAATACCCCACGAATTCAGAATAAGAGATGGAGGGCACACTTGGACTTATTGGAGAAAATCTTTACCTTCAGTACTGAAATTTGTTACCCAAGCCTTTCACCAATACTAACACTGATACCCAATACTACCCATTCTACTTTAAATGAGTTTCGTTAAATTCGTTACATAAAAAGCAAAAAAAATTAGTTAAAATACATTTTTTTATATAAAATTGACTGATTGAATTATTTAAGAATACTAACACAACCTTTTAAGTAGTACATAAACCCAATTATTAGAACATAATTACCATTTTAATTATTGTTTTTAATTATAAGTAATAAAGAAATGATTGAGGAAGCAGTAAAAGAGAAAATTACCTTACAGGGAAGAGATCCTGAAAAGATCGAAAAACAGATCTCAAACTTCAAAAATGGCTTTCCATTTTTACCTATTGACGAACCTGCAACCATTGGGAATGGAATTGAAGAAATCACCGATGCACAAATTGCAGCATATGAAAAAAAATATGCTTCGGTTACGTCAGATAAAGAAATCGTAAAGTTCGTTCCCGCCAGTGGAGCAGCCACCAGGATGTTTAAAAATCTCTTTGCCTACCTGGAAGCTGAAGACCGAACGCTAGAGGCCAATCCGTTTGTAAAGACTTTTATCTCCAATCTCAAATCATTTGCTTTTTATAAGGATTTGGACGAAAAACTTTCTGCTGACGGTTTTGAGATAAAAGAGCTCTTGGACACGGGAGATTTCCCTACCATTATAGCCTATTTGCTTGATGATAAAGGGCTAGCGTATGGGAAATTGCCCAAAGGCTTACTCAAGTTTCACGCTTACAAGGACGCCAACCGCACCCCGGTACACGAGCATTTTATTGAAGGCCTTCAATACGGACTTGGAAAAGAAAATACGGTAAGACTTCATTTCACCGTTTCCCCGGAACATCAAGAACGGTTTAAAGAACATGTCCATGAGCTACAGGACAAACTAGAAAAGCAATTTAAGGTCAAGTTTGAAGTGAGTTTTTCCCAGCAAAAACCTTCCACAGACACCATTGCGGTAAATATGGACAACACTCCTTTCCTAGAGGATAATGGAGAAATCCTATTTAGACCAGCTGGCCATGGTGCGCTTCTGGAAAATCTAAATGAAATCGATGCTGATCTTATATTTATAAAAAACATCGACAATGTAGTCCCTGACAGACTCAAAGAAACCACAAAAAAATATAAGATCGTCATTGCGTCCATACTTTTGGAAACACAGGCAAAACTTTTCAACCTGCTTGAAAAATTAGATGACAACCCATCGGAAGAAACCATTGGTGCTGCAGCTGAACTTCTGGAAGATAGCTTGGGCTTACGGCTACCTTCTAAATTTAGCAGTCTTTCCAAAAGCGAAAAGATAAGCTATCTGCAAGCAAAGCTCAACCGGCCACTGAGAGTATGTGGAATGGTGGAAAACACCGGGGAGCCAGGCGGCGGCCCCTTCTGGGTAAAGGAAAAAGACGGCTCATTCTCTCTCCAAATTGGTGAGACGGCTCAGCTCGACCTAAACGACAGTAAAGTAGCCAAAATCTTCAGAAGCTCATCCCACTTCAACCCCACTGACTTGGTTTGCGGGGTAAAAGATTACAAAGGCAATAAATTTGACTTACTTCAATACCGGGATCCAGAAACGGGATTCATCACCCAAAAATCAAAAAACGGGAAAGACCTCAAAGCCCAAGAGCTGCCCGGACTATGGAACGGCTCCATGGCGGACTGGAATTCCATATTTGTAGAAGTGCCTCTCGGAACTTTTAATCCTGTCAAAACCATCAATGACCTGTTGCGAGAGCAGCATCAATCCTAATATTTGGCTTTTAGTCATAAACCAGTAAATTTATAAACGATACTTGCGTAGGAAAGGAGTATAGACTCAGTTCCTGCGCAAGTTTTATGGGTTTATAATTTTATGGAACATTATAGCTATGAGGGCATTGGTAATTTCGGGAGGTGGAAGCAAGGGGGCTTACGCTGGAGGAATCGCAGAATTTTTATTACGGGAATGCAATTTTAAGTATGATCTGTTTTTGGGCACATCCACGGGAAGTCTGCTTATCCCTCACCTATCCATCGATGATGTCGAGAAGATCAAAAATGTCTATACCACGGTAAAGCAAAAAGATATCTTCACCATTTGCCCCTTTGTCATCACCAAAGAAAACGGGAGCTACAGAAGCCGAATCAACCACTGGGGAATCATCAAAATGTTTATCCAGCAAAAGAAAACCTTCGGCGACACTACCAGTCTTCGCAAACTCATCGGCAAAAGCATCCTTGAAACAGATTTTAATGAGATGAAGGAAAATAGTGCTGATGTGGTCATTACGGTATCTAACCTTAGCACCAATCAAGTAGAGTATAAATCCCTAAAAGAATGCTGTTACACGGACTTCTGTGATTGGATTTGGGCTTCGGCCAATATGGTTCCCTTTATGAGCCTGGTCGAAAAAGACAACATGGAATATGCGGATGGTGGAATGGCAGATCTTATCCCCATCTCAGAATCGATTCGAAGGGGAGCGACAGAGATCGATATCATCGTCCTAAAAACCAACAAGCCTACTTCCCCAAAAAACCCTGTTAAAAATGCCATGGAACTCACCACAAGGACGTTTGACTTTATGCTCAACCAAATATCCAACGATGACATTACCATTGGAAAACTCCAAGGGTCTCAAAAAAAAGTCAACCTGAACTTCTATTACCCTCCAAAAGTTCTAACAGAAAACTCATTGATTTTTGACCCCAACCAAATGCGCAAGTGGTGGCAAGAAGGATATGATTTTGCCAAACAAACCTCACCTATCTGTAAATGCCTCGGACAGGCTCCAAGTGTTTAAAAAACGGCGCCACTCTTTTATCCTATCACCTCATATCATCACTCCAAACCGAGATCACTACAAGGGGCTAAAATCAGAACTATTCTTAAAAACGATCTCGAAAAATGGCATTACACATAAAGTAAAGCGCATCAAGCAATATTTCTGGGGGGATGATTTTAGACATGCTCTTATGAAAGAAAATTTCATATCGCTAAAACGATGCTTTTCCTCCATTCGCTAGAATAGGTTTTAGCGGGAAGTTGTGGGGAATTGGGCGGTCAACGCGGCTAAAACGAAAAACGTTGAATGGGGTAATTTACCATGGGCTTCACCCATGGCTATGAATGTGCCGCCCCTTTTGGGGCTGACTTTCAAGGTTAAATCATACACAATACCACGGATCAAGCAACATTTCTGAGAACAACTTTTTTAAAAAGGATGTTATTTCATCTTTGAACGGGATGAATCCACACTTTACCGAGAAGTCCTCTTCATTGCCAAAGGCATGGGCATCGTAAACTTTTAAGTCAAGTAAGCTACTGATAAAAGACTTAAACACGGATTTGCCATTTCTTAATCATCCTATCTGTGTTTATCGGCGTTCATCCGTAGCAAAATAGCAACCAAAGGTGGCGAAGAAAATATTTATCCATCGAAATAGGCTAGCCCCCAACTTTTCGGCTTGTTCCTGTAAAGATCAAGCAATATTTCTGGGGGAAAAATGTTGACTTGTTCCTAAAAAAGAAAATTTCATGCCGTTAAAACAATGGACTTCCTCCACATGGCAAACGCCATTAAAAAAATGTTCCTATTTGCATTTATATCTGCCGTTCCTACGGAACTTACCCTTTTGTGTGCAATCATTTTTGGTGCAGGTTGTCACCTGCACCTTTTATATGCCCCTCCGCCAAAGGCGGATTAGGCAGGATGCTCAGTTGCTAGCGCATATTCAGGGTTTAACCTCAACCAAGCCAACCACTATACATGAGCAGATAGCTGCGACGGCTTGTACGATCCAAATCAACAAATCATTCTTTCAGCCTATCCCGTCATTCGGTAAGATAGGCTACCGCGGTTTCCAATGTACAAATCGGGACAAAGTGCCAGCGGCACGATAAATTTTGTAACCTGCGGATTCATCCGCAGGAACTTAAGCGCTCCTCAACCTCCCAAAGGAGTGCCAGCGGCACGGATGATAGCTCCTTTACACGAAATTAGTACTAAATGCGTTTGCCAAACTTGATAACCATCAGGGAAATCGCTTTTAGCCCCTTGAAATTCTTTAATTCAGGCTGACATCTCTTTACTAATAGTTTAAAAGTGTTTGCCCTGGGGGAACTGCCAATTTTCATTATAGAGTAAAATGCCTCCAACTTTTCGGCTTGATCCGCTAAAACACAAAAAAATCATAAGTTGATTTATATCAATAGTAAATATCACTTAAAGCTATTCATAAAAAAGAAAAAAGCAGGGAAAAATTCCCTGCTCTTTACTTTGAAAACTAAACCAACTATTATTTAACTACCACAGTTAAACAAAAATAATAAATTCCGTGAACAAACAAAATATTTATCTAAAAAGGAATGTTGTCTACTCTTTTTTGTTGCTTACCTTATACAGTAATCCGAGAGATAATCCCTGGCTATATTGGATACCTGGATCTTGGTCATAATCGTATAAGTTAATGCTCGTAAACGTTACGCTGATGATTTCTGTTATTTTCGCTGTTAAGGTAACATCCAGTCGATGATCAATCTTCTTAAAAGACAATGTTTCATAATTTGCGTACATTTGATACCTGGAAAGGATATTAAAATTATCACTAATATCCTTATCCCATTCAGCAAATAACTGTAAAGCGAGCCACTCAGTCCTTACCTTTTCTCCTATCGGCACCCCATAATTTTCTTCTACGTTATCAGCAATGGATAAATCCGTCACAAAGGTCCATCTGGGTGAAAATGGGCCGATTCTTAAAACAAATTCTTCGTTTGGCTTATACTCAAAACCCAAAGAAGTGGTCAGGTAAGCAGGGGACATAAATCCAGAGATTAATGTCCGGGGATCTTCATCATAATTATAGCCATTGGCAAATTGGGAGAGGAAGTTTGCAGAAAAATAAGCATCCCAATGCTCAGAGACACTGTAACCCACCTTCGAATCCAAAAATATTCTATCATTCGACTTTCTACCATCTTCCCCTTCATTTTTCACTACCCCATAAAGCATTTCCATCTGGTTATCCCAGCTCCATCTTCCCTTAAGGTAGTTTGCCTTTCCCTTGAGGATCGCGCCCAAGGCCACAGAGTTTACCCCCCCAGCAGACCAGTTACTACTAAAAGCACCTTGGTTAAAATTGAGTCCAGCAGAAAACTCTTTTGTCCAATAAGTGGTGTCTTTGGCCACCTGTGAGACACTGTCAGCTTGATCTTGTGCGTGCGTTCCTGCTGAAAGTAAGGAAGTGAAGGCCAAAACAGCTATAAATTTCTTCTTTGAAAAAAACATTTTTGATAGATTTATTATGATATTAATATAAATATACGGTCCAAAATTATGGAAAAAGAATCTGAAAATGAATTAATAGTCAGAGATTATCTAGCCCGTCAGCGAACTAAATTGGCCAACAACAGGACCCTCCTTTCCTATATCCGGACCAGCTTGTATTTTTTGGTCAGCGGTACCGCCTTGGTCAAGGTCGAAGACTTAGAAAATATAAAAGGGTTGGGATATATTTCATTTGGAATTAGTGTCGTATTTTTAATTGTTGGATTCATTAATTTTTTCACCATCAGAAGAAAAATTAAGAGGGGCCACTATGCCAAAATGTAACGTATGACACCTGAAATCATAACTGTTCTCGCGATCATCGCAGTAGCCATGGTCTTATTTCTTTCTGAAAAATGGTCCATCGATACCGTTTCGATTATGGTCATGCTAGCCTTCATGGTGTCGGGCATCCTTACGTTTGAGGAAGGAGTAGCAGGATTCAGCAATCCCGCGACCATTACGGTAGGTGCCATGTTTGTGATCAGCGCGGCGGTTTTCAGAACAGGCTCTCTAAACACCATCAACATCCTATTCTTAAGGATGGGTAGGAAGAATGAATATGCCTTTATGTTTATACTCATGGTCTTTTCAGGGGTATTATCTGCTTTCATCAATGACACTGCTGTAGTGGCCCTGTTAATGCCCACAGTGCTTAAGATCGCCAAAGACACAGGCATCACTCCTTCCAAGCTCTTGATGCCCCTTTCTTTTGGAGCACTAATGGGCGGAGTGTGCACGTTGTTGGGGACCAGCACCAATATCCTTGTGAGCGGTATCGCCCAAAGCCACGGAGCAAAGCCATTTGGGATTTTTGAGATGAGTGGAATGGGCCTGATATTTCTGGCTTCAGGGATTGCTTATATGATGACCATAGGGCAATGGATCATCCCCAAGCGACAACCATCCCGGAATATTTCTGAAACGTTTGACATGGGTGATTATATCACGGAGGTATTTGTAACCAAGAAATTCGAAGACACTGGAAAGTCCATTAAAATGTCACGGTTGTTTACCGACTATAACATGGATCCCATCCAAATTATCCGAAAGACCGGTGAAGTCATCAATGCTTATAAATACACGGTCATCCGAGAAGAAGACACCATCAGAGTGCGCTGCGATAAGGATACCCTCACCCAAATCAGGAATATCCCTGGAATTGAACTCAAAATCGACCTAAAACTAAAAGACGAAGATTTCCGCTCACAAGGACACAAGCTCTATGAAATGGTGGTCCCTCCAAATTCCAGCCTGATCAACAATACCGTGAAATCCATCGATTTTAGAAGAACCTATCCCGGCCTTACCGTATTGGCTATTCGGCACCGAAATGACATTTTGCATACCAAATTAAAAAACACCAAAATTTCAGCTGGTGACGTCCTGCTCGTACGGGGAGATGAAGAAATGGTCGATCAACTCAAAGGTAGTGATAGCCTTTTGGTCATATCTGAGGACACCTCCCCGAGAATGGTTTGGAAGAAAATTGCCTTCACCATTTTTATTGTGGCGGCTGTCATTACTGTTGCGGGATTTAAACTGTTGCCGATCCCCATTGCGGCAATTTTTGGCGTGGTCCTTCTAATCCTTTTTAAATCCATCAGTGCAGAGGATGCTTATCGCTCCGTGGACTGGAAAGTACTCTTCATGCTAGCGGGTATATTATCCATGGGAACGGCCCTTGAAAAAACCGGAGCGGCCAACCTCCTTGCCAATACGTTGGTAGCGCAATTGGGAGATTTTGGTCCGAGGACCATCATGAGCGTAGTCTTTTTGGTAACTTTCCTCTCGACCAACATCATGTCAAACAACGCCACTGCAGCACTGCTGGCTCCTATCGCCATCAGCATTGCCTCAGCATTGGATGTAAGTGACCGTCCGTTTTTGATGGCTGTCACGTTTGCTTCCTCTTTGAGTTTTATGACGCCCATGGGCTATCAAACCAACACGATGATTTATACTCCCGGTAATTACAAATTCACGGATTACTTAAAAGTAGGCACTCCGCTGAACATCATGTTCTGGATCATTGCCACCTTTTGTATTCCCATTTTTTTTCCTTTTGATAAATAAGCATTCACCAATAGCCTAACAAGAGCTCAGCATTTCATGAATTATAAATTTCGATAAGCCATGAACTATATCCAAGAAGAAAGCACTACCTTATTCATTTTCGGTATCCTAATCGTAGGTTTACTCTTGATAGATTTATTGGTTTTTAATAAAAAGTCACATAAAGTCTCCATGAAGGAGGCGCTCAAATGGTCCATTATGTGGATCGGACTGGGAGTACTTTTCGGTGGGTACATTTACCTCGATATGGGACTTGAAAAGGCCTCTGAATACTACACGGCATTCCTTATCGAAAAGGCATTGAGTGTCGATAATCTTTTTGTCTTCATCATGGTGTTCAGGTATTTCAATGTCCCTGATGCTTACCAGCACAAGGTTCTCTTTTATGGAATTTTGGGAGCCATATTTATGCGTGCCATTTTCATCTTCTTCGGGGTCACCCTGATCGACCTGAGCTACCTCTCTCCTGTTCAAATCGCTGGCCACAGCATAAGAATAAATATTGTCATGACCTTATTTGGAGGTTTTCTGATCTATGCTGGATTTAAATCTTGGCAATCAGAAGAGGAAAACACCGATGATTATAGCCGTTCTTTTGGCACCAAGCTAATTCATAAATTTTTCAAAGTTGATCCTCATTATCACCGTGACCTATTCTTCGTCCGTATCAATGGAAAACGCTATGCCACACAGCTACTCGTGGTAGTAGCTGTAATAGAGTTTACAGACCTATTATTTGCCGTGGATAGTATCCCCGCCATTTTTTCGGTATCAAAAGATCCTGTGATCCTGTATACTTCCAACATCTTTGCTATCCTCGGCCTCAGAGCTTTATATTTTCTGTTGGCTGGGGCATTTGACATGTTTCATTACCTAAAGCATGGACTGGCCTTTATCTTGGTGTTTATTGGTATTAAAATGATCATAGCACCGATCTATCATTTCCCAAGCACTTGGTCTTTACTGATCGTTGGATTTATTTTGATCCTATGTATCCTGTTATCGATATACCGCTACCGGACACAAAAGCAAACATCCTCTTCCAGCAATTAATGGCGTAATCTTTTGGTTTGGTAGGTTTTTTGTAATGGAAATAACGTATCTAAATTGTTTGTCATGAAATTAACTGGATTTATTCTCATCATTATTGGCATCGCCATGTTCATTTTTACGGGATTTTCATTTACTACCGAAGAAACCGTCATCGACGCAGGTCCCTTGAAAGTAAATAAAACGGAAGAAAACGACATCGGATGGCCCCCATATGCCGGCGGAATAGCGATCGCTGGTGGCATTATATTATTGGCAATATCTCGAAAGAAATAACTTGAAGCATTAATTTATTTACGTAATTACTTTAAAATTTATAATTTTGGGAAGCGTTTTTATTGAATTCAACTTTAACAAAACCACTTACCTAAAGATATTTTGAAGTTAGCAGCAGTAGATATTGGGTCTAATGCCATTAGGCTCCAAATCACCCACGTCACCCACCACCAGGAGCAGATTAATTTCAAAAAATTGGAATATGTCCGATTCCCCCTAAGGCTAGGGAAAGATGTATTTCATAGCAAAAAGATTAGTGAGGAAAGTAAGGAAAAATTCATCAAACTGATGAAAGCTTACAAATTGCTCATAGATCTTTATGAGGTAGACGATTACATGGTCTGCGCTACATCAGCGATGAGGGAATCAGAGAATGGCAGAGCAATTGCTCAAGAAGTAAAGCAGGATATCGGGCTAAAAATCCAAATTATCGACGGTAACCGGGAGGCTGATCTCATTAACATTGCCTTATGGAATTACATCGACCATAAGCCCTATTTGCATATTGATGTCGGAGGAGGAAGCACCGAGCTTAACATTTATCAAAACCGTCAAAAGATAGCTTCAAAGTCCTTTAAAATCGGTTCCGTGAGAGCCTTGGACCACAAGGAATCCCCGAAGGTTTGGAAGGCCATGAAAACATTTATCCAAGAAAACATTGATAAAAGGCACGCCATTACCTGTATCGGTACCGGAGGAAACATTAATAAGGTGTTCGAATTGTCAAAACCAAGAAAAAACAAACGGTACTTGGATTTTGCAAAAATCCAAGAGATGCAAGCTTACTTGGCATCTTTTACGTTCGATGAACGCGTAAATGTCCTCAACCTAAACCCTGACAGGGCAGATGTTATCATCCCGGCAACTTCTATTTACCTCACAGCCATGGAAGCTGCTCATTCCAAAAGAATGATCGTCCCGGATGTGGGACTAAAAGATGGTGTGATGAATGTCCTTTATGAACGGAATAAAAATAAAGCATAAAAAAGCCGGTATTTACCGGCTTTTCTTTTTACAGTAATGATACATTTTCTACGATATCCGGTGTCACCCGGTAGAACTCTTTATGGATGTTAAACTCCGATTCCCCCTCTTCTGGGGATTTGGCCAAATATGATCCGTCTTCTTGCATGATGTACGCATTCACATTATCCCTAAGGTTATAGGCCAAAATGTTCATCAATTGCTTTTCCAAGAACGGATCCTGTACCCTGAAAAGTGATTCAAGTCGCTTTTCAAAACTCCTGACCATCATATCAGCACTTCCTACATACGTACGGGAATCACCATTATTATGGAAATGGTATATTCTGCTATGTTCCAAGAAATCCCCGACAATGGAATACACCTCAATATTTTCACTGAGCCCTTTCCTTCCAGGGCGGAGACAGCAAATTCCTCTTACAATTAATTTGATAGGAACACCACTTTGGCTGGCCCTATAAAGCGCATAAATGGTCTCACTGTCTTCTAAACTGTTGACTTTTATAACAATACCACAAGGAAGTCCCCTTTTGGCATTTTCTGCTTCATGCTCCACAAACTCAATCAACTGCTTTCGCATCCCTTGCGGTGCTGTAATCAGGTTTTTGTAATTTGATGGCATAGAATGCCCCGTAATGACGTTAAAAAACTCAGAAACATCATTGGCCAGGACCTCGTTAGTCGTCAATAAGCCCAGATCCGTATACAGTTTTGAGGTATCTTCATTGTAATTTCCAGAGCCTAGGTGCACAAAGCGCGTCACCTTGTTTTCATCCTTCTTCACGATCAGCAAGAGCTTGGTGTGGGTTTTAAAATTACTCACCCCATAGATCACAAAACAGCCTGCTTTTTGTAACCTTTTGGCTTCTTGCATGTTATTTTCCTCATCAAAACGCGCCTTCACTTCAAATAACACCGAAACGTGCTTTCCATTCTCTGCAGCTTTTAGTAACGCTTGGGTAATCCTTGAATGTTTGGCCAACCGGTAAATGGTCATCTTGATGGCCATTACACTTGGGTCTTCGGCTGCTTTGTGCAAGAGGTCCATGATAGGTTCCATGCTGTTGTAAGGATGGTGTAAAAGGACATCCTTTTGCTTTAGCACTTGGAAAACATCCTGGCTTCCTGTAAGCGGATAACTTAACGGAGGGACCTGCATGGGCGGTTGCGGAATACGATCTTTAAACCGCTTGTCTCCAATAATCTGCCAAAAACAGGTAAAGTCAAGCATACTCTCCTTTCGGATTTTAAAGACCGAATCATTCTGGAGATTCCACCGGTCTTTCAGCAGGTTCATCATCCATTTGCTATATCCTTCCTCCACCTCTACCCGTACCACTCGACCGGTCTTCCGTTCATTCAGCTTGCGCTTCACTTCTTCCAAAAAATTGGAATCCATGTCCTCTGTTTCCTCTAGGGTAAAATCCCCGTTACGAATAATCCTAAAGAGATTTATGCTCTCAATGATCACATTCCTGAACAAGGAAACAATATGCTCTCGAATCACCTCTTCGATGGGCACATATACCATTTCATCCTCCCGCTCAATCTCAAAGAAACGTGGGATATTGGAAGGAATCTGTACGAAAGAGAGTTTTCTATTGTCTTTCTTATCTCCCGGATTGATGGTCACTACCCCAAAGATCAGCAGTTTGTTCATCAAAATAGGGAAGGTATGATAGCCATCAAACACCATTGGTGTGAGCATAGGATACACCGCCTTGTAAAAATACTCTTTGATGATTTCCTGCTCATCATTGCTGAGATTTTGGACATTACTGAGCTCAAAACCAGAGGCTTTTGTTTTTGGCAATATTTCATGTAGAAAATGCTCATGCTGGGCAAAGTGAAATCCCTGGGCATCATCCATCAACTTCGCCTTAAAAGGGTCTTCCCTCAATCCCGAATAATCAATCCGCTCCTTATCATAATCCAGATAGTTATATAACGATCCTACCCGAATCATAAAAAACTCATCAAGATTAGAAGCAGTAATGGCCAAAAATTTCAACTTTTCGAAGATGGTCCTTGACAATTTCTGAGACTGGTCAAGCACCCTATAATTAAACTTGATCCAGCTCAAATCCCTGCTGATCAAGTCACTACTTTGGATCTTGATATCAATTCTATCTCGCTCTGATGTCTCCATGGTATGCTGCTCCATAATTTTTTCTTTTAACCACCAACACCACGCAATATATAGTCCCGTTGGCGCTGTATGAAAACAGCAGCCCTATATCGCTATGGCATCGGAAAAATACTGATAAAAACGCAAAAATAATATAAGTAAAAAGGGGCATATAGCCCCTGAAAATTAATTTTACATTAACCTTTCGAATCAGGTATCGATTTTAGCATATTTAGCATTTTTCTCGATAAACTCCCTTCTCGGAGCTACCTCATCCCCCATTAGCATACTAAACAAGTGATCTGCTTCTGCTGCGGATTCTATGGTTACTTGTTTTAGTGTACGGCTTTCCGGATCCATTGTCGTGGTCCACAGCTGCTCTGGATTCATCTCTCCGAGACCTTTGTAACGCTGTATGCCCACATTGTCGGTCTTGCCATCACCTGCCATCTCCTTAGTCAGCTTTATCCGTTCATCTTCACTCCAACAGTACCGCTCGTCTTTTCCTTTTTTCAGGAGGTAAAGTGGTGGCAATGCAATATAAACATATCCATTTTCGATCAACGACCTCATGTACCTGAAAAACAATGTCAAAATCAAGGTTCTAATATGTGAACCATCAATATCAGCATCGGTCATGATCACGATTTTATGGTACCGAAGATTGGTAAGATCTAGCTCCTTTTCATCTTCGGCCGTTCCAAACTTAACGCCCAAAGCGGTAAGAATGTTTTTTATTTCGTCATTATCATAAATTTTATGTTCATGTGCCTTTTCGACGTTAAGAATTTTACCTTTCAGGGGTAAAATAGCTTGGAAATCACGGTCTCGACCTTGCTTAGCAGATCCTCCCGCAGAGTCCCCTTCCACCAGATAAAGCTCACAAACTTCAGGATTGGTATTGGCACAATCCGCCAACTTTCCGGGAAGGCCACCACCTCCAAGGACATTTTTCCGCTGAACCATCTCTCTCGCCTTCCTGGCGGCATGACGCGCTTGCGCAGCAAGAACGACCTTTCCGACAATGATCTTTGCTTCCTTAGGGTGCTCTTCAAGCCAATACTGTAGCACTTCTGACACCGCACTGTCCACCGCACTGACCACTTCTGAGTTACCCAATTTGGTTTTGGTCTGCCCTTCAAATTGTGGCTCGGCCACCTTTACCGAAATCACGGCTGTTAATCCTTCCCTAAAATCGTCTCCAGAGACATCAAACTTCACCTTATCGAGCATGCCTGATTTATCCGCATAGCCCTTTAACGTCCGCGTCAATGCCCTTCTAAATCCGGAAACATGCGTTCCTCCTTCATAGGTATTGATGGTATTGACGTAAGAAACCACATTTTCAGAAAAGGACGAATTATAGCTCATGGCCACTTGTACAGGCACTGCATTCTTCTCTGATTCGATGTAAATTGGCTCTTGGATGATTTTTTCTCGTGTTTCGTCCAGGTATTCTACAAATTCTATCAAACCACCCTCAGAGAAAAACTCATCTGATTTCGGGTTACCTTCTTCGTCCAATTCGCGCATATCCTTAAAGAATATCCTCACGCCTGCATTCAAGAAGGCCATTTCACGTAAACGATTGGCAATGGTTTCGTACTTATATTCCGTCACCGTAAAAATATCCCCATCAGGGACAAAGTGGATGATCGTACCACGCTTTTCCGTCTCGCCAATTTCCGTTACGCCCGTTTGTGGAACACCTCTGGAATATTCCTGCTCAAAAACCTTTCCGTTTCGATAAACGGTTGCTTTAAGGTGGGTGGAGAGTGCATTTACACAGGAAACCCCTACACCGTGGAGACCACCAGAAACTTTATAGGTGTCCTTGTCAAATTTACCTCCAGCGTGCAACACTGTCATCACCACTTCCAGGGCTGACCGCTTTTCCTTTTCGTGCATGTCCGTAGGTATTCCTCGGCCATTGTCTTCCACTTGAACTGAATTATCTTCAAGGACAGTGACGTGAATCGTATCACAATGCCCGGCAAGGGCCTCATCAATGGAGTTATCGACCACTTCCCATATCAGGTGATGGAGGCCTTTTACCCCTACATCACCAATGTACATGGCGGGCCTTTTCCTTACCGCTTCTAATCCTTCTAAGATTTGAATATTCCCCGCGGAATATTCCCCTAAATTCGACGCTTGTTCTTTACTCATAATTGGATTTATAAAAGAATAAAGAGGAATATATCCTCTTACTTCAATTTCAGTTTCAGCCTCTAATAATACGACATTTTTGCCACAAAACAGTGACAAAACCCCAAAAAATCAACACTCATTATTGATCTTTACCGCTAAAATTGCCCGGTTCTGAGCATCACCAAAGTACAAGCCTCTACAGCCTCAATCCCTTCGGCTTCAAGTCGCTCTTTAAATGATTGATTTTCAGCACCAGGGTTGAATATGACACGTTTTGGCTGTAATGAGATGAGATAATTTTCCCATTCAGGCTGATGACTTGAATTGATATACAGCGTCACCGTATGCACGTCAGGCACTGCTGGCTTCTCTTTCAGGTCTAAGATGTTTTCCCCCAGTACTTCCCCTCCATGGATACTCAAGGGGACAAAGGGCTGCCCATGTTCCTGAAGCATTTCTGCTGCCAAAAAAGCATATTTCTGGGGATTGCTTGTAGCCCCAATAATCACTGTCTTTTTTAAAGTCTTATTTCCCATAGGTTTCCATTAATTTTTCCGCACAACGCTCACCATCCATCGCAGCAGAAACAATGCCACCTGCATATCCTGCCCCTTCACCACAGGGATAAAACCGCTTCACCTCTGTGTGCTCAAAACGCTCCCGGTCCCGAGGGATCCGCACAGGAGAAGAAGTCCTGCTTTCCACCCCTACAATTTGGGCATCATTGGTCAAATACCCGTTCATTTTCTGGCCAAACCCCTTAAATGCCTGCTGCAATCTTACTGAAATAAATTCCGGCAATACCTCTTTGGCCATGTTTACAGGTGCCAGTCCCGGCTGATAAGAAGTGTCGAGCAGAGATTGACTTGTCCTGCCTTCGACAAAATCCACTAAACGCTGTGCAGGTGCCACTTGGGTACTCCCTGCTGATTGCCAGGCAGCCTTCTCCACATCGGCCTGAAACATCATCGCTGATAAAGGACCGAAGCGATGATACTGCGCCGGAATATCTTCCAGTTCCACAGCCACTACAATTCCAGAATTGGCAAATTTGCTATCCCTTCTACTTGGACTCATGCCATTAACGACCAGCTCTCCTGGCGAGGTGGCCGCCGGAACGATAAACCCTCCCGGACACATACAAAAAGAAAATACACCACGCTGCTTCCCACCAAACATGGTTTGCTGTACCAATGCATAGGACGAAGCCGGTAAATAGGGCCCCCTTTCGCTGGTACAGTGATACTGAATCTGATCGATCAGTCCCTGGTCATGCTCCACCCTTACCCCTAGGGCAAATGGTTTTGCTTCTAAAAAGACGCCTTTTGAATGAAGCAAATGAAAAATATCCCGAGCAGAATGGCCCGTGGCCAAAATTACCCCGATACCTTCGATCCGCTTCCCTTCAGCGGTCACTACTCCAATCATTTCTCCGTCTTTCAGAATAAAGTCCGTAACTTTGGTATCAAAAAAGATTTCTCCACCTGCCCCCAAAATGCTCTCCCGAAGCTTACTTACCAGCTGAGGCAATTTATTGGTACCAATGTGTGGATGAGCATCCACCAGTATATCTTCACGCGCCCCATGGGCCACCATGATCTCAAGAATCCGCCTTACATCTCCTCGCTTTTTGGATCGGGTATAGAGTTTTCCATCCGAATAGGTACCTGCCCCTCCCTCGCCGAAACAGTAGTTGGATTCGGGATTTACAAGGTGTTCCTTATTAATGGCCGCCAAATCCCGACGACGCGTACGTACATCCTTTCCCCGCTCCAACACGATCGGTTTTCCTCCCAGTTCTATGACTCGAAGTGCCGCAAAAAGTCCTGCTGGCCCAGCCCCCACGATGATCACAGTTTTTCCATTACTGATAGCGGGATAATCTACAGAAGCCGTAATCCTGGGCGGAGGGGTTTCGTTCAAAAATATTTCGACTGTAACATTGACTTTCACTTTCCTCCCCCGCGCATCTATGGAGCGCTTTAACGCCCGAATGATAACGTTATCTGACTTCACGTCCAAGCCTAATGACTTGACCACAATACTTTCAAATTGCTGCTGGTCAAAGGCCTCTTCGGGGCTCAACTTAAGCTCTATTTCTTTTCTCATTTTGTAGGATATTATCCGTAAACCCGAATGATACATGTCAATTGATAACCTATCCAGACGACCGTTTTGGATCCATTGAATTGATAAAAAACAGCCTGTTTGCCGACAGCGTTTCTGGATCGCTCGTGGCCTATCCGGAACCAGCAGACTAAAGGCTTTTATTTCGCTTCAGATCGTGATAGATTGGCTAATGTATATTTCAGGTAATTCATTCTATTCTATAGCTAGAACAGGCCATGTGGTTTACTTTTTACTCCACATTCTCCTGCCCAAAGATCTCCTTGACAACCCAACCTTTACCCCATTCCTTCATTTCCTGCTCCGTCCAAAGTTCAGGATAAAAGACTACTTTTTGAAAACGCGGTGGAAGGTATTTTTGCCAATTGGTCCCTCCTGTTGCCGCAATATCGGCAGGAGCCTTATGGAGATATCTAACCGCCGATTTATAATGAGCCAATGGCCAATAGACATTTGCCTTAAGGTCCAGTGTCCTCATCATCTCCGTCAATTCTTCGTCAATATCAGGACAGTGTTGGTATATTTTCCACAAATTCTTCTTCCTGCACTTCAGGATCAGTTCCTTCAATTGCTTTCCATATTTTTCCTCAAAGGTCTTCAAGGTAAGGGTTTTCTCTCCGGTAGCCAGCTCTTTGGCCCCAAATTGCCAATAGAGAATGTCAAAAAGACTGTCCACATTGGTGAGGTTAATATCCCGGTAATCCTCTCTTTCCTGTAAATTCACCAAGCACTGAATTTCGGTAGACATGATTTCAATAATGCGGTACTGGGCACTCTGAAACCCACTCGATGGCAGAAGAGACATCCTAAACTTTAAAAACTGCTCTTTTTCCATCCCTTTCCACATCACCGAAAAGGACGATATCAGTTGGTCAAAATACATGATGATTCGTTCCAACCGCAGCTTTAAAAATCCCCCATCTACCCTATCCTTTTCACATATTTGCTCCAACTCCCATATGATCAGGTTAAAGTAAAGTTCGGTTATTTGATGATAAATGATAAAGATTTTTTCATCCTTAAAAGACGTTTTGGGTTGCTGTAAGGTCAGCAGTGTATCGAGGTTGATATAATCCCAGTAGGTTAGGTAATCGGCATACAACAGCCCCTCCAAATAGGACAGCATGTCCTGGCCGGAGGCCTTATACTTTTCATGTAACAACTGGATTTTTTCGATGATCTCCTTAGATGGTTGCTCCTTGCTCATGGATATATTTTTTGCAGCCTTGCTGTCATTTTTTCAAACTTCTTGGCTATATTTTAGAGGCTTTAGAGAAGTTTTGATCAAAATATAAAGTGTAAAATTCCATCTAAAAACCCAATAAACCAAAATTATATGTCGTCAATTCAGGATCACAGCGCATCTGCCAAACAAGACCTCTTTGAGGGAGTTGATTTTTATGGCCTCGATGACCTGTTTACAGCAGAACATTTACTGATTCGACAATCTCTCCGGGATTTTGTCAAAAAGGAAGTATCTCCTTACATCGAAGAATGGGCACAAGATGCCCATTTCCCTTCAGAAATTGTCCCCAAGTTTGGAGAGATTGGGGCTTTTGGGCCACAAATTCCCGCTAAATATGGAGGGGGTGGACTAGATTATATTTCATATGGGTTGATCATGCAGGAAATTGAACGGGGAGACTCCGGGATGCGCTCCACGGTTTCTGTCCAAGGATCCTTGGTCATGTATCCGATCCACGCATTCGGATCGGAAGAGCAGCGGGAAAAGTTTTTACCAAAACTGGCCTCAGGAGAATGGCTCGGGTGTTTTGGCCTTACCGAACCAGATCATGGCTCCAACCCTGGCGGCTTAACAACATCCTTCAAAGACAATGGCGACCACTACTTACTAAATGGTGCCAAAATGTGGATTTCTAATGCTCCTGAAGCCGATATAGCCGTAGTATGGGCCAAAGATGAAAACGGACGAATCCATGGACTTATCGTAGAAAGAGGCATGGAAGGCTTTACCACTCCAACAACCCACCATAAATGGTCCCTTCGTGCCAGCTGTACCGGTGAACTTGTCTTTGACAATGTGAAAGTCCCAAAAGAAAACCTCTTGCCGGGGAAGTCTGGACTCAGCGCTCCACTGATGTGTCTTGATGCCGCGCGGTATGGCATTGCCTGGGGAGCCATTGGAGCAGCAATGGACTGCTACGAATCTGCAAAACGATATGCCATGGAACGTATCCAATTTGACAAACCTATTGCCGCATTTCAATTAGTCCAGAAAAAATTAGCGGAAATGCTTACCGAAATCACCAAGGCCCAGTTACTGGCATGGCGCTTAGGAACATTAAAAGACCAAGGCAAAGCCACGTCAGCTCAAATTTCCATGGCCAAACGCAATAATGTCGCCATGGCACTGGAGATCGCGCGAGAAGCTAGGCAGATTCACGGCGGAATGGGAATTACCGGTGACTATCCCATCATGCGCCATATGATGAACTTAGAATCGGTCATCACCTATGAAGGAACCCATGATATTCATTTGCTGATTTTAGGCCAAGAGATTACCGGTATTCCTGCCTTCAAGTAAGTGCTTTAGTCAATCCTACTTTTAAACACAATGGTTCGGGTAGGATTTAGAGGATCATTACTGAATATTGACACCATTTTATGATCAATTCCCAAGCGACCTGAAGGATCAAAAGTCAGTGTTAGCGTTACCTTGTCTCCTGGGGACAAATCATAGGATGGCAATTGGAATTGCATACAATCACAATTGGTCACCACCTTCCGAATATTAACTTCCTTAGGGCTCATGTTGCTAAGCGTAATCTCATGATGGACGGTCTCTTTACTGGAAATCCGACCCAAATCCACCTCCACTTCTGATACCCCCAACCGGGGAACTTGGTTGACCTCACTTTTTGGAACAGGGGCAAAATACTCCTGAACGGTGGTCAATAACCTCAATTCAACGCCTTGATCACCTCTAGATTCAATTTTAAAAGCCACCTGTTCATCAAAGAAACCTAAGTCATTTTTCTCTGCACCATCATATTGGATGGCCAGTAAACCACGGGATTTAGCTGGGACAATAGCAGGAATCATGTTAATTTTTACATGAGCAGGCAAACCACTATGGTCATGATCCAAGGTTATGGGAAGGTCCTTGAAATTATAAAAATCGACATATTTGATTTTGGGTTCATTCGTAAATACATCTCCCATATTGATAGAACTAAACCTAAATCCCAAACTTCCTACTTTATAGTCATAATAGGAAGCCACATTTTCTGGATAGGGAATGTTAAACCCTTCTAGGTAAAGCGTATCGCCAGCGGGGTTGATATTGGTTTTTACGACAACTTTTTTCTCAAAATCACCACCAAAACCAGTAGGCTGATAGTCCACCTTGATGGCGCCAATTTGGTTATGAAGCAAGGTATCCGATACAAAATCAACCGTAGTACAGCCACAATCGGTTTCTACTTCTTCAATGATCACAGGCGCATCACCATCATTGGCCACAAAAAATTCTGTGGTAACTTTTCCATATTCTTCCATCACCGAACCAAGTGATGCCTTCTGCCTTTCCCAAATGAGCGGAGATTCCACAACAGCCTGAGCATGAACAGATAATAAAAAAGCAAAATTAATTAGTACACTTAAGGATATGAACTGGATATTTTTCATGCTCACAAATAACGGTAAAATTCGGGCGAATTGTGTCCTATTTTATTTAATTTGCAACAAAAAATTAATCGATGGCAAGAGTATTAACTGGAATTCAAAGCTCTGGAAGGCCTCATTTAGGAAACATCCTAGGTGCGATCATTCCAGCAATTGAACTGACGAAAAAAGACGATAACGATTCATTTATTTTTATTGCGGATTTTCACTCGCTCACTACCATTAAGGATGGCGAACAGCGAAAAGAAAATATCCATGCAGTAGCAGCTGCTTGGCTGGCTTTTGGTCTGGATATCAGTAAAACCACCTTTTATCGCCAATCCAGAATTCCTGAAATTGCCGAACTGACTTGGTACCTCAGCTGCTTCACTCCTTTCCCTATGCTGGCCAATGCCCATAGCTTTAAAGATAAATCCGATAAGCTATCCGATATCAATGCCGGGTTGTTCACTTACCCTGTACTCATGGCATCGGACATCTTGATCTTTGATGCAGATATTGTCCCCGTAGGCAAAGACCAGCTGCAGCACCTGGAAATGACACGGGACATCGCCAATGCATTTAATCATAGGATGGAAGAAGAAATCCTGGCGATTCCAACTTCTAGGGTAAATGAAAATGTCATGATCATACCAGGGACCGATGGCCAAAAAATGAGCAAATCCTATAATAACTATATCGACATCTTTCTACCTCCCAAGCAGCTCAAAAAGAATGTCAATAGTATCGTAACCGACAGTACTCCACTAGAAGAGCCAAAAGACCCTGACACCTGTAATGTATTTAAGCTTTATAGCCTGATTGCCACACCAGAGCAGACAAAGGCCCTTCGTGAAAAATACCTTGGCGGAAACTTTGGTTATGGCCATGCTAAGAAAGAATTTCTTGAGTTGATCTTAGAGAAGTATGGTAAGGAACGAGAGATTTTTGACTACTACATGAATAACCTGAATGAGCTGGATGCCAAACTGGCTGAAGGTGAAGCAAAAGCTAGGGAAATAGCCCAAAATACACTAGATCGCGTAAGGACAAAATTAGGATATAGATAGGCAATCGCCATCATTAAATACCCATCGAAGCCGGGACTGTAATGTCCCGGCTCAATTTTATATATATTTAAAATACAAATTTTATATTTTAAAATACTTTTTAATATATTCGTAACGACATAATTGTTTTTTTCTTTAAAATCTGTCGTTATTATGCTGTTCAACTCCATAGAATTCGCATTCTTTCTTCCTATAGTGTTTTTCATTTACTGGTTGGTACTTAAAAACACCGTAAAAGGTCAAAACATTTGGTTGCTTATCGCCAGCTATTTCTTTTACGGGTGGTGGGATTGGAGATTTCTATTTTTGATTCTTTTTAGTTCGATCGTTGACTACACCATTGGGTTAAACCTTCATAAAGCTACAAAAGTATCCCAACGCAAACTCCTATTGTTCTTAAGTGTATTTATCAACATCGGTTTTTTGTGCTATTTTAAATATTTCAACTTTTTTTTAGACAGCTTAAACGACGCCTTCACATTACTCGGAAAACCCCTAGAAGCGAGCAGGTTGAGCATTATCCTACCCGTTGGAATTAGTTTTTATACTTTTCAAACCCTTAGCTACACTATAGATATTTACAAGAGAAAGCTTGAGCCCACTAAGGACATTGTAGCATTTTTCACGTTTGTAAGTTTCTTTCCCCAACTCGTCGCCGGACCTATCGAACGTGCAAGCCATCTACTGCCCCAATTTTCAAGAAAGCGAAAATTCTCCTACGACATGATCTCACAAGGTGGAAAGCTAATGCTGTGGGGCTTGTTTATGAAAGTGGTGGTAGCTGATAGGTTGGCCATTTACGTAGATGATGTATACATGCTACTTGAAAGACACTCTTGGCTGACATTGTTTACAGCCCATGCCTTTTTTGCATTCCAGATCTATTGTGATTTTGCAGGCTATTCGCTTATTGCCATAGGCTGCGCCAAACTTTTTGACTTTCATTTAATGGATAATTTTCGTCGTCCTTACTTCGCTACCTCCTTTAAATCATTTTGGAGCAGATGGCATATTTCTCTCTCTACTTGGTTTAAAGACTACGTCTATATTCCGATAGGAGGAAATAGACAGGGTGATTTTAGGGCTGGAATAAACTTAATGATCACTTTTATCATCAGTGGTTTTTGGCACGGAGCCAACTGGACGTATATCATCTGGGGAGCACTCCACGGATTCTATCAGATCATGGAAAAATACGTCTTGAAATTTAAGCTTCCCAAAGCCATCAATTGGCTAATTGTATTCGGATTAACATGCCTGGCTTGGGTATTCTTTAGGGCACCATCGGTCAGTGATGCCATGACTGTGCTCCAAAGAATTGTCACCTTCCAAGGTACTGGTCTCTACTTTGGGGACAAAGGGATATTTCTATTCGGGGTGATGGGACTGTTCATACTATTACTACATGATTATATAATGGAATTTAAGCCAAATTACCAGTTCCTGTATCATCGAAGTCCTATCGTACGCTATGCTGCCATCGTCATCCTAATGATGTTTATTACCACTTTTGGGGTATTTGACAACAGTCAATTTATTTACTTTCAATTCTAAAAAAATGGTGCCATGAAGAAATTGATTAAAAACACATTCATCATCATAGCAAGTTTCATTGCATTGGATTATGTGATTGGTCTGGCCTTGGATATGACCTTAAAAAACAGTCCAGATGGCCGGTTTTATAAAATCCAGTACACCCTTAAAGAATGTGAAGAGGATATTATAATTTATGGCAGTTCACGTGCAGAAAGCAATTACGTTCCAAGGATATTTGAAGAATCTTTAGGACTTACATGTTGGAACTCAGGTCGTGGTGGACAGAGCCTACCCTTCATGTATGCCATGAACGAAGGTGTTACGAATAGGCATTCCCCTAAAATCGCCATTATCAATGTAGAAGATATATTTTTGGAATATACTGAAGAAGAGTATTCCTTCTTTGATAGAGCCGCAGGAATTTTACGTCCATTTTACATCAAGCATCCAGCTGTTCGAAGTATCGTAGACCGTAATTCCTATGCCGAGCCCTTTCTAAATTACTCCAAACTTTACGCTTACAATTCATCATACTATTACCTTTTTCGGCCATATGCCATTGAAGGGTTAGACGGGAAATTAGAAGATGACGGCTGGAAACCCAAACACGGTAAGCTAAAAGATGAAAATTATGAACAACGGGTGGTTCAAGAAAAAAATGAATTAAATCCTGAGTACGTTGCCCTTTTTGATAATTTCATCTCTTCATTGCGAGAAAAAGGAACACAGGTTTTCGTAATCACCTCTCCTAATTATAAGGAAAAAGTCATCAGTACAAAAACAATAGAATACCTCAAAAACAGAAAGGACATTGTTTTTATCGACTATTTAAATGACACTCGCTTTACGAGAAATAAAACATTTTACAATGATCCAAACCACATGAACCTTATAGGGGCTGAAGCCTTTTCCACAGATATTGCAAATAAAATAAAATCTCAAGCCACTTACCTAAGTGCTTCAAAACCTTTATTTTAACATTACACATATTCAAAACCATTTGTCTTGAAAAAAACAACACTGCTTTCTATTCTATTTTTGATCTCTTTTTGCACATATGCCTTTACGACTAGCGAAGGGGATATAATCTTGAAAAAATATAGATCTGTATTACTTCGGAATACTGTCAAGGATAACAACGTATCCAATCTTATCGACAGATTCGATAAAAGCACCGGAAAGTGGAAGGACCTAAACTATCAAGACACGGATAAAACTGGTTGGGATCCCTCTTCCCA
Source organism: Echinicola vietnamensis DSM 17526 (assembly GCF_000325705.1). NCBI lineage: Bacteria > Pseudomonadati > Bacteroidota > Cytophagia > Cytophagales > Cyclobacteriaceae > Echinicola > Echinicola vietnamensis. The sequence goes on along the minus strand of NC_019904.1, from coordinate 3,568,523 downwards.
TATTTATCGTATCTCGTACCTTAGTTACGCTTATTTCGATGCTCACTCAGATTATTATAACAACCAAAAACTTGTTGACATCGTAAATGCCGCGCTAGACCATTGGTTAAATGAAGATTATGTAAACAGAAACTGGTTTCCCATGCAAGTTTCCATTCCCAGGTCTTTACTGAATACAGCTATCCTTTTAGGCGACAAACTCACTGCTGCTAATTACCAGAAAATCCTGGACTACGCCTCCAAGATCAAAATTTATAAGTCAGGAGCTAACCTCATTTGGTTAGCTGATAACGTTCTCCACTACGCCTTACTCGTAGATGATCAGGAAAAGGCCAAGGAAGCCATAGCAAAAATTGTGAACGAAATCCAGATCGGCGCACCGTCTGGAATCCAAGAAGATTACAGTTTTTACCATCACAAAGAGCGCCTCCAACAGTTTAGTTATGGTGGGGCATATTTAGAAATCAGCGCTAGAATCGCCTGGGAACTTGACGGTACTTCCTTTGCCTTTCCGCAAGAAAAAGTTGATATCCTTCGAAAATTCTTAACAGAAGGTATGTGGTGGATGGCACGTGGACCCTACACGGTACCTCCTACAATTGATAGAGCCGCTAGCAGAAAATATGCTTTGGAAGGTACGGTATCTTCAGAAACGGTCAATTTTCTTAAGGATCTCGATCCTGAAAACCCAAAACCGTATGATTCAATTTTAAAAAGTCTCACGGGACCGCTCCCCATCACACCTGAAGGAACACGGTCTTTTTATAAATCTGACTTTTTAACTCACCATTCCAATGAGGCCAGTTTTTTTATCAAAATACTTTCGAATAGGAATCTCCCTGTCGAAAGTTTTAATGGAGAAAACCTAAAAGGTAAATTCATGAATTACGGCAATACTTATTTTCTTAAAAGCGGAAAGGAATATTATAATCTGATGCCCTTTTGGAATTGGGACTTAATACCGGGATTTACACACGTAGAAGGTACGGATGGTTACAGGCGAAAACCATTTACAGGTAGTCTTTCGGCAGATGCCGCAGGAGTAGCTGTAATGGACTATGAATTGAAAAACCACGAGGAAAATACGATTCTTACGGCTCATAAATCATGGTTTACCTACAAAAATGTCATGATCGCAATGGTTTCAAATCTCCACTCATCAAATGGTGAATCCATCACCTCTCTTGACCAGTCTCTATGGGCCGGTTGGGTGAAATCAGGAGAAAAGGTATTTCCTACCAGTGGTGATTATGACCTTACCGATGAAGGATGGGTATATCACGATGGGTTTAGCTATGGCTCTTCCTCCGCAAAAAAGTTTGGGGTAAAATTATCCAATACCAAAGCATCCTGGGGAGACATTAATATAAAGTACAGAGGAGAAGCATCCCGTCAAAAAAAAGTTTTTCTTCCGTACATTAAACATGACATAGGAAACTTCGATTATTATGTCGCAAACGTACCTTCCTTAGAAGCTGCAGACAACCTCCACCAACAACCCTTTTGGAAAATATTAAGCAACTCAGCTGACTTACAAGCCATTGAATTTAGTGATGGGCTCATGGCAGGCGTAATATGGACGCCGAATAAAGAAATGAAAATGGGGAAACTGACAGTCACTTCTGATGTTCCTGTGTATTTCATTAAATCTTCAGAAGGTCTTACCCTTACCTCCCCTGATCCGAGACATAAAAATATAAAGATAACCATAAACGGTAAGCAGCATCAGATCGAAAACAATCTCCTATCCGGAACCTTAATATCACTTTAAGTAAACAAAAAAGCCGAACTGTGTTTTACCACTGTTCGGCTTTTTTAGTTTTATCGTGATCGCCACAAATCTTTCATTGGTACGCCATTTATTTGCATGACAAAACGCGTAGGATTGGGAATGATGATGATCCGCACATCCTGCCCATCAAACTGTTCCGACTCAATTGGCACCCCTTCTTTACCTTTTACTTCATAAGAAACAACCCCTTTTGCATCAGGCAACATTGGGATGTATTTATTGGCCAAATAGGCAGAAGGAAGAAGAATATCCGTATCTGAATCAAGCTTTTCGTAAATTTTCTCCAATTCTCCCTCCAACGCATCCCCAAACTCCTCATTGAAATCATCTTCCAGATCATGCATCGCCTCCTCGATAACATCATAGTCTTCATCTGCATAGGTCAACTTACTCAGTTCAATCCTCTTCTCTACAATAGCGGTTAGGTCCTTATCTAACTTATTTAAATCCATTATTATGTTACTTGATTTTCAAATGAATCATGAAATTAGATAATCCACTGAGAGTTTCCAAAAAGAAAGCTTTAATCTTAATTTATCCCCAAAGTATTTCCTAAAAACCTCAAGGCCATATACCAGTATAACAAACTATCAATACAGAAACAGGCCATATGAAACAGTATAATTCCCCCTCAAAACACATAATTAATAATAATTGGCAAACAGCTTTTCGAGCTCCTTCCGTACTGTTAATTTCACTTATTAACTATTATATTTGATTTAGATATAAACCCAAAACACTTTACCATGAACAATGATTTTCTTCCCATTAACGGCACCGACCACGTCGAATTTTATGTGGGAAATGCCAAACAATCCGCCATGTATTACCAAGCAGCTTTTGGCTTTGAACTTGTGGCGTATGCAGGGCCTGAAACCGGTATCAGGGACCGTGCTTCTTATGTCCTCAAACAAGGAAAGATTCGACTCGTCCTCACCACGGCGCTATACCAAGACCATCCAATAGCCAAGCATGTCTCAAAACACGGAGATGGTGTAAAAGTCTTGGCATTGGGGGTAGACGATGCGGATAAAGCTTGGCAAGAAACCACATCAAGAGGAGCCGTCAGTCACGAATCTCCCCGCATTACCCAAGATTCCAATGGCTCGGTAAAGGTTGCTTCAATTTGTACATATGGAGAAACCATTCATACTTTTGTAGAACGTAAAAACTATAGCGGGCCTTTTTTGCCTGGCTATCGGGTTGAAAAAGGCATCAACACGACCTCCGTCGGGCTTAAGCACATTGATCATTGTGTGGGCAATGTAGGCTGGGGAGAGATGAACGAATGGGTAAGTTTTTATAAAAAGGTCATGGGCTTCAACCTATTGGTCACCTTTGATGACAAAGACATCTCCACCGAATACTCTGCCCTTATGTCAAAAGTAGTTTCAAACGGCAATGGTTATATTAAATTCCCCATAAACGAACCTGCCAAAGGAAAAAAGAAATCCCAGATCGAAGAGTACCTTGATTTCTACAATGGACCTGGAGTCCAGCACATCGCCATAGCTACCGATGATATTATTTCTACAGTAAGTGAATTGCGAAAGCGGGGAGTCTCGTTTCTGATGGTACCAGATAATTACTATGACAACTTAAAAGATCGAGTAGGCAAAATAGACGAGGCTATTGAGGCGTTAAAACAACTGAACATTTTAGTAGACCGGGATGAAGAGGGATACCTGCTACAGATCTTTACCAGACCCGTACAAGACCGCCCTACCCTTTTCTATGAAATCATTCAGCGAAAAGGAGCGCAATCATTCGGAAAAGGTAATTTCAAAGCACTGTTTGAAGCTATCGAACGAGAACAAAACCTAAGAGGTAATTTGTAAGTTTGATTTGGAAGAACAACCTATGATGTACAAAAAGTAAATGTTTTTTTACATTTTGTACATCTCTAATCACCTAGAGTGGCATTAAACGCAATAATGCTTAAATTAGAATTTCATTTTAAGCTTTTTATTAAACATGACAGACACATCCATTATTACCAAAGCCCAATCGTGGCTAAACAGCAACATTGACCAAGAAAGTAAAACTAAAATCCAACAGCTATTGGACGCATCAGATTCTTCAGAACTTGTGGATGCCTTTTACAAGGACCTGGAGTTCGGAACCGGTGGGCTTCGTGGCGTAATGGGAATTGGTTCTAACCGCATGAATGTGTACACCGTAGGCATGGCCACACAGGGATTGGCCAATTACCTGCTTGCCTGTTTTCCTGGTGAGGATATTAAGGTCGCCATCACCCATGATTCCAGGATAAACAATACGCTTTTTGCAGAGACTACTGCCAATGTCCTTACCGCCAACGGTATCAAAGTAAAGTATTTTGAAGAAATGCGTCCAACGCCTATGCTTTCCTACGCCATCAGGCATTATGGATGCAAAAGCGGCGTAATGATTACCGCTTCCCATAATCCAAAAGAATATAATGGCTATAAAGCTTATTGGGAAGATGGTGGACAGATCGTCGCCCCACATGACAAAAACATCATCATGGAAGTGCAGAAAATCAAATCCATTGATGATGTAAAATGGGATAAAAATGATGCATTGATCGAATATATCGGTGCAGAGATGGATCTGACCTACCTCAATGACATCAAAAAATTCAGCCTTTCGCCAAAAGCCATCCTTAACCAACGGGATATGTGCATCGTGTTTTCTCCCATTCATGGAGCTTCGGGAAAAATGGTTCCTGCTGCCCTAAAAACCTTTGGGTTTGAAAACATACATGTTGTGAAGGAGCAAGAAGCGCCTGACGGTACTTTTCCTACAGTGGTTTACCCAAATCCAGAGGAAGCCGAAGCCCTTAGCCTTTCGCTGAAACTTGCTAAGGAAGTCAATGCTGAACTTGTGCTGGCCTGTGATCCTGATGGAGATCGTTATGCCGCTGCCATTCCTAACGAAAAGGGCGAATACGAACTGCTCAATGGCAACCAAACCGGTAGCATTCTTACATATTACCTGCTAAACCAGTGGAGAGAGCACGGCTTGTTCACCGGAGATCAGTTTATGGTCAATACCATCGTCACGACGGAGCTTATTGAAGAGATTTGCCACGGATTTAACATCCCATGTTACCGCGTTCTGACAGGTTTTAAAAACATAGCTGCCATCATCCGTGAACTGGAAGGAAAGAAGCAGTTTGTCGGAGGTGGTGAGGAAAGTTATGGTTTCTTAGTGGGTGATGCCGTAAGGGACAAAGATGGTGTTTCTGCTTGTGCCATGTTGGCCGAAGTAGTGGCCTATTACAAAGAAAAAGGCATGACCCTCTTTGATGTGCTCGCGGAGATTTATCAATCGTATGGATTTTACAAAGAATCCCTCATATCCGTAACCAAAAAAGGCAAAGACGGCGCCGAACAGATCCAACAATTAATGCACGGTTTTAGGACCAACAGGCCTGAGGCCATCAACGGTACCAAAGTGGTGAAAGTAGTTGATGTAAAGGAAAGCAAAGTTTATAATATCGCAGATGGAACAGAAGAGGACTTGGACTTGGACAAAAGTAATGTCATCCAATTTTACCTTGAGGATGGCAGCAAGATTTCTGCCCGTCCATCTGGAACAGAACCAAAAATCAAATATTATATTTCAGTCAATGAAAGCCTTCCCAATAGGGACGCCTATAGAAAAGTAGAAGCTTCTCTCGCACAAAAAATCGAAGGACTTAAAAAGTTTTTTGAATAATCGAAGTCTAATTATTAAGAGCCCTTTTCAGGAGAAGAGGGCTCTTATTTTTTAAACAGGACCTGGTTTAGCACTAATCCGCGAGCAGGTGCTTTTTCACTCAAGGGAAATACATTCCTATGACCTTTCAGGGCTTCTTGGAGTTCACGGATGGTTAACTTCCCTCTTCCAATATCATAAAGCGTCCCCATCATTAACCGCACTTGGTTTCGCATAAACCCCTTGCCTTTCACACTAAAACAGTAAGTAGGAGCCTGCAAATCCCACTCCATCTCTGGTTGTTTATATTCCTTCACGGATGAAGCAAAAACTTCCCTCGTAAAAACCGCATCCGACTTTGGTTTGGTACAAAAATTTCGAAAATCGTTTAAGCCTTCAAAATACAAGGCCGCTTCCTGCATCAATTTGACGTCAAGCTGTTCCGGAAAAACCACCACAAAAGGCGCAGAAAACGGATGAGGTTTGGCACCATAGGAAAAATAGTAGCGGTACTCCTTTTCCCTGACATCTTGGATAATATTAAAATCCTGCCCGATAGGTTCCACGGACAATAGCCGGATATCATCCGGTAAAAATGCATTCACCCCTTTTACCATCCCATCCAACTGTTCCTCTGTGGCAGAAAATAGCTCAAAAGCTCCTTGCATACAGGAAACCCCTGCATCCGTCCTCCCTGCACCAAGAAGCTTAAATTCACCATGCCCTAGCCATCCCTTGAAACTCCTTTCCAGCATCTCTTGGACAGTTTTCACTCCCGGTTGTTTCTGCCAACCGTGATATCGATACCCAAAATATTGGACATAAAATAAATAGGTAAAAGGCTTACTTTTCATGAACGGTTTTCTTCAAAGGAAGGCGAAGATACCATACCCCTATCAAGAAACAAAACCTTCATTGCTTCTGCCAAAGGGCATCGGTAAAATAATGGTCAGGATCATCAAAATCCCGAATTACCCGAAAGCCACTTTTCACGGCCAATTCCTCCAATTCTTCATGGCTATATTTCTTGGAAATCTCGGTGTGAATAGCCTCCGCATTTTCAAAATAAAAAGTCCTTTTCAAATCCTTGACCTCTACTTTTTGCTTTTCTGAACTCACCAAATAGCTACGGCACTCCCCTGTTACTGGATCATAGGTGGGCCAATGCTTAAATTTTGCCATATCGAAATTCCCTCCGAGCTCTTTATTGATCCGTGAAAGAATATTGAGATTAAAATCTCTTGTAACGCCTTCAGCGTCATTATATGCCTTCAGTATTGTGGCAGGATCCTTTTTTAAATCAAAGCCGACCAATAAATAATCCCCTGATTTTAGGGATCTAGCAATCCTGTTCAACATGCTAAACGCCTCTTGGTAGGTGAAATTACCAATATTCCCCCCAAGAAAAAGTAATAGCGAGGGATGTTGATTTTCCCACTTCCTTTCTTCTAATGCTCGTTTGTAAGTACCCTTAATGGGCTGAACATCCAATGCAGGAAATGACTGTTGGAGGTCTGTCTTAAGTTCCCTTAATACAGAGCCTGATATATCAATAGGATAATAAGTGAAATTGGCCTTTTCATTTTGTAAATACCGTATTAAAATTTTTGTTTTCAAACCATCTCCTGCTCCCAATTCTACTAAATTGAAGGAAGGGGATGCCAATAAATCAGCCAAAATTTCGACTTTATGGCTATCCAAAATAGAAAACTCCTTTTTGGTAAGGTAGTATTCTGGTAGGCCCATAATTTTTTGAAAAAGCTTGTCTCCTTTTTCATCATAAAAATACTTAGAGGAGAGGTGTTTGGGTTTTGCTGAAAGTCCCTCCAGGACATCCTTAGCAAATTCAGTATCGGTTTTGATGGTCGATTCCATGAAAGAATGGGTTATTTTTTACAAAGTCTGATTCCAGTAAATTGCCATTGGTATTGGGGATGGAAAAAATTCCGGTATGTACTTCTCGAATGACCTGGAGATGTAGCGACAGAAGCGCCACGCAATACCATCTGGTTAATCATAAACTTGCCGTTATATTCTCCAATGGCTCCAGGTGCTTTTTGGTACCTTGGATACGGTAAGTAGGCCGAGTTTGTCCATTCCCACCTATTCCCCCATGAAAACTTTCTATTCGCCACTTCCCATTCAGCTTCTGTTGGAAGCCGACACCCCGCCCATTCGGCATAAGCCGCTGCCTCATAGTATGAAACGTGTGCCAGTGGAGCATCCAAATCCAATTCCTTTTTGCCATCCAACGTATAACAACTAATATCCCCGCCCTGCTTAATCCAATACAAAGGTCCAGTAATAGCCTCCTGCTGGACCCATGTCCATCCATCTGAATGCCAAAAATCAGGCTTCTCATAGCCTCCAGCTTTTATGAATTCCAAATACATCCTATTCGAAACAAGTTGGGATCCGATTTCAAAATCATCAAGGTATACCTTATGTTGGGAGCACTCATTGTCATAACAAAAGCCTTCTCCTTCATGACCGATTTCGTAGATTCCCGACTTCATTTTTATCCAGCCTCCTTCTTCTTGCTTTAGATATTCCTTTATGTTGATTACCGCAGGCAGGAGTGGATTTTGCCAAAGGTTATATTTAATATCCGTCAGGAGAAGTTCTTGGTGCTGCTGCTCATGGTTAAGTCCGAGCAAAATGGTTGCTTCTACTTCCTCCGTCAATCCATTTTCGAGGACTGTTTTCATTTGCTCATCAATGTAACCACGATAGTCAAACACTTCTTCAGTGGTAGGACGGGTCATGAGCCCTCGATGATTTCTAACCGTCCGTTCCCCTACAGCGTTATAGTAACTATTGAAAAAAAAGCTAAAATCAGGATGGAATTCCTGGTAATCTGAAAGATATGGTTTAAGCACAAACGTTTCAAAAAACCAACTCGTGTGGGCGAGGTGCCACTTGGCAGGACTAACGTGCTCTGCTGCTTGAATCACAAAATCCTCAGTTTCCAGATTGGCACAAAGCTGTTCGCTCCGTTCACGAATCTGAATATAGCTTTCAAAAGTCATGTTCATATCTTTAACAAGAATAATGCCTAAAACACCCTAATTTCCTTCTATAACATTCAATAAATCAATCTTTCCCAATATGAAACAAGGCATCACCCGCGTTTACCACAGGAGAATTGTTCAAGCCCACCACGTAACCATTTGAGCTGCTCTTCACAGGTACTTTCACTTGTCCATAAGGATCAGAAATCCTAGCCAACACCTGTCGCTTCTTTACTTCATCACCAATTTGGACCACGGGAGTAAAAATCCCCGAAATTTTAGCCCTGGTCCACGAGCTTTCTTTAATGATGATCGGCTCATCCATAGGAATATCTTCATCGATCACTCCCAAATAGTTTAGCATCCTTTTCGTTCCCTTTATGGCTTCTTCCACAGAAAATTCATCCAAACGCATGGATTCCCCTCCCTCATAAACCAATATATGCTTCTTTCGCTTAAAAGCCTCCTTTCTAAAAGACTTATCAATATGGGACGAGTTCAAAACAAACCTGGCCCCAAAGGCTTTGGCCATTTCCATGCCCACTTTATCTTTAAAATCCACTCTTATTTGGGGATAATTCCCCAGCATACGTCCCCCAGTATGGATATCGATACCATAATCGATTACCGGGATGATCTCATTGGTGAGAATGTAGGCAATCTGAGAAGCTAAAGAACCCTTATTATTGCCAGGAAAACTTCTATTCAGATCCCTACCGTCAGGAAAAGTCCTGCTGTTACTCAAAAAGCCATAGACATTTACCAATGGAATATAAATGATCGTTCCCCGTACAGGCTGAAGGAGCTCTTCCTCCAGCATTCTCTTAACGGCCACGATGCCATTAATTTCATCACCATGGACCCCACCACTGATCAGTACCACAGGACCATCTTCTTTGGACCTTCTGATAAACACAGGAAGGTCAATCAACGTATGGGTGGGTAATCGGGCAATGGCTATTTCAATATTGATTGATTGGCCCGGTCTGATTCGGACACCGTTAATGATCATTTCTTTCATCCTTTCAAAAATCTTTGTTTGGCTTATCGTTTCTTTATTTTTAAAATCTTATTTATTTCGCAATAACTAAAGATATCCCATATCTATCTTCAACTTTGCTCGTTACACCACTAATACAATAATTAAACTAGTTTACCAAGCTATTTAACATTCATGAATATACAAGAAAACATTTCTTTAAAGCCATATAATACTTTTCAAATTGACAAAAAGGCGAGGTTTTTTATAGAAGTAGAATCCGTACATGAAATTAAAGAGACGCTTCAATATGCCCGTGAGCAAAACCTTCCGGTACTTATTCTGGGAGGAGGAAGTAATGTGCTGTTGACAAAAGATGTATTCGCGCTGGTCATAAAAATCAGTATTAAAGGTATCGAAGTGCTCAAAGAAGATGACTCCCATGTCTGGGTAAAAGCAGGTGCTGGAGAAGTATGGCATGATTTTGTCCTCCATACGATTAGCCATCAATGGGCAGGGGTGGAAAATCTTTCCCTTATCCCCGGCACCGTAGGGGCCTCTCCTATGCAGAATATCGGAGCCTATGGGATAGAAATTAAAGAAGTCTTTGACCACTTGGAAGCCATCAATCGGGACAGTTTAGAGACCGTTAAGATTGATAAGGAAACCTGTAAGTTTGGATATCGAGATAGTATTTTCAAGAATGTTGCTCGAGACCAGTACATCATCACCCATGTAGTTTACAGACTTTCAAAAAAACCTACGTTTAACGTAAGTTACGGCGCCATACGTTCTACACTTGAAAACATGGGACATCAGGAAAGCTCTTACAGCCTTAAGCATATCAGCGATGCTGTCATCAAAATCCGACAGGAGAAACTCCCCGACCCTAAAAAATTGGGAAATGCTGGCAGCTTCTTCAAAAATCCGATCCTCACCAAAGCACAATTTGAACAGCTGAAAAGAGATTACCCGACTATCCCCTTCTACCCACAAGAAAATGGTGTAAAAGTACCTGCTGCCTGGCTATTGGAAATGGCGGGCTGGAAAGGAAAAACCTTCGGTGATGTGGGTGTTCATAAAAACCAACCACTGGTACTGGTTAACTATGGAAATGGAGATGGAGAAGCCATCAAAGCCTTATCAGAAAAAATCCAAAGAGATATCAAAGAAAAATTCAATATCCACCTTTACCCTGAAGTCAATTTCATTTAAATAAGGTGGTCTTCATAGATGATCTCTTTATCATAATGCTCTACTTCCACGCCAAATTTTTTAAGGAACTCGACGCCTTCATCATATGGAAGGCCTTTATATGCAGCATAAGAATACATATAAACTACTTTGGCCACGCCCATGCTGTATATAATACGGGCGCAGGCAAGGCACGGAGCCAAGGTAACATATAACGTAGACCCTTCCACGGAGGCATTATTTTTCACAGCATATAGAATGGCGTTTTGTTCGGCATGAATGGCCAGGGAACAACTTCCTTTACTATCTCGGCTACATCCACTTTCCGGAAATTCTTCATCACAATTGTGCGTACCAGATGGAGGGCCATTATACCCAATGGATATAATCCTAGTTTCCTTAGTCAACACAGCCCCCACGTGCTTTTTAATACAGTGTGACCTTTTGGCCAAATTCACGGCCAGTTCCATAAAAATATCATCAAAATCAGGTTTGCTCATCACGTTCTCCCATTTACCGTTCCCCAAAAGTACATAAGAAATAAAACATGGCGAGAAATAATCCTTTTTAAATGCCATTAGAGACGCATTTTTATAATGTTACAAAATACGAAAAAATAACCTTGAAATGCATCAGAAAGCAATCTTCAACTTTTTTATGTATACAAACATCATTTTTTTTAATTTAAAATTGTTTTATCGAATATTTTTTTTTTACCTTTAAGCAATGTTAACGGACAAAACTTTTACAGATACTATCCAACCTAAATACAATGAAACAAATAAGAAACTTAACAATTTTCTGCTTAATCGGCCTTCTGTCTTTCAGTTGTATATCCAACAAGAAGTTGATCTATTTACAAGAGCAGGATGCAGACAAAATGGTGGCCACTTCGGGTGATCTGAAGGTACACAAGTATGAAGATTACAAATTGCAGCTAAATGATGTACTTGATGTAAACATCAGAACCACAAGTCCAGAACTTAATTTACTTTTTAACGATTCGGATGCTTCATCAAATAGCAATGCTATGCGAGGTGGCCTCGCGGACGGTGGAGACGTTTATTTCATGACAGGATATACTATTGATGATGAAGGGTTTATAGAACTACCTGTTATCGGAAATCTTAAAGTGGTAGGCCTTACCGTCGAAGAGGCTAAAACCCTGGTTGAGGAAGAAGTGATCCAATATGTCAATTCAGCATCGGATTACTTTGTCAGAGTCCGCCTAGGCGGTATGCGATACAGCGCTTTAGGAGAATTCAACAATCCTGGAAAATACACCATTTTGCAAAACAGGGTAACCATTTTGGAGGCTATTGCCAATGCTGGAGAAATGACAACAGTCGCTAACAGACACGAAGTTACGCTCATTCGTCAATACCCTGAAGGATCCAAAGTATACAAAATCAACCTTTTGGATGAGCGGATCATGGAATCTGATTTATACTTTCTACGCCCAAATGACCTCATTTATGCAGAGCCTATGAAAGTTAGGGAACTTGGAACGGGCGCTACCTTCGTCCAAACCTTCCAACTTCTTGTGACCACCCTAACCCTTGGCGTTTTAATCTATAATGCCACCAATAACAACTAAATTATTACACCATGAACAACAACGAATTTGATTATTATACTGAGGGAAGTGGAAGTAACGACACTTTTGACTTTAAAGAACTCTTCTCCAAATATTTACGTTTTTGGCCAATTATCCTTTTGTCCATGGTTCTATTTGGATCAGCAGCCTATTTTTATAACCAAACCCAGCCTTCTGAATACAAGGTAAGTGGGAAGTTGCTAATCGAAGAGGATCTTCAAAGAGGCAACATTCTTAACTTAACCAATATGCCTCAGGATTTAAACAACTCATTGATCAACAAAATGGCCAATGATGGACACCAACTAAAGTCCTATAATCTGGCCAATGAGGTTTTGGATAAAATGGATTTTGATGTAGAATACTATCAAGAGGGTATCTTTAAAGATCACGAAATCTATCAATCATCCCCAATAAAAGTTGAAGTGGACTGGAATCATCCACAATTAACTGAGAACAAATTTAAAATTGAGTGGAAAAATGCCGAAAACTACATAATTAGTTACATTAGCGATGAATATATGCTAGATACACCCAGTGATGGAAAATTGGAGCATATAGAAATAAGCACCACTCCGAAGGCTTTTCCTTTCAATCGCTGGATAGAAACTGCTCATGCGCGTATAAAGGTAACTCCAGTAGAAAAGCTTGCTCCTGGAGCAGTCAAAGTAATCCTCAGAAGTCGAAAAAGTTTATTAGCCCAATATACTGGGGAAAACCTTACGATAGCTCCAGTAGATGCAATGAGTTCTATTCTAAATGTTTCTTTGATCACCACAGTACCTGATAAAGGAAGCGATTATGTTAACACATTGTTAGAAACGTTTCTTGATAACTCTTTGGAAGAAAAAAACCTCCAAGCTAGAAAAACGGTTGACTTTATAGACAATCAAATAAGCGGTGTATCTGACACGCTATCCACTATTGAAAATAAACTTCAGTCTTTTAGAAGTCAAAACAAAACCTATAACATTGGTACGGAAGGAAGTTCTATTTTTCAAAAAATCACCGAACTGGAGTCTGAACTCAATCAGGAAAACTTTAAAAATGATTACTATAAAAACCTTCAGAGTTATCTTACAAAAGAGGATTATAGCGATATTATTCTCCCTTCTGGGATCGGTATAGACGACCCCATTTTAAATAAATTAATCCAAGACCTAATCCTTCTCCAATCAGAACGTTCACAATACCTTGCGACCCAAACAGCTTCTGCTCCCAATGTGAAAGAGGTCAGTAAAAAAATTGAAGACTTAAATAAATCCATCATCGAGGTATTGAAAAATACCATCAGTAATTCCGACAGGCTAGTTTCCAGTTTACAAACAAGACTAAATAGACTGGAAAGTGAGTTCAAGAAACTTCCATCTACTGAGCAAGATTTATTGAGAATACAGCGTTCATTTACTTTGAATGAAAACATCTATACCTTCTTGATGCAAAGAAGAGCAGAAGCAGCCATATCCATGGTTTCAAACACAGCACCTGATAAGATCATGGAAAGTGCAAAGCCCTCTTATACCCCACTTCCCCTTAAACCACTCACCAATTATATCATTGGTATTGCCGTAGGGTTTATTTTGCCTGTATTAATTATCAGTATAATGATCTTTACAAATGTCAAAGTAAAAGATCGCAAAGAACTGGAATCAAAACTGAACAACCCCGTCCTAACATCTGTCGGACATAATAGTAATAAGAACAATTTAGTCGTCCTTAACAAAAACAAATCTTCCATTGCCGAAGCATTTAGGTCTCTTCGAACCAATCTGACGTTTATTGTTCCTAAAGAAGAAAAGATCACCATAGCCATCACATCTTCCATTGCTGGCGAAGGGAAAAGCTTTACATCAATGAATTTAGCTTCAGCATATTCTATTGCAGACAAGAAAACGATTTTGGTTGGATGTGACATGCACAAACCAAAGCTTTTCAATGATTTCAAACTAAGTAATGCCGTTGGGCTGTCCACCTACCTTAGCAAACAGGTAAATGACGTAAATGCAGTGATACAAAAATCCCCCTACCCTAATTTGGATTTGATGGTAGCGGGTCCCACCCCTCCCAATCCAGCAGAATTACTCATTGGGAATCAGTTTGAAACGATGATTAAAGAACTGAAAGAAATATATGATGTAATCATTTTTGACACCCCTCCAATAGGACTAACCAGTGAAACACTGGCTGTATTAAAGATGGTGAATGTCACATTATGTGTGGTAAGGTATAACTATAGTGATCACAGTTTTATTGAGGACATCAATAGCCTTAAAGACAAAAAAGGATTTAGAAATATATATACGGTATTTAATGATGTTCCTTCGAAAGAACTTAACTATGGAGGCTATGGCTATGGATATTATTCTGATGACAAGAATAAGTCTAGCATGATCAATAAAATATTTAAAGGAGGAAGCGGAAGAGCTGCAGTATAAATGCAGCCTTACCTACCCCATGTGTGTTCGTCTTTTCACAATTTACTAAAGAGGAGTTACACTCCTACCTAGACTAAAATCAAACATCCCTGCTAAGTTCTACGAGATGGGACTGACGGGGCGAAGCTCTATCCGGGGACTAGGAGCCTAATCAGTAGAACTTTTAATCCTTAATTCTAACCAGAACTAACCCATGTTCAGTGTAGTTATTCCCTTATATAATAAATCAGAAAACATTACCCGGACTTTGAAGTCTGTTCAAGAGCAGACTCATACCGATTTTGAAATAGTAATAGTTAACGATGGTAGCACTGATGACAGTGTCGAAAAAGTAGAAGATTTCAAAGACAGCAGGATTAAGCTTTACCATAAAAAAAACGGAGGGGTTTCAGATGCGAGAAACTATGGCATAAGCCGGTCCACCAGACCTTTCATCGCCTTTATGGATGCTGATGATTTATGGAAACCAAATTATCTCGAAGAAATGGCTAAACTCATAGAGGAATATCCTGAAGCCGGAATGTACAACTGTGCACATTCAACTATTTACAAAGGCAAGTCCTATGACATGAATCATGATCTCAAAAGAGGAATAATAGAAAATTATTTCAAAACATGCCTCAAATATGTAATTGCTTGGACGAGCGCTACAATTGTACGAAAAAACGTCTTTGATAAAGTTGGTGGTTTCCCTGTTGGAATGATTTCAGGGGAGGATGTATACACATGGGCAAAAATTGCTCTTAATTATCCTGTGGCATTTCATCCTGATTCGCTTACTATATACATTAAACAGGACGGCTCAATTGTACATAGAAGTAACAAAAAAGACAATTGTAAAGAGACTTGGCAAGATCTATATCAGAAGAATAACAATGATGCCAACGTCTACATAGCAATGAAAGCTATTCTCAAAGGAACTCGCTACGCTTGGGGAGGCTACTTATCAGAAAGTAAGAAAATAGAAAAAGACTTCAAGTACATCAATCAATATCCTGGTATCCAACATTCTTGGAAAAAGCTTTATTTACTTAACAGAACCCCCAGTTTCGTTAAGAAATTGATTCTAGGATATAAACAAGTGGTCGCTCAGTCAAACACATCTACATCATGATACTTATTCTTTTATCCCTCATACTAATAGGCTATTTTATTTTTGATCAAAAGAACTTCATCTATGCATTAATGGTATTCTATTTAGTATTCGACATGTTTGATGGATTTTATAAGGATTTAAAGGTTTTTGCAGCCATTCGTTATATTTTGCCTTTAATTATGGTTTTGGCGTATATTTTTGCCAATAAGGCTATTAAAAAAAGTGATTGGGTCTTTTCCTTAGTAGCCCTTTACATTATAGCTCTTCTGATATTTAACCCTGGAGATTTTATTTTATCCGCAAAAACAGCATTTGCTTTGATCATTTCCTTAAGTATGGTAATCGTAGGGAATTTCTTTGGATCTAAAAGGGATTTTATAAAAGAATTCGAACCTTACAATAGATTCATGCTTATTGCCATTCCTCTCTATTTGATCATGGCAAACGTCCTTCATATAGGTGAAGCGGTCTATGGTGGCAGTTTTACCACCGGTTTTCTAGGTACCTCTAGAATGTACATAGCTCCGATTATAATATTCATATCAATCCATTACGTACTTGAAAGTAAAAGCAGTTCACTATTTCTGCGAACAATTGATATTACATTTATTACTTTAAATATTATTTTCCTTGTCGTAATTACAAGGAGAACCTCTGTTGGAATGTTAGCCTTTGCGATTATTGCTTATGCAATTCTTAATCGAAAAGTTGTATTTAAATTAGCCATGGTGGTAGTGGCACTCTTAACCATAATGGTTCTTACTTATCCCTTGTATCAGGAACAACTTAATGCACAATTAGCTGAAAGAGAAAGAATTACAGAAGTGGACAATTATGCTGAGACAGAGCCTAGGTATATGGAAACCTTATTTCTCTACAAGCACTTTAAAAATACAGAAGATCCAAAAGAGTTACTATTTGGGATTCAACTTTTTGACACGATAAATTTTGGAATAAAGAATTTCGGCTATGGTAGAAGTATACATAGTGACATTAACATGTTATTATACAGTACAGGAATAGTTGGAATGGTGCTCTTCTTAGTATTCTTTTTACACTATTTCGTTATTGGAAATCATAAAATGAATACTGAAAATCAGCGAGTTTTCTATCCACTTTTGGTTATGCTTCTAATTGTATTAGTACCAGGTAGATTTATTGGCACCTTCACTTTCGCCCCCTTGTTAATTTTCCTTTTATCAGCCGTTAAATCAAGCAGACCTAAAAAAATAAAAAGGCTAACATCAATTAAAAATACTTTAGTCAATCGACCCCCAAAATACCCTCTAAGGCCAATAACAATTTGAAGTTCTTCGAGCCATAAACCCACTATAGCCTTTCATTTTAATATCCATTGACACTATTTAAACATTATGAAAACAAGAATACTTATTACCCACATTTCGCAAACACTAAATTATGGTAGTGCCATGATGGCATTAAACCTAATTAGCAGAATGAAACCGTTGCTTCCAAATTCAGAAATCTATTGTGAATGTGACGACTACCACTTAGACAGGCTTAAAGTTGGAACAGGAATCCATGATCTGAAAAAATTTGATGCTCTTTTCAACACGAAATTAACCCCCATAACAAAAGTTAAGCGGTACATTTTCGGAAATGATGAATCCATCAAAAAAATCACAGACAATTTTGACTTTCTAATTGTATTGGGAGGAGATGATCTATCTGAAACCTATAAAAAGGGTGCATTACTAAAAGGATCTGTTTACAAATCCATTAATAAAAAATGCAAGGTAATTTTAGCTGGGCAATCTTTTGGACCATTCTTTGGATCTACCAGGACAATGATTAGAAATTTCTATAAAGACATCAGTATTATCACTCGAGATGACAACAGTTTTGAATTCTCTAAAGAACTCGGCATCAAGAAATTGGTAAAAAGCAGGGATTTGGCCATGATGCCACTTCCTCATCAACAAGAATTCGCCAAAATAGTTGAAGATTATTCAGATTTACATCCAAATAAATACATTACGATGGTTCCCTCAGGATTATGGCATAAGTATACGGAAGACAAAGAAGGGTATATAGATATGTGGAAACAACTTATCAAAAACCTTACAAAGCGATATCCAGAATTCAAATTTGTTATTTTAGGGCATGTCTTGGGCCCCGCCAAATCGGATGATCGATTCGTGATAAAAGAAATAGAAAAAAGCATGAGTTCTACAGAGCGTGAAAATCTCATTTTTATCACCGAAACCATACAGCCTGCTGAGGCTAGGCAAATTCTCGGAGGCAGCTTTATGGTCATTACAGGAAGAATGCATGCAGCAGTATCTACATTCTTTATGAGAAAGCCCGCCATTTCATTGGCTTATAGTGAAAAGTATGCTGGCGTAATTGGTCGAGGGCTGGAGCTACCTGATCTAATTGTCGAATCCAGAAACCAAACTTGGGGCAAACAATCTCCATTATTGGAAGAAGTAGACAAAAAAATCACCTATGTTGAAAAGAATTATAAAGAATTAACAAAAAAAATTGACATCAAAGTGGCAGAATGCACGGCATTGGTAGAGGATCAAATAAATTTCATCGTCAGTGAAATACTTCAATGCAAAAAAAAGTCTGCTTAACCTTGGAGGTTACATTAAGGTAACCACTTCTTTAGACCTATCCACATAAGCAAAACCCAAATAACTTTCTATATATTATATTTTGTTACCCCAAATATAATATCTTTTAATGAAGCTTTAATTATGATTAAAACCGCAAGGTTTATTTCCATAGCAAAACAATATTAAATAATCCAAGAAACTATTCTCCAAAATTCCAATTTTCAAAGGCATACTCTATAGTACAAAATTTTAGCGTACATTTTAAGTGATAAATATTTCAACCTCCTTTTAAAAGAAATATTTATCGGAGTGCAAAAATTGGTCAAAACGAACTATTTATGCTAGGATATATTTTTAACAAGATGACTACATCAACAATTTCAAAGATTCTTACTGGGAATTGCGTTTTTGACATTTTGAAGGACATTAAATTCCAACAAAAATGGGACGAACTCTACGAAAATACGAGCTGGGCTACAATTTTTCAAAGAAGACAGTTTGTACAAACCTGGTATTTGGCCAATAAAAAGGATATTACGCCAATTCTACTTACTGTTTATAAAAACGGTGAATTAATTGGCCTTTTGCCATTGACTACACGGAAGCCAGATGGAGAATTAAAGAAGAACAGTCCATTAAAAATCACTGGTGCAGGAAAATTCGATGCGGAGTATCAGGCTTGGCTTGTAAAAAGTGGCAATAATGAAGTTTTTATCAAAACAGCTTTTGAAGCCCTCTTTGAAGAGTTTCCTCATTGTAAATTAAGCCTAAGATTCATTCCTGATGCATCCATAATCGAACCTTTAAAATCTATTACATCAATTACGGAAAAGCATACCGTAATACACAAGCACCATCGTCCGTTGATGGATTTTTCGCTTGTGGAAGAACAAAAGCTGTTTAGAAAAAGACATCTCAAGGCCAAATTCAATCGAATTCATCGTGCCGGAGCTGTAGAATTTATTAAAGTTAAGGATACAGATGAATTCATTAAGATACTCGATGAGATCCTTGTCTTTTTAGATTTTAGACAAGCAGCAATGTTTAATAAACTCCCTTCAAAATCCAATCCAAACCGAACCAAATTCCTAATTGATTTATTCAGACAAGACCTTCTACATGTCACTGCATTAAAATTAGATGGAGAAACCATTTCATCTATTATTGGAATGAAAGGAAAAGGTTGGATGCATCTTGCCGGATTGATTAGTTATTCACCATTTCATTCAAAACATTCACCTGGATTGGTTCATTTATATATGCTCGGAAAAATGTTACAAGAAGAGGGTTTCCAAAAGTTTGACCTTACACCAGGATATGACGGATATAAAGAACGGGTTTCTACAAGTGGAGATGAAGTAGTGGAACTTCATTTAAGTAAAAACATAAAGTACGGCTTCAAGAAGTTCCTTAGGAAAAATCTTCACAATACCCTAATAAAGTTTGATGTTCGCCCAATGACTTTTGAGCTTAACATGAAGAAAAAGATTTATTTAATTAAAGAAAAAACAAAAGGAATAACGAATTCATTCTTTTCACCGAACAGGTCGACTGACTCATGGGCTTTCCCCTCAGACATTAACAACTTATCCGTTAACAAAAACAGCATTACTGATTTGCTTAAATACAATGAAAACAGCACTATACAGTCCAGGTGGGGATTTCTGGAAAAAGCCTTTTTATTGGTAAGCAAGGGAGCCGAATTCTACACAGTGACTGATAAAAAACGTCTTTTGGCCTGTATCTGGATGTCAGCAAATGATCAGCTAGATGAAGATGAAACGGTTTCCGAACAAGCAATAGAAAGTTATTTCCATTCTATCTTCAAGCATAATAAATCCGCTTTCGAAAAGTACGTATTTGAATGTGAAAGGGCCCTCTCTTCAGATAAATCAAAGGCACATCATGAAAATTCTTAAAGGAAAAGAAGTAATGGAGTTGATAAACCATTGTAACTTCAGCAGTGGTTGGGATAAATTAGTAAAAGAATGTCCATGGTCCACTGTTTTTCAAAAAAGAGAGTTTATAGCCACATGGTATGCTAAATTTAATGATCAAACTCCATTTATGATCACAGATTGGAATGGAGAGAGTATGACGGGTCTATTTACATTAGTTGAAGAAAACGGAAAACTTTCCTATCCGGGCAATAACCTCGCAGAATACCAGGTATGGCTATCCTCTTCAGAAAACAATGATAAATTCATCAAAGAGGCATTGGATGCCATCAGGAAGGACTATTCCCTTCACCTAAAATATATCCCTTCAAAAACCCCTCTCGAATGGCTCAATAGCAATGGTAAGCTTAAGAATTCAATATTCTTAAAAGCCTATTCTCAGCCAATTATGCAATGTGATGAGGTTTTTCTTGAAAAAGAACTTAAAAAGAAAAATAAAAAAGAGAAAATTAACCGGCTAAAACGCCAAGGTAAACTATCCTTTGAAAGGGTAACTTCTTCCAAAGAATTTAGGGCAATCCTTCCGAATCTAATAGAACAAAATGAATTTAGAAAAGGGGCTATTTATGGCAAGCTGGCATTTCTCGAAGACCCTAGAAGAATTGATTTTCTATCCAAGGCCTTTGAACACAATTTATTACATGCCAGTATACTGAAATTGGACGAGGAAATTATTGCTTCAAATGTGGGGTTTATTTCAAATGACACTGTTCACCTTCAGGGACTCAATACCCATTCTCCTTTCTATTCAAAATTCAGCCCAGGCATTCTCCACTTTCTGATGTTAGGAATCTACCTAAGTAAAGAAAACTATAATTTTTTCGATCTTACACCTGGTGGTATAGATGGATATAAATCAAAACTTGCAACGAGCTACAGCACCACCCATGAAATACTAATGGACTCAGTGTTTACCACCAAGAAAAACCAAGTAAAGGATGCACTGAAAACAACTGCTAAAACATTAATTGGAAATAACACAAAAAAGGCATCACAACTCAGTAAACTCTTCACCTCTCCCATAAAAAAGAATACAACTGAAAACAATAGTGAAGAAAACGCAAATATTCAACTGATTATCAAGGGGAATCAAATTAATCTAACATCCAACGAACCGGAATTAGAGGGAGAAACATCATCCATTACTTACCAAAAAAACAGCATAGCAGACCTTCTTAGTTTCCCTTTAAACAATGAAAAAACAGAATTTCTTTCGGATGCTCTTTACAGAATTGAAAATGGTCAAACCTTTTATGCAATTAAAGGTGGGGATCACCTTATCGGAACTATATGGTATATTCCAAGAGGAACCAAAGAACCTGATGGCCATAAAAGGTCACAAGACTACATGGAGTTCTCTTATCTTACCCTTCACCTAAGAAATAATTGGAACGTGGTAAGGTTGATAATCAAAGAACAAGAATTACCGGAGAGTCTCTCCTTATTCGCAAATTTGATTCCTTCGAAATCATCATTAGACCATCAATCATAATTACTAGAATCAAGGATCAAATTCACTTTTTTGTATGATCCATATCTCTAAATCATGAATAAGAAACGACGAAATATATACGCTCAAATGATTGCAAAAGCAGTTATTAAATTGGGTATTCTGAATATCGCTAAAAAAAAAGCGCTTAAGGGGAAACATATATTATCCATTTACTTCCACAAGCCAAGTAAAGAGGAGTTTGAAAAAATAATTCTTTGGCTTAAAAACAATGGCTTTAAGTTTATCAGTATCGATAACCTTAAAGAAGTAATCTATAAAAAGGCTCCTTTTCCCAAGGGAGCAGTCTTGATCACTGTAGATGATGGATGGGCATCCAATATAGAAAACATGACAACAGTGGCAAAGGCCCATCAAGTCCCACTGACCATATTCCTAGCTACAGAAGCAATCGAAGAAGGTTACTATTGGTTTTCAACAGCAAAAAAGGCTAGTAGACAAAAGTTGGGATATCCCAACTCTGAGCAGATGAAAAAACTACCTAATACAGAAAGGCTAGCTCTCTATCAAAAACTAAAGGTCCAAACAACCCAAGGCAACAGAGAGGCTATGACTATAGAAGAAATCAAATCCGTCAAGGAAGACAACTATATTAGTTTTGGAGCGCACACTCACTCCCATCCCATACTACCAAACTGTACTGATGAGGAAGCTCGGAAGGAAATAGAAATAAGCAAAGAAAAGGTGTCCTTATGGTCGGGAAAATCAGTAGACACCTTTGCCTATCCTAATGGGGATTATGGAGAAAGAGAAAGTAACCTTTTAAAAGAAAACGGCTTCAAGTTGGCTTTTACCACAAAAGCTACTCCGCTTAGAAAAAATGATTTCACAAACCCTTATTCCTTACCTAGGTTGGGATTTCTGGAAGGAGCGTCACACGAAGAAAACCTGTGTCGTATTTTGGGAATATGGTATTCCAAATCAACATTCAGATAATAATTTAGTAGAAAACACTACACTACAGACAATACTACCTACCTCTATTTAGTACTCAATTATTCAAAAATGAAAAGAAGTAATTTCATAGATGAAACATTAATGGAAGACGCGGATGAAGGCACTTTTGCCATTGAGTTTAGCAAAAACAAAACCCTAACAAACTCCTTTCCCGAAAAAACCATCAATGTGCTATTCGTATCCTCTGGGAATTTAAAAAATTTTGATCTAGCCCCTTTTATAAGAGTTCAAGGTGAATCACTTGCCCAAGTGGGCATTAATGTAACCTACTTTAAGATAAAAGGTAAGGGGTCCTCTGGTTATATAAACAATATAGAAAACCTCAAAAAATTCATTAAAGAGAATGATTTTGATCTTATCCACGCTCATTTTACACTTTCCGGCTGGGTAGCTGCTCTTACTTTTCCTAAGCAGCCTTTAGTTTTATCTTTGATGGGGACAGACGCTTTGGGACGGGTTAAAAGTCAATGGAAAATCACAAAAATCTTCAACCACCTCACCATGCTTACTTATTTCATACAGCCATTTGTCCAAAAAATAATATCCAAATCGCAGAACATTGATAATCATGTATGGTTAAAGAACAAATCTTACATTCTTCCAAACGGAGTAGATTTATCAAAATTTGATGGAAAAAGAACTGATTATAAAGAAGAATTAAATCTATCTCGGGACAAAAAGTACATTTTATTTTTAGGTAAAAAAGATGATAGAAACAAAAATTTTCAATTCCTAAAAGAAATTGAAGAAGACCTTAAAGTCCATAATTTTCAAATAATTGCCCCTTACCCTATCAGTCATTCCTCTACCATTAAATACCTAAGTACTGTGGACATGGTAGTGGTATGTTCCATGCAGGAAGGTTCTCCAAATGTGGTAAAAGAAGCTATGGCCTCAAACTGCAAGGGGGTTTTCACAGATGTGGGAGATATAAGGGAGGTTGTTGGTAATACTCCTGGTTACGCCATAACCTCTTTCAATAAAAGTGACCTTTTAAAAAAGATATTAAAGGTAGATGCGATGTCTATTTGCAAAGGAAGGGAGCGTCTCATCCAAAAAAAGTTGGACACTCAAAATATAGCACTAAGATTAAAAAGCATTTATCTTGATGCTCTCAAAAGCAAATAGCATCTTTTTCAAAAGATAAAATTCAACAAGATAATTTTTTAACTATTCATCAATTCAAATAAATATGGCATATAATTTAAGTACTCCTTCTATTGCCACGTCGAAAAACGAAAAAAATGAAGCAAAAGTAGCTTCAAAAAGTATTATGAAAGTCCTATTTGTTTCTTCTGGCAATTTGAAAAATTTTGATGTCGCTCCTTTCATAAAGGTTCAAGGAGATTCTTTAATGAGCCAAAACGTGGAAGTAGACTATTTCAGAGTGATAGGAAAAGGTCCTAAAGGATATTACTCAAACGTAAAACGACTACGGAAACATTTGAGGACTAATTCTTACGATCTAATTCATGCACATTTCACACTTTCCGCTTGGGTAGTAGTATTGGCCAACCCAAGATTACCTATCGTCCTTTCATTAATGGGAACTGATGCTTATGGAAGGGTGAATAAACTATCTCAAAATAAACCCAGTCTTAACTACCTCACGATTTTGAGCGTTTTGATTCAGCCTTTTGTAAAAAAAATCATTTCAAAATCTCCAAATATAGAACAAGTCGTTTGGCAAAAGAGTAAAAGTCATCTTCTACCAAATGGAGTAAATATGGAAAACCTTCATCCATATGAGCAGAATTTTAGAGAAGAGCTCAACTTATCGCCAGATAAAAAGTATGTCCTATTCCTTGGAAACCCGAAAGATCGCAGAAAGAACTATAATCAATTACTCTCCATAAAAGATAAATTAGCAGAAAATGGAATTAACGTATTGGCGCCTTACCCCATAAGCCATGATCTTATTTTCAAATATTTAAATGCTGTGGACGCTTTAATCATGTGTTCATTTCAAGAAGGATCACCTAATGTTGTCAAGGAAGCAATGGCTTGCAATTGTAAAGGTGTATTTACGGATGTCGGAGATGTAAAGTACTTGATTAATAATACTAATGGATATTCAATATGTGATTTTACGTCTGAAGATCTTTTTATCAAAATCAAAAATGTTATATCTTTAGATAATTGTGAAGGACGGAATCGATTAATTGAGCTTGGTTTATCTGTACCAAAGGTAGCAGCTAAGCTTAAAAGTATCTATTTATCGGCATTAGAATAGGCACCAACCAGAATTTTTAAACTTCTATCAATTATTATTTAGCAAAATCCCGGTCATACTTTAAGATTACCAAACATCTTAACGTGAATTTTGTTGAAAAATAAGGCCATCAAAAAACTATTCCTCAGATGAAAATTTTAATTGATATCAATCACCCTGCTCACGTTCATTATTTTAAGAACCTATACAAAATAATGGCAGATGAAGGTCACCAAATATTGTTTGTCTCTAGAAACAAAGAAATTGAACATAAATTGCTCAAAGCATACAATATCCCTTTCATAAACCGTGGAAAAGGACAAAATGGAGCTATTGGAAAATTCTTATACCTACTATATGCTGATTTAAAACTACTTAGGATAGCTAAAAAATTTAAACCAGATGTATTTTTGAATTTTTTACATCCTTACCCCTCACATATCGCAAAATTAATCAACAAACCATCAATTGTTTTCAGTGACACGGAACATGCTACGCTCCATGCTAAGCTAACAGTCCCCTATGCCACATCCATTCACACTCCGGCATGTTACCGAACAGATTTAGGTGAAAAGCATCATCGCTTCAACGGCTACATGGAACTTTCTTACTTACATCCAAATTATTTCACTCCAGACCCAACTATATTAGACATTATTGGTGTAAAGCCTCAAGAGCGTTTTGTCATTATCAGATTTGTGGCTTGGGGATCTGTCCATGATTTTGGCCATTCAGGCATGTCTATGGAAAACAAACGAAAAGCCATTAAAGAAATTTCTAAATATGCTCGAGTACTTATAACTTCTGAAAGTGAGCTTCCTGAGGATTTAGAAAAATTTCGTATAAAAATCCCAATTGATAAAATACATCATGCTCTCTATTATAGCTCCCTATTATTTGGCGAAAGCGCTACAATGGCCTCGGAGGCCGCTGTTTTAGGCACTCCTGCTATTTTTTTAGATAACGACGGTCGTGGCTATACTGATGAGCAAGAAAAAAAATATAAGCTGGTTTATAATTTCACAGAAACTCCTAATGATCAAGAGCAAGCCATACAAAAAGCTGTTGAAATTCTTTCTGTAGAAAGCAATGACCAGCTCTATAAAAATAGAAGATTGAAACTCTTAAAAAACAGCATAGATACAACTGAATATATGATCGAAAAAGTTTTACAGTATGCTCCATCAAAGCAACAAGTGAATAAAAAAGG
Organism: Echinicola vietnamensis DSM 17526; assembly: GCF_000325705.1. Classification (NCBI taxonomy): domain Bacteria; kingdom Pseudomonadati; phylum Bacteroidota; class Cytophagia; order Cytophagales; family Cyclobacteriaceae; genus Echinicola; species Echinicola vietnamensis. The sequence continues at coordinate 3,542,309 of NC_019904.1, read as the reverse complement.
ACCATCTATAAAAGCGTCTCTTGAAGTCTCATCGCATGGATCCTAATTCACAAAAGTAAAGGCGCCTTAAATTAATGAGCAGAAACAATAAGAATATTTCTTCAAAAAGAATAGACCTTCAATTATTGGTAATTATAAAAGTATGGTAGATGATTTACGTAACATCATTTAAAATACTTCCATTATACAAAATGGTCACTACTATTATTCTACCTCAAGCAAAAAATGTACTGCGACTAAACCAATGGAATTAATCAAAACCAAAGAAGACTTGAATAGGGTCTTGAAAATAGAAAAGGCAAAACTCAACATCAAGAGACCATTTCTAATGTGGATTTCTTATTCTGAAGGATACAGGGTTTATCGTTTTTTTAAAAATTTACGATACCTAGAGTTTTACCTTAATAAAAAGAAAAATCCGTGGGACTACCTACCATTAGCCTGGAGATACTGGAATCATAGAAGAATGAAGCTTAAATTTAGCTTTTATATTCATCCAAATACTTTAGGAGAAGGCTTTCATTTAGTTCATTCTGGCTTTGTACGCATTGCGGTTTTTGCTAACATTGGTAAAAACTGTACAGTTCTTCCTCGTGTGTTAATAGGGAAAAAAAAGCCAAGAATAGAAGATCCTAGAGTCTTAATTGGAGAAGATTGCTATATTGGAACAGGTGTTACGATATTAGGGCCAATAAAAATTGGCAACAATGTAACTATTGCTGCAGGTAGTGTAGTAACTCATGATGTTCCTGATAATTGTGTTATTGGAGGAATTCCGGCTAAAATCATAAAGTATAAAAACTCTCCTGATCCTGTTTCTTCATCCGCATGATGATACAAGATTAAAAGTTTAAATAAAAAGTTAATATTTTGATACAAAAACGGCTCAAACCAGCATTGGTTTGAGCCGTTTTTATAAAAGGTATTAGTAAATTTTAAAGGTCGACGACATCTTGTCTCCTACCGGGATAACCCCTTTCTCATCAGCAAATGCAGCAACGTCAACTCTATATTTTCCTGATTCAAGGAACGCATTACCATAATAAAAGTTACCTTTTCCATCGTCTCCAAACAAAAGAAAAGGGAAGCCGCCATCCATAAGAGAATGAATCAAATCGTACTTACCATTTCCATTTAGACGATGTAAATCAAATCGAACGCTTTTAACTCTCTCATCGACATCTGCATAAATACTGAATTTCTCAGTGCCTAATCTAGAAAAATATACTATTTTCCCTGGATGTAAATCTTCCCATAGAGTTTCCGTATCCGCATTGGCAATGATTAATTTAGGCTCCTTTGGATCCGAAATAACAGTACCAGCTAAATTTAGCATACTTCCTGTAACCAAATCTGTAATAGAGGTGTTTTGATCGCCATAGCGTATATTATCCATATACAAAGACCTCAAATCTGTATCAGTCTCAGTATAATTCCATATAGACTTATAGATTCCTACCTTCCAATGTGGTAATCCTTGTCCTTTAAATAGGTTCGGCCCTTGGTAATTAACGACCTTATTACCATTTCTCCATACTTCAATAGAACCTTCAGATCCTGAAGAATGATGAATACGAAATGCTAATTCTGTCCATTCATCCTTAATGATCGGCCCCATGTTTATAGTTTCCCATTTATTTTCGTTATGTGGAGAAACAACTCTGAGATATAGATCATCTTTTGACGTTCTAAGTGAAAGTGATGGTCCTCCAGAACTTTGCCGCCATTGGGAAATTGATTCATTTGCCCTGTCATACTCATAACCTCCTTCAGGAAAGTAAACAGCAAAACTGTACCACATATTACTAGATGGAGCTCCATTATTGACCAAAAGTTCAGACCGAGTTCCATTTGCCACCATTTCATCAGATGATTTTAGTCTAAACATTGCACATTTTTTTCCCTGGAACGATCTCCAAGAAACCACTCTCACGCTGTAATCCTCTGCCCCCTGTGTGTGCACGCCATAAAGAGGATTGTCTCCTTCAAAATCCTCCTCAAATAATAAGCCTGACAATTGGGTCGTTACTTCGGCAATTTCTGTGCTCTCTTGAATATCGAGCTGTTGCGATTCATCTAGTTGGCAAGAACTCGCAAACAAAACTGTAGTGATTCCTGCAAGAATTCCCCTGCAGGTTAAATTGGTAATAGATTTCATTAAATAAATTGGTTAGGTGATAATTACTTTTAAGTGATTTTCTAAATGACCCTTGATCAAGGTCCCTCTCGGATAGTAATGTTCATAAGTGTGGTATGTTGGTTAGTAAATTGTGTTGTACGTCAGCGAGTAAATCATTCGGGTGATTAACACTGGCTAGCGCAAACTTTCCAATATCCATACCACGTAAACCAATTGGATATAAGGCACTTAGATAAATAAACAAACAACTTATTAACAGGTATGAATACATGTATAACGTAAACAAACAGTATAAATAAATTGAAGGATAATTTAATATTATTTAAATCTAATTATTTAAAAAATAATAAACTTTTTAATATTAAAAACCACTATTACCATACTTATTTTAAACTATTTTTTAAGGCTTCGATAAAAAACAAATACCTTTATTTAAATAATTAAAAATTATATGCATAAAATTGAATTATTGAAAATTTAAAAACAAAATTTCTCATTAGAATATGTGGAAATAATTCTACACTTTGACACTATTTTCCACAAGTTTATATGAAGGAAACTTTATAATTATCAGAATCAATATTATTTTTTGTAAAATTAAAATTCGAATTCAGAATGAATTGACAGAGTTATAAAAATAAAAAAACAAAAAAATGTGTAAAACACAACATTTCAAGTATCTTCCAAAAAATCAAAGAAAACATGGAGAACGATTCGTTCTCCATGCCATATGATATTTATCAAAAAGCGGTCCCGTGTGTCTTACGTCCAAAAATTGTTAAGTATATAATTTTAAGATCTAATTTCATTGACCAGTTCTTTAAGTACCAAAGGTCATGTGCAATGCGTTGCTCTTTCTGCTCAGCTGTTTCTGTAGGACCTCTCCATCCATTTACTTGGGCCCATCCAGTGACACCTGGTTTAAAGTAATGTCTCACCATTGCCTTATCCACGCTTCGCTGAAACTCTTCGTTAAGGTATGTCCTATGAGGTCTTGGCCCTACCACGCTCATATCTCCCATAAATACATTGGCAAACTGAGGAAGCTCATCAATACTGTACTTTCTAAGAACTTTACCGACTTTGGTGATACGAGGATCATTTTCCACCGTTGAGGCCTTACCCGTACTGTCATTTTCCTTCATGGTCCTAAACTTAAAAACCCTAAACGGCTTCCCACCTTTCCCAATCCTTTCAGGACAGTAAAAAGCTGGACCTGGACTATCAAGTTTAATAAGTAACACAATTAAAAAGAACAATGGTGACAGCATTAGAAGTACCAAGCTGGAAAAACACCAATCAAAACATTCCTTTATAAAGGCAGAAATCTTATCATCAAGGGGCATCTGTCTCACGTTTACCATGTCCATTTTCCCTTGCCTGATCACTTTGCAGTCTTCTCCTAGAAGGTTTTGATAGTCTGGCACAAACCTAACCCTTGTTCCGTAATAATCAGCTGTATTTAGAATTTTTTTGATTTCCTCTGAATATTGAATTGGAAGAGCTACTATAACTTCATCTACAGGATTCTCTTTTATGTAGCTTCCCATACTCTCTAAATCACTAACGTATTCGCCGCCTTCTATTGCCAACTCAGGTTCTGCCACATTTTGATATTTCACGACACCTTTTACCTGATATCCGTTCTTAGGATTTTCTTTAAAATAGGAATTCACCTTATTGACCATTTCTCCTTGTCCCGTCACCAGGACATTTTTACCAACCCCTCCACTATTCTTCAGTCGATTAATTATACTTAAGATGACAAAGTTGGTTACAATGCCAATCAAAGGAAATCCGATAGAGAAAGAAAGCACCACTTTTCTAAAGGTTGGAGGAAAAGTGAATATTAAATAAGCCAAGCCCAAGATCACCACTAAGATGGCACTGGACTTTACATAATTTAAAATTCTGTTTGAAAGATCCCCATTGACATCAAAGAAATATAGCTTTCTCCATTTCACTATTACCAGCCATATAGAAATAAGCCCCATGAAGAGCATCCAATCCAATCCTTGAACACTTGTATCTTTAAAGATATAAAGTGAAACAAGAAAAGTAATTCCTAAAATGACAGTGTCCCAGATAAAGAAAAAACCCGCGACAAGTTTGTTAATATTATTCATAGTTTCTCTAATAAAAATTCGAAATTTTTCTCATTAACCCATTTACTATCTGTAAACCACCCATGACGGTTTACGAACCGATGAAGCATCCAAACATTATTTTTATTAGTATTCTTTAACAGCTGTAAATTTTTAATTCAGTGCTTATCAGGATACATCTATGAAATCGATTACCAGGCTTACTTGACTGGTCCACAGTACCCTAATACACACCACTAATTTATATGAATGACGACAAGAAAACAAACAAAATACATTAAAATTAATTTAAAAAACATTTTTCATGGTTTAAAAAACAAACTCGGAAAGTAAATTTCTGTACAGGTAATCAAAAAAAATGTAAACGTACGTACCGATTTCATCAATTTATGAATTCGACGTATCCAAAACCTAAGGAATAAATTTAGGCTACCACCTCTCTTTATTACACATTATGTAATGAGATTTAAAAATAAATGCATTTTTCACAACTAACCTTACAAAATACTGACAAATAAAAAATAGCAACATCAATAATCAGCATTAATAGCAATTACCGATAATTACTGCAAAAAACTGCTTCTCTAATTGCCCCTCTCATTTATTGATCAAATCCTGAAATTGTTACGCCTGTGAGGAAATAAATTTTCTTATTGAAATAAATTAAATTTTGTTGTAAATAGCGTAAAATCCTGCCGATTAATCTTATTTAAACCTATCACGTTATGGCAAGAGGAACTGAACAATACTATGACGAATTCGATGACTTCGAGGAAGATGACGAATTCAATATGGATGATCTCAACGAGGACATTTATGACCTAGATGATGACGATGATGAAAGACTTGAAGACAATTTAATCGATTTCGAAGACGATGATTTTGGCGATTTCGAAGACGATTTGGATGACGAATTTGACTAATTAGTATTCAGACTGGGCCTCTTTCTCCTAAGATAGCCCAGTTTTTATAAATTAATTTTGTCCAATGAGGCTGAGCTATTAAATTGCAAAAAATTTAAGACTTCACTTAAAACATTTCAGATATGTTACTGGAAATATTCAATTCTCCCCTGGGTTCAGGAGCTCAATTATTCATCCTTATCGTTTGTATCCTTATTGGCTTGGGCGCTGGCCTTTCCAACATGGACATCAGAAACAGTCTATTCAAAGGAAATAAAAAGGAAAAATAATAAGGGTTTACTTTATAACTAAAAAGGGGAGCGATGATCGCTCCCCTTTTTAGTTATCTAACATTCCCCATTAATTTCCTAATAGGTTTGGTAATCAACATGAGTACAATTCCTGCTCCTATGGATATCATTACAATTAACATATACTGATCCGGCATTTCAGCTACTGCTTCCTTGGAGCCTCCACTCGCTTCCCCAGCGATAATGCCAGCAACCAAATTGCCCAAAGCAACAGACAAAAACCACATTCCCATCATTTGCCCTTGAAATTTTTTCGGTGCCAGCTTTGTGGTCAAGCTCAATCCCACTGGGCTTAAGCTCAATTCTCCAAAAGTATGAAACAGATAGGTAAACATTAACCAGGTGGGAGCGGCTAAACTTCCCGCTGCCGCTACTTTAGCTGCAAAATACATCACTAAAAAGCCTATCCCGAGCAGGATCAGGCCAAAGGCGAATTTAATAGGAGAACTGGGCTCTAAATGTCTTTTGGCCAACCAAACCCATAGGGCTGCAAATACAGGCGCAAAAATAATGATAAACATGGAGTTTGCAGATTGGAAGTATCCTGTTGGAATCTCCCATCCAAACACATGTCGATTAGTAAACCGTTCTGCAAACAGATTCAAGGTGGAACCTGCCTGCTCAAATCCTGACCAAAACAACGCTCCAAAACAGAGTAAAATAGCAATCACTCCTACTTTTTTCTTTTCTTCTTTATCCAACCCACCAAAAAGAATCACATAAATAAAGAATCCTGCTGCCACCAAGGCAATAACCTTATAAGATGCATCCGCTATCGCTGCAGCATTAATAGCAATAGTGCCCTGAAACATTAAAAAAACTACTAAGGAAATAACTATTATTGTCAGAAAAGTAAACATCCTTAGTCGACGTCGGTGAGCGACTTCCACCTCAGAGGCTGGATCTGTCAACTCCCCTTTCCCTTTTAGCGTACCTGATGTCAATCGGTACTGAATAAGTCCAAGGACCATTCCAAAACCTGCTACACCAAAACCTAAATGCCAATCTATTTCAGCAAAAGTACTGCAAATAATAGGTGCGATAAATCCACCGATATTGATTCCCATATAGAAAATACTGAATCCAGCATCTCTTTTTGAACTTCCTTCATGATAGAGCTGTCCAACAATTGAACTGATGTTAGGTTTGAGCAAACCCGTCCCCACCACAATAAGAATCAACCCAAGGAAAAAGGAAGTAGTATCCAGTGAAGACAACGTATCCTTGGCCACATGCCCTCCTTCCAGCATCGCCAATATTCCCGGCAAACCCATTGTAAAATGCCCCAGTGCAATAATAATCCCTCCGTACCAAACTGATTTCTTTAACCCGAACAACCTGTCTGCGAGCCAGCCACCTGGTAAGGCCAACAAGTAAACCCCCATCGTATAAAGACCGTAAATTGCACCTGATGTCTTATCATCAAATCCCAAGCCTCCATCAATGACAGCCGTGGTCATAAATAAAATGAGCAACGCCCTCATGCCATAATAACTGAAACGTTCCCACATTTCAGTAAAAAAAAGTGTCATTAACCCCCTTGGGTGGCCAAACATCGATGGGCCATCAAAACCTCTATCGAGTTGCTGTTTATTGGATTCTTCGTTTTCTAACATTTGGGTAAATAATTCCTGAATTAAGCTTAATAATTTACAATGATAAGAGATTTTTTCTTAAACTGAGAAAAATGAACCATTTTGTTCCCTAATGGTATTTGGTCAATCTTTTTGAGATTCCACAGGAACAATCATTCTTTTTTGAATATTTTACTTCCTTTAATTGTCATCAAAAAACCCATCGAAATCGTTTGAAAACGTACATTTTCAATCTTTTTTAAGGATAATACGCTCCAATTCCTCTATCTTTGTAGCAATACCTTTTTATAATACCCAAATAGCTTTAAAGATTTATGATCAGTAAAACATCCCCCGTTACTGACCAACAGCGTATTCATGAACAGTTGGATAAAGGTCAGTTAAAACTCAACCTAACACCTCCTGAACTTATTGAGCATGCCCTTGCCCAAAAAGAAGGATGGCTGACAGACACTGGTGCCTTAATGGCAGACACCGGTAAGTTCACAGGAAGGTCACCAAAAGACCGTTACATCGTTTCTGACTACAAGACCAAAAACACCATCTGGTGGGGAACGATCAACATTCCCTTTATGGAAGCGCATTTTGATGGTTTATTGAACAAAATGACAGCTTACCTGAAGAACAGGATCATATTTGCCCGGGATATGTATGCCGGTGCTGACAGTAGGTACCGGCTTAATGTCAGGGTTTACAACACCTTGGCCTGGCACAACCTCTTTTGCCACAATATGTTTTTAAGGCCAGAGGAAGGCGAAACCATTGATTTGGAAACAGCTTACACCATTATCTGTATTCCAGAATTCGAAGCTGACCCAACGGTAGATGGCACTAGAGGCAAGAATTTCACCATCATCAATCTTACTAGGAAAATCATTCTAATTGGCGGAACTGGTTATGCTGGCGAGATCAAAAAAGGTATATTTTCAGTGTTGAATTACCTGTTACCTTTAAAAGAAAAGGTGCTTTCTATGCACTGCTCTGCTAACATCGGTAAGATGGGAGATACAGCTGTATTCTTTGGTCTTTCTGGAACGGGAAAGACGACCTTGTCTGCTGACCCGGAGCGAAAGCTCATCGGTGACGACGAACATGGCTGGACCAATAATGGTATATTTAACTTTGAAGGTGGATGCTATGCTAAAGTCATCGACCTTTCTGAGCAAAAAGAACCAGAAATTTGGCGAGCGATAAAATTCGGTTCCATCGTGGAAAACACAAAGTTCTTTCCCAACAGTAGGACTATAAACTTTGCGGATAGTACGACTACCGAAAACACCAGAACAGCATATCCGTTGTACCACATACCTCAGGCCATAATGCCCCCACTGGGCACCTTGCCCAAAAACATCTTCTTCCTCACAGCGGATGCTTTCGGAGTACTCCCCCCTATTTCCAAACTAAACCCCAGCCAAGCCATGTACCACTTCATCTCTGGCTACACGGCCAAAGTAGCGGGTACCGAAATGGGAATAACAGAACCCCAAAAAACATTTTCAGCTTGCTTTGGAGCTGCATTTCTCCCGCTACACCCCACGGTTTATGCCAGTTTATTTGGCAAAAAAATGAAAGACCATAATGCAAATGTCTGGTTGGTAAATACTGGATGGACAGGCGGCTCTTATGGGGTGGGTTCACGGATGAAACTCTCCCATACCAGAGCCATGATTTCTGCAGCATTGGAAGGAAAACTCGACAATGTCAATTATAAAAACCACCCTGTGTTCAATGTTGCTGTTCCACAACGTTGCCCGGGAGTACCGCAAGAAATCCTGAACCCCAAAGACACATGGGAAAACCCAGGTGAATATGACCAAAAGGCTTTTCAGCTGGCAAGTTCATTTGTGGAGAACTTCAAAAAATACGAGGACTTTGCCGATGAGGAGATCATGGCAGGAGCCCCCACATGCTAAACAAAAAGCCCTCCGGGTATCCGGAGGGCCAACATTATTCTGCAGGCTTGTCCAAGCCATGTTCTTGTTCAAACTTGTTCCTTCTTATTTCGAACCGCTCGAGCTCTTCCCCAAGCATATCCAAGGATTCATTGTACCTTGAGTACAAGTCTCCCATGTTCTTTTCCATGTTCGAAAAATTAAACTCCATGGCATCAAGTTGGAGCTGGGAAGCCTTTTCTATCAATGCCACTTGGCTGTTTTTCAAGTCTGCAAGTAGCCTCAAAGCTCTGTCCATTTTCTCTAACTTTTCTCTGTTATTCATGATTAAATAAGTTTGGTTACTAAAATATAATCAAAAAACAGACCAAAAGGAAGATTTTAAACTCTTTCAATATAAAATAAGACTAATCCAACACTCGCAATTCAATTATTTTCTCCAAATAAAAGCAAGATTTACTATCTTTGCTTCAAATAAACATTCCATGAAAACAGCAGAAATCGTTACTGAAAAAGGAACCATGAAGGTGGAGTTTTATGAAAAAGATGCTCCCAACACGGTGAAAAACTTTATAGACCTTTCCGAAAAAGGCTTTTACAATGGACTTACCTTTCATCGGGTAATTCCTAACTTTGTCATTCAAGGCGGATGCCCCATTGGAAATGGTGCCGGTGGACCAGGATATACCATTGATTGTGAACTGGACGGAGGTAACCAACACCATGAACGCGGTGTCTTATCCATGGCGCACGCAGGAAGAAACACAGGAGGATCCCAGTTTTTCATCTGCCATAGCAGAGACAATACCGCCCATTTGGACAGAAACCACACCTGCTTTGGCAAGGTGATAGAAGGTTTGGATGTAATAGATCAGATACGCCAAGGAGACAAAATCGAAAAAATCGTCATTTCAGAGGCATAATTCATAATTTAATCATATCACTAAAGCCCGAAAAGATCATCATACCTTTTCGGGCTTTCTTTTTTAGCTGAAAAGCATCCCAGCAATGGTGGCTGTCATCATACACGCCAAAGTAGCGGCAAGAAGGGCATGCATGCCCAATTTAGAAAGATTTCCTTGTTGTCCCGGGGCAATGCTTCCTATTCCTCCCACTTGTATCGCAATGGAGCTAAAATTAGAAAACCCGCAAAGGGCGTACGTTGCGATGATGATTGATTTTGGTGATAAGTCTCCTTCTGCCTTCATGGAAGAGAGATCTGAATACGCCACAAACTCATTGATAACCGTCTTTTGTCCCAGTAGCGAGCCCACTTGAAGCGTATCCTGCCATTCCACCCCCATCAGCCAAGCGAATATCCTAAACACCTGACCAAGGATATATTCCAATGAGAAACCATCAAACCTCCCATTGGTGGTATCAACCACAAATTGATTTAAGCCTGTCACATCACCCAGCACCCCTGATAGCAGATAATTAAGCATGGCGATGACAGCAATAAAAGCCAGTAACATCCCTCCTACATTTAACGCCAGTTTCAACCCATCTGCTGCTCCTATAGACATGGCATCGATCAAGTTTACCCCCATACCTTCACTGCTCACTTCCAGTTTATCATTTAGACCTTCTTTATTGGTCTCAGGAATAATTAATTTGGACATGACAATGGCGGCAGGTGCATTCATAATACTTGCGCCTAAAAGGTACGATGCAAACTTGCTCTGTTCAGCAGGGTCATCCCCTCCCAAAAAAGCCACATAGGCAGCCAAAACACCACCAGCAATGGTCGCCATCCCTCCTGTCATCAAACACATAAGCTCTGATCGGGTCATGGTTGGTATAAAAGGACGCACCAACAACGGCGCTTCTGTCTGACCCAAAAAAATATTCCCCGCGGCTGAAAGGCTTTCGGCACCAGAAAGCTTCATGGTCCTGGCCATTACCCAAGCAATTCCAAACACGATTTTTTGCAATACACCTAAATAATACAATCCCGCAGAAACGGTCGAAAAGAAGATAATGGTAGGTAACACCTGAAAGGCAAATATGGTCCCAAATGAATCTGTGGCTAAATCACCAAACAAAAAAATCGCTCCGGCCTGTGCAAAACTAAGTAATTTCACAAAAGCACCACTGATACTGGCAAAAACAGATTCGACAAAGGCTACCTTAGTAATCAAAAAGCCAAAGACTATTTGTAAGATCACCCCTATCCCCACTAATTTCCAATCCACTGACTTTCTGCTCGCTGAAAATAGAAATGCTACGCCCAATAACGCAACAATTCCAATCATACCTCTTAAATAATCCATATATTATCGTTATGACCTTGGTGTTTTTTTGGTCCCCTCAAAAGAAATAAGAAGGTAAATATAAGGTATTTTGGGACAGGAATGGAAACAAAAAAACCTGGAACTTAACAGATCCAGGTTTTTAAGTACTATTAATTTCTTCGATTTATCTCATCTCTAATACGAGCTGCTTGCTCATAGTCCTCATTATTGATGGCCTTGTCCAGTAACTGGTTCAGCTTTTCTAGGCTATAATCTTTGAGTGGTTCTTGACGCCTCGATTTAGTTGAGGAGACCTTTTTGTCTTCGGCTGCTGACTTTCCTCCACTTTTCTCTTCTTCCTCTTCGTTGAATTCAATGGCCGCTTCTGACATCACCTTCTTCTCACAAAATATCGGGGCATCAAAACGCACCGCTATCGCGATGGCATCCGACGGTCGGGCATCGATTTCCACATTCTTCTTGCCGTCTTTACAGACAATTTTAGCGTAAAAAACACCCTCTCTCATATCTGAAACAAGAATGTAATCTACCGAAAACCCAAAATTACTCGCAAAGGACTTAAAAAGGTCATGGGTCATGGGACGATTAGGGACGATCTTCTCTATCTCAATAGCAATCGCCTGAGCCTCAAACATTCCGATCACGATGGGAAGTCTCCGCGTACCAGTGGTCTCGCCCATCACCAGCGTGAAGGATCCTGATTGTGAATGATTTGATGATAAACCTAATATCTCTAGTTCAACTGTGTTCTCCACTCGCTTTTATTTTATTGCTTTTACAGCCTCCGTAAGTTTTGGCAGTATTTCAAAAGCATCCCCTACAATACCGTAATCGGCCGCCTTGAAAAATGGCGCTTCTGGATCTTTATTAATAACCAAAATGAATTTGGATGCATTTACACCTGCAAGATGTTGAATAGCGCCTGAAATTCCAACTGCCACGTACAAACTTGGTGCTACTTTTACGCCGGTTTGTCCTACGTGCTCATGGTGAGGTCGCCATTCGCTGTCAGAAACTGGTTTAGAACACCCCGTAGCTGCACCCATTGCTTTTGCTAGGTTTTCTATTAAATGCCAATTCTCCGGTCCTTTCATCCCACGACCTCCAGAAACTACAATATCTGCTTCTGGTAGAGAAATTTCATCTGTTGCCTTGTCTGTAGCTGTAATCTTTGCGGCAAAATCACTCTCTTCCAAATTCACTTGAAAAGCTTCCACTGATGCATCTGCTCCATCGGATTTTAGTGGAACCGCATTTTTCTTCACAGCCAAAATCTTATTGGAAGTCGTAATGACCGTATCGGTAAAAGCCTTCCCTGTATAAATACTCCTTCTCACTTTGTATCCCCCATCTTCTTCTGGTAAGGCTACTACATTGGAGGCTAGCCCTGCCTTCAATTTTATCGACAAGCGTGCCGCTACTGCATCTCCTAAAGAAGACTTCGCCAGCACCAACGTATCTGCACCTGCCTGCTCAAAAGCCTGGGCCACAGCACTTGCATGTGCCTGAATTACCCCATCGTTTAATTTATCATCTGCTACATGCAGTACTTTTTTTGCTCCAGCGGCACCTGCTTTGGCCAATGCCCCTTCTTCAATGGCACCCAATGCCACTGCTGTCACTTCCTTCCCTTCCTTTTCTCCAAGGGCACTGGCGTACGATACCGCCTCTAATGACGTCTTTTTGATGGTTCCCTCGGCGTGCTCTATATATACTAAAATGGACATGTCTTATTCAAATTTAAATAAAAGATTTTTTTTAAAGGACCTTGGCTTCATTTTGCAACAACTTCACCAACTCTTCAACATTGTCCTTGTCAATAAGTTTTACAGCTCCTTTTGCAGGAGGAAGCTCATAACCTACAGTTTTGGTAGCCGCATCCTCTCCTACTGGCTCTACCACATTGAGCGGCTTGCTGCGAGCGGACATAATTCCACGCATGTTCGGGATCTTCCATTCCGCTATAGGCTCCTGACAGCCGGCCACAAATGGCAGTTTCACTTCTAAGTGCTCTTTTCCGCCTTCTATCTCTCTGGCGATTTTGGCCGTATCTCCTTCCAAATCCAACTTCATTACAGGTGAAACGGATGGAATGCCCAGCATTTCCGCCACCATTCCGTGTACCATTCCACCATTAAAATCGATGGATTCCCTTCCCATCAAAATAAGGTCGTATCCGCCTTCTTTTGCATAATGTGCAATCTGATTGGCCACAAATAGCGAGTCCGAAGGAAAGGCATTTACCCGGATGGCATCATCAGCCCCAATAGCCAATGCTTTTCTTAAGGTAGGCTCTGTCTCTGCTTCTCCTACATTAAGTACGGTAAGACTTCCACTGGACTGGTCTCTTAACTCCACTGCCCTGGCCAATGCATAATCATCGTATGGCCCAATAATAAACTGTACTCCAGTCTTGTCAAACTTAGTGTTATTGTCTGTAAATTGAATTTTGGATGTGGTATCCGGCACGTGTGTAATACAAACCAGAATTTTCATATATTTTAGTTTATTAGTTGTCGATAAAGTTTCTAAGTAGCATTCTATTTCAAATGGCCTAAAATGTGATAATGTAGGTTCTTCCAATCCTTAAAGGCATACCAGCCTCTCTGTCAAAATAAGATAACGTTCCTTTGAAAGACATGATTACCTAAGGCGGCTCCAAGAAAAGTGCACCTAACCCATAAAGCTAGTATGCATTTATCCAACCAACGTCTAGCCTCCTGTCTTGGAATGTCCAAAAATAAAAAAAACGCAGTTCAATACCTATCCTGAAGGAATTGATTTTGGCTATGGGCAATAATAATTGGTTATAGCCAGACCCTTCCACTGATCCATAGGCCACTTGGTTTTGTCCATTCCATTTTATAAGTCCATTTTTACAGTATATTTGCCCCATTAACAAGCAAGTAACGTAAAAACCTTCTTAACCAATGAGTAACTTATCGAGGATTGACCTACTGAAGCAATTTGTGAAAGATGAACCTGACAATCCTTTTAACCTCTACGCTTTGGCATTGGAATATCAAAATACTGATGTAGGACAAGCCGTGAGGTACTTTGACCAGCTCCTAGCCCAGCACCCTGAGTACCTGCCTACATATTTTCATGCAGCAGCACTACAGGCGGAATTGGAAGCAATCGAAAAGGCTCAGGTTATTTACAAAGCAGGTATCGAACTGGCTACCGCCCAAAATGACCAACATTCCTTAAGGGAGTTGAAAAATGCCTATCAAAATTTCCTCTTTGAGAACGACTTAGAAGACTGATCTTCTATATCTTCAAAACGATCTTTCCTGTTTGCTTGCCCTCCGCCATTCTATCAAAAGCCGTGCGGGCATCCGAAAAACTGAAAATTGAATCCACCAACGGCGTGATTTGGTGAGATTCCACAAAAGCAACCATCTCAGCAAAATCCTGATCACTGCCCATAGTCGTTCCTTGAATGGTCAATTGATTCCAAAACACCCTTCTGGCATCCATCATAGGGGGATTTCCTAATGTAGCTCCGTAAAAAACCAGCTTCCCACCTGGCTTGAGTACCTTGATCAATAAGGGAAACGTATCTCCCATAGCAGAATCCACCACCAGATCGAAACCACCTGTTTGATCCAGGGCAGATTGCACCCAATTTTCATCTTTATAGTTAAAGCCAGCAATGGCTCCGAGTGCTTTGGCTTTGGAGAGCTTCTCCTCACTGCTGCTGTTTACGTAAACATCTGCCCCTGCTGCCACACCAAACTGGGCCGCAAACTGGGCAACTCCTCCACCAAAACCAGTCACCAATAGTTGACGGCCAGGCTTTAATTGGCCATGATAAAGAACCGCCCTGTAAGCGGTAAGTCCAGCAAGTGGAAGGGCTGCTGCTTCCTCAAAAGTCAAATGCTGCGGTTTATCGCAAAGCCTGGATACATTCACATGCACGTATTCGGCCATGGTGCCATTGGTAGGCATTCCCAAAATTTGAAAATCTGCGGACTGTACGGACTGATCATCTCCCCAAAAATTTGCTGCATTGATGATCACTTCTTTGCCTAACCATGCCTTATCCACCGATTCACCCACTGCCTCCACCACACCAGCTCCGTCGGACCCCAAAATAATTCCATCCTTGATATTGGGATACTTCCCTTGCCTGCACCACTCATCCCGATGGTTTAAAGCTGCTGCAATCACTTTTACTTTGACCTCTTGAGGTTTTAAGTCTGGTAATGAAACCTCTTTAATGTTGATTCCTGAAGCATTATCCTGATCTAAAACGAGTCCTTGCATAAGTGGTTATGTATTTAAGATTTTGGTTATGGCTTATTAATTTCATTGGGCTTGAGCCAAAAATGAATTAGAACGGTGCCGGTTCATTGCTGCCCAGCCCTCCTGGGAAACCATCTTCTTCATCAGGCCCATTGGCTTTACTCTGGATCCTGATCATATTCGAATCATCAAATCCCTTGCCACCTGCGGCACTTGGGAATTTATTGCCATACATGGCTTCCTGACCTTGGGGCTGATAAGGGACATTGAGGTCCAGGTCGGCAAACTTGGTATATTTACCGATAAATCGAAGCTTGACAGTCTCCAATGACCCACTTCGGTGTTTTGCAATGATCACCTCACCAGTTCCTAACGTACTATTTCCCTCTTCATCTTCATTGATACCGTAATATTCTGGTCGGTACAGGAACATGACAATATCGGCATCCTGTTCGATCGCCCCGGATTCCCTCAAATCGGAAAGCTGTGGCCGTTTGTCACCTCCCCGGGTTTCAACAGCCCTGGACAACTGGGAAAGGGCAATGACGGGAACTTCCAATTCTTTGGCAATTTTCTTAAGTGCCCTTGAAATACTTGAAATCTCTTGTTCACGGTTTCCGCTGGCACTCGCCTTGGAATCACCTGACATCAACTGCAAGTAATCAATCACGATCATCTGGATATCACTTTGCGCTTTCAGTCGACGACATTTGGCACGAAGCTCCAGAATGGACAAGGCCGGTGTATCATCCACAAACAATGGTGCTGAGGAAAGTTTACTGGTTTTGTGAATCAATTGCTCCCATTCATAATCTGCCAGGTTACCTTTCTTGATTTTTTCAGAATCCAGTTCTGCTTCTGATGAAATGAGACGGTTTACCAACTGAACGGCAGACATCTCCAAGGAGAAAATGGCCACCGGTCGACTATGATCCACAGCTGCATTTCGGAGAACGGAAAGGACAAAGGCGGTCTTACCCATCGCAGGACGGGCTGCAATAATGACCAAATCCGACTTCTGCCATCCTGATGTCACCCTATCCAAGGCCGTAAATCCACTTGGCACGCCTGTAAGCCCATCGGAGAGGTCTTTTTTACCTTCCAATTCCGTGATGGCCTCGCGCATGATGGATTTCATGTCGGCATAATTCTTCCGGATATTGTTTTCGGAGATTTCAAACAATGATTGCTCCATGGTATCCAACAGTTCAAACACATCAGTGGTTTCCTCATAGGCCTCCTTCTGAATCTCTGAACATATCCGAATCATATGACGCTTCATGGCCATTTCTGTGATGATTCGGGCATGATATTCAATATTGGCAGCAGAAGATATCTTAGAGGTCAACTCCGTGATATAGTACGCCCCGCCCGCTACTTCAAGTTTACCATTCTTCCGGAGCTTGTTCGTTACGGTAAGCAGGTCTATAGGCTCACTCTCGTTAAAAAGTAGTAGGATAGCATCATAGATCTCCCTGTGGGCGTCCTTATAAAAGCTGTCTGGCTTCAGAATATCCACTACAGCCGTAATGGCTTCCTTTTCCAACATCAAAGCCCCAAGCACTGCCTCTTCCAAATCAATGGCCTGGGGTGGAATTTTGCCCACTCCTCCTGCCATGCCTTGCTCTAAGTTATTTTTTCTACGGAGCGGGTTTCGCTCCCTTCCTGCGGTGTTTCTCTCTGCCATAGCAACAAATGTAATGGCTTTAGGTCAAACATTTTAAACATTTTATGCACCTCGTTATCAACAGCCTTCTAAAAAGCTTGTGATCAACAGGTTGTCAATGAAACTAACTTTCTACGCTGAATTACCAATTTATTAAGCATAAATCATCTAAAATGGTGAAAAATACCGTTTTCAGGGTATTCTATAAATCACTGAAAAGCAGTACCTTTACCAATACATACAACACACTATAATTTATCCAAACAAGCTGCCATTCATCAAAACAAATGTAGCAAACTGTATTTTTCAACCTATAAATTTTAATTACAGGAAACGACTATGAACCGGAACCATAAAATAAAAATGATGGCTTTTACTCTTTGCGGCGTGTTAATGATGATCTTCCCGCAAAAAGCAGAAGGGCTATGGAACACCCTTGGAATATCCAAAATTAGCCCCAAGACTGTTTTACGAGAGATCGCCATAAGTCGCCTTCCCTTACACGTACCGAAAGCATTGGCTTCTTCTGGTGAAGAAATAGAAAAGGCGGACTCCAGCCGTACTGAAGGGAAATGCACATGCATACTTTGATCCTGCTCACCACTGCAAAGGCATCAAATACAGCCGCCTTATCCCCTTGATTACGGACAAATTTTTAAAGGTTTTCAGTCAACTATGACGGCTCTTTTGTAACTTCACTTTTCAGATAATAGAAAACCCAAATAGAATAAAACGCATGACCAAAGTCAATGTGGCCATCAATGGCTTCGGGCGGATCGGCCGCTATGTATTTAAGCTCCTACAACAACACCCTACCATCGACGTAGTAGCCATCAATGACCTGATGGATATCACCAACTTGGCACACCTGCTTCAATATGATTCCATTCATGGCAAATTCCAGGCAGAAATCACCAGCTTGAGCGATGCACTTATTGTAAATGGAAAAACCATTCAAATCTACGGGGAGCCCTCCCCCAAAAAACTACCATGGGAAGCGTTGGGAGTGGACATGGTCATCGAATGCACGGGAAGGTTTGTGGAAAAAGAAAAGGCCGAAGGTCACCTAAAGGCGGGTGCTAAGCGCGTCATCATCTCGGCTCCTGCATTGGGGGATGTTCCCACTGTGGTACTTGGTGTGAATGACGCTTTGCTCACTGGTCATGAAGCCATCATCTCCAATGCTTCCTGCACCACCAACTGCCTGGCCCCAATGGTAAAGGTACTGGAAGATCATTTCGGCATTGAAAAGGGATTTGTCTCTACGGTGCATTCCTACACCGCCGATCAAAACCTCCAAGATGCTCCCCACCGTGATCTTCGAAGGGCACGGGCTGCTGCCTGCTCCATCATCCCCACCACCACCAATGCCGCAAAAGCTGTGGAACTGGTGCTGCCTCACATCAAAGGGAAATTGCATGCCATGGCCTATCGGGTTCCTGTCCCTGACGGATCACTTACAGAAATGAATGTGGTGCTGAAAAAAGAAACCACTAAAGAAGAAGTCAATAAGGTCATGTCGGAGGCCGCCTCCACCACCATGAAAGGATACATCGAATACACAGAGGCCCCATTGGTCTCGGTGGACATCATCGGAAATCCACACTCGTGTATTTTTGATGCCAGCCTAACCGAAGCAAATGGCTCCCTGCTTAAGGTCATCGGCTGGTATGATAATGAATCTGGATACGCCAATAGAGTGGTAGACCTCATTGAAAAAATCAACTGTTTTGACCAAAACTAACCCTTCATGAAGCAGTTTATCGGGACATTGGAAAAATTCGATTCCAGGCTTTGGCGATACCACCTGCCTGTACCAGATGATATTGCCAATGCTTTCATCAATGGCGAAGACCGCCGGGTGATCTGTGAGATTGGCCCGGTCAGGTTCCATGCGGCACTGATGAAAAGTAAAGATTACTGGTTTATCCTGCTCAATACCGCATTTAGGGATAAACTGGCGATCAAAGAAGGCGAAAAGATGACCGTTTGCCTGGAAAAGGATCGTTCGGAATTTGGCCATGAAATGCCAGAGGAACTTCAAATCCTCCTAGATCAGGATGAGGAGGGAAATAAACATTTTCGCGCGCTCACCAAGGGCAAACAGCGCAGTTTGGTCTACATCGTCACAAAGGTAAAAAACACCAACAGCCGGTTGAACAAAGCCTTAGCCATCGTAGAGCACCTAAAAGAGGTAAATGGTGCCTTGGACTTTAAGATGCTGAATGAAAAAATCAAATATTACAACAACCTGGGCAAGTGACGTGCTCACCCATTCAAGTCCTACAATTTCCCTTCCTGCAACTGTGTTAATGCCTTTTCCCGTTAGTTTTGTAATGCATCAATGAAAGAGAATATTTTATGGGGCACCATCACCATCATCACGGACATCAAAACATCAAACTGGCCTTTTTCCTTAACTTGGGATTTACCATTTTGGAGTTTTTTGGAGGCCTTTATGTCAATAGTATTGCCATTATTTCTGATGCACTCCATGACTTGGGCGATAGTCTCTCCCTGGGACTTTCTTGGTACCTCGCCCACAAGTCCAATAAAAAGGCCACTACTATCTTTACCTTTGGCTACAAAAGATTTTCCCTTCTGGGTGCATTGGTAAATGGACTAATCTTATTTGGAGGATCACTTTTTATCATAAAGGAAGCGATCACGCGGATCATTTACCCAGAACCATCCGACGCACAGGGCATGATGGTCTTCGCCATTATTGGTGTATTGGTAAATGGTTTTGCGGCCTATCGACTGAGCCACGGAAAAACCCTTAACGAAAGGGTGATTTCTTGGCACCTGATCGAAGATGTATTGGGCTGGGCGGCTGTTTTGGTCGCTTCTATCGTTATGATTTTTGTGGACACGCCCTATATTGACCCAGTCCTTTCCCTGTTGATCACGCTGTATATCCTGTGGAATGTCATCAAAAGGCTGAAAGAAACCCTGATGATTTTTTTGCAGGCCAGCCCTAGTGAAATCAATGAAGCTGAAATCAAAGAAAAAATACTTCAGTTCCCTCATGTCGGATCCCTTCACCATGTACATATTTGGTCACTGGACGGTGAAAAACACGTCTTCACAGCCCATATCAAGCTCAAGGAAGTAAGGGACTTTGAGGAAATTTTGTCCCTGAAAAGAAACCTCCGAAAATTGCTCAAGCAATATCCTTTTTCCCATCATACCATTGAGGTGGAATTACCTGAAGAAGAATGTGCCATGGAGCCAATGGAAGAAACCAACAGCCCGGTGCCACCAAGCGGTCACGCACCTGATTAGGCCTTGATGCGTGGAAATGCACACGCCACTTACAACTTCCTCCTCCACTGCTTCTTTTCGCCTCTCCGTTTTTTATGGTCGAGGCGCTTTCTTACAGCTGCTTTGGTCGGCTTGGTAGGTTTTCGTTTTTTCTTTCTTTCAAAAACCTTCTTGATCATCGCCTGGAATTTCTCTACAGCCAAGGTTTTGTTCTGGAGCTGTGACCTGGTTTCCTGAACGGTCACTTGGAGATGGCCCTCTGCATTTAATTTATCTGACAATCTCGCCAGCACCTTCTCCTTCGCCTCATCATCTAGGATGTTGGATCCCTTTACATCAAAAATCAGTTGTACTTTTGTGTTTACTTTGTTGACATTTTGCCCTCCGGGGCCACCACTTTTGGTTGTTTTAAAAGTGAGCTCTGAACTAAAATCCAATGTAGAAATTTCATCTGCTGTCCGCAACATATCATCTGTGCTTCTTGTGCTTTTTAAGGTACTCGGATGGTGAAATGTCCATCACATTTTTAAACTGTCGGTTAAAGTTGGACAAGTTATTAAAACCACATTCATATCCAACCTCTGAAATATTTAGCCGTCCCTCGATCAATAATTTACAAGCATAGCCTACCCGGATCTCATTCAGAAACTTGGAATAAGTCTTCTTAGTAGACTTTTTAAAATACCTGCAAAATGCCGTAGGATTCAGGTGCACCAGTTCGGCTACCTCTTCCAAAGCAATATTCCGCTTGAAGTTATTAAAGGTAAATGAATACACTTTATCCACGCGATCATCTCCCGTGATATGGAGTGGGAAACTAAAGCCATCCGTACTGAGTACTTCGTAGTCCTTTTCTTCGGACAGTCGAGCCAAAAAACGCATCAACTTCAACAATTTATGCACACCTTCCAATTCCACAAGCTCATTAAAAATGCCAAAAGCTTGATTTTTAATCTCTCCCGTAAACTTGATCCCTTGGTTTGCACGGTCAAGGAGGCCCTTCACGCCCTTCATCTCGGGCAATTTCATGAAATTTTCCCCGGCAAAAAACTTATTGAAATGAATACTAAAAGCTTCGGCACTTCCTTCTTTTTTGTCTTTAAAATACTCAGGATCATTTTGCCAAAGATGTGGGAGATTCTCTCCTATTAGGATCAGATCGCCCTCTTTGAATTGCTCTATATTATCGCCTATGAACCTGGTACCCGTGCTTTTGGTAATGTAAACCAGCTCCAGTTCGCTATGATAATGCCATACATCCAAAAAATAGGGATAGGAATGTTTGGCCACCATAAAGGACCTGTCGAATGGACTTTTTCTTTCTAGTAATTTGGCTTTCATACACGAGGGGAGTAAACAGCTTTTTCACGACCAACAGGCTTCAATTATACAAATATTATCCAATACAAACAACACAAACTAAATAAAAGCAAAAATAGTACTACATATAACCAAAATTAATGTAGCAATAGACCACCCAAAATTCCAACTTGCATAACCATTTAATGAGAACATTAAACCTATCCACGTTTTTATACATGAACATTAAAATCACTGACTATCAAGTCAAAGACATTCGGTTCCCTACCAGCAGGGAAAAACATGGCTCCGACGCCATGAATCCAGACCCGGATTATTCTGCCGCTTACATTATTTTAAAGACCAACCAACCCGATCTGGAGGGACATGGACTCACCTTTACCATAGGCCGGGGAAATGAAATCTGCTGCGCTGCATTGGAGGCCATTGCCCATCATGTGATAGGTAAAGACCTTGCAGCCCTAACGGCTGACATGGGGGCATTTTGGAGAACCGTAAACAGTGACAGTCAAATACGATGGCTGGGGCCGGAAAAGGGTGTTGTACATTTGGCAACCGGTGCCTTGGTAAATGCCGTTTGGGACTTGTATGCCAAAGTGGAGCAAAAACCACTTTGGAAGCTGCTGGGAGAAATGACTCCTGAGCAGCTATTATCCTGTATCGACTTCAGCTATATCACCGATGTCCTGACCAAGGAAGAGGCCCTCGACATCCTCAAGGAATCCGAAAAGGGGAAAAAGGAGCGAATCCGCTACTTAGAGGAAAACGGCTATCCAGGTTACACCACCTCTGCTGGGTGGCTGGGGTACACCGATGAAAAAATCAGAAGACTCTGCCGCGAGGCCAAACAAGAAGGATGGAAACATATCAAAATGAAAGTTGGTGCCAACCTGCAAGACGATATCAGGCGTGCTGGCATCATCCGGGAAGAAATTGGAGAGGACATGTACTTGATGATGGATGCCAATCAGCGATGGGAAGTAGCTGAAGCCATTGAAAACATGAAAGAATTGGCTAAATTTAATCCGCTTTGGATCGAGGAGCCTACCAGCCCTGACGATATTCTAGGCCATAAGGCCATAGCTGATGCGGTACAACCTATCTTGGTGGCTACGGGGGAGCATTGTCAAAACAGGGTGATTTTCAAACAACTCATGCAAGCCGGGGCGTTGCAGATTTGTCAAATCGACAGTTGCCGCGTAGGAGGCGTCAATGAAAACCTGGCCATTATGCTCATCGCCAAGAAATTTGACATCCCCGTCTGTCCGCATGCCGGTGGTGTGGGATTGTGTGAATATGTACAGCACTTGTCCATGGTGGATTATATCTCCATCAGCGGTTCCATGGAAGGTAGGGTAATCGAATACGTCGACCACCTTCACGAGCATTTCATCGATCCAGTAGTCATCAAAAAAGGACGTTACCAAGTCCCTAAACTTCCGGGATACAGCATTCAGATGAAAGCGGCATCATTGGAAGAGTATGATTTTGCCACAGGTCCGATATGGAACGAAACAGCTGCAAAAGTTTAACATGAGGGTACTTTTCAGCATTCCACAGGACAGGTGTTTTCCCAAAACTCATTAGTTTTCCACTATAAATAATGGAAGCAATAGGATTATGAAAAATAAAACCATTTTGATCACCGGTGGCGCAAGCGGTATTGGCCTGGCCATGACCAAGCGCTTTGCCGAAGAAGGCGGAAACGTCTATTTTATTGATTATGACCAAAAAACAGGAGAAAAAGTGGCGGAAGAATTGACCTCAAAGGGCCATAGAGTGACCTTTCTCCAAGGGGATGTTTCCCAAACTGAAGAGATGAAACAAACCATTTCCTCCATTTCAGGATCCATCGACGTATTGGTAAACAATGCTGGAATTTCCCATGTGGGCAATTTGGAAAACACTGCAGAGGAAGATTTTGACCGTCTCTATCAAGTCAATGTCAAAGGCATCTATAACTGTAGCCTGGCCAGCCTTCCAAAGATGAAAGAAAAGGGCGGCTCCATCATTAACATGGCCTCGGTGGCTTCCACCATGGGCCTTCCTGACCGCTTTGCCTATTCCATGACCAAAGGAGCTGTTTTCTCCATGACGCTCTCCATGGCCAGGGACTACGTCGAATACAATATCCGGGTAAACAGCATCGCCCCGGGCCGGGTCCATACGCCTTTTGTGGATGGATTCCTCGCGAAGAATTATCCTGGCAAGGAAAAAGAAATGTTTGACAAGTTGGCCGCTACACAGCCCATAGGGCGAATGGGCAAGCCGGAAGAAATTGCCGCCATGGCCGTTTACCTTAGCTCGGACGAGGCTTCTTTCCTTACCGGAGGAAATTACCCCATTGACGGAGGTTTTGTCAACCTCAAAATGTAGCCTTGGCGTTGCTCAGCTGTAGCATGAAGCGCTTGGTGCTGCCAGCTTAACTTGTGACCAAGCAATCCCAAGATTCAGGAAATGCTTTCCTGAATCCAAACGATGGGGATATGGAATCTCCCACAAAAATTAAAGCAACTTAGTAACCTAATAACGACACATGAAATTATTACGATTTGGAAATCCTGGAGAAGAAAAGCCAGGAATCGAAAAAGCCAATGGAATACGCATTGATTGCAGTGCCTTTGGGGAAGATTGGACGGAGGACTTTTTGACCCAAGATGGGCTGAACAGACTCACCACTTGGCTGGAGAGCAACGAGGCCAAATGTCCTGAAATCAGTTCAGAGGTTCGTCTCGGGCCGCCTATCAAACGTCCCTCCAAAATCATCTGCATTGGATTGAACTATAAGCTTCACGCCAAAGAAACCGGCGCTGAAGTACCCAAGCAGCCTATTATCTTTATGAAATCCACGACTTCCCTCAGCGGGCCGAACGATGACATCATCATTCCGCGGAATTCCGAAAAGACTGATTGGGAAGTAGAACTTGCTGTCATGATCGGTAAAAAGGCAAGCTATGTGGACAAGGAAAATGCCATGGATTATGTCGCCGGATACTGTCTGCTGAACGATGTGTCGGAACGTGATTTCCAGCTGAGCCATGGCGGTCAGTGGGTAAAGGGAAAAAGCAACGACACCTTTTCTCCTCTAGGCCCATATCTGGTCACCAAGGATGAAATCAAAGACCCTCAGCACCTCAGACTTTGGCTGAAGCACAACGGCAAAATGCTGCAAGACAGTAATACTTCTGACATGGTCTTCGATATCCCTACATTGGTCAGCCATTTAAGCAACTATATGACTTTACTTCCTGGCGATATCATTTCCACTGGTACTCCTTCAGGTGTGGGCATGGGCCTTACCCCTCCTACTTACCTGAAAGAAGGTGACGTAGTAGAGCTGGGCATTGATGGCCTTGGAACTTCACGTCAGAAAGCCGTGAATTATAAAGGGTAATTCCTTTATCGAATCATTGAATGTATAACCCGAATAATGCAATAGGATTCGTCATGAGGGTTGAAACTGCAAGAAAATCAGGCTGTTTGGAGACTGAGGCATAGCGCCGCTATGGCAAAGTCGAAGGCAGCAGCGAAGCGACTGATTTTGAAGCAGTTTCAGGCCGCAATACTTGTTCGCCGCGGCGTAGATTTCCTATGGCGTCTTTCGGGTTCAACCTGCCAATCATGGGATTGGCAGGTTTTATTGCGCTTAACCAAAAACCTACTAACCTATGAGAATTGACGCACATCAGCACTTTTGGCAATATGATGCAGAAAAACATGCTTGGATCGATGATGGCATGAAAGCCATCCAACGGGACTTTTTGCCCACCGACCTTAAGCCGCTTTTGGACAAGGAAGGCATAGACGGCACGGTCGTGGTTCAAGCTGACGAGTCACTAGCAGAAAACACCTTTTTACTTGGCCTGGCCGAGCAACATCCATGGATAAAAAAAGTAGTGGGCTGGGTCGATTTATGCTCCGATGAGGTTTTGACAACACTTGAACGATATGCCCAAGAGCCAAAAATGACGGGCTTCAGGATGATCCTTCAAGGTCAACCTCCAGAACTGATGGCCGAAAAATCCTTTAGAAATGGCTTAGGCCAACTGCAAAAGTTTGATTTCACCTATGACATCCTTATTTTCCCTCATCACATGGATGAAGCCATCGAGTTGGTCAGCCAGTTTCCTAACCAGCCCTTTGTGATCGACCATTTGGCCAAGCCCTATATCAAAGACCGTAAAATTGACGAATGGGCAGGTAAGATGAAGCAATTGGCAGAAAGGGAAAATGTTTGCTGCAAAGCATCCGGCATGGTCACAGAAGCTGATTGGAACCGATGGACCAGAGAGGACCTACGTCCCTATTTGGATGTAGTATTCGAAGCTTTTGGCCCCAAAAGGCTGATGTTTGGCAGCGATTGGCCAGTAGCACAAGTTGCCGCAGATTATCCGGTAAACGTTTCTGTCGTGAATGCGTATATTCATCAACTAAGTCAACATGAGCAAGCCGACATCATGGGAAACACAGCGGCTTCATTTTATGGCATTCAATAACCATTCTTACCAATGACAAAACGATACACCATGGCGTTGGACCTGAAAGACGACCCAACGCTAATTGCCGAATACGAAAAATTCCACCAAGCGGTATGGCCAGAAATCCAAAAAAGCATCAAAGATGCAGGCATTGAAGTCATGGAAATATACCGATGGGAAAACCGGCTGTTCATGATCATGGAAACAACGGAAGATTTTTCTTTTGAGAAAAAGGCGGCCATGGACGCTGCCAATCCAAAAGTAAGGGAATGGGAAGACCTCATGTGGACCTATCAACAGGGCCTGCCTGGAGTACCTGAAGGAGAAAAATGGCAAGTCATGAATAAGATTTTTGAATTGTAGTCTCGTTTCTCGAGAAATTGAGCTTTTCTGCCTAGGCTTAAAAGCGAAAGTATCCTAAGGATGCTTTTGAACAGTTTTTCCAGATAGAATGATTCATGGAAGGGAAATGGATGCGTATGTGCTATTTTTTATCCAATCATAACACACTTCCAGCCTATTTTCAAAACAACTTCAACTTTCCAACCCGAATAAACTAACAGAATAGTTTGTTTTGGTGAATTTTATTTCTACATTTATAGAACACATTCTAAATACATAGAAATGAGATTATCTACAAGTGAAGAGCAATTGATGAATTATCTCTGGAAGCTGGGAAAAGCGTTTATGAAAGACCTGCTACAAGCCTACCCTGACCCAAAGCCAGCACCTACGACAGTGGCCACGCTGCTCAAAAGGATGATTGATAAAAAAGTCGTTGCTTACAAGACATACGGAAATTCACGGGAGTATTATCCATTGATCAACAAAAGCACCTATTTCGGACATCAGGTGAAAGGAATGATTAAAAATTTCTTTGATAATTCTCCTTCACAGTTCGCCTCTTTTTTCACCTCCGAGACAGATCTTACAGATGAGGAATTACGGGACCTAAAAAAGCTCATCGACCAACAGTTAAAAAACAAAACGTCATGATTGCCTACCTCATTAAATCGACCATTAGTTTATTGTTATGCTATCTGGCCTACCGACTATTCTTGTCCAAGGAAAAAATCCATCAGTTTAATCGGTTTTTTCTGCTCGCAAGCATCATTTTTTCACTGCTAGCGCCCCTTTTTCATTCCCCTATTCGAACCTCCACGGAAGTAGCACATTTTTCAGTCATGTCCAATCCCCAACTTACATCCGAGCAAACGGCCCCTAAAAAACCACGCTTATCATTACCTGAGAAACTGCCTGAAACAGCAGCTCTCCCCATCGCTCACATCCTCATTGGCATTTATAGCATTTTCCTAATGTATTTTCTCCTTCGTTATGCTATTACCATTTGGAATTTTTATAGGAGGACCATGACTCATCAGGTCATTGATCGTCACGGTATCAAGTTCGTGATGGATTCCTGTAAAGACACACCGTATACTTTCTTTCAATATGTTTTTGTTAACGACACAGCTTATCAAAAAAAACAATTGGATCCACGCCTGCTCCATCATGAGCTCGTGCATGCCAAGCAGTGGCACAGCATTGACATTTTGTTGGTGGAACTTCTAAAAGCCATCTTTTGGTTCAACCCAATTTTCCATCTATATAAAAAGGCTATCCAGCTGAACCATGAGTTTCTGGCAGATGAATCGGTCAACCGTCAATTCGGTAACATCAACGCATACCAAAACCTCCTGCTTTCTTACGCAGGCCAACAGCAACAAAATAAGCTGGTGAGCTATTCAAAACATTCCCTAACCAAAACAAGATTGATCATGATGCGCAAAGAAAAAAACCTCTCTAACATCCTATTAAAATTGGCCCTCATTATTCCGTTTATTTTAGGTGGGACCTTCCTGTTCAGTATGAAGCCACAACGCACAACGGCTCCTAAAGCAATTCCTCAAAAGGTCACTCCCCACCCTCCTTCTGCTCCCCCGCAAGGTGATTATTTAGAAGAATATAAGCAGCACTATCAGCATCTTCAAGAGTTAATGGATAAAAAAGGAAAGGTCAATTTAAACGAAATTGATATTGACCGCATGAGGCAATTATGGGACTTCATGTCGGATAAACAGAAAGAAAAAGCTCCCAAAGTGCATGGTGTCCCTGCACCTCCCATCCCAGAAAAAAAGCATGCTTCAAATTACCAAATGGAAGAATGGACGACCAATCATGATTATGGGATATGGTTAGATGATACACTTGTCCCCAATGAAGAGCTCAGTGGATTTAGCTCAAAAGATATTGCTTATTGGCAGTACAGTAGATTGTATAAAAATGCTAAGAATTACGACAAATATAAAACCAGAGTCAGCTTGATGACCCATGATGGCTTTTATAAAACATTCATCATGAAAGAAACGGGGTTCGACCAATTGACCGCATACAATAAAGCCATTGAAATCTACACAGCACATCAAAAGCATCCAAAAAAAAATGCTGGTCAATTAGGCGGGAAACTAAGCGACCTACAGCAAGTCTATAACCACATTCCTCAATGGAAAAAAGAGAAATACGAGGTCAAACCACCTTCAGAGATAATTAAAAATCTATAGCTTATCAGCTAGGTAAATACCGTCTCCAAATTATGCCGAGGAATTTGCCTCGGCATTTCTTAGGCAAGCTTCCCTATCCCTATTTTTGGTTTAACACACCATTCACTTTTTACACTTGTCCCAAAATTCACCTTCACCAATCCCCTAAATACACCGGATCGAACCTATATTCTGGCCTGATAAGTGTACAGTTCAAAGTACCTGCCTCTTTTCTCCATCAATTCCTCATGCTGGCCACGTTCTACTATTTCCCCTTTTTCCACCACTAAAATCTGATCTGCCTGGCGAATAGTGCTGAGGCGGTGGGCAATCACGAAGGAGGTCCTACCCTTCATCAATTTTTTCAAGCTTTCTTGTATCAGGGTCTCGCTTTCCGTGTCCAGGTTAGAAGTGGCTTCATCCAAGATTAGGATTCGCGGATCTGCCAAAATAGCCCTGGCAATGGCAATCCTTTGCTTTTGTCCACCAGAGAGTTTTACACCACGTTCTCCGATCAAGGTATCCAGTCCGTCTTCAAAACGATCCGTAAACTCGTGGACATGGGCAGCATATACAGCTTGCATCAACTGTTCTGTACGGGCGTCAGGACGGGGGAAAAGGATGTTTTGCCGTATCGTTCCTTCAAAAAGAAAGTCATCCTGCAGCACCACCCCTAATTGGCTGCGGTAACTGGCCAAACTCACCTGCTGAAGGTCCGTACCATCGATGGTCACGGTACCTCCGGCTGGATTGAGGAAGGATGCTACCAATCCCGCAATGGTGGTTTTTCCTGAGCCGGATGTCCCTACCAACGCTGTCATCGACCCCGCCGGTGCTTCAAAACTCACTTCTTTCACCACATTCTTGCCTTCCTCATACGCAAAACTCACTTGCTCAAAAGCCAAGTCCCCCTTGATCGATGGCAGTTGTAGGTTTCTGGACTTTTCATCCTCCTCCAAAGGGATGTTCATGATTTCCTCGGTCCTGTCAAGGCCAGCAAAAGCCTCTGTCAGCTGGCTTCCAATATTGCTCATCTGAACGATCGGTGCAATCATAAACCCCAAGTAAAGGGTAAACGCCAAAAAGTCACCAAAAGTAAGCTCACCGCTCATGATCATATAGCCACCGATTCCCATAATCCCCGCTGAAGCCAAGCCCAGCAGCAAGGTAGCCGCACTGGTAACCATGCTGGTAGTGGTCAAACTGGATTTTATGTTCAAATAGAGCCGTAGCACACCTTCTTCAAAGGTCTTTACTTCTTGGGCCTCAGCATTGAATCCCTTGATTACCCGGATGCCTCCTAGGGTCTCCGCAAGTCTACCGGTAACTTCTGCATTGATTTTACCTCTCTCTCTGAAAATTGGCCTGATCTTGCCAAAGGCTTTTAGCGATATCAATCCAAAAATAATAACGGGCACCAACACGTAAAGAGTCATCATGGGGCTGATATAAATCAACAGCCCCAAACAAATCACAGATGTCAATACCCCTCCTACCATCTGTGCCAAGCCAGTGCCTACAAGGTTGCGCACACCTTCCACATCGGTCATAATCCTGGAGACCAATTCTCCTGTTTTGGCGTTGTCGAAGAAACGAATCGGAAGTTTGATGATATGGCTTTGGACTTTTGCCCTTAGCTTGGCAATGAGGTGTTGGGCTTCTACGCTAAGGATTTGGGTCAGGGCAAAGCTGGTTACGGCCTGCACGGTCACCGCCACGCCTACGGCAATGACCAGCCACTTGAGCAATTGCATGTTACTGTTTGGGATGACTTCATCCATCAAATATTTACTGGCTCCAGGCAAAACCAATCCGGCCAACCGGCTGATAATGATCAAGAATAAACCAATAAACAACTGCTTCCTTCTCGGCCAAATGATGGTTTTGAACACGTGGCCAATGGTAACTTTTCTCTCAGACTTTTTTGTAGACATATGGCAAATAAAAATAGGGGCAATTTTCAACGAAAACTGCCCCCTTTAAGTTCTTAAGGATGCTAATTAATTCCAATTCGGACGCTGCCTGATTTTACTCCTGCTTGAGACCACGCCAAATATCAAAGCATTGATAACCAAACCGAGCACTAAAAGAATAGCGGTCTCAAAACGCGTGAGAATAGAGCTTCCCGCCATGATGCGTTTGGAGTCGTCATTCACTTGTTTGCCTACCGTCAACTGGATATCGGACAGCTGTTGGAGGTTAGTTGAGGCTTCGGCGATCAATTCATTTGACCTTTCCCTGGCTGACTGGAAATCGCCACGATTATCGTCTTCATGCTGCATGGCATTCTCCACTGAATACAAAGCTTGGATATTGCTTTTAAGATCAGTCAGCGCTTCAGCTTCTTCTTGTGTAAGGTAGGTGGCTTCAAAATCCACCAAAATACTGTCTATCTCTGCATTAAATCCTTCATTGGAGGATTGAAATGCATTAAATTCGGTGCCATCTTCACAGTTGTCAATGAGACGTTGCTTCTTGTTAAGAAAGTCTGATAGATGATAAATATAACTTTCCGGCAACAACCTGTCTTGATAAATCGTCGAACAAGATGTAGTAAGATCAGTTACATTTTCCTCATCGAGCATATTCTTCACAAATACCGAAACGAACAAAACCATTAATAATATAGCAATGGTCACTCTACTTTTTAAACTATATATCCACTTCATAACTAAAGCTCCTTTGGTTTTATATTGAAAGACTAAACAGCCAAACAAGGTTTGTTCTCCCCATATAAATTAATCATTTTTCACTGATTAACAATTAATTAACAAACATATTATCTTTTACGGATATAAACGTGAAGAGGTGACGAATAAATAAAATATTCAGCCTTTTTAGAAAGATTTTTAATAAGGACGAGCTTTCAAAAATAGTTTAGTATTACATCAAAAATCACAACATAACCCCCTGTCCTGCTCCATCATCTACACAAATCCAGTACCGTAATTGACAAAGCAAAAAAGTCTTAATCATCTTACCATTAAGCTCACTAACCCGCTAGCAATTAAATATTTAAACTTTTAATGTTAAATTTTATTAACTCGAAAATCACCATATAATCCACTTTATGTTATACAAAAAACACTTTAACACGAACAAAAAGCCCAAACCTTCCCTTTCACTATTAATTTAGGCATAAATCGTATAATTATTCTAACTTTTAAATTTTAGATCATACACTTTTTTAGGCATCTTTGTGTCCACAGGTTAAAAATTATCGTAACCTAAAAGTAACAGAACCAGAAAATTATGCAGGCGAAAGACTTTATACAGCTTCTCAAGCTGACACCCAAAATGCCCGTTAAAGTAGAATACCTCCCTGGACTATTCACTGACGGTGGCTTTACGATTTCCAAAATTGCTTTCAAGAAAAATGAAGCAGTTCAGGTTTACCTTAGTGACAACAAAACACCTGGACACCTTCCCCATACAGAAGAACTCAAAACGCTTTTGATCCAATCAGTGGGAGAAACCGAAGAACTTGGAAACATGGAGATCAGAGTCATTTATGGTAATCAAGATATAGAAAGCACGGAATTGGACATCACGGAGGTAGAAGTTTTCCAAGGTACTTTCACCCTAAAATTATATTCCTTAAACAACCTGACCAAGGCAAAGGCACGTCAAGAGAAACAACAAAAGGAACAAATGGCCCAGAAAGGCAAGCGATTTTTCTTCCACGCAGTAAGAAATTTTCTCTTCCCCCAACCATTGGTACTTAAGTGGAATCTGGCTAAATTATAGTCCAAATTCCAACGTAAACAAACATGTCCAATACAGACCTGATTATCCCTGAAAGAAGCCGCGACATTGGTGACTTTTTAGTGGGCCGTTTATTGCCCTTTCGAAAAAAAAGAATGGTAGGGCCATTTGTGTTCATTGATCATATGGGGCCTTCTACCGTAAAACCCGGTCACTATATGGATATTGGCCAGCATCCCCATGTCGGCTTGTCCACCCTTACTTTTTTGCTTGAAGGAGAAATGGTTCACGAGGACAGTTTGGGCACGAAACAACTCATTGCGCCTGGATCCGTCAATTGGATGACAGCCGGCCGCGGGGTCACCCATACCGAGCGGACCCCTCCAGCAATGCGGGATGGCGGCACTTATCCCATTCATGGTTATCAAATCTGGGTGGCGCTACCGAAGGAAAAAGAACTGATGGCGCCACAGTTTCACCACATTGATGCCAAAGACCTTCCGCAATGGCAAGATCAAGGCGCTTCTTTTACCTTAGTGGCCGGCAAGGGTTATGGCCGTACCTCTCCAGTTCCCGTACATTCTGACCTTTTTATGATTGACATCAAAACCACCGCAGACCATGACCTTGAGATCGTCGGGCATTTGGAAGGGGAAATTGGGATCTGCATCGTCACTGGAGAAGTCAATGCTTGTGATCAGGTAGTGGAAAAAGACCATTTACTGGTCTCCAAAATCGACAACCAATGTGCGCTTAAGATCAAAAAAGATAGCCATATCATCCTTTTCGGTGGACCAGCATTTCCGGAAGAACGCTTTATAGAATGGAATTTCGTGGCCAGTGATAAAGCCATTATTGAGGAAGGAAAAGCAAAGTGGAAGGCCAAAGACTGGCCCATGGTGAAAGGAGATGACTCCTATATCCCCTGGCCGTAAAAATTTCCGCTAATACCATTTTAGACTATTAAATTCCGCAAGGAAACATTCCAGGTATATTTGGTATTATCCCATCCAAACATTTTATTAATCCACCCTTATCATGTTTCTTTGTGAAAACATAAAAAATCCAATACTATCTTTTCATGAAGATCATAGCCATCGGGCGAAATTACGCCAAACACATCGAGGAATTAGAAAACGAAAGACCTGAAAATCCAGTAGTTTTCCTCAAGCCAGACACGGCAATCATCAAAAACAACCTGCCTTTTTACCTGCCAGAATTTTCCCATGACGTTCACCATGAAGTGGAATTGGTTTTGAAGATCAACAAAGAAGGCAAGTTTATCAAAAAAGAGTTTGCCCATCGCTATTTCGGTGAGATTGGGATTGGCATTGATTTTACGGCAAGGGATGTCCAACAAAAGTGCAAGGAAAAAGGACTCCCTTGGGAAATTGCCAAAGCTTTCAATGGCTCTGCTCCTATCGGCAGGTTTTTACCGGTTAGTGATTTTAAGGACTTCAAAGACATCAACTTCCACCTTGACATCAACGGAGAGCAAAAGCAGGTGGGCAACACCTCCCTGATGCTGTTTGATTTTGGGGTCATCATCGAATACGTTTCCCAATTTTTTACGTTAAAGAAAGGCGACCTAATCTTTACTGGAACGCCTGCGGGGGTAGGCAAAGTAGCCGCAGGTGACCACCTTGAAGCCTTTATCGAAGACCAAAAATTGTTGGATTTTGAGATTAAGTAAATTTCTCCTTTTCTTGCTCATTTGGGGATGGACAGAAAGCACCTTATTTGCCCAAACTGACAAGGGGTATTATCAATTCCCCATCAAACCTGGGGAGCGCAATTACCTCTCGGGCAACATGAGTGAAATCCGCCCCAATCACTTTCATAGTGGCATTGACATCAAAACTGAAGGCAGACAGGGGCTTCCGATCTATGCCGCAGCAGATGGCTATGTTTACCGGATGAAGGTATCGAGTTATGGCTATGGCAATGTCCTTTACCTCAAGCACCCCAACGGCCAATACACATTATATGGTCACCTAAAGGATTTCAATGCACGCATCGCTAAATACATGTGGCAAGAAATGACAGCAGCAGAGGAAAATGACTTGGAAATCTATCCCGATTCCATGGCATTGCCCATCAAAAAAGGGGAAATCATTGCCTATTCCGGAAATACCGGAAGTTCAGGTGGGCCCCACCTGCATTTTGAAATCCGGGATTCCCTGGACCGTGCACTGGATCCGCTAAAGTTTGGCTTTAGTGAAGTAAAAGACAGCACTCCGCCCACCGTCAGGGCCGTGGCCATTACACCCCTTACACTTGAAAGCCGGATCAATGGCAAATTCGAACGCACAGTCCTTCGGCTAAATTACCGGGACAATCAGTTTGTAGTGGACGGCAACCTTTCCATTACGGGAAAAGTAGGCATTGAAGTAAGCGGATACGACAAGCTGGACGGTGCTTACAACCCCAATGGATTTCCGCACTTTGAAATCTACGAAGAAGGCCAGAAGACTTTTGATGTCAATGTCGACAAGATCGATTTTAACTTAGGCAGGTTCTTATTGACCCATACGCACGAAAACCGCTATACCAAACTTTACACGACTCCTTATAACCAGTTTGATTTCTATACCCCCGATAGCCTCTACAGCGGAGCCATTCAGGTGATGCCTGATAGCACAAAAGATGTTACGGTTCGTTTGGAAGATGTGTTCGGCAATGAAAGCCTCCTAAAGTTGACTTTCAAAGGTGAAAAAGAAACCCATGATGTCAGCAGTTATAGTGCCAGTAGAAAGGCCATAGCGTATAAGGGAAACTGGATGATCATTAGGGCCGATAAGACTGATGGACACAAGTTGGCCAAGTTTTATGTCAATGGTATGATGATGGATGTCATGATGTCCTACGAAGACCCTCGGTTCAGGACCTATATTTGGGACATGGATTTTGGGCTGCCCGATTCAGTGGATATTTGCTCCGAGGTGATCAAACCTGCGCTCCAAGCCAAAATCCCCTTTAACAAGGAATACTATTTTAACGATGGATATACGGCCATCCACTTTCCAAAAGATGCCCTCTTAGAGACCCTTTTTCTCCATACGGAAAGAAGCACCTATTACAATCGACCTTCGGTCAAAATCAACGATGATCGAGGGGATTATTTACGCAACGAGATCTCCGTCAGTATGGACGTTTCAGGGTATGACGGACCAATCGATCATGTGGACGTTTACCAACTTTACGGAAATGGATACAAGCGTTTCTTAGGAGGAGAGTGGAACGAAGGGAAGATTAACTTTAAAACCAAATATTTTGGTACTTTTGTATTGGTCAAAGATGATACTCCGCCTACTATTCGCCCTATCCGCGTCAGTTCCTCATCATTACGGTTTTCTATCCGAGACAATCTCTCGGGTATCAATCGTTTTGAAGCCAGGATTAACGGAAAATGGGTAATATTGAGGTTTGAACACAAAAATGGTGTAATTTGGACGCAGAAGCAGGACAACACCCCTTTCAAAGGCCAGTTTGAGCTAAAAGTCACAGATAATGCAGGTAACGATGCAGTTTTTAGCCGGAAACTTTAGGTTTTTGGAAAATATTTCAGAACTTTAAATGTCAAAAAAACACTTAAACCTATAAAACACTAATTTATGTCACTTGAAATAGGAAACAAAGCGCCTGATTTTGAGGCAAAAGACCAAGATGGTAACACGATAAAACTGTCTGATTATAAAGGTAAAAAGGTGGTGCTTTATTTTTATCCAAAGGACAACACTCCTGGATGCACCGCGCAAGCCTGTGACCTAAGAGATCATTACGATGCGCTTTTGGATGCAGGATACGTGGTACTTGGCATCAGTACAGATTCCGAAAAATCCCATAAAAAGTTTATTGAAAAGCACGAACTTCCCTTCCCGTTGATCGCCGACGAGGACAAGGCCGTACATGAATTATACAACACCTGGAGGGAAAAGAAAAATTACGGCAGGACTTATATGGGCACTGTTCGTACCACTTTCGTTATCGATGAAGAAGGTAAGATTGCCGAAATCATCGAGAAAGTAAAAACCAAAGAACATTCAAATCAAATACTTAAATAATTCCTTTAAAATGGAAAAACTATCAACCGAACAACTTAAAAAGACCGCCTCACAGGTGAGACGAGACATTGTGCGCATGGTGCACGATGTGCAGTCGGGACACCCAGGAGCATCACTAGGATGTACTGAATTCTTTGTGGCCTTGTACTTTAACCAATTGAAGCACAACAATGAATTTTCAATGGAAGGAAAAGGAGAAGACCTATTTTTTCTTTCCAATGGACATATTTCCCCTGTATGGTACAGCGTGCTGGCCAGAAGCGGTTATTTTAACATCGAAGAGCTGAAGACTTTCAGAAAGATCGATAGCCGTCTTCAAGGGCACCCAGCAGTAGAAGAAGGCCTTCCGGGCATTCGCATAGCATCAGGGTCATTGGGTCAAGGCTTATCAGTAGCCATTGGAGCAGCCCAAGCCAAAAAAATAGACGGTGATGACGGAATCGTCTACGCCCTGATGGGTGACGGTGAGCAGCAGGAAGGTCAAATCTGGGAAGCTGCCATGTACGCTCCCCATCACAAAGTGGACAACTTGATCGCTACCATTGACTATAACGGTCAGCAAATCGACGGCCCCACGGATGCTGTCATGAACCTTAACGACCTCAAAGCTAAATGGGAAGCCTTTGGATGGGAAGTCATCGACACCTTGAAAGGAAATGATATGGAGTCTGTTGTCTCCAGCTTGGAATATGCCCGTACCCTGTTGGGCAAGGGCAAGCCAGTGCTCAACTTGCTGCACACAGAAATGGGCTACGGGGTAGACTTTATGGTTGGCACCCACAAATGGCACGGAATTGCGCCAAATGACGAGCAATTGGCAGATGCACTGGGGCAGCTGGAAGAAACCCTTGGGGATTATTAACTACCCACAAATGGGACGCAAACCCCATTTGACAATCAAACAGTCCAACAATTCAACAACTGAACAATCATGGAAAAGACTTTAGATACAAAATTCACCTATACAGAAAAAAGCGACACCCGCTCCGGTTTCGGGGACGGGCTGTTGGAAGCAGGACGTAAGAATCCCAATGTGGTAGGGCTTTGCGCTGACCTCATTGGGTCTTTGAAAATGGGCGCTTTCCAGAAAGAGTTTCCGGAAAGGTTCTTTCAAGTAGGCATTGCTGAAGCCAATATGATGGGACTTGCTGCCGGGATGAGCATCAACGGCAAAATCCCTTTCACCGGTACTTTTGCCAATTTCTCTACAGGCCGTGTATATGACCAAATCCGTCAGTCCATCGCCTATTCCGAGAAAAATGTAAAAATCTGTGCTTCCCACGCAGGATTGACCCTTGGGGAAGATGGGGCGACACACCAGATTCTGGAAGATCTGGGCATGATGAAAATGCTGCCAAACATGACCGTTATCAATCCTTGTGATTATAACCAAACGAAAGCAGCTACCATGGCCATTGCAGATTACCATGGCCCTGTTTACCTTAGGTTTGGCCGTCCAAAGTGGCCGATCTTCACACCAGCTGGTCAGAAATTCGAAATCGGCAAAGCCTGGAAAATGATCGAAGGTAAAGACGTGACCATTTTTGCCACTGGCCACTTGGTATGGGAAGCAGTAGTAGCAGAAGCAAAGCTAAGAGAAGAAGGCATCAGCGCGGAAGTCATCAACATCCACACGATCAAGCCTTTGGACACAGAAGCGATCTTGGAATCAGTAGCCAAGACAGGCTGCTGTGTCACAGCCGAAGAGCACCAGTATAATGGTGGCCTTGGAGACAGCGTGGCCCAGACGTTGGTAAGAAACAGTCCTGCTCCTCAGGAATTCATTGGAGTAGACGATTCCTTTGGAGAATCAGGAAAACCGATGGAGCTGTTGGACAAATATGGACTTGATGCCAATAACATCGTCAAAGCCGCCAAAAAGGCCATTGGCAGAAAATAATCAGATCCAATCTTGGATTTATTGGGCAGCAAATTGGTTTATCCGGTTTGCTGCTTTTATTTTTAAAACGAATTGATCTATCAGCCTTTTACCCAAATCATGAAAACCTATATTCTTGCCCACCTCTTTCCACTCTTGCTTTGCTTTTGCGCTTGCAGTAATGCGCAGCAATTGGCCTTCGAAAAATCTGATGAAGGGATCCTGCTTAAAGAGAAGGGGCAGGCACGCTTTTTTTATCAAACTGCCACAAAATCACTGGATGGCAACTATCCTCGGGCAAACTATGTTCACCCCCTTTACGGCTTGGAAGGGGAAGTACTGACAGAAGACTTTCCCGAGGACCACTTCCACCACCGCGGAATCTTTTGGACTTGGCACCAACTATATGTAAATGGTAAGCGCATCGCTGATCCTTGGTTTTGTGAAGGCATTTCATGGAAGGTAAAAAACACCGAAACTACCGTCCAAAATAACCAAGCGACCATACAGGCAACTGTAGAGTGGCTGGCTGACAGCTTACAAAACCGTGCTGTCTTGGAAGAACAAGTAACGATCACCTTTCACCGACTCGAAACGAATGCTTATGCGCTGACTTTCGATATCACCATGACGGCACTGGTGAATGGTTTGGAATTGGGAGGCTCGGAAGATGCCAAAGGCTATGGAGGTTTTTCCCCCAGAATCAAGCTTCCCAAAGAAGTGATGTTTCGATCCGAAGGAAAAGAAATCATTCCACAAAACCTTCCCGTACACGCGGGACCTTGGATGAGTGTAGAGGGAAAGTTTGGTCACAACAGTCCATCCACCATCACCATCATGGGAGCACCTGAACACCTTCCCTCCTACCAAGGCTGGATCCTTCGAAGTGCCAACAGCATGCAAAACATGGCCTTCCCTGGCAAAGATCCGATCACCATTTCCAAAGGTCAACCCCTTAAGTTCAGAAATATGATTTTGGTACATAAGACACTTGGTACGGAAGAAATAAATGATTACTACCAGTGGTTTAGAGAAGAAGACTTTTAGGAATTAATGGCAATTTGGATAATTTTCATCAAACAATCCCCTATCCTCAATATTATAGTGCTTTCGATTACCTGTTTGGTACCATTCGTAAAAGAATGATTTGGCAAAATATAATTCATCCTAATTTTGCTGACAAATCATTACCCTATACATGAAAATTGGATTAAAGAAAAAACTTGAGGACGAACTTGTCCTGAAAGTTTCGCGGATGAAACAGGTCATCAAACCTACCAAGCCACACAAACATGCGGGATATCATGAATTGATTTTTTTGTCAAAAGGATCTGGTAAGCATACCATTGGTGATGAAACTTTTGACGTTATCCCACCATCAGGGTTTTACCTTGGGCCAGGCCAAGTACACTGTTGGGACTTTTCGAAAATCCCAGATGGGTATGTGATTCTTTTTAAGGAAGAAATTCTTGTTCAGTACCCGAAATCCCAAAACTGTCTCTTTGATTTCCCAAATTATTTTGACCTCTCGGGCGATAATGGCATTTTCAAGATTTTGGACATCTTTTTTAAAACATATAAAGCTGGTAGCGACTTGGATTTTTTAACCGCTTATTTGAATTTAGTGATCATCAAAAGCAGTGCTTTGGCCAAAATGAGCCGAAACAATTACACTTCCTTTACCCGTGAATTTACCAATTTTAAACAAGTCCTAAATGAGCATTTTAGGGAGGTCAAGCACGTAGAGCGCTACGCGGAAATGATGAACTTATCTGTCAAAAAACTGAATAAAATCTGTAAAACTTCCGTCAATGCTACTGCAAGAGAGGTGATCAGAGAAAGGATGCTTATTGAAGCAAAGAACCTCTTAACCCATACAGATAGTACGGTATCGGAAATTGCATTTGAACTTAACTTTACGGATTCGTCCAATTTTGTAAAATTTTTCAAAGCACAAACCACACTTACCCCTTTAGAATATCGGGCTAGGGCAATAGGATGATTTCACCATAATCGGATCATATTTACCGTAAAATTTACCTAGGATAAAGTTGTTTTGCAGTAAAACACCATTTCATGAACAAAGCTATAATCACTATAATATTTTCATGTGTTTTGGCCCCCGCCATGTCCCAAACAGGGCTAAAAGGCACTGTCATTGACCAATCCCAGAAAACACCATTGGAATATGCCAATATTGCCTTGTATGGACTACCAGACAGTACCTTGATCAAAGGAGCTGTGACCGATGAAAATGGAAATTAT
This sequence comes from Echinicola vietnamensis DSM 17526, assembly GCF_000325705.1. Taxonomy (NCBI): domain Bacteria; kingdom Pseudomonadati; phylum Bacteroidota; class Cytophagia; order Cytophagales; family Cyclobacteriaceae; genus Echinicola; species Echinicola vietnamensis. The sequence continues at coordinate 3,501,680 of NC_019904.1, read as the reverse complement.
GAATTGATGGAACTGGACAGGGGCACCTATTATCTGACCGTCAGTTTCTTGGGGTACCTTACCATTCACACGCCATCCATTTCAGTCCAAAAATCTCAAGTAAAGCAGTTGGACCCCATTGCTTTGGCGCCCAATGAACAGTTGATGAGCCAAGTAGAAGTGAGTGGCGATCGCTATACGACCATGCACAAGATCGATCGGCAGGTATTTGAGGCTAGTAGCTTTGAAGCCAGTAAAGGGGGAACGGCCACAGACCTGCTTCGCAACCTTCCTGGGCTCAGCATGGACGCCAGTGGACAAATCAGCGTAAGGGGCACTACAGGGTTTGTGATAATGGTCAACGACAAACCCATCCAAACAGATCCTAGTGTATTTCTAAGCCAAATCCCAGCCAACAGTATCAAAAATATCGAAGTGGTCACTGCCCCTTCTGCCAAATACGATCCGGAAGGAAAAGCCGGAATGATAAATATCATCACTTCTAAGCCCATTGAAGACGGCACCTTTGTTCAAATCAACACTAAAATCGGACTACCTAGCATCCAATCCTATGACAACAAAGTAAACCCCAAAAGGTATGGTGCTGATTTTACCATCAACCACCGACAAGGAGATTGGGACCTGTCTGTAGGAGGCAGTTACCTCCGGAATGACCTTGCTGGTCGTAGAGAGGGTAACGTTTACACCATTAGCGGCGATACGACCACCTATTTCCCTTCCGATGGGGAGCGGAGTTTTGACGAGGAAATGTATTCGGGGAGGTTGACCCTTGGGTATACCCCTTCCAAACAGGACCTGTTCAGCTTGGGGCTATATGCCGGTAAAAGAAGCAAAGATCGAACAGCAGATATCATTTATTATGACAATCACGCAGTGGTAGATGATGAGGAAATTTACCAAATGCAGTATTACAATGAAAACCTGCGAATCAGACGGAGTGACTTCGTAATCGGAAGTTTTGATTACGAACACACCTTTACCAATGCCTCCAAATTAAGTTCTTCTTTCTTATATGAATATACCATGCTCGGTGGGCCGACTACCAATCGAAACCTAGGCTATCCAGACATAGATGTAGTTTATCAAGATGAGTATAACACCAACGATAATCCACTGCATGGCATACGCTTCCAAACGGACTATACGGCTGCTCCTTGGAAAATCGGAACGTTTGAGACGGGATACCAATTTAGAAACCTAAACCATACCGGTGACTTTGTCTATGAAAGAAAAAACACTGAAACGGGGATATGGGAACTTGTTCCTGACTTTTCCAGCAATGTGAACCTTACTCGGCAGATCCATTCCGCCTATGGGTTGCTTTCCGGTGAAAAAGGAAAATGGTCTTACTCGGCCGGTGTAAGGCTCGAGTACATGGACCGCGAGTTAGCCCTGAAGGACAAGGCCGGGATGGTGGATACCACTTACACCTATGATTTTGTAAAACCATTTCCTTCTGCCAGCCTGCAATACCACGTCAATGAGGAACTGACCTTAAAAGCTGCTTATACCAAAAGGGTACAGCGTACCACCACCTTCAAAATGAACCCTTTTCCCGAGCGAGAGCATTCCGAAACACTCGAACAAGGCGATCCCACCTTGCTGCCCGAATTTGTGGATTTGGTGGAATTAGGCGTCATCAAGGATTTTGGAGATCATTCCTTTTACGCAACAGCCTACTATAGTGATATTAAAAACCTGGTAAATCGAGTAAATACCATTTACAATGACACCATTCTAAACCGGATATATTCAAATGTAGGGTCGGGCACATCCTTGGGTATAGAAACAGGCATAGCGCTAGCCCCCACCTCATGGTGGAAACTGTTTGCCGGCGGCAATTTGTACAAATACCACATCAAAGGAGCATTTGATGATCGTCCTGTCGATGCTTCCACTTGGGTTTACTCCATTAATGCCAATACCACCTTCGATATTTCATCCAGCCTGAACCTGCAATGGTCCCTCAATTACCTTTCGGATCGCGTAACGGCCCAAGGTGAGGACAGCCGGTTTTTCTCGCCCAACCTCACCGTCACCAAGACCTTTCTGGACGGCAGGCTCAGCACATCCCTCCAATGGCTCAACATGGACATGGGGCTGCTTCACACTAACGAACAGCGTATCACCACATGGTCTGAAAATGAATTTTATACCACCACCAATTACGTGTATGAAGTAGACATGTTTATGCTCAACATCAGTTACACCTTTAACCGAATAAAAAATAAGGCTCGCTTTATTAAAAGTGAATTTGGGGACAAGGAATTTTAAGGAAGAAATTCGTGGCTAAGATCAGGTAAACAACCTTCCACCAGCATTTTCATTTGGCCGATGGGAAAGAACTCGGGAAATTTAAACGTAAAACCGAGTTCTTTCCTATCGCCAGGGAGGAATGGTCCATTGATTTTTTCGCGGCTACTTCTCGATCATGATGAGCCAAGCGATTGACCGAGCACTATCATACCTTCGGCAATTCCCATCCATTATGATAATTGGCCGTTACCAATTTATTGGCATCCTTATCGGTAAATAGCCCTTTTTCAGCATCCCAATAGATTTTCTTTCCTGTTTTATAAGCAATATTGCCCATGTGGGCATTGATGGCGGCCACACTACCTGTCTCGATACCACAATGGAGCTTTGACGCATCATTGGCTTTGATGGATTCCACAAAATTCACGGTATGCTTGTCCAAGGCATTGCCTTCAGGCTTTACCCTGGCCATTCCCTCGATCAGCGACTTCCCGTCTTTTTTCTCGGCAATGATTTCCCAGCCACCACGATTGACCACCAAGGTAGCATTATTGCCAATAAAGGCGATCCCTTCTGTGTATCCATAATTACCTCCATCAATCCCCGTGGCATGCTCCCAAAGCATATTGAATCCATCATATTCATAGACGGTCTGCAAAGTATCAGGTGTTTCGGAAGCATCATCTGGATAAGCGAGTTTTCCCCCGGAAGCCATTACCGATTTGGGAGCACTTACGCCCATAGCATAAAGTGCAATGTCTATTTCATGCACCCCCCAGTCGGTCATCAACCCTCCGGCATAGTCCCAAAACCAACGAAAATTAAAGTGAAAGCGATTTTCATTAAATGGTCGCTCTGGTGCAGGGCCTAGCCACATCTTATAATCTACGCCCGGAGGAGGGGTGCTGTTCGGCTTGACGGGCACCGGATTCATCCACCCTTGGTACGCCCAGCACTTCACCAATCGGATATTTCCCAATTGGCCGGATTTTACAAAAGAAATCGCGTCGTCATATTGGTTACCGCTTCGTTGCCACTGCCCTACCTGCACCAGTTTCCCATAGCGATCTGCTGCTTTCACCATGAGATTGCATTCCTCTATTGAATTGGCCAGTGGCTTTTCTACATAAGCATGCTTTCCTGCGGACAAACTGTCGATCAGGGTGAGACAATGCCAATGATCAGGCGTTCCAATGATTACTACATCTACCTCTTTATCCTCTAATAGCTTTCTGTAATCCTTATACAATGTAGGCTTTTTGCCGCGTAGTTTTTCCACATCTGCGGCCCGTCTGTCCAATACACCTTGGTCTATATCCGCTATGGCTACACAATTTACCTGCGGCATTTTCAGAAACGAATTCATATTGGACCACCCCATTCCATTGGCTCCAATAAGGCCGACGTTGATTTGGTCACTGGCAGGAATACTCCGGGTGAACAGGCCAAAATCTTTGGCAGAAAGAACAGAGGGTATGGATAACCCCGCTGAAGCCAGCAGGGTGTTTTGTAAAAATCTTCTTCGTGATGACATGATAGGTTATTTTGTTGTTAAAATGCTTAATTCTAGGGTACTTGTGGTCGGTATGTCGTACACAGTCCGCTACCAAAAGGGCAGCAAGGACTATTTATCGTCCATTTACAGCTTCCTTACCCAGATATTCCTAAAGTTCACCAAATTACCATGGTCCTGAAGTTTGATCGGTAATTCAGTTTCATGTGCTTCGTACTTATGAACGCCAATATACGCAGTAGATCCTTTTACTTCATAGTGGTTTTGCACTAGTACTCCATTATGGATAACGGTCACGTAAGCTGGAGAAATGACCATCCCATCTTTATTGAATCGCGGGGCAGTAAAAAACACATCGTAAGTATTCCATTCTTGCGGAGAACGCATGGCATTGGCCAAAGGAATACCTTCTTTATACAGTGAAGCCGCTTGGCCGTTGGAATAGGTACGGTTTTGATAAGAATCCAAAATCTGTACTTCATAACGCTCGCAAAAAAACAATCCACTGTTTCCTCTGCCCTGGCCTTCACCTTTTACGACATCCGGTGCTTTCCATTCGATATGTACCTGCACATCTCCAAACTTCTCTTTTGTCGCTATTTCGCCTGTGCCCGGCTTGACGGTAAATATTCCATCATGGACGGTCCACTCTGCTTCTCCGCCAGTTTTGACACTTTTCCATGCGCTCAGGTCACTACCGTCAAAAAGCACTATGGCATCTGAAGGGGGCATGTGATTCTCTTCACCTGGTGTAACGACGGGAGGCACTGGTTCCCATACTTCTGTAGCTTGAGGGGGCAATTGGATTGGATCATGCTGCGCCATTACCGGCACTGCCAGCATACTTCCTGCTAATACAGGAAACAATAGGTTTAATTTCATTGTACGGTTGGGTTTTATTATTATTTATAAAAGTGGAAGTTAAGGGTTTTGGGCTAAAATGAAAAGGTAAAGTTACGACTGGCTTCATTTTGGTGGTTATTGGTTGTTTTATCGCCCTCATCCATACAATCCTCTTCATGAACCTATGCACCGCGTAGCGCTTAGTAGCCAAGAAAAGATTACCGCTCAAAGGCATAACCATAATGCTAAAAAACACCCCATTACACTACTTAGCCAATGGAAAACTTCTGGATAAACTTCCCCCAAAGCATCATCTACTTTCCCTAAAACCTATTGCTCTTGTGTTAAGACACTTAAACCAATTCCCTTACTTTCCTCTTCAGGCTTTTCATCAAATCCTTCGGATAGCTTCGCTCTCCAATAAACACATCAGTCATGGCGGAAATAAAATAATCACCATAGCGCTTCATGAGAAAATTGCGAATCTTGCGTTGGCTGTAAAACCATTTGGAGACCTTTACTCCTGTAAGGATCTCTGGCAGCAACTCTTCCTCCAGCTTGCTTTCATATAGGGCACCTGCTTTGTCAGGATCCAAGTTTGCATTTACCATGGCCGACACTACCATCTCTCCACTTAATAGTGCATTGGAAATTCCTTCCGCTGTAATAGGGTCTGCAAATCCCGCTGCATCACCGATCAAAAACACCTTGTTTCGATAAAACCCGTCGGTACGTGGGGCTACTGGAATCTGAAAACCATGCGCCTTTTCGCTGATCACCTCCGTGATGCCCAACTTAGTAAGGTAGTTTCGGTAATGTGCCTTGAGGTCAATCCGTACTTTCCTCGCAGAAGCAACACCTAAGGAAAGGTGATTTTCCTTCGGAAAACTCCAAGCATATCCATAAGGAATGGTATCCACATCAAAACGAACCTCTTTGGATAATCGCTCAAAATCTGCAGCATTCACTTCCACCTCATATTCTAAGGCGGGAATCAAGGTCCTGGTTTCTTTCCAGCCCGCCATTTTTGCAGTAGGGCTCAATGCTCCGTCTGCAGCAATGATCATCTTGGCCTGAACATCCCCTTGATCAGTGTGTAAAACAGGCACATCGCCAAAGGTAATTCCTGTCAATTTATGGCCATCTTTGACCAATACACCCTTTTCTTTTGCCTTTTTGATGATAAAGCTGTCAAAATCATCCCGCATCACCATGCTGATCACCGGCACATCCCTTTTTGTGGTAAGCATCATCGCTTCATCCTCAAAATAAAGGCTGATCTGCTTAAACTCCCGCTCCACCACCTCGGAAATATCGTATGGTAACCTTCGCCTTCCACGATACACAAAGCCGCCACCACAGGTTTTGTAGCGAGGAAGCGTCTCCTTCTCAATCAAAACAGTAGAAATGCCCTGTTCTGCCAAGCGGTAGGCAGCAGAGGCGCCTGCCGGACCACTTCCGATGATGGCAACATCAAAATAACTCATGCTGGGATAAAAACTTAGTGTGTAATATTTCCCCAAATAAAATACATTATGTAGATATTACCACACATTTCTTGCGATTATCAGCCCAAATTTCCTCTTGGACTGATGATATACCTTGGTGTAGGGCTAACCATTACCTCCAACATCTGTAAACAAGAGCTCCACCATGCAATGGGCTAAGCATTTTGAAGCATCCTTGCATAAAAAGGAAAAAAGGCTGCATTTCTGGCAGACATCATGGAATCGCTGCTCCATTTTCACTAATTTCTAACCAAAAGCCCTTAATTTTGGATTCATAAATCAACCATTTGATCAGATGAACAACCGTCAACTCTTTTTATCCAACCTTGCACAAACCACCGATTTCCCATTGCTCATCGAAATAGAAAAAGCGGAGGGAATATACATGTATGGTCCTAAGGGTGAAAAGTACATTGACCTGATATCGGGCATTGGGGTAAGTAATGTCGGCCACCGACATCCAAAAGTCCTCAAGGCCATCCAAGATCAGCTGGACAAATACATGCACTTGATGGTTTATGGGGAATATGTTCAATCTCCGCAAACCCAACTGGCCAAAGCCCTCACCGACACCTTGCCTAAAAAACTCGATAATGTATACCTGGTCAACAGCGGAAGTGAAGCGGTAGAAGGCGCCCTTAAACTGGCCAAAAGGTACACTGGAAGACGGGAAATCCTCAGCTGTGTCAATGCGTACCATGGTTCATCTCATGGCGCCCTCTCTGTGGGCGGAAATGAAATTTTCAAAAGGGCTTATCGCCCGCTCTTGCCGGGGATTCGACACCTCGATTTTAATGAGCCGGACCAACTGGATCAGATTACAGAAGAAACTGCCGCCATCATGGTGGAAACCGTACAAGGAGAAGCCGGTATTCGTGTAGGGACCAAGGAATACTTCAAAGCCCTTCGACACCGCTGCGATGAAACCGGCACTTTACTCATTTTGGACGAAATACAGGCTGGATTTGGTCGAACAGGGAAGTTCTGGGCATTTCAGCATTATGACATTGTCCCAGACATCGTGGTCTGTGCCAAAGGCATGGGCGGTGGTATGCCCATCGGGGCCTTTATTGCCCCACAGTCTATCATGTCAGTATTTAAAAACAATCCTTTGCTGGGCCATATCACCACTTTTGGCGGTCATCCGGTCAGCTGTGCTGCCGCACTGGCCACCATTGACATCCTGAGGGATGAGAAGCTCATTCAACATGTCGAGCGTAAAGCCAACCTGTTCAAAAAACACCTCAACCATCCCAAAATCCAAGAAATCCGAAACAAAGGACTGATGATGGCCGTTAAATTTGAAGCTTTTGAAGTCCTCAAACCAATCATTGATAGAGCGATAGAGCTGGGTATCATCACGGATTGGTTCTTGTTTTGTGAAGACAGCATGCGGATCGCACCACCTTTGACCATCACCGACGAAGAAATCGAAAAGGCCTGTGCTATTATTTTGCAGTCAATTGATGAAAATTGATTGTTCAGCAGCAAACCCCATCGAATTCTTGCCTTTGATCCAATTATTTGTGTCTTGCCTTTTTAAAAAGGCTCGCAAGTTTCGGATTTTTGTCGGATTTTAGTAAACTTTCTTTAGGAAAATCTCGTTTTCCTACAAAACCTATAGAGTTTATATTTAACCATAAAAAATTTTATCACTATGTCATTAAGATTAGGAGACACCGCACCGGATTTTACCGCTGAAAGTACAGCCGGAAAAATCAATTTGTATGAATATTTAGGTGACGGATGGGGCATTTTGTTTTCCCACCCAGCAGATTACACACCCGTTTGTACGACAGAGCTTGGTACAGCAGCAAAATTGAAAGGTGAATTTGAAAAAAGGAATGTCAAAATGATCGCCCTAAGTGTGGACGGCATTGATAGCCATCATGGCTGGGTCAAGGACATCAACGAAACACAACAAACTGAGGTCAACTACCCCATCATTGCCGATGAAGACCGAAAAGTTTCTGAGCTTTATGATATGATCCACCCCAATGCCAATGAGAAACTTACGGTAAGATCCGTTTTTATCATCGGCCCAGACAAAAAGATTAAATTGATCATCACCTATCCTGCCAGTACCGGCAGAAACTTCAATGAGCTATTAAGGGTAATTGATTCGCTTCAATTAACAGCGAATTATTCCGTGGCCACACCAGCAAACTGGCAGCACGGGGAAGACGTGGTTATTGCTCCTGCCATCACCAATGAGGAAATCCCAACCAAATTCCCTAAAGGCCATAAGGAAATCAAACCCTATTTGAGGACCACACCGCAGCCAAACATTGATTAATGATCATTTTATAGCTTGACAGAAGCCTGGATGGTGTATACCCATCCGGGCTTTTTTTGTATCAAGCCATATCTCTGGGGGATGAATGTTGAAATGTTTCTATGAAAGAAAATTTCACCACGTTAAATGATGGTTTCCCCCATTGGCACTGAACAGGTTTTAGCGGGAAGTTGCGGAGAATAGGGATAGAAGTGCGGCTAAAACGGAAAACGTTGGGTGGGCAAATTTACCATGGGCTTCGCCCATGGCTAAGAATGTGTCGCCCCTTTGGGGCTTGGTGGCATTTTTATTTATCCCTGATTTTACGGATCAAGCTATATCTCTGAGGCCACGGATGAACAAGGATATACACAGACAGGGTGCTTGCTTAAGCCACAGCGAATCTGGACTCATAGCAATTCAATTTCCTTTCCATGCAGGTCCAACATGCGCTTGGTGCCCTTGTGCCTTAGTGGCATTTTTATTGATTATGCCATTAAGTAAAACTGGTGGTCCCCAACTTTTCCGCTTGATCTTTTTTTAACCAACAACATAAAAAAAGGCTGTAAAATAGCCATTACCATCCTTGATGGTCTACTATTTTACAGCCCTGTTGCTTATTAATTAAGTGCTATCTTCCTATCACATAACGGACATTGAGCCCAAAGTAGTTGGCACTAAAATCCGTGTCTTCGACGATCCAGAAGGTGGGACGCCAATCAAGACCAATCGCCAAGGGGAAATCAAAATGATACTCCAAACCTATTTCACCTGACACACCAAAAAAGAACGGATCATTAAAATAAAACGAAGGTCCAACACCTACGTACCAATCCAACCCATCTGCCTCAGGAAAAGGTCTATAAAGGAAATCATAGAGCAAATCAAGCCCCACACCATCACCAAAACTTATGTCACCATGGACACGGCTGAATTCTCCCACGGAGAATATCCCGTCAATGGCAACATTGTTTGCTCCTTCTCCAAAGCGAACACCAACTTCCTGTGCCTGGAGGCTATAGGAAATCAGAAATACGGAAAATACAAGTAATAACTTTTTCATCGTTGTTAACTTTAATTTAAAAATTAGGACTAAAGATTTAACTATTTAAAGTTTAAATATGACTGCAAGATACTCAATACGATTGTCCATAAATCACAAATTCAGGTGTGCATTGCCAAATTTTAGGAAATTTAAGCAATTTCACACCAAAATAGAGGCATGTTACCCACGCTTTCGCCACTTACAAGCAAATTCTGTTGACATTCGCCAACCTTATAAAATTCTATTACACCTCTAAAAAACCTTCAAAAATCTTAACGGCTTTGCCATAAATAATCACCCGATCACCACGTTTTTCCAGTCTCATCTCACCTTCCCGGTGACTTGCCTGATAGGCCCTTAGCACTGCCCTACCTTCTTTTTTATACCAGTAATCCATCAAAGCACAGTGCGCAGAACCTGTCACAGGATCTTCATTGACCCCTAGATTGGGAGCAAAATACCTGGAATATATATCGTATTCGTCATTCCCCTTTGCCGTAATGATAATCCCCTGCTCACTGTGCAATGCCAGCACCTGGAATTCAGGTTCTACATATTCCAACGTATGGTAGTTTTCGAGTTCGAGTATCCAATTATCCTTCAGCGAGGCCGCACCAATTACTTTTTGGCCAAAAAAGTCATCCGTAAAATAAGAATGCTTTCCCTCTTGGGTGGAGATCAACGGAAAATCCATGACAATCTCCTCTCCTTCCATATGCACCTTTAATTCGCCGCTTTTGGTAAAAAATGTGATTTCTTGATCGGTGTCCACGACTTCTTCTACATACAGCATAAAGGCACTCGCCAAGGTTGCGTGCCCACATAAATCCACTTCTTTCTGTGGGGTAAACCACCTTAGGTCAAAAGCAGCTGGACCCGTCTGTTCCAAGAAAGCCGTTTCACTGAGGTTCATCTCGGCAGCGATGAGCTGCATTCCCTCTTCAGCTAATGGACCGGGAAGCAAACAAATGGCTGCAGGATTACCTGAAAAAGGGGTGTCCGTAAAGGCATCAACAGTAACGATGGGAAGTTGCATAGTAAAAAAGAATTGGATATAGGTTGAAAATACGCATTTACGCCCATATCTCAAAAAGAGATCGCTGCGCTGGTAATGACTTCTGCACCGGACTTGCTCATTTCTTTAAGTGACTCATCATAATCATCCGGAGATAGGTTAACAGCCCTGGTAGCATCAGCGATCAAATAGGTGTCAAACCCTTCTTTCAACGCATCCAGCACCGTGAACTTAACACAATAATCTGCTGCCAATCCTGTAACATACAAATCCGAAATATTATGCGCATGCAAATAAGCGGTCAATCCAGTATCTTCCTTTTTTTTATTATCGAAAAAGCCACTATAGGAATCTACAAGCGGGTTAAGGCCCTTTTTGAATATTTTTTTCCAATTTGTGCGGTTTAGGTCTTTTGCAAACTGGGCCCCTTCACTGTCCTGCACACAATGAACAGGCCAGAGCATTTGATCTGTCCCGCCCAGTTTTATGACCTCACCGGGTTCTTTACCTGAATGATTATCCGCAAAACTTTTGTGATCAGCAGGATGCCAATCTTGAGTAGCCAAAATAAAATCAAACTTTTCCTGAAGTTTGTTGATCACCGGGATGACCTTATCGCCATCCTTTACCGCTAGCGCTCCTCCAGGTAAAAAATCATTCTGCATATCCACAATCAATAATGCTCGCATGGTTTGGTCTTTGGTAACACAATTTCATTAGGATGGTACATGATAGGACTACAGGAAAATTAAATCCTACAATCCTTGAACAGGTACCCCCTAATTTTTTTTCTAATAGGAAGCTAAATTAACTATAGTTTTTGGCTTTCAAAACCAGATCCGTCCTCAGATGATACAGTCCTTCCTCGAGCCCAACGGGGTAAATATGTGGATTGATGAGGCGTTTATGGGCCTTATCAAACCTCCTCAGGTTGGTTAAGGTACTGTTTCTGATATCTTCTAGCTTGGGCCTTGAATACACCTTCTTGCCTTTTTTAAATATCGGAACCAGCAGGTCCTTGCTTTCCATATCATTGGGGTTGATTTTCCGCCTTTTGGTCGGATCGTATGGGTCGATTATGGTAAGCTCTTCGGCCAGTTCCTCATTGCTCTCCAGGTAAATCATATCGGAAATGGCCTTATCATTTTTATAAAATCGCTTCACGTTATGAAAACCTGGGATATTGATCTTAATGGATTGCTGAGAAACTTTCACCTTCGGCACCCAGTTTCCTTGTTCATCTTTCAGTGCTGCCATTTTGTAAACTGCTCCAAGAGCAGGTTGATCATAGGCAGTCACAAGCTTGGTACCTATTCCCCAGATATCAATAGAGGCTTCCTGCATCTTCAGGGAAGATAGGATATGCTCGTCCAGGTCATTGCTCGCCACCACCTTGGTATCGGTAAATCCAGCTTCATCCAACAACTCTCTGGCCATATTACTGTAATATGCCAAATCCCCGGAATCGATCCGTACACCAAGTAGCTTTTTACCATTTGCCTTAAGGGCATGCCCTACTTTAATGGCATTTTGCACTCCCTTTATGGTATCGTACGTGTCCACTAAAAAGATGCAATTATCAGGAAAAGCAGCAGCATACGCCTCAAAAGCAGCAATTTCACTATCAAACGCCATAATCCAGCTGTGCGCATGGGTACCGGACACCGGAATACCAAAGAGCTTGCCTGCCATCACGTTACTGGTGGATGAGCACCCGCCAATATAACTGGCCCTGCTGGCCGCCAATGCTCCATCTATTCCCTGAGCCCTTCTCAAACCAAACTCCAAAACGGGATCGCCTTTGGCTTCCAAGGTGATCCTTGCAGCCTTGGTAGCCACCAAGGTCTGGAAGTTAATGATATTCAGCATCGGGGTTTCCAAGAGCTGGCACTGCAACAAAGGCCCCTTAACCCGAATCATTGGGGTATTGGGAAATATTACGGACCCTTCTTCGACGGCATCAATATCACAACTAAACGTCAACTCCCGTAAGTACTGGATAAAAGCAGGATCAAAAGTCGGCGTGCCATCCTCTTTCTCCATGGCGCCCAAATAGGAAAGGTCATTTTCGTCAAACTTAAAATTGCGACAGTAATCGATCACATAATCTAATCCTGCAGCAATGGTAAAGCCGCTTTGGAACGGGTTCTTCCTAAAAAACAAATTGAAAACAGCTTCCTGCTCCGCTTTTCCTGACTTCCAATAGGCATAGGCCATGGTCAACTGATAGAAATCTGTCAATAGTGCCAGTGAGCCTTGATATAAATCCCTCGTTATTTTCATTTATTTGATCTAATATTTAAAATCACTCCTATCAGCACCAATCCCATTCCCAAATAGGTTAGCAAGTTAAAAGTTTCCCCGAAAAAGATAAAACCAAAAACCAATGCGTATAAGATTCCGATGTAATTTAGGCTGGTAATTTTGGCAAGATTGGCATGCTGGTAAGCCATGGTCATAAAGTATTGGGCCATTTGCGTGAAAAATCCGATTCCCAGCAGCAGTAACCAATCCCAACCAGATGGCATCACCCAAATAAAATAACTCCATATCCCTACAATTGGCAAGGTCACCAGCGGAAAATAAAACACAATGACCAATGGATGCTCTGAGCCTTTTAGCTTTCGGATGATATTGTACGCCAATCCCGCAAAAAAGCCTGAAGAAACTCCAATCAACGTGTATTGAATGGAAATTCGCGGATCAAACCCTTCTATCACCAGTACACCACCAAAAGCAATGGCAAAATATAAAAACCTAATGGGGTTGACTTTTTCCCGCACAATGAATATCCCAAGGATGGTGGTAAAAACCGGCGATAAATATTGCAGGGTCACGGCACTCGCCAAGGGAATGTTCTGCAGCGTAAAAAAGAAGGTGATCAATCCTAATGCTCCTGATGCACCGCGCAGGATCAGGAGCTTCTTGTTGTTCCCTAACAGAGGGATTTTTTGCTTTTTTAGGATGACGTAACTCGCCACCAAACTAAAAAGAGACCTAAAGAAAACCACTTCCACTGCTGGAAGGTGCGGGACATATTTCACCATTACTTGCATAATGGCAAAAAATATCCCTGCCAATAACATATGTTGGACGCTCTTTTGATTCAATTTTTTAGATCTTTTCGGAATGGCCCTGGCACCTCACTTTTGGCCTATTGCCACAAAGGGATTGTACCAGCATCATCAGTGGATGTTAACTCAAATCAAGAACGCACAAAAATGGTTCCCTGACTCCAGAGATTATTTGGTTGCTTCATCCTCTGAAGTATTATCAGGTTCGTCCAATCCAGAGGATTTTTCGTCTTCGGCTGCTGGATTTGAAGAAATGCCCGCTTTATCGGTGGCTTCCCCTAGGTGTCCTTCCTCCTTTTCTTCTTCGGCATGGTTGGTATTCGTGATCATTCCTACCATCATGATCAGTACAGTCAGCACGATGACCTGAATGATCAAGGATTTATTGACCAGGCCAATCATGTTTTCCGGGCTGATGTACAAAAAGAGCAAAATGGTAATCAAGCCTCGCGGAGCCACAAAAAGCAAAGGCTTCAATGGGATCTTACTGAGCTTTAGCTGGATGGCACGAATGGTGAAAGTGAGAATCACAATTCCCACTGCCCAAATCAACGTGGAAGTATTGAGTATTTCGGAGGTTTCCAGTAAATATCCAAATAGCAAGAAAAACAACGACCTGATCAAAAAGGTCGCTTCTACAGTGAGTTCTTTAAATTTATTCACCTCCTTGTTCAGGATATCTGTCCGGATGATGTCAAAAAACTTCAAGTTATGCAGTTCGTTCAGGTTTCCGATAGAAAGCCCGAATATCAGGATAAATATCAACGCCGGAAGATGATAAACATAAGATATGGCATAAATCAAGATCGTAAGCAGAATAATAGGAACGAACTTGATATGATGCTCAAGCTTGCTGAGCAAAAATGACAACCCAATGGTGGCCACAAATGAGATGACGCAGATAACGATCAGCTGAAGGCCAAATACACCAAAAGAATCCAAGCCTACCGTTTCATTCCGGAGCATGAAATTAAAGAATACCACTCCCAAAATATCGGAAAGGCTACTTTCATAGATCACAAACTCCCTATTGGATTTGGGAAGGTTACGGACACTGGGAATGGCAATCGCGCTACTGATCACGCAAAGGGGAATGGCATTGATAAGGCTGTCCCTGAAGGTATAGCCGCCATATTGCTCAAAAATATACGTCAATAAAAATGACAAGGCCAATAGCGGTGCCAGTGCTCCAAAGAAAGACTTTCTGATGAGTTTGATTTTGGATTTGTTCAGCTCCAATTCCAACGCCCCTTCCAGCACGATCAAAATCAGGCCCGTTGTACCTAAAATAGGTAAAATAGCAGAAAGATCCGGCAATTGGAGCTCAAAGAGTACCGTCGCCTGGCGCACCAACCACCCTAATAATAGCAATAAGATAACCGATGGGACTTTCGTCTTCTTAAAACTGTAATCAAATAGATACGCTATCAACAAAAGTGAACAGAGCGTTATGATAATAGTAGTTGTCATTCGTCAATTTTTATAATTCGTGGATCGTCCTGTTATCTACCAACCAGTAGGACAAAAAACGATAGCTACCTGTCAAACTCTTGCCTCCCCTTCTTCCATTATTCCCTAAATATAATCCCCAATAAGCACAAAATCCTTAAATCTTCAAGCAATAATAAACCAAAACTTTATAATTCTGAATTTCTGTTGGGCAAATTCCTTTACCCCTCCAAACAACTTTATTTGTTTTTTGTTTAATCTACCGTCTAGTATTTTATACATTAGGTATTTATAATAAGCTCACCATCAATATATCTATATGGCTCTACAAAAAAACACCAAAGCCCCCGACTTTTCTTTACCATCCACGTCAGGTGACCTTTTTAAATTATCTGAAAATTTTAAGGGAAAATCTGCCTTGATATTTTTTTATCCCAAAGATCAAACAAAAGGCTGCACGCAGGAGGTCTGTAGTTTCAGGGATAATTTCAGCGTCTTCAGCTCTTTGGAAATCCCTATCGTCGGCATCAGCAGGGACAGCATCGCCAGTCACCAGGAATTTAAAAAAATGCACCGTCTACCATTCGAATTGCTATGCGACGAAGATGGCAGTGTCTGCAAGCAATACAAAGCCTTGATGCCACTGATCAAGATGCCCAAACGCATCACCTACCTGCTCAATGCCCAGCACGAGATTGTCGCTGTCCATGAAGGCCTATTTGATGGCCCTGCCCACGTCAAAGCCATGATGGAAGAAGTCAAGGCACTGGAGAAGTAAGGATTATGAAGGTTTATGGGCTTCCTTGATGGTTCCCTTTCTATTCCCAATTTGGAAACGAGCCAATTAAAACCCGTTACTATTCCGAGACGATGACCCCATCCTGCATGGTCAGCATCCGATCAGCCATTTGTGCCAATTGCTGGTTATGCGTCACGATTACGAACGATTGTCCAAATCGGTCACGCAAGGTAAAAAACAGTTCGTGCAGCGATTCGGCACTTTGGGTATCCAAATTTCCACTGGGTTCATCGGCAAAAATTATTTTGGGGTCGTTGATCAAGGCACGCGCGACGGCCACACGCTGTTGCTCTCCCCCACTGAGTTCGGAAGGTTTATGCCCCAGCCGATCCATGATCCCCAACAGTCTGGCCAATTCCTTCGCCTTCTCCGTCAGGTATTTTTCATCCTTTTTTGCAATTAGCCCAGGGATGATGATATTTTCCTCTGCGGTAAATTCGGGCAAGAGGTTATGAAATTGGAAAATAAACCCTACCTCTTGGTTTCTGTAGGCTGCCAGCTTATCACCTTTCAACGCCGTAAGCGATTTATCGTCTATGGATACAAGGCCCTTATCCGCATCATCCAAGGTTCCCAAAATATGCAACAATGTACTTTTCCCTGCACCGGAAGCTCCTACAATGGAAACAATTTCTCCAGCAGCAATTTCCACATCCACTCCTTTCAATACATGGAGGTCACCGTAATATTTATGAATGCCCTTTGCTCTTAGCATAATATTCAAATTAAACGATTTCAAAGATAAAACTTCTTATCAGATTCGCCCCAATATGAACAATTTAAAATACCGAGAGGAATGGATCATGCTCCTTTCAACCTGAAACGTTTTTTCGATAAACCCTAACCTTACTAAAGTACATCCCTACCGCCAAGCACACCAATACCCCCAGCATCAAAGAGTTAAGGCAATCAGCGAAAATCTACAAAGGTCCTCTATCAAAAAAACCACCAAACTACTCGCAAAGCAACTTCTATTTTTTTGGGAAAAAGACCCGTTTAATCCTTGAATTATCGGCCTTTGGTCATTAACTTCGGGCAAAAATTTTCGCTAGGATGAATATACACGAATATCAAGCAAAAGAAGTTCTTAAAGGATACGGAGTGAAAATTCAGGAGGGCATTGTAGCCGAAACGCCTGAAGCAGCACTCGAAGCAGCCAAGCAACTCAACGCAGAAACAGGTACCTCATGGTATGTGATCAAAGCACAGATCCATGCGGGTGGACGTGGTAAAGGTAAGATTCAGCAAACTGATTCCAATGGTGTGGTGTTGGCCAAGAAGTTGGATGAAGTACCTGAAAAAGCCAAAAACATCCTAGGAGGGACTTTGGTAACACATCAAACAGGCCCAGAAGGAAAAAACGTAAGCAAAGTTTTGGTCGCACAGGACGTATATTATCCTGGTGATTCAGAGCCTAAAGAATATTACCTATCCATCCTTTTGGACAGGGCCAAGGGATGCAATGTCATCATGGCCTCTACAGAAGGTGGTATGGACATCGAAGAGGTAGCCGAAAAGACTCCAGAAAAGATCATCAAGGAATGGATCGATCCCAAGGTAGGACTGCAAGGTTTCCAAGCTAGAAAAGTAGCTTTTGCACTTGGCTTGTCTGGTAATGCCCTGAAAGAAATGGTGAAATTCATTTCAGCATTGTACAAAGCTTATGATGCTACTGATTCATCTCAATTTGAAATCAACCCGGTTCTAAAAACTTCAGACGATCAGATTTTGGCGGTAGATGCCAAGGTTAACCTTGACGACAACGCCCTTTATAGACACCGAGATCTTGCTGAGCTTCGTGACCTTTCCGAGGAAGATCCTTTGGAAGTAGAAGCGGGCAAATCTGACCTAAACTATGTCAAGCTGGACGGTAACGTAGGCTGTATGGTAAACGGTGCTGGACTTGCTATGGCCACTATGGACATGATCAAGCTTTCCGGCGGTGAGCCTGCTAACTTCTTGGACGTAGGAGGCGGAGCCAATGCTACCACTGTAGAAGCTGGGTTTAGGATCATCCTAAAAGATCCAAACGTAAAAGCCATTCTGATTAATGTTTTTGGTGGTATCGTTAGGTGTGACCGAATCGCTAGTGGTGTGGTAGAAGCTTATAAATCCATCGGTGACATTCGTGTCCCAATCATCGTAAGACTTCAAGGAACCAACGCTGAAGAAGGTGCCAAAATCATCGATGAATCTGGACTGAAAGTTTCCTCTGCAATAACTTTGAAAGAAGCTGCAGAAAAAGTTCAAGAAGTGCTTAAAAACGCATAAAAATAGTTTATATTTGTGACCGATTTGGGGATGAGCATCCCTAAATCGGTTTCAAGCGCGCGTAGTTCAACTGGATAGAATATCGGATTTCGGCTCCGAGGGTTGAGGGTTCGAATCCTTCCGCGCGTACCAAGCAAGCCTGATGAATGATTCATCAGGCTTTTTTTGTGATCGCTCCATCGGAGCAAACCTAGGATCCTACAAAACTGGGAAACAAATCAATCGAAAAAATTGGAGTTTGGCAGTTTGCTTAAGGCAAAACCACGAATAAATAAAAATGCCACAAAGGCACAAGGCGGATCAAGCCGAAAATTGGGGGTAGCCTATTTCGATGGGTAAATATGTTCTTCGCCACCTTTGGTTGCTATTTGACCACGGATGAACGCTGATAAATACAGATAGGACGCTTAAGAAATGGTAAATCTGTGTTCAAATCTTTTATCAGTAGCTTACTTGACTTAAAAGTTTACGATGCCCATGCATTTGGCTATGAAGAGGACTTCTCGGCAAAGCTTGGATTCATCCAGTTCATAGATGAAATAGCATCTTTTAAATAAAGCTGCCCCCAGAAATATGGCTTGATCCGTGGTATGGTGTATGATGTAAACTCGAAAGTTAGCCCCAAAAGGACGGCACATTCATAGCCATGGGTGAAGCCCATGGTAAATTACCCCATTCAACGTTTTCCGTTTTAGCCGCATGAACCACCCTATTCTCCACAACTTCCCGCTAAAACCCATTCGAGCGGATGGAGGAAAAGCATCGTTTTAGCGGTGTGAAATTTTCTTTCATAAAAACATGTCGAAAATCATCCCCCCAGAAATACTGCTTGATCCACAAAGACACCAAGTGTATGTTAGTCTTGCATGGAAAGGAATTAATCATTGCGATGAGCCCAGATTCGCTATGGAATAAGCTCCCTATCTGTGTTTATCCTTATTCATCCGTGGCCTACCATAAATATGACTTGATTCCAAATCCATCGGAAAAGTTGAAGACTGGAAATTTAGAATAGCCTACTTTTTTTTTCATTTCGTTACTAAATCAACAATTAACCTTCATTTTCCTTTCTTTTATGCAAAATTATAGTTTAATTCATAGGTATTTTGTACTAAACAGCCACCATCACTATCGATAATCACCATACATGAAAAGACGCAAATCACTTAAAATCATGGCATTGGGCGCATTGACACCAGGAATGGGCATGCTCTCCCCCCTATCCGAGACCGTTCGATTGGTGGAAAAAACCACTAGCCTGCATTTTAGGAGTGATTGGGAAAAATGGCCAGATATGGACTGGGCAGGGCCTGAATACTGGGCCAACCGCTTGCAGGACTGGAAAATTCAAGCGGGAAAAGCGGTCTGCCAAGTAAGTGGCTCCAATCGAACCCTTCATTGCCTTACCACTCAAGTCCAACCCACCCCTGGAAACCTAGAAATCGCCGTAGAGTTAACCCCGGCCAAAAACCTTCCAGTTGCTGACGAAAATTATTTTGGCATCCGGATAGGGATTAAGGGCAAATTTGACGATTACCGATCTGCTGCCGTACACGGTAAAGGTATCGACATTGGTGTGACCACTTCGGGAAAACTAAAAATAGCGGACCAGCTTTTCTCCCTTGACAAATCTCTATTAGCTGACCACGTCAAACTCCAGATAGTGGTGGCAGACCATTTCCAACATCAAGTAATCCTTACTTCCGAAGAGGGAAGCCATCAGGAATTTCCTATTCCCCAGGATCTCATCTCTCCTGAAAAATTAGCTGGAAATGTGGCATTGGTATCGTCTGTGCAAAAATCGGATGAGGGTGAAATAGAGATCCCATCCTGTACTTTTTCTCGATGGAGCATATCAGGATCCAAGCTAGTTTCCAGTAGCGAACATGAATACGGCCCCGTTTGTTTTGCTCAGTACACCATACATAAAGGAATACTAAAGCTCACGGGACAGCTGGCCCCAATAGAGAAAAATCCCGACCACCATGTTACCTTACAAATGAAAATTGATGGAAATTGGGCAGACATGGGGCAATCCACCATTGACCCACTTTCCAGAACGGTTCATTTCCGTCATGAACATTGGGATCATACAGAACAGATTCCTTACCGGCTTAAAGTGACACTTCCGCTTCGTGAAGAACATAGGAGCTATTACTACGAAGGGAGCATCACCCCAATTCCCGAAAATAAGCAAACCGTAAAAGCTGCAGTATTCAGTTGCAACTGCGACTATGGCTTTCCGGATGCAGAAGTTCCCGAATACGTCAACCATCACCAACCTGACTTGGCATTTTTTGTCGGTGATCAATTTTATGAAGGAACGGGCGGTTTTGGAATCCAGCAATCACCAGTGGACAAGGCCGCCTTGGACTACTTGCGCAAATGGATGATGTTTGGTTGGTCTTATCGCAATATCTATCGTCATATCCCTTGTGCGATCATTCCGGATGATCATGATGTCTACCATGGGAATATATGGGGTGAAGCAGGAAAAGCAGCCGATATTTCCAAGGGCTGGGGAGCCCCGGCCCAAGATTCAGGAGGCTATAAAATGGAACCCAGGTGGGTCAATATGGTCCAAAAATGCCAAACATCCCACCTACCAGATCCCTATGATCCGACACCCGTCAAAAATGGCATTGAAGTTTATTACACGGACTGGACTTTTGGAGGGGTCAGTTTTGCGATATTGGAAGACCGCAAATGGAAATCGGCTCCTAAGCATGTCCTTCCTGAAGAAGCTGATATCTGGAATGGTTGGATCAGAAACCCTGCCTTTGATATCAAAAAACACCGGGTCAAGAATGCCAAACTATTGGGAGAACGACAGCTAGCATTTTTGGAGCATTGGGCTGGGGATTGGTCAGGAGGTGTGAAAATGAAAGCCTTGGTTAGCCAAACAATCTTTAACACCGTTTCTACCTTACCCGCGGAGGCCATGGACGACTCCGTCGTGCCTAAATTGGAAATCCCCACACTTGCTGAATATGTAACCGGGGATACAATCAACGGCGACATGGACAGCAATGGCTGGCCGCAAGAAGGAAGAGATAAGGCCATAGAAAAGATCAGAAAATGCTTTGCGTTTCACATTGCGGGAGATCAGCATTTGGCCAGCTTCACGCAGTATGGTGTAGATGAATATGGAGACAGTGGTTTTGCCTTTGCCGGACCGGCACTCAATAATATTTGGCCAAGGAGGTGGTGGCCGCCTGTCACCGATCCCCGAAAACATTCACCGGAAACCCCACTTTATACTGGAAACTATGAAGATGGTTTTGGTAATAAAATGACGGTAAAAGCCGTGGCCAATCCCAGAAAAACAGGGATGGAACCTTCCATCGTGTATGACCGAGCTACCGGCTATGGCATCATCACTTTTGACAAAAAATCCCGTACCATTACCACCGAATGCTGGCCAAAATATGTGGATCCCCAAACCTCTCCGAACGGCCAATATCTCGGATGGCCCATCACGGTAAAGCAAGAAGACAACTATGGCAGAAAAGCGGTTGCCTATCTTCCTAAGATCAAAGTAAACGGCATGAATAATCCTGTCCTCGAGCTCATTAGAGAATCCACTGGAGAGTGCGTTTACACACTACCCCTAAAAGGAAATGGCTTTACGCCAAAGGTGTTTAACAAAGAAAAATTCACCATACGGGTCAAAGACTCCGAGACAGGAATAGTAAGAGTGAAAAATGGCATCAAGGCAGGCAATTCTCCAAAGGGCACCATCATGCTCAGTTAAGGTGATTAAAGCAGTCAAATCACCTAAAAGCCTCCTTTACAGCTAAATCCCCAATCATTCTTTAAATATCCAGGCTTAAAATTGCACGGATTTATAATTCTTCACAAGATGAAAGGATCAGCCATCCCATTTCGTCGCTTTATCCGTTAACTTTAACTGTTAGCGGACATGAGATTAATCTTTGGGCAAAGTTATTTTTTACATCCCTAAGGAAAATCTTAGCGCACCCTGGTTTATTATTTCAGCACGCCGACCAACTGGCAATAAAATAAAGTCAATTATGAAAAGCAGCTCATTTACGAATAAGCTATTGATGTTGACAATAGGGATTTCCCTTTCTCCATCATTTCTTTATGCTTCCGCCTTTGAGGACAAAATAGCTGATGTGATAAGTTGGGTTGCCCTCATTGTTGCCCCCATTGTAGGAATTGGTGCTTTTCTCATGGTACATGTACTTCCAGAAAAAATTGCCGAAAAAAGGAAACACCCACAAGCCCAAGCGATCAAGACGCTGTGCCTCCTTTCGCTGCTATTTGGGGGAATGCTTTGGCCAATAGCTTGGCTTTGGGCCTATACTAAACCCGTGTTTTATAAAATGGCCTATGGCACGGATGAAGGAGATTACCATGAACAAAGCTTTAGTGAATTTAAAGCGGAAAAAAACAAAAATCAAGACAGTAAAGACACCTGAACTTAAGACTATTCATTCAACTTATCATCCCCTGAAATATGGAAATACTTTTACTTTTAATTTACTCCGGCATTGTTTGGCTTATATTTTTCAAGTTCAAACTCCTACCTTGGAACACCGTCAGCCAAGTCATTGTCTTCATTATTCCGGTCGTGTCCATTGCCTTACTTATCCTAATTTTGAACATCGTAGCACCCTCTTCCCATGATGTCAGGGTAATGAATTATAATGTAGAAGTGGTTCCCCGGGTTACGGGCCTGGTAGTGGATGTGCCGGTGGAACCCAATGAACATGTAAAAAAAGGTGACACCCTTTTCAGAATAGACCCTTTACCCTTCGAGTTGGAAGTAAAAAATATTGAGGCAAAACTTCCCGGTTTGGAAGCCAAGTTGGTCAGTGCTGAAGCCTTTGATCGGGAGTTGGAATCCCAGCTCACCACTTCCAACAACCACATCCGAGTGATCAACACCCAAATAGACTTGGCCGTAAAGCGGCTGGAACAGACCAAAGAACTTGCCCAAAGCGGTGCGGGATCACAATTTGACTATGAGCAGGCCGAGACTAATTTAAAAAACCTAGAGGCACAGCTGGCGGTCGCAGAGTCGGAAAAATCTCAGGTAATTCAGCGGCTTTCTGCCCAATCTGATGAAGGAGAATTTGCACAGGTTTCAGAAGCCCGGGCGGCCCTTGAGCAGGCCAAATCGGATTTGGCCATGGCCAAGTGGAGGCTCGATCAAACGGTTTACCGTGCCCCTGCAGATGGAAGGGTCGTCAATCTCCAATTGAGGACGGGAGCCATGGCAGTCCAATTCCCCATTAAGCCTGTCATGTCATTTGTAGAAGATGAACAATGGGTCGTAGCTTTATTTGCACAAAACGAACTCAGAAGGGTAGAAAAAGGGAATGAAGCAGAAATAGCCCTACGGACACATCCAAATAGAATTATCAAGTGTACGGTAGACCATATCGTTTGGGCAAATGCACAGGGTCAGCTAACGGCCAGTGGCAGGATTCCAGACACCAAAGAAATGGGGCATCACGAAGGAAGGTTTGCTGTCAGGCTGACCATTGATGAAGACAACGACGTTTTTCTGGCTCCAGGAGCCGTTGGCCAAGGAGCCATTTACACGGAACATGGAAAACTGATCCATCTTATCAGAAAAGTGATCATCCGTGTAGGCACCAAAATCGATTGGCTCATCCTTAAATTACATTAATGGTATGAAGCGCTTTATAAACCTCATCTTCTGGGGATTACTGTTATTTGTAGGGTGGTATCCGAGTGGCTGTAAAGTCAAGTCCCCTCCTACTTCTGAAGAGCTCCAAGAGGAATCATTTGCCAATTTTATTCTTCCTTCCACTTGGCAAGAAGCCCAGGAAGGGCAATCAGATTCGACTGAGTTTACCGAAAACTGGCTTGCAGCATTTTCGGATCCGCTTTTGGACACCTTGGTAAAAGAAGCCATAGCTTATAACACCGACCTGCGCATCAGTCAATCGCGTCTTGAACAAGCTGAAGGGTATGTAAAAATGGCCCAAGGAGCGCTAAGGCCAGCTATAAATGGCATGGCAAGAGAAAACAGTAAGCTCGGGGGAAGTTTTGCTGGTGGACTGAACGGCGCTGTATTTTCGGCCTCTTGGGAAATTGATATTTGGGGAAAGCTCAGAAACACCAAACATGCCCAAATAGAGGAATATGAAGCCTTGGGAATGGAAGTAAGTTATGCTCGTCTTTCTCTGGCGGCTGCAGTGGTTAGAAATTATTATTTGGCAACTGAATTATACCTTGAAAAAAGCCTTGCTGAAGAGATGGTCAAGCTCTCAGAAACCTTGGTGTCACTCGCCCAAAAGCGACTGGACGTCGGTATCGGTAATGAGAAAGACGTGAGCGTGGCCCAAGCCAACCTCAGCTCTGCCGAAGATGGCAGTCGCCTGCTTGACCTGGCCTACCATAATCAGTTGCGGGCTTTGGAATTGATCTTGGGCAGGTATCCGCAGGCCGAAGTGGCCGTAAGGGATTCCCTGATGAAGATAAACAGCACTATTCCCGCAGGCATCCCCTTACAGCTATTGGAGCGCCGTCCTGATGTGCTTGCTGCCCAGCACCGCTTTAACGCCAGTTTTCACCGTGTCCGATCGGCCATAGCCGCCAAATTGCCCCAGCTAAGCCTTACGGGAAATTTTGGTGTGGTAAACAGTCAGGTTATCCAATTGGTACCGGAATTTTCGAACCCCATCCGAAGCTTGGGAGGCTCGTTGATTGCCCCCATTTACCAAGGAGGTATGTTAAAGCAAAATGTGGAAATCAAAACAATGGAGCAAGAACAGGCGACCATAGAATATGCCCAAACGGTCCTAAATGCCATAAACGATGTGGAAACGGCTTTGGAAACCGTTCAAAACATCGATTCAAGGGAAACCATCCTCACCCGTGAAGTGGCTCAAAACCAAAAGGCCTTTGAACTGGAACAAATTGCTTATAAAGTAGGGAAATCAGATCTGCGCAACGTCACCCTTCAGCAAATGGACCTGTATTCTTCTAAAATCACTCTACTTCGTGTCCAAACAGAAAAAATCATCCAGCGTGTCAACCTCTATTTGGCTTTGGGAGGAAACATGTAGCGGCATTAAACTTAACTAAACGCCTATTTTACCCCCTCATTCACTGTAAAATCTCTTTCAGCTTTTTTATGTATGCATCAGCATAGTGCTGCATGCCCAAATCCGTCGGGTGTGTTCCGTCCACAAAATCTTCATTCCCCAAGCCCATCTCTTCTTTCGAAAGCAAATACAAACCTTTCACGCCTGAATCCTTCAACGTCTGAAAGCAACTTGCTGCCCATTCATTCAAATTGGTATAGGCGCTCTTCCTATCTGGATCCATCCAACCGTCCGAATACCCCGCATGCTCTACCAGTAACACGGGCATTTTCGGATGAGCAGCCTTCAACGTCCTAACGGCCGCTAGGATTTTTGCTTTTACCACTTCTTCAGTAAATCCTCCCCATGGGCCAAGGTTGGGCAGACAATCCAATACAAATACCGCCGCATCAATCTGCTTCACATAATCCAACACTTCTGGCTCCAACCGCCCATTTCCAGAAAAGGCCAAATTGATCATGGGTACATCCAGGGACCGTCCTACGATATTGGTCCACGCCATGCCCGGTCGACTCGCACAGGCTCCTTGTGCAATGGATGTTCCATATACCACGATCGGTGCCGCTTCTCTTTTGGACATAAATGCAAACGTATCATCCTTCATCACTCCAACCTTAAGCGCACTCAGACTGTTGTAAAGGGGCAGGTACAATTGATATTCCCGATGAATTCCTGTGGCATTTGGCACGACAAAAGTATAGCTGACTTCCTCTGGTGAAAACCGATACTTTCCTCTCACCCATCTCCAGCTGCCCCTGTCGTCCCTCGCATAGAGGTCCAGTCCTGTCACCCCCGTAGAAGGCATATGGGGCATGGATAACCGGGAACCTGGTTTGAATTTAACGTGAACTTCAGCAGCATCTGAGGCAAACCTAATCAATAAACCAGCTGCATTCCGCGAAAGCCCCCAAACAGGCTCTCTTACCTGCGCTTTGGCATCGTCTGGCAACCGGTTAAACTCAATTCCCGACCAACCTTGTCCTTCGACGACTTCCTTTTCTGCCATTAAGGGATCAAACCACACAAGCTCCTGCGCGCACAAAAAAGTGTGTATCAGCACCAAGCTGAACATTAAAACAAACCGTTTCATTATTTATATATATTTTAGATTAACCTTTGCATGCTCTTTTCAAATATGGAATCAAAAATGGAAGTCTCTGAATAAGCACTGAACCTGCTGCCAAGCTGTTACCATTCCCTAAAACCCATTTGTAATGGGCCTATTCCAAATTTTAAAGCCTAAAACTACCATCTTCAAAAGATGTATGCAACCCTATTTGTACCACATCTATCTCAAAAAAATAGATACCCCATATTTATCTCAAGACCTTCCCCATAAAATCCCATTGTTCAAATGCCGGGGTTTTATGTTCCTCTTTAGCAATTTCATCAAGCCGTAAAATTATATCTTCATGCATGTCCGCTACATCTGTGGTCTCCTTAACATCGTTTTGAAGGTCGTATAACTCCCATTTGGCATCGGGATGTTGCTTTAAATTGGTTTTCACTCCCTTCCATTTCCCCATCCGAATGGCCAATTGGCCTCCCTTCTCTGGATATTCAAAATATAGGAATTCGTGAGGCTGTTGCGCTAAATGATCCCCCAACAATGTCGGAAGGAATGATACTCCATCCGTTTCGCCAGGTATAGCCGTTCCGGTAAGAGCTGCAAATGTAGCCATCACATCATATTGGGCAGAAACATGATCTGATTTGGTATTGGCGGGAACCTTTCCGGGCCATCTTGCGATCATCGGCATGCGAATTCCCCCTTCATAAACATCCATTTTAAGGCCCCTTAATCCAGCAGTGCTGTTAAAATAGCCCGCATCCACCCCACCATTGAAAGTAGGGCCATTGTCACTGGTAAAAATCACGAGTGTATTTTCATCCAATCCCTCTTCCTTTAACAGCTGAAGGATTTTACCTACTTCATTATCAAGGTAACTGATCATGGCAGCATAGGCGGATTTGGGAAATTCATGCGGAGCATAACCCTGCTGGCCCAAATACGGCTCCTCCTCAAAGCGACCCAAATAAGGTTTTACCGCTTCATCCGGAACCTGAAGGGAAACGTGTGGAATGGTATACGGTAAGTAAAGGAAAAAAGGCCCATCCTTATGGTTTCTGATAAACTGCGTCGCCTTTTCGGTCATGTGATCTACGGCATATTCATCTCCTTTATAGGCATCAAAGAATCCCTCGTCTCCGTATTTCAAACCACTCTTCGCAAAAGCAGTCATGGCCTGCACATTTGCTTCACTCCCACCTGCAGAAGGAGCATGAACGAAAATATAGGGATTTGAAAGACTGTCCCAATGATCGTTTTCCCACAGATGTGTAGGATAGTAATTGTGCGCTTGCCGTTGATCCAAGTATCCATAAAAATAGTCAAAGCCCTGCTGGTTCGGTGCTCCGGAATTGCCCGTCATGCCTAGTCCCCACTTTCCTATCGCCCCAGTCTTGTAACCCGCTTCTTGAAGTAACTTCCCTATGGTCAATGTTCCTTTTGGGAGAGGCTGTTGTCCATTTTCCACCTCATCGGTAAAGCTGGCCGGCATTACCGGTTTATTCCCTCTGATGTACGCATTGCCGGTGTGTAATCCTGTCATTAATCCGCATCGGGCTGGTGCACACACTGGCGATGATGTATAATGCTGCGTAAAAACCATCCCCTCCAAGGCCATTTTGTCCAGATGTGGCGTCTGGATCTTTTCCTGGCCATAAGCTCCAATTTCACCAAAGCCCAAATCATCGGCATAAATGTAAATGATATTGGGATGGGCATCCTCCATTAGGCGTTTATCTTTTCCCGACTGACAGCTTACCCCCCATATAAGTACCGAAAAAACACACACAAGCACTTGACTCTTCATAATCATTTCCTTTTGTTTTCAATAACTAAAAATAACAAATCATAATTATTTATTTTCGTTTAGGACAGAAAAAGCGAGTCTCAAGAATCAATCAATATTCTGTGGGCCATAAATTCCCCTATTTATCGTAACAATGAAAAGTCATTAAAGTACTAAGACTCAAAGCCATTATGATTGGATCATGCGTAAAAATTATGGGCATTTTACACCATAATGAAAATTAGCAGTTCCCCCAGAACAAACACTTTTAAACTATTAGTAAAGAGATGTCAGCCTGAATTAAAGGACTTCAAGGGGCTAAAAGCGATTTCCCTGATGGCTTTCAAGTGTGGCAAACGCCTTTGGTACTAATTTCGTGTAAAGGAGTTATCATCCGTGCCGCTGGCACTCCTTCGGGAGGTTGAGGAGCGCTTAAATTCCTGCGGATGAATCCGCAGGTTACAAAATTTATCGTGCCGCAGGCACTTTGCCGCGATTTGTACCTGGGAAATCGCAGTAGGCTATGGTGCCGAATGGCGGAATAGGCTGAAAGAATGAGTTGTTGATTTGGATCGTACAAGCCGTCGCAGCTATCTGCTCAGGTATAGTGGTTGGCTTGGTTGAGGTTAAACCCTGAATATGCGCTAGTAACTGAGCATTCTGCCTAAGCGGAGGGGCATACAGAGGGTGCTGGTGACAACCTGCACCAAAAATGATTACACAAAAAAGTATCCGTAGGAACGGCAGATATAAATGCAAATAGGAACATTTTTTTTAAAGGCGTTTGCCCTGTGGAGGAAGTCCATCGTTTTAACGGTATGAAATTTTCTTTTGTAAGACCATGTCAAATTCGCCCCCCAGAAATATGGCTTGGTCCGGAATAGCCATCGAAATAGGCTAGCCGCTATCATTTCTACTTGATCCGACCCGACCTTTACCGTATTATCTCCTTCTACCCTAAAACAAAAAAAAGCTATGAAAACAATCTCATAGCTTTAGTCAATTAACAATAAACCCAAAATAACCTGCTGTAGGGGAAGGACTCGAACCTCCACGGGGCAGTTAGGCAAAACACGAGCTCCATGTTTGCTTTATCCAAGGCTCCCCACCCCCGAGACAGGGGGGCATGTCTGCCAATTTCATCACCCTACAGTATCTGAAAGACCTTTTGTCTTTTCTTCATATAACAAAGTTAACAACAAGAGATATTAATTCAAATTATATTAAAAATTCTTGCAAATTTTTACATTAAATTTAATAATAAACCACATTATTAATTATATCAATAATTTTAAACAAAAATAAAGGTGCTATTTTAGCAAATATTCAACCCAAAATCAGACACCAA
Source organism: Echinicola vietnamensis DSM 17526 (assembly GCF_000325705.1). Classification (NCBI taxonomy): domain Bacteria; kingdom Pseudomonadati; phylum Bacteroidota; class Cytophagia; order Cytophagales; family Cyclobacteriaceae; genus Echinicola; species Echinicola vietnamensis. The sequence continues at coordinate 3,472,323 of NC_019904.1, read as the reverse complement.
TAAAAGAGGCCCAAGAATCAACCGTTCCTGAGCCTCTATTAACTATTTCAACCAATTATTATTTCTCTTTAGTTCACGTCCCAGAAAATAGGCACATCAACTTTATCTTCTGCAGCCACCTCGTTATAGTTCTCTGTATTTAGCGTCCGCTCCGTTTCAGGATAGAACAATCTCAATGGCGGTAAAGTGGACTGTGTCGAACTAGGATCTTCCACAAACTCCAATGCTGGATATCCGGTTCTACGATACTCTGCCCAAGCATGGTAGGCATACATCAAGCCATGGTTTAACCATTGCTGGGTACCAATTTTAGCCAGCTTCTCATCCATGGAACCGGTATAAGAAATGATATCACTGCTTAAGAAAGCGGCAATTTCTTCTTCTGTTGGTGCTTCTTCAGGCACAAAGTTGGTTCCATCGGCATTGTCATTCAGGTTGTTGATATGGTATAAGAACGCAATGGATTGACGAATACCCGCTTCATAATTTTCTGCAGCATCACCACCTATAGACCATCTTTCGGCAGCTTCTGCCTTAAACAAACTCACTTCGGCAGCTGTAATGATAATTCCTGGGAATTTATCATTTCTACTGTAAGTAGCCGTATCCAAGCGCGAGAAGTAATTGGCCTGAGTGGAATCAGTTACCCTACTGCCTGCCCAGTCATTTGGCACGCCCACATAATCTCCGTTTTTATTTTCCGAAAACATCACTCTCAATCGAGGGTCCATGCTCGGAACCATCAAATCATTCACCATATAACCTGGCGCTGTACGGCCGATCGTAGCATCCTTGATTCCGCCTCCGTGATGGGTAAGCACAGAGTTTAGCTGCTCTCCCCTGGCCACAAACTGCACCGTTTCATCCACATTGGAAACCACAGGGTAAGTTCCTGGGTTATTCAGGATCTCTCCCACTACCGCTTGGGCTTTGGCCTCGTCATAGTAAGAAATCCTCATGGCCAACCTTAACCGTAGGGAATTGGCATAGATCTTCCACTTTTCGATATCTCCCTGGTTCAAGATATCCGCATTGTCAAAAGCTGCTTTGTAAAATGCTATTGGCTCATACGAATTCAAGAAATCAGCAATATTCTTAAGGTCATCAATCATGGTCATGTAAATGTCCTCTGCCTTATCATACTTAGGCCTGATGATGTCCCCACCAGTAGTAATCAATCCTCCCGCTTCACTAAAAGGAATATCTCCCCAGATGTCCACCATTTGGGAAGTCTGGTCATAGAGGTGCACCTTTCCGGTCTCCATAAACAAACGGAACTGCTCCTTTTGTTCTGCATCCTCTATGCTGTTGTAGTGATTTTCCATTTCCCTGTAATTAGAAATGAAAGCGGTATAATAATAGTCCCATCGATCCTGGTTATAGGCAGTAGCCTGTTCGTAGATCTTTTGGCCATTGGTATAGCCATTGGTTTGGGAATACGTTCCCAGCATTGGAATTTGGAATGTAAACAAGTTCCAATATCTCGGGAAAGTCGTATTTCTATTTTCAAGGTTATTGTTATACAGCAACCCTGTATATAATTTTTCTACACTCGCGGTAACAGATTTTTCCGGATCGTAATAATTGTCCTCAAAATCAGTTTCTGAACAGCTCATCACCCCCAAGGAAGCCAAGAAGGCAAAGCCAATATATCTAAAGTTCTTTTTCATATTTTTTATCGCTTTTTCGTGAATTATGGATTAGAAAGAAGCTCTAATGGACATTCCGTAAGAACGTGACGCCGCACCTCCATTACCGATACCACCTCTTGTCAGGTAATTGGTACCTACTGCTGCTTCAGGATCTAGGTGAGGCAGGGATTTGTAGATGTAAAACAGGTTCCTACCATAAGCAGAAATGGTCATGTTCTGCACCTTAAACTTCTTACCCACGGCTTTTGGTATGGTATAAGAAACCACCAATTCACGAAGTTTGATGTAGTTGTTATCAAACACTGCAGATTCATACGTACCTACCAAGCCTGAGCCAGGATAAGATCCCCAATAATAGGTGTTCAGATAGTAATTAGGCGCGTCCACGATAGTGGTATTTTGTTCTCCTTCACCATTCACACCGTCCATGATCATCCCATCATGATAGATGCTTTCTCCATTTGGTCCTGCAGACATTCCCTCTGCACTGACGAAGTCACCATCACCATTCACATAATAAGGCAGACCTCCATATTCCTCACTTCTACCAAAAAGGGTTTCTTCAAGCATCCCAGCACTTCTCATGTATTGGATAGAAGGTGAGTAGACTTGGCCACCCCATTTGTAGTCAATTACGGCATTCAAGTTGAAGTTTTTATATCCCAAATTGTTGATGAAACCACCAGCTGCTTTTGGCTGGACATTGCCCAACTTCACCAAATTATCGTAATCGGGGATATAATACCCGTCCTCGCCTACCAGCAATTCACCACTTTCATTTCTCATCAACGTATAGCCCATGATATCGCCCGCTGGCTCTCCAATTTGCGAAACAATCTGAAGGGAGCCATTGTCCGGACGGCTATGGATCAAGGTTTCCAATCCCGGCATTAGCTGGGTTACTTTATTTCTGTTGAAACCGGTATTGATCTGGACATCCCATACCCAATCAGCTGTCTGTACTGGCGTAGCCGAAAGACCTACTTCCAAACCATAATTCTGCATGTTACCCACATTCGATAGAATCGTATTGGCACCTGTAGAAGTAGGAATTTGAAGTGGAAGGATCATGTCCTTGATGGTATTTTGATAATACGTCAGGTTCAAGCCAAACCTGTTATTTGCAAACCTATTTTCCCATCCAATCTCCGCTTCGTGCTTCAATTCGTTCTGCAGTCCATTGTTACCATATTGTGCCAATGGATACAGTGCTGGCCGTCCATCAATACTGGCGGCATTGTAAACCACATTGGCCTGATACGCTGGAGCTGGATTACCCACTACACCATAAGAACTCCTAATCTTACTGTACGTAATAAACTCAGGAAGTGTCGCCACCTTGCTCAGCTCAAATGCAGCACTGACAGATGGATATACAAACTTGTTATTGTCAAAATACAAAGTAGAAGTCCGCTCTTGTCTCAGGGATGTTTCGATAAACAAGAAGTCTTTGACATCTAATGAAGCCATTGCAAAAAGGCCATCTTTTACCAAATAAGACCGGGTAGAGTATCCTCTTGGGTTTTGTCGCGAGGCATTCATACTGAACCAGTTTTCTTCTGTCAGTCCACCTTGAGTATTTTGGGAAGTATACCTGTAGTTTTCTTCTCTTGCCTGATACCCAGCCCTAAGGTTTAGGTCATACCCATTTCCCAAAGAAGCATTATAGCTCACCAATACATCGCCATAAAAGATACGATATTGATCTTGGCTGGTACCATAAAGCCCAGAATTATCCACAGACAGTGGAACCGTGTTTGGCTCTTTATTCTCGGTAGCGTAACCGGTATAATCCGTACCGACCCGTCCTCTAACGGTCAGGTTATCCAATATGTCATAGGTAACCGTCATGGCTCCCATCAAGCGATTGGTATTTTCTGTAAACTGACGCGCCCTTTGGGTCCAATAGTAATCCATATATGGCGTACCAGCTGTTACCAAGGCAAATGCCTCATCTGGATCATAAAGGTTGCCGTTTGCAGGAATGTACTTATAGCCTTTGCTGGTTTGGTACTTTTCTTCAAACCACCTGATATCTGTAGCAGGGTTCAAGAAACCACTGTAGTTATTGCTCATTCGGTCCACCATCCAAGGACGGTTGGTCACTTTTTCGCTGATATATGTCGCCACAAGGTCTACATTTACCTTTGGCGCCACTTGGTACTTAGAATTCAGGTTAAAGGTGTTTTTGTTTTGCTCTCCACCTTCCATCACACCTCTGTAGTCGTTTCTTGTATATGAAAGCCTATAATTGGAATTTTCAGAACCATTGGAAATGGCCACATTGTAAATACCGCTATGACCCGTCCTGTAGAAATTCTTCATGTTGTCTTCATAGGCGACATAAGGTCTGGTTTCACCATCCCAAAAATACACATCCCTACCGTCCATTTTGGGGCCGAACTGTCCCCAGGAGTTAAACAATGGAGACTGTACGGTTTGTCCATTTACTTGTCGTTCTACCCATCCATTTTCATCAGCTCCCATGGACATGTTTGTGGCACGGTCATAGCCCGGACCAAATACATTTTGGACATCAGGCAGTACCCCTACCTTTTCCACACCATAGGAAACATTGAAGTCTACGCCAAATCCGTTGGATTTCCCACCATCTTTAGTGGTAATAACGATAACACCAGCTGCGGCATCAGAACCATACAACGCAGAAGCGGCAGCACCCTTAAGGATGTTGATGCTTTCGATGTTTTCAGGGTTAATGTCCAAGATACCATTACCCTTAATTCTTGGGCTACTCCAATAACCATCGTTATTGGTATCTCCATTTCGGGAAATCACCCCATCCACTACCAATAGCGGTTGCTGCTGATAGCTAATGGAGCTTAGGCCACGAATCTGAACAGCCACGGCACTGGTAGCACCACCTGGGTTGGTAGAGATGGTCACCCCCGGTGCTTTAGCGTATAACGCAGAGGCCACGTTTGTCGGAGAAGATTGAAGAATGTCTTTGGAATCTACCGTCGATACCGCATAACCTAATTTTCTCGGGTCCTTTTCGATACCCATTGCTCCGGTAACTACGACTTCTTGAAGATCACTGACACTTGGAGAAAGGGTCACGTCGATGGTTGATCGACCGCCTACTTCTATTTGTTGGGTTTCAAATCCCACAAAAGAAAAGGTTAGGGTCGTCTTACCGGCAGGAACGTTGATATTGTATACACCGTCCAAGTCAGTAACGGTACCAAGGTTAGTATCCACCACCCTGATACTTGCTCCAGGAATCGGATCGCCGTTGTCATCGGTGATCGTTCCTGTTACGGTACTTTGTGCCCAGGCTGAAAAGCCAAGCAGTAGGCACAGCATTGTTGTAAGTAAAAGTTTGTGCTTCATAAAATTAAAGTGATTTGCTTTGTGTTTTTTAGTTTCTTACTCCCCTCCTCCATGGGACAGAGATCAAAATCAGTACTTCCCGCACTGATTACCTGTTTGCAATCCGTTTGACAATTTTGTGTTGCTAACATCAATAAAACCTAGGAAATCATCTTTCGATAAAACAATTATTTAAAACAACTTCCTTGACTTTTTTGATTTTTTCACCAGACCAAAGTAGAAATTATAATGTTCTTTTCAAAAATAATTTTGAAAATGTTTCCGCACACACTTTATTTGTTTGCGGAAACACACACAACCAAGACAAGGTTTTAAATTAGTATAAATGACCTAATTATTCCTTTTCTTTATAAAATCAGAAACAAAAGGATTAAACAAATGATTAATTATAATTTAGTTTACGGAAACGTTATCAATCTAAAAATACAGGCAAATTGAAGACTAGTATTTATATTTAAAAACGACTACTCCATTGCCCATACTACCATGAAGCATAATTCCTAACAATACCCCAACATGAATGACCCTATGAATAAAAAGATGATACGGATAAAAGACATTGCCAAACTATCGGGTGTTTCAGTAGGCACCGTGGACAGGGTAATCCACAAAAGAGGAAAAGTCTCGGATACCGCCCGTGAAAAGGTGGAAAAGGTGCTCGATGAAATCAATTACACCCCCAATCTGCTGGCAAAAACCCTTGGCTCAAATAAAGTATACAGCATAGCCCTGCTGGTTCCGGATCCCGGGCAAGACCCTTACTGGAAGCTCACCATGACGGGATTGGACACGGCAAAGCAGGAATGGAGGCCTTACCATATGGATTTACAGCCTTATTTTTTCGAATTGGAAAGCGCACAGTCTTTTCAATATGCCGCCAAGGAGCTAATGGAAAACCCGCCCGATGCAGTGGTATGTGCCCCTATTTTCTTAAATGAAGCCTTGGCGTTTTTTGAGCAACTCGACCAACAGAAGATTCCTTATGTCCAGTTCAATACCATGATTCCTGAAGTCAAGCCACTGTCCTTTATAGGCCAAGACGCCTATCAGAGTGGCATCCTGGGGGCTTCCCTGCTCCACTTGGTTTCCAAAAACCAAACGGGAAATCAAGCCATCCTACATATCCGGGAAAATGTCCAACACTCCGTTCACTTCCGTGAAAAGGAACGTGGATTTAGAGAATACTTTCGTAAACTCCCCCAATCCCAAACGGTAAGTAGTGTCATTATTGAAGGAGAAGACATGAATACCTTTGAGGATAAATTGATCGGTGCCATCAAAAAGGAAAACATTAAAGGACTATATATCCCAACATCATCCGGAGCCACGTTGACTGTTGATGTGTTGGAAAAAAATGGTTTAGGTCACATAAGTGTAGTAGGGTATGACCTGCTCAAAGAGAATATCGTCCTGCTGAAATCGGGGAAAATCGACTTTTTGATTCACCAAAATCCCAGCAGACAGGTCTTCCGTGGCATCTACCATCTAGCCAACCACCTGCTTTTCAAAAAGCGGTCCCCGGAAAAAGAGCTTTTCCCGCTCGAGGTCATCACCGCAGAAAATGTGGATTCCTACTTAGAGGCTATTTTGCATTGAAATGGAAATGGTTGCCCTATCTTTTAGGACAACCATTCTATATTAATACTACCCGTTTAAGGATTTTCTCGCCTGCTCACTACTACTCGCATCTTGCTACTTGATACTTGATACTTGCTACTGGCTACTTTTGTCTTGCTACTTCACTTACTACTTCCTACCACTTCTTTCCTTTTCCATTGTCCTTTAGCTGAAAAGACCTGGAAATATTGAAGCCAAAATGGATATCCCCGTTCCAGAAATCCCCGGTAGTGGCAGGGATAAAGCCGGTCTCGGTCATGGACTGGGCATTGGTCAGCTGGAGCTGGAAGACGTGTCCTCCCGTCTCAATATCAAAGCCAATCGCCAACGCATTATAAAAACCATCTCCATCATATGGATTCAAGCGGTAATAATATTCCATGTTCAAGGAAGTCCTTGGCGTAAGCTTTAGTCTTCCGCCAATTCCCAGGGCAAAGAGGTCATTCTTGTCCATGGCCGTTGGTGCCAAATTTTGGTGAACATAGCTTGGCATCAGTTGTAGAGAGAGTCCCTCAGAAAACTTACGGGCAATTAACAACTGATTGGCGTAAGCTAATCTCCGCTCAAAGGTCATTGGTAATTCAGGCCTCTTGAAGGTATTGACCGCCATGTTCGAATACCAAGTCATCGTCACTGGAAGCTGTTTCCTACCGCTTTGCTGCTTCAGCAGCTTATATTTTAAAAAGCCATCATATACTTTCTGAAACGAATTCCTTCCGATCCCAACCGTAAGGTCATCCGTAAAGGAATATTCCAGGCCCAGTCGGACATTGGCATCATCAAGGCCGAAGAAGTTGTATCCTCCAGAATTCACCCTCCCAAAGCGGTGGCTAATGATAAAGTCCAGGTTACCTGCTCCACGTGTTTCTACTGTGTGGCCATTGATAAGGCGCGTTCCTTTAAAAGTTCCGTACGTAAGGTCCGAAATCGGCTCAACCTCCTTTTCCAGTTGATCCAACAGGCTTTCTTGCCCATAAGCACATCCTGCCAATAGCACCAGGTATCCTAAAACTACTCCAAATCGAAAAGAAAAACACATCATTTAATCTTCTTTAAATTCAAAATAAACCGTCACCTCTACCTCCTCAGCAATCTTCTGGAAAAGAATCTTGGGAATGTCTATGTCATGATCCTCCAGCTTTACCGGAAACACCGCTTTCATGGTCACCTTTTCTCCAGAAGCTGTCAATTCACCCTTGACATCCATCGGCTGCGCTACGCCATGGATATTCATCGTTCCACTGGCCGTTACCTGCTGCTGGCCGACTTTGGTGAGGTCATAACCTTCGATTTTGCCTTCAAAAGTTCCCCTTGGATATTGATCCGATTCCATGAAGTTTTCATTGAAGTGCTCTTGCATGAGAGACTTGGCAAACTGGAACCCCTTGATCTGGACGACAAAAGCAAAATCTCCCGTACCTGCATTGAACACACCTATAGCCTCTTTATTCTCTGCCTTGATATCCTCCAATGGCGCACTGGAAAAGAAGCTCACTTTACACTTTTCGGTGCGGTAGGTTTGGGCCTCAGCGGTCATTACACCTGACCACACCAATATGATCATCACAAACATTCTCATCATCACCTCCTAATTTTTAATTGTCTTGGGCACCAGCAGATACCCAACAGAAAATATCATCCTTTTGGCTTTGCGTAAGACTTCTCCCTGAGCCAGACGGCGGCATGAATCCGCTTTCCGTATAAGAACTGATCGTAGAAGCAGATTGGATAATGTTCTGCTTAACGGTAAAATCAACCCTGCCCGTACCACTCACATGACATCCCGGCACGGCACAATTATTGGTAATAATCGCTTGTACATCTCCAGAGAGTGTAGCCGTATTATCCTCGCAACGCTCTGCAGAAGGTTTTGGCTGGATGTCGTCTTCATTTTCACTGCTGCACGATACGCCTGCAGCCAATAAAACCCCAATAATCATTAATTTTAGCTTGTTCATCTTCTATTTTGTTTTGGTAAAAATTCGTTTGAATAGGACAATAGTATTCCACCGAAGATCCTGCTTCCATTTTTTTACAGGAAATTCGTCCCGATATGCTACGAATGGTTTGTGGTTTATTTACTTTTTCGGAATGATCACCAGTTATATTTTAAACCGATCAAAACTCCGGCACTTTTTAGGTTGACTTCACCTTCCCCTACTCCCCTCCAAGGTACTTTATAATAGGGTGCTACCTGAAGTGAAAGCTTCTCGGACAAGTCCCGCTCGTACCCGATGCTGAGATTTATCACACTGAAAGGGTGACTGTTTTTATTCTTGAAATCCAGCTCCTTATGCTCTGGATAACCGTTTCCTGCATCGTATTCGAGGTCATATTTTTCTCTTAACATCATATATGAGGATAATCCGGCGCTCACATACCATCTATCCAAATCACGATTAAAAGCATAATACCGCACATCAGTGGCCACATCAAACACAAAGCAGTTTCCTTCTAAGGCTACCTTCCCCTGGTAATAGCTTCCAAAAGCGCTGTAATCTTCTTCTCCTTGATATGTTTTAAATGCGTATAAGAACCCCAGATTTACACTCCATTTTGGATGAATAAAATATTCCAAATTTATACCTACACTGGTTCCTACTCCTTGGAGGTCTTTCCACTTCAGGGCACTGATATCAGGAGAAAGCAGCCCTGCTACGCTCCACCGCTGGTCATTTCTAAAGGCTGCCGGCTGCTTATCGCCCTTCCCTTGTCCACTTTCCCTTGTCGCTTCCTCGTTTGGGGAAGGCTGGACAATCTCCTTTGGTATCTCCCCACGTTCAGCTACAAAGAAATGGGGGGCTCTCTTAACCGTGCCATTCACGGCCTGATGCAAAACCTTATTCCCTGTGCCTTTTCCTGAATGGCTTCCTGCTGATCCACCAGTCCTTTGGTTATTGGGATATTCCCTTGGATACTCCATTTGACCGTTCGCTTCTCCGCTATTAGTATTTACGGATTTATGGGGTGTATTAGATTGCCTGTCTCCATTGGCTAAAGCAGTTTGGTCGTCATTCCGAGCGATCTCTTTTTGATTTGCAGACGTTATCGCTGTCCCAACAGTATCCATCCCCTCATCCACATGGCTCCAAGCGATCCATCCGCCGACCAGCAACAACACCACTAATGGTCCCCACCACTTCCAATGTCTCTTGTGCCAAGCAGAAGTGGTTCCATTTGAGCCAGAAGTTCCAATTTTCTGCTTCATTTTCTCCCAATCCTCTTCAACAAAGGGAATATCGGGCTGTTCAGATTGCTCTTTGAAGAAATCATCCAGCTCCTTATCACTCATATTTTGCCAGTCCTTTTTCATGATTTCTTGTTAGTAATTCCCTTAAATTCGCCCTTGCCCTGGACAGGTTGGACTTGGAAGCCCCTACCGATATGCCCAACTGCTCTCCGATTTCCTCATGGCTGTACCCTTCGATCACATAAAGGTTGAAGACCGTCCGGTAAACAGGAGAAAGTGTTTGCACCACAGCAATCATCTCTTGATAATGGAGCTTGGCCATCACATCCTCTTGGGTGCCCTTTACATGAATGGACTGTTCCAGCTCCTTGGTTGTCACGTGATGACGGTCCTTCTTATAATGATTGATGGCCGTATTGATCAGAATTCTTCTAAACCAACTTCTGAACACCAAGCTTTTGTCATACTGCTGAATATGGGTAAACACCTTCATAAAACTGTCGTTCAGCACCTCCACAGCCTCTTCCCGACTACTGGTATACCGAAGACAGACACTCATACCATAACTGTAAAACTGCTTATAAAGCAATTCTTGGGACTTTGGATCATTTTTACAAAGTCCATCGATGAGCGATTTAGCCGGTTCTAGATCCACGATTCCAAAAAAGGTTGCGCTAGCCTATACAAGGGTTTTTCAGGACAGGTTGCGTGTGCTATTAATTAATTTACAAAAAAATGCTGTCCCAGCCTGTATGGGATCATCTTCTCCTTTCTTGAAATGCTTATTAACATGTAAACGGTAGATAAATCGTAAAAATATTTTATCAGTAATTCGAAAAATCAACATTATGTTTGGCCAGTAAATAAAAAGTAAAATCTCCTTAAACAACAGTTCCCCCAATGGTATTCGTTAGACTAGAGGAGCATTAGCAAAAGCATCATTACCCCAAAGGCAAGTAAGGTCACTTACAAATGGTCATATCGCTTGCCCCGGCCGTAATCTCAAAATTCCCTAAAGAAGGGCTCAAAAAATGGATTCCCAATCCCATTCCCCTAATGATAAAAAGTACTCCAATCAACACCGCAAAATAGGGCATCAATCCATAAATCCGCTGCCGCCACAAAGGAGAAAACAGGGTACTTCCTAACATCAACAGGAACAACAACGGCACCGTCCCCAATCCAAAAGCCACCATATACATTCCACCCTGCCAGGGATTTGACAGCGCCATAGAAGCCAGTAAAGCGATATAGACCATTCCACACGGCAAAAGGCCATTGACCAGCCCTGTCATGAAAAAGGCATAAGTACCTCCTCTTTTTAACCAAAAGCCCAATGAAGATTTAACCTTGGCCACCATACCATACAGTCCGCCACCTGCCAACGCCCGTTCACTTCGCTTATACAGCATGGCAAAAATGATGATCAAAACCCCTAAGCCAATGGACACCCATTGCTGGATTCCGGCCAATTGCAGCCCTTTGCCGACAATGCCCACGAGAAGGCCTAGCAGCCCATACGTCACCGTCCTCCCGAGGTTATACCAAAGCTTACGCCACCAATAACGCTTGGAATCCGCTGCTGAAACTGCAAGCGCTATGGGGCCACACATGCCAAGGCAATGAAATGACCCCAAAAATCCCAATATCAGTCCTGTCCAGATCATTAAAGGTTAATTTTCTGCTCTTCATAAAAGGCTTTGCCGTCCTTTTCCCAGGCAAGCTTAACTTTCCAATAACCACTTTTAAGCTCCCGAAGGCTTACTGCCTGTTCACTGCCACTATCAAATTCCAGTGAGATCTTTTGATCTAACCGTGCATCTGACGGCCTGAAAAGCCAAAGGGTTCCCTTAGAGCCTTTGCCCAGTTTGACCTGGATTTCCTTCTGGCCCGCATCATAAGCCATCACCTGATGATCTAGCATGGCGGCATTGGAGGCCTTTTCGATCTGATCTTGATACTTGATTTCCTCCTCATAATAATTTTTGGTCACCAAGTGAAGGTCATCTTGCTTCATGCAGATGCCTACCATGGTAAATACCAACGCCGCAAAGGCGACAAATACGATAATTATTCCTGTTCCCCAGTTCATTTTCATTTGTTTTTATCTGGTAATGGTGCCATAAAATTGGTGGAAATTTCATCAATAACTTCCCCGTTCTGTAACAAGAGCAGCGTGACGGTTTCATTGATTTCTTGGACATCAATCCTTTCAATGACCAAGAAAAACCTGCCCTCTAACTTGGACTGTCCTTCCAACAGCCAATGCCCTTGGTCATTGGCTTCAATCTGATACCTATCGTCCACCGCTTTGATCTGTACCTCCTGCGCTTCAAACGTCTTGTTAATGAATGTCGCCTCATACAAATTGCTCACCTGACCATCTGTACGCTCCTGGTAGGTCATGCCCCTGAAACGCGTGATGGTAGCTGAAAGCTCCGTTCTGGTCATCAGCAACCCTACAAATGCTGCTATCAACAACACCAATACCGCCGAATATCCCATGACCCTTGGCGTGATCAGCTTCTGATGTCCTTCTTTGATACTATTTTCAGAAGCATACCTGATCAGTCCTTTGGGGCGGTTAACTTTTTCCATGACCTCATCGCAGGCGTCCATGCAGGCCGTGCAGTTGACGCATTCCATTTGGACACCATTCCGGATATCAATTCCCGTCGGACACACCTGCACACATAAGGTACAATCAATGCAATCTCCTTTTGGTGGCTCTTCTGTCTTTTTCTTATTGATTTTCCCACGAGGCTCCCCCCTGACATAGTCGTAACTCACATTGATGGAATTGGTATCAAGCAGCACACCTTGGAGCCGCCCATATGGACACACCACCGTACACACCTGCTCCCTGAAGAGGCTAAAGACCAGCATAAAAATTCCCGCAAAGAACAACAACCCCATAAAACCCGCCAAGTTTTCACTTGGCGGATGACTGATCGTTTCCAAAGTCTCTTCGATCCCTATCAGATAGGCCATCACGGTATGGGCGATGAGCAGGGATATCAAGGAAAATATCCCAAACTTCGCCCCTTTCTTCAGGATCTTTTTCCGGTTCCAAGGCATGGCATTGAGTTTACGCTGTTGGGAAGCATCTCCCTCGATCCAGTATTCGATCTTGCGGAAGACCATCTCCATGAAAAGGGTTTGGGGACAGATCCATCCACAAAACACCCTGCCAAAAACCACGGTAAATAATATGATAAACACGAACAAAATGAGCAGCAGGAAAAGTAAAATATAGGTATCCTGCGGCCAAAACACTTGCCCAAAGATGACAAACTTCCGCTCAAAGACATTAAGGAGCAGGAGCGGCTCACCGTCAATTTTCAGGAAAGGGCCTACAAACAGCATGGCCAAAAGCAGCCACGAAAGCCAGGTTCTCCATTTATAGAAAAACCCGGTCACTTTCTTGGGATAAATCCAGTTTCGTCCACCGTCAGGTTTTACCGTGGCCAGGGAATCTCGAAAGGCTTCTTGACTATTCTGCTGCTTTTCACTCATTTCGACTGCTATTTAGACATCTACCTTCACTGAATCCGGTTGTACACCGGTGGAATCTGCCGCATCCGTCTCCCCTTCTTCATTATCAGGCACATACAGCTCACCTTGCGGCTCTTTTGGATTGGCAGGGGTTTTTCCTTGTAGGGAAAGGATATAATTCGACACTTGCATGATTTCCTCAGGACTCAGCTGATCCTGCCAGGGAATCATTCCTTTATCGGGCACCCCGTATTTCACGGTTTTAAAAACATCCTGAATGCTGCCCCCATGAAGCCAATATTGATCGGTAAAGTTAGGACCTACGCCACCACCGCCATCGGCAGCGTGACAGGCCACACAATTGTTTTGGTATATGGTTCCGCCGGCAGTAAGCACAAACTCCGACTGGTCAAACTCCACATTGCTTTCATCAATGGAAGCCAAAGCCAACTCCTTTCGCTTTTCAGCAGCTATTTCCTCCGCTTTTAGCTGGGCTTGATATTCCTCTTCCGGTGTTTTTCCCCAGCCTATGGCAGAATAATTGATCAAATAGAAAATGGCAAAGATCGTGGAGCCGTAAAACAAATAGGTAAGCCAAGGGGGCATAAAATTGTCCAACTCCCGAATACCATCGTAATTGTGGCTCAGCATGATCTCACCTTCTTCCTCCACCGGTTTCAATTTTCCGGATACAAAACGCTCATTGAACTGCTCCCACCAGCTGGGCTGATTGGCCAATGCTGGATTTTCACGTTTGAGAAGGGTCACCATAAACGACATCAGGTAGATCATGAGCAATAGCAACAACACCAAAACACCCAGCATCACGATGATCATCAACAGCAGCATCAACTCACTGCTGTTCATGGTTCCTAAGGCAGACCAAAATGAAGGTTCCTCTACATTTTGGGCAAAAGCTGTGGAAGAAGCTAATCCCATAAAGGTGGTCAATAGCACTGCTTTATTTTTTTTCATGGCTTTCTTCTTTTTGGTGATCATCATCTACAGGAAGTGATTTCATGTGGTCAATGTATCGCTTATCCACGCGAAGCACCCACCATCCCATCCCAACAAAGAACAGCACAAAGACCAATAGGGAAATGATTGGGTATATTTCCACGTTTTCGATTGAAGTTAATATTTCCTTTTGCATAATTTTCTTGTTTTATTTCGCCTCATTGGCCGTTTTAGTGGGGGCATCCAGCTTTTTGATATCCGTACCCAAGCGCTGTAAGTATGCGATCAATGCCACAATTTCCGTATTGGGCAAGACCTCAATATTCGCATCCTTCAGCCCAGCGGTAATCTTATTGGCTTGCTCATTTAGGTCTTCCATGGCAGGGCCATCCGCATATCCCTCGGGATAGGGCACACCGAGTTTTTGGAGGGTACGGATTTTGGCAGGAAGGTCCTCATGATCCATCGTCGTCGTAATCATCCAGTCATAGGGAGGCATGGTCGACCCTGGTGACATGGTCCGGGGATCCAACATATGGTGGTAATGCCAGCTATCGGGATACTTCCCTCCCACACGATGGAGGTCGGGACCAGTTCTTTTGGACCCCCATAAGAATGGCCGGTCGTAAACAAACTCCCCGGCTTTGGAATACTCGCCATAACGTTCAGTTTCAGAGCGGAAAGGCCGGATCATTTGGGAGTGGCAGCCCACACAACCATTTTTAATGTAGATATCCCTTCCTTGCAGCTCCAGCGGCGTATAAGGTGTCACACTGGAGATGGTCGGCACATTGGATTTGACCAAAATGGTCGGTATGATCTCAATGGCACCGCCAATCAGAATGGCCACTGTCGCGAGGATGGTAAAGAAGATCGGTTTTCTTTCCCATACATGATGCCAATATTCTCCTTTTTGGGCGACAGGCTTGGTCAAGGCAGGTGCTTCATCAGGCTCTTCTGCCACGAAGGCGCCCATTTTGGTCGTCTTCACGAGGTTATAGATCATGATCAGGGTACCGCTCAAATATAGCACGCCCCCAAAAGCCCTGAACATGTACATGGGCACAATCTGCAAGGTGGTTTCCAGGAAATTCGGATAGGCCAACCTACCCATTTCATTAAATTCTTTCCACATCAAACTCTGTGTCAAGGCTGCCACGTACATCGGCAAGGCATAGAAAATGATCCCCAACGTCCCTAGCCAAAAATGTGTATTGGCCAGTTTTGTGGAATAAAGTTTAGTATTCCACATTCTCGGGCACAGCCAGTAAAGCATACCAAACGTCAGGAATCCATTCCAGCCCAACCCACCAATATGGACGTGCGCGACGATCCAATCGGTATAATGGGCAATCGCATTAACACTTTTCAGCGAAAGCAACGGGCCTTCGAACGTGGCCATACCGTAGGCTGTCACGGCCACTACCATAAACTTCAGTACAGGATCTACGCGCACCTTGTCCCACGCGCCTCTCAATGTCAACAGTCCATTCACCATTCCACCCCAAGAAGGAGCAATTAGCATGATGGAAAACGCTACGCCCAAGACTTGGGCCCAGTTTGGCAAGGCCGTGTAGAGCAAATGGTGAGGACCTGCCCAGATGTAAATAAAGATCAGTGCCCAAAAGTGAATGATCGACAGTTTATAGGAGTAAATAGGTCTGTTGGCTGCTTTGGGCAAATAATAGTACATCAAGCCCAAATAGGGAGTCGTCAGGAAGAACGCTACCGCATTATGGCCATACCACCATTGGACCAAAGCATCTTGGACACCTGCATAGGCAGAATAACTCTTAAAAAGGGAAACAGGCAACTCCAGGGAGTTAAAGATGTGCAGCACCGCTACCGTCACAAAAGAGGCCAGGTAAAACCAAATAGCCACGTACATGTGCCGCTCACGGCGTTTGATCAAGGTACCGATCATATTGGCCCCAAAAGCCACCCAAACCACCGCAATGGCGATGTCAATGGGCCACTCCAGCTCTGCATATTCCTTTGAGGTGGTCAGCCCCAAGGGAAGGGTGATCGCGGCTGCCAAAATGATCAATTGCCATCCCCAGAAATTGATCCAACTGAGGGTGTCACTCCACATCCTGGCCTTCAGCAGCCGCGGCATGGAATAATAAACTCCTGCAAAGATCGCGTTGCCCACAAAGGCAAAAATCACCGCATTGGTATGCAGCGGACGAATCCTGCCAAAGGTAGTGTATGGGTTTCCTAAATTGGCCTCGGGAAGAAATAGCTGGGTGGCGGCCAATATCCCCACCAGCATCCCGACTACGCCCCAAATGATGGTGGCTGCTCCAAAGTACTTTACGATCTTATTATCGTAACTGAACTTTTCCAGTAGTGGTTCTGACATATTTACTTAGATTTAGTTGTTGGTTTGCTTGTCTCTGACTTCTTTTTATTATCGAAGAGTATTCTCACCGAGGGGGTGTAGGTATCGTCATATTGACCACCCTTCATTGCCCTGATAAACAGGATTAGAAAGGTCACTGCCAATATCAAACTGATGCCGATCAATACAAATATTACTTCCATAGCCACTTGGTTTTAAGTCCTTTTTTATAGGCAAAATAATTCATCATCACCGTGGTAAAAACCACCACTGAAATACTACTCAAGGGCATCAGCACCGCACAAACTACTGGACTTAAAAGCCCTTGTACAGCCAATCCAATCCCCGCTACATTATAGACCAAGCTGATAACAAAACTGGCCATGATCACCTGCTTACCATTCCTCGCCAAACCGATAAAAGCAGGAAGCTTGGTAAGGGCCTCCACATCCATAATGGCATCACTGGCAGGAGAAAAATAGGTAGACTGATCCGTCACGGCGATCCCCACATGGCTCGCCTGCAAAGCTCCCGCATCGTTTAATCCATCGCCAATCATCACAGTGGACTTTCCTTCCGCATCCAGACGTCTAAGGTATTTCAGCTTGTCCATAGGGCTCTGATGGAAGTTTAGCATCACGTCTGCTCCCAATGTCTCTTTTAACTTCACCGCTTCCGTGGCCCTGTCTCCTGACAAAACGTGAACATTTCCATTGTTTTTGAGCTCATGGATGGTTTCCTCCACGCCTGCCCTCAAGGTGCTCATGATGTGAAAATAACCGAGCACTTTACCATTGACAGCCAAATACACCCGGTTCTCCCCTTCTTTGCTTTTTACCTTGCCTAATCCCAACCACTCGGGAGATCCCAGTCGTATGATATCCCCTTGATACAAGGCTTCCAAACCACGTCCAAGTTGCTCCTGAAAGCCTTCAATAAACACTGATTCGTATACTGGAAGCCAACTGTTTATGCGGTGGCTCAAGGGATGTGTAGACTCGCTTACCATGCTTTTGATGGCTATCTTCAGGTCTTCTGAAAGGGCTTCCCCGATAAACATGACATTGGCCAAAGTCGGATCGGTCAAGGTTCCGGTTTTATCAAAAACGTAATCCGTAATTCCTGCCAGACGCTCGATAACTTGCCCATTTTTCAGGAAGAATTTTTGATGGCCCATTATCCGCAAGGTATTGCCAAGGGTAAATGGCGTGGAAAGGGCCAAGGCACAAGGACAAGCCACAATAAGCACACTGGAAAAGGCCTTTACTCCCATCGCCAAATCATTCAAACTCCAAAAAATGAACGTCACCAATGCAATCACCAGCACGGCTACCGTGAATTTACCACTGATCTTATTGGCCAAAGTGCTCAGGTCCTCCTTGGGCAATTCCTTGAAACTTTCGTGGTTCCACAGCCCCGTCAAATACCCTTGGGAAGGTTCCTTCTGGACATTCAACAGCAAGGCACCAGCCTGCTGCCTCCCGCCTGCATAGATAATACTTCCCTTGGGTACCGTAACCGGCACTTCTTCCCCTGTCACAAAACTATAATCTATCTGGGCATCCCCTTGGATCAAAAGGCTATCGGCAGGGATCAATTCGCCTTTTCTGACTTTAATAGTGTCTCCCACCTGGAGTTTGGGCATGGAAATCACCTCTTCCCCTTCTTGCCTCATTCTGGTGACCGCCAACGGGAAATAAGCCGCGTAATCCCGATCAAAAGAGAGGGTATCGTAGGTTTTCTGCTGGTAATATTTTCCAATGAGCAAAAAGAATATCAATCCCCCCAAAGAATCCAAATAGCCTGTTCCTCCTCCGAGGACCTCATGTAGACTGTAAAAAAATAAGGCCGCTATGCCCATGACAATGGGTACATCCATGTTCACTGTACCATTCTTCAAGGCATACCATGCCGATCGGTAATAATCAGTGGCTGCATAAAACACAATCGGAAGTGACAATGCTAAATTAAGGTAACCGAAAAGACCCCTAAATTCCTCTTCCAGCAGGGAAACCTCACTGAAATATTCCGGCAAGCTGAAAAACATCATATTGCCAAAACAAAAGCCTGCTACGGCTAATTTATAAATCAGCCGCTTATCGACTTTAGAAGAAGTTTTTTTTGGATTAACGTTTGACAAATTAAGGGTGGGAGGATATCCAATTTTAGAAAGGAGCTCCACCACTTCCCGCAAACTGGTCCGGTCGGTATAAAACTTAACTTTACACTCTTTTTTTACAAAGTCTGTCCTGGAATAAAACACACCATTGCACAGCTGGTGCAGGTGCTCCAATAACCAAATACAAGAGGCACAGTGAATGGCGGGAATGTGGAACGTAATGTGCGACTCCTTGTCATTCGAAAAATCCACCAGTTTCTGAATGACCTCAGGTTCGTTCAAATAATCGAATTGATTTCCTGGTGCGTGAGGAACTGCTTGACGGATTCCGGGACGGGATCCATATTCATAATAGCTGGAAAGGTCATTTTCTTGCAGCACCTCATATACCAACTTACAGCCTGGACAGCAAAAATCTTTTTCATCAAATACCAAGGATTCCTCTTGGCATTTTTCACCACAATGATAACACAACACAAAACTCCTATTGTCAATTTGTCTCATATTTATCACGGTTATGCCATAATTTAAATAAATTTAACAATATAAAGTAAATTCAAAGCGTTCAATTTGGTGTTTTTTTACTAGCTCAAGTAAATACTTAACTTCAAGAAACTGTTTGGTTTAGGGTGGTGAAGAGATCCCAATAGGTGAAGGAGACTTGACAAATACTTTTTGGGTGTAACCAAGAAAGTAAAATTGTGCTGTTGGGCATATTGCCAAAATTGTTCGATTTGGGTGAAATTAAACTTGATAAAACTAGTCTCTTGGGATTTTTTGGACAATAGCCGAACCAAAGAGGCCTCTTCACGAATCTTAGATTTGGGAATAAAACCAGGCGAAACAATGGTGATCTGACTATACTTCAGCTCCTCTTCAAAAATGGAAACAAAACGTATGATGCTTTTAGCCGTCTGTGCTTTCCCATCATAGTGCAACAAGACTTTTTCAAGTGAGATCTTTGCACCGCAAATTACAACAGGGATATCAGCGCTCGGTCTCCACTCGGTCGGTTTTAATTTTTTTTGCTTATGCCAAGTCGAAACTTTCGTCAATTCACCAACAAGTAATTTTGGTCGGAACTGGTTTTCGGACAAACATCTCTCCCCTGAACGGCCCATAGCATTTATGGGCAACTCGTCCTTGCTTAATGTAAGCCAAAATTTGCTTTCATTTTTACGGGTATTCATGTCATCCTCTTTCATATTTGACCGATTAATTCCTTAACAAAGGTATCTGCCAGTCAAATGGAAAAAGATGATATAAGCTCACGGTATGATATGACATTTGTCACATAAATCAATAAAAACAACCTTCAATTCCCAACCTGACACCTGCGGACAATGATAAAAGTGAATGGTTTTTTTATAAAAAATGAAAGGTTAAAACTAGTAAGTCTTTTTATCACACCTGCTAACTTCACAATAAGCGGTAGACACATGTCTACAGCCACTATTATTTATTAAATCGGGAAATTATAATGTCAAAACTAAACCTTATAAAAGTCAGAAAGTCGTGCGAGGGCATTTCGGTCCATCACGATGATTTTTTTACCTTCAAAACGCACCATCTTATCTTTCTTAAATTCTGAAAGAAGTCTAATGACCGTTTCGGTAGCAGTCCCCACCAATCCTGCCAATTCTTCCCTGGTCAGGTTGATATTGATTTTTTGGCTCGCTCCACCGTCTATACCATAGGAATCACTTAGTTTCAGCAAAGTAAAAGCCAAACGTTCACGAATGGTCTTTTGTGTCGCATCAGTGAGCTTTTCCTCCATCATTCCAAGTGATTGACAGATCGATTTGGTCAACCGCCGATGAAAATTATTATCCTTTGAGAGTATATTTAAAAAGGTTTCCTTAGGGATAAAGCAAATATTGGCATCTTCTACAATCGATGCAGCATTACTATATACATCTTCTCCCAATAGCGAAGTATATCCTAAAAAATCTCCTTTTTGGGCAAGACGAATGATTTGGTCCTTTCCATTTGAAGCGGTTTTATACACTTTTACAATCCCTGAACTAATACAAAAAATACCTAAAGGCTTGGTTCCTTCATAGAACAATACTTGTCCCTTTTGGTGGGTAATCAAATTTTTATTTTGTGACAAACTACACAGATGCTCTTCGGATAAATCTGAAAACAAGGAAAATTTTCGGCTTATACAAAGCTCACACGGTGTATTCTTATTTTTCATGACTGGCACAATTCTAATGTATTGGTAAAGACACCACAAAAGTAAGTCTATTCCATTGTCAAAAACATGACTTTTGTCATAATAGTTAAATTCACGTAATGTATCACTTTTTACGCGATGATTTTTTCATCTAGGATGTATACTAAATGGCTTCAATAATGTCGTCCCCACAACCATTCATCTTTAAACGACCCTTGGCAGTTAAAAAACATCGTCATAGTCTCATCATTGAAAAAACCTTTTTTATGGAAAAAAATCTTATTATTTATATTTGTAAGGAAACCTTGACCATTTTAGCTTGGAGGATTTCATATCCACCTCAGTTTGCTGTAAAACCAACGTACCATCCCATGGAGAGATTCCGTCCATTACTTTTTACCTATGCTTACAACATCCTGGGAGCTGCCATGGAGGCAGAAGATGTGGTACAGGACGTATTTGAAAAGTTTTTAACCTTGGATACCAACACCATCCAAAATGAAAAAGCGTACCTTATTCGCATGGTCATCAACCAAGCCATCAACCGTAAAAAACAGCTCAACAGATCACTTCTTCACTATCCTAACGATTGGCTCCCAGAACCTGTAATCACCAACATGGACACGGAAAGGTTGGAAGATGAGCACATTCTCTCCTATTCCATGATGCTATTACTCGAACAACTGGAACCTGGCCCACGAGCAGTTTTCCTGCTAAAAGAGTCATTTGGCTACAGTCATAAAGCGATCAGTCAAACCTTGGACATCAGCCAAGAAACGTCAAGGCAACAACTTTCCAGAGCCAAAAAAAAGCTTCGAAACACTACTTCCCCCCAGGTCATAGAGCCTAACCGCGAAGGAGTTGAGGCGTATTTAAAAGCCATAAAAAACGCCGATGCTAAAGCCCTGGAAGAATTGCTTCTAGAAGACATCTCCCTTACTTCTGATGGCGGCGGAAAAGTACCTGCCGGCACCAAACTCGTTCAAGGAACACACAGGGTGGTCGCCATGCTTCAAGGGTTATTTAGAAAATTCTATCAAGAAATTAACCTACTCCCTACCACCGTTAACCACAGCCCTGCTATACTTTACCTCACACCGGCAGGTGAAGTGACCAACTGTCAGGTGTTTGTTTTTGAAAACCGTAAAATTGCCCGGATATTTTTCATCCGTAATCCGGAAAAACTACTTTTTTTACAAAAAAGACTTCACCAGCTGTCACAAAAATCATGATGGATTGTCTTTAGGGCAAAACCAAATAATACACTATCATGAAAGAACGTATTTCACATCAGGAGCTGCCCCAAGGGCTTTATGAATCCCTAAAAGAAGTTCAAAACTACCTCGATCAAAACGGGGTAGGAAATCCCCTTAAAAGCCTGATCAAAATGAGGGTTTCCCAGATCAATAGCTGTGCTTATTGTCTGGACATGCATTTTAAGGAGGCTACCCATGCAGGTGAAACGCCACTTAGATTGGTCTCATTGGCTGCATGGAGAGAAACACCTTACTATTCTCAAAAAGAGCAAGCGGTACTTGAATTTGCAGAACGTCTTACCCACATGCCTGCTGAAGAACATAGTGATGACATTCATGACAAATTAAGGGAACACTTTAGCCAACGAGAAATGGCACTGCTCACCTTAGAAGTCATTCAGATCAATTCATGGAACCGGCTGGTACGGTCTTTTGGGTTGATTCCGGGAAATTATAAGGTTCAGGAGGCAACTAATGGCTGATAGTTTGTAAAACTCATGCCTACCAAACCGTCATTGTCCCTGTGATTCCTTTTGGGACGGTGACGGTTTTATTTACAAAAGGGTGAACTTATCGCTTAAGACTTGCATAAACATTTCAGGCTTATCCAAGGGCATAAAATCAAATTTTTCATATAAAGAATGAGCATCCTTGGTGGCCAACATGACCCTTCTGAGGTCTCCAAACCATTCTTGCCCAAGAAACTCCCTGAGCATTTGCTGGCCAATGCCCTTGCCTGAAAATTCCTCCAAGATATAAACGTCCGAAACCCAAGCGAAGGTGGTGTAATCGGTGACCGCCCGAACAAAACCTACCTGCTCATTTCCGATAAACGCTCCTGCACAGAAGGAATGTTCTATGGAATCCTGGACTTTTTTAAAATCAATGTCCCTGGCCCAATAGGACACTTCTGACAAATACTGGTGAACCGCATGCACATCCATGCTTTCCGCACCACAGCGTATCGTTACTTGATCAGTCACCAATTTTTCCACTTTCAGTAATCTAAACCTTCAAAATACTTTTCACTGCCCGCAGAAGGACTCCAAGGGCTTTTGGGCTCAAAATAGTTCCAGAGTAATGCCGAAACCTTCCGTGCCAAAACCCACGATTCATTATCTGGCTCCCAGCGGGTGTCTTCATTGTTTTTAGTCGCGATGTATAGCACATAATCCCCATGGGGAGCATTAACCATGACCAGCTCAGAACGGGACGCATTGACCATCCCCTGCTTGGATGCTGTCTGGACGTAAGGAGGTATTTGCGACAGTGCATAATCATCGTAATAAACGTTGGTCATCAATCGGTACATCCGCTCGGATGCAGCTTGGCTGATGAGCTCACCCTTTCTCATTTTCTTGAGCAACGTGGCCATTTCCCGTGGGGTAGTTTGGCCCCAACCGTACTTTTCCCAATCCTTATCTCTTCCTGGAGTCCGGGAATTGACACGGGTAGACACCATGCCATACTGCTCCATGAGGGGATTGATGGTTTCGCCCCCTCCTGCCAAAGCTTGGTTCCAGAGTGAGGTGGTATTGTCACTATAGGAGATCATCAAGGCCAGCAAGGTACTCAAGTCCGTCTGGGTACTATCCTCAAAATACTGCATCAAGCCCGACCCTCCATACTTGATAGAATCCCGGTACACCAAGGGTTCGTGGTAGTCCAACTCACCCTTTTCGATTTTATCAAAAACCCCTATTAGAATCGGGATTTTAACGATGCTTGCAGTGGGAAAAATGGTATCGGCATTTATGGCTGCATACTTTCCAGAAGGCAAATGCTCTACATAAATCCCTGCAGTGCCCTTAAATCCCTCAAAAACTGAATTTAAGGCGGCGGTTAACTTCTTGTCTTCTTTTAATTTTTGGCCAAAAGAAACGACGGACCAGCACAACATAAAAAAGACCAATAACAAGCGCTTCATGTTCATTTGATAACAATTTGGTTTCCGTAATCTAATAGCGTACAATTAACAAAAATAAATAGAAACCACTTTCCCTGATTTCAGGGATTTTCAAAATTTTAAATATAACCCATGAGGCCAGCAGCTTCATCCGCCCAAGACTCACTTCCTTATAAAAAAGAAAAAGCCAAAGACTAACGTGCTTTGGCTTTTTAATATCTTTTGGAATAAACTTACATTTTATAGTATTTCAATGCCTCCGGCATTTGGCTGTTGAGCTCATCAATTCTCCTGTTCGGTCCAGGGTGGGTAGACAAAAACTCTGGTGGCGCTTCTCCGCCAGACTTGGCTTCCATACGTTGCCAAAACTCAGGCGCTACCCTAGGGTCATATCCTGCCATGGCCATAAAGATTAATCCCAATTGGTCGGCTTCCAACTCTTGGTCCCTGGAGAATTTAAGCATCCCTACCTGGCTGCCCATTCCTACGGCCTGCATAAAAATAGACTCTGTCAGACTGGGGTTTTGGCCCATGGCTGCTTGAACGCCACCCAAAAGGCCATTCGCTACAAGCCCTTGAGACATCCGTTCTCTGGCATGGCTGGCAATCGCATGCGCCACCTCATGGCCCATCACCACCGCAATACCAGCATCATCTTGGCATACTGGCATAATTCCGGTGTAGAAAGCCACCTTACCTCCTGGCATACACCAAGCATTTACTTGGTCATCTTGTATAAGGTTAAATTCCCATTCAAACCCGTTCAGAATATCTCCATGGCCATTATCGTTCAGATAGGTCTCCACCGCTGCAGCAATTCGCTTTCCTACCCTGACCACGCTTTCACCATCTGCTGTATTGGTCACAATCTTGCTTTCGGACTTGACCTCATTGTACTGCTGAAATGACATGGGCAATACTTCCGAATTGTCCACCAGGCTGAGCTGCTTCCTTCCACTTAGCGGAACCGTGGCACAGCTGTAAAAGAATAAACCTGCAAATAATAAAATTGATATCCGTTTAAGCATATTGATAGTTGATTGGTTAAATCTCATTCCCCAAAAAAAGTGCCAAACCCCACACACTTATAGTCCATACCGATGGACACTTTTATCTCACAAAATTAATGGAAGATTTCGTAGACATGTAATTTATCAGGGATAATTTACCACTTTATACCGCTATTTCCGGCCATCATTTTTTATTACGGACATAAATCAACTTATGCTTGCCGCGTTGTCCTTCGCGTTGTTCTATTTCAAACTTATTGACTGCACTGATCATTGGGGTCAACTTTTGAAAACCATAATTCCGTGAGTCAAAGTTGGGTTGTTTCTTTTGAAGCAAATTCCCTACATCCCCCAAATACGCCCATCCATCATCGTCTTCACAGTCCGAAATGGTATTGGCAATCAGCTTGATAACTTTGGCTGTTATTTGATCGACACCTGAATCTCTTTGCTTATTAGTGCCCGCTGTAGGTCGCGCTTCCTTTTTTTCTTCCTGCTTTAATATCTCGAGGTAAATAAACTTATCACATGCAGCGATAAAAGGCGTTGGTGTTTTTTTCTCTCCGATACCGATCACTTTCATACTGGCTTCCCTGAGCCTAGTGGCCAATTTGGTGAAGTCACTATCACTCGATACAATACAAAAACCGTCTACCCGCTCAGAATACAAAATATCCATGGCATCTATGATCATGGCAGAGTCTGTGGCATTTTTTCCGGTGGTATAGCTGTATTGCTGCATGGGGGTGATGGCATTTTCCAGTAGTACGGCCTTCCACTTGGCCAAATTTGGCTGTGTCCAATCTCCATAGATGCGCTTTACCGTAGGGTTTCCATATTTCGCAATCTCTTCCATCATTTCCTGTACATATCCTGAAGGGATATTATCCGCGTCTATGAGCACGGCCAGCTTTAAATCGTTTTCCATTTGTCTAAGTTTCTAACTTAAAAATCAATACTACCTGCACCAGCAAGCTACTCAAAGGTGTTAAAGTATAACAATTCATTGGCAATTCCAGTGTATCATTTCCTAAAAAGACATTATATTTTGCTTTTGAATCAATATCGCATCCAGCCTGTGTCATCAACCGGAACAAAACTGCACCTTACCCGCATTGCCCCTACTCCTAGCGGCTTCTTGCATCTTGGCAACATCCTTTCCTTTGCCATCACCTACGCGTTGGCCAAAAAACACCAAGCCAAAATCTTGCTAAGAATCGATGACTTGGACCAAAACAGGATCAAAGCCCCTTATGTGGAAGACATGTTCGACACCTTAGCATTTATGGGGTTCACTTGGCACTATGGTCCCAAAAACATCGAAGACTACCATGCTTCCTTTTCTCAAATCCACCGCATGCCCCTGTATCAGAAAGCGTTGGATCATCTCACCGCTAAATCCGCGGTCTACGCCTGCCAATGCAGCCGAAAGGATATCGCTCAGGCTTCCCCTGATGGCCGCTATCCAGGGACTTGCCGAGAAAAAGCCATCGACTTACACAAAAACAGGGTCAACTGGCGCTTGAAGACCCACGATACCCCCATATGCATGCGGCTGGAAAGCGGACGCGTGATTTCCGAACTTCCTGCATTGATGGAGGACTTTATCATCCGAAAGAAAGATACTGCACCTGCATACCAGTTGGCATCTGTTGTGGATGACATTCATTTCGGAGTGGACTTGATCGTGCGCGGCAATGATCTAGTGAACTCCAGCTGGGCACAGCTTTTCTTGGCAGGCCTGCTTCCTGAAAATACCTTTTCCAAAAGCACCTTTTACCATCACCCGCTCATCATGGAAGACCGCGAGCACAAACTCTCCAAAAGCGCTGGAAGTACTTCCATCCATGGTTTAAGAAAAATAGGTAAGACCAAAGCTGAAATTTACCAGCAACTGGGGGCTTTTATGGGTTTTGACACCTCAATTTCATCCTTGCAGGAATTTGAACGAGCATATAACCAAAAAGGGCTACCATAAGTCGGTGACTTTCGGTAGCCCTCTACGCCATGGATGTCTCATGACCTTTACAAGGTTCGCCAATTCCGAACCTGCATGTAAAATCAATATTTTGCTGGGGATCCAGCTGCCGGGGTCGCTTTGATTATAAAATCCCTAATATCATCATTAGCTTGCTCCAAATCCTCTGACCGAAGATACATCATGTGACCACTTCGGTACCCTTTCCAAGAGAGCCTGTCCTTTAGCTTTCCGCTGGGATCCATTTGCCACATGGAATATTTCGCATTGAAATAATCGGTACCACCATCATAATATCCTGATTGGATCAGGACGTGTAAATAGGGATTTTCCGCCAGAGCTGACCTAAGGTTTTCGCCAGTCTGATCGCCACTCCGGTCCCAAGGGTGTACCGGTCCAAAAAGGAAGTAATTGATATCGGTTTTAAAATCAAGTTCATTGATCATATAGTGGTTAAAGGCTGGCGCAAAAGCATGATTCCAACTGGAAAGGGCTGGATCATAATCATATCGGCTACCAGCATCCTGTCGGTCCACTCCCCGATACCTGCTGTCCAGTCTTCCCACGGTCAAGCCTTCATCTCTCAGCAGTTCCTTCCAAAAGAAGCTGGTGGGCACGGCTAAGTTATGCTCCCGAATAACTTTTTCACTGAGACCAGAATACGCTGACATTTTACGGGCCAGTGCTTTTTTCTTTTCCTCCTCCAGAAAACCTCCCTTCACCATGGCCGGTATCAATTCATTTACGGTGAATGCTTCTACTTCAGGTAAAATTTCGTCGAGGTCCTTCTGCTGCAAGCCATTGTCCAAGACCCCGTGGTACCAAGCAGTTGCTGCATAATAAGGCAAGTAATTCGCTGCGGCCACCGGACCTTCCCGGTCAATGCCCAAGTCCGTGGGTGATACCAACACCACCCCGTTAAAGTACATCCATTGGCTGTTCTGAAGACGGTTTACCAATCCAGACACCCGCGTGGTGCCATAACTTTCCCCGATCAAAAACTTCGGAGAAGCCCAGCGATTCTGGCGCGTGACAAAAGTCCTTACCCATTCTGCAAGGTAATTGACATCTGCATTTACCCCAAAGAATTGGGAACGGTCGGCCTCCTTATCCGTAATCCTGGAATATCCAGTATTGACAGGATCTACATACACGATATCTGCCACGTCAAGGATGGAATGCGGATTTTCACGGTATCCATACGGCTGAACTGGGTTTCCCTCTTCATCAATATTCAACAAAACGGGACCTGTATAGGCAATATGCATCCAAATAGAGGCTGACCCAGGCCCACCGTTAAAAGAAACCACCAACGGCCTGTTGGTCTTGTCTTCTACATCACTGCGCTGGTAATACGTATAAAAAAGATAGGCCACTTCTTTCCCTTTCTTATCCCAAACGGGCTGGGTGCCGACAGTGGCTGTATAGGGAACCCTTTTCCCTTTAATGGTCACCTGATGCGATGAAACAGCGGAAGAATCTGAATGGAGCATTTGCTGGGCTTGTGCCGCCCAAACGGTAAAGCACATCCCTGCTAGCATTAAAAGTATTAATCTTTTCATAAATTATGGTTTAAGTAATTCCTGAATATAAAAATTCTTACCATACCATTAAACAAGATTCATAGAGAAGGCATTATTTTCCTTTCAACGTTAGCTGATTACGGATGGAGATTTTCTCCAACACCTCCTAGGACGTTAAATAGAAAAACTGAATTACATGGGGAGTTTATCATTTTAGCAGAGGTTGTCTCATAAGTCCTCGTCATTGCTATTCCGGTGAATATCGGAAGAAGCAATCTCGTCATACGTGTAATGAAAGCACAACAAGATCACTTCACTCCGCTCGTGATGACGGATTATTTATTTATGAGACAGCCTCCTCTATTTTTTGATGGCACTCTAATTGTAATACCCTGAGCACAAACTCAATTAAAACTACCATCAATTATTTATTGAAAATGAAATTTAAGTTTACCTGGCAGCCTATCCTTCTTTTATGTGGCCTGTGTACGGCCTTTTCTGGATGTGTTAACGAACTCCCTGAGAAAGAAGAATCTATCTCCATAAAGCATTATCCTGTGGTGGAAAACAATGAAGCAGGAAATGCTTCGTTATTCCTTAAAGTGCAATTTTCGCATCAGAAGGGCACTGATGAATGGGAGGTAATCCCCTTGGATGCCATTGAAGGATTTAATTTCCAAATGGGGTACAATTATGAAATAAAAATTCGTAAAGCACAGGTATTTAACGAAGCAACAGATCATTACCATACTTCGTACACCCACCTTTCTACGACCTCCAAAGATCAGGTAAGCCCCAATGCGACGTTTGAGCTACCACTAAAATCATTGGATTTCCAACCTGCTACGTTGGCATTCGGAAATGTGGAACTTGGCTACAAAATGTTAGGAGAAATCCCCATCGTATGCTCCACCCTCTGCGAGGATTTGGATGCATCTTTGGAAACAGATCAAAATGTAACAGGTGTCTTTAGACACAACGGCAGCAATATGATTAAATTAATCCAGCTAAAGTAAACTACCACAAGTTATACTTTATCCTGTTCAAAGGCTGAAAACATGTTTTCAGCCTTTTTCATTTGTTGTTCCAGATAAGCTTTCAGCTCTTCCCCTTTTTCAACGTAAATCTCCCCCGGTAATCCCAGCACAAAACGACCAATCCCAGGTAATTCGGGAACTTCCCTTTCTAAATAATACGTATTGTTTGCTTTGGAATAGGTGTATGGTTTGGCATCCGGGTGTTCCTCAATCAGCAGCTGATAAGCCTTCTTCGATAACCTTAGCCGCACTTTAAACTGATCTTTCCCCGTAAATCCGAAAAGTCCTTGTTCCAGCGGCTCATGCAATTGTTCAAAGAGATGGTGCTTACTGGTCACCTTTAGCTCAGCGATTCGCTCCAACTTAAACATTTTCATCTCCCTACTGGCCACTTCCAACGCGTAGACCGACTCAAAATTATTAGAGAAAACCACTGGCTCTACCAAACGGTCACTAACCGAATCACTGCTAAGAGAATAATAATCCTTCAGAAGCACCTGAAATTTATTTTTGATGGCATGGCTGAGCTCATCGACAAAGCGCCCCAATTTGGCATTAAACAGTTGTGACACACTCTGCTGGAAATCAGATCTCACTTGTACCTTTTCCAGTATGGATGCTTTCAGTAAGTTCTTCTTACTGCTTTTGTTCATCACTTCCACCAAGTAAGCAGCTTCGTCATCCGAGAAAGTACCGTAAAACGTGTTTTTAGAATATTCTACCCTATCGGTAATTTTAAACTTCCCATATTCCCGCTCCACCTGAAAGCCCAGCTCCCGCAAGAGCTGAAAATACCGGTAAACCGTACGACGATCCGTACCCAATATTTCTGCCAGGCTGTTGGCCGACTTACCAATATTCGAACGCAACAAATTAATTAATTTAAAGACTCTCAGAATCTTTTGTTGCTCAACACTTTTTGTTTTACCCATCTCCTATTAAATTTCAGTTTGCAATTTAACTTATTGTAAACAAAAGACCATTTTAGCGACACAAATTGTCACTTTTTAAAAACTACTATTTTCCATGGAAAATGGTTATTATTAGATGTATGCAGAAACTCTCTACTCCTCAGCCTCCCTATGCCCTCTTCACGGGATTGCTATTCTTTATGGCACTGTGGTATTGGGGATATGATGGCGTCACTTTTAGCGATGATATTTCTTACCTTGATTTGGGCTATCGCTTCTGGAATGGTCTTCCCTTTCAGGAAGTGGACCTGTTCAATTACAGGTGGGGAACCTATGTGTTGCCCGGTTTCATCACGTATATTTTTGGCTTTAATGACCATCTCGCTTCCTTGCCCTCGCTGGTTTCCTATATGATGACCTTGATGCTCATTTGGAAAGTGCTCACGGAATATTTAGCCAAAAACGTCTTTGTGATTTTCTTTTGCTCCTCGGTGTACTTATTGCATTTTTTACCCAAGGTTTATCCAGATTCGCTATTGGTGTTTTGGGTTGCACTTATTCCTGTATCGGCCATTTATCGGCACCAAAAGCCCTTTCTCGCCGGGATGATCATGGCTGCTGCTTTCTTTATTGGCTTCTGCACAAAGGAAACCATTATCCTGCTTGCCCCACTTCCCATATTGCTGTTCATCTTTGATACGAAAAAGGATAAAAAGCCCCTGTTTTATACTTATTTCTTTCTCTGTATGGCCGTATTGGTGATAGCCTATTTGGGCTATTTTTATGTCAAATTTGACGATCCATTCTTGCGGTTTAGAAGCATCGAGCAAGGACATTACATCTCGCCCTACTCCTTTTATGACAAAGGCTGGACAGCTGTAGCAGAACGGCTTACTTTTAGCCCAATCCTTACCTTTATCGAGCGGACCTTTTGGATTTGGATTGTCCTGAGTGTACCTGGACTGGTCAGGGCTTTTAAGCATGACAAGGACCTTCATTTAATCTTTGCCCTTGCTAGCTTATGTTTGTTGGTTGGGTTTTGGTTTATGACCACCAGTTTATCCTTTTACAGTCCCCTACCGCTCAATCCCCGCCACCTGATCATTTTACTGCCCATCTTATCGGTAAACATCGCCCTGGAAGCCAAACGATGGACCAATAATTTCTTCTGGAACAGGTTTGCTACGCTTTGGATTGCCTTTGGAGGAATTGTATCCTTGGGTTTACTTGACTGGAAATTGGCGGCATTTTACTTTTCATTCGCAGCCGTTTTGTTATTTGTACCTGTCAAATGGAAACCGGCTTGTATGGCGGTATTGTTACTTTTTCCCGTTTTGGCATCGGTTGCCTACCAAAGAGAATTAAAGCACTTCGACCATTTTAAAAATGTCTTCACCAAAACCATAGACACCTGCCATCCGGAAGCACCACTTATTTCACATGAGTTTGTCGTCAGAAGTATTGATGTCCTTGTAGGAGAATATGACAGCAATCTCCCCCTATTTTCGATCCATGAGTTGGCCGAAAAGTCCACTGCAGGAGGCTTGCCCAAGACATTCACCCTTCTCACCTATTCCTATGCCGCGCATGCTTTTCCTGAGCAGGAATCGCTTCTGAAGGAGGTAAATGACTACGCTACTCGTTTCAACTACGACCAAACCAATATCTATCAAGACAAGTGGATAAAAGTCATCCAATATGATCACCGTAAAGATCTTTCTACTTTTTCCAATCATGGCGAACTTGTTGAAAATGAAACCCCGTCAAGAAAAGTGGATCAATAGGCAATCAAACATTCCCCTTTCTCCAAAACATAGGCTCTAAGGCACAAAGCAATTACAATCCCTTAGGTTACAGCATCCACTTGGTGCCATGGGAATGTGGTGGCATTTTTTTCCTTACGTGGATTTACCGTTAAGCAAACGTCAGCCCCAACATCTATGCTTGGCTCCTTCTTACTGCTGTTGCGGCCAATTTCGGGTAAAAATGCATAAAAAATGGCTGCCCAAGTTTTGGACAGCCTTATTCTTTAGGAAGACTTTGCTTCTCAATCCAACTTTTCTATCAAAAAATAATCAGATCTTTTATTCCTTGCTGAAAGTATACAATCCGTGGACCGTATGGGTACAGGCCACCCCTTCAATTTCATCTTGATTTGTTATATCATAAGAAATAATCAGTTTCTTCTCCGAAAACTTTATGATTTTTGCTTTAATAGCAGGCAACCCTTCAAAATTAAAGTACATCAATCGATCCGTCTCTTTGGACCATGTGCCTCTTTTGAAAATATCCGAAAAAGGAAAAATATCCTTAAACGTACTTCCAGCTAAATCCGCTGGAACTTCAATCGTGTAATAACCCTCTGCCAAAAAAGTATTGGTGGGATCGTCTGAAATATCCATTGTTAGTCCATGAATATCGGCCAATCCACTGTGATTGATGGAATACATTTCACCATTGTTGATCACATCTGTGCGGACATCATATTCTACGGTTTCCAACGTCCATTTCCCTACTATGGATGGAGCCACCACCAAATCCTGAAGGTCCTCCGTACACGAAATCATACATGCCGCTGCACACGACAAAAGGAGTGTTCTTAAAAATGTAGCTTTCATAGTTTCTTTTTTGTTATTCAATACTTATTTCAAATATATAACATTTTTAAGTATTTGAAAACCATTTTTATATAAATAAAACTATCCCATGTTCAAAAAGGCCTTTAAATATTCCCTGAAGGGATTTCATGCAACGCTTACAATTTCCCATCGTATTTTTTTATGAATATTCTAGTTTCTTTATGCTTGATTATGGCTTTTTTCGCCACATCTGCGAATTCATTTTGATGATCAAATCGTCCGGTTATAAGACCAAAAGTGTCCGCTAATAAAACACCCATAATCGTAAAAATGCCTATTTCAAGTTAAAATGCATATGGCATAGTTTTAGGAATAAAAAGTATCCCTGATGGTGATATAAATCCCCATTACAAACTTGAATCCTCTTCAAATAACAAAACATGAAATTATTTCTTAACCTCGTCCTTTGGACCATTCTTTTTGTCTTGTGTTGGCCTATCGCAATCTTGTTGTTGCTGCTGTATCCCATCATCTGGCTACTGATCTTACCATTTCGCCTATTAGGGTTTGCCATTGACCTTACTTTTTCCATGATTGCCAAAATATTTATGTTACCTTTTCAGGCACTTGGAAAATAATTTCAACATGGCATATGAAAATTAGTCTGGTACAGCTATGCCCTATCACAGGAAATATCGAGCAAAACATCTCTGATCACATCAAATGGATCAATGAAGCAGGCTCTGCGCATTCAAACCTTGTCATTTTTCCTGAACTCTCGCTCACTGGCTATGAGCCTACCTTGGCCAAAGAACTGGCTATCTCGAAGGATGATGCCCGATTAAGAAATTTTCAAGAATTGAGTGATGAAAAATGTATATCCATCGCCGTGGGGGCACCGCTAAAAAATCACAAAGGAATTACGATTAGCCTATTACTATTTCATCCCCACCAACACGTCCAAGTTTATTCTAAGCAATACTTACATGAAGATGAAGTGCCTTTTTTTATTCCCGAAAAAAATCAACACCCTCTGGTAAACAATTTTCCCATAGGCCTGGCCATATGTTATGAAATCTCAGTTGCTGAACATATCGGAAATGTCATGGCAAAAAGGCCCACTCTTTTGCTTTCCAGTGTAGCAAAGGATCAAAGGGGTGTGACCAATGCCTATCACGAGCTTTCTGATATCGCCATAAAGAACAAACTACCAGTGGCCATGGTCAACTGTGTCGGTCATGCTGATGGCATGCGATGTGCAGGACAAAGTGCATTTTGGGACCATAACGGGAATCTGATCAAACAATTGGACAGTACCTCAGAAGCCATCCTCCCCTTGGAGCTGTAACAAAGGAACCTGTGCTTCAAAGGTTGTCAAAACGAAAACCAGGATCTGCTTTAGGACATACAAAACTTAACAATTCTTAAATCCGTCACTCAGTTGGTTAACAAAACTTAATCCTAACTTTTTTTAACATCATCTTTTTATGGGATCCTTTTTCAAAATATAATTTCGAAAAAATCATTATTCGAACTTTTAACTATTTTTATTATGAAAAACAACCGCTATTTGGTCACGTTCTTCGTGACACTATGTACTTGCTTACTTCCGACGATTTCAAAGGCTCAATTCAATGAAAATGGGCTGGTCATTCGATCGGGAATAAACTTCCAATATAGCCCTCAAGACTCTCCGTACACACTGCCAGACAACATAGGGCATGAATCGGAAAATTTCACTTACTATTTCACTCCTGGCATCGGGAAATTCATTGGAAATGGCTTTTACATCGGCTTGGAAGGCAGAATTGGTTCCTCTTCTCGATCCATGACAGCCATGGTTAATGGTGATGTCACCCATCACTCCAAGTATCAAAACCTGATTTATGGTGGAGGAGTTTTGCTCAGGAAATACTTTAACGTCTCTGACAGATTCACTCCTTTTGTAGGACTAAGCAATACCTTTTTCAAAGAAAAGGGAGATGAAAAATCGCCAAACGGATTCCGTTCTTACCATTACAACAACTTTACCGCTGATATCCAACTCGGCGCACAGTATAGGATATCGCCTCGAATCGGCATTGAAGCCTACTTCACACCTGGCGGCCTTTTGGTCAGTAAGGATAAGAACGCCAGTCACAAAGCCGACATTTCTCCAAATTTTGGCGAAAGCGGTCAACACTTTTCATTTGGAATCAACTATTTCCTTGGAGGAAAATAAGGTGGTTACCGAAAAGTGATGCTACCGGTACCAAAAGCAAAGAGGGTTGTTTTCCAACGATAAACAACCCTCTTTGTATCAAACCTTATAGTAGGTTTCCCATCCTTTTCTCGGCGGAGGCCCTACCAAAAGGGCATTGGCAAACTTGTTATTGGTGATGACCTTTTTGTCACGGTCAAACTCCAATTTGGCATTTAGCCGCTGGGCCAATGTGCCGAGGGTAAACACCTGACTCAGTGGCCCTGCGATAGAAAACGGTGACCTGGTTTTCTCCTCCCCTTTACACGCCAACAGAAAGTTGGCAAAATGATTTGAAGGGCTTTCAGGGACTTCCGGAAGTTTTCCTTCCATGGCTTTGGCCTTTTCATCAGGAATGATGGACAGCGTACTGCCGTGTGATCCTCCCTTAAAGGTCAATTCCTTGCCGTAAATGATCTTACCAGGGTTTAGCTTTGCCGGCTGGATTTTACCGTTACTGGCCGCAGGGATATCTGCATCCAGCTCTGATGAGCCATAGCCTTCAGGCACCTCCGGTATATTATCCAGTCCATCGTACCAACTGACATTTACCTCCGGCATTTTTCCCCTTTTGGGGAATTTAAAATCCAAGGTCGTCGCCTGAGGATAAAACAACGCATTATGTCCTTCGATCTTTACAGGATCCACTTCATAAGGCAAGCCAAGATCCAAAAACTGATGAAAGGTATCCATGATATGTGCTCCCCAGTCTCCCAAGGCACCCATCCCGAAATCATACCAGCATCGCCACTGGCCGTTTATAAAGTCATGGTTATAATCGTGGTGCTGGGCAGTAGTCAGCCAAGTATCCCAATCCAACGTATCAGGAATAGTTTCAGCAGCAGGAAATTTCCCCATATTGACGTCCCATCCATGCCACCTCCTTCGGCCATTCATGTGGCAGGTAATTGCCGTGACATCCTTGATAATGCCGGCATCCACCCAAGCCTTAAACTGGAAGTAATTCGCCTCCGAGTGGCCTTGGTTGCCCATTTGGGTTACTACGCCATATTTTTCGGCCGCTTTCATCAATAACTCTATTTCATGAAATGTTCGTGCCAACGGCTTTTCCACATACACCCCTTTACCAGCAGCCATAGCTGCCATGGTCACGGGAAAATGAGAAAAATCAGGAGTAGCTACCATCACCGCATCAAAATGCTGGCTGTCTTTATCCAGCATCTCCCTAAAATCCTGAAAACGTGTAGCCTTGGGGAATTTATTCATGCTCGGTAAGGTGTGCTCAGCTCCCATATCCACATCACAGAGGGTCACAATATTAGCCTGACCGGTTTCATCGATGGCATTGATCACCTGCTCACCCCTATTGCCAATGCCCACACATGCTAAATTCACCCGATCACTGGGTACAAAAGACGCTTTCCGAAGCAATTTGCCCTGCTTATCCCTAATTTCAGGTTTGGAAAAGAGCACATGGCTTGGCACAATACTCACTGCGCCCAGCGCCAAGGCACTCTTCTTTAAAAAATCCCTACGTTCACCTGCCTTTTGCAGTACTTTGTTTTTTTCTGTTTTCATGGTAAAATGGTTAATTTAAACGGGTTTATGCTTTATGATAGGTTCGTTTTCATACTTCGGATATCGAAAAGAACATCTTTAAAGATAATTATATTATTGAATACTAGTTTAAAAAATTCATCCAGTGGAGCATATTCCCCACTGCCGGAAAAGTTTTGCGTCTACTTTTTCATCAGGATCCTGCTCGAAGGGTCCTGGAAAATAATTTTCAGTGAAATACCATCATTAGCTAAAAATCACATCCCGTATTTTTTCTTCTTTACTAAAAACGGACTTTGCAAAAGGACAAAGAGGAATCACTTTATACTGGTTTTCCCTAGCAAAATCCACAAGGTTCATCAACATCAATTTACCGACTCCTTGTCCTTTAAAATCAGGATTTACTTCGGTATGATCGATGATTATCCGGTCACTTCCGGCAAATGTAAAGGTCATCATTCCGGCTTCTTCATCATCCTCCATGGCTGTGAAAAAACCTTTTTTTCCATCATTACTGTTCTTGACTATCATATTATTTTTCCTGCTATAAATCGTGAACGTATGGTTTTCCTATAATCACTCCTTAAAATAACAATAAAAAAGGAGGCTACCGCCTCCTTTTTTCTCCTTTATCGTAAAATAATATTTGCTTGATGATGGATTAAATTTTGCGAAGCTTGCTTGCCGCTGTTTCATCAACCAACCATTGTACTTCACCCTCTGAAGGCTGAATCATTTGAGACGGATATTGGGTAGGATTCCGCTCCCCTTCAAGTACCTCAAAAAGGGCGTCTGCCTTGTTTTCTCCAAATACAAAAAAGACAATTTTCTTGGCTTTATTGATCAATGGAGCCGTTAGTGTGATACGATGGATATCTTTGGATTTCAGGAAGTACCCTTCCACCCATTTCTTTTCTTCTTTTAGCACTTCAGTCCCGGGGAACAAGGAGGCACAGTGGCCGTCATCTCCCATTCCCAGTAAAATCAAGTCAAATACACCTGCTTCACCGAGGACTTTTTTGAGATAAATGGTGTATTCTTCGGCCCTTGCTTCCGGTGTTATTCCCGCTGTCCACATCGGAAAAACATTGGACGCTGGAATCGGTACATGGTTGAGCAGCGTTTCATAGGTCATGCCGGCATTGCTCTGCTCATCATCCAAGGAAACCCATCGCTCATCGCCCCAAAAGACAAACACTTTGTCCCATTCTACTTGCGATTTGTATTGCTCTCCAGCCAAAAGCTGATACAGCCCTTTAGGTGAACTACCACCGGTCAAGGCCACGTTGAATTTTCCTTTTGCATCGATAGCCTCCTTTGCAGATTGTACAAAAAGGGCTGCCGCTACTTCGCTCAGCTTAGCGGGATCTTTCTCTATTTGTATCATCATTCACTAATCTTTTTGTAGGTTCAGCGCCCATACATGGCCATCCTTGGCGATCAGGGCTTCAGCATTTTCAGGCCCCCAAGCGCCTGCCGCATAATTTGGAAAATCGAGGGAAGGCCTGTTTTCCCACACTTCCAGGATCGAATCGATCACATCCCAAGCTTCTTCCACTTGGTCGGAGCGCATGAACAGGGTAGGATCTCCCCTCATGGCATCCAAAAGCAGCGTTTCATAAGCCTCTGGGGTCTGCGTACTGCAAGCATCATAATCATAGATCATATCTGCTTGGTTTAGGTTCATTTCCAAGCCGTGACGTTTTACCGTAAAACGCAGCCTGATGTCCATCTGTGGCTGCAAGTTAATGGTCAGCCGATTGGGCATCACACTGTCCGCCTGCTCTCTAGCAAAGGTACTGTGGGGTACGGGTCGAAACTGGATGGTTATCGAGGAAGTTTTTACAGGCATCCTCTTTCCAGTACGGAGGTAAAAAGGAACGCCTTGCCAACGCCAATTATCCAAGTAAAATTTAATGGCAGCATAAGTTTCAGTTCCCGAATTTTTCTCCACACCGCTTTCTTCGCGATAGCCAGGTACTTTTTTACCTTCTACCCATCCAGGCCCATACTGGCCCCTTACCGCAAATTTATGGACGTCCTCTGTTTTGATTCTCCTTACGGCACGCAGGACATCCGCCTTGCGGTTACGGATTTCCTCGGCATCAAAAGACACGGGTGCCTCCATGGCCACCATGGTCAAGATCTGCAACAGGTGGTTTTGGATCATGTCCCTAAGGGCTCCAGACCCCTCGTAATAGCCACCTCGATCTTCCACACCGACTTGCTCCGCCACGGTGATCTGTACATAATCAATATAATTACGGTTCCACAATGGCTCAAAAAGCGCATTGGCAAACCTGAAAGCCAAAATATTCTGGACGGTTTCCTTCCCTAGGTAATGATCTATGCGGTAGATCTGCTCCTCCTGGAATGTCCTTCTCAACATATTGTTTAGCTCAATGGCCGTCTCTTTGTTGGTTCCAAAAGGCTTCTCAATAATGATCCTGTCCTTCACTTCATTACTGGCCAAGCCGGAATCATTGAGGTTTAGCGTTACCGTTTCAATGAAACGTGGGGCTACCGAAAGGTAAAACAACCGGTTCGCCCTTTCCCCCCATTCCTCATCAATTTTGTCTAGCTTGGCCGAAAGGTCCTGATAGGCTTTTTCGTCGTTGATGTTGGATTGGAAATAGGAAATCGAGGGATGAAAAGCATCCCACTTTTCTTTTTGTGGTTTTCCGTTTCTTGAAAACTCGGTCAGACCATCAAACAGTTTCTTTCTGTAGGACTCATCGTCCAATTCAGTCCGTCCTAGGCCAATTATTGAAAATTTATTGGGCATCCACCCGTCCAAGTACAGGTTATAAAACGCAGGAACCAGCTTACGCTTGGCCAAATCTCCTGTACCTCCAAAAATCACAATGATGGTAGGTGCTGCTTTTCTGGTTGTCTTAATTTTTTCGCTCATAATTTTATCAAAGCTTTTCAGGTCATTTATTCCCACTGGGCATGAAACACACCTTCCTTATCAATTCGTTCAAATTGGTGGGCTCCAAAGAAGTCTCGTTGGGCTTGGATCACATTTGTGGACAATCGATCGCTGCGGTAAGCATCAAAATAACTCAATGCCGCCATCAGTGCGGGAGCTGGAATCCCTTTCTCCACCGCTACTTTCACCACTTCCCTGACGTCCTTTTGCCGGGCTACCAAATCTTCGCCAATTTCCTTATCCAACATTAAATTGGCCAAGTCAGGCGCCTTTTTATAGGCTTTTCTAAAATCTTCTAGACAAGCAGCCCTGATGATGCATCCACCTCGCCATATCTTGGCCACTTCTTCCAGGTTAAGCCCGTAACCATATTCCTCAGAGGCCAACCGAAGCTGTACCATACCCTGTGCATAGGTGGTGATCATCCCAAAATAAAGTGCATTCTTCAACATATCGGCCGTCGCATCCACGTTCTCCTCTCCTGCCCACTTTAAGGCCTTGGAAGCGGCCACACGCTCCTCTTTAAACTTGGAAATATCCCGCATCAAAACGGCCATATCAATGACCGGTACGGGAGCTTGCAGGTCCATGGCATTTTGGCTGGTCCATTTCCCCGTCCCTTTGGACCTGGCTTGGTCAGAGATAAGGGGCAAGAGCTGCTTGCCAGTGTCATCATCCTTCTTCTGTAGAATCAAACCAGTGATTTCTACCAAGAAGGATTGTAGCTCTGTATCATTCCATGATGCAAAAATGGATTGGATTTTATCATCTGAATACCCTAATCCCTTCTTCATGATATCATAGGTTTCAGCAATCAGCTGCATGATGCCATATTCAATACCATTATGGACCATTTTAACGTAGTTTCCGGCAGATCCCTTCCCTAAGTAGGTAACGCAGGGTTCGCCATCGACTTTTGCCGCAATGGCTTCAAAAATGGGCCGCAGCCGCTCATACGCTTGAGCATCGCCACCGGGCATCATACTGGGGCCAAACCGTGCTCCTTTTTCACCACCTGAAATGCCCATTCCAAAGAAGTGGATATTCTTTTTGGCCAATTCGGCAAATCGCCTTTCAGTGTCTGGAAAATAGGAATTCCCACCGTCCACGACAATATCATCTTTTTCCAGCAATGGCAAAAGGGAGCCTATGGCAGCATCCACCGGCTTACCTGCAGGTACCAAAAGCATGATGGCCCTTGGACGCTTAAGGGAAGAAACGAATTTTTCCGCTGTAATAAATCCTTTGACATCTTGCCCTTCCCTGGCGCCTTCTTCCAGGGCTGCTGCCTTTGCTTGATCTAAGTCCAAACCGGCCACGGAAAAACCGTGATCAGCCATATTGAGCAGAAGGTTTTTGCCCATTACACCCAGTCCGACAATCCCAAAGTCGAATTGTTTCATGCTATCTAATATTGTGATTCTACTTGGTTGTTTGAAATGCGTTATTTTAGGAATTCGTTTTCCAAGTCTTGGACTTTTTTCAGTCGACGCTGAAAACGTTCCTTTTCGACATACTCTGCCGTGATAAAAATCTCCACCAATTCCTTGAGTACAACGCCTCCCATCACCCTTCCGCCAAGGCACATCAGGTTCATATTATCGTGCTCCACTCCCTGATGGGCACTGTAAGGCTCTGTAATCAAAGCAGCCCGCACTCCAGGCACTTTATTGGCAGCGACGGTCACCCCTACTCCGCTGCCACATATCGCAATGCCTTTCTGAATCTCTCCTTTGGAAACAGCGATGGCCAGTGGCTTTACTTTATCAGGATAATCATCCGATTCATCAAATTCAAACGCACCAAAATCAGTCACGTCATGGCCGTTGCTCTTGAGGTATTCGTAAAGTTCTTGCTTTTGATCGAATCCTCCATGATCTGCAGCGATTCCTATTTTCATATTTAGACTTTTTTATCGGTACCAAACCAAAATTGATTTTTCACCTTTTTTTTCCCAGTTCCAATGCAATTTCAAAAATAGCTTTTTTTTGATGAAAGTATGTCTTTATCGATGGCAAATAGCACTGAACCTTCTTGGATCGTTTAGAAAATATAGCCAACCAAAATGTAGCGGCAAAACTAAAAAAACATCAACATATTGATTAACAAAAACTTACACCCCTAATTTATAGCAGTCTATAATTCACTTGATATTTGCTACCTTTGACCCAAAACCCTGAACCGTCGGAAAAGCCCCCAAAGCATGAAGCACCGCTTTTATCAAAAATCTGAAAAAAAACAAAAACAATTTATCCTGATCGTCAGCCTAGGCCTATTGGTCGTGTTTTTGGTCACCCTGTACCTGGCTTTCATAACGAAACAATACTGGTTAAGCCTGATCATAGCCCCCATTATCATGATGGCCGCTCCATTCATTGACACGCCAATGGGGAAACGAAATGGGAAATTGACTTACTACTCCCCGATGTTCATCACAGAAAAAGCAGATCATCAAAAAACCATATTTCACGGAGGAACATTATTCGATTATTGCTTCACATTGGACTTTAGCGTTCCTGGGTATGCACGGACACGCTGGATTTTATTGGGTTACCTCAAAGGACTTCTGAACTTTATTGAAGCCCATCAAGAGCTGGATGGTGAAACACAGGTATTAGAGGGTACTTCCTATATTCTTCAAGAAAATACAGCACGCAAGCTGGGTTTTCAGCCGACATCCACTGAAGGTATCCAGCGGCTAGTTCTGCTAGTAAACTTCCCGACATTGACCCTCGCGAATTCCATTTCCAAGAACAAACTTAGCTTTCCGAACCTCAGTAAAATAAAGACCTATCGCACCACTCTCAAACACCTGAGAGAAAAGCAGCCTTTCATAAAAAACTTGCATGACAAGCTAGAGAAAAAATAAAAGCCCCGCGTAGGCGAGGCTCCTATAATCCCACAAATTAACAACATTCAACTGTATTACTGGTTTTCTTTATAGTTCATTTCTATTCCGCTGGTTCTTCTTCAGAAAGCTCATAGGACATATTGGACTTTTTCACCAGCTGGACGACCACAGGCACCGCTGCAAGCACCATTAATGTCACCCCTCCCAAGAAAATATGGTACGGATTCATGAAATAATTCCCTGAAGAGAATACGCCAAGAATCACCAAAGTACTGAAGGGCAAGGAAACGGCCAGGATGTTCAGCCCAAGGGTCAAATCAAAGGTCTCTCCTCCATTACCCTCTTTTTTCTCCAT
The DNA here is from genome assembly GCF_000325705.1 of Echinicola vietnamensis DSM 17526. Lineage (NCBI taxonomy): Bacteria > Pseudomonadati > Bacteroidota > Cytophagia > Cytophagales > Cyclobacteriaceae > Echinicola > Echinicola vietnamensis. The sequence continues at coordinate 3,429,327 of NC_019904.1, read as the reverse complement.
GGCCGATACGGCAGACATATGGGCAAATGGCCAAAAGCTACAGGCACTTTGAGGGAACACCACGGCCAGTAATATGGCTGCTTCATTTGGCAAAGGCAGGAAGGTCACCAGCAAACCACTGATGATAAAGGTAATGCCTGACCGAAATGCCAATAGCGCTACAATCATCTTTAACTGATCCCACTTTAGCACCGCCGCTACCCCTATGAAAATCAAAATCAATGGCGTCATCATGGCTTTCATCTGAAGCACCGCATCGCTCAAAAACAAGGGTAGACTATCAAGTGTAAATCCAAAACTCAACAATACGATGGCCACGATCATGACCATGTTTATCGGTTCATTGAGCATGGAAAGCAAGAGCCCCTTCACTTTTTGATTGCCGCTGTGATTGACCGACTTATTGGCTCTATAATACCACTGCATGGCCAGCAAATAGGTCAAAACCAATACAAACACTTTGTTTCCAATATCGGCCAACGCTCCCCATGCCAACGCTTCATCTCCCAGATACTCTACCAAAAATGGAAAGCATGAAAGCCCTGGAGCCAGCGAAGGCAATAACATCAGCAAGGTCCGCATCGTTGGCGTATCATTATCGATACCATACAGTGGCAGCACGTACTTGCCCACTACCAGCATCAATAAATTGAACACCAGCGCAAGAATAGGCAAAAACAACAAGTCGGGCTGGATCTGTATTTTAAGCAAGGCCACAAAAATAATAGCGGGCAATGCGATATTCAAGATAATGATCTTCAGCCCTTTTTTGTGCTCTTCCTTGTTTAGTTTACTCTTCAGAAAAAACCCGATCGCAATCAGCAGTAAGAGAGAAAGGGTCTTTTGTATAGCTATACTCATGATAGACTAGTTTTTATTGGGCAGTAACGTATATTAGGCAGTGACTTTTTTGAAGGCTTCCAGGAAAATCTCCATTTCGGCCATGGTCCCCATACTTACACGGCACCAAGGCTTGTCCAAAAAGTTATAGGCGCGTACTCCTACTCCTTCTGCAAACATGGATTTCAGGAATTTGTCACCTTCCATCTGAATGGGGAAAATCATAAAACTGGTGGAGGAAGGAATGACATCGTAGCCCATAGCAGTCAGCTCGCTAAAAACATAATCTCTGCACTCCTTATTCATGGCCTTGCACTCTGAGAGGAATTTATCCTCTTGAACACTGACGATGGCTCCTTTTAGGGAAGTAACCGAAAGGCCCATTGTGCTTCGTACCATATCCGTAATGCTCTCTATACGCTCTGGCTGTGCCACGATATATCCGATTCGCAATCCTGCCATTCCGTGGATCTTACTGAAAGTCCTGGCGACGATCACATCATGGCCTTCCGCTACCAAGCCGACCATGGTATTATCTTCTGGCTTGTCCATAAATTCCAAATAGGCCTCATCCACAAAAATGGGGGTCTTGGCGGATACCGTTTTACAGAAGCTCTTTAATTTACCCGCCTCAGTGATTGATCCGGTAGGATTATTTGGATTACAGATGTAAACCAACTTGGTATCACTGTCTACTGCTTTGGCCATTCCATCCAGGTCATGAGCAAAATCTGACGTCAAAGGAATCGGTTTCCAAGTAGCTCCAATCCTTCTGGAGGTATTAATAAGAGACATGTAAGACGGATCAGCGGAAACGATGTTTCCACCTTCCAAGAATCGTACAATAGCTGTTTTTTCTAACAAGTCAGTGGAACCTGGACCTAACATAATATGGTCTTTGGTGACCCCTTCTTTTTCAGCTATCATTTCTATTAAAGTGGCCGCATCGCTGTGGGCATAACGGTTCCCCATAGAAACCGCATCGGAGATAGTCGAGACCACCTTTTTGGACGGGCCATAGGGATTCTCATTGGCCAACAAACGTGCCCTTAGTCTCGGAGCATTGTCTTTATACATGGGATCATGCTCCCAAAGTAAACTCTGTGGATTCATGGGAGCCACGTGGGAAGAAACACGAGTGGTACCTGCTACTAAACTGGGAGCCAAACCAATGCCTCCTGCTGCTAATAAACTAGACTTTAGCCAAGATCTTCTATTGATTTTTGTCGTCATGGTTGAAATGGTTAAATATTTTGAAAATTGATGAATACGATAATTAATTGTGATAATAGAATTGGACTTACTGTACTGTCTAAACCAGAACGAGGCTTCTGGTACTCATGCATCAATTATTTCGGGTTTCTACTTATAAGTCAACCATCCCGGCACAAACCTCCATAACGAGTATATATTTTAAACCTATTTTTTTATTTTTTACATAAATAGTATATAAACAGATATAAAAAACAACCACAAACTCCCAAATATGTATAAAATTGTGATTAGAAAATTATAAACATAATAGCGACACTAAAGTCTATTAAATTTCAATTTGGAGCTATAGGCCCGGCCTATTACCTGAAAACACAAGGAAATGAATGCGCGTCAATCAAAATCACCTACTCCGGGCTTTAGCCTTTTTACTTTTTCCCACTTCTCCTGTTATCAGCATGAAGACCATAAAAAAAACCTGAACAGTTTTACCGTCCAGGTTTCCGACCTATAGAATTACCCATTACTAATCACTCTACCCTAACGGTATGATACTTCCTAAAAGGAATGTTTTTGTGTGAACCGGTAAACTCCAAACGCACCTGATCGCCACTTCCAGGAACTTCGAGTCCGAGCTCCTGCCAACTTATATTCAGCATAGCCTCTCCTTCTCCATCCGTTACGGCAGTAGAGACTTCTTCGGTTTGGTTTACAAAAACGCTAATCTGTAAATCGCTCACCGGAATAGAATCAATTCCGACATTATTATCGAGGATACCGCTTTTATCCAATTCCATAAACTTGGCAGTGACTGCTACATCACTGTCTGATGGGAAATTACTCCCATCCACCACGACCAATACTGGAGACGCGACATTTGGAGTGGCTAACTCCACCGCATCTTCACATGCAAACAACAAGGGGATGCTCGCTAATAAAATCCCTCCTATTTTATATATCTTATTTTTCATTTTTATCAGTATTAAGAATGTTGACAATCTGAAACAGGCACATTTAGTCTTCAACCCACCAAAGCGGCGACCTCATGGTATCATCTCCTCCCAGCAGTCTCAAACCTTCATCCAAGGCTGCCTTATTGAGTGAATATTCCGATGTAGGATATTCTAACCTGGTAGGCAATACACCTTCATTATAGAACACTGCATCAGGATTAGGCGGTGGAAATACCGGATACCCGGTCCTCCTGTATTCTGTCCAGGCCTCTACCCCTTGGCCAAACAATGCCAACCATTTCTGTGTCATAATGGTCTCCTTATCCACTTCACCGATACGGCTCATATAATCTGCAGGCATTTCTAAACCATGCTGATCAAAGGAAGCCGCAATGGCTTCTTCCAAAAGTGCTGCAGGATCTCCATCGATGTCGCCGTCCAAGGCTGCCTCTGCTTCGATAAATAGCAACTCTGCATAGCTCATCAAGATACTCGGAGCAGTGGGATCAAGAAATTTTGTCCCAATGATACTGGCAGAATAATTTCCTGCTGCAGCATCCGTGAGTCCATTGGGAAGGCCTGCATATGATCCATCCGCCAAGGGCTGAGCATATACGGTAATGCGCCCATCATCCAGCTCCAGTAGTTTATTGATCAATGTTTCACTGATGTTCCAATCGGATCGGGTCGAAAAAACGTCAAACATTTTATTCCTACTACCGATCACATCGACATGATTCAATTGGGCAAAATCATCATTGCTGGTAAACAGTGGATAGGTGGATGGATCTCCGAGGATTTCTGCCATGATCGCCTGTGACGCTGCTGGTTTCTGCCCAGCTTGGTGATTGGCCAACTTTAAGCGCAATGAATTGGCAAATTTCTTCCATCTCATAATGTCTCCTTCGAATAGAATATCTCCAGAAATAGCAGGTCCATCCGTACTGAGGCTTTCATTGGCCAGACGTAAATCTTCCATCAATCCCGCATAAATATCCTCCATGGAGTCGTATTTGGGTGAATTAATAGGGTTTTCAGCCGTACCTTTCAGCGCTTCTGAATAAGGTATGGGGCCAAAAACATCCGTCATGTAGGAAAAGGTGAAAGCTTTCATCACCAAGGCGACCCCGTAATAGTTAGTGTTTTCGAATTCACCACCCTCACCGGATAGACGCTGGACACTCTCAAAGTTCACCAGCGCATCATTATAAAGCGCATCCCATGTTCCGGAAGATACCGTCAACGGGATCTCATAACTGTCTCCTTCCACGTTGATATAAATATTACGGGCAAGGTGCTGCATCCAACACATGGCAGCATCAATGTTTAATCGCTGAAACCTGGAACTGTGTCCCCAATAGCGGTCCACAGAAACTTGGATAGCATTGGGCAATAACAACGCCGGAGAAATACTCGTAGGGTTGTTAGGATCCACATTCATCTCTTCAAAATCCCCTGTACAGCTGTCCAAGAACAGGCCAACTGCAGGAATCATGAAAAGGGCATATATTTTTGTTAGACTCTTCTTCATAGCACGTTTGTATTTAGGTGATTCAATGGATCAAAAAGTAACGTTCAGGTTAAAACCAATACTTCTGGTAGAAGGCTGCTCTCCATAGGAAAAGCCCTGAGCATTCCCCCCTTTCATATCTACCTGAGGATCCATGTGCGGATGATTTTTAAACAAGATGGCAAGGTTTCTTCCTACGGCCGAAAGCTTCATGGACTGGATAAAATTATTGCCCAGGAAATTTTTCGGGAAGGAATATCCCAAGGTCAGTTCCCTTAATTTCACATAGCTGCCATCGAAGATCCCCGCCTCATGGTAAGTCCTGGGGTTTTGGGCATTCCAAAAGGTACCCGCATCCACGATCACGTCATTTTGGACATAGACTGGGGTTTCTTCCGTGCCCACATTCATCACGCCTTCTCCGATCACGCCTTCTTCCCTACCTATGGCAGTCTCTGCATATTGGCCTGTCTTACGAGCCAGCCCCGTACCCACATCAAACAAATCACCGCCCATTCTAATGTCTATCAATGCCCCCAGTGACCAGTTTCTGAAGGAGAAGTTATTGGAGAAACCGCCCATCCAGTCGGGCTGGATATTACCAAGTGCGAAGGTGCCTGCTTCCAGCTGAGGAAGGCCATCACTGTATACGATTTCACCCTCTGGAGACCTGAGGTACCTTCTTCCGTACAATGTTCCATATGGCTGGCCTACCCTAGCTTCGGAGGTCAAACTGTTTTGGCTGGCCAAGGTGTAGTTTTCCAAACCTTCTGCCAATTCAACCACAAGGTTCCTATTTCTGGAAAAGTTAAAGGACATGTCCCAAGTCAAGCCTGTTTCAGACTTAATCGGCGTACCGTAAACCATCAGCTCAACACCCTTATTGGTGATTTCTCCAGCATTGAGCACCTGACTGGCATACCCTGAAGAACTGGAGATGGCTACCGCCAAAATCTGGTTAGTGGTGGATTGGTGATAGTAAGTAAAGTCCAACCCAATTCTTCCTTCCAAAAACCTCATATCCAAACCAAGCTCTTTTCCAGTAGTAATCTCAGGCTTGAGGTTAACATTGGCAATTTCACTGGCATTTGCATAAGTAGGAGTAGTTCCTGCCCAGAGACCTTCGGAATTATATACTTGGCTGAGCATATAAGGACTGGCATCGCTCCCTACTTGTGCCCAGCTCGCACGGAGTTTTGCAAAAGAAAGCACGTTACTTTGCACATTGAAAATATCCGTCACCACAGCACTTAGGGCCACAGAGGGGTAAAAGAAGGAATTATTGTCCACTGGCAACGTACTGGACCAGTCATTACGTCCCGTTACGTCCAAGAAAAGGTAGTTGTTAAAACCAAGGGTAGCTGATCCAAACAGTGAATTTACCTCTTGCTTACGAATAGTACTTTCTGGTGTCACAGGACTGGCATAATTGCTCAGATTGTACAGGCCATCAATGGTCAATTCAGTCACATTCACATAATTGCGTTTGTAATAATTGGTCCTGTTGATCCCTCCTACTTGGGCTTTTAATGAAAATGTATTGGAGAACTCTTTGTCGTAGGTAAAGATAAAGTCGCTGTTGGTTTCCTGACTCCTAAGGACCGTTTCAGTATAAGAACCCTTGGTGGTCACAAAATTCTTTGTCCGCTCCACGCCTGTAACGTTCATCCGTGTATCCGTCCAAAAGTCCGTACCGGTCCGAACCATCAAGCTAAATTCATCTGTAAACTGATAGTTGACCGCAATATTTCCTACCATTCGGTCTTTCTCATTGGCATTGGTATAGTACTCCTGCAAAAAATAGGGATTGGTGAAGTATTCATGTTGCCAGTTTGCATAAGGATAGTCATCTCCATCCCGAAAGGTTTCACGTTGGATCCCGTAATAATCCCTCCAATTAAATAATTTAGTGAAATCTGTATGACGATGTGACCAAATGAAGTCAGAGCTTCCGCTATACCTTCTATTATCAGATCCAGACTTGATATACTCTGCACTGATGGTAACATTCAACTTATCCGTAAAATTGTATCCAGTATTCAGCTTAAAGTTATTCCTGTAGTAATCATTGTTCCACATGATACTTTTTTGATCAAGTCTTCCCACAGAAAGCCGAAAATTCCCTTTATCATTGCCGCCAGAAACAGCTATGTTATTGGAAACTGTTTTACCTGTCTCCCAGAAATCCTCCCAGTTGTCCGGCTGAGGCGTTAGTGGGACTAGCTCGGGTGCTGAAAACCAAAGCGGCACCAACCTGCCGTCCATGGGTGCACCCCAGCTTTCGTCCACCCCTGCGGTACCTCTTATGCCTTGCTCGTCAAATCCATTACGACCATCGACGTACCACGTCCTGTATCCAGCCCCACCACCGTAGGTGTTTTGGAAATCAGGCTTTACCAAAGGATTGTCAAAGGTCATATTGGAGTTAATCGCCACTCCGATGCCCTTGGTGCCTTTTCCGTCCTTGGTCGTTACCATGATCACACCGTTTGCAGCCCTTGATCCATAAAGGGCTGCAGCGGTGGCTCCTTTGAGCACATTCATCTCCTTAATATTATCTGGGTTAATTTCTGAAAGGCCATTGCCATAGGTTCGGGAAGAAGTTTGGTCGAGCGGAACACCGTCCACGACCACGAGCGGTTGGTTATTTCCTGCCACAGAAGATGATCCCCGAATGATCACCTGTGACCCACTGCCGGGCATGGAGTTGCTGTTAATCTGAACACCAGCTACCCTGCCTGACAAGCTGTTCACCACGTTTGGATTTTGAGCTTCCGTCAGCTCATTGCCTTTCACGCTTTGGACAGCATAGCCAAGGGCTTTTTTGTCCCTTTCAAGACCAAAAGCCGTAACGACCACCTCATTAAGGGCCATCGTACTGGATGTCATCACAATGGTCAAGCTGCTTTCCGAACCAATGGTCACTTCCTTGCTTTCAAATCCTATGAACGAAACCACCAAAACGGCCTCGTCAGGACTATCTACTTCAATGGAAAATTTTCCATCCAGATCGGTAACACTGCCCACCATGGTTCCTTTTACCAAGACACTGGCTCCTGGAATGGGCAATCCTTCTTCGTCCACGACCACCCCTGTGATTTCTTCCAATAGGGCTTCATCATTTTGGGCGACGGTAGCGGACAAGGCTTCTTTTGGCTTTGGTGGATTGTCATCTTTGACGACGACATAAAAACTCCCTACTCCTTGACGATAATTCAAACCGGAATCTTTCAAAAGCTTTGAAAGGTTTTCGTCAATGGTCAGGTCGCGATTTGGGGTGAATTCCTTTGACCATTTCTGGTCGGCTAAGTCTGAGGGATAAGCAATGGAAACCTTGTAAATGGATTCCAGCTTTCGTAGAACTTCTGGCAGCGAAGGTTCTCTGCTGATCGTATATCGATCTGGAACCTGCGCAAACTCTGCCAACAATTGCGCTTTGGTCTCATCTATGGCCATCATGGCAACCAAAAGCACAACCAGGCGCTTTGTAAAGGTGTTTAGCATAGGTATTTGGTTAGTGGTTAAAGTGGTTAAACTTTTTGCTATTTTGGGCTAAAATTGTTGCGGACAATTTTTGCTAAACAAGCCATACCAAACCCCACACACGTGTATTCCGATTTAAAATAGGGCAATATGCTTCCACGGTAAGTTTAATGCATAACTTTCCATGTCCCGATTTCTCGGGGAATTGCCATAAGTTTTGTTAAGTCGGCCTATTGGTCAGGCCACTTGAAGTGCACTTATTCTTTGTTGGTTATTCTGATCTCCACATCAAAAAGCTGCTCTAGATTTTTGATGAGGGATGCTGGGTCCCTGGTGAGCGGCAGGGTACCCGATACTTTGTGTTCTCTCCAATTTGAAGTATCCAAGGATATCTTCAAACCATAGGTGCCTTTTATCTTTTCGATAATTTCCGGTAAGGTCGAATAATCCAATATCAATTTACCTTCTTTCCAAGCGTAATGGCTTTCCAGGTTGGCCGGCGTATTGATCTCCACCTCCTTGACTTGGTGATCATATACTGCTAATTCCCCAGGCTTCAAGAAATGGACCTTCCGTTCACCTGCTCCTGCATCCGGCAACATGACCTTCACACTTCCTGATGCGAGGGCTACAGCATTGACTTCCTCTCGAACCCTATAATTAAAGGCGGTACCGAATACTTCGATCCCCAACCCTGTCTTTTCATTTATCGTAAACCGACGATCGTCGATCGTATGCACTACATCAAAAAAAGCCTCTCCCTCCAAATTCACCTTCCTGTCAAACTCCCCAAACCATCCCGTAGTATAGCTCAATTGTGAATTTCCATTTAAGGTAACCTCTGTACTGTCGGGCAATTTGAGGATGAGCACCTCTCCGAGACCCGTTTGGTAGACAACTGGCCTGGCCTGCTGTTTGTAGAAGAAAAACCCTAACCCCACTATCAGCACAAATGAAGCAGCTACCATTAGCAATTTTGACAAACTGCCTTTGGCGTTCTTTTCTATTTCGACCTTATCGCCAAGAGCCTCTTCCCTGATCTTTCCCAGCATCCTACTTTTCAACTCCCACTGCTCTTCATCCCTCATTCCATCGGTAACATCATCCTGCCCGTCAAAGTCCTTGTACCAGTGGTCCAAGACTTTCTGCTCTTCAGGACTGATCTCTCCCGACAAAAACTTATCCAGTAGTAAATTGATCTCCTCTCGGTTCATTTTTAGTGCTTTTCTATAATTAAGTCAACTTCTCCATCTCCAACCTCCATCTAAAAATATAAAAAAGCTAAAAAATATTTGATAATCTTTTAAAACAATCAAAATTCACCATACATATCGATGGTTTTCATAAAGAAACCATCTCTGGAAGCCAAATGATTGTTTTTACTGCACACCCTCGATCATCACACCCCTTCTATACACAATAATTCCTCAGGTTTTGCCGAAGGATCTTGAGTGCCTTTATCATGTGCTTTTCAACGGTACTAACAGAAATTCCCATCTCTTGGGAAATTTCGACATAACTTAACCCCTCTGTATTTTTAAGCTCATACACGCGTTTTGCCTGGGATGGCAAATTGGCGATCTCTTGCTTATAGGCCTCATCCAATTCCTTATAAAAAATCTTCTCCTCCACTTCACTTCCAAAATTAGACTTCCGTGAAGTCACAAAGGCGACGTATTTCTCTTTCACCATCTGGGATTTCATTTGATTGATCACTTTGTACTTTAGAGCCGTGAATAAATAGGCCCCCAAGGAAGTATGAACCATCAATGAAGCCCGCTTCTGCCACATCTCCACAAACACCTCCTGCACTAACCCCTCCACAATTTCCTTCTTCTGGAACCGTTTATATCCACTATTGAACAATTGTTTCCAATACTTATCATAAACCTCCACAAAGGCCATCTCATTCCCTTTTTTAATTTGCTCCAATAATCTTGTTTCAATTTCTCTCATGGTTCGTCGGGGATTAACATGTCACTAATTTCAGTCAAGCTAAACTCGATCAACCAAATAAAATTCAAATAACATTCAGGTTGTTAAATAAACCTTGTTCGATCAACTTTACGTTAAAGTAGAAAAATTAGGTTTAAATTAAAACTGTATTTATCGAATTTTTAAAAAAACATTAAAAAATAGGTTTAAATAACAACCTATAAAATCATTTTATGCAAAAAACATTAGGCAAAACGCATTAGAATAAAAATATTTATTTTTAACCTCAACCAAACATGATTCTATCAGTCATATTGATAGCAGTAACATCCCGTTCATTTCAGTTGGTTCTTCTTCATAAATGGCCACTTTGACTTTTCTATTGATTTTAGCTTCTGCCTTTTCAATCAGAAACTCGAGGTATTCTTTATTAATGGCTTTTCCCACAAGGACTAGCTCAATAACACCGCTATCGATACCTTTAGCATAATCCCCCACCACGATCGCCTTCTCTACATTGCCAAGTTTATTGATCACCACTTCGACCAATCTATCCAACCCCAGGTATTTGGCCACCAAACTTTTCATTTCATGAAAAAGAGGATGCTTTCTGTTGGCTGCATAAGACTTTGTGTTTCCTTCATGTTCTGATACCAATATCCCCGCTTCGGAAAGCCTGTTTAATTCGACCCTTACGGAATTGGTGGACTCGTTAAACTCCTCTGCCAACCCACGCAAATATCCTCTATTGGCTTCATGGGTAAAAAATTTAATCAGTAGCTTTACCCTGGTTTTGGATGTAATCAGTATATCTAGCATGAAAGTTTCTCAAATGGCTCCTAAAAATCATATAATGTGAGTAACAAATTTACTCGTTAAATTTTAAAAAGCAACGAGAGGTAAGCGGTTTAGCAGGTTATAACACATGGAAGGCTGGATTGGTTGGAAAATTCACCGCCCTTTATCCCCACGTAAAAAGGTGCAGTCCCCGACTGCACCTTTTATCATTTCTTTTCTGCTCATGTCCTGAAATCATGTGACACTTCTTTTACGTTATCCTTAGCCTAATCGAATTGCGGTTCTCCGCCGTGGCGGAGAAAAAACCACCGCGCACTCCTCGGTCATTCTCATCTCCAGGTCAGTAGGCTTCCATTTTTCAGAATACCCTGACCGATCCATTTCTAGGGGAATCCACATCCGTGTTGTCACACAACCTCACCAGACATCCGACTTTCCTCCCTGATCATATGGCTAGGTTAACTAAACATAGACACGGATTAACCTGAACAACATTGATTATCTTCATCTCACATCTAACTCATTTCCCCAACACGATACTGCTGAATGCCGGTAATTTAATTTTATCACCGTTGACCTTGGCCCCTTTGAGATGATAAACCTCGCGATCAAAGCCTTGAGGCAACGGGATCTCCACTGACTTCTTCCCCAAATTATGGAATACATATAACTCCTGTTCCCCTGTCTTCCGTTGATAAGCCATTACAGCTTTTGGATACTTTTCCGCGGGAAGCTCCAAACTTCCAATAGCCAAGGCTGGATGCGTGTTCCGCAATTGGATCACTCGTTTATAATGGTTGAAATAACTATCCGCATCTTCCTTCTGGATAGCCAAAGGCGTCACCGTATTATCCGTTGAGAATGCTGGTGTAATCCATTTGGTCCTGCCTTCATCCTGCTCCGCCACATCCCATAGGAACGGTTCCCGGATATTGGGATCCGGTTTTTTGCCCAACATCCCTATTTCCTCTCCATAATAAATATATGGGGCACCTGGCATAGTCATCAGGATAGCGATGGCTTGCTTGAGCTTATCCTTACTTTTCCCCAGCTCATTGAGCAAACGAGGCTGGTCATGGTTGGATGAAATGGTCGCGTCTATAAAATCGTCCGTAATCCCATTATAGAATGCTAAAATATCATGTTGCTTCTTGGCCAAAAGCATCCCATCTTCCTTTTTGTACGCTTCCAGAAGAGTATAATGAAAATCAAAGTTAAATAAGGCCCTTAGTCCTGTTAGGTATGGCGCCACCACCTCTTTCATATCGTACACCTCTCCTACCAAATACACATCGGGTTTTACTTTCTCCATTTCTGCCCTGAACTCTTCCCAAAATTCATGGCTGTCCGCTGCCCGATCATCAGGATAAATGTGCTTGGCCGCATCCAACCGAAAACCATCCACTCCCACTTCTGCTAACCAATAGCGTCCTATCTCATATATCTCTTCCCTCACCTTGGGATTATCAAAATTCAAATCAGGCATGTCACCCGTAAAAAATCCATAATAGTAATCATCCCCTTGGCCTGGATCGTGCCATTGTCGGATATTATCGCTGTCCAAGGTCACCACCTTCTTATCCAAGTAATCTTGGATGGTATCGTACTGGGCCCAGACATAATAATCCCTGTAAGGATTATCCCGGCCCTTCTTCGCCTCCTGAAACCACGGGTGCTCGTCACTGGTGTGGTTAATGATCATATCGATCACGACCTTGATGTCACGCTTATGTGCCTCATCCAGCATCTGCTTAAAATCGTCCATCGTTCCATAGTCTGGATGGATTGCCTTATAATCCGTCACATCATACTTATGATAGGAAGGAGACGGCATCAGGGGCATAAACCAAATGGCATTGGCCCCTAACTCTTGAACATGATCCAGCTTTTTGGTCACACCATTGATATCACCAATCCCATCTCCGTCTGTATCATAGAAGGACTGGATAAATATTTCGTAGGTGATACCTGCCTCCGGCCAATAGTTTTTTACTTCCAATTCCTCGTTCGCATCTTGCATACAACTTGCTGTCAGTAGAACCAATGTACAATAGGTAAATGATCTTAATAGGTTTCTCATGTTATAATTTTGGTTAATGAGTTTATTGATGGTTATACATTAATTACCATGGAGAAGCATTTTGCCATCCATGTCAGGTTCATTTTTATTGTGCATATCCATGCTATTGCTACTTTTGCTTCAGGCAAAAACAACTGGACAAACACGACCCACCCCAGAATTTTGGGCACAAAAAAACCGCCTCAGAAGTCTCTTAACTACTAAGCGTTGGCATTTTAATATAAAACGCCTTGGCTAAATCAAGTTAAAATATACTCCTGAGACGGCTTAAATACCGACTAGTTACCTAACCTTAGTTTCTGTCCACTGCATTGAGCATGTCAAAGGCTACCTCGAGACGTTTCACGAAATTCTCTTCGCCTTTTCTAAGCCATACTCTTGGATCATACTTCTTCTTATTAGGCACATCTGGCCCCTCAGGGTTTCCTAGTTGAGTTTGAAGGTAACCTTCATTCTCTTTATAATATTTCAAAACACCTTCCCAGAATGCCCACTGCATATCGGTATCGATGTTCATTTTAATAGAACCATATCCGGTAGCTTCACGGATCTCTTCCACAGAAGAACCTGATCCACCGTGGAACACAAAGCTCACAGGCTTACCGGAAAGTCCGAATTTCTCACAGATATAGTCCTGGGAATTTTTCAAGATTTTTGGCTGCAAACTTACGTTTCCTGGCTTATACACACCGTGAACATTACCAAAGGCTGCAGCAATGGTAAACAACTCACTTTGCTCTCTTAGCTTCTCATATGCATAGGCCACCTCTTCTGGCTGCGTATACAGCTTGGAGCTATCGATATCGGTATTGTCCACACCGTCTTCTTCTCCTCCGGTCACACCTAGTTCTATTTCAAGGGCCATTTCAAGCTTTTTGAATTCAGCAAGGTATTTCACAGACGTCTCGATGTTCTCCTCGATAGGCTCTTCGGAAAGGTCCAACATGTGTGAGCTGAAAAGCGGCTTCTTGAAAGCTGCATAATACTCTTTTCCAGCCTCTAGCATACCGTCCACCCAAGGAATCAGCTTTTTGGCAGCATGGTCAGTGTGAAGGATTACAGGCACACCGTACGCTTCAGCCATCTTGTGTACATGCATCGCTCCGGACACTGCTCCTGCGATGGAGGCTTGTTGTTTATCATTCGCCAGCCCTTTTCCAGCAAAAAACTGAGCTCCTCCATTGGAAAACTGCACAATCACTGGAGAATTAACTTTCTTGGCCGTCTCCAACACTGCATTGGCAGTACTGGTGTTGATCACGTTGACAGCCGGCAAAGCAAATTCACTTTCCTTGGCATACTCCAACAAGTCTTTCAATTCTTCACCGAACTTTATTCCTGGTTTGAATTTCATAATGGAATGGTTTAATGGTTTGATTACTTTTTGATAAAATGCTTTCGCAGCAACTGATCATTGTCAGTAAGCTCAAAGATATAAAGACCTGCTCTAATATCCTTTAATTGAAAGACGAAATGTTATCATTTTGGCAATTTCTCCTTTCAAACCATATCCATTCAGGAAAAAGTATCGTCATTTCCCTTAGTTCCACATTGGATGTTCGGTAAACCATCCATCATGGCGTCTTATGTACCTGTCCAGTCTGATCGCCAGACGAAATGAAAAATGCACCTCGAAAGGTTTCATCCCTCCTGGCAAAATTCAACGCCATTCTCCCTTTCTCTGGGCTGACAGCACTTCTCTTTAAGCCGCTGGAAATTGAGCCTTTACGGCTCAATTTTTCATCAACGTATAAGAAACCTCTCCCGGCACTTTAAAATCCAACGTGATGGTATAGTTTCCTGCTTCCTCTACAGGAATATCACCTCCACCCGGCTCTAAGATGCCATCCAGATCATCATCTCCGAAATTATTGTCCCAGGCATCGTTGGCACGGAACTTCATCACGCCTACCCCTAAATCCACCGTAATGGTCAGCAAATTTTCAGCCGCATCGAATTCCATTGGCGTAGAGGCATCCCAGCCGCCTGGCGTCGCATCTCCGATAATCCCCCAATACAGGGGATTGCCCAAGGTATAGGTTTTGGCCGCTAGGTCAACCGTCAACTTAAAGGTACCGACACCTTCGGCCTTGATGTTTTCGCCATTCTCCTCCAACGTCCCGTCTGCACCATCATCACCGTAATTAACGTCCCAATTGGGCATTTCATTGATTTTAAATTCACCAGAACCGCCCAATACATGGATAAACCCTTCGTAGACATTGTCAGATTTCACAGAATAAATCACCGTATTTTCGTTCGCAGGATCCCATCCTTGGTAATCTCCGGGCAGGTAAAGCCGTGGATACTCCAAGGCCACCTCATAAGGCGTGACTTGCATTTGGATCACCTCAGAGAACTTGTCCATCACGGACTTGTTTATGGTGGACTTGATCCGGAGCGCAATGGAAGCCTCCTCCCCCGGAAGCAAGCCTTTTGCCAAAAGCTTTTGGTTAAAGGCCTCATAGGTGAGCATCATTTCAGCCGCAGCGGAACTAGCAAGATCCATCGGCTCGGCAAAATCGTTTTCCGGGAAATCAAGCTGCGCCGTGTACGTGGCTGCCGCTGGAAATCCGTAATCGGTTTTTTCATACGCAAACACCAATTCTTCAGCACCTTCCTCTGCGGTCAACACAAGTGAGGTTCCAGAAGCTGGGCTCATCAATACTGGAGGGGTAGGATCACTTTTGATGACAGGATCCAAGTCCTCCGAACATGCTCCCACCAGCAAAATGGAAAGCCCTCCTAAAATATATGTCGCTAATTTTTTCATCATTAAAAGGTATTTTGGATTAATAACCATCATTTTGTGTCAGCTTGGGATTGGCGGTCAGATCAGCCACTGGCAACGGGTAAAGCGTCCGATATGCCTCCACCGAGGTTCCTTCAAAATCACCACCTTTCCATTGCCAAGTATAGCTGTCGCCGGTAAAGCGGTCAAACCGAATAAGGTCGGTCCTGCGATGCGCTTCCCACTTCAGCTCCCTGGCACGCTCATCCAAAATAAAATCCAAAGTCAATTCTCCTGAGGTGATATTACCAGCGGCGTCACCATAGGCCCTTTCCCTCAGCATGTTGATATAGGCCAGTGCTTGGGCTTGGCTACCGCCACTGCCCTCACGAAGTACCGCTTCAGCATACATCAGGTAAACATCCCCAAGACGGAACATGGGGAAATCGGTATCCACGATATCCGTCCCGGGACTTGAACCACGCTGGCCGGTCCTGGTGACATTCTTATATTTTTTTACCGCATAACCATCTTGGAAAATGGCGATTTCCTCAATATCCAAGTTTTGCTCTTCGGTATGAAAAAGCGCCCGCGCATCGGTAGACCCATCGGTAACAGGGTACAGCGCCACTATCTCAGGACGGGTCCTTAGCCCTTGCCAGCCTCCCGGAATGCCAAACTCCGCCCTGTCCATCGTACCGCCTACTGCTGCGTTTACAAGAAAGGTCGTCCCACCATATGTTGTGGTATTCACCCCATCAAAAGCCACCGAAAAGATCAGCTCATCCCGGCACAGGTGATTATCCGCCAAAAACAAGTAATTATAATCCTCCTCTAAAGAATAGCCACTGTTAAGGATCTCGTTAAGGTAAGTAAGCGCATCGGAATAGCGGTCTTCACCAATATACACCTCAGCATTCAGGTACAATTTGGCCAGCAGCATCCAAGCTGCTGCTTTATCAGCTCGTGCATATTCATTTTGTCGTGCATCCACCAAAGTGGGCAAAATTTCCATTAGCTCGCTTTCGATGTATGCAAACAAGTCCGCTCGATTGGTTTGCTCTGGAAAAAAAGCCCCTACCGCATCGGCCTCTGTCACAAATGGGACATTGCCATACATATCCAACGCATGGTAATAGCTCAGGGCACGTAAAAACCTGGCCTCAGCACGGTAAACCCTGCCCACTTCCTGATCAGCTTCGGAAATCCCCCTGGAAGCCATTTTTTCATCGCTGGTCTCTCGGATAAACTCATTGGCCAGTGATATCTGATAGAAAATCCGATAATACATGG
This sequence comes from Echinicola vietnamensis DSM 17526, assembly GCF_000325705.1. Classification (NCBI taxonomy): domain Bacteria; kingdom Pseudomonadati; phylum Bacteroidota; class Cytophagia; order Cytophagales; family Cyclobacteriaceae; genus Echinicola; species Echinicola vietnamensis. Next base: position 3,412,492 of record NC_019904.1, on the reverse strand, counting down.
CGGCAATAAAGTTGTTTTCAGAAGTCCACTCGCTCGTGTTGAGCTGAGGAAGCCCTTGGTCATTCCAGGCTATGATCGCCTCATCCGTTGGCAGCTCCTGCAATTTCCAATAAGCCCGGATGTAGGTAGAGGCTCCTTCATCGAGGCCACTGATATCCGGCTTACCCGAAGGCCCCTGTTGACCACTCACAGCTAGGCCAGCATACAGCTTTGCCAAAACGGATTTATAATTGCTAAAGTCTTCATACACTTGGATTGAAGTCACCTCATTGTACGGCTCCAAATCCAGGTCTGTACAGGATACCACGCCCAAAAGCCCCAGTATCATGCTTGTTGTATATATCCAGTTAAATTTCATTGCTATTCAGGGTTTAAGGTTAAAATCCGAAGTTTACACCAAAAGAGAAGATACGCGGCAAGGGATAGAAGTTATTGTCAATCCCGCCTCCAGTAGCATCGTCTACACCTGGGGCAATTTCTGGGCTGACCCCACTGTAATCGGTGATCACAAAAACGTTTTGGACGGTCGCACTGGCGCGTAAGTTGACGCTCGAATCAAACAGGTTGCCGAAATTATACCCCAGTGAGATATTCTCCATCCTTACGAAAGAAGCGTCTTGGATGTAGTAATCTGATCGCAACTGATAATTTTGAAAGTTGGTGTTGAGTACGTCTGTTGGCAGGTTGTTAACATAACCAGGGAAGCGTAGCCCTTGGTAAGCTGCATTGGAAGAAGCCACGTTATTGTAAACCTTATTACCGGCATTGCCTCTCAGGACAAAACCAAAATTCCAGCTTTTATAGCGCATGGAACTGTTAAAGCCAAAGTAATGCCGGGCATCAGGGAAGCCGTTTCTTTTCAGGTCTTGCTCATTGATCAAGCCATCTTCATTTTGGTCTACATAGACACCTTCCAAGGGTGTACCATTCTCATCATATACCTGCTCATAGACATAAAAGGAGTTTGGCTGATATCCCACCGTATGTACTTGGATGGTATTGCCTGTTCCGCCATTGATACCGCCTACCAATATCCCCACGGCATCCTCCTCTACATTGCTAAGACTTTTAATGGTGCTTTTACTATGGGTGTAGTTTCCTCCTATGTCCCAATTGAAATCAGTCGTTTTGACCACATTAAAATTCAGGCCAATTTCCAATCCTTGGTTTTCTATACTTCCTACATTGGTAAACAACTGATTTGTCAGGTTGGTACCAGCCGGAACTGGGATGACCGCTAGCAGGTCGTCTGTCCGCTTAAAGTAATAATCTAACGTACCATAAAATTTACCGTCCAAAAACTCATAGTCCAGTCCGACATTATAGGTCGTCGTTTCTTCCCATTTGATATTTTCATCATAGCCCTCTGGTCGCAAGGTGGTGTAATATGTATCTCCGAAACTGTACCGAGTGGCGTCATCACTCTGAATATATCGTGGAAGGTACGGGAAGTATGTGCCGATGTCTTGCTGGCCCGTCACCCCATATCCCAGTCTCAGCTTCAGATCGGTCAAGACCGTGCTGGCTTTAAGAAAATCCTCTTCGCTGATTCGCCAAGCTGCCGCAAGGGAAGGGAATACCCCCCAGCGATTATCCGGACTGAACCGAGAAGAACCATCTGCCCTTACCGTGGCGGTAAAGAGGTATTTATCGTTAATGGTATAATTGGCCCGTGCAAAATAGGAGATCAAGCGGTACTGCGGGCGGCTGACTACTCCTGCAGGAGCCAGGGTATCTCCCTCTGCATTTACCCTGGCAAAGGTTGGGTTTTTGATTAAGAAGTCTTGGGCAGAATATCCTACCAGAAAGTTTAATCGGCTATTGCTAAATTCCTTGATATAGTTCAAGTAAAAATCCGCCAACAAATTGCGTTTGCTTTGCTCATACGGCGCTATACTTCCTCCTTCAAAATACCCTGATGCCGAATTGGCATCGATGATCGCACGTCCTTCACTGGAGCTCACGTCATAGCCCAGGTTCAGATTGGCACTTAAGCCTTCCAGGAAAGGTAATTCATAATCCAGCTGAAGGTTTCCGATACTCCTTTTCACCGTTCCCCTGTCATCCTTCGACATGAGCAAGCCCACAGGGTTTCTTGGGGCGAGGGTTTGAGGCACCCCATCATCGTCCAGCCATTCCCAGTACCCCCCGACGCCATTGGGATCATATACCGGATGGGTAGGATCGTAAGCTGCCGCGGCCCCGATGGCATCCTGATTAGCGAAGCGGCTTTTGGTGATCACGCCCTTCACGTTAAAATTCACATGGAGCTTGTCATCGAAGAAATTGGGATTTAAGCTGATACTGGCAGACGTTCTTTTTAGGTTGTCCGTTTTGAGGATGCCGTCCTGATCCAAATATCCTACCGATACCCGATAAGGTAAGGACTTGTAAGCACCAGAGATGGAAACATTATTATCGAAACTCACCGCATCCTTATAAATCTCCTCTTGCCAATCTGTCGACTCTTCCCCTACCAATGCGGCTTGGGACGCTGAGGCTTCCTCAGTCACCACACTTCTAAACTGGTCTGCATCCAGCATGTCCACGGTATTGGCCACTTGAGAAACAGACACCATAGAGCTTACATTTACCCGCAAAGGCTGGCCTTCTTTTCCTTTTCGAGTGGTAATCAGCACCACCCCATTGGACGCCCTTGAACCGTAAATGGCCGTCGCAGATGCGTCCTTAAGAATATCGAATGTCTCGATATCATTCGGATTGAGAAAGTTAAGTGGATTAGCGGTACCAGAGGTTTTGGAGTTATCCAAAGGTACACCGTCAATCACAATCAATGGATCGTTCGAGGCATTTAGAGAAGCCCCTCCGCGGATCCGAATCCTACCTCCTGATCCGGGAGAGCCTCCATTGGGAGTGATCTGAACACCCGATACCTTTCCGGTAATCAACTGTTCGGGATTGGTTACTTGACCGACGTTAAAGTCATCACGTACCACAGAGCCCACTGATCCCGTCAAATCAGCTTTGCGTTGGGTACCATAACCTACGACCACTACCTCATCCAGCTGCTTGGTATTGCCCTGCAGCTGTACATCAATTGTTGATTGATTACCTACCGATACTTCCTTGGCATCAAAGCCGATAAAAGAAAAGACCAACACATCGGATGGGTCATTAACTGAAATGGAATATTTCCCTTCAATGTCTGTCGTGGTGCCTTTGGTCGTTCCTTTCAACAGCACATTCACAAAGGGCAAAGGCTCACCGGAATCCAGGTCCGTCACCGTTCCGGACACGGTCTGCGCCTGTGCACAAACGATGTGCCCACAAAGTAGTGAAAAGCACATTACCGTGATTTTTAAGACGGTAGAAATCTTTTGCATAATGGTTATGTTTTGGATTTATTATTAATTTTTTAGAAGTAAATTAAATATTATTTAAATACAATTTATCTTCTATACTCAGAAATAAACGCTCCATTCAGGTAATCTGCATTTGGATGTGTTTTTCCCGATTGTTTTGAAATATAAGGGAATACAAGCCGTATAGACAAGTTTACAAACCGAAAAAAACAAAGATTTTTTTATGCAAACGTCGCCGCAAACGTTTTCATAAGGGTCAAAAAATTATCTTACAAAAATTCAATTTCATCCAAAAACGTACAGTGTATGGGATTTGTCGATTTGATACACCGTTTTATTCTAACGGTAAAATAGTATATTAGAATCTTAGAAAAGTCTAAATTAACCATGAAACTAGGACAAGCCACGATAAAGGATATTGCCAAAGCGCTGAACATTTCTTCTTCTACCGTCTCTCGCGCCCTGAAAGATTACCCGGGTATCAGCAAAGAGACCAAAGAAAAGGTAAAGGCGCTTGCCAAAAAACTTAACTATCGGCCCAACGCAGTGGCTTTAAGCCTTAGAAAGAGTAAATCTTCCACCATTGGAGTGATCATTCCTGAGGTGGTCCACTTTTTTTTCAGCACGGTCATCAGCGGCATTGAGGAGGTGGCCTATGCCAATGGCTATAATGTCATCCTGCTCCAGACCAATGAAAACATAGCACGGGAAATCGCAGCAGTGGACACCATCATCAGCAATCAAGTCGATGGGCTCTTGGTGAGTTTTTCGAAGGAAACCGCCAACTTCGACCACTTCAAAAAGTTAATGGATTATCATTATCCCATTGTTTTTTTTGATCGGATTCCCAATCTTAAGGACACGGTAAATGTTAGCGTGGATGACCAAACTGGCGCCTACAGAGCGGTGAAGCACCTCATTGAGCAGGGCTATACGCGAATTGTCCATTTGGCTGGGCCTGAAAACTTAAAAATCAGCATTGACCGTAAGGAGGGCTATATAAAAGCCCTGAAAGAAGCGAACATCCCCATCCGCGAAGAGTGGATCATTCCTTGCCCCAAAGGTACTCCTGACGAAAGTGAAACGATCTGCAAGGCCCTATTGTCGGATCCTTCAAACCGGCCAGATGCCGTTTTTGCATCCAATGACATCGCAGCTGCCGGAGCCATGCAGGCGGCCAAATCCTTGGGGCTAAAACTCCCTGAAGACTTTGGTGCAGTAGGCTTTAGTGATTGGCAGTTTTCGTCCATGATTGCCCCGCCCCTTTCCTCCGTTTCCCAGCCAGGATTTAAAATGGGTGAAAAAGCTGCCCAGCTTCTATTGGAAATGATCGATAGTGAAAGCGAAGAGGCATTTCGAAGTCGCACCGAAATGTTGGAAACAGGCTTGGTCATTCGGGAATCTTCGCTGAGGAAAGGTTAGTAAAGGGAAATTTATAATCATGGTAATAATAACAAATTGCCACCTATGAAAAATATTGTTTTGATTTAGCTATATAGAACTACCTCATTAAAAGCATATACATTAAATCATGCTTCAATTTACCAACTACAAAAAATCGTACCATCAAAACCTCGTACTGACCATTGACCATTTGGAACTGAACACTGCGATATACCATTTAAAAGGTGAAAATGGATCTGGAAAAAGCACGTTATTGGAAACTATTGCAGGTATCATCCCCTTCGAAGGCGACATCAGTGTAAATGGAGACGACAGTATCAAAAGAAATCCCATTGCTTTCAGAAGGATCATTAATTTTGCAGAGGCAGAACCAACTTTTCCGGAATTTTTAAGTGGCCTTGACCTTATTAATTTGTTTGTGAAAGGGAAAAAAGCTCCCACCGGTCAAGCAGAACAACTCATTGAAAAAATCAATATTGGTGATTTTATGGATCACCCAATCGCCAACTATTCCTCAGGAATGATCAAAAAGCTTTCGTTGGTATTGGCGTTTATCGGTAATCCAAAATGGATTTTGCTGGACGAACCACTCAACACACTGGACCGTACCAGTAGGGAATTGCTCTTCAGACTAATAAGGCAATATCATACTCAATTTAATACTGGTTTTTTAATCTCTTCCCACCAAGATTTAGATGAAGCGATGATGACAACCCATCGTACTATTTCCATAGATGATCATCACCTTATTATTCACGCGCATGAGCCTAAAGGTCTTTAAAGTATTTTATAACATATTTACCAAAAGCTTCTACAGACAAAAAGGAGCTCTTTTTTTGGTAGTATTTGGCATTTTGTTTAGCCATATTTTTTGGATGAAACCCCTAGGAGGCCACCTGACCGCAGCCCAAGAAACATATTTTCACCTAATCCTTTTATTATCCTTCGCCAAGGAACCGATCATGGTAATCGTATTTTTCTTTTTAACCTTACTATGGGCACTTGAGAGTTGGAAGCACATCAAGGCCGTATTAAACTTAAGTTCTAACCGATTTATTTTCTATGTCTTTAATTCTTTTGGTTTCAAGACTCAATTTCACACATGGCTTCTAACCTATGGTTTAATATTTCTGCCGTTATTGCTGATTGCACTCTCATCTCTAGCTGTTGGTCTTTCTTATGGCTATTATTTCCTGCCGTTTATCCTTCCGGTCATCACAATTTTGGGAATGTGTTGTTTAAGCTTTATTACGCTTTCACATATCAACAATATCCACTTGCATAAAAGCATACATTATTCACTTCCTTTTAGACGTTGGCTAAATAAATCATTTTCTAATCTATTCCTCTTTCAGCTTACCCACCACTTAAAACTTCCTTTGGTCCTCACTAAACTCCTTTCAGGATTGATATATGCTGCTTTTTTAATCCTCTTCGACGACCTTTGGTCAGGCATGAAGGTCCAAATGCTATTAGCGCTAGTGCTTGCCTGTAACAATAGTTACCTTATTTATGAATACCGAATATTTGAAGAAACGGCACTTAAGATCATGAGGAACATGCCGTTTTCATTGGTGAAATTAATGTTCCAAAAAGCTACTCTAATAATATACCTTCTTTTACCTGAAATGGTCTTAATATGCCTAAACACGTCCTTTCCAAACCAATTTATACTTCTGTTGTTTTGCTTTAGTACTGCCTTTCTCCTGTGCGCTTTACTTTTCCAGAGTATCGCATCTGCCCACTATATCAGAAGACTTTTTTTCCTTTTTTTCACATGCACGCTCCTGATTCTTTTTGGACTTTTTTGGATATTAATCCCCATGGTAACCATTTCTGCTGTAATCCTTTTCAAGAAATTCTATTTCAAATTTGAGTATCTTCCTTAATCCCTCACATGAGAGCAAAAACTATATACTTTATCTGCTAACCATTTTTACAGCCTTTCCTTGCAGTTGGAAAATTTTTTCTTTCTAGTTTAAATTTTTATGCACACGATTGAAAAGTCAAATGAAGATTGTTTTCTTGCCTAAATCCCGCTGTATCAGGCAGCACTCCATGAATATTGAGTTTTTTACTTCCAAAATCCTTTTTAAATTAGCTGCATAGTACCTGTCCAAATGCAAGCTGTTCCGTCACCAGCCATCGACATGAAACAGGAAAAAAACAGCCCCTACCCATCCTACCTCCAAGGGGCTTGACAATTGCATTTCAACACATTTAAAGTAACCCAAATGACTACTGTAGCCACATCAGTTAATCGTGCCCAAAACCAGTCTGCCGGAAAAGTAATGTCCTGGGAACAAACACCCCACGGAATAGCTGGCATAACGGATAAAGCATATTTTAACATCTGTCTATATACGGCCAAGATCGTTCGTGTACAGGTATCCAGGACTGTACCGTTTACTCCCAATCCTTACAGTGTGGTGGCTTCTCCCGAAGAAACTCCTGTAAACCTCCACGAGGAAGCTGACTTCTTGATCTTGGAAACCAAGGATCTTAAAATTGTCTTAAACAAGAACGAGTGGGCACTTACCTATTACGATCAAAACGGCAATCTGCTGAATCAGGACGATCCGGCATTTGGCGTTTCATGGCTCGGTACCGAAGTCACCAATTATAAAAAACTGCAGCCCCATGAAAAATTCATCGGCTTAGGTGAAAAAACAGGAGGTATCGACCGTGCCGGCCAAGCCTTTGTAAACTGGAACACGGACTATTTTGCCTATGGCGTGAACGACGATCCCCTGTACATGTCCATTCCCTTTTACATCGGTATTCATCAGGAATTGGCCTATGGAATTTTCTTTGACAATACGCACAAAACCACCTTTAACTTCGGCGCCTCCAACCGTCGGTTTTCTTATTTCTCTGCCGATGATGGAGACATGGATTACTATTTCTTTCAAGGAGACAGCGTGTCGGAAATTATCGGTGGCTACACTTCCCTAACTGGAAAGTTAGCGTTACCGCCCAAATGGGCATTGGGATTCCAGCAGTGCCGCTACTCTTACTATCCTGAATCGGAAGTATTTACCTTGGCAAAGACCTTTCGTGACAAGGACATGCCGGCAGACGTGATCTACCTTGACATCCATCACATGAAAAAGTACAAGGTATTTACATTTGATGGTGAAAAGTTTCCCAATCCCAAAGCCATGATCAAAGCACTGAATGCTAAAGGGTTTCGTGTAGTGGTCATCATGGATCCGGGCATCAAAGTAGAAAAGGACTACCTGCCCTATGAGGAAGGCATGGACCAAGACCTCTTTCTGAAATACCCTGATGGCGAGACATACGAGGGGCAAGTTTGGCCGGGATGGTGTGCCTTTCCGGATTTTACAGCTGCCAAGACCCGTGAATGGTGGGCGGAGAAAATGGCTTTTTATACCGATGCTGGAGTGGACGGTTTTTGGACGGACATGAATGAACCGGCTTCCTGGGGCCAACATACCCCCAATCTAATCAATTTTGACTACGAAGGCGAACAAGTCAGTCACCGCAAAGCCAGGAATATCTACGGCATGCAAATGGCTCGGGCAGCTCAAAATGGTGCTTCTACAAACGGGCAGGAGCGGCCATTTATCCTGACCAGGGCAGGTTTTTCGGGCATTCAGCGTTTTGCCGCTGCATGGACAGGTGATAACGTGGCCAGTGAAGAGCATATGCTTGCCGGAATTCGACTGGTCAACAGCCTTGGCATTAGCGGTGTGAGCTTTGCTGGATATGATGTCGGAGGATTTTGTGGAGAAGCCAGTAAATCGCTCTTCGCCAGATGGATGAGCATAGCGGCCTTTGCTCCACTGTATCGTGCCCACTCGATGATCAACAGCAATGATGCAGAACCTTGGGCTTTTGGAGAGGAGGTAGAAGAAATATCCAAAAATTACCTCAAGCTCCGGTATAAAATGCTTCCGCTGTGGTACTCCGCTTTTTACAAAAGCACCCAAGACGGCCTTCCCGTAGCCAAAAGTCTTGCCATTGATTATTGCTTTGACGACCACGTTTATGACGCTCGCTTCCAAAACCAATATATTTGCTGTGATGCCTTGTTGGTAGTTCCTGTGGAAAGTCACAAGGAAATCACCAAAGCCTACCTACCGGAAGGCCAATGGTACTACTTATACAATGACGACTCTTACAAGGGAGCACAAGAGATTTACGTGGACACTCCTATCAATTACCTGCCTGTATTCGTAAAGGGAGGAAGTATTCTGCCACTACAGTCCCCCGTATCCCATACTGCCGAACAGCATGATGGAATCTTACGCCTTCACGTGTACAAAGGAGAAGGGACTTCCAGCTATATCCACTATGAGGATGACGGTGTTACGTTAGACTACCAAAAGGGAAAGCATCATAAGAGAACCATTACTTTGGACAGCGACCAGCAAGAACTGGTTCTTTCAACAGTAGAAGGTGATTTTACCAGTAGCTTTACAGCCTTACAAGTATATTTCCATGGCTTTTCGGTGGGAACGGCAACGATAAATGGTAATCAAGCCAGCGTACATCGGGAACAACTTGCCTTTTTACAACCGATCACGGACTTTGATCCACTTCCGGACAATCGCCTCCCCTATTATGAAATAGAGGAAATCCCCGTTGTTACGGTGCCATATGACCGTGATAAAATAACCGTTATTTTTGATCAATAGGTTCATTTAGGAAAATTCACTTTCTAACTTTCCCCATCAATCCTTAACCCCAACATAACCGATCAATGCAAGCTCAAATTGAGAAGAAAAAATTAAGCTTTTGGCAAATCTGGAACATGAGTTTTGGCTTTCTAGGTATCCAAATGGGATTTGCCCTACAAAACGCCAATGCCAGCCGGATCCTGCAGACCTTTGGAGCAGATGTGGAACATTTGTCACTTTTTTGGCTGGTGGCACCTATTACCGGAATGATCATTCAGCCCATCATTGGCCATTACAGTGACCGCACGTGGACCAAACTGGGAAGGCGAAGACCCTACTTTTTGGCAGGAGCTGTGCTGGCCGCCATTGGCTTGGTACTAATGCCCAATGCTTCCCTTTTCGTGGCGTATCTTCCTGCACTGTGGGTGGGAGCAGGATTTCTCATGATCATGGACGCTTCATTTAATGTCGCCATGGAGCCCTTCAGGGCCTTGGTTGCGGACAAGCTTCCAACGGATCAGCGAACGCTGGGGTTTGCCGTCCAAACCCTCCTTATTGGTCTTGGCGCGGTCATCGGATCATGGTTGCCGTATGTCCTTACCGAGTGGTTTAGTATCCCCACCACGGCCAATGAGGGCATCGTCCCTCAGAATGTCCTTTGGGCGTTTATTATTGGCGCCACGATTTTGGTGGCTTCTATCCTTTGGACGGTCTTGCGCACCTCGGAGTATCCACCAGACGAGCTGGAAAAGTCAGCACATAAAATTGACAAAAACGCCCAAAGGGGGCTATCCAGTATTTTTACCGACTTTATCAAAATGCCCAAAACCATGAAACAACTGGGCCTCGTACAATTCTTTTCGTGGTTTGCGCTATTTTCCATGTGGGTATTCAGTACGCCAGCCCTTGCTCAGCATGTGTGGGGACTGCCCAGCTCAGATCGTTCGTCACTGGAATTTAATGAAGCGGGAAATTATGTAGGCGTCATATTTGGTGTCTATAACCTAGTATCTGCACTTTTTGCCATGACCTTACCGGTAATTGCCGCCAAAATAGGACGAAAAATGACTCACGCCATTTGCCTGCTGATAGGAGGAACGGGGCTTATCTCCATTTTATGGGTCACGGATCCGGAAATGAAATGGGTATTGAATTTATCCATGATCGGTGTGGGAATCGCTTGGGCCAGTATCCTTGCCATGCCCTACGCGATCCTAGCCGGATCGATTCCAGCAAAAAAAATGGGCGTGTACATGGGAATATTCAATTTCTTTATCACCGCTCCTCAAATCCTGAACGGCTTTATCGGCGGGTGGATCGTAAGGTATATATATGGCGGACAGGCGATATACGCTCTTTTCTCCGCAGGATTGTTCTTGATCCTGGCAGCCATGCTGACCTATTTTGTGGAAGACAAAGATGATGGCGCCATAGCGTAGCCCCCTAGCCCATCTGGTCCAACCTTAAGTCTACGAAGATGCCATCTTGGGCTCAAACTGTGGAATGGTAAAATGAAAGCGGGTACCTTTCCCTAGCTCGCTTTCTACACCAATTTCCCCGTCATTTTTCTCTACAAAATCCTTACAAAGCAATAACCCTAAACCAGTACCTTTTTCATTTTGGGTACCGGTAGTGGTAAAAAAACTGCTTGAAAATATCTTATCTACATTTTCCTTGGAGATCCCCACTCCTGTATCTTCCACGATCACTTCTATTTCGGATCCCTTTGAAATCAATTTCACGATAATTTCATCCCCTTTATGGCAGAATTTTATCGCATTGCTGATAAGGTTCCGGATCACTAGCCTCATCATATTTAAATCTCCAAAAGCATAGGTTGGGGCCCCTGCGATTATTTTTAGCTGTACACCTTTGGTATCCAGGTGATTTTTAAACAATGCAACCACCGCTTCCACTTCTTCCTCGAGATCTATTTTTACCGCTTCAACGGACTCGCCCTTCAATTGGGTCTGTGCCCACTCCAGCAAATTCTCCATGAAGCTGGAAACATCTTTCAAGTTTTTGGAAAAAGAAGGCAGCATGGACCGGAACTCGTCATCCTTGACCCACCCATATTCCACCATCTCGAGAAACTGGGAAAGGGAATGCACTGGATTACGCAAATCATGTGAGACAATGGATAAAAACCGATCTTTGGTTGCATTCAGCTCCATCAACTCCTTGGCTTGAAGTTCCAGACGCTGTTGATCATGGATAAACTGGGTGATATCCCTTAAAAGGATCAACCTTCCCTGATATTTTCTACCTCCTTCCTTCAAAATCTTGCTGGACACCTCAAAATATCGCTCCACGCCGTCCACCACGATCATCTTTTCCACAGCCAGTTCATCTTCACTTTCCAATATCCGTTCCCAGTCCTGCCATTCAAACGGTAAGCGGCTTACATGTAAGCCGATAACATGCTCGGCCTTCTTATTGATAAGCTTGGTAAAGCAAGGGTTTACATCTACTATTCGACGCTCACCATCAATTACCAACATGCCATTCCGCATGGATTCCACCACAATGTTACGGGCGATGGGTTTTACATCAAACAGTCCCACTTTGAGAAAACCACCAAACACAATCAGACACGTTACCATAAAAGCATGTGGTGTGGGATCTATTCCATTGAACGGCTCTACCTGAAAAACCACTAAAATATTGGCAATCCAAGGAACCATCGTCCCAAAAAGTATGATTAACGTCTGCTTCTGGTAAATCCCTTTGGTATTAAAATACCGCTTGATCAACAGGTAAACACCATAGCCAATGGCTAGGTAAAAATAACTGGTATGAATGATATACCACGGGCCTTTCGCTGTAAGCAGCCCGAAAAGGCCATTTATTTCTACCACTTCTGCTCTTTGGTAATGGAGATGGTGAAGGCCATTGGTCCACACCATTACCATGGAAATGACCGGAAAGATAAACTGGCAAACCATCCACCTCGGGTTAAGCCAAGCCTCTTTCCCTACAAACTTCAGCACAAAAAGCAACCAAAAGACAGGAACTAAGGTAATGCCGATATACTCCACATCCACCACCCATAACATGGCTTCCAAATCGTCCATTCCCACCATTATCCCATCACTGGCAGCCCAAATGGCCACGGCGATCATCATTGCCCCAAACCACCGTACCTCCTTACTCAATCGCGTAAAGAGAAACACTGCCAATAGCAAAACGATTACTGCAAAAACCAGTAAAGAGAGTGAGTAGGGACTTAGTGAAAACTCCATTTAAGACAAAGCAAACGAGGTGATAATGGTATTAATTGTATAAATCTAGCAATAAATGTTTATTGTATTACAATTATCCGCCATTTTACACCATGTTGGCACGAAACTCACCCCACTACCGCCCCTTAGCGAGTGCATCAAAAGCCTTTTGTGGATCGGATTTCTTTATTTTCAGGAGCACAGGTCATTCCCATTCTTTTTTTTCAAAGATGTAACACCTATAAAATTGTATATTGAGTATCCTTAATATACATTCACTATGGACAAACACTTACAAGAGGCTATCAGAGAAGCCCAAAAAGGGCTAGAAGAAGGAGGAATTCCCATTGGATCTGTCCTCGTGCACAAAGGCAGCATCATTGGACGTGGACATAACAGGAGGATTCAAAAAGGCAGTACCATCCTCCATGGTGAGATGGATGCGCTTGAAAATGCAGGCAGGTTGTCTGCCAAGGTGTACCAAGAAAGTACCCTTTACACCACGCTCTCCCCTTGCCCTATGTGTACGGGAGCCATCCTCTTGTACGGAATACCCCAAGTCGTTATCGGCGAAAACCTTACTTTTCAGGGCGAAGAAGACTTACTCGCATCCCGAGGAGTGAAGATCATCGTGAAAAATGACCAGACATGTATTGATTTAATGAAAAAGTTTATCCATGACCACCCTGATTTATGGAACGAAGATATTGGCAAATGATCAAAACGGTAATCTTCCTTTGGAGTTTTACGATCATTCATTTAACGGTTTGGGCAAGGCAGCAACCAAAAATGGCCGCTCAGAACCCTTCTCCAATGACAGAAAATATCAGACCGCACCATCGCGTCCCTGAAAAAAAATTCCCGGGAGTTTATGAGGAATGGGACAACCTCTTGCCTTCCACGGTGAAATTCTTCATGCCTACACAACATGCTCCTGATTCCCTTAACCTATTGATCCATTTTCATGGCTCGCCCCAAGCGGCTAATTATGCCGTCCATAACCATCCGGGTTGGGCTGCCATCACGCTAAACTTAGGAAGTGGTTCTTCGATATATGCTGACCAGTTTTCAGATGCCAAAATCCTAGAGCAACTTCTCCTTTCTGCATCCAATGCCATAGAAAAGCCCATTCGGGCTGTATACCTTTCGGGGTGGAGTGCTGGATACGGTGCCATCCGAAGTATTTTAAGAAGTGAAAACAAGGCCAAGATCCGTGGGATTATCCTTTTGGACGGCATGCATGCCGATTATGTTCCCAAGGGCACTCCTCTAGCAGCAGGGGGTGAAATTGACCAAAATGACCTGTTTCCTTTTGTGGATTATGCAAAATCATCCATCGCAGGTGAGACCTATTTCATCTTTACGCACAGTGCCGTATTTCCGGGAACCTACGCCAGTACCACCGAATGTGCCGATTATCTCATTCGGTCCCTTTCCCTGAAACTCACCCCACAACTCCAACAGGGCCCCATGGGCATGCAGCAGCTGGGCAAAACTGCAAAAGGCAACCTTCAGATTATAGCTTATGCCGGAAATTCAGCACCTGACCATGTCGATCACTTACATGGGTTGTACTATTTTTTGAAAATGATCGGAAGGAATACCGAACAGGATGACAGTTAAATTTTATCTCCCACCTCCCAAATCAAAATTGCTTTTTATCTTTGAACTATGAAAACGATCAAAATAACCGGTGTCCCGGAACACTTTAATTTCCCTTGGCTAAAGCTCGTGGAAGAACAACCTTTTAAAGCTGCTGGATATACCTTGGAATGGAAGGACGAATCCAAAGGTTCTGGCGCCATGAACATGGCCCTCAAAGAAGAAAAAACAGACATTGCCATTCTTTTGACAGAAAGTTTTATCAAAGATAAGATTGAGGATAATCCTGGAAAAATCATCGGTTATCATGTGCTTTCTCCGCTTACTTGGGGGATTCATGTCCCCGCTAAATCTACCGTGCAACGTATCAGTGACCTCGAAGAAGCACCATTTCTTATCAGCCGGTACGGTTCTGGCTCGCATTTGATGACCTATTTGCTGGCCAAAAACAACGGCTGGAACCCCGAAACCCTTCAGTTTGACGTCGTCGGAAATATGGAGGGTGCCTTAGCTGCTTTCTCAAATCAGGAGCCTAAGGGTTTTCTCTGGGAAAAATTCACCACCAAGCCATTGGTAGATAGCGGTCAGTTTAGAAAAATTGATGAAATCCCTACCCCTTGGCCCTGTTTTGTCATCGTGGCGCATGAAAAACTCCTGAAAGAGCATGGTGAAATTATCCCTCAACTTCTCTCCAAGCTTTATGCACAGTCCAAAAAACTGAAAGCAACCCCACAATTGCCCTCAATGCTAAGCAAGACCTACCAACTCCAAGAACCAGATGTAAAGGAATGGTTAGCACAAACCACTTGGGCTACACAAGCTGAAATGGAAAAATCTACACTGGATAACACCATGGACATTTTAAGGGAACTTGGACTCATAGACACCAAGGTTTCTTTAGACACATTGGTAGATACGAACTTGGTTAAGTTGCTGTAAAGTATGATCACGTCCTATTCTTGGAGGATATCATCATGGGCTTCACTCAGGGCTAATCCTATGAATGAGGCACAACTACTGACTTCGTGCTTTTCCACCCCCCATTTTCGTCTTTAACCTACATCTAAGCTTGGTTAGGGATAAACCATAAAAAGGCCTTGGAAGCTATTCCCTCCAAGGCCCTCTTTATTGCTCATTTTTGTTTTGCCTTAACAATAAGTCAGTTAGTTCAACACAAGCGTCGTACAAAACGCCTTTCATCAATTGGTCTTCTTGATCAGATCCCCGTCTTCCAACTGTTTGCTCACCACAAAGTACGGCCCTGACACCAACTCTTCTCCTTCTTTGATCCCCTCTAGTATTTCAATATTTTCAAAATCTGAGATTCCCGTTTTGACACGGGTAAGATGAGCTTTGTTTCCTTCGGACATGAAAATAATTTCTTGTAGATCACTCTCCGCATTGGTGGAATCTACCCGAATATCATCCCTGGTAGTCACTGCCGCCAACGGTACCGATAACACATCTGCTTTTTTCTCAGTGATGATTTCCACACTGGCTGTCATGCCGGGTCTGAAGGGGTACCTGTTTTCCTTGGTAATCAATTTTTCATAGGATTCGTTGAGGATCCTTATTTCCACCTCAAATTCAGTCACCGCATCCTGTGTCGCTTTTTCATTGGCCGAATTGGCAATGGAAGTGACCACCCCTGTAAACTTCTCACCGGTATGTGAATAAGCATCTACTTCAATGATCGTCGTGTCCCCCAAAGATATTCTCACAATATCATTTTCATTGACATCCACAACGACTTCCATCACGCTCAAGTCCGCAATTCGAAGCATTTCAGTACCGGCCATTTGCTGGGTACCCACTACCCTTTCCCCTTTTTCTACAAGGAGCTTGGACACTATCCCATCGGTAGGAGCAAACACATTTGTCAGTCGCAAATTCTCATTAGCTTCCTCCACGGAAGCTTGTGAGCTTTTCACCACGTATTCGGCAGCTTCCACCGATTGCTGGGCAGCTTTTAGGTCGTTTTCAGCCGAAACATAATCCGCGGTGGCCTGCTCAAACTCCGAATCAGAAATAACGTTGGATTCATAAAGTGACTTATTTCGCTCGTACTGTAGCTTGGCCCGATCAAATAGGGCTTCCGAGCGTTTCAATGCCGCCTGGGATTGGGCCAAATTTGCCTTTTGCTGGTTTAGATTTGCCCGTGTCCTGTCCAATGCAGAAATGAAGTTGTCAGGCCGAATTTTCACCAATAAGTCGTTCTGCTTCACAGAATCACCTTCACTGATGTTCAATTCAATGATCTCACCCGCTACGTCCGGGCTCAATTTCACCTCTGTCTCAGGTTCGATCACCCCAGAGGCACTGACTTTTTCTACGATGGTCTTCTTGGAGGCCTTGGTGGTTTCTACTTCCGTCTCTGCAGCTCCACCTACCCACCCGAGGGCCCTTCCAATGATGATAAAAAGTATTAACACCCCTGCGACTCCGCCCAAAATGTAAATTAATTTGTTTGATTTCTTCTTAGCCATGGTTCTTCGTGTTATAATGTTAGGGGATTGCCCAAGTAAAAGTCCAATACCTTTACCCTGAAAATATATTCATATTTTGCTTGCAGTAAATCTGCCTGAGCATTAAAAAGGTTGTTTTGTGCCACTTGAAAATCCACCGCATTGATCACCCCTACTTCAAAGCGCTTTTGGGCCATTCGGAAGGCTTCCTCCAGCGACGAGACCCGCACCGTGGAGGACTCGTATGATTGGCGAGAGGCCACTGCATTGGTATAAGCCGTTTCGATATCTTGCCTCAGTTGGTTCCGTGCCTCTTGAACGGATATTTCACTAAGGTACTTCTGCACTCTTGCTCGCTGTAAACTAGCCCTGTTACTACCGTTGTTAAAAATAGGAACATTAAGACTTACCCCCAGGCCTTCATTTAAATTAAGACTTAACTGATCTTTAAAAGGCCGTGGTTCTCCCGTTTGCGGATCCTCAAAATTATCGGTGTAATTAGTCCCAATGCTTCCTCCTAATCCCAAAGTGGGCAACAAACCACCTTTGGCGATCTTTACACCATATTCAGCACTTTCCATCCCCAGCTCGGCAGCTTCAATTTCAGGCATCAACGTGACGGCTATGGAAAAAATCTCATCAACATCGTCATTGCTGATCATATAGTTTTCTGCTTCCAGCTCTGGAACAGCCACATCAAACTCCTCTTCGAATGGTAATTGCATCGCTTGGGAAAGGTTCAGTTTAGCCAATCGCAGGTTGTTCTTCGCGTTGGTGAGCTCCATGGCACTGGTCGCATTTTGAGCTTCCAGATCCAACTGATCGGACAGCGGCAATGCCCCTGCTTCCACGAGCTTTTGAGTCCTTTCAAACTGTTGGCTGGTCACCTCTAATTGGGATTCGGCCACGTTTACTTGTTCCTTTGCGAAGACTACATTGACAAATAAATTGACAATGTTTAGCGTAATATTATTCCTGGCAGCCTCCACATTCTTTTCGCCAACCTCTAGGTCTGTTTTTGCCTGCTGAATGGAATTATTGATCTGTCCACCGGCATATAAGGTCATGTTGGTGGATGCATTCAATCCTGCACTACCAAAATCCACCAAAGAGGCCACTGAGGTGACCGGGTTAATGGACCTACCCCAGTTATATCGATAGGAAGAAGAAGCAGACAGGGAAGGATACCTTCTAAGCTTTGCTTCCTTTAGATTGGTTTCATTATTCGTTTGGTTAAGCAGACTCCGCTGCAGCTCCAAATTATTTTCGAGTCCGATCTGGATACACTCCTCCAACGACATAGAAGCAATATCCTGTGCATGCAATGCACCCAAAAAACCGCAACTGAAAACTACTGCAGTAAAAAATTTTCTCATCATAATGTAAAACTATAGGTCAATATCTGGAATGTAAATTAGTTCATGAATCCAACTGATACTCTCTAAATACTTAATGGTAATGGCATTAAGCCCAGAATCCATCTCTATCACGTGACAGGCCATATCCCGTTTGCCTTTTCTGGAAACGGACATTGTGGCGATATTTGCCTGTTCTTGCGCCAAAATACTGGTAATGAAGGCTATGGCACCAGAAACATCATCTGCTTTGATGATCAAAGTATGCTCTTGAGCTGAAAACTCGGCATGAAACCCATCAATGGACTTAATATTGATTAGTCCACCACCCAAACTCTCGCCTATGACTTCTACTTTCCGATCACCCTTGGTTAGGTTTAGCTTGATCGTATTGGGATGAAAAACGGATGCGTTCCCGACCGACTTAAAAATATAAGTCAATCCGCGCGCTTCAGCAAGTTCAAAGGCCTGTTTTATTCGCGCATCATCAGTTTTCAGATCCATAAGCCCTCCAATAATGGCCTTGTCACTACCATGCCCTTCATAAGTCCGGGCAAATGAATTATAAAATGTGATCACAGCATCATCAGGAATCCCACCCAACACCTTGATTGCTGCCCTGGCGATCCTGACCACACCAGCGGTATGGGAGGAAGAAGGGCCTATCATCACCGGGCCTATCATATCAAAGACACTACTTTTTCTTGTCATATTTGGGGTTTACATTTTCAAGTACTATGCTAATCTAATACTTAAGATTCAATTATCACTGAATATGGTTTTAAATACTCAAATCATAATCATTATCCATAGAAATTAACTTAAATTCACTCCACAAATAATCAAGCAACACATTAGAATGACCGATAATGAACAGTGACACGTTCGATAACGATACACTTTTGTTTTCCCCCTCGCCAAAAGGCGGTTATGTTTCCGCTCCTGATCACCTTGCCAATAGGGCATCTTTTTTTGGTGATGGCCTGTTTGAAACCATGATATTCAAAGAAGGTGAAATCCGATTTCGTGACGGCCATTGGAATAGGATCACAGAGGGGCTACAGCAATTAAAAATCAATGGTCGCCGCTTGCAGCACATTGGGGAACTGGAAGCATTTCTGGTGGGGCAATTTGGAAGTCATGCTTTTTTGCGGGTGAGATGGAATATTTATCGAAGCGGATTGGGAAAGTACAGCCCTCAAGAGAATGGGACTGATGAATTGATCAGTATTCAGCAAGCGACTTCCCCACCAAAGGTAAAACAGCAGACATTTATCAGTACTTCCATTACTGTTCCCAAAAGCCCTTGGTCGCATTGCAAGACCTTAAATGCCCTCACCTACGTGATGGCCAATATCGAACGTGAAGAAAAGGGAATGGATGAGGTAATTCTGAAGGATACTTCCAACTTCATTTCCGAATCGGGCATTGCCAATCTTTTCTGGAAGAAAGACGGCACCTTTTATACCCCCTCGCTAACATGCAGCTGCATTGCTGGTGTATCAAGGAATGCATTGATCCAGCACCTAAATCATCAACGCATTCCACTGATCGAAGGAGAATTCACGGAAGATCACCTGCTTTCCGCAGATCAAGTCTTTACTACCAATGTGTCCGGGATAGCTTATTTACAACGTATCGAAGGCAAGGAATTTGACACCAGCCCTATTGCGGAGGCAGAAAGTCTCTTCAACTAACCAAACCGGTCATTTCCCGGATCAAGCGGAAAAGCTGGAGGAAAGCTTGGTCGGATGGGGAGGGAGGATTAAGAATGACAAATGAAGAATTTTGAATGATTATCAATTGGTGCCTTTACTCTTACCCCCCTAAAGGGGACTTTCCGCTCACCCCATCACCGGACGACAGCAGATGCCAACGGGACTTCCTTGTCCTTTTTCTTGATATAAAAGAACGAAAACCTGTCCGCCGCAGGAGGAAATCAAAACATGGCAAAGCTTCCGCCCGCTAGCCAGCCGCCCCGCTTTTATCGATTTCAGCTTTTTTTCTGCCTTGAGGGATTTCGGCGTGAAGAAACCAAAGAAGCGGGCTGGCAAAAGGCGCAGGCATGCCTGCCTGCGGTAGGCAGGCCTGACGGGATGATGCGCAAAAGGCCAATCGGCAGCTCATACGGAGGAGTTCGCCTGCGCGCGGTAAGGTCTTTGGGTTTAGCCGAAATCGCTCACAGCAGCGGGGTTTTTTGGTTACTTTTTTCACCTGCAGGAAAATAGTAACAAAGGTAAAGAGAGGAATTCCCCCTAAATCCTCTGAAGGAGACTTTTTCTCCACTCCACAATCCATCGGCTTGGTCTGACATTCCTCGTCCCCCAGAAATATGGCTTGATCCCATTTCTCCCTCTCACCATTCCCTAAACAGACACTTCTGCCTTGATGTGGGGATGCGGATCATAGTTCTGCAATTCAAAATCCTCAAATTCAAAGGAAAACAGGTCCTTCACTTCCGGATTGATCTTCATCGTGGGCAATGGCCTGCATTCGCGGGTCAACTGTAGTTTTGCCTGTTCTAGATGATTGGAATATAAATGCGCATCGCCAAACGTATGGATAAACTCACCAGGCTGCAAATCACAAGCCTGAGCAATCATCATCGTAAAGAGCGCATAGGAAGCGATATTAAAAGGAACGCCTAAAAATACATCTGCACTGCGCTGGTAAAGCTGGCATGAAAGCTTTCCGTCGGCCACATAAAACTGGAACATGGTATGGCAAGGAGGCAAAGCCATATGATCTACATCGGCCACATTCCAAGCGCTTACCAAAAGCCTTCTGGAATTGGGATTGGTTTTGAGCTGGTGGATCAGGTTCTTGATTTGGTCAATTTCTCCGCCTTTTCCATCAGGCCAATGTCTCCATTGGTAGCCATAAACCGGCCCCAAATCACCATTTTCATCTGCCCACTCATCCCAAATCCTAACCTTATGATCCTTTAGGTATTTGATATTGGTATCCCCCTTCAAAAACCACAGCAATTCATAAATGATGGATTTCAAATGGCACTTTTTGGTTGTCACCAGAGGAAAGCCTTCTTGCAGGTCAAACCGCATCTGATAGCCAAACACACTTAACGTGCCCGTGCCGGTACGATCACCTTTTTGAACTCCTGTGTCCAGAATATGCTGTAGTAATTGATGATATTGTTTCATGGTATGCGTTACTGAATTGTGTAATTGGTTCTTTAGGTGATTGAATATTGGGAGGTCCACCGCCGGTAATGGAAATTTATCATCCCCATTAAAGCCTGTTTTCTGAGCGCACTAGCGGTCAGGCTTCGGCCGCACCCTAAATAATATTCAGTGCCTGTTCTTTGATCTTCTCCAACTCATCCTTCATGATGATCACGTGCCGCTGGATCGCCGCATCATTGGCCTTGGAACCGATGGTATTAATTTCCCTGCCAATCTCCTGACTGATAAACCCAAGTTTCTTTCCTTGGCTGTTAGGCGCCGACATGGTCTTATCGAAGTATTTGAGGTGCGTGGATAGCCTGACGATCTCTTCTGTAATATCCAACTTCTCAAAATAATAGATCAGTTCCTGCTCAAAGCGATTTTCATCAAAGGAATTTTCCTCCATCCAATCCTTGAAGTTGTTTCTGATCCGGTTCTTGATCCGTTCTTTTCTATTGGGCTCTTCCTTTTGGATCTCATCCAGGCCTTTGGTGATGACGTCCAAGTTTTCCTTAAACTTATGATAAAGGGTTTCACCTTCGTCTTTACGGAAGTCATCGCACTTTTGGGCAGCTTCCATCACGACCTTTTTTACCGCATCCCACTCTTCTTGATCATCGGATTTGTCCGTTAGGGTGGTAACCACATTCGGGGCTTGGATAGCCATCCGGAACAAGTCATTGCTGTCGCTCACGCCCACTTTTGAGGCCATGGATTGGTAGGTGTCAAAATACGTTTCAAAAAGTTCCTGGTTGATGCTCACAGGAAGGTTTGTGCTGGACTTGGCCGTAAATTCAATGTTGAGATTTACTTTGCCCCTCTCCAAAACACCTGACACCAGCCCCCTGATTTCTATCTCTCGATCAGAAAACTGTCGGGGACTGCGAAGGTTAAAGTCCAAAAACTTGGAATTTAACGTCTTGATTTCCGCGCTGATAATATAGCGGTCATTTTCAAAATTGGCTACACCATAGCCGGTCATGGATTTAATCATGTAGCAAACTTAAACAATTCACTTTAGAAATTATATCCCAAGGTGACATAAAACCTCGGGTCACCTACTTCGTAATTACGTATTGGCCACGCCGTATCAAACTTCACATAATAGTTCAGCAATACTGTCCTAAGTCCAGCACCATAACTTTGTAGCCACGGGTTATTGAAGTTATTGAGGGTAATGTTAAAAGGAGAACCATCGGTATTGATGACCTCGGTATTCTGGTCATTGACACGTTCCCAAGGAGCAGCATCATCCCAAGATGACCCTGCATCATAGAAACCTACGAGCTGAAAGTTCTTGACGAAATTAGAGGCTATGTTTCCACGGGACAAGTAAGAAAATAACGGAATTCTAAGCTCTGCGGAAAAAGTCACCACATTCCTTCCTCGGATTTCATCATAATCATATCCTCTCAGGTCCACAAACTCTGCGAAGAGAATATTGGAATTCTCCACACCATCTCTATTCCTTACGGGCGAAGGCTCCGGTCGATTGGATGGTGGTTCATAAAATTCATTGAACAACCAGTTCTTCATACCACCCACCAGATAACTTTGGGGATTATTTCCCATAAAGGATCCCGCAAAGAGCTTGGTCGCAAACGTGATGTTCTTATGGATCTTCTGGTAATTTCTCAAGTCCAGGTAAACATTACTGAAAGACCGGTCTCCTTCATCAATCCCTTGGTAATGCTTAATCCCTACCTTACCCTTAAAGCCTTGCTCCATATGAAGCCCCAGTAGTCTGGTCTTATCCACCACCAACTCGGCTTTTCCTCCTAAATAATTTACGTCAAATCGATTTTGAGGACCTTCACTTCCCAAGACCAACGAGTCGGGGTTAAGGTTAAAATATTGGGTTTTGGCATAGAAAGGGGCAACCGTAAACCTGGTGTGCTCTGTAAACGGATAGGAAAACCCTAGTTCTCCTTTCGTAAGCACATAGCGTTGGTAAGTAACGTCCCCTTCCGAAATCACCAACGCCCTCCTGTCAAAGCGAGCCCGATAGTCGATCCTGCTTTTGAGGTATTGATACTCAAAATAAACGTCACTTCCAGACCTAAAATCCAGCGGTGTCATAATGCCGCCTTGGAAAACATGATTGTTTAAAAGCTCGGTCATCTTCCCTTCGATGTTTAGGCCAAAACCTCTCAAAGGATCCACTACAAAGGTCGTTCGCAAACTGTTCGCCTGAACTTGGGGCATATAGTCCCTCGGTCCCCTCACCGTATTTTTCAAACTTTGCTTTCTAAAGGCCTCCAAAATATCACTTTTCCCCGAAGCCAGTCTGCCTTCCCGCTGTTCTATTGGCGTCGGCACAGTATCAAAACTATAATTTTCCGTGTTGATGCCCGAGTGGTGCTCAAACCGCAAACGGTCCACATTAATGGCGCCAGTATTATTGGAGGATGGTGGGATGGAATCAATCGTCAACGGTTCTTCTACTTCAGGTGCCAATCGCCTAGGAACTTCTACCTCTTTCTCCTCGGTCTCTTCCTCTTGCTGCTTTTCCAATCTTCGTTCTGCCAATCGCTCATTCAACTTTTTGGCTTGATTTAGCTGTATACGTGGAGTTCCGGGCGTAAACTGATCGATATTGGGATAGGATTCCAGGACCAATTTACTACCTGTTCCATCCTTATATGCATAAGCCCATTTGTTTATGATCGGTGAAAAATCAAATGCCTCCACGCTAGTATTAAAGGCTGAAACTTGGCTCGAAACTTCACTGCCCAGCCCATATCGCATAAGGTTATAAATTCCACTTTGGTCGCTGAGGTGAAGCACGAAATTCTGATTCATCGGACGTGGCATGAAATTCTTGGAATTCATGTTGGTCAGCTTGGTGGTCACCAAACTGTCTCCTAATTCCAGTTTATACAAGTTAAAATAATCCGGCAACTCCCGCACATCCGGGGCACGGGTCAGCACACTATCTGGCAAGGCTGTGTGGTTAGAAGCGTACACGATGGTCGAATCGTTAACAAAAACAGGCGTAATATCGTCAAAGACGTCGTTGGTCAGCCTTCTGCCCCTGCCTCTTAGGTTTAACGTGTAGATATTGGTCCTACCTCCAGCCATGGCCGACAACACCATGTTTTTGCCATTTGGAGAAAAGTCCAAGCTATTGATCTGAGTGATGTTTCGAAGAAAAATTTTATCCTGACTGCTACCATCAATACTTCTCATTCGCAAGGTAGTCAGGCCTCGCTTAAACGTGGCAATGGTCAGGTTCAAGGTGTCACGCCAGGCGATTACCGGAGAGGTAAAGTTAGGCTCTTGGTCATCGGTGGAAGTTCCTCCCTTAAAGACCGTCACTTCATTGTTGGAAGAAAGGTTCCGGACGATTACTTTAAATTTACCGTTATTATTAATTACATAAGCCAAATGTTCTGCATCGGGGCTGAACTTTATGTCATTGATCGATCCATCTTCATTTTTCTTGGTGGCGGCAATGACATTTTCCGTAGAAGGTTCTTTAAATGTCGAAAAAACAGGCTCATTCACCATCGTGTAATAGGCGCGCCACTGCTCAGCAAAACTTTTATACCCTACTCCCAAGGTATTGGAAATACTGTTCTCTTCATTTCTATTGATCCGGCTTAGGTTCAGGATACTGGAAACGTATCGCTTCCCATACTTTTGCACAATAAAATTCCAAATAGACTGTCCGACAAGTGCTGCTTCCCTTTCATTAAGCTTATGAAGTTTGGGGTTTTCATTTCCTTTGAGGTAATGCCTCACGTAGTCATCCATTTCCAAACTCCAGCCCTTGGCCAGATAAAGCGCTGTTCCATCGATAAACCATTCCGGAAAGCTGTTGATCAGGTTGGACTGAAAAGCATCCGCGATGGTGCTACCATACAGCATCTCCTCGATGATCACCTTGGATGTGCGGTACAATAATTCTTCCTTAAAAGATGCCCAGTCACCCGTATAGGGCACTTCGGCCATCAACTTGGAAAAAAAGGTTTCTCCATTGACAGAATAGCTTTCCTCTTCTAGGTCAAGGTTACTCTCAAGCCATTCCTCGCGACTGTTGTATATGAAAATTTTTGGTTTAGTGTAAGCGACGTAACCGATCATCTGCGTGATCCGCTCAAATTCATTTTCCAAATAATCTATGGCCATCCGGGCATTGTCCCGACCTCCTCCATAATAGTACACCTCGAAATTATTGGACGAAAAAAAATACCAATCAAATTCGTGGTGCTGTATTCTGTTCTTGCCAAAACGTTCTTGGTCAAATTGGGCGTTGGAGACAGTATAGGAACCTAGCCAGAGTAGTGTAAAATAAATAAAAACTAATTTTACCTTCATTGATCTGTTTTATTGTCTTTGTTTTAAATATACTTAAAAAATCGACTTATGTTAACATCTTTTTCAGGTTCGCTACCTTCCAACATTAACCCGAGCATGATCTTACTGTAATAAGGTACTAAAGAAACGCCTTTCGCACCAAATCCATTGAAGATATAAACGCTTTCAGCAGCAGGATGTTTTCCCAAAAATGGTTTTCGGTCCTTAGTAGCAGGCCGAATTCCCACTCGATGGCTCAACAATTTTCCGGCTTGGCCGGGCACGATCTTCTCCAGTCGCTCCAATATCTCCTCCTTGCCCCGTTCGGTAGGTCCTTGGTCCAAATCATGCCAACTGTAGGTGGACCCTACTCGGATCCGTCCATCAGGCATGGTGATCCTAAAAACTCCTCTATTGATGATTTCTGCAGGCGTAAAATCACTTTCCATCTCCAGGATCTCTCCCTTTACCGGCGCAAAAGGCAACCAATCAAAGTACGAACTTTTTGCTGCCCCCAGACCACTGCAAAAAACGATTGCTGAAGCTTTTGTCCCTTGATAATGCCACTTCCCCTCACGATGCTCCAACATGCCTTCATCAAAATGGTCTCTTTTTAACTGACCGTTATCAGCCAACCAGCTGCTATACCCGTCGAGCAGTGTATTGATGTCCAAATAGCCGGAATTCTTGAGCATGATGCCTCCATAGGGATCGGCAACTTCTTCACACAATGGCTGTGTCCTGACTGCTTCCAGGTAATCCTGTACTTCGGCATCACAACTCTTTCCCATCCATTCATTTTGTTCCTCAATACTGAAAAAAGGCCGATAGATGTTTTTATCGTAGATTAATTTCTTTTCCAGTAACCTTTCCAATTCACCATAAAGGGGCTTTATGACAGGAAAGAGACGATCCGCCTGCCAGGTTTTGACCATTTTGCGCCCCGTAATGGGGTTAAACAGTCCAGCGGCTACCCTACTGCTGTTGTTTGCCGCTGCCTGATCGATCACCAAAACAGACTTCCCTGACTTAATCAACCGATAGGACAAAACCGTACCTGCAATGCCCTGTCCAATGAGTAAAAAATCTACTTCCATACCCAAAATTAATTTCTTTCTTTGTTATTTTGGCATGAATTCACAAATGTTTCGATAATGCTTAATGTACAAACTTTCACGTTCAATCCTTTTCAAGAAAACTGCTATGTTCTGTATGATGATACCAAAGAAGCGGTAATCATCGACCCTGGTTGTTATGCTAAAGAAGAACAAGAAACATTAAAGCAGTTCCTCCAATCCAATGACCTTCGTCCTGTGCGGTTACTCAATACCCATTGTCATATTGATCATGTTTTGGGTAATTTTTTCATTAACCAAAACTATGGCTTGCCCCTTGAAATCCACCCTAAGGATGAGCCCGTGCTGATGGCTGTTGGTTCCTATGCTTCCAATTATGGATTCCCTGCCTATACACCATGTAAGGCTGAAAAATATTTAGAAGAAGGGGATAAGGTCACCTTTGGTGAGACAGACTTGGAAGTCATCTGGGTGCCGGGACACGCCCCGGGGCATGTGGTATTTTACCATCCCGAAAGTAAAACCTGTATCGGTGGCGACACCTTGTTTCAAGGGAGTATTGGTCGCACAGATCTGCCCGGTGGAGACCATCAAACCCTACTTGATGCCATTAAAGCGAAGCTTTTCACCCTTCCGGATGATGTAAAAGTCCATCCTGGACATGGACCGGCCACCCTGATTGGGCATGAAAAGATCCACAATCCATTCGTAGGTAAAAACGCTCAATTTTGAAGATCAAAAAACACATCCCCAACACCATTACCTGTATGAACCTTGCCAGTGGCATGGCGGGGATATACTTCGTACTTCAGGGCAACCTCTTTGCGGCGACCTATTTCATTCTGATCGCTGCTGTTTTTGATTTTTTGGACGGCATGGTGGCCAGGCTTCTGAAGGTGCACAGTGAAATCGGGAAGCAACTGGATTCCTTGGCAGACCTGGTGACCTTTGGGGTGCTCCCGTCCTTTGTGCTCTTTCAATTATTGAAAGTCCCTTTTCCTGATGGGTACCTCCCCTTCTTTGCTTTTATTATCGGCATTCAGTCAGCCATGCGGCTAGCAAAGTTCAACATCGATACGCGGCAGTCAGACCGCTTTATCGGCGTTCCCACTCCTGCAAATGCCCTCTTGATCTGCACCCTGCCGTTTCTTGCCGAACATTTTGCCTGGGCAGGCAGCATGATCCAAAACCGTTATTTCCTGCTCTCGCTGACGGTGGTCTTGGCGTTCCTCCTGACAGCAGAACTCCCGCTTATCGCCCTGAAATTCAAAAATTTGAGCTTTGGAGACAATGTGTTTCGATACTTGGTGATTGCCATCGGAGCCATAAGTGTGTTATGGCTGGGATTGGCCGGTGTACCCTTTATCATCCTCAGCTATATTTTGCTTTCTTTGGTGGAGAGCAGGCTGCACCCCGCATGAAACCATTTGCGAAAATACTGAGAAGCATTTCTTTAATCTGTTTGACATGGTTCGTAACAGTCCCTTTTGTTTTTGGCCAAACCTCCTACTTTAAATTCCCCATCACCAAAGCAGGCATCTATCAACTATCCCTTGCAGAATTACCGCAGTTAAAGGATGCCCGGTTGGAAAATATTGCCATTTATGGTGCTAGTGGCATGTTACCGCAAAAATTGGAGGAAGAATCGCTCCATCTCCAAGAACTGCCTTCCCTGCTGCTGGACGGGAAGCTTTTGGTTTACTTGGAAGGTCCGCACCAAATAAAGACGGAAGGAGACAGCCTCCATTACCGCCACCATTCCTACACTGATACGGCTTATTACCTTGTCAAAACCCATGTTACTGCTCCCAAAAGGCTGTCGTCTGAATTGCCTGCCCCAGCTGATGCCCCTACCTTCACTACAGAACAGGCCATGCTTTATGCCCTTTACGCCTATAAGAAAGAAACAATCAATTTGCTTTCTTCGGGAAGAAAGTGGTATGGAAACAGGGTTCGGGCTGGAGGAATTGCCTCTTTTAACATGCAAGTGGATCCATACGATCAAGGGCCCATTTACTATCATGCCAATCTTTTGGCCCAATCCACCAGTGAGGCGACCTTGCGCATCAGGAGTCGACAACAGGAGTTTTTCTCCACGGTGATTTCTGCCATCCCTTCATCCACTTATGGCCTAAAAGGGCGGGAAAAGCACATATCTGGTTTTACAGGACATGTTGACGTGGGAAATCCCACCCAGTTTAACCTCGAGCTAAAAAGCAGTGACCCAAATGCGGTAGGTTTCTTGGATTATTTTCTACTGGGACTGCCTCATCTAGCGGCTAATGTGGAAGAGGGGATTTATATGAACCTCAACCACGAACAGCCCATTTCATTGGACGCCAAAAAGCACCTGCTTTACTGGGATGTCACTCAGTCTGACCGGCCAGAAAAGCTCTCTACCTCAGCAGGAACCGTGCATCTGCGGCCGTACCAACGCTTGGCCATCGCCGATCCAATGAAGGCCCCTAAAATCCATGGACTCCAAAGCATAAGCCAAAACATCCGTCAAATCAATCCTGCTGAACTGGTGGTCATCACCTCTCCCTCCCTTCGCTTCCAAGCCAATAAGCTGGCGGATTTTAAGCGCAGTATCGGAATAAGTACGGCAGTGGTAACGCCCCAAGAAATATATGACGCCTATAATTACGGCACCAGGGATGTTACAGCCATCCGCAATTTCCTAGCCGACCAATATCACCGCCACCAAACCCTTCAGCATGTACTGCTTTTTGGAAAAGGGACGTTTGACTATAAACATATCAGCCCTGGTCACCCAAACCTCGTCCCCACATACAGCAGCAGGAACAGCCTTCATCCCCTGACTTCTTTTGGTTCGGATGATTATTTTGGTTTTTTGGAATTTGGGCAGGGCCAATGGGCCGAATCCGAAGCAGGCGACCTGCCGCTTGCCATCGGCGTGGGGCGACTTCCCGTGACCAACACACAGGAGGCTAGAAACGTCGTGGAAAAGATCATCCAGTACGAAACCCACTCCCTCCAGCTAGGCAAATGGAAACGAAAATTACTTTTTGTTGCCGATGACGGAGACTACAACGTCCACCTTGACCACAGTGAAACGCACACCGCTTCCCTTTATCAAAGCAGCCCATTCTATGACGTGCAGAAGCTGTATCTGGATGCATTCAAACAGGTAGCAGAGGGAAGTTTCCAAACCGCACCGGAAGCAAAGGCGGCATTGGCAGAAAGCATGGAAGACGGAGCATTGCTCATCAATTACATAGGTCATGGCAATGATAACACCCTTGCGGCGGAAAGGATCTTTCAAGTACAGGACCTACAAAACTGGCCAGAAACCCAACATTTTCCGCTGATCGTTACCGCTACTTGTGAATTTGGCCGTCACGACAGCCCATATCTCCGATCAGGAGCAGAAGAACTGCTGATCGCCAAAAACAAAGGCGCCATTGCACTGCTTACTACGGGCCGACCTGTGTTTAGCAGTATTAACTTTTCCCTGAACAAGGCCTTCATTTCGGCATTTCAGGAAAACGACGAAGGTCAGGGATTGCAGTTGGGGGATATTTTCAAGGCCACCAAAAACAACAGCCTAAATGGCCCATACAACAGGAACTTTTCCCTCTTAGGGGATCCCAGCCTTCGTTTGGCCAGGCCAGAATTAAGCATTGACTTGACCGTATCATCGGCAAAAGGAACAGCAATAGACACCCTTTACTCCCACCAACCCACAAGGATCACAGGAACCGTCCGGGATCCGCTCACCGGGCTGCCTATGCATAATTTTGATGGCACTTTTCTATTGGAAATACTAGGCGAACCGATCACGGTAAAAACCAATGGAGATGAAGGCCCTGCAAGTACCTTCCAAGAACTGAACAACATCCGCTACCGTGGCAGTGGAAACATCACCAATGGCCAGTTCACGGCAGAGATCTTCGTTGGACAGGACACATTGGGCCGACCATCAGATGGCATTATAAGGATTTTTGCAAGTTCGGAATCCAGTACATTCGAAGCGATAAATGCCCAGGCCATTTCGCTTGAAGAAGGCACTTTTTCAGCTCCCGATGACCGTGAAGGGCCATCGATCAGGCTGTTTGCCAATGACACCATCCAATCCCCTACCACTGTCTCCTCTACACAAATCACCTTTATCGCGTCCCTAAAGGATGAAAGTGGCATCCAAACGACTTCGGAAAACGGACAGGGAATCATGCTGAAGGTAAACGGAAACTCCCCTATTGTATTGGACAACTATTACCGCACGATCCATGGTAACTACCAGCAAGGTATCATCGAAATGCCTATTGGTGGACTGGAAGAAGGAATCAACACGCTTGAATTAACCGCCTATGATCATGCAGGCAATGCCAGCACCCAGACATTAAAAATTAAGGTCAGCGGAAGTGAAAACATTAAGATTGAGGAAATTATTAATTATCCAAATCCTACAAATGATATCAGTTATTTCAAGATAAAACATAATCGACCTAATGAAAATATAATTTTGTACTTGACGATTTATAATTTGCTTGGAAAGAAAATATATTCAACGGAAAAACGTTATCCAAAAGCAAGTACTGAAATCCCTGATCTTGAATGGATTTTTTTAAGAGACATGACAAAAATTCCCGCAAAAGGAACTTATATTTACGAATTACAGCTAACAAGCGAAAGAGACGGAACCTCGGACCAGGCAATAGGAAAAATAAATATTCAATGAAGAAATCAAGTGATTATTTAAAGGCGCTTACTTTTTTAACTGTACTTTCGATTACTGCTTTTTCGGCGAAAGCCCAAAATTCCGTGCGTGTTTCTGGTCAAGACCAAGGACGCAGGGTCATCATCACAGCAGTGCCTTTTCTTAATTTTGCTCCTGACAGTAGACATTCGGCCATGGGAGATGCCGGTGTGGCCACCACGCCTGATGCCAATTCGATCCACTGGAATGCGGCCAAACTGGCTTTCGCGGAAGATGAAATGGGATTTGCCCTATCCTATTCCCCTTGGCTCGGGAAACTGGTTCCCGATATGTCCTTAAGCTATCTGACCGGTTATATGCGCATCGATGACATGTCCACTTTCGGAATAGATTTGCGCTATTTTAACATGGGTGATATCCAGCTGACCGACCAGTTTGGACAGGATATTGGACAGTTTAATCCACGGGACATCGCCATTGGAACCAATTATTCGAGAAAATTATCCGAGACCCTTTCCCTGGGCATATCCGCCAGGTTCATCCATTCCAATATCGCAGGAAACATTTCCTCTAATGGAAACGGAGACAGCAAACCCGGCATCAGCGTAGGCGTGGATGTAGGCGTTTACCAACGCAAAGAAATCCTCCTCAGCAACAAGGAAGCCTACTGGTCTTGGGGTGCCAATATCAGCAATATCGGTCCAAAATTGACCTATAACAGTTCTGACGATGCCGACTATATCCCTACCAACCTACGGATAGGAACCGCGCTCGAAACAGCCCTTGATGAAAACAACACCCTGACTTTCGCCCTTGACCTGAATAAGTTAATGGTCCCCACCCCTCCGATCTATGCTACCAATGAAGATGGTTCGCTCATCATTGGTCCTGATGGGAAACCCGAAATCGCTGAAAATGGTGGTAAAGACCCTGATCGCCAACTCCTCAGCGCCATGTTCGGCTCCTTTGCCGATGCCCCTGATGGCTTCAGTGAAGAAATGCAGGAACTGATGATCTCCTTTGGTGTGGAGTACGAATACGCGGAAAAGTTTGCCTTGAGAACAGGCTATTTCTATGAAAACAAGCATAAAGGCGGAAGACAATATTTCACCATGGGCGTAGGATTTGACCTTAAGCGCTTAGGCTTTGACTTCTCCTACTTGGTTCCCCAAAAGCAAAATCACCCGTTGGCTGAGACATTAAGATTCTCTCTGGCTTATAATATCCCGAAGTAATGACAGTATTGGATCGCTCCATAGCGCCGGAATTTAAGATTCCGGAAACGATAGCATTGACCAAACCTATCAAGCGGACACTAAAAAACGGCATCCCGTTATATTTTATCCCCACACCGGAAATCGATGCGATCAAACTGGAAATTGTCACGGAATCCAACAGACAGCTGTTACCTGAAGAAGATGGCTTGGTGCCCTTTTTTACGCTAAACATGCTTTTGGAAGGTACCAAGGATATGAATTCTCCAGAATTGGATAATTTCTTCGATCATTATGCTTCTGAAGTGGACACCATCTCTACCTTCGAACAGCAAGGTGTTTCGCTGTTGACCACCAAAAAACATTTTCTGAGCGTTTTACCGGTGTTTAGGTCTTTGCTGACAGATGCTGTATTCCCTGAAAAGGAACTGGAAAAGCGAAAGTCCCAAAAAGCGCTGACCATTACTATGCAGCAGGAACAAAACGGTGCACGGGCAAACCAGCTTTACAGAAAAGCACTATTTGGCACTGATCATCCTTTTGGTTTTATTTCCGAAGAACGACATGTAAACGCCGTTACCAGAGAAAAATTAGCGAATTATTACCAAGAAAAATTCCTGGTCAGCCCAGAATTATTCGTCATCGGAAACCTAAACGAACTGGAAATTTCCCGCATCATGGAAGCTTTTGGAGACCTCTTCATCCAGGACAGCCTCCTAAAACCTAATGAATTCAGTGTCTGGCCGGAAAAGCGACTTTCCGAGGTGAAGGAAAAGGCAGTCCAGTCCAGTATCCGCTTAGGGCAGCACCTGATCCCCAAAACCCATCCGGATTATCATGCTTTAACCGTTTTCAATACGATCTTGGGTGGCTATTTTGGCAGTCGACTCATCAAAAACATCCGTGAAGACAAAGGCTATACCTACGGCATTTACAGTTCGATCGGCAGCCTCGAAAAATCCGATTACTGGGTGGTTATGGCTGATGTCCAAAAAGGCTATGCTGATGAAGTAATCCATGAAGTCTATGCTGAAATAGAAAAATTAAAAACCATCCCCGTTTGTCCAGAGGAGCTGGAGATTGTCCGAAATTTCATGGCGGGCCATTTCCTGTCCAGTTTCAGCAATGCCTTTGACCTGATCAATCGATATAAAGCCATTCACTACGCTGGACTGGATTATGATTTCTACGAAGAGCAGCTAACATTTTTCAGGAACTTCACTCCCGACCAGGTCATGGAAGCAGGTCAAAAATACTTCGACTCAGGCAATATCATCGAGGTGGTGGTGGGATAGCTTATTAGCTCAGCCCGATATAATTAGCCTTAAAACGTCCCCGATAGCCATCTGGCCAGGCTAATGGAAGCCTTCAGCAGTGATTAGGATGGCGGCCAAGGAACCGGCAGTGAGGGCTATTTCAAGAGAATCCAGGTCATAACTTTTTCAACCTTTCATACAAAAACGAAACATCAAGCTTCATCCCATGCCATAGCCTTAAAAGCTTAACGGCCAATCCATTGGCTCCAAGGCTTTCGGCAAGATGGAGCAACTCATCTGCAGGGCCAAAATTGGCTGATGCCAGGGCATGCTTGGCCTCATGCACGCACCGATAGATCAAGGCCTTCCGCTCAAAACCCGTCCTGTTCATGATTGCAATGTTTTTGCAGACCTTTACGGTAGAGTCAAGCATTGATGAAGATTTGGTCTTGTACTGCTGGCGGGAAAATGCCTTTCCATGTATCCGTTTATTTACGCCGATGTGATCGCTAAATGCAAACGGATATTTTCGGGCGAGTCGGGTCATAATATCAAAGTCCTCATAAACCAAGGCTTCATTATACCCTCCAATCTGCTTTAGCTTGACACTATCAAATACGATCGTAGGAGTGCACACACAATATCGCATAACGACCCGCTCATACACCTCTCCCTCAGGCACCTGCCCCATGACATGTCCTTTTTGGTTTACTGGAAAAAAAGTATCGATATGCTTCCCTTCCTCGTTTATCAGGTTGGCATTGCTGGAGCAAAGGCCGGCCTCCGGGCATTGCCTCAGTGCCTGAACTGATTTTTCTAAATGACTAGGGATCAAGACATCATCTCCCGACAAATCGATCACGTAATCCCCTTGTGCTGTTTCCAGGGCCTCATTAAAAGCCTCGCAGTAGTTAATAGGATGTTCGTAAAGAAAGCTCTTTACCGATCGCTCCTTATCATTCATCCAAAGCCAGGTTTTGATCTTGTCTATGCTGCCGTCCTGACTCCCGTTATCCACTATGATCATTTCCAGGGACGGATATTCTTGGCTCAAAACACTATTTAACGCCTCAAAAACATAATCGCCATGATTATGGCAAATGACAATTACACTGACCAATGGTACATCCATTTCACAACATTAGTGTCCAAATAAACTTATTTCCGGCATTATTCGCATTTTTCATTTTATAGCGAATGAGGTTATGGTTAGGCTGCCCATCCAAGTCAGAAGATCCAAGATCAATAAAATCTACCCCCAGGGATTCTCCCAAACGGATTACTTCAAAAAGCAACGCCTCACCTGTATAGGCTTGCTGTAAAGCAGGATTGATGGCAGGCAAATAATAATATAAACTATTCGGCGTCAACTTCACACACAGGGCATGGGCGACGGCTTGCGCTTCCTGATAGAGTGACACTAAAAAATAACGATCAGGATACGCACTGACTTGCCGGATCAGCTTTTCTTCCTGAACATTGTACTCATGGCTGCGCTGTGTTCGCCACCATTTTATGTCTTTCAAAAAATTAAAGGTCTTGATACTGCCTGTTTCAACTGTACAATGCAGTTTTTTAACTTTCTTTTTGTGCTTCGACGCCTTGGCATGGATAAAGCCCTTTATGTACTTTTTATCTTCTAAAAAATGGTGCAGCAAAACGCCCTCGAGCTGAAAGCCTTGGCTTTTCAAGACATAATGAACCAACGGATTATTTTCATCATAAGTACTGGGCGGTTGTACCAATCGGAAGCTATGGGCACCAAGACTCTTTAAGGCCAGGATGAGCTCGGCAACCAAGTACTGCAAACTGTCAGAGGAAATTTTTCTTTCGGTCCAAAGGCCGCCAAATGGGGCATTGTTCAGGGAAATCGCCCTACCATCGGCCTTCAGCACCACATAGATCAGCGCCCTTACTTTTTGCTTTTTTAATAACCGGGCACAAAAATACCGTTCACCTTCTCCTATCAAATAGTCGTGTAAAAAATAAGGGTGCTCTGTAGGTGGATTTTCCTGTAATACGAAATCATAGTTTTTCGCTATGTCCATCTTTAAGCTTATCAAATTCCTCTTTGTTTCTTATATAATCCGATTCGTCAAAATCGCTCTCAGATAGCACTAAAAGCACACTATCCGCTGTAAAAGTAAAGGAAGACCAAACCAATCGAGGTAAATAAAGTGCTTCTTTGGTACTTTGAAGCATAAATTCATACCGATTACCTTCCAAGTCCTCCAACGCTACGCTCACACTTCCTTGAAGGCAAACGGTAAGCTGGTTGTCACTTTTGTGGGCATGCACTCCCCTTATGCCGCCTGCAGGTACTTCCGTAATCCAAAAAGCCCTTCTCACTTCAAACGGGAGCTGACTTTGCTCCCAGTAGTTCAATTTTCCGGATGCATTCTTCGTCTCGCCGAGATGAAAAACATAGGGTTTGGTCATGGGTGATAGATCATGGATTTGGTACTCTTAACACACTACACAGGCTAATTTAATCAAAAACCTAGTGTTCTTCGTAGTCGGGTATCATTTATTAAATAAATAATATCCTAAACTTAACATTGGCAGCCAAAATATTGCCGCTTTTTTGCCTTTCCATGATTCAGCGTTTACTTTTGGCAGCAGCATAGGCTAAGCATAAATCAAAACAACTATGGAGGACACCTTTTTGACCTTAAAAACCAGTTCAGAGGGCTTATACAAAGAAAAAGGAAGTAAGTTTTTGGCATTTGCTTATCCAGTCCAAGATGAAGAAGAGATCAAAGAGCGATTGGAAGCATTGAAAAAAAAGTACTATGATGCGCGTCACCATTGCTATGCCTACATGTTGGGCCGTGAGCAATCCCAGTTCCGTGCCAATGATGATGGAGAGCCCAACCATTCAGCCGGAGATCCTATTCTCGGGCAGATCCGCTCACACGAGCTCAGTGATGTACTGATCGTCATCATCCGTTATTTTGGCGGCACCAAGTTAGGCGTAGGCGGGCTGATCACGGCTTATAAAACCGCAGCAGCAGAAGCCATCGCCGCAAATGAAATCATTACGGCCGTGGTCACCAAAAAGGTTCGCTTCCATTTTGATTACCTCGACATGAACGATGTCATGCGACTGATCAAAGATTACGACTTGGAAATCATCAAGCAGGACTTTGACAATACCTGTAGCATTACCCTGAGGATAAGGGAAAAACATTGGGAGGAAGTAACCGGCCGCCTGGAAGAGATTCCTTCGTTCAAGAAGATTGATTAGAAAAGAGCGGATCCAAATATCCTTTGCTGTACAGTTCGTTGAAAACCTCCAAACAGGCCCACGCATCGGTAGCTGCATACAGCTGCTGCTTTGGCGTAAGCTCTTCCGCTTCCCAGTTGGATACCTGTTCCGACTTTGAAATCCGGATATTGAGCACCATGGCGCTCAGGTTACGAACGCCTACATTGTGAAACCCTACTTTCTTCAGTTCTTCGTTCAGGTCAAAGAAACTTGCTTGGCGAAAAGATGGCTCCAGTTTTTTCAGGGCCTTGATATCATCTCTTACTGCTGCACCGATTTTTACCTGATTGGGATCTTCCAACAGGCTACGGACAGAAGTGGGAAACCCCACATGGTTCAGGCGAAACAAAAAAGCCCTTTCCGGTGTGGAAAGTTGCAAAAGGGACACATCATGATGCACTCCTTTTTTAAAAGAAGGTCGCGTTTCGGTATCGAAACCAATTTTGGAATATTTCTTCAGTTCTGCTACTGCTTCCGGTACCAATTTTTCATCTTCAATCAAGACTATATCTCCCTCAAAATGTCCCAATGGAAGCTCATTCACCTCGTCTTTACTAATTTTATATGGAATCATACGGCCAGTTCTTTTTGGATTTCTCTCATTTCTTCTTCAGAATAATAATTGATACCAAGCTTTAGGTATCCGTACAAAACAGTCATAAATGGACTGATGATGTTAAAAAAACAATATGGAGCATAGGTCAAGGTGGCCACGCCGAGCACGGAAGCTTGTGTGGCACCACAAGTATTCCAAGGCACCAACACGGAAGTCACAGTGGCACTATCCTCCAGGGTCCGGCTCAGGTTTTCCCCCTTTAAGCCCCTTTTTCTATAAATGTCTGAATACATCCTTCCCGGAACCAATATCGCCAAATACTGGTCAGAAGTAGTAAGGTTAAAGAAAACACATGTCGCAGCCGTAGAAGCAATCAATGAACCTAAGGAATGCACCTTCCTGATGACTGCCTCAGCGATCACTTGCAGCATCCCACTTTCTTCCATCACCCCTCCAAAGATCATTGCGGTGATGATCAGCCAGATGGTGAAGAGCATTCCTGCCATGCCACCGGTGGACAGCAGCTCATTTACCATTTCATTTGAAGTGGTTACGCTTATGTCTCCATAGAGGGACATCATCACGGCCTTGAAGGATTGGTACATATATCCAGCGGTCGGTTCACCAGCAATACCTTCTATGATCTGCGGTTGGAAAATTACGGCAAACACCCCTCCTAGCAAAGCCCCTGCAAGCAAGGCTGGCACAGCAGGCACTTTTTTGATGATCATGCCCAACACCAACACCGGCACGATAAATAGCCAACCACTGATGTTAAATTTTTCAGAAATCACTTCAGAAATCCCTCTCACCTGATCCACCGATCCGCTCACATCAATGGTAAAACCCAACACCCCAAATATGATTAAGGTAATCACGATCGATGGCACGGTAGTTTTGGTCATGTGACGGATGTGGGTAAACAAGTCCGTTCCTGCCATGGCGGGGGCCAGATTAGTGGTATCCGAAAGCGGTGACATTTTATCCCCGAAATAAGCTCCCGATATAATTGCCCCAGCGATGACACCCTCTTCAAACCCCAAGGCTTTCCCGATCCCCAATAAAGCTACACCTACCGTGGCCACCGTGGTCCAGCTACTTCCCGTAGCAATGGAAACAATGGCACTTACCACACAGGCAGCCAACAAAAATATTCCAGGACTCAGGATCTTCAATCCATAATAAATCATGGCCGGTACAATCCCGCTCAACAGCCATGTCCCCGCCAATGCTCCAATCAACAACAAAATCAAAATGGATGGCATGGCCGCTCCAATGCTGTTAACAATGCCTTTCTGCAGGGTATCCCAGCTAATTTTCAACCTGAATATTGCAATCAATGAAGCGACACATGAGGAGAGGATCAGCACCATCTGGTTAGATCCGGATAAACTATCGGTCCCAAAGACCCGGATGTTAATGACCAATAAAATAATTAGAAATAAGATGGGAATCATCGCCTCCCCAAGGCTTGCTTTTTGATGAGGTTTCGTCATTGATATGGATTTACAATAAAATGAATCCTAAAATTAACAAAAATTATCATTAATTCAGTCCCCTAGTAAACTAGCTAACTCTTTTCCGGTTTCCCACCCTAACGCAACCCCCATCCCTCCGAGCCTAACCCCTACTGCCACACGGGGATTAATCTGGCGTAAAATAGGCTTCTTGGACTGCCCGAATGCCATGGTACCGGACCATTCCATCTCCCAAGAGACGGGATTTTCAGGCGAAATAACATCTTTTGTCAGTTGCTGAAGATAGGCTTTAATATCTTCGTTTATGCCCCTTTCAGTAGTGGTTTCATCTTCTTCAGAAACATTTCTTCCTCCGCCCAGCAAAAGTCTGCCATCCACATTCCTAAAATAAACATAGCCCCTTTCCATATGGAACGTACCTTGCAGTCGAAGGTCTTTAATAGGCTCACTGACCATGATCATCCCTCTGCCTGGCCGGATATAATCGTTTACCTCCGGAAGCAATTGGCCAATAAAAGCGTTGGAACAGAGTCCCATCAACCTGCTTTGAAAAACAATTTCCTCGTCATAATAGGAGCGAACATGTGCCCGGCAATTTTCTTCATCAAGTCTGATCACTTCAGCTCCAGTGAGCATTTGGATATTTAACTCCCGACAGCGTTTCCATAGGCACTGGATATACTTGGCAGGATCCAGCTGCCCTTCAAACCGGTTCCGCACCACATGAAGCACCTCGTCCGAAAAGCCAAAAACCTTCGGATCGGCCACTTCTTCAAATACATCTCCACCAAATACTGAACTGAGGAGGGCATTGATACCTTCCACTTTTTCCATGTAATGTGCTTCCTGCTTCCTGATCAAGTCAAAGCCACCACAAGAGGAATAATCAATCGCCTCATCACCGAAAACACTTCTGATATTTTTGATCCCCATCCTTCTTTTGGTGACCAGTTCGAACGCTTCATCTTCCTGATAGTTTTCCAAATCTTCGGCTATCTCGCTCAAACTTCCAAAACAGGCAAACCCTGCATTTCTGGTACTGGCCCCACTGGGAAACACCCCTCTTTCCAATACAAGCACTGATCTTCCTGGATGCTTTTCCTTGTAATGAATGGCTGTCGACAAGCCCACAAATCCGGCTCCCACAAGGATTAAATCATATTGAATAAGGTTCTTCTTCTCCCAATAGCTTAACATATTTATCTTATTTAGTGCCTTTTACCTGAAGAATTGTTAAATTATTGATCCAGCTTAGGATTGTTTTTTTACCCTTGAGATCATGGCGCAAACTAACTTAAGAAAAATTGATCAATTATTAGAAGAATATGGCGTAAGCCACCAAAATCAAACCAATAAAATGATCCATTGGTTTTGTGTTCCTGCAATATTCTTTAGCGTGGTAGGCCTCATTTACAGCATCCCACCTGGCCCTATCGGCTTTTTACAAGATCATTTGGGAGCCTTTGCCAATTGGGCGACCATCGTATTGGTAGTGGTCTTGTTTTATTACTATTCCCTGTCTCCACCGCTGGCCTTGGGGATGTTTTTATTTGCTGCCCTTTGCCTATTCTTGGCCAATTTTATCACCATTGTTTTCCCTTGGCCATTGTGGGCGGTATGCTTGGTTATTTTCCTGTTTTCTTGGGTTCTGCAGTTTTATGGCCATAAAATTGAAGGGAAAAAACCATCATTTTTAAAGGACATCCAATTCCTGCTGATCGGCCCAGCTTGGTTGATGCATTTTATATATAAGCAACTTGGACTTTCCTATTAAACGTAATTCTCCGCTTTGGTAGGTGAAAATCTGGATTGTTATTGTATTTTTAAAAAAGCTTTTTGAACACCTCAATGCGTTTATATGATTTCGACAATATTAGCTTCGGCTGAAATCCCCATGTTACCTGAAATTGTCATCATCTTTGGATTGGCGACATTGGTAATCATGCTATTTACTCGGCTAAAAGTACCTACCATCATCGGTTTTTTACTTACCGGCACCATTGCAGGCCCCTATGGATTATCCTTGGTCAATGCTTCCGCCACGGTGGATGTACTCAGTGAAATCGGCATTATCCTGCTCCTTTTTGTCATTGGAATGGAATTTTCACTCAAAAGCCTCATGTCCATCAAAAAGGCGGTTTTTGTCGGCGGATCGCTCCAGGTATCCCTCACCATTTTAGCTGCTACCGTTACGGCATATTTCTTTGGATTTGACTGGAATGTAGCGGTGTTCTTTGGCTTTTTGCTCGCCCTGAGCAGTACGGCGATTGTGCTCAAACTGCTGCAGGAAATGGGACAGGTAAACAACCTTTCCGGCAAAACCATTTTGGCCATATTGATTTTTCAGGACATCATCATTGTCCCCATGATGCTGTTTACGCCCATGTTGGCGGGAGAGTCTGACAATGTCCTGCTTTCCTTGTTTTTTATGGCCGTAAAAGGTGGCTTAGTCATTCTTTTCACCATCCTTTCAGCCAAATACCTCATCCCACAATTACTCTTTTGGGTAGCCAAAACCCGAAATGAGGAATTGTTTCTCCTGAGCATCATCGTCATCTGTTTCAGTGTCGCATTTCTTACTTCATTATTGGGACTATCACTGGGACTGGGTGCCTTTTTGGCTGGATTGATCATCAGCGAATCCGAGTACAGCCATCATGCAACCGGGAAAATACTACCCTTTAGGGAGATTTTTCTCAGTTTCTTCTTCGTATCCGTTGGGATGCTATTTGATGTCACTTTTCTCTTTTCGCATATTGAAATCATCATTGGCATCTTGGTGCTGGTATTAGTCTTTAAATTTATCATGACCGTTGTCGCAGTACGCTCCATTGGAATTGACTTTAAAGAAGCTTTTATCGTTGGTTTTTCCATTTTCCAAATCGGGGAATTTTCGCTCTTGCTTGCACAGGAAGGCGTGGAAATTGGCTTGATTGACCAAAACCACTATCAGTATTTTCTGGCAGTATCCATTTTGACCATGGCCATCACGCCCTTTGTCATCAAGAACAGGGAAAAACTGGCCTTCAAAATGTTGGATGCTCCGCTTCCACAGAAACTCAAAACGCACCTTAGCACGTCCACTGGCAACATCTCCATGGCCAATATGGAAGGGGAGGAATTGTCGGATCACTTGGTCATCATCGGCTATGGTCTCAATGGCCGCAACCTTTCCAAAGCCGCCAAAAGGGCCAAAATCCCCTACGCGATCATCGAAATGAACCCTGAAACCGTTCGGGCTGAAGGGGAAAAAGGAGAACCGATCATTTATGGTGATGCCTCCAATGAAATGGTGCTTAAACATGTGAACATCCACTTGTCCCGAGTGGTCGTCATCGCCATTTCCAATTCTGATGCTACCAAGAGCATCATTACCGCCATCCGGCTCCTCACCCAGAATGCCTCCATCATCGTCCGTACCCGCTATGTCAATGAAATATCTGCTAACCTTTCCATGGGTGCCAATGAAGTCATTCCTGAGGAATTTGAAACTTCCATTGAGATTTTCACGCGGGTACTGAACAAATACCTGATCGCTAAAGATGATATTGAGGACTTCACAGAAGAGGTCCGGTCGCACAACTATGAAATGTTCCGAGCCACCCAAAACAGAGGGCGGGATAGGCTAAATATCGATCTGCCAGAAATTAATTTTGTCTCGCTAAAAGTAGATCGGGATAGTGGCCAATACATTAACAAACCGCTCAAAAAGGTGAATTTAAGAGAAAACCTCGGCGTCAGCTTGGTTGCCTTAAAAAGGGAAGGCCAAACCACTTCTCATATTGATGGGGATACCAAATTGAAATTTGGTGATATCGTATACGTGGTAGGAAAACCAGACGGGCTCAGTGAATTTGAGAAAGCCATTGGTGAAAAGGATCGATGAACGCAAATGAGACGTATCGGAAGTGCAATTAGTCCTTACGGCAAATCATGTGGCTTTTCAGCCTTCTCCGAAAAGATTGCTGAAAGCCTTTCCAGTGACTGTTGATTTTGGATGCTACCGATGCAGTCCAATATATCACGCTTTTCTCTCGCTGTTAGTCGCCAGTTTAAGGATGCCCGTTGGACATCCAGGTCTTCGCTTTCTACTTCACCCGTCAAGTTGGTGGTCCTTTGCCGCTCTAGAAAATCTTTGGTAGAGTATTCAAATTCTATCCGGTCAAGTTCAAATCCCACTTTAGCTTTCATGTAGTTGAACATCGTTTCGTTATTGATCGTCTGCACATTATCCCAGTTTACATAAATGTTTTTTAAAGGCGTTATCAGTTTTTGCATGATCGTAGGAGGTGTCTTCTTCTCGATTTCCAAGTTCTTTTCGGAATCCCTAATGGTGACCAAGACCACCCCGGCCGTGTTGGCTTCCATCCAATCCTCAAAAACGCTGATAAACCGTAAAGCATCCTTCACCCCAAAATTATCCGACAAACCGGAATCCATAATTTCCATTTGGGGATCAGAGGGCAATTGGATATTGGGCGTGACAAAGGGAAACGTCGCCCCCATCCGCAACGCACTGATAAACCTCAAGTTTTCAGCATCCTGATGGTGAAAGAACCTTAAAAAATCAATGGCCTGGCTCTTTTCATCTAAGGGCATGTTTGAGTTTTCAGACACGCACAAATAGCTCACGTGGTGAGGAGAAATGTATAGTTTTCGTCCGTCGTTAACGATTAGCGGTGCCACTGGCATCATCGGAATTTTTGCGTGATATTCCGGACTTGCATACGCATGGAGCGGCTTATCCAAAACACCACCGGTATTTTTATTCAGCTGATTTTCAAAAGCAAAGCCTCGATCTTTCAAATAAAACCGGTCATGGTATTCCACGTATTGATTTCTGATCAACAGGTCATTGACCATTAAAGTGAAAATAATTGGATTAAGATTATCCGAAGATATCTGTTCGCGGTATTCAGAAGAAGCCAACTGGATTGATGGATCTTGCAGGGACCTCAAGTACAATTCCCTGAAAAAAGCTGCTCCCACTATCCCTCCTGAAGCTCCAGTAATCAGCTGGGTATGGGGCATAAACCTCCCTTCACTGTGCACATGCATCTGCTGCAGCACATGTAAGGTCCATAAGGCAGCCCGCTGCCCTCCCCCACTACAGGCGATAAGCAGCATTTTGGGAGGTTTGTCCTTTGGAAACTTCGCCCGCCAATTGTCCAGAATTTCCAAGGTCTTCTCTTTGTCCTTCTTCAAGGTATCCGGATGGAGAAGCGCCTGCATGCGGTGCAGGTTATAAGGAGCCTTTTCCACCTCATAATCCATTCCAAGGGCCGTATGAGGACGGTTTAACCACGGTGTTTTGGAACTTGCATTCAACAGGACAAAAAGCAAAATGACCACAAACGTCGACCAACTTCGCAACCAGAAGGTGAGCGCTCCCACCATCAGGGTCAATATGGAAAAAATCAACATGACACTCATGGCGGCTGGAAATTGCAGGAACTCATATTCCCTGAAAAATCCTAAAAACAGTATTGTAAGGACCAAAACCACACCAATGATCACCAAGTTCAAGTGATTCTGATCAAATACCTTCAATAATTTATGTCCCTCAAACCTGGCCAAGTCTTCCCTTACCTTTTTAAATTTCAGGTTGATATCGAGGTAAGTATCCACGGTGTCTTTGGCCAGCTTCCGATCCTTGTAGCGCTTGATGACATTGGCACGGGACACATTTACTTTCCTGAGCCGCTTGTCCAAGCTATCGGTAAACATCACGAAAAAATCCTTATTGGTCAGGGCAAAATATCCAAACATCATCAAGTACATCAATAAACTCCC
Organism: Echinicola vietnamensis DSM 17526; assembly: GCF_000325705.1. Lineage (NCBI taxonomy): Bacteria > Pseudomonadati > Bacteroidota > Cytophagia > Cytophagales > Cyclobacteriaceae > Echinicola > Echinicola vietnamensis. The sequence goes on along the minus strand of NC_019904.1, from coordinate 3,367,673 downwards.
TCCCGCAAAACCAAGTAAATACCCCATTATGCCCCAACCGTCCTGGCTGATATTATCCAACTGAAAGGCAATCACACTAAAAATATAGACCAAATAAACCACCAGCGGGATGAGGCTGTTGTTGACACAGAACCTGATAAAAGGCCTGGACAATGTGGCTAGAAACTGGAACCTGGCCGCATCCATGATGTAAGTGGTCATATGGAAAGCCATGGTGAAAATGGCAAAGCCAATTCCCATCATAAAAAATCCGAGCCAAGAGACCTTATTCAGGTATTCGGGATCCAAAAACAAATATGGAATCCCCAATACCTTTCCGAAATCACCCAAAAATATCAGCACCAGCAAAACCCAAATCCCCACCAATGCCATGTTCTTTTTCAGGTGAAGTTTAAGCAATAATATCGGAAAACTGTGTAAAACACGATTCCTCATAAATGGTATATTTTATAAGTTAATATACATTTTTTTAACGGATTGTGAAGCATCATCGAAATTTGGACAACACTAAACAAATGACGAAATCTAATGTTCAAGCTCCTGGTATTTGTGGTATCGCCCATGTTAAAACAGTGAACTTGAGATTACTCGGGGTTGGCACTGAAAGGGCATCTTTTCAATAGCCAAGGGTATGTGCTATCCTTCCCTGAAAACTTACTGAAATATATCTCCAAAAAACATGTCCTGATCCAACTATTCCCAACTGACTACTACATGGATCCTCTCCTAAATCACCATTTAAACATCCACACAAATCCCAAACTATCCTATTCATCGTGATGGCCCATTCAGCGATTCTGCTGTGCATCAGCAGGCTTGTCAAAATATTAAATTTTTCTATTTGGGCTTTCTTGATTAGGTGTTACCTTAGCCATCCGAATAGCAAAAAGAAGGAAAAAATGAGAACTTGGTTTTTGTGTAAAGTAAAATACGCGAAAGAAAATGAGCAAGGGCTGCTAAAAAACGTATCAGAACAATACCTTATCGATGCGGTATCTTTTACAGAAGCAGAAGCCCGCATATATGACATGCTGGGAAGTGTCATTCGAGGAGACTTTCAGGTTACCAATATCAGCAAGAGTAATATCGTAGATGTATTCTTTTATGATGACATCGACCTGTGGCACAAGTGTAAAATCACCTATGTGGTGGCCGATGCAGACAGTGGAAAAGAAAAGAAGGTCACCCAGTACATGTTGGTTACCGCGCATGATGTAAAAGAAGCCTATGAGCGGATCCACGAAAGTCTTAGCAACATGCTGGTGACTTTCCGTGTCCCCGATATCAATGAAAGCCCCATCGTGGAAATATTCCCTTATGAAAGCGAAGACGAGGAATTATTACCTCCTCCACCTTCCCACCTTAAGCCTGTCAGCGAAGTGAAAGCTGATCAAGCCCGCAGGGAAGAAGTCCGTGCCGAGAATCAGCAAAACCATACTTCCGAAGAAGAGGAGGAAGGGCCTGTAGAAGATGAAGCCCCTATGGAAGAAAATCCTTCCGAAGAGGAGATCGAAATAAAGGAAGAAGCAAATGAAGAGGAAGATCATACGGAAGATCCAGAAGAGGACAAATAATCTTTCGCCTGATCAAAGAATTTAATCTGCAAGACCGCTTTTTTAGCGGTCTTTTTTTACCTTGAGAAATACTAGCCTACCCAGATTCCGGCAAAGAGTAATTATAATATTAAACCTCCTCATCATCAGCTGGCAGACTACTGCTTCCAGTTCTATGTGACAGATAGAAAAGAACACCACCCGTCGAAGTGAATATCCCAATTCACAAACATTTTGATTTTCTTGTAGTTTTAAACCTCTTTTATCTCCGTAGGCGATTCCTAACGCAGAAATAGCGTAAATCACTAAAGCCTATTGCTCATTTTTTTTGCATATTTGTTTACTGCTTGAAATAACCTCAATTTTACCCTATGAAAATCCAGCTTTTGGTAGTTCTGCTTTATGTAGCCGCATTCTTTTCCTGTAATCCTGAAAAAGACCATGCCACCTACAAAATTGGTTTTTCTCAGTGTGTAAGTGGTGATGCGTGGAGAAGAGCCATGCACCAAGAAATGTATCGTGAACTCAGCTTCTACCCTGAACTCTCGCTCGAAATCAAAGATGCCAAAGGAGACAATACCACTCAAATCAGACAAATCAGGGATTTTTTGGACGAAGGCATTGACCTACTGATCGTATCCCCAAATGAATCAGAACCCATCACCCCAATTGTGGAAGAAGCCTTCCAAAATGGTATACCGGTAATCGTGATAGACAGGAAGATAAGTTCAAACCTCTATACTGCTTATGTCGGTGGTGATAATTATGATGTGGGGCATACCGCTGGACAGTACATCAGAAACCTCCTAAAAGGTCAAGGACGCGTATTGGAGATATGGGGACTCCAAGGAAGCTCTCCTGCAAAGGAAAGGCATAGAGGTTTACTAAAAGGTTTTCAGGATTCGGAAATCGAAATCGTTACCAGCATCAAAGGTGAATGGGAAAAAGACACCGCTAAAAACAGGCTGAAGCAGCATCTCCAATCTGGCACCATCCCGGAATTTGACTTGGTATTTGGGCATAATGATGTAATGGCCATTGGCGCACATGAAATTTGCAAAAACCTAGATATCGTTCAAAAGAAGTTTATCGGTGTAGATGCTCTTCCTGGTCCTTATGGTGGAATCCAAGCCGTAACTGATGGAATATTGGACGCCACGTTTCTTTACCCTACCGGTGGCGATATTGCGATTGAAATCGCACATAAGATCCTATCTGATGAACAAGTAGTAAAGGAAAACATCCTCCAAACTGCAGTAGTAGACTCTACCAATATCCGTATTATGAAGCAGCAAACGGATAAAATTATCGACCAGCAAGATAATATCACTAGACAAAAGCAGCGCATTGATGTTCAAATGGAGATTTACAAAAACCAGCGTACCTTTCTTTTCGGATTTGGCCTGACACTTTTTGTAGCCATTATTTCACTCGCTTATGTCTTTAAATCCCTCCGTGAAAAACAAGAGATCAATGAAGAGCTGAAAAACAAAAACGATGAAATCCTCCAACAAAAAGACAAAGTACTCAGCCTCTCCAAAAAGGCGGAAGAAGCCACCCAACAAAAGTTTGACTTTTTTACCAATATCTCCCATGAATTCCGCACACCGCTAACCCTCATACAGGCTCCAGTAGAAGACCTGTTGGCCAATAAAGATGCTGCCCCATTTAAGCCTGATCTACAGCTCATTCGTAAAAACACCATGCGCTTACTGCGATTGGTAAACCAGCTCATGGACCTGCGAAAAATAGATCATGCCAAGATGAAGGTAAAAGCCGTGGAGCAGGAACTCATTCCATTTTTACAGGACATTCTAAATTCCTTTGATAAAACTGCTCAAAAACATGACATCACGCTACGGCTATTGGCAGATAACCGTAACTTAAAAGTTTGGTATGATCCCATGATGCTGGACAAAGTAATGTTTAATCTCCTATCAAATGCCTTCAAGTTTACGCCTATTCACGGTAGTGTTATCGTAAAAGTCACTGAAAAGCCTCTTTCCAACAAGGTGTGCATCCGTGTGGAAGATACAGGATCTGGTATGTCACCAGAAGATACTAGCCATGTTTTTGATCGTTTTTATCAAGGAGAAACCTATTCTGCCGCCGGCAGCGGTATTGGTCTGGCACTATCAAAAGAACTTATCGAGCTCCACCATGGAGAAATCTGCTTAGAAAGTACGCTTGGCAAAGGCACTTCCTTTGAGGTGGTGTTACAAATGGGGAAAGCACATTTTAACGAGTCCGAAATGCTTAATGGCACGGCAACCCAATATTTCTCCGAAGAGAACATTGGCATTTTGGAAGAGGTAACTCCCAAAATATCTAGGGACACGCAGGAAGAAAAAGAGCAGACACTGCTGATCATTGAAGATGATCAGCAGATACGACAATACCTTTGCCAACAGCTTTCCGCCCATTACAATATCCTGGAGGCAGAGAATTTTGAAGTTGGTATCGCCAAAGCGCTGGACAAACTCCCTGACTTGATCACTTGCGACCTTATGCTAAAGCAAGGAAGTGGCTTTGACATCATCAAAAAGCTAAAGGATGACATCAGGACATCCCATATCCCTATCATCGTCATTACTGCAAAAAGTTCTTTGGATGAGCGGATTGAGGGAATCAAACTTGGCGTAGATGACTATATCTCCAAACCTTTCAGCTTTACATTGTTACTTGAACGAATCAAAACACTACTTGCCAACAGGCAGAAGTTAAGGGAGCATTACCTCCATGAACTCCCCATAGAGAAATCCAAATCCTCGGGAATCTCAACCGATAAAAAGTTCATCAATGCCTTCAATGCAATCATAGAACAACACCTCAGCGATCCTCAGTTTGGTGTGAACACCATTTGTGATGAAATTGGGCTTTCACGCGGACAACTTTACCGTAAAGTAAAATCCATGCTAGGATACAGTGTGAATGATTATATCAACAGAGTGCGCATGAAAAAAGCCAAGCGCTTACTGGCTGAAAATGATACCCCGATTGCTGATATAGCTTTTCAAGTAGGTTTCTCCACTTCAGCTTATTTTTCTACTGCTTTTAAAAACTATTTCGGAAGCACCCCTTCTGAATTTAGAGACCAATGCAAAAACAGCTAATCCTAAACGCATTTATCCTTCATCCCATCACCCAACCATGGGTAAAAAACGAACAGAGGTTCATCATCGGCTTCCATGATCACCATTATTCATCTTAAGCATATTTCAGCTTGGCCTCTCTTCAGGTTACCCGAATCAAGATTTAAGGCCCCCTCTCAAAACACCTCCCATCCCGTCAGCAAAAAGCACTCCTCTCCCCTTCCATCTAGCCAAACAATCTCTTGAAAAAATCAAATTATGACGATGTTTTAAAATGGATTTTCACGTGACATTTTGTTTTTATTCATCTATCAGCCCAACCCTATTGATTGAGCAGCCCCGATTTCTTATAAAAAACGATACAATTTTAAAAATTTGAGACAATATTGAAACAATCTCGTGTCTTTGTTTCCTTCCAAAATCAGGCTTAAATCCACCGTTAAACTACTTTTCCATCCCCGTTCAGCTTGTAATCTGAAATTATAAAATTTTGGGACAGGATTAAAACATATTTCCTCTCATCCTACCTAGATTGAGATCAATGGCTCATGATAATCTCCATGAATTTTCTTGTGCTAATAGTAACAGTAAAACTCAAAAACCGTGAAGAACCTCACCACTTATTACGCATTTATTGTATCCCTCACCGGATTTCTATTCGGTTTTGATACTGCTGTAATATCGGGTGCCAATTTACCACTCAAGGCACTTTGGCAAACCTCTGATTGGTTCCATGGCTTTTTCATCATGTCCGTAGCCTTGTGGGGCACAGTGATCGGTGCATTACTGGGAGGAATCCCCTGTCACCACTTGGGTCGAAAAAATACTTTATTCTGGATTGGGGTGATGTTTTTGGTGTCCGCTTTAGGTACTGCATTGGCAACAGACCCATTTGTGTTTTCTTTTTACCGTTTTGTCGGTGGAGTAGCCATTGGTGCCAGTTCCATTGCTGCCCCTACTTATGTGTCAGAGATTTCCCAGGCCTATCAAAGAGGTCGTCGTGTAGGTCTTTACCAAATCAATATTGTCTCAGGGATTTTAGTGGCCTATGTTTCCAACTACCTTCTCCAAGGTGTAGGAGACCACAATGATTGGCGCTGGATGCTAGCAGCAGAAATAATCCCTGCGATCATCTACCTAGCTTTTATTTTGGACATACCCGAAAGCCCCCGCTGGTTGATCCTCAAGCAAAAGGATGAATCAGCTGCACAAAAGGTACTCAAAAAGATCACTACAGGAAAGATAGATCAGCTATTGCTTTCCATCAAGCATGATTCACTGCGTTCAAAAAAGATGAAACTTTTCTCTGCCAAAAACCGGCTACCACTTTTTCTGGCTGGTATCATCGCGATATTCAACCAACTCAGTGGTATAAACTTCATCCTGTACTATGCACCCGAGATCATGGAAAAAGCAGGTTTTGTAACGACCACCTCATTATTGGGGGCTGTATGCATAGGATTCACCAATTTAATATTTACCCTGATCGGCATGTCTCTGATCGATAAAACCGGCAGAAAGCAACTGATGCTCATCGGATCCATGGGATATATCATCAGTTTAGGCTTGGTCAGTTACGGATTTTATGACAGCTCATCTCCTCTATTCATCCTGACGAGTATCCTCATCTTTATTGCAGCACATGGCATTGGACAAGGAGCGGTTATATGGGTATTTATCTCAGAGATTTTTCCAAACAAAGTCCGAGCGATGGGCCAGTCTTTTGGTGCGGGAGTGCATTGGGGGGGCGCCGCCATGATTACACTCTTTGGTGCCGTGTTGATCGATACCTTGATGCCATTTCAGATTTTCATGGTGTTCATGGCACTGATGATACTTCAATTTGTTTTTGTCTGGCGCTATATGCCCGAAACCAAAGGACTTGAATTAGAAAATCTCCATTCAAAATTAGCTCAAAAACTATATGAAAAATTTCCAAGCGATCACAAAACCTAAAACACAATTAACCTAAAAAATTTACATGACAAACCCATTTACCTTATGAAAACAAGCGTATTAAATTTCCTAATCATGGTTTTACTGGTCTTGCCAAGCTGGGCCCAAGACAGTGAAATCTCAGGCACCGTAACTGACAATGCGAGTGGCGATCCCCTTCCGGGCGTCACCGTTCAGGTGCAAGGCACAGGAACAGGTACTGTCACAGGCCTAGATGGAAAATACAGCATCCCTGCCACTACCGAAGATGTATTGTTATTTTCCTTTATTGGCTATCAAACCGCCAAAGAAACCGTTGGAAACCGAAGTTCCATCGATGTCGCCCTCGGCCAAGATGTGTCCAACCTGGATGAAGTGGTCGTAGTAGGATACAGTTCCCAGAAAAAATCGGATATGACCGGCGCCATTGTCGCAGTAGATCTTACGCCCATAGAAGGACAGAGCATGAGTAATGGTAACCCAATGCAGGCCTTGCAAGGGAGAGTTCCAGGCCTGTATGTAGAAAAATCAGGTGATCCTTCAGGAGCCAGTAGTAGGGTATTAATACGTGGTGTCTCCACGCTGGGCAATAATGATCCACTGTATGTGATCGATGGTATTCCTACGAAGCGTCCAGAAGTTTTTGCCAGCCTAAGCCCTGACGCAATTGAGTCCATTCAAGTGCTCAAAGATGCTTCCGCCTCTTCTATTTACGGTTCCAGAGCGGCAAATGGCGTCATCTTGGTCACCACCAAGAACAAAACGCTTGGAGGAGATAAGCTGGGGGTAAGCTTTAATTCTACCTTTTCAGTCCTTTCCGAAAAACAGCAACGTTATGATATGCTGAATGCCCAGCAGCGGGGAGAGGCCATATGGAGGGCATCGGTCAATGACGGGGCAGATCCTGCCAGTGGCTATGGAGAAATCTATGATTTTGATTGGAATGGAGATTTTGACAATCCCGTGCTAAACAGTGTGACCGTCCAGCCCTTTGTAGGTGGTAATGAGTCCATACCGGCTGGCGACACCGATTGGCAGGATGAAACATACGAAAAAGGATACGCCTTCAATAATGAACTGACGGTCACCACCAATTCTGAAAAATCATCATTGATGGTCAATTTGGGATATTACAAAAACACCGGCATGCTCAAATACACTGATTTTGAGCGTTACACTGCTCGGCTAAATGCCAATACATGGTTATTTAACGACAAGGTCCGGTTTGGGATAAACACCCAATTCTCTTCTTCAAATGAGCTTTTGGCTGCCATGGACGTAGGCGGTGCCCCCACTCCGGGACTTGCTATTACCTTGGCTCCTACCATCCCTGTATATGACGCCAATGGCAGCTTTGCCGGGCCCTTGGGGTCAGGATATTCAGACCGGAACAACCCTGTCCTAATGCAGTATCTCAACCGATGGGATAACACACGTAAAAACAACTTCTATGGAAATGTCTTTGCAGAATGGTCCATTTTGGAAAACCTTACCTTTAAGACCAGTCTAGGTCTTGACCTAAGTGACTACCAACGCAAGGATATCGAACCAAAAGTAAACAACGGTTTTGTTAACCGAAACAATAACCGACTGATTTGGGACACCAATAAATTCACCAGCTTGGTCTTTTCTAACACCTTAAATTATAAACTGGTTAAGGGTGACCATCGATTTGATGTATTGTTAGGAGTGGAATCGATCAAAGACGATTTTAACAGCATCCTATCTCAAGCGGATGGATTTGCAGTTGAATCCGAGTCGTATTTTGTCCTAAATGCAGCCTCCGGAGCACGTACCAACAGCGGTTCTGCTACAGGTAGTCGCTTGCTGTCACAATTCGGAAAAATCAATTATGCTTTTTCTGACAAATACCTGGCATCGTTTACCCTGAGAAGGGATGGCTCCTCCCGCTTTGGTAAAAACAACCGATACGGTATATTTCCGGCGGCCACTGTGGGCTGGCGGATCAGCAATGAAGCGTTTATGGAAGACAGTCAAGTCTTCTCAGACCTTAAAATCCGACTCGGATATGGTGAAGTTGGCAACCAAGAGATTGGTGACTTGGCGCGCTTTGGCCTGTATGAATCTCGGTATGGCCCTAACCAAGCCCAATATGGTGGTGGATTCTTTGAAACATATTATAATGTCGGAACAGCCTATGACATCAACGGGAACGACACAGGAACATTACCTTCTGGCTTTGTCTCTATCCAAGCTGAAAACCCTGACCTAAAATGGGAAACCACTCAGGAATGGAATGTCGGGGTTGACTTCAGTCTGTTTAATTACGCCATCAATGGTTCATTCGATTATTTTAACCGGAAGACAACAGATATCCTTACCACTCCGCCCATTGCCTCGGTAATTGGGGAAGGACAGCAAAGGGTGCTCAATGGAGCTTCTACAGCTACCCATGGCTGGGAACTGGCCTTGAACTGGGCAAAAGACGTTAATAGTGATTTAACCGTATCCGTAAACACCAATTTTGGGGCTTTTAAAGATGAAATCACCTATCTGCCCGAGGAGGTACGAACCGCCTTTCCCGGCACGATAAACAACTCCATCCTTGGACACTCACAGTTTTCCATTTTTGGCTACCAGACCGACGGTCTTTTCCAAAGCCAAGAAGATGTTGACAACAGTCCTGATCAAGATGGCGCGCGACCAGGAGGGCTTAAATTCAAAGACATCAACAATGATGGCGTGATCGACTCGGACGACCGCGATTTCATCGGAACGACATTACCCGATCTCGAATACGGAATTGGTGTAGACATCAAGTACAAAAATTTTGATTTCTCCATTTTTGGATCAGGTGTAGCTGGAAGGATTGGACAAGACCCCTATATCTTTTGGAACAATTTCGTTCAAGGCCGGGAAAATGCAGGGTTGGGAGTCCTAAACGCCTGGACTCCAGAAAACTCAAGTTCGACGATTCCTTCCCTATCCCTTGCCTTTAATGACACCAGGACTTCCGACTACCTTTTTAGAAACAATGCCTATTTCAAAATCAGAAACTTACAATTCGGATATTCCTTTCCTGAGGAAATGATCAGCAAGTGGGCAGGGATGTCTCGACTCAGGGTGTATTTCCAAGGTGAAAACCTCTTATGGTTTACGCCAAAGGACTACATCGGTTCAGATCCAGAGCGTACTGATGTTAATCGCATCCCCGTCCCTACCACTTTCACATTAGGACTAAATGTTAACTTCTAAATTCAGCAACTTATGAAATCATATAAAATATATACTGCTGCTATCCTACTGGGATTAAGTATAAGCGCTTGCTCGGATGAATTTCTTGAATACGAGCCAGAAGGAGTACTTTCCAGCGAAAATGTATCCTCTCCTGATAATGCAGAAGGATTGGTCATCGCCGCCTATGCTGGCATTGGAAATGACGAAATGATAGGTCCATTGACCTCCATGTGGGTTTATGGAAGTGTACGCTCAGATGATGCCTATAAAGGAGGAGGAGGACGAGGAGACGTCGCAGAAATAGACCGATATGAACAATATAACCTTACTATTCCTGACCAAGGCGATGCTATGGCTCCTCGAACATGGACCGACTTCTATAAAGCCATTTCAAGGGCCAATTTTGCGCTCCAAGTAATTGCTGATATTCCTGAAGCAGATTATCCGATGAAAACCATCCGTCAGGCTGAGTTAAGGTTTCTAAGGGGCCATTCTCATTTTATTCTTAAAACACTCTTCGACAAAATCCCCTATATCACTGAAGACCTTTCTCAAGAGGAAATTGCTCAGGTAAGCAATGATGTAACCGATGAAGAACTTTGGAATAAAATAGCAAATGACTTTCTATTTGCTTATGAAAATTTGCCGAATTCCCAAGATGAGGTAGGCCGCGCTGACAAAAATGCAGCAGCAGCCTATTTGGCAAAAGTGAGGCTTTACCAAGCTTATGAACAAAATGACCAACACCAAGTAATAAACATCAATCATGATCGCTTGGAAGAAGTCATCCAATATGCAGATGAAGTAACAGGTACTTTGGAAGACGACTTTGGCAATAATTTCCTTGATGGATTTGACAATGGTCCCGAATCCATATGGGCAGTTCAATTTTCGATCAATGACGGTACGACAGTAGGACGCGTGAGCTATGTCACCGGACTAAACTCACCTCATGGTAATGTATTGTACGGATGCTGCGGATTTCATTTAGCTAGCCAAAACATGGTCAATGCTTTTAAAACTGATGAGAATGGGCTTCCAATGTTGGACAACTTTAATGAAATGGATATTTTCAACACTGTATTACCCGATGGAACCACCCCTCCATCAGCCAGCCTAACGGTGGATCCCAGACTCGATCATACGGTGGGCATTCCAGGAAGACCGTTTAAATACAGAAATACTGTAAATAATGAAGGGGATATGGTGTACAATTTCAGCTGGGCCAGAGACCCTGGGGTATATGGTTACTTTGGTAACATGAAAGAACAGCAGTCTCCTGATTGTGCTTGTTATAAAAAAGAAGGACCTTTTATAGGCACTTCGAAAAATATCGATTTTATCCGTTTTGCAGATGTTCTTCTATGGAAAGCCGAAGCACTGATTCAGCTAGACCGATGGACGGAAGCATTGCCCCTTATCAATGCCGTAAGGTCTCGCGCAGCAAACAGTACGCAAAGGCCTCTAAATGCCGGAGCTAGTGATATTTACCATATTGGATTATACAATTCATTTCCCGACAAAGCCTATGCTTGGAAAGCGCTTAAATTCGAACGACGACTGGAGTTTGCCATGGAAGGCCACCGCTTCTTTGATCTAGTTAGATGGGGAGAAGCTGACTCAGTCCTCAATAACTACTTGGATGAGGAAAAAACCAAAAGGGATTTTCTGTCCAATGCTGAATTTACACCTGGCAGAGATGAGTACTACCCTATCCCGCAACGTGAAATAGATTTTACAGGCGGGGTATATAAACAAAATCCTGGTTATTAACCACTATGCAGCGGGAACAAGATCAGTTCCCCGTTGCATAAAAATCTCATAGATTTATATGCTAAACCGATATAACAATTAAATGAGTTATGAACTTCGGATTATGGAAAAGTTTTGCAATGTTTGGATCAATCTATATTCCGGAGACCTATGTTATCCATAAACAATAGCCCATCGCGAAATGATAAAACACCCTCAAAACATCCTACTGGTAGTGCTCCTACTGCTCACTTGTCATTTCACTGTTTTGGCCAGTGAAATTGAACTGAAAATTACCAAAAGGTACCTCAACTTTCCTATTTCCGGTCAGGAGGCACGGCATAAAATGACCTTCCAAAGTGAAGGTCAGCCAGAACTGAATATCGTCATTAGACTTGCTGCCGGGGAACCAGACTACTGGGTATTCAAGGATGTCTCCAATCTAATAGGAAAAACGCTTACCATCAGCTATGAGGGAAATCAAGCAGGACTTTCCAAAATCTACCAAGCTGATGAAATTGCTGGTGCTGACAGCCTTTACCAAGAACAAAACAGACCCCAGTTTCACTTTACTACCCGCCGTGGATGGATCAATGACCCCAATGGACTACTTTATTATGATGGAGAATATCATCTATTTTACCAGCACAATCCCTACGAAAGGGAATGGGAAAATATGCACTGGGGACATGCTGTAAGTAATGACCTGATTCATTGGAAAGAACTTCCGGATGCCCTTTATCCTGATGAGCTTGGCACCATGTTTTCGGGATCAGCGGTCATAGATGATCAAAACACCGCCGGCTGGAACAGTGGAAGCACCCCAGCCATGGTCGCCGCCTATACTGCCGCAAACCGTGATCGACAGACTCAAGGAATTGCCTATAGCTTAGACAAGGGCAAAACCTTTACAAAATATGAAGGGAACCCTGTGATTGACTCTAAAGAAAAATGGAACAGTATTGACACTCGAGATCCCAAAGTTTTTTGGTACGAGCCAGGAAATCACTGGGTAATGGTACTCAATGAACGTGATGGTCATTCCATTTATAATTCATCCGACCTAAAAAACTGGGAATACCAGAGTCACACCACGGGTTTCTGGGAATGTCCAGAGCTTTTTGAACTACCCGTGGACGGAAATACTGATGAAATGCATTGGGTCATGTACGGTGCATCAGGAACTTATATGCTAGGCGAATTTAATGGAAAAACCTTTACCCCTACCACTGGGAAACATCACTATATCACCGGGTCTATTTATGCAGCTCAGACTTTTACAAATGTCCCAAATGGACGTAGAATCCAAATGGGATGGGGGCAGATCAGTCACCCTGGAATGCCATTTACCGGCATGATGATGCTGCCCACTGAACTTACGCTAAGGACCACCAAAGACGGCCCAAGACTTTTTAACGAACCAGTTAAAGAGACCGAAAATCTATTTATTCCGATAGGTCAGTGGCGTGACCTTACGGCTGAAGAGGCCAATAAAATACTGGAGGCCCATAGCGCGAAAAGTACCTTAAGAATCAGGACAAGGATAAAACTATCGCACGCCACAAGTGCCGGGATAAGTCTTTCTGGCCAACGGATCCTAAATTATGATCTTAATTATAATAAATTAAATGGAGCTTTTTATTCTCCAAATGATCCTACTGAAATGGGGATTTCTGCCGACATCTATATCGACAAAACCAGTATCGAGATCTTTGTGGATGATGGCGCCTTTACCGTGGTCATGCCTAGGGAAACAGTAGAAAAAAATAACGAACACCTTCGTTTTTGGGGTAATAATATATCCATCCAAAGCTTGGAAATACTCGATGTGGCTTCCATATGGAAATAAGCACACATTTCGAACGCATAAATTAAACATTTTCAGGAATAACAACTCACGATCAAATCAATCCGCTAATGAACTTATACATCAAACCTATAATGCTATTCACGGTATTGGTGAGCATCACTTCATGCTCACCCAATACCCGTGAGAAAAAGATGGCTGTCCAAAAGTCTTTCGATGAACAATTTCGCCCACAATATCATTTCAGTCCACCACAGCAGTGGATGAACGATCCCAATGGCATGGTGTACCTTGATGGAGAATATCATCTTTTTTATCAACACTATCCCGATAGTAATGTTTGGGGCCCGATGCATTGGGGACATGCCGTTTCAGAAGACCTCCTTCACTGGGATCATCTTCCTATAGCCCTATACCCGGACAGCTTGGGGTACATATTCTCAGGTAGTGCAGTGATAGACCATGGAAACACCTCTGGACTTGGAAAAAATGGTCAGGATCCAATGGTGGCCATCTTCACTTATCATCATGATGAAAATGGCCAAAGTCAAGGGATCGCATTCAGTAATGATAAAGGCCGTTCGTGGACCAAGTATAGGAATAACCCTGTGCTAGAAAGTCCTGGAATTCCGGATTTCAGAGACCCAAAGGTAAGTTGGTATGACCGTGGAAATGGTTCAGGAAAATGGATCATGACTTTAGCCGTAAAGGACAAAATAAGCTTTTATTCTTCCCCAAATCTCATCGACTGGACGCATGAAAGTGATTTCAACCCCGAATGGGCTGCATATGGAGGTGTATGGGAATGTCCTGACCTCTTTCCATTAAAGACCAACTCCGGAAATGAAAAGTGGATGCTATTGGTCAGCATCAATCCAGGAGGCCCCAATGGGGGGTCGGCCACCCAATACTTTATCGGAAATTTTGACGGACAAAACTATACCGCTGAAGGTGAAAGCATCAAATGGTTGGATTACGGCACAGACAACTATGCAGGAGTAACTTGGTCAAACATTCCTCCAGAGGATGGTAGAAGGCTATTCATAGGCTGGATGAGCAATTGGCAATATGCTAACATCGTTCCGACAACCGAATGGAGATCCGCTAACACCATTCCGCGTGAGCTAGCATTGATTACGGATCATGGGGTAGAGAGGGTGGCATCTCGACCGATAAAAGAATTGGAGCAACTACGTCAAACTACTGAAATCATTCAAGGATCCACACATGCTTTAAAGGATCCACTATTTGAACTGGAGCTAGAAAAAGAGAGTGGCGAATCAGCCAGAATCACTCTCAAAAATGAGCTGGGAGAAAAAGTCATGATTACATTTGAAGACAATCAATTGATCTTTGACAGGACTGAATCTGGAAAAATAAGTTTTGAAGAGGGTTTTGGCAAACGAATTACCGCACCTATCACCGATATAACCATAGAAACCATTCGTATGTATGCTGACCGCTCCTCATTAGAAATTTTTATTAACGATGGAGCTTTGGTAATGACCGAAATCATTTTCCCTAACGCTCCCTATTCACAGTTAGAAACAGACGGTTTTCAGAAAAAAGGCAAAATACATTATTTAACATCGATTTGGAACCATTAATCATAATGGTCAGATAAAAATGTTTCAATTCCTAATACTTCTGGCTAGCTTTAGCGATCAGCTTAGCAAAATGCATTGAAGTAAACCTATAAACCTAAAATGAACAGTAAAAAATACGTCATCTTTCTTTCCATCGTGGCTGCTTTGGGAGGTTTTTTATTCGGATTTGACACCGCCGTAATTTCTGGTGCAGAGCGATTTATTCAGGAAAAGTGGCAGCTTAGTGACTGGACACACGGCATGGCCGTCGCCATAGCCCTTTATGGCACCGTCATTGGCGCGCTGTTTGGTGGCATTCCTGCCGATAAATACGGAAGAAAAACCTCATTATTGTGGATTGGAGTATTGTATTTCATTTCTGCCTTGGGCTCTGCACTGGCACCCGATGTATACAGTTTCATGTTCTTCCGCTTTATCGGAGGCTTGGGCGTCGGGGCTTCTTCGGTAGTGGCTCCCATGTACATCAGTGAGATTGCCCCGGCCAAAAACCGCGGCGTACTGGTGGCCCTCTATCAATTCAACATTGTTTTTGGTATCCTAATGGCTTATTTCTCCAATTACCTGATCGAAATGGCCGACCTGAACGAAAGCTGGCGTTGGATGATGGGAATGGAAGCAATCCCTGCTTTGATATATACGCTGCTTTCTATCCGAGTACCCAAAAGTCCCCGATGGCTGATCGCTCACCATAACAAGGTAGAAGAAGCTACCCAAATCCTTAGAAAAACTGACCCAGAAGGTGTGGATGAAGCCATCCATTTGGCCATTGAGGAACGCAATAGAGAAAAAATCAAAGTTGGTTTTGCCGTGCTCTTTAAGCACAGCCATTTGAAAACCACCTTGCTGGCTATTATGATTGCGCTGTTCAACCAACTTTCAGGCATCAATGCCATCATCTATTTTGCGCCCAGAGTTTTTGAAATGGCAGGAATTGATCAAAAAAGTGCCTTGCTGTCCACCATAGGCATCGGCGTGGTCAATATGATCGCCACCATGATCGGCCTGTACTTGATCGACCGAATCGGTCGTAAAAAACTAATGGTGATCGGCTCCATCGGCTATATCATTTCGCTACTACTGATGGCCTATTCCTTTTCGGGAGGAGTCATCAACTCCGGGTATTTACCCCTTTTCGTATTCGTTTTCATTGCCTCACATGCCGTGGGACAGGGCAGTGTGATCTGGGTGTTTATCTCAGAAGTATTTCCCAACGAGACCCGCGCTTTTGGACAGTCCATTGGTTGTTTTACGCACTGGATATTGGCTGCAGTGATCGCCAATGTATTCCCTTTCTTTGCCAATTCCTTTGGGCCGGCAAGTATATTTGGATTCTTTGCAGTCATGATGGGCTTGCAACTCCTATGGGTATTGACCAAAATGCCCGAGACCAAAGGAAGATCCTTGGAGGAAATCCAGCAGGACCTCAAAATAAAGCAAGGCACTTAACGGTACCTAAAGTATCTTTCCAAAAGATTCACAATAAAAAGCAAACAGTAAATGAACAAAAAAGCAGTTATTTTCGGTGAAATGCTTTGGGATTGCTTTCCTGATAAGCAACTACCGGGAGGTGCCCCCATGAACGTAGCCCTACACCTACAGCATTTGGGCATCACGACCACTTTTATCTCCAAAATAGGTTCTGATAGTCTTGGAGCAGATTTATTGTCGTTTGTCCAAAAAAACGGGCTTAATGGTGATTTTGTTCAAAGAGATACCGCTCATGAGACCAGTCGCGTAGTGGTGGACAACTCCGACAAAGAAAACATCAAATATGAAATCGTGAAGCCTGTGGCCTGGGACTTTATGGAGTGGAACACAGCCATTCAGGAAAAAGTGGATGAGGCCGATGTCTTTGTATTTGGTAGCCTCGCTGCTAGAAGTTCCCAAAGCCAGAATACACTTTTCAGGCTGCTGGAAACTTCCACCCTAAAAGTCTTGGACATCAATCTTCGTCCGCCCCATTACAGCACCAAAGTGTTGGAACGACTACTGAAAAACACCGACGTTTTGAAAATCAATGAGGATGAACTGGAAATCCTCATCGAAATGAGTGCTTTAGATAAAAATGAAGAAAAGGCTCTTTCAGCAATAGTCGATCGATACGAGTTACAATTAGTCTGTATGACCAAAGGCAGTGCGGGAGCCATTATCTATGATGGCAGGGAGTTTTACCGTCATCCGGGCTACCAAGTGGATGTAGAAGACACGGTGGGCTCAGGGGATGCCTTTCTCAGTGGTTTTATTTCCCAGTACCTGAAAGGCAATCACCCCAATAAAATCCTTGATTTTGCGTGTGCTCTTGGTGCCCTTGTAGCCACCCAAAAAGGCGGCACACCACGGTATGACACAGATCAGATTACTGCTATCCAAGATAACAACTCATAAAATCAAAAAAAGGCAAATAACAATCGGTGAAGGAGAACAAACTGACTATATATCGTTGGCATTATATCATGAAAAGTCTCCCTACCTCTTTATCCAATCTTCACCCTCACCCCTTCCTTCGCAGACTTAAATGCCGCTTCCACGACCATGACATCTCTGAGTCCTTCCTCTCCAGGCACCATTACAGGCTTGTCCTGCAAAATGGCCATCGCATCATCGTCCATCTGTACGGCTTGCTGACTTTTTACCTGATTGGTGAATTGGGTACCGTCACTGGCGTATCCTTTGATACCTCCGTAAGACTGAAATGGCTCTAAACGGAAATTGCCACTCCGACAAGTTACGGTAAGCCTTCCCATGTTCATCCCAAAGCTGGTCGCACAATTCGCCATCAATCCGTCTGGAAACTCGAGCATATAATTCATGGTCTCGTCCACTTCTGCAAACATTTCAGGCCTCATCTTGCTTTCATAAGCCATAACTGAAATCGGTTCTTGGCCACTGATATACCGAACACCATTTATAGGGTATACGCCCATATCGTACATGGCCCCGCCTCCCATTTCCTTATCCAAGCGCCAAATACCAGTGCTATTCATGTAAAAGCCAGCCACTGCTTCCAGCATTTTAAGTTCCCCATATTTCTGGGTCTTCACAAATTCCCGGAACAGCTGCGTATTGGGTTCGTGTTGCATCCTGTAACCGATGGATAATTTCACCTTATTTTTGCGACAGGCTTCTATAATTTGTTCGCATTCCTTGACCGTCTTGGCCATTGGTTTTTCACACCAAACGTGCTTTCCGGCTTCGGCAGCTTTGATGGCATATTCGGTATGCATGCTGTTTGGCAACACCACATAAACCACGTCAATATCCGGATTATCGGCGATAGATTCGAAGTTATCGTAATTGTAAATGTTCTGATCGGGTATGCCGTAATCTTTCTGCCACTTCACTGCCTTGGCCGGCGTACCGGTTACAATACCCGCCAGGTGGCAGTTAGCGGTCATTTGGAGTGCTGGGGCCAATTGCCCTGTGCTGTATCCACCAAGTCCCACTAAAGCCACCCCTAGTTTCTCTTTCTTCCGGCCAAAAGAAACATTTGGAAAATTGATAGCAGCAGTGGCCAAGGCCGTACGTTGGATGAATTGTCTTCTTTTCATGGTTGGTTTTAGGTTTAAAGGTTTGAAGCTTAATTGGTTTAAGAGTTGGGAAAACATGAATTAATCTAGGTTTAACCCGAATTATGCAATTGGATTCGTAATGAGGGCTGAAACCGCAAGAAAACCAGGCTGTTTGGAGACTGAGGCATCCACCGTGGCGAATGGTGAACTTGTCTGCCGCCAAGTAGAGTCGAAAACAGTAGCGAAGCGACTGATTTTGAAGTAGTTTAAGGCCGTAATACTTTTGCGCCGCGGCGCAGATTTTCTATTGCATATTTCGGGTTTTATATCGACCAAGCTAAAGACAAAAAGATACATGTCTGAATATTGGCATGTCAATCTCCCCGTCCTTACCCCCCACTGTTTCATTAAGATACAAAAAGAAAAACCCATCCGCTACGACAGATGGGTTGAAATATGTAAAATTGGTATAATCGGTCAGAAACTTTTCCCGAGAGATACCTTGAACACGCTATTTTTGGTGTCGACATCATTATAATTCATGTCCACAAATCCAAAATCATAACTCCCTTGGATATTAAACCCTAACGGCAAATTCAATCCCACTCCGACGATTCCACCAATATCAAACTTGGTCAATCCATCCAAAGATGAAACGTCTGTGCTTCCCTTATAGCTCCTCGCCAATAGCACAGAAGCCTGTGGTCCGGCGAATACGTTAAATAGGGGAAGGAAGCCTACCCGCACCAATACGGGAACATCCAAATAGTGTAGCCTTTCTTTCCCAGTAGTACCCATTTCATCCACCTTACAGCCCTTTCGGGTATATTGAAGCCCAGGCTCTACCGCTAACAACCCTAAATTGATCTTATGGTAAAATCCCGCGTGGAAACCGGAACTACCATCCGAACCAATTCCATTAATATCAGAATAATTCCACCCGGCCCTGATACCGGTCTGGCCATAAAGCTGGTGAAATCCTCCCATCATTACGATTACAAAAATGATCAAACGTGCTTTCATGAAAGTGTTGGTTTATATGCAAACTATCTATTAAAACTCGGCTCTGAAACACAAAATAAACGAGAACCTTTCTTTATAACGATAATAATCACCAAATGGAGGTAAATAATTCGCTAAATTTTACCAAAATCACTAAAGCCAAAGTACTCAATAGCAACTAACGTTCCTATTGGCTTTTCGATTATGCTAGCCAAAGACCTTATGGTAGCTGAATTCTATAGGAATGGCTTTGGGGATCCACCATATTTCTAGGGGCAGCTTCCTTAAAAGAATGGCATTTTATCTATGGACTGGATGAATTCAAGCTTTGTCAAGAAGTCCTCTTTATAGTTAAAGGCATGGGCATTGTAAACTTTTAAGTCATGTAAGCTACTGATAAAAGATTTGAACACGGATTTCCAATGCCTAAGCATCCTATCTGGGTTTATCAGCTTTCATCAGTGGCAAAGGTACATGTTTACCCATCGGAATAGGCTAGCCCATCTTTTCTGTTTGATCCACCTTTGATACAAAAAGTTTCTATATAAAAAAAGGATTTCCCATAGCTAGGAAATCCTTTTTTATGGTTAAAGGGATCGATTAGAAACTGTATCCTAACGACACCTTAAATCCTCTGTTGTAGACTTTTGCATCTGATTCTTTAAAGACCGGCGTCAGCCCAAGATCATAACTCCCCTGAACATTTAATCCCACAGGGAGATTATAGCCGACACCAAACACAAGTCCTGCATCCAGGTCATTGACATCATCCCTTTCCCATTCAAAGGAGCTGCCAAAAGCATCACCTTCAAATTTTGCGTTGGTCAAAATCGAGCCTTGAGGTCCTGCAAAAACATTAAAACCATCACTGGCATAAAATCTTAGCAATATTGGTACATCAATGTACTCCAAGATGGTCCTGGACTCGGTAAAGTTATCGGCTTCTGTACCTTTTTGGGAATAATAAACCCCTGGCTCAATCGCGAAATTATCGGTCACAAACATGTTACCGTAAATCCCCGCATGAAATCCAGCCCTGTTAGTGTAATCATTATTGGAGCCATCGTCTCCTCCCCAATTAAAGAAGTTGACCCCACCTCGGATACCAAAGTTACTGTTTTGCGCACTTGCTGGAGTTCTTCGCTGCGCATTGGCATCCCACACAAATAATGAAAACGCGATAAATGCAAAAATTACTTTTTTCATGTCATTGATATAGTTGGTTCACCCATTTATACACCAATTCTGTGCCAAAATATCATGAAAAAAGGTTGTTTAAGTTTAATCTTTTCACCGATCCGATCTAAAACAATTGGCTATCAATCAAATAACTCGTTTTTCGATATAGTAAGAATTTAAAATGGCCAATGCCCCCATGTATTTTAATTTAAAACGAATCAAATCACCCACTTTGTAGTTTTTTGGATTTTTACCTAAATCCAAAATGAGCATATCAGAGCTCGCCCCCAGCACCTCAAATTCATCTTTGTCATAAATTAAATACTTGGGATCCACGTCTAATAGGCCTATATCCAAAATCCCTCTAAAAGAAGACTGCCCATACAGTGATTCATCTATTTCCTTAATGTCTCCCTGTGGATTTGCGGCTAAGTTTCCTGTTGGTAGCAGGGGTTTCTCCTGCATCTCAATGATTTCTGTACACAGCTCAAACACTGCATCATTCATTCCTGGGATAGTGCTTTCATCAAACAAGTTAGCACCAAAATAAAGCGTCTCACCAACCCTAAAGTGGTTGACTCCTTTGGGAAGTTGATGATTGAGCATCAGGGGAATGGTCACCGAAGTACCCGCAGACACCAACGGAATTTCTTTATTGAATTTTAGCTCTATGATTTGCTTGTATAGGGACAGCTGCACGAGCTTATCCGTGGAAGGCATTACACCGTTCAGGCAGTTTAAGTTGGTCCCCAGTCCAATTACCTCCACATTGGGCAGCCTAAATATTTTGGCATAAAAGTCCACCAGATCTTCCCCCATCACGCCTTCACGCAGATCCCCCGTTTCCACCATGATGATGATTTGGTGTCTTTTGTCTTGCCTGACGGCTTCTTCACTTATCCACCTAATAGTCGTCAATTCGCTGTTTAAGCTTACATCTGCATAGGTCACCACATCTGCCAAGTTTCTTTTGGAAGGTGGCTTGATATATACCGTTTTAATATTGGAATTGATTTCCTTAACCTTAACAAGGTTACTGATCCTGGAATCATGGATTTCATCCACGCCAAGATCGATCAGTTCCTTGATGTAAATCTCATTTCCACAGAGCATTTTGGACACAGCACCCCAAGCCACTCCATGTTCTTTGAATTTTTCCTTTAGGAATTGATAGTTTTTTTGAAGGTTTCCTTTATGAAGATTTAAAAAAGCCATTCTATTTTTTCAACCTCATTTCCAAGTATTTGTTCGTGAAGCCTAATCTTTCGTATAATTTTTTCGCCGGGTTATCTGGTTCTACGTGCAAGGCTATATCACCTGTTGTCATATTTATGGCCGTCTCCATCAACTTTTTGCCCAGCCCTTTTCCGCGTTGATTGGCATTGACAGCAATATAAACTAGTATATTTTCCGGAATATAACCAGACATCCCTGTCTTATTTACCACTACGGCGCCCACAATTTGACCTTTTTCGCGGCCCATTACCACAAAACCTCCTTTGTCAACCGCCTGATCCAATGCATAATCAAGACAGTTCATAATATAGGCATGGGGATCTCCATACTCATCCAAGTGTTCAAAAAGGAAATCGGCTATTTCTTTTTTTTGCAAATAAGTGGCGTTATCTATCGTAGAAAGTGATTCTATCTTCATAATTGATCTCAATTGGTACAATGGGAATAATCATATTCAGGATAATCCTGTCCCACTAAATGATTTATGTTCACTAATTTTTCTTTGCTTAATTTTAAGTGAATTATCCAGCAGCAAAAACACTGCTAAAGATGCCAAAAGCCCAAACAAATTGGCATCGAGCCCTAAAGGCAATGCCAGCTCACTAAAAGCTAACCCTGCAGTTAACCCTCCACCAATGATCATGGAAGCAATGGCAGCCGTAGGGTTTCGCCTATTCCAAAACAAGCCTGCCAGGATCGGGACCAACAGCCCCGAAACCATAAAAGCATAAGAATACAGCATCAGCTCCAGAACATTCGTCATCTGCATTGCGATCAAAAGCGCTACCGTTCCAATCAACAGGGTAAACAATTGGCTATATCGGACGGACTTTTCTTCCGGCTGCTTGCTAAGCCATTTTCCAAACAGGTCAGTGGTCAGATTTCCAGATGCTGCCATCAAGCATGAATCTGCTGTGGAAAGGACTGCTGAGAAATACGCTGACATCATCAGGCCCATGATTCCAGCGGGTAGTACGTGGCTCAGCAGTATAGGCAATCCCATTTCGGGATCAAGGGATTCCGTTGCTTCTGCGATAAGGCCCTGCTCAAAGGCTACTTTCGCCAAAACACCCAGTGAAACGCCCATAAAGGCCATGATCGGCCACTCAAATATTCCTGCTATATACCAAGCCCTTTTGGCTGTTTTGACATCCTTACTGGCAAATATCCGCTGGTAAAGGGTCATACCCACAAACCAAATCGGTAAAATCGTGATGCCCCAATTGGCCAAATCCTGCCAGGTAAGATTGGTCAAGCTAAAGTATTCGGCAGGAAGTGTTTTACTGATTTCGGCCCAGCCCCCCACGTGAAAATAGGCGATAGGCAAGCCAATAAAGATAAACCCAAGAAGCAAAATGATCCATTGAATGGTGTCTGTATAAATCACTGCCTTCAATCCTCCCATTACCGTATACACCACCGCGATCACCCCCATGATCATCAAAGCCATGTCCAAATCAAGTCCCTTAAAGGTACCGGAAGCTAGTTTGGCCCCTGCCAACAACTGGGAGGAAGTAAATCCCAAATATCCTACAAAACAAATTAACCCCGCTACAATCCCCACTTGCCGGTTAAACAGGTATTGAAAAATCTGGGGAAAGGTATAGAATTTCGCAAAGGCAGGGTTGGATTTGACTTTTGGGATGAGGAAAACAGCCGCAAGCCAAGCCCCTAACAGGCCGGTAAAAAGCATCCAACTACCTGAGAGTCCCATAGCAAAGCCAAGGCCTCCCAAACCTATGCTAAATCCTCCTCCCACATCGGTGGCCACCACGGATAATCCGATGTGCCAAGCCCCCATATTTCGACCACCGACATAATAGTCATCATTTCCCTCATTCTTGCGCATAAAATATACACCCACTCCGAGCATGACAATCATGTAAATGACAAAAATCAGGAGGTCGACTAATTCCATTCAGTGATGCGTTATTTATAGTGGTGTTCGTTTTAAATAAACCGATTAACTAATATAATGTTTTATTTATTTTTTCCTATTTGGAAGCACCATTTTCCAAAAATATACTATTAAAGTAGCGATTTTACTCCGAAAAATCAAATACTACATTTGCTGTGATGGATAGATTTCGCTATCCTTTTTGGATCATGAAGAATAGATAGGGGCCAGCCAATTTCAATGACGATGCACATGCTTTACCACCTTTGGTTTCTATTTGGCCACTGATGACCGCTGAAAAAATCCGATTAGATACTTAAGGCGTTGCCAGTCTATTTCCATATCCTTTGTACGTGGCTCAAAATGCCTTCCTTATAGGGAATCTGCTTGTAAAAAAATCATTTGGTCCCTTTATAAATGGGCATAAAAAAAAGCCGGATAAACCGGCTTTTTTACATTAACTTGATCATCTATACGTTTTCGCTGCTGGCTGATGCAGAGAAATACTCCCTGTTCATCCGAGCGATATTCGTCAAACTAATGCCCTTCGGACATTCTGCAGAACAGGCTCCTGTATTGGTACAAGCGCCGAAACCTTCCGCATCCATCTGGGCTACCATTTTCTCAGCCCTTTCTTTACGCTCCACCTTACCTTGCGGCAACATGGCCAATTGCGAGATTTTTGCGGAGGTAAAGAGCATGGCAGAGGCATTTTTACAAGCCGCCACACAAGCCCCACAGCCGATACAGGTGGCTGCGTCAAAAGCTTCATCAGCTATTCTTTTCGGAATAGGAATTTCATTCGCATCGGGTACACCACCCGTGTTTACGGATACATACCCTCCTGCCTGGATAATGCGGTCAAAAGACCCACGATCCACTACCAAATCCTTTACCACAGGAAAAGCTGCTGCTCTCCAAGGTTCGATCACGATGGTATCTCCGTCTTTAAAGGAACGCATATGCAACTGGCATGTGGTCGTCTGCTGGGGACCGTGTGGCTTACCGTTAATGTAGAGTGAGCACATTCCGCAGATACCTTCCCTACAGTCATGGTCAAAGTGCACGGGATCCTCCCCTTTCTCAGAAAGCTCTTCGTTCAATACGTCCAGCATTTCCAAAAAAGACATGTCTTCAGAAATTCCCGTAAGTGTATAATTTTTAAAACCGCCCTTGTCAGAACTGTTTTGTTGTCTCCAAACTTTAAGTGTTAAGTTCATAAGAGTGATGAGTTTTTAGATTTTGAAATGGTTACTTGTAGCTACGCTGGGTCAACTTCACGTTTTCAAATTTGAGCTCTTCTTTGTTTAGCTCTTCCGCTACTCCTTCTCCCATGTGCTTCCAAGCAGCCACGTAAGCAAAGTTTTCGTCATCGCGAAGGGCTTCGCCCTCCTCTGTCTGATATTCTTCTCTGAAGTGACCACCACACGATTCATTTCGGTGCAGTGCATCCCTTACCATTAGCTCACCCAATTCCAAGAAATCCGCCACTCTATGGGCTTTTTCCAGGGAAAGGTTCAATTCTTCATTTGCGCCCAACACTTTCACATCGTTCCAAAACTCCTTTCTCAAGTCTTGGATCATGGAGATGGCTTTTTCCAACCCTTCAGCGGTTCTGGCCATTCCACAGTATTCCCACATGATTTTGCCAAGGCGCTTGTGGAAATCATCCACCGTCTTGGTTCCTTTTATGCTAAGCAGTTTTTGGATTTTATCCTTGACTTCCTTTTCAGCTTTTTTGAATTCCTCATGGTCTGTAGGTACTTTTTCATAAGCCATTCCCGCGAGGTAATCACCTACTGTGTAAGGAATCACGAAATAACCATCTGCCAAGCCCTGCATCAGTGCGGATGCCCCAAGTCTATTGGCCCCGTGATCAGAGAAATTGGCTTCTCCCAAAGCGTACAAACCAGGCACTGAAGTCATCAAGTGGTAATCCACCCAGAGTCCCCCCATGGTATAGTGAACTGCCGGATAAATTTTCATCGGCGTTTTATAAGGATTTTCACCCGTGATCTGCTGATACATATCAAACAGGTTCCCGTACTTGGCACTGATGAGGTCCTCTCCGTCACGGATGATGGCATCACGGAAGTCCAAGAATACCGCTTCACCCGTCTCATTTACGCCCCGGCCTTCATCACAGACGTATTTGGCATTTCTGGAAGCCACATCACGTGGCACAAGGTTACCGAAGGAAGGATACCTTCGCTCCAAATAATAATCCCTGTCTTCATCTTTGATATCTTTTGGCATGATTTCCTTCTTGCGAAGCTTTTCTGCCAATTCTTTCGTCTTCGGTACCCATACCCTTCCATCGTTTCGCAGTGACTCTGACATCAAGGTCAGCTTCGACTGGTGATCACCTGAAACCGGAATACATGTAGGGTGGATTTGCGTGTAACAAGGGTTTGCAAAATAAGCTCCCTTCTTGTGTGCCCTCCAAGCGGCGGTCACATTGGATCCCATCGCATTGGTGGAGAGGAAGAACACGTTTCCGTATCCTCCTGTACACAGCAATACGGCATGTGCACTGTGCGATTCGATGGCTCCTGTAATCAAGTTACGGGTAACGATTCCCCTGGCTTTGCCATCGATGGTCACCACGTCCATCATCTCAGTCCGCGGGTAAAGCTTCACTTTGCCATTGGCGACCTGACGGCTGAGTGCCGAATAAGCCCCAAGCAATAGCTGCTGTCCCGTTTGGCCCCGTGCATAGAATGTCCTGGACACCTGCGCCCCACCAAAGGAACGGTTGGCCAATAACCCTCCGTACTCACGGGCAAAAGGCACCCCTTGGGCGACACATTGGTCAATGATATTTACAGATACTTCTGCTAGTCTATATACGTTGGCTTCTCTGGAGCGGTAGTCTCCACCTTTGATGGTATCATAAAACAACCTGTACACCGAGTCACCATCATTCTGATAATTCTTGGCAGCATTGATCCCCCCTTGGGCAGCAATAGAGTGCGCTCTTCGGGGGCTGTCCTGAAAGCAAAAGGCTTTCACATTATAGCCTAACTCTGCCAAAGAAGCGGCAGCGGAGGCCCCAGCCAATCCGGTTCCCACCACGATCACTTCGTACTTTCTCTTGTTGGCCGGATTGACCAACTTCATGTTGAATTTATGTTTCGTCCACTTTTCAGCTAATGAACCTGCTGGTAATTTAGAATCAAGTATCATATTGGCTAGTTGTTAATTCAAAGTTGAGAAATAGATGTAAATCGGCATGGAAGCAAACAATGCCGGCACAATAATGGAAAATGCAGTTCCTATAAACTTGATCGCAGGCGTGTATTTTTTGTGATTAAGCCCTAAGGTCTGGAAAGCACTTGCAAATCCATGGTTCAGGTGAAAGCCCAAAAAGGCCATGGCCACCACGTACAAAGCGACAAGGCCAATATTTGAAAAAGCCCCGTAAACCACTGAATAGAGGTCTTTGTACTCACCGGATTCATAGTTTACCACTGGTATACCACCCCAATGCATCTCTGCCCAAAAGTTTTGGAGGTGGACAACAATAAAGATGAGAATAATGGTACCTAGAATCCCCATATTTCTGGAATTCCAAGTACTGTTTGTGCTGGCTTTGGATTCAGCATAGCCAATTGGCCTAGCTTTCTTATTTTTGGCGGATAGGATAATGGCGTAAACAACGTGCGCTATTATCGAGATATAAGTCAAGTAAGAAAGAATCTTCACAGCGGGGTTTGTGGTCATAAACTTGGCGTACTCATTAAACGCCTGACCGCCGTCGTCCTTAAACAACAACATGTTTCCTGAAACGTGGCCGATTAAAAACAGTATCAGGAATAATCCTGTCAGGGCCATTAGCAACTTTCGTCCCAAAGTGCTAGTAAAGGTTTTGGTTACCCAACTCATAAACTTTTTTCTTTATTTAATGTAGATGGTTTTATTTTTTTATCTGGTTAACAAAGTTAAATGCCGAAAGTTTAGCAAACAATCCACTTCATACGTAATAAGCTTATTTTAAAAGGTTCTAAATAACTCCAAAACGAGGATTTATGACACTTTTTTAAACTTTTTGCTCCCTAATGACTTAATTTTTGGGTTGTATTTAGATAAATAGGGACACTTCATTAACTTTAATCCGTATATAAATTTAAAATGAGTAAAAAATTACGTTAACTACGTATTTAAAATTTAAGTAAAATTACGTTAAAATTTTTAAGTAATACACTGTGAAAAACGGAAATCACAGCGTAATCGGTGTAAAAACTTATGAGATATATGAAATGTAAAGCTTTTCTCCTACTCTCCACCATCCTATTCCTCTTTGGATTCCATCAGGCCATGGCCACCCACATCCGGGCAGGAGAGATCATTGCAGAAAGAATATCCACCCAATCCCTCACTTATCGTATCACGGTAGTCGGTTATACGGATACACGGTCATCTGTAGTATTCGGTCCCGGAGAGATCCATTTTGGAGATGGAAGGGTAGTAGAAAATCTCAACACCGAAAGTGAATTCAGTACTGTCGAATCCTTGGGCAACCAAATAGAAAAGAACGTTTTTGTCATCACCCATACGTACCAAGGTCCCGGAGAATACACCATCCGGTTTCAGGAATTTAACCGAAATGACCTGACCCTGAACATGGACAATTCGGTCGACACGCCTTTCTATATCGAAACGATGATCACCATCGACCCATTTATAGGCGTCAACAATTCCCCAGTCCTTACCATCCCTCCTGTGGACAATGGCCAGATCAACACCCGTTATATCCACAATCCTGGAGCTTATGACCCGGATGGAGACAGCATTGCCTACCGCTTTGAAGATGTGGTTCCCCTACAGGATTTTCAGCGCCCCGTAAATAACTATCGAAGCCCTGCTTCCGGTGAATTCAGTTTTAACCGTGAAGATGGCTCCCCCAATCCATATATTTCCATGGATCCACTCACTGGAGACCTCATATGGGACGCCCCTGGAATTGCCGGACAATACAACGTCGCCTTTCATATTGAAGAATGGCGAAAGATAGATGGGGAGTATCGAAAAATCGGATATGTCGTCAGGGACATGCAGATCATCATTGAAAATTCGGACAACCAACGTCCACAACTCCAAATTCCAGATGACCTCTGCGTCGTAGCTGGTGAAAACATAGAAGCCATCATACAGGGAAGCGACCCTGATGGTGATGACATAAAAATTGAGGTTTTTGGTGATCCCATAGAGATCACCTCTTCTCCTGCCTCCTACAGTCCGGAAGAAACGTTCCAATCTTCTCCTGGTATCGTAAACTTCGATTGGCAAACCGTCTGTAACCACGTTCGATCCAGGGAATACCAGGTAAGGATCCGGATTACAGATGATCCTGAGTCTGGGCCGGCCCTGGTGGATATCCGTACCTGGAATATCCGGGTAGTGGGGCCACCTCCCGTCATCCAGTCGGTATCGCAAGGAGTCGGGCGATCCGCCAATATTACGTGGGATCCCTATTCCTGTACCAACAGCGCAGAATCCATGCAAATCTGGCGCAGTGTCAACAGTAACCCTTATACCCCCGACTCCTGTGAGACGGGCATCAGGGAAGGTTATGAGCTTATCGGCACCACCGATATGCAAACCTTCGAGTTCCTGGACAACAATGACGGCGAAGGACTGGCGCCTGGTAACACCTATTGTTACCGACTCGTCGCGACTTTTCCTCAGCCGCGAGGGGGCGAAAGTATCGTTTCTGAAGAATTCTGCTTGACCGTGGACGTGGACGTTCCCATCATTACCAATGTCAGCGTGGAAGAAACCAATGCAGAAAATGGAGAGATTTTCGTAAAATGGACACCTCCCTACGATATCGATACCCAGCAATTCCCCGGCCCTTATGAATACCAGCTGATCCGCTCGGAAGGGTTTAGCGGCACTGGCAATATGGAAACCGTGGTCACTACTAGCGACACCTTGTTCACCGACACAGGATTGAACACCGAAGGGTTGGTGTATAATTATCAAGTAGTGCTATTTGATGGCGGACAAGCCATTGATACTTCCAGCATGGCTTCTTCGGTATGGCTCCAACCTACCATCATCAATGAAGCCATCGAGCTCAACTGGGAGTTCAATGTTCCTTGGAACAACAGCATAGGCCAATACACCCATGAAGTTTATAGAAACAGGACTGATCCAGATGCCAGCGATGCCGATACCTTTACGCTGATCGCAGAGGTAGATGTTACCGCAAATGGATTTACCTTCTTGGATGACGGCAGTCATAATGGTATTCCCCTAAGCCGGGAAACCGAGTATTGCTATTATGTGGTCACGAAGGGAGCATATAATGTGGACATGCTGACGTATCCCCTCATAAACAATTCTCAAATTATATGTGCCCGTCCTGATGACAATAGGCTGCCCTGCCCTCCTGTCTTGACTTTCGATGGGCCGGTATGTGAGGAACTACTGGCCAATGAAGACTGCAACTTCAATGCTTTCTACCATGATTTGAGTTGGGAGCCTGATTTCTCAGGTGATTGCGATGATGAACTGGGAAGTTTCAACATCTACTTTTCTCCTACTGGTGACGAGGGGACTTTTGAATTGGTCAGCACCGAAAGCTCACTGAGCCGTGACGCGACCCTTTCAGATCTGGAAGATTATAAAGGCTGTTACTATATCACAGCCGTAGACCGTTCTGGAAATGAAAGTGAGCCCAGCAATATTGTTTGCGTGGATAATTGTCCCAATTATGAGCTTCCCAATGCCTTCACACCAAACGGCGATGGCACTAACGATACGTTTATGGCCTTTGACAATCCTTTCCCGAGGTGTCCAAGGTTTGTAGAAGCAGTCGAAATAAAAATCTATAACCGATGGGGCGGTCTGGTGTTTGAATATAACAGTGCCACATCAAACGAAAATGACATTTATATTCGTTGGGATGGTAGAGACCAAAATGGAAATGAGCTTCCGGCAGGCACTTACTTCTATTCGGCCACCGTCCTTTACGACACCAATGATGAAAGTGCTGGCCAAGAAGAATTAAAAGGCCATATACAGATCATCAAATGACAAAGCTAACCGATCGTTACGATATCGTTTTATTCGATGGAGTCTGCAACCTGTGCAATCAGGCGGTAGACTTCATCATCCAACGTGACCCCAAAAACCATTTCAAACTAGCATCCTTGCAAGACGACCTGAGCAAAAAACTGCTCAAAGGAAAAAACTTAGATGAGTCTTATTTGGATTCGATCGTGCTGCTCCAAAACGATCAGGTTTATTATAAGAGCAGGGCGGCCCTTGAAATTGCCAAGAAGCTAAATGGGCTGTGGCCGTTACTATATGTTTTTATCGTCATTCCGAGATTTCTTCGCGATCCACTTTATGACTGGATTGCCCGCAACCGTTACAAGTGGTTTGGCAAAAGGGAAACATGCCGCTTCCCTACCGAAGAGGACAAAATGAAGTTTTTAAGCAAAGAAGATCTTGAATCCACTTGATCGATCCATCCGCTCCCCCCTTTCATGTGACCTCAGCTGCTTCCACTTGTGATAAGTATGGTATCACACAAAAGGTACATTAGGCACAAAATCAGGAAAGATCACGCCATGGTTTTGGGGGATCAAGGCGGTGTTTACCGAAATGCTGAACTAGGCTTTCAGCCTGAAAGGAATGTGTTATGGCGGTTGCTCCCCAAGGCCTTGCCTTGGGCTAAGATGATCAAAGACTTTCAGCCTTCGGTTCCAGCATGGGGTTTGGGGATAAATATCTGCTAGAAGCCCCCTGTAGAGCTGAAAAAATCCAAGGTGATTGCCTCCAAAAAAGACCAGCAAAATCTTCATAACCTGCGTCATCTGCATGCTTTCAGCACCAACCAACCCCCTTCCCCAACGTTGTAGCTTGATCCGTAATTATCAATTTCTTGCGCCTAGGTTACAGCATCCACTTCGTGCCTTTGCGACTTTGTGGCCTTTTTAGTTATCCGTGGTGCTACCATGAAGCAAACTGCCAGTCTCCAAACTATTCCTATTGATCCCTAACTGTGTTTATGAGCGTTTATCCGTGGCCAAATAGAACCCAAGGTGGCAAAGAAGGATCAAGCCATATTTCTGGGGGACTAGGTTTTATCTTCATGGGAAATACAAATCCCCTACTCAGGAAACTTCCATGAATACAAGGGGTCCGGTAGGTAGCACACCCGATGCTTAGCCCATACAACATGGCCGGTTTTAGCCGCATTGCCCTCCCTATCCCCCATAAATTCTGGCTAAAACCCGTGCAGCACCCATGACGGAAACCATCGTTTAACGGTATGAAGTATTCTTTCATAAGAATATTTCAACATTCACCCCTTGGAAAAGTGGCTTGATCCGTTTTAGGAAGTACCTACATCATCGCTGTCAAAAAATATCTTTTCAAATGGCCCATAGCGGCCAATTGGCTACGATCTCTAAAACACTAAGCAGAAACGAAATTAAAGTAGCCTTCAGTCCTTGCCTTATTTTTTGGTATATTTGGCCTCACAAAATTACTTTACCTTGGCGTGCAACGGATTGCCGTCGTAAGCCAATGATTTAAAGCATGCACCATAAATAACGATAAGGATATGAAAGCTTATGTTTTTCCCGGTCAGGGAGCACAATTCCCAGGAATGGGCAAAGAACTTTACGAATCCAACGATGAAGCCAAAAAACTGTTTGACCAAGCCGATGAGATTTTAGGCTTTAAGATCAGCGAGATCATGTTTCACGGTACGGCCGAAGAGCTCAAGGAAACCAAGGTCACCCAACCAGCGGTATTTCTCCACTCCGTAATCCTGGCCAAGACCACCGCAGATTTCAAACCTGATATGGCGGCAGGACATTCTCTTGGAGAGCTCTCCGCCTTAGTGGCGACAGGAGCATTGTCATTTGAAGATGGCCTGAATCTGGTGTACCAAAGGGCCCTTGCCATGCAAGAAGCATGCGAAATCAACCCTTCCACGATGGCCGCTATCCTCGGTTTGGAAGATGATAAAGTGGAAGAAATCTGCGCCAGTGTAGCAGGAGAAGTAGTGGTAGCTGCCAACTACAATTGTCCTGGTCAGCTGGTCATTTCCGGCTCCAACGAAGGCATCAAGATTGCCTGCGAAAAAGCCAAAGAAGCCGGTGCCAAGCGGGCATTGCCACTTCCTGTGGGGGGAGCGTTCCACTCTCCTTTGATGGAACCTGCCAGGGAAAAGCTGGAAAAGGCCATTGCCTCCACGGCTTTCAACCAGCCCGTTTGCCCCATTTACCAAAACGTCAGTACCAAAGGCGAAACGGATATCACTACGATCAAACAAAACCTGATCGCCCAGCTTACCGCTCCCGTGAAGTGGACCCAGTCGGTACAAAACATGGTCGCCGACGGAGCAACGGATTTTGTAGAATGTGGTCCTGGCAAAGTCCTACAGGGCTTGGTCAAAAAAATTCACCGAGAAGCAGAAGTTTCTGGACTTTAAGAAATAAAAATCAGACTGCTTAGAGAGCGGTCTCTTTGCTGTCATTATGGTTCCTGATCGCAAATCAGGAACTCCTAACAAAGGGGATTTGCCATCCCCTTTGTTTATTATCTGGGCGATAGAAAATATCAACAAAACCAATAGCAATCCAAACTTATGACCCAAGAAGAAATCCTTTCCATAGACCACAAACACATTTGGCACCCGTATACCGCTGCCTCAAGGCCAATGGACAACTTGGTCGTAAAAAAAGCCAGTGGTGTTTTTCTGGAATTGGAAGATGGCACCCGACTGATCGATGGCATGTCCAGCTGGTGGTCCACCATCCATGGATACCAAGTGCCAGCACTCAATCGTGCCATTCAGCAGCAGTTGGAAAACATGGCGCACGTGATGTTTGGGGGAATTACACACAGGCCTGCCGCTGAGCTGACCCAAGCATTGCTGGAGGTCGTGCCCCAGGGATTAAAGCATGTATTTTACAGTGACTCTGGCTCAGTTGCCGTAGAAGTGGCCATGAAGATGGCGCTCCAATATTGGCATTCCAAAGGGCAAGGAAGTAAAAATCGTTTTGCCACGGTGCGAAGTGGCTATCATGGCGACACCTGGCATGACATGTCTGTATGCGACCCCGTCACCGGCATGCACAGCATTTTCAACAATCGTTTATCCCCACAAATTTTCCTACCTGCCCCACAATCGACATTCCATGGACAGCTGATACCGGAGGAATTAGAAGAAGTGGAACGGGTACTTTCTTCCCACCACGAAGAAATCGCCGCCTTTATCCTCGAACCGATCGTTCAAGGGGCGGGAGGCATGCGTTTTTACCATCCTGACTACCTCAACTCCCTAAAAACACATTGTGAAAAATACGACATCCTCCTGATCGCAGACGAAATTGCCACCGGTTTTGGGAGAACGGGGAAATTGTTTGCTTGCGAGCATGCAGCCATTACCCCTGATATCATGTGTATTGGTAAAGCCCTTACAGGCGGTTACATGTCATTTGCAGCCACGCTTTGTACTGCTGATGTGGCCCATACCATTTCGGACGGGTCGCCAGGGGTATTTATGCACGGCCCCACTTTTATGGGCAATCCATTGGCCTGTGCCACGGCATTGGCCAGCCTGGAACTGCTACTGGCCAAAGACTGGAAAGCTGAAATCCAGGCCATTGAAAGCCACTTGAATGATGCCCTTGCTGGTCTCCAAACCTTGGAGGCGGTCAAAGAGGTAAGGGTGCTGGGGGCCATAGGCGTGGTGGAGATGAAAGCTGAAGTGGACATGAAGGCCATACAAGCAGCACTCACCAAAAGAGGCCTTTGGCTTAGACCCTTTGGAAAACTGATCTATACGATGCCGCCTTTCGTGATCACTCCAGCGGAACTCCAGCAACTCACCAATGCCATGGTCGACAGCATCAAGGCTTATGGCGAAAAATTAACAGAAGAAAAGTAAACACCAGACAACCTATAATCCCACTTTTCCTCAACAAACCTACGGTTCAAATCGTTACAATTGTAGAAAACCATTGCTAACCTAAAAAACATTTAACCATGCCATTTTTGATCAATGAGACAGGGAAAGATCCCGTAGATTTATATTACAAAGACTATGGAAAAGGCAAGCCTGTAATCCTGATCCACGGATGGCCACTCAGCCATCAAGCTTGGGAAGGCCAGACACAAACCCTTTTGGATGCAGGGTACCGTGTGATCAGCTATGACCGCAGAGGCTTCGGGCTTTCCTCACAGCCCTTGGAAGGGTATGATTATTCTTCCTTGACAAGTGACCTGAGAGAAATCATCCTTCAATTGGACTTACAGGACGTCACCATTGTCGGCTTTAGCATGGGGGGAGGTGAAGTGGTGCGCTACTTTACAGACTTTGGTGGTGACAGGGTGAAAAAAGCAGTCCTGATTGGCTCCATCATTCCATTGGTAGCCCAGAAGACCGACAACCCTGACGGAGTACCTGCCGATATGCTGAACGGTATCTTGGACGCCCTGAAAAGCAATCGCATAGGGTTCTTGAAGGATTTTCATAAAAATTTCTATAATTATGAAAATAATACTGATCGCATGTCCCAAGCCAACTTGGATTACGATTTCTCCATTGCATCCCATGCCTCTCCCATCGCTACCATTAAATGTGCTGAAGCTTGGGCAGGAACAGACTTCAGACCCGAATTGAAAAATGTCTCCGTACCGACCCTCATCATCCACGGTGACGAAGATAATATTGTCCCCATCAAAAGTGCCAGTGACCAAGCTGCCAAAGGCATCACCGCTAATGAATATCATGTGATATCGGGTGGTCCCCATGGACTGACCCTCACCCACAGAGATGAGGTGGACAAGTTGCTACTGGATTTTCTGAAAAAATAAAACGGGAATGGTCCTGTGATCAAAATGCCTTTCAATGTACAGCTTGAAAGGCATTTTTTTAACCATCGATCCGAAGGCCTCCAAAAGCACTTTTTAGCCCCTCCCATATCAATCCGCTGACTTCTGAAGGAAGCCCCAAAACCATGACCACATTTGCCAGGGTTCCGATCAGCAGGGACTTCCAGTCAAATTTATTCATCTCCTCTAATTTTCCGGACAATTCCTCAAGCTTATCCAAAATCACCTGTTTGTCTTCTGCCCCAAAGGCCGATTGGCCATCAATATAAAACTTGTAATGATCTAAGCTCTTCCTGACCTGCTTTTTCTCCTCTGAACTGAACGGCCTATCCAAATCTATTGCTTTCAGGTCCAGGTAATTTTCGCTTTCGAAATGCTCCCAGCCTGTTGGAGTGCTCAACTCTTTGGCCAACTGCTCCGCCCAAACCCCAAAGCGGGATATGAGGTAATCCCAATCACCTGTTTCGCTAATCGGTTTGGTGGAATTTACAGGTAAAATCCCAATGGAATACTGCTGCAACCCCACTCGGTTGATCGAAAACGAAAAATAATCATACCGGTACTGCACTTTAAACTCCTTGTGCATCCCGGACACCTCAAAATCCACTACATTCAATCCCACCTCCCGTAGTAAGTCGGACAATGCCTTCTTTTGTAGATTTGTGATTCTCATCTTTTAAAAATCATTTTAACCTATTCAATTTACAAATTAAACGCCACAAAACACTTGAAATTTGCTTACCACTTAACTTTTAAGTTAAATCACGAAAAACCTATTATTTTTGGGCAAACGATATTACCTACAATGACATTTCTAGACAAAATCAGCCAAAACCCAGAAGCAATTTCCTTTCAGGAAACCATGGATTTCATTGACGAAAACTACATTTTCACCCCCACGCATTTCAGCAATGGTAAAACGGTCAATGAAGCCGGTCAAAACAACGGATCCTGTAAAATCTTCAGCCTTGGCCGACTCCTTAGCCTTAGTAAAGCGCAAACGCTAAATCTTTTTGGTGACATTTACCGCAAGGATGTCTTGGGAAATCCCCAAGGAGAAGATCATCAAAATATCCGGAATTTTATCCAAAACGGTTGGGAAGGAATTATCTTTAAAGGTACTGCATTGGAGAAGAAATAATCGGGCAAGCAGCTTCCATCATCATGGTTTTCACCTTGGTTAAACCTAAAGGAGCGCCAGCTATCGAGCACCTACCTTCGTAAATGGGTAACGTAGCCGCGCACACAAAGGCACTTGAAAACATAGCTTGATCCGAAAGAATTCTTCCCATAGACTTTCCATTAAAGCAGAAAGAAGCTGTCTTTTAAAGGCAACTTTTGAATTGGTTGCCAAATAATCTTTCCCCATAAACATGGGCAAATGGCTTTTGAGACAGCTTCTTTCCTTTATCTTTCTCTGCTATACCTCCTTCAGCTTCCACTTTCCTTGGTTAAAGATAAAACCGCTGACCAGTGCATGAACGGAATGGCCTACAGCAATGGCTATAAACACCCCAATTTCTCCCATGTCAAACCACTGAGAGAGCACATAGGCCAAAGGCAACTGAAACAGCCATAACACCACAATGTTAATTAACGTAGGGGTCTTCGTATCGCCAGCTCCGTTAAGCGATTGGCTCATGACCATACCATAAGCAAAGAACACATAGCCCAAACAAATGATCCCAAGCCCATCGGTTCCTACTTGAATCACCTCCGGGTTATCATTGAACCAGCTGATGATGTATTCCCCGAAAAAGAAAAACAGTAGGCCAATGCTTCCTAAAAAAAGCGCCGTGTAATGCGCAGCCTTCCAAGCGGACTGTTCTGCTCGGTCAGGCCTTTTGGCGCCCAGGTTCTGGCCGACCAATGTGGCCGAAGCATTTGAAAAGCCCATAGCAGGAAGTAAGGCAAATATGATCAGGCGTATGGCAATGGTAAAACCCGCCAAAGCGACGCTTCCTGAATTGGAGACGATCCGCATGAGTACAATCCAACTGGCCGATTCAATGAGAAATTGGCCCATTCCGCCGATGGCGATTTTGAGGATATTTTTTACCGTATACCACCTGAAGCGCAAAACATCCCAATTAAAGCTAATGATCGCTTTTCCGCGAAAAAGGACACTCAACTGAAACAAGACGCCTACTGATCGACCGATCGTAGTGGCCCAAGCAGCCCCTTCCAGACCAAGTTCAGGGAAAAAGCCGATCCCGAAGATCAGCATAGGGTCCAATACGATATTGATGCCATTTGCCAACCATAGTGTACGCATTGCAATGACGGCATTGCCCGCACCCCGGAATACTCCATTGATCAAAAACAACAGCATTACACTGATATTTCCTGCAAAGATCACCTGGGTGTAGCCAAATCCACTTGCTACCAACGCTGGATCGCCCCCCATCAGGGTAAGGAGGTCCTTAGCGAAAAACAAGCCCAACACACCAATCGTCATGGCCAATACCGCACAAATAATGATGGCTTGAAAGGCTGCTTGGGAGGCGGCTTTCTTTTTCTTCTCCCCTATCCTTCGCGCTACCACAGCCGTCGCGGCCATGCTCAGCCCGATGGCCACCGAATACACAATGGTCAGCACCGATTCGGTCAATCCCACCGTAGCCACAGCTTGCACCCCCAATTTACCTACAAAGAAAATGTCTACCACTGCAAACAGTGATTCCATGAGCATCTCCAGGATCATAGGAATGGACAGGTAAAAGATGGCTTTTCGGATACTTCCTACTGTAAAGTCCTCTTCTTCGCCACTCAGTGCCTTTTTAAAATGATGAATAATATTCGTTAATGTCATAATTAAGAAAAGATATAATGAAAAATAGCAGTGCATTCCCTTGACGTAAAGAACACCGCATACATGACCTTAAGAGGCCAAAAATCTCCGAAATTGTTAATTATGACTTCATGATGCCTCAAATTTGCCAATTATTGGCATTACTTGCAATAAAAATCAGCTTTTTTACCCGCATTACAGTTTTATCACCTTTCCGATATCGGTACATGCATCGAGAAGCGCTTGGTTCGTCTTCCTCAATATAGGATGAACAAAATCCGGCATGATTTCTACCAATGGCATCAGCACAAACTTTCTATCAGGCAAGTGCGGATGTGGCACTGCCAACCTTGCGGTTTTAATAACCCT
Source organism: Echinicola vietnamensis DSM 17526 (assembly GCF_000325705.1). Classification (NCBI taxonomy): domain Bacteria; kingdom Pseudomonadati; phylum Bacteroidota; class Cytophagia; order Cytophagales; family Cyclobacteriaceae; genus Echinicola; species Echinicola vietnamensis. The sequence continues at coordinate 3,328,884 of NC_019904.1, read as the reverse complement.
ATTCCCAAAATAGATAATATCAATGTCCATGGTTCGATCTCCCCATTTCTCTTTACGCTTTCTTCCCAAATCAATCTCCACGGCTTGCGTAAAATCCAACACCTTTTCGGGTTCCCAATCGGTTTCAACCACCACCGCTTGGTTAAGGTAATCGCCTGAGGACTTCCCTCCCCAAGCGGCTGTTTCATAAAGGGATGAAGTTTTGACCAACCTGAATTTTCTTCCGAGCTGTTCCACGGCAGCATGGATCAGCATTTCCCTATCCCCCAAATTCCCTCCGATTAACAACACTACTTGTGACATATCTTGATTTAATTTCACCTTTCAAAACTAACAGAAATAAGAAAAAAGACGTATTTTCGAGCTAATCAAAAACGCATAATCTATGAAATTTTTAAGTAATGTGCTGGCAGTAATTTTGGGGTTGATGATTTTTTCGGTCATCAGTTTCATTTTATTTGCTGGTCTGATCACGTTATCCACTGCAGAAGAAAAAGTCACCATCAGCGATAATACTGTTCTCCATATCAATTTAGAAAATATTGTATTGGTGGAACGGACATCTGAAGACAATATTGACCTTTCATCGTTTGGCCCTATTCCCGCAGCCTATAAAATCGGGCTTGCAAATGTAAAAAAGGCCATCCGTACCGCTAAGGAAAACAACAATATAAAGGGCATATACCTCCAAGCTGGAACCGTCATGGCAAATCCTGCCGTCCTGACCGAACTCCGGAATGAGCTGATTGATTTTAGTGAATCCGGGAAATTTATCGTGTCCTATTCAGAATTATACAGTGAAGGAGGATATTTTCTATCATCCGCTGCCAGTGAGATCTACCTTAACCCCATGGGAGGACTTGAATTCAATGGCCTTTCCTCCGAAATATTGTTTTTTAAGGGCATGCTGGAGAAACTTGAAATAGAACCGGTGATATTTAGGGTTGGGGAATTTAAAAGTGCCGTAGAACCTTTTATTCTCGACCAAATGAGTGATGCCAACCGCCTACAAACGGAGTCATTCCTGGGCGACATGAACGATTACATGATTCGTCAAATAGCGGAGAGTAGGTCATTGACGTTTGACACGCTCAAAAAAGCCAATGATCAGATGCTGGTGCGTGAGCCACAAGATGCTGCTGACCTGGGCCTAGTGGACGGGATTTGGTACGACGATCAAGTCAAAGACCTCCTTCGGGAAAAGCTTGGTTTGGAAGCGGACGCTGAAATCACCACCATCAACATCTCAGGCATCAATAAAACCGCCAAAACCAAAAACCTGACCGCCAGTAATCGCATTGCCGTGATCGTGGCGGAAGGAGAGATCGTCAGTGGCAAAGTGGAAGGCACCATCAGCTCAGAGATCTTTGCGCAGGAAATCAAAAAGGCACGAATGGATGATGACATCAAGGCAATCGTCCTCCGTGTAAACTCACCGGGTGGGTCTGTCTTGGCCTCTGAAGTCATTTGGAGAGAAATGAATGAAGCCAAAAAGGTAAAACCTGTCATTGCATCCATGTCATCTTTGGCTGCATCAGGAGGATATTATATCTCTACACCAGCCGATACCATCGTCGCCCAGCCCAATACCATCACTGGATCAATTGGCATATTCGGCATGTGGTTCAATGCTGAAGGCCTCCTTAACAATAAATTGGGGATCACGACGGATGTGGCAAAGACCGGTGAATTCTCGGATTTTATGAACCCTACCCGTCAGCTGAGCGAAGTCGAAAAAAACATCATCCAAAAACAGATCGAAGACGGTTACGACACGTTTATCACTCGCGTGGCTGATGGGCGAAAGATGAGCAAGGAAGCCGTCATGGAAGTGGCATCAGGAAGGGTATGGAGTGGCCGCCAAGCCAAAGAAAATGGTCTGGTTGACATCCTTGGAGGACTGGATGATGCAATTCAAATCGCAGCAAACAAAGCTGATGTGGGTGAAGACTACAGAGTCCTTTACTACCCCAAACAAAAAACCATCTTGGAACAGATCATGACTGAATTGGGCACTGATATCGAAGCCCGATACATGAACTATCGATTTGGAAACTCCTATCGTCTTCTTGAAAAAATCGAAAACATTCAACAAATGAAAGGCATCAACGCAAGGTTGCCTTTTGATATCAAAGTCAAATAAGCGAACTCCTTTTTACAAAAATCATGCCTAAAATATACAGAAGCCTAATTTATCAAAAAAACACACAAAAACCGATTAATTCAGACAGCTTTAAAATAACCTCAACGACCTAAAGAACAACAAGAAGACAAGCTATCACGAACATCTACCGTTTAAAAAATAACACTATGAAAAGAGCGTGTAATGAATAGATTTGCAGATTAAATTGTGGAAAAAATCCACAATATTTAAAATTTTAGCATAAGTTTTGCTGCTTAGTCAATTATGAAAATTTTACACGCTCCTCACTATTTCACCATTACCCTATTGGTTTTTGCCTGTATGCTTTACAGCAGCTGTTCGACAGAAAGTAAGCCAAGAGAGAAAAAGATAAGAGAAAAATCGCTTCCCGTCATGCAGGTAACGTCCATTGACACGGCGCTTTACCGGGAATATGTAGCGGATATCAAAGCTATTCAGAACGTGGAGCTGCGATCACGCGTTCCGGGTTTTCTGGAAGAAATACTCATCGATGAAGGTAAATACGTAAAAAAGGGACAGCTCCTTTTCAAAACCAATGATGAAGAATACAAAGCGGCATTGGCAAAAGCCAGTGCTAACCTCACAAGTGCAATAGCAGAAGCGAAAGCATTGGAATACGAGGTAGATAGGCTTCGGATTATGGTAAATAAAAATGTCATTTCCGAATCGGAATTAAAAGTGGCATTGGCAAAGCACAATGCCGTGCTCGCCAAAATTGAAGAGGCCAAATCAGCATACGCCCATGCCGACACCCAACTTGGATATACCGAAATCAAAGCACCTTTCAGTGGAATAATAGATAGAATACCCCATAGAATAGGTAGCCTTTTGGATCAAGGAAGTTTGCTCACCAAGGTATCTGACATCAGTGCAGTACATGTTTACTTTAATGTATCGGAGAGGGAATACCTTGAATATGTCAACACCCAAGAAGACTCCAACAATGATATAGTGAAGTTAATTCTAGCTGATGGCACCCCCTACCCTTATGAAGGTAAAATCGAAACCATGGAAGGAGAATTCAATGCCAACACAGGCTCCATTGCTTTCCGGGCACGATTTCCTAACCAAAAGCAAATCCTAAAACACGGAGCTACAGGTAAAGTAGTCCTCACCAACCAAGTACACGATGTTTTGATGGTTCCACAAAAAGCAGTTTTTGAAATACAAGACCGTCATTACGTTTTTGTACTGGACGAAAACAATCAAGTGAAAATGAAATCATTTATCCCTAAAGTTCGGTTTTCCCATTATTATGTAGTGGAATCAGGAATTGAGGAAGGTGATAAGATTGTCTATGAAGGGATTCAGGACTTGCAAGAGGGCATGACCATCCAGCCGAAATTTATTGCTGCGCATCACTTAAGCCCCCTTCAGGAAACCCCTACCGTTCAATAATTCCACCAAGACCTTATTTCAACCTCATGCTGTCTTTATTTATCAAAAGACCAATCCTTTCTTTGGTCATATCCCTTTTCTTTGTCTTACTCGGAGCACTGACATTCTTTTCGTTGCCCGTAGCCCTATTCCCGGACATCGCTCCTCCAGCCGTTTCGATCAGGGCAAAATACCGGGGAGCTAATTCCGAGGTGGTAGCCAAAACTGTGACAACCCCATTGGAAAAAGCCATAAACGGTGTACCGGGGATGATGTACATGTCTTCAGTGTCCAGTAACCGGGGTACTTCCAAAATCAAGGTATATTTTGGGGCGGAAACCAGCCCAGATGAAGCGGCCATGGAAGTACAAAACCGTGTTTCTACAGTCGTAAATGATTTGCCACAGGATGTCATCAAAGCAGGTGTGACCGTAGAAAAGGAAGTAGAAGGACTGCTCCTCTACATCAATGTGATGGGTAGCGACCCCTCTATGGATGAGCAGTTTATATATAATTTCTCTGATCTAAATGTCCTTCAGGAACTAAGGAGAGTAGACGGAGTGGGCTTTGCCGAAATCATGAGTACGAAAGATTATTCCATGCGGATATGGCTAAAACCTGACCGCATGACCGCTTACCAAGTTTCTACTGACGAGGTAAAAGCCGCCTTAAACAACCAAAATGTAGAGGCAGCTCCCGGTCAAGTAGGGGTAAGCTCGGGCAAAGGAGCGCAGATGATCCAGTACGGCCTTCGGTATTCCGGTAAGTTCAATGAGGCCAAAGAATATGAAAACCTGGTAATCCGTGCCAATAAAGACGGTTCTATCCTAAGACTTGGAGATATAGCAGATGTAGAGTTTGGTTCATTGAACTATGGACGTATCTCTAAAACCGACGGTAAACCTGCTGCGTCAATCATGATCATCCAGCGTCCCGGATCCAATGCCAGGGATGTCATCCAGCGGGTAAAAAAACGCATGGAAGAACTGAAGCAAGGATCGTTTCCTCCGGGTGTAGATTATAAAATCACCTATGATGTTTCGCGCTTTCTTGACGCCTCTATCCATGAAGTATTAAAGACATTGATCGAAGCCTTTATTTTGGTATTCTTGGTCGTTTTTATATTCCTCCAAGATTTCAGGTCTACCTTAATTCCAGCACTTGCCGTACCCGTAGCATTGATCGGCACCTTGTTTTTTATGCAGTTATTTGGTTTTTCCATCAATATGCTGACCCTATTTGCTCTGGTACTGGCCATCGGTATTGTCGTGGACAATGCTATTGTAGTAGTAGAGGCCGTGCATGCCAAAATGGAGGAAGACCATCTCCCTCCCATGGAAGCTACATTGGCAGCAATGAAGGATATTGGAGGTGCCATCGTGTCCATTACGTTAGTCATGTCGGCGGTATTTATCCCTGTTGCATTTCTTGATGGTCCCGTAGGAATTTTCTATCGCCAGTTTTCGATTACCCTGGCCATTGCCATTGTTATTTCTGGAATCAATGCCTTGACCCTTACGCCCGCATTGTGCGCCATTATATTAAAAAACCATTACGGTACAGAACAGAAAAAGACGCTTCTCAACACCTTTTTCAATGGCTTTAACAGGGCCTATGAGTCCTTTTCAGGCAAATACCGTAATACATTGGGGGTGCTAGTGGGACGGCGATTAGTGACCGTAATCATGCTTGTCGCCTTTTTCATAGGCACTTGGGGAGTGGCCAAAGTATTGCCTTCGGGATTCATTCCTGTTGAGGATCAGAGTATGGTTTACATCAATGTCGTATCCCCATCCGGTGCCACCGTAGAAAGGACAGAAAAGGTACTTGACCATATTCAGCAAGCTGCTGAGGAGCTGGATGAAGTTGCCGCAGTATCCACCCTTGCAGGATATAGCCTGTCCACAGGACTGTCCGGAGCATCCTATGGGATGGGCATGATCAATCTGAAAAATTGGGATGAGCGAGAAGCTTCTATTCAGGAGACTATCGATGAGCTCTATGCCCGCACGGCGGATATTTCCGATGCCCAAGTGCAGTTTTTCCTTCCTCCTACGGTTTCTGGTTTTGGTAATTCCAGTGGATTCCAAATGAAGGTGCTCGACCAGACAGGCAGTGGCAATCTTCAGAAGCTCTCACTAGTGATCGAGGATTTTGTGGAAGCGCTGGACAATGCGCCTGAAATTGGTGAAGTGAAGTCGGATTTTGATCCAAACTTCCCCCAGTATATGGTAAATGTAGATCAAGACATGGCCGCCAAAAAAGGCGTTACCATCAGTAATGCCATGAGCACTTTACAAATACTGATGGGAGGTGTCTTGGCCTCCGATTTTGTTCGCTTCGAAAACATGTATGATGTGATGATGCAGGCCGGACCACAATATAGAGCTAATCCAGAAGACGTGCTGAAAGTCCATGTTAAGAATGACGGCGGTGAAATGGTCCCTATCTCCTCTTTCATTAATTTGGAAAAAGTATACGGCCCAGAACAGTTGAGTAAACATAACATGTACACCTCGGCAAAGGTAAAAGGTATCCCTGCGCCAGGGTACAGTAGTGGTGATGCTGTGGCTGCCATCCAAAGAGTAGCGGCAGAAAAACTGCCTAAAGGATATGGCTATGATTGGTACGGAATGACGCGTCAGGAAGTAAGTTCAGGCAATCAGGCCATTTACATTTTCATCATCTGCCTTGTCTTCGTTTACCTACTGCTGGCAGCGCAGTACGAAAGCTTTGTATTGCCACTTCCAGTGATTCTGTTCTTACCAGCCGGGGTATTCGGTTCTTTTGCAGCCCTCTATTTACTTGGCCTTCAAAACAACATATATGCCCAAGTGGCCCTCATTATGTTGATAGGCTTGCTGGGCAAAAACGCGATTCTGATTATTGAATTTGCGGTTCTAAAGCGAAAAGAAGGCATGGACATAATCCCGGCAGCAATTACTGGCGCCGTGTCCCGATTACGGCCCATCCTGATGACTTCCTTTGCTTTTATGGCAGGACTGGTACCCCTCTGTATGGCCACAGGAGCCGGAGCACTCGGCAACAGGTCAATAGGTACCGCTGCATTGGGAGGAATGTTCAGCGGAACGGTCTTTGGCATGTTCCTTATTCCTGGCCTCTATGTACTGTTTTCCAGTAGAAGGAAAAAGAATAAGACCAAGATGAAAAATAAAGTGGAAAACATAGCGGTTTCGCTATCTAATAATTAATATAATGATCCGAATTGATCAAAAAGTAATACTGTCAATCATTATAATAGCGGGAATTTTCGGGGGGTGCAAATCCATAGACATCCCCGAAAAACCTGATATGCCGAAAATACCCGCAACTTTTATCGGAGAAAAAGACTCTATTAACATTGCGCATATTCCATGGAACAAATTCTTCAACGATCCTAACCTCAACAGTTTGATCGAAGAGGCATTGGAACACAACTTGGATATGCTAGCAGCCGTAGAGCGTATCGAGGTAGCCACCGCACAATACCGCATAGAAAAAGGGAGACTATATCCCACAGTAGACGGTATCGCTAGGTACAGGTCTGGAAATATCAAACCCAATCTACTCTCCGGTACCGTTAATGGAGACCGCAACGTGGACAATCAGATTGAACGTAGCTTTTTAGGATTTCAAAGCACTTGGGAAATTGACCTTTGGGGAAAGATCAAAAACCGAAAGAAAGCTGCCCATCAGCGGATACTGGCTACAGAAAAGGGACGCTTGCTGGTACAGACCACATTAATTGCAGAAGTAGCAAAGCTATATTATGAATTGCTAGGATTTGATAAAGAGCTGGAAACCATCAATAAAAACATTGATTACCAGGAAATTGCCCTTGAGCTGATCAAAATTCAAAAAATGGCCGGAAGGGCTAACGAACTGGCCGTTCAGCAATTTGCTGCCCAGTTATTGGCCACCAAAAGCCTACGATATGAAAAAGAACAGGAAATCATTGCTGCTGAAAATTCCCTAAACTATCTCTTGGGCAGGTATCCCGAAGAAATACCCCGGGCAGAATCACTCTTGGATATAAACTTGCCAGAAGCAATCAATGTTGGTGTCCCCACGGATCTATTGCTTAGAAGGCCCGATGTCCAACAGGCAGAGCTTGAATTACTGGCTACTGATGCACACCTTGCCGCTGCTAGGGCAGAATTTTTCCCTTCCTTAAGCCTTACGCCATATATCGGTCTAAATGAACAGAACATTCCTTCTGCTTTCAATTTCCCGGGAGCGCTTACAGTAGGGTTTCTTGGTGGCATTACCGCCCCTATATTCCAACAGTTTAAAATCCGAGCTGGATTTAATAAGTCCATTGCAAATAATCGAATAGCTTATTATCAATATCAACAAGCTATCATGAATGGCTATAGAGAGGTCTTGACTAATCTCAGGCGGGTGGATAAAATGAAAAAGAAATACGCCCTCAAAGAAGAGGAAACCCAAGTTCTCCTAAATTCTATTCAAATAGCCAATGACCTTTTCAGAGGAGGTTATGCGACCTATTTAGAGGTTATTACCGCCCAAGCAAGAGCTTTGGAAGCAGAGTTAGAAATGACGAATACAAGAAAAGAGGTGTTCCTATCAGTTGTGGACCTGTACCGTTCCTTGGGTGGTGGATGGAATTAAACTATAAACGGACTGGCATTTACCATAACTAATCTTGTACCGCTGGAACAGAACCTCCAGCGGTATTTTTTCTGATATCCACCAGACTTATCTTAAATTGGCTTAAACGGAGTTTTATCCTCCTTTTATTCTTCGGAACATGTTCATCTTACCTCATCCAGATCATAGTCCTTACCAATCCCCCATCTCAACAATTCGTCCAACTCGTAGATTTCCAAGGTATCCAAATCCTTTACCTGAAAATTTTCCCTTCCTATCCGCTCCAATACCTCCAGGTGACGGTTTTCTCCATAATTGGTCAAATAATAAACCCTACCTACACGTAAATTATCCAATGCTATTGCCATATTCTTAAAATTTCTATTGAATCAAAACTCCTGTCGCAACAAAAGTATACTCTTCTTTCGGTTCAGTAATATTCTCTATTTCTTCAGCTGATGCACCCCCATCCTGGGCATAATGCCTCAAAGAAGCCACATCGGTAACGACTTTCACCGCTTCTCCTTCAAGCACCACTGGATATCCATGGGCATTTTTAGGCACAAAAAAGCCATAATCTTTAAACGTCACCCGCATTGACTCCCCATTTGGCAAGTCCATCGTCAACCAACATCCTTTTTTCACACAGACCTCGTCGATTTCACCACTGATCTTTCCCTCAAATTTCTCCTCTGACTTTAACGTCTCCAACATATGCGTGAGGGAAAACATTCCATCCTCACTAAGGGGTGCACCGTAAGTGCCAGAAACCCCGTCTTCACTTGCCGTCTCCCCAGTGGTTTCTTGGACTTTTTTTGCATCGTCGCAAGCAAAAAAAGAAAAAGTTAAAAGGAGTACCAAAAGCACAGGAACCTTCATTTTCATAGCTATTTCGTTTATTTCAGTGATTTTACAAAAATACGTCGTAATCGACTAAAAAACATTTAAAAATTTTGAAAGTATTTTTGACAACAAACATTCGTATAAATTAAGAAAATGCTAAATTTACGCGCAAATCATTAAAAGTTCACCACAAAATGACCACTGATAAAAAGTTTATCATCGATTTTGACAGTACCTTTACGCAGGTAGAAGCGTTGGATATTTTGGGAGAGATCAGCTTGAGAAATGATCCCAAAAGAGATGAAAAATTGCAAGCCATCAAGGACATCACGGACTTGGGCATGGAAGGGAAATTGAATCTGCGCGAAAGCTTGGAAAGGAGAATCGAAATCCTTCAAGCCAACAAATCGCAAATCGCAGAGCTTATAGATGCGCTTAAGCAAAAGGTGTCCAAATCTTTTCAGCGAAACCGGGAGTTTTTCCAAGAAAATGCTGAAAACATCTATATCCTGTCCAATGGCTTTAAGGATTTTATCACCCCGGTGGTGGCTGCTTATGGCCTGAAGGAGGAAAATGTATTTGCCAATGATTTTATCTATGATGAAGCAGGCAATATCATTGACCTTAACAAGGAAAACCTCCTATCCAATAATAACGGCAAGCCCGCCACTATCAAAAGCTTAAAGCTAGAAGGTGACGTCTATGTCATTGGTGATGGTTATACAGATTATGAGATCAAGGCTTCTGGATTGGCCAATAAATTTTACGCATTTACCGAAAATATCAATAGACCTAAGGTTTCATCAAAAGCGGACCATATTGCTCCCAGTCTGGATGAAATTTTGTATGTTAATAAAATGAACAAAAAATTCAGCTATCCAAAAAGCAGAATAAACGTGCTTCTATTGGAAAATGTCCACCCTATCGGTGTGGAAATCATGAAGCAAGAAGGCTACAACGTGGAAGTGGTAAGTTCTGCTATGTCCGAAGAGGAATTGTGTGAGAAGATAAAGAATGTCTCTATTATAGGCATCCGTTCCAAAACACAGATCACCAAAAAGGTCCTTGAAAATGCCAACAGGCTGATGGCTGTCGGCGCCTTCTGCATCGGCACCAACCAAATCGACCTGGAAACCTGTCAGGAAAAGGGCATCGCGGTTTTCAACGCCCCTTTTAGCAATACTCGTTCTGTGGTGGAACTGGCCATATCGGAAATCATCTTCCTGATGCGAAACCTCCATGACAAAACCTTAAAAATGCACCAAGGGATCTGGAACAAGTCTGCTTCTGGAAGCTTTGAAGTGAGGGGCAAAAAGCTAGGTATCATTGGTTATGGAAACATTGGCGCCCAGCTTTCAGTGTTGGCTGAAAACATGGGTATGAATGTTTTCTATTACGACATCGTAGAACGTTTGGCCCTCGGAAATGCCACTAAAATAGACTCACTGGACGAGTTGCTGGAAACCTGTGATATCATCTCGCTCCATGTGGATGGCAGAACAGAAAATAAAAACATCTTGAACAAAGAAAAAATCTTCAAGATGAAAAAAGGTGCCATTCTGGTCAACCTTAGCCGCGGCCATGTAGTGGATGTTCCCGCCCTTAGGGATGCACTGGAAAGTGGCCATTTGGCAGGTGCTGCGGTGGACGTGTTCCCGACAGAACCCAAGAACAATGATGAGCCGTTTGAATCCGAATTGATCGGTTGCCCAAACACCATCCTAACGCCACATATCGGTGGCAGTACCTTGGAGGCCCAAGAAAACATTGCCCAGTTCGTACCAGGTAAAATCATCGAATATATCAATAGTGGGAATACGTTTAACAGCGTAAACTTCCCCAATATCCAGTTGCCATTCCTAAAGGACGCTCACCGCTTGATTCATATCCACCAAAACGCTCCTGGGGTATTGGCAAAAATCAATCAGGTACTCGCCAGCTATAAAATCAACATTGTCGGCCAATACCTGAAAACAAACGAAAAGATCGGATATGTCATTACGGACATTGACAAGCGTTATTCAAATGATGTCATCGATGCACTAAAAGAGATCGAAGGGACTATCCGTTTCAGAATTCTCTATTAAGCATTTCATAAACACAATTAACCACAACAATCCAAAAGGGGGAGTATGATTTTCATCCCCCCTTTTTATTTCTATAAACTGGTCAACTTTATCGTTTATTGTTTGCACGAGGCGGTCCGAAAGCTATTTAGGGAACTGGTGGTCACTATGCTCCTACTATATTTATCTTCGCCAACGTTGTAGCTTGATCCATAATGCCACGAATAACTAAAATTTCCACAAAGGACCACTGGCACCAAGTGCATAATGCACCCTTCACAGAAAAGAAATTATAAGTGCTTTGTTCGTTGAAGCCTTGAAGTGTATCATTGTTTCGATAAATGCAGAAATTTATCGCCCCCAGAAACATGGCATGAACCTGGATCAAGCCGAAAAGTAGGGGGCATTTTACAACATAATGAAAATTGGCAGTTCCTCTAGGGCAAACACTTTTAAACTATTAGTAAAGAGATGTCAGCCTGAACTAAAGAACTTCAAGAGGCTAAAAGTGATTTCCCTGATGGTTTGTCAAATGTGGCAAACGCATTTAATACTAATTTCGTGTAGATGAGCTATCATCCGTGCCGCTGGCACTCCTTCGGGAAGTTGAGGAGCGCTTAAGTTCCTGCGGATGAATCCGCAGGTTACATAATTTACCGTGCCGCGGGCACTTTGCCCCGATTTGTACATTGGAAACCGCAGTAGCCTATGGTGCCGAATGGCGGAATAGGCTGAAGAATGATTAGTTGATTTGGATCCTACAAGCCGTCGCGGCTATCTGCTCATGCATAATGGTTGGCTTGGCTGAGGTTAAACCCTGAATATGCGTTAAGCAACTGAACATCCTGCCTAATCCGCCTTTGGCGGAGGGGCATATAGAAGGTGCAGGTGACAACCTGCAACAAAAATGATTACACACAAAAGGGAAAGTTCCGTAGGAACGGCAAATATAAATGCAAATAGGAACATTTTTTTTAAAGGCGTTTGCCCTGTGGAGGAAGTCCATCGTTTTAACCGTATGAAATTCTATTTCATAAGACCATGTAAAAATTAGTCTCCCAGAAATATTACTTAATCCTGGATCCTTCATGTCCCAATGGCAGAAAAAAAATAAAGCCCGGACCTTGGAGTGTTACAAAACCTCTTTATAGACAAGATTTGAGCTGCCAAAATTTCGCAACCTTCCACTGTTATCCTGCTTCCGAAGAAACGAGGTCCGCCGTTGGCGGATGAGGCCTGGTTTTGAGAATAGGCTTCACTCGGCATTTTTGTTAATTGTGAAGTTTGAACATGTCTGCGGCCCGAGCCTCTGCAAATATACAAATTAGATCAGGGAATGATAAAAATAAACCGGAAATCTGGATTTTGTTCCCCTCTGTGCTGCCCATACCGACTTGGTCCTAACCGAGCAGGCCCTAGCAAATCCCTCCAGGATAAAAACCAACATACCAACGCACCAAGCACAAGGCACAAAGCCTATAAATTATTTTATAATATCAAAAATTTATACACAAAAACAATATTTAACTAAAACAAATAAAGATTTAACCATATATTTGCATGTATTTAACAAGATGAGAGAAGACAAAAACAAATTCAATCCCCATCGAAAGCCATGTGATTTTGTGAAAATGTTTTCATTGGGAACTAATGTCCACAATCCCAAGAGGATGCAATATCTTCTCCAAATTCAGGATCAATTTGGCCGAAGTTCCGAATTGTCAAGAAAATGTAGAAGATTAGTACTTGCAAGGCTAATCCTTGGTAAATTTTGAACATTAACCTTATATTCGGAGATAAGTTGGCAATTAACGGAAAAAGCCAACCATCACATTAAAAATAATTTTTAACTGCTTTTACCGTATAATCATTATATCGTATCGCATCAAATTTAGCTGCTTAGGAAATGTACCAAATTAAAAAACTCATCGTTTGCCTGGACCTATCTGAAATGGATGTCACGTTGGTTAAATTCGCATCGTTCATTGCTCAAATTAACCATACCAAAAAGATCTATTTCACCAATGTCATCCGTAATCTGCAAATGCCCAAAGACATTTTGCAGGAATTTCCCAACTTGGTGGAAAACATGGTGGACGAAAGAAAAGGGCAAATGAAGGCAGTGGTAGAGGAGCACTTTTCCAAGGACCTGGATACTGAACTCTCCTACGTGGTAAAAGAGGGCCAGCTTTCCAAAAAAATACTGAAACTTGCCCATGAAAAATCAGCAGACATGATTTTGGTCGGCCGGAAAACCACTTTGGCAGGTAGTGGAGTCGTTTCACAACGATTGGCTCGAAGGGCCTCTTGTTCCCTCACCATTATCCCGGAAACCATCACCAATCCCAAGGTAAACAAGCTTTTGGTGCCCATCGATTTTTCTGATTATAGCAAAGACGCGTTGGAAGAAGCCATCATGATAGCAGAACGTAATGGGGGGAATGTGGAGATCATTTGCCAAAATGTCTTCTCCGTGCCTTCAGGATATCACCTCACAGGCAAAAGTTATGAAGAGTTTGCGGATGTCATGAAGAAAAATGCGGAGGTTAATTATAAGAAATTCATTCGTAAAATCGACACCAAAGGGCTTGACATAAGACCGGTTTACACCGTCGACAATAACGATGATCCGGTGGAAGACATCATTTTAAAAGCAGAAGAACTCGATGTGGATGGAATCATCATCGGTGCCAAAGGAAGAACGGCGGCCACTGCCCTATTTATTGGCAGCATGGCCGAACGGCTTATCCAGCTGAATGAGAAATACCCCTTGGTCGTTACCAGACCGAAAGGTAAAAATGCTGGAATATTAGACTATATTTTGGAGATCTAATTCTCTTCTACCTTCATTATATCTAAAAGAGCCAAAGGCATGATAGCTTTTTGGCTCTTTTCATTTAAATTAATTCCTCTACGTCTCCATTTCCCAAATACATTTTAAACTACTCATAATCAGCACACTCCTTTCCTTTTCTAATCTAATCGTACCCTAACATTAAACTTATCCCAACCTAACGAGTCTAATTAGGAAATGAATCTATTGGACGACACCTCACTACTAAAGCTAATCAACAACCCCCAAACTAGGGAAAAAGGGTATCGAATGCTTGTAAATCATTATCAAAAACGGATCTATAGTATCATTCGTAAAATGGTTATTATTCATGAAGATGCCGATGACCTTGTCCAAAACACATTTGTCAAAGCCTTCAAAAACATTAATAACTTTAAAAGAGATTCAAGCCTATTTACCTGGCTGTACAGAATTGCTATTAATGAATGTCTCAATTTTCTTGAAAAAAAGAAAAAGCGAAATTTCTTCCGTCTAGAAGACCATGAACATAAAATGGCTGGATACTTAGATAGCACATTACATATTGAGGGGGATGAAATACAGTTATTGCTACAAAAGCTTCTTTTAAAATTACCCAAAAAGCAACGATTAGTATTCAATATGAAGTATTTTGAAAACTTGAGCTATGCGCAAATCAGTGAAATCACAAAAACTTCAGAAGGTGCTCTCAAAGCAAGTTATCATCATGCAGTAAAAAAGATTGAAAATGAAATCAATCCAGACTAAACCTTTTCTCTTATCCCCTGTCAAATGTATATATCATGAAAAATAACATTCCCAAAGGTAATATTTTCCGTGTCCCAGAAGGCTATTTCGAAAGTCTTCCTGATCAGATAATGGCCAAGAAGTTGCAAAATAAACAGCACACGACATGGATCAGCGGAGTGGCCGCAGCAATCACCGTTATATTGACCAGTTTACTTTTTTTTAAACTGTTAATAGAACCTACTGCTGAGCCTGCCCCACCCTCTACTTTAGCCGTTGATGAAGAAATTGAAATGTTGATCGATCGAGGCCACTGGAATGCTGAAGATGTTTTGTCGTTATCTGATGATCCCAATGTTATTTTGGATGAACTTCTATACGAACATTGGCGAAGCTACCCATTAAGTGAAAGTGAACTTGAAGAAGAATTATGGTATTATTATTAATCTTAAAAGTAAATAGGAACCAAAAATCAAGAAAAATCATGAAAAAAATAAGTTTATTCCTTTGTTTGGCACTAATTTCCTTTAGCCTTTTGGCGCAGCGGAAAGAAAATAAGCCTGGGTATGACCGCGAAAAGCTATCGGCAGCTAAAATAGCCTTCATAACTCAGAAACTTGACATTACACCTGATCAGGCGGAACAATTTTGGCCGCTTTATAATGCGTTTGAAGATAAAAGACGGAATCTATTACATCAGCTTCGAGTCATTTCGCATCTGGATCAAGAAAACCTAACGGAAGAGAAAGCGACTCAACTTATCCAAAACAAGATAGATCTTCAGCAGTCTCTATTGGACTTGGAAAAATCATCTTTGAATAAATTCACTGAAGTCCTTCGTCCCAAGCAAGTATATTTACTGCAGGAGGCTGACAGGGATTTCGTAAAACACCTCTATCGTGTGAACCGGAAAAGGAAAACAGAAAGACCAAAGAGGTAAAAGATTCACCTCATAAACCAAACTACAAATTTACTATCAACTAAAAGGCTATTTCTTTATAGTAAGCGCGACATAAGGAGATAGTCTTTTTGATTATATTCATCCATATCGATAGAAGCTTAACAGACAAACCAGAACATTTTATACCATGATGGATTTAGGATAACCCGGATAAAAGGAACCTTTTGAGGCAATAAAGAAAGTGTCCTTGGTAGCTGATAGATGGCATTAGGTAAATGATTGGTTCTACATACGCAAACCCTGCAAGGGGACTATAAAGTAACCATAAATGAACTCCATTTTTAAACATTAGGAATCGTTATAAGAGCTGAAACTAGAAGAAAATAAGGATGTCTGAAGATTGAATCATCCGCCGCAGCGAATGGTGAACCTGTCTGGCCACTAGGCAGAATCGAAAACTGAACCGAAGCGACTAACTTTGATGTAATGTTAAGTTGTAATACTTGTGCATCGTGGTGTAAAGGCTAATCCACTAGGGATAAATTTGATTACCAAGTGGTCAAGACCTAAGAAGGATATCAGGAAGCATCAAAACAGCTGAAAAGCCATTGGTGTATTTCACTTGGTATATTTCCCCATAATTGGTTAAACTTAATATTCCGCCCAAATAACGAATGAGAATCTTACATAATTTCCACTTTTAAGTCCTTACCCCTTATGAAAAAAACCTTACTGATTTTCGCGGTAACGCTG
Source organism: Echinicola vietnamensis DSM 17526 (assembly GCF_000325705.1). Classification (NCBI taxonomy): domain Bacteria; kingdom Pseudomonadati; phylum Bacteroidota; class Cytophagia; order Cytophagales; family Cyclobacteriaceae; genus Echinicola; species Echinicola vietnamensis. The sequence continues at coordinate 3,312,610 of NC_019904.1, read as the reverse complement.
ATCCTATTAACGATTTCCAGGCATGACGGATTTTCGCAATCCACCACTTATCCCACCATTGCTGAATTCACCAAAGGAATGGAAGAGAAGCCTGGTTTCTTTCCCCTTCAATGGGATGAAAACACCGGAAAAATATGGCTGGCCATCCCGAAAAACAACGAAGAAATCCTCTATTACCCCTCCCTGGCGTCCGGACTGGGTTCCAATGATATCGGACTGGACAGGGGACGGCTCTCTGGCGCCCACGTGGTTCATTTTCGGAAAGCAGGAAAAAAACTGTTGATGACCGAACGCAATTATGCCTATCGTGCCATTACCGACAATGCTATGGAGCAAAAAGCTGTCGAAGAATCTTTTGCTGAATCTGTTTTATGGGGATTTGAAATATCGGCCCAATCCGACACCCATTACTTGGTGGATGCAACGGATTTTGCTCTGCAAGACGCTGTGGATGCTGCTTCTGCCATTAGAAGGCGGAACCAAGGCAATTATCATGTCGACCCTAAGCGTTCCGCTATCTACCTACCACGAACCAAGAACTTTCCTGAAAACACCGAAATAGAAGCCACCATTACCCTTACCGGCAGTGGAGCAGGAGGTTATTTGCGCAGTGTCACTCCGACTGCAGAGGCGGTGACAGTACGGATGCACCACTCTTTCGTCAAACTTCCCGATGATGGGTATACTCCTCGCCTCTTTGACCCTCGGGCAGGGGTAAATGCTGTCAGCTTTTACGATTTCGCCACCCCCATTAACGAGCCCATTGTCAAAAGATATATCAGAAGGCACCGACTCATCAAAAAAAATCCTGGCCCCGCACCAAGTGAAGTCTTAACCCCGATCGTTTATTATATCGACCCGGGGACCCCTGAGCCTATTCGTTCGGCCCTCATGGAAGGTACGGAATGGTGGGCGGAAGCATTTGAGGCAGCTGGATTTATCAATGCTTTTCAGGTAAAACTCCTCCCCGAGGATGCAGACCCGATGGATGTACGCTATAACCTCGTCCAATGGGTACATCGGTCCACAAGAGGCTGGTCTTATGGGGGCGGCATTACCGATCCAAGGACAGGTGAGATCATCAAGGGAAAAGTAACGCTAGGCTCTCTTCGTGTCCGCCAAGATTTTCTCATTGCACAAGGGCTGATTGCAGATTATTTGGAAACAGGAGAAGTCAATGACGTGGAAATGCTCGACATGGCCTTGGCCAGAATGCGCCAACTCGCTGCGCATGAAGTCGGTCATACTCTTGGCCTACCGCATAATTACATTGCCAGTGCCCATGACAGGGCATCCGTGATGGATTACCCCCATCCCTTAGTGAAAATGAGCGATAACGGCCAAATAGATCTCTCAGATGCCTATGACTCCGGCATTGGCGAATGGGACAAGGCAGCGATCAATATGGCCTATGCGGATTTTCCGGAAGGAAGCGATGAGCAGCAAGAAATCGACAAGTTAGTAACTGCCTACCGTACCAAAGAACTGGACTTTCTTTCGGACCAAGATGCCCGGCCTGCGGGAAGTGCCCATCCTTCCACACACCTGTGGGACAATGGCGCCGATGCCGTCCAAGAACTTAACCGGGTTATGGAAATCAGACAACAAGTCATGAATGATTTTAGTGAAAAGAAAATCAAAATGGGCCAACCCATGGCGATCTTGGAAGAAGTATTTGTGCCGATGTACCTGTTTCACCGCTATCAGGTAGATGCTGCTTCCAAGGTGATTGCCGGGGTAAACTACCAATATACCCTTCGCGGTGACCAAAGCCCTTCACCATCTCCTGTGGATGCTACCGAACAGTTGAACGCGCTGGATGCCCTTTTGGCTACCGTGAGCCCTGAAAACCTCCAAGTACCGGCCAAAGTGCTGGCCCTCATTCCTCCACGGCCTTATGGGTATTATGCTAATGACAGGGAAACATTCCAAGGGAAGACTGGGTTGACTTTTGACCCGCTTACACCTCCCAAAGTGGCCGCAGAGATGACCCTTTCGTTCTTGTTTCATCCCCAGCGGGCAAGCAGGTTGGTGGCCCAGCATGCCATGGATGAATCATTACCGGGACTTTCCGAGGTGATGGCCAAAACCATCACAACCATCAACCGCTTCGATGCCCAAACCGCTTATCAAGAAGAAATTGTCCGCATCGTCCAAAAAACACTTCTAAATCAGCTTATCACGCTCTACCAAAATGGCCAAGCCTCAGCACAGGCAAGGGCCCTGGCCTTTTCTGGCATCAAATCGCTAAATGAAAGCCTTCCTGCCAGTGGCACGCCTGAACAGATGGCGCATCAAACCTATATCGAGAACGTTATCCAGGCATTGGAGCAAGAGCCGATCACCCCGTCGAAGATGCTTCCTACTGCCCCAACACCCGATGGTTCTCCCATTGGCTCGGAGAGCTACCAATGGCTTGCACCGGTTTGTGATTTCACCGTACATTAATGCTCAAACCATTCATTGCTTGCTAAAAAAAAGTGCCCAAGGCTAAATCACCTTGGGCGCTTTTATAATGTCTCGTAACTGCAAGAGAAAGACTTACATAGTATTATTCTTCATAAATCCCATCTCCAGGCCACCAAATTATCTTGCATCGTACAGCTGTTCGTGTACTTTTTTCAAGAACTCCGGAGTCAACTTAATCACCTTTCGGTCATAGGTCATCAATCCGTTGGTCTCCACTTCCACATCGGTAGTTTGGGTGTAAACTGCAGCTGAAAGTCCCCTCGGGATCAATTTAGCAAGTGAACTCATCATCTCGGCATAGCGATTTTCAAGGTCCTCCACAGACTTAAAGCTTTGATAGCCCCAGTTATCTTTTTCTTGCCAGGTATGGCCTTCGACAGGTAATCCCAGTCCACCAAATTCCCCAAGCGTAATGACCATGTCCTTGCCGAAAAATTTAGGATTAGGCATGGCTGGTTCTGGATAATTGTGCAAATCCATTATTTGACCGACAGGGAAGAAATTTCCACCACTGGCTCCATTTACCAAACGGCTAGGATCATAGTCCATGGTCCACTTTACGATCTCTTCGGTTTTAAATTGCCCCCAAGCTTCGTTAAATGGCACCCAAACAATGATGGAGGGAAAATTATGGAAATCATCCATGATCTCTTTCCATTCATTTCTGAAGATTTGTTCCGACTCAGGAGTTCTGTCCCTTTCTGTTCCTACTCCCACGATTCCCGGACGTGGATTCCACTGATTGCCCATGTCTCCACTAGGCATATCCTGCCACACCAACATGCCCAGCCTATCACAGTGGTAATACCATCGAGCAGGCTCCACTTTTACGTGCTTACGGATCATGTTAAAGCCCATCTCCTGTGTTTTGACAATATCAAACAACAAGGCCTCTTCATTAGGAGCCGTATAAAGCCCATCAGGCCACCATCCTTGATCCAGTGGGCCGTATTGGAAAATGAACTTATCATTTACCAACATGCGCTGAACGCCATTTTCATCGAGCTCCATGCTCACTTTTCTCATGGCAGCATAGCTCTCCGTGGCATCCACCACTCGATTACCTTTTACCAAACTCACCTCCAGGTCGTACAAGAAAGGATTTCCTGGCTCCCACAGTTGGGGATTGTCAATGTGCAGTACTGCAGGCTGCCCCGCTTCCACTTTTTCTTCAGCCACCACTTGCCCATCAGCAAAAGCCTTCACCTGAACCATCTGGCCTGATTCCGCATTTTCAATTTCCGTCTCCACGGTAAGGGTTCCGGCATCTACATCCGGTGTATTTTTAGTATTGGCGATATAACTGGTAGGCACATTTTCCGTCCAAACAGTCTGCCAAATCCCGGTTACCGGAGTATACCAAATGCCATGGGGATTCTTAATTTGCTTCCCCCTAGGCTGTGGGCCATCATTTGAGGGATCCCATACCCTTACCACCAGCTCATTGTCCTTTCTGCCTTCCAGTGCATCGGTGATGTCAAAAGAGAACGGGGCATAGCCACCTTTATGGATGCCCACAGACTGGCCATTCACAAACACTTCTGCTTCCCAGTCAACCGCTCCAAAATGAAGCAATACGCGTTCTCTACTGGATTTTTTCGCATCAAACGTGGTTTTGTACCACAATTCCTTTTCTGCTCCTACACGTTCGCCAACTCCGGAAAGGGCCGACTCCACAGCAAACGGCACCAAAATCTCCCCATCAAAGGAAGAAGGTGCTTCCTCCCCTTTTGCCTGGATTTTATACTGCCATAAGCCGTTTAAGTTTTGCCAATTATCCTCCCGGACCAATTGTGGCCGAGGATACTCTTGATGGACATTCGCTGGGTCCACTTCCTCCGCCCAGGAGGTCATGATCTTTCCTTCAGCTGGTTTCCAATTGCCATCTTGCGCCCACACAAATGACTGGGCCAAAAGCAATCCTGCACCAAGCAATAGTGACTTTTTCATGTTTTATAGGTTTTAAATAAGTATGATAGAAAATTAATTTTATTATTTAACATTGGGAAATGCCGTGATACGTAGCCGCGCTGCCCCCATTGGGATGAGCGTAACGTCAGTGACCGGCTGATCGGAACTGGCCGGTAAATCCTTCAATTCTCCCACCAATCCGTATTGGTCTAGTGTCCATTGTGGGATTTGCTTTCCTTTTGCCTTGATCAAAACAGGCACATTATCAGGCGTAAACGGAAAATCATTCTCAGGCCAAGGGCGCTCTTCTACTTCCAGTGAAGCGGCAGGATTATCCTTATCCAATACCAAAGTATAATTCCAATCGGTCGTCGGACGCACCTCCCAAGATGGCCATTTTTTGGTGTCCACCCCTTCTTGCCATTTGGAATCCCAAATGGCCGTTTCATCACTTTCTTTTCGGATATAATCCTCTCCGATCAAAAGTGAATAGGTCAATGGTCCATAACTTACACTAAAACTATTGCTGTTTTTCTCCCACGTCTTCACCTGAAGCTCCATGCCCAAGGTCAAGGTTACCTTATCACCTGATGTCCATTCACGATTCAGTTTAAGATATCCAGCTCCCGTAACATGTTCTTTCAGGGTCTCCCCATTAATACGTACTGTAGCACCAGTGGTCCACGCTGGAATACGCAAATAAAGCGGAAACTTCGTAGGCTTTGCCGTTCCGATCGTAAACTCCAATTGCCCACGAAAAGGGTATTGGGTCTTTTCCTGAATGGTCACTTCCTGCCCATCGCCAACTTTAGCCTTCACAGTACTGGGGCCATAGATCGCTGCAACGACTCCATTATCCGGGGTTGCCATCCAAAGGTTCTCTACTAGATAAGGCCACCCCTGTGCATGATTATGCTGGCAGCAGCGGGAACTGAAGGGGTTCATCATTAAAAAAGGGCCACTATTGGCAATGCCAGGCGCGTGGTTTTCAGCATCCAGCAAAACCATGTTTGGCGAGGTAATGTAGTGTAAGGACTTGAAATCAGGCATCACTGCAGCAGGGTAAGTATTGTAGGCGACCTCCTCGGCATGATCAGCCCAGAATGGATCTCCGGTAATACGCAGTAAATGCTCATTGGAATTCAGCTGCTCCACCATACCGCAAGTTTCGATTCCTTGACGAGGATCCGCATAGCCTGGACGGGCATTTTCATCACTACCAAACATCCCTCCTGGCACTTGGCCAAAATGCTCCCGGATAATATCAAAATTATCATATGTAGCCCTCAAATGCTTTGGTTCATGGCTGAGCAAATAGTATTGGGCAGGTTCCCTGAAAGCCTGTGCGTGATTCACATTGTGCCAATCGATCAGGTCACGGTACCAGTCAGGGACTTCTCCTCCATCACGTACTTCGTAGTAGTTATGAATAGCCTCTAGGTCATGGTCTCTTCCTACCCAATCGGAAGTGTTCCGGTGGATTTTTTCTGCCAACTCAAGTAAAAAGGGCGCTCCAGTCCTATTATACAGCCAAAAAACACTGTGTAGATTATCGCCACCACGAAGCTTTTGCCAATATCCGGTGAGAAAATGCTCATCGGGTACGGTAAGCTGAAACTTAAAATACTGGGTCATCAAATCAATCACACGATCGTCTTGGGAATATTCATAGTAAGACTGGAGACAGTAAAGCATGATCATATTGGCCCAAAAATCTTGGTTTTCACCTTCAAAATGCTTGGGGCCAAAATTACCATCTGCACGCTGACTGTTTATGGTGCCTTCTAACCAAATTTTGGCCTCGTCGATCATCTGCTGGTCCTCCAACAAATACCCAATGTTTGCATATCCCTTTAGCCAATATGGTACTTCTTCCCAGCCCCAATCGCCTTCACCGTCCTTACTAAGCCAAGCGTTGTCCTCTTTTTGTAGCCAAGCACTGATTTCCCCAAGATGCCCCGTCAGACCATTCTTTTGGCGCAGCAGGTATTCCTTCAGAAACCCTTCAGGCTTTACCGAGCCTACAGGCAATTTGATCAAGGCACTGGGCTTTAGCGGGGCCCGATTACTGATATAATGTGTGTTGGTAGCGGTAGTATCCATTCGCTGCACTACCGATACTTCAGTGGCCTGCTCTCCCTTTCCACACGAAAAGAGTAGAGCAAGCAGCACTGCACTGGTAAGTATTTTGGGTTTTAAGTATTGAGTCATTAGTAGTGAGATTTGAGGTGTGAGATGTGAAATGATAAAACCACTCATATCCGACAACCGCTTAGTTTTTCAATAATTGATCCTTTAGCACGGGCATCCAGTATCCTCCGACTACAGATCTGGCCCTAAAGCCCACTGATTCGGCATTGGTCGTTTCATGCCAATCACTTACCGGGATCCTGTTTGGCGTCTTATTGATATAGGTAAACATCGGCTTGATCAGGGTTTTTTCTGCCTCCTCATCGTCGGCCATCGCCGCTGTCCAAATCACCCAATCGGATTTGGTATACATCTTTCGGCTATCCAAAGGCAAACCGTAGGCTTCTTGCTTGGTGAGGTAATAGGCGATTTCTTTTTGGGCCACTTCCTCAGGGAAAATATCGAGCCCCAAGAGCTTGTTCCATACCAAATTGTATTTCTGGCTCCAAGTACCTTTTTTGTCAAAAGTCAAACTATAATGGTCTCCATCTGCTGTTTTATCCATCCACTTTTGAGCAAAATCCTTGGCCAATGCCGTGTACTTCTCAGCCTCCGCTGTCTTCCCTAATGTTTCCGCCATTTGGCCATAAGCAGCTATCGCCAAAATCGCCTTCACCGAAAGGTTTGCATTATGAGCCAAATGACCCGCAAAATCATCGGTACACAGCTGATTGGCAGGGTCAAAGCCTTCTTTGGCCAGGTATTCCACCCAAGTGGTCATGACATCCCAATGCTGCTGGGCATAATCCGCATTTCCTTCCACCTTGGCAATGGCAGCGGTCAGCAGCAGCATGTTCCCAGCTTCCTCTACCGGCATATCTTCCCCATAAGTTTGGCCATTGGCCAGCGGATAGGTTCCCACATCATGGGCTGGAAAAGGCTTGGCCCATTTCCCACTTTCACTGTAATAGAAGATCGGTTCGATCATTCCTTTCAACAAGTCTGGATTGTAAATCAAAAATAAAGGTGCCGATGGATACGTCACATCCACCGTCCCGATAGATCCGTTACTGAAATTCTCCTTGGAAAAGAAAAACAGTTCACCATTCGGCCCTTCGACAGTCTTGTGGGCCGCTACGGCCTGTCGGTACACCAAAGCACACATCTCCGCATATTCCTTTCCTGCGGCTGCATAAGCATCTTGGTAAATCTGCTGGTCAAACTGCTCACTCGCTGCTTTCAGTTTAGCATAATCGGTTTGTGCTGCCTGAAGCATTTCTTCGGTGCTCATACCATATTTTTTCCACCAAGCTTTGAGGTTTTTATTGAAAAACTGCACCGCGTACAAATCATCATAGGCCAAGGTCAAGAAATTTTCTTTTCGTTCCTCCCCTACTTTGCCAAAGTCAAATGCAAAAGCTGAAGTGATCATTTGATCATTTAAGGCCACTGGTTTATGATCGGCATCAGGCCCGCCTAATTGTCCATTTTCAACAAAAGTGGTTATGCTATTGGCGTTTACGTCAATTTTTGAAGTAATATTTTCTTGATCTGCAGCCGTTAAGTAAAGGTAGCCCCAATCAATGCGCACATTATCACCCTTTTTCTCCAGTATGGGCTGGGTGCTGGTCCCTATTTTCATGGTCTGTAAGCCTGAAATGTTTGGACGCTCCCAAGTCACTTGTTGGTTCATGGTGTTTACCGCCAAATTTCCCGCAGCGCTGAAGTAAACTTCCACATCATGTTCCTTACCATCCTCGGCCGCTACCTCAAAAGTAACATAATTGGCAGGTCTGGTCATGACTTCCAGATTATCGGGAAGCATCGGGGCGGTAAAGGTCACATTCAGGGAAACCGCTCCAGCATCAAAAGCATACAAACCTGAGTTCGATTTTAAAACAGGGCTATTTGGTTAGTTTGGACTGTTTGGTATTTGATTGCGGGCTTTTTAGGGAAAAATGAGTAGGCAATGAGTCCTGAAATCATGTTGGTGATGAAATTTCCAAAAGAGCGGTGCCTGGAATGTTCGATCTGACACATGTTTTTCAATTCATCATTTACCGTTTCAATAACAGATCGTTTTCTGAGCATGATTTTGTCCTTCATTTCCATAAGGACATTCTTCATATTATTCCTAATATTGGCAATTAGGTGAAGCCCGTCTGAAAACAACAATTCGGTCAAATCCTTTGAAACATAGCCTTTGTCCGCATATAATTTCCCCTTTAGGTTATTTACGAAACTTTTGTTCCTAAGCGGCTCCCTGTCATCAACATTGGCCTGGGTGACCACAAAGTTTAACAGCTCCCCTTTGTCATTGATGACCAGGTGGAGCTTGAAGCCGAAGAAATATCCCATGGTGGATTTGCCCACCTGGGCAATATCTTTGAAAACCTTGTTCCTTTTTATCCTTTTGTTTTTGCATACCCTGATCGGAGTTGAGTCGATAAACGCAATACCTGTCCCCTCTCCTAAACAACAGGTTTTCAGGAATATAGTCATCGGAAGGGTGGCGGATTGCATCAGTTCAACAAACCTGTTGTAGGAAACGGTCTGGGGGAAAAGGTGTTTTTTATGGACTTTGATAAAATAGAGATAAAAGTGTTTCATGTTTCGGAATCCCCCGGTATGGAACATCACCATAATGGTAATGACTTCGCTCAGGCTCATTCTGGGCCTTCTCTTGGGCCTGTTTCCAAGAATATGTTTTTCAGTGGATTTTTCAAATTGGATGCAGAATTCATCGATAAGATAGAAAATTTCGGTAATTTTGGAGTCAGTTAAGGTCATGTTTTAGTAGTTAATGTATTGAACTTCAACACTTTAATATAACGAAAAAACATGGCTTTTTCTATGTTTCTAATTATAGTTTTTAATTAAATACATAGAAAATATTATCTATATATGTGAATTTTTTTATAAAATAAATTTTAACATTAATTTTTGTGTTATTCTTGCTTGAACGTTTCTTGGCGGACAATTTATGGGGAATTATTAATCGAACTCAGGTTACAAGGTCTCCGTGGCATTGACTTTGGAAAAAGTCTGCTCAGCTTGGCCAATACGCACACTTGGCTGAAGCACTTCTACCAATCCTGCGTCCAAAAATGCCCCACCTGTAGTATTTTGACAGTGGATGGCCAATAGGTTTTCCCCTTCTCTGAGGGCTTTTTTGGCTGCCTCGGTAATCGCTACGGTCTCTGGCCTGCTGACCCATCCTTCTTTTTCATAGGCGAGGACCCCGTTCAGGTACACCTTGATATTATCGTCATGATGAATATTCAGCAACAGGTCATAAAAGTCAGCATTCTCTAGTTCAAAGCTCCTTCTAACCCATATATCTTCCGTGTCCCATTGGTTGGGAGCAGGACTATCATCACCATTGGTAAAAGCTCCTTTGGTGGTTTTCCAATGGCTATCTTCTTCAAAATCAAGTGATTTCCACCCAGAAGATGGCGCTTGAAAGGAATAGCTCCATGACGCTTCCAAGGCTGTAAGGGGAAGCACCGTTTTCGTTTCGGTCAATTCCTCGCCCAAGAAGTAGTAGGGCTCTCCATCCACTCGGATGATTCCTTGCAGATCATTGGCCACCCCCGTCCAGTGCCGGGTGGCATCACCAGAAAGCTCATCTCCCATGCTCCATACACTTAAGTACGGATCAACGGTAATCAGTGGAAAAGCTGGCGGACGGATGGCATGTTCCTCCAGTGATAGGTCATTTGATTGCTCTTGGGCAGCATTTTGACAGCTTATCAAAGTGGCCATTCCTCCCATCATCACAAGCTGAGCCCATTTTTTAACATTAAAAATCATTTTAATATGGTTTAATTTAGTTTGATATTTTTACGCTTACCTCTTCCTGAGAGCTTGCCAGCACCGAGTCAGAGAGCCGGCAAAACCTTTGACGTATAACTCCTCCTAACCTCCCCCCAGTCCCCTATATCAGTCTTTGCTCTTTTATCTTGTATCTTGATACTTACTACTTTCATCTTACTACTTCTCCTATTCTATCCACACTGGCTGTGTAAAGGCGCCGTTAACAGCAGCATCCCATATCTCCAATCGCACCCAAGAGCGCCCCGTCAAATCCAGCTCAAAAGTAAATGCTTCTGTTCCAAAGGCCTGGGTATCCTTCAAATCAATCGTCTCTCTATAGACCTGTTCTCCATCTCCGGAAACAATTTCTGCATATTGGAGGGGAAAAGTCCATTGGGCATTCACCTTAATGCTGGCTTTTCCATCTTTTTCCAATTGCAGCACCTCGCCACTTCCTTTGCCATTGACACTGAAAGTGGGTAAAAGCACTTCTCCTGTGGTCACAAAGAATTTTCCGGATTCCATCGCATCCAGCACCGGTTGCCATCCATCCTCGAACTTGGGTAATTTATCCAATTGGAGGTAATTGACATTCATATTGCCATAGATTTCATAATCCGGTTCCAATTTAAAGAGATCTGCTTCACCGATTACGTATTTTCGTTCGCCCCAATTGGCCATATCGTCCATCAGTTTCAGTACCCTTCTGCCCAAATTAGGATTCGAAAGATCTGCAGGAAGGGATTTCCAGGCCGCACCATTGAAGCGGTCCGAATGGAAGAAGGCTTCATCCTTGTAGGCATCCGGATAGCCTGTAGAGCCTTTGGTACGGGCATGGGCTGTCCAGGCCAAACCCTTTTCCTCTTCCAAAAGCCGCAACATTTCCTCCTTGTTTCCCACACGGTAAACTTTTCCGTATTCGGGATGATCCTCCACAAAAGGTTCTCCGTCCTGTCTCGACATGATCCAATAAACAGGATTCGGAAAAATATTCATCCAGTGACCACCGAAGTGGCAATTAGGTTCTTCCCCTGGAAGCATCAGAAAATCCGCCGTACTCAATCGTTCACATTCAGCAAACATCAAATCCAGCTCCGGCAATCTCCTTGGGCCGGGATCTCGCGGATTTCCGGCCAAATGATATTCTCCCAGATGCATGATATTCACCCCCATAGTGCGCAGAGCTTTTACATGCCCCGGAATATCCGGTACGGGTTTGTGGGTGAGGATATCGTCCATGTGTTCCGTATGAAAGTGGCTGGCCATGGTCCTATAGCCTGGCAGTGGTTTGTACTGATCATTTCTGGTAAATTTCTTTACGTCTTCCATGACCTGTCCATCTTTGGTAGCACTGAGGTAAACAAAGAAATTTAACCGCTGATCGGTCTTTGGGGGAGCATTGAACCATGGGACATGTCTATTATCCCCCATCAGGTCATGCCTGATACCGATCCCAAAACCATCTATTTTATTCCTATAATTTTCACCAGACCATACATATTTCAGGTTATAGGCATTGTCCAATGGGTAAAAAAATTGGTGTGGTGCCGGAAACACCGCCATACTCCCTTGCTCACTTTCGCCAATAATTGTCCTATACTTTACGGCTAGGTTTTCACTTTCATTAATATCCTGATTTGTGGCCTTCGACTGCAAATACCCTTCAGTATCAGACCAAAATATTTCATTCCAAACTTGATCCTGCGCCACCAAGCCAGCATCATAAAGGATCGCCTTGGCATCCTCTTCGGTGTGCATGACTGCGGCGATATTGACCAAGGGACTGCCGTGGTAAAGCGTCACTTCTAACCAGCCAGAAAAATTCCCTGCAGTCAGATCGCTTACTTTAATAACCGATCGCTGTCCATCACTCAATACCTCGACGTGGGATTTTTCCAACTGCACCAGGTGGGTTTCATGAGGTTTATAGGCGGTCCGGTCAAAAAAGATATTCCAACCACTTTCCTTGCTCAAATCACGCTCGCCAACCGTTAGTAAAAACATTGGGTCAATGTTTTTTGCAATCGTGACAGCTTCTCCCGCCTGCTCCAACTGGAATGATTCAAAAAGCGGCTGACCACTTTTGGTGTTAATAGTGAGTTTACCCAGTTGGTTATTTCCAGCAGGCCATGAAACGAGCAAACCATTAGTGGTACTTTCTACCGAAGCTTCCCCTTTCTTGTCAAAATCAGATAGAACAGGTGCTACTTGAGCATTGAGCAAAAAGGGCAATAAAAATAAAAAACCGGAAATCAAGTATTTTAAAAGATACATAGGCTTTATTGGGATCATTAATAATTGCTTAAAACACCGGTCCATCGTTAGCGGTAGTGCTTGGTTCTTGTCTGAAGAGCATCGGCCAACCGTCATTCCAGAGGATGGGATCGATCAGCAGTGTCCTTCTATTGGTACCATTATTCGTTCTGGGTTGGCTTTTTAGCATGCCATGGTAAATCAGCCAGTCAGTTCCTTCTATATCGGTAACGACTTCTGCATTGTGACCTGGGCCTGCAAAACCGCTATCGCCCAGATTTCCCTTGACCACCAATTCTCCATAATGGCCGTCCAGAAGCCTGTTTCCTGCTTTGTCCAGGTAGGGGCCTTCCAGTTTTTCTGATCTTCCCACCCATACCTGATAGCTGCTGTTGGCTCCTTCACAGCATGAGCCGTAGGAACCAAACAGGTAATAATAACCATTTTTCTTATGAATATAAGTGGCTTCCAGGTGATCGCCGGCTACTTGGACTTTCTCTCCTTCGGTAGCCTTTCCATCTTCTGTGAGCTTGATCATGTATAGTCCTCTAAAACTCCCCCAAAACAAGTATTTCTGACCATCCTCTTCATAATAAAAAGGGTCAATGGAGTTGTTTACACCGATACTTTGGGAGTCAAAAATTTTCCCATAGTCCTCAAAAGGCCCTTCGGGATTGTCCGCAATGGCCAAACCAATGCCTGGATTGGCATCGCCCCAAGTAGAAAAAGAATAGTACATAAAATATTGGTTGCCTACTTTGGTGACATCTGGCGCCCAAATGCCTCCTTCTGGCTTCCATGTGGGCTTGGAGGACAGTGCATCCCCTACCAATTCCCAATGGATTAAGTCTTTTGATTTGATCACGGGCACAAGGTGATAGCCTCCTTCATCGCCCCAATTGTCTTCGGTGCCATAGGCATAAAAAGTGTCTCCTGATTTCACCACGGTGGGATCAGCCAAAACGGGCTCCCAAACGGGATTAGTGTATTGGCCTTGTAGGTCTTCATCATCATCCACAGGTTCAGGAACAGGCTCCTGGGCATTGCTCGAACAAGCTGCTATGCTACACATGGCCGCTAGGTAAAAAAGCGTTGATAATAGTGGTTTCATCATATGGATTTTTAAGTCAATTGGTCATTATAATTCCAGCACAAGACATCATTGCGGGCGGTGTGAAGCCATCTCGTATTCATTAAGAAGAGAACGCTCCCTACCTCCTCGCTATGATGGACTGGTAAACGTCATTGCGAACGCAACGACAGTGAAGTGAAGCAATCTTTCCATTTGAAAAAAGGATTGCCATGTCGTAAGCTCCTCGCAATGACGTTATACTTCAAAATTAGAAATCTATCCGCTCAATTGGGGAGAACAACATGTCCTCCACCCCATTGATCCTGAGGCCTACCCGTGCAAAGATGTACCCTTGCGTAGGGGTCATGTCAGGAACTTCTGTGGTCAGTTGAATATCAGCCATATCGGCAATATCTCCTCCCCCTAATCTAGCGGAGCTCACACTGGTACGACCATCCACGAAGGTGGTTTTGCTCAGGTAAAGGACTACTTCGTTTACCCCTCTGGCATTGTCCCCAGTAATAATTTGTTCCAAGCCAAAATTGGCGGTCACCTCATTACTGTTGCCCGAAATATCTACGTTTCGGATCATATAATAAGGAAGCACCTCGATGTCCATGTTCATGCTGCCATTGATGTTCAATGGAATGGTATCGGAGCCGGATGCTTGGTTGGTCAAATTCATAAATGGCCCTTGATCTGCAGGGATGATCAACTTGTAATCTCCCGCAAACAACAGGGAACTGAACGAACCGTCCTGATCAATGGCCACGCCAATGTTTCCGAAAGTCTGCCATCCCTCTTCCCAAAGCTGCAAGTAAACGTCATTATAACTTACGCCAATGGGCTCACCGTTGTATACAATATTCCCATCGAATAGCAGCTTGGGCTCATCGTAGTTATCATATTCACAAGAACTCATGCCCAAAGCCATTAGGCAAAGTCCAGCAAGATATTTTATGTTCTTTTTCATGTGTTCTTCTTTTATCCTTAATGGTTAGGGTTTCTGATAATCTTAGGATTGCCGTTCAGTACATTGTCCCCTATTCGAGAATAATAATTACCCAAACGGAACCTGTGAGCATTAAATACCGGAGTCGGTAAAAACTCTTCAAACATCCATTTTTCATGGTTTGGAGTACCTGGGGCATAAACTTTATAGGGGTTCAGTCCAAATACACGGGTGCTGATCGCTTGCGCATTACCGGGGTTATTGGTAAGCGGCACGGCCTCACCATTCCATATCTGGTGGGCGATTCTCCAACGTTTGTAATCCCAAAGAATATGGTTTTCGAAACAAAGCTCCACCTTTCGCTCATGAATAATCCGGTCAAAGGTAATTTCAGAAGGTGCCAGATCAATTGGCATTCCTGCCCTCCTTCTCACCATGTTCATGTATTCGGCAGCTTTAGCATTATCTCCAAGTTCGAATGCCGCCTCAGCAGCGTTCAGCAAAACTTCAGCATAACGGAAACGAATCCACCAAACCGAACTCCTTGTACCACGTTGCCCTGAACCCACCTGGGTATCCACAAATTTTCTGATATAAAACCCATTTTGTGCTGACCACTCCAGGTTAGGTATTGGACCATCAAAGCCTACTAGCTGAGCACTTTCGCCGTTAGGAAGCTCGCCTCTTCCGCCTAGTTGATCGGAAGTAATCAAGCTTCCGTCCTCAGCTTTCCATCCCGCCCAAATATCTACTTCACTTCCTCTAAATGTAGTCCCTGGAAGGATCACAGTACCGGCTAATCGCGGATCTCTTCCTGCAAAAATATCCTCAGGATTATCGTAATAGATCGGATTTCCATTTTGGTCAGTCGTCGGCAATGGTGCAAAAGTATTGTCCAACAGCTCATAAGACTGTACTAAATTCAATGAAGGGTTTAGCTTCCCACCTAACGTATTCTCCTCCCTAAGTGACCTTGGGATCGTCTCAATGGTAAACCCGTGTGTTCTGGCCTGCACCAAATAATCCTTTGCGAAAATCACCTCGTTATTCGCTGATTTGTTCAGGAAAATATTGGTAAAGTTTTCGGAAGGATCAGGGTCATTATTGTACAGTTCGTAGGTTCCTAATCCCATGAGTTCTTCAGCAGCACTCAGAGCCGTCGTATAGTATCCATCTGCCATGCTGGCCGGAATACCCACCTCTTCACCGGGGAGGGACACATTAGGAGTGGTTTGTCCGTAGTTAGCTATAGAGGCAGCATACAAGGCCGCTCGGGCCTCCAATGCCAAGGCCGCTCCTACTGTTGCCCTGGATACAGTGCCACCATCTGGTAAGTCCCCTTTAATGGCTTCCATCTCCTCAATCACAAAATCATATATCTCATGCTCCTTTGCCCTGGGATATTGCAAATAAGTAGGATCTCCGCTATAATCATACTCCAAGGATTCCAAGATTAACGGCACACCGCCCATTCTTTTGACATGCTCAAAATAAGACATGGCACGGATAAATTTGGCCTCGGCAATAAACCTGTCCCTTACATTCGGGTCAAGCTGATCAGCCGCCTCGGCACTCTCTATGAAGAGGTTAAGGTCACGGATAAATCCGTAGTCCCACATGCCCCAATCACCATAACCATAATCCTGGTTTTGGTGTCTCCAGTAATCACCAGCATTGGAAGCAAATGCTTCATCAAAATTGGTATAATTCCACCAGTTCTCCAGCTGTTGATAATCGGGAATTCTATTATATAGGTCTGCCAAAACAGACAGCACCAAATCCTCACTTTCCCAAACCTGATCATCCAACAGGATATTCTGCGGCTCTCGACTCAGGAATTCCTCATCGTTACATGCGGTAAACAACGCTACGCATGCGCATATACTTAATATGATTTTTTTCATGGTCAGTCTCATTTTAGAAGGTCAAATTAAACCCTAGGTTCATGTTCACGTTTTGCGGATACTGCAAACCGTTTTCATCCCTCACTTCCGGATCGATACCAAACTGGTGGACATTGTCAATAGAGAACAGGTTATAAGTGGTGAAGTACACCCTTGCCCGCTCAATCTTCAGCTTACTCAGCACCTTGGGAGGCAGCGTATAGCCAATGGAAGCCGTCCTCATCCTGATGTATTTCACATTGGTCAGCCACCAAGTAGAATTCCTGTTGTAGTTACTGTGGCCACCTGCATTATACCTTAAGGGAGGATTTTCCCCGGGGATCCACTCACTGTCCAGGTTGTAGGGATCTTCACGGTGCCACCTGTCGTCATACATATAGGCCAGGAGGTTACCGCCATTTTGATAAGGCCACCTCATCTCCCAGTTTTGGTTATAAGAAGCCAAAGAACCTCCAGAAAAATCCATGGTCAAATCAAAGTTCCTATAGTTAAAGTACATGTTTAATCCATAGCTTATGCTAGGCGTACCATCTAAACTGTAACCAATGGGCCTTTCATCATAACCGTCGATTTTGCCATCTTGATTGACATCCTTATAGATCAAATCACCTGGCAGTAACGTTCCGTTTCCTTGGCCATCAATGTTTACAGGATAGGTATCGATTTCTTCTTGGGACTGGAACTGTCCAATGGTTTCATACCCCCAAAAAATACCATACCATCTGTTCTCACCAGAATTTCGGTAATGGTTCCAGCTACTGCTGAAAGCAGGATTATAAGAATTCAAAAACTTGCCACGGGCATATCCAAAAGTACCGCCGATCCTAAAGGTGAGGTCCTGAACCTTTCCGTTATAGTTTATTCCTACGTCCCCGCCAAGGGTAGCATCACTGCTGAGGTTCTCATCGGTCAGGCCATAGCCCAATTCAAGCGGAAGGAAAACGTCGTCTTTGATATCTCTCAAACCATCCCTTTTGCGATGGAAATAATCGATCGTACCGGTAATCTTTCCAGCACCAAAAGAGAAGTCCAAGCCCACGTCAAACATTTTACTCGTGTACCAAGAAAGGTTATCGATCGGTTGTCCCGTATTTCTAGACCCCTGGACATTTTCACCATCCAAAATAACCGTGGACACACCGTAATTATATCCTCTTATGTAATCAAAAGGTCCAATATCAATATCATCATCTCCTAATTCCCCGTAGGACACCCGTAGCTTTAACTCATCCAAATTGGTTTTCGCGGAAATATTATCCATAAACACCTCATCACTTAACCTCCAGCCAGCAGAAACGGACGGGAAAAATCCCCACCTCATATCTGGCGAGAATTTCCAAGAAGCATCATACCTTCCCGAAACTTCCAATAGGTACTTCCCTTTATATTCATAATTGATACGCCCTACATAACCAATCCTGGCTTCCTCATAGTCATAATCGTCGTATTGGTCCATGTCTGCAAATTGCACCAAAGAAAGGTAATTATTAGTAGGTACAGAATGGATGAAGTTTCTATAGTCTCTTCTTTGGATACGCTCATATAAGGCGAGAATACCCACCTTATGATTTTCGGCAAATACCCTATCATAATTCAGTTGGAATTGCGTAACTGTCTCCTCTATTTTCCGCTGGTTTCTGTCTCGATAAGGGTTGTCGTTACCACCTGTCCTGACATATTCATCATCCTCAGGGATATAGTCAAATACATCATAAGTATATTCAAAGGTGTTCACATAGTTATCAGCAAAATAATAGGAATATAGCCCTTTTGCCTTCAACCCTTCTATGGGAAGATCATACTCTGCCGTAAAGTTGGTCTGTAGGTTTTTCCAATAATTGGTAAAGAATCCTGTCCGGTCATAATTTAGCAAGGCCCAGTTGGTTTCGATATTATTGATATTTGCCGGATAATCCGGATTATCATTGGCATATGGCCGCTCAGTAGGGCGGTTTCTGAACAAGGCAAATCTTGGCTGCCAATAATCATCCCCACCCGGTACGCCAGGATTTTCACGGTTTTCCAACCTTCCATTCAACTGTAAGCCGATCGTTAATCGATCAGTTACGTCTGTAGTAATATTGGACTGAAGGTTTGTCCTGTTAAACTCAAATTCATCACTAAACACTGATTTCTGATCAAATCGCGTAATGGCCAAGTAATAATTTGTTTTCTCAGATCCCCCGGATACACTTGCACTGATATTGCTCTGTGGGGCATTACCTTGGATTATAAAGTCCCGCCAGTCAAAAGACCGATAGCCATATTCAGTACCTGCTTGCCATTTGTCAAGCTCCTCACGAGTGATATTGGTACTTCCAAACTGGTTCATGTCTGCATCGGCACGTCCCAGCATCCACTCGTAACCATTTACGCCTTCTGGAAACCGTGACCAGTTCTGAATGCCGTAGTAGCCATTGATGCTGATCTGGGGTGCTTCCCCGCGGCTACCTCTTTTGGTGGTTACCACCACCACGCCGTTGGCAGCACGGGATCCGTAAACCGCCGCAGAAGCATCTTTCAAGATCGTGATACTTTCGATATCCCCAGGAGCCAGGTTATTGAATTGTCCTTCGTCTTTTTGGATACCGTCTATTACGTAAAGTGGATTGCCCAAATTCCGGATACGCAACTGAGCCCCTGCCCCGGGACGACCATCAGGCTGGCGAAAAGAGAGGCCCGGCAGTTTACCTGCCAAAGCGCCACCCACTGTGGCGGTCGGCACTTGTTCGATGTCGCGACTCGTGACATTGGCCACAGATCCGGTAATCGATTCCTTCTTCTGCTGGCCATAGCCGACGACCACCACTTCTTCCAGGTCGCCAAGCTCACTTTCCAAGTGCAAGTCAAAGTCACTCTTGTTTCCTACTTCTGTCTCCAGTGTCTTATAACCGATAAAGCTCACACGTAGAACTGGATTATCGCCGGTAACTTCCAGTCTAAATTCACCGTCAATACCAGTGACGGTTCCATTGGTAGTGCCCTTTTCCAGAATGCTGACCCCGGGTATGGGCTGCCCGGAATCCTTTTCTTTTACGGTGCCTTCCACTACCTGACGCGATTGCGCAGCAGCAGAAAACACCAAACCGCATAGCAGGATAACAATCAAACTGCTATTTCTTAGTAATTTTTCTTTCATGTAATTAATAGATTTTGGGTTAAGGTTAATACTCCATTTTCCAAACAGGTGCATGATTACTGCCTGTTACCACGGTGATACAAGGTGGAATATCCACACATGGCCTTGTACACCAGCACGAGATATAATAGCATTAGCCTTTGGGGAGGGGCCAATACTTATGCATTAGGGTGATTGATTCTTATTACTTGATTTTCGGACTGAACAGCGACCGTTCAGCAAACTCCTAACATGTCAGCTAGTTGGCAAAAAAGCTATTATTGGCTGCGGACAGGTGAAGACCATCCTGTCCGGATATAGGGAAATGCCAAGCATGTCGATTGACTTTTTTAACGTGGCAAATAACCGAACCTCCCTGATTTTGATGATCCATAAAGAAGGGAAAGAGGGGAAATTTAGATAGGGTGAATGTATCATTATTTTGGGATCTTAAAGGTTACAGTTTTTCAGTACCTTTTAGCACTGTCATTGACTAACTATTGTTTAACCAAACACTTAATGGTTTTAGCAACAATTTCAACATTGCTAAGCTACAGAACCTATCACCAAGACTTTATCACAAATCCACCATTAAATGCAACTTTTCCTGCTTTTGCGTGCTTCTCCTATCAATACCCACTTTTCAGGAAGTATTCCTTCAAAAAAAGTGGATAAAATTGCGCTTATCCCGCTTAACGAATCAAATTTGGCAGGAATAAAAAAAATGAACCATCATAAGAATACCTAAACTAAGGCATAACTCCCCCATTGAACTAAAAACACGCCCGAATATCCCTTGTGCACCTAACAATAAGTCTACTCTAATGAGCGATGCCCGGAGAATGGCGATCATTTTCTTATCAGGCTCTTCCATAACTGTTTCGGTAAAGGAAAGGAGCCAAGCATGTCCCAAATAGTCCCTTGAATAAAAAATATCCGTCAGGACTTAAAACAAATCCTTCAAAACATCCCGATAAAAAGCAATTTTTAACTGCGCTTAACTTTTGGTCAATCGCTTTTTAGTACATTTAACACACGAATAAACCCAGAAAACACATTTATGCGCACATTTATCAAAACTGTTCCTTTACTTCTATTCTTCTGTACAGGGTTATTCTTACGCAGTGCTGCCCAAGGACAAGATTACTATTTTGAGCACATCACCATGGATGATGGGCTGTCAGGTAGCACCGTCCTTTCCATTTTACAGGACCGCCAAGGTTTTATGTGGTTTGGCACCAAAAATGGCCTAAACCGATATGACGGTCATAACTTTAAGGTGTTCAACCCTGAAACCAGTAAGAAATCGGGACTGGCAGATAGTTTCATCTATGGATTGCACGAGGACAGCAATGGAATTATATGGGTTGGGACGGCCCATGGAATGTACACCTACAATTCCTCCACCGAAAGCTTCACCCATTTCGATAAAGTCTCCAACTTGGGAAATCAAATTGACGGATCGGTAGGTGAAATCACAGAAGATTTACAAGGAAATATTTACTTTGCTGTCAATAACCGAGGACTCTTCCAATATCAAGTGGCCGAAGATTCCCTTTTCCAATACCAGGCAATCAGCAAAACCAACGTCAATCTTCATGACAACAACACTACTAATGTATTGGTAGATGAAAAAGGAGAATTATGGGTGTCCAATTCGAGGCTTGGTGTCCATAAATTTTTGCCTAAAACCAAAAAGTTCAAGCAATACCTCACGCACTCAGAAGTCATCAAAGCTGCCGTGCTGCAAATGGAAGATCATGGCAACAACCTACTCTTAGGGACCAAGGACTTGGGCGTATGGGTAATGGACAAAAACAACGGCCATGTCAAACCTCTGCTGACCAAAGCCCCCAACGGAAAAAACCTTTTCATACGAGACCTTCAAAAGATTTCAGAAAACGAACTTTGGATAGCTACCGAATCGGGACTATTTATTTATGATCTTGAAAAACACAAATTCAAACATTTCAAAGAAAACCTTAACGACCCCTACTCCATCTCAGACAATGCCATCTATTGCATCAGCCGAGACATTGAAGGGGGAATGTGGATCGGTACCTATTTTGGCGGTGTAAACTTTCTTCCCAACCACCCCACCAAATTCAAAAAGCATTACCCTATTCCAAATTCCAACACAATCAGCGGACAGCGGGTCCGTGAATTTGAGGAAGGGAAAGACGGCACCATCTGGATCGGTACAGAAGATGCAGGATTGAACCAGTACGACCCTGAGAGTGAAACCTACTTGCACTATTTGCCCAATAATTCTTCCAATAGCCTTTCATACCACAATGTTCACGGCCTGGCCAAAAGGGAAAATGAACTTTGGATTGGCACGGTCACCTTTGCCACAGGGCTTAACCGCATGAACCTCAACACTAACAAAATAGAAACCATTCCTTTTCACAGCAATCTAGACACCCCCGATGACAACGAGATCCATAGTATTCTCGTGGATAAAAACAAACAAGTGTGGCTCGGTACAGTGGTAGGCCTATTGAAACTAGACGAGGAAAACAACACCGTAAACTCTATCGATAAGATCGGCAATCGCTTTATCTATGATATGATAGAAGACCATAAAGGAAATTTATGGTTGGGCACCTATTCCAATGGCCTCGTCAAGTACAATCCCAACACACAAGAAATGCGGACATACTTACCTGACCCCAAAAACCCGAATGCTTTACCACACTATTCTGTGATCAACATTTTTCAGGACAGCCAAAAAAGAATATGGATAGCGACAGAAGGAGGGGGATTCTGCATATATAATGAAAAAAGTGATGATTTTACCGTTTTCAATACAGACAATGGTTTTCCTTCGAACATCATCTATAAAATTTTGGAGGATATTTCAGGTCATTTGTGGATCACCTGCAGTCGTGGATTGCTGGAATTTAACCCCCAAACCACCGAATACCGCCTTTTCACCAAGGACAATGGCCTGATGCCATACCCATTCAATTACAAAAGTGGCTTTAGGGCAAAAGACGGCACCTTATACTTCGGGTGCCTGAATGGCTTTATTTCCTTCGATCCCCGGGAATTCGAACCTTACGAATATGATCCGCCGGTAGTCTTTACGGGCATCCAAATTTTCAATACGCCCGTACCGATTGGAGGAGAGAACTCCATTCTAAATGCATCCATTACCAATACCTCAGAAATCACGCTGAAACATGACCAATCATCTTTGAGTTTTGATTTTGCAGCCCTGAGCTATACGGCCTCAGACGCCCTTCCATACGCTTATAAAATGGAGGGCTTCGATAAGACGTGGACTTACCTTCCCCAAAACCAACGCATCAACTACTCCTATCTCCCTCCTGGAGATTATACCCTTAAAATCAAAACGGCCGATATTTTTGGCGAATGGAGCGATCGGGAGGCAATGCTCCATATCACCATTCTCCCTCCATTTTGGAAGACCAATTGGGCCTATACGGCTTATACCCTGCTCTTCGCAATCATGCTGTACGGGATATTGAAATTCTATAAGGATCGTATCCATCGCCGTCAAGCGGCTGCCTTTAAGCGTCTGGAAGATGAAAAACAGCGCGAAATCTACCAATCCAAAATCGAGTTCTTTACCAATATAACCCATGAAATCAGGACCCCACTTACCCTGATCAAGGGGCCCTTGGAGAGCATCCTCAATAAAGAAAATGCTATCAATCCGGAGATCAAGGAAAGCCTTTGGATCATGAACAAAAACACCAACAGGCTGATCGAGCTCAGTAATGAGTTGTTGGATTTCAGAAAAACAGAAAACAAAGGATTCACCTTAAATTTTACCCGAAACGAAATAGGGAAACTGCTGGAAGATATTTTTATTCGCTTTAAGGGCAGTGCAGAACAGCAACAAGTCAATTTTCATTTTACGGGAAGCGATGCGCCCTTCTTTGCCGATGTTGACAGAGAGGCCTTTACCAAGGTCATCAGCAATCTCCTTTCCAATGCCATCAAAAATGCAGAAAGCACTGCACAGTTGGAAATGGCCATCTCTCCTGCTGAAGCCCATTTTAAGGTAATCGTCAGCAATGATGGCCACCTTATAAGCCCAGAAAACCGGGAAAAAATCTTTGAACCCTTTTTCCAAGAGGGCAATGAATTCAATAAGCCCAACACCACCGGCACGGGGTTGGGCCTTCCTTTGGCCAGATCCCTGGCCGAAATGCATGGAGGCAGCCTTCATGTAGATCCCGATTATCCCCAAAACAGAAACACCTTTGTCCTGGACTTACCGATCAAGCAGAAAAACACCATTAAAATCACAGAAATCCCTGCTGAGCAACCTGCCCCGGACCGCCCAACCAAAACCACCAAATCACCGAAGCCTGCTGCCTCAAAAGGAGCGATCCTAGTGGTAGAGGACAACAAGGAATTGCAAAAGTTCCTCTATGATCAACTAAAAGAAGAATATCATGTCTATCGCGCTGAAAATGGGCAGGATGGTATCCAACAGCTCAAGGATAAGCCCATTGATTTGGTCATCACAGACGTAATGATGCCTGTCATGGACGGATTCACCTTCTGTGACACCATTAAATCCGATGTCAACTTTAGCCATATCCCCGTGATCATGCTCACGGCCAAAAACACCCTGCAATCAAAAATTGAAGGCATGGAAATGGGAGCTGATGTCTACCTGGAAAAGCCGTTTAGCATTGACCATCTTGGCTTACAGGTCAAAAACCTACTTCATTATAGGGACCAAGTGCGCCAGGCTTTTGCCAATCAACCCATGGTGAACGTGGAAACCATCGCGCATACCCGTGCAGACGAGGAATTCCTTTCCCAAGCCAATGAAGCGATCCTGGAAAATCTGAGCAATGAACGCTTTGGGGTCAATGAAATGGCAGACATCCTCTGCATGAGCCAATCCAGCCTACTGCGCAAAATCAAAGGTGTCTCTAAAATGACGCCCAATGGATATATCCGCCTGGTACGGCTTAAAAAAGCCGCAGAGATGCTCCAAAGCGGGCAATACACGGTAACGGAGATCAGTGAGAAAGTAGGCTTTAACTCCCCTTCTTACTTTTCCAAATGCTTCCAAAAACAGTTTGGAGAACTGCCCAAGGATTTTACCAAAAGCTCCGAAATACGCTGATTCCAAGTTCTGACACAAAACCTTCTGTGGGGAGCATTGGAAAGCAAACCGCCAATATTGAAAAGCTATCTCGGATGGAGCGACATGATGAACCCTGCTTAGCCACAAAACTACGGTGTGGACCTTTGTCATTCGCGTTAACCTATTCTTGGCCCTCCCGTATGGCTATTTGATAGGCATCGGCTGGGCACTGGTTGTGGGGCCTTGCACTACCAACGTCCCATCGTCCTTGATCTCCATTTTGTCCAAAAAGACCACCCGATCTTGGCCTGATGCTTTGGTGCGGCCATGATAGACACAATACATTTCTCCATTATCCAAGAAAACAATATTGTTGTGTCCCGTCCCCGTGACCTCCCCGCCTTTGTGCGTGTTAAGCTCCAGCACGGGATTATTGCTGGCTTTGGTAAATGGTCCCAATGGATGTTTGCCAGTAGCATAGCCTACTGCATAATTTTGGCCCGCGTAGTAATTGCTGGAATACATGATGTAATAAGTACCTTCATGTTTAAAAATCACCGACCCTTCTGTCCACCGCCGATTGATCTCCTGCTTCGTCACTGATCGGCTCTCCCATTCAGCTTGCGCATCATCCATCTTTAATGGAGGCCTTAGGCATAGCACAGGCTCGCCGATTATCCCAGAAAAATCAGGCTTAAGCTCCACACCATACACCCAACTTTCCTCTATTTCATCATACCAGCCCTTTTCCTTTGCCCATTTAGCTACTTCACTCTCCACTGGATGCTTGTAGCATGCCCGAGAGTAATAAAGGTAATATCGTCCATCCTCCTCATATACATTGGCATCAATAATGGGATATCCCGGATCAAAGATCGGACGATCATGCATTTCGGTAAAAGGACCTGTAGGGCTATCCGATACCGCCACTCCAATCATGAAGTTTTCTTCTTCATTGGTGGGATTTACTTTCCACTGAGCACTGAAAAACATGTAATACTTTCCGTCAATTTTATATACTTCAGGTGCCCAAAAGAACTTTGACGCCCAGGAATCTTCGGTATTCCCGCGGTACACCTGCCCTTCAAATTTCCAATCCACAAGGTTATCTGATGAATATGCGGCGAAACCGTCCTCTGCACCACCACCTGTGCCATACATAAAATAGTTTCCGTCACCATCATTTAGGATATACGGATCTCCAAAAGCTACATCCAATGGATTAGCGTACATGCTGGCCATGTCGGTCTCATCACCTTCCGTTCCTTCCTCATCTGAATGCTCCTTGGGGTTACATGAAAATAAAACCAGAAAGGCGAAACCAAGGATTGAAGGTATTACGTGATAATTAATTGGGGAATATTTCATGGAAAACTTTTTTATAATGATGGTTAAAACTAAGGCTTTTCCTTGTGCCCGACACCAAAAATTTCATCAACAAATAGCACTTATCAGGAAAAAAGGTCCTCAAAGATACGATGCCCATCTGAGGTTATGGTCTGGTAAAGCCCACCAATTATTAATCTTCCTTTGGCAAAGGTTAATTTTGAAGGTTTAGTTAATCACCTGTGCCCTTGCTGGATAAAGCACTATTAATGGAGAAGATAACTTTCTCAATCTATCGAAACAATGATACGCCACCAAAGCTCCATAAGATAAAACCCTTATAAATCTCTTTCGGTGCAGGTTACAGCATGCGCTTGGTGCCTTTGGGGTTTGGTGGCATTTTTAATTATTCATGGCTTACCATTAAGCAAACCGGCAGTCCATCACTTTTACGCTTGGTCTTATATTTCTGGGGGCAGTTTCCTTAAAAGAAGAACTCTTCAACCAAAGATTGGATGAAAGCAAACATGATGATTTCATGGAGCATTTAAAAAATGTCTTTCGTAGATAGGATGGGGCACTGATGGCCTGATCAACAAGCAGCACACCCAAACTTTGGCAGGGAACTCTCTTCATGGTCAAAGGCAAACCTTAAAGTTATTTGAAGTCAAGAAGAAAAGGGATGTTCACAGTTTTGCAATGCTTTAAGTATCCTATCGGTGTCTCTCCGTGTTCATCCGTGGCTGAATAGATTTTCATATCCCAGGAGAAATAACTGTCGATTTTTGACATAAAAAAAAAGCTATGAAAACAATCCCATAGCTTTAGTCAATTAACAATAAACCCAAAATAACCTGCTGTAGGGGAAGGACTCGAACCTCCACGGGGCAGTTAGGCAAAACACGAGCTCCATGTTTGCTTTATCCAAGGCTCCCCACCCCCGAGACAGGGGGGCATGTCTGCCAATTTCATCACCCTACAGTATCTTAAAGACCTTTTGTCTTTTCCTTATGATGTAAAGGTAACAACACCTGTTTTATTTTACAAATAATTCAACAAATTAATTTCAAAATTTTCTATTTCACATCTTTAAACGAGATTTATTGTCTAATTCATAAAAAAGAATCTATCATAAAAGACAGCAATGCTAATCCAGCACGAAACTCGGGAGGAGTACTAAAGTAGAGCTATTAAGTAAACATAATTAATAGCATTGCAGGCGCTTCCAGATAATATTTGTCCCCAAACCAATGCTGGAACCGAAGGCTGAAAGCCTAGGATCATCCTAGCCCAAGGCCAGGATTTGGGGTGTAGACGGCATAATTTCTTCCTTTCAGGCTGAAAGTCTAGCTTAACACTTCGGTTCCTCCCCCGTCTTGATGATGAATGGGATCAAGCCACTTTACCAACGGATGACCGTTGAACAATTTTTTTAGGAAAGAATACTTCACACCGTTAAGTGATGGGTTCCTCTAGGGGCACTGAACGGGTTTTAGCGGAAATTTATGGGAAATAGGGAGGACAATACGGCTAAAACGGAAAACGTTGGATGTGCTAATTTACCATGGGCTTTACCCATGGCTATGGATGTGTCGCCCCTACGGGGCCAGTCATCGGATGTGCTACCTACCAGATTCCTAGTGATCATGGTAGTTTCCTGAACAGGGGATTTGTATTCCCCATGAAGATGAATCCTGGTTCCCAGCAATTTAACTTGACCCAGTGGATGCTGTAACCTGAACTGAAAGGAATGTAAAATTGCTTTGAGCCTTGACGGCATATGATAATTCCGATAAAAAAGATGAACACAGATTTGCAAAGCCTTATGCATCCTATCGGTGTTTAACCGTGTTCATCCGCGACTGGATAGATCTTCATATCCCAACCGAAATAACTGTCGATTTTTGACATAAAAAAAAGCTATGAAAACAATCCCATAGCTTTAGTCAATTAACAATAAACCCAAAATAACCTGCTGTAGGGGAAGGACTCGAACCTCCACGGGGCAGTTAGGCAAAACACGAGCTCCATGTCTGCTTTATCCAAGGCTCCCCACCCCCGAGACAGGGGGGCATGTCTGCCAATTTCATCACCCTACAGTTTCTGAAAGACCTTTTGTCTCTTCCTTATAATGTAAAGGTAATAACACCTTTTTTATTTTACAAATAATTCAACAAATTAATTTAATGTTTTCCATTTTATCACTAAAAACACTCTTCTGTTGATTAATTGGAAAAGCAAAAACATGAGAACCACCCGTAAAAGTGGACCCGATTACACAAATTGCTATCCTTTCATATTATCCTTCACCTTACCTGCCCGCGGTTACATTTTTCCCCACAGTCACTTCCTCAAAGCCTTTCCTGCCAATTTCCCAGTATAGTTTCCTTGATTGATGATCAGCTCCCCATTGACCCACACGTAATCCATCCCTTGTGCTTCCTCATATGGACGCTCAAATGTGGCTATATCTTTCACTTTTTCCGGATCAAATACAATCAAATCCGCATAATACCCTTCCTTAACAAACCCTCTCTCTTTTACACCAAAGGTTTCGGCAGTAAGCCCTGAAGAGCTATGGACCATAAAAGGCAGGTCAATAACTTTTTCAACCTCCACATATTGGTGCATTTTCCGAGGGAAAGTACCAAACTGACGCGGATGACCTGCCCCGCCATCAGACCCTGTCATTACCCAAGGTTGTTGCATAAAACGCTCCAGGTCACTTTCCTTCATGTTAAAAGAAATCACCTTGATTCCACCATCCTGTCGAAGTACCTGCATGGTGGTTTCCGGCAAATCCATTTCCCACTTTTTAGCGATATCTCCCAAGCTCTTTCCGTTCATCGTTTCATCCACTGCATCCGAAAATATCAGTGATTCTGGCCCACCTCTTTTTCGAAGATTTTCTGTAATACCCGCCACCAATGTATCCCTTAACCCGGGGTCATCAAACCGCTCCACCATTTTTTCATAACCACCATCCTCTGCCCATCTGGGTACCAAAGCAGCTTTGAGAGACGTCCTGGATGCCAAATAAGGATATTGGTTTGCGGTGACATGAACACCACGTTTCTTGGCATCCTCAACCAGTTTGATGACTTCAGGGCTTTTATCCCAAACATCAGTCCCAAGGCATTTGATATGTGAAATATGAACCTTAACTCCTGCCTTCTCTCCAATAGCGATGGTTTCCTTGACGGCATTCATCAATCCAATATTATAGGACCCTTCATCCCGCATATGTGTGTCATAAATTCCATCGTGGGCTGAAACGACCTTGGACAAGGCAATCACTTCTTCCATCGTAGCAAAACTTCCAGGAGCATAAAAAAGCCCAGTAGAAATTCCAAATGCTCCCTCTTCCATGGATTTATGCACCAACTTCTCCATTTCCTTCAGAGCTTGCGCATCGGCTTCCTTTGCTTCCATGCCCATGACCACTCTCCTAACAGATCCATGCCCCACCAGCAAAGCCGCATTGGTACCGATACCGTTTCTATCCCATTCATCCAGCTTCCGTTTCACAGGCATGGGACTGCTCCCGTCATTGCCTGCAAATACCGTAGTCACCCCTTGTCTAAGGTAGCGAAGATTGCTTTTTTGTTTGGGATCCGAAAGTTCACGCTCCACATGGGTATGCGGATCGATAAAACCTGGGGCCAAATACAATCCATCGATATCAACGACAGCCTTACCGATCACTTTTCGCTCTCCGGGAACCCCTACATAACTGATTCTTTCACCTGTCACTCCTACGTCCAAGCGTCTTGCTGGCGAATGGCTGCCGTCCAACACCCATCCACCAGTGATCAGTACATCTACTTCCACTGGTGGCGTACATGCCGCCATGAGCATAATGGCCCATAGCAATAGCCAAGGCTGCCCAATTATGTTACTTTTCATGCTCACTAAGTGCTTTATGTTGTGCGCTAAATCCCGGAATCAACTGAAATGTGGCCGGAATGGAACCCGAAAGTCGCTCCACTGTCTCATTAGGAATATTGGAAGGTGCGAAGGGTACCACCTTAACATATTCTTGGATCTCGCCTGCCTTCCTACCGTACTTATAATCATAGGGGAAGCGTCCATTTTGGTCTGTTGTCACTTGGGGATTATCCGTGTTGGGAACGCTGATATAGAATTGGCTTTTGGCCATGTCCCCTGAAGGATTAAAAAGATCATGGGCGTTCAAATAAACATACAGCTCTTCAGCAACCTTTACCGAGGGATCAATAATAGACACATTTTCATCCATCAACTCCCGGTAAATATATCTCCCTTCCTTCCGATAATCATATAGTTCATCCAATACCATCTTAATGTCTGAGGTCAGGTATGGATAATGGGTACACCCCAGCACGATGGCCTTCAGCGGAAGTGCCTCTGGATCTTTCCTGATCTTTTCCATAAGCGAAACCAAATGATAGCGCACATAGTTTTCCGTGTCGTTTAGTTGTAACACCGTACAATCATCAGTATCCTTCGCATCACAAAGCATCTTGGAATGATCAAAATCAAAGTTATAGATATCCAACAAGGTCTTGTCAATCTTAAACTCCTCATGATCCAACGATGGTCCTCGGTAATTTACCCTTGGCTTTTGTGCATCATGATGGATAAAATCTGGCTCCTCATCTACTGCCTCGGCGATGCCGTGTCCACCTTGATTATAAATTCGGATCTTTCCGGTATACCCTTGCTCCTCTTTGATTCTCAAGATAGTATTTTCATAGCCTTTGGAAGCTACCGTACCCACCGTGGCCATGACCCCAATGGCCCCATTTCCCTTTGGACCAAAAACTTGCAGCACACCCCTGGCTCCCGCATCGATCACCCCAATGACGTGCACATTGATCCCGGCCTTTTCGATAAACTCATCAATCAATTCCTTTCCATAGGCCGTAGCCGTATTACAAGCAATAACAAGCGTTTTGATGGGCGATTTATCTTGGCTAGGGCTCAGAGCATTCGCATTCTTGTAATATTTGTTGGACAGTAAAAATTGGGCATCTTTGACAATATGCTCCACCAATAGATCCGTCTTATCTTCACTCGAATAATTTCCATAAGGCATATTGGCCTGATCGGCCAAATAAATAAATGTTTCCTTATCAAAATCGGGAGTTCCATCGGCTCCAGTTGATTTGTCTGTATTATCGTAACCATCATACCGCACGATCGCATCTAAGACCGTAAGTCCACCTGTCCCGGAATCAAAGACACCAATGGGCAGCTGCTTGTCCATTTCAGGATAGTGTTCAAAATCCACATAAAAAAAACTCTTTGGTTGCTCTAAAATGGCGCTTTCAATGGGAAGTTTATCGGAAGCTGTTTCGGAGACCTTTTCCTTGGTGCTGCTTTGATCACAGCTGATCATCCATACGGAAACGGCTATTAAACAACTCCAGATTTTTAGGTTTGACATGTTATTAGTAGTTAATCGTGAATAGTATCTTTTATAGCGGCCAATTCCTCTTCAGTAAAGCTATACTCGGCCAAATCAACCTCCTCCAGCCACTGCTTAGCATCAAATCCGTCCTGGCAAGACCCCATCGTAAACCGCTCTTTTAGGGATGGATAAATAGGCTCCACTGTCCGATCAGTAAGCATGGCATCCACTGCATTTCTAATGGCTTTCATGTAGGGACTGTTGGTATTGTTTAGCAGGATTATAGTACTTTGCACATCCCTAAATCGCTTGATATAGCTCAGGTTTCCAGCCCAGCTTCCGGTATGATAACTCACTGCACCGACTTTATCATCAATATAATTATGCCAGCCAAAACCATAATCGGTTTCCACTCCTTTATAGTTGACCGGTGTAAACATGGCGGCTTTGCTCTCGCTGGAAAGAAAATCATCACGATAAAGCAAGCGATCCCACTGCAACAGGTCCTCCACACTTAATGACAGCCTCCCCGGCCCCAATCGATCACTTAGAAAATAGTAATAAGCCTTACCTGGCAAATGCTCAGGCCGAACATATCGGCACGAATCCTTGGACCACCGGAATGAAGGAGCGTAGTGGGGCATATTATAGATTTCTGAACGTCGATAAAACCCCGCATGCTGGAACGCATAAGGTGTAAACAATTGCTTCTCAAGATAGGCATCCAGCTTGAGCCCAGAGGCACTTTCGACAATTTCTGCCAAAAGCACATAGCCCGTATTGCTGTAATCATAATCCGTACCCGGCAGAAACTTTATTTCAGGCTGATGTTCTATAAAATAGGTAACGATATCCATATTATTGGCCAATTGATCCTCAGGCCAATGCGCTTTAAAATATTCGGTATAATCAGGCATTCCAGAAGTATGACTGAGAAGATGCTTGATGGTGATGCCTTCATAGGGAAACCCTTCAGGAAGATAGGCGCGGATATCATCTGAAATGGATAACTTTCTATCTTGAGCCAGGTCCATGATGGCAGCAGCGGTAAACTGTTTGGAAACAGAGGCCACTTCCATCGCGGTTTGGCTTTCAAAGACACTACTGTCTTCCAGATTGGCCACCCCATAGGCTTTTCTAAAGATCAATGTTCCATGATCCACCACGGCCACAGCACCATTAAACATTCCTTCCGCATATAAATAGCCAAACAAACTGTCCAGCTGGGCGGTTTTGGGATGGCTGGCATGGAGCACTGCATTTTTGGATTGGCATGCGGCGGCAACCATTGGTAAAATTGCCCAAAAATAAAACGGAATAACACGGATTACTCTCATAAATAGAAGGTTAACTTTACTCAATATATAACAAAAAGGGGGAAATTAGCACTTCCCCCTTTGCCACTACCCTATCAATACCCTGGGTTTTGGGGTGCTATATTTGGATTTGCATTCAATTCTGCCAATGGAATCGGAAGGATAAACCGCTCATTAGGGTAAGAAGCCGTCAACACTTCTTCGCCTTGATCAATGTTTACTCCCATTTTATTACGATTAAGGTCAAATAATCGGTGACCTTCAAAAGCCAACTCCTTCCTGCGCTCTGTCAAGATCAGTTCAACCAACGTCTCTCCAGTGGCATTGACCGGAGTAGCCTGAGGATCACGGGTTTGACGGATGGTATTGAGATCTTCCAGTGCCATGGCCTCCTGGTTGGTTTTGGCATATGCCTCAGCCCTGATCAGGTACAGTTCAGCCAATCTCAAGATTTTTACATTATCATCCTGCAATGCTCCTCTGGGAAACTTCATCACAAATAGCGCGTCATCCTCAGCGCCGACCTTCGGCTTTCTGACGATGGCGGTCTTACGCGCATCAGATGCCGTATAGAGCCCAAACAGTTCCTCTGTGGCCAGGGCATCTGCATATCCTTCCGCTGCAAAGAAATGCCCCAAACCATTGGTTCCCGCGTTATCAGCTAAGGTGTTGACGATCTCAAAAATGATTTCCGAATTAAAATCCGGTGCCCAAACGGTGCTATAGTTTTCTGCTGATATCAGTTCATAGTCCCCACTTTCAATGACCTCTGAGGCCATCTCTGCAGCAAGTTCATATTGCGCCGCATATAGATAAACCCTGGCCAATAAGGCTTTGGCAGCATTTATTGAAAATGTACCTTGAGCGCTGTTACTGCCCATCAGACTTATTGCCTGGTTTAAATCAGCAATGATCAAGTCAAAATTCTCTTTTACGGTATTTCTTGCCGGAGAAATGGGATCATCCCCTATACTGGCAATGGCTGGAACACCCAAATGTCCTGCATCCGCCGTAAAATTATAGGGCTGTGCAAAAAACCGGGTAAGGTCAAAATGGGCCAAAGCCCGCAAGGCATATGCCTCCCCCATCAATTGATTTACCGCTACCTGCTGATCTCCAGCGACCTCCAGGGATTCCCCTCCTTGAATGGCACGGGTGGCATTGATCACTACCTCATAGGAGGTATTCCAGAGATCTTCAGCATAGGAATCTTGTTCTCGGACGATAAAATTGTGGTAATCCAAATATCGACCTGTATTTCGAAGGCTTAGATATAGGTTATCGGCCATCAATTCGGGAATAATGTATACTGACCGGCCATAGTATCCATCATCCTGAAGTTTGCTATACACACCATTCAGCGCGGTCTGTAGCGTATTTACATCGGTTACCACCTTATTGGTGGAGACGCTTTGCTCTGGATCAATCTCTAGGAAGTTTTCACTACAAGAGGACATACTCCCGGTCAAGAATGCTCCTGTGATTATATATAAATGTAATTTTTTCATGGTTTCAGTGGTCTAGAATGAGAAGTCAATGCCCAACAAATACTGTCTGGATGTAGGGATTCTCAAGTCAGTCATCCCCGCAATCCCTACTTCTGGATCAGACTCAAGATTTTTGTCTTTCACCCAGGTCCAGATATTATTGCCTCGAAGGTAGACCCTTGCATTGTTGATTTTCAACTTGCTCAGCAGTGAATTAGGAAGGTTATAGGAAAGGGTCACATCCCTCAAACGAATATAGGTACCATCATACAGAAAGCGCGTAGAATGTTGGCTGGAGCTTCCCGACTGGGTATTTCCCCATACCACTTTGGGCACGTCTGTAACGTCCCCAGGCTCTTGCCACCTTCGTTCATAAATCTTCCTACTCATATTGCCGCGATCGTTCAGCTGGGCACTACCATCACTGGCCACATATCGTCCCCAGTAGTCATACACCTTATTGCCATAATTCAGGTAAAACAGAAAGGACAAGCCAAATCCTTTGTAATTAAAGGTGTTGTTCAACCCCGCAAAAAACTTGGGAGAAGCATTGCCTTGCTCATAAGGATCTGCGTTACCATAATCGTTTGTGGTCTCGGTTTCCGAACCGTCGGTATACCAAAGGGCATCGCCATTGGCAGGATCCACCCCTGCATAACCCGGCATGTAAAAAGTATAGAAATCAGCTCCTTCACGTCGGATATATTGTCCATCGACGATATCTTCCCCATCTTTGAGTTTTACCACCTCATTTTTATTGGTGGTCAAGTTAAGATCCGTGGTCCACTGTAACCCGTCCGGTTGCTGGATATTCACAGCACTGAGGCTAAACTCCCATCCCCTGTTCTGCATTTCACCGATATTGGCCATATAACTGGTAATGCCATTGGTTCCGGAAATAGGAACATTCAGCAATAAGTCAGAGGTCATTCTGTTATAATATTCGACCGTACCGCTAAGCCGCTCCAAAACCCTAAAGTCCAGCCCTATATTCAAAGGCTTGTTTTTCTCCCAGGTGAGGTAAGGATTTGATTGCTGGGAATATGCATACCCCGGCATTCCGTTATAATCATTTCCTGTATTGTACAGCCCGCGAGACTCGAAATCGCCAATACCTTGATTACCGTTCACCCCGTAACTTCCTCTCAGTTTCAATTCGTCCACAAAACCTACCTGGAAAAACTCCTCCTTATGGATATTCCATCCCAATCCCAAGGATCCAAAGTTCGCATACCGAACAGATGAGCCAAAGCGCGAGGACCCGTCTCTTCTGCCGGTGATGTTAAAGTAATATCTATCTGAGAAGGAATAATTGGCACTCAAGAAAAAGGACGTAATGGAAGAAGCGGTCTTTTCAGAAGAGGCGTTTCTATACACTGAAGCATTGGCCAGTGTGGTAAGCCCAGGAGCGCCATAATTGCTGGCATATGCATACACCGAATTCGCCGCAATTTTCTGGGCTTCCTGCCCCAAAGTAAATGCTATACTATGGTTATCGTCAATAAGCCATCGGTATTTCAGCAGGTTCGTGACATTCCAATTGATCACGATATTATTATATGCCCTACCACGACCACCATCATTCCGGCCTTCACCGAAATACGGGTTGTCATATTGAAACTCATCAGCGAGGTTAAAGTCCAAGTTTGCTTTGGTCTCAAAGGAAAAGTTGTCCATGATGTCATACTTCAGACCAACATTTCCCAGTGCACTATAGAGCCGTGTTTCACGGATGTTTTCATTCACCAAGCCTACGGGATTATACGTTAGTAGAATGTCTGTATTATAACTTCCATCCTCGTTATAAACGGGCTCCCAAGGCACCTCCCTAAACATGCTTCGAATAGGGTTATTGGCACTACCGGCTTCGCTATTGGTGTGAAGCAACTGGGTATTGGCCGCCAAGCCCAGGTCCAAGGTTAACTTTTCTGTGGCAGCATGTCTAACATTTACCTTTGCATTCAACTTTTCATAATCGATACCGATAATGGGTGCTTCCTGGTCATAATACCCTATGGATGAATAAAAATTGGTCTTTTCATTTCCACCAGAAGCACTGATGTAATATTGCTGATAGGTCCCATCCCGCGTAATGACATCAAACCAATTGGTATTGATGCTTTCATCGATTCGACTGTAAATATAATCTTCAGCCTCCTGAGGAGTATCGCCATTATTTACCCTGGATTCGATCAACAGCTCTGCCAATTCCGGAGTGGCCAATGGCCTGTTTCGGTCGTCCAGCAACACTTGGCTAGTTCCCCGCTGCATGCTTACATCAAACTTGGTCTTGCCCGACTTCCCTTGCTTAGTAGTAATCAAAATCACACCATTCGCTCCTCTTGATCCATAAATCGAGGTAGCTGAGGCATCTTTTAAAACCGTCATGGAAGCAATATCATTGGGATTAAGGCCTGCTATCGTATTTGAACTTGTCGCTATTTGGGAGATATTTCCGGAAACTACAGGAATTCCATCGATCACGTATAATGGATCCGAACTGGCATTAATGGAGCCTACCCCTCTTATTCTGATATTTGGTGCATAACCGGGCTGACCAGAAGATGCAGCTGACTGGACGCCCGCTATATTGCCTTGCAGACTCTCTTGAAAGGATGCACGGGGAGCTCCTTGCACTTTTTCCATTTCTACATCCACCGCAGATCCTGTAAAGGAAGCCTTCGTCTGCTCTCCATACGCTACCACTACGACTTCATCAAGGGACTGTACGTCATTGTCCATGACCACCTCTACTGTGGTTTCTCCAGCCGGAACAACTACCTCTTTCTTTTTGTACCCTACAAAAGAAACCACCAAGGTCACCTGACCATCTGGTGTGCTCAAGGTAAAACCTCCATCCAAATCGGTTACGGTTCCTTTGGTGGTGCCTTTGATCATAATACTAACACCTGGAAGGGTTTCCCCGTCAGCGGTCTTTACCGTGCCGGAAATATTACGAGCCACAGCCTTGGAAGACTGTTTAGCAGGCACTTCCATGCCTTGCTCCGTGCTAGCCGGTAGCGAAGTGGTACTTTTTTTAAGTTTTACGGTATAAAAATCTGCTTTTATTCGATGAAATTCCAATTCAGGGTTTTGGCTGTTGATCATCTTCAGTGCTTCCCCAAAGGACAACCCCTCTATCAATGCAGCGTCCCCAAGGATAACTTCTTGACTGATTTCATCTTTGTACAGAAAGGAAACCTCGTACTTTTTCTCGATCACCTTTAAGATACTGGTCAGGCTGACCGTTTTCATAGTGCTCGAGCGCGTATTTTCGATTTGGTAATGATAGGAAAGTGCTTCCTGCTGAAGCGAATTTGCCCATGCTAAATTACCAATCAAAAGGCACCCCATAATAGGTAAAAACTTTACTTTCATAAGTTTATGGGTTAAATGGTTAGTGAATCAATTTTATGATATTTTTGTCCCGGATGATTTTAACATCCAGCAGGCTTCGCAATCCCTCCAGCAAGGTCTCTACATCCTTGGAAGGCACTACGCCCGTAAATTTTTCTTGAAGGATTTCAGAATCATTGACCACCACGGTAAAGCCGTAATCATCTTTAAGTATTCTGGCAATTTCCTTGAGTGGCGTCTTATCGAAGACCAATTCGTCATTCTTTCTGCTTGTATAGATTTCTGGTCTTACTTCCTTTTTGATCAATAAATCATGATCTTGGTCCATCTCCACCAAATCCCCTGGCTCCATCATGATGTGATCCTCACCGCTCTTGCTTTCCACCTTTAGTGCGATGGCGCCTGTCTCTAGCACCACCCTCGAAGCTGATTCGCGGGCGGTCACTGTGAAAGTGGTCCCCAATACCTGTACGTCAAAATTCCTCGCGGTCTTAACGGTAAATTTGCGCGGGCTTCCCATCTTGACGACATCAAAATACCCTTCTCCTTCAAACCATATTTCCCGGGGAGCACCATCTTCCCAATCCTTGGCAAACTTCAAACTACTGTTCCCACTCATGTGCACCGTCGATCCGTCCGGTAAGCGAATGTCTGCTGATTCTGCAAATGCGGTCTGATATTCTTCATACGTAGCCCTTCCCAACACCATATAGAGCAATCCTCCCAACAGGGCCATAACCAAGGCAACCGATGCGGCTATGCGCCATCCCGTTGACCTGGTGTGCTGCCTGACCATGGCAGGTTGCTTTTGCTGGGAATCTGCCATTCTAAGGATATCTTCCGCGGAGACTTGTGGCGTTAACAAGGGCTTTTGTCCACTGTCCAATGCCCCAAAATCTGCTTCTAACCCTTGATCCAAATAAGCTTGCCCTTCGGGTGTGGCAAACCACTCAAGGACCTTCTTGGCTTCCCGTGGATTCAGGTGATTGTTAAAATAACGTGATAACTGCTCTTCAGTAGGTCGGTTCATTTATATGGGTGTTTGGAAGGTATACACCCGAGTCAGCCGGAAGTATTACGGCAGTATTAAAAAAACTTTAAAAATTAGTAATAAGGTTTAAAAGGTTGGCAAGTTTAGAGGTTGGAAAATTGGCCAGACTACAAAGGATAACGTATCAATGGCAAATTCAATCGTACTCATTGGCGTGTCCATCTCTGCCAAAACAGCATAAACGGTTAACTCCCCAAGCTATAACTTTCCACCTGCTGCCACAGCAATGGCCAATATGGCGTAATACTTCGACACAAATTCCCGAATGGCCTGAAGCGCTTTGGTATACTGGGATTTAACGGTATTGATGGACAAACCAAGCTCCTCTGCGGTTTCCTCATTGCTTTTTCCTTGAACTGACTTCAGTAAAAACACTTCTCTCCTACGTTCTGGAAGTGCCATCACTGCAGCTTGGTAAACCTGATGGGTCTCATTGTAAATGACCTGTTCTTCCGTTTTATTGGAGAAGCTATTGGAGTTTTCAAAAATCTCCAAGTGTTTTAGGATTTTTCGCTTTTCATCCCTAATGTTATTGAGAATTATCCGTTTTGCAAAAGTCACAATTAACGGTTTGATCGGTTTGGAAGGATCAATATGCGCCCTGTAATTCCATAACTTCAAAAAAGTGTCCTGCACCACATCATTAGCCAAATCTACTGACTTCAAGTACTTAAGCCCGATATAATATACCTGTGAAGAATAGGCTTCGAACAACTCGGAAAAAGCATGTTCACTCCCCTCAATGAGCTGGTCAACAGTACTGCTTTCACTTTGATTAAATTGTGTAAAGGACATAAATGCGGTAGGGTGAGGATAATATTCTCCCTAAAGGTGAGCAAAAAATTGGTTATTCGCAAAAACAGCCATTTATCCACTAAGTAAACCCCAACAAAATTGTCCCAGTCAATGTGGCCCCTTGCTATGGAACTTGACTTCAATATGTAACGGGATATAGGACGGGAGTTGGCTACTTCAACCTCGGCATAAACCTTCACCAAGAGGGGATTTCGGCCATATGACATGATTATTGTTACCTTTCTTTGAAAGATCAAATTGCGTCCAATCTAGCCCAGTATATTACCAACCCAATATTTAGTAATATGAAGTATTTGTCGCTAATTCTATGCAATTTAGAAGTCCTCTTCTGGTATTACCTTTTATCACCTCTCCTTTCTTCTTAGGGTAGCTTTCAGCCGTTTTCTGACCGGAATGTCCAGATACATCGTGATCACATAAGCAAATGCAATTAATAAGGGGGTTCCCACACACATGATCCATACCTGTTCCCGAAATGAGGGAGAAAACCGTTCCCAGTAGCTATAAAACAACCAAATAAAGGGATAATGTACCATATATAGGGGATAGGAAATTTCTCCAGAACGGACACAAACATTCCTTTCGGAACGGGCTGGCTGCGTCCCTGCACCCAATGCTACCAAAAAGGGAAGATAGAATAAAACAATAAGGGGTTCCAAGATGACATTCATGGTTTCTGAAAATGGCATCAAAAACGCCAGCATTAGCAAAGCGGACATCCCTTTAAAACCTAGCTTAGATTTAATTATCCATCCAGACCTGAACACCAGCATTCCTGCCAAAAAGGAATACAATATCCTGGCACCACCACCCCAGAAATTACCCCCACTCCAACCAATGCTAAGGTTACCATAGATCGTTACGGTATAAACCAACAAAATAGCAGCAAGGCCTGTAAGCACCCAAAGCACTTTTTGACGAACCTTAAAAAGTATTCCCGCATAAATAATATTGGCCACATACTCCCATAAAAGCGACCATGTAGGCGGATTTAAGTGGAAAATATTGTAATAACGCTCTGAAACTATCGGGTAAGGAACCATTAAACATGCGGACAAAAACATACCGATATTTTGGCTTAAGCTATAGTTATCAACCAGTGATACAAAAGGATCAAAGACGAATACTACCAAACCAATTACAGCTCCTAATACCACTAGCGGATGTAGTCTGATCAATCTTAATTTTATAAAAGTGATAAATCCTATTTTACTGATCCTATTATCATAGGCATAGGCGATCACAAAACCTGACAAGCAAAAGAAAAAGTCCACGGCTAAGTATCCGTGAGCAAGAACGTTAATGGTAAAGTCAGGAATGATAATTTCCATAAAATGAAAAATGACGACAATCACTGCAGCTAAACCTCGCAACCCATCTAGTACATCAAAATGCTGTTTGGTCTTTAAAAGTTGTTTTTTTTCGATAGTATTATTCATATTTTCCTTGGGGATAACCTACCTCTCATCTGTAGGATATTTGCTTTATTTTTTAACTAAATTCCCTGTTATCATCCATACCTCCGTCCGGCCGTCTTGGCCATATCCATTGGTACTGGTCAAAGCAATGATCTTTCCACTCTCTAAAACGGTAAGGCTGTTCCAATGGCCTATTTTGTCCTTTGATAAAACAAAGGGCCATGTCACACTGGTAAAGTGCTGGGCACTTCCATCACCTAGGGCTACTGCCATCTGTGCATGCTCAAGCTTGTCGCCCCACTGGAATGAAAGCAGGGTCAGGCCATTAGGCGCTATGGCAAGATATGGGGCTCCTGCATAGTCTTGGGCTGGCAGGCTGTCCTCCATCGCATACTCTCTAAATGGAGAATTACCCGATAGTGTTTCTTGCCAAAACGGGCCTTCATTGAATAACAGATAAGGTTTAAAAGGACCATGGCCATTATCCTCTATCGCAACGACAATCATCCCTGGTTCTTCCAACCAAACAGGTACTGGCATGCCGTCACGAGCTCCCTTGCGAAAACTCACCGTTTGGGGTGTTTCACTCCATGTCTTCCCTCCATTGGAGGAACTTACCATTGCTATCCTTTGCTCGTTAGATTGGGTAAAGAGGCTTTCATCGGCAAAATACAAATGGATATCCCCATTGGGCAACTGCAAAAATACCGGTTCCCAACAGCCGTCACCAAAACTGGTTCCTGCTTCATAAACCAATTGATCATTTCCCCATGTGGCACCGTTATCGGTGCTTCTTACCGTCCGAATGCCAAAGTGTTTGTCTTTGGCATTTCGTTTAGGGCGTGGATTATAGCCCAATAGTAACGTGCCGTTTTCCAACACGGTAAAGTCAGGGACTGCCATCCCCACATCGGCCGTTGCTGAAGCTACTAGCACAGGAGCTTCCCATTTCTGTTCTGATCGTACCCTAAAAAAAATATTACCATCGGCCTCATACACAAACCCCAAACTGCCATCTGCCAATTCGCGACATCGAGCATAGCCTGAGTAGCGATAATCATCTCCCGTAACGCGCTGTAAAGTAGATTGATCCCAACGAATAGTATAGTCTTGGGGATCCGGGGGACTTCCTGCCGCTAAGCAGGAAGTCATGCACATTATTAAAACTAAAACCCACATGCTCGCCCCAATATCATCTTCCTGTCAATGATTTGATCAAATCAGTTTCGGATTTCTTATACGGCGAACCATCCGTATGAAACACCTCGTGAAACCACAGCGCTGGTTCGTCGGTGTAAGTTTTTTCCCAACTGTCCCATGGATATTTGGTCTGGGTCTTTCCATCTACCAATCCCCAATTGAACATCGCTATATTTTCCGCTTTGGCAATCGGCAGGAACCCTTCAAAGGTACTTCCGTTTGGCCGCGCCATGTATTCCGTACATAGCATTGGACGATCATATCTTTTGAGCCAATTGATACGCTTTTGGAATTCCTCCGGAGAATCATAGTTGTGAAAGGAAATAATATCCGAAAGATGAAGCTGGGCAAGTTGTAAGTGGCTCATGACATCTTCAGACGACCAATCACCAAGCCAAACCCCAGAAGTAAGTGGCTGGGAAGGGTTTTGGGACCTTGCCCAAGCAAAGGCATCCTTCATTAAAGGCAATACATAGGCTGCTTTGTTGGGATGCTCCTTATCCCTGT
Source organism: Echinicola vietnamensis DSM 17526 (assembly GCF_000325705.1). NCBI lineage: Bacteria > Pseudomonadati > Bacteroidota > Cytophagia > Cytophagales > Cyclobacteriaceae > Echinicola > Echinicola vietnamensis. Next base: position 3,270,038 of record NC_019904.1, on the reverse strand, counting down.
ACGAAACCCCTGTATCATTGTCGGGTTCATTCCAAATATCCCAACCCAATATACGTTCATCATCAGCAAATCTTCCTACCACTGCCTTGACATATTTTTCCAGCCTGGGATATTGTGTACTGTCTTCAAGGGCGTAATATCCTGGGCTTTGGACCCAGCCGGAATTATGAACATGCGGTTTTGGTGGTCGCTGTTCACCTGCCTCAGGAAATGGATCCCAGCAAGAATCAAAAATGACAAACAGTGGCTTCATCTGGTGTTTTTCCATCAAGACCAGCATTTGATCCATCCGGTCCAAAAACCCATCAGGGTCTTGCTGATAGGCCAAATCATGTAAATATACCCGCATGGTATTCATGCCGATTTCCTCGGCCCATCCCAATTCCTTATCGATCAGTGCTGGGGAAAACGTCTCTTCCTGCCACATTTCCAACTGATTGATGGAATTGCTGGGATTGAAATTTGCGCCCACCAGCCAGTCCTGATCGGCATACCACGCCTGCGCTTTTTCTTTGCTCCATCGTTCCCCGGAAAAGGATTGAGCAGACGAAGAAGTGGCCACCTCCTTCTCTTGTGTTTGGTTTTCGCCTCCACAGCTCAGCAACACCACTCCTAAGCCCAAAGAGGCGATCAAATTTATAGTTTTATTCATAATATCTAATTTTGAATTGGTAATTAGGCTGCTGCACAGGACAATCATTAAACACACAACCTATGGTCAACACATTGTATATCAACCCATTGAAAACACATCAGTAGAGAAGCAAAGCCTATCTACCGGTCAGGAAATCCCTCTTAAAGAAAACCAAACCTAGTCCAGCGGATCAGCGGTGACTCCTTCAAAAGTGATTTTAACCGGTTTGATTTTGCCGTTTTCGTCAAACTCCATCTTGTCGATACAGGTTACCCGGTGATTATGGTGGGTTTCCGTGAGGGGCCTTCTATGGTAAACGATATAATAATCTTCGTCTCCATCTGCATGCAAAACAGAATGATGTCCCGCACCGGTAGCCACTTCCGGATCCTGCTGAAGGATCTTTCCTTCTCGCTCAAACGGTCCAAAAGGGCTATCCGCAATGGCATAGGCCACCGAGTAATCAGGACCACCCCAGCCCCCTTCAGACCACATGAAATAATATTTACCATCCCTAATAAACATAAAGGGGCCTTCTACATAACTCTCCGGTGTCACTTCTTTATACAGCTCGCCATCTTCAAATGGCACGATTCCCGTAAAATCTTCGTTTAGCTTCACCACATTACAGTGGCCCCACCCACCGTAGTACATGTAAAAGGTGCCGTCTTTGTCTTTAAAAATATACTGATCGATCGGCTGTGCACCATTGACAATTTCATTGATAAGCGGCTCACCGAGCAAATCCTTAAACGGTCCTTGAGGCTGATCAGCCACGGCCACGCCAATGCCGCCGACTTCTCCTTCATGTACATCATTGGCGGCAAAGAACAAATAATACTTGTCGTCCTTGCTGATCACTCCCGGTGCCCACATGGCTTTTTCAGCCCATTTCACCTCTGTAGTGTCGATGATACGCTCGTGCTTGGTCCAGTTTACCAAATCCTTGGAAGAGAAAGCATCCATAAAGACTTGCTTCTCATATTCATCCGAATATGTCGGGTAAACCCAATAGGTATCCCCATAGATAATCCCTTCCGGATCTGCATACCAACCTTCCACGATAGGGTTTCCGGCTCGTTTGGCTTCATTGGCACTTGCTGAAGCGTCGGTTTCATCATTGGTGGTCTTGGACTGACAGGCCACTGTGCCGACCATTGCCAGTGCTGCTAATACTAAAGTAGTTCTCATTATTAAATGGGTTTTACTGATATGTCTTTGATAATATAATTTTCTTATTCACCGTCATTGCGAACGAAGAGCAACGGAGTGAAGCAATCTCATATCCTGAAAACGAGATTGCTGTGCCCTTTTCTACCTGCTTGTAGCAGACAGGCCCGGTACCCGCCCCTAAAAGGGCTACCGATGACGTAATACAAAACCATTTTTCCACTATTCCCTATTTTTATGCACTTACTACTGTGCGGTAATTTCCACTCCTTTGAAATTCACCTTTTGATTTTCATTGCCTTTGGCAAAAATCCCCCATCGGTAGCCCATACCCCAAGGGACCAAGTGAGCCGCATCAAACTGCTCTCCTACAGCCGTCCAAGTGGTTCCTTCCTGACTAAAGCTAAAGGTCAATAGATGTCCTTCGGTCACTTCCATTTTCAATTTCACCAAGGCCTCTCCTTCCAATTCAGCGGTTGCCTTCACTTCTGCTTTTTTATCCTTGTTTTCCACCACTTGCACTTCATCGCCCGAAACAGTCAAGCCCATCGCTGCCACGGGGGCGCCAAACCCATTATGGGCTCCACCAACTAACAATATCCCACCCTTGGCATCGCTATTCGCCGGATCAATGGTCACTTCAATGGCATAATCAGGAGAAGTGGATTTCTGCACCAATAACGTTCCCAACTGTTCATTTTCTTCTGACGCTGACAACACAAGTCCTTCATCACCCGTGGCATAACGGATGTCCTGTGTCACGCGCCATTGCCAAATGGGGTTGAGGTCTCCGTTAAAATCATCGACAAAAGATAAGGCAGACTTTTCAAGGTCATAGGTCGCCTCATTTTCAAAAACAGGCCAGCCATCTGCGGTCCACGTCATTTTTTCAAGCACTCCTTCTCTGCCTACATAAACGCTCCCAACGGCACTGTAAGCATGATAAAGCAAATAATGCTCTCCATCTTTCTCCACCACGGTACCGTGCCCTGCGCACTTCCAGTCGTCATTGTCCATCAGCACCGGGTTCTTTTCATACTTTTCCCATGGCCCCAATAGGTTTTTTGTCCTCGCTACCCCTGCTCTATAGTTACAGGCGACATCGCAGCAAGCTCCCGCTGAATAGGTGGCATAGAAATAATCATTTTTCCGGAAAATGCTGACTCCTTCGATCAAGTGCATCTCCCAATCCTGATCATTCCTGAATAATTCTTTTGGCTCACCTAAGAGCTTGGTCCGTGTCTCGTTGATTTCTTGGGCCCAAATGGGCGTGGGAAGTCCACGACTGTTGCCATCCTCTTTCCATGTCAAATAGAGCTTTCCGTTTTCATCCCTCACTTCGAATGCATCAATAGAACCTACTTCCTGCGCTACTAGCGGGCCATGGTCGGTGAAATTTCCTTCCGGTGTGTCTGCACTGGCCACGGCTACGCTGAGTCGGTTGCTCTCTTTATCCCTGGCCGTATAATAGGCATAAAACTTCTCTTGCTCTTCGTCATACACCAATTCCGGTGCCCAGAAATTATTCTTGGCCCAAGCCGGAGCTCCTTCCGGAAAGACATAGTTTACGATTTCCCAATTGACCAAATCCGCAGATTTAAAGATTGGGAATAGCGGTGCCCATTCATTTGACGTGGCTGAAGCATAATAATATGCGCCTACTTTTACGACTGTGGGATCGGGGTGATCACCTGGCAAGACCGGATTAATTACACTGACCGATTCATTGGGGACTTCTTGTCGGCTTTCTTTTTTTGTTGGTTGACAAGCCGAAGTCATCATCAATACCAACACCCCTATCCTCCACAAGGATTTCATTTTAATCATTTCTATTTAATTTCGCGTACTATTCTTTCAGGTAAGGCTTTCCCTTTTTCCATCCTACTTCCACATTGGAAAGCCACCATGTTTGGCCATGGTCATCATTTCCTTGGTAAAAGAGGTAGGACTTCCCTGTTTTTTTATCATCAAAAATATGGGGATGGCCAGATTCACTGCTGTTCCACTCTCCAGGTACTCCGTTCGGCAAAAACGGCTGGTCAACTACACGTTTCCAATGAACACCATCTTTACTGGTGGCTACTCCCACCTGCTGCGGCGCATTATTATAGCTGCCTGCATAAAACATGTACAATCTCCCTTTTCGCTCGATGATGGAAGCACCTTCGACACACTTTCCTTCCCACTCCAATTCCGGCTTGAGGATCGAAGCATCCTTTGCCATGGTCCAGTCATCGCGACTAAAATCCGTAGTTGCATCAGCTTTAGCCACACCCTGCATCTGAATTTCCCCTTTGGGATCTCGGGTGGCAAAATACAAAAAATAGTGGTCCTTGAAGGGAAAAACCTCCGCATCTATCGCCCGTCCGTTGCTCCAGTCATTGGCTGGAGGGGCAAAAATCGGGTTCGTTGTATTCCTAGTAAAATGGATCCCGTCGGTAGAATAGGCATGGCAAATGGCATCCTTGGCGCCATTACCGTAAGTTTGGTAGAAAAGGTGCACCTTACCATCCTTTACCAAAGCCCCTGGTGCACAAAAGCCATTTTTTTCGTACCTCTCTGTGGCTTCAATTTCGCCTACATACTCCCAATGGATCAAATCATCACTTTCCGCTATGGCTATTCCCCATCCACCTGCTTGGTCAGGAATGGGAGGAACGGAAAAGTACATCAAGTATCGACCTCCAAAGTCGACCACATGTGGGTCCTTGGAAAAAGGCCTGCCCAACCTGCTAGAATCGGCAAACATCATTTGCTGCGCCCATAATAACCCTATAGATGAACTGTATAGCAGGCAGGCAAGGCCAATTTTTACAATATTTTTAATGTTCATGATCTGAGAAGTTTTTTTGTCCCGCTCTACAAACCACCGTAATAGGTGGTTTATGGAGCAAGGACACAACAGGTTTATAGGTTTATGTTTAAATATTTTAGATTCAACGGGTTTCAAGGTTATAGGTCTTCCAAACTCATTTACCATCCGGCAGGTAAAAGTCAAAGGGCTCAACACGCTCGTCCTTTAAGGTTTCCCCGTCAAAAAACAGCGCTGCTACTTGGATAGTGGTCCGATGATTTTCGTGGAAGCTATTGTTAGGCTTTATCAACGAATGACTGGTTCTCCCTGGGTGAGTGAAGTAAAAAGCATAAGCCCGGTCACCGAATACCAATACATCACCATGCGCACCACTCGGTGTATCATCTTCTCTATCTGAAGGCTTATCCAACACCAAGCCTTGTTTGATCCAATGCATGAGGTCATCTGATCGATACACCCGCATCCCGTGCCATTCATCTGTCAGCATCCAGTAATAACCGTGATACTGAAAGACCTTAGGTCCTTCATGGGCATCTCCTCCTATGGCCGGCACATCCTTGGTTTGCCAATTTTTGAGGTCATCCGATTCGGAAACCATCGTAATGCCTCCGCGACTATCATCCTTATACCACATCCGGAATCTACCATTCTCCATGCGAAAGATGGTCGCATCGATGATCTGGTCGGAAGAAAGGCTAAGTGGCCCATGATGGCTCCAATCCCAGAGATTTCTACTGGTATAATAATGGATATGGCTCGTCCCTCCCCAATGGTTTCGGGCTCCTTGTATATAGGAGACAAACATATGGTACTTCCCATCATGGTAAATTATCTCCGGGGCCCAAAAGGTATTCCACCCCCGCTCAAACTCCAAATCCAAATATCCCCTGAACACCCAAGTCTGGCCATGGTCTTTGGTAGCCGCAATCCCAATTTTGGTTCCGTAATACGCCGATACATCTTGGGTAGGGAGATTTGCTCGTCGAGTAGTGTAAAGCATCCACCAAGACTTCTCCTGTCTGTTCCAAATCATCACCGGATCCGCTGCTCCATCATAAATAGGATCACGATACATGGGAGCAGGAGCTTCACGGAATTGTCTAACTTCCTCTTGCGCCACGATTTCTTGGCCAAAGACCATTAGGCCAATCATTAAAAAAAGATAGGCAAAAATATTTTTATATAGCCATCGCTTTTGGATAGATGCTGCAAAACAACTGATCAACATTAGAATTATTTTGGGCCAATGAATTTAACCTGGGAAATCATCGACTGATTTCTTTGATCAAAACTAGTCCAATCCATTGGAATAAATTAGTATAAAAACGTCAGTAATTGATAAATATCCTTCTTAGAGGTTATAGGAAGGATATAAAACATGAATTCCATAAATCTCAGAATGGGCCTTACGGCACTTCGACAAGCTTGGTACAGGCAAGTTCATAAGGTTTCTCCTTCATCTTCCTCCAGGGAAATCGCTTTTAAAAGTGATGTCAGCCTGAGCGGAGTCGAAGGCTAGACATTGGACCTCGAATCCCTGCCGGTCAGGCAAGTGCTCGGTCTGACACATATTGTTTGAATTATATAACGCCTTTAGTTAAAAGCGATTTTCGTGTAGGCATAGCCATCAACCGTGCCGATGTCACTCCTTCGGGAGGTTGAGGAAAGCTTAAGTTCCTGCGGATGAATCCGCAGGTTACAAAATTTATCGTGCCTCAGGCACTTTGCTCCGATTTGTACATTGGAAACCGCAGTAGCCTATCTTGCCGAATGGCGGAATTGGCTGAAAGAATGATTAGTTGATTTGGATCGAACTAGCCATCGCACCTATCTGCTCAGGTATAGCGGTTGGCTTGGTTGACGTTAAACCCTCAATATATGCATTAGCAACTGAGCATCCTGCCTAATCCGCCTTTGGCGGAGGGGCATATAGAAGGTGCAGGTTATCGACTGCACCAAAAGTGATTACACACAAATGGTTAAATTCCGTAGGAAAACGGCAGATATAAATGCAAATAGAAACATTTTTTTTATATGCATTTGCCCTGTCTTTTCCCTTTACGCTGACCATTCTTCCTCTAATTAATATTAACTTTGGCTTTTTGTGAATAAAGGTTGTAAAAAAACGAGAAGGGATGTCTCATTTTGTCTGACCTTTACGTACTGTTACCACTAGCGGCTTATTTAAGCAGAAAACAATGCCAGAAAAAAGGAGCGTTTCGATCATTGTCCCCAATTACAACGGAAAGCACTTATTGGAAAAGTACCTTCCCTCTGCGGTGGTTGCTGCAAAAAAAGCCGACATCCCTTTTGAGGTGATCGTTGTGGACGATGCTTCTTCCGATGGATCGGTGGATTTTCTCGATTCCCATTTTCCTGAAGTCAAGGTACTGATCAACCCCTCCAACAGTGGTTTTTCGTACACCTGTAACCAAGGGATCAAGGCTGCCCAAAATGACTTGGTCATGTTGCTCAATTCAGATGTGGCACTAGAGGAAGATTATTTTGACCGATTATGGAGATACTTTGATCGGCCAGATACTTTTGGCGTGATGGGACAGATCATCAACTCCAAAGGGAAAACAGAAGATACCGCCAGGATGATGGCTTTCCAAGGCCTGAAATTCAAGGCCACTCACTTCTATTACTCCGCTAATCCTGAGCAGTGGACACCTACGGCCTACCTCTCTGGAGCCAATGCCTTGATAGACCGTGAAAAGCTTCTTACTCTCGGTGGTTTTGATGAAATCTTCTCCCCGTTCTATGTGGAAGACGTGGACCTGAGCTTTCGCGCTTGGCGTTTGGGCTGGAAGTGCTATTACGACCATCGGGCCATCTGTCACCATGAAGTTTCTTCCACTACTAAAAAACACCATACCAAAAAGAAGCTCTATCCCGTTCTTTATAGAAACAAGTTTATGCTACAGGCCATCCACTTAGACGGCCAAGACCTTTGGAAATGGCGTTTACAATTGATGTTTATGGAAATAATACCCCGCGTGCTGATCGGCAAATGGTGGATCCTCAAGGCCTATTCGGCCTACCGGAATAAACAGGCTGAAATAGCGCGGTCCAAAAACAATTTAAAAACACTCATGAAAAAGCATAAGGGACACAAGAGTCTGTTTGACATCAAAAAAGAAGTTTTTGATACTGTGAAAGGTTATTAGGTTGGGAGGTTGAAAGTTGGAAGGTTGGAAGGTTGGAAGGTTGGAAGGTTGGAAGGTTGCTAATCGGAACACTAAACCGAATCGAGAGGGAAAAAGGCTTCGGTAGATGAGATTGCCACGTCGTCCCTCCTCGCCATGACGAAATAGGAAAACGTCATTGCGAACGGAGAGCAGCGGAGTGAAGCAATCTCGTATAAGGGACACCACCCCTTCGAAAAGGGTGGACTTTGGGACAGGAGACTGCCTCATCCTCCTTCCTCGGATTCGCAGTAACGGGAAACATAACGATAGGAAAGAAAAATGAAAAAAGGAGGATGCGTTTATATTTTGACCAACAAAAACAACACTACACTCTATGTAGGTGTCACCTCAAACCTTTTGAAAAGAATTTACGAACACAAATCAGCTGAAAACACTAAATCCTTTTCATACAAATATAATTTAAACAAACTGGTCTATTATGAAGCCTTTCATTCAATTGAAGAAGCAATCATAAGGGAAAAGCAAATAAAAAGTGGAAATAGAAAAAAGAAAGAGGACCTAATAAACTCATTAAATCCAAATTGGAAAGATTTGTGGGATGATATTCAGAAATGGTAAAATTTACCACGAGCATATCACTTACCCGTCATTGCGAACGCAGCGACAGCGGAGTGGAGCCTGCCTACCGCAGGCAATCTCGTCTTCGCAACAAGAGACTGCCGCGTCGTTTCTCCTCGCAGTGACGGAAAGACTCGGGGTTGCTTAATCATACTCACTACCAATGACTAGTCTAGAATTATGTACCTTTGCAGAGAAAATAAGCTGTATGAATCCGGCGTGAAGCCGAAAAAACGTAGAAAAAGCACACGTGAAAACCTATTTTAGATTATTGGCATTTGCCAAGCCGATTGAAAAATTTGCCATTCCTTACCTGATTTTTACCTTGTTGGGAGTGATTTTCAATACGCTGAACCTGGCGCTGTTAGCACCATTGCTGAGCACCCTTTTCAACACAAACGGGAGAGAAGAAGTGGTCAAGCCAGAAAGCTGGACAGACGTCTTTGGCTACCTGAATTTCTATGCCAACGAAGTGAAAATGGAATACGGGGCCCTAGGGGCGCTGCAAATGGTCTGTGCGGTGATCATCGCATCCGTGATATTGGGCAACCTGTTTCGGTATTTCAGCCAGCTGGTGATGGAAAACCTCCGGATCCACACCTTGCTCAACCTCCGCAAAAAGGTCTTTGACAATGTCATGAACCTGCATGTGGGCTATTTCAGCAACCAACGCAAGGGAGACATCATTTCGAAAATTTCCTCTGATGTACAAGTGGTTCAGTTTTCGGTGACGGGCACCTTACAGGTGATCTTTAAAGAACCGCTCCAGCTGCTGGCGTATATTTTTATGCTTTTTGCCATATCCTACAAGCTGACCATTTTCTCCTTGTTGGTGATTCCTGTTTCGGCGTTTGTCATTGCAAAGATCGTCAAGCGCCTTAAAGCCCAGGCCAGCCAGGCGCAGCACTTGTACGGTGTCATGATCAGTTATTTGGACGAGGCCCTTTCCGGTATCAAGATCATCAAGGCCTTTAACGCCACTGAAATGATCAAGGACAAGTTCCACGACGAAAACATTAAATACTCTTCCCTAGGCAAAAAGATGGCCAAAAGGCAGCAACTTAGTTCGCCAGTCTCCGAAACCCTCGGCGTGGCCATGGTTTCCGGGATCGTGCTTTATGGTGGCTCATTGATCATCAACAACCAATCAGAACTCAGTGCCTCGGACTTTATCGCATACATCGCTTTATTCAGCCAAGTAATGCGCCCTGCCAAAGCCCTGACCAATGCCTTCAGCTCCATCCATTCCGGCCTGGCAGCTGGAGAAAGGGTGCTGGACCTGATCGATGAAAAGCCGGCCATTTCGGACCAAAAGGATGCAATCGAAATAACTGCTTTCAACGATAAAATTGACATCCAAGACTTATCCTTTTCCTATCCGGGACGTCCGGTGCTGAAGGATATCAACCTTACCATTCCAAAAGGGAAGATGGTGGCTTTGGTAGGCCCTTCTGGAGGCGGGAAATCCACCATGATGGACCTTATTCCCCGATTTATCGAACCGGACAGTGGTCAGGTGCTGATCGATGGCACGGACATCGCCCATGTCACCATGGATTCGCTGCGCAACATGATGGGCATGGTCAACCAAGAGTCCATCCTCTTTAACGACACCATCTTTAACAATATCGCCTTTGGAACACCGAATGCCACCGCTGAAGAAGTAGAAGCCGCTGCCAAAATCGCCAATGCACATGAATTTATCGTGCAAAGTGAAAACGGCTACCAATCCAATATGGGAGACCGGGGACTGAAGCTTTCTGGCGGTCAAAAGCAGCGGATATGCATCGCCCGGGCAGTGCTAAAAAACCCACCGATCATGCTACTGGACGAGGCTACCTCTGCCCTGGACACCGAATCGGAAAAGTTAGTCCAAGATGCCCTGAACAAGCTGATGAAAAACCGCACTTCCTTGGTGATCGCCCACCGGCTGAGCACCATCCAGAATGCCGACATTATCGTAGTACTCGAAGAAGGCCGCATCATCGAACAGGGAAACCACCAAGAGCTGATGACCCAAGAAGGCCTCTACAGCAAGCTGGTGAATATGCAGCAGTTTAGTGAAATAGAAGAGTAAAAGTAAAGACAATGAATTCACAACCCTTGGTATCAATAGCTTTATGCACTTATAATGGTAAAAAATACTTACCTGAGCAATTAGACAGTATTCTCAACCAAAGCTACCAAAATCTTGAAATTGTCGTTGTAGATGATAAATCTACAGACGGCACCATTGATCTATTAGAATCCTATAAGAATAAATATCCACATAAGATCTCTTTATTTCAAAACAGTATAAATCTAGGTTTCAATAGCAATTTTGAAAAAGCAATTTCATTATGCAAAGGAGATCTAATAGCCATTTCAGACCAAGATGATCTTTGGATTAAAGATAAAATTTCTCTTCAAGTTAATTACATTAAAGAAAACTTATTGATTTATCACGATAGCTTGATGGTAGATAAAAATGGTCAGTCATTAAACATTAAAATCAGTGATATGAGGAACATGTATAGTGGCGATAATCCTAATGTATTTATTTTTAACAATTGCGTATCTGGTCACTCTATTTTAATGAAAAAAGAGTTACTCCAATATATTTTCCCTTTCCCTAAAATGGTGTATTATGATTGGTGGATAGCATATCAAGCTACTCAATTCGGCTCCATAGAATATTTGAACCAATGCTTAGTTCATTACAAACAACATGAAGATACTATTACTGGATCAAACTTAACAACTAAATCCAATGATACTGTCGCTTCAAAAGTGGAAAAAGTTGTGAAAGCTCTAGCAAATACAGAGAACAGGAAAAATAGAGAGTTAATAATAAAACTCGATCGCCTATTTGATGAAAGAAATAAAAAACTATTAAACTTGAAGTTATTCTATCTCTTTTATAAAAATAGAAAGGAATTTCTCTTCATCAGTAACAAGAGCTATTTAAGTAAACTCAATAGAGTACTCAAAAATCTCTGGAGTAAAAACGTCCATGCTTAACCAAAAAGCAAATGACCAATTCGTCCCCTCTTGTTTCCATAATAATACCAGTTTTCAACTATCAAAACTTTATTTTTGAAACTCTTGAAAACCTTCTAAACCAAACTTATAAAAATTGGGAGGCAATTCTAATTGATGATGGTTCTACAGACAAAACAGCTAAAATCATTAAAACTTATTGTTTTAAGGATTCGAGGTTCAAACTTATCCAGCAAAATAATAAGGGAGTCTCTGTCGCCAGAAACTTAGGATTAGAAATTGCTACCGGAGAATTTATTCAATTTTTAGATGGTGATGATCTATTAAGTCAATCAAAAATTGAAATACAGGCACAACACTTAATAGAAAATCATACAGTTGACATAAGCTATGTAGACAGCTACTATTTCGCTCACGGGAATCCATCTCAATTATATCCTGACAAAGAGATGAATGGAGTTGAATGGATGCTTAAGATAAATGGAAGAGGATTTGATATTATTAAAAGTTTAGTAGATCGGAATTTTGCTGTTATCAGTAGTCCTCTCATTCGATCTTCTATCCTTTCTAAATCTGATATATTTCCAGTTGGAATCAAAAAATCTGAGGATTGGGAGTTTTGGCTAAATGTGGCACTTAATGAAGTGTCCTTCCAATATTTACCCAATAAACATGCGTATACGCTTATACGCATTCATTCCAGCAGCGCCAGTTTTAATCTCAGGGATATGCAGATAAGTAATTTAATATTCAGAAATAAAATAAAAAATTATATTAATAACTCCTCGTTAAGCACACAAGAAAAAAGTAAAATTGCGATAATCAATGAAACGCAAAAAAAGGGTTTACTAAAGGAACTTCTTTATAAAACCCCCTTTTGGAAATTCAAAAATCATCTAGAAATAATAAAGTTAACTCAACTTCCTGTTTTTTTAAAATTTTATTTAAAATCAATCAATTATCAAAGAAAACAGTGGTTTAAATCATGAGGGAAATAACGGAAATCGACATCATAATATTAAGCTATGCAAAAGATCCTGCACTTAAGGAAATAACAGAAAATGCCCTAAAATCACTTAATGAATCTGAGAACAACCAGTCCATTAAGTTCAATACCATAGTGATTGAATCAGAAAAAAAGCTTAGACCATACCAATATCCAAAAACCAAAACCATTTATCCGAAACAAAATTTTGGATACCATAAATACATGAACATTGGGATCAAAATGACCCAAAGTGAATTTGTTTGTATATGCAATAATGATTTGGTTTTCCATAAAGGCTGGGCATCAGAAATTCTACAAGCATTTGAAAAAGATCCTAATTTAAGTAGCGCATCACCTGCTTGTTCTATTCACCATCCAGATCATGGAATAGCGATTAATAGTGGCATTCACATTGGCTATGAAGTTAGGAAAGAATTGGTTGGTTGGTGTTTATTTTTCAAAAGAGACATGTTAAAAGTCACAGGAAAGCTTGATCCTAAGTTTAAATTTTGGTTTGCGGATAATGACTACAGCATGACACTTCAAGAACATGGGCTAAAGCATGCATTGGTTGCATCATCCATTGTTGACCATTTGGAAAGTAAGACGCTTAATACTAAAAGCGATAAAGAAAAATGGAAACTGACTGTTAGGGAACGATTTTACTATGAATATAAGTGGGAAGGACGAAGTTTTCTCTCCTATATGAACAGACTAAGAAAATTCAAATGAAACAGTTCAAGAAAGGAGAAAAGATATGATTCAAAACAACCTAGTATCTATAATTATTCCGTCTTATAATTATGGGCAGTTTATCAATAAAACCATTTCAAATTTGAAAGCGCAATCATATTCCAATTGGGAGGCGATTATCATAGATGATGGATCAACTGACGACACAGAAGAAGTAATAACAAACGCCATCGGAAAAGATAAACGTTTCACATATCTGAAAATAAAAAATAAAGGAAATGCCGCAGCTAGGAACGTAGGCTTGGATCTTGCAACCGGAGACTATATCCAGTTTTTAGATGCCGATGATTTATTGAGTGAGCAAAAACTTGAAATTCAAGTGGAAGCGTTACATGCTAAGGATGAGAATGTGATTTCCTATACAAACAATGTCTATTTTAAGCATGAAAACCCCAAGAAATATTTTCCGGACTTTAACATGCAAGGTATCGAATGGATGCCAAAAATTTCCAGTAGTGACTTTGAAGCGTTATCTACCTTAGTAATTAACAATTTTGCTGTGATCAGTAGCCCGCTGATTAATCATAAGTTTTTAAAAAAGAACAACATTAAATTTCCTGAACATTTAAATAGTAAGGTAGATTGGATATTTTGGATTGACTGTCTTCTAGCAGGTGCATCCTTGGAATATTTAGATGAACCTCTAGCCACTACCTTAATCAGAAGACATTCATCAAGTATTACTGTTCAAGACGAGGTTTTAAAATTTGGAGAGATACACGCAAGAGACCTTATCCACAAAAGGCTAGTTAAAGCAAATTTAAGTACAGAGGAAAGACTAAAATTAATCAGCGAAAACAATCAAAGGAAAGCTGCATTGATTAGAAATCATTTCTATCACAGTTCCCTTTTAAACATAAAAACTCTTAATTTACTTTATAAAAACACAAACCCCATTACATTTGTCAAGTACTTTTTTAAAAGCTTAAATTATAAGAGGAAACAACTAATATAAATCTAAGAACCTACTTAAAAGGATAGGAACCCTCGATGGGGCCCAAATTACCTCACCTATATTACTTCTCACCATAGGTGATTTATGACCTACAATTCTTAAAATGATTAACAGAAACATCTATCAACATCCCCTCGTTTTCAACGATTGGCTCCTCAAACGAGGCATATGTCTACGCGGACTTTCTGGAGGGCATGGAAGTACAAAGTAATAAGCACGTTGCACTCCATAACCCCAACTCAGGTCAGCTTAAAAACAACCTCATACTAATCACCACCTTCGGCACCTCGTACTCCGCCGAAAAAGTCACCTCAGCAAGTTCGTTGGTGTCGATATGACGCAGTTCGTAACCGATAATAGCACCGTATTTTCCCTCTCCATAAAGAGGGTCTTCTGATCCCGACCCCAACATGGATACAACATCTTCGAAATCATTAACTCCATCCATGGATTTGGGAATCTCAAGCCCACTCCAACCCCTAGAAATACTGACGATAAAGGTGGTTGCTTCCAAAAGTTGCTGCTCATCCTTAGTAATCACTTCACCATTCATCATTTTCGCCAAGCCAGCTTCCACTTCTTCATAAGAGCTGTCTGACTCAAAAAAACCACGACCATTCTTCCCATATTAATCTTAGACACATAAACCGGTGTAATGCCTTCATATGTTTCACTATCGGAAGACTCTTCAATAAGCCGTGAACCCATTGGAACTTCCAAGTCATACGCATAATTGACGGTTTCCATAAAGGCTACCCCCCTACTTTTTCCATCTTTTCCCCCATACTTGATTTTATTGGCCACGCTTTCATTTAAAATAAAGGCATTTCCACCCAACTCCATATACAAATGATCCATGGAATAGATCGGTTTTACCCATTGCTTATGAGAAAAGTATCTCTATTAGCTTTGGAAGGAGTAGTGGTATTCAGGTATATCGATTGGTTTTCGAATTCAACAAAATCACCATAACTTGATATCATGGATTGCGTAGCCGGAATAGCTCCTTCCAGGGATGAATAAACCTCCACTTCATTGTACGTGTAGTGGAATACATAAGTGTGCTTTTCATCAGCAACACTCTGCAGTGTGATCAATGCCCCCGGATACTGCATATTCGCATCCCTTTTCAATAAAGGAAAAGAATGGTGAGTGACTTCATCACTTTTGGCTTCTCAAATAATTTCTTTTTCCTCTTCTACTACTGGATCTAAATCTTCATCTACTTGGCAAGAAAATGCACTTACCCAAAAAAAATGATCATCAAAAATTTACGCATAAATCAATAAAATAATTTTGTAACTAAAATTGCAAACCACAATGATAGGTTATTATCATGGGCTGTGAAAGACCGCTCGTGTATAATCGTAAGGGACATGAGTATGATTTACCAAATAAGAATTCTCGTATGGAACCCCTCTAACTATGCTATACAAAATGGCTCTGTGGGATTGACAATCCTCTCTTAGCCTGATTATCGGAAGGAATTTGCATGGTCATGTACGCAAGCGGCATAGCTGACTTACCCTGAATAGCCAAGTGTAATCACCCTATAAAACCCATACTCCATTGATAATCAAAAAGCTAAAACTATATCAGTTTAATTATGGAGGAAAAGTCATAGTAGTTATTTCATTAAATTAATAATAAATAAATACGTTTTTTATGATACAAAATTCATTTTTTACTATATTTACAACAAGTCAATTAAGACACCCTCCCAAAAAGAACCTTTTGCTAGTAAGTGAACTAACCACAAAAATTTTTGAGTAATGAAAATTGTTGTTATCGCAGGCCTTAAGCCTAGTCAAGTGATTTATAAGCTTAAACCCTTGTCTATGGTCGACATGGTCGATGAAATATTTTTGATAAGAAAGGAGAATGGACCCCAATTTGATAAGTTAAAGTACATTATCCTACCCAAACTACTGAGGTTCAGACCATTTTACCTCTTGCTTTCGCCTTTTTTTATGCTGTCCAAAATCAGAAAGATCAAGCCCGACCTTATCCTAAGCTATAATTTTAAGCCTCATGGATTTTTTTCCTATATCCTGTCAAAAGTCACCTCCACTCCCTTTATTTTCAGTGAGATCGACAACCTTACACAGGATTATATGAAAATCTGGCCTGTGGGCAAAGTCATCTCCAGTGCCATGCACGATGCCAAGCACCTCAATGTGCCTGGCAACAACACCAAAAAATATTGGCTGGAACAAGGTATTCCTGCAGAAAAAATATCCATTTTACATAGTACCATCAATACCACAAAAGACTTCCTACCTGCTCCCAAAACACCGAAGGAATTTGACTTTATTTATATCGGGGTACTTGAAGAGCGAAAGAATGTCAACCTGATCATTGAGGCACTTGGGATGTTGAAGCAGAAAGGATTAAAACCTCGCTTCCTCGTGGTGGGTAAAGGTCCTATGATGGAGCCGCTCCGAGCCCAGGTCAAACAGTTGGACTTGGAAGACCAAGTACACTTTGCAGGACACAGTCCCCATGTGGTGAAATTTATCCATCAGTCAAGGTTTTTCATTCTTACCTCAAAGGTAGAAGGCATCCCTTGTGCCATGATGGAATCCATGGCCTGTGGACTTCCTGCACTCGGCACGGATGTTGCAGATATTGCTGATATCGTTAATCACGAAACAGGTTTCTTAATTGATAAGCCTGAATCTACCCTAATCAGTGAGGCCATTGAAAAAGCGATGACCCTAACTGATGATGAATACCAACGACTCTCCCAAGCAGCTAGGGAGCTCATCGTGAACTACCACTCTCATGAATACGCTACTCTCTCCTGGAACAATTTGTTGAAATCTTCCATCAAAGAGCCTATTTATGAAAACGTTTAACAAAGTAGACATTCTTGGAGTCAAAGTAGCCAATGTTTCCTTTGAGGATACCATTGACTACATTGTGGATGCCGTGAAAAACAAGAAGAAAACTTCGATTTTCACCCCCAATATCAATCTATTGATTGCCGCACACAAAGACCAACAGTACAAAGATGTCCTCAACACATCAGGGCTTCTTGTACCAGATGGAAAGCCCCTTGTGTGGACTTCCAAGTGGCTGAAGCAGCCCCTCACCGAAAAGGTCAGTGGGTCTTCCCTGTTCTTTCGGCTCTGTGAGGTTTCTGCACAGGAAAACATGCGGGTGTTTCTCCTTGGGGCGGCACCCGGTGTAGGGGATATAGCCAAACAAAAACTGGAAAAAAAATACCCTGGATTGACCATTAGCGGCACCTACAGTCCACCCTTTGGATTTGAAAATGACCCTGCCGAATTAGATAAAATCGTAAAATTGCTAAAAGAAAGCCGTTCAGATGTACTTGTCGTAGGCCTCGGGGCACCAAAACAAGAGCGCTTTATCAGCAAATACTTAAAGGCCTATAACATCCCTGTAAGCCTAGGCTTGGGATCGTCCATTGATTACGCCGCGGGTGTTCAAAAAATGGCGCCTGAATGGATCAAGAAAACAGGATTAGGATGGCTCTACCGTACACTGGACCAACCCGCACGATTGGGTAAAAGGTATCTTTCGGAGGGGCCACTTTATTTTATGCTCGTCATGAAGCAAATTGCCGGAAACAAAAAAGGTAAAGAAATCAGAATGAATTAAAAAGTAATCGCACAACAGCCACTTAATTTTCATAGCTAATGCAAGTATGGTTACATTTATAAAAAACGAACCATTCACTATAGCTCATTTCACTTTCCATACAAACAGGCCAAAAAACGCAACAGCGGGCCGTTTGTATGGTTTTTTACTTAAATAATAGTGCATTGATAACTGGTATTGATAAATCAAGCAATATTTCAGGGACACTACGTTTCTTTGTTTATCGGAACAATGATACGCCATCAAGGCGTTAAGGCACAAAGCCATTATAAATTCCTTTCAGCCAGGTACAGCATCCACTTGGTGCCTTTGAGTGGTTGTGGTATTTTTATTTATCCATGACTTTGCCATTAAGCAAACTATCAGTCCCCAACTTTTCCGCTTGATCCCACAACTGGGACTTTCCTATTAAGATCTATTTTAATATTGTTTTAGCGCGGTGGAGATGAATAAAGGGTAAACCCAATTTCATGACCACACAGAAATAAGCCTTGATCCACCATCTGTCAAATGCCCTCAAGTTGCCAAAACAGGCTTGGCAGAAAAAGACTCCAACACTTCTTCATATATATTCATCAGGTCGTTGGAAATGATAGATTCATCAAACCGCTTGATATTTTGGAAGCCCTTTGAGACCAAATCAGCCCTTGTAGCTTCCTGATCCATCTGTTCAATATGAGCTATCAATGCCGCTGGATCATCCGGATCACCATACAATGCAGCATTGCCACCAGCCTCCTTAAAACAGGACCCGGTAGAAGTAATCACTGGAGTACCCATACTCTGGGCCTCAATGATCGGAATGCCAAAACCTTCAAAATATGATGGATAAATAAAGACGTGCGCCATTTTATACATCGCGGGGAGATCATTGAAGGCCACATCATGAAGAAAATGCACCCTTCCCTGCAGTCCATATTCCTGGACCATTGCTTTTAATTCATTGAGGTAGGATGTCGCTCTGCCTACGACCACCAAAGGGATACTCCAATCTCTGCGAGCCTTCATGGCTTTCAAAATCAACTGCACATTTTTTCGCTTTTCAATCGTACTCACGAAAAACAAAAACCGATCGGGTAATTGATATTTTGCCTTCACACGTTGGGTTTCCTCGAGTGATACTTCTTTCTTGTAGTTTTCGTGATACCCTTGGTAAACCACCCTGATTTTATGTTCCACTATGCCTAAAAATTCAATAAGATCCTGTTTGGTCTGTTGACTGATCGCGATCACCTGATCTGCTTCTTTACATGACCGCTGCATTTTTATTTTATAAATCTGTACATCAATGGGATTAAAAAGTTCTGGATATCGACAAAACAACAAATCGTGGACGGTCACCACATATTTGGTGGATTTATTTTTAATATATGGGATTTCATTACTTAGGCCATGGAAAATCTCCAGCTCACTGTCAAAATGCTTAACCCCCTGATAAAGACTCCGCCAAGCGCTGGACATCACAGGAAGTTTCCACATGTCAGTTGGAAGTACGATTTTCTGATTATCGTTTTCGCAGGCAATAGACACTTCAGTGCTCTTACGACCACGAACAGGGGTAAAAAGATAGTAATTGTTGGCAGGAAAATTATCACTGAGGGATTTCAGGATAAACCGGCTATAGTTTCCCAATCCAGTAAAATTCTTAAAAGCCCTCTTCGCATCAAACCCAATTCTCATACAGCAAGTAGTTTAGTTCGTTGGTCCAGTATTTTGTCTCTTAATTAGTATAACGACTAGACGTAGTAAAAAATGATTATGCTACAAAAGTTATTAAAATATTTATAAAAAAATATTCATCCGGCTATTTTCTTTTGGAATTGCTGATTGCTCTTGCTTTTAACCTGCCCCCAATGAAAAGAGGAGGGCTCTTAAATCAGTCCCTCCTTTAATAAGGATATAATGGCCAATCCTGTTCCTGAAACTAAATCTTCACCTTAGGATTTTTGGCATATGTTTCCCAAAGCTCATCCAAAGCCAACCCCGTATATGCTTTCCAAAGGCCATCGGAATACGTTTTATTGCGTAGGTGTTGATCCATCTTTTTTACAAACCGCTTATCATAATGCTGGGTAATCCACAGTAAAAAGCGTGCAGTAATCCGGTAACTGTTCTCGTAAGAATGTTCCGGATCAAATGCCGGAAGTGCCCATCCAGCCCCTTCGTTGTCCACTCCAAAATCATAGCGCACATAATCGGCTATTCCTTCTGTCAACCAACCTGGGCCTGCTCCACCTGGATAGGCCTGCACTAAGTGCATTCCTTCATGGGTAATCACATCCAGATCACCGGGCTTTTTCTCCAACCACTGGGAAGCAATCGTAATCTTACCATCGTGGGCATATGCCACACCATTATAGGCCGTATCTATGGTGACGGTCACCTTTTTAGTAGCATTTTTGTTAAATGCCTTGGACATCTTTGGATATACTTTAAAAAATGTTTTGATCAATCCATCTTTTACCGCTTTATCCAGATCTGGGTCTTGATTGATAAAGGTCAGGGTATATTTTCCCTTCGTAATGGTTTCTTTTTCGGTTCTAGCCTGTACAGTGATCAAGGAAGCTAGCACCAACATACATGTTAACGTGAAATGCTTAATCATTGGTAATGTGAAGGTTTTAAAGGTTTGGGATTTGCCATCTTGGGCAGTCAATGGGTTCTTTGACCCTTGCTAATGTACTACCAAGATGGCAACCCCCATAAAATTCAGGTTTCGAATACAGGTTCTCAAAACCATAATCAAAACAGCAGTTTGATAAAATATCCGCCGACCACAGACCGGGCACGGAAGTTCATCACATGAGCATCCTTGGTTTCGTGCCAATCACTGACAGGAACCCTATTAGCTGTTTCATTGGCATATTTCCACATTGGCCCGATCAGGGCTTCAAATTCCGCTTGGCTGTCTGCCAATGAAGCGGTCCAAAACACCCAATCTGATTTGGTATACGTCTTTCTACTGTCCAGTGGCAGCCCATACTTTTCTTGCTTGGTCAGGTAATAAGCAATTTCACTATCCGCCACCTCTTCAGGAAAAACTTTCAGGTCCAGTATCTCGTCCCAAACCAAGTTGTATTTTTGGCTCCATGTACCGGGGCGTTCAAATGCCAATGTATAATGATCTCTATCTCCAGCCAAGTTCATCCATTGTTTGGCCATTCCCCTTGCTTCGGCACGATAATCCCCTTCTACGGATTTCATCCCCAACATACCGGCCATCTTCCCATAAGCGGCCAAAGCCAAAATAGCTTTGACGGAGAGATTGGCATTTCTGGCCAAGTGCCCTGCAAAATCATCCGTAGAAAGCTGATTGGCCGGATCAAAACCACTTTTTCGGAGGTATTCTGCCCAAACCGTCAGAATTTCCCAGTGTTCCCTGGCATAGGCAGGATCATTTTCCTGATGGACAATGGCCGCGGTAAGCAGTAGCATGTTCCCAGCCTCTTCCACCGGCATGTCCTCTCCATACGTCTGGCCATTGGCGATGGGATAAGTACCCAGGTCGTGCGCTGGAAATGGTTTTTTCCAGCGTCCACTCTCTGAATAGTAGAAAATACCATTGAGCATCCCTTTCATTAAGTCAGGATTATAGTATAAAAACAGTGGTGCAGATGGATAGGTCACGTCGACGGTATTGATTGAACCATTGCTATTGTTTTCCTTGGACAAAAATAGCAATTCACCTTCTGGCCCCTCCACTAGGGTATGGGCTGCAATGGCCTGGCGATATGCCAAAATGCACATATCAGCATATTTCCTCCCTCCAGCAGCCAAAACCTCCTGATGAAGTTTTTGATCAAAGTCCTCACATCGATGCATCACGTTAGCATAATCCTCATAAGCGTTCACCAGTTGTTGTTCGAATTTACCACCTGAAGTCGTTTTCCACCATGGTAAAAGATCCTCTCCAAAAAACTGTATAGCTGTTTCCTCATCATAGCCTACCAAAAACACCTGCTCTTGCCTTTGTTTTCCTACCTCCCCAAGATCCACCAAATTGTTCAGCACCAAACGCTTCCCCACGAGCGCTTTCTCCCGACCCTGCTCTTCTGTCAGAGTAGCCAGCGCTTTTTGCGAAGTACTGATCCATTGCTTGGTCTTTTCCCCTGCTCTGACTGCCACGTATGCATGCCCCCAATCAATGCGGACATCGTCTCCTTTCCTTCCCAAGACAGCCTGCTCAGTAGTGCCCACTTTCATCATCTCAAGTCCATCAAAAGCATATTGGTCCGCTGCTACTTCTTGAAAGGGCTGGTGAACAGCCAAATCACTGGACACGCCAAGGTAAATTTCCACTTGATGAGGCCTTCCATCGGCGGATGTTGCTGAGGTGGTGATATAAGAAACCGGGCGTGCCAGCAAATCCAAATCATCCAATATCAAAGGAGACGTAAACGTTACATCCAAGTTCACTCCTCCACAAGCAAAGACGTATTTCGTCTGGGTGGCAGACAGGTTCACTTCTTTCTGTTCTTCTACTTGAATGGTACTGAGCACAGGTAAGACTACTTCCTCTGCCAATCCCACATCCAACCAACGGCCGCCGGCTGTATTTTTGATATGTATCGCCAACACATTCCCTTCCTCCTGAAGTCCCTGCTGAACGGACGTGGGAATTTCCACATACGTAAATCGGTGTACCCATCCTTCCAATGTATACACCTGCTCTCCATTGAGATACACTTCGATATTATCATCATGCCGGATTTTTAAATTGAGCTTGTTTAGATCGGCCAAATCTGCCAAATCAAACTCCCTTCTTAGCCATAGCTCATCTGTGTTCCATAAAGTCCCCGCTTCTTCCCGTTGATCGGTGAAGGGAGCCTTGCCCTTTTTCCAGTCATCATCGTTAAACCCTGGTAAAAACCACCCATTTTCCGGGCGATTTTCAGTATAATACAATTGGTAACTTGCCTCATCACTGGTGGGCAAAACATGGGCATACTGCTTACTCTCCTTTCCCAAAAATCGATAGGTCGTTCCGTCCACTTTAATAAGCCCTAGCATACCGTGATCGGCAGTAGTCCAGTGCTTTGGAGTAGTGTTATTGAGCTGGTCACCCATGGACCAGATGCTGAAATTCGGGTTATGGGTAATCAGCGGGTAGGCAGGAGCCCTGAGCGCTTGCTGCGCCAGGGCATCTTGACCTGTGAATAATCCAAAACCCAAAGTAATGATTGCAATTATTTTCTTAATACGCTTCATTGTGTTTTTTTGTAGGAATGCTTTCTCCTTATTGGTAACTATCAATAAACGGTTTCCTGTATAAAAACCGTCACTTCAACATGGCATGACATGTCCCGATAGTAATCGGTCATGACATTTCACGGTCTTTTTTAACGTGCTTTTTTTAAAATCAATTGGCGCTATTCGTCTCCATCTTCCTCCTCAGGCTCCTCGGTATCCTCAGTATCCAGCTCTTCAAGGGCAATTTTACGGATTCGGTGATTCATTTGGTCGCCAATGTAGAATGCCCCATCACTATACGCGATACCGGAAGGTCTGTCAAAACGCGCCTCTTCCCTTAGGTCCCCATCCACATAGCCATATGGGTCTGGGTTGATACTTGAACTTCCTCTTCCTGCAAAGGTCGTCACGCTTCCTTCTGGACTCAGCTTCCGAATAGCATGATTATATTGATCCGTGAAATAGAAATCGTATTCATCTGGCTTACCTTCCGCAGCATAATCCTCGTTTTTCACGAAAACCCCTTGGTAGGGATTGCGCATCCGAACTTCAGATCCCACACCATCCTGATATCCTGGACTTCTAAGCTGACCGCACACTAAATAAGGCTGGTTAAACTGTTCCTTTTCCCAATTATAATCGACACGTAGAATATAATGCTGATTGATCACTAGAATGTACGCGTAATTGCCGGAAGGATGAATAAATACTTTGTATTCCCATTCAGGATCATGGACTACAAACAAGGTTTCATAATCCTTATCACCTAATCCTTCGGAGAAGTATTTGTTTAGGTCAAAGCGGAAAAACTGGCCTTTTTCATAACTGTTAAAATATAACTCACCATTTACAGGATGCACCGATGCCCCGTTGCATTGCCGATACCGGGTGAGAATTTCCCGGTCTTGCCAGTCCTTATCCCTTGACAAACGATAGGTGGCCCTATCATTTTCACCACCGCGGTCTTCAGCAATAATCATATATTGACCGTCATTGGTGAAATCTATACTCCTGGGCCTATCAAAATCCGAGCGCTTCTTGGTGACGGTACTGTCCTCCAAATCGATCAGGTATAATCCATTATTAAAATCAAAAGTCACCCATAGGTGCTTAGGATTAAGCGGATCAAATTTCATAAAGGAAGGTTCCCAAAAACCACTGGCCATTTCACTTTCATCATCGGCCTTGAATTTACCATCTTTCCAAGGCTCATCACCTCGGTCATTTTTATACCCGATCAGGGTCGACACCACCATCTTACGCTGATAGTCAAAATACACGTCAGCATCTGAAATCACTTCCCTGCCTGCTTCGCCCACGCGCACCTCCACATCCCCGGCAAATGCCTGCTTCGGCACCAAACAGTAAAGTGACTCTCCCTTCACATTGATTACCGTGGCCTCTTTTCCTCCAATAAAAACCGACACCATTTCTGGATCAGTGCCGAAATTTTCTCCATAAATCACCAACCGCTGCCCTGCTCCTCCCGAACTCGGCGTAAAGCCAGACACCACGACCGGCTTGTTAGGATCAAATGGAGCGAAAGACTCTTCTTCCTGATTGTCCATCTGACAACCTCCAAAAATCCCACCAATCAGCACCATTAGTAGACAGAGGGCCATTAGCCGCTCCTTGTTATTTTTTATATGTAAACGCATAGTTTTTTAGATTTTAATTTCACAATACCTACTGTATTCCTTCCCAATATGGTCTGTAGCGAAATGTTCTGGCCCTACCATTCGATTGCTTGATCCTCATCAGGAATCTGAGTATTCAGTTGTCGCTCAAGAATCAGCGAACCCGAAACCTTGTAATTGATATCCACATTGGGCACCATGGTATAATCTGAAAATTGATAATCGATATTGTTTATGGTCAAATACCTGTGCAGGAGATAGGGGCGTATATCATCCATTTGCTCATTAATGGTATAGCTAGCGTCCTTGTTTACTTGGAATTTCATATCCGGATTGTCCGCATAAAAGGTGACAGCACCATTCTGATCAAAGTCGGCATAAATCTTATAATTCCTTCGATCTTGACGGTCCTCATCAATATTCCCCGCATAGAAAAACACCGTATTTTCATCCACAACATACGCTCGAATTTCCTCCTTGACGATCGGAGTCTCATCTTCATAGCCTTCCATGGTGGTCTTCAGGGCAGTTCCACTATAGGTACCGGAATAGTCGTTAAAAGGATGGATCCGCAGAAGCGCTTTACGGTAGTGCTTTCTTGGGTTGGCTACATAATTATAAGAAGGATCATCCTTGATCGTCAAGGGCAGCACCCACTTATCCACCATATCGATATCCTTTAGGGAAAAGTCGATGGTCATGAGAGCGGTATTTTCGCCTGCCTTGATGTCCACCGTACTGGGGATTTCATAATATTTACTGTCCAATTCCCGGTAGTAAAAATCTTCCCTGTTTTGAAAATGTTCGTAATTCAGCACCTCCAAGGTATCTGAATCTACTTCTACATGCACTGTCCTGTCTACTACATTGGTCCGGGACCCGCTGACGATCAGCGGTTGTTGGAAGGTGGTTTTCTCATCTTCGCGGTATCGAATGTAGATGTCACTAACACCTTCACTGGACACAGGTGCTTTGAAAGAAACGAAATTATCAAACTGCTCTTCTGTCCATTCATCATTGCAGGCACCGAAGAGCATAAGCAGTGAAATCAGGCAAAAGGATATATTGGATTTATTCATGATAGTGCTATTTAGGTTAATCATTATAGGTCCATCCAGGGTTTTGGGTGAGACGGTTGTTTCTTTTCAGTTCGGTATGGCTGATCGGCCAAAACCACATCTTATCTGCAAAGGTGGTTTCCAGCGCCCAAACCGCCACTGGCTGATGGAATAGGTCACGCTCGGCTTCATTCATCAGCACATTACAACCATATATAGGCAGGGACTCTTCCACAGGAGCATCCATCCATCGGCGAAGGTCATAGTAGCGCTGCCCTTCCGCTAAAAGCTCAATGAAACGCTCCCGCTTCAATCTTTTTCGCAAGGCTTCCTTATCACCATAAACGCTGGCTGGGTAATCCGGTACCCCGGCACGAATCCGCACGGGATGGATGCCCCTTTGCATTTCGGTGATGTCCCGTGAAATATTGTAACTTCCTCCATCCCAAGCGGAGATGGTGTATGATCCATCCAGCTCGTTCAATGCCTCTGCATACATCAACAAGATATCAGCATAGCGGATAGCCGGTTCAGGCTTGTACACGATATTATCGATATCGCCACCCTCATAGGTGTCATTGGGGTGGACATATTTTTTGACGCCAAAACCTGTCCTGAGCCAATACGCATTGGAGGAATTGAAACCATTTCCACGTGGATTGTCCCTGTAATAGAAAACTTGTTGGTTACGATTACGCTCTTGTGATTCATTTAACAACGACCAGAAACTACCATTATAAGCCACTGAAGCATAAAAACGCGGTTCACGATGGGCATACTGCAGCGATACGCCCGGCATGAGTGGACGATACCTTCCCTCCTCATAATCCTCTTGGCTTACATAGCCGCTCACTCGATCCGAACCGTCGCCGCGGCCAATTTCCTTGTCCTTCCCAGGGGCATCGGTACCATCATTCATATAATAAGCGTCCACTACTTTTTGGGTCAGGCCATGGGTATTCCACCCGGTAGCAGATCGGGGCAGCTGATGGGCCACCATCGCACGGATACTTTCCCCATCCTGGTTATTGCCCCGGGTAAAGATCAATTCCGGATTGCCTGAGGGCGGTAAGGTCCCATCAAACACCTGGGCATATGATTTTTCAGGATCGATATCTGCCCAACCAGCCGGCCAATTCTTATTGGAAAAATTACCGTCATCTGGAGGAATGACAGTGGCATTATCCCCTGTTTCCACCAAAGGAACGGTGTAAAGTTCATACAGTCCCAGCTCGATCACATCTCTGGCAGCGGCAGCAGCCTTTGCCCACTTTTCTTCTTGATAATCGGCAGAAAGGAGTCGGTTTCCTTCATCATCTACCAGCCTAGCCGCATAATTTGACGTATTACCGTTTGCCAGTGGGCTGGCAGCATATAGTAAGGCTTTTGCACGCGCTGCCAAAGCGGCTCCAGGCGTGGCCCTGGCCGAACTCTCCTGTCCACGGGTCATGCCATGGGCCGCCATTTCTTGGGCAGCAAGCAGCATCTCATCACCGATAAATTCCGCACAGGCTTCATAGCTGAACCGTGGAACCGCCAGTTCATCATAGCTTTTGGTATAATCCAATCCTTCATCGGGCAGTAGTGGAATCGGACCGTATTTCCGCAATAACAACCAATAGAGGTATGCCCTGGCGAATCGAGCCTGTCCCCTATAATCTTCAATTTCCTCTTCCGTCATCTCAGTATTCATATAAATATTATGAATGAAGGTAGAAGCATTGCGAATACCCCTGTAACACCGGGTCCAAGTTCCCTGCTTAGCGTTTTCAGTATATTCGCCCATCTTGAACATATTATAGGAAAGTTCATTTTTAGACGGGTCATAATCACTGTCCCGGTCACCATAATACATCCCATCGGCGAAATTATGGGGAGTGACACCCTTACTGGCCACATCTGCATTGATGCCTCTTAGTTCCTCAAAAACATTGGCCAGCCATTCTTCGGAATAGACTTTACTTTGAAATACTTTTTCCTCTGTCAGGCGATCCTTGAAGTACTGACTGGAATCGAGGTAATCGTCGTTACAGGAAGAAAGTAAGCCTGTGCCACATACAAATAATAGTACCGTATATATTAATTTCTTATTCATCACTTTTCAGTTTACAGGTTAACACTTATTCCCAGTGTAATGGATTTGGCTGGCGGATAGTCCTCGCCACGTGGAGTGGCCAATTCCGGATCCCATAGTTTGAACTTCGACCAAGTAAACAAATTGGTTCCGACCACATATAGCCGAATATTGTCTGCCCGCACCAGTCTGGAGATTTTTTTGGGAAGGCTGTAGCCAATATCCACGGTCTTCAGTCGGAGATAACGGCCATCTCTTAGCCAGAAAGTGGATTCCCGGAAATTGTTGGGATTGGGACCGTAGCTCAAGCGCGGATAAGAGGCATTGGGATTTTCGGTGGACGGGTCTTCGGAAATATCTGCCGAAATCCAGCGATCATCGCCCATTACTCCTTTCATCACCTGTCCCCATTCCCCTTCGCTGAAAGCGTGGACGGTTTTGCCATAAGTGGAAAAAGTGGATTTACCGGCTCCTTGAAAATGCACACCAATGTTGAAGCCTTTCCAGTTTGCCGAAGCCCCAATACCGTAAATCAAGTTAGGACGCCGGGTCGCACCAATCGCCACCCGATCACCATCATTGATGACCCCATCACCGTTGACATCTTTGTATTTGATATCGCCAGGCTGGTAGACACCAAACGTTTGGGTAGGACTGTTCCGAATATCATCATAGTCCTCAAACAGTCCCAAGGCCACCAAACCTCTGGACTGCCCTACGCGAAAACCCTCTTCATTTTGATAAGGATAGACATTGTTTTCTTCATCTTTTTCGACGATTTCGTTTTTACTGTAGGTGATATTACTTCTGGCCGTAAGGGTTACTTGGCCCACTTGCTGGATGTATTTAAACCGTCCATCCAATCCACGGGACTTTACGATGCCCACATTGGCGCGCGGGGTACTTTCCAAGCCCACCATCGCAGGCAAGTACTCTCGTGGCATGTAGATTCCTGTACGTTCTTCGTCAAAAAAATCAATATTCGCCGTAATGTGATTGGTTTCGATATCAAATCCCAAGTTTTGCTTTGTCGCGACCTCCCACGTCACATAAGGCGAGGCCACTTGGGAGTACATCATTCCTCCGAAATACCGATCAGAACCATAATCGGCCCACTGATAGCCTCCAACAGGCTCTCCATCATCATTGGTGATTTCCGAAATTGTATAAAGGTAAGGGAAACGTTCACCTCCCATCAATTGGTCATTTCCAGCTTTACCATAGGAATAGCGGACCTTGAACAAGTTTAACCAACCAATATTGTTTTTGACAAAATTCTCATCGGCAATATTCCAGGCAAAGGAAACTGCTGGAAAAAAGCCATACTGCTCTCCCGGGGCAAAATTTTCCGAACCGGTATAACCAAAATTGAAATTCACAAAATAACGGTAAAGCCAGTTATAAGTAAGCCTTCCGGCAATGGCTTGGTTTTTTCTGGCAATACCATTCTTGATATCACCTCCCAAATTGACCGTCTGTACATAGGCATCCCGCGTGAAGCGCGTGGCACCCCCCACATGGTGATCGCCAATGTCCCGGTTATAATTGATCATAAGATCATAAAACTCGAGCCTGTTACCACTGGAGGTGCTCGATTGCTGCATTTCACTGGGGTTTGAAATGTGTGTAAACACCAAGTCCCCATTCACGTCACGCGCTCTAGCGGCCTGCCATTGTTCAGGCCACTTTCTACGCTGAATATTATTAGTATTTAGGATATCATATCCCACGATACCGCGAACACGCAACCCCTCAGTAACAAATCCCAAATCTTGCTCGACTGTAATATTGGTCTGCACCTTGTTTACCCAGTTCTCGTTAAAACCGGTCTGCGTAGCCATCACCCAAGGGTTGGTCTGGTTACCGGTTCCCACGGCAGGCACGTAGCCATTAGAATACAGTACGGGGGTCCTGATGGGCGAATACCCAAATAAGGCTCCCCAAAAATCAACATCCCCCAATCCAGGGCTATTTCGCTTACTGAGTGATCCCGCCACACCAATCTTCACCTCGGTGGTTTCTGTAAGGTTAAAATCTGCATTTAGCCGATAATTCCAACGCTTGTAGTTCGCATTGGTGTTATAATCGTCCTTTAGACTTTGGTCGATTTCATACATTCCTCCTTCATTGATATAACTGCCAGAGGCATAATATCGGGAGGTAGGACCTCCGCCGCTCATGTTCAAATTGGCCCGATAGGTCATGGCCCCATCTCTTAGGAGCAGGTTTTTCCAGTCTACATTGGGATACAAATCCGGATCAAGGCCCAATCGTAAAATCTCCAGTTCCTCCGGCTGGTATATCGGCCCTTCATTCCGCGTAATCCTTGATTCATTTAAAAGGCTGGCATAAGTCACCCCATCTTCAAACTCCGGCGTAATGGTCCGCGTATTGTAAATGAATTCATCCTTGAAATTCACGTCTATCTTGCCCGCACTACCTCTCTTGGTGGTAATCAGAATCACCCCATTGGCTCCTCTAGAGCCATACATGGCGGTTTCTGCGGCATCCTTCAGTACAGTGATGGATTGGATATCTTCAATGTTAAGCTCATTTAAGTCACGCTCGATATTGTCTACCAACACCAAGGGATTGGTTCCTCCACCAAAAGTGGAAATTCCACGGATCCAAAATTCAGAAATATTTTTCCCTGGTTGACCAGACTGCATCATGCCCATCACCCCTGGCACATTTCCAGCCAAGGCATTTGACAGGCTTGAAGTAGGATTGGACTTCATATCGTCCACATTTACGGTAGAAACCGCCCCTGTGAGTGATATCTTCTTCTGCTCACCAAAGCCTACCACGACCACTTCCTCCAAGGATTCTGCGTTTACCAATAACACAACATCTATTTTGGACTGTGTCCCGACTTCTACTTTATAGGATTCAAAACCTATATAACTGAATATCAGGGTCGTTCCTTCCACCACATCAATGGAATAAGTCCCGTCAATATCTGTGACGGTGCCCCTGTTCGGCTGTCCTTCTATCAGGACCGATGCTCCGGGAAGTGGTTCCCCCTCTTCGTCGGTTACGACTCCTGTTATTTCTTTAAACACTTCCTTCTCAGGAATGGCAAGTACCACGCCCTTGTCCTTCGTTTTTTTAACACTGATGCTATTGTTGACCTGTCTGAATTCCAGCCCGAGGCTTAATGCCATCTCTTCAAGATGTGCTGCTACGGTGGCCTTTTTATTGGAAATGTTCACCAACTGGTCCTTGTCGAGATTTCTGTCCGTATAAAAGAAATTAAAAGCAGTATTTTTCTCGATCTCATCCAATGCCTGTCCCAATGCTCTTTGGCCACTGGGCAGCTGAATGAAGACTTCATCGATGCCCTTTACTTGGGCGGAAGAATGCTTTGCCAGTAGGGAGCTCATGGTCATGGTCAGGATCATAAAACAATAGCCTGCATATTTTGAGACCATAATTATTTTCTGGGTTAAATTTTGTTTCATATTTTGGGTATATCAATTGAACATAAGTTTCGTGGCAGTTGGAGTTCCAGTCCATATACTGCCATAATCATGATGAGATTGATGGTTGTCCGGGAATGTATGGCCGTACATTTCCGGACTTTATTGTCCACGTTATATTTCCATAGGCAAGGTTAGTTTGGGTGAAAGGTTAGGATGACTTGTTTCTTGTTTATCTCATAATCAAACCCGATCGAATGCCCCAAAATATTGAGGACATTATCGAGGTATTCGTTCTTGTCAAATGTACCCGAGCATTGGAAGCCTTTGCCCGTGGCACCATTTACCTGAATCGACACATTATACCAGCGTTCCAAGGTGCGCACCACCTCCTCGAAAGGCATACCATCGAAATGCAGGATGCCCTCTTTCCAGAAAAGTACCTCCTGGATGTTTACATTTTTCTTCTGAAGCTCACCACTTTGTTCATTGGCGATGACTGCTTGGCCGGGCCTCAGTTCCAGCTGCCCGGAGTTGTCCAGGGCCTCTACGCGAACTTTTCCATGGGCCAAGGCCACTTCTGTATCTTTCATATCGGGAAAAGCTTTGATATTAAAGGCTGTTCCCAAGGCTACGGTCCTTACCCCGTTGCTCTCCACAGAAAAAGGATGTGCTTCATCAGGGAAAACTTCAAAAAATGCCTCCCCAAGCAATTTCACATGACGATTCGTAGCAAAATCGGCAGGATAGGTTAGCGTGCTGGCAGCATTGAGGTATATAATCGTGCCATCAGGTAATTTCAATTTGGATTTTTGACCTGCCGGGTTAGATTTAACATGCATAGCCACCACTTCGGTGGGCAGCGAGCCAGCATTTTTTCCCCAGAAGTACTCATAGCCCAAAAGACTTAACGATAAAAATATGGCCAGTCCTGCAGCAATTTTAAATCCCATGCCCCTTTGGTCAATGCGCTTGTTGACTTCTGGTTTCATGGCCGCAGGACGCTTTCCTTGCTGCTCCAAAATTTTCCTAAAAGTAGCTTCCTGATCAAAAGTGTCCGCTTTGCTCTTTGCGGAAACAGCTTCCTGCCAGTGTTCTTCCAAGCTCCTCTCTAGAAAAGCTTCCCCTTCCTTGGAATGGTACCATTGCAGAAATTCCTCTACTTCCTCTTGCGGCAATGTCCCTTTATAGAATGCTTTCAGTTGTTTTTCTCTATCCATTTGTTCGGCGTTACAAATAGATATACCATTAACTCAAATGAAATACTCATGGGGAAATAAAAAAAGGAGAGATTTTTTCCCTCCTCTTTTAAGCACTAAATAAACCCCTATTAATTTCTTTGTATTTTCGAAACGTTGAAGGGCGATAACGAATACCGCAAAAACTTCAAATCCGATTCGATTTTTACTCGTTATGCACTAATGTAAACGCCTGTGTCGACTGCTCATCAAAAGGCAAAGAAATTTCGCCATTTGGCGTTAACTGTCCCTTCTCCAGCTGATAACCGGCCGATTCGATTTTCACTTTTGCTGCAGGTGTAAATTGGTCCCCAGTAAGCTTGACCGTAATCGCCTTGCTCTTCTTATCGTATTCTACACGGCTGATCTTTCCAGCCCGGCTGGTAATCCATACCTCAGCTGGAGCAACAAACACTGCATTCTTGGCGCCAGTGGTCAAATTTAACGTTACTTTACTGGCTCCTTCTTCGACATTGCCTCCAAATCCAAGCCAACCAAACCTGTCGTCTTCATAAAGATAGGCGCCGTTATTGACCACATAGCCGTAAAATCCGCTTCCATAATCCCCGGAAAGGGGATCTATGTCAAGGGTACTTGGAAAGGAATGGAAAGCTGCCGGACCAAAGCCATCAGCAGTAATATTGGCCATGGCTCCCATCATGCCGGCATGGCCCACGCGGAGGAGATACAGATCATCCGGATGATCGCGGTATGCCTTGAGGACAGGGATGGCATTCAGCGCTGAACCATAATGGTGCAGCTGGCGTTCGATTCTGCTGATCTTTCCTCCATAAAGGAAATCCCAATACCTACGGGCCGAGCCATTATATCCCCAGTGAGGAACTGTCGGCATGTAAGCCAAAATAGCGTTAAGGGTCACGCGAGCTTTATTATCAAAGCCAAAATAGTCTGACCACATATACACTTCTTCCTGACCGGTGGAATCCCAAGGCATTTCACTTCCAAATGGAAAAGCCAATGACTCCCAAATATCCGCTCTGTTACGCATCACAGCTTCCAGCTTTGCCGCTTTTGTGGACCATCCTTCCCCTTGCAAATCCTTCAAAAGGTAAACAAAAACACTGCCCTCCATTTGTCCATATTGGGCATAATGCGGGGCCTGCTCGACCATCGCAAGGGCCGTCTCGTAAGCTTGGTCCAGATACCAGTCCCATTGCTCTGCCTCGACCAACCCATTATAATCTCTTGCCAAGCGGTACATCACCCAATATGCTGCGGTGACATGGGGATAGTTATAGGACCTTCCGGTGGTGCCTGCATCCTTTTTACTCCAGGCCGCCCAAGTATCATAATTGATATCATCACGATACGTTCCTGCTGGCATGCTGTCTGGCTCATAGTAAAACACACTCTTTTTTACACCAAATTTTCGATCTCCTTCGGCATACTGAATACCTCCCCACATCGTCTCATGTACGAACCGCTCTAACTTGGCAATCTCTTCGGGATTTGGCGCGACCAATTGTTTCATCATAGCCGCTAGCCATGAACCGGCACCGCCTTCATCACTGAGCCCTGCTATCCACGCCCTGCTATCCTGCAGTACCTTTTCCTGCTCTTCGTAGTCGTAGGAAATCACCGAAGGGCTCCGGCCAAAAAGGTCATCATCATCCTCATACCATTGCTCTTGGGTCAAAAAGCTGCCCATATCGGCGAGTATCGCTGTTTCCGGTTTTACCACCTTATACTGGATGGTCTGGACGGTACCGTCTTCATAGGTGACCGTTAAACGCACGCGGCCCCACTGGTTTCCAGTGATTTCATAGGCTGTCCAATCCTCATCCTTGGCTTTTACTTTTTCTATAGAAACCGAATTGGCTGGAAAAACTTCCATAGATGTGATGTTCTCCGGATAGCGCAAAAACAACTTTCCTTTGACGTCTTTAGGCAGCACAAAGCCGGGAATACCCACGCCCACTGGCCGGTTTTCAGCGACCAGTTTTTCTTCAATGCTCTTCACACTTTCTGTCAAAACAAACCTCAACCCTACTTCCAACGCTTCTCCCGGAAGAATTTCTTTGGATTGTGGAGCATTCCACGGGCTCACTCCCTCCCACTCCTCTTCAGCATACCCTTTCGTAAAGACCTGCCATTCATGAAAGCCCTCAAAGGTGACGCTCTTTGGCGTCGGATCGTCCAATAGCGGCCGATAAGCTTCAAAAGGGGTTTTCCCATGGGGCACGACCAATAACACCGGCCCATTGCCATCCAACCTGTTTACTTGTAGGTAACCTGCATCCATGCCAATATAGGGATCGTAAAACACCTTCTGATGGTGAGCTTCTTCAAGGCTCTTGTGATGCAAAATATTATCAAAGATCATCGGAAGCCCCAATCCGCCGATTTCCACGGTTTGGGAAGAGGAATTGACGAGCTTAAAGCGAAGGACCAAATCTCCAGCTACCTCTTCCCAGTATCGAAAGACTTTTAGGGGCATATCCTCTGGAAAAGTCGCGGCCAAATCTGCCGCCGCCAACACCCCTTGGCCAGCTGATATGGGCGTCACAGGTTGGCGGTGACCAGCACTGGAAAAATCCTGCCATTCGTCCTTCCCTGATTCTCGGAGCCTTATATTGATGTCTCCTAATTGATAAAGGCCATCTCCTCCTCTTTTATCCAAATGCTCAAAAGGAACATAATCAAACGTTTGGTCTGATCTGGGGATTAAGCTGGCCATGGTCTGCGAATCCTTCACCAATTTCAGCTCAAACGCCCCTGTTTCATAGACCGAATAGCCATTTTGAATTCCTAACGTCTGAGGAGTATCCGAAATACGGTCCCATATGTCTTGCCCAACGGCTGCCGAGGCTGCCATGAGTCCCCCGAAGAGGACCAAGCCAAAAGTTACATGCTTTATCATCAATCTATCGCTTAATATGTAATGGTGTCAATTCTACGTACTCAAAGTTATTTAATTGCTCAAAAAATCTATACCACACAATTAGCCCATGGTAATACTATTTCCTCCGAAGTGGCCATCATGATTGCGATTTATGCTGAATCACTCATCTTTTTGTAGGCCTCGGGTACTCTCTCAGGGGGTATCTTATCGATTAATTATTATTGCTGGGCCAAATGTAAAACCACCACCAAATAAACTATGCTTTACCCTTTGATCGTTAAAGGCTACTTCACTCCTTCATTAATTTAGCCGTAACTACTTTTCCTGTAACATGCTTCGAGGATAAGGACATTTTGTGATCGAGTATAAAATTTCGTCAAATGAATTTATTTCAGTTGTCCCTTCAAAACACCCTCTAATCAGTATAAAATTTTGGGAAACAAGGAATTATTTTACTAAAAACCGTACTTATCGAAAGACAATGCACCCAAACTTGAGCCATTTCTCCGAAGAATCCTTATCTTTGCAAGGAAAAGTAGATGAATATAGTTCTGGTCGGTTGCACTTGTATTCGGCAAGGGCATCGACCAAGCTACAAAATAGGAACATACAGTAAAATGAATTACTATCAATGTTTCCTTTCGGAGGCACTTACTTCATTTGTTTTCTAAGGCCCTCACCCGCTATTCAACTAGGGGGTACTGTTCCATCTTTATCTCACCGACCGGTCAATCTCCGGTTACTTCCATGAGAGAAATCCAAGTACGCTGCTTCTAGCAGCACATTTATGATATTGGACTTTGTCCCGTCATAAACAATACGATCATAAACATGTTAGTTTAAGCAGTAAGCCATTGACTTGCTGTCATTTCAAACCTTAAACGTTATTCTATTCATGTGTAAATATTTATTTACCATCATTCTCACCTTAAATTTAATCAACCTCCAAGCCCAGGACCTGGAAATCATCACCACGCCTGGAAACCCAACCAAACTCATCAATGACGGGTACATCGAAGCCGAAGTAAAAGGGGGAACGCCACCTTATACCTATCAGTGGAGCAACCCTTCCACACCAATGGATGCCAATAGGGCTGAAGGACTGGTAGAAGGCATTCACTATACCCTCACCGTGACGGACAGCGAGGGGAAAACCGCATCCACCAAAGCCAAGGTAAAATCTCAATCGGTAACCGAAACATTTAACGGAGCTTTTACTCCATTAGTAGAAGGCTTGACCGACTTTCTCTTTTGGGATCCCTTTGCGGCGATAGGCATTTATGATCCCGTGGTGTATAACAAAAGTAAAAATGTCGAAATCCCGGGATGGAAAGCGGGGGTAAAAGACCAATTCACCCTTCAGGAATGGAAAATCGGAAACCAGCAACATGTCAATAAAGGCGATACGATTGCCACAGTTTTGTCACAAAACGACGGAGCTATAGCAGTGGTGGCCCCAGAAAATGGCACCATCAAACACTCCATCAAAGAAGGTGCGGTCATTTACGATGCACAGAACACCGAAGACCTTATTGAGACAAATGCCCATGTGTTTGGCAAAATCAAATACGATGAGCCCGTTATCTTAACTCACCCTAACGGTGATCCTCAAACCCACCCGATTCCTTTTATTGTGATTTGGCTGGTAGTGGGTGCTGCCTTCTTTACCTTTAAGATGGGCTTTATCAATATCCGCGGATTCCGTCATGCCATTGGCTTGGCCACGGGAAAATACGACGAACCTGATGCTCCGGGAAAGATTTCCCACTTTCAAGCGTTTGCCACCGCCACTTCCGCGACAGTGGGATTGGGAAATATCGCAGGTGTGGCCATTGCCATTTCACTTGGTGGTCCAGGGGCGACCTTTTGGATCATCATCGCAGGATTTCTCGGCATGTCATCCAAGTTTACCGAATGTACCCTAGGACTGAAATACCGACACATCGCCAAAGACGGTAAAATTTTCGGAGGCCCCATGAACTACCTCAAGCATGGCTTGGAAAGAAGAAATATGAAAAACCTGGGCAAAGTGCTCGCAGCTGTTTTTGCAATTTTCTGTGTGGCATTCTCCTTTGGGGGCGGCAATATGTTCCAAGCCAACCAATCCTATAAAATCCTCGCCACGCAGTTTCCTGTACTGGAAGGTTTTGGCTTTTGGGTAGGCGTGATCCTGGCCATTTTGGTAGGAGTAGTAATTATCGGCGGTATCGAAAGCATCGCTAAGGTGACCGAAAAAATCGTCCCCTTCATGGCTGGGCTATACATTTTTGGAGCGCTGGTCGTGATTTTTGTAAACATCGGAAACATTGGTCAGGCCTTTAACGCCATCTGGGACGGGGCCTTCAACGCCACCGCCATGAAAGGTGGTTTTATCGGTGTCCTTGTCGTGGGATTCCAGCGGGGAGTATTCTCCAATGAAGCCGGCACAGGCTCAGCCGCCATTGCACACAGTGCCGTAAAGACCAACAATCCACCTTCTGAAGGATTTGTTGGGTTATTGGAACCATTTGTGGATACCATCGTGGTGTGTACCTTGACGGCACTTGTCATCATCTTTACCGGCAAGCATGAAGCGCAGGGAATGGGCGGTGTAGAACTTACTTCACAGGCCTTCGCCAGTGTGATTTCTTGGTTCCCTTACTTACTGGCCATTGCCGTATTGCTTTTTGCCTTTTCTTCCATGGTTTCATGGTCCTATTATGGACTGAGATCTTGGACCTACTTGTTTGGAAAAAGCAAGCGTTCTGAACTGGCCTATAAATTGGTCTTCGTGGTCTTTGTGGTCATTGGTGCTTCCATCAGCCTTGGTGCTGTACTGGACTTCTCTGACATGATGATCCTTTCCATGTCCTTCCCGAATATCATCGGGCTCTACATCATGAGTGGGGAAGTCAGAAATGACATGAACAGCTACCTTAAGAAACTTAAAAATGGAGAACTCTTCAAAAAAGATAAGGCCAATAAGGAAGAAGCGCTTCCTTAAGCGATAAAAATTCCGTTTGGCATAATCATTTAGAGCCGCCTTCCTTTTGTGACATTGCTTAAGGAAGGCGGCTTTATTAATGGGATATTATTTATTCTTTGACCACACTATCCAGTGTTTTGGCCGAAAGTGCTTTGTTGCCAGTGGCAATGGACAGTCCTGCATCAATGTATTGTCCACCTTGATCCTGCTGACAATAGATGGCCATGGTATTGGCGCCACTCCGCAGGGCCTTTTTGGCTGCATCAGAAATGGCAGCATTGGTATAGCTTGAGGTCCACCCGTTCAATTCAGCTGCTTTCACCCCGTTGATATACACGACACACGCATCATCATGGTGAATCCTCAACCGGAGGTTATCCTTGTCAATTTTATTGATATCCCCCAGTTCGAAAGTTCTACGCAACCATATCTCATCACCTTCCCAAGTGGTGCCATTGATGGCTCCTGGAGTTCCCTGAGAGCCAAAACCTCCCCGGCCTTCATGCCATCCCTCAGCATCATAATCCGACTCCTTCCACTGGTCAGAAGGCTTGGAAAAAGTATACTGCCAGTCTATGTTTTGCTCCTTGGCCGTAGGGACAAGTGGATAAACGTAACTTTTATCGGCAATGATCTTTTCATTGATCCGAGCAATTTTCTGGGGATCCACCTTCATCACCCGGTCGTAGGTCATGATACCGTTCAATTCGATTTCCACATCGGTAATTTCCGTATAGACGGCGGCACTCATGCCTTGGTTGGTCTTGAACTCCACCAGCATATCGGCAAATTCATCGTACATGGCCACATATTCTTCCTCACTGTTGATCGTTACATATTGCATCAAATCATCGGGATTCCAGATATGGTCGTCCAACTGGTAACCGATACCTCCATACTCTCCACACACGGTGGCCTGATAAGGGCTTTGGGCATAGGCTGGTGGCGGATAACTGTGGGCATCGGCCACGTCGGCGGCACCGTGATTGGTTCCTCCACTGGCTTCATTGACCACCCTGGAAGGATCCATTCCTTTTACCAAGGCTGCATAGCGCTCGGTATCATGTTGCGCTTGAGACTCGTTAAAGATCACCCACATCACGATGCTCGGAGCATTTTTATGCGTTTCCACCATGCGCATCAATTCTCGTGTAAAAGCCTCTTTATCCGGCTCTGGAGTGGCAAAAGTGTAACTGTTCGGAGAAGGCATATCTTGCCAAACCAAAAGGCCAAGCTTATCGGCCCAGTAGTACCACCGCTGTGGCTCTACCTTGATGTGCTTTCGAGTCATGTTAAAGCCCAGCTCCTTGGTTTTTTCCAAGTCGTACCGCAAGGCCTCATCCGTAGGAGCGGTGTACAGTCCATCGGGCCAATAACCTTGGTCCAGCGGTCCCATCTGAAACACAAACGCATTGTTCAGGTAAAGGCGCTGGAATTCCCCTTCCTGCTCCACTGAAATCTTACGCATGCCGAAGTAGGTATCCACCACATCGACCACTTCATCGCCATCCTTTAAGGTGATGGTCATGTCATAAAGGAAAGGATTATCGGGAGACCATAGTTTTTGGTTTTCGATGGCTATAGCCGTGGGCTTCATGGGATCACTTTCCACGGTGGCCACTACCCTGTCTCCATCCTTGACGGTTGCCGTATAAGTAAGAAACCTTCCTCCGGTAGCTTCCACGGACAAGTTAAGTTCAGCCTGATCGATATCTGGAACCATCTCGAAGTCCACGATGCGCTTTTCCGGAACGGGCTCTAGCCAAACTGTTTGCCAAATTCCCGTAACGGAAGTGTACATGATGCCCTCTTGGTTGAGTGCCTGTTTCCCCCTTGGGAAGCCTTCCCGGGTGGTAGGGTCCCATACTTTTACAGTAACGGTCTGGGTTTTACCACTCGTAAGATGATCCGTAATATCAAACGTAAACGGATCGTATCCACCTTCATGCTTTCCTACGGGGCGATCATTGATATACACGGTCGCCTCATAGTCTACAGCACCAAAGTGAAGAAGGATCCGCTGGCCTTTCCAGTCTGCAGGTAGGCTAAATTCACGTCTATACCAAATACGCTCATGGACTTCCTGAACACCCGACAAGGCCGATTCCACCGCAAAAGGCACCAAGATATTTCTGGCCAGCTTTCCTTTTGGGTAAGGTTCATTTTGCCAGGTACCCGGCTGAAACTGCCAGAGGCCATTGAGGTTTTTCCATTTTTCACGAACCATCTGTGGTCGAGGATATTCGGGCAGTACATGCTCAGGATCCACATCTTTCGCAAATTTGGTCATGAGCGGAGCTTGTTTGGGTGTCCATTGCTGGGCATTGGCATTCACCACCAGCCAAAACATCGCTACAACTCCTAAAAGTGTTTTTTTAAGCATTTTGTTAATATTATTGAGGTTAGATAGTATTGGGCTTTATTGCCACATGTGGAGCACCAAGCAGGGTAAAATCCACTTGATCCTCCATCTCAAAGGTAAAAAGTCAGGGGGCGGACTGGTTATTACTTATCCTTCAAAATAGTGAAAGAAATCCTTCTTTTGGGCTAAAACCACCTTTAAAAAGCCTGCTATCCTTCACAAACTACCTTTGGGAGGCCATTATTGTGGGGTATTATAAACCGGAAATTCTGTGATTCTCAAGGTGGTGCATCCATAAGGCACCAAGGTGATCTCTTCTACCAATGATCGGTCTTGAATGGTTTTGCTCCAAAACCCGGGCATTACGGGCACATCATTTTGAAGCTTCCAATCCATCACTTTGACACCTGACATCTTCAGCTGTACAGGCGCATTTTCCAAGTTCCAAGGATAAGCACCATCCCAATCTACGGTTACCACTTCCACATGTTTTTGCAGGTTATCCAATTCATGCTGCAACAGGCCGTAATTCCAATCCGATGCAGGATGTACCTCAAAAAACTCCCCGTAACCATCGTTTCGGTTTTTAGCCACCTTTTTGTCCAGCACCTTAAGGGAA
Organism: Echinicola vietnamensis DSM 17526; assembly: GCF_000325705.1. Taxonomy (NCBI): domain Bacteria; kingdom Pseudomonadati; phylum Bacteroidota; class Cytophagia; order Cytophagales; family Cyclobacteriaceae; genus Echinicola; species Echinicola vietnamensis. The sequence continues at coordinate 3,228,922 of NC_019904.1, read as the reverse complement.
TAAACCAGTGGCCCTCGCTCAATAGCGGTAGCAAATTGGTACCATCGGGAAGTTGTAATGTCCATGGGTAACTGTAAGGCAATGTGGTCACTGCTCTTCCATTCCCGTTCGATGATGGCCACTTGATCGCTGACGCCCCCTTCCCAGCGCTCACCATTAATGTGAATTTTAGCATCACTTGCCCAACTTGGAATTCTCAAGTGAAAAGGAAAAGTCGTTGGCTCGCTGAGTGAAATGGAGAAATTTATCGTCTCGCGAAAAGGATAGCCGGTTTCTTCCTTCACCTTTAGGGTCGTCCCATCGGCTACTTTCAGTTCTACTTCACTGGGTGCATACATCAACGCCGCCACACCTCCATCTGCAGTGGCATACCAAAGGTTTTGCACAAATTTTGGCCAAGACTGGTGCATATTGGAAGTACAGCAAGGATATCCAGCCAGTACGCCAAACACAAAATCTGTCCCTTGGTGATGATTGGTTTCAAAGGAAGTCTGAATCTTATCGGTCAACTTCACTTGATTGGCCGCTTGAAAATACTGCCTGGTCATGAAATCATCGGATGCTTGGGTGGGCAATGCGTTATAGGTGATCCTCTCCAGCTGATCAGCATAGGACATATCTCCGGTAATTTTCAAGATGGTCTCCAATGAAAACATGCCTTCGGAAATGGAGCAAAATTCCACCCCCTGAACGGGATCATTCCCATGCAATGGCTCATCCCCACCGTACATGCCCTGCGGCTGTCCGTGATATTTTTTTATATCTGCCAACGCTTCCTTGGTGGCTTGTAAATGCTGTTTATCCTTATCATAAAGGTACCGCACAGCAGGCATTTTCAGCCCTTGGGCGAGATTTACGGTATGGATCCCTCCGATCTTTGACACCGTCAAGTGGTCTATTTCTGCTTGATCAAAGGGATACCGCTTCATCTGATAAAAATACCAAGGTGACTGGGGATCCACATTATTTTCCTTGTTTAGGAACACATTTGTCCAAGGGAAGGTCTGTTCCGCGATAAGCTCTCCCAGTTCCAATAAAAACTCATCCCCTGTAATATTATACAACCAATAGACCACTTGCAGGTTATCCCCACCCCGACGGTTGGCCCAAAAAGTCCATTGGTCCAAAGGAGTATCGGGCAGCTCTTTTAATTGGAACCTAAAATAATTGGTGAGCACCTCGATCACCCTATGGTCACCAGTAGCGTCATAGTATTGCTTGAGCACCTTCAGCATGACCATTTTTGGCCACCAATCTTTTCTCATTCCCTTTTGTAGTCCCGCTTCATAGGCAGGCTGTTCGTCAAAAGGCACTGGCCCAATATAGCCGCTATCTGCCTGATTTTGGAGTGTCCACTCCACCCAAGGCTGCACTTTTGCGATCAGCTGTTCATCTTTCAGGATATAAGCCAACGGCAAAAGTCCATCAATCCAGTAGGGCCCCCTCTCCCATCCATCCCCATCGCCACCTAGCCAGCCATTCCGCTCCCCCATGACAGCAGGATAAATAGTATCCAAATTCCCCGTGAGACCATTTTTCATGCGTACCAACTGCTCTTCTATCCACCCCTTCGGAGATATGCTCCCCAAAGGAAGCTCCAGGTAAGGTGATGGCGCAAGAGGTGCCCTATTCTGAAGGTAAAGTGGCTTGCTGGCTGAATGTCCTTGTGCATACAATTGACTTTTGGTATTTCCTACCAGAAAGGCACAAATAAAAATCAGTAACACTTTTCGATTGTTCATGGGGAATTGGGTTGATTGTTACTTGAATGCCCCAATTTACATATCAAATTCTCAACATCAAGCTATACCCCGAAAAAATATCAGAAGCTAATTTGATTTAGCAACCATATTAAAATGGATTAACCCCACAGTGACGGAAAAAAAATCTTTAATAGTTTTCTGCTTATATTTGAAAAAAGGGGCAGGCTAACCTAAACCTGTCCCATTAATTGAAATTTTAGTTTACACCCTTTTTGGGATAGTGTCGTATTTTACTCAATTCAGTCACAAAGTTTTTAGAATCCATTAACCTATTGATTTAAATATTGATATGCTTCCTCTAAACTATTAACTCTTCTTGCTGTGTAGGTCCTCTTCTCTCCTACACCTACTTATTTTCCTGCATTTCTATCGTAGACATAATCACTATATACCTCATATATGACCTCTTTCCCTATAACCTCTCCATCATCACCCTTTAAATCCTTTCTTTCGGTTATTTTAAATACTGTTCGCTATCGGTATCGAAATAAAGGGTGTTCTCTTTGGCGCTAGCTGAGTAGTAGGTTGCTTTCCCTGTCTTTGTTTTCACTACCAATGCATCACATTTGTAACCTAATTTTTAAAACTCGCTCTTCTGTATTTCATAATTCACAGCTTCATCAGGATTATTATTAATATCTGTATTTATATCCATAAATAAACCTAAACGTCCATTATTTTCCTTTGCATCCGTTTGACCTAGAACATTCTTGTCAATCTCGATGCTGTACTCAGGGATGCCACGACCAGAAAAAACATATACATGAAAAAAGCCCAACCATTGCTGATCGGGCTTCTCTTTCGTCCGCAATTAAAAGACAAAACTTAGCGGCCAAGGCTTTTTATTTTTCATGGTAAGCTTAAAGTATTACTTAATTTTCACCAATATAGAGCAAAGAATCATTGTTACTATAAAACCCACAACTTTATTGGATAAACCATTAGAAAGAATATCAAATATCTCACCAGTATTTTCATCTATTTCCGGATGCAATATCCTATCGAAAGACGGTGATGACTTTTTATAAAATAAATTGACCACCCATAGAAATAGCCATTTGTAAAATGCTCCTAGATATTCAAATAAAAACATATCAATCTTTTTCTGAGGTCTTTGAATAGGTATCCTTTTTCCCTTTAGCATCCATAAACGGAACCACATCTTATGTAAACTTATTACAATATTTAACAAGTTTGTTATTATTACTCACTACTCCTTTTTTAAAAGAGGTTATTCCCGTTCCCTTATGAGCTTTATTAGGGCATCGGTGTTGGTCCCTACACCAGACTGTACTGTCCCGAAAGTCTAGGTGATATACCATTGTGAGGAAGTATGGGACAGGCTGGCAATTGAGAAATTTTTAACCTATAATACTCCATTAATCGCCGAACAAAAGATCATAAAACCCAAAAATTTCCATTCGTTTTCTTCGGTATTGTTTTAATTCTTTCGGGACTTCAGCCCATCCCTCCCAGGGGACTTTGATTTCTACCGTGTCCGGAACCGGATAATAAAGCAATGCCTCCGACAGGTCCAGTTTCTCTTTGCTGAATTCAATGACATACCTGTCCCCGACCCTGACAGAGTAATCCCCCATACCGGTTCCACCTTCAATTTTTCTTCCTTGGTAATAAAACTCGAATTTTATGACGGTGCCTGATTTCAATCCAGTCGCCTTTCTTACTACTTCCCCTATAGTATAGCTTTTCTCGTAGGAGGTATAGTATATTTTCCAGATAATAAAGCCAACAAAACATATAATTAAAACCAAGAACAATTCCTTTTTATCACTCATCTGTAAAACCTTTTTTCGCCCCTGTACCTACGGTATTTCTTAGGTTTCCGTTAAAACCATTAAAGAACTCAACAACTCCCTTTTCGACTCCGGCCACCCCCATCTTATCGGTGTACCATTTGCTGAAGCCCCCGATCAGTAAATCTGTACCAAACTGAGCATAGTTTTTTCCAAAACCAACTATATTGCGTTTTCCCTTCGGCGTAAAATCAAACATGACCATTGCCACAAACCCGATTCCCAAAAAACACCGACAAATCCAATATCGGCTATAAATATCTGAGAGAGGCCAAATAGAGACAGAAAATAAATCTTGTCATTACTACTTACCTCTTTTTATAAACTCTGGAATTTTCTCCCAGCCTTCCCAAGGAAAGTCCACTGGACCGCTTATAGGGAGATCTAACAATATTTGTGATTTCTTAACATCCTTAATTGGAACTTCAACAATATAAAACTCACCAGCTTTGGGATGATATATACTTCGAGGTGAAAATTCTCTGTGATTTTCCCCGTAGATTGTAAAACTAAATTCTACTTTTGGATCTTGTCCCCATGCTGGCACAATTCGCTGAACCTCACCAACTACGTACTTTTTTTCCAATGAATCGTAATTCTGTTTCCAAATCATATGTACTATAACCACCGTTACAATCACTAATATTATTCTTCCAATTATCCTTTTAGCTTTTGAATTCATCATTCCTTGGTTTTGATAACTCTCCTATTCCTTTTCTTGCCCCACTAAAAATGTTGTTAAGTTGAAGACTTCCATTAACTTAAAGGGAAGACTCCGGCTGGACAATCAATACTGAAACCTAATTATTCAGGGAACGGACAGAGTTGAGCTAACATTCCCTTAATAGTTTTCTGCTTATATTTGAAAAAAGGGGCAGGCTAAACTAAACCTGACCCATTAATTGAAATTTTAGTTTACACCCTTTTTGGGATAGTGTCTATTCCAAATTCAGTTGCCAAGACACCCCAAACTTATCCTCTACAAAAGTAAATTGTTGGCTAAATCCGTAGTTATCTATAGGCATCTTAACATCACCATTTTCCATGAGGGCATTATAAAGGCCATTAAACTCTTCTTCAGTTTCACATTCCACCCAATTAGATACTGCTGGTGTGAAATTCCAATCGTGTTGAATAAAACTGTCGCTACACATAAACCGCGTTCCGTTCAATTCAAAAATAGCGCTTATAATCGTTCCTTCCTTCCCAGGACCATCTGTACCGTATCGTTGTACATCTATCACCTTAGAATTGTCGAATAGGTCAACATAAAAATACATAGCCTCTTCGGCTTTATGGTCCTGGAACGTTAAAAAAGTGCATATTGATGTTTTCATAATCTATAATTAAAAATTAATGATTAAACTTATCAGTTTCAATTTTCGCAATAATGCTTTAATCTATACAAAAACATTCCCCAATTATAATTGCACCAACGGTAGAAGTTTGTTCGCGCTCTCCAATCGAAGTGCTTAAGAATAACCGTTGTGACGTTTTCTTTATCAGTAAGTTCAAAGGAAACCTTAGTTCCTATCCATTCTTCATCAGATGCAACACACTCCCAAACAATTTTATCGTTTTCCTCCAGCTCTACTGTTTTAAACTTGGTAATATATCCTTCATCAAAATCAAACTCATTAACAAAACCAATTTCAGGTTTCACTTTGAGTTTCTTTGTCCAAACGTTTCCTAATCCTTCTTCTGAAGTAAGCACTTGATAAACCTTTTCTGCAGGTGCTTTTATATAATTGATGTGTTCTATACTTTCCATAAAATGGGACTTATTTCAGTGAATGAAAACCTACGGAGTTTCCTTCGGTATCTTTAATAATGGAAACAAAACCGTGCTCCCCAATAGCCATTTTGGGCTGGATTACCTCACCTCCACTTTCAGCAGTTCTATCTTCTAAGACTTTACAATCCTCACAACCAAAATAAACTAGACTTCCATTGGCAGAAGGCTTTGCCCCTTCCATTTTTACCAAAGCACCGGAAGCCCCATAATTTTCCATATCGCTGGGAAAACCTTTCATTTGTACAGATCCATCTGTTGGGTCGGTCATGTTTTCCAATGTGACTTGAAGCACTTTTTCGTAAAATGTGGCAGCTCGATCCATGTCGATTACATTTATTTCAAACCACACCACAGGGTTAAATTTTTTCATCTTTTGGATTTTTTAAATGTTGATTCTACAAAAGTGAAAAAAGGATATGAAAAAAAACTTGCCCTATGGCAAGTTCTCGGTTTGAGACAGTACTTCTTTGCGTATCCTACTTAGGGAAGTATCGGTAATTCCCAAATAAGTAGCAATGTATTTTAATGGCACCTCTTTTAAAATTTGAGGTTTTTCTTGTAACAAACTTAAATACCGTTGTGAAGCACTTTGTGTGTGCATACACACAGCTCGGTGTTTTGCGATAAATAGTTGGTGGGACATCCAGTTACGACCCCATTCTGTAAAGCCCTCAATAGTACTGTACAACTTTTGAAAATCGTTGAAGCCAATTTTATAAACTTCACAATCCGTTAAGGCTTGAATAGTTTCTTTTGAAGGGCTACGAAGAAATAATGAAGCTACTTCAATGAGAATGTCATTGGGACCAAAAAAGTCAGTAGTAATTTCATTTCCTTTATAATCGATGACATACGAACGAAACAGACCTCTTCTAATTAAATAGTAGGCATTGCTTATTTTACCTTCCTTAAGAATGGTTTCATTCTTTAAAATACTTACTTCCGAATGAGCGTCAATAATTGTCTTGTAATCATCGCTTTTAATATTGGGATGATTATAAATTTGCTTGAAAAAGGGAAGTTCCAATTTTTTTTAATTTTTTGTGGAAAATTATAACAGCGAATCGTAATAATGAATTAAGCAATTTTTGTTTTAACCTAACCAAATAATGCATAGAAGCAGTTTAGCTTACGAAATTATCCCAGCTCCATTTGGTAAGATAATCGCAAAATCAAAATCTCTTCAAAGCTTAATCTGGATTTCAATTTCTTTTATGGTTTTGATCATCTCATGTTCAAAACCAACTATATCGGATAAATATATTCTTTTTCTATTAAAACAAGTTGAAAAATTTAGGTTGACTATTTCCCGTTTGTACTATCCTTACACAGGATAAATGTAAAACTACCATTAAGCTAACCTTCATTGGACTTGCTGAATAACCTATGATCCATTTTCCCCAGATCACTCATATACATCCTCGCACCAAAAGACACCTTCCTTTCACCAACGGATCAAGGCTTCTTTCCGCCGCCGCCACCTAAGTATGGGTGATGGTCAAATCCATCATAATCAGGGTCCTTTGCACGGGGATCGTTGAGTTTGAGGAGCTTTTGCTGTAACTTCTCCCGCATGCTTTCCAGTGTCTCCGCGTAGTCCGCTTGGGCGGCCACATTGACCAATTGATCTGGATCATTTCTCAGATCATAAAGTTCCTCTGCTGGCCTTTTTGCAAAACAAAGTTGGTAAGCAAATATATGCTCCAAGTCCTTTTCCTTATGGTCCACGATATAATCCTTCGTAGGTCCGCCGTCACAGTCAGCATACCATTGGTTAGGGTAATTGGTAGCCCCCAATTGGCCGGTTCCAGCAGGCCAAAGACTGGGCTGATAATTTCGAATGTATAAAAATTCATCATTTCGGTATCCCCGGGAAGGGTAACCGCCCATGTTAGGTTTCTCTTGCGCTGGGACATGTCTTTCTCTGCCAAACACTACCTCGGAACGGTTCTCAGGATCCACCAAGCCTGACTTCTCAGCATTCAGTACATTCAAAAAGCTCTTACCGGTCATCTCTTCAGGCACTTTCACACCCGCCGCTTCCAGTACCGTGGGCGCTATATCCGCGAAAGAAACAAAGTCTTCTACGTGACGACCCGATTGGATATGGCTCCCCCAGTATACCACAAAAGGCACCCTTACTCCTGAATCATAAAGGTTGCCTTTGCCACGGGGAAAGGGCATTCCATGATCTCCGGTTACGATAATAATGGTATTATCCAGCAGATCCTGAGCTTCCAGTTCGTCGATAACCGATCCTACCAACTGGTCCCAACGCTGCACCTCCCAATAGTAATCTGCCACATCACTTCGAACGGTCGTCACATCAGGATAATGCTTGAACATATGGACTTTTGACACGTCTATTCCGCTCTTCTGTCCTATTCCTTCTTCGTATGGCCGGTGGGGATCAGCAGAACCCAACCAAAAGAAGAAGGGGTTTTCCTTTGCCGCGGTCTTATCGAGAAATTCCCCAAACGTCTGATAGGCTGCATTTCCGGGATGTGCTCCATGTTCGGCCGTCCACTCATCAAGATTCCCCGGCCCCCAGGTTTTTGCCTCTGTTCGCCCCGTCACATATCCTTCGTCAGCCAAAAGATGGATAAAACTCTGATGTTCCACAGGAAGGGTACTCCAAAGGTTTGCCCCTGAACCAAGCTCCCAATGATACTTGCCAGTGATAAATGCATTTCTACTCGGCGTACAGGAAGGACTTGAGACATAAGCCTGATGAAAAAGCACACCTTCTTTGGCCAGACGATCGAAGCTTGGGGTCTTGATACCGGGGGCACCATACGCGCCTGCATGCGGCCAGCCCCAGTCATCGGCCAGGCAAAAAACGATATTGGGGCGACTATCTTCACTGGCCTGTCCGAAGGCTAGGGTAATCGCTGTCATTAAAAAAAACAGGAAAAGGACATGGGTTTTCATAGGTACACTAAGGTTATTTGAGGGATAACGATTTGATTCCACTGCTTGAAGACCTTAAATTATCATCTTCTAGAGCAAGGTAATATTTTTCCCCCTCAAACACACGCTATACTCTTCCAATCCAGGATAAAATCCCTACCTCCAATCACCCCGTATCGCCTTACTTGACTTCCACCACATTTTCAAGGATATAGCAGCACCGGTAAATATCATCCTGATTCAGTCGGAGCTTTCCCTTCACCGTTACGTAATCGTCATTTTTAAACCTACCATGCCCTGCTTCACCCCATTCCAGTTCGATGATGGATTCCGGTCCTCCGCTGCCACAGAAAAAGCAAGACGAAAATGGATTTTCTGAAAGCACATAAAAATCTTCCTCTGGAGCGATGGGCAGCATAAAACCGGAAATCTCCACTACCTCCCCGTCAAGATCCTTCACCGACTGCCCAAATCGTGGAAAATAATAATAGGCATTTACCTCTCGACTATAGCGATCGGTAAAGGTCACATCCTTTAGCGATTCCCAAGTGATGGATTGCTGCTCGCTCCCAACTAGCGGCACCAACAAAATGATCATTAACCATTTAAGCATGAGCCAATGTTTTTGAAATGTTTAATCGGAACGCTTGCCAGGCAGGAATAATTGCCGCCATGATTCCGAGTGCTAAAACACCTAAGATGATCTTTACATCATTCCAGCTTACGTCAAAGGCGTTGATTCCGTAATGGTAACTCTCCTCCAAGGCATTCCCCATTACCATCATTCCGGCCCGCGCCAACACTATTCCTATTACTCCCCCGACAAAAGACAAGGTCGCCGCTTCCCCAATGACCAAAAAGGCCAATTGCCCGCGGGAAGCACCATAAGCCCGCATAAATGCCAATTCATATTTCCGCTCTTGCATGGTCGCCAGCAAGGTGATGAAAATACTCGCTCCCCCGATTAGCATAATGACGGCACTGACCACTTCCAAGGTATCCACCCCCACTCCCAGCAGGGTCATCAGTCGATTCATTTCGATGGCGGGAACTGCTGCTTGCAAATGATCTATTGCATTGACCTGACGCGGCAGCTGAATGACTCCCATAGGATTTCTGAACGTCACCAAGATGGAGGTAATTTCGTGCTCCTCCTCGTGGTGTTCTTCCTCATGATGGTCTTCCTCGTGATGTTCTCCCCCATGGTCCTTTTCATGGTGATGGTCCTCCTGATCATCATGATCATGCTCATCCGCAGCTGCTGATGATGGTGTCTCATGCGCATGGATGTTCCATACACTTTCTTGAGCGGTTAAGATTAAATTATCGGCTACTGTTTCGCTGTTTTCCAAAATCCCTACCACTTTGTAAGCATGGTCATCGTGGGCATGACCTCCTTCCTGTAAGCCATGGGATCCGGTAAATTCATCTCCTAGGCCAAGCCCCGTGCTACGGGCCACTGCCGCTCCCAAGACCACATCCATGGCCGCTTCCCACTGTTTTCCGTCTTGTAATGTCAACCCGTAAAAGGTCATAAATTCCTGTTCGGTGCCGACAATCCTGTTTCCTCGGTAGTTGTCACCAAAAGACAACGGAATCGCCTTATCCACTAGCCTGTTTTTCCGTAGCTTCTCCAGGGAAGAAAAAGGGATATTGCCTGTAGGAGCATCTATATGGAGCACCGAAGAAAGGATAAGCTGTATGGGACTGCCTTTGGCGCCTACCACCATGTCGATGCCTGTCGTATGCTGTGTAACCTTCTTACTGACCTGGTCTTCCACGTGGCCCATAAAATCAATCATTCCCACCCCCAGAATGAGGAGCAGAAGGCTAAGGCCTGACCACCACGGACGGGACAACAGGTTCTTTATACTTAATTTAAAGAGATTCATAGGGTAATCGCTTCTGAAATTTCGCCTTTTAGACGCTGGTCGTGTGTAATGATGATTAAATCAGCCTGATGGGCCAAGGCTTGGTCCTTGAGCAGTTTCACCACCGCATGACAGTTTTCATCATCCAAACTTGAGGTAGGTTCATCTGCCAGAATCAAGGAGGGCTTGTTGATCAATGCCATGGCGATAGCTGCTCGCTGTTGCTCGCCTTGGCTCATGGCATAAGGATTCCGTGTCAGGTGTTCACCTAATCCCAACTGTCCCAGCAAGGCCTTAATGGCTTGCGGTGAGGGTGATTTACCTGCCAAATACTGTATCAACTGAAGGTTTCCCATAAGGTCAAGTGACCGGATAAAATGATGCTGCTGAAAAACCATGCCTATATGCCGTCCTCTAAAACGATCCATTTGGGACGGCTTAAGTTGGCTCACCTCTCTTTCCCCGATACGTATGGATCCTTCTTGGGGCGATAAAAACCCGGCAATCAAATGTAGTAAGGTCGTTTTACCCACACCAGAGGGCCCCAAAATGAGTAAAGGAGCTTGGTCAATGGTAAAATTTGGAAATCGAAAGGTCTTTTGTTTGGAATAGGAAAACGCTACTCCCGATAAACTCACCATATATAATACTTTAGTTATAGCTGAGATTACAAACCTAATGGATAATATATTTTTATGCAACATTGTTGCATTAATATTTTTTACACTATATTTGCAAGATGCTTGCAATAAAAATCAACAAACCATGAAATCAATTTTAAAAGATAGCCCCTGGGATTTTTTAGGTATTTCTGCTTCGCTTTTATGTGGCATCCACTGTGCAGCGCTCCCATTTATTCTGGTAGTGACACCATTGGCCGGGCTCAAATTTCTAACTGACCCCTGGATAGAATATAGCGTTCTTATCGTCAGCCTGTTGCTTGCGCTGGGAGCATTGAGCCATGGATATAGAAAGCATCACCGCCGTCCCTTGCCCCTGGTAATAGCAGCATCAGGCTTTCTTGTGATCGGCATAGGTCACCTCATTCATGACCACCATGTGCATGAAATCAGCCATATAATCGTCAGTGTGGGAGCTTGTGGTGTCGCAGTTTCCCATTTCATCAACTGGAAATTTATTTACGGTCAATCATAATTATGAAAACAATACGTCGCAAACTCCCAGTCACTGTCCTCAGTGGCTTTTTGGGAGCGGGTAAAACCACCATTCTCAATCATGTCCTCCACAACCGGGAGGGGCTGAAAGTAGCCGTCATCGTGAACGACATGAGTGAAATCAATGTAGATGCCCAAGTAGTGGACAATCAAATCAAACTATCACGGACAGAAGAGAAACTCGTAGAAATGAGTAACGGTTGCATTTGTTGCACCCTCCGGGAAGACCTGATCGAAGAAGTGCAAAAATTGGCTATCCAAGGGAAGTTTGATTACCTCCTCATTGAAAGTACGGGCATTTCAGAACCGATCCCAGTGGCCCAAACCTTCACCTTTGAGACCGGAGAACCTTTATTGGACTTGGACAAGCTAACGCAGCTGGATACCATGGTCACCGTGGTGGATGCCTTGAACTTCTTAGAAGATTATACTTCTGCGGATAAGCTCGCTGATCGACAGCTGGAGGAAGGCCAAGAAGATGATCGCTCCATCGTCCACTTGTTGACAGATCAAGTGGAATTTGCAGATGTCATCATCCTGAACAAAATCGATTTGGTCACTCCATCCCAATTGGAATTGGTCAAAGCCCTGATCAAGAAACTTAATCCTGTGGCCAAGCTCATCGAAGCAACGCGTGGGAATATTTCGCCCAAGGAAATCATCAATACCGGCCTTTTTGATTTTGAAAAAGCTTCCCAATCTGCCGGCTGGATCCAAGAACTGAACAATCAACATACACCTGAAACCGAAGAATATGGCATTGGTTCGTTTGTCTTCAGAGAGAACAGGCCTTTCCATCCCCAGCGGTTTTGGGATTTTGTCACCCAAAACTGGCCATCAGAAGTGTTAAGGAGCAAAGGATTGTTTTGGATTGCCTCCAGACCAGATCAAGCTTTGCTCTGGAACCAAGCTGGAAAATCGGTACAAGCCGAACCCTATGGCAAATGGTGGGCTTCCATGCCCCAGGACGAGTGGCAAAACAATCCCTATTACTTAGAAATCAAGGAATCCCTGGACAAAAACTGGCATCCTGACTTTGGAGACCGGACAAATGAGTTGGTGATGATCGGTACAGCACTGGAACAAAACCGTATTCAACAGGCCCTTGAAAGCTGCCTATGTACCTATGATGAAGCCCTGACCTTATCCTCCGATTCCTTTAAGGATCCTTTTCCATAAGCCTGGGTGATTCTTTAAAAAAGTCATCACCGATCATGTCCACCTAGCCTAAGGTTGGTTAAACGGACTGATTGGGTTCCAAAAAAGAGGCTGTCTGAAATGTTCACGTCATGACATCGGAGACAGCCTCTTTTGACATTTCTGGGGTGATGAATCTGGCATTCAAAAAAAGCTAAATCCACGCTTTACCCGACACCCTAAAAACAGCCTATCAACTGATGGTATCGATATTGTTGCCCAAATTCCTATAATTGATGTGCTCATTCGGATCGGTACCATTGAGGTATTCTTCTACATTGGTATAGCCGTCTCCATCACTATCCAAAGCACCATCTTCACCGTTTTGGGGATCCAAGCCATGTTGCGTTTCCCATGCATCCGGCATACCATCCCCATCGCTGTCCACCGGAACTTCATGCTCCTCAAACGTAAGCGACGGATAACCTCCTACTTCTGAAATGTCTTTAATGATACCTGTTTCGGTCATGGTCTTGCCCGTGCGCACCATTTGGGTTACCCGTTTGTCTACGGCATCACGTTTTGGCAATGTCGCTCCCGCTTTCTCCAATACCGTTTCAAAGGCCTCATTGGCCGTCTGATGGGGAGCTACTGGCCATCCCACAAAAGGGGTATTGACCTTAGCAAGTGCTTCTGGCCCTCGCATTCCTTTCCAGTTGTCCTGACTTATGGCGGCATTTCCATCCATGACATTTCCCGCAACATACCATTTACCTGGCCTGTCGTCTGCTTGGGGATACCAGTCTCCCGCTGCCCAAGCGCTTCCCGGAGAATACATATGGCGGGACTCGACACGAGCAAAAACAGCCATCATATCCTCATTGGTAGCAGGTCCCGGCTTATAATAATTGTTGATGACATTGATTTGGGTAGTCTCGTCTCCCCCGTCCATGGTGCGGTGCTGCCAATTGAAGATTACGTTATTGCGGAAATCGAAATCCCCTGACATCCCAATGGAGGGATTTCTGGCCGTATTGCAGGCAAAGAGGTTGTGGTGAAAAGTAGATGGATTTCCACCCCAGGTACCGCCAAAAGCATGGCCTCGGGCATCCAAGGCTTCACTGCTGATGGTCCATTGGATGGTAATGTGTTTTGCAGGATCCTTTATCCTGGTTTCTCCGTCAAGCGAAGCCCTCATGTGCCGATAAAGACTAATGTTTTCATCCATGCCCCAGCTGGTCGAGCAGTGGTCGATGATAATATGATGCTCGGGATTCCCGCCGATATTATCGTCTCCTTGTCCACCCACAGGTACTCCCCTACGAACCCTCAGGTGTCGAACGATCACATTGTGGGTATTGATGTTAAGGGTTCCCTTCAAGCAGACCCCATCTCCGGGAGCAGACTGTCCTGCTATGGTAATATCGGGATGATCAATGTTAATGTCATCCGAAATTTCAATGGTTCCCGCTACGTTGAAAACCACTATCCGGGGCCCTTCTGCCTCAAGTGCTGCCCTCAAACTACCGGGTCCACGGTCTTGCAAATTGGTTACGGCCATGACTTTTCCACCCCGACCTCCGGTGGTAAACATTCCTCCTCCCCAGGCACCGGGAAAAGCAGGAATTACTCCCTCGGGCAAACGCGGAGGATGCGGCGGAATCTGTCCACCGGATGCTGACGGGACTGAAGACTTCCCTTCTTGTGCCCAGCCATTTAAAGAGGTACTAAAAAGTGCAATAATTAGTATGATGGCTAATTGGGTCAACTTATTCATGTTCATGGTACGTTGCAGTAAGTTATTTTTTCTTTTCACTAATTTTATTTCAGCTCAATAAAAGTAAAATACACCAATTCTACCGAAATGGACTGCTACTTTCCATCGGTGAACGATCTTATAATCGGCTTAAGAAGTGCTGCCACATTAAGAGCCTCCGCCCAATATTCATCCCACTCGTATTTTCCATTGTTTTTAGGAGCGTAAAGCCGCTTATTTAGGTATTGACTATCCTGAGATTCGAATTATTTTCGTATTATCAATGTTTTACATCAAAAGATAAAAGCTATGCGATTTCACACCAGAAAATGGATCAAACCAGAAGACCTAAATGCCAACAACTCATTGTTTGGAGGGCGGCTGCTGGCCTGGATTGATGAAGAGGCGGCACTTTATGCCATCATCCAACTTGAAAACCAACACGTGGTCACCAAATACATGTCCTCCATCAATTTTATGGCCTCTGCCCGTGTAAATGACATCATCGAAATTGGCATTGAGCCTGTCAAATTTGGCAAAACCTCCCTGACCTTGAAGTGCGAGGTCCGAAATAAAATGACCCGTGAAACCATCATCACCATTGATGAAATCATCATGGTAAACTTAGGAGAAGACGGCCAGCCTGTACCACATGGCAAACATCAAATTGAGTATGTTAAAGATAGGTTAAAAGAAAATCCTTCCTAAAAAACCAGGCTTGGCCTGACACCTTATGGCGTAAATTATACCTAGGCTAAAAACGTCTTTCCAGCATTGTTTCCCAAATAATGTTAGGGGCGAATTTGCGTAAAATGGCAATTAGCAATCAAAAGCCCCGCTACTTTCCCCTTTAGAACTACTGGAACAACTTCCTTGGCATAATTTTTACAGCTTTGGTTTTATCCTGTTCCACACCTGAACCAAAAGAACTGATTTTCTTGCCACTCCAGTCTTTCTTGCGCAATATTGGAACGGGCTATCAGAATTGGAAGCACCCCAATCGACTAAACATATTCAACCTTTAACCTTATGACCAAACACATCTTACGAACCTCTTTGGTACTCATAGGCCTACTTTTTTCTTTTAGCTGCAAATCCCAGCAAAAAGACCAAGGGGGTTTTGACCAGCAGGGATCCCAACTTGCCGACAGCCTCTATGCCTATGTAAAATACAAAGCGGGAACATATGCATTTACCAATGTCAGGATCATCGACGGCACAGGAGAACCTGTTAGAGAAGGGCAAACCCTGCTCATCGATAACGGCATAATCAAAGGTGTAGGAAACCATTCGGAAGTGGAAATTCCGATCGGTACGCAGACCATTGACCTAAGTGGAAAAACGATCATTCCCGGGTTGGTAGGCATGCACAATCACCTGCATATCCCCCAGTTTCCTTATGTGGGGGACATCGCAGCCAAGCTGTACCTGGCCTCGGGTGTGACGACCATCCAGACTTGCGGTGCTGCTTCTCCCGCACGTGAGCTGGAACTTTCCAGACAAATCGATCAAGGCCTAAAGATCGGTCCTTCGACCATAGCGAGTGGTCCCTTCATCACAGGGCCTGGCGGCAACCCCAACATGGTCATTCCAAAGAACGAAAAACATCTTCGCGACACGCTCCAATATTGGTTGGATCAAGGTGTCAAATGGTTCAAGGTTTACCGACATATCCGTCCCAAAGACCTGGAAACTACCATCGATATGGCCCATATCCACCAAGCCTACGTAAGGGGGCACTTGTGCTCTGTCACCTTTGGCGAGGCCGCCAAAATGGGGATTGATGGAATCGAGCATGGCCTGAACAGTGCCAGTGACTTTCGTACCGACAAGGATCCTGGGACATGTAATGGCGGAAGAGAATACATGGACAGCTTGGCCATCGATCATGAAGAAGTCAAAAACCTTCAACAACTGATGATCGATAACCGTGTATTCCTAACTTCCACACTCGCCATCTATGAAGCCAGTGTCCCGTCCAGGGCATTTGCTGATGAGCGAACTCAAAAAGCCATGTCACCCTATCTGCTTGACCGCTACCTTCAAGCCAGAGAACGATTTGACCAATCACCGCCCGATGCCACACGCTATAAAAGGCTCCAACGTATCATGGCTTTTGAATACCAATATACCAAAATGGGAGGCTTGCTGTGCAGCGGTGTAGATGCTGGACGCCATGTCCTTCCCGGTTTTGGTGACCAGCGCAACTTTTTACTCTTGCTAGAAGCTGGATTCTCTCCCGAAGAGGTCATTCAAATCATGACTGGAAATGGTACCAAAGCGCTTGGAAGGGATGATATTGGTACGATTCAAGTACACACGAGGGCTGATTTTGTGATATTGGATGGAAACCTTGTGGCCGATCCATCCATTATCCGAGAAGTAGAAACCGTCTTCAAAGCGGGAATCGGGTTTGATCCGCGTAAAATACTGGAAGGGACAGCCGGTAAATTCGGCATAGAATAACCCTCACCCCCACCCCAGATGATCACAGGGTCGAAGAACACAGACGACAAGGAGAATCCCAAAACCATAGCATTCACTGCCTCCACCTCAATTTATAAACCGGCCATATCCTTTCGGATTTGATCATATTGGTGCTATTTGTTTGTTTAAAGTAAAATCTAGTTATTATTGGTAGAATAATTGCTTTATAAGCATTAAGAATACGACCCAACAACCCGATTAATATAAGGATCATGTCTACTTCCACCACTAAACCCAGTATGCCAGAAAATATTATTTTTGACCAATCTCCTTTTCCCATGTGGATTTATGACCTGGAGACCTATCAATTTCTGGCTGTAAACAATGAGGCGGTGGTTCATTATGGTTATTCCAAGAGCGAGTTTTTGGACATGACCATTCGGGAGATAAGGCCCAAGGAAGACATAGCCCTGTTGGAACGTGCAGTTGCTGCTGTCCGTGAAGGAAACAAATTGTTTAAGGACAATCTCTTCCGGCACAAACTCAAAAATGGAACAATCATCCAAGTTAAGATCAAGAGCAACCCCATAGAATATCATGGTAGACGTGCTGAAATCGTCACGGCCATAGACTTGACGGAAAGCCACCTTCAGCAAAAGCACATTGAACGGCAAAAAAACCACCTATCGGCCATTCGGGACATCCAAGAAATACTGCTTAAATCAAAGCAATGGCCAAGCGCCCTAAAAACATGTTTGGAAAAAGTTGGGAAACTATTAAAGGCTGACCGTTTATTTTTCTCCAAATGGGATGAAAAAACTCTGCCCTCCGTCCCCTTTATCAGTTGGACCTCCCAGAGTAGCGACGAGCCCCCAGTAGACTCGGTTTCGTCTCTGCTTTTCCACTTTCCTCCATGTAGGGCGCATTTGGAAACGGGCAAATCATTTAAATTCAACACTACACATCTTTGCGACCCCGATCTTCGGTCGACACTAGTCGGCCTGAAGATCAAATCGATGGTTTTGGTTCCCATCATGATGCGCCAAAAACCTGTCGGAGTAATAGCAATGGAGGACCATGCCCACGAAAAAAATTGGGAAGAAATGGAAATCCAACTCTTGGAGAGGCTTTCCGGTAATCTTTCCTACGCCATCAAAGAAGCCATTTCTTACCAAAAATTGAAGGAAAGTGAGGTCAGGTTCCGATCATTGGTACAAAACGGCACCGACCTGATCGCCCTTCTTGATGATCATGGAAATTATAAATACGTCGCTCCCACCAGCACCCGTGTGTTAGGGATCCCTCCTGAATCATTCCTTGGCAAAAACGCCTTTGAATTTATCCATCCGGATGATACCCCAAAGGTTATGAAAAAGTTGAAGGAAATAAGTCAAAAAAGTCATGTTACCGTGCCTCCTTATCGGTTTACGGATGTAAAAGGCAACTACGTCTGGCTACACACAGAATTGTCCAACCACCTAAATGATCCCTCCATTCACGGTGTCATTGCGAACACACAGGTCGTGACTGATGAAATGGAAAAGCGCAAAACAAGTGATTTGGCAGCTGCTATGGCAAATGCCTTAGGACAATCCAGCACACTTTCCAAAGGAATGTCGCGTGCAATAGCAAAAATCAACCAGCTCACGGGGACCGACTGTGGGGAATTTTGGTTGGTATCCAAAGACGGTCTTCAACTTAACCTCATGGCAAAACACCATTCAGCTGCCCCATTTGCCAAGCTTTATAAAAAAGGAGATATGGACACCCTTGCGAAGGGGCAAGGACTACCGGGCAAATGCTGGTCGAGCAATTCTATTGAGATTTGGGAAGAGCTTGCCCATGAACCGTTGTTTATCCGAAAGAAAAGATTTTCACAAACATCTCTTAAGTCTGCATTCGCCATACCTGTTAGGCACAATGACCATTTTCTTGGGGTGTTTCTTGGTTTTTCAACCGAAGATATATTGGTGCTAAACAGTGATATAAGAATAGTGAAAGCAGTTTTTGACCCTACAGGGGCTATCGTTAGACAAAAATTAATAGAAGAAGAATTCAGAAATTTTTTCGACCTATCGCCCGGACCATTATGTATTATTGGGTATGATGGGTACATTAAAAAACACAACCGGGCACTCGAAAAACTGTTGGGATACCATAAAAAGGAACTACTCCATTATCCCCTCCTCGATCTAATCTACACCAAGGACGGGGGACTATCCCTTAAGCGTATGAATGCCTTTTTAGAGGGAAAAACCCAGCTCCCACAGGAAACCAAATTCCTTACAAAAACGGGGAAAGTCAAATCCCTTATTTGGAAGGGAAGGCAACTTCCCGAATCAAAGATCATTATTGCCGTTGCAAAGGATATTACCGATCAAAAGCAAGCTCAAAATAACTTAAAGGAAGCCTACACCAAGTTAAAAACCGCCCAAAAGATAGGAAAAATGGGCTATTGGAGCAGAGATATCAATTCGGACATATCCGAATGGAGTGAAGAAACATATAAAATCTACGGATATAGCCAGAAGGAGTTTGTGCCGACCATGGATAACCTTCTCAAGACATTTCATCCTGATGACCAGTATCTGCTCGAGCATGATCCCATTAAAAGTCTAAAGCCCGGTAAAGTAAACCGTTTCCAGCACCGTATTATCAATGGAAAAGGTAAAACCAAATGGGTACAGCAGGAAATCAAGTTGGTAACAAACAAAGAAGGCACTCCTACCCGACTGGAAGGAACCATTCGAGACATTACGGATCAAAAAGAACACGAACAAAAGCTATCCATCAGTAACAACCGATTTAAACTGGCCATGAAGGTCAGTAATGAAATGATTTGGGAACTGGACTTTTCTACTGGAACCATCACCCGGGGGACGAGGATGGGAAAAGAAGTAGGCTACAAGGGCTCAGAGTCCTTTACAAAAGGTAATTCCTGGTTTCAGAAAATCCATCCAGAGGACGCAGAAAGCGTCTGGAAGTCCTTGCAGCAATCACTAAGCAATAAGACCGCAAAATCATGGAAAAAGGAATATAGGTTGCTATTATCGGACAATCGGATTTCCTATGTGGTGGACAGGTGTCTTATTTTGAGAAACGACACCGGCAAGCCGGTACGTGCCGTGGGCTCCGTACTGGATGTTACCTCCTCAAGAAAGCACTTAAAAAAGATCACCCAACAAAACAATCACTTAAAGGAAATAGCATGGTTGCAATCCCACCAGATCAGGGCCCCACTTTCCAGAATCATGGGACTGGTATCCATGTACAGGGAGGTTGATGACGATGATATTCCTTTAGCCCAAATTTTGGATTGGATTGAAAATTCCTGTAAGGAACTTGATAAGGTAGTTCACGAAATTACTGCTAGAACCATTGATGAAGGCATCCCAATAGTTCCTGATGATCCCAATAGAACGATTTAACAAAATCTTTTTAAATGGATACTGATCCTTATGAGGTTTAATAATACGTATTATAAATTCAACACTCATTATCACTTATATCCATACCAACAGTTAATTCCTTAACCATCAATACCCCCATGTTATTTAGTCTAAAATGGCATAGGCTTCTTATCCCTGAATTTCACCACCTTAAAATTATTATTACTTTAAGATGCACTTTACTGTGTCCAAAAACCGCATTTAAACGTTCACAACAATTATTTTGGCTCGGTTTTAGAGGACTATATCAATTTAGTATAAAAATTGGTAAATTATTACCAATTAATTGCCATCTAGTACCTCTTATCCCCCAATATAATTGGTACCTAAATTAAAGGATTCATTAACCATTGACCATGCAATACATCACCACCAACACCCAAGAATTCCAGCTATTGGACAATGGGATAATCTTTTCCAGGGTCTTGCCCAATAAATACCTTGAACTGGAGGATGGCAGAGAAAATCTAAAGGCGGTGGCTACATTGGCTCCAGGAAAGCGCGTAGCAATTGTCGTGGATATTAGTCAGGCCAAAGGGATTTCAAAAGAGTGCAGGGCACTATATGGCACTAAGCAGTGTGCGGAAATCCAATATGCCGCAGGTATTGTGGCCAAATCCAAGTTTTCGAAACTCTTAGGAAAATTCTTTTTGGGATTTAACAAGCCTTTGTTTCCCATACGTTTGTTTTCCGATAGCACCATGGCTATGGAATGGTTAAAAACGATGAAAGACGATGAAAAAAAGTAAACTATTCAATAGTAATAGCCTTGATGAAACATTACATGATAACAAAATCAGTCAACTCATCAAACTAGTAGAACAAATCGCCAGCTATGACTTTCCCTGTAAGGTCGAAACAGACGCTTCAAATTCGCCAGTAGACATTCTAGCAAATGGGCTTAACATGCTCGGGGAAGAAATCGAGAATAAAATACAGGAATTATCCGAGATGAGAGAAACCATTCATAACCTTGAAAATTTCTCCTATACCTTGGCGCATGATATCAAATCTCCGATCAACAACACCATCGGCATTCTAGAACTCATGGAGATGGAAGTGGAAGAAGGCAACTACTCCAGAATACCTGAATATATAAACCTCTTGAAATCATCGAACCAAAAGAGTTTGGATATGGCCAATGGAATTTTGGAATATGCCCAAATGACCTCCAAAACACGGAAAACCGAGCCGATTAACGTTGTCGAAATGTGTTCGCAAATCACAAAGGAACTTTCCTATGTCCATCCTATCAGCGTGACCTACCATGTAGACACCCCACATGTCTATTACAATCCTAATGCCCTACGTCAGATACTTTCAAACCTCATCAACAATGCCTTAAAATTCAACAACAAAGATGAATGCAAGTTGATTGTCAGTTGCATCAGTAGGGCTAATGACATCCTGATTTCCGTGCAGGACAACGGTCCGGGAATTCCCGAAAAATTCAAGGACAATATTTACAACCTTTTCTTCCGCCTGAACGGCGAAAACCAACCCACTGGTACGGGGTTGGGATTGGCCATCATAAAAAAAATTGTTTTGGAGAACAATGGTAAGATCTGGACAGAATCTCCCGTTGGAGAGGGCACGGTGTTCTGCTTTACCATTCCCAAGGAAAAAATCTAACGAGGTTATCTCATTTAAACAGGAGAAAATAACACTTGAGACAGCCTACTCTCTGCCAAACCACTATTTTTGGCTCTTCCAAAACATGCTAAAATAAAAAAAGGATTGGATTTGGGGCTTTACCAGTACAACACCATACAATTTTATCAGCGTTCATTTGTACTTTTTGAAATTAAGGCGCTAAACTCGGAATATGCAGTAGCCTATATAACACCACATCGAACAAGTATGTTGGCTCAATACTGCTTCAGAATCCGTTCGAACGTTGGTATTTCCCATGGCACCTCATCGCAGACAGGTTTGCCATAGGTCAAGAGAGATGGCCAAACCATCCATTAACCTGCTTATATAGTAGTTTCAGGACTCTTAACGGTTCCTAATCCATATACCGAGAAAAGCGAAACGATGCTCAACAACTTGCTCATCTTGACATGAGTGAGCACATACAGGGAAATAGCTTTCAAAAGTGATGTCAGCCTGAGCGGAGTCGAAGGCTGGACATTGGACCTCGACTGCCTGCCGGTCAGGCAAGCGTTCGGTCTGACACTATATTGCTTGAATTATACAACACCTTTGGTTAAAAGCGATTTCCATGTGAGCACCGCATATCATTTGTAATGCAATAATACCCTAAAAAAAACCATGAAAATCAAGTATCTTCTTCTACTCGGAACGTTCCTTCTATTTCACTCCACCAAAGCCCAACGGACCACCTACAATTTCAATTCAGGCTGGAAAGTAAAAACCGGTGATCCATCATTAGCCGAAAAACCTTCATACGACGACTCCCGCTGGAAGGCGGTCACCCTTCCCTACGCTTGGAACGAAGATGAGGCCTATAAAGTGGATATCCACAGCCTCACTACCGGAATAGCGTGGTATCGAAAAACGTTTGTACTGCCAGAAGGCCAGGAAGACCAAAAAGTATTCTTGGAATTTGAAGGGGTGCGCCAGGGAGGCGAGTTCTATGTCAACGGAACGCATATCGGGCGCCATGAAAATGGGGCAATGGCAGTAGGATTTGACATTTCTGACCTGCTCAATCCGTTCCCTGAAAGTAATGTCGTAGCCGTCCGTACCGACAACGACTGGGACTATCGGGAAAAGGCCACCCAAACCAAATACCAGTGGAGCGATCGCAATTTCAATGTCAATTATGGGGGTATTCCCAAAAATGTTTACCTGCACATCACGGATAAATTGTACCAGACCTTGCCTTTGTATTCTAACCTGGGAACGGAAGGCACCTATGTGTACGCCCAGGATATAGACGTGGACAATGGCACGGCAAGGGTAACTGCAGAAAGTCAGGTACGAAATGAACAGAAACGCGCCTTAGAGGTGCAATACCAAGTCACCATTAAAGAACAAGATGGTACCTTGGTAAAAAAAATAGAAGGTTCCAAAAAGACCATATCGCCAGGGCAGACCACGATGCTTTCCGCTACGGCCGAATTAGACCACCTGCATTTTTGGAGCTGGGGATATGGGTACCTGTATGACGTCTTCACCACGTTGCTCGTGGACGGAAAGGAAATCGATGAAGTAAAAACCACGACAGGCTTCAGGAAAACGGCCTTCAAAGACGGAATGGTCTACCTGAACGATCGCGTTCTCCAAGTGAAGGGATATGCCCAACGAACAAGCAATGAATGGCCCGGAGTGGGCATGTCCGTTCCCGCTTGGATCAGTGATTACAGCAATAGGATGATGGTAGAGGGCAACGCCAACCTGGTTCGGTGGATGCACATTACCCCTTGGAAACAGGATGTGGAGTCATGTGACCGGGTCGGGCTGATACAGGCCATGCCTGCCGGTGATGCAGAAAGTGATGTTCAGGGCTTCAGATGGGAGCAACGTAAAAACCTCATGCGAGATGCCATTATCTACAACCGGAACAACCCGAGTATTCTATTCTATGAATGTGGCAATGACAATATCAGCGAGGAACACATGGCAGAAATGAAGCAGATCAGGGACCAACATGATCCCCATGGTGGCCGTGCTATAGGAAGCCGTGAAATGCTTGGCAGTAAAGAGGCCGAATACGGGGGAGAAATGCTCTACATCAACAAAAGTGCCGACCAACCCATGTGGGCTACTGAATATTCCAGGGACGAAGGACTTCGAAAATATTGGGACGAATACACTCCTCCCTACCATAAAGATGGTGATGGGCCGCCCTATAAGGGAAAGGATGCCAGTGAGTATAACCGCAATCAGGATTCCCATGCCATTGAGGACATCGTCCGCTGGTACGATTATTATCGGGAACGCCCGGGCACTGGGAAGCGTGTAAGCTCCGGCGGGGTCAACATTATCTTTTCGGACACCCAGACGCATTTTCGAGGGGCCGAAAACTACCGCCGAAGTGGCGAAGTGGATCCCATGCGTGTGCCCAAGGATGGCTATTTCGCCCACCAAGTCATGTGGGATGGCTGGGTAGACCCGGAGCAGCCACGGACCCATATCATGGGACACTGGAACTATGAGGCAGGAATTAAAAAACCGATCTACGTGGTTTCCAATGCCGCAGAGGTGGAGCTATTCGTCAATGGAAAATCCCTGGGAAAAGGGGAGCAATCCTACCGCTTCCTTTTCACCTTCCCGGAGGTGACCTGGGAACCTGGTGCCATCAAGGCAGTAAGCTATAACGAACTAGGGGAAGCGGTCAGTGAAGATGAAATCGTCACGAGCGGTAAACCGGCAGCTTTAAAGTTGAGCTTGAAGCAAGCTCCGGGAGGGATGGTCGCTGACGGCCATGACCTCGGCTTGATACAAGTGGAAGTAGTGGACAGTGAGGGTGACAGGTGTCCCACGGCCCTGGACATGGTGCACTTTGAACTGAAAGGTGCAGCAGAGTGGCGAGGAGGAATCGCCCAAGGGCCGGAAGACAACTTTGTGCTGTCCAAAAAACTCCCAGTAGAAGGAGGCGTAAACCGGGTTTTTGTCCGGGCCACTGATGCCCCCGGCAAAATAACCATAACCGCCAAGGCAGAAGGCTTAAAACCTGCCACCTTGAGCTGGAGCACTCAGCCATTTGAAGTAACCGGTGGTTTAAGCACAGCACTTCCTGGGGAGAACTTGGAATCCTTTTTGGGCCGCGGCCCTACCCCAAAAGGCCCGTCTTATCGGGTTACCAGAACACCTGTTGGTATCCAGTCGGCCAAGGCTCAATCCAATCCCGAGGACGTTTCCAAATCCTTTGATGACAATGAAATGACCAGTTGGGAAAATGATGGAGAACGATCCACGGGATGGATCGAGTACGAACTGGAAAGGGAAGCAGAAATCAGTGAAATCACCATGAAGCTCAGTAATTGGCGCAACCGGAGCTATCCGATATCCATTAGCATGGATGGTAAAGAAGTGTTTTCCGGTAATACGCCGAAAAGCCTGGGCTATGTCACCTTACAATTCCCTCCAACCCGCAGCAAGAAAGTCCTGATCAAATTGATCGGTGCCAATATCGATGGAGACGCTTTCGGGATCGTGGAAATTACTGGAAAAATAGAGCCTTCAGGAGCGGAAAAGAAATCCAAAGGCGAATTGGATATTGTGGAAATAGAATTTTACGAACGTAATCACCAATAGTAAGGACATACCTTTTCAAATTTAATCATAAACCAAAAAAACGACCCAAAACCTAAACACAAATGGATCACAACACTCATAACCTTACCCAGGCCATTAAATCAATTACCGCTATCCTGGCATTCTTTGCGCTAAGTCTCCACATGGTAAATGCCCAAAGCCTTAACATCAAAAATGACCGTTTTTGGGATACTCAAAACGGAGAACCCATTTACAGCCAAGGCGGTGGAATTTTCACCTTTACCGATCCCAAGGATGGTCAGGAAAAATATTATTGGTATGGGGTGCACTATGAAGAAGCGGAGAAATACCGAGAGGATCCATCTGTCACGCATAGCCGCACCCATTTCAAGGCAGTGACCTGCTATACCTCTACCGATTTGGTCAATTGGAAATCCGAAGGCAATGCCTTGGAAAAATCAGAAGTTGAGGAAAACTACCAGCACATTTACTGGATGGGAAGATTGGGCGTAGCCTATATAGAAGAAATAGATCAGTACGCCATGCTCGTACAGCACAATAGCAACGTAATCATTGCACTGGCCGACCAACCTGCCGGCCCCTTCAAATGTCATAATCGGCTGGACATGACCGATCGAATCGGCACCCCCAATACCGGGGACCAAACCGTTTTCACGGATCCTGACACAGGGACTTCCTACCTGGTATACTCATACGGAAAGGGAAGGCACAAGATCTACCTTTCAGAAATTGGGGTAAAGGATGGCAAGGTGGATTTACTGGATGTCAACCAAATCTTTAAGGGAAATGGACGAGAGGGAAACTGTATGGTGAAATATAAAGGCAAATATTATGTTTTTGCTTCCAACTTATACGGCTGGGATTCCAGTCATGCTTTTTACTTGGTGGCCGATGAAATCAAAGGGCCATACCTGCCAGAAAACAACATGCTGATCACACCGGGCACTTATGATGATTATGCCCATATCACCCAAACGGGCTTTTTTGTCAATGTAAAGGGTAGTAAGCAGGAAACGGTCATTTATTGTGGGGACCGCTGGGCAGATTTTGCCGGAAACGGATTGGGCTATAATCAATGGTGTCCCCTTTCCTTTGAGGGAGAAACGCCTGTCTTCAATTCCCTCAATTCATGGAACCTAAATGAATCGACAGGCGAATGGAGTGTTGCCGAGGACAATAACTTTGTCAAAAACAGTAGCTTTGAGGCTGACCGAAAAGCCATCCCCAGTACGGTCAAACCCATTCAAGAACAGCTACTGGGCTGGCATGCAGAGATCCAGCAAGGCAATACAGTTGTCGTGGGATCGGAGGATTCACCTGTCCTGAACCATGCCAATACCTTAGAAGACAGAAAACACGTCATCGGAGAACGGAGTCTGAACATTTCCGATCAGGTACCTTTCAAAAGAAAAGTCTACCAGATGATCACTTCCACTCCATATGTTCCCTTGGAGGATGGCACCTACACCTTATCGTTTAAGGTCAAAAGTGCAGGGACTTTTCACCGGCTGGAGGCCTATACCGAAAGCAGCGCCTATCAAAAAACCGAAAACGTGAAGCAATCGGACAATTGGAAAACGATTAGTCTTGAAAACGTAAACGTCACCAATGGCAAAGTAGAAATAGGCTTTATCGCCCATGGCGAAGCTGGAGCAAGTTGTCAAATAGACGATGTAACATTTGTATCCAACAAGGTGATGACGTATCAGCGGTAAATTGAGCAGTAGGATTAGCTTAAATAAACGAAAATTACTTTTTAAACTTCATTTCTTGTTCAATCTGATACTCCACATACCATAAGTTCATTTCTGTATCAATGATTATCGTATAACACATTAGCCTATGACCTAAGAACAAGTGACCCTCGCCCTGATCTGTTCCACCGGTGGATGACTAACCAAATTACTATTTTTTAAGTAAAACAGCCGCCAAAAAACTATTGGCGGCTGTTTATATTATCTTAGGAAATTATCTGAATACCCTAAGTATCGATTTAACGATACCTCAAATCAAAACGATCCAACTTCATCACTTTGTCCCATGCTTTCGCAAAATCCTTCACAAATTTCTCTTTCGCATCATCACTCGCATATACCTCTGCCAATGCTCTCAGTTCGGAATTGGAGCCAAAGATGAGATCAGCTCGAGTGGCCGAATAGATAACTTTTCCAGATTTTCTGTCCTTGCCCTCAAACACCTCTTTGGTATCATCCACTGGAGCCCACTCTGTACGCATGTCCAATAGCTTTACAAAGAAATCATTGCTTAGGGCAGCTGGATTTTCGGAAAAAATGCCGTGCTCACTGCCATCATAATTGGCTGCCAAAGATCGCATTCCCCCCACCAAAACGGTCATCTCCGGAGCCGTCAACGTCAGTAACTGGGCCTTGTCCACCAGTAGCTCTTCAGTGGATAACGTATATTGGGTCTTGAGATAGTTCCTAAAACCATCCGCCATTGGTTCCAATACCGCAAAGGATTCCACATCCGTTTGCTCTTGGACCGCATCCATTCGCCCTGGTACGAAAGGGATCTCTATTTCGTACCCCGCATTGGCAGCTGCCTTTTCAATGGCCGCATCTCCAGCCAGTACAATCAGATCTGCTAAGGACACTTTTTTTGCCCCGTGTGAAGCATTGAAATCAGCTTGGATCTTTTCATAGACGCCCAAAACCTTGGCCAATTGCTTAGGATTATTGACTTCCCAATCCTTTTGGGGTGCCAGTCTAATGCGTGCACCATTGGCTCCCCCTCTTCTGTCAGACCCTCTATAGGTGGAAGCAGAAGCCCAGGCAGTAGTGACCATTTCTTGAATGCTCAACCCGGAATTTAACAGGTCGGCCTTTAATCCCTCAATGTCTTTGGCATCGACCAATGGATGATTTACCGCAGGAATGGGATCTTGCCAGATCAAATCTTCTTGGGGTGCCTCGGGGCCCAAATAAGTGGTCTTGGGCCCCATATCCCTGTGGGTAAGCTTAAACCATGCTTTGGCAAAAGCCTCATTGAACAGTTCCGGGTTTTCGTAAAACTTTCTGGAAATCTTTTCGAAACTTGGATCAAATCTCAGGGACAGGTCCGTGGTAAACATGGTAGGTGCATGACGTTTGCTATCGTCAAATGCATCAGGAACGGTCATGTCCGAATCCTTGGCCACCCATTGGTACGCACCGGCAGGTGATTCGGTCAGTTCCCACTCATTCTCGAACAAGCTGACAAAAAACAAATGGCTCCACTGCGTGGGCGTAGGTGTCCAGGTGACCTCTAGCCCAGATGTAATGGCATCGGCTCCCTTTCCTGATTTATAATCACTCTTCCAACCAAAGCCCTGCTCTTCAATCCCTGCAGCCTCTGGATCGTCCCCTACATGGGAAGCAGGGCCTGCTCCGTGGGCCTTGCCTAGCGTGTGTCCTCCTGCAATCAAGGCAACGGTCTCTTCCTCGTTCATCCCCATTCTGCCAAAAGTCGCTCGGATATCATCCGCTGCCAATAAGGGGTCTGGATTGCCATTGGGGCCTTCTGGATTCACATATATCAATCCCATCTGAACGGCCGCAAGGGGATCTTCGAGCTCTCGGTCTCCCGAATAACGCTCTTCATCACTCAGCCACCTTTTCTCGGCTCCCCAATAAACATCGGTTTCGGGCTCCCAGGTATCTATCCTGCCCCCAGCAAATCCAAACGTCTCAAACCCCATGTCCTCAAGGGCTACGTTCCCCGTTAAGACCATAAGATCGGCCCAGGAGATTTTATTTCCATATTTTTGCTTAATTGGCCACAATAACCGCCTGGCTTTGTCCAAATTGGCATTGTCCGGCCAACTGTTCAATGGGGCAAACCGTTGCTGGCCAGCGCGTGAACCGCCACGGCCATCACCTGTCCGGTAAGTTCCGGCACTGTGCCAGGCCATTCTGATGAACAATCCTCCATAATGACCAAAATCTGCCGGCCACCAGTCTTGTGAATCTGTCAATACTTTTTGGATATCACTTTTTAAGGAATCGTACTCCAGACTATTGAAGGCTTGGATATAATCAAAATTCTCTTCCATTGGATCTGAAAGGGATGAATGCTGCCTCAGAATACTTAGATCCAACCTGTTTGGCCACCAATCGCTGTTCTCGGTAGCTTTTACTTTCTTTGTGGCGCCGGAATGTCCATCTGCGGACTGCTCCTTGCCTTGGTGATTTTGCTGGCAGGATAATGCCAACAATCCGAAGACCACCAAACTTAAAAATGGTAATGCCTTTTTCATCGCTGTCTAGTTTTATGTTTTGTTTATGACACAATATTAAGGGCTAAAAATGACTCTATAGCAATAAATGCAATTGATAGTTTTTATAATATGATAGACAAAATCTATCGAACCACCATTAATCTTATAGGTTTTTACGCACCACCAATTCATAAAAAAAATCCCTGTATGACTCTCCAATGGTAATGAACAGGTCCTTTTGATACAATTTAACTTTGTTTCTGCTAATGTTCTCTATCTGGTCAATGGACACGATATAGGATTTATGAACCCGGATAAATCCCTTTGAAAACAAACTCATTTCGTAGTGCTTTATAGAATTAAGCGTCAAAACAGGATGCTTTTCGTTAATCAAATGGATTTTTACATAATCCTTGTATCCTTCAAAATAAGAGATTTCATTTAAGTTAATTTTGATGGTGCTATGCTCCACTTTTATGAAAATGAAACCACGCTGCTCCTTTGTTTGCTGTATTTCGCTGGATATGGAAGTATTGGGTTCCTTCGCCAAATCAGATTGATTAAGGATTTTACTGACTGCCTGAAAAAACCGATCAAAACCAATAGGCTTGAGCAAATAGTCTGTGGCATTGATTTCAAAACCTTTGACAGCATATTCACTATAGGCAGTGGTAAAAATCACTTTTGGCTTTTGCGGTAAGCCCTCATAGAATTTTATTCCATTGATATCGGGCATATTGATGTCCAAAAATATAAGGTCTACCTTATTTCGCATGATACTGTCCATGGCCTGTATGGCGGAATTGAACTTTCCCTTTAGGGTAAGCAGGGGAATTTTGGAAATATAATCCTCCAAAATATCCACGGCCAATGTTTCATCGTCGATAATGATACAATTGATGTTCATTTACTGATGGTTAAAAAACTCTTAAACGTACTGTTTTCATAGATTTGTTTAAAGCTATGCTTTTTAGGATATAGTAACTCCAACCGTTTCTTTAAATTGGATATCCCCAATCCCTCTTTGTTGGTATTGGTTAGCACGCCGTCCTTTTGGTTTCCGACACTATTGATCACGGACAACAATATCTCTTTATCGTTTTCTTCCATCGATATCAGTATGAAAGATGGAGACACATAACTAATTCCGTGTTTAAATGCATTTTCTATTAGGGTTATAAACAACAACGGCTCTATCGGAAACTGCTCATGTAGAATGGAAAATGAGCAGTTTATTTTTGGAGCGATTTCGGGATGGTATTTCAGCTTTTCCAAATTGACATAGTTTTTGATAAAGGTTACCTCCTGCTCTAAGGGAACCTTTTCCTTACCGGATTCATAAAGCACATATCGTAACATATCGGATAACAGCAGTATCGCCGGTGTGGTATCTTCAGATTTCTTTCTTGCAAGAGAATAAATATTATTCAATGCATTAAACAGAAAGTGGGGATTAAGCTGATTTTTAAGAAAGTTTAACTCCTTGATGATCTTCTGCTTTTCTAATTCTTCGTACTTCTTTTTCTCCTTCTCAAACTGTAATATAAGTTCGATGCTGGTACCAAGTCCCATGATCATTAAAAAGCGGATAAACTCTGGCATAAAAAAGTGGAAACTAAATCGTGGTTTCTCAAACCCCTCCGACCCATTTATGTGCCCCTCTCGAAACATCTCTGGAGGAGCTTCCCTAAAATAATGGTGAAGCCAAATGAAAACAGCCATAAACCCCAGCAAAAAAAGGGTGTATTGCAGGTACCTGCTTTTTAGGATAAAACTTGGGATTAGCCAAATCACATTGACTACATAAAAAAACAGAAGACTTATATTAGTAATGCTGAAATAGAACAAAGACACCGGCCTATTATTGGTCCCTGTCAAAAAAGAAAGCGCTGGGGACATGATGATCCCCAGTACCAATAGGTGAATGATCACCTTCAATAAGCCTCTTTGTTTTTTTTTGAACATTTTTTATTTCAATATATCAATCCTCTTCGTCGTAATCAACAAAAGGATCCAATTCCCATATATCATCAAATCGCAAACTAGAACTTTTACCAAGCAAGACAAAAGCACGCTCTCCATTAACGGAAAAGGCAGAGGCACCTGTCCTGAAAGTCCCTTCAAAATCCGTTTTTTCTGCCCAACTATCTGTGGAGGGATGGTATTCCCAAGTACTGCCAATAATGGATCCTCTGTTTCCCACAGTGACGTAGCCATACCCGCCAATGGTAAATGCACTGCCATTGGAACGATAAATCAGATAATCATCATCGTAATCCAAATCTTCTTTTTGGGTCCATGCTAAGCTATTCCCATCCAATGCCCATAAATCAAACTCATACGAGCCATTATTGATTCCGGTACACACATACGCAACGTCATTGATAACAAATGCCACTGCACCTTGTCTTTTGGCACCCCCCATGCTAATTATCTGCTGCCAAGAATCCGAAGCAGGATCATATTGCCAAAAATCCTTCTGCTCACTCCCATCATAACCGGTCCCGATATACCCTTTTCCCGTCAGGGAAAAACCTACCGCATCATACCTGGCAGTGCCTCCAAATGGAGCCACTTCCTTCCATGAATCGGTTTCAGGATTGTATTCCCAAAAATCCTTCAGTCTGTCCGTACCATCATACCCTGTTCCTACATATCCTTTTCCGTCAATAGAAAAGGCCACTGCATTACTTCTGGCAGTTCCCGGAAAATCCCCTTTTCTTTCCCAATAATCCCCTTCTGCATTATACTCCCAAAAGTCATTTAAGTATTCATCTCCAGTATAACCTCCCATGATATAGGCCTTATTTCCAATGGAAAATGCCGCTGCATTGGACCTGTTGTCTCCGTCAAAATAAGACCTCCTGACCCAGTTTCCCTCTGATGTTTCTTCTTCTCCATCAGTACAGGAAAAGGTAGACAATAATCCCAATAGTAGAATAATGAATTTCAATAAGTTCTCTTTACGCATTGTTTCTTAATTTAATGGTAGATATGTGATATCGATTTTTATTTTTTGCTCTCCTGAAATATCCGAGAAAATAAGCCCCGAAGCCTGCAGTGTGCTAGTGGAAGGCGGAACTGAAATCCACAGGGCATCTTGGTTATTGATTCCTTTAGAAAGTTTGTAATCAATGAAATCCTTGATAGGAATTTCGTAAAAGGTCTTTTCTTGGAATTGCTCATCCCAAGACGTCAAAGATGTGCTTCCTACGTATTGGATAAGGAGATTTTTTTTATCCACTATGGCGGTATTGATCGTAGTAACGGGCGGATTAAAATACCTGTCATACGTATTTGGCTTCAATGGAAGCCTTAGACTGGCAGTAGTGATATAATAATCATCCGCCAGTTCCAGCAGCTCATGGATATTGGGCAGTTCTATACGAATGGATGCCCCCATGAGCAAATCGGCCATAACAACTCCTTGAGACTCCTCACGGGAAATATTTACATATGGTGCTGGAGATTCATAAAATTCAGAATGCCGGTCGACACTTATATGTGTAAATTTTTCTTCCCCTAGGTTTACGGGAAGTTTCAGTGTCTTGGCACCCTCATCAAGATCACTGGGGATCCTGTAATAAAACCCAATATAGGAATCCTCCGAATAGCTCACTAAGGAACTGTTGTCTCCTGTAGTAAGCATCAATCCTTTAAACAAGTCCTTAAGGTTTTCTGTGGATTCAAAAGGGCCATCATGCTCCTTCCCCAAGTCAAACAACTGCTTCCCAAAGGATACTGGTAAAGTTATAGTCAATGAATCCTTATGGGGAACTATCCTAGATCGTGCCGTGACCATGGGTTGTTCTGCATGACCAAACTCCTGATAGCTGAAAATATTGCCATTATCATTGGCCTCCAATTCTTCAGTCAGCTCATACACAGAAATATCAAAGGCAGGAAGTGTATCATAGTGATAATCTTCGTAAAACAGGATCAGCACAGTAGAGTCCAATGAAGCATCATCATCGATACTTGATCCCGAACTTATCCCAAACTGCAAATAGGGTTCTGCATGAATTTTCCCACGGTAATTGTCCTCGTGATGCCCAAGCATAAAGGAGCTAAGGCTATTGGTGACCAATGAATCATTAAAATAGGTGAATAATTCAATGTCCGTATATTCTATTAACTGAAGTTCTAGCTCATCACTATTGATGACCATCTGGGAGTCTGTAAGGCTCTCGTTTTGGAAACAGCCCGTTAACATGAGCATGTAAAACAAGAGATAAAAAGGTGTCTTTTTTGTCATATATCGACCTTAAAAGGGCTATTTAAATCGATTAATTATGGACACAAAGCAATAAAAAAAGTAAAGGTCAATGCCTGAAAAATAGACTTACTATGCATTTTCATCGATGAAACCTGCCTATGGCTCTTCCTAACCCAGCGGGAAGGGTTCCCTTCCATTATAGGGGGTTGATTATGACAATTGAGAGCTTGTCGTGAATTTTCACCTGTTGGTCTATAAATCCAAAAATCGAAAACCAAACGGGGTACTTTGCTAGAAATTTGAAATTTATGCATCGCATTTTAAGAATATTTTGTTGTAGTGTTTGTTTTCTGATTTTTCAGGGTGAGCTGTTTGCCCAGCGTGGTAATGGCTCACTTTACTCTTCCTATGGCGTTGGCCTATTATCGGAAAACAACTTCGGTCAAGCGGCCAGGTTATCTGGAAGTGGGATCGCCGCACGGTCTCCTTATTTTTTGAATTACCTGAACCCTGCCAATGGCACAAGTGTCACTGCCTATAACTTTATGGCCGATGCGCAGATTGACTATAAGTTGATGAACATTCGCACCTCTTCTGAAGAAATCACCATTAACCGGACCAACCTGAGTCTAATTTCCCTTTGGTTCAGGACATCCAGAAAATCTGCCCTTGGTTTCGGCATCATGCCTATGACCAGTGTGGATTATAGCTTTGTGGAAGAAACCTATTTCGCGGGCTCAGCTATCCCTTTTGACAAGTACATCAACGGGTATGGAAACATCAACAAGGTATTTGCCAACTATGCCTTTGACATCACATCCCGGTTAACGCTTGGGGTGAGGCCCTACTTTGCTTTTGGCCATATAAACCATGAAAAATATTACGATACCGATCAGGTTACAAGCGGATCAATCGCAGGCTTCACCATGAACAACCGTGACAATTATAAAGGAATAGGGCTAGATGCAGGGATCCAATATGTAGCCTTCAAAAAAGGAGATAAACAGTTTAACATTGGCGCTGCCTATGAAGCCCCCATTAAACTGACCGCTACCCCCACCACTTTGGCATACCTCAATGAGACTGATTCTGTACTCTATGAAATATCCGGTATGGAGACCAGTGCCAAGTTGGGGAATACGATCAAGGGAGGACTCGCTTTCCAAAATAAAAAATGGCTGATCGCTGCTGACTACAGTTATAAGATGTTTAACTCGAAATGGGAAAACTACACCGATAGTCACAGGTTTAGTATAGGAGCAGAAATTTTACCCAATTTTTACAGTTACAAATTCCTTAACAGAATGAACTTCTCCGCTGGCCTCTTTTATGACAGTGGCTATATAAAATCAAGGGACACAAGTGTGGGCGTAAAAGGTGCTAGTCTGGGTTTTGGATTACCAATTCAGGGATTCAGCAGGGTGAGTCTATCCTACCAATACCAAGAAACAGGCTCGGTTTCCCTCTTATCCAAAGAGGTCACCCATGGCATTACACTCAATCTAAATATCGCAGACATCTGGTTCCAAAAACCAGCCTACAAATAAATATATAACTCATGACAATTACTTTACTCTCTCTAATTCTCTTACACTTGGCACTACCTCTACCTGAAGAATATGCAGGTACCGAAATCATTATAGACAATATCGACCTCTCTTTAGGCGGGAATATTAAAATTCAGGTTTTTAATGAGCTTGCAGTAACTTCTGATAGGATGGTCCCCATCCTAGAAAAAACAATAGCTGCCAACGGAGATAAATCCCCGATAACACTGGCCCAATTGTCCACTGGAAAATACATGATAGCAATAATGCACGATTGCAATGGTAACGGAAAAATGGATTATTCCTTTTTTGGAGTTCCTAAAGAGGGTTATGCCTTCTCCGGTCAGTTTTCCTGTGGCTTAAAATCTGCTGGTCCAAAGTTTCACATGATAAAGCTAAATGAAGGGCTACAACAAGTCAGGATGCATTTATGTTATTGAAGCATTAAGCCCCATAGCCTGCACCATACGGCCCCAATATACCAAGTACCAGCAGCCTGGGATAAATTAGTTTACGTTAAAGGTTATCTGATATATTCCTTCAGGAAAACCATTGACTAACGATTTTGGCAAAAAATGATTAAACCAATTTACAACTAAACAAACCAAATCATGGAAAAAAGAACATTCTTAAAACAATTAGGCCTTAGCAGCTTGACGTTTCCATTTCTTACTTTTTGTACTGAAAACGAAACTCCGGAAACAGAGAATGATATGGAAAGCGGTGCAGGTGATGGCACATGTATGATCACTTCGACGGAAACAGCAGGTCCTTTCCCCACCCACTCCCCCTCGTCCCTTACTCGTATGGACATTCGTGGTGACCGAACGGGCATTGACCTTGACATCGAAATCACCATCCTTAATGGCAATGAAAGCTGCGCGCCTATGGAAGGGGTAATGGTAGACATTTGGCATTGTGATAAAGATGGAAACTATTCCGAATATGGAGGGACTGGCATGCAACAAGAAAATTATACTGACCAACATTTCCTTCGAGGACGACAGGTTACCGATGTCAATGGAAAAGTTGCTTACACCTCTATTTTCCCAAGATGGTACCAAGGCAGAGCCACACATATCCATGTGCAGGTTTTCAATGCGTCCAATCAATCTTTATTGGTAACCCAGATCGCCTTCCCAGAAGGGACTGATAGTGCTGTAAACCAAGTAAACGCCTCCAGTGAGGAAGGATACACCAAAGGTATGAGCGGCTACACTTCCAATGCGAGGGATAATGTATTCAGCGATGGGGTAGAAACCGAAATGTCCATCCTTTCTGGCAGTATCA
This sequence comes from Echinicola vietnamensis DSM 17526, assembly GCF_000325705.1. Taxonomy (NCBI): domain Bacteria; kingdom Pseudomonadati; phylum Bacteroidota; class Cytophagia; order Cytophagales; family Cyclobacteriaceae; genus Echinicola; species Echinicola vietnamensis. Next base: position 3,192,348 of record NC_019904.1, on the reverse strand, counting down.
GTGAAGGATACCGTTTGACACACCATATTGTAGTAAACGGATGATGGGCATCAATCCAAGGTTGTTCGAAACAACTTCTGGTATGGATCATTTGATGAATAAAAGCAGTATGTCCGATGCAGAAACTTTCATCGCTGCTGCAACGATCCGTTTCAGGTATACCTCTGTTCCGCCTATTCCCTCAGAAGGGGCCTTGACAATACACGAAAACTGTAAAAGAGTGGGCATCCCCCACCCTTTTCCACTCCTCATGGATCCTTCCGCTTGAACACCATTTGTACCAGACCGGTATCAAATGTTTTGACATCCATCAGTTTGAGCCGCTGTTCAGGCCTGCCCTTCCTGAACAGCCTGGTGCCATCCCCAAGCAATATGGGAATTACTGATATGGTCATTTCATCGATCAGGTCATGCTTCAACAGCCCATCAATAGTTTCTGCACCACCATCACAATAGATGGTATTTCCTGCCCCGGCTTTCAACTTTTCCACCAATTCGATAAGCCCATCCGAATGGAAAGTCACCTTGCCTTGGTCTGGTCTGACTTCCCTGGTGATGACATAGACGTCCCTCCCTCCATTGTCATAGTGTCCAGGACCTATGTGCTGTAGGACATAATCGTAGGTTTTTCTTCCGACGATGACCGTATCCACCATATCGATGAATTTGGCATAGCCATAATCTTCCCCTTCCTTTTCCACTGATGCCAGAAAACTTAGGTCATCATTAGGTCCGGCAATAAACCCGTCGAGACTGGTAGCGATAAACAGTGATAATTTTCTCATGGTGCTTTTTTCAACAAAAAAGCAAAATGCAGACCATTGGACAATTTATTGACATCAACTGTCCCATTTTAAATTGACCAAGGATCTAAGGGTAGCCTTGACCAGCCATGGTACCAGATCTTCTCTTGACAGATTCGGTTCAGCAGCGGCCTGATCGAATAGACGAGAGACAAGTTCGTACCGCGAGTGGCCCTTCGCTTTCCTGTCCTTCTCCAATTTAGATAAATACTGATTAGGGTAAATTTTCATCGCACTTTTCAGGCATCAACGAGGATCATCAATGACGACTTCAAAGGGTGAGGCTGGCAATCCCTTTTCATTGACCAGATTGGCCTGAACAGGATTATTTGCCCAAGCATAACAAACCTTTTCGGGCTGTTCAATATGACTGCAATCCAAAACAACCTTATTATTTGCAATTTTAGCCGCTACCCATTGATAGTTTTGTCCCTTTCCTGCTACTGCAAACCCCTTAGGTGGCCTGCCTTCTTTGGTGTTTAAGCCTTCGCCTATTTCCTCGAACGTCAGAATTATTTTACTTCCCTTCACTTTTACTTTTTTTAATTCAGGACCTGAAAAAGGACCTTTTTTTTCGCCATATGCTACTTTGAATGCCTGAAGGGCCAAGCGCTCACCAACAGTCTTCTTGTCCAATGGATGAATATCATTGGCTTCTCCCACATCTATGGTCACCGCCATTCCCGTATGGGGCACCTTTAGCGTCTTTCTCTGGGCTTCTCTCAACTCTGGCCAGTTTCCTGAATGTGGATCATCTGTTGGTGCCATAAAATTGGGAAGTTGCACAAAGAGAAAAGGTAATTTTGGCACCCCCCAGGATTTCCTCCACCCTTCAATCAACGAGACCATTTGATCTTCATATGTATGAGGCTGACCGGCATTGGATTCCCCTTGGTACCAAAGGACGCCCTTTACAGGAAATTCATGCAAAGGCGATATCATAGCATGATAAAGTCCCAATGGCTTGAACCTAATAAAAGTCTGTCCTGGCATTGGGGGCATGACTGCCCCTTGTTTGTAAATCCAATCATTTTTTAAGTCAACAACCTCTTCGCCCACTTCAATCTGATAGGGTTTATCTTTGACAAAACCTCCTCGGCCACGCTCATTGATCACTCGAACCACCAAGAGGTTCTTTCCGGGCTTCAAAACTCCCTTAGGAACACTATACCTTCGGGGAGGATATTGATAAGCAGTGGTTCCCACTAATTCCCCATTAACATAGGCTGAGTCACTGTCCACAATGGTTCCTAAAAGTAATTTTGCCTCTAACTCTCCAACCTGGTCCTGTTCCAGATAAAACTCCTTTCGAAACCAATACACGCCATTTCCCGGCTGCTTCCCCTTTTCTACCGGTAGCAAATCCAACCGCTCCATAACGTTCCAATTTTCAGGGTGGTATTTAGCATCAAGCCAAGTCATGGACTGATCCGCATACCCCTTATCTTTTTTTCTTACTTCAAGATGCCACTTCCGCCTATTGTCTCTGTCCTCCTCTTCTATTGCTTTGATCAGGTTTGGGTTTTGAAACCGTACGGCTTCCTTGTAATCCTCGGGAAAACGTTTCAGTTCTTTCTCCCTGATCCATGACTGAATCGGTGAGCCCCCCACACTGGCATTGATCAAACCAATTGGAATCCCATATTTCCGGTGAACTTTTTGTGCAAAAAAATAGGCCACAGCTGAAAACTGCTTAATATTTTCCTGATCTGCAGCGACCCACTTCCCTCCCGTTACATCTAGTTGGGGAGTAGAAAAATCATAAGCATCCGGCACATCAAAATAGCGGATTTTTGGATTATTGGCATTTTTCACCTCATCTGGGAACATGGGTTCTACTCTGGCCATGGTCTGCTCCATATTGGACTGGCCTGAGCAAACCCACACATCCCCTATCCAAACATCCTTCAATAAAAAAGAATGGTCATTCCCAATAATGTTCATCTCATAAGGTCCCCCTGCTGCCCTAGCAGGAAAAATCACCTCCCACATTCCATCAGTGCCAGTAGTAGTCTCTTTCATTTCCCCTACAAAATCCACTTTCACCACTTCTCCGGCATCTGCCCAACCCCAAATACGAATTTCGTGGTTCCTTTGAAGGACCATTCCATCACTGATCAAATAGGGCAGTTTTACCGCTCCATAGCTCCAATGAGCCTTAAGGATCAATATTACAATTAGACAAATAACTGACCTTATATTCAAACCGACTTTCATCCCTTTTTACTTTTTTGGTATTCTAAAAAAACTTTCCTCTGGCCCTAAATAACTATCTTTAAGTCCCCCTGTGTCCACCACTATTTTTTGGAACACCACCCCAGGATCTACTAACCATATTTTGATTTGGTGTTTTCCAGGCTTATCGATATGGTGTTGACTGCTTTTAATATTGATGCTCTCACCTACCCATTTGTCCCAACTTCCTGGTTTCTCATCCTGATGCATGGAGATGATCTGCGGTTCCTCACCATCCACGGATATTCCAAACCTTAAACCCTCTTTGGTGTTTTTATAGTTTAAGGTTGGCGATAAATAGGTATAAATAGTGATGTCACCAGAAGTCGTAAAATAGGCATCAAATGAAATGTGATGCTCAAGTGTATTTGTATTCTGGGTTTCAAAGTCCACTGGAAAAGCGGTAACAGCTGAACTAGTTTTGCCCAGTCCAGGAATCACCTGCCAACGCACCGGAGAGATTTCTTCCTTGGAAGTATAATGGACAGCTTCCATCGACACATAACCATTGCTCTCCACAAAACCCGTAAAATTCTCCGGCACTTCTACCCGGTTAACAGGAACCAGTATTTCCACTTTCTCTTCACCAGAACTGATGGTCAATTCTCCTTCCGTTTTGCCATAGGGAAGTCTTTGCCAATCTACCTTGATCGACAACTTCTGCTGCTCATCAAAGCTACCTGAGGCCTTATCCACTATAAGCCATTGGGGCTTTTTCTGAATCTCGAACCGAATAGGCGACTTACCACGGTTAAAAAGTACAACATGGTTGTCATAAATTTGATAATCACTCATCTCTTCCATCACCAATTTCTTGGTTTGCGGATAAAACGTCTCACCTTCTGATAAAGCGACCCCTAACCCTCCCATTTCAGGTAGTGTAATGCGCTTTACTTCCGGCATGACATTGGTCTTTGGCTCCTGCCAATAAGTATAGCCAATATGGGTCTGATCCATCATATGATTCCATTTTCCGCCTGATAGGTCTTCGTGATAGGACCGGGTCATTTCAGCATCCTTGGCAAAAAGTGCTTCTACCTTTTGGGCCATTTCATTGGTCTGTGCTCGCCCCTGTTGCGCATAAAGCCTGTTTTTAGCCACGGACAAATACAGCTCATGTAAGTTGGAGCAAGCCAAAACAGGAAATAACACCAACTGAAAATAAGCGTCCTTATAATGCCCTTCTAGTTGGCCATGGATAGTTTTGGCCTTTTGTGCCAAGGCCTGATAAGCTTTCACTACCCTTTCGGCCTCTTGATAATGGGTAAGGCTATAGGTATCCTCATCAAGCATTTCAGGGGTTCTCCTGCCATTGTATTGGGTATATAGATCCAAGATTTCGGCAATTTCCTCCCTGTATTTCACGCCAAATTGTTTCTCTGCCCATTGTCTGGTATATGCTGGAAGCCTTTCTGCTGGCCAAGCATTGGGGGACCAGGCATAATCCAGAAAAAAGCTAATCGGCAGCTCCATGGGCTTGATGTCCCCGACATTGACAATCCAGATCTCATCGACTCCATGTTCGTAGGTGAGGTGCATTTGCTCCCATATTCGGGGAATTGGATTGGTATTTAGCCATTTATAGTTTCTTGGGCCACCTACATAGTCAAAATGATAATACATACCATACCCACCTGAGTGCTGCTTCTCACCGATTTTGGGCAGTTTTCTAACATTACCCCAGTTATCATCACATAATAATAGGGTGACATCATCGGGAACGCGCATTCCTTTATCATAATACTCCTGTACCTCCTTGTACAAAGCCCAAACTTGGGGAGTTTCACGGGCCGGTTTACCGGTGACGGAGGCGATAATCTTTCGCTGGTCTTCCACTATTTTTTCCAAAAGTTCCACATTGCTCGCTTCGCTCATGGCTTCATCCCCATCACCTCTCATGCCTATCGTAACCAAGCTTTCATGGTCTCCCATCCGCTGAATCCCTTCCTTCCAAAACTGCCTTAATTTTTCATCATTTTTTGTATAGTCCCATTCACCTTCACCATGCCTGCCCCAATCGGCATGTGCACGCATTAAAGGCTCATGATGAGAAGTACCAATGACTACTCCATATTTATCCGCCAATACAGGATTCAAGGGATCATCTTCATACAGCGACCTACCCCACATTGCAGGCCAAAGAAAATTACCTTTTAGCCTCAGGATCAATTCATAGACCTTTTCATAAAACTGATGGTTAAAGCCGCCAAACTTTTCATGTGTCCAACCACTTAGTGCGGGGGCTTCATCGTTGATGAATATTCCACGGTACTTGACCGAAGGACTTCCCAAGCTAAACCTTCTTTTCTTCACAAAAAGACGTTTGGACTGCTTTATGGGCACATCTGCCCACCAGTACCATGGGCTTACACCAATTTGTTCGGACATCTCATAGATCCCAAAAATAGTTCCTCGCTTATCACTTCCTGCGATTACCAAGGCTTCTTCCACTCCCGGGAAAGGATGCTCCAGCGTCTCCACCAAAAAGGTCTCCCATTTGCCTGCCACTCCAGCAACCTTTAACCTACCGGATGCCACCATTTCATCCACAAGCCCTCCTGTCCCCAATGTACCTATAATGACGACAAAGGAATCATCTGGAGCATCTTCTGATTTAAACAGTTCCGGTTCGATCCCTGTAACGGCTTTGACATCTTGTTGAAAATTCTGGGCGGCTAGGATCACTCCTTCCTCTTCACCGGCATCGATCCATATAGGAACAGCTTCTTTATCAACCAATGGAAAACGATCCACCCCTTGCTCGTTGGTGACCAGTTGGCTTTCCTGTCTTGCCAGCGCATGAGCACTCGACAGAAGAAACATCAACACAAATAAGAGGTTAAACTGGGATTTGTAGGTATTCATAATTATTAGAATGTTATAATGGGCTTGCTCGATCACCTGATCTTGCCTGTATGGTTTAACTTTTCTCTTTCAACCTTATTTTAGGTTATGACATTATTTTAGCCATAAAATAACCCCAAATATTCTTTAGGAACCCTTGGGGAAAAGAACCAAATAGAAATTTGGCCAGGGGTTGTTTTGGCCTCTAGCTAAATATCCCTCCTTCCCCTCAGACGCTCCATGCCAAATGCTGTTCAACAGGTTACACGCTTCACGAAAGAGAGGTGATGTAAAGTAGTAAGGTTTAGCCATTTCTAGTAGTTTTTACGATCAACTTTTCTGACTTCCCCTATTTATAGGAAAAAGTCAGGGAGGACCCCTTCCTGACTTTCATGATTAATAAACCCCAAATATGAACCTGGCACTAATTATTGACAAGTGCACTTCATATTCTTATTGTAAAGTAGATTTAATGACACCTTTTCTATTATCTAAATTTCGATGTCAGTATTGTTCTCCCACTATTAAAGAGGGGCTCCCCACCTTAAACAACCTCATTTTTCAAGCATAATAACAAAATCTGCCTCGTGAATGCTTTTCAGCCTCATCGATAAAGAAACCAGTCCTATTCAGTGTATGCTGGCTAAAAAAACCAAGAAGGAAACCTCCTTGGCTTTTTAATTAGGTTTACCCTATAAAAATCCATTTTCCATGGATCGTTGTTGTTGTCCTTTAAGGGAATGACTTCGCTGTAGCGCTCTTCTACAGTCATTATTCAATTCTTCAATTCGCACTTTATTCAGTTAATGGAATGGCTCACGGGGTATATAGTCGCTATGTCCCCGTTATCCAGGTGTTCCAAAGGCGTCATCTTTATGTTTCTTAAGTGCGTCTTTCCTGACAATTGGGTATCATGGTAAAACAGGTACCACTGATTGCGCACTTTCACAATGGAATGGTGATTCGTCCACCCTTGTACTGGCGCCAGCAACACCCCTTTATAGGTAAATGGCCCATAAGGGGAATCTCCTGTGGCATAAACGATTTTATGGGTATCCCCGGTAGAATAAGAAAAGTAATAGGTTCCTTCATGCTTATGCATCCACGCCGCCTCAAAAAAGCGCCTTTCATGGTCTCCCGCCTTTATAGGTTCACCGTCCGCACCCAAAATCACCACATCTCGTGGGGTTTCAGAAAACGTGGTCATGTCTTCGGACAGTTTGGCAACCTTAGGGGAAATGGCAGGTTCATGGCCTGCAGGCTCATCGGCATATGGACTATCACTGGTCGAATGGTAAACTCCTGTTCTCCACTTTTGCAACTGTCCTCCCCAAATTCCTCCCCAATACATATAATAGTCGCTAGCATTGTCCTTGTATACGGCCGGGTCGATACTAAAACTGCCGGGTATTGGCTCATCCATTGGCTTAAAAGGCCCTGTTGGACTAGTAGAAACTGCCACCCCGATCCTAAAGATATCTGCAGTATCCTTGGCCGGAAAATACAAGTAATATTTCCCAGCTCTTTCAGCTGCATCCGGAGCCCACATCTGCCTTTTGGCCCAAGGCACATCCGCTACTCCCAAAACCTTTCCATGATCGATCACCTCGGCATCAGGACTTTCCATGGAATACACATGGTAATCCTCCATGTTAAAATGCCCTCCAGTATCATCTTCTACTGCATGGGACTCCACGTCATGCGAAGGATAAATATATATCTTGTCCCCAAAAACATGGGCAGAAGGATCCGCTGTAAAGGTCGATTTAATCAGCGGTTCATTCAAGAAGATCAATGGGCTGGAACCTGCAGGATTAGTTTTAGTTTTAGCTTTAGCCTCATCCTCTCTTTCACCATTACAAGCGATGACCGTCATTGCAAACAGCAAAACAAACAATCGATGACAGGGAACCGTATTCCCCAACAAGGTATTCACAATATATTTCTTCACTACATTCATTATTTTTAATAGAATAGTTTAATAATTGACATTATGAGATGAACCAAAAGGAATCAAGCGCATTTATCCGCTATTGTCTCCTTTTTTGAGGGTGGTCAATGAGTCGAAAATATAATCCTTCAACTGATATTCTTCATCAAACAATAATGGATAGGCCGTCCTGCCGCGAATTGGCCAGTTGTTTAGCCAACTGTCTTGGTCCCTAATGCTCCAAAAAGTGACCCTATCAATATGCTTGCGGTATTTGAGAAACAACTTGAAAATTTCCCGGTACCGCTGGGTAAGTTTCTCTTGCATCATTGGCGGAAGACCATCTTTATAGGGATCGTATTTGGCCTCGTAAGGGAAGTTGGCATCTATATCAGCTCCTTGACGCCCACTTTGATTGGGCAATACATCAATATCGAGTTCGGTTATGGAAATCCTGAACCCATGTTTAATGATTTTCTGTATGGCCACTTCCAATTGATTGACAGTAGGGTATTCCAACCCCAAATGGCATTGCATGCCAATTCCATGGATGTTCACACCTTGGTTCCGAATCTTTGAAGTGTAGGAAAGTATTGCATCCGTCTTTTTAGGCTTCCAGACATTGTAATCATTATAGTACAATTCAGCCTCCGGATCTGCTTCATTCGCGGTTTGAAATGCCAATTTGATAAAATCCTCCCCTAATGTCTGATACCAAGCTGAGGGCCTAAAGTCCCCCTCATCGGTAAAAGCTTCATTTACCACATCCCAGGTTTTGACACTCCCCTTAAAATGTCCCATGACATTTTGAATATGGTCTTGCATCATGGCTGAGAGGTCTTTTGACGACCTGGGCATCCCTCCTTGGTCTTTGAAAACCCATTCAGGAGTTTGTTTATGCCATACCAGCGTATGTCCCACCAAATGGCAACCCAGCCTTTTCCCCAATTCCACATACCGATCCGCCTGAACAAATTGAAATTTTCCGGAATCCGGATGAATGCTCTGCCACTTCATCAGATTTTCCGGACTCAAGCTGTTGAAATGATTACTCAATGTCATGACCATTGATGTGGGCTGCTCCCTGACATCATTTCCGGACAATGCTGCCCCTATATAAAAATCATCATAAAACAGGTCTTTGAGACCTGATTGGGCCTGCTGATCCCTGCTCAGCGGGAAGACGCATGACCATAGACCAAATAATACCACTGGTATAATGAAAAGTTTCATTGGTTATTAGGGTTATGTTTTAGGTATTGGATATCCATCTATAATCTATTTCAGAATGGATTCATGATCAAATATAGGCTTCTACGTGATATATTTGAAACCCTCAAAAAATACACAAAACACTGAAAACCAATAAATTAAATCTATAACCACATTTACATGAAGGGAAAAAAATCTTTAAAACGCTTTGTGGAAAGGCTCACGCAAACCGTATTCCCAAAATTAAGGGTATGAACCAATAAATTAGCCTTCGAAATAGCTAGCCCTGTTGCGGATAGATAAAATCACTAACTATCAACTACTTACGTTATTTATCTACAAAAACAATCTGAATGGATGGCCTGATGGCGTGATTATGCTTAAGAATAGAAATGGCTCATTCTCTCTATAAACTTTCTTTTTTCATCTAAAGGCAATTTAACCTAGGTTGAAATTATAGTTATCATTATATTCGATATTAATCTTTATGAAATACCCAGCAAGATAACCGTGAATAGACTACCCCTCCATTTTCCGATGATAGTACTGTTTCTGTTTTCTTTGGTGTCAGCACTAAAGGCAGAAGAGCACTCGGTCATCCATCTACAGAAGGATGTCAAATGGATCCCGGAAATTATCCAAAACCTTGATTATTTTATTGACACCACCAATTCTTTGGGTATCGAACAGGTAGCTTCTTTAGAATTCCAAGAGAAGTTTAGTCATATAACGGATCCCCATGTCGTCTATGGACATCTCAATGACTTCTTATGGATCAGGATGACTGTGGCCAATCAGCAACAAAACGATCACTACGGTTGGTATTTTGAATCATGGGGATACGACCTCGACGAAATCACCTTTTTTTCTCCGCAGGGGGAATCAGGTTATTTTCCCATGAAAGCAGGATATGATTATCCTTTTGATGACCGCGACATCCTTCACAAAAACTTCAATTATTTTCTTAACATTCGCCCTGGAGAAACCAAGACGTATTTCATTAAAATTCGAAGAAGCTATCCCTTGACCTTTTCATTTCATCTTCGAACCAATGACAATTTTATTTCTCATTCACTTAATGAATATTTCTTCCTGGGGCTCTATTATGGGATATTGGTGCTCATCCTGACCTTACATGTCTACCTTGTCATAAAACTGAAGGAAAACCTGTACCTGTTTTCCTCCATCTTGATCGTGTCCAGCATTTGGTTTTCTTTGGGACGGGATGGTCTTGGCTTCCAGTACCTATGGCCATCAGTGCCTTGGATCAATACCATCACCAATTTCAGTAGTTTGACAGAGCTCATTGTCATCATCTCCACGTTGCTTTTTTCCTATTTCTTTGTCCAGAAATATAAGAAGACCCCAATATTGAAACCCCTGACGGTTGCAGCTATTGCCATTATGATGGGCATGTTTCTTAACCAAAATTATGGAATGGTGATGGATGCCATCCCCTATATGGTCATATCCTTTCTGATATTATTGGTTCCCTTTACCATTGGCTTGAGATCACTGCTTTCCATAGGAAGGTTTTCTTTGTCTTATACATTGGCTTATGTTTGCCTTTTCCTTATCATTTTCCATAGCTATACACGTGCGTTTGCATTGTTTAATGACCCGATCTTGAATTGGTACTTTGTGCATCCAGTCATCATTATAGAAATGGTCTTGTTTTCACTGTCCATCTTAAATCAGATAAAGTATCTCCAAGAAGAATACAAAAAAGCCAACATTGAGAAGACCACCGCCTTGGAAGAAAAAAACCGGGTTACCTATGAAATGAACAATAGGCTCCACCAAAAGGTTAAGGAGCGCACTGAAGAAATCGAAAACATGGCCACTGCCCTGGCCCAAAAAAATGTGGTACTTCAAACGACAAACCTTAAACTTGAGGAACTCAATGCGCAGATTTCAAATATCAACCGGTACCTTAAGGAAAACAACGACAAACTCCGGAGCAATGTAGAAGAAATTACCAAAGATATGGCGCTGATGAGAGGATTTGATTTTGAAGACTTTAAAAAAGTCTTCCCTAACAAAGAGGCCTGCTTGAAATTTCTTTCAGAATTAAAGTGGCAACAAAAATTTGTCTGTAAAAAATGTGGGTATAACAAATCCAACGAAGACAATAACCATGGCAGGAGATGTAAAAACTGTAATTACTATGAATCTCCCACTGCCGAAACCCTTTTCCATAAATTAAAATTCCCCATTGAAAAAGCCTTCTATATCCTGTACCTCAGCAATAGAAAAGATGTAGAGCTAACCCTAAACGAACTATCCGAAATTTTGGACCTAAGGCGGGAAACCTGCTGGGCATTTAAAAACAAAATAGCACAAGCCATGGAGAAAGTCGGCCACAACAAAGACCTTAGCGGCTGGGAGACCTTGGCATTGGTCTATTTGGAGTAAATGGTAATCCTTCCAATTTGACCTTATTGTCCTCACGAGTCATTTCCAAAAACGAGCCTGTCTCATAAATGGGCCTCATTGCGCTCCCAGTAAAAGCGCAGAGCACCTGCCTAAAGGCGAAAGGCAGGCAGGTGCTCTCTAAATGCTATCGAATGCATGTGGGACAATCATGTGAAAATAGTAGCCGTACAAATGCCACTCTCTGCAGTCCGCATTGCAAATGCGGATTAGACGGCTATTCGGAGGTATCCGTGCTTTGGGAAACAGCCGCTACCCCTTATCTGCTTATAGATCCGCAAGTTCCTGGTTTCCTATTACTTGAAATTCACCAGTCACCACTTCGGTGGTTTCCGCCTGCAATTTACCATCAAATCCAGGTTGCTCCCCTCCCACATGGATGGAAAATACCCCTTCCTCTATCACCCTTTTGGATTCCCCATTGATCATGGACAGCTGCCGAGCAGATAAGGTAAAATTCACCACTTTGCTCTCCCCCGGCTTCAAATGTATCCTTTGAAAACCTTCCAACTGCCGAATCGGCCGCATTGTGGAAGCTTCCTTGTCATTTAGGTACAGCTGGACCACCTCATCACCTGCCCTGGATCCGATATTAGTAACCGTTACGCTGATCTGTACCGGGTCTCCTGCATTGACCTTAGCGGGAACTTCTAGGTCCTTATAGGAAAAACGTGTATAACTAAGTCCATAGCCAAAGGGATAAAGAGGTTTTCCTTCAAAGTAACGATAGGTCCTTCCCTTCATATCATAATCCTCAAAGGGCGGTAAATCCTCCACAGATTGATAGTAGGTGATCGGTAACCTGCCTGCCGGATTATAGTCTCCAAAGACCACATCAGCTAAAGCATTGCCGCCTTCTTCTCCAGGATACCCGGCACTGATAATAGCATCCACATTTTCCTTCGCCCAATTGATAGCCATGGCACTGCCAGCATTTAACACCAAAATCACAGGTTTACCGGTTTCCTTCACTGCTTTGAGCAAAGCCTCCTGCTGGGCAGGCAACGTGATAGCAGTACGGTCGCCCCTGTCAAATCCAGGCGTGACCACATCCATGCTTTCCCCTTCCAGTCTTTGGGACAACCCCAGCACCACCACAGCCAGATCAGCGCTTTTGGCCATTGCCACTGCTTCATCTATTTTACTCACATCTGGCATTGCCCATAGCATTTGGGCGATGGCATTGGTTTCATCACTAAAGAAAGTTACTTCGACTTTATATTTTTTCCCTCCTTCTAGGGAAAGGATATCAGTCGCATACCTTCCGCGATGAATGGTACCAGACCCATTGGATATTTCCTTTCCATCGATACGTATTTTCATGCCCCTTTTTGAAAACACACCGAACTCATACCGACCACTGGCAGGAGGAACCAAATAGCCTTCCCACTTCACGGAAAAATTATCAATCAGGTCTTTGGAAATGGGCTGGTGCTCCCATGAAAAATCTATTTGGTCATCAACCCGCTCCAAGACAGGTTTACCTTCCCACTTAAGATTATCGTAATAGGAAGCTTTAAGTCCTTGGCGCCCATCTTCAGTTTCAAAATAAGCAGACGGAATGGGCTTCAGGTTATAAAAACCTTCTGCAGGATGCACCCCTTCAGTATACAAAACTTCGGCTTTAGGGCCCACTTTATGCTTTATCCCGTCCAAAAAAGTAACCGGTTTTTTGGGAATACCGTGGTAATTCCCCAGCAGCGACTCCACATTGTCCGCATTGGGGCCTATGACTGCTATCCTTTTGATCTTATCCACTGAAAGGGGCAAAAGATTTTTCTGGTTCTTTAGCAATACCATGCTTTTTTGGGCGGCCTGTCTTGCTAAGGTATTGTGCGCTTCTGAGCAGACTATACCGAAAGGAATCTGCGCATAGGAAACCGCTTCCTCTGGATCAAACATTCCCAACCGGAACCTTGCCAAAAACAACCTTTTCACGGCAATATCAATCTCTTCTTCACTGATCAGCCCTTCGGCCACTGCTTCGGTCAAATGGGTATAATAATTTCCGCAATTCAAATCACAGCCGCCCGAAACGCCAATGGCGGCGGCTTCTGCTGCTGTGGAAGCAATCTTGTGCCCGGTGTGAATATCCTGAATGGCGCCGCAGTCCGATACCACATAGCCCTCAAAGCCCCATTGCTCCCGCAGCAATTGATTTAACAGAAAATCATGGCCGCTGCACGATTCACCCCTAAATCTATTGTACGCCCCCATGATGGAATATACTTTTGCCTCCTTTACCGTCTTGCGGAATGCCGGGAGATAGGTTTCGTAAAGGTCACGGTCACTTACATCCACATCAAACGTATGCCGCAAAGGCTCCGGTCCAGAATGCACGGCAAAGTGCTTGGACGTGGCAATGGTCTTCAGGTATTTGCCATCCGAATCTTGCAAACCTTCTATGAACTGGGAAGCCAACTCTCCCGTCAGGTAAGGGTCTTCTCCGTACGTTTCATGTCCTCTTCCCCAACGTGGATCCCGGAAGATATTGATATTGGGACTCCAAAAATCCAGCCCGGTATAGATTCCCCTTTTGCCGTTACGAATAAATTCATGGTGTTTGGCCCTGGCCTCATCAGAGATTACCGAGCCAATATCCTTCATCAGGTTTTTATCAAAAGAAGCCGCCACCGAAATGGACTGGGGAAAAACAGTGGCATAGCCCGCTCTCGCCACGCCATGCAAGCATTCGTTCCACCAATTGTATTCCGGTACCTTCAACCGCGGAATGGCCGGAGAAGCATTCATCATCTGGCTCACCTTTTCCTCCAAGCTCATCTGATCCACCAGAATATCCACCCGCTCTTCAAAGTTTTTTTCCATGTCCAAAAAGGAAAAATCAAGTGTGCCATCTTGGGCGTTTACCCTCATTATTCCCGCCATTAGGTAAATCAGTAAGCCCATTCCCAAGTACTTCCACTTAGGAAAACTTACACCCGATCGAATGATGGGTTGGGGTGTTTCTTCTTTTGTTTCTATTTTCATTATGAGGTCATTTTGATGAAATCATTTTGATATATGGTCAAATCCCTGGGTAGGGAAATCATGGCAACTGGAAAAACCCCATACCGTTACACAAAATCCGAATAAATGCTTCATGCTCCAATTTTATGTAACAAAGAGAACCTTTCCTATATCATATCCGCCTACCGATACCCCAACTTCTAAGGTTCTCGGTGGGGATACATGCATATCCCTTCATTCAATTTTCACTTATCATCTCCCTCTAGGAAGTCATTCACGTCCAACCAGTGCATAAAGGCTTCAAACCATCCGTTGCTGGTGCGGTCGGGATTTCCTAGGCCGAAACCATGACCGCCATTTTGGTAAAGGTGGAACTCTACCGGTATACCCGCTTCATACCAAGAGCGGATCACACCAAATTGCCCGTTGAAAAGAAAATCATCACTGGCAATTACATTGAACATTGGAGGTGCATTCTTTGGTACCTCTACTTCTCCCATCCCACCATAGACCGGGCCGATAAAGGCCAAATCCATGGTGACTGAATTAAGGGTGCAGTGCATGGTAAGACCTGCACCAGCAGAAAAACCGATCATGCCTATCCTGTCGGTATCTACGCCCCATTCTTCTGCACGTTCCACAATCATGGCATAGGCTGCTTCTGCATCTTCAAGTTGATCGGAAAGGTTCCTGCGAGGTCTTCGAGGGGCTTCCCTATCTTGTGTCCCTTTAGCTGCTTCGTCAAAGGTCCTGTTCATGGAATTACTGAAATCTTCCAACGATTCGGGGGTCGGATGCAGCCTGTATTTGAGTACAAATGCCGTGATCCCCTGCTCAGTAAGGGCTTTGGCCACTTCCCAGCCTTCGTTCCCCATAGAAAGCCACCTAAATCCTCCCCCGGGCGCTACGATCACCGCAGTGCCGTTGGCCTTGCCGGGTTCGGGGAAAAAAGGAGTCAGGGTGGCGGTACTGATATTTCGGGCCATCGGGTCGCCCCATTGACGGAACCAAGTCTCCTGAGAAGGTTGGCCTGCCACCCCTCCTGTTTCCAAGGGGATGGCATTGGGTTCTTCAGGGTTGTCAATTGGATACATGGTCCCATCCTGCGCCAAAATAACGTTGGCACACAGGAGCAAAACTCCAGTAAGGACGGTTTTGGTGAGGGTTTTCATTATGTACGACATCATCAGGTTATTTATTAGGTTAAAATCAATTATGTATTGTACAGTAGCATGTTTCGTTATCTAGTTCCTTCTCCGCATCACTTATCCATTCTAATTGGAGAAATCATCAACTACTCCGAAACAGGCAAGGCATCATTAGATTTGGTGGCATACAGGCCGATCATACTTCCGGTAAACCCTCCAGCCACATTGGTGGAAAGAATATCGCCGGAAACGGTCCCTCCCAGATTTTTCGGTGTTCCTCCATCCACGGCATAAGCGAATTCATAATTGTCTCCATCTGCACTGACCTGAAGACTGATCTGCCCGTCAAATGGAATTCGCTCACTGGCAATGGTGGTGGATTTGGTATCTCTGCTCCTCATGGACGGCTTTTCGTTGCGCTGAAGGACCACATAGTAATCACTTCCCTTTTTGGTCACCCCGAAAACATAGTTGAAGCTTTCGTTTTGCAGACAGGTGATCCCTGCCAACTCTTCTGCTGACCCCGGAAGGTAATGCATGTCCGCAGTGAACGAAAAGCGGTTGTGCTGCTGCCGGTAAAAAAGCGTGGAAGTAGGTTTAAGCTCCTTGATATTGGCGGCAAAAGGAGTGATCTCCAAGCCAGATTTGGATGTAGCAATAAAGGCTTCCCTGGGACCTCTCAGACCGATCCACCTGTAATCCAACTGTTTACCTGTAAAATCCTCCTCGTAAGTAAAATTCCCATTGGGAAAAAAGCCGTTTGCGCCTGTTTTATTGACCACTCCAGCTGGTACCTTTAGCTTGGGTTTCATCGGTACCAAGCCATTCTCAAAAATCGGAAATTCACCTGACCAATCCACCGGCAGGATAAATGTCTCCCTTCCGGTATTGACACGGTCTTTTTCGTTTGGTCTTACACCAAGGAAAACCCCATAATATTTATCGTCCGGCCCCAGCACCAAATCGGCATGTCCAGCCCAGTCCACTTTGTTTTTGCGGTCCTTTGGAAAGTACCTTTGGGTAAGGATAGGGTTACTGGGAGCAGGCTTAAACAGTCCCTTTGGCGAATCCGACACAAAAATCACCTCGCTGTGCCAACCTCCAGTACCACCTTCTGCACACATCAGGTAATAGCGTCCGTCTTTTTTGTAAAGGTGAGGAGCCTCTATCCAGATGGGTTGCTCGGAAAGGTCCACCCCTCCATTTACGATGATCTTGTCAGTACCTGCTATCACCTGGTCCTTTGCCACATCATATTCCCATACCTTGATCACACGGTGGCCATTGTACAGTTCTTCTCCCCTCGGTGGTGCATCATTGTGGACGACATAGGCCTTTCCATCCTCATCAAAGAAAATAGACGGATCAATACCATCAAAATCAAGTTTTATGGGATCACTCCACCCTTGTTTGGGATCCTTTGTCTTGACGATAATATTACCCAATCCTCCGGCAAAAGCCGTCGTGATCATGTAAAACGTATCGTTGTGGGGATTATAGGTGATTCCTGGTGCATACACCCCTGAACTGATCCCGGTATCATGGAGATCCAATTGAGACGTTCGGTCCAGGACATGGCCGATCTGGGTCCAGTTCACCAAATCATTGGAGTGGAAAAGGGGGACGCCAGGAAACATCGCAAAAGAAGAACAAACCATATAGTAATCGTCTCCTTTTCTGGTAATGGCTGGATCGGGGTAGCATCCTTGGAGGATTGGATTGTAAAATTCCCCCTCCTCCAGAGGATGATCATGATATACCTGATCGTCTCCCTGATAGATCACCTTGGTAAACAGCGGGGTACGGTCGGCTTCCTGCCTTCCTAACGCTTGGTTAAAAGTAAAAGTGGCCCATAAAAAAGCCAATAGGATAATAGGTCGTTTCTTCATTTTTATCTTCTTAATATGGATTCTATTTAATTTTGCTGAGAGGATTATTTTGAAAACATCCAATAATCGAAATACAATACGTCTTTTGGTGCCTTGCCTTTATAGATAAAGTAGAGATCATGTGCGCCTGTCACCTTGGTAAGTTGTTTTTTGACAAGGGCCCAGCGGTCACTTCCGCCAGTGAGCGGAACCTCCACTTCGGCAATCAAATCTCCCTCCAAGCCATCCAGCCTTACTTCCACGCTCACATTCCCATTGTGGGTCGTCGCCAGCCGCAAATGAATGGTCGTGGCGCCCACATCTCCAAAATCTACTCCTTTGACCATGGAATAGGCACCGTCATGTTCCGCAATGACGTAATTGCCCACTCCTTCGTTTTGCGCAGTGCTGACTCCTTCTGACCATGCAATGGTTTCCGCTTCATTTTTCCTAAACGGGTTCAATTGCGAAAGCCCTTCGGCAATTCCATGGCTCATTGTGAGGGGCATGATGGTTCCGTTTTCATTGAACTTCACCTCTTCGACACACACCGAACGGGTAAACCCTCCCCCTCCGGGCAATGCCCCATTATGGTAAAACAGATAGGTCTTTCCCTTGAAATCCACCAAACCTGGGTGGTTGGTAAAGCTCTTTCCCTCGGTAGGCATCAACACGCCTTGGTATTGCCATGGGCCTGTAGGGCTCGTACTGGTCGAATAGCCAATATGCTCGGGTAATGGCCCCGCAGCAAAAAGCAGGTAATACAGGTCATTTCTCTTGTACAGCCAAGGCCCTTCCTCATAGGTCGTGGGGCGACGTGGATCTTCTTTGCCTTTACGTTTACCAAAAGCAGCTACCGTATTGGGAAACTGCCCTATCTCCCCATCAAGAGAAATCATATCCTTGTTCAGTTTCACATAATAACAGACCGGGTTTCCCCACATCAGATAAGCCTGCCCATCATCGTCTATAAAAACCGTCGGGTCAATATCGGCCATGCTATTGCTGATTAAGGGCCTGCCTAAAGGATCAATAAAAGGTCCATATGGGCTATCGGATACGGCTACTCCAATACCGTTTTTATGATTCCTATCGGTAATGGGCACGTACATATAAAATTTTCCGTCCCGTTCGATACACTGCGGCGCCCAGGCATTCATTTTGCCCCAACTAAAATCCTTATAGGACAAGACTGCCCCATGATCTGTCCAATTAACCATGTCCTCTGTGGTGTACAATCTCCAGTCATTCATCGTAAACCACGTCGAATGATCCTCATCATGGGAGGTGTATAAATATACCTTGCCATTATAGACCATCGGAGCGGGATCTGCCGTATAGGAAGTTTGGATGATGGGGTTTTGGCCCTGGGCGTTCAGGCAAGTCCCTCCAAGGAGGAATGCCGAATAAACGAGTTTTTTAAAGCTTATATTCATGGAATTGTCCTTAATTCGTTATCACAAAGCCTCCCCCTGGCTGGACCGTCACGGTCAATTCTCCATTTTCTCCTACTTCCACCGTTTGGTGCGTAGGCTGTCTTTTATCGCCATCATTGTACAGGGAAACCTGCTGGCCTTGGAGCATGGGAAGAGCTATCCTCAAGGTCTTGGGAGCATTTTCAGCATTGACACCAGCGACATACCAGCGTTTTCCATTTCTTCGCGCCAAGACACTATATTTGCCTGGGTATCCATCGATAAAGACCGTTTCGTCCCAAGTCGTGGGTAGCTCCCTTATAAACTCCAGCTCAAATTCGGGTACATCAGTCAGGTTATTTGGTGTCAAGCCAAACATTTGGACCGGATTCTGGAAAAGTACCCCTGTGGCCAACTGAAAAACGTCAGTGGTCAGCCGCTCTTGGCCACGTTCATTTCCTTTGTTGAGGAATTTGTTGAGCAAAACCCCGCCAAACTCCATGCTTCCCACTGAATTTCTTATAAATGGATGCAATGATGCATAATATGCCTCCTTCTCTCTCACATCTTGGGAGAAAATCAACATCTCCGAAGCCAACACGGCCTCACTTCCTACAAAATTGGGATACATTCTTTCCCAACCCCTGGGCAAAGTAGTCCCATGGAAAATCACCATCAAGCCATGGTCATTGGCATCCACCAAAATATCCTCATATAGCCGCATGGTTTCCTGTTTGTCTCCACCGAAAAAGTCCACTTTCAAGCCTTTTACCCCAACTTCCTTCAACCATTTCATTTCCTCTTTCCTGGCTACGGAAGTGTTCATTTTGTTCAGGGGAGTCTGAAATGCATCATTAGCGCTTCCGTTGGAATTGTACCAAAGGAAGACATTAACCTCCTTCGAATTGGCATACTGGATCAGCTCTTCCATCTTTTCATAGCCAATTCTTTCATCCCACCACGCATCGATCAGGATGTATTCAAAATCCATGGCCGCGGCCAGATCAATGTACTTCACTTGGTCTTCATAATTCATGCTGTTGTCCTGCCAGACTATCCAGCTCCAGGTTCCTTTCCCATATTGGTAGGCAGTAGACGGCTCATATAGCGGCTCCACCACATCAAAGGGAATGGTGGTCTCTACGATCGGCTTAAGGGATTTTCCTACGGTAAGGGTCCGCCAAGGGGTGTGGCCCGGAAGTCCGATTTGGGCACCAGTACTCCCAAAACCATTGTTTTGCTCCATTTGGGGATATTCCATGGTGTATATTCCATCCGTGAAGCTGCTGAGGTGAGCGCCGTTATAATTGCTACCCACGCCTGTTTCGGACAGCAGGACCCAGCCATTTTCACCAATCTTAAAAAGTCCAGGAAAAACATAACCATACTCTGCAGTAGTACTTTTCAAATCAGCATCTGTCACATAACCGCTTTCATAACTGGGAGCCGTCCGCGCAAACCCGGTCATCGGCCTCATCATTGAGGAAAGAAAGGCGGAGCTTTCTGCTGGAAACCGAAATCCGGTATATTCCTTTTCTACCACCGTGGCCCGCGTGTCTCCCCATTTGGGCAGCTCATACCGAAAGGCAATATCGTGGTCGCTCACTTGAACACGAAGGACCATTTGTTTTCCTTCCTCATTCTTTATGGTATAATCCAGTGTGTTGGCCTCATACTTCACGGAGGCGGTCTTTATCTTTTCCTGTTTGTATTGTGTGGTTATTACATCCATGAAAGCCGCCACAAAGCTCAGGCTTGAAGTAAAGTCCCCTTCATTGGTCTTCAGTCCCAATGGGGAGTGCTCCAGCATCGGTTTATCATCATAAAGAACGTCATAGTGCCACTTCCCCTCCACGGTCTCCACGACGAAGACAAGCTTACCATCAGGACTGGATACCTTCCTGCTGTCTTGCGCACTGGCATCAACAGTAAATAATAGGATTAAAAAGACAGTAAACAGGGAATAATTAACCGTTTTCATGTTGTACTTTTAATAGGTTTGATGTGATTTAATTCGATATGACTTATATGCTCGGTGTGGTTTACTATACCTTAATGCTCATTGGAAAAGTAAAGGAGCAAAATGGTGGAGATCATGCCGCCACACCGGCCAAGTATGGCCACCAGGATACTCACTATAGCGATAGTTTATCCCTATCCGATCAAACTCCCCTAACATTTTTTCACAATTATCATGGGCTATATCCTCTTCTCCTCCCATGGAAATCCAAAAAAGATTCAATTCAGCATTGATCTTGGCAGCGTTTTTTTCCATCAAGGCATACTGCTTTTCGGCAATACCATTTTGACGCTGGGAAATCCAGCCAGAACTGAATACACCCAAATGGGAAAACATATTCGTGTTATTGATGCCGGCATAAAGTGTCTGGATTCCTCCCATGGAGAGCCCCGCCAATGCCCTGTTGGCTGGGCCTTCCTCCACCCGGTAATGCTTTTCCACATGGGGGATGATGGCATCTTTCAGTTCACTTTCGAATAGTTGTAAGCCCCTTTCCTCAAATGCGGCTATCGGCATATTGCCGTCAGGCATCACCACTAGCATTGGTTTAGCTTTTCCTTCTGCAATCAGATTATCAAGGATCAAATCTGTTTTCCCCTGCTGTCCCCAACCTCTTGCGTCTTCTCCACCGCCGTGAAGGATATAAAGTACCGGATATCCTTGAGCGGAATGATGATCATATCCGGGAGGTGTATAAAGAAAATACCTCCTCCACGTCCGTAACACTGGAGAATAGTACCTCACTTGCCTGATTTCGCCATGAGGAACATCCTTGACCGCATAGAAATCATCCCCGGAAAATGGAACCTCAATACCGCTGGCCATTCTGCCCATACCATAAAAAGCCTCACTCGCAGGATCTACTACCGCAACCCCATCAATCAACAGAGAATAGTAATGAAACCCCTCGCCCAATGGATCGGTGGTCACTTCCCACTCTCCTTGATCGTTCTTTGTCATAGGGTATTTTTTCCCCAAATCCACCTGGATATTATCCGCAGATGGGGCCCTAAACTTGAACTTTACACTTCCGTCAGGCATGATTTGTGGAAACTTCGCCCCACGTACGTTCGTTGCCGCGGCAATGCCTAAGGGACTGTATTGATTGAATTTAGCCTGATCCACTGGCTTAAACAACAGTTGTGAAAACATATAGAGTCCGTTTTTCCATACCTTAAAATCATGGCCACCTTCCTCGATATAAAAAATATGGGGAACATCCTTTTCTACCAAGTAATCATGGGTACGCTGACTAAAGCTCAATAGGCCATCCTGGTCCCCGCAGGATATCCAAAGCAATTTCAATTTCTCCCTGGCGTACGCAGGATCCGGCACCAGCATTTCAGGGCTTTTGGTATTTGGTGCTGCAGAATAACTCCCGACCCATGCAAAATAATCCAAGTTTCCTAAGCCAAAATTAAGGGTTTGGCCACCGCCCATGGACAAACCAGAAATGGCCCGGTGCTCCCTGTCGGCCAAAACGGGATAATGGCTTTCCACAAAAGGGATCAGGTCATGGAGCAGGTCCTTTTCAAAGGTGGCAAAGGCCTCTACCTTATCTTTTGCCATGATATTTCCCGTGGCACGGTCATCTTTCATGGCGCGCCCATTGGGCATGACGATGATCATGGGCTCCGCTTTTCCCGCAGCATAGAGGTTGTCCATGATCACTTGGGGCTGACCGCCTCGCAACCATTCTGTTTCATCCCCTCCGATGCCATGTAAAAGGTAGAGGACAGGGTATTTTTTTCCTTTGTCAAAGTTTGGCGGGGTATAAATTACCGCTTTACGTTCCGTACCCACTGTATTGGAAGTATACTTCACCGTATCCAATTTCCCATGGGATATATCACTTTGCACTTGGTCGAAACCTTCCGGAGCTTCCTTTTCCACTTGTTGGCGACCAAAACCAATCGTTGTACTCCAGACAAACAATAGCATTAAACAGGTTATTCTTCTCATGGTAGTTTATTGGTTAATTTTCTAAAATCGAGCTCATTTTGGCTCCGTAGCGTCTGCCTAGCTCCCTGTATCCTGCTGCTGAAAAATGCAGCCCATCGGAAACCGCTTCGCAATCTTGGGATGAGATCACATGGGCATTGGGAATCACCTCCGGTAAGGTGGCAATGATGGCATTCATGCTGGCACATTTCCCTCCCTGCTCGGCACTGACCATTTCCCCAGCCAATAGCGGTACTTCCTCTGGTACCAAGCCCAAGTCGGAAAGCAGGTTTTCATATACTCCCTTCACTTTATTGGGCCATTGGACATCACCAGTATTGGACTCGCCCTGATGGAGTAGAATCCCTTTGATCACGCCATCCTCCTGCGCTTTCCTTGCCAGTTCCACCAAATGGCCGTAAGGATCTCCATCGTATACCTTGATCATGTTCAGCATCCAATCAGGCGCTGTATCGACATAGGAGGAATAAGTATCTTTTTCGAACAGCGCTATTTTACATCCTCCCACAGACACATTGATCACGCCCACCCGGATACTGTCTGGCAGGTTTTTTACCAAGGTCCTTCCAAAATAATCGGCTGGAGTGAGCCCCGTATGGCATCGGGTCAATGGCGGAACAGCCGGGTACCATTGCCCTTTTTCCCTGCCCAAATCAGGACAATCAATGGATTGTAAGACCTGAAACCGTGGATTTACCTCCCTATCCTGTTCTTCAAACTTCGCTGCTCCTTCCATATTGGATTGGCCGAAAGCAAGAAAAATGTAAAAATTCTTGTCCTGGGCTTGGGCAGAAACCCCTAGGGTCATAATGACAAGCACCAGAGATATTTTTTTGAATGTTTCTTTCATTTAGATGGTTTATTAATTGGTTTTATTTTGTTTTCTGAGCCCTCCGATCACGATAGCTATCAGGATTCACAGTTCGCACGCTGCCTCGTCCACCCTGCCTTTGGCGGCAGACAGGAGCGGCGGAGCCTCTTTTCTCTTTATGCTTTTCTCTTCTTTTATGTCTTGATACATATGGATAATCACTCTGCCGGAAGTACTCCCTCTTTTGTCTGCGTCACTTTCCGGATGGTGCCGTCTTCATTATAATGCATATAATCTACACAGATGGAGCGTCTATAACTGCCTCCGGTGGGAAGTGTCCCATTATGGTAAAAGAAATAATCTTTTCCCTTATAGGTGGCTATTCCAGAATGAACGGTAAAGCAGTTGGGGACATTTTCCATGATGATTCCCTGGTAGTTCCACGGGCCTTCGGGACTTGAGGCAGTACAGTATTCTATCATTTCTGGTTTTGTGCCGGCGCTGGCATACACCAAATAATACAGATCTTGCCGTTTGTACACCCAAGGGCCTTCGATAAAATGCTTAGGCTTGAAGTGATGGATCGGACCGTCCAGCTCCACCATATTGTCTTTGAGCTTGGCCCATTTACAGCTTCCATTTCCCCAATAAAGATACGCCTGGCCATCGTCATCGATAAAAACTGCCGGATCGATATCATCCCAACCGTGCTCATTATCAGTAGTCATTTCATTGACGATCAATGCTTTTCCCAAAGCATCCTTGAAGGGACCAGTAGGACTATCAGACACGGCTACCCCAATGGCTGCACCGCCATTGCTGTTTTCATCTTTTTTATGAAAGGTGGATACATACCAATAGAACTTACCATCTTTCTCTACACAATGGGCGGCATAGGCATCACCAGTGGCCCAAGAAAATGATTTTGGGGAAAGCGGAGCACCATGATTGGTCCAATTCACCATATCAGTAGACGAAAACACCAACCAGTCTTTCATCTGATAGTTTGTGGCTTCCACGGAAGCGGTATCGTGGCTCGTGTACAGGAATACGGTATCCTGATAAACGATCGGAGCAGGATCGGCTGTGAATACATCGGTGATGATAGGGTTTTGGGAATATGATTTCCCGAAAAACCCTAAGCAAAAAAGGAAAGTTAAATAAAAGGTAGATTTCATTTCAACAGCTTTTTATATTTTAAATTATTTATAGCCCTGTATTCCAATATCGTGAAGCCCAAGCAATCCAAGTACTCCAGTTGGGGCCTGTAGAATGGCCTCCTGCATGCTGCCGGAAAGCCACTTCACCATCAGTCAAGGCAGTGCCCATTTCTGGGAATTCCGAGGTTCCAAGACCTTTCTTGCCCAAAAGTTCATACACAGGACTTGCTTGGACTCCTCCCAAAAACATCCCTCTGGCATCCACCCATTGCCCCTCGATAAAAGGCGACCCCACACTGATAAACACAGGCCGTGGAGCACAAAGGGCCAGTAGGGAATGTGCATCCACAGGTAAATCATCTACCGCCAGGTCACTACCATATTTCAAGAAATTCCCGCAAAACCAATGGTATTCGGCTGAAGAGGTCAAGTTTTCCACCTGCTCTCCAAAGTTCCTCCTCAGGATGGATGCTCCTCCGGCGCCAGAGGAACCTATAAATCCAAGTGAAAACCTGTTATCAAAGGCCATCGTGACCAAGGCTGCTTTTCCGTACCGCGATGTACCTTCGATGCCAATCCTAGAAGCATCCACATTCGGGTCACTTTCAAAATAATCCATGGCCTGACTGGCTCCCCATGCCCAAGCACGAAGTACTCCCCACTGTTCAGGTCTCCGGAATTTCCCCTTGTTGGCCAATCCGATAATTCCAGTTCGCAATCCAGCACCATGATCCGGTTGGATACTTGAAGGAACCAATACGGCGTACCCCCAACCTTTAGCCAGCAATTGCTGTTTCCAACGGGGTTCGTAAGGGGACATGAAATAACTGGCGGGCTCCGCCGAAGGATTGCCAAATGGCCACCGGATGAATCCAAACTCCATCACCAATGGAACCTCCGCTGTAACTGCAGTAGGTACTCCCACAAGCAACTCGATTTGTACATCAATTTCGGGATGGCTCGCATTGTCCACTTTGCCGACCAATAATCTTTCGGTCACCGGAAAATTTGCAATTACGGTATCTTTCTCCGAGACCACATGCCAGGTCACGGCAGGTAAATTGGCGGGCAAGGCCCCATACATTTCGGTTTCTAAGTCCTGTACGATTTGAGGCCTTCTTTCTTCCTCCCAACCTCCTTGTGACGTGACTTTTTTCCCGTCCTTTGCAATAAGCGGATCTGGCAAGGAATAACTCCTCACTTTTGATTCATCAGTATTGGCGGCATTAGCAGCGGAAGGATCTCCAGAAGGCCCAGGACGCATGGCTGCCTTTAGCCCCAGCTTTTGTTTCATGTCATCGTAGTCTTGCTGGGTCAGGTTATAAAGACTGTCACGTTCCGAGACTTGGGCTTGAAGTTCATGATCCATCAGTGAAAGGACATTCAGTATGGTCAGCGTAATTGCCATTAGCAAAAGCCTCTTCTCATTTGCTCTTTTTATATGATTTGGATTGATCAGTCTTAGCATGTTACTTTTTACAAAGGTCATTTCGCATGAAGTTCATATTTCTTTCCTGGTTTGGTGGATAAATCGTATTCATATATTTCATCCAAAACCAGTGGCAATAATGTAGATGCTGAAGCAACCAAAGCCGGTTTTACTTCAGGCGTCTGAAAGAACGGATTGCTGATTTCCCCGGTAGCTGGTTGAAGTCCTTCTCCGCTCAGGGGATAATAAGAGCGAATCCTACAATAGCCTCCTAATGTAGAGCTGATGGTCACTTTTTGCGGTTTTCCATTCTTCCAGGCCATTTCCACCTCAAACCCACCTCTTGTCCTCAACCCACTCACCTTTCCTGTCTCCCATGCATCGGGCAGAGCAGGCAAAAGGTGAATGGCTCCATCATGGCTTTGAACCAGCATCTCTGCAATTCCCGCCGCACAGCCAAAATTGCCATCAATCTGAAATGGTGGATGTGCATCAAATAGATTCGGATAGGTACCTCCTTTTTGTTTGCCATCCGCCTGGATGGACGGGGACAATTGGTCCTTGATCAACTTGAGTGCGTGATTTCCATCAAGTAATCTGGCCCAAAGGTTGACTTTCCATCCCATGGACCATCCGGTAGATTCATCTCCTCTTGCCATAAGGGAAGTTTTGGCTGCCTGAAATAACTTAGGTGTATGGTAAGGTGAAATCTGGTTGGAGGGATAAAGCCCATACAGGTGGGAAACATGACGGTGATGGTCTTCTGGATTGTCCCAATCGTACATCCATTCTTGCAGCTGGCCCCATCGTCCGATTTGCATGGGTGCAAGCAGTGCCCAACTATCCTTCAACTGCTCCGCAAATGCCTTATCATCCAAGATACTGGCCGCACGGGAAGTTCTCTGGAACAAGTCTGACAGCAGCTGGTTATCCATTGTATGTCCGGCACCTACAGAAGCATCATGGTCCAGATAAGGAGCATTCTCTGGAGAAATCGATGGTACCACCACCTTCCAGCCCGTTTCCGGAGCTACTTTTAGGATATCCAAATAAAATAAGCAGGCCTCTTTTAGTATGGGATAAATGGATTTTAGATAGGTTGTATCGCCAGAAAAATCGAATTTGTCCAAAAGGTGCTGGGTGAGCCAAGCTCCTCCCATGGGCCACATACCCCAAAATGCGCCGTCCACTGGACCGGTGATCCGCCAAAGATCGGTATTATGGTGCATTGCCCAGCCACGGGCGCCATACATGTCCTTGGCTGTTTTTCTTCCTGTTTGGGAAAGTTCCCTGACCATCTCCACTAGCGGCTCGTTCATCTCAGAAAGGTGGGTGATTTCAGACGGCCAATAGTTCATCTCTGTATTGATGTTTACCGTGTACTTGCTGTCCCAGGCCGGGTTGAGCTGGTCATTCCATATCCCCTGTAAGTTGGCCGGTTGGCCTCCTGCCCGGGAGGCGGCAATCAGCAGGTAACGTCCAAACTGGAAATATAAAGCAGCCAGCCCTGGGTCGTCTCTTTTCGAAAAGTTTTCTACCCTTTTGTCAGTTGGATCCTTTTCTGCTTCACTTTCCCCCAAATCAAGCGACACACGGTCAAAATACCGGCGATGATCTTCCTCGTGTGATTTCCTGATTTGATCAAATGACTTGCCCAAGGCCTTTTCGAGGTGTTGCTTGGACAATTCCACTGCATTACCGCTGATGTCATCATATTGCTTGAAATTAGTGGCCATGGAAATATAAATGGTAGCTGAATTGGCATTGTTCACTGCAATTCCCTCACCTGTCTTGACCATCTCCCCTTTTGAATGTTTGACCCTTACCCTAGTGGCAAATTCCACCCCGCCCTTGATACCTTCATGATCACCGGAAGTGCCTGTCATAAGCAATTCCCCATTGGCGGCGTGCTGCAGCTGGAAGGGTCCGGGCCTGTCCACCAAAGCCGTAAAATGAATGGCTCCAGGCTTATCGGCAGTCAGGTGAATAACCATGACCTGATCGGGATGCGAGGCGAGAACTTGTGTGGTAAAGTGGGTATCGCCCTTCTTATAATGCGTGGTGACAAGGGCCTTTTTAAGGTCAAGTTCCCTCCGGTATTCCTTCACCTCTCGCTCATCGTCAAAATAAAGCTTTAATTGCCCCATTGTCTGATAGGGCATTCCATTGATTCCCGAAAAAAATGTCTCATTGATCCGATGCTGGGCAGCACCATATTGACCATCAAAAATCATCGATTGCACTTCGGCCAGCGCTTCCTTTGCGTCGGGATTATCGTTTCTGTGTGGACGGCCAGCATAGAGGGTGTTTTCGTTCAGCTGGATCACTTCCTCATAGGGGTCACCAAAAACCATGGCACCCAACCTTCCATTTCCTATCGGAAGGGCTTCCACCCAAGATGCTGCGGGATCATCATACCAGAGTTTGAGCTCCTGACCGGCTACTTGCCCAGGACATATAATGCTCCCATACAGGCTCACCATGCACCACACCAAAGACTTCCACCAAAACTCCATTGGCCTGAAGTTACTAAATGAATTGATTTGCTTCATTTCCTTTACTTTCCTTACTCAAAATTGATCCAATCGACCGCCACCCTTTTTCCATTTTCATTCACCAATACGAGGTCATGGATGCCGGAAGGGTTTCCTTTGACTTTTCCTTGGACTACTGTCCAGTCCTCACTCTCCGAATATCCGATCTCCGCCATGACCTGTCCATCCTCCTTTCCTGATCGCAAGGCCAATTTCCCCGCATCTTTGGCTTGGATGCGGAGGCGTACCGTTTGGACACCTTGATGGAATTCGACACGGTTATACTTCACCCAAGCTCCACCTGCCAAAGTGACTTTCCATCCCATAAAAGGCTGTGATGGGTCCAAAAAGGCTATGGAAGCTCCTTGTTCTCCAAGTGCACTGTACCTGTCCATTTGAATGTGATCGGTCATTTGGGTCACCCCAATTCCCCTAAGGGTCGGCTGCACTTTTCTAATCTCACCATTGGCTTCAAAAAAAAGGCTGTCCGCACGGATGGAGCGGTTTTTATCAAATCCCGGCGAGTAATCATTATGATGATAAAACAAGAAATGCTGCCCCTTGAACGGGATGATCGAATGGTGGTTGGTCCAGCAGCCTGTGGGAGATTCGTCCATGATGACACCTTTAAAATCGAAAGGTCCCAATGGACTGCTTCCCATCGCATACTCCAAACGCTCGGTTTTATTGGCCACATGGGGATAGGTGAGGTAATAGGTGTCGTTCCTCTTGACCATATACGGTCCCTCTTTTAACCCTTGATCTGGAAGTTCCTTCAGGATTACAGGATCTCCCGCCAGCTCAAGCATATTATCCTTAAGTTTTGCTCCATAAATATGCTCTTGGGACCAATAAAGGTAGGCTTGGCCATCATCATCAATAAACACATTGGGATCTATTCCCTTCACTCCTTCAATCGGCTGATCTTGGGGAACGAAGGGGCCTGCGGGATGATTGGCCACGGCCACTCCTATGGTAAAGCCCTTGCCATTAATGCTGGACTCCTGGCCGTGATCAGGAAAATAAAAATAGTATTTTCCGTTCCGCTCGATACAGTCCGGCGCCCACATGCTGTTGGCGGAGGGATTGCCCCAAGGTACATTTTCTTGGCTGAGGATAACGCCATGGTCCGTCCATTCCGTGAGGTTATCAGAAGAAAAAACATGGTAATCCTGCATGCAGAACCAGTTTTCCCTTCCGTTATTTTCTTCACAATAAATATCGTGAGAAGGATATACATAAATCCTATCCCCCACCACCATGGCTGATGGATCAGCGGTAAACTGATCCCTTACCAGAGGGTTTTGGGCGTGGACAGTACTTCCATAAAAAGAGAATAAAATCAATATCCATCGGTAGCATTTGTTAGCAGTTAATTTAGGCATCATATAGTTGGCATGTGGTTAGCGTCGTGTATCGGTAATGTGAAAGAAGTCGAAATCGACATGGCCTCCTGGCGATTTGGTGGCGTAGTTAAACAACCCAAACCGGTAACCCATAAAATGGGGAAGGGTATATTTCATGTGCAAAGTGGATCCGATAGGCTTCCAGTCTTTTCCGTCCAAGCTGTAATAGAAGTTGGCTTCATCCTTTCGTTCGGTAAAATCACCGGTGGCTTTCAGGTAAACAGTGTTGGCATGGAATGGAATTCGTTCGATTTCTTCCGGTTCTCCCGCATCGGCATTGACCATGACAAGGACCTTTTCACCATTGACTGCCTTTACCCCTACTTGGCCGTACAGCTTCTGGAGCAGGGCAAGGCCTGCAAAATCACCGTCCTTCATGTCAGAAACATCCATCTTGATAATTCCCTCACAGTATGGCCCAATAGTCCGTTGGGTCAGGGTATTCTTCGCATCCACCAACGTCTTGTCCACTCTTGCAGTGGTCAGGCGTAGAAAGCCCTTTCGCTTACGCACAGACCAATGTTCAGGATCCGGGTTATGGTTCCACTGCCAGACCAAGGGCAAGTCTCTGTCTTTCTTTTTCCGGTCAAAATCATCCGAGGCTACAATTCCTGGAATCAGGCTTTTATTAGCAGGAAGATCCAATTGATCGGGTACTTTTCCGGCTGCTCCCAGCACAGGCCATCCATCTTGCCACTGGACAGGCACTAAGTAGGGAATTCTTCCTACGGCCCCATAATCCCTAAATAAATAGGCATACCATGTACCATCTGGCGTATCGATCAGCCCTCCTTGGGCCACACCTTTGTCCTGAAGCATGACCCTCCCTTCATAAGGGCCGTTTATCTGATCTGCGCGATGCACGATAACGGTGCGCATGCCACCCTGTGGCCAAGAAATATTGAAAAGGTAATAGTTACCATCCACCTTGAAGAGTTGGGAACCTTCAGCAGGAAGCATCACATCCGGACCGGAAGGAGCCGTAGCATTCTCGATCAAAACCCGCTCTGTGCCGGGTTTGACGCCAGACAGATCTTCCTTGACCTCCACCATGCTGAGCTTTCCTCCACCCCAGATCAGGTAAATCTTACCATCATCAAAAAATAGGGTGTGGTCATGATAGGAAGGAGAAAAGGAATGCGATTCCCAAGGACCATTTTCAAGGTCATCGGTAGTGAAAATGTAGGTTTTGCCGGTAGTGGAAGAAAATGTACTGACATAGTACATTCCCTCATGATACCTCAAGCAGCTTGCCCAAGATCCTGCCCCGTAGGCATTCTTACCATTCTCCATATTGATGGCATCCACCTCTCCCAAACGGTCATAAGCGTAATTGATCAGTTCCCAATTGACCAAATCCTTTGACTTCATTATAGGAACGCCTGGGCTCATGTGCATCGTGGTACTGCTCATGTAATAGGTATCGCCTACGCGTACCATGGACATGTCCGGTACATCCGCATGGATGATGGGATTTTTTGCGGCCTGGGCCTGTGCCATCGCGGTATGACTCATTAAAAAAGCCATCACTAAAGTAATTACAGGGAGTAAACTGTTAATTTTTCTCATGTGATATTATGACTATTCGGTATGTTGCACATAGCTATATATTCTTCGGTTTTGCTTTTATGATCCCTTTTCTGTCCTTTTCCATTGATGAAAAGGACCAAAAATCTAGGCCTGTGGTACGGCTTTTAAATTGGGAATATCGATTTATATTTATATAGAAATTCTATAGCACAATTTAATTTTAAGAAAACTGTTCAGACCTAAAAATGAGCGGATCTCGCTGTTCCACGACGCGAGCTAGCTCATTTTCTTAACGACCTGCCCATTTCCTTAAAACCTGCCCCACCAAGGACCTTCCTTATACTTCGATACCATATTCTGCTTATATACAAGTACGTGCAAGATTGCGGATACACATATTTGATATTTAATCATGAATAATATTTACTGCTTGGTTAGTTTTATAAGCTTTTCCACTATTGGTTTTGCTTTATTTTCCCGATCAAAGAGCAAGGGATAATCTGTCCTGCCTCGAATCGGCCAGCCGTTTCTCCAGGAATGCTGGTCGGCCACTCCCCAAAGGGTAACCCTAGAAATCTTGTCCTGGTGCTTAAGGAATAAAGCGAAGAACTCCAGGTAACGCGCATCAAAAGCATCCCTCACCTCGTCGGGGAGCCCATTGGGAAAAGGATTCATTTTGTCCTCATAGTCAAAGTTTTTGCTGACCTCAGCCCCTTGGTCATCCCAAGGGGAAGGAAGCACGGTAAGGTCCAGCTCGGTGACCATCACTTCCACACCCAAATCGGCAAAGGCTTCAAGGCTTTTTTCAAATTCTCTGATTTCAGGATGGTGCAGGCCAATATGCCCCTGCATGCCGATCCCATCAATCTTGACGCCTTCAGCTTGGAGCTTTTTGACCATGCGAACGACCCCTTCCCTTTTCCCGGGCTCAGCCATGGAATAGTCATTATAATACAGCTCAGCATCAGGATCAGCCTCATGGGTAAACTGAAAGGCCAATTTGATAAAATCCTCTCCGATAATCTGGTAGAACTTACTTTCCCGATAACTGCCATCGTCCAAGATGGCCTCGTTGACTACATCCCAGGTATCCACTCGGCCCTTGTACCTTCCGACCACGGTATGGATATGCGTTTTCATCCGCTCGATCAGCACTTCGCGTGATACGTCCTGCCCTTCTGCATCTGTGAAAAACCACCTTGGTGCCTGGGAATGCCAGATCAAGGTATGGCCATTGATGAGCATATCATTTTGCTCCCCAAATTCCACAAACTGATCGGCTAGGTCAAACGTAAATTCCCCTTCCTCTGGCTGCAGGCGGCCACTCTTCATGCAGTTCTCCGCCACGATAGCGCTAAACTGGTCTTTAATAATCTTGGTGGCGGCAGAATCCCTGCCGGAAATCTGCCAGGCATTCATGGCTGTGCCTATTGCAAATTTATCTTCAAAGGCGGTTTTCAGGGTGCTATTTTCTTCATGTTGTGCGTTGCCTTTGCATGCGCTAAACAATAGCGCAGAAGCCAACAGGCACTTTATGGAAGTTTGAAAAACGCCTGCCATTCGTTTAGTCCTCGACATAGTCATTAAATTACTGGTTAATTTGCATTTTGCAGCAATCAATAATTGTAGGATATATTTAAATAGTATCAAACGGAATAGGCCGATCCAACTGCCGCACGGTAATCTCCTTTAACCTATCAATAGAGCGATTCCTGCCTGAAACAACGCCCAGCTCTTCATAAGCTAAAGCCCCAGTTTAGGTATTGAACCTCGACCACGCCTTACCTGATACTATCTAACAGTCCATAACGAAACACCATTGATTGCTAATTTACTAATCATTGGTGTGTTACAATCCCTGAATTCCCTCCACAAAACCAACATAAGCTGGTTTCCTATTGAGGTCAAGGTCCCAAAGCCCCTGGTGTTCTCCCGGCAGCCAATTGGCATCATCCGGACTGTCGGTAATGCCCCAGACTGTGATGCCGTACCGTTGCGATTCCGGCACGTATTGCAGGTACATGTCCACCACGTATTTGTACATTTCAGATTGCTGTTGGAGGATTTCCGCGGTCGGTGTGGAGCTATTGACCCTTACGTCCAGCTCGGAGACCTTAATCAGCTTGCCCGTGGCCGCCAGCATTTCGAACATCTTGGCAATATTTTGCTTGTTGGAATCAATGCCGATATGCATCTGTGTACCGATGCCGTCCACTTGCGCGCCTTGGCTTTCCAGATAGGCCACATAGTCGATAATGCCCTGACACTTGTCCAGGTTGTATTCCAGGTTATAGTCATTGATAAAATGAAGGTCATCGGGATTTCCATATTCCCTGGCCCATTGGAAGGCTTTGACCGCGTAATCTTTGCCCACATAGTCCTGCCAGTAAAATTCATCTGATGCCATATCGGTCTTGCCAATGCCCGTTTTCAGTTCGTGAGGATTACCGTCATCCATGGGTTCGTTCACCACATCCCAAGCTTTTACATGTGCTTTACTGTTGGTCACCATTTCGGCTATCCAGCGCTCAAGTTCACCTGAAATGATGGCTTCTTTTTCCTCAGGTGTCTTTTGTACCAGCGTGGTAGAACCACCGGAAAAAGAGGCACTGCTCAGGACCACATTATCGATGTAAACTGTGCCGGCAAATTCTCCATAACTAAAGATCAACCGGCTTCTATCATCAGCAGTGGCCGTCGTAGTGAGCTCCACCTGCTGCCATTCCTTCGTCACCATCACCTGGCCATAACCATTGGAGGAATAATCCGGACTCTGGAGCTCAGGACGGATGATGCCCTCGGCATCACCTTTTACCCAGAAGGACAATTTGTAAGCTTCGCCATTTTCCAGTGGCTCAGCAAACTCATAGGAGGTCTGCACTTCCCAGAAACCGCCAGTCACCGATGGATTGGTCACGAAAAAGGCCTTTCCTTCTCCACCAAAACCCATTCCGTCCTCTGTAATGCCACGGGTGGAGCCATTGCCCCAGCCGCCCCAGCCGGTACCTGCCTCAAAATCCCCGTCCACGACAAGGTTATTGATCATTGGTTCTCCATTGGGGTCAAAGACATACAGGTTATTGATATCCAGGTAGGTGGTGGCACCGGGCGTATAGCCTAGGTCAAATTTGATCTTGAAGGTTTCCCCTTGGAAATCGTTTACCCTAATCCGAATCTCTTTCCAAGACATGGAAGTCTGAAAAGTCGCCGAGATCTCACCGGTGGACATCCAATCCATTTCAGGCTCGTTGTTCTCCAAGCCTTCAAAGCTGATTCTTCCCTCTGCAGGTATATCAGATTTGACATAGGCCACGATCTCGTATTCATTTCCAGGGACAATGGTCATTTCAGGGGTGACCAGTTGCAGGTTTGAAGGCTCCGAAACGCTCTCCCCTGCGCTTAGCTTAAAGGCAGGCGTTCCCGTTCCCATTCCTTCATTTTGGGCGATAGCCACTTCCCCTTGGGTATCCCATCCGGAAAGGTCACCTTCCAACGCTGGCGAAAGGTCCAGTTCATTGGCAAAAGCAGGGGAATTGACCACGAGCGGTTCCAGCAAACCATTCAAGTACCCCGCATTTTGATTGGCATGCCAACAGAGCGTGTGACCATAAATGCTGGTTCCCGCCGCTGCTGCAGCTTCGTACATAGCGTTTACTCCATCCAGTAAAAGGCTGCCATCTGCTTGTACGACAGCTCCATGTTTCATACCATAGCCGGCCGTGATTTCATTGAAATTACTGTTGATCAAGCGGTACATGACTCCCTTATCCGCATATTCGGACTGGCTTACTGCTCCACCAAGGATAAAATCAGGATGGGCAATACTGTCCACATAGGACTTTAGAGGCAAATACGCATTCAATTCCTCCTGCAGGGCAATACTTTCAGGTTTTTCCACTTGGTATTCATCTGTGGGCACATAGTCCACACAAGATGTACCGAGCCCCAGAGCGAGTATTCCCAGTATATTGATATATCTTGTTTTCATATTCTTAGGTTATTGGTTATTGAGGAAAGTCAAATCCCGATTACTTGGTAGCTCCGGATTTGAAATCGGGAAAGTATCCCTCAGGAAAGGCTTCTCGAGCTACCAAAGCCGATCTTGCCCATTCTTAATTCATCATTCTCCATTTTACTTAAGCACAGGATTAAACGTTTCCATACCCACACCACGATCCCTGAGAACCAAAGTATCCACGGTGGCCACGTGCATCTGCTCCATATCGATCTCATATTCGAGGTATAACGCATCCCGATCTTGGTTTCCCCAGCTGGCCTTCTCGCCATCTTTCACAAAACGTCCTGTTCCGGTAACCGTGTAACCGTCCTCAGCAGCAGAAATGGTACAATTTCCCTCATCATTGAAAGTCAGCAGGAGATCCGCGGAAACGTTCACTCCTCCCTCTCCGGTCAAGGTAAGCGGAAACACCACTTCGGTCATGGACCGCGTTACCAATTCATTGATTTCATCATCCACCACATTTTCTTCATGGCGGACCAACGTTTCATCTATAATGGCTGGATTTTTACCCGTAATGACATCCCTGCCCCTACGCAGGTAATTGCCGTGCCATTCATTGATGTATTTGACGGCATAAAGCGTAAAGTCCTTGGGAGCAGGAAACCAGTCATCCGCTATCGCTCTTTTGGGATTTTCTACCACGGGAGTGCCGGACAATACCGAATCCGCGTTCATCACTTCCGTGATCCTTACAGGAAGGACAAAAGTTCTGTTCACTGCTCGGGGATCGCTAAAAAATGCTCCGGTAAGCTGTACTTCCACCCCTCCGGCCACTGTGCCTTTGGGGATGGTCACTGTTTCGGAATTTAGCTGGTAATATTCAGAAGAAAGCACTTGTATTTCCTCCCCACCTTCTTCAAACAGCAGCCCCTCGGCCAGAGATTCGTCCACTTCTATCTGAACGGTCACATCAGTTGGAGAGGAATAAACGCCTCCTGTGGTCACCATTAACTTGAATTTGCCTTCATTGTCTAGAGAGGTGTCAAAGATATCCTCCCCAAAGGTGATCGTCCTCACCGGAAACTGATAGGCAAAATAAACCGTTTGGTATTCGAAATCGGGAAAATCCCAATCCTGGTTTTCGCAAGCGCTGAAAACCAACGAGAATACTAGGATTAAATATATTTTATTCTTCATCTTGTTTGTTCGTTATTACCTTGATCGTTTATTCATCATTCCTAATTCACCCACTTACCAGCCTGTATTTTGCTGGAGGGCACTGAACTTTAACATCTCGCTATACGGAACAGGACCGTAGATCATATAGTCTTGATACACACGGTTTTCCACATCTATAACGGAATAATCATCCTCATTTTGGATCCGCATTCCCTGGGCCGTTTCGGTCAGGTCTGCGCCCCATCTTCTCAAGTCCCAAAAACGGAACCCTTCAAAGCTCAGCTCCAATCGCCTTTCGTTTCTGATCAATTGGCGCATGGCCTCCTGATCACCTTTGATGGATTCCAAGTAAGCATCATTATTGTCCAATCCTATTCCAGCGCGCTGACGGATCGCCTTGATCACATCATAGGCGGAGTAGGAAAAGCTCCCGCTTGCCATGGGGCCCCAAGCCTCATTGGCCGCTTCGGCATAGATCAAAAAGAACTCGGTATAGCGCATTCTCGGCTGTAGGTGCCGCTGACCCGTGGTGGCCACTGGGTCCAGGTTTACGTCCTGACGCAGAAGTTTGCGCATGTAATACCCCGTACGCGTGGATGTTTCCACCTTGTTCAGTCCATCATTGGTATCCGAATCCAAGGCGGTATTGATGGTCTCCCCCGTCGGACCGGCAGTGCTTCCATTGAGTAGAATGAACTGAGCCAATCGTGGATCCCTGTCTGCATAAGGTGCCGCAGCCGAATATCCAGCGGCAGGATCGGTAATGGGATAGCCATTGGCCATAGGAAAGGCATCCACTAAATTCTGTGTGGGATTTACCAAGCCCTCGCCATACAGTGTTGGGGGATAATTCTGCGTTTCCAGGTTATTGGAAGGGCCACCGATAGACCCCCGCCAGAGGATTTCTGGAGGATTGTTTCCGGCTCCCAGTCCGTCGATTACCGACCTGTTATTGTACCAGGTCACGCCATTGGGATCCAACCCACTTATGCCTCCGATATCGTTGAGCAATTGACCTGCATAGGTAGCAGCATCGGCCCATTTGGCTTGGTCATTGTCCAGGTTAAAAGAAGGACTGGCAGCCAGCAAGGCAGCCTGCGCTCGGATGGCTCGTGCGATCCTTCCAGATACCAATTGCTTGGCATCATCCCCAAAAACCCTGTTATAATCATTGACTCCAATCCCGCCATCTTGGTATTTGGAAGGGATCATCGATGCATCCCCGATATTGTTATAATCCATGGGAAGTAAATCCATCGCAGTATTTAGGTCCGAATACAGCTGTGCCATACAATCCTCAAAAGTGGCCCTGGGCATATTGAAATCGGAATCTACCGATTGTGGCTCCAAAAATATGGGAACGCCCAAAAGCTCTCCTCCGGCCATTCCTCCATGTGCCTGCAACAGGTAATACATAAAGAGTGCCCTCAATGCGTAGGTTTCGCCCGTCAATCGGTCCAAAAACATTTGATTTACTTGTGGATTGGAGGCATACTCGGTATTCCCCACTTCGGTCAGCATTTCATTGAGGTATTGGATGGCGGAATTAGCAGCATTCCACCTGTCCACGGGGTTAAAATTGGATGCCCATTGTCCAGTGGCCATGTTCAGGTAGGCATTGTCCAGGTCATTGCTGACCGCATCATCCGTGGCCATTTCACTAAAATTGTAGCCATTGGTGGGAATCCTCAAATAGGCATTCAATAATAGGCCTTGTACCATTCCTGGTCTTTCCCGGATCATGTCCTTGCTTTGGATGTTTTCCACCGCCGGGTCGATCAGATCGCTGCAGCCGGCCATCAATACCAAGGCAGTAATGGCCAGTTTTATTTTAATCGTTATCTTCATCACTCTTTTGGGTCTAGTTAAAACTTCGCTTTGATACCAACATTATAAAACCTGGTCTGTGGGGCACTGCCAATATTCATCTCGAGAATTTCCCTGTTGGGTGAAATGGTCAGCAGGTTGGCGCCATTGGCATAAATGTCCAGTCCTTTCAGGAAACGCTCACCAAACATGTTGCTTGGGAAGGTATAGGAAAGCTGGACGCGAGAAAGGTCAAACCTGTTGGTGCTGTACATCCAAAAATCCGAATTCCGGAAATTATTGGCTCCATTCAAGGTGGTCAGTCGTGGATAGGTAGCCATGTCTTTTGTGGACTCTGTCCAACGCCCCCTGACCACTTCGGAATACTTATCATCGCCATTTACCCAGAAGTAATCATTGGTTTTCATGGCATACCCCCCGGTACGGGCGGTTCCTAAGGCGAAGAAGGTAAAGTTTTTATAACTGGCTGTGATGTTTACCCCCATGGTCAATGGCGCTCCGGACCATCCTCCCCGGCCGAGGTATACCTCGTCCTGAGCGTTGATGATGCCATCTCCGTTTTGGTCTTTGTACTTGATATCCCCCGGCTTGACTTCACCAAATGCTTGCTGGGGACTGTTTTCGATGTCATCGACACCCGTAAAAAATCCCATGCTTTCCAATCCCCATAGTCCATCCAAAGGCTTTCCAACTCGACTTTGATAATCAAACTCGAAATTCTCCGATCTTCTGCTGGCCTTGGTCGTATAGTAAATGCCCGAGAATCCCAGGCTCCAATCGACCTGCCCAATCCGTTTGTTCAGGTTCAGCTGGAAGTCCGCTCCTGTGCGCTGATCGTTGTTGTAGTTGATATAAGGAATCCAAGAGGATACTGGCCATCCCGTGCTGAAATAGTTGGGATAGATATTATCGTTTTGAACAAACAAGCCGGTCATCTTGCTGGTAAAAAAGGAACCATTTAGCGTAATCAACTTATCAAATAGGGAAGCATCCAACTCCACACTGATCTCTTCTCGCTTTGGCATGGCCAATTCCAGGTTTTCGCCTCTTCTCACATCAGTGGCGTAATTGTTCAGGCCATCCTTCCATTCGTACCAAGAACCCTCATCAGTATAGATCCCCTTATACAGGTAATACTCCTCGATGTCCAGATCGGTATGGAGAATCCCTCCGGATACGGACAGTCTTAGGTCGTCCAATACGCTGGATGAGACCAAGAAATCCTCTTCACTGAGCCGCCATCCAAGGGACACGGTGGGTGAGAAAGCATTCCGATTGCCCGGTGCCAACTTGGCACTATGAACAATGGCACCGCTAAAGTCCAAGTAGTATTTTTCCTTATAGTTATAACTTCCATAAAGCCCTAAATTGGCGTTACTGGCCTTGTGGTAAATGGCGGACTCGGAAGTCTGGAACCCATTGGCAATGAGCATCGTAGAAATATGGTGCCTATTGTCGATGTTTTTCTGATAGTTGAATTGTCCCGAAAAGGAAAGTGTCTGCCTGAACCAGCTATTACTTATATTTTGCGTTTTGGAGCTGGCATCTTGCCCATATTTGGCAAGGCTGGCAATTTCATCGATGCCATTAAAGTTTGTCCATGTGGGCTGGTAAACTGCATAATCGTTATTAAAAGAAAGGTTATAGGTAGTGGCATAGTCCAGTCCGAACAGGGAGTTAAAGCTCAATCCTTCCAAAACATTGCTCAAATCTGCATCGACTCCGGCATTGAACTGAAACTGTCTGCTGGTATACTTAGACGATCCTCCAGCATAACTGCCCGCAATGGGATTGGTCTGGTCCAGCTGGGTACCGCCAAGCAGATACTTGCCATCAATCAGGTGCTGGCTGCTCTGTACATAACTCTGCGAAACCTCATCATCGGGCGACAGCATATCGATCGGCACCAGCGGCGTGAAGCGGTAAGGTCTCAAGGTGGTGGATCCTCCCCAATAATCTGCATTGATCCCCCTTCCATTGTAAAAAATGGCTGCGGCATCCACTTTTGCGGAAATGTAGTCGTTCAAGTTGATGTCCACATTTCCACGCACGTTGAACCGCTCATTGCCGTTTTCGGCAGCCTGCCCAAAATCCAGCACGGAACCCTCTGTCCAAAAACCCAGGTTGGTATAGTATCGGGCCTTTTCATTGCCACCGGAAATCTCCATGGTGGCATCATAACGCGTATAGGCTTTCTGTAGATAGTCGTCCGAATAATAGTCGACATTGGGATAACGATAAGGATTGTTTCCTGAGGAATGATTATAGATGTCCTCTTCGGTATAGAGAGGGCTGAGTCCATCATTGGCCCTGGCCTCATTGTAGAGACTCATGTATTCACCCGATCCCAGGTATTTCGGATAGCTTTTGGGAACATTGACACCGGCATTGGTACGGACATCGATCGTCTGGGTATTGGCCACCCCTCTTTTTGTAGTGACTAATAATACCCCTTTTGCCCCTCGGCTTCCATAGAGTGCAATGGCATTTACGCCTTTCAGAAATGTTATTTGCGCAATTTCCGTAGGCATCACACTGCCAATGTCGCGGGGTACACCATCCACTAGCGTGAGGTAGCTATTGTTTCCCCATAGATTACCGTTATATCCTCCCACAAAAGCTTCCATCCCATCCAAAGGGTAGGTTATGTAATTCTTATTGAGGATTTCGGGCATATTGACATACGATACACCACCCATGATATCTCGCTTATCTTTGGATTGAAAAGCCACCAAGACTTCCTCTCCCTCCAGATAAGGATACAGTACGATTTCTTCCAGTCCCACATGTGCCTGAAGGATTTTGGTCTCGTAGCCTGGAGCCTCCACTGCCAGATAGGCATTGGTGGTCACTGCCAGCTTTACGGTGCCCAAGCTATCGGATACGGCCGAGTAGTCATCCAGATCACTGGTCACGATGGCTCCACGGATAGGATCCCCGGAACTGGCCCTGACCACAGGCTCAATGTTTATCTTCTTGGCATCCTGCGCCCTCAGGTGCAATGGAAATAGCACTAGAAGGACATAGCATACCGAAATGAATTTTATATATTTCATCATTTAAATTCGTTAAGTTTTACCATTGAAAAAGTCATCCCACTTACCATCCGGGGTTTTGATACAATTCCGGATAGAGGCTTACATCGGCCAGCTTTAGCGGCAGCCAATAATGCTTGGAGGTGAAATTCCGTTCGATGATTACTTCCTCTCTCATGTTCACAATTCTGTTCTCGGTAGGATCATCGGTATTGAATTCCCCCGCCCGGTCAAATTCGAATGAAGTCTTGATGGTATATGGCTCTTCTGTTAGGAGCATCCACCTACGGAGGTCATTGAAACGGTGTCTTTCAAAAGCCAGCTCCACAGCCCTTTCCCTTCGCAGCTCGGGGAGAAAATCACTTACCGATCCCAAAAACCTGTCTTGGACAAGTGCCATTCCCGCACGCTCCCTGATGGTGTTTACTGCCTCCACAGGAGTTTTTGAGAAATTAGAGGATGATGCTCCAAGACTATTGTATCCCATCAATGTAGCTTCTGCATACATCAAATAAACATCAGCCAGCCTCATATAGGGCACATTAATATGTAGGGCAGAACCCCAATCGTAAGCCCTATCGTATTCATTGGCTGACAGTGGGGAGAACTTACGCGAAGCATATCCCGATAAGCTCCCTGTCACCACTTCTCTATAACTCCCTCCCGTATACAGGTTGGCATATCGGTTGACTTCCTGATTAGCATCTGGGATGGCCCCCTGAACCACTTTTACACCGTCATACACGATAGTCTTGTAAAACCGTGGATCACGACCTTTCCAAGGGTAGTTTGGATCATATCCTGATGCCGGATCAGCTTGGGTAACATCATCCGGTAACGGTAGGCCATTGGCCATGCCAAAATTATCATGGACATAGTTGGCAGTTGGGTAGAAATTTGTCGGGTCACCTTGGTCCATGAAAGTAGGCTTATACTGCTTTGAAATCCGCCAGTGGGTATCATTGGCAACATAATAGGTTGACCTGAAAATCGCCTCTGTTCCTCCGGCCAGCGCCCAGTTTTGCCCCATGGTATAGAAATTATCATTATACTTGTCAAAAGGCAGCAAGGCATATTGGGTTTCCCCGCTTTCCACAAGCTGTAGTAGTTCTCCAAAAACATCAGCTGCCTGCTTACAGTATTCCGCGTGATACGTTTGGCTTCCTGTAGAGACCGAATTCATCAACGGGCTCCCCGCCCACAGGTAATTTTTACCCAAATAGCCCAAGGCCATGATCTTATTGATTCGCAGCTGGTTTTTGCCCAAGGTTCGTCTTCCGGCAGTCGTATCGTCCCAGTCTATTGGGAGCAGATCAGCAGCCTTTTGTAGATCTTGGGCTATACGGTCTGCACATTCATGGTAACTTAAGCGTGGTAACGTCAATTGCTCATCACTGGGCAATACTTGGTCCACATAAGGCAAGCCTCCAAAGTACTGAATGAGTGAAAAGTGAAACCAAGCCCTGAAAAACAAGAGCTGTCCTTCGATCAATTGCCGCTCTTCCTGGGTGGCATCCGTCATCAACGAGAGATTTTCCAGTCCCATATTGGCTTTGCGGATACCATACCACGCAAGCGGCCAGAGCCCCTTGTTTTTATGGTCCCTGTCCGTATTGGCTCCGTTTGCATCCAGCCAGCCATTGTTTCCAGCGCCATTTTCTACCTGCCAGGCCCAGAAGTTGCCCCGGTCGATATTATAGGACAAATGAAAGGTACCTGCAGTGGACTCGATTTCATCCTCACCCCAATTCCAGGAACTGGTATATCCGGACAAGGTGAAATTGGGCACGCAGTGGTACAACTCCTCTACATAACCTTGGAAATTAGTAAAGTTTTGGAAGGCCTGCTCCTCGGAAATAATGGATTCCGGTGCCCTTTCTAAATAGTCTTCGCAAGAGGAGACAATTAAAAGCATCGCTATCCAAATCGATCCTCTCATTAATGGTTTTATATATCTATTCATAGGATTGGCTCGTTTAGAATGTAACATTTAGACCCAAGTTGATCCTCCTTACTGTTGGATAGGCTCCTTGCCAGGATGGCCCTCCAAAGTTCGATTCCCTGTCATCTGGCATATCGGTCCACAGCAAGAGGTTGTTGCCATTGATGTAAAGTCGCATATTGCTCATCCCCATACTTCTCACCCAGTCGGACTGGAAATTATAGGCGATTTCAGCATTCTTTAGCCGGAGATAAGAACCATCGTAGAGGTACCTGGGACCATAATTATAACTGGCAGGTTGGGAACGCCATCTCGGTAAAGGTGAATCAGCCGAGGTGTTTTCCTTGGACCAATAGGTTCCTTCGTCATAGACCAGGTTCAAGCCTCCGCCCAAACTACTGAGTGAAACGTCCCGGGTCACGTTGTTCACACCATAAAACTGTACGTACAGACTCAGCCCTTTCCATTCTATACCCAAGTTGGTGCTATAGGTGTTTTGGGGAACGCCAGAAAAGCCATAAGGAGCAGAATCAAAGGCATCTACGACACCATCACCGTTAAAATCCACGATATAATAGTTCCCAGGCAATTTGGCCATGTCGTTGGTGTTGTGCTGGGGACTGCCATACAGCTCGTCCCAAGTATTGTAATATCCTGCACTGATATGACTTCTGTATTGTCCCAATTGATAGCCTGCATTCTTTTGGTAATCAGGACGCAGCTCTGGATCATCTCGATCAATCACCTGATCAATGGCATGGGTCATGGAAAAATCACCCCAAAGCCTGATCCCGCTATCAAAGGTGTGGTTCAGCCCAATGGTCAGTTCATAGCCTTCGGTCTCCACACGGCCAAGATTGGCAGCTGGGGCTGTGGCACCATAATAACTGGGAACCGAGCGGCCGCTACCCATTAGGATATCTACCCTATTGTCCCTGAACCAGTCCACGCTACCGTTGATCAGCCCATTCATAAATCCGAACTCCACCCCCGCATTGTACTTGTAAACCGTTTCCCAATGCACATTGGGATTGCCCACGGCATTTTGCCTGTACCAAGTGT
Organism: Echinicola vietnamensis DSM 17526; assembly: GCF_000325705.1. Taxonomy (NCBI): domain Bacteria; kingdom Pseudomonadati; phylum Bacteroidota; class Cytophagia; order Cytophagales; family Cyclobacteriaceae; genus Echinicola; species Echinicola vietnamensis. The sequence goes on along the minus strand of NC_019904.1, from coordinate 3,147,635 downwards.
AAGGACTGTCTTCTCCAGCTTGACCAATTACCCCCATTTGGGAAGTGCTCCCATAGACCCACTGGTCCATAAACAGGAAGCGTCCGCCGATATTGTCATCCCCTACTTCCCCGTAAGAAGCCCGCAACTTTAACCGGTCCACGAAGGACATGTTTTTCATAAAGTTCTCTTCGGTAATATTCCAGCCTATTCCCCCAGAGGAAAAAAAGGCAAAGCGATTTTCGGGAGAGAATTTTTCAGAGCCATTATAAGCACCGTTATATTCGATCAAGTACTTGTTTTTATAATCATAGGTAGTCCTAAATACCCAATCCTCACGATAACTAGGGATCACACTTCCTCTTGCATCCTCCTGCCTGTTCAGCAGTCCCATCAGTGAAAAATTATGGTTTCCTTCAATGCTTTTCGCATAGTTCAGTTGTAGCTGATAGAAAAGCCTTCTTTGAGATGCATTATTGTCTACACTCCCTGCTTGGTCCTGCCATGTGATTGCTTCCACGTAATCAAATCGGGTATTGGGATTTAGAATATTTGTAAAGTCCTCCTCTCCTGTAAAAGGGTTGATCCACTTGGTATTGGGACTGTTATTATCATCATTTACCCCCCTATTGGTTTCCTGAAAAGAATTGTCCACAGCCAGGGTTCCCCTGAAGTTCAATCCTTTGATGATCATGCCGAGGTCTTGCTCAAGCGAAAAATTAGTGGAAAGCCTTGTTGTGGTAATGTAATTGATGCCGCTGATGGCCAAGTTCAACAAGGAGTTGGTAACCGCATAATCATCAGGACTATACGTGCCATATGCCCCATCTGAGTACCGGGGCAAAAAGACGTCTGGTGGACTTCGATAGGCAGAGTTCCAGTAACTTTCCGGGAAGTTATACGCCCAAGGAGATTGGCGAACGCCATAAGTCCCGCCCAAGTTAACTCCCAATTTGGTAGTCGGTGTCAACTGAAAATCAAGGTTACTTCTGAAGTTGATTCTATTGAAGTTAAATCCAGCTTGGTAGCCCCTTCCTGTTTCAAATTTCCGAAAAAGGTCACCTTCGTACTGGTAATCGATGCTGGTAAAATATTTGACGAAATCCGTTCCTCCTCTTACGCCCACGTTGGCATTATAGGCCATGGCTTGGTCCTTGAAGACCACATCCTGCCAATCCACGTTTGGATATCGCTCCATTTCCTCCAGGTTGGCAGGAAACCGGTACTTCTCCCGCATGGCCTGTGGGATCATCTCATCCCAGCTGTTTGGGCTCAGGGAGAGTTCACGCTCAATGGCCCAGTTTCTAACGCCAATTGCATCATAGGAATCCAATTTCCCTGGCAATTTGGAAACCGACTTCATAGTGGTACTGATATTGGCAGTGATTTCTGCCTTGCCTTCTCGACCCCGCTTAGTGGTTACGATGATCACACCGTTTGCACCCCTGGATCCAAATACTGCTGTAGCCGAGGCATCTTTCAGTACTGAAATGGATTCCACGGAATTGATGTCCATATTGGCAAAAAACTCCGGCCGCTCTACCCCGTCCACCAAGATCAAAGGGGAATTACCATTCCAGCTGTTTTGGCCCCGGATGACGATTTGGGGCATTTCTTCCCCGGGTGTTCCCACACTGGAAGTCGTGATCACTCCGGGCAAGTTCCCAGTCAAGGCCTGTCCCACATTGGAAACTCCTCCGGTGCGCTTGAGCACCTCCCCGTCGGTCTGGGTCACTGCGCCCACGATGGTTTCCTTTTTCTGTTCTGCATAGCCCACCACGACCACTTCGTCCAAGGACTGTAGATCTTCTGCTAAAGAAATGTCAATGGTACTCTGCGAACCAACAACAACCTTCTTTTCTACAAAACCCACAAAACTGAACACGAGTGTCTCGCCCTCATTCACATCAATCGTGTATGCTCCATCGATATTGGTCACCGTCCCCCGTGTGGTTCCTTCTATGCGAACAGTAACCCCGGGAATCGGCATACCGTCCGTATCGGAGACCACCTTTCCGGTCACTTTTATCACTTCCGCAGTCGACGGGGTTTCCTTGACGGAGATATCACCGGACTTTTTCTTGGTGATATGAATGGTATTGTCCACCCGGACAAATTTCAGGGATGTTTCTTGTGATATTTCTCTAAGAACATCCGCTAAAGCTGCTCCTTTTTGGTCAATATCCAATTGAATATCCCTAAAGGAGATCTTGGCTTTGTTATAGCTAAACTGAAAGCCAGTCTGCTCTTCCAGTTCGGTTATGATCTGGGCAAGGCCTGTGGCTTCCACCTGAATGGTCACCTTCACCTCATCCAAACGCTTAAACTGGGCATTGCCTGTGTTTGCCATCAATACAGCCGTAAAAAACAACTGAAAGATAAAAGCACCCACAAAATATCTGGAAAGCATAATGATTTGCCTTAGTATTCTTTTTTCCATACTTTGTTTAGGATTTTAAGTGCATAAAACTTGAAATTGGCCTTTGTCTGGTTTGGCGATTGGATCAAAGGCCCAAAGGGCAGAAAAGGATGCTTCTCTGCCCTTTCCTTCAACTGGTATTTTGGTAATTTTTTCTCATGTTTTAGGGTTGGTTTGGGTTATAGATTGTTACGTTTTTTCCTTCTATCTCATAGGCAAACTGTGAAGCTATGCCAATTCCGTCGAGAACATATTCCAATGATTTATCATGGTAAGTTCCTGAATATGACCAGTCGGACTCTAGTTTTAAGTGAGCGGAAATGGTGACACCATACCACCTTTCCAACTTCGCCACCATCATGGCAAAGGAGTCATCCTTAAAAATGAGGTACTTATCTTTCCAGCCACATACTTCCAGGGGATCAAACTGCTTTTTGGTCACCTTTCCGGTGGGAACTTTTGTCAGCATCTGATTGGGAACTAACTTTTCGAAAGTTCCATTTTCGGGGGCATAAGTAACACTCCCTTCCACCAAGGCTAAAGAGACAAATCCTTTATGGGAACATATATTAAAAGCGGTTCCTGTTACCCTGATCTGATCTTTCCCTAAGTCTACAATAAAGGGTTTGTCAAGGTCCTGTTTTACTTCAAAATACGCCTCTCCTTCCATTTTGACCTTTCTGACATCATCGGAAAAGAATGGTGGATAGGACAGTTTACTATTACCATGGAGGTAGACCACCGTACCGTCAGGCAACCTGAAACTGGACTTTTGACCTGCAGGATTACATTTGATGATCATTTCCTCTTCGGACAGGGAAATGTCCTTTCCCCATTCCAAAGAATATTTGAAGCAATAGACACTCGAAAACAGCACAAGTAGGATGGCCGCCACTTTATGCCAAGTTCTCCACTTGACGGCGTTTACTTTGCTCGATTCCTTGGTTTTGGTATCTTTTATGATATTCTCATAAAGATCTGTATAGGCTTTGTTTGAGAGAAAATACTTTTCCTTATAATCCACCATAAGGATTATTTCCTTAGCCTGTTGAATGAGTTGGACTTTTTCAGGATGCTCAGCAATCCATTTCAACCAGAAATGGTCGGTTTCTTCATCAGGGCTTTTCACCCATTTGATAAAGAACTCATCGTTTAGAAAATCCTCCATATTGAATTGATGGTACATCATAATCATTGATGGGATATGCTCATTTGAGGCATCCATTGACATTAAATATTTCCTTCAGTTTGCCCATGGCCTTATAGACCAAAGACCTGGCTGTTTTGACTTCTTTAAATTCCATCAGATCTGCTATTTCCTTATAGTTCAACTCCTCTTGGTAAAGCAGTAATATTGCCTGCCTTTCCCGCTTGGTCAGTTGGTTTAGGGCTTCTTCCAACTCCTTTTTCCTTTCTCCAGAAAGCTCTTGGGCAATCAGTTTGGTCTCTGGTGAAGCTTCGATCAAAAACTGATCAGTGCTTTCATCAATGGCCACAAACTCACCTTTTCTCTTTTTCCGAATCAGTTTGAAGAGTTCTCTATGAAAAACAGTGAACAAATACCCCTTGATACTACGGACATCTCCTAAGCGAATACACCTTTTCCTTAAATCGACGAACATGGCTTGCAAGCAATCCATTACCCATTCATGCTGCTTACAGATTTGCATACCGTAATTATATAATTCCCTGACATGCTTGCGATAGATAAAGTTAAAGGCCGATTCATCACCATTTTTAAAGGAGTTCCACACTTCTAGGTCACTCTTATCGGCATACACAATCATTATTTTACTGTGTTTCATTAATAGCATCGGAAACTCAGCATTAGGGTCAAGGTTAGTGGTTTGGGTCTTTTTCATGATGGAGCAGTCAACTTTTTGACTCTTCACTTATAAAGAGAAGATGGGCTGTTAAAACAACCTCAGAATTTTACATTTAATTATTTTGACAAAATCAACGATTACCGAATTAGGTATTACCCACCGAAACAAATGCACATGCATCAACAATCAGGAGAAAACATCATGTAGACATACCAGTCCACTAATGAAAATTCACTTCAATCGGAAAGCCTGTGGTTCTTGAATTTGTTTGCGTGGGTACTAGAAAAAATACATCTCAGGTGATGGTACGTAACAGGGGAATAGCCCTTGGTTTTAACATTAAGTTCCAATTCCTCTTCCTTTTAAAGGAAGGTTCAATTTGATGAAAACTGCGTTTTGAATGTAAATAGTTCTTCATGTTCAATGATGGGTTTATAATTAATCGATAAACCTAATTTATAACCAAATATTCTTAAACAGAAGCAAACAATACAAACGCAAAATACTGGTTTTCAATGTATTACATAACTTATTGCGTTTATTCCCACGGGAATACAGCAAGCTAAAAATAGATAACCTGTAAAAAACACACTTTTGAATAGCTCCGTGACTAAAAGTGTGTTTCGCTTAAATGAAAACATTGATAATCAGGATATTAACACAAAAAATAATCTCAATCCTTTCTATCATATCAAAAATAAAATTCCCGATTGGATTACTCCCCTATTTCCAGAAGACAGGCAAAAACACATGTTTCATCCTACATCAAGCATGAAATAGGTTTAATGAATAATCAAGTTTATCATAGTTGCTCGCATTTTATACGCACACCTATTATGCCTTTGTTCACTATGATAACTGTTATAAACTACGATGAACAATTACTTCCAAATTAGCTGGATTCAAACTTAATAGGGTGAGGCATCATTTAAAATGGGATCAAGCAGAAAAGTTGGGGGACGAATGTTGACATGGTCTTATGAAATAGAATTTCATTCCGTTAAAACGATGGGCATCCTCCACAGGGCAAACGCCTTTAAAACAAATGTTCCTATTTGCATTTGTATCTGCCGTTCCTACGGAACTTACCCTTTTGTGTGTAATCATTCTTGGTGCAGGTTGTCACCTGCACCTTCTATATGACCCTCCGCCAAAGGCGGATTAGGCAGGATGCCCAGTTGCCAGCGCATATGCAGGGTATAAATTCAACCAAGCCAACCACTATTCCTGAGCAGATAGCTGCGACGGCTTGTACGGTCCAAATCAACAACTCATTCTCTCAGCCTATTCCGCCATTCGGCACCATAGGCTACTGCGGTTTCCAATGTACAAATCGGGGCAAAGTGCCTGCGGCACGATAAATTTTGTAACCTGCGGATTCATCCGCAGGAACTTAAGCGCTCCTCAACCTCCCGAAGGAGTGCCAGCGGCACGGATGATAGCTCCTCTACACGAAATTAGTACTAAATGTTGATATCCATCAGGGAAATCGCTTTTAGCCACTTGAAGTTCTTTAATTCAGGCTGACATCTCTTTACTAATAGTTTAAAACTGTTTGCCCTGGGGGAACTGCCAATTTTCATTTTGGAGTAAAATGCCCAACTATCCGGCTTAATCCCAAATCGAGTGCAAATAAAAAAGCCGCCTACAATCTTACGTTGTAGGCGGCTTTTTATCAGTGGGAAATACTGGGCTCGAACCAGTGACCCCTACCTTGTCGAGGTAGTGCTCTAAACCAACTGAGCTAATTTCCCGAGAAAATAAAAACCCCGGCAAGCCGGGGTTTGTGGGCCCACCTGGGCTCGAACCAGGGACCCCTTGATTATGAGATAAATTTTTGAATACTTTTCTATTATCAGCATACTTTGTTTACTACTGTAAATGAGTTACTTATATTGTTTTTACTGCTTTTCTTATTACTTTGCTTACAAGTTTTGATATCATTTTGTGTGCAAATCGTGTGCAAATCTCAAATCAACTAACCATGGAAAAGAAATTTGCCAAGTCTGGAAAACAGTTCGAAATGTCCATCTACCTAGACACCAGAAGAACTAAAGCAGATGAATATTATCCCTTAAAAATAAAGGTTTATACTCCAAAACCCAAAAAACGGAAATACTATTCTGTAGGAATAGATATGAACAAGGAAACCTATGAAAAGGTATTCCTCTCAGTAAAACCAAGAAAAGCAGAAAAGGAAATCCGCATTCAAGTAGAAAGCCTTCTACATAAATACATTGAGGTGGCGAATAGGCTGGACAATTTCACCTTTGAATCTTTCGAGAATCTTTTATTTAAACCTGAGGGTGATGTCAAAGATGTTTTCTATCTGTACCAGCAAAAAATAAAGACCTTAGAATTAGAAAAAAGGGAAGCTACTAAACACACATATGAAGCCAGTGTGAAGTCGATAAAGAAATTCCTTAAAGCTAATCGAAAAAGGGATCCCAAACATCTTTTCGTCCAAGATATCACAGTGGAATGGCTAAAGAATTTTGAAAAGTGGATGCTTGAAAAAGGCAATTCCAAAACTACTGTAGGCTACTACTTAAGAACCCTTAGACATATATTTAACACCATCAAAACTGATCATTATCCTTTTGGTAAAAATGGCTATGTTATTCCCAAGGGAACTAATAAAAAGAAGGCATTGGATAAGCACCAATTAAAATTATTATTTGAAGGTAAACCTGAGAACCAATTCCAACAAAGAGCCAAAGACTTTTGGTTTTTCTCCTACCTATGTAAAGGGATGAATATGAAGGATATCTTGTATCTCAAGTGGAAAAACGTTAATGGTGATTTCTTGGAATTTGTGAGGGAAAAAACCAAGGATACTACTGACGAACAAATCGTTATTCGCGTACCTCTAATGGAACATTCCAAGAAGGTAATCAAAGTGTATGGAGTAACCAGTGGCGATCGAGAAGAATATGTATTTCCAATTCTTCACAAAGAAATGGCGGAAGGAGAAAAGCTTAAAGCAAAACAAAACTTTACCCGATTAGTCAATCAGCATATGAAGCGGTATGCTGAAAAACTGGGAATTAAGGAGAATGTTAGTACTTACACTGCCAGGCATAGCTTTGCAACAATGGCGATTCGAAATAACGCCTCCATCGAATATGTGGGAGAATCCTTAGGACACGCGGATATTAAGACGACTAAGGCGTATATTAAGAGTTTCTTGGACGATGAAAGCGATAAGAAGATGATAGGGAATTTGGTGGATTTTGGGTGAATTTTATATATGATTACATGAATATAATTTAATTAATTTATCATTAACCTTAAACAGTTATTCTCTTTGTGATAAAATTGATTCATAAAAAATTTGATTATTCTGGATGTTACGACATTAACATACTTCATAAATCATTTAACTTTTATGTGATGGATAATCATGGAGCAGCATTATGGTGTTGGTTGCAGCACTTTAACCCTAATCAGAAGTATACAGTAATTCATATTGACAAACATTATGACACTCTTGCTTCCAATATGGAGCTTTGGATGAATTCCCTTCCCGATAATGTTACTGATTTAACTATTAATGAATTTTATGAAATAAAGCACAATTTAGGAGCTTCTGAATTTCAGACAATTAGATGGGACAATTACCTCCCAATTTTCGAAAGGCTTTGTGGTTCAAATGTCACCTCCTATTTATTCTACACACATCGTAAAGGTACCTCAGGAATAAAGGCATTTTATCCAGGTAAGGTTGAGGAGTTGAATGCATTTTCAATCTTTGAAAATTTAGAATTTGTAATAAGCAATACAGAGGATAAAATAATCCTAAACCTTGATATTGATTACTTTTTTCTGAGTTATAACAACTCCTATTTTCAGTGCTTTTCAGATGAAGCTATAGACATCCTTTTTGATCAAATTCAATATAGCTATTTGGAGGGAGATAAAATTGAAGTTTTAACGATTGCACTTAGTCCTGAATGTTGTGGTAACTGGCATAACTCATTAAAAATATACAACAAATTAGCAGTTAAGCTTAATTTAGACCCAATAACAATAGATGAATTTTAAATTACAAACATCATTATTTTCTGTATAATGGATGAAAATTCAAAAATTGGTAGCTAAAATGCCCCATGCCTCCTATTGCTTATTTAGCGTAAGTTCATGGTTTTTAACATTGATTCTAGTTTGATTATTAGGTTGTGCCAGAAAATAATCTACAATTAAGTGATTATAAAAATCTATCGCATAGCAGCATTTCAATGATATTATATGTAGATTTTAAAAATTGATATGACAGGATATTTACTATTTTTCGCTAGTTTCAAAATTCGAATAGACCTCATGCAGTTCCTGAATCAATAAAAATTTAAAAAAAAGAAAATCTTGCATAACTCTAAAGAGTTATTTATATATAGCGCCATATGACATCGATAGAAGCCATTTTAAAATCAAAGGGGCCATTGTTATCAAGTGAGCTTTCCAAAGAGATTGCATCAAAAGAGTCTCTTAGTTACAACACCGCTAGCCAAAGAATAGTCAGAAGCTCAGAAATCGAACGCATTAAGGGTTTTTTTGTAAGTGGCCAATCTTTATGCTTTCTTAAAGAGCATGCATTAACTGATACTTTATTAAAGTCATTGAGTACAAATTTATATGATTCCGGAAGAAAGTATTGGTATTGCTTAAACGCTGTAAACCTTCATGGAGGGGTGATTAGTCAAAGGTTCCTCGAATGTTACACCAACTATCCAGTTGCTCCATTAAAAAGTCATATCCCCTTCAAAGAGGTTATGCAGAATTTTGTAAAATCAGATATCTTAGTATTTGATGGCACTGACTATTATTTTTCTCCAAAACTCTTAAAGCAGTTTCCCAATACTTTTTATTTAAGAACTATTGAAGCAATTAAGGTTGATATTTTAGATAACTTTCATTCCCTTACTAGAAACACCGGAATGATCTCTTATAACTCTGGTGAAAAATTCTCTGAATTTGGAAAGTTCAGGTGGGCATTTAAGGGCACTTCTGCTATTTCGGGATTGACACAAAATAAAAAAAGTGGGTTTCTATTAGCTGATATTGTAATTGGAACCTCAATTAATGAAAATGACATCCTGTTTTTTGTTGATAAATTAAAAAAAATCAACTCATTTCAGAATTCATCAAATATATTACCCTTTTTAATAGTTGATGATTTGAGTAAGGAAGCACTAATACAGTTGAAAAGAAACGGTATTGTTGTTGGTATTGTAAAGGAGTTATTTGGGCAAAAGTACAGTGAATCATTAAACGAATTAATCTCAATTTTAAACAACGCAGGAGCCAGTTTGAAAAAGACTCCTGATAAGTATTTGGATCTTCTTAAAGAATTAAAAAAATACAACGAAGGCCTAGTAAATAATATAAGGGGAGCCCTGTTTGAATTTTTGGTTGGACATATCCATTCAACTAAAACAAATAGCAGCATAGATATTGGAAGAGAAATAGTAGTAGACCAGGCTCGACACGAAATCGATGTACTTGCCGTATATCCTGATGAAGTGCTAATTGCGGAATGTAAAGCAACTAAATCGATGATTGATTCGGAAACTATTGATAGATGGTTAGGAGTAAAACTACCTGCATTTAGAAAATGGGTTTCGAAACAAGAGACATGGAGAAAGAAAAAAATAAAATTTGAGTATTGGTCAATTGGTGGTTTTTCAAGTGTTGCACTTTCGATGCTCAAGAACATGAAAGACAATTCAACAAAATTCTCCTTGAATTATTTTGGACCAAGTGACATCAGGAAGGAAGTGTTGACAGTAGATAATAAAAAAATGAAAGAAGCTTTAGATGATTTTTTTCTTAAAACAAATGTTTAACAGCTAATAACCGATACAATCATTTCTTCAAGAAAATCTTTTAGATTTTCTTGCAATTAACCATGGTATGATGAAAAAAAGCCAGCTACATTTAAAGATAAACTGTCTGTAAGATTGAGAATGAAGTTAAAAATAATCCTGAATTATGGCTACAGCAAGATGTAGTTTTGTATACAAAACCATCTTTTCAGCTTCCAAAGTCGGGGAAAGGTGCTCGGGACTCGCAGCCTTTTGATGGCTAAAAACCTGAGATAAATTAGAAAAATCAAGTTCCCAAATACTCAAATTCTCAAGCGTTTAGGGAGAGTGTAAAATTGAAAACCATTCTCATTTTTACCAGAATCTGAACCTTGGTCAACAAAGAGAACTTTTAACCTTATGGTATTACACGGAGTTGTTCAGGACATCAGCAAGATGTAGGAATGTCTGACGCCATTCCAATCTTGCATTTCCCATTTCTATCATGGGAACAAAATCCTTCAACGGCGGATTTTTCTCTATTATTTAAAAGTGAATATTTTTCGATCTTTTCCCTCTAGAATGCAAAGGTATTTTGCTTAGGCTATTCCTCAAGGGCAGGTAAATGCCTCCTTACGTCAGCACCCTTGACCAATACCCTTCGCTTCATAAGGTGGCATCCAAGAGGTAAAAAGAAACAGTAGGGTCAATTAAATAGTACAGGGAAATATTACCTCTGAAAAAATAATTATCCTAGAACATTAGGGCTTTAGTTCTCCAGTAGGCACCTCTTTTTGAATTGCAGTCAAGGCCATATAGCACTCTTCAGCTAAAGGCTTTAGTTCTTCACCCATAGTAGATAGGGGATAGTGAATGCATCTATCCATAAACATCATATAGGTTTCATTAAAATCATTTATATCATCATCTGATATTTCCATCAACTTAGAGATCAGATCCAGTATACTAAGAAAATGGCAATAACCTGCATCCAGATTAAGTTTATCCAATCCGAAAAGTAATTGGCAATGCTTAAGGTCTTGGAGTATTAGGGTTTTGATAAGTTCGTCTTTTTGGATATTGATCATGATTGGTTTATTAAAGGTGAAACTAAGGGATCTGTTAACATGGCTTTCAATGAATCGTTACTCTCTTTAAGCTCCTTTAAAATAAGGATCAAGGATTCTATTTGATTCTTGTCCATCATATCTTTTCTCTTTTCAAGTCCATAAAAAAAATCAATTATATGACCAGGCTCGATGGTAAGGATATGTATTGGGTTAACCTTCACAAACTGTGAAAATTGTTTAATGATTTCTGTGGTGATTTTATTCTCCCCACGCTCATACTTTGTATAATTGCCTTCTGACATGCCCAGATGATCGGCAACCTCTAAGGCTTTAAGATTCCTTAGCTTTCTAAAGGCCATCAAGTTTTGACCAATCGAGTGATTGTCAAGAAGCTGATCTTGGAAAGGATTACCATCATTCATAATGTCTAAATTTGGATAGTGCTTGGTTCATTGTTGCCTGATAAATTCCAATACTTAAATTTCTTTGTTATCTTTAGCTTAAAGATTTCCTTATTCATAAAGATCAGAAGAATGGGCTTAGTTTGTAATAAGGAATATGTTCTAACCTAGAACATTTCTTTTCAGGTTTAGCAACTTTTATCGATCTCGCTATGCAAAACGCTCAAAAAATCATGCGGATACTACCGGAGTCCAAGGACTTTAGTCAAGAATATGTAGCCAATAAGCTAGATATGCATCAGCGAACCTATTCTAATCTTGAATCTGGAAAAACCAAATTGACGATTGATCGGATAAAGCAATTGGCTGAGTTTTACCAAGTAGGACCGGATTATTTTCTTTCGGATGAATTACCCACCATTAATTATAATTCAGGAAAATATAGCAGATCCATAATTGCTGCAAATACTTATAAAGAGGTTAATAAAACAGACTCAAAAGAACTTTTTAAGCGTATTATAAAGGAAAAGGAAATTCAGATTGACCATTTGGTAAAGGAGTTAAGTCAATTACGAAAAGAAAGAGAGAACCTTATCAATTTAATAACAGCGCTTACAGAGAAAATAAAATAATAAAGAATGAAAGAAACACTTTTAAGAAAGCTACGAGAAGAATTTAAGTACGATCTCGATCAAGTTGCCGCCAAGATTGATTCAAGTGTAGAAGACTACCTAGAGATTGAAAATGGAGGAAAAAGATTAGATATTTTGCAAGCGGCCAAGCTTGGGGATTTGTATAATATTAACCCGAGATACCTTTTAGAACTTGCTGAAAGTATTAATTATAATTTTGGGTCACACAGCCGGACAATTTACACGCAGAATTATTTCGAGGGAAAGGATGAGAATTAGTTTTATGCTTTTAAATCAATTATGAAAATAAAAATGTTAAAAACCACAACAATAGAAAGTTTTTAACATGATTTTAACGAAAATACCCTATATGGGTATTTTTTATGTTTTAGGCATTGCTTAGATTTAGAGAATATATTCAATTATAAATGTTTAAATAAAATTTTATTTTACACAAATGGCTTAGTGATAGGGGGGACTGATTTGATAGAAATAAAAATATAAGATATACCACGCACTAGTTCTAGGTGACGATATAGAAGTGTTGTTGTGGCACATTAATCTTTTAAATGGCAGATACTAAAGAAATATTAGATAGGATTGATAAAGTTCTGAGAGATAATAAAAGGACAGAGAACATTTATCTCTTTTTAACTGTTTTATTATTTCTATCTGGTATTGCATGTATTATTACAGCATTAGTAACAGGTGAATTAGTATGGTCAACCCCTTCTGCAGTAACTACCGGATTTCTTTATTTTCCACTAAAAGAAATTAAAGTTTTGAGAAACAAAAACGTTGCACTGGCTACAGCTCCAATAATAATAACGCAACTACCACCAGATAAAGCAGCGGAAGAAATACAAAAGTTATTAGAACATATTTACGGAGGTGAAAATGGCAGATAAGGGGGATAAAACAAAAAAGTTACTTGAGCACCTACTAGGTGAGCTTTATGAAGAGCAGTCAAACGTTCAGGAGAACCGAAGAGAATCCTTTTTAAAGGCTCAGGATGGTCAATATTTGGGCAAAATTACAACCAATAGATATGATAATGATTCAATCTTAAATAAATATGGACCATTTGGTAGTAGATACAGTAATACAAGCATTTTCAATAAATATTCACCCTACGGAAGCAGATATGGTAGTTATAGTATAAATAACCCACATAGTACTCAGCCACCACAATTGGTAATTAATGGTGATATTATTGCATATATCACCAAAAATAGACATTTAAATCCGAAAATTGATCCAGATAATTTTATCTCTAAACTCACAACAGATCCAAGTGGCATATTAAGATTAAGAAGTAATTCTAACTTCGAATCTGAGTTTAATAGGCAGGATTCTTATTTGGAAGCTGATGATGGTACTTTCTTAGGAAAGTTAACATCAAATGAATATGATAGTGAGTCTGTATTAAATAAATATGGAAACTTTGGTAGCCAATATTCAACTACATCAATTTTTAATGAATATGGAACCTATGGGGGAACATATTCTTCACAAAGCCCTTTCAATGAATACTCTACAACACCTCCTAAAATATATATAAATGGTGAGTTTTGGGGCTACTTGACTGTCAATGAATATCTATCAGGAAATAAATTAAATCCAAAAGAGCTTAAGAACTGGATATCTCAAAAAATATTATCTTAGGCTGACACAATCAAATCTACAACAAGTAAGCCTCAGAAATCCTTCCTCATGGCCCTCACTCATTTTAGTTGCGTATTGGATTTGACAAAAACGGAATAATGAATAAAATCGAGTATGAAAGATTAAAGCTTGACTATATTTTGCAAACTCATGCAAATGAGGAATTATTTGGTCAATGGTTAAGAAAGTTTTTCTACTTGAATAGTGAGTTGAATAAAGAATATGATTCAATCTACCAAAGTTCATTTTATGTGGTTTTTTATGAGTTAGTAACTGCAGGATTGGAATACTCAAAAAAAGTATTTGAATCTCTACAAAACAGTGAAAATCATGAGAAGAAAGAATTTTACTCGGAACTTATAGGTGGACTTAAAATTTTGAAATTACTCTTCTCTGAGTCTGAATTTGAATTTATAGAATACAAAAGACACAGTTGTTCTCATATTTTTCAAAATCACTACGAAAAACGAATTACTGACAAAGGAAAAATTATCACAAAAAGAAAGGGTAAATTAATAGATAAATTAAACAAAGAATTTAGTGAAACCATATTAAAACATGGTTTTGAAAGAGGTTTTGATGAATATATGACACAAAAGCTATATCCAAAAATAACTAAATTATATAATGGACTTGAAAAAATTAAAATGCAATACAATAGAAACTAAGCAATTATGGGAAGAGAATAGCTGAACATATTTAAGTCCGTAGGTAAACATTAATTTATTGTTGTACAAATCGGTGGTACGGATGGTGTGAATTTAAAAAAAAGTAAATATGATATATCAAATAATCTTTAGCAGTATATTAATTGTAGAAATCTTTTTTTAAAATAAAATGAAAGTAATTCCTGAAATCGTAGATCATGATAAGCGCCAATCAATTGTTTCTAGAATACTTCTAACGGGAGATGGAAATGATCTTGTCTTTTTAGATACAAACATTTTAATCTGGATTTATCGATTAAACACAGAATCATTTAAAGAACTTAAAATATTTTTAGGTAACCTAATATCTAACAAAAGGTTAGTTATTCCAAATTGGGTAATTCATGAATATAATTCATTGTTGAACAATTATTCTGAACATGTATTTTACCCATTTAAGAAGAGGTTACGATCCCTTGAAAAAGAGATTTCTTATCTTGAAGAGATGGGGCTTTTAATAGCAGATAATGAATTTTCAAAAAGGAATGGATTTACTAATAAGCATAATTTCATGTCCGAAATAAAATCCGAAACTGAATCTTTAAGACAAAAGATCAACCTTTTGACACATAAGAACAACTATAAGAATGAAAAAAGAAGAAGCTTTATAGAGAAATTAGTGGAAAATGCTCAAAGTAACTGCAACATTTCAGAATTAGTTAAAAACTTAGAATATAATGAGTTCAGATACAATCATAGAATACCACCTGGTTTTGAAGATGAATCAAAAACAGAAAATAAATTTGGAGATTTAATGATCTGGAGGGAAGTTATTGAAAACTGTAAGTTGCGTGAATCAAAAAATGCAATTTTTATCACTCTGGACAGTAAAAAAGATTGGGTTTTCTCTCCTAATAGAGTAATTAGGCATGGGAAGGAAATTAATAATAATACTAATGGTTGCCATTATTTTATTCTACCATGGCTTACTAAGGAGTTTAAAGAAGAAACACATGGTGATTTCGTTGAGATAATGAACATCAATTCGGTAGTAGACATACTTTATTCTCCTGATCACCACCCTATTGAATTTGAAAGGTTTAAAAATCTTGCTAAAACTGTTGCTTTAGAACTAAAAAATAGTGAAACGAACCGGATAATTGAGTGGTTTCTTGTTAATGGGGATAAATTAAATTTCCTGATTAATGGTATTTGTAAATGGGATTTTAGCCCTGGTGAGGTAGATGTTGATGAACTTAGACAATGGTGCGTGAAAAACATTAAAATTGAAATTGATTGGAAAAAAGTAGAATGGAATAATGTTTTTATGCAACTTTTCATCTAAAAAGTTTATTGGGAAAAACGTAACATTATAGATATAAGTGTTTTATTTTTTTAAACTTAAAATCAGTCAAATAAATTAAGCCTAGGTCCATCCTAATTATTGTTGCACCCTATCAAATTGATTTTGGATAATATCGAATTCCATTCCACTGATCCCAGTGTGATTATTTCTGAATTGCCATTTTTATATTACCCTGAAAAATTCACCCTACTACTGTTGAACTGGTGAATTTTTCAATCATAAAATTTGCACTATCCGCCTTCCCCAAAAATATAATATTCTATGGATCTAAAATTCGAAGACCTACCTCAAGCCGTTACCCACCTTATAGAACAAAACAAGCTTATTTTAGAGGCTATACAAGGTACAGAATTGACGAATCAGACCGATAGTCAGGTTCTTACACTAAACAAAATCTGTGAGCTTCTAGAGCTTAAAAAACAGACCATCTATAGTTATGTTTCCAAAGGTCAAATTCCTTATTATAAGAAGGCCGGAAAACTCTATTTTATCAAAGATGAAATCATGGAGTGGGTTACTTCCAAACCAACAGCATCCAAGTTAAGAGGAGTGAGGTATCACCAAAATGGTCGCCTCAAGGACAGGAGTTTTAAGAAAATTTAAAAATATTTTTTGACCCTATTTTGTGTGCAAATCGTGTGCAAATAAAAAAGCCACTTACAATTTTTAATCGTAAGTGGCTGATTTTCAGTGGGCCCACCTGGGCTCGAACCAGGGACCCCTTGATTATGAGTCAAGTGCTCTAACCAGCTGAGCTATAGGCCCGATAAAGCAAATCTTTTGGTCTGGTTTTCCGTAAAAACCTCATGTCTTTAACCTCTTGGAAGCTTCAAACATTTTTCCTTGCTTTTGGGACTGCAATGTTACATATTTGATTCCAAAACAACAACAATTGCCCTTATGAAAATAGATAAAAACATCGATTTTTTTGTATTTGACCTTGTAGGTGTCATCATTGACTTGGACATTCCCTTTACCGTCAACCAATTAGGAAAGTTACTGGAAAGCAATGGTAACCATCAGTCTATAGACTTCATGGCACACCCAGTGCACCACGCTTTTGAGAAGGGAGAGATTAGCGATGTTGTCTTTAGGAATGAAATCAGAAAAACGTTTAACCAACAATGGTCTGATCAGGAAATCGATCAAATTTGGAATGGAATGCTGAAAAACATCCCGCTACAAAAAATCAAGCTCCTAAAAGACCTCCGAAAGACACATCCGGTGTACATGCTCTCCAATACCAATAGTATCCACTTCAAAAGGGTGGAGGAAATTTTGCTGGCAGACACGGGAGAAACAAGCTTCTCTGGACTATTCGACCACCTTTTTTTAAGCCATGAAATGGGCTGCCGAAAACCGGACACAGTCATTTATGAAAAAGTGCTGGAAAAAATAGGGATGCCAGCCGAAAAAGGTGTATTTTTCGATGATACGGCTCCCAACTTAATTGGAGCCGAAAAAGTGGGGCTGCGCACAGTCCATATCAATCACCCAAATGCATTAATGGATTATTTCTCGGATGTACACTAAAAAAGAGTACTTAAAACATACATTATTTTTCATCCTAACCTTCATTTGTACGACATTGGCAGGAGGAGAATGGCTCTTCGGAAGAAGTGTGATATCCAGTGAAAAACCGCTGACATGGAATTACTTTCTTCAGTCCATGACATTCTCTATTCCCTTTATTGGGATTTTGCTCATCCATGAACTAGGACACCTGTTTACCTCCATCAAGCATAATGTCAAAGCCTCATTACCATTCTTCATCCCTTTCTGGTTTGGCTTTATCGGCGCGCCATCCATCGGCACCATGGGTGCTGTTATTAAAATGAAAACTTTCGTCAATAGCAGGCGGAAGTTTTTCGACATTGGTGTGGCTGGCCCTATTGCAGGCTTTTTGGTAGCACTAG
Source organism: Echinicola vietnamensis DSM 17526 (assembly GCF_000325705.1). Taxonomy (NCBI): domain Bacteria; kingdom Pseudomonadati; phylum Bacteroidota; class Cytophagia; order Cytophagales; family Cyclobacteriaceae; genus Echinicola; species Echinicola vietnamensis. The sequence continues at coordinate 3,129,913 of NC_019904.1, read as the reverse complement.
GGGTTTTATTTTATGGCTTTACCCACCTTCCCGAAGCTGACTTCATTTACGAAATCCACCCGGAATACCTGGATCCAGATTACTCCCCAGACCAAGAAGGGGTGTTGAATATTGAACTTGGCCAAAACCTCCTCTTCTATGCCATGGAAAAAACGCTGGCTGATCCTGACAAAATGCCCAATATGATGGAAGTCATCCACTTCCCTTATCTATTTGCTGGCTATCTCGCCTTGTTCTTTACCGCCCTAAACCTCCTTCCCATAGGACAGTTGGATGGAGGACACATTATATTCGGCCTGTTCCCAAAATATCACAAACCGATCTCCCATGTTTTTTATATTGCCTTTATATTCTTTGCGGGATTGGGAGTGGTAAATCCTTACATGGACTCCAGCTACTTGCTCATCGCATTGCCACTATACGTGGGATTTATCTATATCTGCTTTCAAAAATCCATATTCAAGGCCCAAACAAAACTCGCCCTTGCCGTTACCATCGTTGCTTTACAGTATACCTTGCTCTTCTTCTTTCCCCATCTGGAAGGATACGAAGGATGGCTATTGTACGCTTTTATTTTGGGCAGAGTCTTGGGACTTGAGCATCCACCGGTCCGAGATACCGCCAAACTGAGTACCGGCCGAAAAATCCTAGGCTGGCTGGCGATCCTTATTTTCATCCTTTGCTTCACGCCTAAACCATTTATGATTTCCTGATAGATGGGTGACCATTTCTTGACATTGCAAAACATAAACTTACTACTCTATAACGTTTACAACTCCTCTTTTCATTTTACTATAATTTTATGCGTAAATTTATATCGTTGAAACAAATATTTATGTAGTTAATGATTTAGAGTCTTTTTTGACATCAACTGCATTTATATTCAGCGACCTTACCGACTTCCCGTAAAGTATTTCTTTTAACTTAACTGTTTAGGGTTATGAAATTAACTGTGTTCGGAACATCTGTTTGTGATTGGATTGAAGAACAACTCTCCAATCACACTGAAAATCAGCTACACACTGTAGGGTTGGAATTGCTCCAAGACCTACCGGGAGGAGCAGAAACCACTATAAAGGCTAGCCTTCTTCAGAAGAAAGCCAAAAGATTATCACACATAATCCCAAAAAACACTCCCATTCCATCATTATCCAATAATGTCTCGGCGATCTATGAAAAACTAAGCAGCTACCTTAATGTAAGGTCAGGACAAAACAGCTTTTATATCCACACTCCAAACACACCTTTTGCCCGATTGCTCCCTGCAAAAGATTTCCTGAAAGAACTCTATGAAATGATACCGGAAATGGAGATCCAGCTCAATAAACTTGAAACCACCTTACTGATCTTGAAAAAAACAGGATTTAAGGCCTTTGAACCAGATTGGCTCAGTCTGTCCGCTACTATCCAGAAGCGTCTTTACCAACAGGGCTTCTCGCCCGCCCACTTTCGACATACCACGCAGCTTTCCCTCAGTCTTGAACCGCTGGCTCATTTCAAAAACAACCGCTTGGAAGGTATTGGTATGTTGAAAGAACTTGCCAGTTTGGAGATCAAAGGAGAAATAAGCACCGAAACAGAATTCAATGAATTAGCCGCTTTGCCACAACTCCAAGCGTTAAAAATAGGAAAAGGCCCAAAATGTAGGTGGCCAAAGGAGCATTTATCCATCAAGGATCTCCCTGCTCTCCGTCAACTTACCATTGAACACGCCAACCGAACCGAAGACTATAACGTGATCTTCTCATTGGAAAACCTAAAAGAGGTCACCCTCATGGATTTTGACCCACAAAATCTCAAAGACATCATCACGATCAGAAGTCTGGAGCGACTCCGGAAAATCAACATCCATTTTTCCACTGGATTTGAATTATCCAATTGTACCAATCCACTGGTCAGAAACCTGATCAAACACTACCAAGAATATACTTCCATAAAACTTTTCCCTGCGGCCATACCGTACGAGTAGCAAGCAAAGCAGAATATGCCGTTAACAGACTTACTAGCAACCCCCATAGAGATAGATGTTCCTTCATCTAAAAATTGGGAAAAAGACTACCGGTCGGAATAGTTAAATGAAAACCCAATGGAAAGGTATGGCCGGATCACACCGTCTTTAGCATTGGAAGAAAGCCCTCCGGTGATCGGCCCCAGGAAAGAATCCAGCGTTAAATCAATACCGTATCCCCAAATCAATCTATCCTCGAAAAATTCATCAAAATCGACACCATCCCCGTCTCCCAAGGGAGAATGGTAGCCGTGTCCAAGGAGGTTAGTCCCCATTCTTAAATACAGTTTCTTGGTTGGAAGCCATTGGAAATTGACGCCTAGTTTCCCGAAATTTTCCGCAGTCAATTCCGCATAATTCAGCCCCCATATCGGAGTATCGTTAAAATCTACCCGCTGGTACCCACCAAGGGTGAATTCACTATAACTATAATCATCTCCTTGGCCGGACAAAGTAAGGCCCATGGCTATCGTAGGGCTTACCTGAAAGTGATCGTTTATGGGAAAATATTTGACATAATTAAAATACAACGATACAAAACCACTCGGAGTAATGCCTTCCAGTGTCTCATCCAAAACCTCCTTCGGGATTTTGACCGTCTCACCACCCTGCCCTAGGGTCAAGGTATCCACACCTGGACGTAGTTTTATCCGGTAATCGCTATACGCCCGAAACAACCCCTCGAAAATCGTTTCCGCTCCTTTGGTAGGATAATTCCTGTCATTGAGTGAATTTCGAGTATGCATAAACCTCACCCCCATGTAGGTATAGTAGGCGCCACGGATTTCAGAGGGAATGGAGATATTAAAGCTTGACTGCGCCCTGGACCGTTCATAAAAGCCCCCAAACCAAAAACTTTGTTTCAGCGAATGCGTCGTCAGGATATTCGCTCCTATATGGGTTTCACGGTTTAGAAAGAGATCTTGCCTGACGCCATCCTCGTACTCCGGAATCTGCTGAAAGAGGTAATTGTAACGGAGGTTTAGAGCAAACTTTTTGTTACTTCCAAGGTACTTATAATGGTCCAGCCTAAACTTCGGATTTTGGGAAACATCCAATATCCCCACCGTTCTTGAAGGTTTTCCTAAAAGATCACGAACGGTAAGGTTAAGCAATATCCCTGCAGAAAATAAATTATCATAGTGAAATGCTCCGCGCAAAATGGTATTGTGTTTTTCTTTGGCCTTTAGAAACAGCTCATACTCCCCGGCCCCATCAGGCTTAAGGTTATAATCCACCTTTCGGAAGCCATTTACCCCAAAAACCCGATCTACCCCGGACTGCACATCTTCACGCGTAACGGTATCCTTTGGGCTTATGCCTAATTTTGACCGGATGAGCTCATCTGAAAAAAGCCGATTACCCGTTATGGAAATGTTACTGATCCGCACCGGCTGGACCCCAAGGCCTATCCCAGCACTCTTTCGGTGCGAATCCAAGCTGTCAGCCAGCTGTTTAAAAACAGGGAAATTTTCTTCCCCCGCTTGATGCCCCAACTGAAGGATTTCTTTAAAACTGCTAAAACTAGCCGTATTGTAATCTTTTAAGTCTGGTTTGATGTAGATATCACAACCGGAAATATTCGTAGATAATTTCCGGTAGGAGCTGGCCATGGCAATTTGCATAAGGATGCTGGAAAAGGAGTCCAGTTCTTTGGGATCCAAAAAATCCTCCTCGCCCACATTGACGCCAATGATAATATCTGCTCCCATGTCTTGGGCCACATCTACCGGAAAATTATTGACCACCCCCCCATCCACCACAAGGGTACTGTCCAATTCGAAAGGAGTAAAAGCAGAAGGGATAGCAATGCTTGATCGCAACGCATCTGCCAAATAACCAGACTCAATGACGATTCCCTTACCGGTCTTTAGGTCTGTGGTCACGCAGCGAAAAGGAATGGGAAACGCATCAAAATCTTGATACTGAATAGACGGCCAGGTATAATAGTGCAAGGTTTCTGTCAGCTTCTGTCCCTCTATGAGGCCAGCAGGTACCGCAATTTTACCCTTGATGACCGGAAGCTCAAACACATACCGGTTATAATATTCTTTTTCTTCAAAAGCGATGGTATTAAAGCTCACCCTATTGGAAACAATCAGGTCCCAATCAGCCTTAAGCACGATCGACTCCAACTCATCTGCATTATACCCTATCGCATAAAGACCACCGATGACTGCCCCCATGCTGGTGCCCACAATATAATCCGGCCGCAGTCCTGCCTCTTCCATGGCCTTGATCACACCAACATGGGCAATTCCCTTGGCACCTCCTCCGCTGAGCACCAAGCCAATCTTTGGCCGAGGACTCTCCCCGTGCTGTTGGGCAAACAGGACAAAAGGAAATAACAAACAGAATAACCCCGTAAAAAAGAATGATTTATGGTGCATGTTGGCTCAAAAGTCAGGTCATCTAAATCTAATCAAAACAGATTGATTTTGAAACACCTGTAAGGCATTTAAAAATACATTTCAATCAAATTATGATGCATTTTTGCCTATTGGACCTCTCCTCATTTAAACCCGCAGAAACTACAGTGGACAATGATTTTAAGTCCTGCACTTTAGGGTCTCCCCTGTTCATCATTACTATGGCTCAAAATAATATTGAATTGCCAGGGTCATTTAAAAGTGGAATTAAATTTTAGTTTATCTTTACCTGACTTTTGTTTTAACAGAAAAGAAACTACGTGAGAACAACTTTATTAATGGGATTATTATGCTTATTTCCCTTTTTCACACAGGCCCAAGACCTATTGGTCACCAGTGAGGGGGATTCCATTTCTTGTAAAATCACTTCAATAGAAAATGGCACTGTTCATTTTACCCTAGATAGAAATGGTCAAACCGTCCAGACATTGATGCCACCCCAAAAGGTTTCTACCTTCGAGGAGGGATTCTATACTAAAAAAAATCAGAAGCCAGCCCTATCCGTCCCACGACAAAGGCCCTGGCGATTAGGCATTAGTAGTGGATACGGCAGGAGGTTATCCAAAACGCATGAATCATTGGCAGGAACCAGCTATGCAAGAGGCTTGAAAAACGGATATCATATCACATTGGAAGGGCAATACTTTTTTCCTTCTGAGACAGGCATAGGGCTGGTCTATAGCAGCTTTCACGCCAAAAGTGAAAGCCAGAGCCTTATGGATGACATTACCATTTCCTTTTTGGGACCGACCTTATATGCAAAAATGCCAAGCGGAAACAATAACTCCTTTTTGCTAGGAGGTTCATTTGGATACCTGAGCTATAAAGACCAGGCCTATTCTCATTCAAATGGCGATTTCACATTAAAGGGAGCCACTTTAGGTGCTATGTTGGATGCTACTTATGACATTGGGCTATCCGAAAACTTAGCACTCGGACTGGGATTATCGGTCACCTCAGGTGTGATCGAAAAAATTACGATAGAAAAAGGGAGAAACAAACAGACCATTGATTTGGATGCAGGTAATGAAGAAGGCCTTTTAAGGATTGACTTAAAGGTGGGGCTAAGTTTTTATCCTTAATAGCTCCGTCCTTTACCTGATTCAGGGGATCGCAAAAGGCAGTATGGCGGACATCAGGAACATAAACGCTCCCTCAGTTATTCATGTGTAGCCCGGCGATTGGCTATAGCCTTGATAGGAGGAATACGCATTATTTCTACTTTAGGAGATGAGTCGTGGTAGTCTTACTGGAATCCTATCACATAGCGGATTTTACCGAACGTGGCCAACAGTAACCTCCCGCGCAGGCTTTGACGATTCATCTTGTGTCTGCACGTTTAACCTTATCATTATAGAGGGGACCCAATAAACCAACAGCCCATTCCTTGGATAATTACTAGCCGTTAATTACCATTCTCCTCTACAAATGACATAATGTCCGTAAGTTTATCCTTTCTTTCTGCCATTTGTCTGAGAGCACTGACGAATTTACAGTCCTGCCATACTTCCCTGTTCAGTACAAAACCTTTTAGATATAATCCCAAAATAAAATAATAACTGCAGTTTTTTCTCAATTAAACTATGCCATTCATGCTGATTTAACAATTATTTAGCGGTAGTCATTAACTTTTTTCGTAAATTATGATCCCTGCACGATGATTGTGGCATACAGGGCATAGAAGACTGACAGGGATAGTCCCTGTTCTTAAATAAAAAACCTTTCTAAAAAATATGAAAGTTCTTGTAATCGGTGGTGGAAACATGGGATTAACCTACGCTGAAGCTATCGCAAACTCAAAATTTTTAAAAGATAAGGATCTTATGATCCTTGACAACTCTAAAGAAAAAACAGAAGAGCTGAGAAAAAGAAGTCACTTTGCTGTGTTTGAAAAGCTTGAGGACTGCGTTCCAGCAGCGGATGTGATTTTTATTGCTGTAAAACCGTATCATGCAAATGCATTGATGGAAACCATGAAGGATTTGACCTCCGAAGGGCAGATCTTCATTTCCTTGATGGCTGGGGTGACCATAGCAGCTATTCAAGAAGGACTTAATAGGAAAAAGGTGGTTAGGGCAATGCCAAACCTCCCAGCCCAAGTAGGCAAAGGATTGACTTCCTTTACAGCATCAGATGAGGTTTCAAGATTGGAATTGTCCACCATAGAAAACCTGCTGGATACTACCGGACGTTCTGTTAGACTCGATACCGAAAATGATATTGATGCTTCCACGGGTATTTCTGGAAGTGGACCAGCCTATATCTTCTATTTCATGCAATCCATGTTGGAAGCGGCTCTAAAAATGGGCTTCTCCAAGCACGACTCCAGGGTCTTGGTAGAGCAAACCTTTGCCGGGGCAGTAGAATTGTTTAGTTCTTCCGATCTGGATCCAGAAGCATGGATGAACCGAGTAGCTTCCAAAGGTGGAACCACCAGAGCAGCATTGGACTCCATGGATGACAATAATGTCAAGGAGATGATCAAAGAAGCTGCTTACGCTGCATTTAACAGAGCTGTTGAACTTGGAAAAGAATACCAAAATGGATAATAACGAAGGACCAAAAAGGATCGTCATAAAGGTAGGAACCAATGTGATGACCAACAGGGATAACCGTATCGTCAATACTGTCTTAAGGAAAATGGTCGATCAAATCGCCATCCTTTATGAACGCGGCATCATGTCTGTCCTGGTCTCTTCTGGTTCCGTCATCGCTGGTAAGGAAGTCCTCGGCAGCAAAGTAGGCATCAAAGATAAAATCATCCGAAGACAAGTCTTCTCTGCCGTGGGTCAGCCTCGAATGATGAGGCATTATTACAATATCTTTCAAGATTACGGTATGCGGTGTGCGCAGGTCTTGGCCACCAAAAGGGACTTTGATCCCGGAAAACACCGTGAAAACATGATCAATTGCTACGAAGGACTCCTTTCTGAAGGAATCATTCCGATCGCAAATGAAGATGATGCCGTTTCGCTCTCCATGTCCACCTTTACGGACAATGATGAATTGGCCAGTTTGGTGGCTGAATTGACCAAAGCGGACATGCTTATCCTGCTGACCGATACAGATGGACTCTATAACGGTCATCCTGATGACGAAAACACCGAAAGGATCGCCCATGTGGGTACGGATGAAAAAGTAGAACACTTCATTCAGGAATCTACGAAAGGTGAAGCAGAAGGTAGAGGCGGCATGAAATCTAAGCTCAATGTAGCCAAAGAGGCCGCCAGAAAAAATATCCCCACTTATATCGCCAATGGTAATGTCGACAATATGATTCTCGACATCGTCGATGGCAAAGAGGTGGGCACCAAGGTTTCGGACGATTAAAATACGAAACGGTATCTTTTTGCCGATCGTATCGTAATCCAGAAACCCTAAACACCATAAAAAGAAATCATTTGACATGAAAATATTAAGCACACAGAAAAAAAACGACGTGTTGGCATCAATGATCAAGATCATTGATAAAAACCGTGAGAAAATTCTGACCGCCAATAAAGCAGATCTCGATGCATTCCAGCGTGATGATCAAGCACTCTATGACAGACTGGTCGTGAATGACGCCAAAATAGATGGCATGATCCAAGCGGTCCAAGAGGTCAAAGACCAAGATGATCCCGTAGGTAAGGAAATTTCCAAGCGAACCTTGGCCAATGGGCTGGATATCACGAACAAAACAGCTCCATTTGGGACCATTATGATCATCTATGAATCCCGTCCGGATGTGACCATCGAAGCAGCTGTTTTGGCTTTTAAAGCCAACAGTAAAATCCTTCTCAAAGGAGGAAAAGAAGCCGTAAATTCCAATAAAGTTTTGGTGGAATGCTGGCATGAAGCCCTTGAGGAAAATGGGCTTAGCAAAGATTGGATCGAGCTGTTTACCCTAAACAGGGAGCAAACCCAAGCGTTCTTGAAAAATCCATCCGAAAAGCTTGACCTTATCGTGCCGAGAGGTGGCGAAAGGTTGATTGCTTTTGTAAAAGAACATGCTCAATGTGCCGTACTGGTAAGTGGAAGGGGAAACAATTTCGCCTATGTCGCTGAAGATGCCGACTGGGAACTGGCCAAAAAAGTGATCATCAATGCCAAAACCAATAAAATTTCAGGTTGTAATGCACTGGATAAAATTTTGGTGGATGAAAAACTGCCAGACTTTGAATCCAAATTAGCGGACTTGGCCAAAAGCCTTGCTTCCTATAAAGTAGAGCTGGTTGCTGAAAAAGAACTGGTTCCTGCCATAGAGGGAGCAAAAGAAGTCCCTTCAGAAGATACTTGGTATGAGGAGTTCTTGGCCTTAAAGGCTCTTATTGGCAAAGTAAATGGCCTTGATGAAGCCATTGCAAAAATAAACAAATACAGCGGAGGGCACTCTGCTACCATTTTGACCACTGATAAGGATAAAGCGGCTACCTTTATGGAGCAGGTGGACAGTGCTGCTGTATACCATAACGCTTCCACCCGATTTACGGACGGGGGGCAAATGGGAGTAGGCGCAGAGTTGGCCATTAGTACCGACAAATTGCACCACAGAGGCCCATTGGGACTTGAGCAATTGGTAACCAACAAATATTATGTATTTGGTAGTGGTCAAATCCGTGACTAAGACCTCAAACATCATACAATAATGCACCAAACCATCCGCCAAGGCGGATGGTTTTTTTATCTTTTTTTCGCAGCATATTATTTTCTACTGGTTGGAGGTGTTATTTTTAGGGCATATCATTGACCAATAACTAATAAATGTCGATTTAATGTATTACAGCCTCCTTATTTCAGCATTTCTCTTATCCATATCCGCTTGCGGAGGAAAAAGTGAAAAATTACAGGAACATCTTGTTGCTGAGCAAACCTCCACTTTTACTGAAAAAGAGGTCTATTCATCGGATAAACTCATTATCAAACAAGTCAGTCCCCATACTTATGTTCACGTTTCCTTTCTGGACACCGACACCTTCGGAAAAGTAGCCTGCAACGGGATGATCGTCATCAGTGATGGAGAAGCTGTCGTATTCGACACCCCAAGTACCTCAAATGAGACCAGTGAACTTCTTTCATTTTTGGAAGAGGAGAAGCTACAGGTCAACGCTGTAGTAGCGACACATTTTCACTTGGATTGCCTGGGTGGACTTGAAGCATTTCACGCCAGGAACATTCCGTCATATGCCTTTAAAAACACCCTATCTTTAGCATCTCAGCATGACTTCCCACAACCCCAAAAGGGCTTTTCTGACGAGCTGACCTTAAAAGTAGGCACTAAAGCAGTCTTTGTTCACTATTTTGGGGAAGGACATACCCAAGACAATGTAATTGGATACTTCCCTGATGACCAAGTGCTGTTTGGCGGGTGTCTCATCAAAGCTAATGGTGCTGGAAAAGGTAACCTCGAAGATGCCAATGTCGAGGCTTGGCCGGTCACCGTGAACAAAATCAGTACCGCTTATCCAAACCTTCGGCTAGTCATTCCAGGACATGGCAATTGGGGCGACAAAACCTTACTGCATTACACCGAAACCCTCTTCAAATGATGGTTACTTCTTTCTGTGATTCTTACTAACGACCTGGCAACATCCTTCCCATGAAATCTGACTCCACCAATACCATAAGTGTTTTTGCAGGGCTGATCATTGGCTGGGTGATCCAGATGGGGCTAATCCTGATCACCGGCATGGTGGTTTCCCTTCCGAGTGGAATGGACTTGACTTCTATCGCAGGCTTCAAATCTTCTTTGCATGGGTTCACCACCGGCCATTTGCTGATTTTCCTTGGCGCACACGCCACAGGCACCCTCGCCGGGGCTTTCACCTCGGCACTAATTTCCCTTCACCAAAAGCAGAAGTCGGCACTGACCATTGGCTTTTGCTTTCTGTTAGGAGGCTTGTTCCAAATCTTCTTGCTGCCCTTCCCCGCTTGGTATGGAATATTGGACATGGGGCTGGCGTATATCCCTTTTGCATACTTCGGGTATAGACTGGCACTAAAGGGGACTTCCAACATGTAGCCAAAAATAGGCCTGATCATGGCCTTTTACTATTTACCGTCATGGTACTGCTTTACGAGCTCCATGACCTTATCAAAGATCGCCGTGTTCTCGTATACCCCGATGAATTTGTCAGCATGGGCACCATAGGCAAAAATGGGCACCATAATCCCAGTATGATCTTTGGTGTCAAAATTGATCTCCACTTCTCCCTTTTCTAGATTCCCTTGTGGCAAGGTAGCTCCTCCTGTTTCATGATCGGCAGTGATCAGCACCAATGTCCCCGGATGGGCGTCTGCAAAGGAAATAACCTCTCCGATCGCATCATCAAAATCAATTTCCTCTTCCACTACCGTATCCGCACTGTTCCAGTGTCCCCCTGTATCAATCATGGCACTTTCTATCAATAAGAAAAATGGTGCTTCTTCTTTGCTCAAAAATGACAGCGCACCTGAGGTGGCTTCCTTCAAAAAACCCTCTCTCCCCTTCTCCACAGTCGGTAAGCCTTGATTACTGGCAAAATACCCTGCCTTGGACGCGGTGGATGTCTGTAGTGATTCTAGCCGCTTTATAAGCGTAAAACCAGCAGCCTCAAGGGGCTCGATCAATTCCCTGTCATGCAGCAGAAAATCGTTCTTTCCGCCTCCAATAAAGAGATCAAGCGGACTTTTTTGCAGGTCTTCTGCGATGCCCGCGGTCATTCCCCGATCTTCCCTGTGGGCATAAAATGATGCCGGAGTAGCTCCCGTTATGTGATCAGTCGTTACGATCCCAGAGCGAAATGAATACTGCTCCAACACTTCCGGTAAATTGGCCATTGCTTTTCCATCGGGAGAAACGCCAATTGCCCTATTGTTGGCTTTTTGGCCTGTGGCCAAAGCGGTGGCTCCTGCTGCTGAATCCGTCGTAAAGTCATCTGCAGACTGGGTCTTCACCAAGCCAATATGCCTTAATTGTGTCAAGTTGAGTTGATTGCCATGGGCATACATTCCGGCCGAAATCTGTGCCAGCCCATTCCCATCCCCGATCATCAGAATGATTTGTGTGACCGGTACTGCTGCACCATCCACCTTGAATTGTGGATGGTATATTTCATGCCGATGCTGACTACTGACCACATTACCGTTTAGGCTGCTCAGGTATCTACTGGCCTCGAAGGGCATGTCTGTATTGATAAAATCTATCCCCATGTCGGCAAAAGCCTTCCAAGCGGTTTTGCTGTCCGGTGCCCCCCAAAACCGGATAGGCCGATCTACCGCATGGACTTTCTGGATTATCCCCTCCAGCTTTTGCTTCTCTTCTTGGACCAAGCGCCCTTTCCCGTTCCAAACGGAAAACCGCTGAAAGGGAAGGCTCACCAAAGCAATCCGGTGCCAAGGTAAATTGCTTGGAAAATCCAAGGATTGATAATCAAAAAGGATGTATGGCGCATAATCATCGTAATCTTCCAGGCGAGGTCTGTTTCCGGAAATCACTACCGTAACACCATGTTGTTGGCCAGGCACTGCCAACAGCTCCTCATAATCCTCTAAAACAGCAGCTATGGCCTCCATGCTTGCGTCAGCATCGGTCTTGATATCGATCAGCAGTTGAAAGGTCAACTCGCCGATCCCCAATGCCTTTGCTTGCCGCATTGGGGCTAAGTATAGGGATTCGAGGGTTTTGTTTGCCGAGATGGTTTCTTTCTCATGGGCCACCATCAATTTCCCCTCCTGAAGAATAACATCCACTTCTATGGAAGCTGCGCCATTGGCATAAGCTGTCCAAAAAGGAACCGGCTGAAGGTAATCATTATGGGAGTGGAATTGGTATTCCCCTTGTGCCTTAACTACTAAAGGAAAGAGAAAAACAAGGAAACAGATGATAGTGCTTTTATTCATTATAATTTCGTATTGGATCCCAAATCACGGCCACCCGCTTGCAATCCCCTGAAATAAGGCAAGACGCTTCGTAAACCATCTTCCAAAGTGCTTTTGCAAGTAACCGCAATCGATGTGCTCCAGTAAAATAAAGATACAAAGATATCCGACTCGCTTTCGCAGCTTACCGAAATGTCATTAAGAAATGATTAATAATAAACGCCCCCACTAAAAGTTGGTTTTTGCCACGTTAGCTTATCCGTCATATGAAATACAGCATTAATAGGACAAAACCGTTACCTTAACAATGATTCGAATGCTAAAAAAGCCAATGCTATTTCTTTTTTCCGACAAACCTGATGACAGAACCTTCCCCATTATGGTACAATCCCTCACGCAGTGAAATCACCTTCTCCTCCAAATTCAGCATCTCAACGTTTTTAAAGTCAGCTTTTAACTCCGCAACAGAAAACAAGGTATCCACATCCTTTGGTCCTCCTACTTTAGGGTTCTGGTTCCTTAAGGCCAAATGGTTCTTTCCAAACGCCTCAAAAATCACATGGCCGCCGGGGCGAAGATAATCTACTAAAATCTTATGATAGGTTGACTTTATGGTCGCAGGAAAGTGGGCATAAATAAGAGCTATGGCGTCAAACTGCCCTTCGTGATAATCCAGTCGGGGAAGCTCTCCTACCTGGTAGTCCAAGACCACTCCTTGCCTAGTCGCCCATTGTTTGGCCTTTTCCCTGCCTACTTTACTGATGTCAAAAGCAGAAACCTCCCAACCGCTTTGGGCAGCAAAAATGGCATTTCTCCCTTCTCCTTCTGCAGGGAACAGTATTTTGCCAGGATCTAGCTTCTCCAATTGTTCCTTTAGGTATTCATTAGGCTCCTCGCCATAAGCAAAAGCCGGGTCACTATAGCGTTCATTCCACTTTTCCAACCATTTATCTTCCATAACCTTTTTCGTTTTAGGTAAAAATCGTTGAAGCTTAAACATCCATTTAAAAAAAACAATTCCTCGAAAGGCATTTTGCCCCTGCAGTTTATTAAATTCACTCTGAACAAAGCTTTCCTTCCATGATTCTGACTGCTGAAAATATCCTTTTGATCAGCTCAATATTACTTTTTGCAGGTGTGATAGCGAGCAAAACTTCTGGCAAAACAGGCATTCCTGCCCTTTTGATATTTTTGGGCGTTGGGATGCTGGCGGGATCGGACGGCATAGGGGGAATAGTCTTTGACGACCCCTCCATGACCCAATTTCTGGGAATAATAGCACTGACATTTATCCTCTTTTCGGGTGGTCTTGACACCAAATGGCCTTCTGTGAAACCCATTTTGGCCCAAGGCATAGGACTATCCACGATTGGGGTGCTGTTGACCAGTTTCTCTTTGGGAGGATTTGTATATTGGGTTTCGGACCTGACCCTGTTGGAAAGTCTACTGCTCGGATCAATCGTTTCCTCCACAGATGCGGCTGCGGTATTTTCCATCTTGAGAAGCAAGAGTATTGGACTTAAGGGTAATCTCCGGCCGCTGCTGGAACTGGAAAGCGGTAGTAATGACCCCATGGCATATTTTCTTACCATAGCCATGACCAGCCTCATCACCCTAGATGATTTCTCAATCATCGAAATTATTCCGCTGTTTTTTATCCAAATGATCGTCGGCGCCGTTTTGGGCTGGCTGATCGGACGTGTGGCAGTCCTCACGATCAACAAGATAAACTTGGATGCAGAAGGGCTGTATCCAGTGCTGATGATTTCTCTCGTCCTGCTCACCTATACACTTACCGATCTCCTCCGGGGAAATGGCTTTCTGGCCGTGTATATCTGTGCCCTCACCGTTGGAAACGCAAAGATACTCCATAAAAAAAGCATGATGAAGTTTTTTGATGGTGTGGCTTGGCTCATGCAGGTGGTCATGTTCATTACCTTGGGCTTATTGGTGTTTCCATCACAAATGCTGCCTGTAATCGGACTAGCCCTCTCTGCCGCGTTATTCCTGATTCTGGTAGCGAGACCATTGGGGGTTTTCCTAACCCTTATCCCCTTCCGCTATTCCTTTAAAGAAAAATTGTTCCTCTCTTGGGTAGGTCTCCGAGGTGCAGTGCCCATTGTCTTTGCGACCTTTCCAATGATCCATGGTGTGGAAATGTCCGATGTGATTTTTCATATCGTATTCTTTATTGTGCTAACTTCCGTAGCTCTTCAGGCAACCACCCTTCCTTTAGCTGCCAAGCTGCTGGATTTGGCCCTTCCAGAAGGACTGAAGAAAAAATCGCTGCTGGACATCGAACTCTCTGACGATGTCAAAAATGCGCTGATAGAAGTTGAAATCCCCAAAGAGGCAGCCATTGCTGGAAATAAAATACTGGAAATAGGTTTTCCAAATTCCTGTCTCATCGTACTTATCCACCGAAACGGAAAATTTCTCACGCCCAATGGTGAAACCGAACTCCTAGAAAAAGATATCTTGATGATCATGGTCGACGATCCTGATCAGGACCAATTGGTCAAAGAGGCTTTGGGAATCAAATAACAACTCCATCTTCATCACTGCTACCGTGAAACCATCCCACCTGTTCGCCGTCTACGTAAACCTTGATTTCTGTGGCACGATGTAATGGTGCAGTGGTCTGCTGATGGCTCAGCCGTACCCTTCCCGTTTCAAACGGCTGAAGCGGACGTACTTTGCCTGTAGCCACCGTCACCCAAGCATCATCCTGCAGGACTTCCACCTTGAAATGCCCGATCTTCAACGCTTCCATTTCGGACCTATTCTAGCCTACTCCAAACTATGGAATCTAGCAATATTTCTGGGAATGATTTTCGATATGCTCTTATGAAAGAAAATTCCATACCGCTAAAATGTTGCTTTTCCACCATCCGATCGAATGGGTTTTAGCGGGAACTTGTGGAGAATAAGGCGGTCAGTGCGGCTAAAACGGAAAACGTTGAATGGGTTAATTTACCATGGGCTTCACCCATGGCTATGAATGTGCCTCACTTTTGGGGCTATCTTTCGAGTTTACATCATACACAATATCACGGATCAAGCAATATTCCTGAGGGCAACTTTATTTAAAAGGATGCTATTTCATCTATAAACTGGATGAATCCAAACTTTGCCGAGAAGTCCTCTTCATTGCCAAAGGCATGGGCATCGTAATCTTTTAAGTTAAACTATTGATAAAAGTTTTGAAACGCCTTAAGCATCCTATCTGTGTTTATCAGTGTTCATCCGTGGCCAAATAGCAACCAAAGGTGGCGAAGAACATATTTACCCATCGAAATAGGCTACCCCAAACTTTTCTGCTAGATCCAGTTTACTTAAAGGAAACACCATGGAAACGAGATATGCCACAAAGTGCCAAAGGCATCAAGTGGATGCTGTAACCTGCATAGAAAGGAATTTACTATTGTTTTGTGTCTTAGAGCCTTGGTGGCGTAACCTTGTTCTATAAAAAAGAAATTTATCTCTCCAGAAATTTCACCTGATCCGTGATCATCGCAAACGATTAAAAATAGCATAAAAAACACCCACAAGTAACATAACCTGTAGGTGTCTGAACTAAGCCTGTCTTTTGACTACCACCATCATATTCTCAGGCTTTTTCGAGGATTTTCTTTTTATTCTTGACTCCTATATACCGGTAAAAATCCTTTTTGCTCTTGCGGTCGCGTCTATTGACCAGCTCATAGTACTTCAATTTGTAATAGTCATAGCCAATGACAATCAGCAAGAAAAGACAAACGATATAAAACACATTGTAAGCAATGGTCATGTAAATGAAGCCTGCAGTGATGCCTCCGGACATGTAACTGACCATAATCGACAACTGTATCTTAAGCTTGCCCCGCAATTGGGGATTTTCACGGTATTCTTTCTTGGTAAACATGGAAAAGAGCATGCCCAAGTCTGTGGTCAAGCCCGTCAAGTGGGTCGTTTTCACTGCAGAATTGGAAATACTCGCCGTCAATCCATTTTGGATGCCCATGGCATACAGCATCAGCCCTACCAACCATTCCGTCTCCAATAAGGTCTCGGCATAATAAAACTGCACGTAAGTCCCTACGACCAAAAGACAAAGGATTTCCAAAAACACGGGGACGGCATGCGCCAAATAAGTGTAGCGTTTATTAAAATGGATGATGATGCAATTGGAGGTGAACCCACCAAAAAAGAACAGCATGATCCATGCCGCCACCACACCAGCTTGGTACCAGTTACCTTTCGCTATCTCCTCTGCCAAAACCGCATAATGGCCCGTTACATTCGAAGTAAACGCGAAAAACAACATTACTGAGACCACATTCACCATCCCTGCCGAAAAAGCCGTTAGGCTTCCCAGTTTAATGTTATCGCTTAGTGTCCTGCTATTGCTGAATTTTCTGAGCATCGATGTTAACTTTTGGCTTTTTTGAAGGTCATCTTGATGATTCCCCGTGCTTGTAAGTCTGAATTAAAGTGAATCTCCATCGTGTCATCGGTAAGTTTTTGGATCTGGTAATGCTCTAGGCTGTCTCCATGCCCAAAAAGCTTTAACACATGACCACGCCCTTTCAACCGCCAGTGCAAGTGTTCACTGGCCCCATTTTTTTTATGCAGCAACAGTTCCCCTTCCGGCTTGATCTCCCAGGTCTCTGCTTTATGGATGACCAGTTCTCGACTGATTTCTTGCTTAAGTTGGTCGTTGATATGAAAAGAATCGAATACATTGCCTTCCGAGCTATCCAATTTTTCATACTTCCACATCACCTCTTCCCATTTTCCGATCAATTTCCGCTCTGGACTCACATCATTGGCCACCAATGTGACCACTACGCCAAACAGCAGCACAAATACGCCGACATACATTATTTTTATCTTCATCTTCTTTTTATTTAGGATGGACTGAAATGCCCAAAAAAGAGGGCGGCAAGTTGGTTCCGGTCCAGATCATGCCTTCTGCCGTGGTCTACCCATTTTACCTTCGTCAAGTGGACGCTTGTTTTTTCGATCAAGGGCATCAGGTCAAAACTCCTTTTATGGACGGCCTTAAAATCGTGGTCCGAAAATGCATAGATCTCATCTACTCGATTTCCCTCCAGGTAATTTTCAAACGCTGCCCTGTTATAACCTGAAAACAAGTCCACACTCAAACTTTCGATACGAGAGCCGTATTTTCCCAATAGCAACTGACAGGATTCTTCAAATGCTGGGTTTTCCAATTTCCTAATGGCTTCTTTTTTTCTAAAAAAAAGCATTTCGGTAATAGAATCCGGAAGGTACAAACCGTGTACAAGAATGATTTCCAGCTGACATTCCTCATTTGCATTCAAAGCTGATTTTACGAGGTTTAATGACTTCACCGTAAAATCAGTTGGTATTAGTACTGTTTTTCTCATCTATCCCGCTTTTTTAATGATCGTAAGCAAAACTACACACCACCTATTAGAGGGGATTAAGAATTAGATTAGGATGAGATTAGAATTGATTAGGGCTTCATCAACCCAGCATTTTTTCAGTATATATCGCCAAGGATTGTCCTTGGAGAATGACAGAGGGCATTATAATTACCTTGCTTGAAGCCCGCATTACAAATGCGGGCTTTTGACGGTAGTAGGCTAGGTAGGGGGAATTAAAGATTACTGGACACTTGGGTGGTACGGCCTTCACGATAGGCTTTTACGATCTGTTCCGCTTTGCCCTCTTTGATCTCTTGATTGGTGAAAAAGCAAGGAAGGGTGATCTGGACGGTAGTGCCTTCATTCTCGGTAGAATTCACCACCAGTTCACCACGGTGCATCCTGACGATGTTGCGGGCCAAAGGAAGCCCGATGCCATATCCCTCATGGTTCTTGGTGTTGGAGGCCCTAAAGTAAGGGTCATAAATGTATTTCATCTCCGAATCCGGAATGCCGATGCCCTCGTCTTTTACAATGATGATCACTTTTCCGTCTGACACACCCAAGGCAACATGGACGGGGTTAAAATCCGAATATTTACAACCGTTCAAGATGATATTGGAAAGGGCAAGGTGAAGGAGTGCCTCGTTGGCATTGATTTTTAGCCGGTAGGGATTCTCGGGCAAGAGGCTGAAATCGATGCTAATCTTGCTCCCGGGATAGATCTTCTCCACAGTATCCTTAACGTCCATGATCAGTTGGTCGGTGCGCAGCATTTGGAATTTTTGCCGCTTCCCGTCAAACCCCGTTTGTGCCAGCATCAGCAGGGCCTTGGTTTTCTTGTCCAGCTTTTCGGCTTCTTCCAAAATGGTCTGCAGGGCCATGATGTATTCCTCTGGTCTGCGAACCTTGCTGAGCGTCACATCTGCCTCACCAATGATGCTGGTCAGCGGCGTGTTCAGCTCATGGCTCGCATTGCTGATAAAATTCTTCTGGGTCTCAAACGAAGTCTCCAACCGGTTGAGCATATCATTAAAGGTCTGGGATAGCTGACTGATCGTATCGTCGTTTTTGGACTGCTGATTGAGCCGGAGGTGCAGGTTTTCCGAACTGATCTCCTTTACCTTTTCGATGATGTCGTTGATCGGCTGGATGTATTTTCGGGTAAACAAAAAGGCCACTACCAAGATGATCACAAAGGCAATCGCCAAAGAGGTGAAAAGCAAGTTTCGCAAATAGTGCACGTGATGGGTAATAAAGTAATTTTCGGCTGAAATGATTACCAAATAAGTGGCCTTGCCCACCGTTGTGTACGTGGTACCGTAAAAGAAGGTCCTGCTGTCATTGTACATACTGGTGCCGTCCTCGAGGATTTCATCAATAAAGCCATCTTTAAACTCTCCAAGCTCACGTATTCCCCGCCAGTCACCGCTTTCCGGAAGCTTATACATTTTAATCTCCTCATCAGGAAGCACCTCCAAGTATTCCTGCCGTAGCTCACGGATGATATTCCCTTCCCCTTCATTCTCCAACTGGGACTTTGCAGTGGTAATTGCCCTGATTTCAAGCCGCTTATAAAAATCCGTAAAGGCATAATTGGAAATGGAATAATAGATAAACCCGCTGAACAGCAAGGTATAGCTGAAAAAAACGATCAGCAGGACATAAACGATCTTGTTCTGTGTTTTCATTCGGCTTCTTTTAGCACGTACCCCATTCCGATGACGGTCTGAATCAACCTAGGGCCTTGGTATTTCTCCAGCTTCTTCCGCAGGTAATTTACATAAACATCCACCACATTGGTACCCATATCAAAATCAATCCCCCAGACCTCTTCCAAAATATCGATCCGCGAGAGTACTCTGCGCTGGTTTTTCATAAACATCAGCAGCAAGCGGTATTCGGTAGAGGTCAGGCTGATGGCCATCCCGTTTCGAAGCACCGTCTTGGTCTCATCATCCAGCTCAAGGTCCCCAAACTGATAAGTACTTTCCGTTTTGCTTTCACTTCCACTGCTATATGTGGACCTTCTCATCAGGGTCCGCACCCTGGCCAGCAGTTCGATAAACTTAAACGGCTTAGAAAGGTAGTCGTCTGCCCCACTGTCCAGGCCCATCACCACATTTTCGGTGCTCCCCAATGCCGTCAAAAACAGCACTGGTACGTGTGTATGCTGTTTGCGAAGAGCTTTACAGACCTCTATCCCGTTCATTTCAGGAATCATAATATCCAAAATAACCAAGTCATAATTGCCTTGCAGGGCCATCTGGAGCCCCGTCTTGCCATCCATGGCCAGGGCCACGTCATAACCTTCTTCTTGCAGGCCTTTTATGATAAATGCACTGACACGGCTATCATCCTCTACTAGCAATATTTTTTTCACTGATCTATTTTAAAGGGTATATAATTCCAATCAATATTAAATATTACTGACGGGAAATGGCAAAAAATGGTTCATTTCTAATGGGATTCTAATATGATAATGTACTACTAAAGATAAAAAACACTCCATTTTGAGTTTTAGAATCAGGGAAAAACACTAAGATTCTGATATACTCTTTGGCTCAAACTAAATTAACGCTATGATCCCGTTTAAAATGGAATATTTCTCAAGATCCGATAAGGCATAGACATAGTTATTTCTTGAATTCACTTACCCCCCTTAAAGAACATTTAAGACGTCGCTATCCTCATTCTCCTCATCTATTATCTGCCACAAGCCCCAAATAGATTTCCTCTTCATAAAATCAGGATTAATAATCTTACTTACTCCCTTTATTACTTCCATAAAAACAACTTGCGATCTATCAACTGATTATCAGGCACTTTCATCCATTCAAATATTTTAGTATCTTAGTTTCGTAGTGTTATTGATGGAAAACTTCAACTATTCTAACTCTATAATAAATATGGACGATTAGTTCTACAGAGATTGTCATAATAGCATCCCAGCATACCGGTCCTATATTTACCTTTATGATTCAACAGCTTAAGAGGCTTTTTTGATTATAGTTCTTGGCTTTCTAAAGCAGTTTATTTTAAAATGAAAGAACCTAAAAAATTATATCAATATGATCAATAAAATACTTTTGATTACATTAATGGTGTATAGTACTACTGGATATGCTCAAGAATCAATGGAGCACTTCCTTAAAAATCAGCCTATTATTGACATGCATTACCATATCACCAAAGGGTATAAAGATAATGAAATATATAATGCGATGGATACTGATATTGATAAAGCAAAACTTAAATGGTCAATTGAAAATTTCAATAAAAACAATATAGTATTGGTAATCGGGGGTGGCAACCTAAAGTATGCAAATATGTATGCAAAGGCTGATGATAGAATATGGGCAGGGTTAATATTTCCTTGTCGAGGTACGGTAAAGCAGGATGAACCATGTACCAAAACTTTTTTTTCGGAAGACGAACTACGTGAAATTTATAAAAATGAAAAATTTAGAAGTATGGGGGAATCTTTATACAACTATTACGGAGTACCCCCTACTGATGAAAGGTTATCGCATTATTGGAAAATTGCTTCCGAATTTAATCTCCCAATTGGTATCCATTCGGACTCAGGACCTCCTACCAAACAGGTAATTGAAGAAAACCCCAATTATAATCCTAAATATGCTAACCCTGCCTTATTAAGTCCTATACTTGAAAAGTATCCAGACTTAAAGATTTATTTGATGCATTTCGGAAACGAATATTCGGACGAAGCTATCCAGATTATGAAGAAGTATCCACAAATTTACTGTGAGATATCCGCAGTCAGTATATTTTTGCCCAAAGTAATATGGGAACCAAATCTCAGAAAATTATACGAAGCAGGACTAGGAGACCGCTTAATGTTTGGATCAGACTATTTTGGAACGGTCGAAAAAAATCTCAAAATCATCTTTGAAATTGATTGGCTAACAGACAAACAGAAAAGAGATATTCTATATAATAATGCCGCGCGATTTTTAAATCTACCTGAAGAACTAATCAATAAGCATCATGAGGACGTAAAGCTGCCCGCACAAGCTCATATGGATTAAATATCATATATTTAATCGCATTTTTCATTAATTATATTCGCACTGTTGCACGTAACCAAAACCTATAGGGTCAATGCTATTTTCCCTAAGTTTATTGTTTTATTAATATTGGTACAAAATCTCAGATAATCAGATTTTAATCATTAACCTTTTATGAAAAAAACACTTTTAACCATCCCATTGATGCTCCTTTTATTCAAGGCTATTGCTCAGGTGGCGGTTGGGGAAAAAGCTCCAGCCATTGAGGTGGATACATGGGTAAATCATGATAATGGTGATGTGCCAAAAACAACAGGCCAAGCAATCGTTTTGGACTTCTGGTTTACGAGCTGCGCTCCTTGTATCTATACGATTCCCCATCTAAACGACCTTACTGAAGAATACAAAAATGACAATATTTCATTTATAGCCATAACGTATGAAAAGGAGGAAGATATTTCCACATTTCTGTCTAAAAAGGAGTATTTGGCCCATGTAGGCACAGATACAAGCTATCAAACGATCCACAAATACGAAGTCAATGCTTATCCAACGACATTTTTGATCGATGAAAAGGGAATTTTGAAATGGAAAGGACATCCATCACTACTTACCAATGATATGATAGATGAGTTGCTCCATAAAAAACATGATCCGCAAGTAGTGACAAACAATCCAGCAGCTCCCCTGAACAAAGAACTACGTCTCAACCACATCTACCCCATCACTGTCACTAAAAATGATTACATGGACGAGGAAGTAGTCGGCTTCCAGTTTAACCTTAGGGAATACAGCCTAGTCAACCAAACCCTGGCTGAAAACCTCACGTTCCTCCTCCAAAAAAGTAAAAGCAGGATTTCAGTTAACGATCAAAACAACTATGATGTTCGCTTTAAATTCCCTAAGGATTTGCCCCCAAATGAAAGAAGGCCCACCATCGTCCGATCTTTATTGCATGAACTGGATTATGACCTTATCCAGGAGCAAAAGGAAGTAGCAGGCTATGCCTTGGATATAGCAAATGACAGCCTCTTTATTCGACATGCCGTGGATACGACAAAAGCTTATTCAGGAGGAGGAACCTCCACCAGCGGCAACTATTGGCAAGGAAATGGTGTCCCCATGCAAGGTTTAGTGGATGAATTGGAAAACAGGTTCCAAATTTATGTCACTGATAGGACCAAATTAAATGGATATTTTGAGTTAAAATTCCCGTTCAAAACCTTTGATGGAGCCAGAAGTTACCTTCTTGACCACTATGGAATTTCATTGAAGCCGGATCAGTTTGATGTGGAAATCACGAAAATAGTCGAAAAGCATGATTAGAAAACTCTCCATTTCATTTGACCAATCATGAATTGATCTTGGTCGAACGTGACGGTGCATTCCATGGAATGCGGTGCCCTTTTGGTGGGAAGTATAAAAAGCCCATGTCCAACTAATTTTGTTTCTTTGTAAAGGCCAAACAACATTCACGTGAAAAAAGCTGAAATAACGCGTTCGACCATTCTCAACAAAGCCTTTGACCTCATCTATACCAATGGCTACAGGGCCACGAGTATCGATGAGATCCTTGCCACCACTAAGGTTACCAAAGGAGCATTTTACTACCATTTTAAAAACAAAGATGAGATGGGAATTGCGATGGTCGAAGAAATACTCAAACCTCGACTTTCCAGTAAGTTTGTAGCCCTACTGGGTCGCGAAGATAGTCCTCAAAATGCTATTTATGCCTTGATGCAGCATCTTCTCCTGAAAGACGACACGCTAACGGTGGCTTGTGGCTGTCCTGCGTCCAATCTAGTACAAGAAATGACCCCATGGGACACCTCCTTTTCCAAGGCCCTAAACGAACTTGTCAATCAGTGGATCCGGTCATTGACGGATTTTCTGGAAAATGGACAGAAAAATGGATCTGTCCATAACACTATCAATCCCGCATCAGCAGCTCTTTTTATCCTTTCGGGGTATTGGGGAGCCCGAAACCTCGGTAAACTAGAGAATAGTAAACGCCCGTATCACGCGTACCTGGACCAACTCACTACCTATCTCAACACATTGACATAATTTTTTTCATTAAAAACATACTAGTTAGTATGTTTTTGTAAATTTGCACTTCATCAGAAAGCAAAACAGCAATGAAAAGCATTTACAATGACTTGGGGATATTGAACAGCAGGGAGGTCTCACAGTTCAAACGAGCACTATTGACGGCAAAGCTTACGGAAAACAAAGACAGGCTTCTCACATGGCTAGGGATTAAATCATACCGGGAAGCAGATATAGCCCATATCGGCATACCTGATTCCAAACTAGCCACACTTGCCATAGAAGAAGCCAACGATGTCTACAGCCCTTCCCTCCTGAAGCATTGTTACCGGACGTATTTCTTTAGTGCGGGATTGGCATTAGCCCAAGGGTTAAAAGTGGACGAAGAATTTCTATTTACCACTTCTATTCTACACGACATTGGCCTTACGGAAAAGCATCAGCATGTTTGCAGCAAACAATGTTTTGCTGTTTATGGCGGGCATCATGTCAAGGACTTTGCCCTGAAAAACGGAACCGATACGCTTAAGGCCAGCAAGATGCAAACTGCCGTTGATCTGCACCTAAACCCGCATGTTGACCGCGCAACATTTGGAAATGAAGCCTACCTTTTATCCAAAGGAGCGGCCATGGACGTCATTGGCGCGCACACCTTCCAGCTCCCTTTGACCTTCATTAAGGCTATTCATAAAAGATATGATCGCACCGGCTTTAGAGAAGCCATTCTTGAAACCATGACGTCACTGGATCATCGGGAAAAAACAAGAGCCGATATCCTTTTTAAAATGGGCTTCCAAAAACTCACGGCCAAAAATAAGCTGGATACCCTTTTGGGAGGTTAGCGGTTTGGAAAAACAGGGATCAAGCCATATTTCTGGGGGGCGAGGGATTTCCGACCAGGCCTAAGGATTGGGAAGTGGAGAAAAACTCCTCTTTAGGGGGAATTTCTCTATTTGACGTTGTCACTTTTTTCTGCTGGTGAAAAAAGTAACCAAAACCTGTCCACCGGTGGTGGAAAAACCGCTGCTGAGAGAAGAGAAAAAGTTGAAATCGATAAATGCGGGGAGGCCGACTTGGCAGCGGGTGGGAGCTTTGGGGATAGAAACGTCAATCATTCATCATTATCTCCATCCGGCCAGCCTTTCCCCCAGTTTTTCTGCTTGACCCCAACTATACTTCCATAGTGTGTGTCCTCACACCATAAAGCCTCCTTCTACGATTGGCCCCCCTGCTTAAAAAAGCTCTAAATCCCCTAAGCTGAACGCCAATCCTGTTGGATCAAATAAGCGCTCAATAGCCTGCTGTTCCCTTCCAAGATTACGAAGGGTTACCATAGGGCCTTTGGGGGCTTTAAAAAATCGATACATTCCAAAGGACTGCAGGGGCACCTTGGACTCTCCCGAAATGGAAATGAGTGAGGCCCCATATTGGCCTACCTGCTTTTTCAACTGTTTGTTAAATTCCGGGATATTGTACGCCATCTCATTGCCCAATGGCAGCAGTTCGCATATCCTAAATTCGCTAAACCGCTGATGGGCCTTCACCCTAAAAATGCACAGGTAACTTTCACCGTCCGAAAACCATCCGTACCGAAACAGTGGATTCTGCGCATACCGCCAAAGCAAATATTCATCTGACAATGCTGTCATCAATCCTTCCGGTGCCAGGTTTTCTGAAACAGTGTTAAATACGTCCTTGGGCCACTCTTGGAGGGCAACCTCCTGTTTAGGACTTCTCCCCTTTCCCAAAAACATCTCCAGCGGCCTCACCACAGCCAACCTGAGCGGCAGCCTACCCCGCTTCTGCCAGCCCATTTTCAGGTAACCGGGCAGGCTTTGGGGATTTGGGGTATTAAAGATAAACTGGAAGTCATCTTCCATGCATTCGTGGAGCAGCTCAAGGGTGAGTTTTTTGAAAATACCCTTGCCCTGAAAGCTGGGATGAATCGCTGTGTCCACCGCCCTCAGTGCCTTGACCGATTGCCCCTCACGGGCAAAACGCCAAGGCATAAACGCCCGCACACCGACAATTTCTCCTCCCGATTCTGCCACCAACACCGGTGACTTCCCGAAAGGATTGTCTACGTGTTTCCACTGCCATAACTTCACACTCTTAGGCAAAAGGGTTTCTCCCAGCGAACATTTCAGCAAAGCAACGATGGCTTCCTGATCGGTTGGTTTTGCTTTTCTCAACTGCATGGGACTAAATTAGGCGGAAACAGGGGAATTTTTAGCCCATATTATTTTTTTCCCCTCAAATAGTTGATTTTTGTACAAGGTGTTTTCGCTGCTGACCATGATCCAAGTAATAGTAATATGTAGTTTGACCTTGCTCCTTTTTTATACCAACCACTTTGTGGGGAATAAAAAGGGGCTTGAAAACATCCAAATCCGCCATTTACATGTTTTGCTGAGCTATCACCTGGGATTCAGCTATTTCTTTTATCAATATGTCATGGCTTTTGGCGGAGACGCCGTGGTATATTGGAACCTGAACGGCCCACTTGCCGACCCGAATGCCACGGGCTGGTGGGATTATTTTGGCATAGGCTATCCCTTTATGTACTGGCTGAATTATATCCCTTCCCGATTTTTGGGCTGGGACATGCTTTCTGGATTTTTCCTTTACGCCATGCTTAGCTTTCTGGGCTTTAGGTGGCTTTTTATCCGGCTAATACGGGAATATGATGGTAAAAAAGTGTTTTGGGGCATCCCGTGGCCCGTATACTTCCTTTACCTGCCCAACTTGCACTTCTGGACCGGAGGGATTGGGAAAGAGGCACTTTGCTTTGTGGCCATTATCTTGATCCTTCAGCATATCGATCAGCAGAAATGGGCCAGTGGGCTTCTCGGCTTATTTCTGATCTTTATGGTCAGGACCTACTTGGCATGGCTGGTATTGATTAGTTTTGGCATTGCGGCACTTCTATTTGGCCCTTCCAAAAAGTACCAGCTTCAATGGGGAATTCCATGTATCATGGCTGCACTGGCGGCCTTTCCCGCATTACTTTGGTATGTGGGCATGGACCACTTCAACTTGGAAGGTATCCAACAAATCATCCATCAGCAATTCTCCCTGCTTTCAGGAAAGGATGTGGGATCTTCCGTACCCATGGCTGATTATGCTTGGCCCATGCGGCTTTTCACTTATTGGTTTCGTCCCCTTTTGTTGGACGCGCATAATATTACTTCCTTTCTGGCTTCTCTGGAAAATCTCATATTGCTTACTGGCACCACGGGATTGGCCTTAACGGTCAAATGGCATCGCTGGAAACCTCTCCCGTTGTACTTAAAATTCGGGATTGTCCTCTTTTTGGCCTCTTCGCTGGTATATATCAATATCCTCAGCAATTTGGGCATCATCATGCGCATGAAAAGCCTTTTTATGCTCTTCCCGCTATTGGTGGGAGCCGGAATGATGAAGAAAGAATAAAGCACGTCTTACGATTAACTGTTTTTCCAGGAAACCGACTCCACTCGTCCTGAACATCGAATGTCAGGTAATGGCTAATGCCATACCTCTGACGCTAACAAACCATCCCTGATCCCTACCTTGACCATAAAACAAGCAACATCAAAAACGCACGAAAAGAAGCCCCCGAAGAGCAAATCAGCCCTACTCCTTTAACATCGTAATAGAACCATAAAAACTCATTTTTTACCATTTATAAGCATTTATGATGCATCACAGTTCAGAACAGATTCTTGAAAATCATTGGATACATTGGGAGTGAGTAACAGGTTAAGTCATTATCATTAAACCCAATTAACCAATGAAAGAAGTAATTACCCTAAGAATGTCTTGGAGGCAAGGTATGTTTGCTTTGCTGTCCACGATCTGTAGTTTGGGCCTAACAGATGCCCTGGCGACCCCCTCGGTCGAGAAAAACGTTACAACCATCCGTAGTACCCATGCAATGGAAAAGGTAATCACCGGCACGGTGGTTTCCAGTGAAGACAACAGTCCCCTTCCGGGTGTAAGCATTTTGCTGAAAGGCTCCGGAACAGGCACGGTCACCGACATCGACGGAAAATTCACCCTCGAAGTCCCCGACGAAGGAGCGGTATTGATTTTTAGCTCCATTGGTTTTGTCAAGCAGGAAGTATCCGTAGGAGACCAAACCAACTTAAACATCACCATGGAAGCTGATTTACAACAGCTCGGTGAGGTGGTAGTGGTCGGTTACGGTACCCAACGCAAAAAAGACATCACCGGTGCAGTAGCCTCTGTTGGTGAAAAGGATTTTAATACCGGCATGTCCGTCGCCCCGGAGCAATTGATGCAAGGCAAAGTGGCTGGGGTGAATATCGTCCAAAATAGTGGGCAACCGGGCGCCGCCTCCACGGTCAGGATCCGTGGCGTCAACTCCATTTCTGCGGGAAACGATCCGCTTTACGTGATCGATGGCGTGCCGATGCAGTTTAACTCTGCCAATAACTTTGTTTCCTCCATGCAGGGAAGTTCTCCATTTTCCTCTGAAGGCACCAACCCGCTAAACTCCATCAATCCATCCGATATTGAATCCATTGACATCCTTAAAGATGCTTCGGCGACGGCCATTTATGGTTCGCGAGGAGCAAATGGGGTCATCATCATTACCACTAAAAACAAAAGTGGTGGTGAGACGCTTACCTATGACACCTATGTGGGGGTATCCAATATCCGGAAAACCTTACCTGTGCTTTCGGCCGATCAATACCGTAACTATGCCGAAGAAAACGGGCTAAACTATCCCGACGAAGGCGCCAACACCTTTTGGCAAGATGAAATTTTCAGATCAGCAGTAAGCCAAAACCACAATGTAGCCTTTGGCGGTGGTTCTGCTGCCAGTACTTTCCGGGCTTCTCTCGGGTATACGGATCAGCAGGGAATCCTGCTTTCTTCAGGCTTAAAGAAGTATACCGCCCGCTTTAACGGCACCCATAAAGCCCTGGAAGGAAGACTGCGGCTCGGCATCAACATGACCTACGGCAAGACCGCTGAAGATAATACCCCCATTTCTTCCAACATCAACAACGAAGGCGGTAACATCCTAAAAGACGCCATCAGGTGGGCTCCCACCCTGCCTGTCACCAATCCAGATGGCTCCTATTACCAGATCGGTGAACTCCGTATCAACCCTGTTTCTTGGGTGGAAGTGGACGATGAAAGGAACACCAACTTGTTTTTAGGAAATGTAGATGTCGCTTTTGATATTATGGACGAACTTACCTTCCGCATGAACATAGGTCATAACGACCAATATGTGGAGCGGTTCACCAATATGCCGGCCACCCATCCCGCTGGGGAAACCGATGGTGGGCGGGCCTCTATCAATAAACTGAAAAATTACAGTTCCGTAATGGAGGCGACATTAACGTATAACAAGGATTTGGGCAATAACACCAACCTCAACCTACTGGGCGGATATTCCTTTCAGCGTTTTGTGACCGAATACACCTTTACAGAGGCCAATAACTTTGTTTCTTCCTCCGTCAAATGGAATTTGATCCAATCCGGGAACATCCTTTCCAACACCTCTTATAAGTCAGCCAATAGACTCGCATCGGTGTTTGGTCGTGCCAACCTGCGCTTAAAGGACCGGTATCTTTTTACCTTTACCCTCAGAAATGATGGTTCCAGCAGGTTTGGTGAAAACAACCGCTGGGGCTTGTTCCCTTCAGGAGCTTTTGCTTGGAATATTGCTGAAGAAGGGTTCATGAAGGCAAGTGCTTTTGATCAGTTAAAGCTGCGGATGGGCTATGGGGTGACTGGTAACCAGGAAATCCCGAATGACCTCTATCGACAGCAATTGGGCATTGCCGGATCAGCGGTGTATGTCCTCGGAGGAGAAGCCATTCCAAGTGTACTCCCCACCAATTACGCCAACCCCGACCTTCAGTGGGAACAGACCAACCAGCTGAACATAGGCCTGGATTTTGGTTTTTGGGAAAACCGTCTAACCGGTACCATCGATTATTATGAAAAGTACACCAATAACCTGCTGCTCCAGTTTTCTACCGCCGCCCCCTCCGTGGTCAATACCCAGTGGGCCAATGTCGGTGAGGTGGAAAACAAAGGTTTGGAGGTCTCGTTGAATGCGGATTTGATCATCGACCGTCCGTTTTCTTGGAACATGAATGTCAACTTTTCGCGCAACCGCAACGAAGTGACCTCTCTGTCAAACGAGCAATTTTCAAGAGATGAAATCAGGACCTCTCCCCTTTCCGGCGTGATCACGCCAAAGGATTTCTCCCAGATCATCAAACCCGGTTTGCCTTTAGGAACCTTCTATGGCCGCCAGTTCACTGGATTAGACGAAAACGGCATGGAAACGTACCTGGATGAGGATGGCGAAGATGGCGCTGACTTAGTGGTCATTGGCAATGCCAATCCTGACTTTATCTACGGAATGACCCATCGCTTTATGTGGAATAACTTTGATGCTTCACTGACCCTCCGTGGCGTAGTGGGCAACGATGTCCTGAACAATACGGCGGCGGAATTTTCCTATACCAATTCCACTCCGGGTATTAACATTTTGGAGTCATCGCTTAGTTCTGGGGTGAGTCGGGATCAAACGGCCCAATTCTCCTCCAGGTGGCTGGAAGATGGCAGCTATTTAAGGCTGGACAATATTAACATCGGTTACAATTTTGACGTCTCTGAGCTAGGCTTTCTGAAAAGAGCCAGACTGTACGTTACCGGCCAGAACCTATTTGTCCTTACTGGATACAGCGGCTATGACCCTGAAGTAAGGACCAATACAAACGGTGGCGGCAATGCTGCCATTGGCATCGATTACTTGGCCTATCCACGGCCCCGTGTGTTTATGTTGGGAGGAAGCTTTTCCTTCTGATGATCGCCAAGGAAAGAGATCTTAAAACCGTTAAAAAAATCACAATGAAAAATATCATCAATAGCTATAAAAAAACGCTCACCCTTGCTGGCGCCTTGGTGCTGGGCACCTTGGGCAGTTGCTCACTGGACGAAGAGGTGTACTCTATCTACACCCCGGAAAGCTTTTATTCCAATGAAAAAGAAGTTCTCTCCTCCCTGTCGGGAGTTTACCGGAATTTTGCCCAAATCACCGGCATGGGAGCTGAATACAGGACCTTGGAACTGTCCGCAGACCAAGTGGTCGTCCACGGTAAAATCCAAGGCTGGTGGGCAAACAACGACTTCGAGCAGCTGATGGAGCATAAATGGGACGCCAGCCATGCCTACATCGCCGGCACTTGGAATACCCTTTTTGGTACGGTGGGGCAAGCCAATGCCTTGATCGATGCCTTGGATGCATCTGGACTGGAAGGGATCGAGGGACCTCGTGCTGAACTGCAGGCCTTAAGGGCTTTTGCCTATTTCTACCTGGTGGACCTCTACGGAAATGTCCCCATTTTTACCGCTCCCAAAGTGGATCCCTTAGACTTGCCCACACAAAACACCCGAGCGGAAGTGGTCGATTTTATCATCGCTGAGCTGGAAACGGCTCTCCCTAACCTTCCTTCCCAAACCGAAGTGGGCAGTGAGTATTACGGGCGATTTACACGAGAAGCCGGATATACACTGCTGGCCACGCTCTACCTCAACGCTGAGGTGTACACCGGCACGGCCCAGTGGGACAAGGCCCTTGAATATGCAGACATGGTCATCAACTCAGGAGCCTATCAGCTATTGCCAGACTACTTTGACAATTTTGTCCATGACAATGAAGAGAATGCCGAATTTATTTTCGGTGGTATTTACACCCCCAATATCCCAGGAGGAATAGGCCATCCGTTGGTACAGAAGGTCCTTCCGGGCATCAGCGGTGGACTTTTTGGCTTGCCCTATACCCCGCAAAATGGCTTTGGCACACGCCCTTCGGTTTACGAAATTTATGAAGACCGCGACGATCGGAAAAGCATGTTTTTGGCCTACGGCCCCATGAAAGACCCGCGCACTGGTGAAGTCGTGATGGTCGAGCGAATAGTTCCCGACAACAACAGTAACCTATACCGGGAGGGAGCGTCTTCGGAAGGCCCAGTACCTTATGAAATCATCCCTGCTACTGGCATCAGAAACCAACCCATGAATGCAGGCATCAAATGGATCAAATGGGGCTTGGATCCCAATACCAATGGTGGAAATGCCAGCAATGACATTGCCTTTTTCCGCTATGCCGATGTACTGCTGATCAAAGCCGAAGCACTGGCCAGAATGGGCAATTTCGGTGAAGCAACGGCCTTGGTCAACCAAGTCAGACAAAGAAGCAATGCCTCCACGCTTAGCACTATCACATTAGAAGACATCTTGGACGAAAGAGGCCGGGAATTGGCGTTCGAATTGGCGAGGAGAAGGGACTTGATCCGTTTTGGAAAGTTTAACGAAGCTTGGGAATTCAAGGAAGCCTCTGAGCCCTTCAGGACCCTGTATCCCATTCCCAGTACGGCCATCGATGCCAACCCAAATCTTCAACAAAACCCAGGATACCAATGAAATTAACGTCATTAACCACCAACCTTACTGCCTGCACCATGAAAAAAATCATGGTGACGGGCAGTATCATCACGGGCCTCTTTGGGGCCCATTTTGTTCATTCCCAAACCATCGCCGGGACCGATTACTCTTCCAGAAGCCACGTGGACAAAACCTTTGACATGGTCGGTGCCAATGCCTTCGGTCAACACTTTCCTGCGGAAAGTTTTACGTTTCAGGACGAAGTCACCGGAAAAACAGTCATTGCCCTGACCACTTCCCGGCACCATAACTCCAAAATCTATCAAACCCATCCACAGTGGACCCCAGACGGAAAGCACATCGTGTTTCGCTCCGATCGGTCAGGAAAAGGGTTGGCCTATGCCATTTCCATGGACAGCCACGAGATCACACAAATTGCCTCTGGTGAAGATGGAAGTAGCTTTCACCTCGGCTGGGAAACGAATGTTGCCTATCACTTTCGCAATGATTCCCTGATAAAATTGGACCTAGAGGCGCTTTTGGAAGACAGTAAAGCGGGAACTATCGGCCCAAAAGCCGAATATGAGACAACCATAGGAACCATCCCCACCCAGCTACAGCCCAATGGCATGGCGCTGGACCGTGATGAGGAAAGCCTCTACTTTTCGACTCGGGTCGAAGAAGGAACATCTTGCATTTATGAAGTGGACCTGGCCTCGGGAAATACCACCGAGATCCTTACCGTTCCCTTTAGAATCGGCCATTTGCAAGCTAACCCTTACAAATCCGGAGAGATGATGTACTGCTGGGAAACGGGCGGTGATGCTCCTCAGCGGATGTGGTTTGCCAGCATCGATGAGGATGGGCAGGTCACCAACCGTCCGCTGTACGATGAATCGGACGAAACATGGGTGACGCATGAAGTTTTCCTCGACCAAGACCATATCGGATTTAATGTCATGGGACATTTGGATCGGCTTCAGCAAGGGGATAATGGCATCTATTCCCTGAACATCCGCACAGGTGACCTCACCTTCCACGGGCAGCAAGATTGGGGCGGCTATTGGCACACCGCGGGGACATCAGATCTAAAATGGATTGTCGGAGACACCTTTAACGGTGACATCTACCGCATTGCCTATGGAAACCCTGCTAAAACCACCCTGCTGACCACCGGGCACCGGCTTACCAGCAAAAGTCCCTTTTCTCGCGAGGCCCACTCCCATCATTCCATCAGCCCTGATGGCCAGTGGCTACTCTTCAATTCCAGCTTGCTCACCGACAGTGATATTATGATCATGCCCTTAACAGATGAATAGAGAAAAGAAACAAGAATAAAGAGCAAAATTTATTCTATAACCCTTTGCTCGCCATCTGAGTTAGCGTTACATTCATTACCGACACGGGGACATTGGGAAGCAATCTTTCTTTTGAAGACGAAATTGCTTCGCCACACTTCCTACCGATGATGTCAGAAAAAGTCATCACAGTGCAGGATAATGAAGCAAACGGTATGATCATGCCGTTAGTAGATGATTAAAGAAAAGAAACAAGAATAAAGAGCAAAATTAACTCTATAGCCGCTCAGCTCGACATATGAGTTACCGTGACATTCATTGCGGACGCTGCGACGCTAGACGGAAGCAATCTTTCTTTTGATGACGAAATTGCTTTGCCACGCTTCCTACCGATGATGTCAGAAAAAGTCATCACAGTGCAGGATAATGAAGCAAACGGTAAATGGTACATTATTACCTTGAAAAGAACCATTATGAAATTTAACAATAGCCTTTACCTTATCGTTTTGGCGATCGCCTGCCTTTGGGCGTGCCAAAACAAAGATACTTCCGATGACAGTCAGTCATCACCATCTGCTCCCCCTCCCAATATTATCTTCATCCTGGCCGATGACCTGGGCTATGGCGATATCAGTTGCTACGGCCAGCAGCAATTCGAAACACCCCATATCGACCGCTTGGCTGCACAGGGGATGTTGTTTACCGACCACTATGCTGGCACCGCAGTCTGTTCACCTTCCAGGGCCACCTTGATGGCGGGACAGCACACTGGTCATGTGGCCATCAGGGACAATCGTAGCTTGGATCCTTCCCCCTACGGTTTCCGTGAAAGAGAGGGACAATTCCCGCTAGCTGATTCAGTGGAGACCATGCCTGAGATGCTCCAAAAGGCTGGATATGTCACAGGGGCCTATGGAAAGTGGGGACTTGGCGGTCCCGATACCGAAGGGGAACCCAATAAGCAAGGATTTGATGAGTTTTACGGCTATGTCTGTCAATCCTTAGCCCATAATTATTACCCGGATCACCTTTGGCACAATCAGGAAAAAATCATGCTGGATGGTAATGACAATGGAAAATATGGCGCTTACTCCCCTGCGTTAATGCAGAAAGAGGCGGTAAAATTCATTGAAGCCCACCAAAAAAAGCCTTTTTTTCTTTTTCTGCCTACGCCACTTCCCCATGCAGAGTTGATTGCTCCTGAAGAGGAAATGGCCCTTTTTGAAGGGAAACTACAGGAAGGAAAGCCCTACAAGGGCACAGACGAAGGCCCTGGATTTCGTAAGGGACAATTGGGTTCTCAAGAGCAACCCCATGCGGCCTTCGCGGCCATGGTCAAAATCCTGGATGACCAAGTCGGAGAAATCATGAAAACCGTCGATTCATTGGGGCTTGCCAATAATACGCTCATCATCTTCACCTCCGACAATGGCCCACACATCGAAGGCGGCGGGGATCCTGCCTTTTTTGACAGCAATGGTCCACTCAAGGGAATCAAAAGAGATCTCTACGAAGGGGGAATCCGGGTGCCTTTGATCATGCGGTGGCCAGGGCGCATCCAAGCAAACAGCACCAACGACCATCCCTCTGCGTTTTGGGACTTTAAGGCTACCTTTGCAGCTCTC
The DNA here is from genome assembly GCF_000325705.1 of Echinicola vietnamensis DSM 17526. Classification (NCBI taxonomy): domain Bacteria; kingdom Pseudomonadati; phylum Bacteroidota; class Cytophagia; order Cytophagales; family Cyclobacteriaceae; genus Echinicola; species Echinicola vietnamensis. The sequence goes on along the minus strand of NC_019904.1, from coordinate 3,094,823 downwards.
GCCGGTGTCGAGGCTCCCGAAAATGGCGATGGCATCTCGATGCTCCCGACCATGCTCGGCAAGGAAGAACAGCAGCAAAAACACCCTCATCTGTACTGGGAATACCATGGAGAAACGGGCAAGCAAGCTGTCCGCATGGGCAAATGGAAAGCGGTAAGAAAGGATATTCGGGAAGGAAATGAGACCATCGAGCTGTATGATCTGCAAAAGGATTTGGGAGAAACTACCGATGTGGCAAAACAATATCCTAAAATCACCCAACGGATGGACTCCTTGATGAGGGCTGAGCATACCACCAATCCCGTATTTAAGCTGGGGTATTTGGACGAGTAGTATATTTAACGGAATGCATCAGGTTATCAGTATCGACCTAATACCATCTCAAAATCAGCCTCTTCACTGCTGTTTTCGATTCTACTTGCGGCAAACAGGATCCCCGTCTTCCGCGGCCTCAGTCTCCAAACAGTCAGATATTATGGCAATTTCAACCCTCACCATGATTACTAATGCAAAAACATCGGGTTAAAGACTTTATCCTATATTAAGGTTACTTAGGGTTAACATGCATTATTTGTCACTGAACGATCAAAAGTTTATCTTTCACATCTAAATTATCGCTTTGTGTAGGTTCTGTTTTGGACATGAAAATAAAGATGATGAGAGCGAAACCTATGACATCGATCTGTATTAAGAAAGATGGAAACAGAATGGGGCCTTATGGCAAAGACAAAGGTGGCTTTTCGATGGAAGGGTAATCTGCGATCACCTGACTCCTAAGGGAGGATCTTATTGCTAGAAATGATCATATACATTCAAAAATTAAAGGATGGCACTAAAATTTAATTCTCTTTTTTCAGGCCTTCAGCTTGTGTTTTTAGGGTTGCTCCTTTCTTGTTGCCAGTCAAAGGATCGCTCCAACCTGTTTATGGTATGTGGAGACAGTAAGGTGCTCCTGGTGGACTATGAAAAATCAATGGAATCAACGGAACCTGTTGTAATATGGACCTGGGATGCCCAAAAAGCACCTGATCTCCCAGAAGCCTACCGCACAAAAAAATTCAATACCATGGATGATTGCAAGGCGGTCAATGGTGGAGCACAATTATTGGTTTCCTCATCCTCCGGAGGCGTAGCACTGCTTAATGGCAAAGACCGGAAGGTGGCATTCTTTGCGACCGTTCCAAATGCCCACTCCGTAGAAATGCTACCGAATGACCGCATTGTAGCGGCGGCATCCACCAACAGCAAAGGGAATAAAATTATGCTTTTTGACATTGACCAATCGGAAAAGGTACTGTTTGAAGACAGTCTTTATTCCGCACATGGCCTGGTTTGGCATGAGGCTTCGTCCCGGCTTTTTGCACTGGGATATGATGTGCTCAGGGCTTACAAGATGCCTTCACCGGATAGGTTGGTGTTGGAAAAAGAATGGAAAATACCGGGGGAAGGAGGCCATGACTTACAACTCGCACCGGGGGCAAGCCACCTCTATATGACCGAGCACACCGGCGCCTGGCGATTTGATATTAAAGAAGAAAAATTCAGCAAGCTAACCGATTTTCCACAGGCCGAAAACATCAAAAGCATCGGTGAAGATGCTTCTGGGCAATTTATTTTTACCGTACCAGAAAAAAGCTGGTGGACCCATCACGTACATTTTCATCAGCCTGCACAGCAGTTTGCCTTTCCTGACATGAAAGTATACAAGGCCAGATGGGTCAGGTAACCATTAAATAAAATCTTTGGTGGATAGTATATTAATTGGGCAAAGCAACAAAATGCGCTGATGGACTGATCCAATCATCCTGTTTCCTATTCTTTCAATCTTCTAATCCTTCAATACGATTCACTTCGTTCAGGAGTAAGGGAAAAGCAGGATAGGTCATGTTATGGCCATAGCCATCCATTTCATATAGCGTGGTTTCTGTGTGCCCAGCGACTTTCATCATGCGCATCATATAGGCATTTTCTTCATACCTTCCCAGCATTTCCATTTCCCGATCACCTGTAATGAGCAGTAGCGGGGGCGCATCCGGCCGGACATGGTATAAGGGAGCCAATTCATCGATAATCGGCTGGGTACCAGGAATTCCTCGTTCTTCGCGCACCGTAAAATGGGTGATCATATGGCCACTGAAAGGGATCAATCCTGCCAGGTCATCCGCATCAAGGTCATGCTGGGCCAACCATTTTTTGTCCAAGCCTACCATCGCGGCCAAATAACCGCCAGCAGAGTGTCCTGATAAGAAAACCTTAGACGGATCACCTCCATAATCGGCTATATGCTTCATCGTCCAAGCTATGGCAGCTGCCGCATCTTCGATATAGACTGGGGCACCTATTTTGGGATACAACCTATAATTTACCCCAACGACCGCAATTCCTTTTTCCTTCAATGCTTCCGGAATCTCCTTCTGACCTGCACTCAATCCTCCCCCATGAAACCAGACAACTGTGGAAAAACCAGCTTTGTTGGTAGGGTAATACAGGTCCAGCACACATCGCGATTTGGTGTATGCATCATCTTCGCGAATGGCAGCATCGTAATATGGAATATCCTTTTGGGTGGTGTAATCAATTTCTTGGGCAATCCCCCAAAAGCATATCATTACAAAAAGGATAGAAATGGAAGCTTTTTTCATTTTTATGGTTATTTGGAAGTAATTCACTGGAAATTCCGGCACTTTAAATTGGCATTTTGTTCGTTCAAAAACTATCAATGCCTGTAAAAATTAATCGTCAAGTTGTGAAACACCCTTTCAATTGGCCTTGGCCTCTTTGGCCAATTTCCCCATATTTACCGAACACATCCCATAATCCTGCTGTAGCTTTTTGAAAACCTCCAACAGCCGCTGAAGATCCCTCATGCTTTCCTTCGGGGCATGGCCAAAATTATGTGGATGCCACCACAGGTGGTACACTAGCCCATGTTTTGCGGCAAAAGTCATCTCACCGATGATGCGCCGTATCCGTGCTGAATTCATTAGGGAGTAATTTCCCAAGGGCCTCAAAAGACGCGACGCGGGCAGTTGGAGCGGTAAACCTTCCGTCTGTAGGAGTTTATCCTGGGCAAAAGTGGTGTGCCTCCCAAGAGGGAATACCGCATCTCCCGTCCTAAACACCTTGTCCAAAAGGCCTGCCTTTACCGGTTCCTTCCAAAACCAGTCGGAAGGATTTACCCTGACTGTAGCAAAACCTTCTTCATGACAGATCTTTAGACTTTGATGATCAAACTGATTTCGGGGAAACACGAGTGACTGCAAGGCTTTCCCACATTTGTCCTGTACAATGGCACGAGAAGCCTTCAAATCAGCCCTAAACTGCTCTATTTGCTGTCCGGGCTCACCAGTGTAATAATGTGAAAAGGTATGGCTGCCAAGCTCTTGGCCGGGAGTCAAAAGGAGCTGCTTCACCAAGGGATATGCACTGTGAATGGCGGAGTCATAGCCATTTTGGGCTACCCAATGGTAAGGGGACAATTGTGGGTTCTGGTAAGTGGGCAATTCAGCGGGTTTATAATGCTCCCACTCCTCCCTGCTTTCGGTGAGTAGCATGCCCACGGTGGCCCAGGTAGCAGCCACTCCGTACCGCTCAAAGACCTCTAATATTCGAGGAATAACCACCTTGGTTCGTTCAAAATCGGCCCTTTTCTCCTCCGGTGATACCTTGTCAAACACCCCCCAATGCAATTCGAAGTCCAGAGAAATCACCAACAAAGGCTTACCTTTATTTACCTTGGGATCAAGTTGCATAATAGGTATTGCTAGGTCCGGCTTTTCGCTTCTGGGCCATAAGGGCTTCACGGGCCTGTTTACGATACACCCACCTTGCCCTCTTTTTAAGGGCCTGTGTTTGCTTCCAATCTAAAAAAGCCACAATGACAAAGAACATAAAATACATGATCATGCTCTTTTGACGAATTATAATGCCCAAATTGGACATGATAAAGGTCATGGAAAAGGAAATGCTCAAGAAGACCACTGCGGACATTTTCACCATCGCGGAGGCCTGCTTCATAAACTTCCAAAATCCTTTTTGAAACAACTTGGTGAAATATACAAGGTAAAAGAGATTTTCAAGGGAAACAAAAATGCCCAGTAGATTTGGTGCATCGAAGAATAAAGGCCTAAACCAGAACGTAAATAGTTTTACCGGTAAACTATAGCTCTGCATGTCCACGGCCGATCCGGCATGTTGGAGCTGCCCGCCGATAAAGGCAGTGTTGTTCATAAAGCTCTCCAGTACATTGTCTTCATCCAACCGCAAAAACACGAGCAACTCGTCATAAATAAAGACCGAAATGCCAATTCCCGCAATGGCGATCAGTAGCTTTTGGTACAGCGGCATTTTTTCCTTCCCTATCATAAAGGACATCCCCATGCCGATCATGATCGCAAAAAAGATGTGCGGCCGCACGAAATAGGTCAACAGACCTCCCAGCGCAATATAAAACTTTCGCTTTGCTGGAAAGGAAAGGCCAAATACCAACAGGCCAATGCCACAGAAAATCATGCTTCCCTTTCCCAAAGAGGCTGTCCAAAAGTGCATATTGGGCAAAAACATCAGCAGGTTAACCACGTCATACCCTTTAAATTTGATGTTTAAGCGGAGATTTTCTTTGAAAAACAAGTAAAAAAATACAAAGCCCATGTACCCGGACCAGGCAAACAACACCATCATCATTTCATAGCTAAAATGCAGGTATTGGACAAAAGGAACCGCCAACCACTCTATGAAATGGGTGCCATGTGAAAAGAGTTTCCACCAACTTTCGGCTGTACTCGCGTCATTAAAATACGCATGTGAATCCGAATTTCGGAAAACGGCATAGGTATAATAGATCAGGGCAAAGAGCATATGGTACCAGTACAGATTGGTCATGGTGCGTATGCTCAACCTCCTGTACGTTTGCTTCAGCCGCAGCAATATCGACTGGCTAAGGGCATAAAGTACCCCAATCAGTAACAGCCCGCCAATCATCTACCTGATGGTTTTCTATGTGATCCGGTATATCTTTTCACGTTACTTTAATTCTTTTCAAGCGCTCCCTGTAGAAGGCCTACCTCAACGTTCCGCTTTAATTTTCAACTCTTTTGGTTCACTTGCCCTTACAAAGGGCCATTGATCCCTCGAAATGATCAGATAAAACACCCCATCAAAGGCTAAAAGCCTTGTTTCACCTCAGCCCAAGGTATCACCTTGGGAAATATAACCATTCCCGTTACACGCAGGCTGAAAGCCTAGGGCACTGACTGTCCCTGCTAAACACACCAGTTTCAGATGCCCTTACAGGGCGAAATTGTGTTCTGGCCATCATGCATTCACCCAATGAGCTTCATTGGGCTGAATTGAAATTCCCTTTCAGGGAATCAATATAGCAAGCTTACTCGATCCCCAAGTAAATGCTTTCAACGTTGTCCTAAATAATTTTATAGAGACCTTCAATCAAGCAAAATATACGCTTCATTAAAATCAATCTCATATTCCTTAAGAAACCTCCTATATTCCTCTTTAAAACTGAATTTTTTATGATGTGCTTCTTGATCTTCAATATATTTTTTGGTCTTTTCATATATTGAAGGACTTACGGAAAAACCGGCATAACCTCCTTGCCACGCAAAATCCTTGTAAATAGGGTTTATGGTTTTAATCCATCGACTACTATGACGTTTTATATTTTCAGTAAATTTTGAAAGCGATATGTTTTTCGACATCACACAAAGAATGTGAACATGATCTTCCATGCCATTTATCTTTATCGGAATGGAGTCATTCTCCTTTATGATTGATCCAATGTATGCATAGAGAGCCTTTTTGTCTTCTTTCCTGATTTTAACACTGGTAGTCTTTACATGATAAACAAGATGGATGTAGAGTTTCGATAATGATTGTGCCATAAACCAAGTTAACAAAAAAATCAAAAACGGTTAACTACAATGTGCAACATGAAATTATATTTCGACAAACAATTAATTTGACAAATTTATGTTTTTTACTAAATCAGATCATTCTTTTGATTATCCATTAAATGATCAGATAAAACACCCCTTTCAAAGGCTGAAAGCCTTGTTTCACCTTAGCCCAAGGTATCACCTTGGGAAATCAAACCATTCCCGTTACACGCAGGCTGAAAGCCTAGGTCACTGACTGTCCCTGCTAAACACACCAGTTTCAGGTGCCCTTACAGGGCGAAATTGTGTTCTGGCCATCATGCATTCACCCAATGAGCTTCATTGGGCTGAATTGAAATTCCCTTTCAGGGAATCAATATAGCAAGCTTACTCGATCCCCAAGTAAATGCTTCTAACGTTGTCCTAAAAGTTTCATTGGCCTATATTCTCTGGTGCAATCCTCTCGGACATCATTTTTTAACATCCCTTACAAAGCACCTTTTTATCCCCCCTTGTATTGCACAACTAAAATACACCGCCAAAGGCTGAAAGCCTTGTTTCAACTCAGCCCAAGGCATCACCTTGGGAAATCAAACCATTCCCGTTACACGCAGGCTGAAAGCCTAGGTCACTGACTGTCCCTGCTAAACACCCCAGTTTCAGGTGCCCTTACAGGGCGAAATTGTGTTCTGGCCATCATGCATTCACCCAATGAGCTTCATTGGGCTGAATTGAAATTCCCTTTCAGGGAATCAATATAGCAAGCTTACTCGATCCCCAAGTAAATGCTTCTAACGTTGTCCTAAAAGTTTCATTGGCCTATATTCTCTGGTGCAATCCTCTCGGACATCATTTTTTAACATCCCTTACAAAGCACCTTTCTCCTCGAATTGCCCATATAAAACGCACCGGCAAAGGCTGAAAGCCTAGGACAACTTTTGGACTTTGTCATAAACCTCCTCCAGGGACTTAACCATCCGTCCAATTCCAAATTGGGTTACCACGAGCTGACGGGCTTTAGTGCCCATTTCATCACGCTTTAGTGGATGGGCAATTAACATTTCTGCACCAGCAAGCAGCCTTTCGGTATCATCTTTTGGACACAAAAACCCCTCGACTCCGTCATGAATCACTCCTCCTATCCCACCGACATGGGTGCTGAGTACAGGCAATCCACAGGACATCGCCTCCAGCATCGCCACGGGTAACCCCTCAAAATCAGAAGTCATCATGTACATGTCCATGGCCGATAAGTATGGCAGGACATCCTGTTTTGCCCCCACCAAATGTACCCTCGACTCAAAACTTCCCGACCCCATGCTCAGGTTGACCGTCTCCCTTTCTGGGCCATCGCCCACCAGTAGAAAATGAACTCGGGGATGGGCTTCGGCAATCTTTTTGGCCACAGCCATCCAGCGATCAAGCCGCTTTTGGATTCTAAAAACAGCCACTTGCCCTACCACTATCGTTTCTTCATCCATTCCCAGCTGATCCCGTATGGTCCTCCTCTCGGTGGCCCCCCGCTGAAATGCCGCTGTATTCACCGCATTGGGTATTGTGGTGATAAGGGGTCGCATTTTGTTTGGGCGGTAGTGGCTTAAAATACTGGACTTCACCTCATCAGAAACGGAAATCACCACCTGTTGCCATCCAAAAGTCAGCTTGTTCAGCAATCTGGATAGTGGATGATACCTCTCCCACACATTGTGCTCGGTATAAACCACCTTCACCCCGGTCAATAAGGAAACACATCTCCCAAGCACCCCCGCCAAAGGTAAATGGCAATGAATAATAGCAATATGATGCGTTTTCACAAAATCGGCCACCTGCTTCACCAATCCTGGAAATCCAAAACGAGTAGGCGGAAGGTACTTGACTGGTACTCCAAGATCCATAAGCTCCTCCGTTAAACTGTTTGGGCGAAGGTGAAAGTAAAGGCAAAAAAAAGCATATTTCTCCCGGTCATGCATGGCCACCGTCTCAGGAATCAACTTCTCCGCCCCGCCTCTCCCCAGCGACTTTATCAAGTGAAGGATGTGGGTTTTGGAAGAACTCACGCTTGGGGATTTTTGGTTAAGACACTGAAAAACTCCAAAAACTGATCAGCCGATTTCTGCAAATCAAAACGCTCCTTCACAATATCCTTTGCCCGTTGTCCCATGCTAGATCTTTTCTCCGGATGGTCCAAAAGAAAGTCAACCTTCACGCAAAACTGATGCACCACCCCACCTTTTATCAAATACCCTGATTCTCCGTCCTCCACACATTCTTGAATTCCTCCCACAAGGGCACCTACCGTGGGTACTCCAAAATATGCTGCTTCCAACACTACTCCCGGCAAACCTTCTGTGTCACTTGTCAACAGTAAAAGATCAGCGGCTGCCAAATATGGGGCAACATCAGATTGATATCCAAAATGGAATACAAATGGATTCGCTTCAAGCTGCTTACGATAGGCTGGATAAAGTTCTCCATTTCCCACCATCAGTGCTTTTAACTTTGGCCGACGTTGGCTCAAATGATCCACAATTTCCAAAAAGCGGTCAGGCCGCTTTTGCTTCGAAAAACTTCCCAAGAAGAGCACAACTTCATCATTCTCCTCCAAGTTTAACATCTTCCTAGCCGCTCTCCTGCTAGGCGCACCCATAAATTTTCGTTCTTCAAAACTACGATGAATTACCTTGGTAGGCTTTGAAAAGGCATAATGACCCTTCATTGCCAATAAGCTTGCTTCACTCACCCCCACTGCCCCATCCAAAGCAGGGATCACCCACTTTTTGTAGTACGATTTAATGATTCTTTTGGAATTCCAATAAGCTGGATTATCGATCACTCTGCTCACCATCACAAAATCCATTTTGCTGCTCCTCTTTAAAAAAGCGCCATACTTGAGGGTCCTCGATCCATTCAACAGCAATACATCCGGCTGGTATTCCTGTAGAAGGTTCCCCAAACTTTTCAGAAGTCCGGGCTGTACTGTTGGAAATTTCTCAAAAAAACTATGCGCAGAAAAAGGCATCACCACGTCTTCCTTGTCTAAAAAAACGCGTTCATCATCTTTATTCCCCTCGTACAAGTACACCTTGCGAACACCATGCCCCATTTCCCTCCAGCGTATTCCTAGCTCAGCAGCAAAAACCTGTGCCCCCCTGCGAACCGGTGAAGTATCAAGGATCAATATTTTCATCCAGTAGTGTTTTCCATTCTCTTTTCACCCCTTGCCCCCCTAAAGGGGGGAACCAGTATCTTCTCTACACATCATGTTCGTCTGCCTTCAATAGTTGAAAACCACTAGCCTAATCCCATCTAGTCCCTCTCCTCCCAGAAGAGGTTAGGTGAGGTCATCAAAAGCGAAGCTCATTCATCCTTACAAGTAGAAACGATCTTCCGCAAAACATTTTCAAGGTCTGAATAGACCTCCTTATTCGTAAACCTAATTACTTTCAAACCCAATTCCTCCAACTCAAAAGTCCTTCCCTCATCCCTTTCTTTTTGATCAATATCCAAATGGACCTCTCCATCTACCTCCACTATTAATTGATGTTCATGACAGTAAAAATCCACAATAAATCTGCTTATAGGATGCTGTCTTCTTAACTTTAATTCGTTCAATTGTCTATTCCTGAGTACTTCCCACAAAACTTTCTCGACAGGCGTCAGCATTTTTCTCAACTCTTTAGCTCGACGTTTAATTTCAGCACTTGCTCCGAAAAACATATCGCTCATGTATACCCTCTTAGTCCTCCTAAAGGGGGAAATGAATTCTTATTTTCTAATCTTTTTTCAAAAGGTAATTCTACCCCTCCCCTCCTAGGGGAGGCCGGGAGGGGTCACCACCTTCCTTAGCACCCCTTCATACTCTTTGGCAATCTTCACGATATCAAATCGTTCTATAGCTTCCTGTCGGGCATTTTCGCCCATCTTTGCCATCATCAGGGGATTGTTTATCGCATAGATCATCTGTGCTGCCAGCATCGAAGGATCCTTTATTGGAAAAGTCAAGGCATTTTCATTTGGTGTTATCGCTTCCAAATTCATGGGGATATCTGAGGCTATAATAGGAATCCCGACCATCATAGCCTCTATTAACGCTCCGGAAAAGCCTTCATACCAAGAAGGAAAAACGAAACAATCGTAATCATATAACCTCTCTTGAACTTGAGGCACATTGCCGGGTAAGGAAACGCTTTGGGTAAGTCCTAGCTCTTCAATTCTAGACTCCATTGATTTCCGTAATGCGCCCTCGCCAAAAATCGTCATGGTGCAATCAGACCGCTCTCGCCGCACCAAAGCAAAGGCCTCCAATAGGTCTAGCCAGCCTTTGGTATTCAATAACCTCCCTATGCTTACAAAATTAATTGTAGACGTTCCACCTGAAGAAACGACCTTTTCACACAATCGCCCAGGGACTTCCCTCCCCCTATAAACGACGGTTATTTTTTGACGCTTTATTCTAAGAGATTCGCAATGGGAATCCGCAATGAAAGCAGAATTCGCGATCCAATGCACTGGAATTCTTGCTGACCACCTATCCAGTAACCAAAACAGCTTAAATTTCAATAAACCTTTACCTTGCATACTCTCCAGCCGCACTTTACCATAACTGTCACTGACCAATGTTCCGACCAATGGTATCCCGGTGATTCTTGAAACCACTCTGCTTACCAAATTTGACCGCAAGAGGGATGAGACCATAAGGTCAGGTTGGACTTCCTTAACCAGCTCCAGAAGCCTTTTGATCCCCTGTCGAAAACCATATTTCTGATCAATATTCAAAAAATGAACTGGGAGATTTGCTTTCTCAAACGCCCCTAACAAGTAATGATCCGGGTAAAAATACACCACCTCTACTTCCAAATCATTTGAAAATCGGGGCAACAACTTCAAATAACTCTTCTCTGTTCCCGCATTGGCAAGGCTGTCGATGATGAAGAGGGCTTTCATTTAACGTTTACTTTACCCATTTTTCCTTTTAAATGATCTATAAATGCACATAAAATGAAATATGCATTGGATTTACCGTAGGCCAGTCCATACTTAAAACCATAGCATATTTTCACAGACCACTTTAAGGCCAATCTAACCCTCATTTTATGGTATCCATGCCTTTTGGCAATATAAAGTAAATTCCGAAGGCTATAATATTCTCTCCACAATCGCTCTTTATCTTTTTTTTTGTACAGTTTCACTTCCATTCCCATTCGATTGCTTTTTGATCTCATGGCGCAAAAAAGTTCTTTGTCTACCCAGATATTAAACCCGGCTTCAGCAACTCTTAAGCAAAATTCCAATTCTTCAAATCCAAAAAATATGCGGTCATCCGGCGTAAAGCCTTTATGTATAACATTTGAATGAACAATAAAACCCATCCCTCCAGCGATGCTATTTACTTCCAAGTGCCCTTTCCCATTTAAAGATTGGTCAGAGGTCCTTTTAACAATTCCTTTTCGTACATCAAACCAGTGCCCAACACATCCTAACAGCCCTTTTACAGGCATCAATTCACCCAAATGGATCAATCGCTCAAAAGCATGGTCAAATCTTGGCGGGTCATTGTCATCTCCCCAATAAATCCATTCAAAGCCAGCATCAGCAACAGCTTTCAATCCTATTTTTGCTCCTCCAGCAGGCCCAGCATTATACCCAACCTTTAAATAAACAAGCCTATCGTCTTTAACCGTTCTCAACAATCGATAAGTGTCCTCGTTTTCACTATTGTCAATTATCCATAACTTTTGGGGAGGAAAGGATTGGGAAAAGACTTTGCCAATAGTGTCCAAAAGTGTATGAGGCCTATTGTATGTAATGACGAACCCTGCGAGCTTTTTATCTGATTTTCCTTCAATCACCGAAGTAAATTCTTTTCCTTAAACTGGGTATATATGCTATTATAATCCTAGCTAATGTTTTCATATTCCATGGCTTGCACCCAAAAGCCTTTATCAAATAGTTTATACCTTTTTTAGGGATTCCATTTTTCACCAACCCTACCCCCAAAATTTGAAAATATAAAAATCGAACATGATTACTTAGTGCTTCACCATGTTTTGTAAGAATATAATCTATAGATTCTATCTTTGCATCTAAATTTCTACTTCCTCCATCTGTAGACTGATTATAGATTAAGTTTGCTTTTTGCAGATATTGAATGGTTGGACAAGCTTTGTTTACTCGAAAAAACAATTCTGTATTTTCAGCATACCTCAACTTAGTATCATAGCCACCTAATTGGTTGAAGAGTTTACGAAAAATCAGAAAAGATCCAGGTAATGTGGTATTATATTTTTTTTCCCTCGGTAACTTTTTATATTGAATATCGTCGGATTGAAATTTAATATACCCTGTTATTATTACCTTCACGGCATATCCTTCTTTAGTACATTGGAAAAAATCCGCCAACCATTCCCTCTTCACCCAATCATCACTATCCAAAAAACACAAATACTTCCCGGACGCATATTGTGCTCCATGATTTCGTGCCGCAGATACACCTTTGTTTTCCTGATAAATGTATTTTACCCTTCTATCCGATAGAAATTGATCCACTACCTCGTTGGTGTCATCGTTACTGCCATCATCGACAATGATCAATTCCCATTCCTTAAAAGTCTGCCGGATGACACTTTCTATGGCTCGGGGAAGCAACTTAGCACGATTATATGTAGGAATGATGACACTAATCAAGGCCATATTGCTTCATTTTTGATTTCAAAAATTTATCAAGCCATAGTCTATTAACAAATCTGTTCAAATAATAGTCAAGCCTTCGTTTCCAGTGGCTTTTGTATTGTTTGCTTTCATTTCTGAGAAAATGCTCAAAGAGGTACTGTCTTTCATATTTTTCTAGGTTTTCAAACCCAATATTATCCATCATCACAGCCAGCATTTTCATTGTGGATGTCGGAGACCTATGCGTTATTCTATTGCTTTCATGACGCCTTACTACCGCCACTGGCTTTTCCCATTCCGCCGCTTGAAAATCCCCCCTTCTCATCAGTCTATTCCACAATTCCGAATCCTGATGGAGCCGAAGTCGTGTATCAAAACATTTATCTTTCAATAAAAACTCTTTTCTCAAAGTGATGCTATCGGTATTAAAAAGCACCTTTTTATTCATTAATTTCCATTCATAAAATTCCAGAAGGGTAATTGGGTGCTTTAGTTTTTTCTTTGGGTCATACCTAACGCCGTATCTCTTGGTAGCAGTATTATTCAAGTCTTCTTCTAATACGGTGCAGGAGTAGGCTGCATCAGTGCTCGGATACCTGGAAAAAACCTCCTTGTCCTTCTTAAATCGGTGAGGCAAATACCAATCATCAGCATCTAGAAACGCAACAAAATCGCATGTTGCCTTTTCGATTCCAAGGTTTCTGCTTGCTCCAGCTCCCTTGTTTACGCCATCAGCATGCTGGTAACAACTTACCTTTTCATATTCATCGGCAAGTTGTAAACATATTTCCAAAGCCCCATCTGGGGAGCCATCTTCAATCAATATCACTTCGCCAACTTCGGGAAGATCGACAGCAGATGCTACCGCAGTTTTTACAAATTGCGCCGCATTGTAAACAGGAATGATTACAGAAACCAAAAACACCTTTTTGATAATTTTTTTCTTAGTCGCCTAAAAACCTCTTTTGTTTTCAACGTTATTAGACGCCCAACACTCACCTTTCCTAGCTCTACATTAACACCAAATTCCCTTTGTAAAGATTCATAGCCAAATAATTTCAGCTTGCCATAAGCCCTGTTTGATATATTAGTATCATGTATATTTTGGAACCACAATGGTTTACCTATAATCTGGACCGATTTATAACGAGAAGTAATTTCCTGATGCTGGTAATCAAAAACAGTTTCTATATTTCCTTGGTTGTTTGCAACAAGTGATACAAATGGGTTACTTCTTCTAGAAACGCTATACAAGCACCTTTTTTTGGAAGAAAATACAAGTCCATTATTTAAATCAATTGCGAAAGGCAATTGACTGTTGGCCCAAACCTTGGATTTAACTACATCTTGAACGGCTTTAATATAATCTGCAGATACCGCATCATCATTGTCCAACCTTGAGCTAATGATCAAATCATTTTCTTCTATTTCGAATCGGGAAATTTCAAATCGGATATTTTCATTGATGCTTCCCCATGTTTTTGCAAATACAGGCTTGATTATTTTGGCAAAATCCTTTTCAATAATTCTTTCCAGATATTCTTTAGGCGTGTTCTGATCGAAATAAACCAACCAATAAAAATCCTTTTCTGATTGTTGAACTACCGAGGGATAGCAATAACTAAAAAACAGCTCAAAGCGCCTCTCTAGCCAGTCCTCCACTGAAATAGATAGATTTGCTTTTACCTTTTCTAAATATTCCACATTGAATCTAGTAATCAAAAAATGGTGGGTTTTCAGGCTTGCCCGATTATCCTTCGAAAAAGTGCTGTAATTCATTTTCTGACTTAAGATTTAACAATGTCCGTCTATCTTTTTCCAAAAAGCCATAATCAGCTTGCTCCAATTCATGAAGGTCAACGGAAATATGGTTCTCTTCATCTCTATTTAAAATCACTCCCAACCCTTGGTCATCGTCTATGGTGATAATACTCAAATCAGTCCGAGTAGACCTTAAGTGGACGATGGTTTTCCATACATCACCGTTCCAGCCTCCATCCCAACCTTCTATTTGGCCAGATTTTATTTTAGGTACCAATTCATCAAATGAATTCTTTACAGGCGTTGCTCTTGCGGCAGAAGTTGGGTTGCAATCATGCAGGATGATTACCCCATCCTTGTTTAAATACTTCAATCCATTTTCTACATCCTTCAATGATTGCTCATAATTATGTAAACCATCCACAAAAATCACATCAAAGCCATTATCAAGTATTCCCTTGAGGTTTTGAGAAAAAAAATCATCACTGTACATTTTGAACAATTTTGATCGTTCCAATCCTAAGGTTCTTCTAATCTTATCTTTTTTGGACAATCGATAATTTGGGTCAACACCCACTTTATTCTCACACTTCACCTCAAATAAATTACTACAGGTTCTCACTCCAATTTCCAAGTATCTTTTGCCTCCATTAAAATTTAATGATTGATGTATTAATTCAAGTCTGTCCATTTTCACCTTCGTAATAGTGATTTTATAAATAACCTTGCTCCGATTTGAGTTCGTCTATTTAGAAGAAACAATCTCAGGTAGTTTACGAATACAGATATCCCTAAAGGGCCATGCTTTAAATAGACAATATCCAATCTCCTGTATAAAGTTTTCAAAAAAACCTTTCTATTAAACAGGAAATCATCATTTGGGCTGATTTCCTGTTCCAATTTCAA
Source organism: Echinicola vietnamensis DSM 17526 (assembly GCF_000325705.1). NCBI lineage: Bacteria > Pseudomonadati > Bacteroidota > Cytophagia > Cytophagales > Cyclobacteriaceae > Echinicola > Echinicola vietnamensis. The sequence goes on along the minus strand of NC_019904.1, from coordinate 3,079,596 downwards.
TGTTAATTTTCCCAAGCGAAAGAGTTCAGTACTGTTCAACCCAAATTCCTTATAACTCAATGCTTGGTACAACTTTATTTCTTCACTATTTAAATTCACCCCGAAAACCTCACCAAGTAACTCCACACGCCTTTTTGTGCTACTAAACTTCTGAATGTCTCTAAACTTTCTTGATACCTGATCATCATGCGTTCTAACCCAATATAGGTTTTGGTTCAAAATCGCTCCTTCAGAAACCTTCAAAATATTCGTAATAAAGTCGTTGTCCTCAGAATGTTTATAGCCTTCATCATAACTCAATTTATTCGATCTAATAATATCCATTCGATAAATAGCCGAGGCATGTGTAATGGCACAATTAAGCAAGTGCTTCCCCCTTATATCAGCATCAAGCACAGCATCAGGCCTGCTACTTGAATCTTCAAGCGTCCCCACTTTAGTACCGCATATACCAACCGTGGGATTGGACTCCATGAACTCAACCAAATGTAGAATCCGGTCAGAATGAGAAATATCATCCGCATCCATCCTAACCATGTATTTTGATCTTATCAGCTTCAATCCTTTATTAAGGGAAAATATCAATCCCATGTTCGTTTCATTCGAAACCAACCTAATCCTTTCATCACGGAAACTAGTGATAATTTCTCTACTCTTATCAATAGATCCATCATTTATAATGATCAATTCAAAATCCTTAAAAGACTGATTTAGAATACTTTTAACGCATTTATATAAGTATTTTTCACCATTATAAACAGGTAAGAGTACAGAAACCATAGCTTTATTACCAGTTGATTTTTACCCAAGCGGACTTAATTGTTCTTATAAAAAAAACACCTAGAAAAGAATATTCCCTTAACCTAAATACATCTTCCTTCAAAAAGGACTTAAAAGCTTTGATATACTTCCTCTCTCTCAAGTAGGTGTATTTGTCCTTCCACGAATGGCTCCAAAGATGTATGCCAATGGTATTGTCTTTTATGAATTTTTGGTGGTTTTCATGTTTTCTATTAAATGGTACAGGGTAGAAAACTTCAGAGGAGTACACCCTCAATTCCCTATTTGTAAGTAGACATTCATTCAGAACCATGGGAATTGTAATTTTCCCACCCAATTCAAATTTGTTATCTTGATACACCCCAATCAACGCCTTCAAATAACTATGGCCTCTTATAGCGCCAATTATTGCCCCATTGAGGGACTTCTCATTTTCTTTCCCAATAAAAAAGTCCGTTGCCAAAACCGAATTTAATGAATCAATAAGCAGCATATCCGTATCCAGGTAAATCCCCCCTTCCTGATGCAATGCATAAAGTCGGGCCACATCGGAGACAAAAGCGTACTTTTTCAATCGATAGGCCTCTTTGGTAAACTCGCAAAAAGCAATGTCAAAATTCCCCTCATTCCATTCCTTTATTTCAAAATCGGGGCAATGTTCTTTCCATGATTCCAAACAACGCTTTTCAAGCGCCGACATTTTACCCCTGCCAAACCAGCAATAATGAATGACTTTTGGGATCATTTCAATCTAGGCCTTAATGAACAATGAACTGCAAATGAATCATGCTTCTCTTCGAAAAAAATAAAATTGTTCATTTTAAAAATTTGTTTCACCTCTTCTTTACAGGTTTCGGATAGGTTAACCCACTCCAATTTTATCAATTTGGCATGGAACTTCTTGAAGTCTATCATTTTTATAATTTCTCCATCATAGCCCTCCGTATCAATTTGCAAATATTCTACTTCATAAAATCCTTGATAAGACGAAAGAAGGTTCATAAAACTAATGCCATTTACCTCGATTTCTTCCATATCCATTTTGTCTATACCAAACTTTAGCAAGTGTTGTTTATCGAAGGAGCCAATTCCTTTTCCCCAATCAGGTAGTTTCCTTAATCCTGATGGAGATAACTGATATAGAACTTTTTTATCTTCTTCGCAAATAGCCTTATTTAGCAATTTAACTTTCTTAAACTTTTCTAAGTTTAATTTCAATTCCTCAAAATATTTTGGAGATGGCTCAATGGCTAAACCACTTGCTCTATTCTGATCAAAAACATCAAAAATATCATCAAAGCTAAGCCCATCATTTGCGCCAATAAGTATAAACTTAAATTCTTCTTTACTGGAAAGTTCAGTCAGCATCCTTTTAAAATCAAGCCTTACTCTTTTTGAGTAAAACTTCATATTCAAAAATAGAAGTTGAACAAATAGCGGGCATAATTCTAAGCACTTGTTTATAATTTTTTTTAATCGCTTCAAATCACCGAATAGGTTACGTTTTTTAATTGATATTGATTTAGTCTGGAATTAAATGGATAGGAAGATCTCAGATAATCGGAAGTCACAGCTCGTATTTTCCCTACATTATGAAGGACTTCATATTCTGTGTCCAAATATCCAAAGTAAAATGACAAACTTAAAAGCTCATCCCTATACATAGGGAATTCATCAATTCTAATTATGACCTTGCCTTCTGTATTGTTCAATTTTACTAATTTCCTAAAGTTCCTATTATTAAAAGCTAATAACCCATTCAGCTCACTATCGAATAAACCAAACCCAATTTCCATCGGCATATTCAAATGAGAAACTTTAACTTTATAATCCAATATTATTTCTAAAGACTGCCCGGTCGTGATGCTATTCGTTTCTTCTCCATCAACCTTAATACAAGCTGACAACAAACCAATTCCTTTTAATTTTTTATCTGGATGGTTAGTCAGGAGCATTTTTGATGTACCAAGAATGGAGTCTTTTTCCACATAAACTTTCAGTACCTCTGAAGTTCCGCTCTCACATTTTATTGATCCATTTTCAATTAAAATAGCTCTTGAGCATAGATTCCTGACAGCCCCCATATTATGGCTCACAAAGAGCACGGTCCGTCCTTGGTTTTTGCTTACATCCTCCATCTTTCCGAGGCACTTTTGCTGAAATTCATAATCTCCCACGGCCAGCACCTCATCGATGACCAAAATCTCCGGCTCCAAATGTGCTGCTACCGAAAAACCCAGACGCACTTTCATGCCCGAGGAATAGAACTTTACCGGTGTGTCCACAAACTTTTCTATGCCCGAAAAGTCAATGATTTCATCCAATTTCCGGTCGATCTCTCGCCTCGTCATGCCGAGGATGGTACCGTTCATATAGATATTTTCCCTGCCGGTCAGCTCAGGGTGAAAGCCAGTGCCTACTTCCAGTAAAGAGGCCACGCGGCCATTCAGGGTGATTCTACCTGAAGTCGGTTCGGTGATTTGGGAAAGTATCTTTAGCAAGGTGGATTTACCGGCGCCATTTTTCCCGATGATGCCCAACACCTCCCCTTCATTCACCTCAAAGTTTATGTCCTTCAGTGCCCAAAATACCGATTCATCTTCCTCACCAAACTTACTGAGTTTGCGTAATCGCTGAAAATTCTCCCAAGGCGACTTGAGGATATTGCCCACCTGTCCCGCTAAGGTTTTGGAGCGCCTTTCTTTCAGGCCTAAGCGATAGCGCTTGGAAACGTTTTCTACTTTTATAATCGGTTTGGACATGGCATAGATCGTTACTGGGTAAGAGACCAATCACTATTGTCACTTGGGCATTACAAATGCCACGGTCGTGCGATCCTCATTACAAATGCGGATCAGAAGCTTTAGGATGGCAAGTTCCTTCTATTTCCGTAGCGAGACCACAAATCCCAAACAGCTGCCTGAGGCCTTTGACCTCCCATAGAAGCGGAAGCGGAGAAGTATGCTCAGTACTCATATCTAAAGTCTCAAGACTTCCTACGCTACATCAGCAAACACCCGCTCCATTCGCCGGAAATAGAACATCCCAAAGACAAAAAGTACCAGAGCCACCACTGCTCCTGGCCAAATCCATTCCCAGGGCATCGGTCGGTCCAAGAAGGCTGCACGGAAACCTTCGATCACTCCCACCATTGGATTCAGTATATAAAGTGGCCGGTAGGCTTCTGGAACGGCTGTCGTGCTGTACACGACTGGCGCCGCATACATCAGCAACTGTACCAAAAAGGTAAGGGCATGCTTGACATCACGGTACTGGACGGCCATAGCAGACAGGATCATACCCATCCCAAGAGACGTCAACAGTAACTGCACGATCAACAGCGGCAGAAAAATCAGCCCCCACCCGGGCATGACCTTAAAATAGACCAAAAAGCCTATCACCACCAAAAAGGCGATGATAAAATCTAGCAGTTTGGCGAATATCGATGCCAAGGGCAGTACCATCCGCGGAAAATAGACCTTGGTGATCATGCCCGAATTGGCTATAAGGCTATTGGCCGATTCAGTAAGGGTACCGGAAAAGTAATTCCAAGGCCATAAAGCCAAATAGGAAAACAAGATATAGGGCATCCCATCGGAATCGACTTTGGCCAGGTTCCCAAAAACCACGGTGAAGACCAACGTGGTGAACAGGGGCTGGATAATGGCCCATGCCACGCCAAGGATACTTTGGGCATAGCGGGCCTTGATCCCACGTAGGGTAAGAAAATATAGCAGGTCCTTATACCGCCATAATTCCCTGAAATCTACCAGCTTCCATCCCTTGGATGGTTCAATTATCTTTGAAGACACTGTGGGTCGTTGAATTTATAAACGAAATAATCATTCTCCGGGCTGTTAGCTTTCTGTATGGGATCTTTTCACCCTAAACGCAGCTTCGCCCCGTCAATCACATGAGGTGATTTAGCCTTAACCTTAAGAGTAAAAAAATTACTCATGAGTAACAAAATTACTCGTAAAAGGTAAAATTGCAAGTAAACCTCCCTGGAATTAAAGCCCTTGTGGATAAGCCGATGAGACAAAAAATCATGCTTTTTACCTGATAGATATTTTCACTCAACAAAAGTGTATCTCGTTTATTTTTTATTGCAATTCAAGTAAAAACCAATCATGGATCAATCCATAGTGAGCATAAAAAAAGTTCCTCCCCTTGTATAAATACGGGAAGGAACTCTTCTTAATTTAAGTCTCTCTGGAGGCCCCAATATCCACCAGTCAGTTGAAATCCATCTTAGTTGGTACCTAAGTCAATTCGGATATTGCTAAGTTTTCCTGAAAACTTAAATGGTGTATCATAATTGTTGTCAACAGGTGTTCCACCATCTTCTCCGATATCCTGTGTTTCATCCATCGTATATCGGAATGGGGTGGTTTTGGAGACCTCTCCTTCTCCGACCAATTGTCCATCCACAAAGAGTTTCACTTTTCCATTTTTCCCTACTTCTTTTCCTCCTAGGTATTCAAATTCCGCCTTCAATTCATGATTTCCAGCAGAAACTTTACCATTGGACTGGATGGTATATCGCTCCAGGTCAATGTAATTGTGGGTGAAATATAGGCTGCCATTTTTCATGTAAAAACCCCATCCAGCAGTGTTTCCACCTTGTGTAAAGATCATACCACTTGCATTTTTACCAATTTCGGCATCCACCGTAATGGTGAAACTCTTATTTTTCAAATCAGGTGCCGTGGCTTCTGGAATCCCGGAAAATGGCTTCGGATACACAAAGTGATCCCGTCCGGCACTTGGGTTTGGTTTCCCGGTGATTTCTATGGAAAATCTTTCCGCACCCCTCCAATCCATCGGAAGCGCATTATATTTGCTGGCTTGGGCCCACCAAAGGGTCTGTAGTTCCTCTAACTTTTCAGGATTGGATTCGGCCAAGTTATTTGCCTGGCTAAAATCTTCTTCAATGTTATAGAGTTCCCATTCTGCAGTCATGGGATCATAGGTATTCACATCTCTGACTGGATCCCAAGGTTCAAAAGCCAAACTGGATGCCCACCAGCCATCTTTATAAATCCCGCGGTTCGAAAACATTTCAAAATACTGCATGTTATGGGTAGTGGGAGCATCGTCATTGGTCAGGGAAGCCAAGAAGCTTGTGCCTTCCACGGGTTTTTGAGGAACTCCATTAACCATCTCAGGTTGCTCTAGCCCTACTGCATCGAGGATTGTAGGCATGATGTCCGTCACATGGGTAAATTGGTCTCTAACCTCTCCATTTCCCTTAAACTTGGCAGGCCAAGAAACGATCAGTGGATTTCTCACACCACCGAGATGACTGGCTACTTGCTTGGTCCATTGAAAAGGGGCGTTCATGGCCCAGGCCCATTGTGAAGGAAAGTGATTAAAGTGCTTTTCGGTACCTAATTCGTCCATTATGGGGAGCATCTCCTCATAAGTGGCCGCATGCGCATTGAAGAAAGCTATTTCATTCATCGTTCCGTTCAGTCCACCTTCGGCACTGGCGCCATTATCGCCTACAATGTAGATAATCATGGTGTTGTCTGCATCAGGAAGGGTCGCGACATAATCCAACACACGGCCGATCTCATGGTCCACATGAGCACCATATGCAGCAAAAATTTCCATCATACGGCTGTATAGTTTCTTTTGATCCTCATCCAGCGAATCCCATGCAGGAAGACTGGCCGGTCTCGGGGTCAATTCGGCATCCTCCGGGATTACTCCAAGTTCCTTTTGTCTTGCAAAAGTCTGCTCTCGGTAAGCATCCCAGCCCATATCAAACTGCCCTTTATATTTATCCAACCACTCCTCGGGAGCTTGGTGAGGACTGTGGGTAGCAGCTGTGGCCAAGTAGGTAAACCATGGCTTTTCAGGCTCCAAAGCTTCAGCTTTTTGTAAATATTCAATGGTTTTGTCAGCCAGTAAGGTACTCAAGTGTTTCTTACCCTCTGGTCGCTCCCATCGATCTCTATTCTCCAGTAAGTCATACTTAAACTGGTTGATATCTCCAGCATTAAAGCCAAAGAAATAGTCAAACCCGAGCCCGTTTGGCCAATGGTCAAATGGCCCCAAAGGTCCCACCTCGTACACAGGGGTATTGTGGTTTTTACCGATCCAAGCAGTAGCATAGCCATTCTGACGTAGAATCTCTCCTATAGTGGCCGTGCTCTTGGGGATTATTCCCGTATAGCCATCATATCCAGTGGCCAGTTCGGTTATAATACCAGTACCCGCTGAATGGTGATTACGACCTGTAAGTATGGCCGCCCGCGTAGAAGAACATACAGCCGTCGTATGAAACCTATTATAAATCAACCCATTATCGGCTAATCTCTCCATATTTGGAGAGGGAACCCCTCCTCCCGTAACGGAAAATTGACCAAACCCTACATCATCCAACAAAACCATTAGGATATTAGGTGCACCTTCAGGTGGTGTGATGGGCTTGGGAAAAGCAGCAGGGTCACTGTCTTGAAAAGTCGTCCCTACAGTACCTTCAAAGCGATATTCTGTATGGGGAAGGGTCTTCTGGGCAAATGCCTGAAATGACAACAACAGCATTCCCGAAACTAAAATCTTTTTCATTGTGTCAGTGTTTAAATAAAATTAACGTGTGGAAATAAGAATTAAATAATTTCACTTAAAAATAGACTAAAATACTGAAAAAATGAAATTTAATACTACTAAAATTACAAAATCAAATTATCTCCGAGCAATCATATTAACATTCATCATGACCAACTACTCCAGCCCCATGTCAAACGTATAAAACCGTAAACAATCACCTCCCGTAAATCCGAAAGTTCATTTTTAATGATATCATTCAGTTTTTAACCTGCATTGTATCAGCCTATCACTTCGTCATTTCCCATACACTTAAAATAGGTAAATGATCGGAAAGATGGTTCCCTACTCCCACTTCTGAAGCTAAAATCTTGTGGATAGCATTATGACTCACCATGATATAATCTATTTTCTTAACGGGATTATCATTGGGAAATGTAAGCTTATCCGCTTCCTGGGTCTGCAAAAAATGCTTCTTCAGTAATACTATTTCTTTAGAATCTGGCTCGGCATTAAGATCACCTGTAAGGACTACTGGAAGGTCACTGGCCAAGAAATTCACCACCTCTTGGGCCTGAAGCAGTCGGGTTTCCTGATCCAAGGCAAAATGCACCGTAGCAAAAATTATTTCCTGACCACCAGGTAAGGCAACTTTAGCTGACAGTAAGGCCAGTGTGCCCTTTTCCCCATTGGATCGAATACTCGTGATCCGGTCATTTCGAATATCCTGCAATGGGTATTGTGAAAGAATCCCCAGTCCATAAGCTCCTCCATCATAGGCAAAATGCCTCCCAAAGGCCGCATTCATCCCCGTAATCTCAGACAAAACCTTCATTTGATCACTATTTCCAGAACGGGCACAAACGCTATCCACCTCCTGAAGACCAATGATCATGGCTCCGCTGGACTTGATGAACTGGCCAATTTCCTGATACGTCAGCACTTCATCTTTATCTGCGCCGTGATGAATATTATAACTCATCACCTTCAGGTTTTGGCATACCGTCCATTTAGGTATGCAAAAGAGCAGAAATACAGCCCCCATGCATTTAAGCATAAAGGGCTGCAAAGAAATGTTTATCATCCGTAACAGGTCATTATTGGTTTAAATCCTTGAAGGTAAACACCGTCTCTAAAGCTTCATCTGGTGTCACCAGCACATTCCCCACCGTAACGGCCAACTGAGTTTCATCAGGTGTCTTCCAAACCGCTTTCAGCACCACCTCCTTCTGCTCTTGCGGCCCCAGCGTTAGCTGCCCTAGGGGGAGCAATTCGATATCATAACGACTTTTTAGCTGTAAGTGAAAAGGAATATCACTGGTATTTTGCAAGGTCACGCTTAAAATCGGTTCGCCATTTCGATCGATGCTATTAATGGTAGCTTTGACGGCTGCCTTGAAAAGCGCTTCTGCTTCTTTCTGTCGTGCCACTATATAATCATCAAAGTATAAGGCTGTACGCTTGGCCCGCATGGCCTCTTCTACTCCCTCTGGCGATCTTTCTTCCACAAAAACCAAGGTCATAGGGCGATGTGTATCAGCATAGCGTGGATACATGTCATAATGCTCGTCGGTGTTGCACAGCATCGTCAGGTCATATTTCATGGCCATTCGATGCGCGATAATATTGTACCTCCCGGAATTGACTACTTCTACACCTCCCAATATTCCCTTATCCAACAATTCTTGATGGAAATCAGTGAACAATACCGTATCCTTCTTGTCCCACCACTTATAACTGGGGTGGTTATAGGACACAAAAGCTCCTTGCCGCTGTGCTTCCAAAAACGGAGCCATCACCTGATCCCTGGTCACTGAGTCTTTCATGATGAATTGCTGATGGGTGTTTTCCATATAATCAATGGGGAAACTGTTGGCATCTTCCAGAAAAATGGCATTATGGTGATAAGGAGGAACTCGCGGAGAAATTTCCACGCCTTTGATCACCATCAATCCTTTATCCTTGGCCGCAGCCGCAGCGATCTCATAACTTTTGTTATAGTCTTTTTCGATTTCATCAGGAAATCCTTCGTAATCCATGTGTTCGGTAATGGCAATAACATCCATCCCGTCCCGTAAGGCTTCTTTGACCCGAAAAGTGGGCCAAACATGACCATCCGAAAACACCGTATGCATGTGAAAGTCTCCTTTCAATGTCTGATAACCTGGGATATCGGGAATGACTATATCGGCCTGCCGGCCAAAAGTATTGTCGATGATGCTCATGAGCATCATCGACAATAGCACTATTGTTTTATTTATCATATAAATGAAGTCAATATGGTTTACTTCAATACGTTACCTATAAATAACACCAGCCGACCAATGCATCAGGCGCTTCACCCTAATGCAACAAGGTGCTGAAGACTACATCAGTAATTTATTCCCAACCTGGATTTTGGCCCAAATCCGGGTTGAGTACCAAATCAGTATTGGAAATAGGATGAAGGTATTTTTTATCAGGAAACTGTCGATCTTCATTGGCCCTCCAGACGATATGCCCCTTGTCACCTTCCGTCAAAATGGAGTTGGTACCATCGATGACAAAGTAGATTACTCCAGCAACTTTACTTTCAGGAACGGTTTCCACAAAAGCCACATCAGGCTTGCCATTTCCATCCAGATCCATCGGCTGGTTTAGGCCTGGCACGTAAATCCCTTCCCAAGGCATCTCCACCAAGTCACCTTTTTTCCATCGCAGAAGATCGTCATACCGGAATCCCTCATAGCATAGCTCAATTCCTCTTTCTCGCCTGATCTCCAACAGAAACTTATCCGAGATACTGGGGAAATAAACCGTTTGGAGATAACTGTCTGCTGTCGCAGGAATACTGGAATCCACCCCTGCCCGCTCACGAAGTGGCGCAATGGTCTGCTCCCAAATGGATGCGTCAAACTCCCCAAGCTCCGCTTTGGCTTCGGCATAGTTTAGTAAAACCTCCGCATAACGGATCAGCGGAATGGAATTATAGGATTCAGAAATACCATCCAGTCTACTGTCATCCAAACTGAATTTAAGAATATGATAACCGGTGTAGGTGTAACCAAAATTCGGGGGAGCAGGAGTACCATCCAGCCTGGTATAACCCAGCGAGCGAACGGTTTGGGCCAAGCGGAAATCACGATTCTCCATTTCTCTAACAAACTGAATCGTATCATAGCCTTGCCGCTCGGTAAACCTACTACCATCGGTCATCAGATAGGTATTGACAAACTGCTTGTTCAGCCCCCAGCGGTTACCGTAGGTTGCACTGTTAAACTTCCAAGTGATGTTATGCCATCTTTTCAAGGCATTATTGTAAACCACTGCCCACATCACTTCCTCAGAAACGGGATTTTCATTTGTAAACAAATCCCGATAATCCGTCGCTGGACTTCCCGTGCTGTAAATTTGATACTGCTGGGCATCCATTACGGACTTAGCTGCATCAGCCGCCTTTTGCAATAGCTCCCCTACAGTTCCTTGGAGCCCAAGCTCCTCATGATACTTGCGATAAGTTCCCTCAAAGAGGCAGACCCTGGACATAAAAGCATAGGCTACTTGCCTGGTAACTAAAGAAGAGCCATTGTCCTTGGAGTCCCGTATATGCGATGTCGCAAAATCCAAGTCCTGTAACATCGAGTCAATCACCATTTCTCGAGGGTCACGTGGTTTGTACAGATCAGGATCCTCTGTGGACAGTGTCTTGGAATACCATGGCACATCACCATACCGCTTCACCATATCAAAATAAAAATAGGCCCTGAAAAACCTGGCGATTCCTTCATAGTGATCCCTCGCTTCTTGTGGAATCACTTCATTATCGAAGTTTTCCAGAAAATAATTGATATTCCTCAAATCGGACCAATTCCAAGCGCCTTCATCTACGGAGGAATATGCACCGGCGATAAAGTTATTGGATTGGTTTTTAGAAGTGAATTCTCCCATCTCATCACTTTGGACCACTGCCAATCCCCCGGGAACCTGCCGCTGATAAAAGGAATTAGAATAAAGCTCCAAGTCCTTTTCAGATTGGAAAAAGGTGTTCGGCACCAACTTGTCCACTGGTTCTGTTTCGAGGAAATCCTCGCAGGACACCAATATCGGCACCAATGCGATTAATGCTATAATTATGTGAAATATCTTTTTCATGATCATTGTCCAGTTTGTGGGTTAGAAAGAAAGGTTTACGCCAAGTGTGTAGGACTTGAGCATGGGATAGGCATCTCCCTGCCCATAACCATTGGTCATATCACCGAGTGGGTTTTCGATGATCTCAGGGTCAAAATTATCCGTATGCTTGCTCAGACCGGTACGGGTCCAGATGTTTTGTCCGGTAAAGAAAATCTTGGCCCGCTGCATGCCGATTTTGTTCACCCATTGTGTGGGAAGGGTATAATCCACCGTAATGTTTTTCAAACGGATATAACTCGCATCCTGAAGGTATCGGGTCTGTGGAGCTCCCAGTGACCGTCCTGTGCCCAAAGCCGTATAACCTCGTAATCGTGGAAAATAGGCATCAGGGTTTTCCTCCGTCCAATAGTCATTCATCATTTTGGTAGGCTGGAAACTGTAAGGTCTGTTATAAATCCCCCAGAAAAGGTCTGCCTCTGGCGCAAAATACCAGTCCCTTTTGGCTATGCCCTGGAAGAAAGCAGAGATCCCAAAATTATTCCAGTTGGCATTCAAGGTAAATCCAAATTGGTATCGAGGAGTATTGTTCCCAATGACCTTACGGTCTCCTGGGTTGTTGACCGTATTGTCACCCTGGTTGATCACACCGTCATCATTGAGATCGGCAAATTTAATGTCTCCGGGCAGCCAAATGTTTCCATTGGAATTGCGTAGAAAATCCTGATCGGCATGGTTAAGCACTTCTTCCTCGGAAGTAAACAAGCCCTCGGTAACATAACCCCAGATTTCTCCCACATTCTGGCCTACATAATAACCTGATCCCAGTACTTTTTCAGGGTTGTTAAACTTGGTAATGGTAGACCTGTTGTCCCAAAGCGATCCATTGAAGCCGTAGGTAAAAGGCTTTCCGCCTACAATGGCCTGATCTTTCCAGGTAAGGGTAAATTCCCAACCTTTAGTAGACAAGTCAGCATAATTACCATAGGGCTCGGTGGCTCCAAATACATTTGGCAAAGGCTGTCCATAGGTAAACATATCAGTGGTCATCCTGTTATACCAATCGTAATTGACACCCAAACGACCATCCAAGAAGGAGGCATCCACACCGATGTTAAAGGTAGTGGCACGTTCCCAGGTCAACCCGGCAGGAATCACCCCAGGAAGTGAAGTATACCCCTTTTGGATACCTTCCAGCATTACGCTGGATTTATTGACAGACATGGTTTCCAAGTACCGATAGGGAGCTACATTTCCGTTTCCAAGAGAACCATATGAGGACCTTATTTTAAGATTGGCTAACCAATTCCTGGTATTTTGCATAAAGCCTTCTTCAGATACATTCCATCCTGCAGAAACCGATGGGAAGAAACCATATCGCTCATCGGAAGGAAACTTGGAAGAGCCATCATAGCGGCCATTAAATTCCAATAGGTATTTATCCTTATAGCTGTAATTCAACCGGTAAAAAGCACCCAAATACTTCCATTCACTACCTCCGCCTCTGATGGTGTAGTTGAGTCCATCCAGCAGGTTATAATCTGGCTTGCCGGGCACCAATAGCCCGTCACGGCTAGTGTTCCAGTTTTCTGTTAACGAACTCTCAATGTTATATCCCAAAAGCAATCCCAAGTCATGCTCTTCGTTTAAGGTTTTGTTAAACTGGGCTGTAATGTTGGATCCCCAGTAGGTCGTTTCATCTTCATACTGTCGCAACAAGCTATTGCCAAAACGGTTGAGGTCACCCGGAGCATTACTGTAGTTGACGTAGTTGTTTACCCTCTTATCCTTGATGAATTTCTTGGAGAATGTAAAGTTTGCCTTAAGGGTCAAAAGATCTCCAAAAGGCGTTGCGGTAAGCGTTGGGGTATTTCGCACAAAGAAATTGCTTTGGTCAGATCGGCTATTTCCTTCCAAGAAAGATGCTCCTACATAAACCCCATTTTGAGAATAAGTACCATCAGGATTGTTCATCAGTAACATCGGGTAACTCTGCACGGCCAGGTATCTCCAAATATTGATATCTCCATTTGCCAACAAGGGGTAACCATAGGTATAGGTGCTCAGGTCAAAGTTATTTTCCAAGACCAACCAATCGTTCAGGTTTACCTCTCCTTTAGCCCTGAGGTTATACTTATCAAATTTATCAGAAGAATAATTAAAGATCCCGTCTTGGTGGTAGTACATGCCGGAAATAAAGTATCGGGCATTTTCATTGCCTCCGGAAGCACTGATGGAAGCCTCTGTAGCCGGCATATTGTCTTTGTGATGGTATTTGAACCAGTCAGTATTCCCATAATATTCGTAGCGGCCCACTTCTTCGACATACTCTACCTTGGGCAAGCTCGGATCCTCATCATGCTGACGAAGCCTATCCAGGTATTCCAAGGAAAAAGGAAAAGTACTGTTTACTGAAATGGGATGTGTTTTATAGTCATACCAACCGTAAAAAGCCTCGTCAAAATTTTTCGCCCATTGGTAGCCATTGTTCACCAAGTCTGGCACCACAGTACGCTTGTTAACAGAATGGTTAAGGTTTACATTGAGTTGGCTTTTTCCTGCTTTAGCGGATTTGGTGGTGATCAGTACCACGCCAAATGCCGCTCTGGATCCATAGACTGCTGCAGAAGAGGCATCCTTCAGAATGGTCACGCTTTCCACATCATTGGGATTGACCAGGTTAGGATCACCTTCCACACCATCAATGAGCACAAGGGCGTCACCACCGGCGCCGATGGAAGTCATTCCTCGAATATTAAATGCTGCAGACCTTGTTGGGCTCCCATCCACCATTTTGATGTTTAAGTTTGGCAGGGTTCCTTGCAGCATTCTGGTGAGGTTCGGCGCTGGACGATTTTCGGTCACTTCACTGCCTACTTGGTTTACGGCACCGGTAAGGTTAATTTTCTTTTGTTCCCCATAGCCTACCACGACCACTTCATTAAGGGCCGAAATTTTCTCTTCCAGCTGGACGTCGATCACATCCTTATTGCCAACCGCCACCTCTTGCGAAACAAAACCCACAAAGGAAAATACCAGCACACTATTTTCAGGAACATTCATGCGATAACGACCGTCCAGGTCCGTTGTAGTCCCATTCGTGGTACCCTTAACCAAAACGGTCACTCCCGGAATTGGCTGATTATTGGCATCCATCACGGTTCCACTTACAGTAACCTCCCGAATGACGATTTTGCCAAGGTGTAAGCCTTTGATCGGCTTGATGCTGATACGGTCATTGACCTGCTTAAATGCCCACCGGTGTTCTTTGGAGAGGGTCAACAACACATTTTCCAATGGTTCATTGCGGGCTTCAATGGATATTTCTGTATTGGATGGAATGATCTTATCATCATAGATAAAAACAAAGTCCGTTTGGGATTTGATGGATTCCAAGACAGAAGGCAAAGGCGCTGCCGTCGCCTTGACATTCACGGTAACTTTCTCCATATCTAAGTTTCCCTGAGCCTTGCTGGGCCCTGCATGGAGAAGGTTAAGGAATGCTAACTGGAATACAAAGCCAATAAGGGTGTATTTGCTGATCATACGGATAGCATGTAATATTTTTTTCATAGATTTGTCATGTTTTGATGATGTGAAATGTCATTGAAATAAAAGGGCAATAGAATGGCCTGAGAAACTCTTCTATTGTCACTTGGGAGGCCGGTTTTCTTGAACTGGCTTTCTTTTTTCATAGGCAATCAGTCATTAAAGGTGATGGTGATGTTTTTCTTGTTGATTTTGTATTCAAATCGGTAGGAATAGGCCAAACTTTCCAGCAAATGGGAGAGCATGGCATTTTTAAATTCCCCGGTAAAGCGAACCTCGTCCTGAGGCGGATTGGTCACCGTGATATCGACGTCATACCACCGTTCCAGCATTGGAACCACTTCCCTCAGAGGTGTCTTATCAAGCCAGATCTTCCCCTCTTTCCAAGCAATGGCCTGATCGATATGAAAGGAAAAAACAGATGATAGTTGTCCATCCTCAAGCCTTACTTCTTCGCCAGGAGATAACTGGACCGATGGTTGATCCTTAAATGCATGATACACTTTTACGATCCCACTGGCCAACTGTACCCGAATGGACGCAGCGTCAAAAGTGCTGATGTTAAAAGATGTCCCAAGGGCTTGGGTTACCAATCCCGCACTGTGAACCCGAAATGGGAGGCTGTCCTTGGCCACTTCAAAATAAGATTCCCCGTTCAAAAACAACTCACGATGGGTCTCGCCAAACCCATCTTGGTATTTGATTTCCGTAGCGGCATTAACATAAACCACGCTACCATCCGGAAGACGAACTTTTGATTTCTGTCCTGCGGGATTTTGATAGGTTGTCCACGCTGCCACCGTTTGTGGTACTTCTTGCTTCCCATATTGACTTACATAAATGGTCAGCACAGTAGCCATCAATAAAAAAGTGACTACCGCAGCACGCAGCCATATTTGTGTTTTATAGCCTGTAAATCTTTTATGAGCGGAAACAGTACGCGGATACGTAGCATCCGAAGAGACTCGACCTCCATTTCCTTTATCAATCTTATCATGGATCCGTTTAAGCATATCGGGGCCCAAATCTTGGTCAGCCGTCTCCCACTCGCTATCATAACACTCATCGTACCATTGATTGAGGTGATCAAGCTCTTCCGCTCCCAAGGGAATGCCGCTTAGCAGTTTTCCAATAAGCCTTGTGACCTCTTTTGGAATGTTGACATTGTTGTGTTCCATCATTAGTAAGTGTCATCAGCCCTCCATCTCTACTCGATCATTCGATTACGAAAAAATTAATCCTTACACTCGATCGTTCACATTGGCGTAACACAACATGTATGAATCAAGAACCAAGCGTAAACGCTGGGGACTGCCCGTTTGCTTAATGAAAAAACTGCGGATAAATAAAAACACCAAAAGAGCCTAAAGGCCCCAATTGCATATTGTATCCTGCACTGAAAAGAATTTATAATATACTTTGGTCTTCCATTACAGCACATCAGAAGTATGGCTTCCTTCAATCCACTCTACTATAAAAAATAATAGCCCTTTAGTTCCTTTTTGAGGTACTTGGTGGTTTTGGAAAGCACATTATGGACAGACTGCGGAGCCATGTTCACCTGTTCGCTGATCTCCCGGACAGACACCCCTTCCATTTTGTTCATCCTAAAGATTTTATGATGCATCGGTGCCAACTGCTCCAGTTTCACTTCAATCAAGTCAAAAATTTCCTCAAACTCCATAAATGACGCACTGGCACTCAATTCTTCCAAATGACTAGCACTAAGTTGTTCATGTCGGTTTAATTTATCCACCTTCCTGAACACCTTGTACTTGACAGCTGTCAGCAAATAGGCCTTTAGGCTGACATTGATATCGAGGCTTTTTCGGCGATTCCAAAAATCTATAAAAATATCCTGCACCACATCCTGAGCCAAATCTTGTGACTTTAACCGCCCCACAGCTGCCTGATACATGACCTCCCAATACTGATGGTACAACTGATCAAACGCACGGAGATCATCGTTACGAATACTTTCCAGCAATTCAATATCGGGGTGATGCGGTACCATGGATGTTGTCAGTTCACCATAAAGATAATGCCACACCGAAAAGAATCTGAATATTTGATTTTAACAAATCATTATGAAATAATAAGTAAACACATCCAATTCCTTGCTTATAGGCCTACCCCCCTAAAAGGCCATTAATGCTGCTTTCTATCCGCATGTCCCAGACTCCTCTCTGGAGCAATCACATCCCTTACCAGCTGCTTCAATTCGGTGATTTCAGGGAAACGCCCTTGCTCCTTTCTGGACCATATCAGTTGACCATTGGCCACCACTTCAAAAATCCCTCCTGTGCCGGGGCATAGGCTGAGTTCATCCAGTTCTGATTCGAAGGTTGTAAGCAATTCTTGCCCCATCCACGCAGATCGAAGGAGCCAACGGCATTGGGTACAATAGGTGATTTTTACGTGGTTTGACATGTTTGAACAATTTACTTTTGACCAAATTTACGGTAAGAAGCTGAATCAACAAACCTTACAAGGAGCATGTAAGGGATCCATCGGAAAAGTTGGGGGCTAAGCTATTTCGATAGCTAATCATATTCCGGCCACTTTTAGTGTCTATTAGGCCACGGTTGAATGCTGATAAACATAGATAAGATACACACCACTGTAATCTATATCCATCCCTTTTATCTGCAGCTTAAAATGACGCAAAAGTTTACCATGGGCTCCTTTGGTTATGAAAACGACTCTCTCAAGGCTTGGATATGCTGCTTGTTGGATGCTATCAGCCCCCTTCTTATTTGCGAGAAATGTCCCCTTTATACTCCTTGTAAGGTTCAAATGCAGGAAATTATTCCCTCACAAATGTGTAGGCCCCTAGGAGAGTACTGGTATTGGTCACGCCATCCATCGATTGGGAAATGACTCCTTCATAAGACAAGACCATCTTTTCATGTGTCAATTCCAATATAGTGCAGGAAGATGCAGGTTCCCCCTCCGATTGCACCGACAGTTGATCCCCACTCCGGTTCCACATGCCATTGGACATAAAACCTTCCATGGAAACGGGCAGCTCAGCTTGCTGCCCATACAAATCATAGCGAAGCATGACGACGTAATCACCTTCTGCTGTAAATGTATTTGGAGACTCCTGAATCGTTAATGTACAATCCAGATCTTGTCCTTTTCCTTCAAAATTTGATTCGAGACGCTCCCCCAGCCAGTCCACAACTGTAACGCCCGAATAATCCAACTCGGTCAATCTCCACTGACCAGTTACATCAGCATGAACTTCAGGCAACTCGCCCTCTGTACATGAAAACGCAAAAACAATAAAGAAAATAAATGCAGGAAATTTTAGTAGTTTCATTCTGTGTTAGGTTAGATTAAAAACAACCTAAACATACTACTTTTTTATGTATTTAAAAACCATAATTATACATACAAAACTAAAAACACTATTTAATCCCCCATAAACTGCATGTTGATCCCCGTGAACAGCTGAAATTGAGGCTGGGTTCCTGCATGAAGCAATGAATATTGCGGCTCTATAAAGAGATTGAATACGGTGTTCTCTACTTTCACCACTTTTCCGATCCCCAACCCCAATGGTACAGAAAAAGCATCATTCTTAATGTCAAAGCCCCAAATAGGTGCTCCCCTTAAATAGGTCCCTCCACCCAATTGCCAGAAATAAAAGGGTTGAATGGCAGCTATATTGGTTCCCGGGCGGTCGCTATCACCGGCAAAAGAGGCCTGCCAGGTTAATAAGCCTCCAAATTGAAACACCGCGGATTTGGCAACAAAGGCCACCATCGCAAATCCACCTTGCCACTTTCCTGTACCCAAAGCAGTTTCTGTCGCGGTTGGTGCAGTAATATTTGGCCCTATACCTATCGTAGCAGACGGTTTGGAGATAAAATTATAAGACATGAAGGCATTGATATCCCCGAGTCCATTAATGGCATTAACACTCCCGTCAGCGGGATTCGGCACCCCTGTGGTATTTAAAGGGGCAGACACTCGAAGAAGCCACTTCCCCTCACTAATCGGCTTAGCAAACCTCACCCAGGCATTATTGAGGTAAGCATCTTTTGGAGCATCTGTCAAGCGGGGAATGTAATAATTGTGAAAGTTAATGGCCGTCATATTGGCCAAGGGATTATTCGCTTGTGCTGCACTGCCTTTCTTTCCTGCATCTTGAGCTTCTACGCCCATTGATATCATGCAGAATATGACGATAATCGTTAAATGTATTTTCATAGGTCTTTAAAGTTTGATGCTAAAATCAAGGATGCTCGAATTGTTTGTCCTGCTCATTTTTTAACCATCACCGTTCTGTTGAGCAGGTATTTTCATCACTCACATGGCTCAAACCGATCTTTTAATGCGAAAGGTGCTTCCCAAACTTTCTTAGCTGAAAAGACAAATATACACTCAAGATGCCGATGGAGAGAAAACACAGTGCTGTCCAACTGACTATCGTAAGTCCTCCCAAGACAGGATTCCAAATAAGGATAAAGGAAAATATCACCCCCAAAATTCCCAGAAATAGCAAACTTGACCAATCTGAGAATCCCATGTGCTTTATTTCATACGCATAACTTATACTACCCACAGACCGGAAAAGGATCAAAAACCCCAAATATAAGGGCATGGTCGCCAATGAAACCTCAGGCCTGCTGAGCAACAATACCCCTACCAAACAATTAAATATTCCGAATGCCAATATCCATCCCCACCGGTCAAAAATGCGCTTGTTGATCACAGCAAACATCACCTCTCCCAAACCTGTAATCAAGAATGACATGCTGAACAAAAATGACAACGCCAAATAAGCCTTTGCCGGCGTAACAAAAGTGTAAATACCCAGTATTATAAATAATAAACCTACAATAAACAAAATATACCAGTGGCGTATGGTTTTAGTAATGGGATTATTCTCTACATTCATAATGATAGCTATTTTAAAAGAGGACAAAACAATCAAGGAATTGAGGAAAATACCTCCCAAAGTATCGGGAACACATACTCCTCAATTCCAATCTATTAACAGAAAATTATTCAATTTTTACAATTCAAAACCTAGCTTTAGTGCAAAATAAGATTGAGGATCATTTAACTCATTTCCTGCCTGAAAACCGTTATAATATTGGATAGAAACCGACGTCGAAAATTGGTTGGCAAACTCGATAAGCATGCCAACTTCAGGAGCCAAGGCAAAATTCCACGCTTCCTGCTCCAAGGTAAACTGGCCCATATCCGTATTTCTACGGGTATAAATGGTGCCTACTCCGACACTAACAAATGGATTCACTGCAGCTCTTGACTCCAAGTAATAGGTACCATTAAACAAAATGGGAATATGATTGCTGTTGCGGTATTGCTTACCCGATACCGCTTGATTTTCAAAATGATAGGTATCATAAGCCAATTCCTCATAAAATACGTTCCAGCCTGTGGATATCCCTACTGCGAAGTGGTCATTGACCATCCCTCGATAATCAAAGGCAATTCCTCTAAAACTGGAAGGTTTTACATATTCTCCCAATTCACCGATAGCAAATCCAACTGGATAAGATAACGTCACTTTATTTCTCTGAGCTGACGCTTGATGGGAAACTACTATTCCCAACACAAGCATGATCAATATTTTTTTCATATCGCTTAGCATTACTGGGTTTGGAGGTAGGGAGATTGGTCAAAAGCCTGATCAATGGCATCTGTTACACGATCAATATCATTATAGTACGTAAGGATCCCATTGCTTACCGATAGCCAGGCAGCACCGGATTTATTAACGGGATTGTTTTCAGCCGCATCCGGATCTGTAAACACCAAGATCAATGATCCTGTAGAATAGCTACTTACAGGATAATAAGGTGGATAATACCAGCCCCACCATCCTGGGTAATACCAGCCCCACCACCAGTCATACCACCAATCATAGTAATAATTGGTCGTACTGGTTGCCGCTGGCATCATCAGCATATCTGGGCCATCCTCCACTCCTACTCTTGACCATCCATAACTTTCCATATTCTGAGCGATCTCAGACAGAATAGGAGTAGCATACTTATCATCTAAATACACATAGGAAGTATCGCCATTGTCTACTTTCACATTTGTCACGATCTGATCCGGCATAGCGTAAGTACCCTGAGACTGGAAATCAAACTCCTCGTCATAAGTCGTATAAACGATATCCATATCCTCCACGTAATCTGGACCTGAAGGTAGGCACCCCCAAGTGAAGGCAGCTACTAAACCAATAGCCACCAAGGATAAAATAGTTTTATGGTTCATCATCTTTATGGTTTTTTACTAATGTTCTTCATAGAGTTAACATGGAAAATGGAAATGGCAGCATCAATCTGTATTTCCCCCATCATTAGGATAGATAATTTTCCAATCGCGCTTCATGTCCACTATCACCCAATCCTTTTGCAGGGCTTCCTCCCAGCCGGCCTTAAAAGTGCCAATGTGTGAAGTGCTATCGTAAGCCCATTCACGCTCACCATCGGTGTGATGGACATAGAGCTTGAAGCTTTTCTTTATATTAGCATCCGCCCACCGAAGCATCTGAAGATCGCCATCCGAATTGCCCGCTGCGAAAACCGGCTTCCGCCCAATGTAACTATGAATGCCTATGGGCTTGCCTTCCTTATCATCATTAAGATCGATTTCTGGAAGGATCATGATCTCTGGCTTGCCATCATTGTATGCGTATTCCGTTTTAAAGCTACTCCCTACAATCTGGTCCCTGGGAATCCCATAAACCTCTTCGGCCCAAGGTCGCATAAAATCAACCCCTCCGCCCGACACGATAAAAACCTTAAATTCATGTTGTTGCAAGTATTTCACCAATTCCAACATCGGCTGAAAAACCAATTCGGTATACGGTTTATTCTTAGTAGGATGCTTGGCCGTGGAAATCCAATCCCGCACTATGCGCTCAAATTCATCAGTGGTCAACCCCGTATGGCTGGCCATTACCAATTGGAGCAGCCCCGTGCCTCCTTGCGCCATCAGCGCATCCATATCATTTTCCAAAACGGCCTTGTAAGGCTGCTTGTCCTTCCACTCGGGATGATCCTCCGACATGGCCTTGATACGGTCTATGGCAAAGAAAAACTGAAAATACATCGGCTGCTCAGACCAAAGGGTCCCGTCATTATCAAAGGTCGCAATGCGATCCTTTTCCTCTATGAAATGAGGACTTTCCGGGTTGGTCACTTCCTCCACAAAAGCCATGATGGCTTGCTTGGAAGCGACATCATTCCAAGAAGACAACCCATTTCCGTCCTCTATTTCCCTCGAGGTAGTAGGCTTATCTATTACATCGTCTGTTTTGGAAGCACATGACACCGCCACAAACGACCAAACGAACGCCACCAACCATATCCGCAATATCCTATTGTTTTTCATAAGCCAAACACGTTTAATTTATTATAAATATCGAAGATCCATTTATAATTGTCCATCAAACTCCTAATTCCGGTTGTTCCATGCATGGCCAAAAACGATGTACCACCCAAAGTCATCATTGGACCAAGCCACATCTATTCCTGTCCGCAGTCCAAACTTTCTGGCAATAAGGTACCGAAACCCTCCTCCATAATTGTAAACTAAATCTGCATCACTAAACGACACTTCATGGGAGGGTGCTTTGGCCATTCCGGCTATCAAAATCCCACTCCACCGCAGACTAAAATCGTATCGCTGTTCTGTTTCCACCATGTACACTTGATCGCCTTGGTAGCGGGCCATGGGTACTCCACGCATATCGATAGATGGTTTCGCATAAAAGGGCGGGTCACCAAATTGCCATACTCCCTCCAGCCTGACGCCACTAACCCACTTTGAAGTGGGCTGCATAAATTTATAACCGGCAACATTCAATTTTTGGTAGTTGTAATCACTGCCTGTCCATTTGGCGTTGATGCGATAGGTGGACAATAAATAGACTCCTTTATTAGGCGTAAAGACATTATCGCGTTTATCAAACTGGATATCCGGACTGATCGTACTGATGTTACTGCTCAGTTCCTTGTCCTCTAAAAAAGAGGGCACTTCGTTCAATCCAAAATCAGGTCTGGCATTGATATGGGCAAATGAATAGTCCAACCCCATATACAACTCGGTATCAGAAATCTGTCGCAGGAGGGAAACGAAAAATCCGTTGGTCTTTAGATTAAAGCCCAACTCCCGCTCGCCAATCACAGGGAAATCCCGGTAAAAATCCATATTGACATCTCCGTGAAATACTGCTACACGATATTTCAAGTGTTGCTTTGGCAAAGAAGCTATTCGCACAGCGCCAAACCCCCAGCTCTTATTTCCGGTATACCCTACAAACCCTGCCGTAACATCCGGGGGAATATACCTTCCCGGCTCCTGATGCTTGTTGGGCTGTATGAAAATAGGGGTAAACACTCCTCCAATACTCCCCAAAGCCGGCTCGGTAATCAACTGTGGTACAGGAATAAACCCATGAAAATCAATTAAAAAATCACTCATATCAAGCTTGCCATCCAATGAATCCTTTAGAACACTCATGCTAAATTTTTGCTTAGGCTTTTGTGCCATAACCACAGCAGGTACCGTCCAAAGCAGTAAAAAAATGAAAATCGATAAATATCTTTTCATTGTTTCGTTCATTTTCACTTTAAAAATCCCTACCAATTTTTCGTTTCCAACGGTTTCTTAATTAAGAAAAATGGATAGCTAGCTGGATAAAACCAGCTGGACATTCCACTTAAGTATTCATTGAAGGAAATTCTCTATCTAAAATTTTAAACCAGCTTTACGCTACTAAGAAATGCTTACATCTTATCTACCGGAAATTTCTTCATAAGCTTTTTGATGTTCTTTGGGATGGTCCTGTCCCGCTTCTCAGGCTTTTCGGTCACCCTTGAAGTTAAAATCCCTTGCCAAACAAGCTTATCGCTGTCAACGTCGTACATGTCTACCACCAAAGTCCCTTCTGTATAATCGTCATCACTGTAAGTGGTGGTGGCCGTTACATTACCAGCCCCCAATCCCCAGCCCCATCGCGGACCGTAGCCATAACCGCCCATGAAATCGGTATAAGCAGTAGTACTGGTTTTTTGGTCAAGTACAACGTAGAGGGCTATTTTTGCATCTGCATTATCTTCAGAATGGACCATACCCCTTGCCTCGAATTCTGACTTAAGTGCCTGAAGGATGCGCTTTTTATCAAACTCATTGAGCTGCTGATCACTGTTCTTTTGCCATCCTTCAAAAGAGTAGGTTTTGTACATGGAAAAGTCGGTCTCCTTATCATGATCACTTTTCACCTGCGCCGCCACAAAATGACTGCTTATCAGTATTACAACTACCGAAAACAATACGGGAAGTAATTTGAATTTTTTCATAATGAATGTTGATAAATGTTGATCCTAATTTTAATGAGCAGCAAGTATATCAGCCACATTACCACTTATAGTAAAGCTAAAAAAATGAATCCGGTTAGTGGGGAGAAATATTCATAAGATGGTAAGAATTATAAATTTTTGCACTGAATAGCCATGAAAAAGTAATTTTCACTAAAAACATTAACCCAATATCCTATCATAGGGCATGCCAGAACTACGGCCAATTAAGTGTTCTTTTAGCCATAAACTCCTTGAACAGATTTTATCTTAACCTTTAATCGGTGACACTTTTAGCATTGTAGATCTAAAAGGACACACATTAACTTCATTTATAACCATTTACACCTGATCACTAATCCATTTTATTATGCCTTGCTCGGTGGGCTTTGGAATATTCAGAAGGGGTCATTCCTGTGATTTGCTTAAACTGTCTATTGAAATAGGAAATATTATAATACCCACTTTGGAAAGCTATTTCCTTGACACTAAAGCCTTCTTCAATCAACATTTTGCAGGCATGTCCAATACGAACCTCATTTAAGAACATGGAGAAAGTTTTCCTGGTATGGAGTTTAAAAAAACGACAAAAAGCATTGATGCTAAGGTTGGCCACATTGGCCGCATCGGAAACCACGATATCTTTATTAAAATTCATCATGATATAATTGATCACGACATTGATCTTTTTGGTATCTGCAGGCAATTCTGTCGGCTCAAAATTAATATGGCTTAACGGTATCAGCTCCTCACTCATGGACAGTTTATGGAGCTGCTTAAGCAGGTAGATAATGCGTGGCAACCCTTCCTTTTGAGCCATCCGATGGGCAGCAGCGTATATTTTTTGTCTTGCTTTCCCTTCTAGCTTTAAGCCCCGTTTACTTCGATCCAATAATTTCGTTACCGCATAAAACTCCGGCAACTCAAGGATCCTCTCGCCCATGGATGCCAATGCAAAAAGGATCGATATATTCTTGGACCGCAAAGTAGATGACGTGCTATAATACGGATGGGAACTCCTAAAGAAATGAGGCAAATTAGCACCAAGAACAAATACATCTCCCGCCTTAAAGTTCCCGATAGCATCGCCAATAAAGTAGGTACCTTCCCCTGCCACGATCACCATAATCTGTGTCTCGGCATGATAATGCAACTTGTCAAAAAAGTAAGGGTAATCCTCTTGCAAAATCCGGACGGTTTCTTCATTGGTTTTGGCGACTTTAAACAAAAGGGGCTTCATGGCATCAATTTACTTCTTGAACCTGCAAATTACAACGTCTTAGAAACATTCCAAGAAGCATGGCCCATGGCAAGCATAAAACTCCTATAGCCACAGCTAAAAGGATGAACACAGCTTGCAATGGTGTAAAAGCCATTTCTCGGTTCACCAACGTTCATCCGCGGCCTAGCAACTAGCAGTGACATGGAATAGATTTACCCACTAAATAGGGATCTAGCCATATTTCTGGGGGGGAGGAATGTTGACCTGGTCTTATAAAAGAAAATTTCATACCGATAAAACGATATGCTTCCTCCACGGGCAAACGACTTTTAAAAAAATTGTTCCTATTTGCATTTATAACTGCCGTTCCTACGGAACTTACCCTTTTGTGTGTAATCATTTTTGGTGCAGGTTCTCACCTACAACTTCTATATGACCCTCCGCCAAGGGCGGATTAGGCAGGATACTCAGTTACTAGCGCATATTCAGCGTTTAACCTCAACCAAGCCAACCACCATACATGAGCAGATAGCTGCGACGGCTTGTACGATCCAAATCAGCAAATCATTCTTTCAGCCTATTCCGCCATTCGGTAAGATAGGCTACTGCGGTTTCCAATGTACAAATCGGGGCAAAGTGCCTGCGGCACGATAAATTTTGTAACCTGCGGATTCATCCGCAGGAACTTAAGCGCTCCTCAACCTCCCGAAGGAGTGCCAGTGGCACGGATGATAGCTCCTCTACACGAAATTAGCACTAAAAGCGTTTGCCACACTTGAAAACCATCAGGGAAATCGCTTTTAGCCCCTTGAAGTTCTTTAATTCAGGCTGACATCTCTTTACTAACAGTTTAAAAGTATTTATCCTGGAAGAACTGCCAATTTTCATTATGGTGTAAAAAGCCCCCAACTTTTCGGCTTGATCCATTCTACATCCTGCCTACCCCATAAAACAAAAAAGCTATGAAATAATATCTCATAGCTTTAGTCAATTAACAATAAACCCAAAATAACCTGCTGTAGGAGAAGGACTCGAACCTCCACGGGGTAGTTAGGCAAAACACGAGCTCCATGTCTGCTTTATCCAAGGCTCCCCACCCCCGAGACAGGGGGGCATGTCTGCCAATTTCATCACCCTACAGTATCTGAAAGACCTTTTGTCTTTTCTTTATGATGTAAAGGTAACAACACCTGTTTTATTTTACAAATAATTCAACAAATTAATTTCAAAATTTTCTATTTCGCATAAAAACACATAATTCGTTACCTATTCCATAAACCCAAATCAGGGTATTCTTGGATCAAACTATCCTATAACCCAGGCTACATAAAACTGTCCCGAAGGCACCAAGTGGATGCTGTAGTCTGCGCTGATAGTAATTTAAAATTACTTTGTGCCTGGAAACTTAGTGGCGAATCATTGTTCCGATAAATATCAAAATTTATCGCCCCCGAAAATATTCCTTGATCCAAAAAACATGCCCACCTCAGTTCGATTATCAAACCGTCACTGCGAGGCTTAGGGTGAGATTTAGGGTTGGAAAAAGGGTACGCAATGACATTTATAATACTAAAAATAAGTCGAGCCCATGTTACCCTGATCCCCGGCCCCAAGGTTTGCCTAAGGAATAAACGCAAACAACCACCCACTAGCGCAAAAAAGCCAGTAATGGTGGTTGTTCAAATTTTATGCTTTACATGTTGTGGGCAAAAGTCCTGCTGAAACTGGACCTTTATGATCTTAAAGCAGTCCTGCCCGTTTCAGCAAGGCGTCAGGTTTTGGTGCCCTTCCGCGGAAACGCTCATACAGCACTGAGGGATGCACTCGTCCTCCTGCAGATAAGACGTTGTCTTTAAAAGACGTGGCTGTCACTGGATCGAATATGCCATTTTCAAGGAATAGCTCGAAAGCATCGGCATCCAGTACCTCTGCCCATTTATAACTATAATATCCTGCAGCATATCCACCTTGGAAAATATGCGAAAACGAGGTAGACATCATGATGCCCTCCACTGATGGCAGGAGTTCAGTTGCCTTCATGGCATTCTTCTCAAAGGCAAACAGTGACCCTACTTCCGCTGGATCAGCACTGTAATAGGCCATGTCCAACAGGCCAAAACTCACCTGCCTCAAGGTTTGATAGCCTTGATGGAAATTCGCCGCCTTCCGAATCCGCTGCACCAACGCTTCAGGGATCTTTTCTCCTGTTTTATAATGACTGGCAAAAAGGTCCAGACATTCTTTTTCATAACACCAATTTTCAAAAATTTGCGAAGGCAACTCTACAAAATCCCAATAGACATTTGCTCCAGACAGGGAACTGTAGGTGCCATTGGCCAACATCCCATGCAAGGCATGACCAAATTCATGGAACAGTGTGGTCACCTCATTGAAAGTCAGCAGGGAAGGGGTGCTTTTTGTGGGTCGGGAAAAATTACAGACGATGGAAATATGAGGCCGTTTGTCCTCCCCATCTATCTTGGACTGCCCCCGGTAAACTGTCATCCAGGCACCATTTCGCTTTCCTGCCCTTGGGAAAAAGTCCGCATAAAACACTGCCAAGTGCTTGCCACTATTGGCATCTTTCACTTCATAGGCCACCACTTCTTCATGGTAAACAGGAATTGCTTCGTTCTTTATAAACTCCAAATCATAAAGTTTAGCGGCCGTCTTAAACACTCCTTGAATGGTATTCTCTAACTCAAAATAAGGCTTGGTCAGCTCATCGTCCACTTCAAATTTAGCCTTCTTCAGCTTTTCTGAATAGTACCCGAAATCCCATTTCTGCAACACCTCGGGACCACCCTGCTGTTGGGCAAACGCCGTCAACTCTTCCAATTCTTCCTGCGCTTTTGGCCGGGCTTTTTCCAATAAATCTCCTAGAAACTTCTGGACTTCCGGAGCGCTTTTGGCCATTCTCTCTTCCAGGACAAAATCAGCATATCGCGGATACCCCAACAGGTTTGCCCGCTGGTTCTTCAAATCCAAGATTTCTTTCACAATTTGCTGGTTGTCCAGCTCGTCACCTTTGCAGGACTTGGTATTATAGGCCATAAACAGCTCCTGTCGCAAGGCCCGATTGTCTGCATACGTCATGAAGGGCACATAGCTCGGAAAGGCCAAGGTAAACACCCATTTTCCTTCTTTGCCTTTATCGGCTGCAGTCTGGGCGGCGGCCTCTTTGATGCCTTCCGGCAATCCCGACAGATCTTCTTCATTCTCCACCACCAATTCGTACTTATTGGTTTCTGCCAAGACATTTTCACCAAAGGCTAGGCTCTTTTGGGAAAGTTCTTTATCGATTTCCCTGAGTTTTTGCTTGTCCTCTTCCGAAAGATTGGCTCCATTTCGGACAAATGACTTGTAGGTTTTATCCAAAAGGGTTTCTTGCTCTTCATCCAAGTCAAGCACCGCTTTCTGCTGATACACTTCATCTACCAGTGCAAACAGCTCCTGATCTAGGAGAATATCATTGGAATACGCTGTGAGTATCGGGGAAATTTCCCTGGCCAGCTTTTGAATATCGTCGTTGGTCTCGGCAGCATTGAGGTTAAAGAAAATGCTGGAAACAATGTCCAACCGCTCACCAGATCGATCTAGCGCCTCAATCACGGTGGAAAAAGTAGGCGTTTCGGTGGCTTTTATGGTGGCGATTTCTGCTTTTGCCTCCTGAATCGCTTCTTCAATGGCGGGCAAAAAATCTTCATTCTTGATTTTATCAAATGGAGCCGTATCATACGGCGTATTGAATTTTTCCAATAATGGATTCATATGTTTTCTTTAGCGTTTTTATGATAATCTTGGCATTAATGAAAATGCTGCGGTAAAGTTAAGATTCTCACTTTGAGATGCAAGAATTACTAGACTGGATTAAAAGGAACCAATTGCTAGTCAAAAAAACCTTCCCACTTACGCAGGAAGGTTAAATCGAATTGTTTTAAGACCAAAACCAACCCCGCTACCTTACGGGTGCAGGAAATACCGCTCTGCTCTCCACCATGCCCTCTCCCACTGCCTGCACGGCAAAAAAGTAATTATCCTTGCTGTAAGGAAGAGTCATGGACAAGGCATCCGTAAAAAACTTCTTCTCCCAAACAGGAGAACTGGTTTCTCTCATCAGGACATAATAGCCTTTTGCCTTCCCATTTTCGGGTTCTTCCCAACGTAAGGTGGTACTATTGGTCAGTTCACTCACATCAATCCCTACTTCTTGGGGCACCGAAGGTGCTGACGCCAAACTGGCCAGCACGGCCAAGTTCACCCCTGAATTTTTGCGTAGGTATTCGTAATCAATATGTTCTGGTAAATCTCCATATTGCACCTTATCAGCGGTACGCAGGTCCTGATGCTGCTGGGTATAATTTTCATTATATTCACAGATTCTGACCGCTGTAAAACCTTCTTTGGAAAATGGCGTATGGTCCCCGCCACGCAAAAACCGATCATTGCGGTAAACCAACTTAACTTCCAATTGGGCTACATATCGCTCACCAATCTCTTTGATATACCGGGCCAATTGCCTGGATTTACTGTCATTTTCTCCGTTGGTGTATTGGCGGAGTTTAGCCATTTCTTCCGTTTCATGCAAGGGAACTCCTTCGCTAAACACTCTTACGCGGGTATTGTCCCGTAACTGGGTGCCACTTGAGGCACTGTTCCCGATCATATCGTTATTGATCATTGCAGCCAGGTTCCAACCTTCCTCTTTGGCCTTCCTGGCTAAATGAGCAGCTCCCTTAAGCCCTTGCTCCTCACCTGAAACGGCCACAAAAATGATGGTGGCAGAAAAGCTCCTTTTGCTCATTATGCGAGCCATTTCCATCAATGCCGCCACACCTGAACCGTCATCATTTGCGCCGGGAGCGTCACTTTCTGCATTCATTATATCCGAGACCCTGCTATCCAAGTGACCGCTGACAATAAAAATGCGGTCGTCAGCTGGATCCGTTCCCTTCAGCGTAGCCATCACATTGCCCATGCGGACATCTTCTGGGATCCTTCGTCCATCCTTCTCCACGGTAAAATAGTCGATCTTTGCCGAAAGCCTTCCCCCTGAAGCCTCCTCAAACGATTCAAACGTCGATAAGACATACTGTCTGGCGGCCTCGATTCCGCGTCCTTCCTGATCCACGCTAAGAGAATGGCGTGTCCCAAAACTTACCAAACCTTGGATGTATTCTTCTAATTTACTTGGTGAAATTTCCTGAACCATGTCCGCTATTTCTGTGTTTTGATGCATTATTTGCACTTGTGAAAACACCGAAAAGGGTACCATGATTAGGATAATGAGTAAAATTTTCTTCATGAGTAACGGGTTGTGTGTTAGTTTACGTTAAATTTATAGTATCCCTTTAGAAATAAAAAGATAATTACATGAACGAAAAACTAATTCCAGAAATGGAAGAATACGGACCGTTTTATGACACCTATGTTTCCAAAGTCCGCGGGGAAAATGTCGAAAAGCTGCTACTTTCGCAAGTGGAAGAATTTAGGAAGTATTTTGAAGGCATGTCCGATGAAGCTGCTTCCAAAAGTTATGAAGATGGTAAATGGAGCTTAAAAGAAGTCATCGGCCACATCAATGACACCGAAAAGGTCATGCTCTTCCGGGCACTGTCCATTGCCAGGAAGGACAAACAGCCATTGCCGGGCATGGATCAGGAAGCATATGTGAAAGCTGCCAAGTTCAACGACCGTCCACTTGCCGAGCTGTTGGAGGAATTTGAACTGACACGTTATGTCATCCGCAGTTTTTTCCGGTCCCTTCCCGAGGATGCTTACACCTACACGGGTACGGCAAACGATTACACCATGAGCGTCCGTTCTTTTCTGTACATCATTCCAGGACATTTCAAGCATCATATGCAGATTTTGCGTGAACGCTATTAGGTCATAGAAGCGCCTAACTACCCCCTAATTGATCCACTGAAGAGGCTGCAACGCGTCAGCCCCGCTAATCATTTCAATTTTAAAACCCTATTCACCAATTATGTTTGAGTATAACCCAGATAAGCATTACCCCAAGGAAACAGAAAGCCGGTCCTTGATCCGTTTTCAGGATTGTGATCCATTAAGGCACCTGAACAATGCCAAATATTTCGACTATTATTTCAATGCCCGTGAGGATCAGGTACCCAAACTTTACGGCATCGAAATGTTCGATATGATCAAAAAATACCAAGCAGCTTGGGTCGTCTACAACCACAACATCTCCTATGTAAGACCCGCCATGGTAGGTGAATGGGTCCGGATAATGAGCCGCATATTATGGCATGATGAAAACACGGTGGTAGTTGAGTATTTCATGACCGATGACAGCAAAAGGGAATTGAAAAATGTCCTTTGGACTACGTTAAAGTATGTGGGACTCGAAGATGGAAAAATCCGAACCCACCAAGGTGCCATTGCTGATTTCCTCAAAGCTACCTCTGATAATTTTGACATCCGTCAACACGCCATTACGGAACGAGTGAAACTGCTCAAACATCGCCTACAAGCGGAAGACTAAAAAAAGCCAAGGACGGGGAATTCCCCGTCCTTGGCTTTTAGTGATATTCTCATGTGGAAAAAAGTGTCAATCACCCTCGTTCTTGCAATGATCACACCTTAGAGCCTCCATCAATCCACTTTATACATTTTATTGGCCGCATTGATATACTCCAAGGGATTAAAGGCTGTATCAAAGGCACTTTTTAGACTGTTGAGCTTCGTCTCTAAATCACTCATTCTAGGCCCGATGTGCTTTGCCTCTTTATACTTGTCGATCAGGCCGTTGTACTTACTGATATTTTCACTGATCCGGAAGGTAATTCCCCCAAAACGGATTTTCAGGGATTGGATTTCGGCCATTTCATTGTAAAAAGTGTTTTTCCAGTTTTTGGCATTGACTTCCCGCTCCGTTCTTACGCGGTTGGCAATGATATTTGTAAGTTCGTTTAGGTATTCGTACCGCTGATTGGCGTCATTTTCGTTGCTGTACCTGCGTTCAAATTCTTTCTTATCAATGCCCAGGATTTTGAGGTTTTTGTCCAAATTCTGTGCATATAATTCCTTTAGTTCCTCTAATTCGGTATCAATTGCCTCCCACTCTGTTTCGATCAGGTTTTTATCATTGGTGTATTGGCCCAATTCCGCCACCAACTCAAACATTTGCTGGCTTTGCTCTTTGAGCTTTTTGTCCCTTTTCCCCAGATTGTCGATATAATTGGACATGCCCATGAACAGCGCTTGACTGAAGGTGCCAAATATCGGTGTGCCCGCGGACAGGTCTCCTGTGAGGCTGACCAGGTTGGACACTACAGAAAGGGATGGGTTATCCTTTTTGTTTTCCTCCACATAGGCTTGAAAACCTTTGTACCAATTATTAAACCCGGGATACTGTGTAGGATTGCCGATGGCGTTTAAGGTCTGGAAAAAATCTCTGGCGGCACTAAAAAGGATAAGGGGCCGCAGTTCCCGCTCCATGGACACCAAATTAATGATGGCAGACTGGTAATTTCCTTGATAAATGTTCAGTTCTGCATCCTTTTCAGCCTGCTGAAAATCCTCGATCAGCTTGACCCGCTCGATGAGCTTTTCGATCTTTTGGGCTTCACTGCTGGTCTGGCTCAAGGATTTATCGAGCATCTGTATTCGCTCATCCAGGTCGGTAAGCTTGGTCCCCAGCTGATCATCCATGGAGTCGGTTTTCACCTGGATGCTTTTTAAAAGGCTTTGTTTTAATGATTGCTCCAAAGAAACCTTTATGCTGTCTGTCTGACCAAAGGCCTGGATCCCGCTAAGCAGGATCATAATTGTCAATAGGTAAATATTACGTCTCATAAATAGCTATTTTCATCCCGTCGCACCAATTTTGTGCCATACTTGAAATGATAATGGTGATTTGCCTAAATAATTTTTTCTCAAAAATAATACTAAAGATGAAATGCTTGATAAAATTTTATTGGTCACAGCAAAATAACGCCAAATCGTTATAGCCTTATGATATCCAGCCGGCCTCCTCAAGCCCTATGTTATCCAGTTGGCTTAACCTCCACGTTTTGGTTTCCGTATCCTTTTAATAAAAGAATATTTAGTTCACCTTTTCATTGTCCCAGAAAAAGGGAAATGATATTTTTACTAGGGAGTTTTCGCCAAATCAGTCTTGACGAGTAAAGGCCCTTTTAAATCACACCGAAATGAACTATATTATTCTTGCATATCAATTGCATACAAAACGCGCTAAAACCCAAAATAGATAACAATGAAAGATTTTCCTTGGTTTAAGTTTTATCCTAAATCAGTTCCTCAAGAAGTAGATGTAGAAGCCTACTCCAGTGTGGTGGGACTATTTGAAGAAAGCGTGCAGAAATATGGAGAAGCCGTCGCGTATGAATGCATGGGCAAAAAAATCAGTTTCCATGAAGTCGACCGGCTATCCAAGGACTTTGCATCCTACCTTCAAAACGAACTCAAACTCAAAAAGGGAGATCGAATTGCGATCCAGATGCCCAATTTGCTGCAATACCCCGTAGCCATGTTTGGTGCGTTGCGGGCGGGCTTGATAGTGGTAAACACCAATCCGCTGTATACGCCTCATGAAATGGAGCATCAATTTAAGGACGCGGATATTTCAGCAGTTGTCATCGTCGCCAACTTTGCCAGCAACTTGGAAGAAATACTGCCCAGACTAGACGTAAAGCACATTATCCTCACCGAAATCGGCGACATGCTGGGAGGACTCAAGGGAGGCATTGTAAACTTGGTGGTCAAATACATCAAAAAGATGGTCCCCGCTTATAATTTGCCGAATGCCGTTAAATTTAACGATGCTCTTGACATCGGCAGTCACCTTGACCTACAACCGGTGACACTTGACTTAAACGATACGGCTTACCTGCAGTACACCGGCGGCACAACAGGTGTCTCCAAAGGAGCTGCGCTTACCCATGGAAACATCATTGCCAACATGCAGCAAATTTCAGCTTGGATGAGGCCCAAGCTGAAAGAAGGAGAGGAACTGGTCATCACTGCCCTCCCCATGTACCATATTTTTGCCTTGACGGTAAACTGCCTGGCCATGCTGAAGATCGGTGCTCACAACCTCCTGATCACCAACCCCCGGGACATGAAAGCGTTTTGTAAAGACCTTCGCAAACATAAATTCAGTGTCATCACAGGGGTAAACACCCTGTTTAACGGTCTCTTAAACCAAGAATCATTCAGAAACCTGGATTTTAGTTACCTGAAAATCTCTGTTGGCGGTGGGATGGCTGTCCAAAAATATGTGGCTGAAAAATGGAACGCGGTCACGGGAACCCCTTTGGCCGAAGGCTATGGGCTCACCGAAACCTCCCCCGTGGCTTGCTGCAATCCCATCGATGGCACTGAGCGGATCGGCACCATCGGTCTGCCCCTGCCCAATACCGAAGTGAAAATCATCGATGATGAAGGAAACGAACTGCCCAATGGGGAAAAAGGCGAACTGTGTATCAAAGGACCTCAAGTCATGAAAGGCTACTGGAACAAGCCTAAAGAAACCAATGACGTGATGCTCGGAGAATGGCTCAAGACGGGAGATATTGGCATCATCACCAACGATGGATTTATCAAAATCGTCGACCGCAAAAAAGAAATGATTTTGGTATCCGGGTTCAACGTGTACCCTAATGAGGTGGAAGACGCTATCGCCACCCATGATAAGGTCATGGAAGTGGGGGTTATCGGCATGCCGGACGAACATTCCACCGAAAAAGTCATTGCCTATGTGGTGGCCAATGATCCTTCAGTCACCGCTTCAGAAATCATCAAACACTGTAGGGAAAGCCTTACCAATTACAAAGTCCCCAGAGAGGTTTACTTTGTGGATGAACTGCCCAAATCAAATGTGGGCAAGATTTTGAGAAGGATCATTAAGGAAGATCACATAAAAAAATCAGCATAAATAGAGAGGGTTGTCTCTGGAATCAGCTGATTCCAGAGACAACCCTTTTCTTTTAAACACCTACTTCCTGATCCTTAAAGGCCTTTCTAGGCTTAAGGTCTAGGGTTTGGAAGAGTTTTTTATCCATGTCTTCTTCCGGATTTGGCGTGGTCAACAACTTATCGCCAGCAAAAATGGAATTTGCCCCGGCCATGAAGCACAAGGCCTGCTCTTCGGTATTCATTCTTACCCGTCCAGCAGACAGCCTCACCATTGACTTTGGCATGATAATCCTTGCGGTGGCGATCATTCTGACCATTTCCCAAACCGACACACGCTCCTGCTTTTCCAGTGGCGTTCCTTCCACCGGAACCAATGCATTTACAGGAACAGATTCAGGATGTGAGGGCAAAGTCGCCAGGGTGTGCAGCATCCCCACACGATCATCCAAGTTTTCACCAAGACCAATGATCCCGCCTGAGCAAACTGAGATATCTGCCTTACGGACATTGTCCAATGTATCTAACCTGTCATCGTAATTTCTCGTGGTGATGATCTCATTATAATGATCTTCACTGGTGTCAAGGTTATGGTTATAAGCATATAGCCCGGCATCTTTCAGCTTTTTGGCCTGCTCTTCCGAGAGCATGCCTAACGTGCAGCATACTTCCATTCCCATATTGTTCACCCCTTTCACCATATCCAGCACCTTGTCAAAATCCCTGTTGTCACGCACTTCGCGCCAAGCCGCTCCCATACAGAAACGGGTACTGCCCGCTGCCTTGGCATCAGTTGCCTTATTGATCACTTCCTCCACATCAAGGAGTTTATGTACTTTCACATCGGTATGATACCGGGCAGCCTGCGGGCAATAAGCACAGTCCTCGGGACACCCCCCTGTTTTTACGGAAAGCAGCGTACATACTTGTACTTCCTGAGGATCATGAAATTCCCGGTGTACAGTTGCCGCCTTATACATGAGTTCCATGATAGGGCTATCAAAGATCTCTTTAATTTCTTCTCTTGTCCAGTTGTTTCTAATTTCAGTCATCAAATTATGATTTGATTGAAAACTAAATAATCGTTAAAATTATAATAATTAAACAAGGATACCGTACATTTCCAAAGTTTAAAAGTGGTCAGTAACGCTACACCACTGATGAACAGACGGTTTCCTTCTACCAGCTGTTATTTCAATACCCGCTTGGCTTGCGCCAAATGCCGTTTTTCATGGGTGGTAATGATATCCATGGCCATCTCCAAAGGATAGGCGATCAAGCGATTGGCCGGTGAATGGATCACCTGCCCTTTTTCCAGCGCTGGCTTCAGCCGTACAATCCAGTCTGAAAACTCTTGTTGATGGGCTTCAAATGCCTCAAGCAACTTCTCCTGCTCCTTTTCCTCATACTTCTCCGGCTTCCAAACAGGAATGGTATTGATTTTCTTGGGGTTTTCAGGATCAACGGATTTCAAGATCATATTGCCAATGGCCTTGGTCAAAAAACCGAAATTCCCGATAAACGGCTTCTGGTAACTTCCCTCCTCCACTTGCTTAAAAATCGGGAAATAGCTGCTATTGATCACCATAAGGTGCTGGATATTTTCTGCAATGCTCCACGTACCTGCTTGAGGTTTTTGGTACAGCGCTTCCCGATCAAGGTGCTCAAAGGCACGCTTAAAGTCAGCGGTGGTCGTGGCGAGGCTGCTTTGCCAGTGCTCTATTTTTTCTATCATCTTGGAATAAGTGACCTTGAAACCTTTCGGCCCGGGCCCAGTTAATATTTTGGGACATTTTAAGTCAAAATTCGCTATAATGATTGACAATTCATTAAAATTGAACCGTAAATTTAATTTGTCGGTTATTGCCGTGGGCAAGCACATCTCACCTTTAAAGAAACCATTCAATCCCAGAGGGCCTGAACATGATATATGCCATTGTAGATATTGAGACGACAGGAGGTTATGGAAAAAGGCACCGCATTACCGAAGTGGCGGCTGTGGCCCACAACGGCAGCCAAATCCTGGATTCCTTTCAAACCTTGATCAACCCAGACTGTGAAATCCCCGGTTTCATTACAGGACTGACCGGCATCGATCAATCCATGGTGGAAGGAGCGCCTTACTTCGAAGATATCGCAGATGAGCTCTACGCCTTTCTGGAAGACAAAATATTCGTAGCGCACAATGTGAACTTCGACTATCAGTTTATCCGATCGGAATTTGAACGGATCGGAAAATCTTTTGACCGTCCGAAGCTTTGCACGGTCAGGTTGAGCAGAAAAATCTTTCCGGGCCTGAGATCCTATA
The DNA here is from genome assembly GCF_000325705.1 of Echinicola vietnamensis DSM 17526. Lineage (NCBI taxonomy): Bacteria > Pseudomonadati > Bacteroidota > Cytophagia > Cytophagales > Cyclobacteriaceae > Echinicola > Echinicola vietnamensis. Next base: position 3,041,822 of record NC_019904.1, on the reverse strand, counting down.
GCCTTGGCCGCATATGTGAGCATAAAAACATTGAAATTAAATCTCGTCACCGCGCCTTTGGTGATGCGGAGGCCACTGCTGAACTGTTTACCAAACTGTTACTTGCAGACCAAGAGGGCATAGTGGAGCAATTACTCAAAAGAAACTCGGGAGAAGCATTTTTACCGCCCAATATTACCAAGGAACAATTTTTATCCCTGCCCGAAAGTATTGGGGTCTACTACTTTCATGACGCCAATGGAAAAGTAATTTACGTCGGCAAAGCCCTCAATATCCGTCATCGCTTCAAGGGGCATTTTTCGGGAGCAGGAAAAGGCAAGCAAGGCATGAAGTCAGCCATTTATGATGTCAGTTTCCAATTGACCGGCAGCGAATTCCTTGCCCTGCTGGTGGAAGCACTGGAGATCAAGCAACACTGGCCAAAATACAACCGCGCCCAAAAAGCAAAAAATGCGCCTTGGGGAATTTACAGGTACCAAGATGGTCAAGGCTTCGAGCGCTTCCAAGTAGCCAAGATCAACCGCTTCACCAAACCTCTTTTGGCCTTTCATTCGCATCATGAAGCTTGGTCATACCTGCTGGAAAAGATCGAAAAGCATCAGCTATGCGCTAAACTTTGCGGAGTTCAAAAATCAGCTTCTGCCTGCTTTGACCATCAGGCCGGGGCATGCCTAGGGGCTTGCTGTGGAGAAGAGGAACCCTCCTCGTATAATACACGGGTAGAAGATTGGTTACAGGAAATCCAACGTGAAAAAAGCCGCCTGCTGATTCGTGAAAAAGGCCGTCACCCAAACGAACAAGCCGCCATCTATTTTGAGGATGGCGTCCTAAAGGCCTATGGCTTTATCGATAGCGAAGCTGAATTCGATACGGATGAAGCAGTAATCGACCAACTGGAAATGGTAAAACCCGTCGGCGACACGTCCTCTATCCTCGCCCAATACCTAAGCAAAAACCTTATGAAAAAAGTAGTGGTGCTTCCCTCATGACTTTTTATTTGGTAAAGCATTAGTGAACACTTCCGCGAAAGATAATCAAAAGAAGCACCAACACGCCCAAAACCATAGTGCCTTCGTGTCTTCATGGCAATAAATAATTGGTGATTAGGGGCATTACAAATACCATGTTCAACAATCCGCGTTACAAATGCGGATTAGTTACATACCAATTCCTCAAAAAACTTTGGGCCTTCGTGTCTTCGTGGCAATAATTAAATGGTGATATAGAGGCATTAAAAATGCCATGTTCAGCAATCCACATTACAAATGCGGATTAGTCAACATTTGATCTGACACCAATTCCCGCTAAAACCTTTTTCAGCCGCAGGGAGAAGTGAAGTGCCTGTAGCGACATCAACCCAACACCCAAACCGGGTTTTGCAAGCAAAATAATAGGCGAAAGCTCTTATCACATTAAACTGTTTTTGAAAGGTTTGTTTTAAATAACGTAATAAAACCGAATAAATTTTGATATATCAGAATATTTTCAACACCAAACACTTTATTATAAAATTTTAACACAAAAAAAACCATTTTTTTTCTCAAACACCAAATAAATGATTATCTTAATAGTAAGAGATTAAAGAAATTGTTCTGAGAACCCAAAATACCTACGATATGAAAAAGTTGTTTTATTTCGTCCTAATTTTCACCTTCATGTACCGCAGCGCAGCAGCGCAGGAAAGCCACCAATACCTAGTCATAGAATTCATCAAGGTGTCTTCAAACCAAATGGTTGACTACTCAGAGAACAAGGATTTTTTGGAAAAAATCTATGAACAGGCCGTCAAACAAGGTGATATCCAAGGCTGGGACCTTTGGTCACTACAGTCTGGGCCGGATCAAGGCGGATTCCAGTACGTCACCATTACCTATTACAATGATCCCGTAAAAATGATGAACGGCATGACGGATGATAACTTCCTCAATTATGCCGAAAGGGCCTATGATGGAAAAATGAAAGAATCGGAAATTGCCGAGGCAGTGGACAAGACCAAAAAGAACCGAGACTTGGCCATGAGGGCCTATATGACCGTAGTGGCTCAAACGGAAGACAATTTCCAGATGGATCCGGGAGTATTGGCGTCATTTGACCTGATGAAAGCCACAGAAGGACAGTTCAATGAATACGAACATGTGGAAGAGGACCTTTACCAGCCCTTCCATCAGAAGAAAGTAGAAGCCAACATGATGGGTAGTTGGAAATTTCTCCGCACAGCCGTTCCCATGGGCAGTGAAGCGGAATACACCCACATGACCCTCAATTTCTATGACAACTACATGCAATTCTTCAACTCCATGGAATATGAAGACATGGAAGCTACTGAGGAGCAGTTGGTGGCCATGGAAGAAGGGCTCAGTTCGAGGGACCAAAAATGGGTATACATGGCGACCTTGATCAAAGCCATTCGCTAGTGCAGCTCTCGTACAAAATGACAACCTGGCTTCAAAAGCCAGGTTTTTTTTATGGCCTAAAATCCCGCGGGCAAGTATTACCTATAGTCAAAATCAGAAGGATAGCTATGGACACCTTCACTTTCAAACATCATTGAAAAAGGTAACCTTATGACAATATCTGCTTAACACCACAGTCAAATGATAGCCGTAGATTAAAAGTTTAAAACAATTATATGAGACAATTATCAAAAACAACCAGAAGGAGTTTTCTAAAAAAATCCGGCATTGCCACAGTAGGTTTTATGGGCTTGTACCAATTTGTCCAACCCAATGCCTTTGCCGGCGCTGCCCATGCAAAAGCAGGCTATGGAGCCCTCTTGCCTGATCCAGCAGGAATTCTCAACCTGCCCAAGGGATTTTCATACAAGGTCATTTCAAAAATAGGTCAAAAGATGAGCGATGGGCTGCTCACCCCTGGTAACCCTGACGGCATGGGGACATTTAAAGGCGAAAACAGCAGGGTACTGATCGTGAGAAACCATGAAATCAGTCCCGACGATTTGGAAAAAGGAGCCTTTGGAAAGGACAATGAACTCTTTAAAAACATATCGGCAGATTTGCTTTACGAAACAGGCAAGGGCCAATTGCCCGGATTAGGCGGAACCACCACCTTGGTCTATAATCCCAAAACCCAAGAGGTGGAAGATGAATTCCTAAGCCTTGCCGGAACAGTCCGTAACTGTGCAGGCGGCATCACCCCATGGAACAGTTGGTTGACCTGTGAAGAATCCACCGTTACCCCAGGATCATACGATGGGCGCTTGGACTTGAACCACGGCTATGTATTTGAAGTCAATGCCGCTGCCGACAAAAAGCTCAACAAAGCCATCCCCATCAAAGAAATGGGACGGTTTAACCACGAAGCAGTGGCTGTGGATCCCAAAACAAGCATCGTTTACCTGACAGAAGACAGAGGCGATGGCCTCTTTTACCGCTTTATCCCAAACGAACCGGGGAAACTTTACAATGGGGGGAAACTTCAAGCCTTGGCCATTACAGGTGAAAACAGCCGTGACACCAGAAACTGGAGTGACCTAGAAGTTCCTAAATTTCAAAAAAACCATCCCTACAAGGTGACGTGGATTGACCTTGAAGATATCGACGCACCTGACGATGACCTGCGACACCGGGGATTTGAGCAGGGAGCGGCCTGTTTTGCCAGAGGAGAAGGCATATGGTTTGGAGATGGGGAATTGTTCTTTGCCTGTACCAATGGAGGAGAAATCTCAGCAGGACAAGTATTCCGCTACACGCCCGGGGCCCATGAAGGCAAAGCCGACGAAAGTGCCGCACCAGGCACCTTAGAACTCTTTGCAGAGCCCAATGATAAGGAAATCCTCAAAAGCTGCGATAACGTAGCCATCGCCCCTTGGGGAGACTTATTACTCTGTGAGGATGATAAGCACCCCTTTGTGGTGGGGATCACCCCAAAGGGAGAATACTATAAACTTGCCGAAAATGTAGGCTTCAGAACAGAATTTGCCGGTGGGGTATTTTCTCCAGACGGCAGCACCTACTTTGTCAATATCCAAGGAGCAGGCCTTACCCTGGCCATCACAGGTCCTTGGGGGCAAAGAGCTTAATTTGCCTCAAGCAATTATTCTCCTTAAAAGGTCATTTCCAGTTGGGGAATGACCTTTTCTTAATCCTTCATAATAGCAGTTGGCCTTTTTTGATCGTCAATGGCGACAAGGGTAAAGGTGCCGCTGATGGCCTTTTCCCTCCCCTCTTCATACATTTTTTCGATGAATATATCCACCTGCACCTTAAGGCTGGTATTGCCAATATGTGCTATATGCGCTACTAACTCAACAATGGTTCCTGCGGGAATGGGAACGGTAAAATCGATTTTATCACTGCTTACGGTTACCATGCGCTGACGACTAAACCTGGTGGCTGCAATAAAAGCCACTTCGTCCATCATGTGCATGGCTGTACCACCAAAAAGTGTATCATAATGGTTTACCGTATTGGGGAATACGGCTTTAAAAACCCTTGTCTCAGCGTTCTTAATTTTCTCTTCAAGTTTGTTCATGCTTCTTTTTCAAGTGCCAAAATATGTGTGGTATTTCCTTTCTTATCCTGCAAAGGAAACACATGAATGGCACATAAATAGGTAGTTTGGTCTTTTTTATAATTGAGAAGCGTAGATTTAAAGGGTTTTTCCTCCTTCAACTTTTCCTTGAATCGTACCAGTGCCATGGACGAGGTCAAAGGTCCCTGTAAAAATACAGGCTTCTTGCCAATGGCCTCATGAGGAGTGTACCCAGTCATCTTTTTAAACCCAGCATTCACCCATAGGATTCGTTTACGAGCATCAGTCAATACGATGGTCTCATAAGCATGGGACTTCAGGTCGGGAAATGACCGCCACCCAAACCTCTTTTTAAAATAGGTGAGCACCTGATGGTCTCTAAATTCCATTTCAGCGCTTTTCCCAATTAAAAAACTACTGGCAAAAACATCCCAACACCTCAAAGGAGCACGAAATGGAAAAGGCTGCTTTTTGCTATGATTCATAATACGATAAATTCATCCGGACAGTCATAAAACTGCCCGGATGGATAATTGTTTAAGACACTGTAACATTTGAAGTAATTGCTGCTCTAAGCTTTCTGGCAGCCTCTACCATACGCCCAAGGGCTTCTTTGGTCTCCTCCCATCCGCGGGTCTTCAGTCCACAGTCTGGGTTTACCCACAATTGCCGATACGGCACCACTGCCTGGGCCTTTTGCATCAGTGTCACCATTTCTTCAGAGGCGGGTACTCTAGGTGAATGGATATCATACACGCCCGGACCAATGTCATTGGGATAGTTAAACTGCGCAAATGCATCCAGCAATTCCATTTGTGAACGAGAGCACTCAATGGTAATGACATCTGCATCCATGGCTGCTATATGCTCAATGATATCGTTAAACTCAGAATAACACATGTGCGTGTGAATCTGAGTGGAATCTTCCACTGCTGAAGCGGAAATCCTGAAACATTCCACCGCCCATTGCAAGTAATCATTCCATTCGGCATGGCGCAAAGGTAGCCCTTCCCGCAAAGCCGGCTCATCAATTTGGATGATTTGGATGCCCGATTTTTCCAAATCCTTTACCTCTTCACGGATGGCCAAGGCGATTTGTTGACAGGTAGCTTTCCGGGATTGGTCATTCCTTACAAAAGACCACTGTAAGATAGTAACCGGCCCTGTCAGCATTCCTTTTACTGGCTTATCCGTGAGGGATTGGGCAAATGTGGTCCAAAACAGCGTCATCGGTTTTGGCCGTGACACATCTCCATAAATGATGGGAGGCTTCACGCAGCGTGATCCATAGCTTTGCACCCAGCCATACTGGGTAAAGGCAAAGCCTTCCAGCTTTTCACCAAAATACTCCACCATGTCATTTCGCTCAAACTCACCATGCACCAGCACATCCAAGCCCACCTCTTCTTGCCAGCGAATGGCTTCCTGAGTGGCCGCTTTGATATTGTCGACGTATTGATTTTCAGTCAATACCTCTTTTTTCAGTTGAGAACGCCATTGCCGTACTTCCTTCGTCTGCGGGAAAGAGCCAATGGTGGTGGTAGGAAAATCAGGCAGGTAAAGCTTTTCTGCCTGTATGGTCTTGCGACTTGCAAAGGCACTTTTTCGTTGGCTGTGGTTGGGAGTAAGCCCTTCAACAGCTTTCCGAACTGCCGGTTTATGAATACGTTCTGACGTACGCTTCTTGGCGATTGAGGCTTGGTTTTCTTCCAGCAGCGCCTTGGACTTAGCAGATCCAGCATCCTCCACAATCACCTTGAGGGCTGTAATTTCAGTTGTTTTTTGACGGGCAAAAGCCAACCAATCCTTCAATTCTGCACTTAACGTATGCTCGTTTGATTCCTCCTCCAGATCACATGGACTATGAAGGAGCGAACAGCTCGGCCCGATCAATAGCCGCTCATCTTGCTTAGCAGCCCGAGCTTTATTTATTAATTCCAATGAAGCCTGATAGTCATTTTTCCAAATATTCCTTCCGTCCACCAGACCGAGTGACAAACTCATGTTTGCAGGTACTTTTTCCAATACAGCTTCCAACTGCTCCGGATTCCTGACCAAATCTACATGGAGTCCACAAATTGGTAATCCTGCAGCCAACGTCAAATTATCATCCAAGGCTCCAAAATAGGTAGTCAAGAGCGTTTTAATTCCTGGAACGGCTTTTTTGATTTCTTGATAAGCCCATCTTACAGCAGCTTTTTCCTCATCCTTCAGGTCCATGACCAAAAACGGCTCATCCAGCTGCACCCAATCGGCGTGCAATGATTCTAACTTTTTCAAAAGGTCAATATATACCGGTAGCAAGGCCTTTAACAGGTCTATTCGGTGAAATCCCGCCTCCTTTTCTTTGCCCAAAAGCAAAAAGGAAACCGGTCCCAGTAGCACAGGTTTTGTGTGGATTCCCAGACGCTTGGCCTCTTTAAACTCATCGAGCACTTTAGTGGAAAAAAGTTTGAACTGTTGGTCTTTGGTAAACTCCGGCACAATGTAATGGTAATTGGTATCAAACCATTTGGTCATTTCCATTGCGATGATGTCCAGCCCATCCTTTTGGTAGCCCCTGGCCATGGCAAAGTAGAGGTCCAGCTCCGGCTTTTTGAGTTCGGTAAGGATCTCATGATAACGGCCAGGAATGGCACCGACCGTAAAAGCCATATCCAACACCTGGTCATAAAACGAGAAGTCATTGGAAGGAATAAGGTCCAATCCAGCCTGCTGCTGCAGTTTCCAGTTGGTTTCCCGGATCTCAGCGGCTGCTTTTTGAAGGTCATTTAGCGGGATTTTCCCAGCCCAGTAAGCCTCACAGGCTTTTTTTAGTTGTCTTTTGCTACCAATTCGCGGGTAGCCAAGATTTTGCGTTAGCATAGTTTAAAACTTTTAACGTGATAAATAAATCGTCAAAAGCCCTTCGCCACACTTCACAATGCTTTCGAAATGATAAGGGTAAGAAATAACTGAAAAATAAACATACTTTTCCCTTGGGCATAGTAATCCCAGAGAAGAAAGGAAAAGCGTGAATACCTGACAGTAGCTTCAAATCGCGAAAGCATTGTCACCCCTGTCCATATGGATGAACAGGTCAATACAGGCAGGTCTCCTGGCTCATGACATTCTTGCCGTCCTTCCCATCCTGAAAACAATCAGAACAGTGGACAACCAAGGGCAAGAACTTTTAGGTCACTCACAGTTGCGCGACAGCCCGTGATTTTCACACGGTTCCCTATTATCCCCGACCGTAGTCGGCGACCTATATTGGTTTTAGAAGTAAATATGAAAAGAACTTTGGCTGCAAATATAGGAATAAGAATTGAATTTGGTGCAGAAATAATTTTTGCAGAACCTCCCTCCGTGCTTATCTCCAGACAAAATCGCTATTATCAGTTTTTTATCGAGCCATTTATCGTCTTTGAACAATTTGATACGGCTTAGTTTTGATCTCTGTTTTTTGTAGATTAGAAATGTAATTGTAAAATTGTTTATTGATGAATTCTACTCAAATTGGACTGGGAATGGCCGCACTTGGCCGACCTGAATACATCAACATCAACCCTACTGACCAGCGGGACAAATCAGAAGAAGCATTTTACCGGGAAACGCTGAGGGTATTGGACGAAGCTTACCGGCTAGGGGTCAGGTATTTTGACACTGCCGCCTCTTATGGAAAGGGTGAAACTTTTCTCCTAAAATGGCACCAAAAGAGGCAGCACCCAGATGTAATTTTCGGATCCAAATGGGGTTATACTTATACAGCCAATTGGGAATTGGGTTATGACGGTAAGCATGAGGTAAAGGAACACAGCTTGGAAAAGCTGGAAGAACAGTGGAGCTATTCACAAAAATTATGTCCCGCACTTGGAGTTTACCATATCCATTCTGCTACTTTGGCATCAGGTGTCCTAGAGAACAGTAAGGTTCTGGAAAAACTAGCTGCAATCAAGCGTACCACAGGAGTACAGATCGGCCTCAGTTCCAGCGGCCCAGCACAGCAAGAAGTCTTGGAGAAGGCCATGGACATTGCGATAGACGACACTCCTTTATTCGATACATTCCAAGTAACGTTTAATGTCTTGGAACAAGCCACTTGCGCTCTCCTCAAGTACGCCCAAAAGAATGGCGTAAAGGTTTTGATCAAGGAAGCCATGGCCAATGGCAGGATCTTCCCCAATGACCATTACCCTCATTACAAGCCAACATACAGCTATCTCTCAAGCTTGGCGGATAAATATCAGGTGGGCATAGATGCCATAGCTCTTCGCTTTTGCATGGATAAGATTGGCCCAGCATATGTTTTAAGTGGCGCCAGCAGCATTCCCCAACTCACAGCCAACCTGAAAGCATCCACCTTCAAACTTACCACTACTGAACTGGACAAACTCTCCGCATTGAGTGTAGACAGCACTGGTTACTGGGACGAGCGCTCCCTCCTGAAATGGAACTAGAATTGCGGAAGATTTTTTTTGAAATCGTGAAAAATTCTATTTTCTTTGCAGCACCTTATACCACAAAGGGGGTATTTTTGGCAAGGAACTGAACAGCATCATCTCCACTGAGGTTAGGAAGTGTTGTTGACGACTTGACCATTAACTTATGAAGCATATGGCCGTCTTGTTAGTTTCGCCATAGATATTCGGAGTGTAGCGCAGCCCGGTAGCGTATCCCGACTGTGGTCGGGAGGTTCGTGGGTTCGAAACATATCTTATAGAGTAGCGGCCTGCTCTTTAAACTGGCCAATGTTAATCGGAGTGTAGCGCAGCCCGGTAGCGTATCCCGACTGTGGTCGGGAGGTTCGTGGGTTCGAAACATATCTTATAGAGTAGCGGCCTGCTCTTTAAACTGGCCAATGTTAATCGGAGTGTAGCGCAGCCCGGTAGCGTATCCCGACTGTGGTCGGGAGGTTCGTGGGTTCGAAACATATCTTATAGAGTGGCGGCTTGCTCTTTAAACTGGCCAATGTTAATCGGAGTGTAGCTTATCCCGACTGTGGTCGGGAGGTTCGTGGGTTCGAAACATATCTTATAGAGTAGCGGCCTGCTCTTTAAACTGGCCAATGTTAATCGGAGTGTAGCGCAGCCCGGTAGCGTATCCCGACTGTGGTTGGGAGGTTCGTGGGTTCGAAACATATCTTATAGAGTGGCGGCCTGCTCTTTAAACTGGCCAATGTTAATCGGAGTGTAGCGCAGCCCGGTAGCGTATCCCGACTGTGGTCGGGAGGTTCGTGGGTTCGAAACATATCTTATAGAGTGGCGGCTTGCTCTTTAAACTGGCCAATGTTAATCGGAGTGTAGCGCAGCCCGGTAGCGTATCCCGACTGTGGTCGGGAGGTTCGTGGGTTCGAAACATATCTTATAGAGTAGCGGCCTGCTCTTTAAACTGGCCAATGTTAATCGGAGTGTAGCGCAGCCCGGTAGCGTACTTGCATGGGGTGCAAGGGGTCGTGGGTTCGAATCCCGCCACTCCGACGAAAACGGGTACATTTACCACCAAAACCCTTCAAATCGTATGAATTGAAGGGTTTTTTGTTTTTTACATAGCAAAAAACCACATACAATTTCAAAGAAAATGAGACCTATTCGGTGACCTCTTTAATTTCTTAAATTAGGTCACCAGTTAGAGCTTAAGTCATTGATATCCATCTAGTTCCTAATCTCTAATTTTGGGTGTTTTTGGGCCATTTTGAGCTTTAAAATCAGTCATTCTGGTGACCTTTTTAGACCAAAAAGGGCCAGATTAACCAAAATCAAATTAAGAATGAGATACTCAAAAACCTTTGGAATTCAGTTCATTATCCGCCAAAACAAACTTGATGAAAACGGCATGACGCCTATAAGAGCGCGAATTACAGTTGACGGAAAGCGTGTTGAACTTTCAGTAAAGAAGAAAATTTCTCCTAGTCTTTGGGACCATGGAAGAGGAAAGGCAAAAGGAAACAATCCCGAATCCAGAACATTTAATCGTTTCTTAGACCATATAAGGGCAAGGGTATTGGAATGTCATCAGGAACTTTACATTGAGAAAAAAACTATTACCCCAGAAACCGTAAAAAACAGGTTTCTGGGTATAGAAGAACAGGAACATACCCTTATGGAGCTTGTTGATTTTCACAATACCCAAAATATGGGGGTACTTTCAGAAGGCACCCTAAAAAATTACAGAACTACGGAAAGGCACCTTCTTGAATTCCTCAAAACCTAGAAGAGGAAATCGGATATCCCCCTTTCGGATATCGATTACAAATTCATTACGGATTACGAACACCACCTGAGGACTTTTAAGCCCAAAGACCACCGTCGTAGACCGGTAGCAAACAACGGGGTGATGAAACACCTTATCAGGTTGAAAAAGCTTATGACCTTGGCCTTCAAAATGGAATGGATAAAAAAGGATCCCTTTCTCAATTATAAGTTCAGGTATAAAACTTGGCCTTTAAAATGGAATGGATAAAAAAGGATCCCTTTCTCAATTATAAGTTCAGGTATAAAAAAGTCCAGCGACAATTTCTGGAAATGGAAGAACTGTCCAGAATTGAATCAAAAGAATTTACGATAGCCCGACTGGACTGGGTCAGGGATTTATTTGTGTTCAGCTGTTATACAGGCCTGTCCTACATTGATTCCACCAACCTTACCCAAGCCAATATCGGTAAAGGTATTGATGGGGATCTGTGGCTCATTTCGAAACGAAAGAAAACAGATGAACCGGTAAAGCTTCCTCTTCTACCCAAGGCTATCGAAATCCTCGATAAATACAAAGACCATCCCAAGGCCAAGGCCAACGGTACCCTCCTACCTCCTATTTCCAATCAAAAGATGAACAGCTACCTCAAGGAAATCGCCGATCTATGCGATATTACCAAAACCCTCACACACCATACTGCACGTCATACATTCGCTACGACGGTAACCTTAATGAACGGCGTTCCTATCGAAACAGTAAGCAAAATGTTGGGCCATACCAAAATCGCCACCACCCAGATCTATTCCCGTGTAGTAGAGAAAAAAATCAGTGAAGATATGAAGGGACTACGGGAACTTTTATCCAAATAAATGTTCCCCCACTTGTGATGCCGGTGTGAACATCCCAATGGTTAATTTCATTGATTTGCTATTAAAACAACTATAATGGAAGTGGATATCATCACAAAAAATGACCTTGAGCAGTTCAAAGTGGAGCTGTTCGATGAAATGGCAAAGCTATTGGAAGTCGGGAATTTTGAACAATTGGAATACGGTTCCATGCCCTTTAAGAGCAATACCCTAGTTTGACACAAAGTTTATGATCAAAAAACATGTCGGATAGATTTAATTTCCCGAAACTAATCCCTAATTGCTTCGTAATTTAATATGACATGTATAGGATTTGTTAAAATACATTAAGACCATGAAGTATAAATGGATTAAACCACTCCCCCATTCTCCGCCTGTAATTTAAGATCTTTTATTGCAGTTCAATTACACTGGAGATCTGTTATCCCTAATTGTAGTAATTAAACCAAACGATTATGAAAACATCCTATCTTGATTATTACAAATTGATTTTGGAAAAGGTGCGGTTTGATAAGAGGCTTTGGGAAAAAGAGTACAAAAAAGCGCTTAGGTTCTTGGATAGAGACGAAGCGAAGGAATTAAAGGCTTGGGCAGGCCAGCTGAATTATGCGTCCCGTAGTTTTTCAAAAACCAACTGGTCCCAGCTGCCCAGCATGGCCCCTCCCTTAAAATACCATGACAACAGAAAGGTTAACGAAAAAACCATCCATTGAAACGGATGGTTTTTCATTTTGGTCGAAAAGGGTTTCAGCCCTTTCTACATTTTCACCGACCTTCCTTTCTCCTGCTTGGGAGTATCCTTCTTCACTCCCACACCCTGCTGTAGGTTTTCTTTTATCTCCTGTTGCAGGTCCTTGAGGTTAAGCCGTTTTCCTGATTCATCGTACACGCTGATGGATTTATACTGGGGATTTGCGGCTACCAGAAAGGAGCCTTCCTTTCCGGCAATGTTCACCTCATGGAGGTTTCCTTTTTTCAGGGAGTATAGCAAGCGGTCCTTTTGGTCCATGCCTTCCATTTCCACGATGGGAAGTGCCTTCAACGACTTTTCAAGGTCGAATCCGTAGCGGTCATGGTACTGCAGCATGGGGTGCTGGCCCTTGTCATTCTTTTCGGCCAGGTCCAACTGGATCCAGGCATTGTAGCGCTCCCCTTCCTTGTTGAACAGTGCCTTGTTTATGTTAAGAACACCATCAACCTTTATTTTGATGGTGTTTTTCACTATTTTTAATCAGTTTATCAATAAAACATGTATCATTTTAAAATAATTTTCTGTCTTGTCAAATAAAGACATGATTTTAGCTTTATTGTTATGAAAAATATAATCACAATTTCACTATTAATTCTATTGGGTTGCTCAAACACTGATAGTGAACCCAACGGATTGCCTGAATTTTATGATATATTTTTCGAATTTAGCGACTCCGATGAGTTTGGTTATGGAGATATTCAGTATGCTGCGGTTTATAAAGCGGAAAATGGTCAATTGAAAGGTTTTTCGAATTCAGGGGAAATCGAATGGCTAAACTTAAGTTTAATAAACAATGAGGTATACGGATATGATTTATCTGACTACGGGACAATTTTTGGCTATATTACTGTTGCAGGTTCAGAAAAAGTGGATTATAAGGAACAACCTTTGTCCTTCTCCAGGTATTGGCTTTTTAAGTTCCCCGACAGCAGCTTAGACACCCTAAATGTAGAAGTCAAACATCATGTTGATACGGAAGGCCAATACTTAATGAAAAACTTTATCATTTATTATAATAATAAAGTCCATTCCAGCTACGACACTATTCCCCAAGGGATTGAGAATAATGATCAAATACCTGGTCCCTATTTTTTTTACGAAAACAATAGGCTGGTTCTTCCAGACGATGGATTTGGAGAAACACTCCCTTGGATCATTAGCATCTTCTAAATCAATACTATTATTTCTTATGAAAAACTATATTTATTAAGCATTTTGTTGCTAGCTCATATACAGATTCTTTTTGGACAAGAAATTCCCAGAATTAGATTCAACATATAACAGGTCAATTTATTAAGCTGACTACTACCATTCATGGTCGCTATCTTTTATTTAGTCAAAAGTTGAATGGCCTTCTCCAAAAACTCATCCCTTCCCGCCTTCACTCCTGCTATTGTTTTTTCCACGTAAATATCGGGCAGTACACCAATGCCATGATGCTGGGAACCATCATGTTTGACCACATGCATTCCGGTAAAGGTGATCTTGTAGCCACCGGGAAGGGTAAATGCATTAAAACTACCATTGGTACCAGCAGTGGGTTGGCCGATTATTGTGGCCAAATCATTGGCTTCCACGAAACCCATATAGCTTTCAGCATAGCTTATGGCCTGGCCATCAATAATAAACACCACCTTCCTATCACCCAGGTAGGGCTTTTGGGGAGACATTTGCCAACCTTGACTACTTTGTCCTGCCGGGTTCACCCTGTCCGGATATATTACCTGATCCACGTGCATCCATTTACTCTTGTCCGACTTTTTCAGCAAGTAATTGATCAACATATGGTTGTCCCCGACAGGATACCCCCTAAGGTCTGCAATGATGCCTGTACACTTCTCGAGTTGTGGCATTATCGCATCAATGGTGTCCATAGGTGCCACATCAAGGTTGATATAGATTATTCCCCCATCCATAAACCGGTAAGGTGGCAGGGACTTCCGTTGATTGGTCCTGTGCTGGTAGTGATCGACATCCCTAATCAATTGGTACTTCCTTCCATTCACATCGATGTCCATTTCACTTCCCTCTTCCCCAAAAAGCGTTTCACTATTGGCACGGTAATCCAGCCAGCCTTTTGTAGGTGCAGAAATTTTCCCTCTGAATTGGTCAAAATAATCATTTGGTTCATGTCCGTTAATTGCTTCTACCACATCCCCCCGGTTTAACCCCAACTTTTCATCATAAACCTCGGTGATCACCAGTTCATTTTCTACCCATTCCCAAAGGATGGGAGGCGAGAAATAGCTTGAGGAAGGCCCCGATACATTTATATGTCCATCTTTCAGTGGAGCCGTCAAGGTTTTAAGATCATCAATATGGGTTTCCTTGTTGCTCGAAAAAGTTCGTAATAATTGATCATGAAGGACCATGTCCCAATTGGCTCCAACTTCATCGAAGTAGGGATAAAAATGCTGGAAAACATTCCAAGCATTGATGATATTCCCAAGCCTGAATGCCAAAGAAGCAGCGTCGGTGGGTGTATCCTTTTCAGCCTGGTCCATGTAGGCCACAATATCTTCGGTAGCTACCGGAAAGGTATGGTCTTTATCGGTAAATAATACCAATGGCATATTGATCCACACCCCACTCCCCAAGGCGGTAATCCACGGTTCTTCCATCGAAGGAGCTTCTTCAAAGATGGGCTTTTGTATTTTTCTATTTTCATTTCCGGTATACTTTATGACCAATGAATACTGACCGTCAAACTTGTCAACATCATCAGTGAACTGATCATACTTCTCGCCCATTTTCTCCCAACCATTCCTTGCCCAATCCTTTCCTTCAAAACTGTTGTTCTCCAAAGGTACGTCTTCCCACTGGCTGTCTGTTTCAATATACAAATGGATATCATCCAATTTAAATGATCCTCTCCCCTTTAAAAACGCTCCAAATACCAATCGGTCGGAAAAATCCCCCAACCTGCCTTCAATTTCGTATTTAGTCCATTCCGAAGAGGTGATGGGGCGGTCATCCATATTATTGAAAAAACCCATTCCATTCCTTTTTGTGTCCTCCCTTACCCAAAGATGTCCGGTTCCCTGGCTCCCTGGAGAGAGTCTAGCATATCCTGTAAGCTTGAACTTTTTTCCATGATGGTCATTAGCCTTTATCGACCTTCCTATTCCCCCAAAACTTCCGGCCTCCTGTTCAACTTCCAGCCTATTAACCCTTACACTTTTATAAAGTTTACTTGGATTGAGCATATCCTTTCCTACCCCATAATGCTGCCAATAAACCTTATCAAATCCTTTTAGATCATGAGGAGTGGCCACTTCCAAAACCCTAGGTTTTTCCAATGCCCTACTGGAAAAATAAACTGTTGGGGCAATCGGGGCAAAAAGATGGTTCAATGAATCAACAAGTGTTTCTGAAGTAGGACAGTTAATGACCTTTTGTGCGCCATGGACAGCAAACCAGCCCCAGTCCAATTGTGCTGCTTCATCACTTGGATGAAAGTACTTCACATATCCATAAGCTTTGGCAAAAACTTCAAGATTCTCCACTTGACGGGAGGCCTGTGCCCATGCAAAAGATGTCCCCACCATTAATACCACTAGGGTATTTCTAAAGAAATTAAATAGATCAATCATATACAAAACAATTTAAAATTGCAGTCAACAAAAATTTCCATTGCATTAATCTACTTATTATTTTGTGATCAATATATTGTTCTTCTGCTATTTAACCTTTTTTAATATGTTGATACGATTTCCAATAGGAGCATATTATCATCAGAATGATCGGCTTCGGGACAGAAGATTCAAGAATTGGGGTAAAGAATAAAAAATAGCCCCTAAAGCCCTCCTCTATCGGCAAATGAATAGTACGCTTCCGCGGTCAATATGATATGATCTATTACCGGAAGCTCCAATAGTTTACCGGCCTTGTCCATCTTTTCGGTCAGCCGGTCATCCTGTTCACTTCGCCGAAGGGTACCACTGGGGTGGTTGTGGGCTTTATGTAAAGCTTTACATAAGGTGCATTATGTGAAGTATATGATTATGTAAAGTAATCCCTGTAAAAACCTGATACTATGAGGATTAATCAAGAATCACTTTACATAAAAATATCAGAATCTTTTGAGCCAAGAGATAAGATTCTCATTATTAAGCCATACAGCCTTTTCACCTGGATTTACGTCTTCATATGCTTTTTCCAGGGCAATGCGTTTCTGTTTGGAGTCAGCTCTGGCATAAATTTCTGTGGTCTGCACAGAGACGTGTCCCAGTATATCACGGATATAGACCAGGTTAACACCCGCCTGAAGGAGGTGCATCGCCTTTGTATGTCTGAAGGAATGACAAGTGATTTTTAAAGGTATCATCAGCTTATTTTCTTTCCTTGCCATTCCTACATACTTCTGGATAATGTAATTGATTCCTGCGCGTGTCAGTTTTTCTTTTTTACTGTTTGAAAAAAGAGGGTACAGTTTCGCCGAAGGACTATCCAACTCGTACTCTTTCAGATAGTTTTTAAGGTGTACTGTTTGTGCATCAAGCATTGGAACTAACCTTGCTTTATTGCCTTTTCCAATGATTTTGATGGTGGCAGGTTTGTCGAGCCGTAACATGGATGGTGTCAGATCAATGATCTCCTGGACCCTTGCTCCTGTGTCATACATTAATGCCAATAAAGCAAGGTTACGCCTGCCTTTCCTGGTTGTTGTATCGGGTTGCTGTAACAGAAGCCTGATACCCTCAACGCTTAGGTATTTGATGCTGTCTTTGGCTGTTTTCTTGGATCTAATGGATAAGATACGTTGACATTCGTAAAGGTTGTCCAAGTGTTGATATTGCAAGTACCTGTAAAAGGAATGAATAGCAGCCAACCGTAAATTGCGGGTTGAGTTACTGCACTTCCTTTCGCTCTGTATCCAATCCAAAAATGCGACGATTGTTTCTTTTGTGATGTAATCCAATGTCAGCTTTTCCAGTTTCACCTTCCTATGCTTTTCAATGAAGGACAGCAGTAATACGAATGTATCTCTATAGGCAGTTATGGTATTGAGACTAGCCCCATTTTCATTGGGAAGGTATTTTGAGATAAAGTCTGAGATATGCTTTGCAAAGTCAGTCGGCCCCATAGTTTCTGAATTTTGGAAAGACATCAATACACGTTTTATCCATATCCCTGATCAGGTCCGGGAACATTGAAGCTGTCAACCGCACATAATGGTCAGTTGCTCCTATTGACTGGTGCCCAAGATAGTTGGACAATATCGGTAGCGAGGCATACAGATCGATTCCTGCTTCTGCCATACCGGCAAGAGAGTTGACAGCAAAAGTATGCCGTAGATCATGTATACGCGGCCCATGTTTTTCTCCCAAATATGGGATATTGGCATGTTCTAAACATTTTCTGAACCATTTCCGAAAACCCTGGCCACACTTATTACCACTGACATTTACGAAGAAAAATCCGGTTGTTGAGTTCTTATAAGGAAGCCATGCCCTGTAAGAAAGATATTCTTTACATACCAAGTTCAAAGAAGCTGATATAGGAATGGCTCTCTGCTTTTTATTCTTAGAATCCTGAATACGGATATACCCGTCTTCCAGATTGACATCCTCATCTTTTAAATCAAGCGCTTCACCTATGCGTATTCCTGTTGCATAAAGTAGTCTCAATAGGACGGGCATGCAAAACAAGCAGGATTCCCTGTGGGCAATTTGCATCCTTAATTCATCACATGCCTTAAATAGCATGGCAATCTCGTCCCGTGAATATACATATGGTATAAACGTATTCTCGGGAAAGCGGGGAAGTTTTGGAATATATGATTCAATCCCTATATCATTTATATAGGAGGATAGTTGTACCAACATCAGCATTCTATGATAATGATATCCTCTGGATTCGTTGGGTCGCTTTTCAGCCCACATGTCGGCGAATGCCTTTGTGATGCCTTGTGATGTCTGCCTCGTTTGTGTTGCAAGATCATCGATTTTGGATAGCGCAAAAGTCTCTGTCACATACTTGAACCCCAGTTTTCTCTTGGTCTGTATGAACTGCTTTATGTGCAGGCCATATACACTGTGATAACATTTATCCATAAAACGCACCTCCTCTCTGCTGATAAAACTCTGTTGGTACAGGCGGGACGTCCAGCATACATTGCTTCATGGAGGTTAGATCGATCCGGAGGTAAAACCTTGTGGACTCTGAACTTTTGTGACCAAAAACCTCCGATATAACGGGGAGCATAGTGCTTTTTTCCAACATTCTGAATCCCAAGCTATGCCGTAATGAATGGGGACCAAACCTTCTGTTTTTGGTGTCAATACCGGCTTTTATTATCGCTCTCTGAACAACATGGGTAACCACGTTGCTAGTAGTAAAACAACCGTATGGCGGCCTTCCTGTTAAAAACACATGGGGTTCTTCTGAAACAGGACGTCCGTATTGTAAATAATCGATGATGGCATTGCCAACGTCTGGCAACAAGGGGAGCTGTAATGGGTTCCCTGTTTTTACCTGGTCAATCTCAATCGTACTGGTGTTCCAATGTAAATTTTTAAATTTTAATCTGGAGATATCCGAAGCCCTGAGCCCGAGCCTGGCGGCAAGCATGATAATAGCATAGTTCCTTTTCCCGGTAGGGCTTGATCTGTCTACTGATGCAATCAGTTTTTCTACTTCTTCCTTTGAATAGAGGGAAGGTATCTTGGGCTGGGTAACTTTTTTACATCTTGGGACCTTAGAAGAATAGTCAATAGCCGTAAGGTTTTCCTTAAACAGATACCGCAGGAAAATCCGTAAGGTCGAAATCAAGACAATCATTACGGTTTTCTTATCACAGTTGTACTGGTTTATGAAATGAAGCAGTAAGGGCAGATCAATATACCCAACGCTGCCAATACCTCGCTTTTCACAGTACTCCATAAATTCATATAAATGTCTTTGATAATTGTGGAGACTGCTTCTGGACATCCCCCTTTGCTGTCTGCGCCTCAAAAAATCCAGAATAACTTTACCAATGGGGCCCCTAAAGTCCAGTGGATATTTACTTGGCAGTGAAGGAATGTTGATCTTGCCTGTCTGATGATACTCGGTAAGCATCTTCAGCCCATTATAAGTGACTCTTTGACTGACAGTCAGATCCTTCCAACTTTTGTTTTTAAAATTAAACCGTAAAAACTGCTCTTCTACTGACTTATCATAATGACTAAAACCATTGGAAAACATAAATTCTCTGAGCCGTTTCCAGACCTTCGCATATTCATAGGATGTCTTTAATGAATAACAGAGCTTCTGTTCAAGGTAATTACCTGCACTGTTGGTGAGTTCATTGAACTCTGTGAAATGCTTGTTCATGATCATTTTTTTTGGTGAATACTACCCCTAAATAAAATGACCAGGCTCTTTAACAAAAGGAAGACAGCGTATTTTTATGTAAAGTAAACTCTTGTTAACTATCAAAAAATCAAATGTTTACACCCAGCGCTTTACATAATCATATACTTCACATAATGGGCGAAGATAATGCCCGATACCAACATCACAAGATCCTACGAATATGTCCGGATTACATTAAACGTTGACCTATTCACCAGATTCATGCAATCCTTTGATTATCAATTCCTTTAACCTTTCCGCATTGTTATCCCCCATTTCCCGATTGCTCCGATTATCGGTATCAGGCTCCTTCCAAAATCGGTGAGACTATATTCGACTTTTGGTGGTACCACCGGATAAATCACCTTGGTCACGAGCTCATGGTCCTGTAGCTCCCTCAACCGGAGGTTCAAAACCCTCCGTGAAGCGTCAGGAATTTTGCGCTGCAATTCACTGGGCCGTTTATGTCCTTGATCTATAAACCAAAGCAACCGCATCTTCCATTTTCCATATAGGACCTCTCCTACCAGGTCAAGTCCACAGTTTAGGTTGGGCACTATCTTTCTTTTATAGATCACAGTATAGTGGGAAATTGTCCGAAGCGACAACCGATGATGACCAAAATCTTCTTCAAAAACAGAAGCCGCCAGATACCCGGGCATCCGGCGGTCAAGTACCGCCTTCCATTCATTGGTCAGCGCTGATCCCTTCCCTACACCTGATTCTATGGCAAAATCCATAAGACTGAAGTATCCAACTTTGGTGTCTCCGAAAGCGGAATGACCTCCTTTCATAATAAAAACTCTTTTGGGGCAATTAATCCAATATCCAAAAATACGGACTACTCCTATTTCATTTCACGCGAAGAAAATCTGATTCAAAAAATAAAATCGTGCAATCAAACTCCACTTGAAGTGGATTTTTGATACTTAATTTTTTCATAACTTTTGATATTTCTTGAAGTTTACTGCTTACCCAAGACAATTCAGGACACCCGGAGCATGTGTCCATTCATTGCGATTGAATACCTTAGTTGGCATGATCAAGTCGGTAGATGTATCCAGTGTGAAAATCCCTTTCAACCTTTTCATTGTTTTGAACAAACAAAAACCTATTATTTCCTAAATAGGCGATACGGTTATACCAGGAACTATTTTCCCCGTTTTCTTTGGGTAGCATTACGTTTTTCCCTTTGTTTTCTTCGTAGTTAAACCAATAGCCCTTAAACACTCTGTTTTCTAAGTCAATGTCATTTACCCCTAAGGAATAGGTTAAAAACAATTGCCTGTTTTCCATTAAATAAGTTTGGGAAATATAGCTATGCTTATCTGATAAGTCATTTATTTCTTCATGGTTATTGATCGTTAAAGGTTCTGAAAAGCCTTTAGGTTGCTCAAATCCGGGGATTTTAATTTGAATATTATCTGTTGGATACATGCTGTTCAGGCCATCATAAACAAGAATTTCATCTACATATCCTCCAAGGCTATATACTTTATCCTTATTGACCCAACTTTTAAACTGATAAGAAAATAGTCTTTTATCTGAATAATATCCGCTCTTTTCATTAAGAAAACCTTTTCGCTTTACTTCAAATCTTTTGACCCTTTCGTCATATTCCAGGTATTTCCAAACTGGAATAGTGTCCAGTGTTGGTTTGACATGTGTGTTTTTTTTAACATAT
Organism: Echinicola vietnamensis DSM 17526; assembly: GCF_000325705.1. Lineage (NCBI taxonomy): Bacteria > Pseudomonadati > Bacteroidota > Cytophagia > Cytophagales > Cyclobacteriaceae > Echinicola > Echinicola vietnamensis. The sequence continues at coordinate 3,020,515 of NC_019904.1, read as the reverse complement.
ATAGAGGGGGATAGATTGTTTACAAATAGTTTGTTATGGTCTAAGAAATCAGCGGATAAATTGGGCATGCCTCCATGTTTTACCGGAAAGGGATAGTGCCATCGAACAGGATCCAAGGCATTTTCTTTTGGCAGGAAAAAAAGAATTTTTTGATGGTCAATAAAAAATGGCTGTTTATTATAAATTCCTGCATATTGTAGAATACCGGAGTACTCTTTAGGGCCATCTCCCCTGAAGTAATATTCTGTTAATGCCTGTTCTCCTGAATAATCTAATAAAAAAAAATGTTCATCAATGTATGAATATAATAGAACCGTTGAGTCCTTTGCTTCGGGCGTAACTACGCCAAAGCCATATGGGATATCAATTCTGATGCTGTCCTCTAATACAAACTTTGCCTTCTTTTCTTTTTCGACATGCTCATTCTGCTGCTCACTACAGCCAAAAGAGCACATAATCGTCAAAACAACAGTCACTTTTAGGAAAGTCGACCTGATAGTATTTTTAAATTCTATAGGGTACATGGGGTTTTGTCAGTTTCCATACGTCACAAAAAACTTAATAAATTAATACTGCTTTTATACCGATTCCTTTTAAATGAGCTAACAAGCTGATTATTGAGATGAAGATGCTAAACAAGCAGCATAGCCCTCTTAATTTTCGAGATAATAAAACCAAGAGGCATATTAAATCAACTAATATTTTAAGTAGTTTTGATGATAAATATAATAAAAGATAAAAATATTAATATATAAAGAATAAAAATCCAATGTGTTTTCCAAAAAATAAGATTCCACCAACCCTTTCTTTTCGGTGACAGAAAATAGCACTTCACCATGCTCATCCAATGCCATTATTTCATATTCACTATCGCTCACCAATAGTTTTATATTGGAAATCCTCTATCCAAAACCCTTCATCCTTCGGCTGGGGACTGGGACGGTAAAATGCAGCATGCTCTCGAGTCGTCTCCTCCCAGTTAATATCATACCAAGTGGTGTCTTTTTGGCCATAAACTTGTTGCACGACCAAAAAGACCAAAATCATTAACGTACTGACTTTCATCAATCTACTTTTGCATTAAAAAAACAGAAAAGCACTCCTTCCATCTGGCATTATTGAAAATGTAATTGCCGAACAATCGTTAAAATGCATCTATTGTAGAGCAGTATATCATTTTTGACAAACCATATCCAAAACAGGAGATGTAAAAAACAAAAAGCTTCTATTACACCGCTAAAGATAAACCAAAAATGCTGACAAGAGCCAGCATTTTTCTTCAAAATTCATCAAGCTATGACAACATTGGAGCGTGGCCAATCCTCGCCAATTACTCCACGGTATCTTCTATACTCGATACTGAAAAGGCCCCAAAATACCCCAGAGCGGTATCTCCAAAGTTCGAAATGGGATTAGATGGCGCCACGCCACCACCATCAATGACATCCACAAGCATCCGGTAATAATCGTAAGTTGATTTATCCAGGTGTCTTAACTCCACATAAACATCATCTCCCTCCTCTAGGGTGTGGGGAAAATCATAATCCTGAGCATTCCCATCCGTATACTTGTCACTATAAAGCCAAAAATTATCATCTTCGATCATTTCTCCGTCAAAGTCAAAAACATATACCTCACCGTTGACAAAAACATTAAAGCTGTAGTAATCGCCCAGGCCCGGAGGGTCTTCAAAATATGCCTTGAAATAATATCCTTCATCATTCAGCAGAGATTCCTCCTCAAAACGGAACCCAAGGGAGTCAATTACCACCTGCTCCTCAGGCATTTTGCTTTCAGCAGTATAGGTCTGGCCGTCATATTCCACGGTAAGGGTATAAGTCACGCCACGCTGTCCTTGCAGACTGGCCGTCTGGTACACTCCCGCTTCTTTTTCGGCAAGCACCTCCACATTTCCCTGATCGTCCGAAATTTCCACATAAGCACCGCTGATGGACGGAAATACATTGTCATCATAAAACCCTACGGATTCGGTAATGGTTACCGTATATGGTCCCGGTTGATCGGTCACAATTCCCTCAATGGCTATCCTCGGAGCTCCCTCGTCAAGGTCCAGTTCGATCACATCCTCGCATCCCATCAAGGTAACAGAAAGCAATACTAATAGTCCAATATACTTTTTCATGATCATTTGAATCTAAAATTATAGGTTACGGAAGGTAAGATGCTAAAGAGCGCTATTTTTACCGCCTCGGTTTTGGTGGGATCATCCCGGTTTTCACGGAACGATATGGAATAGGCATTTTTACGGGCATAAACATTATAAATGGAGAAGTTTAGGTCGGAGCTGAATTTCTCTGTATCCTTAAGCTTCATCGTCGCCCCAACGTCTAGCCTGTTGTAATCGGGCATGCGGTTATTATTTCGCTTCCCGTACATGTTGATGACCTCTCCCTTCATTTCATATTTACCTATTGGATAGGTCACGGCATTGCCCGATCGATAAACGAAGGAAGCAGAGAGGTTCCACTTCTTATTGAGCTGATAAATGCCCACCACAGAAAAGTCATGCGGTCGGTCCCAGCTGGCAGGGTAAACCTCTCCATAGTCCACCCCGTCAAATTTTCTTTCGGTTTTCGAAACCGTATAACTTACCCAGCCTGTCAATCTCCCTGAGTTTTTCCTCAGGAAAAATTCAGCTCCATAAGACCATCCCTTCCCAAACAACAACTGTGACTCTACATTTTCATTAAACACCAATTCGGCACCTGTCCGGTAATCCACTTGATTCTGCATATCTTTATAGTACACTTCCACAGATGTTTCATAGGTATTGTCCTTAAAGTTCCTATAATAGCCCATCGCAATCTGGTCGGCAATTTGAGGCCTCACATTGTTGCTGCTGGGAATCCACAAATCGATGGGAGTACCGGAAGTAGAATTGGACACCAAATGAAGGTATTGACGGTTTCTGCCGTAAGAGGCTTTTATCGAGGTCTCATCATTCAGCATATATGTCACGCCTAACCTTGGCTCCAATCCCCCATAACTTTCCACAATCTCGCCTTTTTCATAGGTTTCTGCGGCTATAACATCTCCGTCCTGATCATAGGTAAACACTTCCCCGGGACCAACTTGGGCAAACCAAGAATATCGTAACCCTCCATTGACACTTAGCGCTGGTGAAATGGTGAGTTCTTCCGATACATAGGCGGCAGCTTCCCAGGCATGCTTATTCTGAAGGGTTTGAGCATTGATATAACTATCGCCCTGTGGGGAGATTTCGCCAGGAACAAAATTATGGCGAATAAGTCCCGCTCCAAATTTCAAGGTATTGTCGGGATTGATATAATATTCAAAATCTTCTTTCAAGCTAATGTCCCTAATGGAAGACGTTACCTTAAAACCATCATTTTCCTCTTCTTCCCCTTGAATATCCACTACATAATTATAATCGCTGAACACCGCCGTGGAGTTCAAGAACAAGCGGTCATTAAAGAGGTGGTTCCATCTGATGGTACCGGTGGCATTTCCCCAGTCAAACCCAAATAGCTCGGCATATCCGAAGTTGTCCCTGCCAAAATACCCTGACACAAAGACCCTATCCTTGTCTCCAAACTTATAATTTGCCTTGGCATTAAGGTCATAGAAATATAAAGTGGATTTATTGATATCATCATTATTGGACAATTTTAAAAACAAGTCCACGTACGTCCTTCTCCCAGAAAGCACAAACGAACCCTTATCCTTTACGATCGGAGCCTCAATGGTCGCACGGCTGGATATCAAACCAATTCCTCCTTGGGCGGCAAACTTCTTAGTGTTGCCTTCCTTCATCTTAATGTCCAATACAGAAGAGGCACGCCCTCCATATTCTGCCGGAATATGGCCTTTATAGATGGAAAGGTCCTTAATCGCGTCTGAATTAAACACCGAGAAAAAGCCCAGTAAATGGGACGCGTTGTAGACAGGGGCTTCATCCAGCAAAATCAAATTTTGGTCGGCACTTCCACCGCGGACAAAGAACCCGCCGCCACCTTCATTGCCCTTGATCCCTGGGAGCAGCTGGATGGTCTTTACGATGTCTTTTTCACCAAATACCACCGGAATGGATTCCACTTCTCGCATGTCAAGCTTATTCACACTCATCTGGGTGGAGCGTACATTTTCGTCTTCCGGTTCCGCACTAACCACCACTTCTTCCAGCTCTGCAGAACCCGGCTCCAGCTCCACGTCCACGGTCATATCATCATCCAAGGAAATGGTCTTGGTAACTGATTCATATCCCACAAAGCTAAACGTCACCGTATAATCCCCCTCGGGAATGGTAAGGGAATAAAATCCATAGACATTACTCGTCCCTCCGGTCTCAAGTTCCTTTACAAAGACCGTAGCACCAATAAGCCCTTCACCTGTGGAAGCATCTTCCAGTGTACCCCGAATGGTATGTTTCACTTGCCCAAAAGCTGAAATGCTGCAAACGCACATACTTATGCCAAGAAACAATACGCTGCGTAACAAACCTCTATGGAGGAATGTTCTCATGTTTTTACCCATTAGTTTGGTTGGTTTAAATTCAAAAATTGTTAACTAACAATATCCGCTGATGTTTTAACATATACCGAAAAGATCATTTCTCCTGATCATTTATAATTCTCACACTGGCAAATAACTTTCCTAAACGTGGCATTTACCTGCAAGGTTTATGAATTCAGATTATCCGTATTTTATGAATGTTTCCATTACTAAATAACCCCGTTTCTCTATCAAGACACCCATGTGCCCCTTTACCCTGATCAAAGAACTAATATTTTATAGTTTTTAAAAAGACAAAACCGATTTGTGGTACTTATTCCGATATTCGATGGGGGTGAGTCCTGTGATTTTTTTAAAAACTCCACGGAATGCCTTGGAATCTGAATACCCCACTTCAAACATCACTTCTGAAATATTTTTCCGCGATGACTCAAAACACCTTTTCGCCGCCTCGATCTTTACCCGCTGAAAATATTCAATTACCGTATTGCCAGTCATTTGCTTAAAACGTCGCTCAAAACTCCTTCTGCTCAAGGCTACCATCTCGGCAAGTTGGTCCACCGTGATTTTTTCATCATAATGATGCTCGATAAATTCTTGTGCTTTTCTGATCTCTTCATCGCCATGGTCTTTTTGCCCCTTAAAAATGGAAAAAGCCCCTTGGCTGTCCCGATCGATATCTATGGCAAAATACTTGGCTGCCAGAATCGCCGTCTCGCGATCTGTAAACTTTTCCAGCAAATACAATAACAAATTCCAATAGCTATTGGCTCCTCCACTCGAATATATGCCATGATCTTCTGTAATAATGCTTCCGTCCACCATCTCTACCGCCGGAAAGGTCTCCCTAAATTCATTGTAATAAGCCCAATGGGTAGAACATTTTTTTCCTTCCAAAAGCCCTGTGGAAGCCAATAAAAAAGCGCCCACACACAATGAGGCTACCTCGGCTCCTCGGGCATGCTGCTCCACTATCCAAGGAATTAGCGCACGATTTTGGTCAACAGCATTTTTCATATCCCCAAAAAGTGCCGGAATGATGATAAGATCTGTTTTCTTTATCTCGTTGCACAATGTATCAGGAAAGACCGAAAATGCACCATCCCCAAGTTTTACCTCGCGGTTCATCCCAACAAGTCTCACCTCAAAAAGCGGCTTTCTTCCTGATGCACCTAAAAATTGATTCGCTGCCGTAAACATATAACGTGGATCTGCTATCGCCTCCATAACAGAAGATTCAGGCACTAAAATGGACACACTTTTCATGCCTAAAGATAATCAGATAATATGGCGAGATCAACCCCTCCTTTTGCCGCCTTACACCTTATAAAGGGGAATTGAAATTGCCGATATTTGATGTATGATACTGGAATCATCCAACCTGATCTATGAGTAAAATCATCACATACCTCACCTTTAACGGTAACTGTCGGGAAGCCATGCTCTTTTATCAAGGCTGTCTAGGAGGAAATTTGGAGTTCCAGACCATTGGAGATTCACCATTTTCGACAAAACTTCCACCGCTGTTCAAGAAGTGTATCCTTCATGCCACCTTGGAATGTGGAGACACCGTGCTCCTGGGCACGGATATGGTCGGTGCAACAGGGCTGAAAAAAGGCAATTCCGTCTCCATGATGCTGGATTGTGAAAGTGAAATGGAAATAAGGGACTGTTTCTCCAAATTATCGAAAAACGGAGTGCGCATTACGCCGTTGGAAAAAAACCATTGGGGAATACTTTTGGGAGAAATCAAGGACAAATATGGCAACTACTGGCTGCTGCGCTATCAAGAAAGACCTTGATTCCTGTTGACTTAACGATACCCCAGCGTATCAAAACTCATGTTCCCCCATATTGCTGATTAGCTCATGATAGTGCTTTTGATTTTTGGTCATGTTTGAGGTGTCCCAGGAGATTTTCTTGGTCCTTTCATACTTCCTGACAGGGCAATTATTGACCAGACAATAATGGCAGCATTTCTCTGGAAGACAAGGGTCTGCATGTACAAACACCTCAACATGACCGGACAATCCATTTTCCAGCACATGCTCTACCCCCTCCACTTCGTCATGGACTTTCTTGAGTTCAAAATAATACGGTAATGTCAAGTGGAGATCTATATGTTTATCGGCTCCGTACTGTTGTACGCGCATGTTGTGGATATCGATCCAATTATTCTTACGGTGCTTGTTCAGCAGCTTGATCACCGTATTCATGGAGGCGGGATTACGCTCATCCATCAGGCCTGCTACAGAACGGCGGACAAGTCTGTAGCCATTAAAAATAATATACAGGGCAAACATGATGGAAAGGATTCCATCAAGGACGACCAAGCCGGTCCAGTATATCAGTGCCACGCCCAAAATCAACACAAAGCTGCTGTAAGCATCTGTCAAAATATGACGACCATCGGCCTCGAGTGTCAAACTTTCATAGGCTTTCCCTTTTCCGATCAATAAATAGCCTAGTGTGCCATTGGCTAGGCCTGAAATACCGATCAAAGCCATCCCAAATGGTAGTGAGGTCAGTTCGGGCGGAAAAATAAATCCTACAATGGCCTGATAGATTATAAACAGCCCCGCCAACATGATCAAGACTCCTTCAATCCCTGCACTAAAAAACTCTACTTTTCCATGGCCATAGGGATGATTATGATCCCGAGGCAAGGAACTCAGGTGGATGCTATAAAAGGCAAACCCCGAAGCTACGACGTTTACAATACTTTCCAACGCATCTGTGAGAATGGCATTGGACCCGGTAAGGTAATACGTGTAGAATTTCAGTATGAGTAAAATTATACTGAGCACAAAAGAAGCAATGATCCAATGCTTTTTGGGATTTTTCACGGAATCCGATATTTGGTCTTCAATGGATTAAATGATGTCATAAACATTCTCAGGAGGCCTGCCAATCACCGCCTTGTCTCCTTTGAGTACAATGGGCCTTTCGATCAACTTTGGATTATCCACCATCAACTGGACAAGCTCATCTTCAGAATAGCTTTGCCCCTTAAAATTCTCCTTCCAGAGTTTTTCATTCTTCCTGACCAATTCCTCTGCCTTTATACCAAGCATGGACAGTACATTCTTCAGCTCCTCTGGGGAAGGGATTTCCTCTAGGTATTTGACCACTTCAATTTGATCATCTGACATTTTTTCTTGAAGCAATTTCAGGGTTTCCCTACTTTTTCCACATCGCGGATTATGAAAAATCTTGACTTTACTCATCGTATTACTTGGATTTAGTTCTTTGTTATAAAATGTTTATAGATACCTTTTCGCTGGTATTTCATGTATGGATCCACCTCATCTTTTCACGAATGAAGAATTCAAAATTAGCCATTATGCCCTTAAAATAAAACCACCCGTTCAAAACAGCTAAAAGGAATTACTCAGCGCACCAAATTAAATTTGGTTAGTTTAAAGATACAACGACCGATTGATCGTTTCTCCTCCGAATCATGCCTTCCAAATGCTTCCCCAATCAAAGGTTATGGTTTTTAACGTTTTTTTACCCAGTTATGCTTAACTTTATTGGATAATTTAAAGTTTGAACAGAGCATAAACCTTTCATTTCGCCCTTTCACATTCAACGAAGTATGCCATACAAGCTTTAATGCTGTAGTTACCGTTTAAAAACCACCAAAACCAACGAGTAAAAGGATATTCATATTTGATGATAATGGTAAAAAACGCGAATTGATATCCCTCTCTAAATCATATACAACCTAAATCAAGGCTATGATTTCCAGTAAGAAACTACTAAAATTTCTTTTCCCAACCCTTACAGTGTTCATCCTTCTGAGCTCTTGCGATTCGAATGAGGATAAAAAGGGACGATTTCTCCTTAAGGGGAACAATAAGATGATGGAAAATGACTTCGATGGAGCCATTGACTTTTACAGCGAAGCATTGGCGTTGGACCAAGAGTTTGTCGACGCCTATTACAATCGGGGAATTGCGTACACTAAGACATCTGACTTTCAACGTGCCATCAGCGATTTCAACAAAGCCATTTCCATCGATCACCAATATGTAGACGCATATTATCATCGCGGCATTGCCCATTTTGACAATGGAGCCAACTATAATGCCTTATCGGACGCCGATCAGCTGATCGCCTTGGCTCCAGATGATTACAGAGGGTATTTCCTGCGAGGGCTGGTGCAAGAAACATTGGGCAATTATGAAACGGCGCTGCAAGCGTTTGACCAAGCGATTGAACATGACCAAACCATTACTGACCTATACGTGAACAAAGCCACGATCCAGTATTATAGGAAAGATTATAAATCGGCAACTACCAACCTCAACAAAGCCGAAAGCCTCAACCCTGAAGAACCTAATATTTTCAACTTGCGGTCGTTGATCGCCTTTGAAAGAGATGCAATCGATTCTGCCCTCAAATGGGTCAATAAAGCCATTGACCTAAATGCTGGCCAGGCTTATTTTTATAACAATCGAGGACTTTATTATCTATTTGACGGCCAAATGGAGCGAGGTATTGAAGACATCAATTTCAGCTTAAAACAAAACAGCAAAAATTTATTCGCATTAAGAAACAAAGGAATCTATTATTATTTATCAGGTAATAAACCGTTAGCCATCAAGTACCTTCAAGAGGTTTATTCGAAAGACTCTTCCATCAAACTTACCAAAAAGTACCTGGACTTGGCTCAGGAAATGTGAGGTACAATCAGGTTATAAATCCTGTCCTTTAAGTCAGCGGCATTGATGGGCTTGGAGACAAACGCGTCCAAAAAGGCCATATCATGTTTGCTGCAGCATTCACTTTTAGAAGCGGCAGTAAGGGCAATTATGGGAACTGATGAATGTTCCTTGATCCGCTTGGCAGCTTGGCAGCCATCCAGAATGGGCATTTGTACATCCATCAACACCAGATCGTAGTCATTCCGCTTTGCTAATTCCACGGCCTCTTGTCCGTCGCAGACACGCTCACAAACCATTCCCCAGCGCTTAATAATCTTCAAGACGACAATAGCATTGACATCATTATCTTCTGCCAACAGCACTTTCAGCCCAACAGGTAAATTATGAACTTGCGACTTTAGGGTTTCAGGATATACCAATGCTCCTACTTCCGAAGCCACTGGCTTCATAAAGGAGAGTTCGAAAAAGAACGTACTTCCCTTTCCCTCCTCAGATTCCACTTGAATTTCACTTCCCATCAGCTGGAGGAGCTTTTTGGTGATGGGCATCCCCAATCCTGTCCCCCCATATTTGACATCAAAACTTTGTGTAACCTGCTCAAATTCATTGAACACCTTTTGAAGGTTTTCACGGGCAATGCCGATGCCAGTATCCTTCACTTCAAAATACACCCTGACGTCCATGTCTGTTTCCGCTGCAATGGTCGCCGTTACATCCACCCTTCCCTGATTGGTAAACTTAAGGCCATTGGAAATTAAATTGTTCAGCACCTGTGCCAATCGCAACCGATCCCCCACTACACGCAGGTCCAAGTGACCGGAAGCAATGAGGTTTAACGAGTTCTTGGATTCATGAGCCTGGTATTTTAGCCCTCCGATCACTTGTTCTAAAAGCTCGCGAAGGTTAAACGGTTTATATTCAAGCTGGATTTTACCTGCTTCGGTCTTTTGAAAATCCAGCAAGTCGTTGACCATGATGATTAAACTGTCCGTCGCAAAACTAATGTTGTTCAGCAATGGCTTTTGCCCAGCAGCATAGCCCTCTTCGTAAAGCGAGAACACCGATCCAGAAATGGCATTTAGAGGGGTACGGATCTCATGAATAATCGTAGAGATAAAATCTGACTTGACCTTACCGGAAGCCTCTGCATCCAGCTTGGCTTTTTCCAGTTCCATCTCCCGCCTTTTCAAAACCGATACATCTACAATAGAGCCATACCAATATAGATTATCTGATTCATGTTCAGGAATAGCCCTTCCCAAAACCCACAGCGGTTCTGCATTTTCCCTTACTGAAATTCGAAAAACACACTCCCAATGGCCCTTTACCCGGGCACTATGGACAATCGACTTCAGCACCTTCCCGACGTCCATTGGATGGACTTTACTCAACAAATAATCCAAGCTGGTGATCTCCTCTCCGTCTGCCTCAAGCTTGAACATCTTTTTTACCCTATCACTCAAATAAGAAAAGCACATTTTCCCATCACCATCTAACACAAGCTGGAAATTGGCACTGGGGACTTTTTCGTTCAATAGCTTAAAAAACTGCATTTCCCCGTTTGAAAACTGCCTTGTTTCTGCTCCTTGGGCAGTACTAGTGATTTTGACCTTGGTGCCCCTGTGAAAAAGAAAGACATGGTCCTCCTTTAGCTCTTCCATAAAAAAGGAAAAGTATTCGTTATCCAGGTTAATTATAAATTCCTCATGAAAAGAAAAAGCTCCCTCATCCACCTGCATCCCTGCCAGTGACTTGTCTGCTAACTTATCTCCTATCTGCTCATAAAAGATCTTATTCCCGTAAACAACCTTATACGGTGCTTTGTTATCCACAATAAAAACGATGTCCGTGGATTGTTCAACGACTGCCTTAAAAGTATTCATCGATGGTAGCCTCATCAGCTTATGGTAGTTTAAGTTTAAAATTGATTAAATTTTGCATAAAACCAAAATTTTAAATACCAAATACTTATTTTATTGTATTATTTAAACAATCAATTTAAAAACAATGCAAACCGAATGAACCAAAATTTCTCTTTATCAGCGACTTTTGAAATATCCGTCAAATAGTACCCTACTCCATATTCAATTTTCTTAAGCTTTTGGGTATATCTACCAAAATTCAATTGAAATCGGTTGTCGCTAAAAAAAGTACTTTGCTCATCTTGCCTTCTCAAGTTCATCATTGCTTCATATTCGCCCAATAAATACCACTCTTTTGGATCCAGGTTATTGCCCTGAAGCGGTAGTTCGTAGGTAAACTTCAACCGGAGACGTAATCGATTGCCATTTTCCAAGAAACGCTCCTCCAACCTTATTTGTTGTGCAAACCGGGACCTTCCTTTGAGTAGTTGGGAAAAGGTCACCTGCTGGAACAACCTATTCTCCCTAATAAACGCTCCGCCATATTCTCTCTCTCCACCAATAAGGTACCCCATCCCGTAGGAAAAAAAAGGAGAATGGTTTTTTGCGATAGCCAGACTAAAACGAATCACATCCATGGCTGGGGCTGTTTTACTGTTTTCCTCCCTTGCTTGGGCATCCTTGGCCCAGAAAATCCGAGTATACAGCTTACCGTTTGCTTTCCATCCTTTTGGGAGCCGATAGGTATATGATGTCTCGAGTTGTGTCCCCCAATAAGTATTACTCCCATCCTGTCCAAAAGTACTACTCGCTAACAAAAAAAATATACCGATGGCTAAGAAAAACCTCATATCAATGGTCAAAAAATGATGTTATCCATATTGTGCATCTCTACACTTTCTATTTTTTCATATTCTCCCGCTTCATTAAAAGTCACTTCATAAAGCTTGGCTGCTCCATCTCCAATATCGCCAGACACTTCCACCATATACTTGATCGTACAGAATGACATATCTTTTCCATCACTAAAAGCCTCAATAACAGTATCAATTTCAAGACCACTTCCTTTGGGCAAAAACAGTTTTTTAATTTCCATCACTTTTGTCCGTTTAAAGCGCTGATCAAAATACCCCATAATCGCCTGTCGGCTATCCGAAGGTTCTATTTCCTTTTGGCCAATATTTACCTCCACCCAGTTGAGTACTCCTTTTACATCAAACAAAACAGTATATTGTTCTCCTTTAACCTTAAACTTAGCCACATACACCTCGGCTCCCAGGCTGTCCTTTTTGTAATACTTAAACTTGTCCACTCTGGAAACATCCTCCAACAACCTTAAGGCATTTTTGGGGAAATCACCCTCAGAAACACCGATCTCCGTCTCGTCCTTTTCTGGAATGGAATCCGCTTCTTGCGCATGTGAAGAAATAGACAAAGCGACCAAAAACATTAACAACAAGCATTTAGTATTCATAAAAAGTTATTTTATACAGCTTAAATATAAAAAAAAAGAGGCTTAATGAATCCATCATTAAGCCTCTTTATTACCAAAAACTGTTAAATATTAACAATTAGGCATTCTTCTTTTGTTCTTCTTTAATCAAATTAAGGGCAGAACCTGCCTTGAACCACTTAATTTGCGCGTCATTATAGCTATGGTTAGCCACAATCACGTCTTTGGATCCATCAGCATGAACAAACTCCAATGTCAACGGCTTATCTGGCGCAAACTGGTCCAAATCCAAGAAGTTGATGGTATCATCTTCCTGTACCTTATCATAGTCAGCCTCATTATCGAACGTTAAGGCTAGCATACCTTGTTTCTTCAAATTGGTCTCGTGAATACGGGCAAAGGATTTCACCAACACCGCTTTCACGCCCAAATGTCTCGGCTCCATCGCTGCATGCTCTCTGGAAGAACCTTCGCCATAGTTATGGTCACCTACCACAATAGTAGGAATTCCAGCGGCCTTATAGGCGCGTTGGGTGGCTGGAACAGGACCATATTCACCTGTCAATTGACTCTTCACCGCATTTGTTTCTTCATTAAACGCATTGACCGCACCGATCAGGCAATTATCGGAAATATTATCCAAATGACCTCTAAATCTCAACCACGGACCTGCCATGGAGATGTGATCAGTGGTACATTTACCAAACGCCTTGATCAAAAGCTTGGCACCCGTGATGTTCTTACCATCCCAAGGCTCAAATGGCGTCAACAGCTGAAGACGTTTGGAATCTGGATTTACCTTTACTTCAATTCCGCTTCCATCTTCCGCTGGAGCTTGATATCCATTGTCCTCTACCGCAAAACCTTTGGCAGGAAGTTCCTCTCCTTTCGGAGGATCCAATTTCACTTCCTCACCGTTTGCATTGGTCAAGGTATCCGTAAGGGGGTTAAAGCCTAGATCACCAGAGATTGCGATCGCGGCCACCATTTCTGGAGACGTTACAAATGCGTGCGTGTTAGGGTTACCATCGGCACGTTTGGAGAAGTTCCTGTTAAACGAATGAACGATCGTGTTCTTCTCTTGCTTATCAGCACCTGTCCGCGCCCACTGACCGATACAAGGCCCACATGCATTTGTAAATATGGTGGCGTCAAGATCTTCAAAAATCTTCAACATACCATCTCTTTCAGCCGTAAACCTTACTTGCTCAGAACCAGGGTTGATTCCAAAATCCGCTTTGGTTTTCAGCTGCTTGTCCACGGCTTGTTGGGCGATGGAAGATGCTCTCGACAAATCCTCATAAGAAGAGTTGGTACATGAACCGATCAAGCCCCACTCTACTTTTGTAGGCCAGCCGTTTTTCTCCGCTTCAGCCCTGATTTGGGAAACGGGAGTAGCTCTATCTGGCGTAAATGGTCCATTGATATGAGGCTCCAAGGTAGAAAGGTCAATTTCAATCACTTGGTCAAAGTATTGCTCAGGATTGGCATATACTTCATCATCACCGGTCAAGTGCTCCTTAACTTCGTTGGCAAGGTCAGCCACATCAGCACGGTCTGTAGACCTCAGGTACCGCTCCATGGATTCATCATAGCCGAAAGTAGACGTGGTCGCTCCAATCTCAGCCCCCATGTTACAGATCGTTCCTTTACCTGTAGCAGAAAGTGACTTGGCACCTTCACCAAAATATTCCACAATACAGCCCGTACCACCTTTTACGGTCAAGATCCCCGCTACTTTCAAAATCACATCTTTTGCCGATGTCCAACCGTTCATTTTTCCAGTCAGTTTCACACCGATCAATTTTGGGAATTTAAGTTCCCAAGGCATTCCGGCCATCACATCAACAGCATCTGCACCACCTACACCAATAGCGACCATACCAAGACCACCAGCATTTACTGTATGCGAATCGGTACCGATCATCATCCCACCTGGGAATGCATAGTTTTCCAATACCACTTGGTGAATAATACCCGCACCAGGCTTCCAGAAGCCAATGCCGTATTTGTTAGAAACTGATTCCAAAAAGTTAAACACTTCCCCACTGGCGGTAAGGGAGCTTCTCAAGTCTTCTTCAGCACCTTTTTGTGCCAAGATAAGGTGGTCACAGTGCGCCGTAGAAGGCACTGCTACCTTTTCTTTTCCTGCCTGCATAAATTGCAAAAGTGCCATCTGTGCAGTTGCATCCTGCATCGCTACTCTATCCGGAGCAAAATCTACATAAGACTTCCCTCTTTCAAAGGCCTGCGTAGCATCTCCACCCCACAAGTGAGCGTAAAGTATTTTTTCTGCTAAAGTCAGCGGTTTGCCCACTGTCTTTCTGGCAGCTGCGATACGCTCAGGGTACTTCGCATATACTGCCTTGATCATTTCTATATCAAATGCCATTTGAAATGAATTATTTTTAGTGATAACTTGATTTCATTTAAATCGTTGGCAAAGATACATTTTTAGCCGAAAAATAGAAGCAAAACCTAAGTAATGTTACTTATTTATAAGGGTTTAAAATAACCCCTAAAGGGTCTTACAGGTATAATTTACCGCTTTAACAATCAAAAACACCAGCCCACGATCACCTCGCAAAAAGCGATCCTTGATTTAATTACCCTCAATATGACCGGAAACCGACCACACCCGCTGTATCAAACCGCTCCATTTCAAACGCGTTGTCCCTCTTACAGGCCACCACATTAGCAAGTCTAATCCTCTACACTATCCCAAAAAACAATAAATCCCAATGATAAAAACGCCTGATCCTACCAAGAAAAAACACACGGTATAGCCCAACATCTCTCTTGGAGAAATGCCGGTGATGGCCAGTAAAGGCATTGCCCAAAAAGGCTGAAGCATGTTGGTCACCTCATCACCATAGGCCATGACCATGACCATATCAGACACAGAAATCCCCATTTCCTTAGCCGCCTCCACGATGACCGGGCCCTGGACGGCCCACTGCCCTCCTCCAGACGGCACGAATAAATTGATCAAACCTGAACTCATAAAGGCCAACAATGGAAAGGTTTCTGGAGAGCTGACCTGGACAAAGTAATTTGCAATCCACACCAATAAGCCTGATGAACTAAGCACCCCTAAAATGCCCGCATAAAAAGGAAACTGTAACACAATCCCCGTAGCACCCTTCAAGGCTTCACCTGTGGCGGCCACATAGCGCTTTAAGCTCTTGTGAAAAACCAACCCCAATCCAAGCAGTAAAAAATTAATATAATTCAAACTAATAAATCCCCAGCCCGAAACAGCAACTGTCGTCAAATCACTTGCTGCCAAAAGACAAATCGCTCCTCCTACCCACCATCCCAGCTGATCGTTTCCTGCAGGCAACAACTGTCCACTTTGATCCACTGGATATTCCGGAGTAACCTTCTTCCACTTCGCAAGTCCGTACAAAAGGCCCAGTATGGCCAGCACCAAGATCGCATTTAGCGTTAGGTTGAAGGTGCTTAGAATGGTCTCATTCACCGGAATCACACCGATCTCTTCTTCCAAAAAATGACCGGACTCTGCTACTTTCAAGGGCGCGGAGCCTGAAAAACCTCCATGCCAGACCATCATCCCCAAATAGCCTGAGGAAGCAACCAACGGATAGTTAATGCCTACGCCCCTTTTGGCAGCCATCTCTCCCATTTTCCTTGCCAGCACAGCACCTATTATCAGGCCAAAGCCCCAATTAAAGTATCCCGCAAGCATGGTCACCCCACCGGTAAGCATCACCGCTTGAACGTTACTTTTGACCTTTGACGTAATCCGGTCCAATGCATTGGAAATGGGCCTGGAAACGGCTAAGACATGACCAAAAACCAAGATGAGCACCATCTGGAGGGTAAAGGCCAACAGTCCCCAAAACCCTTCCTTCCAATACCCCAACACTCGAAAAGTATAAGCCGCCACCCCCTCATTTGCCGGCCTTGTCTCCAAGACCGCCAAGAAGATACTGCATGCCGACAAGAGCAAGGCCAACCCAAATGGAGTGGGAAACGACACCTTCAATCGATGCTTTTTCAATTGGAATGGGGTTAGGGTTTACATTAATCTGTTGCCAAAGCGGCACTCCCCATCCAATATACAAAAACTCCCCGAGTGATTTAAACTCCCTAAATTTTAGCCTAAGCCCTGCAGGAAAGCCATGGTATCCACATGATCAGCATAATCGGAAATCTCAGGCTGCTGCGCCTTGCCAAAAGGGACACTCTCGGGATACCAAGCTCCTTTACTGACCACACATTGGATCTTTTCAGCTTGTGCCGCAAGCCTATCTTTTAGCGCATCCACCCCTTCGTAGGTTTCATAATATAAGACGGCCACTGGAGAAACCAATTCATCACTTTGTTTACAGAGCAAAAAACCATTGTCCAGGTGTTGGTCCCCGTTTACTAAATAAATGGATTTGTTGTAATCATAATTATTCAGGTACTTATGGTGGCTGACGACAAAATTATATCCTTCAATGGCCGTCAAGAAATCCTGTAATTGCGAAGCATCCTTTACAAAAACCTTGGAAACGTTCCTGCAGCCCAGGCCATAATATTGAAAAATGTCCTTGGCCAACTCCCGGTAATCGTCCGGTGTTTCCTTACCGTCCAACACCGCTACCGAGGTGCGGTTTTTACGGATTACACTCGGATATTTCCCGAAATAATAGTTAAAATACCTGGCAGAATTATCACTACCGGTGGCAATATAGGCGTCTTTGGCTTTTAGCATCTCTTCAAAAACCACCCGCCCCTTAAAAGCCGGAGAGATACTTTCCAGTTCACCCACCAGCCATTTAATCAGCACCTGATCGGCAGAACTAAGTTTGACGCAGGCCATATGTCCGGCTATCAGCACCATCATCAGGTCATGAAAGCCCACCGCGGGGATATTTCCGGCCATCAGGACTCCAATACTTTTAGGGCTTTTTACTTCCGACAAGTCATATGCACCGATCCATGACTTCATCTTTTTTTCATCAAGCATGTTTACCAGTCCCTGTAGGGCCAGCTTCACCTGATCCGGTGTAAACCAACTGTTGTTGTTTTCTACCCTGAAAACCAGCGCTTCAAATTCCGCATTCGATAATTGGTCTATCCGCTCACCCAGCCCCACGAAGGCAGCTATTCTCTCCTGAAGTGTCATGAAATAAATGAATTATGATTAAGGACGCAAAGATACCTATTTTGAATGTAAAGGTGAACAATCACTCCTTCAAAAAACACCAGGACATCTATTGGGGTGAATGCTTGCTTTTCCACTCACTATTTTTATACTGACATCTACAAAGAGAAGCACCTGTTCTTTAGCAATGTAAAGCAATTATACTGACGGGTTATGAAAGCTTACCAAATAAGCGGCATAAAGGAGAACCTTATGAATCCAAATTGAGTTCTAGAAGTAGAATTCGGAATATCAACATAGATTCATTATAAATTATTCAGCGTAGCAATAATTCTATTGGTATATTGTTATATGCTTCTTAATTTTGAATTTGTAATTATAAAAAGGAGATTGTAATGGCAATAATGATAACTGATGAATGCATCAATTGTGGTGCATGCGAGCCTGAATGCCCAAATACAGCCATTTATGAAGGTGGACTGGAATGGACATGGGGCGGAGGAACTGAGCTAAAAGAAGTAAAGCTGGAAGACGGTTCAGTGGTAGATGCAGATGAACCTCAAGAGCCTGTTTCTGACGAATTTTATTACATCGTTACAGGAAAATGTACCGAGTGTACCGGTTTCCATGAGGAACCACAATGTGCAGCCGTATGTCCTGTAGACTGCTGTGTGGATGATCCCGATCATCCGGAATCCGAAGAAGCACTTCTAGAAAAGAAACAATACCTACACGCAGAATAAACAAAGGAGTGGCGCATGTCACTCCTTTTATTTTTACCGTTTACTTAAAAAAGATACTGGTTTTTAACCTTTTAGATAAAAAAAACCAGTCAAATTAAAAAAAAACCTTCCCAGCCCTTGATATTAAATCCCGAATTGATTTAACTTGTCGTTCGTATTAGAAATCCTTGATTCAAGTAATTAAAAATTTTGGAAAGTGGAAGAGCATAAAGGAAACGACAGAGAGGAAATTTTCTCAAGAAAAGTAAAAGCTGGAAAAAGAACTTACTTTTTTGACGTAAAATCTACTAGGTCAAACGATTACTACCTGACCATCACTGAAAGTAAACGCAAAATTCGTGATGACAATTTTGTTTACGAAAAGCACAAAATCTTCTTGTATAAAGAAGACTTTGCCAAATTCGTGGACGCTTTGCAGGATACCGTAGATCACGTCAAAAACGAATTGATGGCAGACTTTGACTTCTCCCAATATGAAGTAGAAGCTGAAACCAGCTCCGAAGACAAATTCGGAGAAGATTTAAAGTGGGATTAAGTCCTGCTTAAAAAGAACCTTCGGGATTGAACCTTTACCTTGAGAAGTCCTATCATCTGAGGACAACTCGTTTTGTATAAAATTCTTTTTGTGCAAAGTAGTAAGGGTTCAATCTCTTTTTTATTTTTATGGTATGCAGAAACTGATCATTTCCGTCCTAGCTTTTACCATCTTCCTCCTTTTGTTGGGGTGGTACTTTTCCAATATTGCATTTTACCTTATCATCTCCCTGGTCATTGCCGCCGCCTTACGTCCTATGACCAACCGCATCAACAGCGTTCATGTTTTTGGCCATCATATTCCCCGGTGGATGGCTATCCTTTGTTCTTTTGCCACCATCGGCATGGTGCTGTTTCTGATCACCCTACTGTTCATTCCGTTAATTATCGACCAAATCGAAATCATCCAAAATGTGGACATCGAATTTCTGTATGAACAAATCCAGCGTCCCATCAACAAAGTGGAAGGATTTCTCATCAAGTTCAACCTCGTCAGCAACAACCCGGGAAACCTGTTCGAACAAGTAAAGGAGACCATCCTGGCCAGCGTGCGTGAAATAAATTTTCAGGGTTTTATAAATGGACTAATCAATACGACCAGCTCCCTTCTTATTACCATCCTTGCTGTGGTATTCATTTCATTCTTTTTGTTGTTGGAAAATGGACTCCTCCGAAGAAATATCATCAATTTGGTACCCAATGAGTATTTTGAACTTTCTGTGGCCACTTTTCACAAGGTGGAAAGGCTCCTATCAAACTATTTGGTAGGCCTGCTTATTCAGATGTCAGCAATATTCACCATCGCATCCACAGGATTGGCGATCGTGGGCGTCGATTATGCACTTACCATTGGGGTATTTGCCGCTGTGGCAAATTTGATCCCCTATGCCGGCCCATTGCTGGGGGCTACTTTTGGAGTAATTGTGGGCCTAATTACCGGAGATTTTATTGGCACGGAAGAAATGCCCCTCTTTATTTTGAAGATTTTATCCGTCTTTTCAGTGGTGCAGCTCACCGACAATCTATTTTTACAGCCCTTAATTTTCTCGAAATCTGTAAAAGCCCATCCACTTGAAATATTTGTTATTATCTTTGCGGGAGCAAAAGTCGGTGGAGTGATTGGCATGGTACTGGCCATCCCCGTTTATACGATTTTTAGGGTTTCTGTACAGGAGTTCTACAAAGGGTATAAAGAGTACCGTATATTTAAAATAAAATAGCGAATAGTTAAATGGCATTACAGTGTGGCATTGTTGGCTTGCCCAACGTCGGAAAATCAACTTTATTTAATGCACTTTCCAGTGCAAAAGCAGAAGCAGCAAATTTCCCTTTCTGTACCATCGAGCCTAATGTAGGCGTCGTTACGGTTCCTGATCCTCGGCTAAAAGTGCTCGAAAAACTGGTCGACCCGGAAAGAGTGATGCCGACCGTCATTGAATTTGTGGATATTGCAGGATTGGTAAAAGGCGCCAGCAAAGGAGAAGGCCTGGGCAATAAGTTCTTGGCCAATATCCGGGAAGTAGATGCCATCGTACACGTAATCCGATGCTTCAATGATGACAATGTTGTCCATGTAGCAGGAAAAGTTGACCCAATATTTGACAAAGAGGTAATAGATACCGAACTTCAGCTGAAAGATTTGGAATCGGTAGAGAAAAAAATCATCAGGATCGAAAAGATCGCCAAATCCGGTGATGCCAAAGCAAAAAAGGAACTGGAAATCCTGAAAGTATTCAAAGCAGGATTAGAGGCCGGAAAAAACGCAAGGGCCATCGATGTAGAGAAAGAAGACCTTGAAGCGATCCGCGACATCCATTTACTGACCATCAAACCCGTGCTGTACGTAGCCAATGTGGACGAAGGAAGCATCCAAGAAGGAAACGAATTCGTGGAAAAACTCAAAGCGAATGTAAAGGATGAAAACGCCGAAGTAATCATGCTATGTGCGGCCATCGAATCCCAAATCGCAGAATTTGAGGACATGGAAGAAAAGGAAATGTTCCTCGGAGAATACGGACTGGAAGAAAGTGGCCTTAACAGACTAATCAGAGCTGCCTATGACCTCCTTGACCTGATCACCTATTTCACAGCAGGCAAACAAGAAGTTCGCGCTTGGACCATCAAAAAAGGCTGGAAAGCTCCTGCCGCAGCAGGTGTCATCCATACAGACTTCGAGCGTGGCTTTATCAAAGCTGAGGTCATCAAGCTTCCGGATTACGAAGCATTCAAGACAGAAGCCGCATGTCGCGAAAATGGTAAAATCGCCGTAGAAGGCAAGGAATACGTCGTTAAGGACGGTGACATTATGCATTTTAGGTTTAATGTTTAAGAAATATTCAAATTTTATTATAATTTTGCGAATGAATTGATTATTATATCGTTATGGATATAGTAATGAGGATTAAAGATTAATTTATTGTTTAACATTTTATTTTTAATGCCGTGAGAATTAGATTAATATTTTCGTTAAAAAACAAAGGCGCTTATTTACCCTTTCATCACCAATACATTTTGGCCCAGTTTCTTAAAGGTCTGATTGTAAAAGGTGGCCGTGAAGAGTTTTTCAACTACAATTACTTCAACTTCTCTGGTCTTAAAGGACAGACCAAAGTCAGTAGAAGTGGCCTGCATTATTACTCAAGCTTAGTTACCTTAGTGCTTTCATCACCCAATGAAGACTTCCTTGACTATTTGCTGGAGCAAGTGTTCAAAACGCCAAAAATTGAGTTGGGAAATCTCATCATCTCCCCTGAGTACACAGAAAAAGAATCAGAGCCAGAATTGGAGGCCTCAAACAAATTCGTTTGTATCTCCCCTTTGGTGTTGCTGACTCCTACGTTTGATGATGATTCCGGCAAACGGTTCATTAACCCAGACACGGACGAGTTCTCGGATTTGTTATACGAATCCACCTTGACCCGTATGGAGCGCTCAGGATGGTACAGCCAGGAACAAATGGAATCTTTCTATAAATTCCAGGTGGTCCCAGACATGAATTATGTAAATAAGCTGAAAGAACAGCAAAAGAAATTTGCTAGGATTTACTCCGTGTACGACATGGATGTGAAGTATGAAGTAAGAGGCTACACCCTGCCTTTCACGCTCTATGCAGCACATGAAGTACAGGATTTCGTATTCAAATGTGGACTGGGAGCCTTTACACACAAAGGCTTTGGTATGCTGGATTTGGCCAACAACTCGCCAAGTCAACGCACTGAACCGTACAAGTTCAAAAGAGAAGGATTTGTCCCGTACAAATCCCGACAACAACAGCAAGACCAACCCAACAAAGAAGAAGACGAGCAGTAAACGACAAACTCCAGTTGATCAAATCAGCTGGAGTTTTTTTTTGATACTTTGTGCTTTCTATAAGGAATTGGACACATCAGCAGGCTAATTGATACTCTATCAAGCAGAAACGTTGGCACTAGCCTTTCTCGACGGCTACTATTTGGCCACGGATGAACACTGATAAACATAGATAGGACCTTTTAGCCATTGCAAATGGCTGCATCCCTTTTATCCGTGGCTTAAAATGATGATAACGTTTAACATGGACTTGCCTTGATCATGTAGAAGGCTCCCTGCTAAGGCTTGGACCAAACGTAATAGTCGAGGGCTGGCCTTTTTCGGTAGCTACTATTCTATTGGCCAAAGATGGACACTGACAAAACTATGCAGGATGCTTTAGCCATTGCAAACCTGTGCACATCCCTTTTATCCGTGGCTTAAAATGATGTTAACGTTTAACATGGACTTGCCTTGGTCACGAAGAAGGCTCCCTGTTAAGGCTTGGACCAAACGTAATAGTCGAGGGCTGGCCTTTTTCGGTGACTACTATTCTAATGGCCACAGATGGACATTGACAAACCTAGACAGGATGCTTTAGCCATTGCAAATCTGTGCACATCCCTTTTATCCGTGGCTTAAAATCATTCTAATTACCGGTGTGAATAAAGCTTACACTTGGATTAGTTGCCCCATAAAAACGGCATTATGCGGAAATGGCTCGCCTGCTAAAACCTTCGTTTATTGGCATTGATAGTCGTATAGCCTATCAATTCATCATAGCGAGACCCGAAATCCCGATAATACACCAAAACATCATATTCATTTTCCGTCTGAAAATGGCTTCCCTCCATTAAAGTGGTGTTCCAGCTTCCATCCTTTTTTATGGCAATTTGGTAATCATACCACCCTTGCTTTAGCAGCAACGCTGTGCGGAAATCACCACTCGCCCCATTTTTGGTCATCTTCGCCTGTGGAGATTGCCCCCAGTTGGTCAATGCGCCAAAGACATAAGGGACTCCGGCTTCCTCACCTGTGTCCGCCGAAAAAGTCACCAACACATATTCACTTTCCAACTTGGGATTTCCCCGCTCTTGATTTTCGATGATAAACTGCCCGTTCAGATCCAAATACTCCAAATAACTCGATGTACGCCGGGGCTCGTTGAGCGCTGTAGAAGCATAGACTACATCATCTTTCATGTCAATGGAAACAATATTCCTTCCCGTGGTCCTCACATAGCGTAAATCTATAAACCTGAACTCATTGCCGGCATCGAAGATATTTTCTCCTGTAAAAAACCGATATTCCAACTGGCTCTTATCTGGGCGAACAAAGGAAGGCTTTCCTCCGACTTTTGCATTGTCCCACCGCTGGTTTTGACGCACCACAACCTGGACATTTTCCAAAGGGTTCTTTATATCCCGGCTCCCATAATTCACTAAAACATCAATCTGCTGGCCGCTCATCCGCTCCTCATTCATGGAGGGAGGTAATAACTGCACACCCACTTTTGCCTGATCTTGGTACACCATAAACCTCCGAGTAATGACCACCTCGTCCTCATTCCGGCCACGGTAGACTTTAAGGATATAATTTCCGGACTTGGTCACTTGGGGAACAGGAAAGGTAAAATGCACATAGGGCACCCTGGTGTTTATGGAATAATCGTACTCGGTAATATTGAATTCATTGAAACGGGGGAGGTAATCGGCAGACTTTAGCCCCGATGGTGTCCAATCGGCATCACAATGAATCAGGGTGGCCGAATATCGATCGGGTTCATAGGCAAGGTCATCAAACTCCAATACCAATCCTCCATTGCCCAGCGGGATCACAGGAGTATTCATTTGGGCTGAAACCTGGCCACCATTACGGTAAAGCTGTACGGTCTGGATATTTTCCTCAAAAACCTTATCCTCCATTATCTCCTGGCCAAAAGCCACTTTTGCAGACAATAGGCTACCACATAAAAATAGCACGGTCAAAATTCGCATAGTCTACTTGGTCATGTTCTTAATCAAAAAGCAAGATAAAAAATAATGCCAGATCTACCGTACCGGAGACCTGGCATTTCATTTTTCACTTCTCAACTGCCCCGTCAGGAAACAACCTCCTGAAGCTCTTGGATTTCTTCTGCGATCTGCTCCCACTGAGCAGTAAGGCTTTGCTCCTTTCCCCTCAATTCCTCATACGCTTTATTTACCTTTTGCGACTGCTCTTCATCTTGGAAAACGGCCGGATCAGCAAGCTGCTTCTCCAACCCGGCTTTCTCCTCTTCCAGCTTCATGATGCTATCCTCGATCTCCTCCAGTTCACGTTCCTTTTTCTTGAGATCCTTTTTCGCTTGATTCACCTCTCCATCATTTCTGACAGGCTTAGGTTTAGTCACTTTTTCCTTTTTTACCGCAGGAGCATCTGTTTTTTCATCTTGCTGGGACCGCCAAAGCATATATTCGTCATAAGTCCCCGGATACTCCTTGATCTCATGGTCTTCGATATACCAAATTTTATTGGCCACCCCCTTGATAAAATGACGATCGTGCGAAACAGTTATAAATGTGCCCTCATACTGCTCTAATGCTTGGATCAAGATATTGACGGATTGCATGTCCAAGTGGTTGGTAGGCTCATCCAGCAACAAAAAATTCGCTTCGGAAATCAGCGTCTTCGCCAACGCTACCCTTGACTTCTCTCCCCCAGACAGTACCTTGATCTTCTTGAACACATCATCATTTGTAAACAAGAAACAACCCAGCACATTCCGCAGCTCGGTTTCCGTTTTGTCACTGCCCGCTTGCACCATTTCCTGCAGGATCTCATTGTTGACATTCAGGGCTTCCAATTGGTGCTGCGCAAAAAAGGATTTGACGACATTATAACCTTCTTGTCGCTGCCCATCGATTTTTTCGGAGCCGTCAATGATACGAAGCAATGTGGACTTCCCCTTGCCATTGGCTCCGATCAGGGCAATCTTATCTCCCCGCTCGATCCTGGCGGAAGTATTATCCAAAATGGTAATGTCTCCGTATGCTTTGGACACTTGATCCAAGGTCACCACATCCCTGCCGGACTGCTTGGAGAACTTGAATTTAAAATTAACGGAGATATTATCACTGACCACCTCATTGACACGTTCCATCCTCTCCAGGGCCTTCACACGTGACTGCACCTGGTTGGATTTGGAAGCTTTGGCACGAAACCGCTCGATAAACCGCTCCGTGTCCTTGATCATCTTTTGCTGGTTCTCATAAGCATTCTGCTGGATCTCCTCACGCTCCACTTTCTCCTCCTTATAGAAGGAATAATTCCCCGCATATGGTGTCAACGTTTGCCGCGATACTTCGACCGTTGTCTCAATGCAATTGTCAAGAAAAGTCTGGTCGTGGGATACCACGATCACTGCTCCTTCATAGGTTTTCAGGTAATTTTCTACCCATTGGATAGAAGGAAGGTCAAGGTGGTTGGTGGGTTCATCGAGCATTAACAATGACGGTTTTTCCAGCAGCAACTTCGCCAGCATTACACGCATTCGCCACCCACCAGAAAATGTCCGCAGTGGCCTTACCAAATCCTTGGTAGCAAATCCAATACCCTCCAGCACTTCTTCAGCCTTTGCCTTAATGGTATATCCTTCATTCGCTTCAAAACGCTCCTGTAAATTGGCCAGTTTATGGATGATTTCTTCCGAGTAATCGGTCTCCATCTGCTTGAGCACCGCATCGATCTCCGCTTGCAAGCCTAAGGTCTCCTTGAAAGCCTCCAAGGCCACATCCAAAATACTGTCATCCGACTGATAGGACAGCAGGTCCTGATTTAGAAACCCAATGGTACAATCTTTTGATTTTTGGATCTCGCCTTTACTGGGCTGATAGTCTCCATTTATGATTTTTAGCAAGGTAGACTTACCGGTTCCATTGAGCCCCACTAAGCCAATCTTGTCTTTTGGTTTGATATGCAAGGAAGCATTTTCATACAATGCCCTCCCGCCGATATAATAGGATAAATTATTGATGGATAACATGCTGCAAAAATAAGGATTCTCCCGTTTATAAATCATTCTGATGAAAAAAATCAACTTTTTCTTAACTTGAAGAATTATTGAACACTACAAACCCTATTTTATGAATTATCACAAAACCTTGTTTGGTACATTATCCTTCTGTCTCTTGATATTTTCGTGTGGAACAGATCAGGAAAATAAGCTCAAACCGATAGAAGCCAAGGATGGAGAAAACCGGGTGGATATTTCTTCGGATTCCGCGGAAGTAAAGCTCGAAACCATCCAATTACCCGAAAATTTCACCATCGACGTATGGGCTGCCAATATCCCCAACGCCCGCTCCCTGAGCATGTCTGAAGAAGGAATTGTTTTTGTAGGAAATCGCCAGGAAAACAATGTCTATGCAGTGATCGATGAAAATGGCGATGGAAAAGCAGACTTTCGCTACACGCTGGCAGAAGAGCTAAATTCCCCCAATGGCGTGGCGTACAAGGACGGGGATTTGTATGTCGCAGAAATCAATCGCATTTTAAAATTCCCGGACATCAAAAACCACCTAACCGACCCCAGTTTCGAAGTGGTTTATGATCAATATCCCACAGAGGGGCACCATGGATGGAAATTCATTGCTTTTGGCCCCGACGGCCTGCTTTACGTGCCAGTGGGTGCTCCATGCAATATCTGCGACCCTGAGAAAGACATCTTCGCCTCCATCACCCGATTGGACGTCAGTGCGAAGGATCCATCCCCGGAAATCGTAGCGCATGGTGTGCGAAACTCAGTTGGTTTTGACTGGCATCCGGACAGCAAAAACCTCTGGTTTACCGATAACGGACGCGACCAAATGGGCGACAATGTCCCTGAATGCGAACTAAATGCGGTAACTGAAACAGGCCAACATTTTGGCTATCCTTACTGGCACGCAGGCGACGTCAAAGACCCTGAATTTGGAGATGCTGGAGAAGAACAATCCGCTTATCAGGCTCCAAAAGCCAAACTGGGACCTCATGTGGCTCCTTTGGGAATGCGGTTTTATGCGGGAAACATGTTTCCTGATTCCTTCAAAAAGTCCATTTTCGTAGCCAAACACGGCTCTTGGAACAGAAGCAAAAAAAGTGGCTATACCGTCACCAATGTCTTGCTCGAAGGCAGTGAGGTGACCGGCGAAAATGTATTTGCATCAGGATGGCTCGATGATGCCAGTCAGGAAGTTTGGGGACGTCCTGTGGACGTACAGGAATTGCCAGACGGCAGTCTACTGGTATCAGACGATATGGCTGGCTGCATTTACCGTATCAGTTACCAGCATCCGTAAATCCGAAACATGCATGAAGTAACCTGCCATAAAAGGGCTTTATAATTATGCCGTGATATGGAGACTTGTTGGCGTTTCCTTGTTGCAAAAAACATAGAAATCCATCGCCCCCGGAAACACGGTTCCCCCTCTTGTTTCCCTGTATTTTCCGCTTTTATAGAGCCAACTCTGAACAGGTTAAAATGATCTCCAATACTTGATTTAAAACCATCATTGCGTGCGGAACGATAGTGGCACCAAGTAACTTGTCAAAGGCTGATAGCTCTCCATTATCATTGAGAAAGGAGGTTTGCCCTGCCTTCCACTAGCGTTCCTCGCGATGACGGCATATTGTGTACTCATTTTCGAAACCAAGTTGATGCGCCCTTCTTACCAGATGCTTATCGGGAAGAGCTGCGGTCATCACCCGTTGTTCTCCAGCCACTCCGGCTTAGTCGTCTGTACCTTGGCCTGTAGCTGGTTTAGTAAACTATACAGTCCAAAATAGGTCCTGTTGACATAGAGCCCGTGTTTAGAACCTCGGGCTTGCCTGGACTTTTTGAACATTTTGTCATTGGACACGCGATCACTAAGCGCAAAGATCTGATCAAAATACTGGTCGTCTGCGAAATCAAAAGACGCTTCATGAAACGGTTTTCCTATCAGGGAAATCATCTCTTTGAAAACAGCTTTAAAAAACGCCTTTTCCTCCGCTGTATCCCGATCTGAAATAAACTCCAAGTCATAAAATATCTTATCCAGCTCCTCTTTATTGGCAACCAGCTCCTTTTTGATCAAGCTAAAGTAGCCCGCATAAAAATCCGCTGGAATAACTTTCACACAGCCGAAATCAATGATTCCCAAATCACCATTATTCATCATGATGAAATTTCCGGGATGCGGATCAGCATGAACCTGCTTGAGCTCATGCACCTGGTGGTGATAGAAATCCCAAAGCGCTTGCCCGATCCTGTTCCTTGCCGCTTGGGATGGATTCGTTTGTAGCCATTCCTTGATGTGCATGCCTTCTAACCAGTCCATCGTAATGACACGTTCACAGCTGAACGCTTCATAGTAGGTCGGAAAGGCTAAATGCGGTATGTGACTGCATGCCGCAGAAATCTCCTTGGACCGCCGCACTTCAAGCTCATAATCCGTTTCTTCCAGCAAACGCTCCTCCACTTCCGCCATATAATGATTCAGCTCTTTATCACTGATATTCAGTAAACGAAGGGCAAAAGGCCGTACCAGCTTCAGGTCAGAACTCACGCTGTCGGCCACTCCAGGGTATTGGATCTTAACGGCCAGCTTTTTCCCTTCCGAGGTAGCCTGATGAACCTGCCCAATGGAAGCCGCATTCACCGCAGATCGGGTAAAGGTATCGAAAACCGCTTCTGGTGCCTTTCCAAAATACTTTTGAAATGTCTTCACCACCAAGGGATAGGACAGTGGTGGTGCACTGTATTGGGCCATGGAAAATTGCTCCTGATAGGCCCGGGGCAAAAGGTTCTTGTCCATGGACATCATCTGCGCCACTTTCAGGGCACTGCCTTTTAGTTCACTCAATGAACCATAAATATCCGTCGCATTTTCATTGTCCAATTGTTCGCGGGAATGCTCAGGATCCTTAAACTTCCGAGCATAATGCTTCACGTAATTGCCTCCGACTTTTGCGCCTGTTTTGATAAACTTCGCAGCCCGCTGGACCTTGCCCACGGGGATACTGACTTGCTCTTTCTTTTCCACTGGTAAACTTGGTTAACGGGATTGATACAGGAATTTGGCAAAGTCCACAAAAGTATCCAGTGCGCTTTTGCCCATCAGGTCAAAAGCCAAGTTCACGGATTTCTCAATGGCTTCATCGGTCTTTTCAAAACCATCCGATTGATCCTTCACCCAAAACCTAAACACAAACATCACTTGCAGCCATATGGCTTCATCGTACTTATCACTTAGGTAGGGACGCTTGGCGATCTCATCGGTCTCCTCTCCTGCTGCCAGCACCCCTTGAATATAGGTTTTAAAATCACTCCGAAATCCTTTCAGCTCTTGCGGTAACGACCGGCTGGGCAGCTGATGTTCACCATACAACACCAACAAATAGCTTCTATGATGCTTTAATTCTTCGATCCAGGTATAAAAAAATGCCAACAGTTTCTCCCTTGACGAATAGGTATGATAAACTTCCTGGGACTCAAGTGCCTCCAGCGTGACTTGGAGTATACGTTGCCAGATGGCTTTCTTCACGGAGGTAAAACTGGAGAAAAATGCGTAAAAATCTGCTTCTTTCATTTTCAGCTCCTTGGTAAACTTGAAAACCGAGGCAGGAGATTTGCCATGCTCAAGAATGTACCCCTTAAAAGCTTCCATTATTTTTGCCCGCTTATCCACTTTTGCCGGTTTCTTTGCAGTTGTTTTTTCCATAGTCTTTTGTATTTACTCATAAGTACTAACACCAAAACCAAGCTGCAGGTTTTAGTTTTGATTGAAATATCCCGTATTTTTAGCGACTGGAAAAACCACCATTTGCCAAAACCTGTACTATTCCTTTTTCCGTATATGCATGAAGATAAAGCCACTATGAAAAGAATCCCCCTGTTGTCTTTTATTGGAGTTATTACCCTTGTTACCTTGGCCATAACTTCCTGTCATGATGACCTGGATGATCCGCGCTTCACCGATAGCATGGTCAAAGCTGGCATATATGCCAGCATGGCGGAATGGTACTACTGGAATGATAAGATGCCTGCCAGAGTGGACTTTGATGCTTATCGGAACTATGAAGATCTTTTGGACGCCCTAACATTTAGCGAGCTGGACCGGTGGTCGTATTTGACGACGCCAGATGCTTTTGACAAGGCCTTTACAGGCCAAAATATCGGTCATGGCTTCGGCTGGGGACTAGCAGAAGACAGGGACCTCTACCTTACATTTGTGTACAATGACGCTCCTGCAGGCAAAGACGGGTGGAAAAGAGGCTGGAAGGTCATCCAAGTAAACGGAAAGCCTGTCGCGGAATACAAAACAAATACCGGTTACGATTTCCAACTTGGCCCTGCTGAAAGTGGCACTTCCAATTCTTTTACATTTGAATTACCCAACGGGACAACGACCACTCGGACAATCGTAAAAGCCGCCTATCAGTCCAATTCCATTCTGCACCAATCCATCATCGATGTAAACGGAAAGAAAACCGGCTACCTTGTTTATAACAGCTTTAAGGCCACAGCAGGACTCAAACCCACCCAAAGCCAAGAAGTCGAAGAGGCTTTTAACGCACTGGAAGAAGCTAACATTTCTGAGCTGATCATTGACCTGCGTTACAATGGCGGCGGTTCGGTTCGGGTGGCCGAACAGCTCATGAACAGGATCGTCCCTCCTGCTGCAGACGGGACCATCATGTATACCAACCAGCACAATCACAACAAAACCGATATGGATAAAAGCGTCCATTTTAGCAAAAAAGGGAATATATCCCTTGACCGTGTGATTTTCATTACCGCAAGAGGCTCAGCTTCTGCCAGTGAGCTTACAATCAACTGCCTCATGCCTTATATGGAGGTAAAACTGGTCGGTCAAAGCACCTATGGCAAACCTGTAGGAGCTTTCCCTTTATCTGACTTTAATAAAAACCTAAAGGAGCGTAACGTAGAACTCGTCCCCATCACCTTTTCCACTGCCAATGCAAACGGCACAGCCGAATATTTCGATGGCTTCCCGGTGGATTACGAGGCCATTGACGGCGTTTCATATGATTGGGGAAACATCAATGAACCGCGACTAGCAGCTGCATTGCATTATATTGAAAAGGGAAGTTTTCCAGCCCGCAGCAGAAAACTTCCCTCTAAAACATCTTGGGTGATGATCGATGATTTCGAAGGCCTTGCCAAAGAATTTCCGGCGTATTAAAAAATAAGTGGATGCCATCGTGAAATGTCATTCGCACAGCCACTGCACACATGGCCCCAAAAATGACCTAATGCAGGATTAACCCTTATGGCGCTGGATAAGCACATCCATCACCTCATCCAATTCATAGCCTTTGGCCTCCAGCAACACCAAATAATGGAAAAGCAAATCTGCCGCTTCTCCCATAAAAAGGTCCTTATGATCATCTTTCGCCTCAATGACAATTTCCACTGCCTCTTCTCCCACTTTTTGAGCTACCTTG
Organism: Echinicola vietnamensis DSM 17526; assembly: GCF_000325705.1. NCBI lineage: Bacteria > Pseudomonadati > Bacteroidota > Cytophagia > Cytophagales > Cyclobacteriaceae > Echinicola > Echinicola vietnamensis. The sequence goes on along the minus strand of NC_019904.1, from coordinate 2,988,887 downwards.
TTGATGCCCTTGGCAAAAAGTGAAGCGGTGTAAGACTTATCGGTAGGGTTATTTTTACGGTCTTTGATAATGCTCCTTAACTGATCGATAAAGGCCGTCTTGGAGGTATTTTTCTCATCAAAACAAGTATCCGCCCCAGTGTGGCACACTGGTCCAACAGGATCCGCCTTGATCAAAAGCGTATCGTTATCACAATCTACTTTGATGGATTGGACATGCATAAAATTACCGGATGTTTCCCCTTTCGTCCATAGGCGCTGCTTGGTCCTGCTGAAAAACGTAACCTTTCCACTCTCCTGGGTCTTCTGAAGCGCCTCCTCATTCATATACCCCAGCATCAACACGGCATTGGTAGTGGCATCCTGGATAATGGCCGGAACCAGTCCGTTTACTTTATCAAAATCTATTTTTAAATTTTCCATTTGCTTGATTGTCCGTAATTACATTAAATTCTCATGGTCACCCCTTCTCCGGCCAAGTAATGCTTCAGCGCTGGAATGCCTATTTCCTTAAAGTGAAAAATGCTGGCGGCCAAGGCAGCATCGGCCTTTCCCGCGGTAAAAACACTTTTAAAATGTGGCATGGTCCCTGCCCCGCCAGAAGCGATGACCGGAATGGTCAAGGCGGCAGAAATCTCGCTGGTCAGCCCATCGGCAAATCCTGCTTTGGTCCCGTCATGGTCCATGCTCGTCAAGAGAATTTCACCTGCTCCCCTGTCTGCCACCTCTTTGGCCCAAGCTTGGGTTTGGAGGGTGGTAGGCTTTCGGCCACCATGGGTGTGCACGAGGTCCACTCCATCTACGTTTCGGGTATCGATGGCCACAACGATACATTGGCTGCCAAACTCGGCAGCCATTTCATCTATGACTTCAGGCCTTTTGACAGCTGCGGAATTAATGCTGATTTTATCCGCACCGGCGTTAAGCAATACTTTGACGTCCTCCACTGTGGAAATGCCCCCGCCGACCGTAAAAGGAATATTAATGGCTTTGGCCACCCGGGTCACCAATTCCGCCAAAGTCTTTCGCTTGTCTACCGTTGCGGTGATGTCCAAAAACACCAATTCATCTGCCCCTTCATCAGAATAGACCTTGGCCAATTCCACCGGGTCACCTGCATCGCGCAGGTCCACAAAATTCACTCCCTTCACCGTACGCCCTTCTTTGATATCAAGGCAAGGTATTATTCTCTTTGTCAACATCTAATTAATCAGTTTCGGTTTTTGGGCCGCTTCATCAACCATGATCATGGTGAGTTCGGCTACCGCGATAATTCGTTCAGGATAACCTTATTAAATTGCTGTCTTCACAAACTAAAGCCATCATTTATTCTTTTATCAGTCTGCAAAAGTGGCCAACTCCTCCAAGCTGACCCTTCCTTCATAGAAGGCTTTGCCGACAATCGTACCAAACACTCCGATCTTTTCCAGCACTTCCAAATCCCTCACTTCGGCCACTCCTCCACTCGCGATCAGTCGAATACCGGGGATTTCTTGGATAATTTCCCGGTACAAGTCCACAGATGGCCCTTGCAGCAACCCGTCTTTGGCCACATCAGTACAGATGACATAACGGGCACCTTTGGCATGATAGTCCTTGATGAAATCCACTACATCGGCCTCAGTGGTTTCTTCCCAGCCGCTGATCGCAATCTTTCTATTCTTGGCATCTGCGCCGAGGATAATCTTCTCGGATCCGTGCTTTTCTAACCACCCCTCAAACAGGGCTGGATTTTTTACCGCTATGCTGCCTCCAGTGACTTGGCTGGCACCGGCATCGAAAGCCATTTGAATGGTCTCATCTGATTGGACTCCGCCGCCAAAATCAACCTTTAGGCTCGTATGGGAGGTGATGTTTTCCAAAACCGCCCTGTTTACGATCGTTTTGGCCTTGGCACCATCCAAGTCTACCAAATGCAGCCGCTTGATTCCAGCTCCCTCGAATTTTTTGGCCACCTCCAACGGATTGTCGGCATACTCTTTTTTCTGGCCATAATCTCCTTGGGTCAAACGCACACATTTCCCTCCGATAATATCAATTGCAGGAATGATTTCCATGATTATAATTTCAAGAAGTTGGTTAATATTTTTTGTCCCGAGTGACTGCTCTTTTCCGGGTGAGCCTGCATTGCATAGAAGTTGTCCTTCTGTAACAAAGCACTGAAATCTTCGATGTAATGGGTTTTGGCTACGGTAAATTCAGGGTGAATTTCAGCGAAATAACTGTGGACATAATAAACATAATCATGCGTATTGATCCCTTCTAAAAGCTGCCCTTGAGTCTCCTGAAGGCTATTCCAACCCACATGGGGCACTTTATCCGCTGGCGGAAACTTCCTTACTTTCACAGGAAAAACCCCCAAGCATTCGGTATCATTTTCTTCAGAATATTCGCACAAAAGCTGCTGCCCAAGGCAAATGCCAAAAAAAGGCTGCTTCAGGTCCTTGATCAGCTGATCCAGGTTTCGCTCACGAAGGTACCGCATGGCAGAACTGGCCTCCCCTTGTCCGGGAAAAATCACCTTATCGGCCTTTTTGATCTCCTCCACATCATCGGTAAGGTTGGCGTTGATGCCGAGCCGCTCAAGCGCATAAAGCACAGAGAGCACATTCCCGGAATTATATTTTATAATGGCTACATCCATTTAATTTACTACTACTTAAAAGCTAAATAGACCTCAAATTCCCAAAGGAAAATTTGAGGCCTATCACTTAGGTTTGTGAACTTTTTGATCTGACTGTACAAGCATAGAATCACTTGTATTTTCGCGTCTCAAAAATAAACATTATATCCTATTTTAGAAGGCATTATCCAATCTATTTGGCAGAAAGGTCAATCCCCAAAACTTCAATCCAAATCCTTAAGGCTCTTTCTCAGGGTCTTCATTGGCTATCAGCTCTTCTGCCAAGACACGTTCAATCTCAGGAATGGAATTATAGAGCTGCTCATAACTTTCTATCACGTAATACTTGTCCTGAAACTTATCCTTCCAATAAGGGGTCTGCATGATACTTCTCACATCGTAATCACGGTGCTCAGGGTCATCCGAAAGGCTAAACTTGGTTTCACCCGCAGAACTTAAAATTCCTGCACCGTAAATCTTTAACGCACCGTTTTCCCTGATCAATCCAAACTCTATGGTGAACCAATAAATTCTGGAAAGCAAATGAATCGCCCATTTATCATCAATGTACTTGAGTGCAATACCGCTTAGATCCTGTAAAAAATCCACATATGGCTGATTGGTCAGCATAGGCATATGGGCAAAGGCATCGTGAAACATATCCGGCTCTTCCAAGTAATCGAGCTGTTCCATTTTCCTTAGCCAAGTGGAAGAAGGAAACCGCTTATGGTTCAATAAGCCAAAAAACAAATCATCATCAATCAATCCCGGCACCACCTGAACACCCCAGCCCGTAGACTTGCTCAGGATTTGGTTCACCTCGGAGAAATTAGCTATCCGATCAGCCGTAAAGTTGATTTCCTTGATACCCTCCAGATATGCCTTGGAAGCTGCATTGGGAAGGTTGACAATTTGCCTCTCATAAAGGGTTTTCCATACAGCAAAATTCTCTTCCGTGTAGGCATCATAATCCTGATGCATTGCTTTTAATCTGGGGTCCTCGAAGACCCATTCAGCTGATTTACCTGCCATTTTATATTTGGGTTAGTTTATAATATTCTACGAATTCTCTTTCATGGGGTTAAAAACAAAAAGGCCTAACCCCGTTTAGGATTAGGCCTTTCATTATCTTTTCAGTAAAGCTCACAGCATTACACCTAATCCTTTTCGGGGAGGAAATGGTAGTAATAGCTGTAATATTTTACGGATAGGTTCTTCATCTTGTGCGGTAAAGATAGAAAGATACTTTTTTTAATCAAAATTCCTTGTTTCAAAATTAAGCAAGATCACCTTGTACCGTTATCGTCCTACTCAAAATGGATCAAACCTGACTACAACAGATCAAAGGTCTTCCGCATGGCAAATGTCTTTCTGATCTGACTTGCCAATTGGGAGCTTTGGGCAAAATCAAGTGTCTGCTGACCATCCGAGTAAGCCTTTTCGGGGATTTCGTGTGTTTCATAAATGATCCCGTCAGCCCCGGCCATTACCCCTGCCAAGGCCATCTGATGCACAAATTTACGGATGCCGATGCCATGGGACGGGTCCACCACCACAGGCAGGTGAGATTTATCTTTCAGCACCGGAACAGCATTCAGGTCCAAGGTGTTTCGGGTGGCCTTTTCGTAGGTCCTAATACCCCGCTCGCACAATATCAACTTTTCATTACCGCCTGAAAAAACGTATTCAGCAGACTGCAGCAATTCTTCAATTGTGCCGGAAATCCCCCGCTTGATCATCACTGGCTTGTCCACCTTGCCCAATTCATCCAGCAAGTTGAAATTTTGGGTGTTTCTGGCACCCACTTGGAAAACATCCACATAATCCATCATCTCTTCGATCTGCGAAACCTGCATGACCTCCGTGATGATCTTGATGCCTGCCTTACTGGCCAGTTCATGCCATAACTTCAACCCTTCTATTCCTAATCCTCGAAATGCATACGGGCTACTTCGGGGCTTGTATACGCCACCACGCATGATCTTGATGTTATTGGCTTTTAAGTGATCGATGACTTTAACGATCTGCTCTTCACTCTCGATAGAACATGGACCAGCCATCACGGCCATATCACCTTCCTTGATATACACACCATCTCCCAAATCAATGGAAGTGGGATTGACCTTCCACTTTCTGGACACCAATTTATAGGCATCGGAAACAATGTGAATATCCTGTATGCCTTCGTGGTGGCCAAATTTCCGTATGTCAAATTCTGCACTACCGATCCCTACCAAGTACGTTCCCTTTTGGGTGATCACCTCGGTAATCTTGTAGCCAATTTGATTGATTTCTTTGATCAGGCGCTCCTTTTGAACTTCGGTGATGTCCTGTTTTACTTGTATGATCATTTTTTAATGTGTTTTGAAGGTTTGAAGGTTAATTAGGGTTAAACATGGTAAGGGGTGAAGGTTTCAGCTGGAGCAAAGTGATTCACCTTTTGGTCTCACCTCATTCTTTAAACGCTTCACTGCTTGCGCCCAAGAGAAACTATCCCTGCAGCACACCCTGGATATATGTATTGATATCTGCTTTCAGGTCCTTGGCATTGCTGAGTACTTTGATAAAAGCACTGCCGATGATGGCACCATGGCTGTAGGAGGAAGCTTTGGAAAATGTGGCATGGTCTGAAATCCCAAAACCGATCAATCGAGGGTTTTCCAATTCCATGCTCTTAACCCGTTCAAAATACGCCTCTTGCTCATCTGAAATACCGGATTTCGCACCTGTAATACTATGCGATGAAACCATGTAAATAAATCCATCAGATTGCTGGTCGATTTCACGGATGCGCTCCTCGCTCGTTTGCGGAGAGATCAGGAACGTATTTCGCAGATCATATTCGTCAAACAATGCTTTGTAATCATCCTGGTATTGTTGGATAGGTAAATCTGGCACTATTAGCCCATCCACACCCACTTCATTACATTTCTTGCAAAATGCCTCTATGCCATACTGCAAAATAGGGTTGAGGTAGCCCATGAGCACCACTGGGATCGTTACCGTTTCCCGCATCTTCTCCAGCTGCTGGAACATTTTTTTCATGTTCATCCCATTTTCCAAAGCCGCTTTGTTGCTCTCCTGTATCGTGGGGCCATCTGCCACTGGATCTGAATAAGGCATCCCTACTTCGATGATGTCAGCACCCGCTCCTTCTATGGCTTCCATAATCGCAAGCGTATCATCCAGCTTCGGAAAACCTGCCGTAAAATAAATGGAAAGAATGTTTCCCTTCTTTTCCTGAAATAATTGATCTATTCGGTTCATAGTTGATTGAAAGGTTGGAAATGTTAACATTGGAAGATTGGAAACACCACTCCTCCAACCTCAACTGCCAATCTTCTTTTTTTCTTTGCGCTTAATACTTGTTAATTGCTACTCAATACCCTCCCCATTTAATATAGGTATCCAAGTCCTTATCGCCTCTTCCGGACAGGTTGATCACGATGACATCGGAAGGCTTAAATTTCAACTGCTTGAGTACAGAAAGGGCATGGGCCGATTCGATCGCTGGGATGATTCCCTCCAATCTACTCAGCTCCACTCCGGCTTTCATGGCATCTTCATCTTCCACTGCATAAAATTCTCCCCGCTTGGAATCGAACAAATGCGCATGGACAGGCCCAATGCCCGGATAATCCAATCCAGCTGAAATAGAATGCGGCTCTACCACTTGACCATCTTCAGTCTGCATGAGCAAGGTCTTGCTGCCGTGCAAAACACCTGGTGTTCCCAGGGCGGTAGTCGCCGCAGATTTCCCGGAAGCCACTCCCAATCCTGCCGCCTCAACAGCCACCAGTCTGACCGAAGGGGTATTGTAATAATGGTAAAAAGCACCAGCAGCATTACTGCCACCACCCACACAGGCAATGACCATGTCAGGATCTTCCTTGCCTTCTTTCTCTTTCAACTGGTATTTAATCTCTTCACTGATCACGGACTGAAACCGTGCGACCATCTCCGGATAAGGATGTGGGCCTACCACAGAGCCGATAATATAATGGGTGTCTACAGGGTTGTTGATCCATTGTCTCAGTGCTTCATTCGTGGCATCCTTTAAGGTCTGACTTCCCGATGTAGCGGGCACCACTTTCGCTCCCAAAATGCGCATACGCTCCACATTGGGCTTCTGCCGCTCCATGTCGATCGCCCCCATATAGACGGTACAATCCATCCCCATCAAGGCACAAACCGTCGCTGTAGCCACCCCATGTTGGCCCGCCCCGGTTTCCGCGATGATACGCTTTTTGCCCAGCTTTTTGGCCAAAATAATTTGGCCAATGGTATTGTTCACTTTATGGGCTCCGGTATGGCAAAGGTCTTCCCGCTTAAGGTAAATTTTGGCTCCATACTCCTGAGAAAGCCGCTTGGCATAATACAGGGGAGTTGGACGCCCCACATAGTCCTTTAAAAGGGCATGAAATTCATCTTTGAATTCATCCGATTCCGTGATCTTTTCATAGTTGGTCCTAAGTTCTTCCACGTTGGGGTAGAGCATTTCGGGGATGTAAGCCCCTCCAAATTTCCCATAGAACCCTTTTTCATCTACTTTAACCATAGTTTTATCAAATCCCCCATGAAGGGCGTGTTTTTAATTTTTTAATTGCTTTACAAAACGACTAATCTTGACAATGTCCTTGACTGCTGGCTCACGCTCAAACTTGGAATTGATGTCCACTCCAGCCAATTGAGGCTGCTGCTGCTTTAACCTTAAAATATCCGCAACACTCTCCTGATCAATCCCCCCACTGAGCAAGAACGGTTTGTCCAGCGGATAAGCTCCCAGCAACTGCCAATCAAACTGTTTTCCAGAACCACCATATCCCTTCGTCTCGGTATCAAAGAGAAAATAAGCCACATGGGGCTCAAAACCTTTCAGAAACTCCCAGTCTACTTCAGCCGTCACCCTAAAAACCTTGATGACATTAGCCGTGGTCTTTTGCTTCAATTCCGCTACAAAAGCCACATCCTCATTGCCATGGAGCTGGATATAGTCCAAGCCAAAACCTTGGACGGTTTCGACGATTTCTGCGACAGGAGCATTGACAAACACCCCCACCTTGGCAGCATTGGTAGCCGGAATGGCTGAATGGTCAGCCACGTACCGGGGAGATTTTGGATAAAAGATCATGCCCATTAAGTCTGGCTGAACTTTTTCGTCAAGTTCACGAATGTTGTCCGCATCGCGCATGCCGCAAACTTTCACTATCATGCTTTAAACCGTTTCTGTTTTGAAATCCGGACTCAGTTCCCGGTATTTGTTCATAAAGTTATAAGCAGCCTGATGCGGCCGGATAGACTTCATAAAGTTTTCTCCTATCAAAAAACCATCAAATCCACCCTTCTTCAAATCCACCAATGTCTGAGGATCAGAAATGCCACTTTCAGATATCTTCACAAATTTATCGGGAATTTGACCGACCAAATCATACGAAGTATCCAGGGACACTTCAAAGGTCTTCAAGCTTCTATTGTTCACGCCCACCAAATCCAAATGATCGTTCAGAGAACGGTCAAGCTCCTCCTGATCATGCACTTCCATCAGCACTTCTAACCCCAGTTTATGGGCAAAAATGGCCAGCTCCTCCAATCGTTTTGGCTCAAGCGCAGCAGCAATCAATAGGATACAATCTGCCCCTATCGATTTGGCTTCCACAATTTGATATTCATCCACAATAAAGTCCTTGCGAAGGATCGGACAAAAATTAAACTTCCGGGCGGTGATCAGGTCTTCATTGGAACCACCAAAGAATTCCTTGTCTGTCAATACCGACAGCGCAGAAGCTCCCGCCTGCATATAGCCAATGCTGGTTTTCTCCACCTTTGCGGCACTGTTGATGGCTCCTTTAGAGGGAGATTTCCGTTTGAATTCCGCAATGATACCGGTTTTGGTTGGAAGCGTCACATATTTTTTCATGGACACCACCTTGTTTTCGAAAAACACACTTCTTTCGAGCATTTTGGTGGGAACCAAGCTTTTTCGCTCAGCTACTTCTTCCTTTTTGTGCGCAATGATTTTGTCAAGTATATTCATGGATTAAGATTTTGCTAGTGAAACAGATGTTTTTGAATTGACCAATTTTTTGAATGTCTGTAGCGCTTTTCCACTGTCCAAGGATTCGGCGGCCTTGACAATCCCTTCTTCAAAGCTCAAGGACTGGTCAGCTGTAACCAAAGCAGCAGCCGAATTGGCCAGCACTACCGCTCTCTGGGCTTCTGTCCCCTCACCTTTTAGGATATCTTGAAAGATCTTAGCAGACGCTTCAATGGTTTTGCCTCCCTCAATGGATTTGGCGTCTAACCTTGGCAAGCCTATGGATTCTGGTGAAATCAGCCGTTCTCCGCTGTTGGAAATCATCTTAAAATCTCCGGTAAGGGAGACCTCATCATAGCCATCCAATGAATGTAAAATACTGAAATCTACCCGACTGTTTTGGTATAGATAGCCATAAAGCCTTGCCAACTCCAAACTGAACACTCCTACCAATTGTTTTTTGGGAAAGCTGGGATTTACCATTGGGCCAAGCATATTGAAGAAGGTTTTTACGCCCAACTCCTTCCGAATAGGCCCCACATTCTTCATGGCCGGATGAAAAAGCGGTGCATGAAGAAAACAAATCCCCGCTTCATCGAGATTTTTCCGGATCACATTGATGTCATTGGTGAAGTTATAGCCAAACTGCGCCAGTAAGTTGGAAGAGCCACAAATGGATGAAACACCATTGTTTCCATGTTTGGCCACATTTTGTCCTGCTCCTGCGACCACAAAGGAAGAAAGCGTGGAAATATTAAAGGTATCCTTTCCGTCTCCTCCTGTACCACACAAGTCCATGGCGTCGTATTCTGGGATCTCCACTGGAATACACTGCTCGAGCATCGCCTCGCGGAACCCTTCCAATTCCTCTACCGTGATACTTCTCATCATATAGACGGTCATAAAGGCCGCCATTTGGCTCTGATTATACGCTCCTGAGGTGATCTTCTTTAATGTTGACTTCGCCTCTTCCTTGCCCAGTGTCCTATGTTCAATTAGGTGATTTAGAATATCTTTCATCTGCTTAAAGTGCTTTTTAAATGGTCAAGTGGATCTTGCATGTCGACGATTCCCCGCTAAATGTGGGCATGGCTATGCGCGATTTCATGATCAAATAATGGTTTTTCCAAAGCAACGGCTTTAGAATTAGAATATGATGGTGGTTTTTTATTTCCTTGTAATTTACTGATTATGGCGCAATAATCATCCATTTATCCAGTTTTGAACGATTTGTTTGCCATGCTCGGTCAGTACACTTTCGGGATGAAACTGCAGTCCCCTTACCTTGTATGATTTGTGTCTTACCGCCATAATCTGACCATCTGGAGTTTTGGCAGTTATTTCCAAATCGTCAGACAAGGTGGATTCATCGATCACCCAACTGTGGTACCTTCCGATCTTAAAATTATCCGGCACGCCCTCAAAGAGCAGGTCTCTTTGGAAAACCTTCACTTCGGAAGCCACCCCGTGAACTACCTCCGTCAGGTTATTTAGACCGCTGCCAAAAGCCTCGCCAATGGCCTGGTGTCCCAAGCAAACGCCGAGGATATCTTTCTCCTTGGCATACTGCTTTAACAGCTCAGGCATGATGCCCGCATCTGCCGGCACGCCCGGTCCGGGTGACAGCAATATCTTATCGTAAGCAGCTACATCCTCTACCTTGATCTTATCGTTTCGGAAAACATCCATCTCCGCCCCATACCCCAGCTCACGGACGATATACACCAAGTTATAAGTAAATGAATCGTAATTATCGAGTACTAGTATTTTCATGATATATTAATTGAAAGATTGAAAAATTCGAAAATTGAAAAACCATCTATTTCCCAATCTCTATTTTCTTCTAATCACTTTTTTTTATTCTCAAATGCCCTTAAGTATTTGATAAAACCTTTAATTTCTTTTGAAATATTTACCAGAATGTCTTTTAAGATCAAATAATCCTCTTCGACTATCCTTCCCGCCCTATTTAAAACAAATGCCTGGCTTCTCAATTCACCAGCTGAACCTTTAGCATACTTAAGAAACCGTATAAAATCATTGTTGTTATTGTATTCAAAGCCCTCAGCTATGTTGTTTGATATTGAAATTGCAGATCCAATAAATTGGTCTCTTGATTTAAAGTCTTTCGAAAGAGGGGGTTTGTCAGCTAATTCATACACTTTTATCCCAATTTCTGCGGCATGTTTCCAAACCTCCAATTCCTCAAAACAATCAATCTTTGCCATAATTTTTTAATCTTACAATTTTCAAATTTTTCAATTATTAGACCTGCTCGGCGGCTTTGAGGGCTACACGTAAGGCTTGGAGTTTGTTGGTGACTTCTTGCAGTTCACTTTCGATGGAGGACTTGGCGACTACTCCGGCACCGGCCTGGAATCGAAGGCGGTTGTTCTCGGACACAAACGACCTGATCAGGATGGCATGGTTAAAGTCACCATTGAATCCCAAAAAGCCTATGGCACCTCCATAAAACTTACGGCTTGTGTTTTCGAGCTTGTCGATGATCTCCATGGCCCGGTATTTGGGAGCTCCTGAAAGTGTCCCGGCCGGAAAAGTATCCGCTACCAGCTGCAGTGGATTGGCAGTTTCCGGTAACACGCCCGTTACTTTGGACACCAAATGGATGACATGAGAGTAATACTGGATCTCTTTGAAAACCTCTACCTCAACTTTCTCGGAAGACCTGCTCAAATCGTTTCTGGCCAGGTCCACCAACATCACGTGTTCGGAATTTTCCTTTGGATCATCATAAAGCTTTGTCGCCAACTCGGCATCGGCCAAATCATTCCCGGTCCGCTTAAAGGTCCCTGCAATGGGATAAATCGTGGCTTTCCTACCTTTAACCACTATCTGGGCTTCTGGCGAACTGCCAAACACCTTATAGGATCCATAATCAAAGTAAAACAAATAAGGTGATGGATTCACCGACCGCAAAGCCCGGTAAACGTTAAACTCATCCCCCTTAAAGCCTGTAGTAAAGCATCTGGATAGCACGATCTGAAAGACATCCCCTTTAAAGCAGTGTTCACGCCCCTGACGGAGGATATCTAAAAACTGATTATCGGTATAATTAGAGGTTTCCTCCCCGTCCAATTTGAAGGAATACGTAGGGATATTTCGGTTGTTTAAAAGCGTTTCGATTTCTCTGACCCGGTCATCCTCTCCATTCACATGATAATCAAAAATATGGAGTTCGTTCTTAAAATGATCGACCACTATCACATTTTTATATACCGCGTAAAAAGCCTGAGGCACATTGGATTCCTTGGTATTTTCCAAGGTAATGTCCTCGAAACTCCCCACCGTATCATACTGCATGTAACCAAACAGGCCATTGGTAATGAATTTGAAATCATTGGCCTCCTCTTCAAACCGGGATGAAAATGCTTTCAGTTTATCCACCAACTTCTCCCCTTCTTTCAAGTCAAATTGATGTTTCTCTTCTTCCGGGAAAGTTTCACTTATCGTTTTTCCATCAAAGGAAAAAGTGGCCATAGGATTGAAACAAATGTAAGAATAGCTATTGTCCTGGCCATGATAATCGGAACTCTCCAGCAAGATGGGATTTTTAAATTTGTCCCTTACTTGCAGGTAGATACTTACTGGGGTAATGGTATCTGCCAGCAGCTTTTTGTACCGTGTGTTGATTTTAAAGTGTTGTCTTGTGTCCATGGTTAAACTTCGGATAAAATAAAAAAAGGCTTACTGGGGAATTCCAGCAAGCCTTATATGGTAATATTTTCACTCTTAAATATTAGGCAATGGTCAGCTGTTCTCCCCTGTCAGAAGTTCTGTTTGCCACCACCAATATTGAGTATTAAATTGTTTCATAATCTTAACTTCAGGCAAATATAAAAAGCCATTTTATTTTACAAAAGGTATTTACTTTAATTTTTTACAGCCGCAAGTTCCGCAATGGATAGTTTAAAGACAATTCCCTGATAGGCCTACGATCCATCACCCATCGCATGGTCCTAACAAATCATCAATGGGCTTCAAAATCTCTAAGGATGCTGTCGCATAAAAATGATTGCTGATGAGGTTACCCGCTCCATTTTAAAAAGCTATCTTTACGGGACATTTAAATGGGATAAGTTTTTATGGCAAAAATCGCAAAGTATTTCAAAAGGACGTTTGATGATTACAAAGTCCTGGTACAAGTCAATCCAGACGATTTAACGGGAGTGGAGCTGATCATTCACCCCTCTGGAAAAATAGAAAAGACCATCATGGAATTCGATGACGAAATCTATGATGATCTTGAAGTGGACGAATTTGAGTCCTGCAGCCCCTTAGAATTCAACATGTACCTGAAGGGACTCGCTTAACGTCTTTTCTTTACCAATTACTGATCTTGATCCTGCTCTGCACTGGGAGCAGTTTTCTTGTTCCAATAAGGGGGCAATTCCTTTTCCTCCAATTTGATCAGACGTTCGTCTTCAAATGTGGCCAATAAGTAAAATCGCTCATCCCTCAACACCCGGTAGGTTTTTTGCTTTCCCTCCAGACTGCTGATCACTGCCTCTGGGTGGACTTTCAGAAAATCACTTTCTTCCATGCCTACCTTATAGTTAGGCGCGCCTTTCATGGATGAACAGCTTCCTACAAAAAGTGCAAGCGATAAAATCGGTAGAATAAATAGTAATTTTTTCATAATTCTTAAAATTGATATTCAACGATTGAGCTGCAATAATATTGCCAATTATATTTTTCAATTGATTTTTAAGGCGTTAATCTAATCCGAAATATATTTTCGTCCAGAGTTTTGCTAGGGAAAGTTTTTGCCGTACCTTTGTACTCAAGCGGCACGACCAGCTCCTGCCAAATCCCCCAGGTCCGGAAGGAAGCAAGGGTAGGCGGTTGTAGCGGTGCGATGCCGCTTCTTTTTTTACTTTTTTAATAAATGTAAAAAATACATTTATTATTTTTGACCATCTTTCGAAATAAACACCTAACTTTACATCCCATAAAGGGAACATGTGATTTCGGCCTTTTCCTGCACGTTCAAAATATAGAAAGCCAGGGGTTCAGGCAAGATTCCATGAAACAACTTACGTTAATACCTGAAGAATTGTATTTACAGCCATTGTCCATTAACAAACAATGGCCAACCATATTCATCAAAACCAAAAAACCGTTTTACAAATGAAATTCTTTATTGACACCGCCAATCTAGATGAAATCAAAGAAGCCTATGACCTAGGTGTACTGGATGGTGTAACCACTAACCCTTCCTTGATGGCCAAAGAAGGCATCACAGGAGACGAAAATGTAAGGGCTCATTACAAAGCCATTTGTGACATCGTGGATGACAAAGTAAGTGCGGAAGTAATTTCCACTGATTTTGAAGGCATCATCAAAGAAGGTAAGGAACTTGCCAAAATCGACGACAAAATCGTCGTAAAAGTCCCTATGATCAAAGACGGTGTGAAAGCAATCAAGTACTTTAGTGAAGAAGGTATCCGTACCAATTGCACATTGGTATTTTCACCAGGCCAAGCCATTTTAGCGGCCAAAGCCGGAGCTACTTATTTGTCTCCCTTCATCGGAAGATTGGATGATATCGCCTTTGATGGACTGGAACTGATCGAGCAAATCGTTCATATCTACGCCAATTACGGCTATGACACTCAGGTGCTGGCCGCTTCTGTCCGACACACCATGCACTTGATCAAATGTGCTGAAATCGGCGCGGATGTCGTTACCTGTCCACTTAACGTCATCACTGGTTTGTTAAACCATCCGCTTACAGACGCTGGTCTTGCCAAATTCTTGGCCGATCACGCCAAAGCAGCTGGAAAATAAAACCACTAAATTTTATATTTTTCCACCATCCTTTCATCATTTGATGTTTAGGGTGGTGGTTTTTTATAATAACCCATTTTAAATTGGCATAATATTTTTATCTCATAGCGTTATCATTTAAATTTCGCTTTCAAATCACAGCCAATTATTCTTATGTACATCATCAAGGTCAAGGGCAAAGCCAAAATACCGGATTACATTCAAATCAGGGACGAAAACTTTGTGCTTGTGGCTTATTTTAGAGCTGATCGTCCGCTAAAGAACCTGGAAAAATTTGGTTTGGAAGGGAAAGAAGAAGAAATGGAGCGCTTGATCAAAGCCCTTCCATTTGGTAAATTACAAAAACTAGAACTGTAACGCGCACTATGGTATTTTCCAGTGAACCGGTGGTCCGCCTTGACAAGGCTTGCATCTTCCAAGGCATTACTGCGATCCTGCAGGATGTCACCTTTGATATCGAAAAAGACGAATTCGTATTCCTCATCGGCAGGACCGGAAGCGGAAAAAGCTCTTTGCTGAAAACCCTTTATGCCGACCTCCCCCTAAAAATGGGCTACGGTAAAATCTCAGGGTATGACCTGAAAGAAATCAAAACCAAGGATGTCCCTTTCCTTCGCCGAAAGCTCGGCATTGTCTTTCAGGATTTTCAGCTGTTCACGGACAGGACCGTAGCCGAAAACCTCTACTTTGTGATGCGTGCGACGGGCTGGAAGGACAAAGCCAAAATGAAAACGAGGATGGTTGAGGTCCTCATGCGGGTAGGACTTGGCGGAGCAGCCACCAAAATGCCCCACCAGCTCTCCGGCGGTGAACAGCAGCGTGTGGTCATTGCCAGGGCCTTGTTAAACCATCCCTCTATCCTATTGGCCGATGAGCCCACAGGAAACCTTGATCCAGAAGTAGCCGATGGCATCTTCAAACTTTTTCAGGAAATCAACAAACAGGGAACGGCAGTACTCATGGCCACTCATAACCATGATTTGCTCAACAAGTACCCCTACAGGATTCTTAAATGTGAAAAAGGAAAACTGCTGGACTCCAAGACCACAGAAATCATCAAGTAAAAAAATATTAAGTGCACGGCACGAAGTATGAAATGGCTTGGATTATGCTGAATTGGGCGTTTAAGGAAGCAACCACCTGAACCATCCCTACCTTCTGCACTTCCCCAATAAGCCCTCGTTTACAACGAGCAGCTTTCCGAGCGAGGCATTTGTAATGCTCTTGGTGCTGGAGGATGAGGTCATGCTCTATTGCCGATAAATAGGGTTTAGTAGGGCTAAATGCCCTGTTTTGCTCAAATTGCCCATTTCTCACCCTTGTAACAACACCAGCCAGGCCTCTTCTACCCTATCCGCTGCCAGCAGATCCTTGGCATACTCATGGAGGTTAAAAAGCAAGCTCTCTTCATCATTTTGGAAGCGTACCAGCATCTCCTCAATTTCTGGCCGCATAGCGTAATCTTGGACTGCCCCTTCATCGGGAAGAGCTTCTACATTCCCCAGCTTGCCCAGGTCATTGCCCGTCAGCACCACACTGTGCCTTACCTTCTCCGGTAGTTGATCAATGCCGATTCCCTTGGTCTTAATCGGCTTCTTCACTTTAAAAAGAGCATTTCCATTGGCCCTGCAATACCAGTCTCCCCCCATTCTGGCCACCGCATCCAATTTATCTGGGGCAATCTCCCCTCCTTCAGTTAGAATTGTCTCGTCAATATGTATCAAAAGAATCTCACAAATCACCAAATTGGCCGCTCCGCCTTCTTCTCCTATGGGCCGTATTTCCAGCACCTTACATTCAAAGGCCACTGGAGCTTCCTTCACCCGCGGAGGCTTTACGAAAACCGACCGTTCTTCTGTCAATCCTGCTTTTACAAATTCATTGATCCCCCGCTCATACTCCGTACTGGCCAAAGACATTTGTTGGACCATTTCATAATTCACGATGTTAACCACCACTTCGGGCACTTCCGAGACATTTTCCAAGGTGTGTTTGGTGGTGTTGTCGCGAACTCGCCGAGAAGGAGAAAACACTAAAACGGGAGGATTGGACCCGAAGGCATTAAAAAAACTAAACGGGCTCAAATTGATCTGTCCGACACGATCGATGCTGCTCACAAAAGCGATTGGTCGCGGAGCAATGGCTCCTAACATATAACGATGAAAGGTAGCGGTGGGAACTTCTTTGGGAGAGATTGTTTTTATCATATTTATAGTATGAATTTTGATCAGTACTTTCCAAACTACCGGTCATAAAGTAGAAACCCGTAACTTTGGCAAGCCAGAATGGTTATCAAAGTTTAATTTAATGAAAGATAGCCTTAAATAAAATAACCTTATTCCAGCCCAGATGAAGCGAATACTTTTAATGCTGTCCTTACTGATGTGGTTCATGATGATGAACACTCAGGTCACCCAGGCACAGAGGATTTCAGGAAGCTCTACCTTGAAGATAGATGACAATTTGGACGAGCGCATATTTTCCATCGGCCAGTTGGAATTTTTCGAAGACACCACCAACGCCCTGGTGTTTGACGACATCATTCAGCCAGACTTTCAAGAAAATTTTAAAATCCGGCCGTCTTTTAACAAGAATAAATTCGATATCAACCATACGTATTGGGTCAAGCTTTCCATCGATAAGACCCCTGAAAGCTCCAAGAAGTGGTTAATGGAGTTTTATGACCAGACGATCGACGTCGTGGAGGTTTATGCGCCAGATGGAGAGGGAGGATTTGAGGAAATTATCATGGGAGATGCCATCCCTTTTGACTCCAGGAATTTTAGCCATAAGAACTTTGAACTGTTTATTCATAATAACAGTGAAGGGATCAGCAACTATTATGTAAAGATCCAATCCCACCAAAAAGCAGACATCCGGATCGCCATTCGTTCTGTCAATCGCTTTATTTATTATGCGTTAAACGAGTATTTTGCCTACGGGGTCTTTTACGGAATGATTTTGATCATTGGTCTTTACAACCTCTTGGTCTACACGGTAATCCGGGAGATTAAATACCTTTATTACACCTTCTATCTCATCAGTGTGGGCATTTACGCACTAAGCGTGGATGGCATCGCATTTCAATACCTATGGCCAAACTTTCCCAAATGGAACCAGATCGCCAATGGCGTCTTCAGCTACTCCATCGTCCTATGGGCCATATTGTTCTCGATCAAATTTCTGAACACCCGCTTTCGATCACCAAAAATCCATCAGGCCTTAATCGTCATATTGATCATAAAGTCGATTATCTTTCTCATCGGCCTTTTCTGGGACCCCAAACTTTTTGAGATCAAGTATTATGACATTATCCCCTTCTTCTTCATCTTTATCGCCAGTGTTTACATTTGGTCCAGGGGATACAAGGTAGCGCGATTTTTCGTGATCGCCTATGGCGTGCTCTTTATCGGTGTAGTGGTCAAAGTACTGGTCAATGCCGCCATAATACCCCATATGACACTGGTCTATTACAGCCTTCACCTGGCCTTTTTGGTGGAAATGCTGCTATTGACCTTTGCGTTAGGAGACCGCATCCAAATCCTGAAGGACAATAGAGACCGGGCAATGCGCAGGACCATTCGGCAGATGGAGGATAATTTTGCCCTCAAAGAAAAAGTGAACAAAGAACTGGAACTGAAAGTAAGCGAACGAACCAAGGAATTGGCACATAAAAACAAGCTTTTGGAAGATTACAACCAACAGCTGACCGAAAAAGACGAAGAAATCAAGCGCATCAACTCCCTTTTGGACCGGGACAACTGGAAGCTTAAAAGCAGCATCAAGGAGTCTTTCCAGGCACGACTGAGCAATAAACTGCTTTCGTTCGAGGAATTTCAGAGGATCTTTCCAGATCAATCAGCCTGTTTACGTTATTTGGAAGAATTCAAATGGGGCCAAGGTTATGAATGCAGGCATTGTGGAAACACCAAAAGCTCCAAAGGCCCCAAACTCTTCACCCGTAGGTGCTCCAAATGTGGCCATATCGATTCGGTCACCGCTGGGACCATTTTTCACGGTGTCAAATTCCCGCTTGAAAAGGCTTTTTACATCGCCTACGAGCTGATTGCCAACACCGAAAAACGCACATTGGAGCAATTAGCGGAGTTATTGGATTTACGTAAAAACACGGTTTGGAATTTTCGCAAAAAGACCCGTCAAAATATCGAAGCCCATAATATCGAGCATCCACATTGGGATGATATCCTCCTCATCATGCCTAAGGGGGAATTCAGGTAATCGCATCAGCATACTACTCGATATAGTATTTTACCGTTACATTTCCTCGTCAAACCCTCCCCAATAAGTAAAATAGGGGGTTTTTATTGATACTAAACCATGAATTTAGATACTAATACGACCCCTAACCCACCCTGAAAAACACCAAGATTTTAACATTTTTTTGTCTTCTCATTTTTCTTTCTTCTACCTTTTCGACTCCAAACGAGGCAACATGCAAACGTTTGAATTTTACCTATTTTAAAACCCAAAATATTAACACTTATGATTAAGCTTTTACGCATAAGTAAGGAGTCATGGAAGCCCAAAGCACCTTTTTTAGGGAAGCTTTCCGTGATGATGGTCGTTTTGGTACTTTGGGCTTTTGCCAATACCGCCATGGCACAAGAAACCGAAGTCACCGGCAAAGTCCTCGACCCGTCCGGAGCGCCAGTTCCCGGAGTTAACATCCTCGAGCAGGGCACAAGTAACGGAACGGTGACTGATTTGGACGGTCTTTATTCCCTCACCGTCAGTTCACCTGAAGCCACCTTAAAATTCTCCTTCATTGGCTTCGAACCGCAGACGGTCCCGCTTAATGGCCAAACCCAATTGGACATTACCATGCAAGAAGAGCTCACGGGGCTGGAAGAAGTCGTGGTCATCGGGTACGGGGCCCAAAAGGAAAAAGAAATGACCTCTGCCATCACCACCCTTAAGACAGAGGATTTGGTCAAAACCCCTTCATCTAACGCCATGCAGTCCCTCCAAGGGAAAGTGGCCGGCGTGCAGATCGTCAGCAAGGGTGCTCCCGGTGCTTCCCCAACAGTAAGGGTGAGGGGGATCGGATCCTTTGAAGGCGGTGGTGCGCCATTGTATGTAGTAGACGGAATGTTTTTTGACAATATTGACTTCCTGAACTCAAACGACATCAAATCCCTCTCCGTCCTGAAGGATGCCTCTGCATCCGCCATTTACGGCGCCCGGGCTTCCAACGGGGTGGTGCTGATCGAGACCAATTCTGGCGAATACGAACAAGAAGCTAAAATCGAGTACGATGGATATTACGGCATCCAAAACCCGCAAAATATCCTAAAAATGGCCAACAGCCAGCAATTCGTTCAGTATGTAAACGAAACCGGTTCGGCAGCCGACATGGCCTTCGTGAACAATGCCATGCAAGCTTACGGAAGAAGTCGGATTGACCCCAGCATCCCTGCGGTGAACACCGATTGGTACGATGAAATCATGAGCACCGCTCCCATCCAGAACCACACGTTGACCTTCTCAGGAGGTAGTGCCAAAACACGCTATTCGATCGGTGGAAGCTACTTTAGCCAAGAAGGCTTGCTTAATGAAACCAGAAACGAATACGAACGGGTAAACATCCGCGCCAATGTGGACTCCAAAGTCAAAGACTGGATCACTGTAGGAGGTAACTTCACCTTCAGTACGGCCAAGCAATACGTAGGCTCAGATGCCGCATGGTTCAATGCCTATTTCGCCGTACCTATCCTACCTAAATATGATGAGGATTTTGGCGCCAGTCCCATCCCTCTTTCCAATGCACAGCGGCTAGGGTACCGAGGAAGACAAAACCCTTTCTACCCGCTGCAGTACAACGATAGCAGAAACAAGGTGAACAAGATCAACGGAAACCTTCATGCTGAGCTCACCTTTATCCCGGACAAGCTAACCTTCAGAACAGCCTATAATTACAAACTGGATATGATCAATGCCCGCAACGTGAACTTCACGTATAATGACGGTGTACTCAACCCACTATCCAGCATGTCCAGGACGAACAGCCTGTATTTTGACCAAATCATCGATAACTACATCACGTACAAGGAATATTTTGGTGACCATGGACTTACCGCTACTTTGGGACAGTCCTTCAGAAGCGAAACCTTTGAGAGGTTAAATGGCTCCCGAAACGATCTGGACCCCAATCCCACGTTTGAAAATGAGGAACTATGGTACCTAAACAACGGCCAGGCCAATGACATCAACGCCGCTACGGATGATGGCAGCCGAATTTTCTACCTTTCTTATTTTGGTAGGTTGGCCTATAATTACAAGGAGAAGTACCTACTTTATGCCACCTACAGAAGGGATAACTACAATAAATTCCAAGTAGACAGTGAAGACTTCCTCACTTTTGCAGCAGGATGGGTAGCCACAGAAGAAGAGTTCTTTGACGTTAAAGGCATAGATTTCTTGAAATTTAGAGCCTCATGGGGTCAATTAGGTAATGATGGCATCGATCCTTCCGTGGGTCAGCCCACTTTGGAGGGCACTACCACTGCCATCAACAATGTACGGGTACCGGGCTTTCGCCTGAATCCTACTTACGACTTGATCAATCAAGTAGAGACCACAGAGGAAACCAATTTTGGCATCACGGCAAAATTCTTCCAGAATAGGCTTTCCTTAGATGCGGATTACTACATCAGAAACACCGAAAGCTTAGCTGTCACCGTATTGCAGCCGCTCTTCAGGGGCTCGGTGAGAAGAAGTGTGGGCGAAATCCAGAACAAAGGATTGGAAGTAAGCCTCAACTGGGAAAACCAAGTAACAGAAGACTTCTCCTACTTTATCGGAGGAAATTTTGCTACCCTTCAAAACTCGGTCAAAGACTTGGGCGGCCCCAGCTATCTAAATGCCGGTTCGGCGGAATTTCGTCAGCGCTCCATCATTGGCCAGCCTTATGAAGCTTTTTATGGCTATGAAGTGGCCGGTGTGTTTCAAAATGAAGCAGACATCGCCAACAGCGGCTATTCAGAGCAATTCTTAGCCGATAATGATTTGGTGCCGGGAGACTTTATGTTCAAGGACCAAAACGGTGATGGTGTCATCGATGACCTCGACAGGGTCGTTTTGGGTTCCTATTTGCCAGAGCTCACGTATGGTGGAAACCTAGGTTTCCGGTATAAGAACCTGGATTTTTCAGTCCTTATCCAAGGGCAATCTGGCCATAGCATTTTGAACCGTAAAAGAGGCGAAGTAATCTTCACCAATGACACCAACATCGATGCAGAGTTGGCCACCAATTTATGGCGGGGCGAGGGCACATCTAACCGATACCCATCTGCTGCTGGACTTCGCAAAGGCTGGAACCAAAACTTCAGTGATTATTTCGTCGAAGACGGATCCTTCTTTAGGATCCAAAATGTACGCATGTCCTACTCACTATTGGATAAGGAAGTGTTGGGGCTGATGATGCCGGAGACGCGCATCACCCTAACCGCAGAGCGGCCGCTGACCATCTTTAACTACAACGGCTTCAATCCAGAAGTGGACAACGGCATCGACCGTCAAGTATACCCGATTCCAGCCGTGTACACCGTAGGCCTAAACCTTAAGTTTTAAAACCCATAACCGAAGTAACGTCATGAAAAAATTACCATATAAACTGACCACCTTGGCCATGGTTTTATCCCTTATGGCCACCGTATCCTGCAGTGAATACCTTGATGCACCGCTGGAAAACAAGATTTTGGCAGAACAAACCGATTATAGCCAATCCCAAAACATGATACTCCTGCTGAACGGAGCCTACTCGGAATTCTATGGATTCCAATGGGAAACCTTCCCGCTCATTTCGGTTAGGGGCGATGATGTCGACCCTGCCGGTGATCAGCAGGTTTTGTTCGATACAGATGAGTTCAATTATGGCAGAAGCTTTTGGATTTATAATTCCACGTGGCTCAACTTCTATTCCGATATCATGTATTGGAACGGTGCCATTGAAGAGATCCAAAAATACCAAGAAGCAGGAGCAAGTGCCTCCAACGCAGCCCAATACATCGCTGAGATAAAAGTCATGAAAGGCTATAACCTCCTGCAACTGGCGAGGCTTTGGAACAATATCCTTATTCCTCCTTCCTCTGACCCAAATGATCTCTACGAGGTAGAACTTACCCCTTTCAATGAGGTCATGCAGTACATCTCTGATCAGATGGACGAGGCCATGCCCAACTTGCCCAATGTTCGTCCAAACCAACGCACAGACATCACTGGGGGCGTTACCCGCTATACAGCCCTCGCGATCAAAGCATTGGCAAACTTGGAAATGGGAAATTACCAGGCAACAGCTGAGGCGACGGGACAAATCATCAGCAGCGGGGAATTTATGCTAGAGAATGACTATTATCAGCTTTTCAAGATTCCCGGCAAGCTGAACAATGAAAATCTATTGGAATTCCAATACTCTGATTTTGGAGCGGAAAGCGGGACTTCTGAGAAATTCCCTTGGCAAGTTTATGGTCCGCAGGCAGTGGGCTGGCAACCAGCCGTACCAGGATCAAGCGGCGGATGGGGATTTTGGGAGCCTACCGAAAAATACGTCAAGTTCATGCTGGACAGAAATGACCGGAAGCGACTGGAAACCACGGTGCTGTTTACGCCGGATGGCATCAGTGCCATCGAGGCAGATCCCGATTATGCTAATTTGCCTAACTGGGTCACCAATGTCACCCCTGATGGAGACACCTTTGGCAATGCCCCTCGATACAACTTCCTCAGTGGCAAACATTACTTGCCCACCACACAGCTGACGCCAGGGAGATTCAATTATGGTGAAAACAAAAATATGATCGCCATCCGGTATGCCGAAATCCTATTGGTTCATGCGGAAGCATTGGTAAGTGGTGCCTCCAGCAGTGTCATGTCTGCAGATGAAGCAGTCAATGCCGTAAGATCACGGGCAAATCTAACCCCTCTGAATGGTGTCACCCTGAATGAGGTGCTGGATGAGAAATTTGCAGAATTTGGCATGGAATGGGGCGTGCGCTTTTTTGACTTGGTAAGGCACGGCCAAACCAGTGAGCTAAACTATGAAGGGCGCTCCTACCAAGAAAGTGACAGGTTTTTACCTTACCCGTTAGATCAGGTAGACATCCTTCCCCAGCTACAAGAAGCTAGCAACCAATAAAAGCAGGTAACACACAAACCCAAAAGACATGAAATTAACTTCTAAACTACTTATAGCAGGTCTTATGGCAAGCAGCATTGCCTGCAAAGACGGTTATATTGATGATATAACGCCGGTTCCTCAGGGAACGGACGAAACCCCTCCTGAAGTATCCATTAACTTTCCCGAACCAGGTCCCTTGACCTGGGTTCCCGAGGAGGTCATGGCCATCAATATTGACTTCGAAGTGACCGATGACATCGAGATCCAAGACATCATCGTGACATTGGATGGAAATGAAATTGGCAGTTTTGCCGATTTTAAAGACTACAGAAATACGGCTATCAAACTGCCGTACGAGAACCTGACCAATGGCGATCACCGCCTTACGGTCACGGCCAATGATTTGTCTGGAAAAACCACTACAAACACGGTGGATTTTGAAAAACCAGAGAATTACATTCCGCAGTATGAGGGAGAGATTTTCTATATGCCCTTTGATGACGCTTATCTTGACCTGGTCAGTGTGATGGAAGCCACGATCGTTGGAGAACCTAGTTTTGCAGGAGAGAGCGCTGGTGGTGCCAATGCCTACAAAGGCGCGGCAGATTCATACCTGACCTTCCCCACCACCGATTTAACCAATGCTGAGTTCAGTGCTTCCTTTTGGTACAAGGTCAATGCAGCACCTGACCGAGCAGGCATCCTGGTCATTGGTCCTCCAGACCAAGCCAACCCAGACGCCCAAAACAACCGTACCGCTGGATTTAGACTTTTCAGGGAAGCCGCAGGAAGCAACCAGCGTATCAAACTAAACGTGGGCAATGGTACAGGAGAAAATTGGTTTGATGGTGGTGCCAGCGCAGACCTTAACCCCAGCAGTGGCGAGTGGGCGCACATAGCCATTTCCATTTCAGGGACGACCTGCGCAGTCTACATAAACGGAAACCCCGTTAGTCAAGGAGACTACCCGGGCATTTCTTGGGAAGGATGCGACATCCTTTCGATTGGCTCTGGTGCACCGCGATTTACCGGTTGGGGACATTTGTCTGACAACAGCTTTATTGATGAGCTGCGCATTTTTGACAAAGCCCTCTCCCAAGCCGAAATCCAAGGCATCATGGATGACGAACAGCCGTAATATTTTAGTATATCAGGAGGGTTTCGGCAATGGAACCCTCCTCTATTTCAACTTCAAATGTTCCTTCCATCAAACCAAAAGTCAACTTAACGAAGGAAACTGCACTTGGAAATTCAAATAGCATCATCAATGTCCAACCCACGGCTATCGCCACAAGTTAAAACCGCATAAATTCAAACTGATTGAATACCATAAAACGTCTTCTATTCATCAATATGCCCAACGTAACCCGAACATTACTTTCCCTGCTACTTTTTTTGAGTATAATTTCCTGTAGAAAGGATGATGACATGCTCGTATCGCTGGAACTTACAGGTGCCCATATTGGAGCGGAATCCTTAGATCCAAATGGCATCACCAGTGGCATTCCAGTGGACAGGGCCATAAGCCTGACGTTTTCCCATCCCATCAGCAAACCGTCCATTTCAGGAGCCGTGTCGCTGAATGACGACCAAGCACCTGTGGAATTTTCCACCAATTTACTTTCGGATAACAAGACCCTTACCATCACCGTGGCAGGCACCCTTAAGACCAGTACGATATATGAGCTGGAAATTCATGACTCACTCGAGGCTAGCGATGGCAGCTCCTTTTCGGGAACCGTATTCAGGTTTGAAACGGTACGGGGAACCCTCCGGGTGACCGAGGCGTCCATTCCAGGGAGCGACACCACTCGCACCAGCAGGATCCAGCATGTACCGACTGCTTTTCAGGCATCATTATCCTTTAACCTTCCCTTAGACGAAACTACTTTTCAAGAGGCCATTACGATGACTGGTCCAGCGGTCTCTCCCTTAGCATTTGAATTGGGCAATAATGGTCAAACAGTTACGATAAAGACGACAACCGCACTGGCTCCATTGACCCCTTATACGCTAAGGATTTCAGATAAACTAAAAGGAAGTAATGGAGAAAACTTCGCTGGGAAAAATCAAATGTTTTATTCTGCTGTAGACGAAACACCAGCATTTCCAGCCCTATCAGAAGAGGCCTTACTGACCAAGGTCCAACATCAGACTTTTCGGTATTTCTGGGACTTTGCCCATCCGGTAAGTGGACTGTCGAGGGAAAGGAATACTTCAGGAAATACGGTCACCATTGGTGGCTCAGGCTTTGGGGTGATGGCCTTGATAGTAGGTGTGGAGCGAGGCTTCATCACCCGGCAGGAAGCGATCACCCGATGGAATAAGATCGTGGATTTCTTGGCCTCTGCTGACCGCTTTCATGGGGTTTGGCCCCATTGGATGAATGGTGAAACCGGCAAGACCATCCCTTTCAGCACCAAAGACAATGGCGGAGACCTGGTCGAAACGGCATTTATGATCCAGGGATTATTAACGGTCAAGGCTTATCTTGACGATCAAGCTCCTGAGGAGCAAATGCTGATCAATAAGATCACCGCCCTTTGGGAAGCAGTGGAATGGGACTGGTACACCAAAGACAATGGCCATGTGCTCTACTGGCATTGGTCGCCGAATTACGGCTGGGAAATGAACCTCCCCATTCAGGGCTACAATGAAAGCCTCATCGTGTATGTGCTGGCAGCAGCTTCTCCGACGCATGCCATCGATAAAAACGTTTATGATACTGGCTGGGCAAGAAATGGGGATATCAAAAACGGTAACAGCTACTACCAGCAAACCCTACCACTGGGCAAAGAACTGGGTGGCCCGCTCTTCTTTGCTCACTATTCCTTCTTGGGGCTGGACCCAAGAAACCTGACCGACAAGTATGCCAATTATTGGGAGCAAAACCAAGCCCATAGCCTGATCAACCAAGCCTATTGCCTGCAAAACCCGAAAGGCTTTATTGGCTATTCTGACCTGGTTTGGGGACTTACTGCGAGCGACAATCACAATGGATATAGCGCCCATTCTCCCACCAATGACCTGGGAGTCATCACTCCTACTGCTGCCCTGTCTTCTTTTCCCTATACTCCGGATGCATCCATGAAGGCCCTCCAGTTTTTCTATTATAAACTTGGGGATAAGCTTTGGGGAGAATACGGGTTTTATGATGCCTTTAACATCACCGAATACTGGTATGCAGATTCCTACTTGGCCATTGACCAGGGACCTATTATCCTTATGATTGAGAATCATCGAACAGGTCTGCTGTGGGATTTATTTATGCAAAACCAAGAGGTGCGCAATGGATTAGATCGATTGGAATTTAATTATTAGGCCGATTTCCCCTCGATGAGTCATTGTTTGCGAACGAAATAATTGAATGAAACGACCAACGATTCAGTGAATTGAAAAGAACACAAAAAAACACGCTATGAAAAAATATATCCTTTTTCTAATGGCCATAGGTGGCTTAATGATGGCCTTCAAGCCTTCAGGAAAAACACCTCCTCCACACCATACGGATCCTTATACACAAAAGGCTGATTCCGTGTTAGCTTTGATGACGTTGGAAGAAAAAATCGGTCAGCTCAACTTACCAGCGGCTGGTGATTTCACGACTGGGCAAGCTTCCAGCTCCAACATTGCCGAAAAAATCAAAGCCGGAAAAGTGGGGGGACTGTTTAATATCAAGACCGTTCAGAAAATTCGGGACGTACAGCGAGTGGCTGTGGAAGAGAGCCGACTAGGCATTCCCTTGCTCTTTGGGATGGATGTGATCCATGGATATGAAACCATCTTCCCCATTCCCCTTGGGCTTTCAAGTACTTGGGACATGGAATTGATCAAAAAGTCCGCTCAGCTAGCGGCCAAAGAAGCCAGTGCAGACGGCATCAACTGGACCTTTTCTCCCATGACCGACATTTCCCGCGACCCTCGCTGGGGCCGTGTATCCGAGGGAAGTGGCGAGGATCCATACCTTGGAGCCCAGATTGCCAAAGCCATGGTGGAAGGCTATCAGGGAGATGATTTGAGCCTTAGCCACACCCTAATGGCCTGTGTAAAACACTTTGCCCTCTACGGTGCACCAGAAGCTGGAAGGGATTACAACACCGTGGACATGAGCCGTCAGCGGATGTACAACGAATACTTTCCGCCCTACAAAGCCGCCGTGGATGCCGGCGTGGGCACAGTGATGACCGCCTTTAACGAAGTAGAAGGCATTCCGGCCAGTGCCAATAAGTGGCTGATGACGGAGGTTCTGCGTAACCAATGGGGTTTCGACGGCTTCGTCGTCACCGACTATACCGCCATCAATGAAATGACCGCCCATGGTATTGGAGACTTGAAGACGGTTTCAGCCAAAGCCCTCAAAGCGGGCGTGGACATGGACATGGTGGGAGAAGGATTCTTGTCCACCTTAAAAGCCTCCCTGGAAGAGGGCACCATCACCGAAACGCAAATTGATGAAGCCTGCAGAAGAATTTTAGTGGCAAAGTTCAAATTAGGGCTGTTTGAAGATCCTTACCGCTATTGTGATGCCGAAAGAGCGGAAACGGAAATATTCAATGCCGAAAACAGGCAGCTTTCACGAGAAATTGCTGCCCAGTCCTTTGTCTTGATGAAAAACGAGGGCCAGGTACTTCCCTTGAAAAAGACAGGCACCATCGCCCTGATCGGGCCAATGGCTGACAATGCCGAAAACATGACCGGAACTTGGAGTGTGGCGGGCAGGTTTAAGGAATCCATTTCCCTGAAGCAGGGCATCCAGCACGCCGTGGGAGACCAAGTAAAAATCATTGAAGCCCGTGGCGCAAACATCGTCGCCGATTCCCTATTGGAATCTCGGGTAAGCGTCTTTGGCAAACCCACCTACCGGGACCAAAGGCCAGAGGAGGAATTGATCGAAGAGGCTTTGGAGGCTGCAAAAGCCGCAGATGTCATCGTAGCTGCCATGGGAGAATCTGCCGAAATGAGCGGTGAATCTTCCAGTAGAAGCACCATTGAACTACCCGAAAACCAACGACGGCTGTTAAAAGCCCTGGCCAAAACAGGAAAGCCCGTCGTGATGGTGCTTTTTTCAGGCCGTCCCTTGGCCATCCAATGGGAAGCTGAACACATCCCCTCTATTTTGAACGTATGGTTTGGCGGCAGTGAAGCGGGTGATGCCATTGCCGATGTCCTCTTCGGTGAGGTAAATCCTTCCGGGAAATTGACCATGACCTTCCCACAGAACACTGGGCAAATCCCCCTTTATTACAATCATAAAAATACCGGCAGGCCACTTCCAGAGGGCCAATGGTTTCAAAAGTTCCGCTCCAATTTCCTGGATGTGCCCAATGCCCCGCTTTTTCCTTTTGGCTATGGATTGAGCTATACGGAATTTGACTATGGGGATATCACCCTCAGCACCGAGAAACTCAGCGGTCACCAAACCCTTTATGCCACCATCACCCTGACCAATGCGGGGCGTTTTGATGGTAAAGAGGTGGTTCAGCTGTATGTCAGAGACATGGTCGGAAGCATGACCCGCCCGGTGAAGGAACTCAAGGGCTTTCAGAAGGTATTCCTCAAAGCAGGAGAAACCAAAGAAGTTACCTTTGAACTGACGCAAGAAGACCTTAAATTCTATAACCACGACTTGGACTTTGTGTTTGAGCCGGGGGAATTTGAAATCATGATTGGCACCAACTCCCATGATGTAAGCTCCATGAAAGTGAATTGGGAGGAATAAAATCACGACTATGCAAAGCCACCATAAACACCTCATTTTACTGCTGCTATCTATATTGTTCATGGATACCGGCAGGCTTTTGGCACAAGACAAATCGTTATTTGAAAAACGGGTCTTTGTGAACCAGAAGGGCGACTCATTGCTGTACAGGATCCTATATCCTGAGCACTATGACCCTGGCAAAAAGTATCCCTTGGTCCTTTTTCTTCATGGTGCAGGAGAACGCGGAAATGATAACGAAAAACAGCTCACCCATGGTGCTGATCTCTTTCTTACACCTGAAAACAGGGCGCAATTTCCAGCAATAGTGGTCTTCCCTCAATGCCCCATGGACAAGTACTGGATAGACATCAGTATCCGCAAAGAACTGTTTGGCAATGGAGACCCTGACTTCAGCCAGTCAGTGGAAAAGCCTTCCGAACAACTTGACCTGGTCAATCAGCTCACGGAAAAACTGATCAAGGAAGCACCGATTGACAAAAAGCGGTGCTATGTGATGGGACTCTCCATGGGAGGTTTTGGCACCTTTGAAACGCTGGGCAGATGGCCGAAAAAATATGCTGCGGCCATTGCCATCTGTGGGGGAGGCAATCTTTCGCTGGTTCCAAAGTATGCGCACCACACTTCACTTTGGATCACGCATGGCGGCCTTGACGACATCGTCCCTCCCGAGCTCTCCAAGAGGGTGTTTGACAAACTCAAAGCCGAAGGGGCTGATGTGAAATATAACCTTTACCCCGAAGCCAACCACAATGCCTGGGATCCGACTTTTGCAGAACCCGACTTGTTGCCGTGGCTATTTTCAAAACATAAATAATCGTTATGACCATGAATAAATTCTTCCAAAAGCATGTGCACTTCTTGTTGGTGTTTTCGGCCATATGGAGTTGTACATCCAAAGAAACCACTCAAGAGAGCCCCGTAAAGGCCACAGGGTATGCCCGACATGTGGAACTCACCTGGCCAGCGCAAGAAGGGGCTAAAGCGTACGAAATATGGGTAAAAAACTCCGGCAAAAACGATTTTAGTAAAAGGGCCACGGTAAAGGATACCCTTTACATGGATTTCGTAAATGACCTGGGCAACAACCTGGAACTGAGGTACCGCATCACCGCACTCAGCCAAGGTGGAAGCTCCTCGGAAATCGGCACCCAGCAAGTACTCACCAAAGACCTGACCGACGAGCAACTGATCGATATGGTTCAGTATTACACCTTTCGATACTTTTGGGAAGGTGCCGAGCCCCATTCCGGTATGGCACGAGAGAGAATCCACTTGGATGGCGACTATCCTCAAAACGACCAAAACGTCGTCACCACGGGAGGCACCGGCTTTGGCATATATGGCCTGCTGGCCGGAATTGACCGTGGCTGGATCAGCCGGGCAGAAGGCGCCGCGAGATTTGAGAAGATGGTCAATTTTCTCGAAAAAGCTGATCGTTTCCACGGAGTATGGCCCCATTGGCTGCATGGTGAAACCGGCAAAGTCAAAGCATTCAGTGAAAAAGATGATGGTGGAGACCTCGTGGAATCTGCTTTCCTCATGCAAGGTCTTTTGGCCGTAAGAGAATACTATGAAGATGGTACTGAAAAGGAAAAAGCCATTGCCACTAAGATTGACCAATTGTGGAAAGAAATGGAATGGGACTGGTATACGCAAGGCGGGCAAGATGCCCTTTACTGGCATTGGTCTCCCAACTACGGCTGGGAAATGAATTTTCCGCTAGAGGGCTATAATGAATGCCTGATCACTTACATCTTGGCAGCATCCTCTCCCACACATCCAGTTCCTGCCAGCGCTTACCATAAAGGCTGGGCAAGAAGTGGCGGCATCAATACTGATGTGGAAGCCTTCGGTTATAAGCTGACCTTAAAACACAATGGCGCTGAAAAAATGGGTGGTCCCCTCTTTTGGGCACACTATTCTTACCATGGGCTCAATCCCAAAGGCTTGAAAGACCGTTATGCAGACTATTGGCAGGAAAACAAAAACCACACCCTGATCAATCGCGCTTGGTGCATCGATAACCAAGATGACCATAAAGGCTACGGGGAAGACCTCTGGGGCTTAACCGCCAGCTATTCGGTCAACGGCTATGCAGGGCATCGCCCAGGACATGACCTAGGAGTGATCACGCCTACTGCTGCGCTGTCCTCTATGCCCTACACACCTCAGGAATCACTAAAAGTGCTTAAAAACCTCTATTATAACTATGGCGACAGAGTGTTTGGCCGATATGGTTTTTATGATGCCATGAGCCCAGAAGCCAACTATTATCCAGAAAGGTACTTGGCCATTGACCAAGGGTCTATCGTGGCCATGATCGAAAACCATCGCTCCGGCCTCGGATGGAAGCTCTTTATGGGAGCACCAGAAATTAAAGAAGGATTAAAAAAGCTGGATTTCACCAGCAATCCCTGAGGAAATCCGCAATATTGAACCCGCCTATTGAACCTATCATCCCGGCACGGAAAACGTGCTGGGATTTTTTATTCCAATGCTGCCTCATTCCTGAATATGCAATAGCCAATCGATTACGGCCTGAAATTACATCTTAACGATCCCCAATTCATAAACCGGATTCAAGGATTTCCAAACAATCGTCCAAATCTCCACCTTTGGTATGGACACATTCGCAAAATTCAAATCCTGCCGTCTCGTTCGGGCCTCCAACAAACTGTGACTTACAGTCTTTCAGGGAGTTTCTGGGCATTACTTCATAACCATACCGAAAGAAAAGTACCACCAAGACCATCGTGGCCACAACTCCTGCAAAAAAACGCCATGGAAAACGGTTACTGTTTTTTGCGGGCTTGGCAAACATCCCCCAAGTCGAATCATGCTTTATGGGCAAAATAAACCTGACCTTGTCATAATTCCATGCGAGCAAGTAAAGGTTTGCCAAGACCATCAGCGGTGCCGTAAGCAACGAACCTTCAAACCGCACGGCAAAGGAGAGAATACAAATATTTAAGATAATAGGAAAATAGATCAATGCTCCCAAGGTCACCGTCTTGGGAATGACGAGCAATACTCCGGCAATTACTTGTGCGATTCCAATAAAGGTATAATAATATCCTGTATGGTACAGTGCTTCCAAATAAGCCCCCATGGGATGAATGGCAGAAAGTCCACTGGCAAAACGCTCATCCAAAATTTTCACCATCCCGGCCATTATAAATCCAAAGGCCAAGCTCAGCCGGCAAAAAATCGAAAAGTACCAGTGCCACCGGTTTCCTTTGACGTGAAAATAAAGCTGATCGATCCGTGATAATGTGCTCAATGGAGGAGAAGTTTTAATGATCCGAGGAGAAAGATAATGCTTTTTATGATTTCAAAATAATCTCCCATTCCGAAATTTCACATGGCAAAACCCATCTCCCCTCCCACCATCTAAACATGCAGAAAACCTCGTTTATCCACTCAGGGTTCCCCCCTTCCGTGCGTGTCCTATTACTAACGAACACTAAACCAAAAAAAGACTTTATGTATCCATCCCTTAAATTTGTCGACACTGAAAATTCACGCTTTTTCAGCACGCTTAAAGGACGAATCGACGATTATTTTCACACTAACCAACTGTCCAAAAAGGCCAATACCGCCATGGTAGCCAAAACAGTAGTATACCTCATTGCTTTTATAGGTCTCTATGGACTGATCATTTTGGAAGTATTTTCGCCACTTATCACGCTATCATTGGCCATGCTCCTTGGTGTGACCATGGCCTGCATTGGATTTAACATCTGCCATGACGCCTTGCACGGTGCTTACTCTACCAATTCGAAAGTCAATAAATCCCTGGGCTTTTTGTTTAACATCATCGGGGCCAGTGAGTATGTGTGGCGCATCACCCATAACAAAATCCATCATACCTATACGAACATTATCGGCCATGACGGGGACTTGGAGGTAGCCCCTGGGCTGATCAGGCTTTCCGATAAGGACAAAAAGAAGTCGGTTCATCGCTTCCAGCACGTGTATGCTTTTTTGCTATATTCCCTTACTTCCTTATCCTGGTTTTTCAGAAAGGATTACCTGAAATTCTTTCAAAAAAATATCGGCGCACACACCAACAAGCATCCCAAAAGGGAATATTTCAACCTATTCGCCTATAAAGCCATGTACTATACCCTATTCATCATCATCCCTTTGGGGGTCATGGACATTGCCTGGTGGCAGTTTTTGATAGGGTACCTGTTGATGAATTTTGTGGAAGGCCTGGTCTTGGGGCTGGTATTCCAACTGGCCCATTTGGTAGAGGAAACGGATATGCCCTCTCCAAAAATAAATGAACCCATCGAGGCTGCTTGGGCGGTGCATCAAATGAGGACCACGGCAAATTTTGCGGTGGACAGCAAAACAGCCACTTTCCTATGTGGAGGGCTTAACTTCCAAGTCGAACATCACCTTTTCCCAAACATCTGCCATATCCACTATCCTGCCATTTCGAAAATCCTTCGTAAAACAGCCGCAGAATTTAATATCCCCTATATCAATAACGGCCCCTTTCTTACGGCATTGGGATCCCACTACCGGTTTTTAAGAAAGCATGGACGTAACTAAACACCGGATTATCATCCATTGCTGCAAAGGAGAAAATCACTTCAATAGTGAGTGTGGAGAGCAGAATGCTAAAAACGATAGCCTACACCAAACTGCACACCGAACTCCGTCAGCTTCTGGTGATGGGGGGTGTTTTTATGAAATGGGATCAAGGCGTGCTGCTTAAAATTGGGATTGATAAAAAGGGAAAAATGTTGAAAAGCATATTTCCCTCCAAATCCCAAGCTATATCCAATTCCTGGTTGCTTATCGATGAAGCTTGGATTGTCAGCCCCATCAAAATCCAATATGGGACCTCCATTGACAAAGAAATGTTTCCAAAAAGTGTAATGTGCATAGATGGGAACTGAAATAAGATGATAGTCCTCCTCGTTCACCGTAACCGGTTCACCCCTATATTCCGGATGGAATATGGCTGTGCTACTAGAATAATTTACGCCAGATTCGATGGAGAATCTCTCAGAAATACCTTTTAAGTATCTAATGCCGAATTCCTTAAAATTAGCATTTTCATAACTTCCACCTCCATCCATTGCTGGGTAAACATAGTCAGCGCCAGCTACACCATAATAAATCCTCACTTCATCAGTGCTTTGTGCTTGGAGACAAAAAGGTACCATTCCAGTAATAATCATTAGAAAAATAGCGGTAGCTTTTACATACATAGCGAGTACTTTTGATTAAAGCCAAAAGGTAAGGCATTTTATGTCAACCTGAAATACCCCATTGTGGGTAGTTTGGAATTTATGGTAACCTCCAAAGCTATCCCCACATCAAACATAACATGCCATTAACATCCAATTAACCTTAAAAAGGTACTTTTGATAGATAGTAAGCAAGGAATTCCTGCTGTATTGCCCGCGGCAAGGAATTAAAATCACCGGAAGAGCGAAGCACATTTTATCATTTTAATTGCAATGTACTATGGGAATCATGTTAACTGTTGTCATCTTGCAGGCCTTGACCAGTGGGTTACTGATATACCTTAACAAGCGGTACAAGGGAGAGGATCTGTACCTGAGTCTTCTTTTTGGAATCATCGCCATACACGTTTCCTACAAAGCCCTGCTATACTGGCTGGTGGATGATATGGAGGTATTTGACAAGCTCCATGGCTGTTTCTCCCTACTGTACGGCCCTTTGCTTTACTTCTATGTTCAATCCATTCGTAACCGACCTATTTCATCTGCACAAATTATTGTCCATGCTTCTCCATTTTTTATTGGCTTCGGGCTCAATATCATGATGGTGATGCTGCTGATGATTCAAGAGACCTCTGCACTCATCATGGAACTGTACCATCAAGGAGTCATCATCAGCGTATTTGTCTCCTTTTCCGCATACAGCCTGTATTCACTTTATTTGCTCCATCACACTTCAAACAACAATGCCATTTACCGGCAAAAAGCCACCATTGCCCGGCTGATTGCCGCTTGTAATCTCCTGCTATCTTTTTTGGTGGTCTTTGGATGGGTCATGCTGATTTGGGACGTGCAATTTCCGGTCTCCACACGATACATTTATTACTTTTTGATGCTGGCCTTATTTTACAGCATCATCCATATCCGCACAAGGATGCTCCTACATGCCAAGCCAAGTGAAACTACCTTTCCTAAAATCTCCATCCAAGCCCAAGAAAAATACAGGAACTCAAAGGTCTCCGAGGAGGAGCTCGCTACCATTCTCGATCAGATCAACAAGGTTTTCAAAGATAAAAAGCCCTACCTTAATCCGGATTTTAATTTGGACCAATTGGCAAAGGAACTGGATACTACCAAGCTCAAAATCACCCAGGCCTTAAATCTCCATCTCGGACAAAATTTTTACCAATATGTCAATTCTGCCAGGATAGAAGAATCCAAAAACCTTCTCCAGCAACCCAACGAGGATAACCTCACGGTGGTCGGCTATGAAAGCGGCTTTAAATCCAAATCTACCTTCTATAAATACTTCAAAGAGGCTACTGGCTGCAGTCCTAGCGACTATAAAAAGTCTCTGCAGGTCAACGGATAAGCCTTTACCTGAGCCATTTTACTTACACTCGATCGAGCCCTATTCCTCGCCATCTAAGCATGACGAAGCAATCTCGTATACAAAGCGAGATTGCTTCATTGTATTGCTCCTTGCCCCTCGCTCCCTTCGGCTTCGCTCAGGGGGCGAGAGGACGGAGGAAGCAATCCCGTATTGAAATCAGTTTATGATCGAACTCAGGTTATTAAACCTTCAAATTGAACACCAAAATCTCCCTCAACCCTAAAATTACCTGTCATTCACTTTTTCATAACCATTTCATAACAAACCAAAACCAATTGATTTACAAATACTTACATTACAAGTTATATCTAGAAAGTACGGATAAATTTACGCGGACGACTTCCAGAACTACATACAATAGGTTTGTTGAAAAATTAATCAAGCACATGAAAAAACATTTACCATTAATCTTGACATTACTGATTTGGGCGACGCAGGTCATGGCCCAAAATCAGGCATCTTTGTCAGGAAGTGTATCTGACCAGACTGGATACCTTCCTGGTGTTAATGTATTGGTGATGGAAACCAGCCAAGGTTCCCCCACTGATTTGAATGGGAAATTTGAAATTGCCAATCTCCCTGCTGGCAAGGCCACCCTCCGCATCAGTTACTTGGGATTTGAAACCGTCACCAAGGAAGTAGAGCTCAAAGCAGGATCCAACAGTGTGGGTGATATCCAACTGACGGAAGCATCGGGAGATCTGGAAGAATATGTGATCCAAGGCACCATGGTTCCTTCTCAGCTAAAGGCCATCTCGATCAAAAAGAACTCCCTTGCCATCATGGATGTCATTGCGGCTGATGCCATCGGCAAACTCCCGGACAGAAATGCTGCCGAGGCTGTTCAGCGCCTCCCTGCTGCCAGTGTCAACCGCTACCACGGCGAAGCCAATCAGGTCAGCGTACGTGGAACCCCTTATGCTTGGTCTTCCACCCTCTATAATGGCACCAGGTTGCCAAGCTCCAACTTTAATGGCAACAGGAATGCCCTGCTGGACGCCATCCCCGCTGAAATGATCCAGTACGTGCAGCTTTCCAAGGCCATCACGCCGGATATGGAAGGGGATGCCATCGGAGGCTCCATCAACTTCGTCACCCGGTCAGCTCCTCAGGATCGGATGCTCAATGTGAGTGCCGCCGGTGGATATAACCAAAAATCCCAAAATGGCAGCTATAATGCCTCTATCGTGTACGGGGACCGCTTCTTTAACGATAAGTTCGGCGTCATCCTGGCCGCTTCCATCTGGAACAGGAATTTCTCGTCAGACGAAATTGTATTGGATTATAACCTGAACAGTGCCGTTCCTTCAGAGCGTTACAGCATCAATACCATGAATGCCAAAAGGTATTATGGCACCCGCCGCACTACTGCGCTTAATGCGGCCCTGGAATATGAATTCAACACCGATCATAAGGTTTTTGCCCGTATCGTCCAAGACCAGTTTGATGACATTCGACCGGTTTATGAAGCTTATTATGAATTTGACGCAAATCGCTATCGCTATAGCAACAGGGAGTCGGAGTACCGCACTTACCTAAAAGGATATGAATTTGGCGGCGTACACCATCTTGCTACCAATTTTAAGATGGACTGGAAGCTATCTTCCTATGAAAGCTATTATAACTTGGACACTCCGCCCAACATGCCAAGTGACCTCAAAGGCTTGCCCATTGCACAGTTTTATCAAAACCTTGAAGGGGACTTCGGCGGACGCTCTGCTGATGGCCGTGTTTACAATGTCTTCGATGCGCCCGATGGCAAAGGAATCACCCCGCTCAATTTTGATCCGGAGCTAACCAATGAGAACGACTTCATGGATCCCGATAGGCTGACCTTACAGCAATTGATCATTTACCAGATCGACCAGCGTGACCGAGACCATGTTGCACAGATGAACTTTACCTGGGATGTAAATCCTAAGTTTAGCCTAAAAGCAGGTGGAAAGTTCAGGTTTAAGGAAAACGAAGCCCAGCAGACTCCTGCGGTATTCCTTCCAAATGCACGCTTGGGGATTCCAGGATCAGCCCCTTTACGTACCCTTAGCGAATTCCAGCGTATGGATTTCCCTGCCCCCGGGACCTTTTTCCAAGAGCTCAACGGCCAATTTGATGGTTTGGCCATCCGCCCCATGCCTCAAGACCAAACGTTTGAAATTTTCTCTCCAGAATTTATGGCGGAGAATGACATCAACAATTATTCTCCCGCTTCCAACGCCACGACCACCTATGAAGGCACCGAGGACGTGTATGCCGGATACATCATGGGCACGTATGACCTCACGGACCAAGTGCAGGTAATCGGTGGGTTCAGAAATGAATTCACCAAACTCACCATGAACAGTTTCGCATACGACGATGAAACAGACGAAGTCAGCCCTGTCTCCAGGGACAATGATTACAATGCCTTTTTGCCCATGTTTCATGTCAAATATAGTCCAAAGGAACAAGTAAACTTGCGCGCTGCTTATACCCGGACATTCAGCCGACCAAACTTCGGAAGCCTCAGCCCATCAGAAAGCATCGATACCTCCACAGGCATCCCGCGTATTTCCCGTGGAAATACCGAATTGCTCCCTACGTTTTCCAACAACTTTGACCTGATGGGAGAATGGTTTCTGGAAGACATTGGGATGATCACAGCAGGTGTCTTTTATAAAGATATTGATGATTTCATCTTTACCGATCTGTCTGCCGAAACCATTGAGGGCACCAATTACCTGGTTTCCCAGCCTAAAAACCTCGAAAGCGCCTACTTGATCGGATTCGAAATGGGCATCACCAAAAGGTTTAGCAAATTGCCCGCCTTCTGGAGCGGATTTGGTGTGGATGTCAATTACAGTAGGATTCATTCCGAACTGGAGGTTCCCAGATTGGACGATGAAGGAAACATCACCTCCACTGACATCACGACCTTACCTACCCAATCCAGCAACCTGTTCAATACCGCTGTGTTCTACGAAAAAAGTGGACTGATGCTGCGATTGGCAGGAAACTTCAGGGGAGCATCCGTGGAGACCATCAACCAAAACCTTGGCCCTGACTATTATGTCCATGTAGACAATAACTTCACCGTGGACTTCTCTGCTGCCTATTCGATCACAGATAAGATCAAGGCTTTTGCTGAAATCAGAAACCTGACCAATGAACCTTATGTGCAATACCTCGGTGACAACAAGGACCGCATCACTTCCAGTGAATGGTACTCCACCAATGGACAAGCCGGAATCAGATTTATCATTTTCTAAACCAATTACCATGAAACCATTAAAAACAATCCTTGCGACCGCAGCCTTATTGACCTCCTTTTCTACTTATGCCCAGAAAAACCTGGGATTGGAAGCCAGCCCCAACTTCCGGGAATTGGGAGGCATAGAAACAGCGGATGGCAAAATCCTCAAAGATCACCTGATCTACCGCTCAGGAAGTTTCAGCAACTTGCCTGAAGAGGACAAGGAAAAGCTCGCAAAAACCGGGATCACCACTGTCATTGATTTCAGATCTGACTACGAGATCAAGCGTGAGCCGGACGATATCCCTGCCTCACTGGATGCCGAATGGATCAATAGCCCCATAGGCAATATCGATCCTAAGTCCATGCAGCAGTTTATGAAGGCCCTTACCGGTCCTTCCTTTTCTACCGATCAAGTGGATTCCCTGATGATCGCGGCCAACAAGGGCTTTGTGGACAATATCACAGACTTCAAGCCTTTATTTGACCATCTCTTGGAAAAAGACGAAGTGGTGCTGTTTCACTGCAGTGCGGGCAAAGACCGGACAGGTTTTGCTAGCTCCCTCCTGCTCTACACCCTTGGTGCTGATTGGGATACCATCATGGCAGATTACCTCCGTTCCAATGAAGCCGTGGGAAAAGCCGACCATTCCAAACTGGAGATGTACGGTATTCCCAAAGAACGTGCTACTTATATGATGGGCGTGAAAGCTCCTTATCTGGAAGCCGCTTGGGAAAGTGTCCGTGAACAATATGGCGATGTGGACACCATGCTGGAAAAAGAACTGGGCATTGGAAAAAAAGAAAAAAAACAGCTTAGAAAAAAATACCTAAGCAAAAAATAACAGTGTAAAAACTACTTTAAAAATCATCAGTCTATTTTTTCAAAAAGCAATCCGAAGATTCGGATTGCTTTTTTATTTTCAGTATGAAATTTCAAATGTAAAAAGTAGCAGAGAATCAGATATTATTATTTTTTTTATCAAACAATTGGGCAAATGAACCATCAATCATTAATTTCAAAGATTGAAATAAATCAAAAAAAACATGAAAAAATTATTGACTTTTACATTAGTATTTTTCTTGCTTGGGTTAGCAGTAAAAGCCCAATCCACCTACACCACGGCCGTCGGTCTTAACATTGATTTTGGTGAAGGCACTACCTTGGTGGGACCATCCATTAAACACTTCTTCAAAGGACCCCATGCGGGATTGGGGGAAGTCACCTTTGGCAATAACCTTACTGCCCTGACGGTCCTTTACCAATATCACGGTGAGATCGACAATGCCAATGGCCTCAAGTGGTTTGCAGGCATTGGCCCCACAGTACTATTTGGATACGGGGATTCCAGTTTTAATGTGCGTCCAGATGTTGGGCTTGATTACAAAATCCAAGATGTACCGCTCACCTTTACCTTCGATTGGAGGCCTATTCTAAACTTTGACTATGAAACCACCTTCACTGCTGCTAGATTTGGGCTAGGAATTCGCTATGCGTTTAATTAAATCGAAAAGCAGCGCTGACCGATTTCATTAAAAAATGATTTTACAGAGCATCCCATGTAGGCATAAATATCTAATGATGGGATGATAAGAGGTCAGGCCGAGCGGAGTCGAGGCGCTATGTCTAGCCTTCGACTCCGCTCAGGCTGACATCTCGACATTGATAGCTTAAAGGCGATTTCCATGCCCATTACCCCTTACCATTACTGGGCATCACTGCTGTACTTACCTCACCAAAGCCCACACGAACCCCGTCTTTCTCTGCGTAACCTCGCATGGTGACCGTATCCCCGTCCTCGATAAAGGAGCGTTCTGCTCCGCAATCCAACCGTATCGGTTTGGTGCCCTTCCAGGCCAATTCCAGCATGGAGCCGAAACTGCTCTCCTCAGGTCCCGAAATGGTTCCGGAGGCATACATGTCCCCCACATTGATATTACAGCCATTGACCGTCTGGTGGGCCAATTGCTGGGCGATGTTCCAGTAAAGGTATTTGTAATTGGAGCGGCAAACGATGGTTTCCTGTTTGCCTTCCGGCTGGATCCCTACTTCCAAATGAATGTCAAAGCCATGGTCTTGCTCACATTGGAGATAGGGCAAAAGTGGTTCCTCAGGTTTTGGGGACTTGGTCCTGAAAGGGGCCAACGCCTCAAGGGTCACCACCCAAGGAGAAATGCTAGAAGCAAAGCTTTTGCCCAGGAAAGGTCCTAGTGGCACATATTCCCAAGCCTGAATATCCCTAGCCGACCAATCATTGAACAGCACAAACCCAAAAATATGCTCTTCTGCCTCTTGGGTCCTAATGCTCGTCCCCATCTTGGTAGGATTGCTCGTGATAAAAGCCATTTCCAATTCGAAATCCAAGCGTCGGCTAGGCCCGAAAGATGGCTTTTCCGCATCGGGAGCTTTAAACTGTCCCTTCGGACGGTGGATCGGCGTACCGGAAGGGACGATGGAAGAAGCCCGTCCATGATAGCCTACCGGCAAATGTTTCCAGTTTGGCATAAGGGCATTTTCCGGATCACGAAACATCGTGCCCACGTTAGTAGCATGCTCTTTACTGCTGTAAAAATCGGTATAATCCCCCACTTTCACGGGCATAAGCATTTTGGCTTCCTTGCGATTGACCATCACTTTACCCCTTGCCCGATGGTCTTTTAAGGCTGTATTTTCTTCCAAGAGTAATTCCTGCACCATTTCCCTGACTTTGCGGGTCATGGGCTTTCCCAGTGCCATAAATTCATTCAAGCTGTCCTTTAAAAACACTTCTTCCGGTAGGTGAATGGATGAAAAAAAACCTTCGCAGAACAGGACATGTAAATCTACTATTTTGTCTCCAATGGCCATGCCGATCCTTGGAGAAAGCCTTTTGTTCCTGAACACGCCAAAAGGTAAGTTGTAAATGGTAAAATCTGAATTTTTGGGGATCTGAACCCAACTTTTCAATGGCTTCACTTTCTGCTCTTTCATGTGCTTTCATTGATAGTGGTACGGTCAAAAGGAACCTCCCTGGTCCTGGCCAGCCGTTTACATTTGCCATAACGATACACCGACACCGTATGGTCAATAATAAAGGCACGCGCTGCTACTTACAAAATTAGAATTATCCCGGTATTAAAAAACCGATCGGGCTATTGGCTAAGGGAAGATTTGCTCAATTTTGGCAATTTGTGCAAAAGTACCGGCAAGGTTCTCCCCTACTTTCGGCAAGGACGCTGGCTTAATTGTCGAGATTATAAGGTCATGAGAGATATTTCTATTATTTTTGCGCTCTGAGATAGAATCTTATTGCTACAATATATATTCAACTATGTCCTTATCCACAAAATACAATCCTGCAGAAGCCGAATCCAAGTGGTATGCATTCTGGATGGAAAA
Organism: Echinicola vietnamensis DSM 17526; assembly: GCF_000325705.1. Lineage (NCBI taxonomy): Bacteria > Pseudomonadati > Bacteroidota > Cytophagia > Cytophagales > Cyclobacteriaceae > Echinicola > Echinicola vietnamensis. Next base: position 2,946,363 of record NC_019904.1, on the reverse strand, counting down.
TAAGTTATTCAGTTCCAAGGTAGATTATAACAAAGAGCCCTACTCCATCGTCATCCCCCCTCCCAACGTAACAGGAGTGCTGCACATGGGACACATGCTGAACAACACCATCCAGGACGTCTTGGTAAGAAAGGCCCGCATGGAAGGAAAAAATGCCTGCTGGGTACCTGGCACAGACCACGCTTCCATTGCTACTGAGGCAAAGGTCGTGGCCCTGCTGAAGGAAAAAGGGATAGATAAAAAATCCATTTCCCGTGAGGATTTCCTCACCCATGCTTGGGAATGGAAAGAAAAATACGGTGGCATCATCCTAGAACAGCTAAAGAAACTTGGCGCTTCCTGTGACTGGGACCGCACCAAATTCACCATGGATGCTGGGCTCAGTGACGCGGTGACCAGTGTTTTTGTGGACCTCCACAACAAAGGTAAAATCTACCGTGGCATCCGCATGGTCAACTGGGATCCGCAAGGTAAAACGGCCCTGTCCGACGACGAAGTGATCTTCAAGGAGGTTCAGTCCAAGCTTTATTATATAAATTACAAGATCGAAGGCAGCGAAACGGAATACTTGACCGTCGCCACTACCCGTCCCGAAACCATCATGGCCGACGTAGCGATCTGCATCAATCCCAACGACAAGCGATTTGCCCATCTCAAGGGTAAAAAGGCACTTATACCGTTGATCAATCGGGCCATTCCCATTGTCGAAGATGATTATGTGGACATGGAATTTGGTACGGGCTGCCTGAAAGTAACCCCTGCTCATGATGTAAACGATTATGAAATCGGGCTACGTCATAAGCTGGAGGTCATCGATATCATCAATGACGATGGTACCCTGAATGAAAAAGCACAAATCCTCGTAGGTGAGGATCGGTTTATCGCCAGAAAGAAAATCGCAAAGCTCCTTAAAGAAGCCGGTCAGCTTCAAAAGGAGGAAGACTACCTGTCCAATGTAGGCCATTCAGAGCGGACCGATGCCGTGATTGAGCCAAAGCTCTCCTTGCAATGGTTCCTTAAAATGGAAGACATCACCAAGCCGGCCCTAAAAGCCGTGATGGATGACATCATCCAACTCTATCCGCCCAAATTCAAAAACATGTACCGCAGCTGGATGGAAAATGTGCGGGACTGGTGCATCTCACGTCAGCTTTGGTGGGGACACCAAATCCCTGCTTTCTACCTGCCAAACGGTGAATATGTCGTGGCCAAGACCGCTGAGGAAGCACTTGAAATCGCCAACGATAAATACAACGAAAATTACGGTCTAAACGACCTCACCCAAGATGAGGACGTGCTGGATACATGGTTCTCTTCATGGTTATGGCCTATTTCGGTGTTCGACACGGATGTGTTTACTACCGGAAAAAAGAATGAGGAGTTATCGTATTATTATCCCACTAACGACTTGGTGACGGCTCCCGAGATCTTGTTCTTTTGGGTGGCACGAATGATCATCGCTGGCTACGAATACATGGGAGAGAAACCTTTCCGAAATGTTTACCTCACCGGAATCGTACGGGACAAACAAGGCAGAAAGATGTCCAAGTCTTTGGGGAACTCCCCTGATCCACTGGAGCTGATCAAAAACTACGGGGCTGACGGTGTCCGAACCGGCATGCTATTCAGCTCCCCTGCTGGTAACGACTTGCCTTTTGATGAAAAGTTGGTAGAACAGGGCCGCAACTTTGCCAATAAAATATGGAATGCCTTTCGATTGATCAAAGGTTGGGAAGTGGATTCCAATATACTGGAACACCATAATCATACGGCCATCAATTGGTTTGAAAGTCGATTTGATCAAGCATTGGAAGAAATTGAGGACCACTTTAGCAAATTCAGGATTTCCGACGCCCTGATGAGCACGTATAAATTGGTGTGGGACGATTTCTGCTCCTGGTACCTGGAAATGGTTAAGCCCGAGTACCAAAAACCGATCGACCTCGAAACGTATGAAAAGACCTTGGGCTACTTTGAGGCCATCATGAAGATCCTGCATCCATTTATGCCATTCATTACGGAGGAGCTGTGGCACCAAGTAAAAGGGAGGGATGTCAAAGATGCATTGATTATATCTTCTTGGCCATCCAAAGGTGCTTATGATGTGAAGCTGATCAATGATGCCGCACAGGTCTTTGAAGTGGTTTCACAAGTAAGAAATATCCGTGCCTCCAAAGGCATTTCTCCAAAAGAGGCGTTTGACCTCACCATCAATACTAAAAACAAGGAGCTTTATACATCCTTTGGAGCCATCCTTAAAAAGCTGGCCAACTTGAGCCAAATGGAGTTTGCTGAAAAGGTAGATGGTGCGCTGAGCTTTGTGGTCAAATCAGACGAGTTCTTTATTCCACTGAATGAACAAATAGATGTGGAAGCCGAAAAAGAAAACATCCAAAAGGAACTGGAATACACCAAAGGCTTTCTAAATTCAGTGACCAAAAAACTGAGCAATGAGCGTTTTGTCAACAACGCCCCTGCCCAAGTGGTCGAAAACGAGAAGAAAAAGCAAGCCGACGCCGAAGCCAAGATCAAAGCCTTGGAAGAAAGCCTCGCTAAACTAGTATAATGGCGCCCACGGCAACCGTAGAAAAAGACCAAAAGGAAATGCCAGACAAGGCTGGATGTGACATCCGGCCTTGTCGTTTTTATAGGGCTTGCCTTTCTTGCCTGATTTTTTTTTGCGGCAACTAAAAATCATTCAAATGATTGGTTTATTTTTACATCGGTAAAAGTACCATTTACCGAAGCAGGAATTTACCAAATGAAAAATTTAAAAATTGCCATCATAGGATGTGGAAACCTTGGACTCTCCATTGTCAATGGCTTACTGGAAACTGAAGGGTTTGAAGCGAAAAACCTCATGGTCACCAAACGACATCCTGAAAACCTTTCTCACCTTCAATCGCTCGGGGTAACCGTTACAGCAGACAATAAATCCGCTGCCAAAGCAGCAGACTTGGTCATCCTTGGTGTGAAGCCTTATAACATCCCGCATATCCTTAAGGAAATAGCCCCCGTGGTCAGTCCTGATAAACAAACCATCATTTCCTTGGCCACAGGCGTGACCCTGGAAGAAATGTATCAGCACTTACCTTCAACCACCGCTCTTTATCGTGCCATGCCCAATATAGCGGCCGATATTCAGGAATCGATCACCTGCATCTGTGGTCAAAACAGTACTCCCGAAAATGAAGACATCATAAAAGCGCTCTTCAATAGCATTGGCATTTCGATCATTATTGAAGAGCATTTGATGGAGGCAGCTACCGTTTTGGGGGCCTGTGGGATTGCTTATGTACTGCGCTTTATGCGGGCCATGACCCAAGGCGGGATCCAAATAGGCTTCGATGCCAAAACCGCCAATACCATTGTCAACCAAACCGTAAAAGGTGCTGCCGAATTATTGATCAAAAAAGGCATTCACCCAGAAGCTGCCATTGATAAGGTCACCACTCCAAAAGGCTGCACCATCGTTGGCCTCAATGAAATGGAGCACCATGGCTTCAGTGCCGCGATGGTCAAAGGAGTCCTGGCATCCTATGAAAAGATCGAAAAGTAAGCATAATAATAAGGTTTATACGCCGGTGAGTAATAGGACCGATTAGTCTTCATTACCAGTTAGGCACTTGTATTTCATGCTCTCCTCCTATTCCTCGCCTTTGTTTTCATCAAAATCAAGATGAAAAGCTTCCAACGATCTTTTGCCCTATACTATGCAGTGAAAGCTTTAAAAAGCATAGCCGAATGATAAATAGGGCACAAACGGATAGAAGAAATCACTACCAAAATAAGGTGACAAGCCAGCACGGAAGGTAAATCCACCATCTATCGGTTGCTTGCGATAGCCAAACACCAATGATCCCAGCACATGGTTCCCGTCGTTTTCTGGGTCATCATCATCCTCAAACCAATTATCCTCTGAGGAGGTAAAGGTAGCATTGGCACCTAATTCAAAGTATTTCCCATCTTGTTCATTTCCCAGCAGGTAATTGATCCCCACAGGTATCGTAAAAAGCTTATAGCTGTCATTGGCAATATAGCCGAGTCCTGCCCTGGCTCCCCATCCCTTGCCTCCTTCCTTAAATCGGGTATCATAGTTAAAGGTAAACAGGCCAGGTCCTCCGATTTCTGCATGAATATTTTCGGACCTTGGAGACTTTCGCTCTTGTGCAGCTACCTGGAAGGTCAGCACCAAAGCGATAGAAATCATCACTATCTTTTTCATCGTCATATTGAATTAGTAAATGGTCAATTGATCAAAACGCGTAACCGAAGCCGATGCCGGCAAATAGTGGCCAAAACCCATTTTGGTTAAATATAGGAGTGAGGTTTGCCCGCCAAGTAAACCCCGGCTCATCGGGAACCATGCGATAACCAAAATTTATCGTTCCCATAAAGGAAGGGGTTTCTTCCATATCCAAAATAAAATGCCAGTGCTTATCGGTTGTTTCATTGGCACTACCATTGCCTACGCTATACTCCGTTTCTTGATAATTTACCAAGGTTGCTCCAGCCCCGATTTCAAAAAAATGGTTCTCTTTTCCAAAAAGTTTATTGAGCTGCACCGGTAAAGTAAACAAAGACCTATCGGAATAAACATATCCACCCAAGCCAGCCCTCACGCCCCAGCCATCCATTTTATCCTTGTGGAACCTCATGTCATAATTCACCGAATAGACCAAGCCCATCCCTCCTAGCTCTGCATAAACTGCTCGAGTAGGGAACCTCTCTTCCTGTGCCTCCGCCATAAAAGTAATCCCAAAAAACAGCCATAACACCAGTAGTTTCCTCATCATTTACTTCGTTTAAATAGCCAGTAAAGTCAAACCATCAATCTGCATAAAAAACTTATTCAAAGGTATTTACGCATTTTCAAACCACAGAGTTAGGATCCATCCCGCCTCACCGCTGGCCGCCCCTTTCTCCAATTGGTAAATTTTAAGTAATAAAGGTTTTAATCACTTCTAAAGAAGCTAAATCAACTGTTAAACAAGCGAATTTCACTTCATTTTAGATGAGCATAATTTTTTTCATTTATTCAAAAAAAGAAAAAACACGGATCTTTTAGCTATTCTAATGTTAAAAATAAACCTGACAAAAAATCATATCGGCCATTAGAATAGGATAATTTTTGAAAACGGCTTAGTTTTATCATTCATAACCATCATCAAGCCATGTTCAAGAAACTTCTCCCCATCCTTATTTCCATTTCGATCGTCCTGGCCGTTGGCTATATGCTAGGCCCAAAAGAAACCTATAGCGATATGGCAGGAACCTACCCCAATGTCCCCGCTGATCTTCAAAAACTGGAAGCGTATATCCAGCAAAAAGAGGACACCGTAACAGGCCTCAAGCCCAACAACCAGGCACAAATCGTGTGGGCAGACACCACCAAGGCCAAAACCCCCTATTCCATTGTCTACATTCATGGATTTGGCGCCAGTCAGATGGAGGGAGATCCCGTACACCGGAAATTGGCCGCACACTTTGGTGCCAACCTATACCTTACCCGCCTTCCCGAACATGGCATTGATCGGGCAAATGCTTTTGAATACCTTACGGCTGAGAAACTGGCCGACGGGGCGCGGGAGGCGTTTATGATTGGAAAGCAGCTGGGCGATAAGGTCATCGTAATGGGCACCTCCATGGGCGGAGCACTGACGGTATTATTGGCTTCAGAGCGGGAAGATATCGAAGGAATTCTGCTATACTCACCATGCATTAGAGACAATGGCAATCAGCTAGAAGGCTTTTTCAGCCCTTGGACGGGATGGCTATTTGAGCGGTTTGGCACGAACGAAGATGGGGTGATCCTCAACCCTCGGGAAGGTGAAAAAGCTCAGTACTGGTCAAACCAAATGCACATCAATGCCTATGTTAGTTTGGCCAAGTTGGTGTACAGTAAAATGAACGAGGAAACATTCAAAAAAATAACGCAACCGTTGTTTTTAGGGTACTACTATAAAGACAAGGAGCATCAAGATCATGTCGTTTCTGTACCGGCCATGATTGAGATGTACCAACAAGTCGACACCCCTGCTCCCCAAAAAGAAAAGGTCGCTTTCCCGGAATCCGGAAACCATGTCATTGGATCAAGCATCACGTCTGGAGATTGGGAAGGAGTATTGCAATCCAGTATTGATTTTTTGGAAACAGTCGTAAAAGTACCTGCACCAGCCCAGGAAGCAGCACATCTCACCGAAAACCCTTCTTGATTTTATGCCATTATTGCCTGCTATAACTTCGCCTACCTTGTTGGTCCATGAAGCAGTTTGCAAAGCGAACATTGCCCGCATGTCCGATAAGGGCAGAAAACACCGTCTAAACCTTATCCCTCATTTCAAAACCCATCAATCCCGAGCGATAGGAAATTGGTACAAGGAATACGGGATCGAAGAAATAACCGTTTCTTCCCTCCACATGGCGGAATACTTTGTAGGACAATCATGGAAAAACATCCACATTGCTTTTCCCTTTAACCCTTTGGAGATTGACCTGCTGGAGCAATTGACACTCCAAAGCTCGATTTCCATCCAATTGGTCAATGCGCAAGTAACTCAGCTGCTTGCTGATCGTCTTCAAAATCCGGTGGAATTCTTTATTGAAATCGACGCAGGCTATGGCCGAGCCGGGATAGAAGTGAGCGACTTCGGAGCCATTGAAGCAATCATGCGCATTGCCAACAGGTCTGACAAACTTAACTTTAAGGGATTTTACATCCATGCAGGACACACCTACCATGCTGATCCAGCCGGAATACACCGTATTCACGAGCAAACCAAATCGGCCTTAAAAATGCTGAAGGACAAGTACTTTGATGAATTCCCCTCCTTAAAGACCAGAATTGGGGATACTCCTAGCTGTTCTCTCGAAAGCGACTTTGATGGCGTGGATGAAATAGGTCCCGGCAATTTCGTTTTTTACGATCTCACCCAAGTGCACATTGGGAGCTGTAACAAATCCGATATCGGTATTGCGCTAGCGGCGCCTGTCGTGGACATCAAGAAAACCAAACATGAAATCCTTATCCACGGCGGGGGTGTTCACCTGGCCAAGGATGTCCTGACCTATCCTGATGGATCCCAAAATTTTGGGGAATTGGTGGTGTTTAACGGACAGGGATGGGACATCCCAGAGACTCCTTCTTTCCTAAAAAGCATTAGCCAAGAACATGGATTGGTCAACGCGACGGACGAATTGCTCTCTAAGGTAAAGGTCGGTGATATCATTGGCATTCTCCCTGTCCACAGCTGCATGACTGCAGATTGTATGCGCGGCTTTCTCGGTCTAAGCGGAGAAAAATTAGATCACTTCAAAGGTCAGCAAAAACTCCAATAGCAGCGCCACACCGTGCAGCTCACTGAATATCCAGCTGATTTCTTCCCAGCCTAACTGGGTTCGCCAAAAACCTGTGGCCGTCTATGTTTTCGCTGCTACAAAAGAAAAAGTGAACCACTAGCGCACTTTATAAGGCTAACAGTTCACTCCTTTTTCTCCACAATATCTCCTTAGGACAGAATGGATGGCGTGATGCTTTCACAAATGCCACACTCAATACCCTAATGTCTTCAGCATACTTTCACTATTTTGCTCTTGTGCAAATAGGCGATGCGTGATGGTGCCATCTGTATCCCGATCGATCAGCACGTGTTTGGGTGCAGGAATCAAGCAATGCTGAATTCCGCCATAGCCGCCCAAAGACTCCTGGTAGGCTCCTGTATGGAAGAATCCAATGTACTGCGGCTTTTGTTTCTTCTTTTTGGGGAGGTAGATATTATACTGGTGGGCCTCAGAATTATAATAGTCCATGCTATCACAGGTCAGTCCGCCCAAGTTAATATTATGGTATTCCTCTTTCCAATTGTTGACGGCCAGCATGATGTATTTCTGATTAAGCCCCCAGCTATCGGGCAGTTGGGTAATAAATGAGCCATCGATCATGTACCAAAGCTCTTTATCGTTTTGGAGTTTTTCTTCCAGAATAGAATACAGCACAGCCCCGCTTTCTCCTACTGTATAACTCCCAAATTCCGTAAATATATGGGGTTCCACCGTATTATTCTTGGCACACATCCATTTGATGTTTTTGACAATTTGATCGGCCATGTATTGGTAATCGTAGTCGAAAAAGACATTCGTCTTAATGGGCCAGCCCCCACCAATATCCATGGTATCCAGCTCGGGACAAACGGCTTTCAAATCCACGTACTTTTGGATAAACCGTGTCAACTCCGACCAGTAATAGGCCGTATCCCTGATCCCTGAATTGATAAAGAAATGGAGCATTTTAAGGCTTACATTGGGGTTATCCTTGATCTTCTGCTCGTATAAATCAATGATATCCTTGTACCTCACCCCCAACCGTGAAGTATAAAAACCAAATTTTGGCTCCTCATCCGCTGCAATCCTAATGCCCACTTGGAACGGAACCTTGACATGTTCCAGGTAGTAGTCAATTTCGGTAAGATTATCCAAGACCGGAATACAATTATGGAATCCGTCATTGAGCAATTCCGAAATATAATGCTTATACAAGTCCCGTTTGAACCCATTACAAACGATGTGCGTATCCTTGGTGATTTTACCTTTTTCATAGAGGCTTCTCACCAACGGGATGTCAAATGTAGAAGATGTTTCAATGTGAATATCATTTTTCAGCGCCTCATCCAGCACAAAACTAAAATGAGAGGATTTGGTACAGTAACAGTACGTGTATTTGCCATGATAATCATGGGCTTGCATCGCATTGTTAAAGTAAGTTTTCGCATTTTGGATACTTTCACTGATTTTTGGAAGATAGGTAAGCTTTAATGGAGTACCGTACTCTTCGATGATCTCCATCAGGTTTACACCATTAAAAAACAGGTTATCATCTTCCACCTTGAATTCCTTCGTAGGAAAATCGAAAGTTTGTTGAATTAGATCAATGTATTTGTTCATTTGGGCGCTGTAAGTTTAGAGCTTTCGTGACTGAAAATTGCATTTTTAATTATTGAAATCAAAATACAATTATTCCCGAAGGATACACACCACAAATATTATTCAAATTTGAATATTCAATTGAAATTTGGCCGTAAATTTGTTGCATAAATTTAAAACCCTGTAACCTTTTTTAACATTAATTTAGAATCCTTGGTATAAGGCTTTTCATTCAAAATTGTGGGGATTATTTCCACAAATCACCAACTTTTGCTCCACAGCCCCAAACCAAAACAATTGAATTTATTATATTGACAATCAGCTATTTAAAACTTTAAAAACAGTTGAGCACTAGTGGTACGATTATTACGACTAAATATTACAAAAAACCTAATTAGAAGATAAGCACGAAAAAATATGTCTAGAAATATGTTATGTAAAGAAACTCGCTTCAAGCATTTTCCTTTGCCACTGATTTTAATGGTGGGAATTTTATTTTTCGGTTGTGAAGAGGAGAAAAAAGTGGATGAAGGTTTACCACTTCCAGTCATCAGCCTCAAGGAAGAAAAAGCGGCAAGATCTTATCAGTACCTTGGATCCATAGAGGGGGTTGAGAATGTAGAAATCCGTCCCCAGGTGGACGGCATTTTAGAACAAATCTATGTAGATGAAGGGGACTTTGTGGAAAAAGGACAGCCCCTATTCAAGATCAACAGTCAGCCTTACATGGAAGATCTTAAAAATGCCCAGGCAAATGTAGAATTGGAAAAAGCCAAATTGCGAAAGGCCAAAACAGAGATTGATCGCTTACAGCCACTTATCGACAATGAAGTGATTTCAGAGGTGAGGATGCAAACCACCTTGGCCGATTACGAAGTGGCCAAATCCGCTTTGCAGCAGGCAGAAGCAGTGGCTGCTAACATGCGGATCAACTTGGAATTCACCACCATCAAAGCACCCGTAAATGGTTTTATGGGCAGGATTCCTCGCTCCATTGGTAACGTGGTCAAAAAAACGGATTCCGAGCCCTTGACCACCCTCTCCAATGTCCATGAGGTCTACGTTTATTTTTCCATGAGTGAATCCGACTACCTGTATTATGAAAGGATGAAGAAGGATTCCAGCTCCAAAAAGCTGAATCCTAATGTAAAACTGATACTAGCTGATGGCAGCATCTATGATAAAGTAGGGACCATTGACGCCAACTCCGGACAGATCAACCGTTCCACGGGATCGATTGCCTTACGAGCCCGATTCTCCAATCCTGACACCCTTCTAAGGTCTGGTAACACCGGAAAAATCCTTATGGAACAGATTTATCCCGAGGCCATCTTGATTCCCCAAGGAGCTACAGCTTCTATTCATGACAAAAAATTCGTTTACACCTTAAACGAAGACAATACCGTCAACCGAAAAGAAATCAAAATAGAGGGAAGATCCGGGAAAGAATATATCGTCAGTGACGGGAGTCTTTCTCCAGATGACCGTATCGTTACTTCAGGACTGGACAAGCTCACAGATGGTGTTAAAGTAAAACCTCTTCAACAGGGACAATTGCTTTCTTCCGAGGAATAGAGCAGCTTTTTCCCACCTATTCATAAAAAGTTTTAACCAAAAACAACGATGGTTGGTTACCGTTTGAGCGGGCATGGTAATGGGAAAGCTTTATTCATCCCCATCGGCCCTTTCATCGCCTTTTAGTAAAACAAAGACATAAGCAATGATTAAAAATATCATCAACAGGCCCGTGCTGGCGTTGGTCATTTCCATTTTGCTCATTTTGGCCGGGGCTGCCAGTATCAGTCAGTTACCGGTAGAGCGATTTCCTGAGATTGCTCCTCCCAGTGTCAGTGTCCAAGTGTATTACCCGGGTGCAAACGCTGAGACCGTTGCCAAATCCGTATTGCTTCCCTTGGAAGAAGCCATAAATGGGGCTGAAAACATGAGTTACATCAACTCCACCGCCACCAACTCTGGCCGTGGACGATCCACAGTTTATTTCGAGCCAGGAACGGATCCCAACGTGGCCGCCGTGGAGATCCAAAACAGGATCTCCCAAGTCATGGAATCCATTCCTTCGGAGGTAAGGGAAGCAGGTATCGTGGTGCTCAAAAGGCTAAAAGGTTCCCTTATGACCATCCAGATTTACAGTGACGGTGTATATGATGAAACCTTCTTGAATGCTTATACCCGGATGAATATCCGCCGGGAGCTGAAAAGGGTGAGCGGTATTGCCGAGGCCTCCATTCTCCGTTCACGGGATTATGCCATGCGGATATGGCTCAACCCGGAAAAAATGGCCCTTTACGGCTTGACCCCAAGAGAGGTATATAACCAAGTTCGGGACCAAAGCTTCGAAGCGGCACCAGGAAAGTTTGGTGAAAATTCGGATGAGGTTTTTGAAATTGTGATGAAGCACAGCGGCCGTTTCAGCGAACCCGATGAGTACGAAAACCTCGTCATCAAAACGGAAGATGATGGAACACAATTGCGGCTAAAGGATGTCGCCAGATTAGAATTCGGTGCCTCTAACTATGCCAGTGACAACAAACTGGATGGCATGTCGGCAGTGACCATTGATATCGTGCAGCAGCAAGGAGCCAATGCTGTAGAAATCGATAAGGCGGTCAGAAAAGTCCTCGAGAACCAATCAAAGGCATTCCCTGAAGGAATGGAGTACAGGATTTCTTACAGTGTCCGTGACCAGATTGACGAATCCATGCACCATGTGCAGAAGACGCTGATGGAAGCCTTTGTGCTGGTGTTTTTGGTCGTCTTTATATTCCTCCAAAATACTCGGGCTACCATCATCACGGCCATTTCGATCCCCGTTTCGCTGATCGGTACCTTCTTCTTTCTCAGCATGATTGGGGCGACGATGAACGTGCTCAGTATGTTTTCCATAGTATTGGCCATCGGGATTGTGGTGGATGATGCCATTGTCGTCATAGAGGCCATATATGAAAAAATGGAGGATGAAGGCCTTAAGGTCAAGGATGCCGTGGTCGCGGCGATGGCTGAAATCACAGGAGCCATCATATCCATTACCATTGTTATTGCGGCAGTTTTCCTACCTGTGGGATTCTTGGACGGACCTGTCGGCGTATTTTACCAAGAATTTGCTTACACCATTATCTTTGCCGTGCTGATCTCAGCAGTAAACGCACTGACGTTGGTACCGGTCCTTAGTGCCTTGATTCTTAAGGAAAAAGACCCCAATAAAAAACGTAAGCGAATTCCCCTTATCGAACGGATTCGGGAAAGCCGGGCGGCAAACACCGCCAAAACACTTCGTGACAAAGGGTTGCGGAAATTCGACAGTGCCTTTGACAAGTTTACGGAAAAATACCTTTCTGTAGTAAAATGGTCTATCCGTCATAAATGGTGGACGATGGGCGGTTTGGTATTGGTCACAGGATTGACTTTCCTCATGGCCACCACCACTCCTAAGGGCTTTATCCCTACTGAGGACGATAACTTCCTTATCTTTTCCCTTACCATGCCAGAGGGATCGTCCCTTCACCGTACCAATCAGGTACTGAAACAAGCGGACTCATTGCTCCACCAACAACCAGCTGTCGCCAGTGTCAATACCATTTCCGGTTATAATATTGTGGATGACTCTGAAAGTTCATCCACTGGCTTGGGCTATATCAAGCTAAAGGAAATTGGCAAACGGGGCGATGTCAGGGAGATCGGTGAAGTCGTCAAGCTGCTGACCAAAAAGCTCAGTGTACTCAGTGAAGCCAGCATCAATATCTACCCTAGACCTACCGTACAGGGGTTTGGTAACTTCGATGGGGTACAGATTGTCTTGCAGGATTATTCTGACGGGGACTATGGAGAATTCGGTCAGCTGATCAATGGTTTTATTAATGAACTCACCAAGCAAGAGTCCATTGAGAAGGCCTTTACCTCCTTCAACCCCAATTTTCCGCAGTACAAAATCAAAATTGACTACGAAAAGGCAAAAGCCATGGGGGTCAGCGTGAAGGACATGATGTTTACGATCCAATCTAACTTTGGCCGTACGCGGGTGGGAGACTTCAACCGTTTTACGCGGCAGTACATGGTATACATGCAATCAGACATCCAATATCGGGAAACGCCCGATGCCATCAACTCCATCATGGTCAAAAACAACCAAGGGGAAATGGTTCCCATCAATACATTTGTGACCTTGGAAGAAACCTATGGGCCGGAAACCGTCTTCCGCTATAACCTTTACAGTGCTGCCAGGATCAACATCACACCAGCCAAAGGTTACAGTACCGGTGATGTGATGGCGGTCATTGAAGAAATGAGCAATAGTAAACTCCCCGCCAACTTGGGTTTTGAATGGACAGGTATGAGCTTGGAAGAGAAAAAATCAGGTTCAAATACCACGATCATTTTTGTCATCAGTATAATCTTGATCTACTTTATCTTGGCCGCCCAATACGAAAGTTTCTGGCTACCCATGGCCGTGATCCTGTCCCTTCCTGCAGGTATCTTAGGGGTGTTTGTATTTATCAACCTTGCAGGCATCGAGAACAATATTTACGTGCAGGTAGGACTAGTGATGTTGGTTGGTCTATTGGCCAAAAACGCCATTCTGATCGTGGAGTTTGTCTCCCAAAAGAGAAAAGAAGGACTTAATGTAGCAGACGCCGTAGTGGAGGCGTGTGCCTTACGGATCAGGCCTATTTTGATGACCTCTTTTGCCTTTACGGCAGGTTTGGTGCCCTTGATGTTTTCCGTGGGCTCTTCTGCCCAAGGCACCAAATCAGTAAGTATCGGTACAGCTGGAGGAATGATTTTCGGCATTTCATTAGGGGTAATCTTTATCCCAGTGCTGGCCTATATCTTCCAGCAAATCCAAGACAGGTACTTTATTGAAACGATAGAAAAAGACTAACTATGAATTCGCTAAAAAACATATTGCCTTTTACACTGGTCGTAATAGCGATGGCTAGTTGTAAGGTGGGGCAAAACTATAATAGACCGGAAATAGATTTCCCTGATCAATATTATGGAGCTGACAGCCTCAGGGACAGTTTGATGACGGGTAAGAAAAACATGGCGGCTGTAAATTGGAAGGCCTATTTCAAGGATTCTACCTTGGTGAGCCTGATCGATTCTGCCCTATCCAACAACTTTGACATGCAAAAAATGACAAAGGAAATCGACATAGGCTATCAAAATCTACAGCAATCCAAGGCTAACTTTCTGCCTTCCCTGGGTGCTTCTCCCTTTAAATATAACCGTGAATATTATTCGGAATATTATAACAACTATGGTTCCAATAGGGCCAGAAGAAACCATGGGGAAGACATTCCTACTTCACTTTATACTGAGCGGATGGAATACGTATCTTCCCTACAGGCAAGCTGGGAAATTGATATCTGGGGTAAGCTTCGCTGGCAAAAAGAAGCTGCTCGAGCCGATTTTATGAAAACGCAAGAGTTTAAAAAAGCATTACAAACCGCTTTAGTCTCAGAGGTGGCTACGACCTACTTAAACATGCTGATGCTCAAATCCCAGCTCACCGTATCAAGGCGTAACTATGAGTTAAGTAAAAACACACTCAGAATCGTAAAACTTCAGTATGATGCCGGAGAGACCACCTCCCTGGCTGTCCAGCAGACTGAATCCCAAATGCTACGGGCAAAGGCCTTGATACCTGATCTGGAAAGGGATTATGCCATTCAGGAAACGCGACTTAATGAACTCTTGGGAAGGGCTCCCCAAGAGCTGGAGCTGGTCCATCACTTGGAAGATATCGCCTTTGACAGCACTTACCAAACAGGGGTACCGCTGGAACTAATCCAAAACAGGCCGGATATTGCCGCATCGGAATATAACCTGATCATAAGTAACGCCAATGTCGGGGTTACTCAGGCCATGAAATACCCCTCTTTGACCATTAGCGGCGGAGTAGGCCTCAACTCCTATCAAATCGAGCATTTCCTTGACCCTATGGGAGCGGGTTTTGCGCTGCTGAACGGGGCCATTTTCCAACCGATTTTTCAAAATCGCAAGTTAAAAACCAACCATTTAATTGCCCTTAATAAAAGAGAAATTGCGCAATTGGACTTTAAAGAGACCATCATTGGTGCTGTAGGGGAAGTTTCTAATGCCTTGGTAACGATCGAAAAGCTGCAAGAAGCCCATAATATCGTCGAAGACAGGCTTCAAGTCACCAACAAGGGCATTAAGGATGCATTCCTGCTCTTCCAGAGTGGATTTGCGAGTTACTTGGAAATCATCAATGCCCAAGAAGATGCCTTGGAAAACCAAATGGAGCTGGTAAGGTTAAAAACCCAATTGGCCATCGCCAACATCGAACTGTACCGAAGCCTCGGAGGGGGATGGAAATAACGGACCAAATGGGGCTTAGCGGTCATTCGTGGAGAATA
This sequence comes from Echinicola vietnamensis DSM 17526, assembly GCF_000325705.1. Classification (NCBI taxonomy): domain Bacteria; kingdom Pseudomonadati; phylum Bacteroidota; class Cytophagia; order Cytophagales; family Cyclobacteriaceae; genus Echinicola; species Echinicola vietnamensis. Next base: position 2,931,046 of record NC_019904.1, on the reverse strand, counting down.
ATCCAAGGCTAATGCATTTTTACCTTGCCCCTTCCTATGGAACTTTACTTTAGGCAGGATACCATTTAGGGAGCAGGTAGTCACTTGCTCCTTCTTTTTTCACCTTCGTCAAAGGTGGAATAAGTACCAAATGGGCAAAAGCTGCCCTTGACAGGACTTCATCATGGGAAGCCCGCGGCGGGAACTCGGGGTAAAGGGGCAGCATGAAACCTGTCATTCCCATCCTTTACTTTTGTAAACTGCCATTTTCTTAACGGTAAAACCAGGGATACATAATCCGCCACAAAGGTGCCAAGTAAATGCTGTAACCTGCACTCATTGGAAGTTACAATTGAATTGTACCATGGAGCCTTGTTGGGGATCAAGCCGAAAAATTGGGAGCAACCTATTCCTATGGCTTATCATTTTCCTTTCCACTGTTGGTTTCCATTTTGCCACGGATGAACGCTGATAAACACAGATAAGATGCTGGCACCATTGCAAATCTGGGTTCATCCATTTTATCTGTGGCTAATTTAAGGTTTATCAAGGGCCTTGCCCTCAGTAATGATGATAGAATACTGCTAAGGCTTTGGGTATGCTGCTTGGTGATCATGCTATCAGCGTTTCCTCCTTATCTGCACGAACCGTTTCCATACCCCTCAATTGGGCCAACAAAAAAAACACCTCGAAAAATACTTCGGAGGTGTTTTAATATGGTTATTAGTGATGGTTTATTATTGTACCTTAATGGCTCAGTTCATTAAAGAGCAACTTTTCTTCCAAGCGGTGCTTTTCCTGATTGATGAGCACTTTTCGTAGCACTTGTTTGAACCTGATTTCATCGTTGACGATTCTAAAAATCTTCTCCAAGTACTCTTTGGCTACCGCTTCATTCTTCTTGTAAAACTTCAATGTGAAACTTCTGTTTTCATGAATGTTTTCCAAATAGACCTCTTTAGGTTGTCCAGCCAGTACGATTCCCCTGAAGAATGCATAGTGTGCGGCCAAATCCCCTTTGAGGGTGAAGTAGATCGCTTGAAACTGCTTATTGGCCGCTTCAAAGTTGTGAAAGCCAAAAGTACCTTGGCCTTCCAATTGGACAAATTCATTTTCTGAAAGCCACTCATAAGCACTTAAGGACTTTTGGTCCGTGGTTTTGTTCCTGATGACGGACTGAAAGCTGAAGATATGATTGTTTTGAGTGGAAATGCTATGGTTAGAAGCTATTGCTGTCATGGTTTCTTTAGTTAAGATCGTTATTAGTTGATTTTTCTGAGGGTTTGCTACTATCTGCAACAACACCCTTTGGGGGCTTTCATCGGTTTCCGCATTCGCATTGCTTGTCTCATGGTTTTCACATTTATAGGTCCTCAAATGATTTCGGCAGGATTTAGCACCTTTTCTTTGTTGAGAGGGATAGGTTGCTATAGGTTCTTCGAGCCTGTTCTCTCCCCTATTCTTTATAAATCAGCTACCAAGCTTTCGGCGCTTTTCGCTAATAACTGTTTCAAAGGTACGACAATTTTTTACAAAAACTAATTTCCCTATAGAATTTGTAGGGAATTATTTTCTTTCCCCTAATTTCCTCACTTTAACTCCCCTTGAAAAGAGGCCAAACGGTGTATACCTCCGCTCTCTTCACGTATAAATTTACAACACTATCCCACTGAAAACCAATAGATCTAGATACCTTACTATTATCAATAGCCGTTCAAGCTTAACCTTCACTTATTAGTGAAAGTAACGGGTAAAATCAGCGAAAAGAACATCATTATTACCATCATAAACGCATGATCACGTACGGGAAACTGGACGATTTGTCTTATTGTACAAAACCGCCTCACCTTTCACACCTCCCTTCTCCCATAAATGCACATTTTTGACTACTTTTGTGGCAATTGATCCAAATAACTGATTTGCCCAATATAACGAACTAGAGATTTACCCATTATGAGAAACATCAAGCTTGTAGAAGTACGGTCTGAACTTGCCGCAGGCACTAGAGGGGCCAGCTTGGGAATTGACGCGCTAAAGGTGGCGAGCTTGGGTAAAAAATCGGATTTCTTTACCCGGTTTGACCCCATCAATGTGCCAGATGCCAACAATTACCTATGGAAAAACAACCCCTATCCGCATGCCAAGTACATTGACGGGGTGCATGAGGTGCTGGGAAATGTGCACGATACGATAAAAGCACTCCGTGAGGAAAAGAAATTCCCAATTGTCCTGGCGGGGGATCACTCTACCGCTGCAGGGACCATCATGGGAATCAAGGCTGCCAATCCGGAAAAGCGCCTTGGGGTGATATGGATCGACGCCCATGCTGACATCCACAGCCCCTACACGAGTCCTTCAGGGAATATGCACGGCATGCCCTTGGGTATGTGCCTTCAAGAAGACAATCTTGAAAACCGGCAACAGGATCCATCTGCGGAAGAAATCGAATACTGGGAAAAGATCAAAAAAATCGGCGGGGATTTCCCAAAGATCAAGGCGTCGGACATTGTCTACATTGCTGTAAGAGACACGGAAGAACCTGAAAACAAGCTGATCGAAAAGCACGGCATACGTAACTTCACCACCCAAGAAGTCCGTCAAAAGGGAATAACTCAAATTTCGGAAGAGGCTTTGGCCATTTTGAAAGATTGTGAGCAGATTTATATTTCCTTCGATGTAGACAGCATGGACAGTTCCATTTCCGTAGGTACAGGAACACCAGTTCCCGATGGTTTGACGGTGCAAGAAGCCTTAAAATTGAACATGGAATTGATAAAAGACAAAAGAGTTTGCTGTTGGGAAATTGTAGAGGTTAACCCTACGTTGGATTCTGAAAACATCATGGCCCAAAACGCCTTTGAAGTACTGGAATCCACCACCAAATCATTGGTCAGCAACTTTTAGAAGCTAAAAAATATGCAATTGATCCACTAGGGGTCAAAAATGCGATCAAACTTTAACAAAAGCATGACGATTCAAGAACAGATACTGAAAGCCATTAGCGAAGGTTTTTCAAAAGCATTTGATCATCAGGTAACCCCTGAGTCCCTCTCCTTACAACCTACCCGTAAGGAGTTTGAAGGCAATTATACCTTCGTACTTTTTCCATTCCTTAAATACACCAAAATGAAACCCGAGGACAGTGGAGACAAAATCGGGCAATACTTGGTGGAAAACTGCGAGGCCGTAAGTGCTTTTAATGTCGTAAAAGGTTTCTTGAACATTTCTGTCAATGAACAGTCCTGGATGGCTGTTTTCCAAACGCTCTACCAAAACGAGCAGCTCGGCCAGTTGCCCCCAAAAAACCAAAAAGTCATGGTGGAGTTTAGCTCCCCCAACACCAACAAGCCCCTTCATCTGGGTCACCTTAGAAACAATTTCCTAGGTTTTTCGGTTTCGGAAATCCTTGCAGCCAACGGCTATGAGGTCATCAAGGCAAACCTTGTCAACGACCGGGGGATCCACATCTGCAAATCCATGGTGGCCTACCTCCACTTTGGCAATGGCGAAACCCCAACGTCCGGCGGGTTCAAAGGTGACCATTTGGCAGGCAAGTATTATGTGCTTTTTGACAAAGCCTATAAAAAACAAATCAACGAACTCATCGAAAAGGGCCTATCCGAAGAAGACGCCAAAAAGCAGGCTCCACTTATGCTAGAAGCTCAGGAAATGCTGCGCAAGTGGGAAGCTGGCGATGAAGAAACGGTAACCCTTTGGAAAACGATGAACAGTTGGGTGTATGAAGGGTTTGATGCCACCTATAAAAAAATGGGAGTGAGCTTTGACAAGTTTTACTATGAGTCAGACACCTACCTCCTGGGCAAAAACATTGTGGAAGAAGGGCTTGAAAAAGGCGTTTTTTTTAAAAAAGACAACAATTCCGTTTGGGCAGACCTTACGGAAGAAGGGTTGGATGAAAAGCTCGTCCTCCGTGGGGATGGCACCTCGGTGTACATCACGCAGGACATGGGCACGGCAGACCTAAAATACGAAGATTTCAAGATCAACAAATCGGTTTACGTGGTAGGCAATGAGCAAGATTATCACTTCGATGTGCTCTTTAAGATCATGCGAAAGCTAAATCGTCCTTACGGTGAGGGACTTTATCACCTGTCCTATGGCATGGTGGACCTGCCTACCGGAAAGATGAAATCCCGCGAGGGTACTGTGGTGGATGCCGATGATCTGATCCAAGAAATGGTCGATACGGCGGAAAGCCATACCAAAGAACTCGGGAAAATCGAAGGTTTCTCTGATGAACAGGCAAAGGAACTGTATGAAATGCTAGGCTTAGGGGCGCTGAAGTACTTTTTACTAAAAGTCGACCCCAAGAAGCGAATGCTCTTCAATCCTCAAGAATCCATTGAATTCCAAGGCAACACAGGCCCTTTCATCCAGTACTCCCATGCGCGTATTGCCAGCATCCTGCGAAAAGCCAAACAAATTGGCCTAGATTATTCTGCATCAGGTTTTAACGGCCTACAACAAGTAGAGAATGCAGAAAAAGAGCTGATCATCTTACTGAATGATTATGAGAAAAAAATAGCCCAAGCGGGTGAAGAGCTTTCTCCATCAGTCATTGCCCAATATATGTTTGATTTGGCCAAAGAATATAACCGCTTTTATGCAGAACTTCCTATCTTTAGTGAAGCGGATGAGAAAATTCGCAGCTTCCGGGTGGCCCTTAGTGCTCAAGTAGCCAAAACTTTACAGTCCGGAATGAAGTTATTAGGAATAAAAGTACCTGAAAAAATGTAATTATGAGACAACTAATTTTCATCCTTTCCATAGTGGCATTCGCGGCCTGCAGTGCTGAATCCAACGACAAGACCAATGGAACCGTCGAAGCAACATCCCAAAACCAAGAAGCCATGCAAACAACAAAATCCTTTTATGACTTCACCGTCAAGGATATCGATGGGAACGAGGTCAATCTCAGCAAATTCAAAGGGCAAAAGGTCCTCGTGGTCAATGTAGCATCCAAGTGCGGTTACACGCCACAATATGAAGACCTTCAAAAGCTCAACGAAGAATACGGAGACAAAATCACCATCCTCGGATTTCCTGCCAACAACTTTGGCGGGCAAGAGCCTGGTTCCAATGAAGAAATCAAGAAATTCTGTACAGGAAACTATGGCGTCACTTTTCCGATGTTTGAAAAAGTATCCGTAAAGGGCGTGGACAAGCATCCGCTCTACAGATGGCTTTCCGATAAATCCCAAAATGGATGGAATGATCAAGAACCTACATGGAATTTCTGTAAATATTATATCGATGAAAACGGTGAGTTGAAGCACTTTTTCCAATCGGCCGTCAATCCCATGGATGAAGAAATCATCAAGGTCATCGAATCATAATCATTTCTCCTATCCAATTATTGAAGTAAAACCTGTCAGGCACTTTTTGAAAAAGAGGGCCTGACAGGTTTTTATACCAACCCCACTTCCCTACTCATCTTACAAAGACGTGGACATCGCGATTACCAGTAAAAAACAAGCTTGGCTACACGCCATTCGATTAAGGACCCTTCCATTAGCACTTGCCAGTATCTTGATGGCCAGTTTTATTGCTTGGTTTCATGGCAATTTCCGGTGGGAGGTCACCGTACTTGCCGCACTGACCACCACGCTGCTACAAATCCTATCCAATCTGGCCAATGACTATGGAGACAGTGTCCATGGTGCGGATAGTGCTGAGCGAGAAGGCCCAATTCGGGCGGTTCAATCCGGCATCATTCAGCCCTCTGAGATGAAAAAGGCCATGGTTTTACTGGGGATTTTATCATTTTTGTGCGGTGTCTTATTGTTATATGTAGCATTGGAGAATTGGGTGTTGTTTTTCACGTTTATCGGCATCGGCATATTGTCCATTTTTGCGGCGGTCAATTATACTTCAGGCTCCAATCCCTATGGATACATGGGATTGGGAGACATATCAGTATTTGTGTTTTTTGGTTTGGTAGGGGTATTGGGGACCTATTTCCTGCACAGCTTGGAATTTTCCTCCTCCTTGGTGTTACCAGCCATTTCCCTAGGCTTCTTTAGTACGGCCGTGTTGAACATCAATAATATCCGGGACATCGAATCTGATCAAAAAGCAGGTAAAAAGTCCATTCCCGTCAGGATAGGTAGAAAGGCTGCCGTACGCTATAATTGGGCATTGATCCTACTGGGGAATGTGTCGCTATTGGTTTTCTGTGCGGTAGAAAACGTCCCTGGTGCACTTACAGCCTTGGTGGTGATGCCCCTCATGATCCATATCGGCCTACAAGTTCAGCGAAAGACCAAATCTTCCGACCTGGATCCCTACTTAAAGAAAATGGCCATCTCCACCTTATTTTGGGTGTTGGCTTTTGGCATTGGCATGGTGGTTTTTTCTTGAGTGAATTGCTTTTTCATCGCTCTTTTCACACCTTATCCGGCATGAAATTCGTTTAAGATAATACCAGGAAATAAACTGGTTATAATTACGCCTTTTTTGTAATTTGATTTTAGAACATTTTAATCAAAAACGACAACTATGAAAACCATCTTAGTGCCTTACGATTTTTCAGAAGAAGCGGAGAATGCCTTTGACTTTGCCAAAGAACTGGCTGCCCTTACCCAAGGACACCTAAAGCTCCTCCATGTCATTGAAATCCCCACGGGACAAAATTTCAACACCACCGGGGAAGTAGGGCTTGGAGGTGATGAAATGCAGCAAGTTTTTATGGTCGAGCTGGTGGAAAAAAGGAAGGAACAAGTGGCCGCCATTGCCGCAAAAATGAAGGACATCCCCTATAAGTTCTCCACTAAAATCACATTTGGGAATCCTTACGCCGGGATATCCAATGAAATAGCAGAAATCAAAGCCGATCTCATCGTCATGGGTTCCAAAGGCACCAGTGGACTTGAAGAGCTATTGATCGGTTCGAATACCGAAAAAGTAGTCCGGCACGCCGAATGCCCAGTGATCACCATTAAAAGCAAAATCAATCCATCATCGGTGAAAAACATTCTTTTTGCGAGTGATTTTGGAGATGAAAACAAAAAAACCTTTAATCAGCTGAAAAAGCTGCAAGAAACCCTTCAGGCGGAGCTTCATCTGGTCAAGATCAATACACCGAACAGCTTCGAAAACTCCAAAGACAGCAAGGCCAAAATCAAGGAATTCATCACCAAGAACCATTTGGAGAATGTTACCTTTGAGATTTACAACAGCGATTCTGAGGAAGATGGCATTATCCAATATTCCGAAGAAAACAATATTGACATGATAGCCATGGCCACCCACGGCAGGACTGGGTTTATGCACCTTCTCAGTGGCAGTATAGCAGAGGATGTGGTAAACCACGCCAAAAGACCCGTGTGGACCATGAAGATGAAATGACGATTATGGGAAGAAAAAAGAACAACGACTGGAAAAAACGGGATGGTGTGGTGTATTCCACAAGCGATGAATTTGATTACGATGAATTTGGGGACGAACAAGCAGAAACCCTTCCCCCTCACCAGCAAAACCTCAAAGTGATGCTGGACAAAAAAGCCCGAGGAGGCAAGCAAGTGACGCTTATCGCCGGATTTATCGGAACCGAAGATGATCTAAAAGCACTCGGCAAAACCTTAAAAAGCAAATGCGGTGTAGGAGGAAGTGCTAAAGACGGAGAAATCCTCATCCAAGGCGATCACCGCGATAAGGTCCTCGAGATGCTGCTTCAGCAAAATTATAAAGCCAAAAAATCCGGTGGATAATAAAAAAGGAGTGGTTTACAAAACCACTCCTTTCCAATTTTAAAAAATTGAACCACAAACTAAATTCGACGCAATGAAGAAATGCGTAAAACGTTTATTAACCAACTTACTTTTTTTGTTTAACCGCTTTTAACTATCTACGAAACAGGTATCCTCAATGGATTGCTAACATTTACTTTTTTTTTAAAAAAAATTCATTCGGGCTATGGCATCCCCTATTCAGCATGTGGCTTGTTTCACTTTATATTTCCCTACTTTTCTACAAGTCAAAAGTCAACTGTGTTTCTGGTACCGACATGGCGGATCACTGTTCCCCCATACCAGCAGATAAAGGACAAGCTTAAAAGTTCAGACTACCCGTTTGCTTAATGGTAATACCTCGGATAAAAAAGACCACAAAGTTCCAATGGCACCAAGTACATGCCGTAACCTGCGCGGAAAGGAAATTCATAAGTCGTAAATATAGCATGGCCCAAAAGCATCGAGGCCCATCCGCTTTTCTGAGAATGCTTCTCTAAAAACACCTCGCTCTTATTTATAAACATTCCAAATAGCTGTTTTTCTCCGTTTTATAAATCCAACCGTCCATTCTGCAGCGTACATATTTTCAAACAACGATCATGGAAGGAAGCAAGTAGCTTCTGGTTCAAATCAGAAAGAGACATTATGATTCAGTTTAGACTTTTAAGCTTATCCCATAAGACCACTGACATTGCTGTTAGAGAGCGCTTTGCGCTAAACATTAACGAAGTGAGTCAATTTCTATCCAAGGCCAAGGAAGTATTGGAAGTAGAAGAGGTCATCGCCATTTCTACCTGCAACAGGACTGAAATTCTCTTCTTTGGTGAAGAAAGCGGAGCTTATGCGCTACTGGATTGTTTGTGCCAAGTCAAGCAACAAAACATCGCTACCGCATTGGAAATATTTTCCCAAGAGCATGAAGAAGAGGCGGTCTTAAACTATATTTTCCAAGTATCCTCCGGATTGGAATCCCAGATTTTGGGAGATGCACAAATCCGTTCACAGATCAAGCAAGCCTATCAACTGGCCCATGAAGCGCAAGCCACGGGTACCTATACCCATCGGCTGCTGCAGGTAATTTTCAGTGCAAACAAAAGAATTGCGAGTCAAACCGGCTTTCGCTCAGGCATCAGTTCCGCCTCCTATGCTGCTGTGGACATGATCGAAGAATACCAAAGCATGTTTAAGTCTGCCCGAATTGCCGTAATCGGTTTTGGGGAGATGGGACAGAATGTCTGTAAGCACCTTTGCTCCAAAGGACATACGGCACTGACCGTCTTTAACCGCAGCCACGATAAGATTGCCCAGTTTAATGATAAGTTTAAAACCGAGTTGGCCTACTTGCCGCTTGACCTTTTACCTGGTGAAATTCACCAATTTGACATCATCATATCATCTCCTTCGGTGACCGCTCCGATCCTCGAAAAAAAGGATCTTCAGGCCAAAGATGTAATGTTTAAAATTCTCGTGGACATATCGATTCCGCGAAGCATTGCCCCCGAAGTGGCCAATGTGCCTGGTATAATGCTGTACGACATGGATGATATCGGAAAAGTCACCCAAACGGCCATGGAACAGAAAAAAGCCAGCATCCAAGATGTCAAAACCATCCTCAACACCTATATGGAAGAGTTTATCACTTGGAAAAATGACAACAAAAACCTAGCCTCGATCCGGTCCATGAAAGCAGCCCTTCAAGCCATCAAAGCAGAAGAAATGGATCGTTATCAGCGACTGATGAACGAGGCGCCTTCTTGTCCTTACGAAAAGGTCATGGATGCCATGATCCAAAAAATCATCAAAAAGACAGTTGTAACCCTGAAGTCCATCAAGGATGATAAGGAGCGGAAAGTTTATAATTCCTTGATCAATCAGACTTTTCTTTAAGGAATCATTAATTTCCCGAAAAAACGTTATCAATTTTTGGATAATAGCGATAGCTGATTAATTTTGTAGCATTATCATGAACAGCAGCAAATCAAATATCATCGCTATGCCATTTTTTACAGTTTGCCCCACTGCGACTGTTCATCATTTCCATCATTCCTCCTAAGGAGGAATACTATTTACATATCGCCCCAGAGGCTGTAGGCAAACCATCATGCAGCCCGATTGATTCACAGAATTTCATAAAAGAACTATTCATATTCGTATCTTTATTTCATGGAAAATATTATCCGCATAGCCGTCCAAAAAAGCGGTCGATTAAGTGAAGATTCATTGAGCCTCATCAAAGAATGTGGCATCAAATTCTATAACGGAACCGGTAAGCTCAAATCCACTTCCACCAATTTCCCCATTGAGTTCCTTTACCTTAGGGACGATGACATTCCGGGCTACGTGGCCGACGGAGTGGCCGATTTGGGCATCGTGGGAGAAAACGAACTGGTAGAAAAAGACAAAAGCGTGGATGTGCTCAAAAAACTGGGCTTCTCCAAATGCCGCTTGTCCTTGGCCATCCCCAAGAGCCAGGAATATCCAGGGCTTTCCTACTTTGAAGGTAAAAACATCGCCACGAGTTACACTAAGATTCTCGGAGATTACCTTAAAGCCAACCATATCAATGCGGAAATCCACGAAATCAGTGGGTCAGTGGAGATAGCACCAAGCATTGGCTTGGCAGAAGGCATCTGTGATATCGTGAGTTCAGGGTCTACCCTGATGATGAACGGGCTCAAGGAAGTCGAAGAAATCTTTAAATCCGAAGCCGTGCTGATCAGCCATAAGGGCCTAAACAGCGAAAAGATGGCCATAGTGGAAAAGTTACTTTTCCGTATAAATGCTGTCCAAACCGGTAAAAGCAACAAATACGTCCTGCTCAATGCTCCCAATGAATCACTGGATAAAATCATCTCCCTGATTCCGGGCATGCGCAGTCCTACCATCTTGCCACTGGCACAGGAAGGTTGGTCTTCCGTACATTCGGTACTAAGTGAAGATCAGTTTTGGGAAAACATCGAAGAATTGCGCGCTGCCGGAGCAGAAGGCATCTTAGTGGTCCCAATTGAAAAAATGGTGATTTAATTGCTCCCCAAAGACACGTTTCAAATGAGAACCATAACCAATCCCACCCAAAGTGAATGGCAAAAGGAACTGGCCCGGCCAGTTCAAAAGATGAAGGATATCCAAAAAATCGTCAAGCCGATCATGCGCAAAGTCAGCCGGCAAGGGGACAAAGCGCTGAAAAAGTTCGCATTGGAATATGATCATGTAGAAATCGACAACCTTCTGGTGTCACGCGATGAGATCAACGAGGCATATGAGCAGGTGGATGAATCCTTAAAATCTGCCATTCAGCAAGCCAAAGTAAATATTGAGAAGTTCCATAAAGCCCAGCAAACGGAAGACCTGAGCATGGAAGTCATGGAAGGGGTAACCTGCATGCGCAGAAGCGTGCCAATCCAAAAAGTAGGCCTGTACATCCCCGGTGGAACAGCGCCATTATTCTCTACCGTGTTGATGCTGGGCATCCCCGCCAACATTGCAGGATGTGAGGAAATTGTCCTTTGCACCCCACCAAACAAGGAGGGAAAAATCCATCCGGCCATTTTATACACGGCCAACTTGATCGGTATCGACAAAATTGTCAAAGCAGGCGGCGCTCAAGCCATTGCTGCCCTCACCTATGGCACCGAAAGTGTTCCGCAGGTGGCCAAGATATTTGGTCCGGGCAACCAATATGTCACTGCTGCCAAGCAACTGGCCACGAAAAAGGGAATTGCCATCGATATGCCTGCCGGGCCTTCCGAGGTCTTGGTATATGCCGATGAATCAGCGGTACCGGCATTTGTGGCCGCAGACCTGCTCTCTCAAGCCGAGCATGGCATCGACAGTCAAGTCATTTTGGTCGCCACCGCTTCAAAAGTCGCCAAAAAAACACTTAAGGAAGTAGACAAGCAACTTGCTAAACTTCCCCGAAAGGATATCGCCAAAAAAGCATTGGAAAACAGCATTGCTGTAGTCATGGGCAATCAGGAAAAGGCCATTGCCCTGATCAATGACTATGCCCCGGAGCACCTCATCATTAATGTGGCCAACGAGGACGAAGTGGTGGCAAATATCGTCAATGCCGGTTCAGTCTTTATCGGCAACTTCACCCCGGAATCAGCTGGGGATTATGCCTCCGGCACCAACCACACCTTACCCACCTATGGGTTTGCCAGAAATTACAGCGGAGTGTCATTGGATAGCTTTGTGAAAAAAATCACCTATCAAAAGATTACGGAAAAAGGCCTTCAAAACTTAGGCCCTACCATTGAGGTGATGGCAGGAAACGAGCTCCTTGACGCACACAAAAACGCTGTTTCCATCCGTTTAAAATACCTTAAAGAAAAGTAAAAAATGGCTTTCGACCTGAACAAACTGCTGCGCCCTCATATCGCCCAATTGAAGCCTTATTCCTCTGCAAGGGATGAGTATACCGGCAAAGAAGGGGTGTTTTTGGATGCCAATGAAAATCCTTTCGGCTCCATTACTGCAGAAAGCTTTAACCGCTATCCGGACCCTTACCAGCATGCCTTGAAGGAAAAAATCAGCGCCATCAAGCAGGTACCTGTGGAACAGATTTTCATTGGCAATGGTAGCGATGAGGCCATTGACCTGCTCATGAGGGCCTTTTGCCGTCCTGGAAAGGATAACATCATCATCCTTCCGCCTACCTATGGCATGTACGAGGTAAGCGCTGACATCAATGACATCAGCATTAAAAGGGTCAACCTTAGCGCAGATTTTCAGCTTCGCCCTGATGCTATACTGGAGGCCGTGGATGAAAATACCAAGATCATTTTCATCTGTTCTCCCAATAATCCCAGCGGAAACAAGGTCAGAAGAAAAGATATCCTGAAGATCATAGTAGGATTTGATGGCTTGGTGGTGGTAGATGAGGCATATATTGACTTTAGTGATGAACCGAGCTTCACAGCGGAACTGCCCCAGCACCCTAACCTGCTGGTCATGCAGACCTTTTCCAAAGCATGGGGATTGGCTGCGCTTAGGCTGGGAATGGCCTTTGCATCCTTGCCGATCATTCGGATTCTCAATAAGATCAAACCACCCTATAACATCAGTGGACTGACCCAGGAAACCGTACTAAAAGCCCTTCAGGACACCTCCAAAATGAAACAGATGGTAAAGGAAATGCTTCAAGAACGGGATTACCTGCTGCACGCACTCAGCAAAATGGACGGCATAAAAAAAATCCATCCTACACACGCTAATTTTGTCTTGGTGGAAGTGCCCGCAGCAAAGGAAACCTACGACCATTTGATCGAACAGCAAATCATCGTCAGGGACCGCTCGAAGGTAGTGCTCTGTGACCAATGCCTAAGAATCTCAGTGGGCACAAGAGAGGAAAATGATCAATTGATCGGAAAGCTATCGGAATTTATTGCGACTAGCCTATCCTGATCAATGCCATCACTGGTCACTCAAAAGCACCTTGACTGCTCCTTCAACTTAACCAATTAACAGTTCTACAACATTACAACCATGAAAAAAGTACTCTTTATAGATCGCGACGGCACCATCATTAAGGAGCCACCAGTAGATTATCAAGTGGATAGCTTGGAAAAGCTGGAATTCTATCCAAAGGCCATTTCCAACCTCAGAAAGATCGCTGAAGAAACAGATTACGAACTGGTGATGGTGACCAACCAAGATGGCTTGGGCACCGATTCTTTTCCCGAAGACACCTTTTGGCCTGCCCAATACAAAATGCTCAAAACATTGGAAGAGGAAGGAGTGGTTTTTTCTGCCATTCATATTGACAAGACATTTGAGCATGAAAATGCACCTACCCGCAAACCACGGACAGGTCTGCTTACCGACTACCTGAAAGGAGACTATGACCTTGCCCATTCCTTCGTCATCGGCGACCGCAAAACGGATGTCCAACTGGCCAAAAATCTAGGAACGCAAGCCATTTTCATCGGAGAAGAAGCCGCTGAAGGTGCCGCCTTAAGTACCACTTCATGGGATGAAATCTACGAATTCCTGCGACTTCCTTCTCGAATAGGGCAGGTTAAAAGAAGCACTTCGGAAACCCAGATTGAAATCATGGTTAATTTGGATGGATCAGGAAAATGTCAGATCGATACCGGACTACCATTCTTTGATCACATGCTGGAGCAGCTGGGCAAGCATGGCGGCACCGACCTGGACATCAAGGTCAATGGCGACCTGCACATCGATGAGCACCACACCATCGAAGATACCGCTTTGGCCCTGGGAGAAGCTTACCTGAAGGCCTTGGGAGACAAAAAGGGCATTTACCGATACGGCTTTTTACTGCCTATGGATGATGTACTGGCCCAAGTGGCCATAGACTTTGGCGGACGTCCTTGGATGATGTGGGAAGCCGAGTTCAACAGGGAAAAAATTGGCGATATGCCCACAGAAATGTTTTACCACTTCTTCAAATCCTTCAGTGACACCGCAAAGTGTAACCTCAACATCAAAGCGGAAGGAGCCAATGAACACCATAAAATCGAGGCTATCTTTAAAGGTCTCGCACGTGCCATCAAGATGGCCGTAAAAAGGGATATTGCTGCGCTTAACCAGCTTCCCAGTACCAAAGGAGTCTTATAAATAAAATGGACCATAAGCACAAAAAAAGGCTTTCCCCAACTGGAAAGCCTTTTTCATGATCATAAACCAAGGCTGTCTAAACCGCTCTGATCCCTGGAATTATCCTTGGACAATCGCTCCTTTAAGCCCTTCACTGGTCAATAATGCCCCAAATTCTGCGATAACAGATTCCGGCACCCCTTTATTGGTAGCTGCTTTTACCACTGCTTGGATAAACAAATCATAATCTGCAGAGGTGATCTTACCGGTCATTCTAGGGTTCACATCAGGATTGTGAGCATCTGCCATGTTCATGCCTTCATACATGTAATTGGTAGAACCTATGGACTGCGCCAGTAGATCACTGAAATTCTCCACCAAAGTATTAAATCCTGACATATCCCCTGCTCCTACTTCAGCCAGCAAAACAGGGAAGTAAGGCTTCAAGTCCGCAAATTCCGGATCACTGGCTACTAAAAGTACTGTTTCGGTAACGACTGCTTTAAGCGGCAGGTACCCTGCTTCTTCCATGTTACCGTCAGCATCTTCCACCATTACGGTCCCTCCTAATCTCGTGTAAAGATCGATCATGGTACCATCTTCACGCTGTACGATCGCATCCCTGGTGCCTTCCAACAGCTGTCCTACCGGACCCAAGATCTCTTGGTCACCAAAGCCTGCATCGGTGGCTACTTCTACCACAGCCTCCACAAACAGATCAAAATCTTCATTATCGATCATGCCATTCATTCGGTCATTTGCCTCGGGGTTGTGGGCATCAGCCATGCTCATGCCAGAATAAGTGAAATTTTTGGCTCCTGTGGATTCTGCCAATAGATCCGTAAAATCCTTTACCAATGCATTGAACCCGGACATGTCATCAGCTCCTACTTCTGCTAGCAATACATTAAAATAAGGACGAAGCTCAGCATATTTGTCTTCTGAGGCTATTTTCAACACTGTCCCGGTCACAATGGTACGTAAATTAAGGTACCCTTGCTCGATCATTTGACCGTCATTTGAGGGATCAGCTACCATCATTTCTCCACCCAGTTTGGTAGCGTAAAATGAATCATCCATCTCTTTGATCTGGTCCATGTCATCTTTATCGTTGCAAGACCAGAAAACCACTGCCGTCATAAGCAGTAGCAATACTGAAAATTGATTGAGTCTTTTCATGTTTTCTAAAGGTTTATGTGAAAATGATTAGTTTGTAAATACTTTTTCGAAATAGTTTCCCAATTTATAGGTGAGGGAGTTTTTATTGATAGCAGGACAACTGGCGGCCAATTGGTCCTCACTGGGCTGGAAAAGTGAAGCGCGTAACCCAAAATCAGCATTTACCTGTGTCACCAAGTCGTGGGGATTATGCTGCTTACGGTCATAGAGTAAGATGATAAAATCAGATTTGGTGTTAATGCGTGCATCACGCATCCCTTCTACTTTCAAAAGGTCTGTCTTTATTTCCTCTGACTTTAAGGAATCCACATCCTCATTAAAGTCAATCTGACTC
Source organism: Echinicola vietnamensis DSM 17526 (assembly GCF_000325705.1). Classification (NCBI taxonomy): domain Bacteria; kingdom Pseudomonadati; phylum Bacteroidota; class Cytophagia; order Cytophagales; family Cyclobacteriaceae; genus Echinicola; species Echinicola vietnamensis. The sequence continues at coordinate 2,915,239 of NC_019904.1, read as the reverse complement.
ATGGCCCAGTTTGGCCCTTCGGGACGGTTACTGGTCACCATATAAATGTGAACGGCTAACGTGGCGATCAGCAGTAAGACCACGACGCCAGCACCAACAATTATTTTTTTGATCATGGCTCTTTAATGTTGTTTGAAAAAAATATACGCAAGGCCTGCCGTGATTGGATTGTGCAAACTTCAAGAAATCCCAAAAAAACTTTGATAAAGAATGGCTTTGGGTATTGACTTAATTAAACTATTTAATTAGTTTTATAACTAAACCTTTTGATATGAGACTTTTACTAGCTTGCACATGTATGTTGATGTTTAGCGCTTGCGGAGGCGATTTTAATCAAGCAAGAGGCTATTTTGAAAACCAACAATTCGAAAAGGCCATTTCAGAACTGGACTGGGTCTTGTTCATGAAAATGTCAGACGTCGAGGCCTTACAGCTTCGGGCCATGAGCCATGAGGCATTGGAGGAATATGAAGAGGCCTTGACGGATTACAAAAGAATCCTCCAGCTCAAGCCACGAGATGGCAATGCTTACGCCGGGATAGGAAAGTTATACTGGGAAAAAGGCGCTTACAAACTGGCCGAGCAGCACCTGTTGCTGGCAGCAAAAGAAAAGCCTGAAGATGTGGACTTATTGATCCTTCTGGGCCGGGCCATGATCAAAAATGAACATTACCAATCGGCCGATGAGTTTTTGAAATCAGCACGGGAAATCGAACCTAAAAATGCTGCTATCTATTTTTACAGGGGCATAGTCCAAGCGAACCTCGGTGATCCATGGACTACTGCTGCCCAGTTTAACATGTACATCATGTATGCACCGGATAACTTGAAGGCTTATTACAATCGTGGCTTTGCCTATATGCGCATGGGCATGACCGAATGGGCCAAAGAGGATTTTGACTATGTGGTCGAAAAAAATCCTAATCATTATGAAGCATTGGCCAGAAGGGCCATGTGCATGATAGACTTTAATCCCAGCCAAGCCTGTCTGGACTTACAAAAGGCCGCCCAAAACGGTAGCGATTATGCCAAGGAAAATTTGGATTTATGCAGGTAAACAATATCCTCTTTGCTTTCTGTATCCTACTGGAAGAACAATGGATCAGCCCCATCATGAAAAGTCATGGCAAAACGAGGATACAGTAAATGGCATCCTTTACAAAAATCGTCCCATGATGCCGATTTTTTTTCATTGAGTATACAAAAACCCGCTTTAAGTTCTATTTTTGGGACTTATTATGATTCATCGAAAACTCGTCATCATCCCCACTTACAACGAAAAGGAAAATGTCCAAGACATTCTCTATACCGTCATGGAACTGTCCGGACAGTTTGAGGTCTTGATCATTGATGACAATTCACCGGATGGCACTGCCGGTCTGGTCAAAGCCGCCATGGTATCCTACCCTCACCGCATCCATTTGATCGAGCGAACGGGGAAGTTAGGATTGGGCACGGCATACATTGAAGGTTTTAAGTATGCCCTGGCCCATGGTTATGATTATATTTTTGAAATGGATGCTGATTTTTCCCATAATCCTGAAGACCTGATCCGGCTCTATGAGGCCTGTGCAGATAAGGGGAATGATATGGCCATCGGGTCGCGGTACATCAAAGGAGTAAACGTGGTCAACTGGCCTATGGGCAGGGTGCTGATGTCGTATTTTGCGAGTGTGTACGTGCAGTTCATCACTGGACTCCCCATCAAAGACAGCACGGCAGGGTTCAAATGCTATCACAGAAGCGTCCTCGAAGGCATAAAACTAAACAAAATCAAGTTTGTGGGATATGCTTTCCAGATTGAAATGAAATTCACCGCTTGGAAACTTGGCTATAAGATCGTCGAAATCCCCATTATTTTTACGGACCGCACTAAAGGCGTTTCCAAAATGTCCACCAATATCTTTAGGGAAGCGGTCATGGGGGTTATATATATGAAACTAAAGAGCCTTTTCAACCCCTACAAAAGAGCTAATGTCGCAGAAGACGCGAAGTACCATGTCCAAAGCACCAAATAAAAGCGGATCATTCCTTTACTTTCCTAATCAAACCGAATCGCTTTGATCGGGCGGACATTACTGATCATCATTGCAGGAATAAACAGCACCAAGGTCGTCACGAACAAGATCAACGCATTCAACCCCAGAACGATTGGCCAATTCCACTGGATGGGCACATAACTCATGTAATAATTGGCAGGATCCAAGGAAATAAGGTGGGTGAGGTCCTGAAGCCAAGCGATTCCTAATCCTATCAGGTTTCCGATAAGCATCCCCCTTCCAATGATCCGCACACCATTCCACACAAAAATGCCCCGGATTTGCCTATTGGTGCTTCCAATTGCTTTTAGTAAACCAATCATTTGCGTCCTTTCCATGATCAGGATAAATAAAATCGCGATCATGTTGAATGCAGCGACAAAAAGGATCAGTCCCAAAAACACATAGACGTTATTGTTTAGCAACTTCAACCAATCAAAAATCTGGATAAACATGGTGGTCACCTTATCCACTTTCAGGTCGTAATCGATCACTTCATATAGTTCTTCTTCTTTTGTGTCAATCAGCCTTGGGTCTTTGAGGAAAACTTCAAAACCACCGACCTGATCATTCTCCCAGCCATTCAGGTTTCGGATGGTCTGGATATCCCCGATGATTATCTTATCATCAAAATCCTCAAGATAAGTTTCATAAATCCCCACGATATCGAACCGCCTGTACCGTGGCGGATCCTGTACAAAATACATGACCACCTTATCACCAACAGTGAGCATCAGTTTATCCGCAATATTCCTGCTCAAGACCACTTCATTGGAAGCTTCCCCCTTTTTTCCAAACTGGATAAAGCGTCCTTTTACCATGGAAGTGGAAAATGCTTCTTGATCAAAGGCCTCACTTACGCCCTTTAGAACGACTCCCTGAACCTCTTCATCTCCTTTCAGCAGGCCAGGTTTGTACGCATAATCCTGTATATGCCGGATATAGCCATAATCTTCATAACTGGTATAAAATTGGCTGTCTTTACTACTGGGATAATTCTCATAGGCATTATGGGAAGTAAATTTATGCACTTGGTAATGCCCCGTAAACGAAAACACCTTATCAGAAACCACTTGCTTAAAGCCGCCCAAGATCAAAAATGCAATAATTAAAATGGACAAGCCAATCGCAATGCTCGCAACGGCAATCTGGTGTATGGTTCCTGTAAAACCGCCTGTCCTTTTAAAACTAATTCTTTTGGCAATGAAGTAGGAAAGGTTCAATGAAGTGTTTTATTTTGTTAAGATTCAAATGCAAATTAATATGAAGCAGCTAAAATTAATACTTCTACTGATTTTTTTACCGACCTTTTTGGGATGCCGCGCTATTTCAGGTTCCCTTTTGGCAAAAACAACCACCGATGACCCTTCGACAAGTTCTCCTATCCTTCCGGGAGCAGATCAGCCTGAGCAATACCTTCCCCTTTTAAGGGGTAAAAAAGTGGGATTGGTCGCCAACCAAACAAGTGTACTTACCCAAAAAAACAACCAGCACTTGGTTGATTTTTTACTTGAGAACGACATCGCCGTCCAAAAGATATTTGTTCCCGAGCACGGCTTCCGAGGCAATGCAGATGCTGGTGAGGTGATTAAAAACGACACCGATAAAGAAACAGGAATCCCTTTGGTTTCCCTTTATGGATCCAACAAAAAGCCTTCTGAAGAAGCCTTGATGGATATTGACATCCTCATCTTTGATTTTCAGGACGTGGGACTCCGGTTTTACACCTACATCAGCACCATGCACTACGTAATGGAAGCTTGTGCAGAACAAGGCAAGCCCCTGATCATCCTGGATCGCCCCAATCCCAATGGAGACTATATAGATGGGCCTGTCTTGGATCCGGCATATCAGAGTTTCGTGGGCATGCATCCTATCCCGGTAGTTCACGGACTCACCATGGGAGAGCTCGCCCTTATGATCAATGGTGAAGGGTGGCTAAAACACCAAGTGAAGGCCGACATTACGGTGATTCCTGTGGCAAACTGGAACCATGAACAACATTATTCCCTTCCGGTCAAGCCCTCTCCAAACCTCCCCAATGATGTTTCTATACGACTATACCCATCGTTATGCTTCTTTGAGGGTACTGACATCAGCGTGGGCCGCGGCACTTATTTTCCCTTTCAGGTATACGGGGCACCAGACCCAAAATACGGATCATTTACCTTTACACCTGAAAGCATCAATGGCATGAGCAAGCACCCACCGCATGAAGGCAAAACCTGTTATGGTACCGATCTCAGAAAAACACCGCTCACCCATCAGTTTACGCTACAATACCTCCTGGAAATGTACCAAAAGTCGGGTGGCGGACAGCAGTTTTTCAACAGCTTTTTCGACAAGCTTGCTGGGACCGACCAGTTGAGGAAGGATATTCTAGCCGGAAAATCAGCGGCCGAAATCAAGGCAGGTTGGCAGAAGCCATTGCAAGCGTATAAAACCATGAGAGAAAAGTACTTGCTTTACCCATAATTTATCCATCGTTCTAGCACCCTCATAGTTTAGTGACTACCTAACGATCCGACAGTACAACGATTCAACCATGAATAAAGACCTTCGCATCATTTATATGGGCACGCCCGATTTTGCAGTGCCTTCCTTGGAAATCCTAGTGGAAAACGGCTGGAATGTCGTAGCGGTCATCACCGCACCTGACAAGCCAAAAGGAAGAGGCCAAAAGCTTATTCCTTCGCCGGTAAAAGCAGCTGCCCTGAAACATGAAATCCCTGTTTTGCAGCCTACTAATCTGAAATCACCTGAATTTATCGAAGAGCTGAAGGGTTATCGTGCGGATGTCCAAGTGGTAGTGGCTTTTCGAATGTTGCCAGAAGTGGTATGGAACATGCCTCCTAGGGGGACTTTTAACCTCCACGCCTCACTGCTTCCGGACTACCGGGGAGCTGCTCCGATCAATTGGGCCATTATTAATGGCGAAGAGGAGACCGGCGTCACCACTTTTTTCCTGAAGCATGAAATCGACACCGGAAGCATCATCTATCAAGAAAAAGAGCCCATCCTCCCCCAAGACAATATTGGCAGCCTGTATGAAAAGCTGATGGCCAGAGGGTCCAAGTTGGTGTTGAAGACCATTGAAGCGATCGACAAAGGTGACGTGGATACTTATGGACAAGATGAAGCAAAAGCCCTTCACCACGCTCCTAAAATCTTTAAAGAAACCTGCGAAATCGATTGGAGCAAACCGGCCAGATCAATCCATAACCTGGTGAGAGGCCTCTCCCCTTATCCTGCAGCTTGGACGACCCTCCAGGATAAATCCTGCAAGATTTTCGCCACTGAAATAGTCGATGAGCTAAAAGGCAAATCCCCCGGTGAATATGCATCCGACAACAAAACCTACTTACATTTCCAAACTGGAGCCGGAGCGCTCTCCATCAAAGAACTCCAGCTACAAGGGAAGAAAAGAATGGAAATTCAAGATTTCTTACGCGGCAATAAGCTTTGATCAAGCATTGTCAGCAACCATTTTCATGGCAGGCCCTTTTCACAATGGCCTGCCTTTTCTTTTATACTCATTGCCAAGGCGGCCATAATAATTCTGCGGCCCCATACACCTTTTTCCTGTGGCTTTTATTCCCGCATTTGTTTAAATTGGTCAGTTATAAAACTAACGAGCCATGAGAACTGATAAATTACTTTTAGCTGCACTTTCAGCTATGCTGCTTTTTCCTGTGACCACTCAAGCACAGTTTTTAAAAAAACTCAAAAAAGCCGCCCAAGAAGGCGTTGAAAATGCCGTAGAACGACGCGTTTCCAATGAAGTGGAAAATGCTGCCCGCAAACAGACAGACAAATACCTTGAACAAATTTTCGGTGCCCCATCAACCTATGAAGGCGGTGATTACGATTATGGAAAGGTCATGAGCAGTATTGACATGAATGCAGCCACAGAAGACCGTTACCACTTTACCGGCTACACCGACATGATAATCTCAGGCACGGATGAAAAAGGCAAAGCCATCGAACCGGTGACCTTTCGGTCTTTCTTAAGTTCCAATACCGATTTTTGGGGAATAGAAATGGAAAACCAAGATCAAAAAGCGGAGAAAACGGTAATGATCTTTGACCATAAAAACAATGCTTCCGTATTGCTGATGGAAAATGAAAAGGGAGAAAAAAATTACATGGCCTATGGAATGGACTGGACAAAAATGATGGATAATGCTGCAGACAAGGAACTGGACGATATGGACAATGAGACCAGTTCAGCGGCATTTGACCTCACCAAAACGGGAAACACCAAAGAAATCCTTGGCTACACCTGCGAGGAATACATTAGTGAAAACGAAGAATACGCTGCCAGCTATTGGGTGAGCACCGAACCCATCGAGGGCTATGCTTCCTATTGGTCAAAAAACAACTTTCTTTTTTCCAAAAGAGTAAAACAAAAGTATCAAGCGTATTACGATGGCCTTCCTGATGGAGATGTGCTGGAAATCCACTATGAATCCAAGGAAGACAAGAGTATCACGGATATGGTCATCACCACCATAAATACCACTGAGCAATTTGAGTTTGAAATGGCCGAATACAGTAATGCGATGGAGGGGCAATGACCTCTCCATCTGACACTGTGAACGTTATGGTCGTTCCTTAATTTTCTCCCCTTTGCTATGCCCTACAGGCTTTCATGCTACGCAACAAGACAATCACTTTTAGGGCAAACTTTTTAAAGCACCTTTTTTAATGCTTCAAAAAACCTTGGTATCTTGTGCAATTCAAAACTCCAAAGGCATTGATACTATCCATAATCGTAGCAAAAGCGAACAATAATGTGATCGGAAAGGACAATCAACTCATCTGGCGCCTTTCTGCTGACCTTCGACACTTTAAGCAGCAAACTACCGGTCACTACATCATCATGGGAAGAAAGACTTATGAATCCATGGGCAAACCACTCCCTAACAGGACATCAGTCGTGATCACAAGAAACAAGCAATACGAAGTTCCGGAAGGCCACCACGTGGTTCACAGCTTGGAAAAAGCCATTGCCATCGCCAAAGAAGGAGGCGATGATAAAGCTTTCATCATCGGAGGTGCTGAAATCTACAAACAGGCACTCCCCCTTGTGGACGAGATGATCATTACAGTGGTAGACTGTGCTCCTGAAGGCGATGCTTATTTCCCGGAATTCTCATTAGAAAACTGGACAAAAACTGCCGAGGAATTCCATAAAAAGGATGAGAAAAACCAATTTGATTACACCTTTGTTACCTACCAAAAAGCCAAGCCGATAACCGCATGAAACAAATTACCGCAGAGATAATCGCTATTGGTGATGAATTGCTTTATGGGCAGATCATGGACACCAACAGCCACTGGATCAGTAAAGAACTTGACCAAATTGGCGTGAGAGTTGTCCGTAAAACCACTGTGGGTGATAACGAACCGGATATTCTTCACGCCTTCCGGCATGCTCAAAACCGTGCCAACATCATCCTGATCACGGGTGGATTGGGTCCCACAAAGGACGACCTCACCAAACCGTTGCTGGCCAAATATTTTGAATGCTCCATAGAACCTTTTCCAGAAGCTATCGCAGATGTGAAGGCATTTTTTGAGAAAAGAGGGCGTGAACTGACGCCACTAAACAAGCTCCAAGGTCACCTTCCTACCAAATGCCAGTATGTCAAAAATGACCGGGGAACTGCTCCCGGGATGTGGTTTGAAGAAAATGGTTGTGTATGGATGTCCATGCCTGGCGTCCCCCATGAGATGCAGTTTCTCATGGAAAATTTCGTCCTTCCTAAAATCAAAACCCTATTTTCACTTCCTGTCATCTATCACAAAGTAATCAAAACGGCAGGCATCGGTGAAAGCTGGCTGGCAGACATGATTGCCGAATGGGAGGATCAGCTTCCTTCTCACATCAAACTGGCGTATTTGCCCTCCCTTGGTGAGGTAAAACTGAGACTTACAGCCTTTGGGGATGACATAAATCAGCTTCAAGAAGAGGTAAATCAATACATTCAGCAAGTAAAACCGCTCATAAAAAACTATATTTATGGCTATGATCAGGAAACCATAGCCGAAGCAATTGGTCGGATTCTTACGTTAAACAAGAAAACCATATCCATCGCAGAAAGCTGCACAGGGGGGTATGTTTCCCACTTGGTCACTGCCATCCCTGGAAGCAGCAACTATTTTAATGGGGCCATCACTCCTTATCATAATCAGTTTAAAACTGCCCTATTAGGAGTAAAAGAAAGCACCCTTATGGCCCATGGTGCCGTGAGTGAAGAGACCGTCATGGAAATGGCAAGCATGGTCCGAAAAAAGTTTGATGCTGATTACGGATTGGCAACGAGTGGGATTGCTGGCCCCGGTGGGGGAAGCCCTGAAAAGCCCGTCGGAACGGTATGGATCGCTATTGCCAATCGAGAGGGCGTCAAGACCAAAAAATTGCAATTGGCACATGATCGTTTGCTCAATATCCAGTATTCAGCCTTGACTGTCCTAAATCTGCTCCGAAAGGTTATTAAAAACGAAAACGATTAAATAATTTGGGACATCCTGTTTTGTGATTAATAAATTAAAATATAATTTTAAAATCAAGAAATAGACCCAATTAAATAGATACAACATGGCAACTGTAGAAATGGTAATGCCCAAAATGGGTGAGAGTATTATAGAGGGCACCATCTTGACATGGTTAAAAAAAGAAGGTGAAAGCATAGAAGAGGATGAGTCGGTACTGGAAGTAGCTACCGACAAGGTAGATACGGAAGTGCCTTCTTCCCATGCTGGTGTATTGAAAAAAATCCTTGCCAAGGAAGGTGACGTGGTGGCTGTAGGCGCCCCTATTGCCCTGATAGAAACAGAAGGCGAGGAGGAAGATGATACTAAAGCCACCGAGCCGAAAGAAGTAGATACAGACAGCAGTAGTGAAAAAGAAGATTTATTGGCGGCTGCTCCATCACAAACGGCCACCATCATTAATCCAGTAACAGAGAAGTCCACTGGGGACAAGCGTTTTTACTCGCCTTTGGTACTCAGTATCGCCAAAGAAGAAGGCATCTCTAAAGCTGAGCTTGCGACAATTCCGGGCACTGGAAAAGAAGGCAGGGTCACCAAACACGACATGCTCGATTACTTAAAATCCAGGTCTACCGCTACTTCCGGAACTCCTATGCCTAAGGCCGCAGCGAGTGTTTCTGCCGGGGATGAGATCATTGAAATGGACAGGATGCGTAAAATGATCTCCGAAAGGATGGTCGCTTCCAAACAGATCTCTCCGCACGTCACTTCTTTTGTAGAGGCTGATGTGACAAACATTGTCCTTTGGAGAAACAAGGTCAAGGAAGCATACAAAAACAAGATGGGCGAACCCCTTACCTTTACCCCGTTCTTTGTTGAAGCAGTGGCCAAGGCTATCCAAGACTTCCCCATGATCAACATCTCTGTCGATGGTGATCGGATCATTAAGAAAAAGGACATAAACATCGGTGTGGCCGTAGCACTTCCCAGCGGCAATCTTATCGTGCCTGTCATCAAGAAAGCCAATGAACTCAACCTTACAGGGCTTTCCAAAAAGATCAACGACTTGGCTGCAAGGGCCCGAACCAACAAATTGGCCGCCGATGAGCTTTCAGGTGGAACCTATACGATATCGAATGTAGGATCATTTGGGAATCTTATGGGTACTCCCATCATTATGCAGCCTCAAGTGGCCATTTTAGCGGTAGGTGCCATTACCAAAAAGCCTGCTGTAATGGAAACGCCGACTGGAGATGTCATTGCCGTTCGGCACAAAATGTTCCTGTCCCACTCTTATGACCATCGAGTAGTAGACGGTTCGCTGGGCGGAATGTTTGTCAAAAGAGTAGCCGATTACCTCGAAGCATTTGATATTGACAGCAAATTATAAAAAAAAGCAGCGGTAGCCATTGGGCATAAACCGCTGCTTTCTTTCATTTTCCTCCATTTCCCTACACACTCATTCCTGAGCTTTCCTTTATTTTCATGACGACGTCCTGAATCTTTATAGGCTTGGTTAGGTAATCGTCCATTCCCGCCTCATAGGCCCGCTCTATATCTTCCTTAAACACATTGGCTGAGAGGCCGATAATGCGGATGTACTTTCCTTCTTTCATTTTTTTGATTTCCCTGGAAGCTTCCAGGCCATCCATCACAGGCATTTGATAATCCATGAAAATCATATCGTATCGCTTCTTTTGAACGGCCTTTACGGCTTCCTCACCGGTACTTACCGTATCCACCGAATACCCTAATTGCTTCATCAGAAGCTTCATAAATTTTAGGTTAATATCATTATCTTCGGCCAGTAAAATTTCTTTGGGGAATTTATCAGAAATGTGGGAGAGCTTATATTCCTCCTTAGCATATTTCTCGTAATCATCTTTCCCTACCTTTTCTTCACTATCCGAAATCCTAGCAAAAACCGTAAAGGAAAACTCAGACCCTTTTCCTACTTCACTTTCAATCTGAAGGCTTCCTCCCATCAGTTCAATAAGCTTATTGGCGATGGCCAAGCCTAGGCCACTCCCGCTTTTCTCTTCAGCGGTTCCCCTGCCGGTTTGGGTAAAAGGATTGATCAGCTGGTCTATTTTGGATTTAGGAATGCCTACTCCAGTGTCTTTGACATTAAAGTAAAGCATAAAATTCTTGTCGAGTATTGGCTCCCCAGAAACTTTAATACTGACATCCCCGCCTTTTGGCGTGAATTTCACCGCGTTCCCAATGATGTTAAACAGGATCTGACTGAGTTTTTCATTGTCCAATATCAGCCATTGTGGAATCGTGGGGGCAATATCCAAATTCAGGGATAGCTCTTTTCCCACTACCATTCCAGAAAAAATATTGATCACCTTATTGAGTTCTTCTCTAAATTTCGAACTGGACAGTTCCAACTCCAATTTGCCTTCCTCGATTTTGGAATAATCCAATATATCCTTGATGATCACCAAAAGCGATTCCCCAGAGTCCTTGATTACTTTGACGATACTTTGCTGTTCATCATCCATTTTCGTATGCTCCAACAGGCCAATCATTCCCAACAACCCATTCATGGGGGTCCTAATTTCATGGCTCATGCTGGCCAAAAATTCAGATTTAGCCCTATTGGCTCCTTCAGCCACTTCCTTCGCCTCTTTCAAGCCCTTCTCCCATAATTTCTGTTCGGTCACGTCTCGGCCCACAGAAATCATCCTTTCTTCATCCAGTTTAAAGAACCTTATTTCCAGAAATTTCTTTCCTGATGGTAAGTCCAAGGTCATCTGCTCAGTCTGTACCTTTCCAGTTTTAGCAGCCCTCAGTAGCGCACTCTCCATTTTTTCTCCATAAGGAGGAGGAATAATATCCCTAATATGCTTGCCAAGCGACAATTCTGGCGGCGATATGAGCATATCTGATTCCTGGACATAATAGTCAAGATAAACGCCTTGATTATCGTAAATAAAAATAATATCAGGTAAACTGTTCAATACCGACCGAAGCCTGTTCTCACTCTTAATCAGCTCTCTTTCTGCCAAGTATTTCTCCGTGATATCGGTACATATCCCCACACTGCTCACAAACTTACCCTCTTGATCATAAAAAAGTCGCTCAAAATTTTTCGTACGGATGATGGCACCGTCCTTCTTTAAGAAACTCACTTCAAAACTCAAATAATCCCACTTTTCATCAAGGGCTTTTTTGGCTTTTTCTTGCAGCTTTTGAAGGTCTTTTTCGACTACTTGACTTTTATTGTTCTCAAGAAACTCCTCTTTCGTAAACCCCAATACATTAGTGACATTTTCGCTGACGTTGCTGACTTTTCCTGATGCATCGTGGTAATATACAAAGCCGTTGGTCTCTTGAAGGAGCATGGTTTGCTGTTCGAACAGCCGGTTGATTTGCTGAGATTGCTTTTCTAGCGCTATATGCCTTTCATCTATGCTGATCCCATGCTTGATCAGCAGATAGATGACCAAAATTAACAAAGTAAAAAGCCCTACAAAAAGTAGAAAATACGTATTGTAAAGCCTAGAAATGATAATACTTTGGTCTTGGGCAAACACTATAGCAAACTTCCCCTCAAGGGGGAACAAATTAAACGGGTACTGAGCCACAATGGCTTTTAAACGCGCCGCTGTACCATCTTGTTGATACTTCAAGATATCCCCTTCATACACTCCCCTCAATCCACCTAAATACTCATTTTGCATTTCTTTCCACAAAGCCGGAGATAAAGAAAGTTCTACCGTGCGTTCATTCTCTCCCAAGGGATAGGCATTTTCTCCATACAGGTAAAACTTATACCCACCATCACCTAAATAATGGTTGGAAGTATAATGCCCCAAAAAACCATCTAAATTAACCGAGGCTATTACCGTAATAGGATCTAAATGCGATTGGACTTTAATAAACCTCTTCGGGTCATTAAAGCTCTTGGGTTGATCAATTTTGATCTGTTCGAAGTAATTGTTGTCCTTCAGGTTAAAAGCCCAAATTTCCTCCCCCCTTTTCACAAACAAGGTATCTACCAAATCACCATAAGAGTTCAGTAGTTGACGGGTCCGCGAAGACTGGATTTTCTCTGCTCCAGAGACTTCATCATAACCTTCCCATCTTGTGGTATAATAAGTCAAGTCTTCATAAAGGGTATTAAACCTGCGCTGTACTTCGTTGGAGGCTATCTCCACCTGCTTGGCCAAAAACTGCCGACTACTTCCCAACAAGTTTTTTGACAGCGTGTTATAAAAAAGGTATCCCAATGAGAAAATTAGAATAATCGATGCTACTGACATTAATGTCAATACATGAAATCGTTTAAAATTATCCCTATTTCTCATGAACATTTAATTTGTCAACGTTTTACTTCCAGTATGTACCAATTCAGCAAATTCATTTGCCTACAATAAACAGTATATTTCTGACTGGAAAAATCATCCTCCATTTTGTACACATTATCCTTTTCTAATAAAAACTTGGCTACCATTTTCCTGACTTCCTTGCTTTTTGACTTAAATAGGTTGTAGTCCTCCTTGCGGAAATTATCGGAATTTATGGTCTGGATATAGGTGTGGTTTCGTAACGGAGGCAAGTTTAGCATCTCGATAGCATCATTTGTGCCTGCGACAATATTACCCGAGCCATCTATAATCAGCAGCTTTTTATCGCTTTTCTTCAAAAAACGCTGAATGATATCGTTTATCGTGATATCAAAACCCATCACGCCCTCTAACTGCCCCTGATGATAAACCGGATGAATCAATGAAAGTATCCATCCCCTGCCAGCAGGATCAACATAAATATCCTCTACCCATTTACTCTTTTTTTCAGGATTCCTCACCTCATCAGCCATGTAATAAAAATTAAAGCTCGTAAGGTCTGCATCCGTATCAAAGACCTGCAGCGCATCCAACGATGGATAAATCCTACATAATTGGAGCCGGGTATTAAAGTAAACCTGAGCCACCAACGGCGTATCCGCATACACCGTCCTAAAAGCTGAATCCAAGGCTTCTGTAAAATAAATCTGATGGAACACCTCTTCCCTGTTTTGGGAAATAGATGAAACATGCACACTACTCTCCGACTTGTCAGCTGATTCCCGATATATCACGCCTGCATCCGAAATTTTATACTCATCACGGGAAGCCATTGCGGCATATCTGTCCTGGTGATCAAAGAGATACTCCGTTTGGGAAGCCAATTCCTGAATTTGCCCCTCCAAGGGTTTGAGGTCAGATTCCATCATCCCGATAATAGAATCCAGCTCGGCAAATTCAGTAGTATATACAGCCGTTGCCTCATCCCTACAACCATTAGAAAAGAGCAACACCAAGCCGACTAAAGTAAAATAAGCATATTTCATCTATGAATATGTAAACAGGCCTTAAATTTAAATATTTTCAACCTGATTTCTAAGAGATTGATGCATCTCTTCAAATCTTTTATTGATTTCGTCTAAAAAGGACTCGGTAAAGAAAACTTGAAGATCATCTTCTTCCAAAATATCCATTTCGCTCACTTTATACGTTTGCTCAATCATCCCCTGCTCATATTTGAGCAAGTACTTCCCATTCCAAGAAAAAACGGAAATCCGAATATCCTTTTTAGTAAATTCCTTAACTACCCTCATGGCCTGATCACTTCAGAGCTATAACTGATCTCCGCACTCAATGAAGCCGAAACCGAGCAATACTTATCCACCGATAACTTCACCACTTTGGCAAATTCCTCCTCAGTGGCATCTGGTGAGGTAAGCACAAACCTCATGTGGATGGACTTATAAAAGGCTGGAATACCATCATTTCGATCCCCTTCAGTCTCTACCTTAAATCCCTCTACCTGTTTTCGCTTCTTTTTCATCATCAATACCGCATCTACCGATGCACAGCTAGCCACTGCCGACAGTACCAAGTCCATAGGTGACTGATGTTGCTTCTTTTCAGGATCATACATATCTATCTGAACCTTGTTGCCTTGCGGATTCACTGCTTCATATTCGTAATCCGCTTTCATCGTAACCGTCACATTTCTCTTTGCCATTTTCTAAATGATTTTTTATAAACATTATTTTAAATTTCCACAGTGGAATATTACATATTTCTTCTAAACTGTCCGCCAACTTCATAGAGCGCATGCGTAATTTGACCTAATGAACAACACTTTACCGCTTCCATAAGCTGCGAAAACAGGTTTTCATTAGTAACAGCTGCCTCCTTTAAATCATTCAACAGTTCTACTGATTGGAATTCATATTTCCGATGTAAATTCTCAAGCCCTTTGATTTGCATCTCTTTTTCTTCCTGGGTAGCTCTAATCACTTCTCCAGGGGTTATCGTGGGCGAACCTGCCGAAGACAGGAACGTATTCACTCCTATGATTGGATACGTACCCGCATGCTTTAGTGTCTCATAGTGTAGGCTTTCTTCTTGTATCTTCCCCCTTTGGTACATGGTTTCCATAGCGCCAAGCACCCCTCCACGCTCGGTAATTCTTTCAAATTCAGCATACACCGCCTCTTCCACCAAATCGGTCAGCTCTTCGATGATAAATGCCCCTTGAAGGGGATTCTCGTTTTTGGCCAGCCCCAACTCTTTATTGATGATCAACTGAATGGCCATGGCCCTCCTTACAGAGGCCTCCGTAGGAGTGGTTATCGCTTCATCATACGCATTGGTATGAAGGGAATTACAATTGTCATAAATCGCATACAAGGCCTGAAGTGTGGTACGAATATCGTTAAAGTCAATTTCCTGTGCATGCAATGATCTTCCCGATGTTTGGATATGGTACTTCAGCATTTGAGAACGCTCATTTGCTCCATATTTTAGTTTCATCGCTTTTGCCCAAATTCGACGGGCCACTCTTCCAATCACCGCATACTCCGGATCAATTCCATTGGAAAAGAAAAAGGATAAATTAGGAGCAAATGCATTTACATCCATCCCTCTGGAAACATAATATTCCACATAGGTGAATCCATTGGAAAGGGTCAATGCCAGCTGGGTAATGGGATTGGCCCCTGCCTCGGCAATGTGATAGCCTGAAATCGATACAGAATAAAAATTCCGAACGCCCTGATCGATAAAGTATTCTTGCACATCGCCCATTAGGCGAAGTGAAAATTCCGTAGAAAAGATACAAGTATTTTGCGCCTGATCCTCCTTGAGGATATCGGCTTGGACAGTCCCTCTCACTTTGGTCAGGGTATCGGCTTTGATGGACTCATAAACCTCTTTTGGCAGGACCTGGTCGCCTGTAACGCCCAAAAGCAATAACCCTAATCCGTTGTTTCCTTCAGGAACAGTGCCTTGATAGCGGGGACGTTCCAGCCCATTCTCACGGTACATTTCATCCAACTTGGCTTCTACTTCACCTTCCGACCCCTTATCATAAATATACCGTTCACATTGCTGGTCAATAGCTGTATTCATAAAGAAAGCCGTCATGGTAGCCGCAGGGCCATTGATGGTCATCGAAACGGACGTCCGGGGATCAGCCAGATCAAACCCAGCATACAGCTTTTTCATGTCATCCAGGCAACATATATTCACCCCCGAATTGCCTATTTTCCCATAGATATCAGGCCGGTAGCCCGGATCCTCTCCGTACAGGGTCACCGAATCAAATGCTGTCGAAAGACGCTTGGCAGGCATGTCTTTTGAGACGTAATGAAAACGTCTATTGGTACGCTCGGGTCCGCCTTCACCGGCAAACATCCTAGTCGGGTCTTCTCCCTCTCGCTTAAAAGGAAAAACCCCTGCTGTAAAGGGGAACTTACCCGGTACATTCTCCTTAAATTTCCATTGGAGCAAATCGCCCCAAGCTTCATATTTTGGCAGCGCTACTTTGGGAATGCGGGTACCTGAAAGTGATGTCGAAAAAGTCTGGATAGCGATCTCTTTCCCCCTAACCATAAAGGTAAATTGGTCATTTGCGTAACTTCCCACAAGCTCTTTCCAATTTTCCAACCACTGCAGGTTCTCAGCATCCAGTTTATTGGTCAAGGCAGTATAAGCCGCTTCCAAGCTTTCCATTACGGCGGATTCTCCCTCAGCTTCTTCCTCAAAGGTCTCGATCGCCTTTTTGACCCCATACAGTCGATTGGCCAGCTCTTTTTGTGTAGCCGCCCATTGTTCATAGCGTTGGTTTTCCTCGACTATTTCAGCCAAGTACCTCGTCCTGGAAGGTGGAATAATAAACAGCTTTTCCAATTCTTCCAAAGAAGCTCCATCCGAAGGTGTAAAATCAGCTATCTTCAGGGCGGTAAGCCTTAACATCAATTCCCGGTAAAGCCTGTTCATGCCCGGATCATTAAACTGCGATGCAATGGTTCCTATCACGGGCAATTCTTCGTCTTTCGCATCCCAGAGCCCATGGTTGCGGACAAATTGTTTCTTCACATCCCTTAGGGCATCAAAGGCACCTTTCTTGTCAAACTTGTTTAAGGCAATCAGGTCAGCAAAATCCAACATGTCGATTTTTTCCAACTGGGAAGCTGCACCATATTCCGGGGTCATGACATATAAGGAAAGATCTGCGTGGTCGGCCACTTCTGTATCGGACTGGCCTATGCCTGAAGTTTCTAAAATCACCAGATCAAACCCCGCCATTTTCACGATATCAACGGCATCTTTAACATGCTTGGAAAGGGACAAATTGGCCTGCCGAGTGGCCAGTGAGCGCATATACACCCTGGGATGATGAATGGCATTCATTCTAATCCGGTCGCCCAGCAGTGCTCCTCCTGTTTTACGCTTGGAAGGATCCACAGAAATAATCGCTAAATGTTTATCGGGAAAATCCACCAGAAACCTTCTGGCCAGTTCATCCACTAACGAGGATTTTCCTGCGCCACCGGTACCGGTAATCCCCAACACGGGCACGGTTTTATCCTCCCCTCCATGTCCTTGCTTCTCCCGCATCGATTGATAAGCATCGGGAAAGTTCTCTGCCGCCGAAATCCAACGGGCAATCCGCTCTGGGTGCCTGACATCCGGTAGTGCACCTCCATCCAACTTATCCCCTAATGGGAAATCGGCTTGCCCCACCAGGTCATTGATCATCCCTTGGAGCCCCATGGACCTCCCATCATCTGGAGCATAAATGCGGGCAACCCCATAGGCATGTAGTTCCTTGATTTCTGCTGGCAGTATCGTCCCTCCACCGCCTCCAAATATCTTAATATGCCCAGCTCCCTTTTCTTGAAGCAGGTCGTACATATACTTAAAAAACTCTATATGCCCTCCTTGGTAGGAAGTAATTGCTATCGCCTGAACATCTTCCTGAATGGCACAGGAAACGATCTCCTGAACGGATCGGTTATGTCCTAAATGAATCACCTCACAGCCTACCGACTGGATAATCCTGCGCATGATATTGATGGCTGCATCATGGCCATCGAACAAAGAGGCCGCGGTAACGATCCTCACATGGCTCTTGGGTTTATAAGCTGTTACCTTTTGGGTCATAAAAGTAATCCGAAATTGATTTTATGGTGTCTTTTGATTAACTGTAGATGTAAAATAACCCCTCCAAATGGATGGTTTTGTCAATTTAGCATATGCGAATATAGTAATTTTACCCAACTTATTTTAGCGCAAGCTGACGATCCAAAAAACCTACAGTCCCCCAAACTTCCACCAACTTTTAAAGGCTAATACGGCCAAGAAAAGGGAGTTAGAATCTGTTACCGCTCTAAAAATCACTGAATTGATGTATACACATTTAAACATGTCAAACGTCACTTTCATACATGATAAAAATCAAAAAAATACACATATTATCATATTATAATTGGGTTAAAGAAAAGTCAATGAGTAACTTTATTAGAAATCAATTTATAGCAAAATCCTAACGCCTATGAATTTGTCATTTTCAACTGCAGAGGATGCAGTAAAAGTAGTAAAAAGCAATGACCGGGTCTTTGTCCATGGAAGTGCCGCCACTCCTTCCACCTTGCTTTTAGCACTTGCCCAGCGGCACCAGGAGCTGAAAAATGTCGAAATTGTCTCGATCACCACATTAGGCGACATGCCCTTGACCGAACCACCTTATCAGGACAGTTTTTATATTAACTCCCTTTTTGTTTCTGCCAATGTCAGAAATGCCGTAAACTCTAGCCAAGGGGGCTATGTCCCTATTTTCTTAAGTGAAATCGGCATACTTTTTCGGAGAAACATCCTCCCAATTGATGTGGCCATCGTAAATGTATCCCCTCCGGACACGCATGGCTACTGCACCTTGGGAACTTCCGTAGATGTCGCCAAACCCGCTGTGGACACCGCTAAAGTAGTCATCGCCCAAATCAATCCCCATATGCCCCGCACCCATGGTGACGGGATGATCCACATAAGCCAATTTGATCATGTAGTAGAATCCAACGACCCTCTGCCGGAAGTGGATTATTCCAGTAAAATCGGCGCAAACGAACTCAAAATAGGAAACCATATTGCAGCGCTTATCGAGGACGGGTCCACCCTCCAAATGGGCATAGGAGCCATCCCTGACGCGGTATTGGATGCCCTCCACCACCATAAGGATTTGGGAGTTCATACAGAAATGTTTTCCAATGGCATCATGGGACTGATGGACAGCGGAGCCCTTACCAATAAATACAAAGTCAAGCATCCTGGAAAAGTGGTCACCTCTTTTGCCGTAGGCAATAGGGACTTATACGACCGGATACATGATAATCCTATCCTATCTTTCCATGAAACCGCCTATGTAAACGACACGGCCGTTATCAGAAAAAACCCAAAAGTAATTTCGATCAACTCATGCCTCGAAATGGACCTTACTGGCCAAGTTTGTGCAGATTCAATCGGCACTTACCATTATTCGGGTGTGGGCGGCCAGATGGACTTTATGAGAGGGGCTGCCTTATCGGTAGGCGGAAAACCCATCATGGCCCTTTCTGCCACCACCAAAAAAGGCGCCTCCAAAATCGTCCCCTTCCTTCGGCAAGGTGCCGGGGTGGTTACCACCAGGGCGCACATGCACTATGTCGTCACAGAATATGGCGTAGCTTACCTCTACGGCAAAAACCTTCGCCAACGGGCAGTGGCACTCATGAACATCGCCGCACCCGAACATCGCGAAGAAATCGAAAAATCGATCATTGAACGGTTCGGGTCCATTAATCATCCGGTATCTTGACTCAATCCTTGTGCAGTTTCTTTCTTAGAAGCTGCGCATTTATGGCCACTACAATGGTACTTAGACTCATCAGTACCGCTCCCAAGGCAGGACTGATCACCAGTTTTGGAACAAAGCCAGTGGCCAGCGGTAATGCTATGGCATTGTAAGCGGTGGCCCAAAACAGGTTTTGACGCATTTTCTGATAAGTGGCCTCCCCAAAACGAATCATCGCAGACAAATCCATCGGATCGCTGTTTACCAACACAATATCAGCCGTCTCTGCCGCCACGTCCGTCCCAGAACCTATCGCTACCCCTATAGCTGCCGCGGCCAATGCAGGAGCATCATTCACTCCATCACCAGTCATCAAGACCACTTCTCCTTTTTTTTGTGCTGACTGAACGATGCTTTGTTTGTCCTCTGGCAAAACCTCGGCATGATAACCATCCAGCCCCAATTCATCACTCACCGCTTTCGCGGCCGACTCGTTATCACCTGTGGCCATGATTACTTTCACTCCATCATTTTGAAGGGTAGAAACGGCTTTTTGGGAGGATTTACGCACACTATCTGCCAATTTCACATATCCTACAGCCTTATTTTCTACTACCAAAAAGACCAATGTCTCCACTCCTTCTTCCTTAATATCCTCGGAAACCTCTATTCCCTGCTTTTTCAAATACCCTGGGCTTACCACCATCACCTTTTTTCCTTCCACTTTTGCCTTTACTCCTTCTCCTGTGATGTTTTCATAATCCTTCGCTGATGGATAATCGAGTTCCTCTTCGTTTACCTTCTTCATGATGCCATTGGCAATGGGATGTTCGGAATGATGCTCAATAGATGCCGTATACCTTAGGATTTCCTCATCCGAATAACCTTCATGTATACTTTTGCATTCCTTGACACCAAAATCACCAGCGGTCAAGGTACCCGTCTTGTCAAATATTACCATGGTCACTTTTCCAGATTGCTCAAATGCCGTCCGGTTTCTTATCAAGAGACCATTTTTAGCCGCAACCGATGTGGAAATAGCCGTAACAAGTGGTATGGCAAGTCCAAGTGCATGAGGACAGGCAATGATCATCACTGTCACCATCCGCTCCAGGGCAAAATCAAATTCCTTCCCCAACACCAACCACACGCCCATGGTGATGGCTCCTGCTCCTATCGAAATATAAAACAGCCAACCTGCTGCTTTATTGGCTAAATTTTGAGTCTTAGACTTGGTGTCCTGTGCAGATTTCACCATGTCGATTACCCGGGAAAGGTAGGCCTCCTCACCCACTTTTTTGACCGCTATTCTTAAGGATCCCTGTTCATTGATCGCTCCTCCTACCAATTCATCACCTTTGCCTTTCTTAACAGGTTTGGACTCTCCTGTCAACATGGACTCATTGACATAACTACTGCCATCTACCACCACACCATCAGCAGGGACTTTCTCTCCTGGCTTGATCAGCACTTCATCGCCTTGCTGCAAATCGGCTATCTTTACCTCTTCCGTATCCCCATCCTCTTTGAATTTATGAGCGGTCGAAGGCATGAGCTTAGCCAACTCGTCCAATGCACCGGAGGCATTCATCACTGATTTCATCTCGATCCAATGCCCTATGAGCATCAAATCGATCAAGGTGGCAAGCTCCCAGAAAAACCCCTTGCCATCCAGCCCAAATACCACTGCTGAGCTATAACCATAGGCAACGGTAATGGCTAAAGCTATCAAGGTCATCATGGCCGGTTTGCCCTCTTCAAGCTCTTCCTTTAATCCTTTCAGAAATGGCCATCCTCCATAAAAATATATGGCTGTCGACAGCCCGAAAAGAATATATTTATCACCAGGAAAGGTCCATTCCATCCCAATCCACTCCTGGATCATCTTAGAAAGAAGCAGGACGGGAACCGTCAAAATAATGGAAACCCAAAACCTTCTTTTAAAATCCTGAAGCATATGGGCATGGTGTCCACCATGATCATGCTGGTCATGGTGGTCATGTGCTGATTGATGGTGGTTTTCTTGTGTCATGGTGTTAGAAGTTTATCAAAACAAAAAGGGAGCTTATTGCGCTCCCATAACGTGATCAACACGGCCACAAGTAAGCATCTTGTCTCCGTAGTAAGGGTTCTTGATGGCTTCTTGATCGGAAAGCCAATACCCTCCCTTGCCTTCAAATGCCATGGGACAAAACTGTTTGTACACCGCCCCCGAGGTCACCTGACCGGTCAATGACGACTCGACCGATGCACTCAAGTCAGCAAATGCTTCCCGCTGAGCGGCAAGGTCAGAGGTTTCCTGAATTTTCATGGCCGCGTCCTGGCCCTCAAAACCCTGAATGGCCAATAGCGCTCCAGCACCTTCGCTGGCAGCTGAAGCATCACCTTTCACCAATGCATTTTTCACGGATAAATAGGATTGGAAAATTTCTTTGCTTCCCACCTCCTTAAAGGACAGCGCCTCTCCTTTTACTGCATTGTGCGCCGTTTCTTTGGCGTGGTCGTGGCCATGGGATTCTTCATGCTTTTTTGAACCACAGCTGACTGTCATGATCATGGCAATTGCCAATGCTGAACCGATTACACTAATTCTTCTCATAAAGATTAATTTTAAGATATGTTTATAAATATTATTTTACTACCAATCAACGACCTACGCTCTTTATACGGCTAATGTTGGTGACCGGAATGCCCGCTCTTTTGCTGATGCGAACCTTGCGATGGGTAAACCTTCTTTATTTCACCGCAGGAAAGCATAGACGCCCCGAAGTAGGGGTTTTTGATCTCCTCAAACTCACTGAGCCAATAGGCTCCCTGATCATTTTTTGCCATGGGGCAATAATCCTTGAAGAGCTTTTTCCCTTGCCCCCCAAAAGCATCCAGCAGTTTGATCATTTCATTCGAAACAGGCACTAACCACTCCCTTTGCTTTGCTATATCTGATGTTTGGCTCATGGCCAATGCATTTGCCGCCAAGGATTCACTGATTTCCTTCCATTTCTCCAGGGCTTTTTCTTGCGATAATGGAGGATTTTCCTCTGTCAAAAGCTTATGCAGATTACCCGCGGCAGCTTGCCCGGATTCATCCCTGACCAAACGATTTTTCATGGTCAAATATGCTGCTATCACCTCTTCAATGACTTTACCAAAACTTTCCGAAACCTGAAAATCCTGCTCTTCGGGGTGTGCCATCATGCTGTATTTTCCGCTCAACTGCGCGGCACCGTCCACGGCAAAAACGCCATTGGTCACAATCTGGTCTCCCGGAGAAAGCCCTGTCAACACTTGCTGCATCTCCCCTGCTACCGGTCCTAGCTCCACCTGCACCATCTCAAAGGCCGGCTTCATTTCACTTCCTACCTGCCGGTAAACAACCGACCTTCTCCCCGTCCACAATATAGACGACTTCGGCACCATCACCCCGGCATCCACCGGTGCTTCATCTTGCGTTGAAAGCTTTGCCGTGACGAACATCCCCGGTTTGAGTTTACCGGAGAAATTGTTTACTTCAGCCCTGACCTTGGCACTTCTGCTGTCCGCTGAAACGACCGGATCGATAAACGCTACTTTGGCCGAAAACTCCTCTCCCGGTAAAGCATTTACCGAAAATTGGATTTGATCACCAGCGCTGATTTGTCCCAAACCCTGTTCGTAGGCATCCAGCATCACCCACACTTTGTTCAAATTGGTGATTTCAAAAAGCACTTGCCCTCGGCTCACATAATCTCCAGCGGCCACCTTTCTGTCGGTCACCACACCTGAGGTGGCCGCGTAAATATCGAAATGGGGCTGATAGTCTTCATCATTTGCCATCTTGGTTATTTGCGCATCGGTCAATTGCCATTGCTTTAGTTTCTGTTTTGCTGCTTCATAGAGCTTAGGGCTGATGCCTGTTGCCTTTTTGGCTTCCAGCAGCTCCCGATGGGCAGCAATTAAATCAGGAGAATATATGCGGGCCAAGCGTTGGCCTTGTTTCACCTCCTGCCCGGTAAATGCCACGTATAAATCATCTATCCTCCCGTCAAAATTGGCAGAAACCGACTTCACATTTCGTTCATCCACTTCAATCGTCCCACTCAGTGTCAAATGATTTGAAGCCATCTCACTTCCGGCCTTGACGGTAGAAGTGGCAATATTCGCCAAAGCCACCGCCTCAGGGCTCATGGTCATGACATAAGGATTGGTATCCTCGCTATCGCCGAGGGTAGAAAGTGGCACCAAATCCATGCCGCAAATAGGGCAATCTCCTGGCTCATTTTGCTTGATCTGCGGGTGCATCGAACAAGTGTACACGGTTTCACCCTTATGATCGTGCTGGTCGAGAGCCTCTTTCGCTCCTTCACCCGAAGTCAGCACCCCACCGATGATTCCACCCGCCAAAAAAGCACCAAGGAACATCAATATAAGTAGTTTTCTTCCTTTCATAAATTTCATAGTGTAATTCCTTTGGCCATTAAAGAAGCTAATTTTGCATAAGCTTGGAGCTTTTTAAAGGTCTCTTCAGCCGTCTTCATTTCAAAATCCAGCAATTGCCGCTGCACACTGAGCAGTTCTTCAAAACTTCCCGCAGCACTGCTGTAATCTGCGATCATCAAGTCCATCGTCTTTTGAAGTAAAACTACTTGATCTTGGTACAAGTTTGCATTTCTTTCCGCTTCCCGGATCAGGCGATATTGTTCTTCCCAAGCAGATCGTAATGTGTTGTCCAGGGCCTCTTTCGCCTGCACGGAAGCTTGGTAATAATATTCGGATTCTTTACTGGCGGCTTTGTATTTGCCCCTAAAAAGCGGCACCGAAACGGAAACCATTGGCATGACCATATTATGCCCCATTCCTCCAGGGACATATCCCATTGGACCATTGATGTCTCCTGCTGGCTGACGGGGGCTATTGACCATATAGCTAAGCCCCACCCCAAAACTGGGAAGGCCTTTAAGCCGGGCTGCCTCTCCTTTCTTCTGGTAAGCCAATCCTTCCCATTCCATTTTTTTCACTTGGGGATTCGCGTTCAAAATACTGTCCAATACCACCTCCTTGTCCCATAATATTTCCTCCTCATTCCAAAATGAAGCATCCATATGGACAGGAGTATCCTTGGGCCTATTGAGCAGCAAGTTGAAATCCACCTCCCTTACGGCATGTTCATCTTCTAATGCTGCAATGCGGGCCACGAGCGCCTTCTGCTCAATTTGGATACGCAGTACATCGGTCATTTTCCCGCTTTTTCCCGGCGTCCCCCCCTTGAATTTATTCAGGGCCAGTTCCTCCAAGTCATTCAGCAGTTGAAGGTTTTTACGGGCCACCATCAGGTGATGCTCCAGTAAATACAATTGATAATAGGTCGTTTTAACATCATAAATCAAAGCGTTTTTTACCGCCTCAAAGTCTTGATAATTTGCCTTGGCCAATAAGCTTGCCTCGTCTTTAGAGGCTTGTAACGTGCCAAACCACGGGAATCGCTGCATTAATGTTGCGTTGAGCCTTTGGTCCCCCATCAGGGTAGCCATGTCTTGCAGGTAAAACCCAACACTTAATTCCGGATCTGGCAATCCGCCCACTTGGGGAACCCGCTCCAAGCTGGCAGCATAGCGGCTGTTGGCAGCTTGAATTTCCGGATTGTTTTCCGCTGCTTCCTCTATGTAATCCGCTAAACTTTGCCCCTGGACCTGAAAGCACAGGCACAACAGGCTAACTGCCCCTACCACCGCCGGCCATTTTCGGCATGAAATCATTTCGAATGTTTTACTTATCACCCCTTTCATATGCGTTGTTGTTTCGGGTTTTTACTTTGCAAATCACCGTTTGTTACTATTTTTCGCTCTTCCCACCAGCTGTACAATACCGGCACAATGAACAGCGAAACCAAGGCCACCGCCATCCCACCAAAGGAAGGAATGGCCATCGGAATCATGATATCGGACCCTCTGCCACTAGAGGTCAATACCGGCAATAATGCCAACAAGGTGGTAGCAGATGTCATAAGGCAAGGTCTTATCCTTCGCATCCCTGCTTCCTTTACGGCCTGTCTGATCTCTGGAACCGTCTTCGTCCTGTTCACCTCAAACCGCTGCTTCAAATAAGTGGCCATGACCACTCCATCATCCGTAGCAATCCCAAACAAGGCGATAAATCCGACCCAAACAGCCACACTCAGGTTATAGGTTTTCATTTGGAAAAGTGTCCGCATGGAACTTCCCAGCACCTCAACATCCATAAACCAGGGCTGGCCATATAGCCAGAGCATGATGAAAGCCCCTGCAAATGCCATGGAGATGGCCGAAAATATGAACAGGGTAATGGGCACCGATCTAAATTGAAAATAGAGGATCAGAAAGATCAAGATCAGGCATAGCGGGATCACAATGGACAACCTCTTTTCTGCCCTGACTTGGTTTTCATAGGATCCTGAAAACCGGTAACTCACTCCTTTCGGCACCTTCAGCTCTCCGCTATCAATTTTACCTTGAAGGTATTTTTGGGCATTTTCTACTACCGTTACCTCTGCCACATTTGGCTGCTTATCCAACAAAACATACCCCACCAAAAACGAATCCTCACTTCGAATCATTATCGGACCTTGCCGGTATTGGATGGAAGCCATTTCGCCTAACGGTACCTGAATTCCGGAGGAAGTACTGATCAGCACCTGCTCTATGGCCTCCGGGCTTTGCCGGAAATCCCGCGCATACCTGGCCCGGATAGCATATCGCTCCCTTCCTTCCACCGTAGTCGTCATCTTCATGCCGCCCATTGCTGCCGAAATGGTTTCTTGGACATTCTTCACTTGAAGGCCATAACGTGCGATCGCCTTCCTGTCCAGGTCAATTTCCAAATAAGGCTTGCCCAGTGACCGGTCTGCAAAAACAGCTGCTGGCTTCACACCGGAGACTTCCTTGAGGTACTGTTCAAGCTCCGTACTAAATTCAGCAATCGTCTCTAAATCTGGCCCGTACACTTTTAGCCCAATAGGAGCACGCATGCCTGTCTGAAGCATGAGCAACCGGGTTTCGATGGGTTGTAGCTTAGGTGCTGACGTTACGCCCGGCAACTTGGAGGCCTTGGCTATTTCATCCCAAATATCGTCCGGGCTTTTGATGTGGTCCCGCCACTGTCGATAATACGCGCCATGCTCATCGGGGATCAATTGTCCCTGTTCATCCTTCAAAAACGTCCCCTCTTCATCCACCGCAAACCGAATCTTTCTGCCATTTTCATCTACCCTAAATTCAGGTTTATAGAGAATAATATTCTCGAACATGGACATGGGAGCTGGGTCTAGCGACGTCTCTGCCCGACCTGCCTTTCCTACCACTGAGGTGATCTCTGGAATACTGCTCACCAGCATGTCCAGTTGCTGAAGGATTTTTTTATTGGCTTCTACTCCTGAATGCGGCATGGAAGTAGGCATCAGCAGAAAAGCTCCTTCATCTAGCGCTGGCATAAATTCCTCTCCCATCCCTGGAAATGCATGGACCATACTGCTGTACACTTTTGTCGTTCGGATATTCCACCCCAACCGGTCAACACCATCGGCTACCCAGCCAAACAATCCTGCAAACCCAA
The DNA here is from genome assembly GCF_000325705.1 of Echinicola vietnamensis DSM 17526. Taxonomy (NCBI): domain Bacteria; kingdom Pseudomonadati; phylum Bacteroidota; class Cytophagia; order Cytophagales; family Cyclobacteriaceae; genus Echinicola; species Echinicola vietnamensis. The sequence continues at coordinate 2,888,030 of NC_019904.1, read as the reverse complement.
TCCAACTGTTCAAGCCCAGAAAAATCATCATAGCTGGCAGTAAAAGGAACGTACCTTTATGGGCAAGGCACCAACTAAGCATCTGCTCATAATAGCGGATAAACAAACTAAACAGCCCAAGAATGATCCCCACGACCAAAAGTACAAACAGAAAATTGGTAAAAAGAGCCACGTTTGCGCCCAAAGGTGCCCATGCTGTAGCCAGAAGCCACGACACCGCCACTACGGCGATCATGATCAGGACTGGTGAATGGTATTTTTGATAAGTGTCTTTGTAATAAAATAAAAGGAGATTATTTACCCCTATGGCCATCAAAACGATTCCAGCCAATGGCAACCAGAACAGTCCAAAAGCCCCTACACCCGTCAGGGCCACATTTCCCCATTTCTTCCAAAAACCTCCTTTTTCCTTGATGCCAAATACCCAATGCGCAAATGCAGGCATGACCAGTAACGTAAACAGCAAGGCGGATATCAGCGCAAAGGTTTTGGTATACGCCAAAGGTCCAAACAGCTTTCCTTCGGCTGCCTGTAAGGTAAAGACTGGTAAAAAGCTCACAATCGTGGTTGCCACAGCGGTTAGTATGGCCGTAGCTACTTCTTTTGTCGCTTTGTAAACGATCTTGATCAGCGCTTGGCCCGTAGGGGCCTCTTCCATGTGGCGGAGGATATTCTCATTCAGGATAATTCCGAGGTCCACCATGGTACCGATCGCAATGGCAATTCCAGAAAGCGCCACTATGTTGGCATCCACCCCGGTATATTTCATAAATATAAAACAGGTAAGCACCGCCAAGGGCAAAATGGCTGAAATCAACAGGGAAGCCCGTAAATTATACACCATCACCATGACCACAATTATGGTCATCAAAATCTGCAGGACAATGGCATCATTTAGCGTGGCCAAGGTTTCCATGATAAGGTTTGATCGATCGTAAAAAGGCACAATGGTCACTTTCGACATCCTTCCATCGGATAATTCCTTCTCGGGTAATCCTGCACTAATGGCTGCTATTTTGGCCTTCACATTAGTGATAACCTCCATGGGATTATCGCCGTATCGGGCGATGACCACTCCCCCTACAGCCTCTGCTCCACTCTTGTCCAAAATCCCTTTCATTGTCCGATCAGCCGGACCAATGGTCACCCTTGCAATATCTTTTATGCGCAACGGCACGTTATTGGTCGACTTCACCACCGTTTCCGCTATCTCCTGGATATTTTCCACAAACCCCAGGGCACGGACATAATACTCGACCTTATTGATCTCCATAGTGCTGGCTCCTATGGCCTGGTTCGTGGATTTCAAGGCCTGCTGCACATCCATCATCGAAACCCCATGGACCTTCATGGCGTCGGGATCCAAGTCCACGTGGTATTCTTTCTCCATTCCTCCCACAGATGCCACCTCGGCCACGCCGCTGACACCGGCCAGTCCATAACGCACATAGTAATCTTGAATGGACCGCAGTTCATGCAAGTCCCAACCTCCCGCAGGATTTCCATTCCGATCCCGACCTTCCAACGTATACCAATATACTTGGCCCAATGCAGTAGCATCAGGGCCTAGTTTTGGCTGAACATTGGCCGGCAATAGATTGGAGGGCAAGGAATTCAACTTTTCCAATATCCTGGAGCGGCTCCAATAGTAATCAATGTCATCATCAAAAATGATGTATATGCTGGATAAGCCAAACATGGAGGTGGACCGAATGGCCTTTACCCCGGGCAAACCAAGCAAAGAAGTGGTCAGGGGATAAGTGACTTGGTCTTCAATATCTTGGGGGGATTGCCCCATCCATTCTGTGAAGACGATTTGTTGATTTTCCCCAAGATCCGGAATCGCGTCCACCGGCACTGGATCACTGGGAAGAAATGGGGTATTCCACTGGAACGGCACCACGACCAGTCCCCATGCCACCAAAACCACCAGCAGGAGAACCGTTACCAGTTTATTCTCCAGGAAGAATTTAATAACAGCATTGAGCATAGCTTTTCATGTAAATGCTATAAGATGATAAGAATAAAAGAAGAGATGAGAAGCAGAACAGGTGTCACCCACTCTGCAGGGCCAAAATACCCTTAAAAAGTATTATCTAAATCAAAAAAGTCTGGTGCATGACGTGTATGGGAACCCATGAAGGCGGCCCATCTTTCTCAAAGGGCACTTCGGGTAATTTACCTTTTTGCTGAGCCATACAGACCAATATTTCAGCCATCAGGTTCGGTAGAGGTACCAACGATGCATTATAAAAATGCATATCTACCAACTTGGCAATATTTTGATCCGTATTCTCTAGCTCCGTCTTGGGAATGTCGTCACAACACCCCGGCATTTCCTCCCCATCGGGACAGCAGCCTTTATCCTCTGCAAAAAGATTGATGCGAGCCAATTCTTCACCACAATAGTGCATAGAATAGCTCAACCCTGCATTAAAGCAGAGATAAACCATTAACAACACTATTTGGATCAATTTTCGCATGTGTATTCTTAAACTTGTTTCAAAGGTAGAAAACCTTTCTTCAATAAAGTTATATAATTTTTGGAAATTTTAAATGCGTCTGCCAGCATCATTTGATCCTGGCCCTTATGGAATAAAGATTTCTTTTAGATTGCTCTTGTCTCCTTGCATTATTATTGCTTCCTTCTATCAAAACCCTGTTTTAACCATTCTATTCATGCCATGTTAACTGTAGAGCATCACTTTACTTGCCCGCACTGCCTTGCCCCAATCTCCATGATATTGGACCTAAGTGTCAGTCCGCAAAAGTACATCGAAGATTGTGAGGTATGTTGTCAGCCAATCAACATATATTTTGAATCAGAAGGTGATAATATTACCTATTTTTCATCAAATCCTGTAGAACAGTAAAAAACAACAACTAAAAACAACTTATTTTTAACATTCTTGCATTTAACAAAATCTGGTTATACATTTGTTTTACCTAAGCTAAAACTCTTATGATCAGAACCTTATCATTAACCCTTATTTTTCTCTGTGTGACTTCAGTTTTGTTTGCCCAAAAGCATACGATCCAAGGTATGCAAAAGGCCGCCAACGAATTTGCCCAAGCAAACATGCAGGAGGATTATGAAACACTCATCAAATACACCTATCCTTTAATACTTGAAAAATCCGGCGGCAAAGAAGGATTTAAAAAAGCCTTGGCTGATGCTTATGACTTACAAAAAATCCGAAGAATGAAAATAAAGCGTTTCGAAGTAGGCGCACCGCTCAAAGTCGCACACACGGCCGGAGAGACACACGCATTGGTTCCCGTAACCTCAAAAATCGAAGTTCCAAAAGGAGAAATCATAAGTCATATCACCTTAATAGCAGTTTTGGATGAAGCCAGTGGAAACTGGTATTTTATTGAAACGTCTGGACTTGACCCTAAAAACATCCATAATTACCTTCCCACGTGGGATTATACCTTAGGCCTACACTTTGACAGCTCCAAGGAATTTATAGCCACTACATCTACTGAGTAAATCCACTGGAAAAAGCCGTTCATTTTTTCTTTTTCCGCATCGCTTCCATCTGATCCCAAAGCTTTTCGGGGATTTGCTCCAGATGGCTGAACTGGCCAGCTCCTTTCAACCATTCTCCACCGTCGATGGTCATCACTTCGCCATTGACATAGGCAGAAAAGTCAGACACCAAATACGCCGCCAGATTGGCCAGCTCTTGGTGCTCGCCAACCCGTTTCAGCGGAATCCTTTTGGCCGGATCAAACTGGGCAGCCAACTCTCCCGGCAACAGCCGACTCCACGCCCCTTCTGTAGGAAATGGCCCAGGAGCAATGGCATTGAACCGGAGGCCGTATTTGGCCCACTCCACAGCCAACGACCTAGTCATAGCCAACACACCTGCTTTGGCAGTGGCACTCGGCACTACATATCCAGAACCTGTCCAAGCGTAGGTGGTGACAACATTCAAAAAAGTACCCGGTTGCTTCTTGTCTATCCAGTGTTTCCCTGCCGTCATGGTCATATTGACAGAACCTTTCAGCACGATATCGATGACCGTATGAAAGGCATTGGCCGATAATCGCTCAGTAGGACTGATGAAATTTCCGGCCGCATTGTTTACCACCACATCGATTTGGCCCAACTGCATCACCGCCTCTTCAAACATGCCTTCTACTTGATCCACATCCCTGACATCACAGGCCAGCGGAATGACCTTTCCTCTTCCCACTTCGGCCATAAGCTCTTTTGCGGTATGCTGGAGAACGTCCAGCTTCCGGCTGGTAATGACCAAGTTGGCTCCAAGTTCCAAAAAATATTTACCCATTGACCTCCCCAGTCCCGTTCCTCCTCCTGTGATCAGGATATTTTTCCCTTTCAGCGCGTCCGATTTGAGCATTCCTTCTAAATATGACATGGCGATTTGTAGTTTTGCTTAACAGGCTCAATATAAAAAAATATGGGCTATTTTTTGTCGCCAAAAAAAGGGATCAAGCCGAAAAGTTGGGGGCATTTTACTCCATCATGAAAATTGGCAGTTCCCCCAGGGCAAACACTTTTAAACTGTTAGTAAAGAGATGTCAGCCTGAATTAAAGAACTTCAAGGGGCTAAAAGCGATTCCCCTGATGGTTTTCAAGTGTGGCAAACGCATTTAGTACTCATTTCGTGTAGAGGAGCTATCATCTGTGCTGCTGGCACTTTGCCCCGATTTGTACATGGGAAACCGCAGTAGCCTATGGTGACGAATGGCGGAATAGGCTGAAAGAATGATTAGTTGATTTGGATCATAAAAGCCGTCGCAGCTATCTGCTCATGCATAATGGTTGGCTTGGCTGAGGTTACACCCTGAATATGCGTTAGCAACTGAGTATCCTGCCTAATCCGCCTTTGGCGGAGGGTCATATAGAAGGTACAGGTGACAACCTGCAACAAAAATGATTACACACAAAAGGGTAAGTTCCGTAGGAACGGCAGATATAAATGCAAATAGGAACATTTTTTCATAAGACCATGTCAACATTCGCCCCCCCTGAAATATTACTTGATCCAAAAAAAAGAGGCTGCTCCAAAAGTCCAGACTACTTTGACTCCGACAGATTCCGGAATCTTAGCGACATCATGTGACTTATGAAACAGCCCCTTTCTATTATGAAAAGTGGGTCAGGTTAATACCTGTAATAATCAGGTTTGAATGGACCAGCCACTTCCACGCCGATATACTTGGCTTGATCTTCGGTAAGCTCATCCAGCTCCACGCTCAATTTACCCAAGTGCAACGCAGCTACCTTTTCATCCAAATGCTTAGGAAGCACATACACCTTATTTTCGTATTGATCGGTATTGTTCCAAAGCTCCATCTGGGCCAAGGTCTGGTTGGTAAATGAGTTGGACATCACAAAAGAAGGGTGTCCCGTGGCACAACCCAGGTTCACTAGTCTACCTTCCGCCAAAAGGATAATGTCATTACCGTTCACATTGTAAAGATCCACCTGCGGCTTGATTTCATCCTTGGTATCGCCAAAGTTTTCATTCAGCCAAGCCACATCAATTTCGTTATCGAAATGGCCAATATTACACACGATGGTTTTATCTTTCATCACTTTGAAATGCTCGCCGGTGATGATATCCTTATTTCCTGTAGCCGTTACGACAATATCCGCTTCAGCAGCAGCATTGATCATTTTCTTCACTTCAAAACCATCCATGGAAGCCTGTAACGCACAGATGGGATCGATTTCGGTCACGATTACCCGAGCTCCTGCACCTCTCAATGAAGCCGCAGAACCTTTCCCTACATCACCGTAACCGGCCACTACAGCCACTTTACCTGCCAGCATCACATCAGTAGCCCTTCTGATCGCATCCACCAAAGACTCCTTACATCCGTATTTGTTGTCAAACTTGGACTTGGTCACGGAATCGTTCACATTAATGGCAGGCATAGGAAGGGTACCGTTTTTCATGCGCTCATAAAGTCGATGAACACCTGTTGTTGTCTCTTCGGACACCCCTTTGATTCCTTGCACCAGCTCAGGATATTTGTCCAAGACCATATTGGTCAAATCCCCACCATCGTCCAAGATCATGTTCAATGGCTGCTTATCTTCGCCGAAGAACAAGGTTTGTTCGATACACCAATCAAATTCTTCCTCGTTCATGCCCTTCCAGGCATAAACTGGAATGCCAGCAGCGGCAATCGCAGCAGCGGCATGGTCTTGAGTGGAAAAAATGTTACAGGAAGACCATGTCACCTCTGCACCCAGTGCTACCAAGGTTTCGATCAACACGGCCGTTTGGATGGTCATGTGCAAACATCCTGCTATGCGCGCGCCCTGAAGCGGCTTAGAAGCTCCATACTCAGCCCTCAATGCCATTAGACCCGGCATTTCGGCCTCCGCCAATCTGATTTCTTTGCGTCCCCAATCGGCCAAAGAAATATCTTTTACTTTATACTTGACGTACTTTGATTTAGTTTCTGACATGTAGTTATGATTTTTATCAAAATTTTCAGCACACAAATTTACTCAATCCTAAAGACATTATGAAATATTACCTCGCTCACAGAAATTTAACTTCCTTAAATGCATAATGGTTTTCTTTTCCTTGCTGATTCGTAATGATCAATCGCCCTTCCTTGGTTAGTCCTGTGATCATCCCTTGGAAAACACCAGCACTGTCTTCATAGGTTGCCCATTCCCCTCTCCGGTACAGGTTATCCCAATATTCATCTTCCAGTGATTTCCTGTCTCCCTTCTTTAAGTGAATGTATCGCTTTTCTAATTCCCCGAGGATATTCGATACCATTTCCCACTTATCGACCTGATGCCCTGACAAAACGGCTACGGAAGTAGGGCCGGGAAAGGCAAAATCCACTTGGTTTAGGTTAAGCCCAATGCCCACCACGGACGTTTCGATGCGGGATTGTGTCAGGTTATTTTCTATTAAAATCCCTCCCAACTTCCCACCATCCTTGTGGACAATATCATTGGGCCATTTCACCTTTATACCTTCTGAATAGCGGCTTAAGGCCTCTTTAACGGCCAGCGCCACCATCCGATTTAGGTCAAACTGGGCCCCTGGAGCCATAAACGTTGGAGCCAGTACGAGCGAAAACGTAAGGTTCTTTCCGGGCTCACTGTACCACCTGTTTCCCCGTTGTCCCCTGCCTTTGGTTTGTGTGTCAGTAAGGACAATGCTACCTTCCCGGGCGGTCCCATCCTTGATTTTGGCAGCTGCGACATCATTGGTAGAATGACACTCTGTCATGTAAATGATATCTTTACCGAGAAAAACAGTATTGGCAAGGATTTTATGCATAAAATAATTAGTTATTTTGTCGTACAATAAGGATATTTAGCCTTTTATTGTAACGCTTAAATGAAAAGTAAAATTACAAACAAAAAGTATGACAGCAGAAGAGCTGAGTAAAATAATCGTAAAAGGAATGGAAGATAAAAAAGCTTCCGATATCGTGGTGATGGATTTGCGGGAAATTAACAATTCTGTTTCTGATTTTTTTGTGATTTGTTCAGGCTCATCTGACAAACAGATCGAGGCAATATCTGATGCGGTAGAAGAAGAAGTTTACAAATCCCATAAAGAAAAACCCTGGAGAAATGAAGGAAAGCGCACCAATCAATGGGTCTTGGTAGATTACATTGACGTGGTGGCGCATATTTTCTTAAAAGATAAAAGAGAATTTTACGGACTTGAAGAACTGTGGGGTGATGCCAAAATCACTGAAATAAGTTAAGTCTGGTAAACTTTCATTTTTTCAATTCGTTGTACCTAAAGTCATTGAATTAATTATTAAACGATGAGTGATAAAAACAAAAATAAAAAGTTCATTCCCAAACCTCCTCAGAAGCCCAATTTCCAACTGTGGCTGATTGTCACTGCGGTCATTGTGCTGATCGGCATCACCTGGTTTAACCAGCGTAGTGCCATGATTGAAATCACACAGAAACGGTTTGAGGACATGGTGCTTAGTAACGATGTCAAAAAAGTAGAGGTGATCTACAACCAAAACTACGTAGAAGTCACCCTGAAGGAAGACGCTTTACAAAACCAACGATACAAGGACGAACTGGAATCCCAAAATCCTTTCTTCAATCCTACGGGTCCCCATTATCGGGTGACGGTACCTTCGGTAGATAATTTTATTGAGAAATTTGAAGCATTGGAAGCCAAGCTTCCAGAAGAGGATCAAATTGGCTATGAGGCCCATGCTGAAGAAAGCTGGGGCAATTGGTTTGGTAGCTTTGGATTCCTGCTGCTGGTATTCTTCCTCTTTTGGATCATGATGAGAAGAATGGCTGGCCCTAGTGGTCCTGGAGGCCAAATTTTCAACGTAGGCAAATCCAAGGCCCAGCTGTTTGACGCAGAAAACAAAGTGAAAATTACCTTTGGTAATGTCGCCGGATTGGATGAAGCCAAAGAGGAAGTTCAGGAAATCGTGGAATTCCTTAAAAACCCTTCCAAATTCACCAAGCTAGGAGGAAAAATCCCTAAAGGAGCACTTTTGGTAGGCCCTCCCGGTACTGGTAAAACCCTATTGGCAAAAGCCGTGGCTGGAGAAGCGGGCGTACCGTTCTTCACCTTGTCAGGATCTGACTTCGTAGAAATGTTTGTAGGGGTCGGAGCGGCCAGGGTTCGTGACCTCTTTAAACAAGCTAAAGAAAAAGCACCGTGTATCATCTTTATTGATGAAATTGACGCTATTGGTCGATCTAGGGGCAAAGGTCAAATGCCGGGTTCCAATGATGAAAGAGAAAACACACTGAATTCCCTATTGGTAGAGATGGATGGTTTTGGTACCGATACAGGTGTTATCGTACTCGCCGCCACCAACCGTCCGGACGTACTGGACAGTGCCTTGCTAAGACCGGGACGATTTGACCGACAAATCAGCATTGACAAACCGGATATCGTCGGGCGTGAAGCCATCTTCAAGGTTCACTTGGCACCCATCAAAACCAATTCTGATATCGATCCTAAAAAATTGGCCGCCCAGACGCCAGGTTTTGCGGGTGCGGAAATTGCCAATGTTTGTAATGAAGCAGCATTGATTGCTGCCAGAAGAAACAAAGCGGCTGTAGACATGCAGGACTTCCAAGATGCGGTGGACCGTGTCATTGGTGGACTGGAGAAGAAAAACAAGATTATCTCTCCTGAGGAGAAGCAAATCGTCGCGTATCACGAAGCTGGTCACGCTGTTGCCGGTTGGTTCCTGGAGCACGCCGATCCATTGGTAAAAGTAAGTATAGTTCCCCGTGGCATTGCCGCACTTGGCTATGCCCAATACCTGCCAAAAGAGCAGTTCCTCTACCAAACAGAGCAGCTGATCGATGAGATGTGCATGACCTTGGGAGGCCGTGCGGCAGAAGAAATCATCTTTGGTAAAATCTCCACCGGTGCACTAAGTGACCTGGAACGTGTGACAAAAATGGCCTACAGCATCGTTTCTGTTTACGGGATGAATGATAAAATCGGAAACGTATCTTTCTACGACAGTAAGGGAAGTGAATATAAATTTGACAAACCTTATTCAGAGTCAACGGCCGAAACCATCGACGAAGAAGTAAGGAAATTGATCACCTTCGCTTACGATAGGACCAAGCAGCTTCTGAACCAACGTAAACCAGAACTGGAGAAATTGGCCCAAGAGCTATTGGAGAAGGAGATCATCTTCCAATCTGATCTAGAAAAACTCATCGGAAAGCGTCCTTTTGATAAGGAAACCACTTATGAGGCCTTTACCAAAAAGGTAGACAAAGTAGAAAAAGATGCTGAAAAATCCTCCGATTCATCTGATGACGACTCCTCCGATGTAGAGGAAAGCCTCAGTGAGAAAAAAGATTAAGGATTATCCTTATTTATAAATTTAATAAAGGCTTCCCAGATAACATGGGAAGCCTTTTTGGTTGTAGCCCTACACCTTATCCAGCCCTTCCCCGTTTTGGTAATCTCAAAAGATTGCTAATTTTGGCAAATCATCAATATTAAATTTAACGGCCAAAAGATCACCACGGAGGACTTGTCACCAGGTCTTTCATTCATTGATCTTCCTTTGGCATACCTCAAGCGTTCCATGAACATTCAGTTATCTCCCCATAAAAAAGTATTTTTTGCATCTGATTTCCATCTTGGGGCCCCAGACCACCATACCAGTAAAAAAAGAGAGGACAAAATCATCCGATGGCTCCATGAGATTGAAGATGATGCGGCAGCTATTTTTCTGGTTGGGGATATCTTCGACTTCTGGTTTGAATACAAAACCGTCATTCCAAAGGGGTTCATAAAATTTATCAGTAAAATTTCCCAGCTGAGGGACAAAGGTATTCCAGTGATCTTTTTCACCGGAAACCATGACCTGTGGATGAAGGATTATTTCACGGAAGAACTGGGCATTCCTGTTTACCATACCCCCATCACCGTTGAGATCAACCACAAAAAATTATTAATCGGCCATGGAGATGGACTAGGGCCAGGAGACAAACAATACAAACTCCTGAAAAAAGTATTCACGAATAAATTTTGCCAAGGACTGTTCAGGTGGCTTCATCCGGATATCGGCATCAGAATTGCGCAAAAATGGTCTGGAAGCAGTCGTATCAGCAACCAAGCCAAAAACGAGGATGCTTTCAAGGGAAAGGATGAATGGCTATGGCAATATTGTAAGGATGTGGAAAAAAAGATGCATTTTGATTACTACGTTTTCGGACACCGACATTTGCCGCTATCCCTGGAAGTAGGAGACCAGTCAATGTACTACAATTTGGGTGAATGGGTCAGTCAATATACCTATGGTGTTTTTGATGGCGATAATTTTCAATTAGCGATATTTGAGGAATGAAGTTGTTTTTGTTTTTCCTTTGGGCAGTACTGTTTCATTTGCCGCTTTCCCAAGCCCAGGAAATCAACTGGGAAAACACCTTTTCAGACACCTTTCCCTCCTTGGGATTAGTTGATTTTGACAATGAAGACAACCTGTTCTTTTCGGACCAAAAAGGCAATGTCACCGTCCGCTACAATTTAACTGCCGATTCCAGCAATAATTATTCCCCGGCCTATCAAGGCTCCCTACAGCAATTGGAAGCTGCCAAAACCGTCAACATCTTTACCTTTTCGCGTGATCTCCAACGCATTGAACTTCTAGATCGGTTTTTGAACCCGCTTTACTCGTCACGTTTGAATGCACCTGAATTCGGGAATATCCGTGCCGCTTCCTTGGGCAATAACCTTAAAATCTGGCTCTTTGACGAGACCAATTACCATCTGATCCAATGGGATTACCAAAGGAGTACTGTGCTTCAGGACCAGCCATTAAACCTCCTTATCGCTGATGGAGAGTGGACAGTGGAAGAAATCGTGGAATATAAAAACACCGTCTTTATCAATGTCCAAAACAAGGGAATTTACCTATTGGACAATCAAAGCAACTTTATAGGTTTTTTACCCATTATCACACATCAAAAGCTCGCATTTCACAGCAATTTTCTCTTACATATGGATGAGGAGATCCTCGTGATCACGGATTATTTGTCAGGTAAATCAAAAAAGGTAAAAGCCCCCGTGAAAGCTCCTGCCGTAGCCATTGGCAAAAGTGTCATGAGTTTTTACTCAAAAGGACGTTTGGACACCTATACAATTCCTGACAATCTGTTCGAATGGACCAAGTGAGTCCCCATAATCCACAGTTTTAACCAGTTTTAACACAGGTGCCTCTGTAAAATCATCCGCATAAAACAAAATATTATCCGCACTTTTAGCTGGATATACAGCACTCAGTTGGTTTTTTTCATCAGAATTACTAGATTTTTTAGAATATTTTCAATAAAAACCCGATTTTCATTCGAAATCTGGATTGATTTTTGCAATTTTGCGACCCGATGAGAAAACATTTACTAAGAAAGACTATACATATCATTTTACTGGCCATAGCGCTACTGGTTTTTACCGGTACGGTCAGGGAATTTTATGCCCAAAATTTCCTCAAGAAATCGGAGAACAATATTATTTTCCCCAAGAACTTGAACAAGCCTGATGTAGATTTCAACCTAAAATCTACCGGTTCTAAAAAATTCAAGATCATTTTAGAGGACGATGTGCAGCAGAACACCGCTGTAAAGATATTTGACATCATCGGCAACCTAATCATGGAGGACACGATAAAGCCCAAAGACGGAAAGCAAAAGACCTACGATTTTTCGCACATTACCAGTGAATTGTTTGTGGTGGAAGTGGGCAATTCCAAATACAATAAGACGAAGAGCATCTATGCCAATCCGCAAGGGGTCAAAAAACATGATGTGGCCCGTTCCAAAACCACATCTGATCATAAAAGAGACAGTACATTAGAAAAATAAAAAAAGCCCGGACAATCCGGGCTTTTGAATTTCATGGTTAAGCATTCGGTTTCTTAACCTACTTCCACCAATTTGATATCAAATACCAAATCTTCCCCTGCAAGTGGGTGATTGGCGTCCAAAGTGATCTTTTGTTCGTCCACGTGTACCACTTTTACTGGCACAGGCTGTCCTTGTTGGTTCTGAATGGACAGGTCCATTCCTACTTCAGGCTTAATGTCTGCAGGCACTTGCTCTACAGGCACATCGATCATCATATCGTCTCTTTTATCACCATATGCTTCGGCACAAGGGATCGTGATGCTTTTATCCTGTCCCACTTCCATACCGCTAACAGCAGTGTCAAAACCTTTGATCATATTTCCATCGCCTACTGTAAACTGAAGTGGCTCTCTGTTTTCTGAAGAGTCGAATACTGTTCCGTCTTTTAACTTACCAGTGTAATGTACTTTTACGGTACTTCCTTTAGTTGCTACAGACATTTATTATTTCTTTTTTTGTGAATAACGCTAAAGGTAATACTTTTTGGAAGGGATAAAAAAGAATCCCGAGGTTGATTTAAAAACCGTTCAAAAACGATCTATTTTTGTTCAATTTCGAACAATAAATTCTTAAAAACCTGTTTAAATTCGTTAAATTGGGCATTTATAAAGATGGCATCATTTCAGCAAAAGCAAAGGCAACTTGCATCACAAAACCAATACTCCAATGGAAGACACCAGTTTAGGCAAAATATTGATCGTAGACGATAATGAAGACCTCTTGTTTGCAGCGAAGATGCTGCTAAAAAAATATGCTAAAGAAGTAACTATTGAAAAAGATCCGCGAAGGATTCCTTTTTTGGTCAACAACAACAATTACGATGTTATCCTACTGGACATGAATTTCACGGAGGATACGACTTCTGGAAAAGAGGGCTTCCATTGGCTGAAGCAAATCAAGGAAATCGATCCCAAAGCAGTTGTCATTCTCATCACCGCCTTTGGTGACGTAGAAATGGCCGTGCAAGCGCTTAAAGAAGGTGCTACGGACTTCATCCTAAAGCCATGGCAAAACGAAAAGTTATTGGCCACGTTAAGCGCTGCAAGCAGGCTTAAGGAGAGCTATGACCAAGTGGACAATATTTCCCAAAAATCCCGGCAGCTCCAAGCTGATATGAAAAAGCCTTTTTCGGAAATCATCGGGCAAAGCTCCTCCATGAAAAATATTTTCTCCATCATCGACAAGGTAGCCCAAACAGATGCCAACGTCCTGATATTGGGAGAAAATGGGACAGGAAAAGAGCTCATCGCGCGGGCCATCCATGACCGTTCCCTCCGTCGGGATGAGATATTTGTGGGAGTAGACATGGGAGCCATCACAGAGACCTTGTTTGAAAGTGAGCTTTTCGGACACAAAAGGGGCGCTTTTACCGATGCCAAGGAAGATCGTGCGGGCCGTTTTGAAGTGGCCGACAAGGGCACCTTGTTCTTGGATGAGATCGGTAACCTCAGCATGCCACTCCAATCCAAGCTGCTTACCGTGCTCCAAAAACGTGAGGTCACTCGAATTGGAACCAATAAATCCATCCCTGTGGATATCAGGCTGATCTGTGCCACCAACATGAAAGTGCACGACATGGTGATGGAAAACACCTTTCGGCAAGATTTACTTTACCGTGTCAATACCGTAGAGATCTTTCTCCCTCCTCTTCGGGAACGGCAGGACGATATACCATTGCTGGCCAATCACTTTCTGAAAGTATATGCGAAGAAATACCGTAAGGATTTCAGCGGGTTTAAACCAGCAGCCATCCAATTGCTCCAAAATTATAGTTGGCCGGGCAATATCCGTGAATTACAGCACGCTATAGAAAGGGCCATCATCATGGCGGAGGGCCAGGAATTGGACAGTCGCGATTTCTTCTTTCTCTCTTCCAAACCTTCGGCCGAAAAAGTCAAAACCAATGGCACTTTAAACTTGGACGAAGTCGAGAAAAACGTGATTCAAAAGGCCATTGATAAAAACGGCGGGAATATCTCCAAGGCGGCAAAGGAACTAGGACTGACCAGGGCATCCCTGTACAGAAGATTAGAAAAATATGGATTATAAAATTGGCTTGCTCGGGAGGGTGGCACTGCTTACGCTGTCACTCTTTATACTTTCTTATGCGATTTTAAACAGCTCTGGGGTCTTTATCACCTCGCTGTTTATCATTCTTGTCATCGCGCAGCTGATTTTTCTGGTAAACTATGCAGAAAGCAGCTTTAAGAAGGTGCGCCAATTTTTGGATAACATCAAGCAAAACAACTACGCTACGGTCTACCCGGTGAAATTTGACGGGACCGAAACCGATGACCTCCACATCGAATTCAATGCCATCTTGGCAAAACTCAAGGAAGACCAAGCAGAGAAAGAAGCAAATTACCAGTACTTCAGGTCCGTATTCCAACACCTCAGCATTGGGTTGATCACCTTTGAAGAAGATGGCAGGATCCAGATCCTCAATACCGCTGCTAAACGGATGCTAAACATCGATCACCTGGACAACATCCAAGAGATCGACCAAGTCAACAAAGAACTCCATAATGCCATCCAAACCCTTCGGACAGGAGGGAGCGAACTGATAAAAATCGCTCACCAGGATGGCATTATGCAACTTTCGGTCTATGTCATCGAGTTGGTATTACGTGGCGTCAAATTCAAACTCGTATCGCTCCAAAACATCCAAAGTGAACTGGAAGAAAAAGAAATGGAAGCTTGGCAGAACTTGGTTCGTGTGCTCACCCATGAGATCATGAACAGCATTGCCCCTATTTCGTCATTGGCATCCACCATAAAAGGAGATATTCAATCCCAAGTGGAAAGAGACCAGCCAGTACCGGTAGCAGAAGTCGAAGATTACCTGATGGGGATTTCGACCATTGAAAAACGAAGCGAGGGATTAATCGACTTTGTAAGTGACTTCCGAAGCCTCGCCCATATCCCCGTACCAAAATTCTCGGCCATCCGATTGCAGGAGTTGTTTGATCAACTGGCCGTTCTCTTTCAGCACCAGATTGAGCAATACGATATTTCCTGCGAAAAAAAGATAGAACCCAAAGATTTATTACTTTTTGCTGACAGTTCGCTGATCGAACAAGTGCTCATCAACATCATCCAAAACGCCATTCATGCAGTGGAAGAAGCCACGATAAAAAAAATCAGCTTGCATGCTTTTATCGATGAAGCAGGAAAAATCATCATAGAAATTTCAGACTCCGGAAAAGGAATCGAAGAAGACGCCTTGAACAAGATCTTCATCCCATTCTTCACTACTAAAAAGAAAGGATCCGGCATTGGCCTGAGTCTTTCCAAACAAATCATGAGAAGGCACAAAGGAAATATCCAGGTAAAATCTACTGTTGGAAAGGGGACAACGTTCAAGCTCATCTTTAATGCATAGCCTGGGTTTCTTGAAAAGCTGAAAGCGACCATTGCCATCACAACAAACTGCCTCCATAAAATCATATTTTCGGTGGTTATCTTTTCGCTTCACCCGACCAAACCTCCTGTGCATAAGCTTTTTAACATTGTGATAACATTTATTTCACAAGATAATACAACTTTCTCTCAAAACATCTCATTTTGATAATAAGTCATTCATCGTCAATTAATTCCTATACTTTACCTTGCTTCCAAAACAAGCAAGCTATTGAAGACACAATTCAAAACTATCGTTATTTCGGATATCCATTTGGGGACAAAGGGATCCAAAGCCAAAGAGGTCGTTCGGTTTCTTAAAAAATACCGGTGTGAAAATCTCATCTTGAATGGTGACATCATAGACGGTTGGCAACTTAAGAAATCCGGGGTTTGGAAACGTAAGCACACGCGTTTCTTCAACAGGATTCTGAAGATGATCGATAACGATGATACAAAGGTCTACTATCTAAGGGGAAATCATGATGATTTTCTTGATCAGGTTTTACCTTTAAAAGTGGGAAACCTGTCCATTCTAAAGGACATGATGTACGAATCTTGCGGTAAAAAATACTATATCCTTCACGGAGATGTATTTGACAGTATCACGACCAATCTGCGCTGGGTCGCTTACTTGGGAGATATTGGTTATACTTTTTTACTATGGCTAAACCGCCTAATCAATCATTATAGAAGGAAAAAAGGACTGCCTTACTATTCACTCTCCCAATATGTGAAGGGGAAAGTAAAATCTGCAGTTTCCTACATCGATAAGTACGAAAAAGAACTGGCGATCATGGCCAAAACAAAAGGGTGTGATGGTATTATTTGTGGGCACATCCATAAAGCTGAATCCAGAACCATCGACGGTATAGAATACTTAAATTCAGGCGACTGGGTCGAAACCATGAGTGCATTGGCAGAGGACTACGAAGGCAACTGGCAATTGATTTATTACAACGAAATTGATTTTGGCAACAACGGTGTAGATGACAGCAAAATCGTGCCCTTACACGAAAAAGAATCTTACGCTGCAGTATCCTTCCAAAAGCCAAATGACGACCTGGAACTGCCGCCATTCCGCTTCTGATTATGAAATTTGTCTTTATCGTTCAAGGCGAAGGCCGTGGCCATATGACGCAAGCGCTGGCGTTATTTGAGATCCTGACCCAACAAGGTCACACCATAACTGATGTGCTGATCGGTAAAAGTAGCAGACGTAACCTACCTGATTTTGTTAAAAAAGGGCTAAAGACTAACCTGATACAATTCGAAAGCCCCAATTTTGCGGCAGATAGGAAGGAAAAGTCCATCCATATCGGCAAGACCATTCAGCACAATCTCTTTAGGGCAAGGAAATTTTCGGGAAGTTTACAAGTGATCGACCAAGTGGTAAAGACCAGTCGACCAGACATCATCCTCAA
Organism: Echinicola vietnamensis DSM 17526; assembly: GCF_000325705.1. Lineage (NCBI taxonomy): Bacteria > Pseudomonadati > Bacteroidota > Cytophagia > Cytophagales > Cyclobacteriaceae > Echinicola > Echinicola vietnamensis. The sequence goes on along the minus strand of NC_019904.1, from coordinate 2,870,825 downwards.
TTTTTATGATCTCTTGGCCGGTATATACAACTTCATTTACCGTCCCAAAGCCTCCTTTTGGACCATCGGCCATCAATACCTGATCAGTCATCCTGAATTCCCTTTTGCCCCTGATTCCCCGCTCCAAAAGGCCTTGTTTAAGCTCAATACTGCCGTTACCGCCTTGGGTGCAGAGAAACGTCTTGCATTATCATTTCGTCGCATCTCTCCTTCCACGCAAGGCAATTTAACGGTCATCCCACCACTTCTCCGCCCACAGGTAAAGCAGCTGCAGCCCTCATGTGGTGATTTCATCCTTACCTACATGGTTAATTCAGGCTATGCCGAAGAAGTCATTGCCTTTAGCATGCTCCATCCTGACATAAAAATTGAGGCCTTTTGGGATAAGAAAGACATGCCCTCCCCTTATCGCCCCAGCTCCAACCTCACGTTTCACCAAATCGACGATCAGCTCTATTTAGAAAAAATGGCCGCTTGTCGCGGTTTGCTGAGCACCGCAGGATTTGAATCCATTTGTGAAGCCATGTACTTTGGGAAACCTGTCATGATGGTGCCCGTGTCAGGTCAATACGAACAAGCATGCAATGCCCTGGATGCCTTGGCCGCTCAGGCTGGCATCGCGCACGACACATTTGATTTCAAAAAATTCGATATTTTTTTAAAAACTTTCAACAATACACCTTCCAATTTTGTAGATTGGGAAAAGGAATTGGGAATAAAGCTTACGGAAATTTTATCATCCCAAAATAACTGGCGGCCGCAATCGACAGCAGTGCCAACAGCATATATCGCCGAAACGTAAAAATCAAAGCCTGATTTTCACCACACTTGTTTCGGCGGAAGTAACAAAATCGATTTCCATAAAAATTTCATTTTCTTCGTAAAAGCTTAACCACTCCACTGATTCAGTTTTTATATAAAACTCGTAAATTCGGGTTTTGGCTTTGAAGATGATTCTATGAATATAGAGAGAACAAGACTTAAGGAAGACACCGACCGAAAAAAGCATTGGAAAAAATGGGGGCCTTATTTGACCGAAAGGCAATGGGGAACCGTAAGGGAAGACTACAGCCCGGATGGTGCAGCATGGGAAAACGTCACCCATGATGATGCAAAAAGCAAAGCTTACCGTTGGGGAGAAGAAGGCATTGGCGGATTCAGCGACAACAAGCAAAAGCTGTGTATGGCTTGGGCTTTTTGGAACGGTAAAGATCCGATGATCAAGGAAAGACTTTTTGGGCTTACAGGAAATCAGGGAAACCATGGTGAGGACGTAAAAGAGCTCTATTATTATTTAGATGCCACGCCGACCCACAGCTATATGAAGATGCTTTACAAGTATCCCCAGCAAGAATTCCCTTATCAAGACCTTGTGGATGAAAATGCCAAAAGAGGGAAACATGACCCGGAATATGAATTGATCGATACAGGGATATTTGACGATGATGCCTACTTTGATATTTTTATAGAATATGCCAAGGAAGACTATGAGGACATCGTCGCGAAAGCTACCATTCATAACCGGGGCAAGGAAGAAGCCACCATCTGGGTAATGCCTACCATTTGGTTTCGAAAGACTTGGTTTACCGGCCATGAACCTTTCCTCCCCAAACTTAGCAAGAGCACCAGTAACCGAATTCTTGCCTTCAATCCAAAACTGGGCAACTATCATTTTCACTTTGACGGAGAGCCTGAACTATTGTTTTGTGACAACGAAACCAATAGGAAAAAGCTTTATGACATCGACAACCAAAAGACATTTTTGAAGGATGCCATCAATGACTATGTCGTAGCCGGTGACACTGCACATCTGAATCCCAAACACTTTGGGACCAAAGCTGCTGCCCTTTATAAAATCACCGTTCCCGCTGGTGGCTGCCACACCGTAGCTTTTCGAATGGCCCATAAAAATGCTGCCGTAGACACCAACGATAGCGACAACATCATAGAAAAACGGCTGAAGGAGACGAACGAATTTTACCATGATCTGCAAGGACATGTCACGGATGAGGAGCTTCGCAGCATCCAGCGCCAAGCCTATGCCGGAATGATGTGGGGGAAACAATTCTATTATTACAATGTGGAGCGATGGCTAGAAGGGGATCCTGGGCGCTACATGCCTCCTCCAGAACGTAAAAAAGGTCGAAACCATAACTGGCGGCACCTCCAAAACTATGACATCATTTCCATGCCTGACAAGTGGGAATACCCGTGGTATGCCGCTTGGGACTTGGCATTCCACTGTATCCCCTTGGCTCGATTGGATGCTGAATTTGCGAAAGAACAGTTGCTCCTGCTCCTCAGTGAATGGTACATGCATCCCAACGGGCAAATCCCAGCGTATGAATGGAATTTCAATGATGTAAATCCACCGATCCATGCCTATGCCGTACACCGTGTCTATCAGATGGACAAAAAAATGAACGGTGGAAAAGGAGACCAGGAGTTTTTGGAACGGGCCATGCATAAGCTAATGCTGAATTTTACGTGGTGGGTAAACCAAAAGGACAGCGATGGCCAAAACATCTTTGAAGGGGGATTTTTGGGGCTGGATAATGTCAGTTTGTTTGACCGCAGCCATGTAGATAAATTCGGTGGACGATTGGAACAAGCCGATGCCACCTCATGGATGGCCATGTTTTCCTTAAACCTTCTACGGATTTCTTTGGACTTGTGTGAATTCAACAAAGTCTACCAATATACAGCCACGAAATTTCTGGAGCATTTCCTTTATATCGCTGGAGCCATGAACAATATATCCGGTGAAAACATCAGTCTCTGGGATGATGAAGACAATTTCTTTTACGATGTCCTTCACATCGACGACACGGCTCCCAAGCGGATGAAGGTTCGATCCATTGTTGGGATCATCCCGCTTTTTGCGGTGGAGCCTATCAAGGAGGAAATGTATGAAAACCTCACTGAGTTTAAAAAGCGACTGGACTTTTTCCTTAAGGAAAAGCCCAAGCTAGCTTCCTTGGTATCCAACTGGATAGAACCTGGAAAGGACAAGAGACACCTCTTTTCCCTCCTCCGTGGGCACCGGATGAAGAGCCTGTTGAAAAAGCTCCTTGATCCTGATGAGTTTTTGTCAGATTATGGTATCAGATCGGTATCAAAATACCACAAAGACCATCCCTATTCCATGAAACTAAACGGCGAAAAACATACAGTGGAATACACGCCCGGAGAATCCAATACCAGGATGTTTGGCGGTAACTCCAACTGGAGAGGACCTATTTGGTTTCCCATTAACTGGCTGATCATGGAAGCTTTAAAAAAATTCAACTACTACTATGGGGGGGATTTCCCAATTGAATATCCTACAGGATCCGGCCGATTTGCCACCTTGGACATTATTGCCAAAGAGCTCTCCTTGCGTAATATTGAAATCTTTATGCGCAACAAAGAGGGAAAAAGGCCAGTATTTGGAGATAATGAGAAAATGCAAAACGATCCACATTTCAAGGATTATTTCCTTTTCTATGAATATTTTCACGGCGATAATGGAAAAGGCCTGGGCGCATCCCACCAAACGGGCTGGACGGGCCTTGTAGCTGAAATGATCCATAAATATTATCCTAGAGAAGAAAAAATCATCGATGAAGCTGTTACCCTATTTAGAAGCTGAACGGCTGGAAGCGGGAGCTGATGAAGTTGGCAGGGGCTGCTTATGTGGCCCCGTCGTGGCCGCCGCAGTAATACTGCCCAATGACTTTGCCCATGAGCTGATCAACGACTCTAAAAAGCTAAGCAAAGCCAACAGGGAACGCCTCGTGGATGAAATCAAGGAAAATGCCACCGCTTGGGCGGTGGCAGAATCTACGGTAGAAGAAATCGATGAAATCAACATCCTCAACGCCTCCTTTTTGGCCATGACCCGGGCCGTCCAAGCACTTACTGTCCAGCCGGAGCATTTGTTAATTGACGGCAACCGCTTTAAAAGTCAACTCGATATCCCCTATGACTGTATCATAAAAGGGGATGGAAAATACGCCAGCATCGCCGCAGCATCCATTTTGGCCAAAGTGCACCGTGACAAGCTGATGGCCACCTATGCCGAAAAATTCCCGGGATATGGCTGGGAGAGAAATGTAGGATACCCCACCAAAGAGCATCGCGAGGGAATTACCAAACTGGGTACCACTCCCCTTCACCGCCAGTCATTCAAGCTACTACCAGACCAACTGGAAATCAAATTTAACGAGTAACCGATATTCCTGACAATCGGCCACAAAGCTGAGAATCAAAAACACAAAGCCCGTCACCATTGTGGCCATAATCAGGACAAAGGACAAATGCTTACTCCAAACATAAGGCGTGACACCACAACATCCCTGACATAAAAAAGCCGGATCTTTCGACCCGGCTTTCCTCTTTTAATTTATTACTATCCTAAGAGCTTATTCGTATGCAGGATTTTGAGGAAAATCCTTGTTTTGGTTAAGGTCAATGGCATTTTGAGGAATTGGCCTTAGAATTTTAAGATTTCCGTTAGCCCCTTCGAAATTAGAAGGCGTAATCCAGCTGTTGTGAGCAGAAGCTCTTTCGACCAATTTACCGGTTCTCTTCAGGTCAAACCACCTGTGGTATTCACCCAAAAGTTCTCTTGCCCTTTCATCCAAAATATAGTCGAGGTCAAACTCCCCAAGTGAAGCATCTGCTACCCCGGCTCTTTCCCGAACCACGTTAAGGCGATCTAGTCCAGTCGAAGGGTCACCTGCTTGCAAGTACGCTTCAGCTGCTACCAAGTACGTCTCTGCCAAACGCGATACGATAAAATCCCGGGTACTGCTCGCACCACCAAACAGGGAAGTCGGATCGTCAAACTTCTTAACAATCATAGTAGCCCGGTCCAGTGAAATAGCTCCTCCATTTGGATCCGTGGTACCATAAGAGTGGTATTCAACCCCTGGGTGAGCATTTACATAATCAATACTGTCCTGCGCTGTAAACCATCGAGGCTCATAGAAATCCTCCACCATAAGGGAGCTGTGATCATCTACATCAAAGTAGTCATAATACCTGGTAAACACTTCCGTCATAAAAGTAGAATACCAACGCTCATCTCCTTCTTCATAAAGGTCCAACGCAAACCGGTTGGGCAAGGTAGTATAAGTCTTGTATGGAGCATCACCCGCTACTTCTGAGCCCCCCATATAAGGGCCAAAATAGCTTTGCTGTTTGTTCCCCATTCCTGTTGGGTCTGCACTGATCGATCCTGCACTCCACTGCACTGAAAAGATCACTTCTTCATTCATATCATTTCCAGGCGTCCAAAGCTCTTCAGACGTAAGGTTAAGCCCTTGTCCGTTGATCACATTGTCAGCATAGGAAGCTGCCTTGGCAAAATCATCGGCCGTACCAAACGCTTCATATCCCCTGGTTAGGTGAACTTTTGCCAAGAGGTTTTCCACTGCCCGTTGGTTAACGTGTCCATCATATGCTCCTGAGGACACCTGCCCCATAGCTCCCTCCAATTCAGCAATGATAAAGGCATATACCTCTTCGGCATTTGACCGATCAAACTGCAAAATAGGCTCATCTACATATTCGGTGATCATCCCTACGCCACCATAACTCTGTACCAAAAGGAAATAAGCATTTGCCCTTAAAAATCGGGCTTCACCCAAGTACTGAGTGGTGACACCCGTCTGCTCAGTAATGTCAGCATAGTGAATCGCTGAATTGGCCAGTTGAATGGCCTTGTAACAGTTTACATATAGAAAATCCACTCCGGATGAGGAACTGTTAAGTTCAAAGTATTTGCTCAAGCCCTGCGGAGGTCGGTCCCGTCCTTCTTGATACAGGTCTGTCCCGCAGACAAACATCCATGGATCGTCGCCGTAAATATTACGAAGCGCCGAATAATTGGCATTGATCAAGGCTTCGTACCCTTCAGCAGTTTCATAAAACTCTTCTGCCGTTACGTTGGATTTATTTTCCTCTTCGAGAAATTCTGCACAGCCTGAGGCTGTCAAGAGAAGTAATATTGCGAAAATTGAATTTATCTTCTTCATTATTGATCAATTCTTAAGATTAAAACTTAACACTCAAGCCGAACTGTGTAGTGATGGTACTTACACGTCCAATTCCCAAACTGGCCTGAGCCCACTCGGGATCCCATCCATCATAGTCGGTAAATGTAAACGGATTAAGTACATTGACGTACACCCGCACCTTTTTGAGGTTTGCTCGGCTTAACAAGGTCTCGGGAAGCGTATACCCTACCCCGATATTATTAATCTTGACAAAGGAAGCATCTTTATAATAGGCCATTCCTGTACCCCAATATTGCCCTTCATTCCTTGGTTGTGGATATTCGTTGGTTACCCGTGCTGGCACGCCAACAGAATTTTCGGGAACATACCAATTTGGGATCGCCAGTTTCTGACGCCCTCTATCGGTAACGTTTGTAAAGTTGCTATGGAAATCACTATAGGCCAACACTCCTTGTTGTGTCGCTAATGAAAAATTCATATCAAAATTTCCTACTTGGAGATTGGAAATGATACCACCTGTCCACGATGGATTAGATGAGCCAAGGATCACCCGATCGTCATTAGGATTGATCATGCCATCGTTATTTACATCTTTTGCTTTTGCCTGGCCTTCGGTTTGATTGAAGGCAGCAGCATCTTCACCTGCTTGCCAAACGCCATCATAAATAAAATTATAATGGGCATCGATTGATTCTCCTATAAACCAACCGTTTCCTACATCATCCACCTCGGACTGTCCATAAAGCGACTCAATCGAGTTGGTATTTTTCGTAAATGTAAAAGTCGTAGACCAAGTCACATGGCTGTTTTCCACATTAATGGTATTCAACATTACCTCCACCCCTTTGTTCCTGACAGAAGCGGCATTGGAAGCGATATCGCTAAAGCCTATTTCCAACGGCAACTTTTGCGTCACCAAAAGGTTATCCGACAATCGGTTATAATAATCCACACTACCCGTGATACGGTTCATCAAAAATCCAAAATCAACCCCTGCATTGATCTCCTTGGTTTTTTCCCAAGTCAACGCTTTGTTCGCAATCGAATTTTGAACCCATCCGTTAGCTGCGGTTCCATTAAAATCATAATAAGTCTGACTGGTCAGTGCATTTACCGTACGGTAAGGCGAAACGTTATTATTTCCCACAGTACCATAGCCAAGTCTCAGCTTCAAATCGGAAACCGTGGATGAATTGGCCAAAAATGCCTCCTTGTTCAGTCTCCATCCTAAGGCCACTGAAGGGAACGCTTGCCATTTATTCCCTTCGGAAAGCAAGGAAGAACCATCCCACCTGTTAGAAACGGTCACCAAGTATTTATCCAAATAAGAATAATTCAGCCTAAGGGCAAAAGAAGCCAACTGGCTCTTGCTAAAGCCATTTCCTAAATTATAGGTCTCCTGAAGGCCAGATCCTACATTATAAAATTCTGTTTCAAAAGGTTGTTGGGTAGATGACATATTTGCCCTCTCGGTACGATCCACAAAAATACTTTGAAGGGCAAGGAAATTGAAAGAATGGTCATTGAAGGCCTTGCTAATATTCAACTGGTTATCCCACGTCGTATTCATGTTATTATAATAACTTACCTCAGAAGAAGGCAAATTACCGTTATTGATACCTGTGTTGGTCATGGCTCCCCAAAAGCGTCCTCTTCTATTGTTATTGAAGCCAATGGAAAAGGTGGATTTCAAGCTCAACCAATCCAAGGGATCATACTGTAAATAGGCATTACCTACACCTCTCAGGCTTCTCGTCTCATCACTGGAATTGGCAATTTCCAATAAAGGGTTATACGTACTGGTTTTGTTTGCTGCCCAATCTCCATTCGGATAGGTAAGTTTACCAGGCTGAGGGAACAGGTCTCCTACAATTTCATCACCATTCTCATCAATGGCCCAAGGGCTTAGGAACGGGTTCAGCCTAAAGGCTTCCTGCATGGCGTTGCCACTTCCCCGTTGGTTGGTACCGTGGGACAAGGCCATATTTGCTCCAGCCATGAACTTATCGTTAATGTGTTGGTTGATGTTCATGTTAAACGTGTACTTGTCCAAGCTCTCCTGCTCAAGCGTTCCCGTTTCCTTCTGATAACCAATGCCAATATTATAAGTGGAAGCACCACTCCTATGGGAAATGGTCAAGTGATTATTGGTCTGCATGCCGTTTCTCAGCACTGCATCATACCAGTCAAATCCATCGAGGTTGTTAAAACGCTCTGCCAAAACAGGGTTATTTGGCCCCAGCACGACATCCTCATATTCTTGGGGAGTCATCCCTTCGCCATTATTGGTCGTACCTAAATAGGCAGACATATGGTAATCCCTCCATTGCTCTAGGCTCATCATTTCCGGAAGCCTTGCGGGCGTTTTCACACCGTAAAATGTATCAAAGGAAAAGGTAGTGGCATCCGGGATATCGGTTCCGCCTTTGGTTTCCACGATCACGACGCCGCCTGCAGCCCTCGAACCGTAGATGGCCGCAGAGGAAGCATCTTTCAGGACTTCGATCTTAGCAATGTCATTTGGATTGAGAAAGTCGATATTGTTGGTCACGACTCCGTCCACCACATATAAAGGCTCAGAGCCCGCTAAGGAGTTATTTCCACGGATGGTCATGTTAAAACCATCTCCTAGCCTACCGGTGCTATTGCTCACCTGCACCCCGGCCACACTTCCTTGGAGGGACTGTACGGGACTGGTGGTTCCCCGCTCGGTGATAAGGTCACTGTCCACCCCTGCAATCGCGCCGGTCACATCGGATTTCTTCATGGTACCATAACCGACCACGACCACCGATTCCAGGTCTGTCAAACTAGAAACCAGCTCAACATCGATTTTGGATCGGTTACCGACCGTAATCTCCTGTTTTTCGTACCCAATAAATGAAAAGACCAAAATGGCTTCTCCATCGGGAACGGAAATGCTGAAATTTCCATCAAAATCAGTAGTGGTTCCGGTGGTGGTTCCTTTTAACAGGACGGAAGCCCCTGGGATGGGCTCTCCTTCTCCTGAGTCAATCACTGTTCCAGTGATTACTTCCTGTGCAAAACTTGATATGGAAAGGCCGATTCCCAACAGAAATACTAGCCCCCATCTCATGGATGGAATGGTCATCTCGACCAGCCACTTGGGAAGTGGCTTTCTTGGTACATTTTGTGCCATCTTTTAGAGGTTTATTGTTACAAAAAAGGTTATAATGCAATCGATTGCGCGTGCAATCGTTTGCATTATAAGACCTAATCATCACCTATCCAAAAGTAAACGCGTTTTTTTACTTAAAAACAACTAAAAACATCTAAAAAAACCGATTTTATAAATATTTTAAAAAAAGACGAGGACACTTTTGTAAAATTTAAGCAGGATAATCTAGTTTTATCCACACCGATTAAATCGTGGATAACCCCGACATTAGGCAATCGTTATCCACGATGCACACGCCTTTTTAAGCGACCAAAGATGGTTATTTAACAAGTATAAAAAGCTTAAATTAAGCCCTTTTATTTCAGCCTATGCTCGGCTGCCTCACTTCCCATTTCCACGACTATTTCTCCCCCCTTCAGGAGGTCCTCGTGCATCAGGAATTGACTGCTGTAGGGCTTGCCATTAAAGGTGATGTTCTGAATATAAATGTTCTCTTCGGAATTCCCCTTGACGGTCAGATGGAGGGTCTTTCCATTATCCATTCTGATCGTAGCGTTGTTTACCGTTGGGCTGCCCCAAACATACTTCCCACCTGCCGGCTCTACGGGATAAAACCCTAGCGAGGAAAGCACCAGCCAAGCAGACATTTGCCCCACGTCTTCATTTCCACTTAGCCCATCAGGATCATTGGCATATAGATTTTTGAGAATATACCGTACTTTTTCCGCGGTCTTGTGCGATTGACCTACATACCCATACAGGTACGTCACATGGTGACTGGGTTCATTTCCTTGGGCATACTGACCGACCAGCCCCGTGATGTCATTGGAAGCTTCTTCTCCCATGTCCCCTTCCACCAAGAATAAAGAGTCCAATTTTGAAATAAATGCCTCCCTTCCGCCCAGGAGCTCCACAAGGCCCTCTACATCCTGAGGTACCAGCCAAGTATATTGCCAAGCATTGCCTTCGGTAAAATCCCCCTTCATGTGGATAGAAGTAAACGGACTAAACGGTTTTCTCCACTCATTATCCGCTATCCTTCCTCTCATGAACCCAACATTAGGATCAAAATAATGCTGGTAATATTTACCCCTTTTGGAGAAATACGCAACGTCTTCCTGCGCACCAAATCCTTTGGCCATCTGGGCAATACACCAATCCGACAGGGCATATTCCAGCCCCTTGGAAACACTCTCCACTTCTCCATCTGCAGGGATATACCCCAGCTCCTTGACCTTGTCCAACCCGAGTTCATCCCGCATCGCCGAAGCCTTCACCGCCTCATAGGCCAGCACCGTATCCATTGGAATTCCCTTCAAATAGGCATCTACCACAATGGGCACGGCACTGTATCCGGGCATGGTATTGGTTTCGTTACCTACCAAATGCCAAACGGGAAGCTTGCCTTGCTGCTCGTATATCTTCAGCATGGATTTGACGATATCCTCCATTCTATTCTGCTGGAAAATGGTGTACAAAGGACTGCATCCACGATAAATATCCCATAGGGAAAAGGTGGTCAAATTGGTAAAGGTGGTATCGTTTCGAACCTTCCCATCAGCACCGGCATAGTCTCCATTATGGTCATTGAAAACGGAAGGGGCGATCATCGTATGGTAAAGCGCTGTATAGAATTTCGTCATCTCCACCTCATCGTCCATCTCCACTTGGATCTTGTTCAGCTCATGATTCCAGTTGGACTTGGCGTCTGCTACTGTCCGCTTGAAATCCCAATGGGGAATCTCCTCCTTCAGGTTGTCCATGGCGTTGACCACGCTGACAGGTGAAATCCCTACTTTAAGCAATACTTTCTCATCAGCTGTGGTGGCAAATTCCATCAAGGCCTTCACTTCCTTTCCTGTCAAGGATTTGCCAGCTACTGGTTCATTTTCATCAAAAACCTCAAAAGATACTACCGGCTTGGAGAGCTTTGCTGCGAAATATAGTTTTTGATCCTTCGCCCAGCCTTTGGAAAAACGATAGCCCGTAAGGGTAGTATCATTGACCAATTCTATGTGCGTCTCGGTAGGGACGTCCCAACCAATCCCTTGTTTGAGGTTAAACAGCAATTTGGACTCATCACTCTCCGGAAAGGTATATTGGTGAAATCCCGCGCGTGAGGTGGCTGTCAGCTCTGCATATACATCATATCGATCCAGCTGCACCGCATAATAGCCCGCTTCCACTACTTCATTTTCATGGTCAAAATAAGAGAAGTACCCTGTCTCTGGCTGCTCTGGGACTCCTTTGGCAACACTCACCTCTCCCACAACAGGCATCACCAGCACATCCCCTAAATCTCCAATACCCGTCCCACTCAAATGGGTATGGGCAAAGCCTATGATGGTCGAATCAGAATAATGGTAGCCGGAACACCAGTCCCAACCTTCCGTAAGGTTCACAGGCCCAAGCTGCACGCCCCCAAAAGGGACATTGGCTCCTACAAAAACGTGCCCGTGACCACCCGAACCAATATATGGATTTACATACTCCACTAGATCGGCTTCAGGAACCCTATCCTTATCTTGGTCGCTCGGAGCCTGCTCTTTACAGCCTGAGACCACCGCCCCAAGCCCTATGGCCAACCCCATTATTCTTTGCCATTTACGCATACTTAATCTTGGTTAAATTGTCCTAACGGACCAATCCTTAATGATGATTTGATTGCCAGCTTTCATTGCCCCCGTTTGAAACGTATCCCCACTTTCATAGCATCATGACCGGGGCTCAGCTGCTGGGCTTTTTCAGCTTATATCTTGTGAGCACTATTTTACTTCTCTATTACCAGCCAATCAGCGGGCACTGGTTTCCGGATTCCGGCTTTATCAAGGTATTCAAGCATCAGGGTATAGCCACCTCCCCCTTCGATAAAATCCAGTTCAAAAGGATGGTAGCCTGCTTTGAGGGCAACTTGCCCGCTCACCTCTTTGGCTGAATGAAAACCGTCATTGTCGACTACCTCCCTGCCACCGATATAAAGTTTACTGCCATCGTCACTGGTCAGGATAAAATCATAAATCCCCTTTTCTGGCACATGGATATACCCGGTAAACTCCATTCCAAACGATCCCTGACCGAGATCCGAAGGAATATGCAGCTTATCCAGCACCCTGGTTTCATCTGGTGTATGGTCGTCCATCAGGGCTGTTTGCTCGAAAGTACCCTTATGAAAAGCCACCTGTAATCCCTGCTGCACATCTTTCACCTTTTTGCCCTTGAGGTAAGTCGTTTTCCTAAAAGGCACTTCGTATACATCTCCCCGATTTCCAGTAGGACCAAAAGCCGCAATTTTAAAATCTGTATCCTTGCGAACCCTTAGGGGCTTGTCCAATACAGGATCAGTTACCTCAGGGTCGGTCCCATCAGTGGTATAATGGATCTCAAGGAAATCTACCGGTGCGGCAACTTCCAAGGTTCCCTTGCCCACGAACATGTTCATGTCCGCAATACCGGTCAAATCAGGCAGTCGGTAATTGATTCCCTGCTGTTGCATCCAGGCATAATGCGCATTTAGCCGTGAAGAGTAGCCATCAAAATCATTGGGATCCGACCATACACGCTCTGCCAAAGCCGTCATCCGGGGCATGTACATATAATCAGCCCGTGCCTCGGACGGAATATATTCGGTCCAAATATTGGCTTGACCACCGATCACCTTTTCTGCCTGAGCAGCTGTAAATCCTTCAGGAACAATATCCACGGTATATACTTTACGGAGAGTGCTCTTATCCGGGGCATAGTCAAAATAAAGCCCTCCACCCACAGGGCTCATGATAAGGTCATTGCCATTATTAGCCGCGGTGAACGGAGCATCCTTTACCCAACTACGCCAATACATCACATGGGCGGTAGGACTAATGCCTCCGGCCAAAGCATCATCCCAAACGATGAGCTGTTTGCCTTTCGATTTCACATAGGCTTCCATGTGGTTAACAAAGTAGCTTTGGAGCTTGTCCACATCCTCAATGCCATGGTCCTCCATCCATTGTTTGCACATGGAAGTTCCCCAAAACTCCCTGTCCACCTCATCAGCGCCAATATGAACATATTCACTTGGGAACAATTCCATCACCTCATCCAACACGCTTTCGGCAAATGCATAGGTACTTTCCTGACATGGATTGAGCGGGCTGCTAAACAATTCCCCCCAGTCTGTCTTCTGGTCGCCCGTCAAATACGGATAAGCCCTAACGGCAGCATTCATATGGCCCGGCATATCGATTTCAGGAATCACTTCAATGTGCCGCGCTGCAGCATAGGCAATGATTTCCTTCATTTCTGCTTGGGTATAAAAGCCTCCATACACTTCTTTACCATCCACTTCTTTGATATTCCAAGCATCGATTTCCATATCCGGATTGGTTTTAGCTCGTTCCCAACAGATGGAATCGTGATTGTTAAACGTCCTCCACGCCCCTATTTCGGTAAGTTTTGGCAATTGTTTGATCTCCAGCCGCCAGCCTTGGTCATCTGTCAAATGCAGGTGCAACTTATTAAAATGATAACGGGCCAGGCGATCTATAAATTTCTGGATATATTCCTTCGTAAAAAAATGGCGGGCCACATCAATGTGCATGCCTCTCCACTTGTATTTTGGGGCATCTGCTATCTTTACCGCTGGCAGGGACAGTGGTCCTTTTTCCCTTTTCTCCAACTGCACTGGAAACAATTGCCCCAAGGTCTGGATGCCCATAAAAAAGCCTGCATTGGTGCTTGCCTCTATCAACACTTGCGTTGGTGTGATCTCCAAGCGATACCCTTCCTTATGATCCAACGCATCCGAATAAGCCAAAACGATTCCTCCTTCTTCAGCCGTATGGGCTTCTAGCCGTTGAGCCGTCAGGAGTTCTTTGAGAAACGCCACTTCATTGGACAGGTCTAATTTGCCTGCCTTTACCACGATGGCGGTGGAAGCCGTCAGCTGAAACTCCCCTTGTCCTGCCTCCAATTGAGCAGGGAATGGAATGATCGGGAATTGCTTTCCCATGTCCGGAATAGACTGAGCAAAAGATCCCGACAAAAGAAGAAAAAGACCGCAGAATAAATAAATTCCTTTTAACATATTACAACTAATTACTGACCAAAGAGGCTTTTCCCAAAGGAATGCATTCCCATAGCTGTCGGCCTGGCCAAACATTCACTTTTTTTTATCCTTATCAAACCAAATCACTCCAAGATAAATTTCCCTTCCAGACGGATATCCCTGGAAGAACGGCCTACCAACACCTGAAAACTTCCGGGCTCCACTAACCAGTTCATATCCTGTCCAAGAACCTGCAGGTCTTCAGCCGTTAACATAAACGTGATTTTGCTGGACTCCCCAGCCGGCACCATCACCTTTTCAAACCGCTTCAGTTCTAGCAAAGGCCTTACGGTACTGCCAGCTTCATCCCTGACATACAGCTGCACCACTTCTTCACCGTCTACATTGCTGATATTGCTCACTTGAAAGTGTACCCTTACCGTGGGGGATCCTGCCATTCCGGAAGCCGTGACTTCCAGGTTATCATATTCAAAATCCGCATAGCTCAAGCCATGCCCAAAAGCATACAACGGCTCAGCACTGCCTTCCACATAATCGTGCCGCTTTGGATTCCGGTAGTTATAAAACACCGGTAATTGCCCAACAGACCGTGGCACAGAGATGGTCAATCTTCCGGAAGGATTGTAATCCCCAAAAAGCACATCTGCAATGGCATTGCCTCCTTCCTGTCCTGGATACCAAGCATCGACAATTGCCGGCACATGTTCATCTATCCAGTTGAGGTTTAGCGGACGTCCCTTGATCAATACCACCACAACAGGCGTACCAGTGGCCTGAACAGCTTGCACCAATTTGAGCTGATCACCCAACAGGTCCAGTGTCATCCGGTCAAAACCTTCCCCACTCTCCATATCACTGATCACCTGACCTTCTTCCGCCTCACTGACTTTCGCCGCTGCGGTTTCTTCATATTCTGTATCAAAGTCCCGTGCACTTGATCCGCCCAGCACCACTACCGCCACATCAGACCGAGCGGCCAAAGATGCTGCTTTGCCAATTTCACTTTGGGTGGTATCACGGATAGCACATCCTTTGACATAATTCACCCGAACATCCTTGCCTACTTTATTTTTTATCCCTTCCAAAACCGTCACCACATTTTCATTCGGCTGGGGAGCGGTATAGTCTCCTAGCTGGTTATACGTATTATCGGCATTCGGGCCGATAACTGCTATGCTATTTACCTTTTTCCGCAAGGGAAGAAGATCATTTTCATTCTTTAAAAGCACCACGGATTCACGGGCTACTTTTCGCGCCAACGCAATGTGTTTGGCTGATCTTACGAGGCTTTCTGCCTTTGAAGGATCCACATAAGGATTTTCAAAAAGCCCCATATCAAACTTCACCTTCAACACCCGGCGTACGGCTTCATCCAACACCTCTTGGGAAACGCCACCAGCCTGAACAGCCGCCAAGAGGTTCTTCCCAAACCCATAACCGCCCAAATCCGAATCCACTCCGGCATTAATGGCCAATTGTGCCGCTCCTTCTGCCGTTTCTGTCACATGGTGACTGCCACGCAGACCGCTAATGCTGCCCAAATCGGAAACTACAAAACCATTAAATCCCCAATCATCACGGAGGACATCATTTAACAAATGTCCGTTGGAGGTACACGGCACACCATCGATGGAGTTATAGGCTGTCATGACGGAAAGTGCCCCTTCCGCTACCGCTGCCTTGAATGGGGGCAAATAACTTTCATGCAGCTCCCGCTGCCCCACACTTACGCTGGTCCCATTATGCCCCCCCTCGGGCACCCCGTAGGCTGTGAAATGCTTTAGCGTTGAAATCACATTTTTTCCAGATGCAATGCTCTCCCCTTGAAACCCACTCACCATGGCCCTTCCCATCTGGCTATTGATATAGGGATCTTCTCCGTATGTCTCCTCCACACGAGACCACCGGGGCTCTCTCGCCAGGTCCAGCACCGGCCCATAGCCAATATGTCCTCCCTGCAGCCTGGCCTCCAAAGCAATCGCTGCCGCCATCTCCTGGATGAGCGCAGGATTCCACGTGCTTGCCTGACCGATGGAGGTAGGAAAAACCGTCGTGCCTATGGCCATGTGCCCATGCGGACATTCCTCGGCCAACATCATCGGAATTCCCAAACGGGTATTTTCAAGGACATATTTTTGCATGGCATTGGTTGCTTCCGCTGCTTGCTTGGGGTTCAGGCCCGTGACCAATGTCTTCTGTGTCCAGGGATCTGCTCGCAAAGTCGCCCACAGCATACCGATATGTTGCTGCTGCACCGCCTCTTCAAAGGCTTTGCTGACCTTGACATGATCGTCCCTTTTTTCATACATCTTCCATCCAAGCAAGGTAGACAGCTGCCCCACTTTTTCCTCCAGTGTCATCCTGCCCAAAAGGTCTTCCACCCGTTGGTCCACCGGAACAGTGGCCTGTTTGTACAAAGGCTCACTTTCCTCCTGCCCATAGGCCAAAAATGCCATCCCTAGGCACATAAACACAAACAACGGATATTTCAGTAATGACGAAAAGCTAAGATGTCTCCACATAACGATAAAGGGGATTAAATCAGGTACTACCTTGCAAATAGAATAACGAGGCCTCTATTTAGTTATTTTTTTAAAAAAGTAAAACCATAAAATTAAAAATATTAATACAAGTTTTCAATCTCTGTGTCAAAAGAAACCGAATGGAAGTTTTTTACCCTTTTCGAAAGAAAACAAAAACATCAATATTAAACTAAGGCACGTGCACTAATAGCTAAATCGATTTTTTATTCCTGACAAACCCTCGTTTGCAACGAGCGACTTACCGAGCAAGGCATTTGTAATGCGCTTGGAAATTCATCATGCACCACGCTTCTCGGGATTTGCCATCCTCCTTTAACCGGATTATAAATCCGAACCATTTGGGAGCCCTTTGGGGCTTTTGGCCTTTTTATTAAAATTATTTTAAGCCACGGATAAAAGGGATGAACACAGATTTGCAATACCTTAAGCTTCCTATCTGTGTTTATCAACGTTCATCCGTAGCCAAATAGAAACCAAAAAAGAACATGTTTCCCTCTTCTGCCTAGCTCCAAAAAACACAAAAGGCCCTTCGGTAATTACCGAAAGGCCTTTTTGTGCGCACGAGAGGATTCGAACCTCCACGCCCATAGGGCACCACCCCCTCAAGATGGCGTGTCTACCAGTTTCACCACGTGCGCAGGATAGGTTTGCAAAAGTAGAAAGATATCCTTTTTACTCCAAGGGATCAATCAACATTTATTCTTCAAAAAATCTTTGGTTATTTATGCAGGCCTGATAATCAGGCTGGTTCTCCCTAAATCTTTTTTTCCATGATAATTCTATGGTCCTCCGGCTTGTCCCGCTTGATCAGCTCGGTAATCATAAACCCTCGTTTCAGCCCAAACCGAATCATGTCGCTGTGGATGTTCCTGGTTTTGAACACCAGCTTTTGATAGCCCGATTTCTTCGCCCAGTCGGTCTGTACTTCCGCTAGGATTCCCGCTATGCCATTGCGCCGAAATGCCGGCAACACTCCCCCCATCCAGGAATAAAAGGTCTTTTCGTCCGTGGCATAGCCCACCTTAAACCCCACGAGCTTCCCCCCATACTCGGCCACCAGAATCAAATGGGGATTACTCTTCAACCGCTCAGCATAAGCTTCGTCCCCATAAGGCTGCTCAAACTCCGGTATGGCCACGCTCAGGGAGAGCACTTCTGCAATGGTGCCTCCCCGAATTACGATTTCTGGTTTCTCCTGGTTTTTCATCAAAGGTCTATTTCCATTTTAATATCACACCGGGCATATTTCCCTGCTTCGGGTACCACTTCTCTAAATCCCATTTTTCGGTACATATTGATCGCAGGGATCAGCTTTCTGCTGCTATAGAGCACCACTTTGCGGCCTCCCATTCCCCTGGCTACCTCCAAGATGGCCATTGCCAGGGCCCAACCTACCTTCTTGCCCTGAGCTGCAGGAACCACTCCCATTTTGGTCATTTCATAAACGCCGGCAGCATGCTCCTTTAAGGCCACGGTACCTACAATCTCCTCCTCCAATACCGCAAAAATCACCGCACCGCCTTTATCCAGCAAATTCTCTTGGGGATTTTCCAAAACGGCTATATCAACCGGTTCCAAGGTGAAATGTTCATTGATCCAAGCCTTGTTGATTGCTTCAAAATAAGGCTGCAGCGTAGGAGTAAAAGGAATAATACGAATAGCTTCCATATATCAAATCTAAAAATAATGGATAAAACATACCTCTCCAACATCCATCATAGGTGAATAGTTGCATTCTAGTAAAGTTATCCATAACCCTATTTGGTCAAAAACCGTCCAGCATTTTTATGACACCATTTCCCTTTTCCCTACAAAAACACTTCCTTTCTAGCCCTCAAAAAGACAGTAAGTGTCCCAATACCTTGGTGGTTACACTTGAGAAGTTTATATAATAAACTTAATTTTATTCATAATATAAACGTTATGGTCACTGCAAATAAACGAAGTATCGTCCATATGGACTTGGACTCATTCTTTGTTTCCGTCGAGCGCCTTTTTGACAACAGGCTTAAGGGGAGGCCCATTCTCATTGGCGGCACCGGAGATAGAGGCGTCGTGGCTTCATGCAGCTACGAAGCCCGCGTGTACGGCATCCACTCGGCCATGCCCATGCGGACCGCCAGACAGCTCTGTCCTGAAGCATTGATCATCAGGGGCGACAGTGAACGCTACAGTCAAAAATCCCATGAAATCACCGAGATCATTCGCGAAAGCGTTCCCTTATTCGAGAAATCCTCCATTGACGAGTTTTACATTGATTATTCCGGAATGGACCGTTTTTTCGGCTGTTTTAAAATGGCCCACGAATTGCGCCAAAAAATCATCAAGGAAACAGGGCTTCCCATTTCATTGGGGCTTTCTGAAAACAAAACCGTATCCAAGGTAGCCACTGGAGAAGCCAAGCCCAACAACGAAAAAGAGGTTCCTTATGGCAGTGAAAAACCTTTTTTGGCCCCTCTCTCGATAAGAAAAATCCCGATGATCGGCGAAAAGACTGCCCACAGCCTCTACGGAATGGGGGTAAAAAAGATCCAAACGCTGCAAACCATGCCACAAGAACTGCTGGAAAGTGCTTTTGGCAAAAACGGAAAATTACTATGGAACAAGGCCAATGGGATCGACAAAAGCCTGGTAGTGCCCTATTCTGAAGCAAAATCCATCTCTACCGAAAACACCTTCAGCCAAGACACCATTGATGTAAAAATGCTCGAGGCCACCTTAGTCGCCATGACCGAACAGCTGGCAACCAAGCTGCGCAAAAACCATCAACTCACCTGCTGCGCAAGTGTCAAAATCCGCTATTCGGATTTTGACACCCATACCATGCAACAACGTATCCCGTACACCGCAGCGGACCACACCCTTTTGCCGGTAGTCAAGGACCTGTTCAGAAAACTTTACAACCGCCGAATGCTTATCCGTTTGATAGGCATCAGGTTCAGTGCCCTGGTACATGGGCATTACCAGATCAACCTTTTTGAAGACACAGAAGACAGCATCAAGCTCTACCAGGCCCTGGATCGTATCAATGTAAAATATGGAGAAAAAACCGTTTGTAGGGCTGTAGGCATGAGCGTAGGAAGCAGAAATTTCAATCCTTTCAACGGAAACAGCCATTAGCACCGTTCTTTTTCGTGCCTTATGTTTGGACCAATTAACTTTTCACTAATTTTGCATGGAATTAAGAACACTATTGCTCCGATCATCCTTAAAACCCTATGGAAGAAATAAAGCACATCGAAACTGCCTTAGCTCCCCTCAAACGTAAGCTATCACAGCATCCCTTATATCAACAACTAAGCTCTTTAGAAGACATCAACACCTTCATGGAAGACCATGTCTATGCCGTCTGGGACTTTATGTCCTTGCTGAAGGCGTTGCAGCGGGAGCTTACCTGTGTAGCGGTCCCCTGGCTTCCCGCCCCCAATCCCAGCGTGGCCAGGTTTATCAATGAAATCGTATTGGGTGAGGAAACTGATGTAAATGAAAAAGGGGAAACCAAAAGCCACTTCGAAATGTACCTGGATGCGATGCACCAAACAGGTGCCCATACACCAAAAATCCAACATTTCACCTTTTTGCTATCCCAGCAAAAAACGGTAACAGAAGCCCTTGACACGGTGGGGGCGGATATAGCGGTGCAGGATTTTGTCAATTTCACCTTTAAAGTGATTGCTACAGGAAAGCCCCATCTCATTGCTTCGGCCTTTACTTTCGGCAGGGAAGACTTGATTCCAGACATGTTTATCGAGATCACCAAAGAAGCAGAACAAAATGACAACCGCTCGTACAGCAAACTCCTTTATTACCTCAACAGACATATCGAACTGGATGGAGATGAACATGGACCACTTTCCATGCAAATGATCGCTGAGCTCTGTGGCGACGATTCCGAAAAATGGACGGAGTGTTTGGATACTGCCAAAGCAGCACTTCAACACCGTTTACAGCTTTGGGATAGCATTACCGAAAAGATCAAAATGAAACAAGCCTTAGTTTAATGCCCCAAGAGGAGAAAAGGCAGTGCATTCCTTTTGGGTGCGGATGCGGTATGGCAAGACAGCCATCACAGCAGCATCAAAACAAGCATATTACTTGACCTTCTTTCTGCATTAAGCCTGAAGGCAATACCGTTTAAGCTCGCCCCTTTTCCATTCTACATTTGCCTCGGAACGATGACCATGATGATGGAATTTAACCTGGGTTTTGCCTTCGCCGCATTCAACTTAAACAGGCTCTTCTTTTAACTCTCGTCTTTTCTCTTGTTCACTTGCTGTGGCCAATACTCCCGGAGATTGTCGAGCGATCCTTTTCACCTTTCGCAGGGTTACTGCATCCAACGTCATGCACAGCACCACTACTGTCCCCAATACCATCGGTAACAACACATTGTCCGAAAAATCAGCCATGGAAACAACCATGCATAAAAACAACAGTTTAATCCCCCCTAAAACCAGTGCTACCTGATCATGACGCAAGCCTGACCTTAACAAAAAGTGATGTACATGGGACTTGTCAGCTGCCATGGGAGGTCTTCCTCTTCTTACGCGCTTGACCATCACCCTCAAAGTATCAAAACAAGAAACCAACACCAATGCCAGGCCCGCAGTGATGGGCGCTTCAAATCGCATAAAATGGGCAGGTGAAAGTATTTGGCCATTAGCCTCGACGAAAAACACACTGAGCACCGCTAGTATAAAACCCAATGTCAGGGATCCGGTATCTCCCATAAAAATTTTGGCCGGATGCCAATTATATACCATAAATGCCAAAACCCCTCCAGAACAGGCCAAAGCAATCATTCCATAAGTAAGAAATCCTGCCGCGAGAAACCATCCTCCCAAAAACAAAAAGGAAATCAAACTCAACGTTCCCGCTAGACCGTCCAGGCCGTCCACCAAATTGAAAGCGTTGGTAAGCCCTATTATAACAAAAATCGTCAGTGCATAACTCACCCAAACCGGCAGCTCCTCTATGCCCAAAAACCCATAAAAACCACTCACTCTGATATCTCCCAAGACCACTACCAAGCCAATGGCCAAAAGCTGCCCCAAGAGTTTTTGCATTGCAGTCAATTCAACCAAGTCATCCCTTAATCCTACCAAAAACATCACCCCGAACCCCATCATTAAAAAACGGACATCTGACCATTGCTGCCAATCCATGGTGATGACAAGGCTCATTAACATCGCGATTACGATCCCAATACCTCCCATGGAGGGTATGGCTTCCTTATGGATCTTTCTGCCTCCAGGAACATCCAGAATATTGGTTCTTTTGATTACTTTGATAATGACGGGAATGATTAATAACCCGATAAAAAAGGCTATTGGAATGGTAGAGAGTTGAAACATATACATGCACTTGGTTTAATAAAGACGATATTCTTTTCGCGGGTGATACTTATATCTTTTTGCCAACTACTGTGCCATTAAATTTAAAAATCTTCCTACTCCGATAGAACACGAAACCCATTCCATTTTATAAATTGTAGGGCTGTAGAAGTTTTACACAAACATTCTACACATAGTAGATTCTTTTCCGAAAAAAATTCGGATTACACACATTTTCAAGTAGTTTATTCCTTTTATCCTTTGCAAATTTACCACTGCTTTGCAGTTAATACAATACCCTTTTTGGGGTATTTTTCGCGACCATATAATTTTTCAGGAATATTCCCCCCCTAAAAACCGCCATCGCTGCCTATACAAGCACTTATTACTACGCACAAAAATCACTGCTGATTTTTGTTTTTTTTACGTATGCTATATTATGATATCTTTATATGTCTTATATTGACTTAATGCAGAAGCTATATTTGGAAAAGTAGAAATTAAATTTAGCACTTATGAAAATATTTACTACATACCGCTGGCTAATTGCCCTAGTATTTATGGCCAGTTTATCCATTTCATGTTCAGACCGAGAAATGGAACCTAATCCAAAGCCAGACAATGGCCCGGAACCTACTGAAGACCCCGATGTGGTCATTAACGAATGGATTCAAGCCGTGATGGAGGAGGTTTATCTTTGGACAGATACCATGAATGATCCCATTTCTTTGGATGCTGATCCCGAAGCATATTTTGATGCCTTATTGGTAAACCAAGATCGATTTTCAGTGATTTACCCCAATTATGAAGAATTGGTGAAGCGCTTGGAGGGCGTCCAAAAAGAAGCTGGATATCAATTTCAATTGGTTCGCGCAAGCAGTAACTCCAATGACGTATTTGGTGTCATCACCTATGTAAAAAAAGGAAGTCCAGCCGAACAGGCCGGCTTAAAAAGAAATGACCGTTTCTTCGAAATAAATGGTATCCAGATAACGACTACCAATTATTCCTCTTTGATCCAAAGCACCGGAGAAGTCCATACATTGGACATCAGACGGCTCAATAAAGACAATGGACAATTTGAAATGCTCGCAGAAGCCCCTTTGTCTCTTTCTGTGGTAGAATTAGCCGAAAACCCCATCCTTTTGGACAGCATATACACTTTAGAAAATAAAAAGATCGGATATCTCGTATACAACTTCTTTGCTCCCGGTGAAGAGTTGGAATCAGAAAACATCCGCTACGGCGTATATGACCAACAACTTGAAGAAATTTTTGCAGCATTCAAGTCAAATGGAGTAGATGAATTGGTACTTGACCTGCGCTATAATGGCGGTGGATACACTTCCAGTGCCGTGCATCTGGCCAGTCTTATTGGCAAAGGCATTACTAACCAAGACATCTTTTACTACACCCAGTACAATGATTTGGTACAATCCTATTATCAACAGACCTATGGCACTGATTTTTTCAATACCAAGTTCGTTGATAAATCCCAAAACATAGGAAACCAAATATCCTCTGGAAAGCTTTATGTGCTCGCTACGGGCAATACTGCTTCTGCAAGTGAACTGATCATTAACGGATTGAGGCCTTATATGGATGTGGTGGTCATTGGCGAAACCACCTATGGAAAAAATGTAGGCTCCATCACCATCCAAGACACCGAAAACGAGGAAAATGAGTATGGCCTCTTACCGATTATTTCGCAAAGCTATAACAAAAACGACGAATCTGATTACGCCACGGGCTTTGTTCCTGACATCACATCTGATGAATTTGCGAACAACTTTAACATTCTGCCCCTGGGTGATGTAAACGAGGAAATGTTAAGTGATGCAATTGACGCTATTTTCGGTAACACTACCGGAGCAAATGCCCGTACCTTTACAGGCGAATCGCTTAAAGTAGACAACAGTATCCGACATCAATTCAGGTTTGGCCAAATGATCGAACCAACCCCTGAGTTTAAGTAAATCCAGGTAAAAAAAAGCCCGGGCATTCTCCCGGGCTTTTTTTGTTTGATGCTCTTTATACTATTTATTCAGATCACTAAGATTTTTCTTGGCAATCGCGAATTCCGGTTCATTTGCCAAGGCTGCTTCGAATGCTGTCTTGGCTTCTGAAGTAGCGCCTTGATCTTTGTAGATCAAACCTTTTAGATTTAATGCCGCCGCTTTCATGCTTACATCCTGTGTGGAATTGTCCTCAAGAGGGAAGGTCAGCTTTTGCTCTTCAGATTTATTGTTCTTCACCAACATCTCCACCGAATTAAGCGCCTCATCATACTTCTTAAGGGAATACTGTAAGTAAGCCGTTTTATACAAGCTGAACATATCTCCAGACAATAAATGTAGAGATTCAAAGTGCGGTAAGGCCCTGTCCAGCGCCCCTAATTGCTCCAAGGAATATGCCGCTATCTCCAGTGCGGGAATGTTCTGGTCATCCACCTTCAGGATATCAAGGGCCACCAGTGCGGCTGAGCTAAACTGCTCCATCTCATAGTACAGTGAAGCCAAGAGCTCTGCATAGCGTGGATTTTCAGGATTTTGCACAATCAACTCATACAACTTGTTTTTAGCTACAGAAGGATCATTGTAGCGCAAAGCCATTTGGTAAATCCGCAAAGCACCCTGATCTTTAACCGCTTTGCTACTGTCTTTTACTGCAGTGGTAGTAGAATCCTGGGCCTTTACACCCAAACAAATCATAAACAGCGCCAAGGCTGCGATTTTAAACTTATTCATACGCTTAATTACTAATTTTCCTTTTTGGTAATACCTTTTGCTTTGGCCAGTCTATACATTAACTGTATGGCCTGGTCTTTATTGTTTTCAATTTGGCCTTCTAATATAGCCTCTTTTATTTCTTCCTTTAGCTCTCCCACTATTTTTGATGGTGACAAGCCAAATATTTCCATAATCTCCTCCCCGGATACGGGAGGTTGGAAATTTCTGACATGGTCTTTTTCTTCGACCTCCTGAATTTTCCGCTCCACTTTATCAAAGTTGGCCAGAAAACGCTTTACCCGGTTAGGGTTCTTGGAAGTCACGTCCGCCCTGCACAGCTTCATCAGGTCATCTACGTCATCACCAGCCTCATACAGCAGTCTTCTTACCGCCGAGTCGGTCACCTTATCATTGACCAATGCAATGGGCCGCAAATGCAATCTTACTAATTTCTGCACATATTTCATGCGCTCATCCATTGGTAATTTCAGCTTTCTGAAGATTTTCGGGGTCATCCGAGCCCCTTTATCCTCATGCCCGTGAAAAGTCCAGCCTACTTTCTTATTGAAGCGCTTGGTTGCTGGTTTGGCAATATCGTGCATGATGGCCGCCCATCGCAACCATAAATTATCCGTGGTGGTGCTGACATTATCCAGTACTTGTAACGTATGGTAGAAATTATCCTTATGGGACTTGTCCCCCACGGAATCCACCCCCTGTAAATCCACCATTTCCGGAAAAAACTGATGAAGAAGTTTACTCACAAACAACAGCTTAAACCCATAACTAGGCGTTTCTGAAAGGATAATTTTATTAAGTTCGCCAATAATACGTTCACCGGATATGATTTTCAGCCGCTCGGCATTCCGGATAAGTCCATCAAATGTCGCGGGCTCGATATCAAAATCAAGCTGTGCGGCAAAACGAACTGCCCGTAGCATTCTCAGCGGATCGTCAGAAAAGGTCGTATCCGGATCCAGTGGTGTCCGAATCAGTTTTCTTTTCAGGTCCCTGACACCATCAAATGGATCCACCAATTCACCATAATTGGCCTTGTTAATGGAAATGGCCATGGCATTTATGGTGAAGTCGCGGCGTTCCTGATCTTCTTGGAGCGTTCCATCCTCCACGATGGGTTTCCTGGAATCGTGTCGGTAGGACTCTTTCCTCGCCCCCACAAACTCCAATTCCCAATCCTCCAGCTTGATCATGGCCGTACCAAAATTCTTGAACACGGACAACGGAACATGCTCCCCAAAAGAAGCTGCCACCTCTTTGGCCAAGGTTATTCCGCTGCCCACGCAGACAAAATCAATGTCCTTGGCTTTTTTATTTTTCCTTTTCAGCAACAAGTCTCGTACAAATCCCCCTACCACATAGGCTTCCAAGCCTAACGCATCCGCACACTCGCCTACTCTTTTGACCACTTCAAACGGTGCTATTTCTTTGGTTAAGTTCATTCCCCTATTTTTACATCTCCATCTGCACTCAGAAAAAGTCTTTTTACATCATTTTGGAACAAGGGGAACTTCTCAGAAACTTTCCCGATAGCTTCCTCTTCCTTTCCATGCTGGACCACCAATGGCCTGCTAAAACTAAAAACGATATTGTTCCAAAACCCCTTTTTCAAGATCCCGAACTTCACCTTAGCCTCATGGACGGGTCCTTGCTGCAGCAGGTCACTGGCCCAGGAAGTATACACGGTAGGTTTGGTGGCAAATTCAATTATATCAAGTGCGATTTCAGAAAATTGTCCCGCCAATGCCCTTATCTGAAACAGGTCCACCAGCAGAAAAATGGCCTTCGGATCATCCGTCTCCTGAAAATGCTCTGGAACGATCAATTGAACCGGTTTCCCGCTTCCCTCCAGAACACAGACACGTCCCTTTTCCCTCAATTCCTCAACAATGGTCTTTACTTCCATTCCTTCTTTAGTTTTATTGAACGCCAAAATTAAAATACTTTATGAAGTAGTCCGTATTTTTTTTGCATTTACATGACCATCTCCTTCAGAAAACCTCTCGACAACATTTTTCCAAAACAATTCAATGAAGATACAAATATTTTACCTATCTTTGCACTTCAATTTGGATCAGAACAAAAATTTGAATACGATATGGCAGTTACTACATTAAAAAGAAAAGCGAGAAGAAACAGGCAAAGACAGGTTACCCGTGTAATCAAGATCAAACAGCTTAACGCTAAGCCTGTAATCAAGAATGTGGATGTGGAAGAGCTTAAGAAAGAGTTCTCAAAATAATAGTGCCACAAGTGCATATCAAAAGAGGCCATCTACTTCGGTAGGTGGCCTCTTTTGATGTGTAACCACCTAATTATCAAACACTAATTAATCCATCAGGCATCTAAAATGTCCGTCAGAAGGTTTATGGGGCCATTACGAGGGGAAAACAAAATTTTAATCCAAACCTCCTCCCTCAAGTCAATAATTTTATTTAATTTTGAGCCCCATAGGAATTCAAACAAAACATTATAACATTCTTATGGCATCACCCACTAAGTATATCTTTATTACAGGGGGAGTTACTTCTTCATTAGGCAAAGGAATCATTGCTGCATCTCTGGCAAAACTGCTTCAGTCCAGAGGATTTAAAGTTACCATCCAAAAATTCGACCCTTACCTGAACATTGATCCAGGTACGCTCAATCCTTATGAGCACGGCGAATGCTTCGTCACGGAGGACGGCGCAGAAACCGATTTGGATCTGGGGCATTATGAGCGTTTCCTGAACACCAACACTTCTCAGGACAACAATGTGACCACGGGTAGAATTTACAACAACGTCATTACCAAAGAACGAAAAGGAGAATTCTTGGGAAAGACGGTTCAGGTGATTCCGCATATCACGGATGAAATCAAAAACAGTTTTTACAAGCTTGGGGAAGAAGGAAATTACGATGTCGTCATCACCGAGATTGGCGGCTGTGTGGGGGATATCGAGTCCCTTCCGTTTATTGAAGCGGTGAGGCAGGCACGATGGGACTTGGGACCCAATAATTTCCTCGTCGTCCACCTTACGCTCATTCCATACCTTTCCGCTGCCAAGGAACTGAAAACCAAACCTACCCAGCATTCGGTAAAACAACTGCTAGAGGCAGGGATCCAGCCGGACATTCTGGTATGTCGTTCCGAACACCACCTTCCGCTCGATGTAAAGAAAAAGCTAGCGCTTTTCTGTAACGTACAGCTAAACTGCGTCATCGAAGCCATGGATGCCGAAACCATTTATGATGTCCCGCTTCATATGAAGAAGGAAAAGCTGGACGAACGGGTGATGACCAAACTGAAACTTCCTTCAAAGTCCGACACGAAGCTGGAACTGTGGAAAGAATTTTTAGGCAGACTTAAAAACCCTACACAAGAAGTCAATATCGGCTTGATCGGGAAATACATTTCCTTGCCTGATGCCTATAAATCCATCATCGAATCCTTTACCCACGGAGGAGCGGCCTGCGAAACCAAGGTCAACCTTTCCCTGATTTCTTCAGAGGAAATCGAAAAAGAAAACGTAGCGAAGAAGCTGGCGGAACTTGACGGGATCCTTGTAGCACCTGGATTTGGAGAGCGGGGACTTGAAGGTAAGCTGGAAACTGTTAAATTTGCCCGTACCAATAAAATTCCGTTTTTCGGAATTTGCTTGGGAATGCAAGTAGCGGTGATCGAATTTGCCAGAAACGTCCTTGGTTTGGCCGATGCCAACTCCATAGAAATGAATCCCGAGACACCGCACCCGGTGATTTCGTTAATGGAAGAGCAAAAAAACGTGGAGCAAATGGGAGGTACCATGCGACTGGGCTCCTATCCTTGTGAACTCACCAAGGGCACCAAGGTAAGTGCTGCTTATGGCAAGGCCAAGATACAGGAAAGGCACAGGCACCGCTATGAATTCAACAACGATTACTTAACACAATATAAAGAGAAGGGAATGGTGCCGACAGGCATCAACCCGGAAAGTGGCTTGGTAGAGATTGTAGAGCTAAAAGACCATCCATGGTTCGTAGGTACACAATTTCACCCAGAATATAAAAGCACGGTGCTGAATCCGCACCCACTTTTTGTACGGTTTATCCAAGCCACCCTGGACAATAAAAAGAACAATAACTAAAGCAAAATACATCAAAGGGCTTTTATTGCCCTTTGATGGTTTTCTGAATTAAATAACTATGGATAGAAATCAAGCGACAGGTCTAATCCTTTTCGCAGCCGTGCTACTGATTTACTCATTCTTTTTCAGTTCTCCAGAGCCGGTCACAGATGAGCAAAGCACTACCTCCACTGAAGTACAGGATGATAGCGCTTCAAAACAGACTGCTGAACCCTCCACCCCAGCACTTCCAGACAGTGTCAAAAATCTACAAAACCAACAGCAATTTGGTGAATTCTCTTCCTTGGTAGAGGGAAAAGAGGAATCGGTAGTACTGGAAAATGAACTTGTAAAAATCACCTTTTCTAGCAAAGGCGGTGAAATAAAAAGTGTCGAATTAAAGAACTATAAGACCTGGGCCAAGCAACCATTAATCTTAATGGATGAGCAGAGCGCCTCGATCGACTACCAAATTCAGACCAACAAAGGCCCTATGAGCCTAAACCAATTTTACTTTGTTGGAGAAAAAAGCACTGTAACGGTAGACGAAACACCTGCCCAGCAATTGACTTTCAAGGCTACGACCGCCTCGGGCAGCATCACCAGAACCTACACCCTGCCTGATGGCAAATATGTGGTCGATCAACAGATCAAGACCAACGGGCTTAGCAGTCTCTCAGACCAACACATTAATGTCCTATGGGAAGATCGCTTAAAGAAGCAAGAAGCGGACATCAGTGAATCAAGACGTAAAACGTACGTAAACTTCTACACCACTGAAGGAGATTATGACTACCTGAGTGCGTCATCAGATGAAGATGCGGAACGACCCAGCGAGCCGATCAAATGGGTAGCTTTCAAGCAGCGCTTTTTTACCGCAGGCATCATTGCTCCGGATCAGTTTACGGAGGTAAGCTTGGAGCAGACTGTTCCTACGGACACCATGTCGGTCAAAAACATGACCGCCAGCCTTTCCCTGCCATTGGAGAATGGTCAAGCTAGCAATAGCTATTATTTTGGGCCAAACAACTATAAAATCCTAAAGAAGGTCACGCCAGATTTTGAAAAGAATGTGGACATGGGCTATTTCTTTGTAAGCTGGGTAAACAAATACATCATTGTCAACCTTTTCCACTACTTGGAAAAGATCATCAGTAATTATGGTGTAATCATTATCCTGATCGTATTCATCATCAAACTGTTTTTGTTCCCACTGACCTACAAGTCTTACATTGGCATGGCCAAGATGCGGGTAATCAAACCGGAAATTGATGAGCTAAAGGAAAAGTATCCTGATGACCCTACCAAGCAGCAGCAAGAGCAGATGAAGCTTTTCAGTCAGCTTGGTGTAAGCCCTATCAGCGGCTGTCTGCCAATGATCTTACAGATGCCGTTCTTGTTTGCCATGTTCTTTTTCTTCCCAAATTCCATCGAACTGCGCCAAGAGAGCTTCCTGTGGGCACATGACCTGTCCACATATGATTCCATCATAAACTTGCCCTTTACCATTCCTTTTTATGGAAGTCACGTCAGCCTGTTCACCTTGTTGATGACGGTATCCCAAATCGTATATACCCGATTCAACAACCAGCTGACAGCTGCACAAGGCCCTATGAAGAACCTGGGCTATATCATGCCAGTAACCTTTATGTTTGTATTGAACTCCTACCCTGCGGCATTGAGTTTTTATTACTTTGTTTCGAACATGGTTACTTTCGGCCAGCAAGCCATCATCAAGCGATTTGTGGATGATGATAAAATCCGTGAGAAAATCGAGAAAAACAAAAAGAAAAACGCCAATAAAAAGAAGTCAAAATTCCAGCAACGGTTAGAAGACGCCATGAAAGCAGCCGAAGCAAACAAAAAGAAAAAATAAAAGGGATTTAAATCCTAATTCAAAAGGTGGCCTTCAAAAGCCACCTTTTTTTGAATCATCTTGGTGACATTTTATGATAGTAGAGGCTTTTAGAGCGTTATAAATCAAATCGTTAAACCTATCCACATGCCATTGTGGAAAACAAACTATTTCATGTAAGGATTAAACTTATATCTTTGTGTTGCGTGAAATTAACATTTTGGAAGAGATGTAGCGACATGGTTCTTGAATAGCAAAACAATACGTGTTTTGTTTAAAAGGAAGAGAATTCTTAAAAACAACGGTTAAATTACCCGTCTCGGGAATTCTTAAAAAATGTAAATCTCGCTGTATTCGAAATGTTTATGCTTAATATTGACCAAAAATCACTACTTGACACCAATGGGAAAAATCGTAGCTATCGCCAATCAAAAAGGAGGAGTGGGAAAAACGACCACCGCAATGAACCTTGCTGCCAGTCTGGCGGTACTGGAATTTAAGACGTTGGTCATTGACGCTGATCCTCAGGCCAATACCACTTCCGGATTGGGACAAGACCCTAAAGAAATCGAAAACAGTATTTATGAATGTATGGTCGATGGGGTGGACATTTCCTCCATTGTCATCAAAACTGAAATCGACAACCTTGAGCTGGTTCCTTCCCATATTGACTTGGTGGGTGCAGAAGTAGAAATGATCAATATAGAAAACAGGGAAGAAAAAATGCGGGAGGTGGTAGAACCTTTAAAAGACCAATATGATTTTATCATCATAGACTGTTCTCCATCTCTTGGGCTGATCACGATCAATGCCCTCACCGCTGCCAATTCTGTCATTATCCCAGTGCAGTGCGAATATTTCGCATTGGAAGGTTTGGGCAAGTTACTCAATACCATAAAAATTATCCAAACCCGGCTAAATCCCGACTTAGAAATAGAGGGGATATTGCTGACCATGTATGATGTTCGTCTTCGTCTATCCAATCAGGTGGTAGAAGAAGTCCAGATGCATTTCAAGAACATGGTCTTTAATACGATCATTCCTAGAAACGTTAAATTGGGGGAATCGCCAAGCTTCGGACTTCCTGCAATTGCTTTTGATGCAGAAGGTAAGGGAGCACTGTCTTACCTAAATCTCGCCAATGAAATCGCAGAACGTAATGGATTGGTAAAAATGAATTAACATCTCAGAACAATTATGGCTGATAATAAAAAAACCACAACAAATAAGAAAAAAGCATTGGGAAGGGGCCTGGGGGCTTTGCTGCAGGACTCTCCAAACAAAGAGCCCAAAGATGAAGTCCAAGAGCAGGCTCGCCCTGAGGCAGGAATTTATGAGATCCCTTTGGATGAAATCCAGGTCAATCCCTATCAGCCAAGAACCCACTTTGACAAGGACGCATTACAGGAACTTGCGGACTCCATCACCGTTCAAGGTATCATCCAGCCTATCACGGTAAGAAAACTCTCCGATAACGAATACCAGTTGATCTCCGGAGAAAGGCGTTTTCAGGCTTCCAAGCTTGCCGGCCTCACCATGGTACCTGCCTATGTCAGAACGGCCAATGATCAGCAAATGCTGGAAATGGCCCTTATTGAAAACATCCAGCGGGAAAATCTAAATGCCTTGGAAATCGCCCATTCTTATCAGCGGTTGCTTTCCGAATGTGAACTCAAGCAAGAACAGCTTGGGGACCGCGTGGGAAAAAACAGGACGACCGTAAACAACTACCTTCGTCTGCTAAAACTTCCACCGGATATCCAGGCGGGCATCAGAGACAAAAAAATCTCCATGGGCCATGCCCGAGCATTGATCAATGTGGAAGATGTGGACAAGCAGTTGGCCATTTACCGTAAGACCCTTGAGGAGGAACTCAGTGTCAGAAAAGTGGAAGCTTTGGTAAAAGCACTCCATGAGGATGGTGAAGAAGAAAAAACCATTTCCAACAAACCAGACCTGGATCCCGTAAAGAAATACGAACTCGGAAAACTCCAGCAAAAGCTTGCCTCCCACCTGGGCACAAAGGTCAGCCTCAAAATGGATCATAAAGATAAAGGAGAAATAAAAATTCCTTTTGGCTCTACCGATGACCTGAATCGCATTTTAGAAATTCTAGAGATCATTTAGTGTGCACCATATTGCCCTCACGCATATTACTGACCAAAACATCAAGGCAATAGTTTTTCATGTTAAAACTATTGCTGTTTTTGTTTTATTTCTCCTTTTCCAAAGCCCCGTGCTTGGTCAGGAAGTAAGGGCTATTGCGCCAGACTCCACAGAGCAGGTCGAAATCAACATCAACAAGGACGACATCAAAGACCCCAAAAAAGCAGCACTTCTATCCGCCATCCTCCCCGGTGCAGGACAGGTATATAACGAGAAAATGTGGAAAGTTCCGATTATTTATGGTGGAATCATCACTACTGCTTACTTTGTAGAGTTTAATAACAGACGATATCAAATATTCAAGGAGGCCTTGACCATCTACCGAGATGATGACGAAAGTACCGACAATATTTTCCCGAACCTGAACGAAGATGGGCTTATCAGGAATGTCGACTATTGGCGACGAAACCGAGATGCCTGCTATTTGATTTTTACGGCCATTTACGCGCTCAATATCGTGGACGCCCTAGTGGACGCCCATTTATCCGGCTTTGACGTGTCAAATGACCTGACCTTTAAATTAGAACCTTCTGTAGAACCCACCTATGCAAGTAGGAATGCAATAGGATTATCATTTAAAATACAATTTAAATAACCGAAATGAACATATTGATTTTAGGCTATGGCAAAATGGGCAAAATCATTTCGCAAATTGCCGAAGAAAGAGGCCATACCATTGCCGCGAAAATTGACGAAAGCAACATCCATGAACTTGATAAACTGGATACCACCAAGGTAGACGCGGCCATCGAATTCAGTCAGCCTGATGCAGCTGTACAGAACCTCTCATGGGCGATCAAGCACAATATCCCTGTAGTCTGCGGCACTACTGGCTGGCTCGATAAAAAACCAGAAATCGAACGCCTGACGCTATCCAATGGCGGCGCATTTTTCTATGCCTCAAATTACAGCATCGGCGTAAACATCCTGTTCAAAGTAAACAGCTTTTTGGCCAAAATCATGAATGAGCAGCCAGCATATACGGTAAAGATGGAAGAGATCCATCATACTGAAAAGAAGGATGCCCCTAGTGGTACGGCCATTACCTTGGCCGAATCGATCATTGACCGAGTGGACAGGGTAAAGCGTTGGGATCTGGACAAAGATGTGAACGGTAACGAACACAGCCTCCCCATCACCGCCAAGCGGATCGATCCTGCTCCGGGAACGCATATTGTGACCTACCAATCAGAAATCGACGATATTGAGATCAAACACACCGCTCATAGCCGAAAGGGCTTTGCGCTTGGCGCAGTTTTGGTAGCTGAGTGGATCAAAGACAAAAAAGGTGTACTGTCCATGGACGACTACCTTACCTTCTAATAAATCATTGAAAAAACATGAGTTCAGAAAAAAAGAAAAAAGGCCCTGTTAGGGAGTGGTTGGACGCGCTGGTTTTTGCAGTCATTGCTGCCAGTTTAATAAGATGGTTATTTTTAGAGCCATTTACCATCCCTACGGCCTCCATGGAAAAGTCCCTTTTAGTGGGTGATTTCCTATTTGTGAGTAAAATGCATTATGGTACCAGAACTCCCCAAACGCTACTGCAGGTACCACTTACCCATCAAAAAATCTGGGGAACGGATATTCCTTCCTATTCTGATGCCATCCAGCTGCCTTACTACAGGCTGCCGGGATTTAGCGGTGTAGACAGAAACGATGTCGTGGTTTTCAATTATCCAACGGAATTTGAACATCCCGTGGACCTGAAAACCAACTATATTAAGCGTGCAGTGGGCACCCCTGGTGACGTCATTGAAATTCATGATGCCCAGCTCTCCGTCAACGGCACACCTGCTCAAAACCCTGAGGGGATGCAATATTCGTATGATGTTGTCCCTAGCAGAATGTTGAACGCGGAATTCTTTGAGAAATTTGACATCAATCAGGACTCATTCCACCCCTACAATGGCCTATATGTGGTGTTCACCACTCCGGAAATTGCCAAAAAACTGGAAGAATCTCCCGTCATCAAGGAAGTTAACCTTCGGGTGTATGAGGAAGGAAATGGTGATCCTGAAATTTACCCTGACGGCGCATATTATGGCTGGAACAGGGATAACTTCGGCCCGCTTACCGTACCGGCAAAAGGCTGGACGATCGATTTGACAGCAGACAATGTTCGCCGTTACGCCTTTACCATCCGTCATTATGAAGGCATCGAAAACCTTCAGATAGAAGCCAATCAGCTTTTCATTGATGGCAAAAAGCAAGACACCTACACCTTCAAACAGGATTACTACTTTATGATGGGTGACAACAGGCATGATTCCCTTGACTCCAGGTTTTGGGGATTTGTTCCGGAAGATCACATCGTAGGCAAGGCGTGGTTCTTATGGCTGTCCCTTGATAAGCATAAGAGCATGTTCAGCAAGATCCGTTGGGAGAGGTTCTTTAAAGGGATTGACTAACCATTTGATAAATAAATTCCAAACCAACAAAAAAGGCGGGAAGCATCGATAGCTTTACCGCCTTTTTTGTTCGATTTTTAGTGCTTGATCGTTTCCTGCAGCCCTCACCAGTTGATTGGTGTCATTCCACGTTGACGCAGGTAATCATTGGCTTTGCTAAAATGCCCACACCCTAGAAACCCTCTATGTGCTGAAAGCGGACTTGGATGGGGTGCATGCAGTTTGAGGTGCTTTTGATCAGAGATAAAAGCGGCTTTTTTTCGGGCGTAGGCTCCCCAAAGCAAAAATACCAGCCCCTCCCTTTCTTCGGCCAGCTTGCTGATCACCGCATCGGTAAACTCTTCCCAACCTCTCTTTTGGTGGGAACCTGCCTTATGCGCTTCCACGGTAAGAGTGGAATTGAGTAGCAGCACGCCCTGCGCTGCCCATCGCTCCAAATTCCCATGCGAGGGAATATCCACGCCAAGGTCTTGCTTTAATTCCTTGAAGATATTTAGCAGAGATGGCGGAAAAGGCACACCTTCACGGACAGAAAAGGAAAGGCCATGGGCCTGCCCTGGGCCATGATAGGGATCCTGGCCCAATATTACCACTTTCACTTTATCAAAAGGACAATGGTCAAATGCATTGAAGATCTCACCTCCTGCAGGATAAACCTGCTTTTGTTGGTATTCACTTTTTACAAATGCCGCCAGGGAATCAAAATAGGGCTTTTCAAATTCATCGGATAATTTCTCTTTCCAGGAAGAAGCTATTTTAACGTTCATTTAGACTATTTCTCTTGAGAATTCATAATAAACCCTTAATTTCGAACAAAAATCCCTTTAGAAAAAATATAATGGTAACGGCAATTACAGAAGGCATCAAAGTAAGTGTGCAAGCTACTTACCAACCGGAGTACTCTAGTCCGCATCAGCACCACTATGTCTTTACATACAAGGTTACCATCGAAAACAACAGTCCTAATACCATCCAGCTCTTACGAAGGCGCTGGGAAGTAGCAGACGCCGGCCAAAAGTCTCGCATCATCGAAGGCGATGGCGTGGTCGGCCAACAGCCTATTTTAGAGCCGGGCTATGCGCACCAATATGTCTCCGGATGTAACCTTAACTCCGGCAAGGGAAAAATGAAAGGCCATTATTTTATGGAGCGCATCCAAGATGGCAAAACCATCACGGTCACCATTCCTGAATTCCAACTCATCGCAGACATCTTCCACAACTAGTGTTTGATCAAATCCATCCCTTTTTCGCCTATCTTCGCTATTTTCTGCTCAAAGTGGACCGCCATTCGCTTCAAGCCCCTTATGCTTACGAAGTGTATGAAGGCTTGAAAGAATATGCCAAAACCCATCGCTCACCAGCACTGGAATCCAAGCGAGAAAAACTGCTGGCCAATCCTGCTAAAATCACCATTCAGGATCACGGAACCGGCTCATTACGATTGAAAAATCCTTTGAGGAAGATTGCTGCCATAACCCGTCACAGTGCTAGCAAACCTAAATTCTCCTTGCTGTACCAATACTTTTGTTCGCTCACGCCCGCCCAAACAGTGCTGGAACTTGGCACCTGTGTGGGGATAACCACGGCATACCTTGCCCAATCCACCCAAGGAAAGGTATACACTTTTGAGGGTGCGGATGAACTGGCTGAAGTCGCCAAAGGCACCTTTGGAGCATTTCCAGAAATTCACTTGATAGCCGGCAGGATACAGGAAACGTTGCCCGAGTTTCTCCAAAAAGTCCCTGGTGTGGATTTCGTCCTGATGGACGCCCATCACAATTATGAAGCGACGATCTTCTTTTGGAAAACCCTGCTTCCTGCACTGCAAAAGACCAGCGTGGTAGCTATCGGCGACATTCACCGCTCCAAGGAAATGGAAAAAGCCTGGAATGAGCTCAAATCCCATTCTTCCGTCACCATGAGCATGGATTTTTACGAATGTGGTATTTTATTCTTCAAGGCCGGACTAAAAAAGCAGCACTACATTTTACATTATTGAGGCTTAGCAGGCCTTTTCGCCACAAAGAAAAGTTCGCTTCCTGCCCGTGGCTTGATAGAATTATAGCAAGGCTCCATTTTGAGGACATCCAGTTCTTTTGTAAAAAGGTTTACATACATCTCCTTATCTCCACCGAAGGGCGGGCCATCCCTTTCAAACAGTATGTCAAAAAGCACCCCCACGAGCCTTCCCTCCGGTTTTAAGAGTTGTGCCATTTTTTTAACATAATCATTTCGTAGATTTGGGTGTAAAGCACAAAAGAACGTTTGCTCCAAAACCAAGTCATATTGGCCACGGTGGTCAAAAAAGTTCTCATGGTGCAGATTGGCCGAAGGAAACAGCGGGTATCGCTGCTGAAATCGCTTGAGAGGTGCATTGGCAATATCCAAGGCATGGACATGCTGAAAGCCTTTTTGGAAGGCATATGCCACTTCATGAGCATTTCCTGCGCCCGGAATCAAAATCTCTACCTCATAATCGTGAAGTTGGTCTAAATATTGC
This sequence comes from Echinicola vietnamensis DSM 17526, assembly GCF_000325705.1. Taxonomy (NCBI): domain Bacteria; kingdom Pseudomonadati; phylum Bacteroidota; class Cytophagia; order Cytophagales; family Cyclobacteriaceae; genus Echinicola; species Echinicola vietnamensis. The sequence goes on along the minus strand of NC_019904.1, from coordinate 2,832,998 downwards.
TTTAATGGAATGGTTGCTTCACCGGCATCCCAGCCAATTTGATTTCGCTGGTACCTGCCAAGCCAATAGTTTTCGTCAAGTGAAGGACACATGGTTAAAATTTGTTTGCACTAACTGACTAATACACAATACATATGAGCACTAATATACCCGAAGAAAAGTCATCAAGAAATGGAAAGGGGAAAAACATTCTGATCATTGTTTTACTTCTCTTGGTAATCTTCAGTGGCATTAAGCTGTACTTTGACAGTGTAGACAAGTCACAAAAGACGGAAGAAATCCTCATCCTTTCCGAAGAGAACAACGACCTCAATCTTCGTATTGACAGCATGGCTTACCAACTGGACCTCCGGATCAATGAAATCAAAAAATTGGGAGGAAATGTCGACTCACTCGTTGTCCTTAAGGAACAACTACTTGCAGAACGGAACACTGAGCGCAACAGAAGTGCTGCAGAAATCAACCAGCTCAATGAAAAAATCGATAGTTTCTCGGGTGTTCTGACCGAGAAGGATTCTGAAATCGAGAAGCTGAAGCAAGTAAACCAACAGCTTTTCACGGAAAACCAAGACCTCAAAACCTCAAAGGCTGAAATCGAAGATTCAATTGTGCAGCTAAACCTTCAGCAAGAAAAACTGGAAGAAAAGGTAAGCATTGCCCAGAAGCTTCATGCCGAAAACATTACGGTAGCCGCGGTCAATTCCAGGGGGAAAGAGCGGGAAGGATCTTTTCGTAACCGTCATTTGGAAAAGCTGAAGATATCATTTGACCTGACCGAAAACAACGTGGCAGAACCTGGCGCTAGGGATATATTCGTGCAGGTAGTCGCCCCGAACAATCAGGTGATCTTTGACATTGCCAAAGGCTCCGGAACCTTCAGCATTGATGGTCGAGAAGAGTTTTATACAGCCAAACAGGCCATCCTGTATGACAACTCGAAAAAGAGTCTCATTTACCTTTACCAAAAAGAAACCGATTACCCAGAAGGAAAATATGAGGTAAAAATCTATTGTGAAGGATTTAATATTGGCAACGAATCTTTTGAAATCAAGTAACAGCGCTTAACAGTTTGACATATTTAATTTTAATCGTCACCTGCAGCTTTTTTAGTCTGCAGGTGATTTTTTTGGCCAGACAGGTAAACACCAGTGCCACAGACATTAGGCATCAAGCAATATTTCTGTAAGGTGATAAATTTAGTGATCGGAACAATGATACGCCGACAAGACCTCAGGCACAACGCAACTATACATTCCTTTCTATGCAGGACCTACATGCACTTGGTGCCTTTGAGACGTTGTGGAAATTTTTTAATATTGATTTTGCCATGACGTAAAACTGGCAGCCCCAACATTTCCACTTGATCTAATATTAGGAACTGCCCTATTTCAAGCGACTTGTTTATCAACTAAATGCTTTGGGTTTTGATTTATTGAAATAAACCTTTAATTTTGCGATCTGTTTAATAATTACAAAAAAACAATAATTAAAATGTTCCAAAGAAATTACGAAACGGTATTCATTTTAACTCCCGTTTTGTCTGATGTTCAGATGAAGGATACCGTTGACAAGTTCGTGAACTTGTTAAAAGAAGAGGGGGCAGAAATTATTAATGTTGAAAATTGGGGTCTTAAGAAGCTAGCCTATCCAATTGAAAAGAAAAGCACCGGTTTCTACGTAATGGTAGAATTCAAAAGCTTGCCTACTTTGATCAAGAAGTTTGAAATCGAGATCAGAAGGGACGAGAAAGTAATGCGTTTCTTGACGACTGTATTGGATAAGCATGCGATTGCCTATGCCGAGAGAAGAAGAAAAGGTGAATTCAACAAAAAAACTGAAACTAAAGAGGAGGCTGCAAAATGACACTTAAGAACGAACCAATCAACAGAGAGCAAAATAAGAAGAAGTACTGCCGATTCAAGAAAATGGGCATCAAGTACATCGATTACAAAGATCCTAACTTCTTATTGAAATTTGTAAACGAGCAAGGTAAAATCCTTCCAAGAAGATTGACAGGAAACTCTGCGAAATACCAGAGAAAAGTGGCAAACGCCATTAAGAAAGCCAGACATTTGGCCTTGTTACCTTATGTAACTGACGGATTGAAATAATCCGGCCCTGTTCTATTCAATACTTATTAAATTTAGACAACTACAATGGACGTTATCTTAAAAACAGACATAAAAGGACTTGGCTATAAAAATGATCTAGTTACTGTAAAATCAGGATACGGAAGAAATTACCTTATCCCTCAAGGTTTTGCGGTATTGGCCACAACTTCTAACAAGAGGATCCTTGAAGAAAACATCAAGCAAGCAGCTCATAAAGCGGAAAAAATCAAAACTGAAGCGGAAGAGCTAGCGGCTAAAATCGAAGGTATCAAACTCGAAATCAAAGCCAAAATCGGTGATTCCGGAAAAATCTTCGGTAAAGTAACTACCCTACAAATTTCCGACGCCCTAGCAGAAAAAGGAGTGGAAGTAGATAGAAAGAAAATCGCTATCAGCTCTCCAGTAACCGGTGCCGGTGAATATGTAGCTGAAGTAGACCTTCACAGAGAAGTAAAAACAGAAGTTAAATTCGAAGTAGTAGCAGAATAAGCGACCATTTCGACTTGACATACCTAATTAAGGCTATCCACTTTTGGGGATAGCCTTTTTTGGTTAAATCCCCTCAACCAACCTGAAAATAGCGGATTGAGTAATACTTCTGGGGAGATGAATGTTGACATGTTTACCGGCAAGGTCAGTCGTCCCGTAAAGATGTTCAGGATCTACCTCCACCAAAGGCAGGTAAGTACCAAATGGGCAAAAGCTGCCCGTATCATCGCACAAGGGCAATAAGATTACTCGCTCCAAGTACCATGGGACGGATGGATCCTGAAAAACAATATCACCGTTAACCTAGGCCAGGTTATGAAGGCGTGACACACCTCTAAAATCAAGCTGAGGCAACCTTCTCCAAGTCCGCTAGCAACTTTTTAGATACTGCCCTGCTGTTCTTTTCCTTTTCTGCCTTCAGGGCGCCAAGTGCCGCTGAACTTTTTTCTATCAGACCAATGGGATTCTGGTCATACCGATAACTCCCCAAGCACCACTGCAATTCTGCGATGAGTTGATCTTGGATTTTAAGCTTTTGTAATTTCTCGACAGTTGCCTCTACGGTTTTCTCTAAAGTAAGTGTTTTCATGGACATTGAAATTTGATTGTAATTCCTTACCTGTTACCTGATAAAAGTAACCCTGCAAAAACATATTATCAACAATACCGATTAATATTTACTGAATCATTAATAAAATTAATTATACGTAAACAATTTCATAATTTTACTTTGATCTAGAAGGGATTACTCGATCATTGGCACAATTTCGTTAATTTCGTTCTATGCAATTACAAACCAATTTTGACATTCCCCTAACCCCCTGCCCTATCGATCACTCAGCTCCGATACTTAGCATCGGATCCTGTTTCAGTGCAGTTATGGGGCAACATTTAGCGGAGCGGAAATTCAAGGTGCTAAACAACCCGTTCGGCACCCTTTTCAATCCCCTGTCATTACTCCATCTTCTGGACATTTCCTTGGGAATAGAGGCTTTTTCAGAAGCACTGTTTTTAGCTCATGACGGCAGACAATTGCATTATTCTTGCCATTCCGCGCTATCGGGAAAAAATAAAGATGACCTAAAAGCCCTACTGAAAACACGATGCCAAACCACCCAAGAAACCCTATCCAAAGCTTCTTGGATGATCATCACATTTGGCACCGCCAATATCTATGAGCATCGCGCTTCGGGAAAGATCGTTTCCAGCTGCCACAAACAACCCGCAAAGGAATTTACAAAAAGAACGCTTTCCTTGGATGAAATAACCAAGGCCTTTTCGGCCACCCATGCCCACCTAAAAGCGACCAATCCTGATCTGAACATCCTGCTGACAGTGAGTCCGGTAAGGCATATCAAAGATGGCATTCCCGAAAACCAACTCAGCAAATCCATTTTAAGGGTTGCCTGTGATGAATTGGCCAAAGCGCATAAAAACATCCACTATTTTCCGAGTTATGAAATCATGATGGACGAACTTAGGGATTACCGATTCTACAAAGAGGACCTCATCCATCCTACCAAACAGGCTGAGGCGTATATTTGGAAAAAATTCAGTAAGAGCCACCTCTCCCCTTCAGCACTGCAGTACGCCGAAAACATCATGGATATCAAACGAGCCTTGGCCCATAAGCCCTTTAATCCTTCAGGGATCGCACACCAAAAGTTCCTTCAAAATCTTCTTAAAAAAATGGAACGAATGCCGGCAGAATTTGATTTCACCAAGGAGATCAAAGCAGTAAACGAACAACTTCTTTCTTTTTAACCAAACCAATTTTCCATGTCCCCAAAAGCCAACCATCTTATTGACAGCCAAAGTCCCTATTTACTTCAGCACGCCTATAATCCGGTCCAATGGTACCCTTGGGGACCAGAAGCCCTCGATAAGGCCAAACTAGAAAACAAGCCCATCATTGTCTCCATAGGGTATTCAGCCTGTCACTGGTGCCATGTAATGGAACATGAGAGTTTTGAGGATGAAGCGACTGCCAAAATCATGAACGCGCATTTTGTCTGCATCAAAATCGACCGGGAAGAAAGACCTGACCTTGACAACATCTACATGGATGCCGTCCAATCCATGGGGCTGCAAGGGGGGTGGCCGCTTAATGTTTTCCTGATGCCAAATCAAAAACCTTTTTATGGAGGCACTTACTTTCCTAACCCCAACTGGAAAGGGTTACTCCAAAACATTGCCGAAGCCTATGCAACCCACCATGATGAGTTGGCCAAAAGTGCTGAGGGGTTTGGGAACAGCATCAAATTAAAAGAAAGGGAAAAATACCGCTTAGCTGATGATCCCAGTAGGCTGACCGCTGAAGACCTGACCCATATGGCGCAAAAAATAGCCAGCCAAATGGATCCACAATGGGGTGGGTTTAACCGTTCTCCTAAATTCCCTATGCCAGCTGTATGGGACTTTTTGCTGCGCTATGCCGCGTTAAAAGGAGATGCTTCTTTAATAGAAAAAGTACTTTTCACCCTTACCAAAATCGGCATGGGCGGCATTTACGACCACCTTAGAGGAGGATTTGCCCGCTATTCTGTAGATAGTGAATGGTTTGCGCCCCATTTTGAAAAGATGCTTTATGACAATGGCCAATTGCTCTCGCTGTATGCTAAAGCCTTCCAGCTCAGTGGAGACGCATTGTTCAAAGAAAAAATCAATGAAACCGTAAATTGGCTCCAAGCAGAAATGCTTCAGGAAGAAGGAGGGTTTTATGCTGCCCTTGATGCCGATAGCGAAGGGGAAGAAGGCAAGTTTTACACCTGGACCCACGATGAACTTGAAAGCATGTTAGATGATGAGGATGCCTGGTTTTATGAATGCTTTAACATCAGCGAAAAAGGAAACTGGGAGAAAGGTGTCAATATTCTTTTCCAGACCCACACTTATGAAGAAATCGCCCATAAACACGGATTGGAAGAGGAGCAGTTGGCCCAAAACCTAAATGAGGTCAAAGAGCGCCTGTTAAAAATCCGAAACCTACGCACGCCTCCCGGCTTGGATGACAAGGTGATCGCAGGCTGGAACGGTTTGACCATTTCAGGATTGGCACAGGCCTATTGGGCTACTGCGAATCCACTTGCTAAATCACTGGCCATCCAGAATGGGACGTTTATCTTGGATCACATGCTCAAGGGGGAGCAGCTCTACCGTTCCTACAAAAACGGAGAAGCTTATACACCGGCCTTCTTGGAAGATTATGCCGCCATCATCCAAGGATTCATCCACCTCTATCAATTGACCTCCGAACCTCGATGGCTTCTAGTGGCCAAGCGTCTGACGGCATTTGTCTTGGAGCATTTCTTTGATGAAGACGACGGGCTTTTCTATTTTAACAACCCTGACTCAGAAACACTTATTGCCAATAAAAAGGAGATCTTTGACAATGTCATCCCTTCTTCAAATGCCCTTATGGCGACCAATCTCCATCAATTGGGACGGTATTTCTATGAAGACCGTTACCTTGCACTGTCCAGGGACCTGCTAGGGCTGATGCGTAAATTGCTGCTTTCAGACCCTGCATTCCTTAGCCAGTGGGGCAGTCTTTACCTGTCCGAATATGTGGGCACCCCGGAAGTAGCGATCGTCGGCAAAGGAGCCGCATCGCTAGCAAGTGAACTATTGCAAGCCTCCCCTGCCCTAAAAGTCATTGCAGCAGCAGAAAACAAGTCAGAAGACATTCCGCTTTTGGCCGATAAAGTAGCAGATCAAAATGGAAATGCCTTAATTTACGTTTGCTTTGACAAAACCTGCCTACGTCCTGTGGCGACCGTGGCAGAAGCAATTGACCAATTCCCAACACTTAAATAATTACCTTGGAAGACCTTTTTGGAGATAGCATACCCCTTGATGAAAGTACCCATCCATCTACGTTTGCAGATGTGATTCTTCCTGTCCCCATTCCTCGGATGTTCACCTACCGCATCCCCCGAACAATGGAAAAATCCATCGGCATCGGGCATCGGGTTATTGTGCAGTTTGGCCGCAAGAAAGTCCTTACGGGAATTATCGGAAAAGTCCATCAAAAGCCGCCAAAAGATTATGAGACCAAGGCGATTCTGGAAGTCCTGGATGATCAGCCGGTGGTCAATCCCCTTCAGATAAAATTTTGGTTTTGGATGGCTGAATATTATTGCTGCCAGATCGGGGAAGTGATGAATGCAGCCCTGCCTTCAGGGCTAAAACTGAGCAGTGAAAGTAAAATCCAATTGAACCCAACCTTCGACCCAGAGGCTTCTGATTTCCCGATAGACGACAGAGAGCAAATCATCTTGGATGCTTTGGAAAAAAATGACGCCCTCACTTACGAGGATTGCGGGAAACTTTTGGGCATTAAGTCCAGCTACCAAATCATCAAAAGCTTGGTCATCAAAGAGGCGGTATTGGTATACGAGCAAGTCAAGGAAAAATATGCCCCAAAAGTAGAAAGCAGGATAAAGCTCAAAGCGCCCTATTCCACCTCCAAAAAAGCCCTTGAGGCATTATTTGACCAGCTAAGCAAGAACACCAAGCAAGAAGAAATCCTTTTAAAATTCCTTCAGGAAATCCCGGTCTTTCATGCCCCGGAAAGGAATGAAAAAGGCCTGGAGAAAAAGGTCATTACGGATGCTGGACTCAGCCCCAGTTCCCTGAAAACCTTGATAAAGAATGACATTTTAGAGGAGTTCAAGGTAATTGTCAGCAGGTTTGAGAACCTGCCCTCTGACGACCGAGAAATTAAACTTGCAGATTTCCAGGAGGAAGGACTATCCAGCATCAAGGAGCAATTTGACCAAAAGCAGACCGTGCTGCTGCATGGGATCACTGGAAGTGGCAAAACAGAAATATACATCCACTTGATCCGTGAGGTATTGGACAGTGGCTCACAGGTATTGCTGCTGCTGCCGGAGATTGCCTTGACCACCCAGATTGTCAGCAGACTCCAAAAGGTCTTTGGTAGTGAAATGGGCATTTACCATTCCAAGCATTCCGACAATGAACGCGTGGAAGTTTGGCAGGGCGTTTTGAGTGGACGTTTTTCGTTTGTGGTCGGCGTGAGATCGGCCATTTTCCTTCCCTTTGACAGCTTGGGGATGATCATTGTCGATGAAGAGCACGAGCCATCCTACAAGCAATTTGACCCAGCGCCGCGTTTTCAAGCTCGGGATGCGGCCATCATGCTATCCTGGCTGCACCAATCCAAGACCCTCCTTGGCAGTGCCACCCCTTCCTACGAGTCCTTCTACAATGCCCGCACCCAAAAATACGGTTACGTTCACCTCAGCAAGCGCTTTGGAGAAGCTCAGCTGCCTGAATTTCACGTGGCAGACATCTTGGTAGACAAGAAGAAAAATCTGCTCAAACTGGATTTCACACGAATTATGCGCGAAAAAATCCAAGAAGCCCTGGACCGTCAAGAGCAAATCCTCATTTTCCAAAACCGGCGGGGCTATGCTCCATATATGTCCTGCGAGGAATGTGGATGGATCCCGGAATGTGAGCATTGCGATGTCAACCTTACTTATCACCAGTACAGCGAAGAAATGCGCTGCCACTACTGTGGCTTTAAGGAAAAGGTGCCCCGGGCTTGCCCTGCGTGCGGAAGCCACAAGCTGACGACAGTAGGCATTGGTACGGAGCGCTTGGAAGAAAGCCTTTCTTTACTCTTCCCCGAAGCCAGGGTAGGGAGAATGGACTTGGACACTACCAGAAGCAAATATGCCTATCAACGTATCTTCGATGAATTTTCCTCCGGGAACCTCGACATCTTGGTGGGCACCCAAATGATCACCAAGGGGCTGGATTTCGACCGGGTCACGGTAGTGGGCATCGTGGACGCTGACCGTATTTTGTACTTCCCGGATTTCAGATCTGGGGAACGGGCCTTTCAGCAAATCACCCAAGTGGCCGGAAGGGCTGGAAGGCGAAATCGTCGCGGAAATGTGGTCATACAGACCAGAAGGCCAGACCATGAGGTTTTCGAAAAAGTTATCCAAGGAAACTTTTCGGAATTTTACCTTACCGAGATGGCGGAGAGAAAGCGTTTTTTCTATCCCCCCTTTGTCAAAAACGTCAAAATCACTTCAAGGCACAAAGAAGCAAAGGTAGCGGAAAAAGCCGCCATAAACCTGGCCAATTTACTCAAGGATATCCCTGTAAAAAAAATCATCCTTGGTCCCGAGAGGGCTTTGATCGGAAAAATCAAAAACCAATATTTATTCGATATCTACATCAAGCTGGACAGAGCTGGCAACACCCCTGCCATTTTCAAACATGAAATGGGCAAAATCCTCTTTGAACTCAACACACAAAAAGCATTCAAATCGGTTCGTTTTGTGGTGGATGTGGATCCGTATTGATGGATAAAAAGGTTACTGAAATGGCGGCTTTTCCCGGTGTTGAAATAATATGGAGACCTTCCCATTGCTGATAAAGGAAGATGGCTGCTCGGTTTTGTTCGTCGCTTGCTCAGAGGGGTTATCGGTTCCTTGAAAGGTTTAGCCATATCATAATGATCTTAGCCATATAAACCTTGAACAAAATCTTATATTTTTTATAACTTTAGGCCATCAACCTATTAAACAAACGATAATGAGAATAGCTTTAATCGCCCATGACGGAAAAAAAGCTGACATGGTACACTTTCTTAGTGGATTTAAGGACCGGCTCTTGGAAGCTGACGTAAGCCTATTTGCCACGGGAACTACTGGATCCCACATCGAAAGAGCAGGATTTGAGGTAGAAAAGCTGATGTCTGGCCCGTATGGTGGCGATGCACAAATAGCGGCCATGGCGGCCGAGAAAAAACTAGATCTGGTCATTTTTTTCCGGGATCCACTGGATAAACACCCCCATGAACCGGATGTACAGATGCTGATGAGAATCTGTGATGTGCACAATATCCCTTTGGCTACCAATTTGGCCTCTGCAAAACTGATGTTCAAACAAATAACAACCGATTTACAAGATGGAAAGTAAAGCGATAACCAAAATCGGTGTACTGACCTCAGGAGGTGACGCGCCGGGAATGAACGCCGCCATTCGTGCGGTAGTGCGCTGTGCCTTTTATTATAATTTAGAGGTTTACGGTATTTACAGAGGATATGAAGGCATGATCCAGAACGATATTCGTCAGCTGAACAGCTCTGATATCGCCTATGTTTTGGAGCGGGGAGGTACGTTTCTAAAGTCTGCCCGAAGTGCGGAATTCAGAACACCGGAAGGTAGAAAAAAAGCGTATGAAAACCTTCAGCAACATGGCATAAACGGCCTGGTGGTGATCGGCGGAGACGGTTCCCTGACAGGTGCGCACCTTTTTTACAAGGAATTTGGCATTCCGGCCATCGGACTTCCGGGCACCATAGACAATGACCTTTCCGGTACCGATAATACCATTGGCTTTGATACTGCCTGTAACACGGCCATTGAAGCCATCGATAAAATCAGGGATACGGCCACGTCTCACGATCGACTTTTCTTTGTAGAAGTAATGGGACGGGATTCCGGTTTCATTGCCATAAACGCCGGCATCGGCAGTGCAGCAGCAGCCACACTGATTCCTGAAAAGAAAATGCCAGTGGAAGCATTGATCGATCGCCTAAACACCCGTGCCAAAGCTAAAAAGCAGGCAAACGTAGTGATTGTGGCCGAAGGTGGAAAAAGTGGCGGAGCCCTTGAAATTTCCAAAAAAGTAAAGAAATACCTGCCCAATTACGATATCAAAGTCACGATACTCGGTCACCTCCAACGGGGTGGTTCTCCCACGTCATACGACCGTGTGCTCGCCAGTAAACTTGGCGTATCAGCAGTGGAAGGACTGATGCAAGGAAAATGTGATGTCATGGCCGGCGTCATCAACAATAAAGTCGTCTATACCCCTATCAAAAGGGCCATTGTAGATGACAAGGAAGTGGACGAAGAAGATTTCCGAGTAGCCAAAATCCTCTCTACTTAAGCCATAATGGTTGTAGAATTGTCAATCCGCTTCATCATTGTCATGAACGAACAATTCTACAACCCTTCTCCTCCCTAGAACGGGTAGCCAATTGCAAAATTGAAAATAAAGTTTTCTCGTCTCCAATCTCGGTCAAATGGCTTAAATTCATTTTGCCATCGCTCTCCTTCAGGCAACCAAGGCTTTCGCAATGGGGAAGCAAAATCAAACCTGATGACGAAAAACTCTATATCTATCCTTAACCCTACCCCCGTACCTACGCCGAGTTCACTTGCCCATTTCCCTGAAAACTTACCTCCCGGCAAGGCTTCATTTTCGTTCATCAACCACACGTTACCTGCATCCACAAACAGTGCCCCTTTCAGGTAAGGCACAATGGGGAAGCGATATTCAATATTTCCTTCCAATCTAATATCACCTGTTTGTTCAAAATAAGATTGGTTATTGATAGAATCAGGCCGATAAGATCCCGGACCGAGGGACCGGATACGGAAGGCCCTCACACTATTTGGGCCACCTGCGGAGTATTGCTTCACATAGGGTAAGGATATGGAGTTGCCATACGGCACCCCTACACCTCCAAAGAGACGTGTAGCCAACACCTGATCTTCACTCAGCTTTAAATGATATCGAAAGTCCAAATCGCCCCGGACATATTGGGCGTATTCCATGCCGAAAATCTTGTTGGGCTCTTCAATAGTGCCTTTTCCATCAAACGCTCCAATCAGGTTACCTGCCATATCAAGTGAAAAACCTGTAAATATTTTATGCTTCCGGAACTTGTCCCCGAGTTGGTTGTAATTAAAGGTATAATTTAACCCGGCAATAAACTGCTGCTCAAAACTCTTGGCCAAAAACGGGTTATCATCCAATATCTCCTGAAAATCTGACGTCACATCTGACAGGCTCACCACACTCAAACTGATGGGATTGATTTCATGGTAAACAAACCGGTTTGCATTCCAGTAATACCCGTAGCTGGTAGATACATTGTTTAGTCGATACAGCCCAATTCTATTGATCGATTGTACCCCGAGACTGATTTTGGTTTTGGGCACAGAATATCGGAAACGGTCTTGAATCTGGGAGGGAAAGATCACTCTCGGAAAAATCAAATCCCCGCTTAAGCCGATATCATACGTACTTAAACCGGTCCTGTCTCCTCCTGCAATCTGCGTTTCATAGCCAAAGTTTGCCGAAATATTCAAGGTTTCACCGCCCTTAAACAAATTCCTGTTTCGATAAGTCAGCAAAATAGAAGGACCAATAAAGTTATTGGATTTTGAAATTCCCTGGAGTTCGGCGCGGACAGACCTTTTCTTCAAAGGCGAGAGGTAAATATCCGCATCCAGCCTTCCCCCCTCATCCAAAGTCACCGAATCGACCTCTTCATAGCGTAAATTGACATAGCGGTAATTTCCAATGGAAGATAATCTGTTGGAAGTAAACCGGGACTGTTCCGAGCTATAAATTTGCCCCTTTTTGATCAAAATATATTTTTCAAGCAAATCTGGTCTGAAAGTCAACTCATCTTGGATAAAAGCGATATCCTCTACAAAAGTGGTGTCTTGGCTGCTCACTTCTTCCTCCACGGTATAATTAGGGTAAACGCGGATATCATTAACGGTATAAGGCACGATGGCTTTCTTTGGCACTCCCGCTTTTAACCGCAAAAACAGGTCAAATTTGCGCTCATCATAATTGTTCGTATCCGCTTCAAATATCAGGTAATCCGCATTAAAATTATAAAAACCTCTTAGCTTAAGCGCTTCATCTATTCGCGTCCGCTCATTCTTAAATGCCTGCAGCTCAAACCTCGTACCCGGCTGTAATTCTGAATCCTCCAAAATTTCATTCATCTGCTTTTGGATGGGCAAGCTATCCCCCTCAAGGGTCAATTTTTCCATCAGGTAAGGTCTGCTGACGTCCACCTGATAGGCCATTCCCAGAAATTTCCCTTTGCCTGTGGTCTCACTACTGGACGAGGCATAGAAAAAGCCATTGTTTTCCAATCGATTTAGCAAAAGTTCTTCGGTTTTGGAGGCATTCACTTGGCTAAAATAGACCGGTTCTTGCCCAAATTTCTTATTCATGAACCGATTGAAAAAACCCGGCTTCTCCTGGGTACCCTTGTAATGTGCCCACAAACCAATGCGCATCCCCAAAAACTTACTGTTAGGCTCAGGACGTATCATTTCATGAAGCCGGCTTTGGATCACTTCAAGGGTCTTTTCGTTTACGTGTTCTTTATCCTCCGTGGTAATTTTTAAAGTCGCACCGGTATAAAGCTGCTCTCCCTCGGGGATGTACTTCCCCACCCCGCAAGAACTCAAAGCGGCCAATAAAAAAATCATTGGGTATTTAAAGCATTTACTCATCATGGTTTTCCTCATTTTTACCATCTACAGCCTCACGTTGCTTGGCTTTTTGTTCACTTTCGCGCTGTATCCTTTCTTCGCTTTTCCAAAAATTCTGGAATTTGTTGAATTCCCTGTTTAGAATAAAGGCAATTCCTGTGACGATTACCTGTCCATCAATTATACTTTCGAACTCATTTTTTCTAAACCCTCGCAAGCGGTACCTACCACTTTCGGTGAGTAAATATTCGATATTGACATTCCCAAACACTGCCCCGTCATTTTGGGTATCCTGGTTAGAACTCTCCAGTTCCATTTCACTTCCCACCTGCACGATCAATCGATCGTCAAAAAGCCTTTTTTGGGCACTTACATTTAAATTGGTCTGTGCCCCTTGGTATCCTTCATAGCTGTCCAAATCAAAACTGAGTTCAAAACCTGAATTGCCCAACACATTGCTGGAAAGTGCATTTAACTGACTGGATAGCATTTGGCTGACACTGGATCGTGCCAAACCTGCCGTTCCTCCTCCGGTCCCATCTCCGCCGGTAGCGGGCATAAACTTTTGAAGCACCAATAAGGAAAACACCTGCCGGTTCAATTCTCCTTCTTCTTCATTGACCTGTTGGATTTTGGAATACACATTTCCCCCGAGGGCTCCTTGTTCATCTTCCGGCATATCCAATTGGAAAAATATCTGAGGCCTGAGCAGTTCTCCTTCTACATTCAGGTAAACAATAAAAGGCAGTCGTTCCTGATATTGGGTGGATACTTCTGAACTGACGCCGGAAATCTGAGTAGCCATCAAATCACTGGCAGAAGTCCTCACATCATAAGATGCCGTAATATCCATGTCTGCATCCATGGGATCCCCTTTCCAAGAAATGGTACTGCCTTCTACAATGTTAAATTTCCGTGAAACCAAATTATAGAGGCTCATTTCATAATGTCCTTTGGACAGTTCATAGATACCCGAAAGGTTCATCCGCCCGTTGGGCTCAATGTTTAAGTTCAGGTCTGCCTCTCCTGCGATCATCAGGTTATCACCGGATCGCTCATCCACGATCACCCTGAAAACAGCATTCGGATCCACCTTTAACAATGCCTCTATTTCCATTCCGGTAAATGCTGATTCGGAATTTTCCATGTCCCGTTTCGTCAGAATATCATTTGGATTGTCCCGGTCCACGATGAGCACTACGCCTTCTCGCTCCACCACTTCCAACTGCGTTTCGGGGATGACAAAAGTAAGGTCAGTGCCTTTATTGACCTTTAAATCCGCCTTTACGATCGGAAGGTTCATGTCACCGGTAATCTTAACATCTGCATTGATATTGGACTTCCCGTAAAACAAGTCATTATCCTCACGGGTGGAATTGAGCACTTGGAAGTTTTGAGCCGTAAGCTGCAGGTCAAACGCCGGATTGGCCATATCCGCTGTCCCGACCTCTCCATTCAGCGTAAAACTATTGCCATCGGCATCTTTGAAACTATATTGGTCAAAGTACACCCCTTGGTCGTCCACGCGAAGGGGCTGTGTAGGCAGTGTGAACTTTGAATTCAACATCTTCACCACCAGGGAAGCCGCTTCAAAACTAAAAGCACCTTCATATTCTGGAGCAGCAGTGGTTCCACTGACAGCCAAATTTCCATGTAGATTCCCTGTGGCCTCCCCAAACTGATCAGGCAGGAGTTTTTCGAGCACTTTTAGCTGTAGCTCGTTTAAATCCAACTTTAAATTTAAATTGGCTCCTTCTGCACTGGCCTGATAATCTCCTACTACATCCAGGTCGATTTCCTTGTCCTTCAAAGCGAGGTTAAAGTCATAGGACTTGGTATCTTCGGACTTTGCCCGGAGGGCCAAATTCCCCAACTCCACATCCATGGCCTTCATCTCTGAAATATCCATATCAGCCACAATACCTGTGGCCCCAAAAGGATTCTCTACCACAAAATCTCCATTTAACTCGCCTCCAAGCAACAACTGATCCGGGTTGAGCAAGCTCATAAAGGTGCTAAGCCGAAAATCCTCAAAAGTAATCCCTACTTGATCGGCAACGCTTTCATTTAGTTCATTGCTGAAGGTGAGGTGCTGCCCTTCATGGACAAAACTAAAATCCCTGAACTTCAGCAGGGCATCTGAATAAGACACCTGATTGGAGGCTGGCACCTCCCATGCTTGCCTGTTCAGGACCAGTCCTTCGGGAACCACATGCAAATGCATCGTATCCCCGACATAATCTACCTCAGCATCCACAAAATAAAGCAACTCTGATTCGTCATAGGATTCAAAATTCAGATAGAGCCCTTTTCCTCTAACGTTTCCTTCGAAAGAAGTCTTTCCCATGGCCAAAGGAGAAGCACTAAGTCCCGCAAAGCCTACATCGAAAACCATTTCCTGCCCGTCACCGTCGACATCTACCAAAAGGCTATCCAACGTCATCTCATTATACTGCACAAAAGGCAAGCTAATGCTGGCTTGAAGTTGCTTTTCTTGCTCCCTGAACTTGACCATAATATCCATGGAATCCATCTGATCCAATCCTTCCAAAAACACCTGATCCAACACGGGAGCCGGTTTAAAGGCCATTTGAAAATCCAAATCTACCGGTTCCCCGGAAAGGGTGTCCACCACCGTTGAATCCACCAAGACGGAATCTTTCAAGTATCCTTCAAAGTGGTGCTGCAATCCTGCCGAAATATCCGCAGGAGAAGAGTTTGACCGTAAATAGCCATTGAGCATCATACTGCTTATGGTGACACTTGTGCTATCTGGCCGCACGGCAGCTTTTAAATCCAATTCACCAAGGGGAAAGGATCGATCATCGTACACGACCAATCCATCGTTCACCTGAGTGGTCACGTCGAAGTGAGCTGGATTCCCCCTAAACGCTGCCTGCAGCTTTAGGCGGGTACGAATATCTTTTGCGGTCAACCCCAGGTTTCTGAGATTTGCCCCTTTGAGGTCCAGCGCTGCTGTGTATTGTGCATCCACAGAGTCCAGCAGCACCCCTACCTTGAGCAGCATGTCCAGGTTTTCATCCGTAAAAGCAGCATTTACCGCTCCCTCTCCGTCTGTTAGCTGGCCATCCAACGACAATCCAGAAAAATCATAATCATTATATGACAACTGCTCAAATGTACTCTTCAAGGTGGCATCCAGTTCTTCCATGGTACTTCCACTACCTGAAGCATCGATATTAAATGTCAACGTGCCAAGCCCCTGTCCCGGCAAGAGTTTTTCCATCAACAGCTGCTCCCCCTTTACTTGGACGTCGAAAAACAACTGCTCTTGATCCATGTATTTAGCATCGGCAAAAAGGTTACCATCCGATGTTTCTACAGCTGCTTGGGCCACGAGATCGTCCAGCTTTCCTTTTATGGAACTGATTAAAGCAATCTGATCAGGAAAGCGTACCCCGTATGCCGCTTCATCCAAAAATGCAATTAAGTCCTCTCTGGTACTGTGAAATTGGACATCCTTAACATCCATTTGGAGATTTTCAGGATCCACCGCTTGCTTTAGTGCGCCCTCCAGCTTGACATGGGTCGTTTCTCCCCAATTTAACCGGGTTTTACGAATACGCATGTCAGCCATACTTCCCTGAACATGTAATTGTCCGGTAAAGTCTTTTTTGTTTACCTCCTTCATAAGCGTATCCGCTCTCAGATCAGGCGCAAAATAATATGCATCTTTTCCACTTAAGCGAATGTTGGGAAGCTGAACGTCAAATCCCGTTTGATCCGGATGGTTTATCAGCTCATCCATGGATTGGAAAGCCAAGGAAATGTCTCCACCTATCGCACTGTTTCCAGTAGCGATTTCCAGTTCTTCAATCGTCACATCGGTATCGGTTACCCCTGCCTGAAACCCAAATTCCTTCAATTGAAACCCGCTGGCCTCCGTAAAGTCCAATCGGTCCAGCACCATTCCTGCTCCTCCATCCTTGAGGTAAATTTGAGAAGCCTGTAAGTAAAAATCTGATATCGCCATTGCTTCTGGATTAAACGCGCCAGGGGTAACTTTCTCATCCCCAAGGGTCATTTCGAACCGATTGCGCTCCAGCGCGATGGTATTGACGTCCACGATCCAACCAGGCCACTGAAAGGGGGCTTCTTCTGCAGGCTCCGTGGCCACCTCTTGATTTTCGGAAGTGGTTTTTGGCAATTTCAATGCTATATTGGAATCTAACAATTCCATTGTTTTTAGATGGATCTTTTGGGCATCAAGGTCTGCCTCAGGAAGCTCCACCAATAGCTTGCCCAAGGCTACATTGGCCGCTATTTCATCAGGTACCGATTCATAATTGGCTTGGATGTTTTCCACTAAAAACCGGTCCACGATGACCACTGGCATAGGTGAAACAGCGGTTGTGTCTTCCTCAGAGGGAGGAAAAGGTTTGGTTTGGGAATAGCTGGCTGAAGTATTCCGGAATTGAAAATCACGGATATAAAAGGCCATCTTGTTCAGATCAACCCGCTCCATCTCCAAATGGATTTCACCTAGGTCGACCTTGGCAGCCAATCCCATCACACCATCCTGATAGGCTATATTAAAATTTCTGAAATCCACAGGGCCTAAATCTACTTCAGGCATGGGCCCTGACGCCTCCACAGTATCTGTCTCCACCGTGGATGTGGAATCGCTGGAAGCAAATGCCTCCATTAAGAAATCAAAATTGAACTTACCGTTTTTCTCTTCCCTGACCACATTGGCCGTCAGGTTTTCCCATTCCAGTTTGGTCACGTGGATGGCTCCATCTTGGATAAGGGGCCATATTTCCACGCCAGTTTCCAATTTACCCGAATAGACGAGGGTATCGCCCTTCAGATCCTCCAGGTAAAGTCCTTCTAAGAACACATTGCCAGTAAAGGTGACATAGAGCTTTTCGATGGCCATCTCCGTCTGGGTTTTACCCTTCACATAATTGACGGCCTTGCCCACAATAATCTCCTGCCCCCAAGGGCTTCTAATAAAAAGCAAAGCACCTACAATAAGTACCAGTAATACCAATAGTATTACTTTAAATACCTTGAAAAATTTATAAAGCACCTTTTTTAATTTATCCAATTGTATCCTTTTAGTTCGCTTAGTAAAGATAATAAGTAAAAGTCTTCTTTAATGAAAAATGTTTTCATGTTGATGCCAAAAACAACGCATAAGAAGAATAAGTCAATTTTCATGCTAATCCAAGAATATTTCAAAAAAATTACCGTTAACCTCCGCAGCATCAACCCTTTTCCTCTTCCCCTTCATGGAGCGTCCTATCCTTAAACTTAGTAAAGATTAACACGTAAAACCCTGTCATTTTGTCGGTATTTTATTAATTTCGCATCTCAAATTGATTGAACGCGAGATATGGAGAACATAATCAAGGATATCGACATTCTTCCAGCTGAAGAGGCGCAGGCATGTGAGTTTAAAACCACAGAAGAGGAGAATACCGGAAAGCAAAAAAAATTATACATAGAAAGCTACGGCTGTCAGATGAATTTTTCTGACAGTGAGATCGTCGCATCCATTATGAAAAAGAATGGATTCGATACGACTTCAAATTTCGAACAGGCAGATGTCATCTTTCTCAACACCTGTTCCATACGGGAAAAGGCGGAGCTTACCGTCAGAAAGCGACTGACGCAGTTTAACACCATCAAAAAGGCGCGACCAGACCTCACCATTGGGGTACTTGGATGCATGGCCGAGCGGCTTAAGGACAAGCTGCTGGAGGAGGAGAAATTAGTGGATGTGGTAGTAGGCCCTGATGCCTACCGGGACCTGCCCAACTTGGTAAAAGTGGCCGAGGAAGGCGACAAAGGAGTCAATACTTTCCTTTCCCGTGAAGAGACCTATGCAGACATTTCACCTGTCAGGCTAAACACCAACGGGGTAAGCGCCTTCATTTCCATAATGCGAGGCTGTGACAACATGTGCTCATTCTGCGTGGTCCCTTTCACCAGAGGCAGAGAAAGAAGCCGAGACCCGCATTCCATCGTCAAAGAGGCACAAGAGCTGTTTGACAAAGGGTATAAAGAAGTGACCTTGCTAGGCCAAAACGTGGACAGCTACAAGTGGTCACCAGAAGAAAACAACAAAGCCCGCCTTAACAAGCAGGAAGAAGACGTCAGTGAGGTGATCAATTTTGCCAACCTACTGGAAATGGTGGCAAAAGTAGCTCCCCAACTGCGCGTAAGGTTTTCCACCTCCCACCCAAAAGACATTACGGATGAGGTGTTGTATACCATGAAAAAATACGACAATATCTGCAAATACATCCACCTTCCTGTACAAAGCGGTAACAGCCGTATACTGGACCTTATGAACAGGACCTATGACCGGGAATGGTACCTCGAAAGGGTGGCCAAGATCCGCGAGATCCTGGGGCAGGAATGTGGTATTTCTTCGGATATGATCGCTGGTTTTTGCTCGGAAACGGAAGAAGAGCACCAAGAGACCTTAAGCTTAATGGACATCGTAAAATACGATTTCTCTTACATGTTTTTCTATTCCGAAAGGCCAGGCACCCTTGCAGCCAAGAAGTATGAAGACGATATTCCTTTGGAGACAAAAAAACGCAGGCTTCAAGAGATCATTGCGAAGCAAACCCAGCATTCCCTGGAAAGAAACAAACTGGATTTGGGACAAACCCAGGAGGTATTGGTAGAAGGGACTTCCAAACGTTCGGAAGAACAACTTAAAGGTCGAAATTCGGCCAACAAAGTGGTGATTTTCCCAAAAGGCAACCACAAAAAAGGAGATTATGTCCGTGTAAAAATCGTGGATTGTACGGCCGCCACCTTATTTGGCGAAGTGCTTTCCTAAACCACTAAAGCCCCTGAAATCTATGATAACAGACGCGGAAGTATTATCCATTAAACAGCGTTTTGGTATAATCGGCAATAGCCCCCTGCTCAATCATGCCATTCGCGTAGCCATGCAGGCTGCGCCAACGGAAATGACGGTGCTGATCACTGGTGAAAGTGGAAGTGGTAAAGAGTCCTTTTCCAAAATCATCCATTCGATCAGTACGCGCAAACATGGGAAGTTCATTGCCATCAACTGCGGTGCCATTCCAGAAGGCACCATTGATTCAGAATTGTTCGGTCACGAGAAGGGTTCCTTCACCGGCGCACACGAAGCGCGGAAAGGATATTTTGAAGTGACCGATGGTGGATCCATCTTTTTGGATGAAATAGGCGAAATGCCCCTGGGCACCCAAGCAAGATTGCTGCGGGTATTGGAAAACGGTGAATTTATCAAAGTAGGTTCTTCCAAAGTCCAAAAGACCGATGTCCGTGTCATCGCTGCCACCAACGTCAACCTTATCCAAGCAGTAGAAAAGGGTAAGTTCAGAGAAGATCTTTACTATCGCCTGAACACCGTGCCCATTTTCGTCCCTCCTCTTAGGGAAAGAGGCGACGACATCATCCTCTTATTCCGGAAATTCACCACTGATTTCAGTGAGAAATATAACGTAAAACCCATTTCCCTAGACGGAGAGGCAAAAGAACTCCTTAAAAAATTCCCCTTTAAAGGAAATATCCGGCAATTGAAAAACTTGGCCGAGCAAATTTCCCTGCTGGAGGAGGACCGGGATGTCAATGCCATCACGCTGGCAAAATATTTACCGTCCACAGAATCCAATTTACCGGCCCCTTACACCGGTGGTGGACAAAAGGGCGAATCATCTTCTGATTTTTCGGAGCGGGAGATCCTGTACAAAGTGCTCTTTGACATGAAAAAGGACATGACAGAGCTGAAAAAGCTGGTGCTCGACACGTACCAGTCCGGCGGGATCAATCAAAACATCATCAAAAAGCACTACTCGTTGTTTGAAGACATGGACACTTCTGTGTCTTTTGATGATACCTCGTCCAAGGAGTCAAGTCCCGCATCCATGCCCATTGTATTGGAATCGGGGAAAATCTCCAATCAACATGCCCATTCTGAAGAATATGATGATGAAATCGAGGACATTATTCACGAAGAGGATGACCATTCACTTTCCATCGAGAAGAAAGAAAAAGAACTGATCATAAAAGCGCTCAGAAAACATAACAATAAACGTAAATATGCGGCGCAGGACCTGGGCATTTCGGAACGTACCCTTTATCGAAAAATCAAACAATATGACATCAATGAGTAGATCAAAGCTCATGTTTGCGTTGGTACTATGCCCACTGATGCTGCTTTGGGGCTGCAAAGTAGAATATAGTTTTACCGGCACTAACCTGGATTATAATGTAACCCAGACTTTCTCGGTGGCCAATTTCTTCAACGATTCCGGCGGTGGCCCTGCCAATATGGGGCAAAACTTTACCGAATCCCTGAAAGATTATTTTCAGCGAAACACCCAGTTGGAGTTGGTCCAGACCAATGGTGACTTGCAATTTGAAGGAGCCATCACACGGTATTCCCTCACCCCACAGGCCACGGTCTCCACCACCGATCCCAACCAACCTGATCGGGCCGGTCAAATGCGCTTGACCATTGCTGTGGAAGTCAACTATATCAACCTGAGCGATGAAGAGCAGGACAGTAAAAAGACCTACTCCTTCTATCAGGACTATGACCCTCGGAGTACTTCGGTCCTCGCAGTGGAAACTGACCTGATAGATACCATTTTTGAAAACATCATTCAGGATATTTTCACCTCTACTGTGGCAAATTGGTAATTTTATTTAAATTAGGTAACCAACCAAAAAAATCTGACTTGTGAACGCAGCCCAGTTTTTAAATATCATCAAAAAGCGTAACGCTTTAGAGAAGGAAGATTTCAGGTCATTGCTGAAGCTCCATGAAACGTTTCCGTATTTTTTGGTCCCCAAGGTACTGGCTGCCAAATACGAGAAGAAAATATCCAAGGGAGAATCACAAGAACTCCTGCACTGGGCAGCTGTCCAAAGTCCGGACAGGGCTTGGCTCAAAACGCTGATCGAAGGAGACATTCATTTCGCTCCTCCTGTATCCCCTGAGCCAGCCAAAGCAACACCTGCACCCCAGCCTTCTAAGGATACGACCCCTGAGAAGGCCGCCCCTACTGCAGAAGACGCTCCTGACAAGGCAGCTTCTCAACAGCCTTCGGGGTCGGACCGGACTGAGATCTTGCGCAAGCTGGAAGAAAACCTGAACAAATTACGGCATGCCGAAGCAGACAAAAAAACTGAATCGGATAAAGAAACTCCTTCAAGTGGTGCAAAGGCCCCGAAGAAAAAAGCAGTAAAGAAAAAAGACCCAAAGAATGACGACCTGATTGAAACCATTCGAAAAAAGGAAAAAAAGGTCATCAAAGACGCCAAAAAGCAAGAACAGCTGGACATAATCAAAGCTTTCAGCAAAAAAGAGATCAAACTGGCGACCATTAAAGAAATAGAAGATACCGGCCAAAACACTGATCTTTCCAAAAACAGTACGCAGCTGTCCGACAAGTTACTTTCGGAATCCTATGCCAAACTATTGACGAAGCAAGGCAAAAAAGCCAAGGCAATTGATATTTATCAGAAATTAAGCTTGAAGTTTCCGAATAAAAAAGCTTATTTTGCGAACTTAATAAAAGAATTAAAAGATTAACTTCATTAGCATATGTACACTTTACTTATCAGCATCATTATTGTTTTGGCGGTTATCTTGGTATTGGTAATCTTAGGTCAAGATTCCAAAGGTGGTGTTGGTGCTGCATTTGGCGGTGGAGCCTCCCAAATCATGGGCGTCACCAAAACAGGAAACATATTGGAGAAAGCCACTTGGGTGTTGGCCATTTCCATATTGGTACTTTCACTGGGTACTTCAGCATTTTTGGAAAGCAATGGCAGTGGATCCACTGAATTCTCCTCTCCAAACATTGAAAGTGCCAAGGAACAAATGGTCGCTCCATCCTTCGGTGGAGATGAAAGCATTCTTCCAGCTGAAGAGGGAAGTACAGAAGAATTATCCGTGCCTGCAGATAGTGCACAATAATCAAAGCTAAAAAGCATAATTCACTTGGCCCGGTCATCAACCGGGCTTTTTTGTTTGGCGATTACGATTGTGTGAATAAATGTTAATATCCGTCCAAACATTTGTTAAACCACATTTTTAGCTTTATCTTTTAGTTTATTCCATAATTTTAATCACTTATAATATCGATTTTATGTTTGAGAACTATAAGACCCTGGAGGATATAGGTGCTACAGAATGGCCAAACATTATCCTTTGGGCAGCCCCGGTAATGTTTGCATTGGTGTTTGCAGAGTGGGGATTGAGTATTTATAAGAATAGGGACTCTTATGACGGCAAGGATTTTTTGGCAGCATCGTCCATTGGATTGATCAATGTGGGCATCAGTGCCCTGATCAAAGTCGCCTTGTTCTCTGCTGTATTGTTCTTCTGGAACATTGTCCCTTGGAAAATCCCGCCGACTTGGTGGTCTTTCATACCTTGTTTTATTGCCATTGATTTTGCTCGTTATTGGGCGCACCGAGTGGCGCACGAGCAGCGCTTCTGGTGGGCTACTCACGTGACACACCACAATTCAGAAAAATATAACTTTTCGGTTTCTTTCCGATTGAGCTGGACGCAGCACATCAAGTTCATCTTCTTTATTCCGGTGGTCATGATTGGTTTTGACCCCTTCGTATTCTTTATATGCCACCAGATAGCTGTGCTTTACCAGTTTTGGATCCATACGGAATACATCAAAAAACTTCCGGCGCCGATTGAATACATCTTTACCACGCCGTCTCACCACCGTGTACATCATGCCAGTGATGAACACTACCTGGACAAGAACTACGGTTCTACCTTTATCATTTGGGACAGGATATTTGGCACCTTTATGGCAGAAGGTGAGACCCCAAACTATGGCATTACCAAGCCGGTAAACAGCTATAACCCTGTTACCTTGGTATTCCACGAGTGGTATGACATCGTCAAAGATCTCAAGCAAGCCGAAAACAAGAATGAAGCCTTTAAAATTCTCTTTGGCAAACCTGGAGACGAAGTGATCAAAAACCGCGAGCTAAAAAGACAGGAAAGAGAAGAAAAAGCTCAAAAAGTGAACTCCCCATCGCCAGCTCCCATCCTGACGGAAAAGGAACCCTCACTGCTCCAAAAAGAAAATTAAGCAACTTAAAGCCCGGCAATCGTCGGGCTTTTTTTTATGACAAAAGTCATATTGCGTATATCTGCGTACTAGATTTTTAGGAAAACGC
Source organism: Echinicola vietnamensis DSM 17526 (assembly GCF_000325705.1). NCBI lineage: Bacteria > Pseudomonadati > Bacteroidota > Cytophagia > Cytophagales > Cyclobacteriaceae > Echinicola > Echinicola vietnamensis. The sequence goes on along the minus strand of NC_019904.1, from coordinate 2,808,915 downwards.
ACAAGGACAGCACATATTAGAAGAGAAACAACGGATTACTTTTAAGCTCTTCTACTATGAAAAAACATACAATTTACTTTTTCTCCTTGATCATAACGGGAACTACAGCAATGATCTCCTGCCAGGATAATGGTCAGGTAGAAATCGAAAAAAAAAAACAGAGGCGGTAATAACCACCCCGTCAGATGCCCTAGAATATGAAAGAAAACTTGAAGACCTGGCTCTCTATATGGGAGAAGTATTTAAGGATCCAGATGTAAGAAAGGAACTTTTTGGTTTTGCCGAGCTTAAAGGAAATGCAGGAGAAGTACAATATAACCTCCGTCGGCTATTTGAAGAAGAACCCGACCCTGTGAGCCGTAAGCAGTCCGCCATCGTACAGGCGTTTAACAGGAATGCTACCAACAGTAGCGTTGCAAGTGAGGCATCCATTAATATTGACAGTCTAAAAACCTTTATCAACCAACACGATATTGGCGTAATAGCTCCCTATCTGGCTGAAACTTTTGATCCGGACTCGCTAAGTTAAAAACTGAAAAACACGCCTATCTGCTGTTCAATGTGAATTTTGACCGATGCGCCACCTTGGCAGAAACCACTTCGGATGGTGGATATGGATTACAGGAAGGGCATCAAGTCTATCATTTCAACGGTTTTTCCTTTTACCTAGTACCGGAAATAAGGGAGTAATCATCAAAACAACATCAATTATGAAACATCTCTTAACACTAGTCATCCTATTGACACTGGCCCAAGCGTCAATAGCCCAATCAAACGAAATCGGGATAAAAACCGGTGTGATCGGCATGGACGGAACCGGAGACTGGGGATACAATATCGAATTTAACTATGAAAGGAAAATCGAGCGGTTCCCTATATTATCCATCGGTATTGACATGGGCTTTGGGAAGCAAAATGACTTCCCCGATTACTTTGACAAATCGTTTATGTTTGCTGAAAACAATGATGTCTCCACTAAGGTAGATGAGCATATCCGAAGTCTGTCCGCTGAAGAAATCGGAGGCTTTGGAGGCAGCGGATATAACGTAAATTACCTCAGGATTCTTGCGAAGTTCAGGGTAATATCCCTGAAGGGATTTGAGCTCAGGGCCTTTTCGGGCATATTGATCCGGGACGAAAACTTCGTTGACTTCAGTTTATATCAACATACCATAAACAATGAAGGCTTTATAGATGACTACCGATCTAGTTTCCGAGTACAAGATGACATCACGCTTGGATGGCCGCTCGGACTGGAGCTGAAAAAACAGATCATCCCAAAGCTGAAGCTTAGCTTGGATGCCCTCTACGGAATTCCATTTGACCGAAACCGTAAAGGCCTCCCTGTCAACCTCTACAGCAGGATCGGTATTAGCCGGATGTTTTGAGCCAAAAATAAATCATACTATCTGCTGCATTTCGTCTTTAGTCGCAGTATTAGAACGGTTCTTGGGAGAATTTAGAGTTGGCTCCGCCTATTTTGAGCAGTACCTGGAACCACCTTCCGGCACTTTTTATTTGAATACAATTCTAAGCAATCATCCTGAGCAGGATACGCTTACTCACGGGGAGCAGGCTTTCCTCCAAAGGCACCACATTACTGCTGTGCACCCTCCAGGTGGCCGGATTGGGGAGTTGCTGATTGGACCTGGCAAGGTCCAGCTTGATCTGCTCATAGGTATGAACGAGTGATTTGGTCTCTTTGCGCAGAAACGAAAAAGCGATGCCTCGGTACTTTTCAAAACTGTTTTCGAACAGTTTCATTTGATAGCTATAAATAAATACATCTGCTGATTTTTCCAGGGTAATGAACACATACCCTTCCCGTTGGTAAAGGGGTGAAAGCCCTACCGGCTCCACTTCCAAGTTATCCTCGATAAAATCATAAATGCTCTTTCCCTGCTCGATCTGTTTGCTTATTTGTGGGATGGAAAAGGCAATGATCTCATCCAATGCTTTCATCAATTCCCCTTCTCCCGTCACCTGTTCTTTACGGAGCTTGACATTTTTATGATCGATTCCCACTACCCGTTTGGGAAAAGCACTTCGCAGCCCATCCTTATTGGTCTCGAGCTCCCGAAGCTTATGATAATGCCGAATCAAATCCGCCAATGGAGGATAAAGTTTGACATCTCCAAAATGCTGCTCAACTTCTTTTAAGTAGGCCAACAACAGGTACTTTTTGTATTCAAAATCGATCCATCCTTCCGAGATCCAGTTATCCGAGAGCATTTTCATAGGCATGTTTTTTTATCAGAATTTAACAAAAAACTGACAAAAATGACAATATCAAAAAGTAAAATTGTCATGAACAGCCTTTCATTTCCGATGAAATGGCTTAAAAAAATCAAGATTCAAGACTTTATGTCATAGAAAAACGGCATTAATCCATTGGCACAAGAAATGATAGAAAGGAATAGGAATCAATGAACCAAACTTTATAAAATCAATACTATTATGTCAAAAGTGAACATCACACCACTAGCAGACAGAGTTCTGGTAGAACCTGCTGCTGCTGAAGAAAAAACAGCTTCTGGACTTTACATTCCTGACACTGCCAAGGAAAAACCCCAAAAAGGCACTGTCGTAGCTGTAGGCAATGGTAAAAAAGATGAACCACTTACTGTTAAAGTGGGAGACACTGTATTGTATGGCAAATATGCCGGTACAGAACTTTCCGTAGAAGGGGCTGATTATTTGATCATGAGAGAATCCGATATTTTTGCGATTCTTTAATCACTCGCTTTAATCGTTTATTAAACAAGAAAATCTAAAAAAGTAACAAAAATGGCAAAGGAATTATTTTTCGATACCGATGCAAGGGAAAAGCTGAAAAAAGGCGTAGACGCTCTTGCAGAAGCAGTAAAAGTAACATTGGGACCAAAAGGTCGTAATGTCATCATTGACAAAAAATTCGGTGCCCCTACCATCACCAAAGATGGGGTGTCTGTAGCGAAAGAAATCGAACTGGAGGAGCCTATCGAAAACATGGGTGCCCAGCTCGTTAAAGAAGTAGCTTCCAAAACTGCTGACAATGCAGGTGACGGTACCACTACCGCCACCGTATTGACCCAATCCATCTTCAACGTAGGCATCAAAAACGTAGCTGCCGGCGCCAATCCAATGGACCTCAAAAGAGGTATTGATAAGGCCGTAGCTGCTGTAGTAGCTGAGCTAAAAGCTACCTCCAAACCTATCTCCACTTCCAAGGAAATCGCGCAAGTGGGTACCATCTCTGCCAATAACGACGAGGAAATCGGCAACATGATCGCTGATGCCATGGACAAAGTGGGCAAAGACGGCGTAATCACCGTAGAAGAAGCCAAAGGTACGGAGACAGAAGTAAAGACAGTTGAAGGTATGCAGTTTGACAGAGGCTACCTTTCTCCTTACTTCACTACCAATACCGAAAAAATGGAAGCGGAACTGGAGAATCCATACATCCTTATCTATGACAAGAAGATTTCTTCCATGAAGGAATTGCTTCCTGTCCTTGAGCCAGTAGCTCAGTCAGGCAAGCCTCTTTTGATCATCGCTGAAGATGTGGATGGTGAAGCCCTTGCTACTCTAGTAGTGAACAAAATCAGGGGAGCACTGAAAGTAGCAGCTGTAAAAGCTCCTGGTTTCGGTGACAGAAGAAAAGCAATGCTGGAAGATATCGCCATCCTTACAGGTGGTACTGTAATCTCTGAAGAAAGAGGTTACAAACTTGAAAATGCTTCCATCGAGTATTTGGGTACTGCCGAGAAGGTAAACATCGATAAGGATAACACCACGATCGTCAATGGTGCCGGTGAAAAATCCACTATCGAAGCAAGAATCTCTGAAATCAAAACTCAGATCGAAAAAACCACTTCTGACTACGACAAAGAGAAACTGCAAGAGCGACTTGCTAAGCTTTCTGGTGGTGTGGCCATCTTGTACATCGGTGCAGCTACCGAAGTGGAAATGAAAGAAAAGAAAGACCGTGTAGACGATGCCCTTCACGCGACCAGAGCCGCTGTGCAAGAAGGTGTAGTAGTCGGTGGTGGTGTAGCCCTCATCAGAGCCTCTTCTGCCCTTGACGGACTTAAAGGCGAAAATGACGACCAGGACACTGGTATCAACATCATCAAGCAGGCGATAGAGTCTCCATTGAGATCCATCGTGGCCAATGCCGGTGCTGAAGGTTCTGTGGTGATCAATAAGATCAAAGAAGGAACCGGTAACTATGGCTATAATGCCAGAACAGATAAGTTTGAAGACCTGTTTGAAGCCGGTGTAATCGACCCAACCAAGGTTACCCGTCTAGCGCTTGAAAATGCCGCTTCCATCGCAGCCCTACTACTTACTACCGAATGTGTGGTAGCGGATGTGAAAGAAGAAGGCGGCCAGCCAGCACCTCCAATGGGCGGCGGCGGAATGGGCGGCATGATGTAATAAATGAGCCGTTTACGCTATATTCAATACAAAGAGAGCAAGTTTATTGCTCTCTTTTTTTGTTTACCAACTTACGTTACCTGTAAATATTCATGACAAAAGTCAGTAAAAACAGATTATACATTTTTTTTTGAAACTTAAAATATATCCGTATCTTACTTCTCATTGGTAAAATGGAACTATTAAATTTTAAGACCCGGTTGATGCTCGCATTTGATTCAATTGTTTTAATAGATGACGACCCTATCAACAACCTGATTAACAAGAGATTACTAGGAAGACTAAACTTATGCGACGAGATTGCGGAGTTTTTGGAAGCTAAAGATGCTCTTGAAAAGATCAGGGAGTTGGACAACGAAAAGAAATTACTGATCTTTCTGGATATCAACATGCCAGTAATGAACGGGTGGGATTTTTTGACACAATATGACTTACAATGTCCCAAGCGGGAAGACATCATCCTTATGCTCTCTAGTTCCATTGACTACCAAGACCGCAAGAAATCAAGAACTTTTGAGGCGGTAAAAGGGTTTATTGAAAAGCCACTGACCAATCAAAAATTATTTGAAATATTGCCTGAATATGTCAAAAACGAATGATAAACCTGATTCGCTGACACCAAAGCCGATATTGGAGCTTTACTCTTTTGGTGAGCAGCATTTCGAAAAACACCTCATTCAAGACCTTGATGCATTAAAGCCATTTTTAGAAAAGAAAGACCTAAAGTTCTGGTTAAATATTAGCTCCATTCATGACAGCAATTTAATTCTAGAAATTGCAGACCTTCTTTCCATCCACCCTATGGTAATAGAAGACATTACCAATACCTCACAAAGGCCAAAAATAGAAGAGTTTGATGACCATATCTTCGTTTTGGTAAAAATGCTCTATTCTAAAAACAGTATTTCGGAAATTCAAACGGAACAGGTAAGCATTCTTTTTGGTCAAAACTACATCCTTTCTTTTCAGGAAACTCCCCAAGATATCTTTGACAATGTGCGGATCCGATTGGAAAACCCTAAAGGAAAAATGCGGAAGCTGGGCTCTGATTATTTCACATACGTATTGGTGGATGCCATCATTGATGAATATTTTGGGATACTGGAACTGATCAGCGATACAGTAGAAAAATACGATGATCAGATTCTACAAAACAAATCCAACATTAACCTCAACACCATCCACCATCAACGAAAGACACTTCGAAGAATCAGAAGTAGCATATGGCCCTTACGTGAACTGATTTCCATTTGGAAAAAGTCAGAACATCCGCTCATCAAGCGTAAAAACATGACCTATATAAACGATATCTATGAGCATACCATAGAGATCCTAGAAGGACTGGAGCTACAGCGGGAGACCATGAACAGTTTAGCAGAACTATACATGACCCAACTGAGCATCAAGCAAAATGAGGTCATGAAAACCCTAACCGTCATTGCCACTATTTTCATCCCATTGACCTTTATCGCTGGTATTTACGGGATGAACTTCAAGTTTATGCCTGAACTGGAATGGAAATATAGCTACCCTACGCTCTGGTTAATATTCATCCTTATTACCGTGATGATGATCAGGTATTTTAAACAAAAGAAATGGTTTTAGTCCTCGTATAGCTCGATAGGCAAGCCATCTGGGTCTTGGAAAAAGGTGAATCGCTTGCGCGTAAATTGATCTACCCTTATGGATTCTACCGCCACTTGTTGTGATATGAGTAAGCTGACAGTTGCATCTAAATCATCCACTGCAAATGCTAAATGCCGCAATCCACATGCCTCTGGCCTGCTCACCCTTGCAGGCGGTGCTGGAAATGAAAAGAGCTCAATGACATATTGGTCCCCGACACCAAGATCAAGCTTATACGATTGACGATCTTCCCGGTAAACCTCCCTTAATACTTTTAGCCCTAATATTTCTGTATAAAACGCTTTAGAATGCTCATAATCAGAACAGATTATGGCGATATGATGAACAGATTTTAGAAACCCCATAGTTCTTTTTATAAAATGACATGCACTACTTCAATCAACACTTTGTGGAACCCTCATTTCCGCATTAACGTTCCTTATCCAACAAATTAGCGATTCCTTTCCCTAGGTCAAATCTTCCGCAGCAGGGTTTACAAAAAAAACTCTTTACAGCCTCCTTTTTCTTCCACCTTTGTAAGCTATGGCCGCCAAGTTAAGCTTTTTGGTCAAGACGTCAAATTCCACTTTCAATGTAATGCTTGCTCACATGAATAGGATTTTGATTTACCTTAATATGCAATATTCCATCCCATCTTTAAATTGGTACAAAACTTGTTTTAGTTAAAATTCATTCAAAAATTTAGTAACTTCCCTTAAAACCCAATCCTTATTCTCATGGCTGCTAAATGCTTACTTATCCTTACTTTTTTCTCCCTCGCCCTTACAGGTTCACTTACGGCCCAGAATTTTTACAAGGAACGCATCCCTAGGGTATACACCTTGACCTTGGCAGGAGGACCTGCTTCCATGTACTCTGACAATGGCGGACCTTATAGAAAATTAGACTTTCCCATTTTCGGTTCGGTAACCTTATCTGCAGCAAAAAAGGTTTCCCATCGGATAAACCTAAGAATTTCCGCAGGCTATCAACATGTAAGCAGTAACATGGAATATATTGCCGAAAGGGCTTTTGAATGGGGCGAAGAGAACAAAGCTTATGCCTTCACTGGAAACGCGTTTTACGCAGATTTTATGCCCGAATTTTATTTTCTTCCCTATGAAACCCATATCGAACGCTTTCGGGTCAATGGATACGCAGGAGTCGGACTAGGTTTTATGGCAATTCCAGAAAAACAAGCTTACGCTTACCCAAACGAAACAGAGATAACGATTATCAAAACCACACCTACTGCTTTATACATTCCCATTAGATTGGGAGGAAGCGTAGCATTTGGCTCCAATTGGGACATCGGTTTTGAAGCCAGTCTCTTTGCTACACTATCGGACGAACTTGATGGTAATGCCGGCAGCAATCAAGCAAACGACATGCTCGTACAAGGGCAATTTTTTGTAAAACGCTACCTTTCCCCTTTCCCTTTTTGGGAGAAATGGTTTGACAAATAAACTGAAATCGCTTTTATAAACACCCTCAAATAATCCCTTTCAGATAGGTTCCATATCCGCTTTTCCCAAGCTTCTCGGCTTGTGCCAGTAATTGTTGCTTAGTGATAAAGCCTTTGTGATAGGCGACTTCTTCGACACAACCAATCTTAAGCCCTTGCCGCTCCTCTATCACCTCCACAAACTGTCCTGCCTGTTGCAAAGACTGGTGTGTTCCCGTATCCAGCCAAGCTGTGCCTCTGCTAAGGATCCCTACACTTAATTTACCCTCTTTTAAATAGGCATTGTTTACATCCGTAATTTCAAGCTCCCCTCGCGCACTGGGCTTAATCTGCTTAGCGATTTCGACCACCCGGTTATCATAAAAGTACAAGCCAGGAACTGCAAAATTAGACTTGGGAGCTTGAGGTTTTTCTTCAATGCTGATAGCCTTCTTATTTTGGTCAAATTCCACCACGCCATAACGCTGAGGATCATTCACATGATAGGCAAAAACCACCCCACCTTCAGGATCGGTATGTTTCAGCAAAGTTTCTTGTAATCCAGAACCGTAAAATATATTATCACCCAAGATCAAGGCTACTTTATCATCACCAATAAATTCCTCACCGATCACAAATGCCTGCGCCAAGCCTTCTGGTTTTGGCTGAATGGCAAAGGTAAATTCACACCCCAAATGACTCCCGTCTCCCAACAGTTTCTTGAAAGCATCCGCGTCCTCGGGAGTGGTTATGATCATGATTTCCCGAATCCCCGCCATCATCAAAACGGACAATGGGTAATAGATCATCGGCTTATCATAGACAGGCATAAGCTGTTTACTCACTGCAATGGTCAATGGATAGAGTCGGGTCCCGGAACCTCCGGCTAAAATGATACCTTTCATATTAAAAATATTTCTTTTGTGTTTACGAAGATAAGGCTTACAACTTGCAATTACGAGCCTATGCCCAAACATGACAAAAAATAAGCCAAAGCCCGTATAGTCCTCTAGTTAAAACACAAAAAAAGCCCGAAGGGAATCCTTCCCCCCAGGCTTTGACCCTAATAAATATCTTTGTACCTATTGAAAGGTAAAGACGATAGCGTCTTTTTGTGTTATGTTATTTCTGATCTTTTGGGGGATGGTCACCACTACCTCACCAGCTGTTTTAGCAATGCGAAGTGATTTCCCGCCGTCCAAAAGTGTCACTTTCTTACCTTTAACGTCTTGCTCATCGGACCATGACACAGTGTTAGGGATTTCCATCCCCTCCTCTATCAGTACTATCGCGTACTTCTCACCTTGCTTACCTTGGGTGAAGTAAACGTTGTCATCCTGGTAGTAGGTCACCGTTCTGGTTCCGTAAATCGCATCACCGTTCACCTCCAACCAATCTCCGATTCCCTTTAACCGCTTCACATCTTCATCAGGAAGGAGTCCCTCTGGAGAAGGGCCTACCCCCAACAGAAGACTTCCGCCTTTGGCCACTACTTCTACGAGGGTGTGCACTACCTTATTTACAGACTTGTAATTTTGATGCTCATGATAGCCCCATGCATGACCGAGGGTCATACATGACTCCCATGGCACATCCAACTGCTCCTTTGGGATACTTTGTTCGGGCGTCTGGTAGTTTTCATACGGTCCATGAACCGTCCGATCCACCATCAGAATTCCCGGTTGTGCTTCACGGGCCATCCTGGCTATTTTTGGCATGTCAATATCTTGACTCCACTCCGGTATCCTCGCTCCCCATGCCCGCACTTCATCATTCACCGTTTCCAGCGGCCGCACCCAGCCCCCATCAAGCCAAAGGATATCTACACTTCCATAATCATGCATCAATTCACTGATTTGATTATAGGTGTATTCCTTGAACATATTCCACCGCCACTCATTTTTGCGGATGTCATAATTGTTATTCCGGTCAGCAGTAGCATACTTATCCCACCAGTAATATTGGGAGTGCCAATCAGGCTTTGAGAAATATGCACCAATCATAAAGCCCTTCTTTCGGAAGGCCTCAAATACGTGCTTGGCTACATTCGCCTTAGGATGGTTTTTAAAAGGACCAGCCGTGATTTTATAATCTGTCTGCTGAGTATCAAACATATTAAAACCATCGTGGTGCTTGGTAGTAAACACCAAATACTTCATTCCAGCCGCATCAGCAGCATCTGCCCACTGATCCGGATCAAAATCTACTGGATTAAATTCATCCTTTAATCCCCAATACCAATCCTTAAATTCATGATATGAGACCGTGCTATCCCTGTTGATCCAATCTTCAGAGCAAAGTGCCCAAGACTCTATCATCCCTGGGACTGCATACACTCCCCAATGGACTATCATTCCAAACTTTAAATCTTGCCATTTATCAAGCTTGGCCACCACTTCAGGGTCTGTAGGAGCCTCATAAACACTCGACTGATGGTGAAGATTATCCTCCTGTGCGATTGCTCCATGAGCAGCACAGAAAAACATCAATCCCCCAATTAGCCTTAGTGTTTTTCTTATCATGTTAGTTCGATTAGGAATTTAGCCCGTGTTTATTTTCAGAAATAAAAGTACAACTTATAATCTATAATTGAAAATTTTAAAAAAGATTTAATCATTTCAGAAACATTTACGAATTCACCCGATTTAATTTTTATATCTGCCTTACAAAAAAAGCCAGCGAAGGAAGTCAAAAAACCAACTGAAAATCATTATATTATTACCATGGTTTAGGAAAGCCGCCTGTAGCTTTCTATTCAAATAACCTGATAGCCTTTCGTAACGGGCATACCCTATCAGCATTACCCCATTTTACTTTGAGATAAGTCAATTAATACTAAACCATTGTTACAATATGATGAGACCATACATTCTTGCCGAATCAAACTGGAAAGACCTAAAACATGCCAATATCGATTTAGCCATCCTTCCATGGGGAGCTACAGAAGCGCACAACTACCACTTACCTTATGGAACGGATAATTATGAAGCAGAGGCAATTGCTGCTGAAGCCGGACGTTTGGCTTACGAAGCAGGGGCACACATCACGGTACTTCCCTGCATTCCTTTTGGGGTCAACACAGGACAGGCAGACATTTTTTTGGACATGAACCTCAATCCCAGCACCCAGTTGGCCATCGTAAACGATGTTGTAGAAGTCCTGCATCGACAAAAGGTCAGGAAATTACTTATTCTAAACAGTCATGGAGGAAACGACTTCAAAACAATCTTACGGGAATTGGGGCTTAAGTATCCTGACATGTTTTTTTCTAGCTGCAATTGGTTCAAGGCATTGGACAAAAAAGCGTATTTCGAGATGGACGGAGACCATGCAGATGAAATGGAAACGAGCCTTATCATGTATTTACATCCTCACTTGGTACGGCCGCTTGATGAAGCAGGAGAAGGAGAAGAACGTGAATCATTGGTAGAAGGCATCAGGGAAGGCTGGGCATGGTCTGAGCGAAAATGGTCCAGGGTCACCAAAGACACCGGTATCGGAAACCCCAAAAAAGCCTCATCGAAAAAAGGCGAACGTTATTTTAAAGACCTCACCGAAAAAATCAGTAATCTTTTCATTGAACTGGCAGCATTAAACCAGTACGATCCTTACAAATAAAAAAGCCGGGCAATACCCGGCTTTTTACTTTATTTTCCTGTTCTTGATTATCTCAAGAACAACATTTCTCTATATTTCACTAGTGGCCAGAACTCATCGTCCACGAAAAGCTCAAGCTTATCTACAGAGTATCTGATTTTCTCAAAGAAGGCATCTTTTACATCTGTGCTATAACCTTTCGCTCTCTTAGCTATATCCTCTTCTTTGTTCAGTCTTCTTCTGGCATCGATCATCGCAGAAACATTTTCTTTGATAGCTTCGATGTGCTTACTGATTTCATTGATGGTATCAATGGCCGCTTTGGAATCCAGTCCAAGGCTCTTAAGCCCGTTAGCGTTTTCAATCAGCTTGGTTTGATACTGAATAGCAGTAGGAATCACGTGGTTCAAGGCAAGGTCTCCCATCACCCTTGACTCGATCTGAACTTTCATGATGTAATTTTCAAGACGGATTTCATGTCTTGCGTGAAGCTCCGTAATGTTCATTACATTGTGCTTCTCATACAGCTCTGAGGTTGCTTTCGCTACCAATACATCCAGCGCAAATGGCGTGCTCTTCAAGTTGGAAAGCCCTCTTTTTTCGGCTTCTTTTTCCCACTCTTCAGAGTAACCGTCTCCTTCGAATCTTACTTTCTTGCTTTCTTTGATGTATTTTCTCAATACATTAACGATGGCGATTTTCTTCTCTTTTCCACCTTCGATTTCAGCTTGAATGTCTTTGTACATCAACTTCAAGGTATCTGCAGCGATCACGTTCAAGGCAGTCATCGGGCCAGCTACGTTTGAAGAAGAGCCTACTGCTCTAAACTCAAATTTGTTGCCGGTAAATGCAAATGGAGAAGTCCTGTTTCGGTCGGTATTATCCAAGATGATCTCTGGAATCTTGCTGATACCAAGCTTCATGTACATATTGTCACCTTTCTCGATCTTGATATTACCGTTTTTCTCAAGCTCGTCCAATACCGCAGTAAGGGTAGATCCCAAGAAAACAGAGATGATCGCCGGTGGTGCTTCATTGGCTCCCAAACGGAAGTCATTGCCCGCTGAGGCGATACTTGCTCTCAAAATGTCCGCATGGTCATGAACAGCCTTGACAGTAGCCACCAAGAACGTTAAGAACTGAAGGTTCTCTCTGGCAGAATTACTTGGCTGGAACAAGTTCACACCAGTATCAGTGATCAATGACCAGTTGTTATGCTTACCACTACCGTTAAGACCTGCGAATGGTTTTTCGTGGAACAACACTTTCAAATGATGTTGGTCCGCCACTTTATCCATCAGATCCATCAACAATTGGTTGTGGTCTGTAGCTTTGTTTATTTCTTCAAATACCGGGGCCACTTCAAATTGCCCTGGAGCCACTTCATTGTGACGCGTAGACACTGGAATGCCCAATTTCAAGGCTTCGATTTCGAAGTGCTTCATGAAAGCCTTCACTCGGCCAGGTATAGAACCAAAGTAGTGATCATCCAACTGTTGGCCTCTGGCTGGATTATGACCAAATACAGTCCTTCCTGCCATTACCAAGTCAGGTCTTGAGGCATAAAGCGCCTTATCGATCACAAAGTACTCTTGCTCCACCCCTAGTGATGGATTTACTTTTTTCACACTTCTATCAAACAATTGGCAGATAGGAGTGGCAGCAGCACTAACGGCCTCTACAGACTTCAGCAATGGGGTTTTATAATCCAATGCTTCTCCTGTATAGGACACAAAAATGGTTGGAATGCACAGCGTGTTCTCAAAAATGAACATTGGAGAACTAGGATCCCAAGCTGTATATCCTCTTGCTTCAAATGTTGTTCTTATACCACCATTAGGGAAGGAAGAAGCATCTGGCTCTTGCTGAACCAATGCTGAACCTTTAAATCTTTCAATCTTTGCGTGCGCGTCAAAGAACGTATCGTGTTTCTCAGCGGTAGACCCAGTAAGTGGCTGGAACCAGTGCGTGTAGTGGGTCACTCCTTTTGACAAGGCCCATGCTTTCGCCGCTGTAGCTACTTCTTCTGCACTTGAGGTATCAATTTTTGATCCCTTTTCGATTGCTTCGCTCACTTTTTTATACACGGAAGGAGCAAGCGCATCTTTCATTTTGGATAAACCGAACACTTCGGAACCAAAGTAATCGGAAATTTTACTGGATGGAGCCTCAAAAGGTACATTTCCTCTTGATTGTACCATCATTAATGATTGTTGTCGTAAAGTTGCCATGTTTTAATAATGTGGTTTAAAAACAGTAGCGAAGATAAGCAAAAATCTGAAATAAAAAGAAAAATCGTATTTTTTTACACCAATCTTTAAGAAAAAGACATTAATTCGAGCAAAAAAGACACAAATCCACACAAATACATGCGAATTCGCGTAAATTCCTCATTATTAACACAAAATTGAAAACTGGAAGAATATCCTTAAATTTGCAATTCAATACACTAAAACTAGGGGGACCGCTGTGAAAAAGGTAGCATTTTATACATTGGGTTGCAAATTAAATTACTCTGAAACTTCCACCATTAGCCGGCAATTTGAAGAAAAGGGCTATAAAAAGGTGGGATTTGAAGATACGCCCGACATTTTCATCATCAATACCTGCTCGGTGACGGAGAATGCAGACAAGAAGTGTAAGAAGATCGTTAAAGAAGCTAAAAAAATATCGCCCAATTCATACGTGACGATCATCGGGTGCTATGCCCAACTAAAACCAAAGGAAATTTCGGAAATAAAAGGAGTAGATGCAGTGCTTGGCGCTGCAGAAAAGTTCAGGTTGATTGAACTGCTGGATGGATTCGCCAAGGAACAAGAAACCAAAATCCTGGCCTCAGAAATCCAGGAAGCCACAGCATTTAACAATGCTTTTTCCATGCATGATCGCACCAGAACATTCCTGAAAGTCCAGGATGGCTGTAATTACGGCTGTGCATTCTGCACCATCCCCTTGGCAAGGGGGAAAAGCCGAAGTGACAGCATCGAAAACATTCTGAAATCAGCCCGGGAAATTGCCGCTACGGATGTCAAGGAAGTCGTATTGACAGGTGTCAATATCGGAGACTTCGGTATTCAAGGAGGAAAGAGGAAAGAAAAGTTTGTGGACCTTGTTCAGGAACTTGACGAAATTGAAGGGATTGACAGGTTTCGCATTTCATCCATTGAACCCAATTTGCTCACCAATGAAATCATAGAGTTCGCTTCCCGATCAAAGCGATTTGTGCCTCATTTCCATATCCCACTTCAATCCGGCAGCAACACCATCCTGAGAAAGATGGGCAGGCGATACCTTCGTGAGCTTTATGTCGATCGGGTTTCGAAAATCAAATCCTTGATGCCACACTGCTGTATTGGCGTGGATGTTATCGTTGGCTTCCCTGGAGAAACCGAAGAGCTTTTCCTAGAAACCTATAACTTCCTAAACGAGCTTCCTGTATCTTACCTCCATGTGTTCACGTATTCTGAAAGACCTAACACGCGGGCGACAGAAATGGATGATGTCGTCCCCATGAAAGTCCGAAACCAACGTTCCAAAATGCTACGGATCCTCTCTGAGAAAAAAAAGAGACTGTTTTACGAACAAAACTTAAAAGGAACCTTCGATGTGCTTTTTGAAGAAGACATCGATAACGGGATGATGCACGGCTTTACCGAAAATTATGTTCGGGTGGCCGCTAAATATGATCCGCTCCTCATCAATGAAATCAAGAAGGTGACCCTCTGGGAAATCAATGACAAGGGCACTGTAGATGCCGTCGAACCAGAGATTGTTTACGAACAACATTAATTATCATAAGCCATTATCCTCGCTTCTCTAAACAAAACCATCAGGAAGAAGCGAGGATAACCGGGCTTTTCACCATACAGATTCTACTTTTTAATGGTTATTTAAACAAAAACAACTTTTTAACGGTATAGTATTTAAGACCGTAACCCAAATAGCCATGAAAACCATTCTTGAACCCACAGGAAGAATTACCAGAAGGAAGTATTTGTTACTTTTCGTACTCTTCTATTTCATCAATCTCTTGTGCATCATGTTGATCTACGAGTCAATGGAAGCTGAAAACTGGCTCACCTTTGTTATTTTTGGCATTTTACTGATCACCACCATTGTTTTGCTATTGGTACAGGCGATTAAGCGACTTCATGACATCGGGATGGATTGGAAGTATGCGCTATATTTATTGATCCCACCTCCAATCAACTTGATTGGATTTGTCTACTTGGCCATCAAACCTGGCCACAACGGCACCAACAAGTATGGACCGGATCCTAGAAAAACGGACATCGTCTAATCTTTACTCATAACGGAGTGCTTCGATGGGATCTAGTTTACTGGCCTTGATTGCCGGAATTACACCGGATACTAGCCCTACTAAAACACAGATCATAAAGGCCAGCAGCATCCAAAGCCATGGCACCAAAAATCCTCCAGGCCCCACAAAGCTGGCCACGATATTTCCAATTCCCATACCGACAAGCACACCAAAAACTCCTCCCATGATACAAATGACAATCGCTTCAATTAAAAATTGCTGACGGATCCTTTTGGGGGTGGCTCCAAGCGCTTTCCGGATACCGATTTCCCGGGTTCTTTCCGTAACGGAAACCAGCATAATGTTCATCAATCCAACAGAAGCGCCCAATAAGGTGATAAAACCTATCCCAAAGCCACCGATCCTCAGATAACCGGCCACTTCCTCTAAACTTTCTCCAACATTATTGGACTTGACCACTTCAAAAGAATCCAGCTCCCCCACCCTATCTTCACGAACTTTCCGCATGAGCCCAGTAGCTTGTCCCATTTCATATTCCATTTTTGTGGGATCTGACGTCGAAACGGTGATGGTGTACCAAAACCCGCCCGTTTGATCCAGCCTGGAAGCATTTTCCACAGGAATTAATATAGTACGGTCGACTCCCGAATCATTCCCCACGGATCCCTGCTCTTCCAACACCCCAACGATCGAATACCGGTTTCCAAAAAAGGAGACATAAGCTCCGACCGGATTCTCGTGGCTTTTAAAAAGCAATTCTACGATCTCGCTGCCGATGAGGCACACATTGTTTCCATATTCGATTTCCACATTACTAAAATTCCTCCCTTCTTCAATATTTTGCCCTTTGATCAGCACGTAATTTTCATCCACTCCAATGATCCTGACATTCGGATTAGTGATTTCAGAACCTCTCTTCACCTCTGTAGATCCACTTACCCGTGTGGAAACGGTGGCCATTCCACGGGAGCTATAGCCTTTCCGAAAATCTAAGGCATCCTTATAACTCACCGGCTTAAATTGCTTTTCGGTCACCCCGGATCGTGTTACCCGCTGTCCAGAAGTGTTTTTGGAACGTACATCGAAATTATTGGCGCCAAGACCACTGAAGCTCTCCTCAATCTGCGCTTTCATCCCATCGATAGCCGTTAGCATCCCCACCAGCGCGGTTATCCCGATGGCAATGATCAGCCCAGTCAAAATCGTCCTTAACCGATTGGACTTGATTGACCTTAACGCTTCTTTAATATTTTCGAGCAATTCCATAAAATGTTCGATTTAGGACAAATCCCGTTTTTAATCTAAAAATCAGCCTTATATTATCAATAAAATAAACCAATGGCAATAATAGCTAAATAAAAATATTCTCACACATATGCTCCAAAAAGGTCACACCTCTTCAGCCATTGGTGCTAGCAATACCTTCCACTGTTCAGTGCATCCTGTCTGGCCGTATCTCAAGTTCCTGAAGTACTTTGGCTTCATGGGCAAGCCATTCCTTCCATCGCTCATCTACTTTTTCGGGATCGTGGTAATACTTGGCCAAATCAATGAAATTAACATAATGCCCCGCTTCAGAAACCATCAGTTCGTAATAAAATTGCTGTAATTCTTCGTCTTCAATGTTTTTCCAAAGCAGTTTAAACCGCTCACAGCTTCTAGCCTCAATCAATGCATTCATCAGCAAATGCTCCGTTAACTGCGCCATTTTGCTGCCACCCTTCTGAATAAACTGGCTTAACTTCACCACATACATATCCTTTCGAGGCTTTTCAAACTGAAATCCACGCTTTCTGATCTGCTCCATTACCCTTTCAAAATGCGCCCATTCCTCGGCCACCACCGGGGTAAGCACATCCACTAACCTGTCCAAATTAGGATAGCGTACAATCAACGAAATACAGGATGATGCTGCCTTTTGTTCGCAATAGGCGTGATCCACCAAAATATCCTTCAAATTCATCGATGCTATATCCACCCATCTGGGGTCAGTAGGCAGCCGAAGGTTCAACATCTTGTTTTTGGTTCGCTCTTCCCAACTCATTTTTACGGTATTTGGTCTATAGTATCTCCAAAGCCTCAAACATCAAATTCAGCTTAGGCCTAAACAAACTTTAATCAAAGAAATACCAGCTGATCCCTAAGTCGAGGGAACCTTTGAGGCCGGTATAATAAGGGGTCACAAAATAACCTTGTTCTTGCATAAACCCGCTGTTCAGGTGATTATACCTAAACAGCACCCTTGTCCTGTTAATCCTCAGGTCCACGAAAGCATCCAGCACCGGATAGGCATAAACATCAAAATCATCCTGCAGGTAAAACTGCTGGTTCGCAGGCATGTAAGCCTCTGCATTATAACTGCTTTTATACCTGCCCTCCACACCAAACTGGATGTACAAATTTTCATCAAACATAGGGCCGTCAAAAAACAACCTGCTGCGTGCATACAAATCAGGAATCCTGAATACATCTGCAGCCTCTCCCGTAATGGCGGTATAAATCACTTCACTCTGCCATCTCAGCCTCTTCCAAAAAGTCAAATCCGCCTGAATCCCTGGGATAACCATAAAAGCACCACCATCTGCTTGTGTGGCTTCCTGGTTCTCATCAAAGTACACATAATTATTTACCCGATTGATGGTAAGACTGGGCCTTATAGAGACCTTGGCAAAATCTGCCTTGATAGTACCTTTGATTTGATCGACGCCGATATTGGAAAAGCTATTGGTCCATGAATAATGGTTTCCACGGTACATCTCCTGCATTGCTGTAGGTTTATAGGAAGCTTTCGTATAACTCAACTCCAGAAATGGAGAATGAAAATAACCGTTTATGCGGTATCCACTCGGGATCAAATACTCCCCATCTGCCTCAAAGGACCATTGATCATTGATCTCCCCACGCAGGGCACCTCCAATATAAACTTCATTGAACTTATAATCACTGTCAAATTCAGGACTGGTAAACTTACCTGTTCTGAATTTGACAAAAGCATTATAATAGACGGGGCCAAAGTCCCCTTTAAATCCGGCTTCATTGCGCACCTCGGAAAAATGGTGGTAATTGTAGGTACTGTCCTCATTAATCAACCTGGGCAAATCATGGTAATTAAAGAATGAAGAATCATTTGTGGTCAGGTCCGTAAAAAACGACACCCCTTGCTTTTTCTTGTCAAACACATGATAAACCTCCCATCCTTCTAAGATATTGTATTGATGGTAAAGGTGATAGTCCTGCCTGATATCTGTCGCCTCACTGTTGCTCATCCAGACTTTAGAGTCTTCGTAGGTAAAATACAGGGATGTGGTGTCCACCGTTGGGGGAATAATCCCTCCACTTTCATACACGTTATGATGCATCCTCGAAAAATTGGCCAGCAAGAAGTATTTTTCGTCCTTGGAATGATAGTTTGTATGGAGTGAATATGAAGTCTGCTCCACCATATTATCGTCACGGGCATTTGGATTTAAGGTCTTCCTGGCCTTGATGGTGTTAAAATTAAAACCAATGTTCCACCTCGGGTTCACATTTCTGGCAAAGGCCACATTTAGCATATTTCGATTACCTCCACCATAAAAAGCCTCTAATTTGGTGTAAGGGGACTTGGTGTCAAAATAAAGCATGCTGTCCGGTGAGTGGTAATATAAATCATATACACTAAAGCCAGATGTGGTTCCTATCAGCCCAGGCAAGGTGTAATAAACCGGCTTGGCAGCACTACCGATATTCGCTAAACCTTGGTACTTGTGACCACTTTTAAATACAGGCTCAAAATTATGGAACCCTGTCAACCCCGTATCAAGCGGCGTTTTTTCCATCTTATTAAACCTAAGGTTCTTCTCCTGAAAATAAAGGGTAGTGGTGGGGCCATAGACCATTTTGGTAGAGTCATCGATCAATCCTCCCCGCTGTGGTTCTTTTTCTTCGTCCTGATTTTCACCACCTTCCCTCATGCGCGTTTGGGCAAGAGCGAGTTGATTAAAACATAAAATCGATATAAATAAAACAAATAAGTACTTAAACTTCACGCTGATAACCTTTATTTCTGATGGCCTTGGTTACATGTTCCAATAAGGTGTTTTTTTCTTCTTCCTCCATTTTCACCTGAACAGGTAACGCAAAAATCGGAATTTCCTGTAAATATCTAAGCAATTTATCTGCTTTAAGTTTGACGGCATCTTTCTCAGTGGTAAGGAGTACTGGAGCCTTAGCTTGATGCACTTTAAATCGAGCTACAATTTTTTCCATATCCCGTTCGGTATAATCATGGTGATCACTAAACTCAATGGTCTCCAGCAACTGAAACATTTCTCCCACCTTTTTTTTCAAAAGGTCATTATTGGCAATACCACTGAGCAAAATGACATGTTCGATTGACGCTTCTTGGTAATTTCTGACATCATAGGCTCGACCATACTGTAAACCGGCAAAAAAGACAGGGCAATTTTCTGGAGCATAGGCTGATATGCTTTGTCTATAATGCGCTTTCGTCGCTTCATCCAGCCCGTCGGGACATTTGGTAACCACCACAGCATCAGCACGATTAGCACCACTTCGGCTTTCCCTTAACATGCCCATGGGCACTACATGATCATTAAAAAAGGGCCGCTGAAACGTCGTAAGCAACAAGTTAAAATCTCCCTTGACATAGCGATGCTGAAAAGCATCATCCAAAATCACCAATTCCGTATCAGGCCGTGCAGCGATCATCTGAGGGATCGCTGCGATCCGCTGCTCCCCCACGGCCACCGTAATTTCATGGCCAAATTTGCTGAAAATCTGAAAAGGTTCGTCTCCAATTTCCTCCGGTTCAGTGGTCTCATTGGCCAGCAAATAGCCATTAGTCTTACGGCCATATCCCCTGCTCAGGGTGGCCACGGCATAATGATCCTTGAACCCCTTGATCAAGAATTCCACCATGGGCGTCTTCCCGGTTCCTCCCATGGACAAATTGCCCACCACCACAGTAGGCACCTCAAAAGCCACACTCTTCTTCATCCCACTGTCAAACATCCTGTTTCTCAGCCGGGTTATTCCATCGTATAACAATGAAAAAGGATACAGTAAAAGATGATAAGGGCGCATTGCGTATTTTTTTTTACTTTTGATCAAACGGTAAACACAAATATATGGTTAATTTGATTAGTGACGTAGTCGCTTACTTGGAAAGCATCGCACCACCTGCCTTTCAGGAATCTTATGACAATGCACAATTGATCACTGGAAATCCTGCCGATGAAGTGACCGGAATTCTCTGCAGCCTGGACGTGACCGAGGAGGTGGTCCAAGAGGCCATCGACTTAAAATGCAACCTCATCGTCGCTCACCACCCGATTATCTTTAAAGGGCTCAAAAGCCTCACTGGCAGGGATTACGTAGAAAGAACCGTTATCAAGGCTATCAAAAACAATGTCACCATTTACGCCATTCACACCAACCTGGACAATATCCACACTGGTGTCAACAAGCGCATTGCTGACAGATTGGGACTCAGCAACACTCAGGTTCTTGCTCCCAAAAAAGGAATCTTAATGAAATTGACGGCTTTTGTCCCCGTGGATGACACCCAGCAAGTCCTCAAAGGGCTTTATCAAGCAGGAGCTGGATCCATAGGTGAGTATAGCAACTGCAGTTTTCGGATAGAAGGAACGGGGACATTTCTCCCATCGGACCATGCCAATCCTACTATTGGTCAAAAAGGAACGGCTGAAGAAGTCCGGGAAAACAGGATAGAAGTCATTTTTCCGGCCTATCTCCAGCACAAGATCATACGCGCCCTCAAAACCGCTCATCCATACGAAGAGGTTGCCTATTACCTGCAACAAACGGAAAACGAACACCAAGAAGTGGGCTCCGGAATGATTGGGGAACTGGAATCGTCCATGTCAGAAAGTGATTTTCTACAGCACCTCAAAAGTGCCATGAACCTCAATGTCATTAAACACACCGCCCTTAGAAATCGTCCAATTAAACGGGTAGCCGTATGCGGTGGTGCGGGCATATTTTTGCTGAGCGCAGCCAAAAGGGCAAAGGCCGATATTTTCATTACGGGGGATGTAAAATACCACGAATTCTTTGACTCTGATAATCAGATAATTATAAGCGATATCGGACATTACGAAAGTGAAATCTTCACAAAAGATTTATTATTAGAGATATTGTCACAAAATTTTAGTAATATTGCACTCTATTTGACAAAAGTCATTACGAATCCCATAACTTACGTATAGTACATGGAAAGTACAGTCGCACAGAAACTTGATGCCATTTATAATCTTCAGAAATTAGATTCCCGCTTAGATGCAATTTTTAAAATTCGGGGAGCTCTTCCAGAAGAAGTTCAAGATTTAGAGGACGAAATAGCAGGCTACGAGACAAGGTTAGAAAAATTCAACAATGACATCGTAGCGCTTGAGGACGAAATCAAGAAGCATAAAGAGGCTATCAAGGACTCTGAAAAGCTCATCAAGAAATATCAGGATCAGCAGATGAACGTCAGAAACAACCGTGAGTACGACGCCATCACCAAGGAATTGGAATTGCAAGACCTTGAAATCCAAGTTTCCAAAAAGAAAATTGGAGAAGCTGAGATGAAGATAGAAGGGAAGAAAAAGGACCTAGATGATCTTCAGGAAGTTTTGAAAGATCGCAAGAAGGACTTGGACACCAAAAAAGAAGAATTGGATACCATCGTCGCTGAGAGCGAATCCGAAGAAAGCAAACTGAAGGCCGAACGGGAAAAAGCTACCAAGAAAATTGAAGACAGGCTATTAAAATCCTATAAGAAAATCCGTGCCAATGCCAAAAATGGCCTTGCAGTAGTAGAGGTCAAAAGAGGTGCTTGTGGCGGATGCTTTAATATCGTCCCTCCACAGCGGCAAGCCGATATCAGGGAAAAGAAAAAGCTTATCGTCTGTGAACACTGCGGAAGAATCCTAGCGGATGTAGCGGATGAAATAGAAGACGAAACACTTCCGAAGAAAAAAAGAAGTTCAAGAGCCAAAAAATAAATTAAAGCCCGGTTTTACCCGGGCTTTTTTATTTCCCCTATTTTCCCACTTGCCTAGGATCAATCAATATTTCGGGGGCGAGAGATTTTGTTATTTAGGGGGATATTGATTCGCCACGAAGGCTCAAAGGCGCAAAGCAATTATTAATGACTTTCTGTGTAGATTATAGCATCCACTTCGTGTCTTGGGTACATTTTATTTAGCCTGGGTTTTGCCATCAATATAGGCTTAATTCCTGCTATTTTGCATCAAGTCATATTTATGGGGAGATGAGCACGGATTTACAATACCTAAGCTTCCTATCTGTGTTTATCAACGTTCATCCGTGGCCAAATAGAGACAAAGAACATATTTACCCATCGATAATAGACTAGCCCCCAACTTTTCCGCTTGATCCAAAGCTTCTCTCCTCCATTTTGCTCTTGAGGTAAATGAAAAATCAATCTCGCTACATTACTTGATAGATCAGCCCCACAATTATTTACTGATTACCAGAGGATTATTTTTTTCAATTTAGTACAAACTGATATTGAAAACCATTGAATATTTTTATATCTTACCAAGATGAAGCATTTGATATTTATACCGCTATTCACCCTTTTAGTAACGGTAGGTTTCTGCAAAAACCCAGAAGATAAAACATTCGTCGTAATCTTCAGCAAGAAGGAATTAAAAGAACTTAAATCCAGTGCTGAGTACATTGAACTTAGCTTTATGGAAGATTACAAAACCAAAACCTATACGGGCAATTCCGACGCCGTCATTTACATCAACGTTCCCAATTGTGATTTTGACAAATGCCAAATCGGAAAACGGTTGGTGCAGATCAACAAAACCACTTGGAAGCCCCTCCAAGAAGTAGCCTTCAGGATCATCGACCTAAGTGAATCAAAGGAAAACTTTCAGGAGCTATTGGTTTCCTTCAATGATCAAGTATCAGAAAAAGAATCCAACAAAAATAAGGGTAAAACTATCCAATCAATCCTTTAACTTTTAGGTGCTGGACGTTATTGTACCGATCCAATAGAAACTCACCGTTTTCCTTTACCGTCAGCTCATAGTACCCCAAGTTATGATGCTCAAAAATATCCATGAATCGCAAATCATACTTGAGCATTAAACTAAGCATCACCCGCATGGCTCTTCCGTGCATGCAGATCAAAATGGTTTCCCCATCTTGAGCCAAGATATGGTCCAAGCCGCGCTTTAGCCGCGCATAAACCATGTTTGGTGATTCTCCTCCTTCGATCGAAAAATCCAACTCCCCATCAGCCCATTTTTCCAGCATTCCCTGGTAATAAGAATGCTCATCCTTACTCATCGGTACACCTTCATATTTTCCCCAACTGATTTCATTGAGATCGGGTAAGGCTTCATAAGGAGTGCCATTATCCAGAAATCTTTCTATTGACTGCCTGGTACGCTGCAACCCAGTATAGTAGATCCTATCAAACTTAATATGCTTATGGGCTTCATAAAAAGCGGCAGCCTGCTTTTTTCCGGTCTCGTTGATAGGAGCATCGATACCGCTTCCTTGCACCACACCTTTAAGATTATAATCGGTCTGCCCGTGACGGACGAGGTATATTTTTTTAGTACTCAAGATTCTGTATTTTTGTTATCGATTTCTAAAGAATGGTTTTCTGGTCACTTGGGCTTGAAACGCTATCACATCCTTGGGAATCACCTTTTATGTATTTCACGAAAATCCAAAAAGGTCATAATTTCAATTCAAAGAAAACGTTTTTATTTCAAAAAACATGATATTTCCCAAAAACCTCAGCCTTGATACCTTAAATCAGTTTGGCAAAGGAAATATGTTAGAACACTTGGGGATTGTGTTCACTAAAATCGGTGATGACTTCATCGAGGCGACCATGCCAGTGGACCAAAGAACAAAACAACCCTTTGGTTTGTTACATGGAGGAGCGAGCGTGGTATTGGCTGAGACCTTGGGAAGTGTGGCGTCTTCGTGCTGTGTAGACCCCGCAAAACAGTATTGTATTGGCTTGGACATCAATGCCAATCACATCAAAGCAGTCCGTGATGGCCTGGTCAGGGGAATTGCCACGCCTATCCACCTCGGGAAAAAGACTCACGTGTGGGAAATAAAAATTTTAACAGAAGAAGACCAATTGGCCTGTATCAGCCGGATCACCATGGCTGTGCTGGATAAAAAATCATGATGCAAACAACGACCGCAAGACCCTACCTCATCACCCAGGAAGAAATACTGGACAGATGGCTGTACCGTGCCTTGGAAGGCGGTTTCCAAATTGCCATTTGGCGGGCTCCCAAATCAAACAGTATCCAGCTCATCTTAGACCAAACCAAGGTAATTAAGCGGGTAAACCTGGAGCTGGAAACCCTACCGCAAGGTTTTATTGCACATCCGTTTGCGGATCAGGAAGACCAAAAGGCCCTGTTTCTGGAAGCCTCGGACTATTATAAATTTGACTTGGCCAATCCTGCTACCGATTCGGAAGAAGAGTGGTTTCAAAAAACAACCTTACCTCCGGAGCAATTAAAAAAACAAGTCAATCGCTTCTTGCGATCAGCACAGCCTGAAAAAGATTGTGCAAGCTCAGCCTCCACTGCCAAATCTAGTTTTATTGCATTGGTAGAAGAAGGCATCCGAGCCATTCAAGCCGGCGAGTTATCGAAAGTTGTCCCGGCAAGGATCCAAAAAGTCCATTTAAGGGAAGATTTTGACCTGGCAAAGACATTTTTGGAACTATGTACCTTGTATCCTGATGCCTTTGTGAATTTCTTTCACATCCCCAAGGTGGGCACTTGGCTAGGCGCTACTCCCGAAATTCTGATTAAAACGGAAGGGCCCTATTTTCAAACCATGGCACTCGCCGGTACGCAAAAAGCCGAAGGGGAAAACCCTGTAAAAAACGCAGCCTGGAAGCAAAAGGAGATTGAAGAGCAAGCCATGGTCAGTCGATATATCGTCAATAATTTTAAAAAAATCCGACTGCGGGAATACGAGGAAAATGGCCCCAAAACAGTTCAGGCCGGTAACCTATTACACCTAAGGTCAGACTTCAGGGTAAACATGGATGCCACAAACTTCCCACAACTCGGGTCTGTCATGCTGAAACTTTTGCACCCCACTTCAGCTGTCTGCGGCACACCAAGGGAGACCTCGATGAAGTTCATCTTGGATCATGAATCGTTTGACCGATGCTTCTTTGCAGGCTTTATCGGTCCAGTGAATATCGAAAACCAAACCGCCATTTATGTCAACTTAAGAACCGCCCAGCTCATCAACGAAGAAGTACTACTATACGCCGGTGCAGGCGTTACCGCTGATTCAATCCCCGAACGGGAATGGGAAGAGACTTCGCTAAAATGTGACATTATCGGAAAATTCATTCAATAGAATCAACTTGATTATCCAGCCAATTATCGATTTAGCGGCAATTTTTGCCAGAAAGGGTATCAAAAACGCCATCCTTTCTCCTGGCTCTAGGTGCGCACCTTTGACCTTGGCATTTGTCAGACACCCTGACATCCACTGCAGGACCATTTCAGACGAGCGTTCAGCGGCATTTGTTGCCTTGGGCATGGCACAACAGCTCAAGAAGCCAGTGGTATTGGTTTGTTCCAGCGGTACGGCTGCCCTAAACTATGCCCCCGCAATTGCAGAAGCATTTTTCCAGCAAATCCCCCTGATTGTCCTCACCGCGGACCGTCCCCCTGAATGGATTGACCAATGGGATGGGCAAACCATCCGGCAACAGGCCATTTACGGAAGGCACATTAAGCAATCCTATGATTTCCCCGATCATTTTGGGCATCCGGATATCACTTGGCATGCGCACCGCATCGGTAATGAAGCTGTCAATGAGGCTACTGGGTTCCCTGCCGGGCCCGTTCATGTCAACATCCCCATTAGGGAACCATTTTATCCCGAAAGCCAAGATGAGTTTGATTTTAACCGCCCCATTCCTATTGTAAACAAACTGGAGTCCGCTACACATCTCAGCAGCAGCGCATTGGCAAATTTCAAAAATGAATTGGCGAGATTTAAGAGGGTTGTTATCATTCCTGGCCAGCAAGCATCCCATCAGCACACCTTGGATTTACTGAACGAACTGGCTACCCAACATAAAGTGGTCATCATCAGTGACACCATTTCGAACATGCAATCCAGCAATACCATCACTTTTCATGATCAGTTATTGCCGGTAGTGGATCACGGCGCCTTCTCACCGGATCTGATCATCAGTTTTGGAAAATCCATTATTTCTAAACCACTGAAAAATTTCCTTAGAAGCTCAGGAGCGGAGCATTGGCACATTCAGCCCGCAGGCTATTCTCCGGACACTTACCAAGGGTTGGCCAAGATCATCCCTTCGACCGCACAGGAAATACTGCGCATTTTAGTGGAATCTACCCTCACCTTGGACGGGGAATTTCACCAACGCTGGCATCAAGCAGACCAGGCGATGGAAAGGGCTTTGAAAAACACGCTGGAAAAAGCTCCATTTGGAGAGTGGAAGGCTATTTACAACGTCCTAAACCATCTTCCGGAGACATCAAAATTACACCTTGCCAACAGCATGGCCGTTCGATATGTGAATTTTCTAGGAGCACGGAAGCAAGAAATAATCTGCAACAGGGGCACTAGCGGCATTGATGGCTCCAACTCCACAGCCGTAGGATGTACCTTTACCACCAAGGAATTTGTGACCCTGATCACGGGGGATATGGCATTTTTCTATGACAGAAATGCTTTTTGGCACAATTACACCACCAATAACCTACGGATCATCCTTCTCAACAACCATGCTGGCGGCATCTTTAGGATCATTAACGGCCCCAACAAACAGCCAGAACTTGAAGAGTTTTTCGAAACCAAACAATCCCTGAATGCAGCGCATTTGGCTATGGATTTTGGTTTTGGCTATCTACCAGTAAAATCAGAAGAAGAGTTGGATGCTGCCCTGATGGATTTTTACCACCCTTCCGTCAAACCTAAAATCATCGAGGTATTTTCTGACAGTGCCGAAAACACCGCCATCCTGAACACGATAAAATCTAACCTGAGAAATTTCATGGACCAGTAAAACAAGGATCATTTGATCTTGGCAAAGAAATCCTCCAAATCCAACTCAACCCCTTCGACAGCTGAGGAGCGGAACACCATTCCACTGGTCATCAATTGTGAAGGAACATACTTTCCTTTTACCAGCGTGTAAACCAACAGGGTCTGCTCATCAGGATGAATAATCCAATATTCTTTAATGCCGCTTTCCTGATACAACTCATACTTGTGCTGGAGTTCCAACCGGTTATTGCCCGGTGAAAGAATCTCCACGACCAAGTCCGGTGCGCCGATACATCCGCGGTTATCTAATTTCTCCCGATCACAGATCACGCACAAATCAGGCTGGACAACCGTAAAAATATCCTTATCCGCCTTGGACTGCTGTGGAAGCCGCACATCAAATGGCGCTGAATATACCTCACAATGATGGTTTTTTAAATTGTCTGTCAGTAAGTAAGCCAATTCATATGAAATCTTCTGATGAATTCGGGAAGGGGCGGCCGCAGCTTTCTTGAACACCTTCCCTTTGATCAACTCCACCATCTCTTCCATCTGCCAGGTCAGGTAGTCTGCATAGGAATAATGACCATATTCCACATCCGGCTCAGTGACCTTTTTGTTCTTTCTCTCCCCCTTTTCCATATAGAAATTTACTAAAAAATCCATCTCAGCACAAAAACACCTCCCGGCCTCTTAGGCTGCATCCGTTACCTTTTTTTATCAATCATCTATGGCTGCCCCTACCATTTGACGGAATTTCCAGCCAGTTTGATCATCGACAGGCTCTTGTGTTTGTTTCATGAGCACCCCGATAACTTGTTCCTTAGGATCAGCAAAATATTGGGTATTGAAATAGCCTCCCCAGTCGAAGGTCCCTTCGCTTCCCATGCCTCCAGAAGCTTCTCCCTCAGCAGTCACCACGCCAAAGGCCAAACCGTAATATTGGCCATCGCCTCCAAAAAGGGCTCCTGTTTGGTTGCCCATGATGCTTCGTACCGTGGTACGGCTCAACAGCCTGACTCCATTGAGCTCGCCACCATTCAGGTACATTTGTAGAAACGTCGCATAATCCTTTGCTGTACTGCTTAAGCCCGCACCTCCAGAAAAGAAGGTCTTGGCGCCCTTTACAGGGTACTCGGTATCATAAAAAGTCACGGGATAAGGCTGCCATTCTCCGTTCATTTTGTGCTGAACGGTCACGAGTCTGTCCGCCTTATCTTCAGGAAGGTAAAACCAAGTGTCTTCCATCCCTAAGGGATCGAAAATGTGTTCCTTTAGAAATTCATCATAGGGCTGTCCCGAAATCACCTCCACAAAATACCCTAGCACATCCAGCCCCTCACTGTAGGAATATTGTTCCCCTGGAGTAAAATGCAAAGGCAGTTCGGCCAATTTCCGTACACTCTCTCCAATGGTGATCGGCTTCGTAGTAAACAGGTCTGTTATACCTGCCTTATGGTAAATCATTTTCATGCGTTCATCCCTGTCGATCACACCATATCCCAGTCCTGAAGTATGGGTGAGCAAATGGCGAATGGTGATTTCATTATCCGCTGGAACCGTCGTATAGGTCGTATCTGCATACTTAAAACCAGCTAAAACTTGCGGATCCTCAAACTCCGGAATGTATTTGGATATCGGATCATCAAGCTGAAACTTCCCCTCCTCCCACAACATCATCACCGCCGTGGATGTAATGGCTTTGGTTTGAGATGCGATTCTGAAAATAGAATTGGTTTCCATTTTCTCGCTTGCTTGGTTATCAGCCTGCCCAAAAGCTTCATGATATACGATTTTTCCATCTTTGGCGATGAGGGCCACCGCTCCAGGGATATTCCCTTTGCTGACTTCCTCCTGAAGCATATTGGAGATCTTCTTCAAGCGCTCATCGGACATGCCAACGCTACGGGGAGCTGCTTCAGATAGCTCGGGAGAATGCTGGCTACTCTTGGTCTGGGCATTTACTGAGGCCATTGCCATCCAACAAACTATGGCGATATAAATTCTTTTCATGGTGCTAACGGTTTTAGGAACATGTATGCTTGCTACCTGGATCGGTAGCAAGCAAGGTTTGGCTAATTTCTCAAGGTATCCATTTGATGTCCTTGAAGTTTGGCTTTCTTTTTTCCAAAAAGGCATTTCTTCCCTCTTGTGCCTCTTCGGTCATATAAGTTAACCGTGTGGCTTCACCGGCAAAAACTTGCTGGCCCACCATTCCATCATCAGTTAAGTTAAAGGCAAACTTCAGCATCTTAATGGAAGTAGGTGACTTGGCAAGAATTTCCTGAGCCCATTCATAAGCAGTATCCTCCAACTCATTATGCGGAATGACAGCATTGACCATGCCCATCTCATAGGCCTCTTGGGCTGAATAATTTCTGCCGAGGAAGAATATTTCCCTGGCACGCTTTTGTCCTACCATTTTGGCCAGATAGGCAGACCCGTAGCCTCCATCAAAACTGGTCACATCAGCATCCGTCTGCTTGAAAATAGCATGCTCTTTACTCGCCAAGGTCAAGTCACAGACCACATGCAAACTGTGGCCTCCCCCAACAGCCCATCCGGGTACCACCGCAATGACCACTTTTGGCATAAAACGGATCAATCGCTGCACCTCTAGGATGTTTAAACGGTGCATGCCATCATCGCCCACGTACCCCTGATGTCCCCTGGCCTTTTGATCGCCACCGCTGCAAAAAGAATACACTCCGTCCTTTGGGGAAGGCCCCTCGGCAGACAAAAGCACTACGCCTATGGACGTGTCCTCTCGGGCATCCACAAATGCCTCAAAAAGCTCACTGGTCGTTTGGGGCCGAAAAGCATTCCTTACTTCAGGCCTGTTAAAAGCTATCCTGGCTACTCCATCGCATTTTTTATAGGTGATGTCCTTAAATTCTTTTACTACTTTCCACTCCATATTTTTATTGATTTATTGCGACATAAATTATCTATGCAAGATAATAGCAACTGAGCGATTAAGCATATAAAAAACGGATAAAACAACTCTTGGTGTACTTGCCTCCTTATTGCTGATAAAACCGCTGATGTAACACATCCATTGGACTTCCGCTTTAGGAAGACCATGATGGCTATGGAGAGTCCTGCAATATTTGATTACTTTTGCATAAACTTCAGTAAGGCTCATGGGCAAAATCATCATTGGAACGTCTGCCGTCAGCTTCGAGGCAATCAAAAAAGGAAATTGGCCAAATGAAAGTGCCTATATCGAACAATCCTTGGCTTTCTGCCAAGCATGGCTCAACGGGGAGGAGCACTTTCAGCTGCAAACCTCTGGATCCACGGGTAATCCCAAAAAGATCAATGTCAAGCGGCAGCAAATGGAATTTAGCGCAGCAGCTACCGGGCAGTTTTTTAACATTCCAGAAGAAGCCAATTTGCTCTGCTGTCTAAACACCCGCTTGATCGCAGGCAAAATGATGCTCGTCAGAGGTATGGAATGGAACAGCACCATTTATTTGGAGGAACCTTCGGGAACACCTTTGGCCAATTTTGACCAATCGGTGACCTTTGATTTTGCCGCAATGGTGCCTGCACAAGTGGAAAACTGCATCAACCATCCCATCGAAAAGGAAAAACTAAACCATATCCGACAACTGATCATCGGTGGAGCTCCACTAGCCCAAAACCTTCAAAGGGAAGTCGCGCTGCTGGCCTGTAACACCTATCAAACCTATGGTATGACGGAAACCGTCTCGCATATAGCCCTCGCCAAAATCACCGGAAACCCTCCCCTAAACTATCAAACGCTTCCCGGTGTGGTGATTTCTACCACTCCGGATGCCCGACTGGTGATCGATGCCCCTATGGCCGATGCGGTACTCACCACCACGGATATCGTTTCCTTGCCTCAGCCCAATAGGTTCATTTGGCAAGGACGGGCTGATTTTACCATCAATTCCGGCGGCATCAAGATCCAACCGGAACAGCTGGAGATAGCTATCCATCCCATCATGGCCATCCACTTGCCCGGAAAACGCTATTTTATCGCAGGGGCTCCTCATGAAAAATGGGGGGAAGAGGTGGTCTTGATTGTGGAATCTGCTCGTATTTCAGCCTCCAAAGAAGAGCAAATCAAATCTGAAATTGCGGCAAAAGTCTCAAAATACGAACGCCCAAAAAACCTTTACTTTTTAGATAATTTTATAGAAACCCCTTCTGGCAAAATCAAACGAAAGGCCAACTTAAACCAGGCTTTAAATAAAATCATTTGACATAAAAAAACAGGTTAAAAGTCATATTTAAATATTGATTCATTATCTTATCTGAGCAAACTTAAATCAGCTAATCGCGTAAGTAAAGGCAGGGTTTTAACAATTTTTAACCTATTCGCATATGGATGATCTTATGGCCGCGAGGTCGCAAATGGCACTCTCATTGGGATTTCACATCATCTTTGCCTGTATTGGCATGATCATGCCGTTTTTGATGGCTATTTCCCATTATAAATTTTTAAGGTCCGGAAAGGAAAAATACAAAGTCCTCACCAAAGCCTGGAGCAAGGGAGTAGCGATCTTCTTTGTGACAGGCGCCGTATCCGGGACGATGCTTTCCTTTGAGTTGGGATTGCTTTGGCCGGAATTCATGAAGCATGCCGGACCGATTTTCGGGATGCCATTTTCCCTCGAAGGGACCGCCTTCTTTATCGAAGCCATTGCCTTGGGCTTTTTCCTTTATGGTTGGGAAAAATTCAATCCTTGGTTCCATTGGTTCACCGGAGTGGTAGTGGGGATCAGCGGCTTGGCTTCTGGGATTTTGGTCGTAGCGGCCAATGCCTGGATGAACTCCCCTGCTGGCTTCGATTACGTGAATGGTGAATACCTCAATATCGACCCCATGGCGGCCATGTTCAACGACGCGTGGTTTACCCAAGCCCTTCACATGATCTTGGCAGCTTTCGTGGCCACTTGTTTTGCAGTGGCCGGGATCCATGCTTGGATGCTTACCAAAGGCAAAAACAGTCCTATCCATAAAGCTGCGCTAAAAATTTCTTTGACCATCGGTGCTGTAGCCGCCATTCTTCAGCCGATCAGCGGCGATCTCTCCGCAAAAGACGTGGCAGTGCGCCAACCCGCCAAACTGGCGGCAATGGAAGCCCACTTCAAGACGGAAACATCCGCACCGCTGATCATTGGTGGCATTCCTGATGAAGAAAACCAAACGGTCAATTACGCCATTAAACTCCCCGGAGCCTTGAGTTTTTTGGCCCATGGTGATTTTAATGCATCAGTCACTGGCTTGGACCAAATCCCCAAAGACGAACATCCCCCGGTCACCGTAACACACTTTGCCTTTCAGATCATGGTCGGCTGTGGCATGCTGCTGATGCTTACCGGTATCGTTTGGCTCTTAGGGCTTTGGAAAAACAAACGGTTCATTTATTCAAAAAGATTTTTGGGTCTGATCGCTTTGCTCACGCCGTTAGGCTTCATTGCTGTGGAAGCAGGCTGGTTTGTCACTGAAGTGGGAAGGCAGCCGTGGATCCTCTATGGCATCATGAAAACCAAGGAGGCTGTCACACCCATGCCGGGAATCGTCTATTCCTTTATTTTATACGCCGTCATCTACCTTTCCCTGGCAGGGATTGTCTCGCTATTATTGGTAAGACAAATCAAGAACCTTGATCAAAATCCTGATTTATCATTACCCTCAAACACCTGAAATATGCTGTATGTAGTCATCGCTTTTCTATACCTGTCGTTATTATTTTACCTCCTTTTTGGCGGGGCGGACTTTGGAGCGGGAATCATCGAACTTTTTTCGGGGCGATCATTAAAGGAACGAACCCGACTCCTTACATATCAGGCCATTGGTCCCATCTGGGAAGCGAACCACATGTGGCTGATCATTACGATCGTTATTTTATTTGTGGGTTTTCCTGAAATTTACACCTTGGCCTCGGTATACCTCCACATCCCCCTTTCTTTGCTTTTGATTGGGATCATCGCACGTGGAACTGCCTTTATTTTTCGGCATTATGATGCGGTAAAAGACCACTTCCAAAAAGTCTACAACCTGATTTTCGTCTATTCTTCTTTTATGACCCCATTTTTCCTCGGCATATTGGCGGGCACCGCGATTTCTGGACGCATAAATCCTGAAGCCACCGATTTTGTTTCGGCTTACCTAAGCCCTTGGCTGGGTTGGTTTCCACTGTCTGTAGGAGTCTTTACCGTCGTAATCTGCGGTTTTCTTGCAGCCGTTTACCTGATTGGGGAAGCCAATAATAACGAAGACAGGGATCTTTTCCGTCAGAAAGCTTTCCGCATGAACATCTTAACCGTCATCACAGGAGGCTTGGTGTTTTTGGTCGGTGAATGGGAAGGTATCCCGCTTTTCACTGAACTGATCAACCACCCCGTCGGTTTAGCGGCATTGGTCTTAGCGACCTTGTCCCTGCCTGTGACATGGTTGCTATTGAAAAAGAAAAAAGTATACTGGCCTCGGGTCTTGGTGGGATTTCAGATCACCATGATCCTGATTACGCTGATGGCCAGCCAACATCCTGATTTTATTGTGCTTCAGAACAGCACGATCAGTCTGGAAAATGCAGCAGCAGGTGAAAGTACTATATTCGCACTGGGCATGGCCCTGCTGATCGGAAGCCTGTTTATTCTTCCCGCACTATTTTATTTGATTTACAGCTTTCAAAAACAACCTATCTCAGTAAAAAAACCACTAAAACAATAAACCTACCTCCCATAAAAACCTACAACAAAGGATACTCAAAACAACACAAACAGTAGTATTCCATTTATTAATGATAATTTTGGGGGTTTATTCTTTTTTTTATACTTGCCACGTACCATTTGAGCTCAAAAACGAGTGCAAGGTGCCGAAACCTTTTGAACTGAGAATTTTAAAGCTAAAAGGAGTTTTCTTTTTTAGGCTTTTTTAACTGTTAATCAACTTTGTTTTATCTAAAATTAAAATCATGAAAGAACTACTTTCTTACTGCACTAGATGTGTTTAAATCAAACTATTCCTTCCCTACTAACCTGAGTTCGATTAATAATTCCCCATAAATTGTCCGCCAAGAAACGTTCAAGCAAGAATAACACAAAAATTAATGTTAAAATTTATTTTATAAAAAAATTCACATATATAGATAATATTTTCTATGTATTTAATTAAAAACTATAATTAGAAACATAGAAAAAGCCATGTTTTTTCGTTATATTAAAGTGTTGAAGTTCAATACATTAACTACTAAAACATGACCTTAACTGACTCCAAAATTACCGAAATTTTCTATCTTATCGATGAATTCTGCATCCAATTTGAAAAATCCACTGAAAAACATATTCTTGGAAACAGGCCCAAGAGAAGGCCCAGAATGAGCCTGAGCGAAGTCATTACCATTATGGTGATGTTCCATACCGGGGGATTCCGAAACATGAAACACTTTTATCTCTATTTTATCAAAGTCCATAAAAAACACCTTTTCCCCCAGACCGTTTCCTACAACAGGTTTGTTGAACTGATGCAATCCGCCACCCTTCCGATGACTATATTCCTGAAAACCTGTTGTTTAGGAGAGGGGACAGGTATTGCGTTTATCGACTCAACTCCGATCAGGGTATGCAAAAACAAAAGGATAAAAAGGAACAAGGTTTTCAAAGATATTGCCCAGGTGGGCAAATCCACCATGGGATATTTCTTCGGCTTCAAGCTCCACCTGGTCATCAATGAC
Source organism: Echinicola vietnamensis DSM 17526 (assembly GCF_000325705.1). NCBI lineage: Bacteria > Pseudomonadati > Bacteroidota > Cytophagia > Cytophagales > Cyclobacteriaceae > Echinicola > Echinicola vietnamensis. The sequence continues at coordinate 2,773,767 of NC_019904.1, read as the reverse complement.
AAAGGGGAGCTGTTAAACTTTGTGGTCACCCAGGCCAATGTTGATGACAGGGAGCCGCTTAGGAACAAAAGTTTCGTAAATAACCTAAAGGGGAAATTATATGCGGACAAAGGCTATGTTTCAAAGGATTTGACCGAATTGTTGTTTTCAGACGGGCTTCACCTAATTGCCAATATTAGGAATAATATGAAGAATGTCCTTATGGAAATGAAGGACAAAATCATGCTCAGAAAACGATCTGTTATTGAAACGGTAAATGATGAATTGAAAAACATGTGTCAGATCGAACATTCCAGGCACCGCTCTTTTGGAAATTTCATCACCAACATGATTTCAGGACTCATTGCCTACTCATTTTTCCCTAAAAAGCCCGCAATCAAATACCAAACAGTCCAAACTAACCAAATAGCCCTGTTTTAAAATCGAACTCAGGTTACTAAATAATTTTGACCAATGATTACAAAAATTAACCTCTTCGCGTTATTGTTGTTTCTAACATCAATCAGTAACGTTGTATTTTCACAAGAAAGAAAACAAAAACTTCAAGTTGAAGCCGGGCCTGTTTTCCATTTTAACAACCTAAATGAAGATAAATACTCATTCTTAAAAGCAGGAGAAAGTATTGGGACAGAAAAACTCATTGGAATAAATATGAAGTTCACCATTCCATCATCCTTAGAGTATTTAGACTACATCGCAGGTACAATATATGAAAAGGATGCTACTACCTATTCTGGAGGATGGTCCCAAGGGAATGGAAGCCATTATAAACTTAACGGCGGAGGAGTGTATGCGGGAATCAGCCCGAAACTGAAAGGCAAGCATTTTGGCTTGACCAGTGAATTGGCCGTCGGGATTTTCACTTACAAGGAATATATTTCTGTCGTCAGGGATAGAAGCAATCCCCCCGTAGATTTTCATGAACGAAATTCTTCCGCTGGATTGGGGGCACTGGCTTCTGTAGGTGCTTATGCCCGATTTGGACGATTCGGTATCAATCCAAATTTTAACATGGTCTTCTCTGGAGGAGGCAATTCCAGCTTTATATTCTATGGACTTACTTTGCCTTTGACCATTTCCTTTTATTGATGGATCATTTTAAAGGGATCCTTTGACGGGATCCCTTTGTTTCCTTTTTTCTCCAATACCCTAAGGAGCAATATAAAAACACCCTATCCATTAATCCTCCTCATACCAAGAAGCATATTTAGGATAGTTCTCAGCAGTGCGTTTGATGACCGCCATCATTTCTTCACCGGTATCTTTGACCTTTTTGGCGGGAATTCCAGCATAAATGCTGTTGGCTTCCACCACCGTCCCGGCCAAGACGATGGCTCCTGCCGCCACTACTGCCCCACTGTGCACGACGGCATTGTCCATGACCACTGCCCCCATGCCAATCAGTACATTATCGTGGACGGTGCACCCATGAACGATGGCATTGTGCGCAATGGACACATTGCTTCCGATATAGGTTCCAGCCTTTTGATAAGTACAATGGATAATGGCTCCATCTTGGATATTGGTATGGTTTCCGATGACGATTTCATGAACATCTCCCCGGACTACTGCATTAAACCACACCGTACACCCTTCCCCCATTCGCACATCACCTACCACGGTGGCATTATCTGCCAACCAGCATTTCTCCCCAAATACCGGAACCTTGCCATTTACCGATTTTACTAGTGCCATATAACTTTTCTAAGTATTTTTTCGTTTTATTCTCAAACATTTAACGATCAAATCTAGTTTTTTTAATGACAATGTGAACCTTTTTTTCTAATTTTAAATTTACATGTATATACATCTAATACACGCAACATTTTAAGACCAAACAGTTATGAAATTAATCAAAACTACCGGCCTATTTCTAGCAAGTGCCCTTTTGATGGTGGCTTGTGGCCAAAAGAGTGAAACCGTAGAAACTTCTGAAGCACAAGAAGTAGCCGAAGCAACAGGCAAAACGGTTGCCGTAGATCCTTCCGCAAGTGCAGTTTCTTGGACAGGATACAAGCCTGCGGGCAAGCATTATGGAACAATTCCTGTGACTGCAGGCGAAGTGACCATTGAAGGCGATGCCATTACCAGTGGTAATTTCACCTTTGATATTGCTGCCCTTAAAATCGGCGATATGGAAGAAGGCACAGAAAATTACGGCAAGCTGCATGGCCACTTGCAATCACCAGATTTCTTCGATGCTGCCAATCACCCTACGGCTACTTTTGAAGTAACTGCAGTAGAGCCTTTTACTGCTGATGCTACAATCGAAGACAAAGAGGAATTTGAAACGGAATTTACCCCTAACAGCCTGAGTGAGCAGATGGTGGAAAACCCTACCCACTGGATCAGCGGTAACTTGACCATGAGAGGAACTACTAAAAACATCAAGTTCCCTGCTGCTGTCAGCATCAACGACGGTGTGATCTCAGCTAAAGCTGGTTTTAACATCGATAGAACCGACTGGGGCTTGACCTATAGCGACGAAAGCTCTGTAGCCGACAAAGCGAAAGATAAATTTATCTATAACACGGTAAATGTAGGCTTTGAAATCAAAGCTGACTAATAGCCGATTGACATTATTCTTAAAAGAGGAATTTGATCAAATTCCTCTTTTTTTATGCCCTTTCCTTTAATTTTGGTTCATGAAGTATGCGAACACCGGGGAATTCCCTCTGCAAAAAGAATGGATCGAAAAAGCACTGCACTGGGCATCAAACCATTTTGCCTATGTCAGTTACCATCATCATAACGACATTTCTTATCCGCACCAAGGGTTTACCCATGTGCTGTTTGCTGGACAACACTCCGTCGCTTGGAATGACATGGACGCCCACTCCGGTCCCAAAGCGGGAATTCTTAGCTATGACCTTAAAAACAAATTTGAAAGGTTAAAGAGCCAAAACCCTTCACTGGTCAATTGTCCCGAGACATGCTTTTTCTTACCGGAATTGACCATCCTCTTTCACGAAAAAACCCTTGAGATCAAATCCGCAGCTCCTGATCGCCTTTTTGAGGAAATCCGAGACTACCAACCTGAAATAGTCTCCCAAAAAATCGCTCCTGTTCAGGTCAAGACCAGTAAAAGTGAGTACATCCAAACCGTCCGTAACATTCAGGAACATATTCGTCAGGGCGATATCTATGAGATGAATTACTGCATTGCCTTCGAAGCAGTGGTAGAATCGATCAATCCAGTTCAGGTTTTTCTTGATTTGGAGAAAAAATCTCCCATGCCCTTTGCGAGTTTTTTTAAATGTCAAGACCAGTATCTCGTGGGAGCCTCTCCCGAACGCTTCATCAAAAAACAGGGGCTCCAGATCACAGCCCAACCTATCAAAGGTACCATCCAAAGGGGGAAAACTGCTGAAGAAGATGCGAACTATAGAGAATCTCTTCGCCTCAGTGAAAAAGAACAGGCCGAAAACCTGATGATCGTAGACCTCATGCGTAACGACCTTGCCAGGATCGCTGAAACAGGCTCCATAAAAGTCGAGGAGCTTTTTGGCATTTATCCTTTTCGGCAGGTCTATCAAATGATCTCCACCGTTACCGCTACCCTGCGGCCAGGCACTTCCTTTACAGAAATCATTGCCAACACCTTTCCCATGGGTAGCATGACCGGTGCACCCAAAATAAAATGCATGGAATTGATCGATCGCTATGAAAACTTCAAAAGGGGATGGTTTTCAGGAGCTCTTGGTTTTGTGGACGAATTCGGGAACCTAGACTTCAGTGTGGTCATCCGGAGTATTATCATCGACACCAAGTCCAAACACCTATTTTTCGCCGCTGGCAGTGCCATCACTTTCGATGCTGATCCTGCATACGAGTATGAAGAATGCCTGCTAAAAGCCAAAGCCATCCAAGAAACCCTACGTTCCTAATCTCCTCAACTCCTAAACTTGTCCAGCATCCTTCCCATCCAGCCTTTTTGGGAGTGCTCTGGGTCATCATCGTAATATCCGGAATAATGTCCTTTTTTGATAAAGGAATAATTGTAGCCATAGCCGTAGTTGTAACCACCGAAATCATTCCCGTCAGCCTTCACGGCATTAAAAACCCCATAAAAATTATCCACTTGACCATTGTCAAATAGGTCATTGATCATCAGCAAGTACTTCTTTTGGGTATAGTCCTGCCTCACGATGTAAAGATTGACATCCGAAAACCGCAATAAATCTTTCGTCTCAGACACCAATGCCAAAGGAGGCGTATCCAAAATAATGACCTCAAACTCCTTTTCCAGCACATTCATCAACTCACTCAACTGAGGCTTCAACAAGAGTTCTGAGGGATTTGGGGGCACGGGGCCGGAAGGGATAAAATATAAATTATCATGATCAGTCTCATGGATAATAGCTTCTTTCGATGACTTTCCGACCAAATAAGAAGAAAGCCCACTCTTATTGCTGACGCCTACATATTGGGCTATTCTTGGCTTTCTTAAATCCATCCCCAGCACACAAGTCTTTTTGCCACTCAAAGCCATGGCAGCGGCCAAGTTTAAACTCACGAAAGTTTTTCCCTCACCAGAGACACTGGATGTAACCAATATACGCTTGCATTTTTTATCACTGGCAATGTAAAAAAGTGCTGAGCGCAGGGACCTAAAGGATTCCGACGCAATGGTTTTGGGATACTCTGCCACCAGCATATTGGTCTTCTTCTCACTATATCCGATGGTGCCTAACAGCGGCATTCTGAGGGCGCCCTTCAGCTGTACCTGATCAACGATTTTGTCATTGACAAAGTCGTAGAACAAAATAAGTCCAAGAGGCAAAAGAAGGCCTATCGCTAACGCCATTCCGTAATTATTGGCTTTCTTGGGAAAAATAAGACTCCCTTTTTTAGCGTAATCCACTACAGAAATATCCGACACGTTGGAAGCTTTGGCAATTCCGACTTCAGCCCGTTTTTCCAACAGGTAGTTATAAAGGTTTTCCCTTAGCTTAAACTCTCTGAAGATGTTGGCAAAATTGGACTCGGCTTTTGGCAGCCTTGAAAACTCCCGATCGTAAGTAGCCAGTTTTTTCTCCGCTTCTTGCTTTTTCTTTTCTGTATTGGCCACCAGATTTTTGATGTTTTCGAAGATATTTTCCCGTAATCGAGCGATTTGTTCATCCAATTTTTCTACATCTGGATGATTTTCATTCACCACAGAAAGCATCCTTTTTCTTTCCATGGAAAAGGTCATCAGCTGCTGGGTCATACTATTTAACGAAGCATCGGTAATGCCCATCATAGATGGCGCAATGGTTTCGCTGAAATCACCATCTCTTTCTGCTAAGTACGCTTCTAGTGATTTATAGTACTCCAACTCAAAAACCATTTCCTGAAGTTTTTCTTCTAACCTCTGAATCTTGGTCAGCACCCCTCCATATTCAGAGTCCACATCCAGCATTTTGTGGTCTACCTTAAAATTCAGCATCCTCCTTTCTGCCAATTTCAAGGAATCCTCCACCACATACATCTGTTCCTCTATGAACTTAAGGGTATTTTCAGCTATCTGATTTTTCTTTTCCAGGTCATGCTCCATATACGCATTCATCAGCGCATTGACATAATCCCTTCCCTTCTCCACTACTTTAGTACGTAAGGTCACTTGAAGTACCGACCCATAATTGTTTTGGGGACGTACAGCAATCGCATTCGAATAATAATCTACCAACGAAGAAGGACTATGAATAACAAACGACAGCTTTTCCCCTACTTTCATCGAGGCAACTTTGTTTACCACAAATTTCGTCTTTGGAGATGCTATAACCTCTTCAAACCGAAAGGTTTTTCCTAAAATGCCTGTGTCGTTTGATATCGATTTCTGTGACGAAAAACAATTAAAAATGCCATGGTCAGGTGTACCTAAAGTAAAGGTATCTTCCCCCACCACGGTTAGGCTGATCAGGCCATGCTCCTGCTGGGCATGATCCCAGTCCACATCTACCTTGATGGGGGATTTTTGGTATAGCTCGATCTCCTTGATCTTGGTGTAAGCAAAATAGCTCACATCAAAATGCACCTTCTCAAGTGCCTTTGCCGCCAAATTTTTGGACGTGAAGACTAACATGTCATTTTCCAACGTACCCGGGTTCTCGAAAATGTTGGAGCGATCAAGGATCCTCACTTCTGGGCTCGGAGCAGCATTGATAAGCATGCTCCCTCTGACCTCATATTTCTCTACCGTATACCGATGATACATAAAAACACCGGCCAAAAACACCATCATACTGATCAGGTATATTGGCCAGAACCGGAGATACTTTATCAGGTAATACTTAATATCTACCGGCTGATCTTCCTCCTCAAACTTCGGTATGTCAAACCCCTCTCTCATGCACTAGTCTTTCGTTAAAGCCACAAAGAACAACACTGCCGTCACCAAACCAATCGCCAACTGCAAGGTAGTGGCGATATTATTGGCATCCCCCACCTGTCGAATGGACATTGGCTGTAGGTATAGAATATCATTGGGTTGTATAAAATAATAAGGTGAGGCCAATAATGCCCGGTCATTAAGATTGATCTGGTGAATTTTGGTTCCACCATCATATTGCCTAATGAGGAACAATTCATTCTTTTTGGCCAGGATATCACTTTCTCCGGCCAAAGCAATGGCATCAAAGATCGTAGCCCTGTTCTTATAGATCACCTTGGTACCTGCACTATTAAACTCTCCCATGGTGGTAAACCTTATACCGCCCGTTCGCAGTCTTACGTAAACTTCCTCCTTAAAATACTGGTTGATTTCTGCCTCAATCTTAGTTCGAGCAGCTTCCTCTGTCAGTCCAGCTATTTTGATTTTACCAAGCTTAGGTATCCTTACGGTACCGTCCTTATCAATGGAATATCCAGTAAAATAAAATGGATCGCCACTATTATTACCGCCTCCACCTCGGGCATTTCGGGCACCTTGGTATTCAAATACTTTGGTCAGCTCCTCATCAGTAGAAGCGAAATCAATATCCACGATATCAAACGGCTGAAGGATATATTCATAATCTACCTCCGCATAAGGAATAAACTCATCAAGATCAATGGGATCCTTATCGGGCAAGTTCTGTAAATAATTCAAGCGCTTATTACTGACGCATGAAATCATTAACAGTGCTATCGATATAGTTAATAGCAATTTATTCATTCAAAACTAGGATTGTACTATGTTGGTTGGTGATATATCAAACCAAATATACTGAAATATCCAAGTTATGAAAACGCAAATAACATATATGAATTTCAAAAAATAGCATCAACAAAAAAGGATAGTCAAACAACATATTTAACTATCCTTATAAATACTTCTACGTGAAAAAAATATTATTCGTAATGCTCCTTATAGTAATTTTGGTAATCGCCAGAGGTGACACTTTTTAGCCAGGACTCATTGGACAAGTACCAATCCACCGTTTTTTCAATGCCTTCCTCAAATTGCAATGAGGGCTTCCAGCCAAGTTCCTTTTCAAGTTTGCTGGCATCAATGGCATACCTTAAGTCATGCCCCGCACGATCTTTTACAAAAGTGATTAACTTTTCAGAGGTTCCTTTTTCATTGCCCAGTTTTCTATCCATTATCTCACAGAGCAGTGTCACAATATCGATATTTTTCCACTCATTCCACCCGCCGATATTATACGTCTCACCTGATTTTCCCTCATGGAAAATCACATCAATAGCAGCAGCATGGTCCTCTACATATAACCAATCCCTGACATTTTCGCCTTTACCATATACCGGAAGGGATTTTTGGTTTTTAATATTATTGATGCACAATGGAATCAGCTTTTCAGGAAATTGATTTGGCCCGTAATTATTGGAGCAATTACTGATCACCGTCTTCATCCCGTAGGTATTGGCATAAGCTCTTACAAAATGATCGGAAGAGGCCTTGGAAGCCGAATAGGGGGATTGTGGGTCGTAAGCGGTGGTTTCTAAGAAAAAGCCTCCATCGTCCAGAGAACCATAAACCTCATCAGTAGACACATGATAAAACAAATGATCCTCCAAGTCTTCCCAAAAAGACTTTGCTGCATTCAATAGGTTTACCGTTCCTATCACATTGGTTTTGACGAAGGCCAAGGGGTCTGAAATGGACCTGTCCACATGGGATTCCGCGGCCAAATGAATCACATCGGTAACCTGATATTTTTTAAATACATCTACCAACCCCTTCTCATCCAGAAGATCGATTTTCTCAAAATAGTAATTGCCTTTATTTTCTACTTCTTTTAGATTCTCCAGATTCCCGGCATAGGTTAGGCTATCCAAGTTTACGATGGTATAATTCGGATATTTCGAAACAAATAACTTCACGACATGGCTTCCAATAAAGCCTGCTCCACCGGTAATTAAAATTGATTTCTGCATGGATTTTAGGTATATGCTTTAAAATTAAGGTTGGTAACTTTTGCAGGAGCAACCCTGCTTACAAATCTACAACAACCAAAAACAATACCATAACACTCTTCCTTATACTTGGTAATAATCCCGATACCAATTGACGAAGTTCGCCACCCCATCCTCTACTCGGGTATTGGGTTTATAGCCTGTAACCTCAGAAAGGGCCGAAACATCCGCATAGGTGGCCGGAACATCCCCTGGCTGCATAGGCAACATCTCCAAAACCGCTTCTTTACCTGTGGCTTTTTCAATTGCCCTGATGAAATCCATAAGGTTAACGGACTTAGAATTTCCTATATTAAAAAGCCTATAGGGAGCACCGGAAAGGTCTTCCTTATCTCCTTCCTGTTGCCCTTTTGGAGGGACCAAAGCCGTTCGATAAACACCTTCCACGATATCGTCCACGTAAGTAAAATCACGCTTCATCTTCCCATAATTAAATACCTTCAGTGGCTTGCCATTCAGGATAGCTTTCGTAAAAATAAACAGGGCCATATCCGGCCTTCCCCATGGGCCATAAACCGTGAAAAAACGTAATCCAGTAGTAGGCACACCATATAGGTGGCTATAGGTGTGTGCCATCAATTCATTGGACTTCTTGGAGGCAGCGTATAAACTTACAGGATGATCCACATTATCCGAAGTGGAAAATGGCATCTTTTTATTCGCTCCATATACAGAGCTGGACGAAGCATAGACCAAATGTTTTACTGGATGATGCCTACAAGCTTCCAGCAAATTCACAAAGCCCACAATATTTGCATCTACGTATGCCCGAGGATTCTCTAAACTATACCTTACACCGGCCTGCGCGGCCAAATTCACTACAATATCAAAACGCTCTGCCTCGAACAATGCATTCATTTCATCCCCATCCTCCAACTTCATTTTCACAAATTCAAAACAGCTTTTATCCGTCGAAGCTACCTTTTGGTGTTCGCTGATTGGTGCATCATCTATTCCAAGGTCTTTTAATCTTGCCAATTTAAGATTTACATCATAGTAGTCATTGATACTATCAATACCGACCACTTGGTGCCCTTCTTGTAAAAGCTTTTTTGATAACCCATGTCCAATAAATCCAGCAACTCCAGTTACTAAAAATTTCATATTGTCTTTTCTTTATCTTTTAGGCTCCCAGCGGAACATCTTTTCACTTCACCCATTAACATATTAAAACAAATATATTAAAAAGTATTAAACATTAAAATAAATGCTTTTTGTAACAAAACTTTTTAACACATTTGTCCGCTAGCGACATGCGAATATAAAAAAAACGTCCTTGGAATAGAACGTTTTTTTAGGTTTGATATAAACGGGGATTACCACATTCCAAAAATTCCTTTTCCATAGTGATCAAACAGCCTAACAGAGGCCATAAACTCATGAGTACTCCCGTACATCTTCGACTGCCGTCGGGTGGCCATCTCATAGCTGTACCCAACGCTGACCCGGTTCATCAAAAAACCTGCCTGAAGGCCCGTCGAATAATCCACTCGATGTCCTACACCTATCCAAACGTGTTCCATAAAAAGCGCCTTTACATTAAACTCGGCATTATATGGCAAGTCTTCCTGAACACGGTATAGTACATTTCCTGCCATGCCGATTTGCTCGCTCACTTTTCCCCTATACCCCGCCTGAACGTTATGGCTCATGGGTCGCTCATTGTAAAACCCGTCCCCTGATGAAATTTTTCCTGCGGCAATATTTTGAACCGCATACCCCACATAGTATTGGCGATGCCTCAAGGCCATGCCAAAATTAAAGTCCAAGAACTTCATCTCTGCAAATCCCCCCAAATACTGGGAAAGCGAAGGGTCATCAGACTGCTCTGGAGTCAATGCCATGCCATCCAATTCCGTGTTTTGGTATTTCACTCCTATCCCCAATCCCAAGTGGTGTTTTTCGGACAAGCGAATACGATTGGAATAATTAAGCAGTAATTCCGTCTCGGTAAAGGCGCCATGTTTGTCATACATGACGGAAAGCCCAATGGCATTTCGACCAATGGACGGCACACTGTCATTTCCCCCCATCTGGGCAAAATCACCTTCCACACTACCATATACCGTTTTGGGAGCACCATCAATACCGCCCCATTGATTCCTGACAATGCTCCTTGCACTGCTCCCTTCCAAGCCTACCATTGCTGGATTATAATAACTTTGGAGAGCATTAAAATAACTAAAGTACTTTCGGCTCTGACCGTATCCTTGGCTTAACAATGCGGTCGTTAACAGGAATATAAATAGAATTCTTTTCATGTCGTTGCTTTTCATGGTCACCACTGTTGGAATTAGTTTCTGATAAGGTTTAAGACTCCTCTTCGCTTCTGCCGTTCTTCCCCTAATTCGATCACATAATAATATGCTCCCACGGGCATATCCCCGCCTTCATACCGACCATTCCATCGCTCTTCAGGATTGTACGTCACAAAGACCATCTTACCACTCCTTTCAAAAATCATCAACTTCACCTCACCATAAAAACGTAATGAGGAAACTCCCCAGTCGTCATTTATCCCGTCTCCATTGGGGCTAAACACGTTACTAATCTGCAAGTCATCCAAATCAGGCTTGGACCGTGTAATGGTGAAAGTCTTGGAGATGCTATTTCCTACCCTGTCGGTGCTGCTTACCGTAATGACAAATTCCTGCTGGCCATCAGGCATGTCTGCCGGTGACCAAAACAACCTGTCTCCTAACAGATAAAAATATTGCTCATCCTCATTTTCACCCACAAGAGCATAGGTATGCTGATCATCATCTTCATCTACTGTTGTCAATATGCCCAATGGTGCATTGGGATCATCCTCTACCGAAAACTCATCATCACTTAGTAATATATCCTCAGGCAGTGATTTCTCATCTACCATTATCGTCAGGCTTGGCTGCTGATCACCGGTATAGCTGTACTCATCCCCCAATTCCAAAACACCCCCATTTTGATATATCCCAGGTGTCATTTCATCATAATGCTGTATGTCCCATACCACATCTACCATGGCAGTGGCTCCGGAAACCAAAACCACTTCTACCTGATCTGGCACAGGAAGAACCTCCGGCAAGGTCCCCCACGTCACCGTCAACACCTCAGGATCTACTAAGGAAGCAATGATATTGCTTTTCAAGGTAATGGTGAATTCATACGTTGTTTCATTTCCCGCCTGATCTACTGCCGTCACTGTTATGGGGTGGGGCGTTTCATAACCGCTGAGGACGGTGCCCGCTGCAGGGTTTTGGGCCTGCATGGCCACTGTACAGTTATCCGAAATGGTCAACAACTCAAGATAATCCGCAAGCACATGTTCCCCAGATGCATCCACATACACATCGATGTTCGCTGCCGTTCCAGTGACGACAGGAGGTGTATTATCCATTATCACTACAGATGCGGTCAATACCCTTACAAAGTCTTGCGCTCCGCTCACGGTGATTTCTACTTCATTGGTTCCTACATCCGCACATCCAAAGACCGACTTGCTGAGCTCAAAAGTAAAATCCTCCATGGTCAAACAGGTTCCGCTGATTCCGGTAACCAACTGATCCACGGAAACTTCAGCCTCTCCATTCTCATCCAATGCCATTTCCACATTTTCTACGGTAAAAGAAAGGTCATTGCTAAGGGTCACGGTGACTATGGCGAGCTTCTCTGCTACGTTACCGGCTGCATCAGTAGCGGTAACCGTGACTTCATTCTCTCCCAAGTGATCACAGGTAAATACTTCGGTATCAACGGCGAGTACTATTTCTTCCGCTGAGGTAAAATTATCGCTTACCCCCTCCACAAGAGAGGACACCGTTACTGAAGCTTCTCCGTTCGCCCCCAAATTAACCTCTTGATTAACCGTGGTAAGTTCAGGACCAGTTAGATCTAATGTCAGTAACATACTATTACTTGCCTCACTAGGGTTACATTCCCCATCACCTGCTGTGGCAGACAATTCATATTGCCCCTCCTCCCACGCTAAGGCGGTCGCATCATAGGACCAAAGGCCATTTTCATCAGTCATCGCCTCTCCTACCTTATCGCCATTTACAAGAAGGTTCACTGTCATATTCGGCTCAGCCGTTCCCGTAACGGAAATGGCAGCAGTATTCGTGATTTGGTCACTATCGGAAACCCCTGTATCCGGACTTACACCTGTCACTTGCGGCGGCGGCGGGGCTGATCCGTCTATTAAAATATTATTCTCCGCTGGAATCGCCGCGTGGTCCATTCCTACATCGGTCAATTCATTTCCAGCTTGATCCTTAATCCCTTCTCCATGGAGTGTTAAAGCCCTCACGACAATACCGTTTTCGTCCTGATTTCCCGAAACTACTGCGTAATTAAAGACCAAACTTTCCGCGCTACTTTTTTCGGCATCCAAAGTGGCAGTCACCTCCCCTGAATCCATTACCACGTTTAACACCACCCCTGCATCAACCGTCACGGGCTCACTCATGGCCAACGTGAATGTCATCACATTGGCCCCGCAAACTGAATATGTACCCTCTTCGGGCAATGTCACTGCTGATACGATTGGACGGATTCCATCTACCAAAACACCCGAAGTATCCGGAAACTGGTCAATGGTAAGATCGGCAGGTTCATCTTCACTGTCCACGACACTGGCTCCTTCTAACGCCACCGCTCCAGTGAATGCCACGCCATCCCCATCCAAATCACCTTCTTCTACAGTATAACTAAACACCAATTCATCAGAACCAGACCCTGATGTATAGGTAGCCGATACAGTCTTATCACCAATCAATAAGGTCAGTGCAGGGACACCTCCATTGACCCAAACGGGCCTGTTCAGCGTAAGAACAATAGACACCGCATCACCAATACCGTACACGCCTTCAGGCACCACTTCCATGTCGGTGATGACAGCCGGAACATTTTTGATCTTAATGATTCGGAATTGATCAGCACTTTGGTTTCCATCGGTATCAAAAATAGCATAGGATACCACCCTATCTTCTGTATTTGGAAAGCGCGAAACATTATTATAGGTCACCTCCCTAAAAATCCGCTGGTACACAGAGAAATCAGCTTCACCCGTAATGGTCAGTTCGCCACTGGTAAAATTATAATTTACCGTGAGGCCACTATCATTGGCCAAATCCACCACATCAGGGCCGATGTTAATTATTTCATTGCCACCATCCAACAGGTTGGTAAGTTTAACGATGGCTTTAGAGGCTTTTGGTGAATCCTCATCTGACACTGAAACCGCTCCATCAATGGTTACAGCGCCTTCTCCAGGCTCAAATTCCGTATAGCCCGGGGTAGTGTTGATTACTGGTGCAGCCCCGGCCATTGCCTTATCAGAATTTGGATAGGCAATACCGTACAGCATTACACCAATAATGCTAAAGAGTAGTGTTCTTTTCATATCTTCTCGTGTCTGGTCTCAATTAACGCAGTCTATAATTTTACAAAATCCACATAAATAGGTTTCAAAAACACAAAACTATATTTATATGAAATTAAAAATTATAAAATAAAATTTTACTAAGTAGGTGTAAAACAAATATAATAAAGCATCAACCCTTAAAAAAAAAATCACCAGAAAATTGTATTTTTAACCAATTAATTTTCCATGAACACATAGGCCATCACTATTGGCGATGGCACAAACGAGACAAAAGAATTATCCAATTAATTACAATTCCATTCATTAATGCTTAATTTTGGCTCACTATAAAACCTATAATTAAACCGATGAAGAAAATTGCAGTATTAACCTCGGGTGGCGACGCACCTGGCATGAATGCTTGCATCAGGGCTGTCGTCCGTACCGGGATCTTCCATGGGATGGAAATGTACGGAATCATGTACGGCTACGATGGCATGATCAATGGCGAGATTCAAAAAATGGAATCCCATGCAGTAAGTAATATTGTCCAGCGTGGAGGTACTATCCTTAAATCTGCCCGTAGTGAAAAATTCCGCACCAAAGAAGGCAGAAAAATAGCTTACGAGCAATTACAAAAACATGGAATTGAAGGATTAGTGGCCATTGGTGGAGACGGTACTTTTACTGGTGCCAAGGTATTTTATGAGGAATATGGGATTCCCACTATCGGCTGCCCAGGCACGATAGACAATGACATATACGGCACCGACTTTACCATTGGATTTGACACCGCCATCAATACTGCCTTGGAAGCAATCGATAAAATCCGGGATACTGCTGCCGCTCACGACCGCATCTTCTTTATCGAAGTAATGGGTAGGGACAGTGGCTATATCGCCGTGGAATGTGGACTCGGAGGAGGAGCAGAAATGGTCATGGTACCTGAAACCAAGACCACTCTCCATGAGGTAGTAGAAAAGCTCAAAGGCTCCCGTAAAACGAAGACCTCCAGCGTTATCGTCGTGGCAGAAGGTGACGAGGAAGGCAGTGCTGCCGAAATCATGGAAAAGGTCAAAAACATCATCAATGACGACACCAAAGACTTCAAAGTAACCACACTCGGCCATATCCAACGGGGAGGAAACCCTACCGGTAAAGACAGAATGTTGGCGAGTAGATGTGGCATGGCCGCCGTAGAAGGACTCATGAACGGACAAGCCAACTGCATGGCCGGTATTATCCATGATGAAGTGGTATATACTAGCTTTGAAGATTGTATCACCAAAAGCAAACCCTTAAATAAAGACACCTTAAAACTTATCGAAATTTTAAGTATTTAAGCATGGGTTTTTTACCAATAATACTCACCTCAGCAGGCTTTATATTACTCTTTGGCATGGTGGTCAGTTTTAGCATCAAGCAAAAAAGAGAACAATATAAAGCTGCTTTGTTGGGGCTTCGAAAAAACCTTGAAACAGCCCTCCATCGCGAATTGGGGACCGATCTTACCGATGTGGAAAAAGGAATTCAGCACCTGCTCACCACCGGCCATCCCGAAGCCTCAGCCGTTCAGCGTCAGCTCGGCCGGACCAAGCTCCTAAAACACCAGTACAATCAATTGATCCAGACCAAGCCGTATAGTCTTGTAGCCAAATTCACGGGTCAGGGGCCCATTTGACCTTCGACATAAGTGACTACTTGTTCATACTCATCAGGCGAAAACCATTTCATTTCTTCATCCCTTCGAAACCAGGTCATCTGTCTCTTCGCATACCTTCTGGAGTTTCTTTTGAGCAATCTTATGGCCTCTTCTTTATCATAGTTACCTTCCAAATAGCCAAATATTTCAGTATAGCCTACCGTCTGCAAGGCATTCAATGACCGCAGTGGAAACAATCTTTCTGCTTCCTCAAATAACCCCGAGGCAATCATGGCATCCATGCGCATATTGATCCTGTCATAAAGCTCTTCTCGTTCTCGCCACAAGCCAATTTTAATTACTTGAAAAGGCCTCTTTGCATGCCCTCTATTGCGATAGCTACTAAAAGGCTTACCGGTTCCTAAAGTAACTTCACATCCCCTGATCAACCGTTGCGGATTATGGATATCCACTTCCTTGAAATAATCAGGGTCCAATGCAGCAAGCTTGTCCTGCAAGGCTTTAATGCCATTTTCTTGATAAAATTGATTGAGGGATTTTCGTATTTCGGGATCTATATCCGGAATCGGATCAAAGCCATTGCAAACGGCATCTATATAAAGCCCTGACCCACCAGTCATAATCACCACATCATGGGTTTCAAATAATTTTTCCAAAACCTGCAGGGCGTCCTTTTCAAATCTCCTTACGTCATAATCCTCGTAAACAGACAGATTATCCACAAAATAATGAGGCACATCCTGCATTTCTGCAGGTGAGGGTTTGGCCGTACCAATATTCGTTTCTTTATAGAATTGCCGACTATCAGAACTTATGATAGCAGTTTTAAAATTTTTGGCTAGCTTTATGCATAAATCAGTTTTGCCTACGGCCGTAGGCCCAGCTACCACTAGAAGATATTTATCATTTTTCACCAACAACCTTCACATAAATTTAGGGAACCAATGGCCCAAAATTAGAGGATTAGGTCATGGAAAACAAAAGGATATTAATAGTAGACGATAACAACCTAAACAGAAAAGTTTTTGAAAACATCATCTGTCACAATTTTCCGTTTTCATCAGCTGAAAATGGACAGGAAGCTATTGACAAAATAAAAAGCGAAAATTTTGACCTTATCTTAATGGACATTCAAATGCCCATTATGGACGGCATCACTGCCCTTAAAATCATCAAAGCTGAAGGGCTTACCGCTGCACCGGTCATCGCCATATCAGCTTACTCTGACCAGACAGACCGGGATTACTTTTTATCTGCAGGTTTTGACGACTTTATCGATAAACCTGTAAAACCCAAGGACCTACTGGAGAGCATCAGCAATCATCTTCACAAAAAATCCCTGGAATCATCCATCCATTCGGCCCATGACGACCATGACATACTGGACCAAAAGGTATACAACCAACTGAAAAAATACAACACAAATGAAGATATCAAAACCGTCTATGAAGACTTCTTTGAAGAAGCGCAGACGCTTTTGGATGAAATCAAATTGATAATTGATGATGGAAAATATTCAGAAATTGATGAAAAACTTCATATATTAAAAGGAAACTCTGGTACCTTGGGAGCAAAGATATTGTTTAAACACGCCAGTATTCTGGAGCAAAAATTAAAAGACTCAAAATATAATGGTATTATTGAAGATTATTTAACATTGCAAGAACAACTCAAGGTATTCAAATCGCATTTGAAAGAATTAAACAACCTATCTTAAAATGAGCGAGAGCAAAAAAGTTTTAGTAGCTGAAGATAGTTCGGTTATCATCAACCTGACAAAAAATGTCCTTTTGTTTGAAAATTATGAAATTACCGCTGTGAAGAATGGTAAGCAAGTATTGGATAAACTGGCGGAAGCAGATTACGACCTAATTCTCATGGATATAAACATGCCAAAAATGGATGGTATCGAATGTACCAAAGCCATCAGGGCTCTTAGTGACCCTAAAAAAGCTGCCATTCCTATCATAGCCATCACCGGCAACTACAAAAACTACACCATGGAGGATTTCAAACAAGCTGGTCTAAATGACTACCTGCAAAAGCCCTTGGACTACGATCTCCTATTGTCCACCGTCAAAAAACATCTTGGACCGAAATAATCCTTATTGAATTTTCCTGATGGCAATAAAGTACACAAAAACTTATCTGGATAAAATAGAAAGTCTTTTTGCTGAATCGGACTATATGCTTCGGTATGAAAAGGGGAACTTTAAGTCTGGGTACTGTATCTTAAAAGACACCAAAGTCGTAATAATCAATAAATATTACACGTTGGAAGGGAAAGTCAATACCCTAATCGATATTTTGAAAGAGCTTGATTTCAACCCTAAGGAATTCAAAAACAAAAAAAACCAAGACTTCTATGTAGAGCTTCAACAGACTGAATTAAAGCTCTGATCACAAAAAGCCCGCTGTGTGCTCAGGGCCTACTTTCCATATTTATGGCTATCTCACTTATTTTCTATGCCAGCGGAAAGCAAAAGACTCAAGAACAACGAAAAACAAATGAAAGTTACTTTTCTAGGAACAGGAACATCACAAGGCATCCCCGTAATCGGCTGTAAATGCGAAACGTGCAGTTCAATCGACTTCAGGGACAAACGACTTAGAAGTTCCATCCATCTGAAAGTAGACGACAATAGTTTTGTAATCGACACTGGCCCCGATTTCAGGGCGCAAATGCTCCGTGAAGGCATCAACGAGTTGGATGCTATCATCTATACCCACGAGCATAAAGACCACACTGCCGGCATGGATGACATCAGGCCGTTTAATTTCATGCAGATGAGAGACATGCCACTCTATGGCACTCCTGCTGTCCTAAACCAACTCCAACGGGAATACTCATATGTATTCGCCCCTAAAAAATACCCTGGAGTTCCCCAAGTAGTCACCCATGAAATCAGCAACCAGCCGTTTGAAGTGCTAGGAACGACATTTACCCCCATTTTGGTCATGCATTATAAGCTTCCAGTATTTGGTTACCGTATAAAAGATTTTACCTACATTACCGATGCAAAATACATTGCGGAAGAAGAGCTTGATAAAGTGAGAGGAACAAAAATCTTGGTACTAAATGCCCTTCAAATCAAGGAACACCTCTCTCACCTCACGCTTTCTGAAGCCTTGGAGCTTATTGATATTATCAAACCAGAGAAAGCCTATCTCACCCATATCAGCCACAAGCTTGGCACCCAGCAAAACGTAGAAAGCAAACTACCGGACAATGTCTTCTTGGCCTATGACGGCCTTACGATCAGCCTTTAACCATGCACCTGAACTACCATTTCTTAAAATACCTCTGTCCAGAAGTGGAACGCGTCCTGAACGGGCTGGAATTGAGCATTTGTTTCTCCCAGCACCGTGACGAACTTGTTTTGGGTTTCGCGAACAATGAACGATCCCATTACATACGGGCTAACCTCAGTCCTTCCAATACGTGCATCTGCTTTCCAAAAGACTATAAAAGGAGTAAAAAAAACAGTGTAGACCTGTTTTCTGCCTTACTGGGAGACCAAGTAACAAGTGTTCGTGTGCTATCTTTTGAAAGGGCGTTTAGGATTGATTTTAAAACGGGCAGGACCCTGCTCTTCAAACTTCACGGCAACCGGTCAAACATCCTCCTTTTTGATCAAACCAAGCAAGCATCTGCTATTACGCTGTTCAGAAATGAATTAAAGGAAGATCATAATATTCTATTAGGTGATCTGGAAAAGAACCTTGACCTGTCGCACGAGGAATTTATCAGACAAAATGGAAAGGCTGCTACTTTTCTGCCTACGCTTGGAAAAATCCCCCGAGAATGGCTGAAATCCCATGGCTACATTGAGGCAGACCTTCCCCAAAAATGGCAGTTGATGCAAGAAATGATCGACATGTTAAACGCACCATTGTTCAGCATCGTCAAAAAGGAGCATGAATACCAATTTACGCTGCTCCCAGCCAACTCCCCCGTATACACTTCTGCAAATCCACTAGAGGCTTGTAATGAATACTTCCAATACACCGTAGTCCATCAGGCATTTGAGAAGGAAAAAAACCACTTGGTAAAAAACCTGGAAGACCAGAAAAAAAAGACATGGGCATACCTGAACAAGACCGCTAAAAAATTAGAAGAACTGAAAAGCAGTGCTCCCCCTAGTCAGGTAGCTGACATCATCATGGCAAACCTTCATCAAATTCCACACGGAGCAGAAGAAGCCCGCCTATTTGATTTTTATCAAAACAAAGAGGTGACCATTCCTCTAAAAAAAGGTGTTACGCCACAAAAACATGCTGAAAACCTGTACAGAAAATCCAAAAACAGGAAAATTGAAGTGCAGCAGTTAGAAAAAAACATTAGTGAGAAGGAGGAATATTACCTAACACTGGAATCATTGCTAGAAGAGCTAGCCAGCATAAAAAATTTCAAGACATTACGAGATTTCTCTAAACACCATCAACTATCCTCCAAGACCAAAGAATCACAAACCAACCTACCTTTTAAACGGTTTGATATCGATGGTTTTGAAATTTTAGTGGGCAAATCCGCTAAAGCGAATGACCAAATGCTCCGATATTACAGTTGGAAAGACGACATGTGGCTCCATGCCAAGGATGTGGCGGGATCCCACGTCATCATCAAATACAGGTCTGGGCAAACCATCCCCCAAAACACCTTGGAAAGGGCCGCTGAATTGGCCGCTTTCTATTCCAAAAGCAAAAACGAAACCTTGGCTGCGGTGATATACACCCCTTGCAAATATGTCAGGAAAGTAAAAGGATCTCCTTCTGGTGCCGTAATGGTCGATCAGGAGAAAGTACTCATGGTCTCTCCAAAGGGACCCGTCGGGAATTAGATCTCAGTTTAGCCATCCAGCCTTGAAACACGAATTCACTTCTGTACGAGCTATAATTCTGAGGGAATGCACTTTCATAATTACCGGCTCCATCTGCCATCGGCATGGAATAATTGGATCAAGCAGAAAAGATGGAGGGTAGCCTATTTCGATGGGTAAATATGTTCTTCGCCACCTTTGGTGGCTATTTTGCTACGGATGAACGCTGATAAACACAGATAGGATGATTAAGAAATGGCAAATCCGTGTTCAAATCTTTTATCCGTAGGTTACATGACTTAAAAGTTTACGATGCCCATGCCTTTGGCTTTGAAGAGGACTTCTAGGCCAAGCTTGGATTCATCCAGTTCATAGATGAAATAGCATCCTTTTAAATAAAGTTGCCCTCAGCAATATTGCTTGATCCGTGGTATGGTGTATGATGTAAAGTCAAAAGCCAGAGGTTGTCTCATAAGTCCTCGTCATTACGATTCCGATGGATATCGGAAGAAGCAATCTCGTCATACGTGCAATGAAAGTACATCGAGATCACTTCACTCCGCTCGTGATGACGGATTATTTATTTATGAAACAACCTCGGCACATTCATAGCCATGGGTGAAGCCCATGGTAAATTAACCCATTCAACGTTTTCCGTTTAACCCGCATTGACCGCCCTATTTTCCACAACTTCCCGTTAAAGCCCAATCGAGCAGATGGAGGAAACCCATCGTTTTAGCGGTGTGAAATTTTCTTTCATAAGAACATATCAAAAATCATCCCCCCAGAAATATTGCTTGATCCGAATAGTTGGAAACCCACAGATTGTCCCCAGCCTTTTTCCTTGATCTTTCTCCTATCACCCAGTAAAATAAAATAGCATCGAGCCTACACCCGATGCTATCTGTTATGTCTTGCTAAAAAACCAGAAGAGGTTAATTAGGCTGTATTCAAATTACCCCTGACTATTCCACCATGTGGATTTTCAACATATTGGTCTTTCCTTTATTTTGGAGCGGCATACTTGCCGTATTGATCATGATATCACCGACTTTCAGATGACCTTTTTCCTTCAACGTGTCTTGGATAAAGGTAATGGTATCATCGGTAGATACTTGCTTGCCCTCGAAGAAATAAGCCGTCACGCCCCATACCAAGCTCAACTGTGTGATCAAGGTCTTATTGTGGGTAAAGACAAAGTTTTTGGCAAATGGCCGATGAGAAGCGATTCGGAAAGCAGTAAAGCCTGATGCAGTAATGCCCACAATGGCCTTTGCGTTTACATTTTTAGACAGCCCTGAAGCCATCATGATGACATTGTTGCTCACGAAATATTCGCTTGACTCTGGGATGTCGTATAGGTAATGGTAAACATCCGAATTCTTTTCTACATACTGGATTACTTTGGTCATGGCTTCCACAGCATGAACAGGATAAGCCCCTGAAGCTGTTTCAGCAGACAGCATTACGGCGTCTGAACCGTCCAATACGGCATTGGCTACATCATTGGTCTCGGCACGGGTAGGACGCGGATTTTGGATCATGCTCTCCAGCATTTGCGTGGCGATAATTACCGGCTTACTGGCTTGCTTGCATTTTTCAACGATTCTTTTTTGCCATAACGGCACCATTTCCATGGGCACTTCCACCCCTAGGTCTCCACGTGCCACCATGACACCATCGGTCACTTCGATGATTTCATCGATATTATCCAGGGCTTCAGGTTTTTCGATCTTTGCGACGATCTTACATCCCTTCCCTTTAGCTTCAATTCTCTTTTTTAGGTCAATGATGTCCTCGGCAGAACGCACGAATGAAAGGGCAATCCAATCCACCTCATTATCCAAACCAAAAGCCAAGTCTTCCACGTCCTTTTCTGTCAGGGAAGGCGCACTCACCTTGGTATTGGGAAGGTTGATGCCTTTTCTGGACTTCAGAATACCACCATGCACCACCGTACAATTAACATTTTTGCCGTCGGTGCTGTTAACGGACACCTCTAAATTACCATCATCAATCAGGATTCTGTCACCGGGGACCACATCACGGGGAAGGTTTTGGTACACCGTGCTCACGAGTGATGGTGTCCCCACTACTGGCTCATTTGTAATGGTTATCGGATCACCTTCTTTGATCTCCACGCCATTGTTCTCTACTTCACCTACTCGGATCTTAGGGCCTTGCAAATCTTGCAAAATTCCCACGTTCCATCCGTAATCCTTGTTGATTTTACGGATCAGTTTGATCACTTCTGCGTGCACTTCATGGTTTCCATGGGAAAAATTCAGCCTAAACACATTTACTCCGGCCTTTACCAGCTCGGTAAGCGTCTTTTCGTTATTAGAAGCCGGACCAACAGTGGCCAAAATCTTGGTTTTCTTATTCGCGATGGATAAGTTCATGGTTTATATATTATAATATTTAATAGGTTAATAGGTTCTCCTTTGATTTCAGCTTAGTCACATCCAGCCTTACTACATTCTGGACATAGCTGCTTTGTGACAGCTGACCTATACAGTGATTAAGGTTAGTCTCCTGGGTGAAATCCTGAAGTAGGAGAAAATAATCCATAATCTTTAATTCTGGCACAAGATACAGTGTTTGTCCCGAATCTGAAAAAGAACGGTTCTTTAATAACTGAATATAGCCATGATCTTTTTCCAAAATATACCGGGAAATAATTAGCCCTGGCCGATTTAAGAAATCCAATTCAAAATCACCGATTTTTATCATCCTGATTCCCAAGGAACTATTCACCACCCAGGCCATCTTGTAGTCCTTTAAAGGAGCTACCAGCCCTATGAGATCAAATTCATAATCGTGTTCTACTTGGAGTTTTGTTTTCCTCATGAAGGAAGGATTTTTAAAACAACAAAATTAAAAATTATTGGTCAACTTCAATGTTTCACCGGAATATCTTAAATTTAGTTAACGGTTTTTTTTGACATTAAGGTATTAAATATATTTCTTTGCGGAGTGTTTTAACTAAACTAATCACAAAATGTCTGAAATTGCACAAAAAGTAAAAGCCATTATCGTGGATAAGTTAGGCGTAGAAGAATCTGAAGTAACTCCTGAAGCAAGCTTCACCAATGATCTTGGCGCTGACTCTTTGGATACGGTTGAGCTTATCATGGAATTCGAAAAAGAATTCAACATTTCTATTCCAGATGACCAAGCTGAGCAAATCGGCACTGTAGGTCAAGCTGTAAGCTACCTGGAAGCAAACGTAAAATAATTTAACTACTCAAAATTCATTTATGAATTTAAAAAGAGTTGTAGTAACAGGTCTAGGCGCCCTCACGCCATTAGGCAACACCGTCCCAGAGTACTGGAAAGGTCTTGCTAATGGTGTGAGCGGTGCTGCTCCTATTACTAGATTCGACGCCTCCCAATTTAAGACGCAATTTGCTTGCGAGGTCAAAGGCCTCGACATTGAGCAATTTATTGATAGGAAAGAAGCCCGTAAAATGGATCCTTTCACCCAGTATGCAGTCATTGCAGCTGAGGAAGCCATGAACGACTCTGGGCTGGACCTTGATAAGATAGATCTTAGCAAGGCCGGTGTGATATGGGGCTCTGGCATTGGAGGCTTGAAGACTTTTCAGGACGAAGTAGCCAGTTTTGCTACAGGTGATGGAACACCTCGTTTTAATCCGTTCTTTATTCCCAAAATGATCGCTGATATCAGCGCAGGATTTATTTCCATGAAATATGGTCTCCAAGGGCCGAACTTCGTGACCGTATCAGCGTGTGCCTCGGGCACCAACGCACTGATCGATGCTTATAATTATATCCGATTGGGCAAAGCAAATGTCTTTGTTTCCGGAGGTTCTGAAGCGGCCGTCACGGAAGCCGGTGTAGGAGGTTTCAATGCGCTGAAAGCACTTTCCCAGAGAAATGACTCCCCGGAAACTGCCTCCCGCCCATTTGACAACGACCGTGATGGTTTTGTCCTTGGCGAAGGCGCAGGAGCCATTATCTTGGAAGAATACGAACACGCTAAAGCACGTGGAGCCAAAATCTACGCAGAAATCATCGGAAGCGGCATGTCTGCAGACGCCCACCACATTACCGCCCCTCACCCTGAAGGTGTCGGTGCAGGCAATGTGATGAAATTCGCGCTGGAGGATGCTGGAATAAAGCCGGAAGAGGTAGATTACATCAATGTACACGGTACATCCACTCCATTAGGGGACGTAAGTGAAATCAAAGCCATTCAACGTATTTTTGGCGATCATGCTTACGACCTGAATATCAGCAGTACCAAATCCATGACTGGCCACCTTCTGGGTGCCGCCGGGGCCATTGAAGCCATTGCTTCCATTATGGCCATCAACCATAATTTGGTACCGCCGACCATCAATCACTTCACCAAAGATGAAGCGTTTGATGAAAAGCTGAACTTGACTTTCAACAAGGCTCAGGAGCGGGAAGTAAACGTAGCTTTGAGTAATACCTTTGGATTTGGCGGACACAATGCATCTGTCATTTTCAAAAAATTAACTGAGTAAACCGACCTTGAAAATATTTCGAAAACTCAGATTACACGAACTACTTTATAACAAAAAAGATAAAAGGCTTGCTGCTGCCATCAAGTTAATGGTCGGCAGCAAGCCTTTGAATTTATCTTTATATAAACTGGCCGTGCGCCATTCCTCTGCTGCAGAAGAAATCAAACATGGCGTTAAAGCTTCTAACGAGCGCCTGGAATTTTTAGGTGATGCGGTGCTGGGAACTGTCGTGGCAGAGCACCTTTTCATGAAGTTTCCTTATCGGGACGAAGGCTTTCTTACGGAGACGCGGTCACGAATCGTCAACCGGGAATCGCTCAACCGGGTAGGACAAAAAATAGGTCTTTCCAACATCGTCGAATCCGACCTGTCCGATAAAGGCTTATATTCGCACAAATCCATTTATGGTGACACCCTAGAAGCCCTCGTGGGTGCGGTATACTTGGACCGAGGATATATTTTTTGTCGTCAATTTATCCTGAGCAAGATCCTTTCCCCTTACTTTGACCTTGATAATATCATCACCACAGTCACGAACTTCAAAAGTAAGATCATCGAATGGTCGCAAAGGGAGAACAAGGAGGTAGAGTTCTTTCTGCAGTCCGTTACCGGAACGCAGCGATTTAAGGAATTTACGATCGAACTGAAGGTCGAAGGAGAGGTTTTCACCGAAGGAAAAGGGCCTACAAAAAAGAAAGCCGAGCAAGAAGCCGCAAAAAATGCTTTCGAAAAACTAAAATTGGCCTTATAGAACCCTATATTTGCCACTTATGTTAATTGGTTTTGAACGAACTTTCCACCTGCATCACAGGGAAAGTCACCTTCAAACTTACCTTGCTATATGTCAATCTTGAAAATAGGTGGAGCCACCGTCAACCAAACCCCACTGGACTGGGAAGGCAACCTCAAAAACATCACGGATGCCATCCAAGAAGCCAAATCACAGGGCATCGAACTTTTGTGTTTTCCCGAATTGGCCATTACAGGTTATGGCAGCGAAGACTTATTCCTGAGCCGATGGTACCCTGATAAATCATTAGCCCAGCTCCAGAAACTGCTTCCCTATGCTAAGGATATCACCATTTGCATAGGGCTTCCTGTGCGAATCGGAGAAACGCTCTACAACTGTACCGCTGTACTGGAAAACCAGAAAGTCCGTGGCATCATGGCTAAGCAATTTCTGGCTATCGATGGGGTACACTATGAATTTCGCTGGTTTAGCCCTTGGCAGGCCGGAAAGATGACCACCTTGGATTTCTTTGGTGAAAACATTCCTTTTGGCGATATGGTCTTTGATAAAAAGGGGATCACCTACGGTTTTGAGATTTGCGAAGATGCTTGGCGCGGAGACCTTCGCCCAGGGTACCGATTGAAGGACCGGCATGTAGACTTGATATTTAACCCGAGTGCCAGTCATTTTGCCATGGGGAAAAGCGCCCATAGAGAGGACTTGGTCACCGAAAGCAGTATCGCTTTAGATGCCACCTACTTTTATGTGAACTTATTGGGAAATGAGGCCGGCAGAATGATCTTTGATGGAGAAATCCTCGCAGCTCAACATGGTAAATTGCTCCTCAAAAATCCACTCCTTTCTTTCAAGCCTTATCAGGTACGTGCATTTGATTTCGACAAGGATGCCATTCCTCATGAGGAAGCTGTTTCAGAGCATGATAAAAATGAGGAATTTACCGCTGCTGTTTGCTTGGCGCTGTTTGATTATATGAGAAAAAGCAGGAGCACAGGTTTTGTACTTTCCCTAAGCGGGGGAGCCGATTCTTCCTCCATCGCGACACTGGTGGCCGAAATGGTCCATCGTGGCATTCACGAGCTGGGGCTAGATGCTTTTTTAGAAAGGGCACATATTTCACAGCTATCCTCTACAGAAAATTCGACAAAGGCCGTTGTCCAAAAAATCCTTACCACGGCCTATCAAGGCTCAGACAATTCTTCAGCGGATACCCTGGAGAGCGCACGGTGTTTGGCAGAAAGCTTGGGCGCTACTTTCTATGACTGGAAAATTTCCACAGAGGTAAGTTCTTACACCAAGAAGATCGAAACTGCCATTGGTCGCCAGCTCACTTGGGACCAAGATGATATTACCCTGCAAAACATCCAAGCCAGGGTCCGTGCACCAGCAATATGGATGCTCGCCAACCTCAATAACGCCCTCCTCTTGGCCACATCAAACAGAAGTGAAGGGGATGTAGGTTATGCTACCATGGATGGAGACACCAGTGGCAGCATCTCTCCTATCGCCGCAGTGGACAAGGATTTTATTTTACAATGGCTGCAATGGGCTGAAAAACACCTAGGCTACAGTGGTCTTCATAAGGTCAATGCTTTACAACCTACTGCAGAGCTCCGACCCCAAGAGCAACACCAAACAGATGAACAGGACCTTATGCCCTACCCGGTGATTGTGGAAATCGAGCGACTGGCCATTAGGGATCGCCGAAAACCAGCAGACATTTACCTGATCCTAAAACAAGAACTTGATATTTCTCCCGTTCAACTAAAAAAGTATATCCAAAAATTCTTCAGGCTTTGGTCCAGGAATCAATGGAAACGGGAACGCTTGGCTCCATCTTTCCACTTGGATGACTTCAATGTGGATCCTAAAACTTGGTGTAGGTTTCCCATCCTATCGGGAGGCTTCACAGAAGAATTACGTGAATTGGACCGTTTAGATGAATAATAAAACTATCTTAGCAGAAACTAACTAGACCAATGATCAGCACAATTTTAGATTACGTAGTCTGGAGTCCCAACCCAGCTGTTTTTCCTGGTTTTGATCGCATCAGATGGTACAGCCTTTTATTTGCCTTGGGCTTTATCATTTCCCAGCAAATCGTCATTTATATCTTCAAAAAAGAAGGGCACGACGAAAGATTAGTGGATAAGTTAACCATCTACATGGTTCTGGCCACCATCATTGGTGCCCGTTTGGGGCATGTCTTGTTTTACGAACCCGAGAAGTACCTCAGTAACCCGATCGAAATCCTTAAGGTCTGGGAAGGTGGCCTCGCCAGTCACGGTGCTGCAATAGCCATCTTAATAGCCCTGTGGCTTTATGTGCGTAACACTCCAAATCAGCGCTACCTTTGGGTAGTGGACCGCATTGTCATCGTGGTCGCGATGACGGGGGCATTGATCAGGTTTGGAAACCTAATGAATTCTGAAATTGGCGGCAAGCCTACCGGAACGGACAATGGCTTTGTCTACGCCCATAGCACTGAAGAGATCCTCGGCACCCTTAATGTCCCAGTGGAGCATGTTGCTGCCTATAAACCGGATGACCGATCAGGAGAACTGCAAGGCAATGGACAGGTGCCCGTGAATATTGACATTAAAATCAAAAAAGGGAACTACCAAGAAGCTGACCTCAGAAAAACCTTGGAAAACGATGTAAAATACGTCCTGACCAAGTTTAACAGCACTGAAAAATACATGGCTGAGCCAACGGACTCCCCTTTGGACTATGACTTAAAAGATGAAGGGGATCACTACCTGGCCACTGTCCGTACCTTTGGGCTTGCGAAGCACCCCACACAAATCTATGAATCCATTTCTTATTTTGTCATTTTCTTAATTCTATACTCCCTCTGGCGTAAATACAAAGCAAGACTGCCGGATGGGCTGCTGTTGGGCCTATTTCTGATTTCCGTTTTTGGAATGCGGTTTGTTTGGGAGTTTTTTAAAGAAAACCAAGTAGACTTTGAAGAGAACCTTGCCCTTAACATGGGACAGACCCTGAGTATCCCATTGGTTCTGGGAGGGATATTTCTGGTCATCAGGGCTTTAAAAATCGGCAATCCAACCCAAAAACACTAGGGAACGGGATCATGGCCATGGCCTCCCCAAGGATGGCAACTGGCAATACGTTTGATCCCTAACCATCCACCTTTGATAATGCCATGCTTGAGAATGGCCTCTTTGGTGTATTGACTACAAGTGGGCGTATACCTACAAGTACCCGGAAACATCGGCGAGATCAAGTATTGATAAAACAACACCGGAAAAATTGCTATTTTTCTTAAAATAGTTTTCAAGATTTAGTTCATTTGAATTAAAAGGCCAAAATATAAAACAAAGTTCCACAACGTGAAACAAATCCGTTTTTCGATACCGCAAAAGTACATCAAAAAGGCACGGTTATTACTATGCTTCTTTGGTTTGGTATTGATTCACGGTACACGAGCACTGGGACAAGACGGAGATAGTACCGCCCAAACCGCCAACTCCCTCCAAATCCCCGAAAAAGTAACGGTCAACAATGTCTTTATCATTGGCAATGAAAAAACCCGAAAAAACATCATTCTCAGGGAAATGGACGTCGCTCCCGGAGTGGTGTACGACTGGGAGGAGTTCTTGGCCATGATCAAAACCGATCAGCAACGGATTTATAATCTGCAGCTCTTCACTTCTGTAGAGATCACCCCGCTTTTTGTGGAAGACGAAGAAGTAGAGCTGCTTGTTTCGGTAAAAGAGCGCTGGTATGTAATCCCCAGTATTATTTTCGACCTGGCTGACCGAAATTTCTCCGAATGGTGGATCAATCAAAACAGGGACCTCTCCCGCGTAAACTATGGGCTAAAACTTAACCATAACAACGTGGGAGGCCGTAATGAAAAACTACGGGTCATGGGCCAGCTGGGCTTCACCCAAGCTTTTGACTTGGTATACAGCATCCCCTATATTGACAAAGACCAAGAACATGGCCTGGCACTTCGGGTCAATTATAATACCAACAAGACGATTGCTGTCAAATCCGCTTATAACAAGCAAGTATTTTACACTAATGAGGAAGAGGAAATCTTAAGGAAGAATATAGGCGCCACGGTCCAGTACACTTACCGGGGCAACTTTTATAACTTCAATTACCTCACCCTCGGGTTCAGCAACACCAAAATCCATGAGGATGTATTGACCCAAAACCCTAATTATTTTCTAAACGACAGTACGCGACAAAAGTATTTTTATGCCTCCTACTATTTCAAGCACGATCGAAGGGACAATGTAGCCTATGCCACTCAAGGGGAACTGATCAACGTAGGTGTGACAAGGTATGGCCTCTTCACCAATGATGACGTCAACGAAACCGAAATTTCCCTGATTGCCAACAAGTATTTCAGATTTAACGACAAAACTCACTTCGTTACCGGCATTTCGGCTTCCAGCTACCTTAGCTCTAGGCAACCATATACTTTGGTCCGGGGGATTGGTTATGCTCCTGATTTTATAAGGGGATATGAGATCAATGTAATCGAAGGGCAGCAAACCATCATTCATAAAAACAGTTTCAGGTATAAGCTGCTGGACGTAGCATATGACATCTCTAAGCTCATCCCCATTGAAGAATTCAGTACTTTTCCAATCAGGGCGTATATAAGTGCCAATTTTGATCATGGCTACGTCAATGACCGTAACCACATCCCTGAAAATGTAGCCCTTACCAACACCTACTTGTACGGCTATGGCCTGGGATTAGACCTTGTCACCTTCTACGATCAAGTATTCCGGTTTGAATATTCTGTAAACAGCCAGCAGGTGGGCAGCTTCTTCATCAACATCAAAGCCCCACTTTAAAAGACGATATTTTTATTTCTTCATCATTTTTTACAGTTTAATTCAAACACATTTTTTAACTGTTTATTTTCACTATTATGAAGTTTATTTTATATGCTTTTTCGTGTATTTTCCTTGTCAGTCCTTATTTCAGCTATGGACAGCATGGTTCGGAGATTTTTGCGAAAGGCGCTAGAAGCTATGGAATGGCCCATGCACATGTGACACTATCTGATGCATGGAGTATTTTCAACAATCCCGGTGCCATGGGAAGGGCAAGTACTACTACGGCCGTAGTGGGCTACGATCACCGATTAGGATTAGATGAATTGACCACCTTGGGTGCAGGGGCGGTTATGGCTACGGAAAAAGGAAATTTTGGCATCGGACTATCACACTATGGCGGGGAGTTATTCAATCAACAAGCCGTCGGAATAAGCTATGCCAACCAAATGGGCATCGCCAGCTTTGGCATCAAAGCGACTTATCTACAGACCAATATCTCAGGCTATGGCAGAAATGGAGTGCCTGTCTTTGAATTTGGCGGGACGGCTGTACTCGGTCCTCAGCTTACCTTTGGAGCGCACATCTATAATTTTTCAAGGAGCCAATTGAGCAGGGATTCGCAAGATTACCTCCCCACCATTGTAAAGGTGGGGCTCTCTTATAGACTTTCAGGAAAATTGCTTATTGGATTGGAGGCTGAAAAGGACATTCTATTACCGGCAGTGGCCAAGTTTGGATTGGAATATAACTTTATCGATCGCTTCTGGGCGAGATGTGGCGTTCGTACCAACCCCTCCAATCTCCATTTTGGTATTGGATTTAACCCAAAGCGATTTCGATTTGATTATGCAGTGGCCCAAAACCACCAACTGGGATTCACCCATCATTTTTCTTTGAACTATACGATTGGATCGCTATGAAAGTATGGTTTACTTTTCTCCTTATCTTCATCCTCACTTGCTTCGGAACGTCTCAAGCTCAGACCGAGTTTGATGTGGAAGCATTCGCTGAAGAACTTTTCTCACTTCAGGAAGAAGACCTGAATTATGAGCAGCTATACGAAAACCTTTTACAGCGCTACTTAAACCCTATTGACCTTAACCGTTGTTCTCCGGATGACCTCCAATCGCTTTACATCCTCACTCCGTTACAAGTGAGTAACTTTTTCACATATCAGCAAATTTATGGGAAACTGCTATCCATCTATGAGCTCCAATCCATTCCTGGCTTCGATCGGGAAACCATCAAGAAGCTTGTGCCATTTGTCACCTTGGGGGAAAACACCAAAAAATACGCCCATAAACTGCCCAAACGGATATTAAGTGAAAAAACGGCTTACCTCATTTACCGACACCGTATTTACCTGGAAGAGCGCAAGGGATTCACTCCTCCAGATACCTTGAAAAACGGCTCGCTTACCAGCAGGTACCAAGGAACTCCAGGCACGCAGTACCTCAGGCTAAGAAGCCAGCACACGGGAGACTTTAGCATTGGCATTACCATGGATCGGGATGCAGGAGAAGTATTTACTTGGGATCCTTCCTCAAAAAGATACGGGTTTAACTTCCTGAGCTATCACCTCACCCTTTACGATAAAGGCCCTTGGAAGCAAATTACCGTCGGTGATTACCAAGCACAATACGGACAAGGACTGATCTTCGGGGCGGGCTTTTCGGTAGGCAAGGGAGCCGAAACCATCACCACTACCCGAAGAAGTTCGACAGGCATCAAGCCCTACACCTCTTCCATGGAAACGGGATATTTCAGAGGGATCTCCGCCACGTACCAAAAGGGGCGGCTTGAAGGATCCATCATGGCTTCTTCGGTCGCCAGAGACGCCAATATTGACTCCAGTGCTGTCCCATATCGCATCACCTCACTCCCCTCAAGTGGCTACCACAGGACCGCCTCCGAAATCAGCAAGAAAGCTGCTGCTCACGAAAAAAACATCGGCATAAACCTTAACTATTCTTCTAATGACCGAAACCTTCAAATTGGCCTAAATAGCTTGCTAACCCATTTTGAATGGCCTTACATCAGGGATCTCCGAAATTATAATGGCTTCGAATTCAGGGGCCAAACCAACCATCTGCACAGTGCTTATTTCTCCTACAATTACCAAAATCATTTCTTTTTTGGAGAAACAGCGATATCAAAAAGCAAAGGTGTGGCCTATGTGGCGGGAATCATGAGCAGTTTAAGCAAGCAATTGGATATGGTATTGCATATCAGGAATTACGACCGAAATTTTCACAGCTTCTACGGAAATGCTTTTGGGGAAGGTTCTCGACCGATCAATGAAAAGGGGATTTACCTTGGGCTAAGCTACCATCCCACCAAGCAACTCCAATGGAGTGGATACTATGACCAGTTTAAATTTCCATGGATGCGGTACCGCGTATATGCGCCTTCCTCTGGTCATGAATGGCTCCAACGCATCAGCTATACGCCCAACAAATCAATGGAATTATACTTTCAAATTCGTGAAGAAGTAAAAGACCGTAATGTCACTGCCTCACAAAATGACCTGACTACTTATCAGATCCAAACCGGCAAAAAACACAACTACCTGCTTAACCTTGACATGAAAATCAGCGAACATTTTTCCATGCGTTCGAGGATCCAGATGAGTTCTTTTGATTACCACCAAGACCTTACTAAGGGCTATACCATCGTCCAAGATTTGAATGTTGCTTTCAAAAAGTGGAAATGGAGTGGCAGGATCGCCTTATTTGACACAGACGATTACGACAATCGTCAATATGTCTATGAGAAAAACGTCCTTTGGGCATTTTCCATACCAAGCTACTATGGTCAAGGTATGCGCTATTATCTCCTAACCCAATTTAAACCCATAAGAAAACTAAGCCTCTGGCTTCGGTGGGCCAGGACGGTCTACACGGACAGAGAGACCATCAGCAGTGGTCTTCAACAAGTGGAAAACACTCACCTGACTGAACTGACATTTCAGGTCCGCTATCAATTTAACCGATAGACAGCGTGGTCAAAGCTATAGCAGAAATGACCACATCGAACTTCCCATTTATGAGACCGCCTTATCGGACCCTATTTAACACCTTACTTGGCCTTCAGGATATCCCTTATTTCGGTAAGCAGGGTTTCCTCTTTTGAAGGTGCAGGAGGAGGTGTAGGCTTGGCTTCTTCTTTCTTTTTGAGCTTATTCATGGTGCGAATAGCCATGAAAATCACAAAGGCAATGATCAAAAAATCCACAATGGTATTGATGAATGCGCCATACTTAATGGCAACTGCCGCCACTTCCACTCCATCAGCAGTGACCGAAGGTTCCTTCAGGACCACCATCAGTTCCTTAAAATTCACGCCACCAAGAGCCAATCCTATTGGAGGCATGATCACGTCATTGACCAAGGAGGTAACGATTTTCCCAAAAGCACCTCCAATGATGACCGCTACAGCGAGATCAACAACATTGCCTCTTAAGGCAAACTTTTTAAATTCCTGTACGAAACCCATATGATATACTTTATAAAACCCTTAAATATAATTTGTTTTTGAATAATCAATCATTTACATCATAAAATTTTAAATACATTTTTACTATTCCATTCCGGACAGGCCTCACTTCCGATCAATTTAGAGGATGGATAGGTTTATTTTTTCATAGACAGTACCTTTGCTCCGAATTACAATGAAAGATCATCTATGAAAGCTATAAAAGCCCCTAAGGCTCCCATTAAAATACAGGACATCACTTACCATGAGCATACACGGAGAGATCCTTACTACTGGATGAATGAAAGGGAAAATCCTGAAGTCATCCAATACCTGAATGAGGAAAATGCCTTCCTAAAAGCCAGTTTGGCCCATACGGAGCCACTTCAGGAAAAGCTCTATCAGGAGATGAAAAACCGCATCAAAGAGGACGATGAAAGTGTCCCCTATTTTAGGGACGGCTATTATTACTATACGAAATTTGTCAAGGGAGGGGAATACCCTGTCTTTTGCCGAAAAGAAGGCTCGCTACAACACCCGGAAGAAATTTTATTGGACGTCAACTTATTGGCAAAAGAACATGATTATTTTAACGTCAATGCGGTAACCCTTTCCTATAACCAACAACTGCTTGCCCATGCAGAGGATCATGTCGGCAGGAGGGTCTATAATATAAAGATTAAGGATCTCAGCACCGGCTCGGCACTCCCAGATCAAATCACCGAAGTAACCGGAAATATGGTCTGGGCCAATGATAACAAAACCCTCTTTTATTCAAAACAGGACCCCAACACCTTAAGGGCATATCAAATTTACCAACACACCCTCGGGACACCTCAGGAAGAGGACATTTTGGTTTACGAAGAGGCTGATGAGACGTTCACCTGTCATGTGGCCAAGTCTAAATCCAAAGACTATATCTTTATTGTCAGCGAAAGCACCGTCTCTTCGGAAATCCGCTACCTGGATGCGCATCATCCGACGTCTCCCTTCCACCTTATCCAAGAAAGGGAACGTGACCTGGAATACAGTGTGGAGCATTTTGAAGATCACTTTTTAATCCTGACAAATCACCAACATGCCAAAAACTATAAACTGGTCAAAGCACCCACTAAAAATCCGGACAAGAGCCAATGGGTAGACATCATCGCTCATCGAGATGACACGTTACTGGAAGGATTTGAGGTATTTGGTCAATTCCTAGTGCTTGAAGAACGCTCTAATGGCCTGACTAAAATCCAAATCATCCCTTTGGACGGTTCTGACCATCATTATATCACCTTTGATGATCCGACTTATGCCGCTTGGTTAGGCTATAATCCTCAATTTGACACCACTACGTTACGCTTTGGCTATAATTCCCTGACAACGCCCTCTTCTACTTATGACTATGATATGGTAAGACGGGAAAAAGTGCTCCTCAAGCAACAAGAAGTACAGGGAGGTTTTGATCCATCACTTTACCAATCTGAAAGGATTTGGGCCACTGCACAAGATGGGACCAAAATCCCTATCTCTTTGGTCTACAAGACGGCTACCTTCAAAAAAGACGGCAGCAATCCTCTGCTTCAATACGCCTATGGATCCTATGGATTCAGTACTGATCCCGTATTCAGTTCAAGCCGCCTAAGCCTACTAGACAGAGGTTTTGTATTTGCAATTGCCCATATTCGGGGTGGCCAGGAATTGGGAAGGCACTGGTATGATGACGGGAAAATGCTCAAAAAGAGGAATACCTTTACCGATTTCATCACCTGCTCCGAGCATCTCCTCAGAGAAAGCTACACTTCCCTTGGAAAGCTATTCGCCATGGGCGGAAGTGCAGGAGGCATGCTGATGGGGACAATCATCAACATGCGGCCCGATCTGTATGAGGGCGTCATTGCAGCGGTACCGTTTGTGGATGTGGTCACTACCATGCTTGATGAAAGCATTCCGCTCACGACTGGGGAATTTGACGAGTGGGGCAATCCGAAAAACAAGGAATATTATGATTACATGCTGTCCTACTCCCCTTATGATAATGTCGAAAAAAAGGAATATCCTCACTTGCTGGTTACTTCAGGATTACACGATAGCCAAGTCCAATACTGGGAACCTACCAAATGGGTTGCAAAACTAAGGGTCGAAAAGACAGACAAAAACATGCTTTTACTCTATACGAACATGGATGCTGGACACGGTGGGGCTTCAGGAAGATTTCATGCGCTCAAGGAAACCGCCATGGAGTACGCCTTCCTTTTAGACCTGGCAGAAAAAGGCCAAAATCAACCACCGGAGTGACTGAACAGCTCCAAGGGCATCTTATGTCATCAGTAGAATGTCCCTGTGCACAGGGCAATCATAAGGCGTATTTCTGCTAATGATCTACCGGTATTCTAGCCCAATCGTCATTGGCTGGAATTAACGATTACCTTCGCCATGAAAGGCTGATCACTGGATACGGATGACGGTAAAATTTACTCATTCCCCTTCCGCGGACTGGATTTCTTCTGCGAAGAAGCTTTCCAGTTCCCGGAGTGTGGCATCGGATGTTTTAGTATCCCGAACCACTTTCCCTTTATTCAGCACCACAATGCGCTGACAGACTTCAGTGACATGAAGCAAATCATGGCTACTGATCAACAAGGTCACTTCTGGATCATCCTTGTATTGGGCAATGATCTTCTTAAGGCGAATTTGGGTCGTAGGATCTAAGTTGGCAAAAGGTTCATCGAGGATGATTACTTTAGGCCTGCCCAAAAAAGAAGCAATGATCCCGACCTTCTTTTGATTCCCCTTGGATAGGTCCCGCAAGTATTTTTTACCTCCAAGGATCTCACCATGGAAGAAATCTTCAAAGGGTAAGAGAAACTCACTGACATCCTGCTTGTTCATGCCTCGAAGTTCCCCTATGAAATAAAAATATTCCTCGGGAGTCAAGTAGCCAATCAAAAAGCTTTCATCGATAAATGCCGCGGTATAAGGCTTCCAGTCCTCACTGATGTTTACTTGTACTTCATGGTTTAATACCTTCCCGGTGGTTGGCATGATAAGATCCAACAGCAAGCTAAAGAGCGTGGTCTTCCCTGCTCCATTATTTCCAACAAGGCCAAAAATCTCTCCAGCGGGGATTTCTAAGGCATCAATATCCAGAACTGAATCTTCTGCATATCGTTTCGATAGATTTTCTATTTTAATCATATTCTCAAATTAGCTTTTTTGCTTGTACGCTGCTAGGGTTTTGTACTTCTCGGTTTTATAGTTTTTTTCGATCAAATTGAACACCTTTTCCTTGAAAGCAAACCCAAGGATTGCTGATATCGCCACGAGCAAATACCCCAAATAAGGGCCTACAGTAAAGTGGCCGATGACATATAACACCATGGGCAATAATAGCTTTGGGATCGTCAGCAACAAAGTTTTGGCATTAAATGCTTGGGAACTGCCCAAGGCGCCCTTATTGCTGGAAAGGTCAATGGGTGTCCGTACGTAAACCCCTCCCCAAAGTACCATATAGGAATTCACCCCGATGTTATAGATCCCTGCCACCAAAATGGCCAAGTAAACTTCCCATCCAAAGTATGCATAGAAAGAAGCCAGGATGGTCGACACGACCGTTGCTATCACCATCAACCACCATTTGGCATTAAGGTAATCGCGGTAACGGATGTTTTGGCTCATCATCAAGGGATAATAGGAGCTATCCCAACTGGGAACATACTGTCCAAAGCTGAACAAAAATCCTCCTGTCACAAATAGCGCCGCGAAAATCCTCCATGCCGGCCCTTGGTATGCTTCAATGGAATTGGTAAAAAACAACAACCCATAAAACAGGAACATGACACTCATCAACACAGTGGTCTTCGAGCGTTTGTTTCTCTTGATGAGCTTAATATCATTTTTCAAGAACACAGCGATGCTTCCAAAGCGATCCAGCCAGGCTAAATTTTCAGATTTCGCTTCCTTCACTTTGCTGGATAATCCTGCATCCAAATAGAGTCGTTCCCTGAAATATTTAAATGCTACCCAATACACGGTCAGCATAAAAAGCACAGGAATGAATGCCAACAACGGCAGGTCATAAAAAGACTGGAAAACAGGACCTGTATAGATGGACAAATCAAATACCCCGTAATACTGGATCAATCCTAAAGATGCCAGCAATCCCAGTACCGAAAAAAGGACAGCATCCACGCCATTCAGGAAAATATTAATAAAGTTATTGGCCAACAACAACGCATAAATCCCCACCATCCACAGCAAAACAGGTACTGCCTCATATCCATTGATCACAAGGACAACCGCAAAAGGAATAAAGAAAAATGCATGGATAATATTAAAAAAAGAAAGGATGGTTTTCCAAATACTATACTGGACGATGGTAGACTTTTTAATGGGCAAAAACAGCATGGGCTTTATCTGGACGACAGGCATTTTCTGCAACATATACCTGACCACCAAGTCAAAAACCAAATAATAAACCATAAACCTATTGACTGTCTCAAAGGCATTCAGCTCCATCTTCTCAAGCATGTAAAAGGTAGCCACTCCCATGAAGCCAAAACTCAGCATCATATAAAGTGCCGCAAACCCCATCAAAATCTTGATTGCCAAATTGGAAGAAAAGGCTGCCGACCTAAAAAACGATTTCCACTGAAGTATGACGAGATGTTTTATCATGATGGATCCCTTTTGGGTTTTGGAAACTTATCTATACAAATAAACTTAATGCTTTCAGCGCTTAAAAAGCCTAATAAAAAACGCGAATCTGGTAGTTAAAACAATAAAACGGTCAGATTACACATTAGCCATTTAATATACGAAATAAAATTTCAAAACAAAGGGTAGCGTTATAGGAACACTATTCGGTAACCCGCTACTTCCCCTCATGTTTCCATCATGATCACCACTCCCTTTTACATCCCTAAGCCACAGGTAATTAACAAAAACATAACGCGTAACCCCTGAAGAAATCACCAATTTTTCACCATAAAATATCATAACCAAACAGTTATTGTTTTTTATCAACAAAAAATCAGGTATCATATATATACAATCGATATTTACAACTAAACAAGCTTACAAAAAAATAATCATTATTCGTTTTTAATAATTCAAAATACATTTTTATTTGTGTAAAATTATTTAATTTTATAAAAAGAACACTACTACAATTTCCTACTTCACGCTAAATGCGTTTCAGGAATATACTCCTTAGCTATGTATACCACTAACCCTATACCCGAAATGACCATCGTGGACCTATTTAAAGAGCAAGCAATCATTGCTTCCTCGAAACCTGCCATCTCTTATGGAGGGGATCAAATATCCTATCAAAGGTTAGAGGACAACAGCAACCAACTTGCTCATTTAATGATAGAAAAAGGGGTGTCTCCCCAGGACACCGTTGGTCTCTGTGTGCACAGGTCAACTGAAATGATGGTGGCGATCCTAGCCATCTTAAAATGTGGGGCGGCCTATGTCCCCATTGCACCAGAATTCCCCGAAGAACGTAAGAAGTTTATCTGTGAAGCAGCAGAAGTCAAACTGATGATCACTGACCAGGGAGATCTTCTGGAAACCCTGGCAGGAATCCCACTGCTGGACATCAGAGAAAATATATCATCAGCGTACCCCATCCTCTCTCCTTCGGTCAATTTTTCGACCGATAATACTGCCTACATCTTATTTACTTCAGGATCGACCGGTGAGCCTAAAGGGGTTTGTATGCCCCATAAAGCCCTGGTAAACCTGCTTTTGTGGCAGAAAAAGCAATTTAACAAGCATGTGGGCGTGAATACGCTCCAATTTTCAAAGTTCACCTTCGATGTATCTTTTCAGGAAATCTTCAGCACCTTGACGACTGGAGGAATCCTCCATTTATTGGATGAAGAAACCGTAAAGGATCCATTTGCACTGCTTCAGCTGATGGAAGAAAAACAGATCAACCGGCTTTTCCTTCCCTTTGTTAGCTTACAATCTTTGGCTCATACTGCCGTGGCACACCAACTGTATCCAAAAACCCTAGAGGCAGTAATTACGGCCGGGGAGCAGCTTAAAATCACTGAACAGATCACTGCTTTTTTCTCCCAACTTGACCGCGCCACGCTCTACAACCAATATGGCCCCACCGAAGCCCACGTGGTTTCTCAGTTGACCCTTAACCCTGAAAACACCTCCTCTTGGCCTGCTTTACCATCCATTGGCTACGCTATTGACAACACTGAATTATACGTTTTGGACCAAAACGAGCAACCTGTGCCACAGGGCTCGGAAGGTGAACTGTACATTACGGGGGATTGCCTTGCTTCAGGTTACCTCAAGCAACCTGCCCTTACCCAAGAAAAATTCAAATTCCTCGACAGCATCAAAGGGAAACCTTCACTACGTGCTTACAAAACCGGAGACATCGCCAAGATCAGTGCAGCAGGAGAAGTCATTTTCCTTGGTCGCCGTGATGACCAAGTGAAAATCCGTGGTCACCGGATCGAACTTGGAGAGGTGGAAGCAGTCCTTGGTAAATATCCAGCCATTTATCAAGTGGCCGTTCAAGCAAAAATGTACGAGGATGGTCAAAAATACTTGGTGGCCTATTATATCCCCGCACCAAACCAACAGCCCACTCAAAAGCAGTTGATCGAGCATTTGGCACAAAGCCTACCGGAATACATGATTCCAGCCATCTTTTTCCAAATGGAAGCTTTCCCCAAAACATCCAGTGGAAAAATTGACCGCAAGTCGCTGCCTGATCCGATCAATAAACGTGAAAAGATCGAAGCGCCGATAGTACCTGCTAAAACCACTCTGGAGAAAAAGCTGGCCAAATATTTTCAGCAAGTACTCCACTTCGATAGAATCGGCATTTCTGACAATTTCTTCGAATTTGGCGGCAACTCCCTCTTGGCCCAAAAACTATCAAACGATATACGTTTGGCCCTTGGACTTACCGTTCCGGTCACCAGCATCTACCAACATCCAACCATCCAAGCCCTGACCGCTCATCTCTCTCAGGACGGATCCACTGCTCCAGGCACAAATGTGGCTACCAGAACTCCTGCACAAAAGGCAGTGGCCATTGTAGGCATGACCGGCAGATTCCCCGGCGCTGACGATATCGACACCTTCTGGAAAAATCTGGTGGAAGGAAAGGAAACCGTCACCACCTTCGAAGAAGCAGCGCTGGACCCATGGATCGCTGAGGCCGTTAAAAAGGATGAAAATTATGTAAAAGCCAGGGGTATTCTCAAAGATGCGGATAAATTTGACCCAAATTTCTTTGGCATTACTCCGCATCAAGCAGCCTTGATGGATCCACAGCAACGCCTTTTCTTGGAGCTGGCTTGGGAGCTTTTGGAGAAAACCTCACCGCTCCATCCAACCCCTTCTTACAAAACAGGGGTTTTTGCAGGCACCAACAACAACACCTATTACCAAAAGAATCTTTTAAGCAATCCTGACCTGATCGAACAAAACGGGGCACTACAGGTCATGACCTTGAATGAAAAAGACTATATCGCCACGCGTACGGCCTACCAGTTTGACCTCAAAGGCCCTGCGATTAGCGTGTATTCCGCCTGTTCTACCTCTCTATTGGCCATAGCCCAAGCAGTACAGAGCATCCGTACCGGCCAATGCCAAATGGCCATCGCTGGGGGCAGCACCATCACCTCTCCCATCAACAGCGGCCATCTTTACCAAGAAGGAGCGATCTTCAGTAAAGACAGCCACTGCAAACCTTTTGATGCCTCCGCTTCAGGCACCCTTTTTAGTGACGGAGCAGCAGCCATCATGCTAAAAGACTTGGACATGGCCATCCAAGACGGGGATAGAATCTATGCTACCATCAAGGGCATCGGTATCAACAATGACGGCAATGCCAAAGGCAGCTTTTCCGCCCCAAGCATCCAAGGGCAGGCAGATGTCATCAAGGCAGCCTTGGAGGACGGGGAGCTCCACCCCTCTTCTATCAGTTATGTGGAAGCCCATGGCACGGCCACACCGCTAGGTGATCCCATCGAAATCGAAGGGTTAAAATTGGCTTTCGGCAAGCATGAGAAGCACCGTTTTTGCGGCATTGGCTCGGTCAAAAGCAACTTCGGTCACCTTACCGCCGCAGCAGGGGTCACGGGACTTATCAAAACCGTCCTGTCCATCTATCACCAAAAAATCCCCGCCACGGTAGGCTTTCGAGAGTTAAATCCGCAAATCGACTTAAAAGACACGCCTTTTTACATCAATGGAGCCACCACCGCATGGCAGGCTGAATTTCCGCGCAGGGCCGGGGTCAGTTCATTCGGCATCGGAGGCACTAATGTGCATGTGATCCTAGAAGAATACCCACAGGTGCAGGAAACATCAGATGCTCCCACCTCTCCCTATCACCTGCTTTGCTTCTCTGCGAAAACAGCAAACAGCCTTGAATTGTACAAGGATAAATTACTCCAGCTGGTTCGATCAAACCCAACGATGAACCTGGCTGATCTTTGCTATTCCATAAACCTGAAGCCACACCAATTTATCCATAGAGCATACCTCACCTTCAAGGATAGCGCCGATCTTCTTTCCCAGCTGGTCCGTAAAAACAACACTACCACCAGACAAAAGACCGTCAAGCAGTTACCTCAAAACACGGTATTTGTTTTTCCGGGCCAAGGTGCACAGTACCTGAACATGGGCAAAGACCTGTTCGAATCGGCTCCGGCCTTTCGGGAGGCGTTAACGCAATGTGCCAATTTGTTCGATAAATTATTGGACAGGCCACTCTTGGACATCATCTGCCCAGCAGCGGAAACAGCAGAAGCCGAAGCCCTCTTAAAAAATACCCGGTACACCCAGCCCGCCATATTTGCCATAGAGTATGCCCTTGCCAAGCTATGGATGGCATGGGGAATCTCCCCTTCAGCCATGGTCGGACACAGCATTGGGGAGTTTGTAGCGGCGCATTTGGCAGGCGTATTTTCCTTGGAGGATGTCACGCGGCTAGTAGCCAAAAGAGGACAATTGGTAGCGGCCCTACCCGGTGGGGACATGCTCTCCGTTCGAGCTCCCCATAGTAAAATAGAGCACCTCATCGAAGGTGATATTTCGCTGGCCGCGATAAACTCACCCAACTTATGCGTACTTGCCGGCCCATCAGAAGCGATAGCCCACATCAGTTCCCTGCTTGACCAAGAGAACATCTTGCACAAGAAACTGTTCACAAGTCATGCCTTTCATTCTTCCATGATGGATCCTGTACTCGA
Organism: Echinicola vietnamensis DSM 17526; assembly: GCF_000325705.1. Taxonomy (NCBI): domain Bacteria; kingdom Pseudomonadati; phylum Bacteroidota; class Cytophagia; order Cytophagales; family Cyclobacteriaceae; genus Echinicola; species Echinicola vietnamensis. The sequence goes on along the minus strand of NC_019904.1, from coordinate 2,730,760 downwards.
CGACTTTGGCAAAGAGGTGGCAAAGACCAACATGAGTGCTCCATCGATCCCCATCGTCTCTACCGTCACGACCAAACCATTGACCGATCAGGAGGCCACTTCGGTACCGTACTGGACCGCACACCTGCGCAAGGCCGTTTGCTTTTCGCCGGCCATGGAGCACTTACTGGAAGAAGATCCGAACACTATTTTCGTGGAAATTGGCCCAGGAAATGTCCTTAGCACACTTATCAAACAACATCAGCAGGCCCGAAATGCCGTAACCGTCCACAGTACCAACCGGCAAAGTGACAAGAACCATTACCAAGAACTTCTCGGGAATCTTGGAGAAATCACCCTGTCAGGCGGAAAACCTGATTGGCACCGATTTTATGCTGGGCAAAAACGGATCCGCCTCGAAGAGGTCCCAACCTATGCTTTCGATAGGAAAAGGTGCTGGATAGATCCTCCAGTAAAAGCGCCCATTTCGCAACAGCCTGCTCAAAACACTCCCATTATTAACGGAAAAAAAACTACTACACCCATGAGAACAGAAGTTCTTCGCAAAAAAGCCGTTGACGTACTTGAGCGTCTCTCCGGTCTGGACATCGACCACCAACCTGGTGACAGTTCATTTCTAGAATTGGGACTGGATTCGCTTTTGCTCACACAATTATCGTTTGCGTTAAAAAAAGAATTTGGCGTACCCCTGTCCTTTAGGCAACTTAATTCCCAGGTCAACACAGTAAATGCCCTCGTGAATTTCTTGGATGAAGCACTTCCAGCGGATCAATTCCAACCTGCTGCCGAGCCTTCTCCCATTCCATCACCAACCACCCCCTTGGCGGAAAACGAAAACAGGCAGGCTGTCCCTTCGCACACTACCTATCCTTCGGCAAATCACCATTCCGCCATCGGGCTTATTGGCCAACAACTTGAACTGCTCTCCAAACAGCTGGCGCTTCTACAAGGCTCCGCCGTGCCCGCTGCTGCCGTTTCCCAGCAGGAACCAAACACCCACCTGAATGGCCATGCTCCCGCAGCACCGCCATCTCCTGCCAAAAAACCAGCAGTGACGCTAAGCAAAGAAGATGCTGAAAACCTGAAAAAGCCATTTGGAGCCACGGCCCGGATCGACAAAAACGGCCAAAGCCTCCCTGAAAAGCAGCAAAACTTTATCGAAGCGTTCACCAAAAAGTACACTTCCAAAACAGCCTCCAGCAAAGCATACACCCAACAAAACAGGAGCCACATGGCAGATCCGCGGGTGGTCAGTGGATTCAACCCAAGCATCAAGGAAACGGTTTACTCCCTTGTGGTAAACCGCTCAAAAGGAAGTCGAATTTGGGACATTGACGGCAATGAATACCTGGACATTTTGAATGGTTTTGGCTCCATTTTATTTGGCCACAAGCCTGACTTTATCGATGAGGCGCTCAAAGAGCAAATAGAAAAAGGTTATGAAATTGGGCCGCAGCATGAGCTATCCGGAGCTGTCTGCAAACTCATCTGTGACATCACCGGCCACGACCGCGCTGCCCTGTGCAACACGGGCTCTGAAGCCGTCATGGGCGCCTTGCGCATTGCCCGCACCATCACCCAACGATCGCTTGTCGTGGCCTTTAACGGGTCTTATCATGGGATATTTGACGAAGTCATCGTCCGGGGAACGAAGAGCTTAAAATCCTTCCCGGCTGCTGCCGGCATCATGGCCGAATCGGTCGAAAACATCCTCATCCTTGACTATGGAACAGCGGAAACCCTGCGGATCATCGAAGAAAGAAAAGATGAAATCGCTGCCGTGCTGGTGGAACCTGTCCAAAGCAGAAGGCCGGAATTCCAACCGGTAGATTTCCTGAAGAAAGTTCGGGAGATCACCGCTGCTGTCGGTTCAGCATTGATTTTTGACGAAGTGATCACCGGATTCAGGATGCATCCACAAGGTGCACAGGGGATCTTTGGCATCAAAGCTGACTTGGCCACCTATGGCAAAGTCGTTGGCGGAGGGCTGCCCATTGGGGTCATCGCAGGAAAAGCGGAATTTATGGATGCGCTGGACGGAGGACATTGGCAGTACGGCGACGCCTCCGTTCCTGAGATAGACGTCACCTATTTTGCCGGAACCTTTGTCCGTCATCCGCTAGCCCTTGCTACAGCCAAAGCTTCCTTAGAGTATATCCAACAGGACGATGGTCAACTCCAACAGAATCTGGCAGCCAAGGTCCAGCGACTTGCCGATGGCCTGAACGGTTTCTTCGAAGAACACAACATCCCGGCCTACGTGGCCAATTTCGGTTCCTTATGGAAAATCAAGTTTAAGCAAGAGCTTCCCTACACAGAATTGCTTTTTGCCACCTTTAGAGAGCAAGGGCTTCACATCTATGATGGCTTCCCCTGCTTTGCTACAGGCGCCTACCAAGACGAAGATACTGACCTTATTCTAACGGTCATCAAAAGCGGTTTCCAACAGCTTGCTTCGGCGACATTCTGGGATGCCCTCGTACCGGGACTTTCTGAAGGCTTCCAAGCCTCTCCCGACGTACTTTCCAAAGATCAACCGCCCGTTCCTGGCGCCAAACTGGGCAAAACACCGGAAGGTAAAGCCGCCTGGTTTGTCCCAGACCCAGAGCGTCCAGGGAAATACCTTGAGCTAGCTTTTAAAACCGCCTAAGTCCATTGTCATGAATACTATGAATGCTGATTTAACCTATAAAGTAGTAGATTACGATCCTTTTGGACTTGCGATCGAGAAAGCCTATGCCAGTATTACCGCTCAACGTGAAATCTGGCTGGCCTGCAAAATCGGCGGAGATGACGCCAACCGGGCCTACAATGAGTCCATTTCTTTGGTTTTGAAGGGGGAATTTGACCAGGCTGCCTTTGAGGAGGCACTGCAAGAAGTGATCAAGCGGCACGAAGCCCTTCGGGCCAACTTTGCTATCGACGGAAAACAGATCCTTATTCAGGAAGAGATGGCCTTTTCCCTACATACTGAGGACATTTCATCCATGGATGCTACGGCAGAAGCCGCCTTTATCGAACAATTTCACCGTGAGGATTCCCTCCAGGCTTTTGATTTGGAAAACGGACCATTGTTCAGGATGGCCCTTCACAAGCTTGTAACGTCAAAGCATTATTTCACCCTCACCATCCACCACCTTATCGGCGACGGATGGTCGCTCGGGGTTTTATTGGAAGACATTTGCAAACTGTACAATGCAAAGGTTTTAAAAATGGCTCCCCAATTGCCCAAGGCCAATCCACTCAGTGAATACTGCCAGCAGATTACTGCCCTGGAAAACACGTCGGAACATGCCGATACCATTTCTTTTTGGCTTGAAAAATACAAGCACCAGAAAAAAGATTTTACATTACCAGTAGACCATCCTCGCCCCGTTGTAAAAAATTACCAAAGTGACCGGCTGGATTTTAAATTACCCAAAGCCCAGATCGATCAAGTGCAAGCTTTGGGAAGGGCTGCTGGAGCCTCCCTCGTCAATACTTTCATTGCTGCGTTTGAACTATTCCTGTCCAAGAAAAGTCATCGAAAGGAAGTGGTCTTGGGCGTACCTGCCGCCGGACAATCTGCCACAGGACTGTTCAACCTGGTCGGCCATTGTGTCAACCTTCTTCCTATGAGGAGCTTGATAGATGAAAGCGTCCCTTTCAGTGCTTTTTTGCGTCAGCGAAACGAAGAAATACTGGATTGCTACGACCATCAACTGTTTACATACAGCAGTCTCCTAAACGAACTTAAGCGTAAAAGAGACCTCTCGAAGACCGCACTGGTCCCGGTGATCTTTAACCTGGACATGGGCATGGACACACAGGTCCACTTTCATGGGCTCGACCATGAACTGATCAGTAACCCCAGGAGCTTTGACAACTTTGAATTGGCCCTGAACCTGACTAACAGCAAAGACAGCTACCAATTTGAGTGGTCCTATAACACCGCGCTTTTCGAGAGGACGACCATCATCCGGATGATGGATGAATTTAACCGGCTATTGCAAACCGTCGTAGCCAATCCTGACATCCACCTGAGCGACATCTACCTATTTGACACGGCAAGACTGAGTGGATTTTACGAAAAATGGAACAACACCCAGCAAGACTACCCCGAGAACATTCCATTCACGAGGTTGGTGCACGCCATAGCCAATCAATTTCCCACTAAAACGGCCATTGAATTTCAAAACCAACATATCACGTACAAGGAGTTGGAAGACCAATCCAACCGGTTTGCAGCGTTTTTAAAGCATAAAAATTTCACAAAAGGAGATCGAATAGGGCTGTTAATGCCGCGATCTGCGGACATGGTCATTGGCCTGTTAGGGATTGTGAAATCCGGATTGACCTACATCCCTATTGATCCTGCATTGCCGCAAGATCGCATTCAGTACATGCTGACAGATGCCAGTGCAAAAGCCATTGTCACCAGTACGGCGCTGGAAGCGTTTCCTATCGCCGCAGAGCAATGTGTTTTCATGGAAGACTTCCATCAGCAATCCGAAAACCTACCTAATACTTACCAGGAGGCTAATATACAAGTAAGTGACCCGGTTTACATCCTTTATACCTCCGGCTCCACAGGTCTTCCCAAGGGAGTGCTGGTCAGCCATCAAAACCTCACCAACCTCCTCTATAGCCTCAGGGACCGACCCGGAATTTCGTATGCCGATCGGATATTGGCGGTGACCACGATTTCCTTTGATGTGGCGGGGATGGAGCTTTTTGGCCCTTTGGTGGCAGGTGCTACCTTAGTCATTGCCGATACCGCTACCCTGAAAGATGGAAGACTGCTTTTAAGGGCTTTGGATGAGAAGAAGATTTCCCGCATATTCTCCACTCCCGCGACCTACCAAATGCTGGTTCAAGTGGGGTGGGATTATCCATTGCCCCTTAAGATCGTTTCCGGGGGAGAGCCCTTCCAAAAAAGCCTCGTCGAAAAACTACTGCCGATCACGGATGAAATCTGGAATGCCTATGGCCCCACCGAAACCACTATCCTTTCCAGCCTCAAGCTCATTGAACAGCCTGAAGATTTTGATTCGATTGGCACCCCGATAAACAACACGGAAATCTACCTACTTGACGACCATGGACAATTGGTCGATTTAGAGGAGACCGGGGAAATTTATATTGGCGGAGCGGGAGTAGCGATAGGCTATTGGCAAAAGGAAGAGCTTTCCGCTGAGCGCTTTATCCCGAACCCGTTTAGTATTGACGAAAAACGCCTTTACAAAACTGGAGATCTGGGCAAGTTTAAGCCCAATGGTGAGCTAATGTGCATAGGAAGGATCGACAACCAAGTCAAAATAAGAGGGCACCGCATTGAACTGGGGGAAATAGAGCAGCAAATCAATCAATTAGAAGGGGTGATGGCCTCCCATGTAGCGGTACAACAATCGCAGCAAGGCCACAAACAACTGGTATCCTATGTTATCAGTGATGACACTGATTTAGCGGAAGCAACCTTACAAGCCTGGAAAGAACGGATCAAAGCAAAATTACCCGAATACATGCTGCCTTCCCACTGGGTAAGGCTAAAACAGTTTCCCCTCACCCCGAACGGGAAAATTGACCACAAAAGTCTTCCCAGACCGGATTCGAGCCCTTTAAAAACCACTTCTTCGGAAAGTTCAGCGTGGTCTCCAAACGAAAAACTCATTGGAGAAATATGGAAAGACAGCCTTAAATTGAGCTACATTCAGTTGGATGATGATTTCTTTGAACTTGGGGGGCACTCTATCCTTGCCGTGGAAGTCATGAGCTCATTGGATAAAAAAATCGACACCCAACTTCCCCTTACCACGATCTTCAAACATCCAACGGTAAGGTCATTTGCCGCATTATTGGAAAACGGTGAAGAAATGGAAGCGGCAAACCCGTCATGGAGCTCCTTGGTCCCTATCAAGCCAGAAGGAAGCAAACCTCCCATATATGTAATTCATGGCGTCGCTGCCAACATCACTAATTATTTCAAACTCATCGATCATGTGGATAAAGACCAACCCATCTATGGTCTACAGGCAAAGGGATTAAACGGATTGGATAGCCCAAACGTGGGGCTGGAAAATATCGCAGCACACTATGTCAATGAAATCCTAGCACACAATCCTGAAGGGCCATACCATATCGGAGGCTATTCCTTTGGCGGGTATGTGGCATTCGAAATGGCTCGACAGCTTATTGCCAAAAACAAGCCTATGGGCAAACTGATTATATTTGATACCAGTGTAGACCCCATGGATGATAACGCGCCCAAAACGGGACTGTTGGAGATGATCTCGAAGGAATTCAACAAAAGAAAAGTGGAGATGCAGCTGTTGGTTGAGGCTCCGAATACGTTCCGAACCACTAAGGGAAGAATGATCAAACGTAAAACTGAAAACCTATTGACCAAGATAGGCCTTCAAAAAGACAAATCGCCCCTTGATCGGAATGCGATCATCAAGAAAATCAAAAACATCAATAAGGATGCTATGATTAACTACACCCTAAAGCCTATTCTTACCGACATGGTACTCTTCAAAGCCCGCATCAAGCTGGCACCAGTAAGTGAAGAGAAGTATTACGGTTGGGCTCCATATGTGAATACCATCCAGGTTATCGATATAGACGGTGACCATAACAGCATGTTTGACCTGCCATTTGTTGGCCCATTTGCCAGCAAACTTCAGGACGTACTTGATGATCATGCCTGAAAATTAAATTGCTGAGCAGTATCAACCTATTAAAGATATTGCTCAGCTTGCTCAAATTAGAACTATCTATTGATAAAAGATAATTTTTTCTTGACGATATACACTATTTACACTGGATTATTGCTGTAATGTATCGTTTCAACTACATTTTATTTAAATTCATTTTTTTTAATTCAAAATACATTTTTATTGATTTAAAAAATAACTAGATTTACTTTTAAATAACACGAGCGGAAGTACGTACTACTTGCTTTCATATTGAATTTCTTAATGCTTGGAGGCAATAAAACACGACACCAAACACTACTTATCGCCTGACTGTTAACACCTTCCATATAATATGGAAAATGCTATTTGAAAAATGAATAATAAAACTACCCTTTCCGCTACTACAACACACCGTACTTTAACATCTCAAGTAATATCAAACAGCACAATCAATAATGAATTTGTTGTTTGCCCTTTAAAAACCAGGAGAATAGAACGCGTCCTATGAACAGCCAACTATATATCAGCAAGATTCATTGCAGCACCGTTTTACTTCCCAACTGGAACCCAAAATCGGATTATTTGATCGATGATCAAATAGACCTATGGAGAGTTTCTGTAAAAGCACTAATGGAGGAATTGGCTCCTCTTCAGCAATACCTTACAGAACAAGAACTCACGACAATGAACAGGTACCAACGGGAAAGTGACCGGATCAGGTATATCATTGGCAAGGGTTACCTAAAGGTGTTATTGTCAAAGTACTTGGATAAAGACCCTGTTGAGATCGAATTCATTGAGGGCATCAATAAGAAACCTATTTTAAAAGGAGACAAGAAGATCCATTTCAACATCTCGCACTCCAAGGATTGGGTGATTTTTGGCTTTTGTCCAGATGAATTGGGAGTAGATATCGAGCATGTCGACAGCGATTTTGACTTTCTATCCCTGATCAATAATTGCTTTACGAAACCGGAAACACACTTTATAGAAAATGCTTATTCACCCCGGCATGAATTCTATAAGCTATGGACCCGTAAAGAATCCTTGCTCAAAGCCACCTCAGTAGGGATGGTGGACAACCTTCACTCAATCAATTGCCTCGATGGCACCCAATATATTCCCTATGAAGTAGGTGGGGGATTTTCAGATTGGAAAATCAAGAGTTTGCTGATGGACGAAACCTATTTTATCAGTTTATCATTTCCTGTCAAATATCGGAAGCTTCGCTTTTTTGATGTTTGATACTGAAGTGCTCAACTTTCATTCATCCAGATTAACATGAAGAAGGGTGAACAATTGCCTTTGTATGCTTTTCACAGCAGCATTCACTTACTTTTACATTCTCAAATTTCTTAGATGCAGCCCTATGTGCTTCTGAGCAGTTATTAAACGGCCCCAAATAACTCAGTTCATTCATTGCCGGCATATCAGGACACCCCAAGGCATGAATGACGTGCAAAGCAGATGGTTCGTAAAAGTTAGTGATGTAAAAGAAAGTCATTTGAAAGTCGATTAGGTTAACGCTACATCAAAACTATCCATTAAATATTTACAAAAAAATACCCCAAATTGGGTATTTTTCAAACCAATTTTACACACCTAATCTTTACTTTATCCAATTATAGGTTCAAATTAACTAATAAAAGTAAAAAATTACTGATTACAATTCTTGCTTCTTTCACTCCATTACCGATTTAGCAGCTCGATTTCACTCCTATCGGAAAAAATTAACAAAACATATATGCAATGTACTTTTTACAATAAAAAGGCTGCCTCAAAAGTAATCCGTCATGACGATCCACTGAAGATCATCGTGACGGATTACTAAAATTAAGGCAGCCTTTTTTCCTAAAACTTGCTAATTATCTTGGCTAGTTGATCGCGGAGCCGGGTGCAGCTGGCCCATTTGGCATCATCAAGCGCAATGATCCATCTTTATCTTCAGCCATTAGGATCATTCCTTCCGATTCGATTCCCATCATTTTCCTAGGGGCTAAATTTATCAGCATGGTCACTTGCTTTCCAATGAGATCTTCTGGTTTATAATATTCAGAAATGCCACTGAGCACCGTACGCTTGCCAAGCCCTGTATCCACCACCAATTTCAATAGCTTTTTGGATTTTTTCATTTTCTCGGCCTCGAGTACCGTGACCACCCGGAGATCCATCTTGGTAAAATCATCAAAAGCTATGGTGTCTTTCACAGGCTCTACTGGAGTATTTGCTGCTTCATTCTGTTTTTTGGTCTCCAACAGCTTATTTACTTGCTGCTCCACCACGCTGTCTTCCACCTTTTCGAAGAGCAAGGTCGCTTTACCGATGGTCTCCCCTCCTTTCAGGATTTCACTATTACCTGCTTCGGTCCAGTTTACACCGGCTGTTCCTAACATATCAGCCAGCTTCTGCGCAGTGAATGGCAAGAAAGGAGCTGACACCACGCCCAAGTTTGCGGCGATATTCAAGGCAATGTTTAGGACAGTACCTGTTCGGTCTTTATCTTCTTTTATGCTCTTCCAAGGTTCTGTATCGGCCAAGTACTTATTGCCCATACGGGCAAAATCCATTACTAACCCAAGTGCCTCTCTAAACCTGAACTTTTCGATAGAAGCCGCTATTTTATCAGGATAAGCCGCCAAGCCTTCCAAAACTTCCTGGTCATAGGCCGACAGTCCAGCCCTCTCGGGAACTATCCCGTCAAAATACTTATGGGTAAGGACCACTGCCCGATTCACAAAGTTACCATATATGGCTACCAGCTCGGAGTTATTTCTTCCCTGATAATCTTTCCAAGTAAAGTCATTATCCTTCGCTTCCGGAGCATTAGCGGTCAACACGTATCGCAATACATCCTGCTTGCCTGGAAATTCCTTCAAATATTCATGCAGCCACACCGCCCAATTTCGAGAAGTAGAAATCTTTTCTCCTTCAAGGTTCAGGAATTCATTTGCGGGCACATTGTCAGGAAGCACATAATCCCCATGGGTCTTTAGGATAGCCGGAAAGATGATACAGTGAAACACAATATTATCTTTTCCAATAAAATGTACCAATTTGGTATCTTCATCTTTCCAATACGGCTCCCATTCTACGCCCTTCTCTGCAGCCCATTCTTTTGTGGAAGAGATATAGCCAATCGGGGCATCAAACCACACGTACAGCACTTTTCCTTCAGCTCCTTCGACAGGAACGGGTACCCCCCAATCCATATCCCTGGTCATAGACCTGGCCTGAAGGCCATCTCCTGTTTCTAACCACGAGCGGCATTGTCCCAGCACGTTATTTTTCCAGTCCTGCTGATGTTCTTCTAAGATCCACTTTCTTAGAAATCCAGCGTATTTTCCAAGGTCCAAGAACCAATGTTTGGTTTCTTTAAGTACCGGAGAATTCCCACTGAGCTTGGACTTGGGATTGATGAGCTCGGTAGGACTCAGTGACGACCCACACTTTTCACATTGGTCACCATAAGCACCTTCATGGCCACACTTAGGACAAGTCCCTTCGATGTATCGGTCAGCTAAAAACTGGCCCGCCTCTTCATCGTAATATTGCTCGGTGGTCTGCTCCAGAAATTCACCTTGGTCGTAAAGGTCCTTAAAAAACTCCGAAGCAGTTTGATGATGGACGGGAGAACTGGTACGGCTATAATGATCAAAGCTGATTCCGAATTCCTCGAAACTGGCCTTCATGATCCCGTGATAGCGGTCCACAATTTCCTGTGCGCTGACCCCTTCTTTCTTGGCCTTTATGGTAATGGCTACGCCGTGTTCATCAGAACCACCTATATACACCACGTCCTTGCCAAGCGACCGAAGGTAACGTACATAAATATCTGATGGAATATAACAACCCGCCAAATGTCCTATATGCAGGGGACCATTGGCATAAGGTAATGCGGAAGTAACGGTATATCTTTTAAAGTCTCTTTTGCTCATAGGCTGCAAAGATAGGGAAATTTGATTTTTTTACGGGAATAAATCCCCAGGTGATTTGCCTCCTTTGGCGAAATGAAGGTTGGCTACTTCCAGACCTTGCCCATCATCCCTGTGCGGCCACCTTTTTATTGGCTGGAACTTTATAGCTGTCAAATATTTGCGTCCTAATGCTCACCAAGAGTGAAATACACATTCCCATCATGGCGATCACCGCAAAGGACACCTGCAGGTCAAACAGCTCCGCTATAAAACCAATCAATGGAGGCCCCAATAAAAAGCCAAAAAAAGAAATCGTCGACACCAACGCCAAGGAAATGCTTGGCGAATACATCTTGGACCTGCCGGCTATGCTATAAGAAAGAGGAATCACCGAGGCGGTCCCGAAACCTACTAATAAAAACCCTGCCACGGCTGTCCAAAAAGAAGGGTAAACTACCGCTATCAACAAGCCCAGGCAAATCAGCGCCCCAGAAATCCGCAGCATCACAATTTTACTCCATCTATTTGCCAAGGTATCCGAAAAAAACCTTCCAGAGGCCATGGCGGCCATAAAGGTCACATAGCCTAGCGGCACTAAATCCGGGCTCGCCACCACTACCTTCTTCAAATACACTCCGCTCCAATCAAACATACATCCTTCACACATCATCCCAAAAAAACCCACCAAGCCTATCCGAAGCAGTAAGGCATCGGGCTTTTTAAGCGTTAAACCTCCACTCCCGGCTCTCTTCTCTTCTTTGAAAAGCAAATTAAAACTGGACACCAAAATCAAAAGCATGATGCCCGCTACCACCCAATAATGCTGCAGCGGTGCCCAGTCTAGCTTGATCATCAAAGCACCGATACCTGCCCCTGCAAAACCTGCTAAACTCCACAGACCATGAAAGGATGCCAAAATACTTCGGTTATACCCATCTTCCACCAACAGCGCCTGCGTGTTCAGGGAAATGTTCATGATGTTTCCCATCATCCCAAAAATCACCACGGCCACTCCCAGCTGGACCGCTGAGCTTGTAAAGCCAAGACTCAATAAGGATACTGCATAGAGCAAGCTTCCGGTCACGATAACTTTACGGCTACCATACTTATCCACTGCCCATCCGGCCAATGGCAAAGCAATCAACGACCCCAAGGGCATTCCGAGTAGTAATGTCCCCAATTGCCCTTCACTTAAATCAAATAGCTGCTGGAAGTCAGGAATTCGAGATGCCCAAGAAGCAAAGCTCAATCCTGCCAGAAAAAAAAGTCCACTCAGTGCAATCCGTCGTTTCCTCAGTAATTTCATAGGTCGTACTAATAGGTTTGAAACACAAAGTAAAGGACTTTTTCAGCATTAAAAACCTTGATTTTCAAACAAAAAGTGAAGCAATCGATTTCGACGAGTATATTTTTTCAGATTTCCATTACTTTTCGCCTGATTTAGATTTAATTTCCAGAAATCAAACCAAGGGCCATGGAATTTGTCATCGCAGGAATCACCATCATCATCGCTATCTTCATCATCAGAACGGTCTATAAAAAGGTTTTTAAATAGCTGTTTCACTTAATGAAGGGCGCGAAGCCTTCTCTTTCTCCTTCGTCAATTAGGTAATTTATCAGCAAGCTTACCATAGACCCATGTCCCTGCCACTGCACTGATAAAGGTTACGATCACCACCGAATAGCCAATTCCTATTTGGGCGAAAATAGGCCCCGGACAGGCTCCTGTAACCGCCCACCCCAAGCCAAATATAAAGCCTCCGAAAATTTGACCTTTTTTAAATTCCTTGTCTTTAATCACCACTTTCTCTCCTGAAATGGTTTTGATGTCAAACTTTTTGATCAAGAACACAGACAGCATCCCTACGGCCACTGCCGCACCGATCACACCATACATATGAAACGACTGGAGCCTGAACATTTCTTGGATCCTGAACCAGGAAATCACCTCAGCCTTTACCAAGACGATCCCAAAAAACATTCCTACAAACAGGTATTTCAGCAGGGCCAATCCCCTTTCAGTTTTTTTAGCACTCATGTTTATTCTTTTTTAATCGATTTGCTACCTTTTAACAAGGCCTAATGCTCAACTCAAAATCCGGCCAAGCGCATTAAAGTTGGTAATATCAAATGGGTCATGGTAAATCCTCCAAGCATGAAGAAGATGGTGGCCACTACGGATGGCCATTGGAGATTACTGATCCCCATAATGGCATGGCCTGAAGTACAGCCTCCTGCATAACGGGTACCAAAACCGACCATAAACCCTCCCAAAACAAAGAAAATCAAGCCCCTCATTGAGAAAAGATGCTCCCAAGAGAATATTTCAGAAGGCAATAGGTTTTCGAATTTTGTAATCCCCAAAGCCATGAGGTCATGCTGTGTGCTTTCTGCCACGACCATATCCGCCGGATCCGAAAAGACCAGGGCGGCGATCACCCCGCCTAATACAATCCCCGTCACAAATAGCAAATTCCATGACTCTGCCTTCCAATCATACGAAAAGAAGGGGATTTTTGCCGGCATACAGGCGGCGCAAACATGTCGTAAGGAGGAAGAAACACCAAATGACTTATTACCGATCAGTAGCAATACCGGAACGGTGAGGCCAAGCATTGGCCCGGCTACATACCAAGGCCAAGGCTGACTGATCCAATCTATTATATTGTTCATGTTCTTAATTCATTATAATTTAGTAGTCGGGCAGACAAAGTCGGTAAGATCAAAGGATTCTGAATCTTTAATGGCCTTGAACCCGCCTGAAATATCCACAAGGTTTTCATATCCCCTGGCACGCATGATGGACGCAAAAATCATGGAACGGTAGCCCCCTGCACAATGCACAAAATATGTTTTGTCCTTATCCACTTGGCCCATATTTTCGTTGATGTAATCCAACGGACTGTTTTCTGCATCTTTTACATGCTCACTGTCAAATTCACTTTGCTTGCGAACATCTAGGATTTTGGCGTTTGGATTATCCTGAATGGCCTTGGCCACCTCTTTGGGGGCTAAGGAAGTGATGGTATCCACCTCATTCCCTTCGGCTCTCCACGCTTCAAATCCTCCTTCTAAATACCCCAAAGCATGGTCATACCCCACCCTGGCCAATCGAGTAATCACTTCTTCTTCTCTACCTTCTTCAGCGATTACCAGAATCTTTTGCTTCACGTCGGGAATCATCGTCCCCACCCAAACGGCAAAGCTCCCATCAATACCTATGTTTATGGCATTGGGAATAAACCCTTTTGCAAAAACCTGGGGACTTCTTGTGTCGAGCAATATGGCCCCGGTCTCATTGGCCACTGCTTCAAATTCAGCCGGTGAAAGCCCCTTCACGCCTCGTTCCAACACCTCATCGATGCTATCATATCCTTGAATGTTCATCTTGACGTTTTGAGGGAAATAGGCTGGTGGAGGGGTAAGTCCATCAATCAGCTTCTTGACAAACTCCTCTTTGCTCATCTCCTGCAATGCATAATTTGTTTTCTTTTGGTTCCCCAAGGTGTCTGAAGTTTCTTTGCTCATATTTTTACCGCAGGCACTTCCTGCACCGTGTGCAGGATACACCACCAAATCATCTGGTAAAGGCATGATCTTATTGCGCAGCGAATCGTATAAATGCCCTGCTTGCTTCTCCTGCGTCAAGTCCGCGGCCACCTTCTGTGCCAAATCCGGACGCCCCACATCTCCTATAAATAAAGTATCTCCGGTAAAGATCGCCTTGGCATTGCCGGATTCATCGTGCAGCAGGTAACAGGAGCTTTCCATGGTATGACCTGGCGTATGCAGCAATTTGATTTTCACATCGCCGATAGTGAATTCTTGCTCATCTTCCCCTACAATCGCTTCAAAACCCAACTCCGCATCAGTAGGACCAAAAACAATCTTTGCACCTGTTTTCTGAGCCAAGTCTTTATGCCCTGACACAAAATCAGCATGAAAATGGGTCTCAAAGACATACTTGATCACGGCATCGTTTCGCTTTGCTTTTTCAATGTACGGCTCCACTTCACGTAGTGGATCGATGATGGCCGCCTCCCCATTGGACTCAATGTAGTAGGCTCCTTGCGCCAAACATCCCGTATAGATTTGTTCGATTTTCATTTCTAGTTCTTAGTTATATTTGCGGTTGATTTCTTTATAATGCTTATTAAGTGCTTACCAGTTCCTAATGGTAAATATTACTACTAAATTAAGGCAACAAAAGTACTTTGTCAGTGACTTCCATCACATAAGCCCCTAGTTAACCGAATGCGAGTTCTCTGATCAAAATATACCCCCCCATCAGCAACACAAACCAGCCAAAGGCCTTTTTCAGTGCAGATTCATTTACTTTTCGGGAAAGCTTTCCACCCATAAAGATCCCGACAATGCTCAATCCTGTAAAGATCAAAAGAAAGCTCCAATCGATATCCTGTGAGATGAGGTCTCCGGTAAAACCCAGCAACGACTTTATCCCAATGATCAACAGGGAAGTTCCTACCGCCATTCGCATGGGAAGTTTGGCGATTAGCACCAATGCCGGAATGATCAAAAAACCACCTCCAGCTCCTACGATACCTGTAATACTGCCCTCCACTAACCCTTGTAGGGCAATGAGAGGATAATTAAGGGTTTTAGCTTTGCTGTCAGGTGTCAGCTTGGTTCCATTCTTGATCATCGAATAAGCCGCCAGCAACATGATTGCGGCAAAGAAAACCATGATCGCCAAATTCTTGGATACGGTAAAGCCTCCCAAGGCAAACAAGACTTCCGGCAAGGCATGTACCACATATTTCCGCATTAGGAAAATGGCCAAGAAGGAAGGCAAAGCAAACACCAAAGCAATTCGGTAGGATACTTTTCCTCGTTTCAGATAGCTCCCAGCACCTACCAAGGAGGTACTTCCGACCACAAAAAGGGAATAAGCCGTCGCCAGGACTGGCTCTATCCCCAACAGGTAAACCAAAATGGGTACCGTCAAGATAGACCCTCCCCCTCCGATCATCCCTAGACTAATGCCAATCAATATCGCCCCTCCAAAGCCTATAAGTGAATTTATTTCCATGCGATTGTTACTCTTTGCTTAAACTTCTACAAAACTAACCTATCCCACCATACTGCGCAGTGACTTTTGTTACATTAAGATTAATCTGCTTCCACTTTCTGTTGAGATTATACTGCAATGTTATTATATTTAGTATGATAGGCTATTAATACCAAAAAATGAAATTACTGGTTGGTACTGACTTTTCTGAAAACGCCCAAAACGCAATGGATTTCGCACTGCAATTGGCCAAAGCCCATAACAGTTCGATTACGCTCCTGTTTGCTTACACCCCTGTGTACGATTTTGCAGCGCAGACGGCTGAGTACATTACCACGGTCGAACAGCAAGCTACAAAGGAATTAAAATCCTTAACGAAGAAATGTAAAAAAGAAGGAATTGAGATCGATTATCTTATCGAGCAAACAACCCCTTCTTCGGCCATATGTTCGGTAGCAGACAGGGAATCGTTTGACTTAATCATTTTGGGCAGCCAAGGAAAAAGTGACTTCCCTTCAAAAATATTTGGCTCTACCACTTCCGAGGTCATTCGGTTGAGCAGCACTCCAGTGCTTACTGTTCCAGCAGGTGCCGCCTTCAAGGCGATGGACAATATTTCCCTGGCCATGGAGCTTAACAGGGAAGACATCGTCTTTTTAGGACAGCTGATTGCCCTCACCCGTCATTATCGGCTCCCTTATCAGATCATTTACATCAAAAAAGACGAAGATTCCCTCCCGGAAATGCCTTTTTCAGAGTTGTCAATGTATTTAAAAGACCGTTTTCCTGAGCTGGTCATTAGCTTTGACACCTTGGCTGCAGACCGGGTGGATGAAGGCCTGAAGCAATACACCCAACAACACCCCAGAACCATGCTATCCATGTTTTCGAAACATCAAGGGTTCTTTGACTATCTTTTCAGGACCAGCCACTGTGCGGACATGGCCCTCCACACTACAGTTCCTTTATTGGTCTTAAAATCAAAAAAATTCTAACCCCTACTGAAGCTTCCTTCACACCTCAGCCAATTCTTCAAAATCATCCCGGATGAAGATCTTGTTCCGGCCCAATTCAATCCACTTTTTCTTTTCCAATTGTTTCAAAAGCCTGGAAATCACTTCCCGTGAAGTCCCTAGCTCGTTGGCTATTTCTTGATGGGTAATGGAAAGGGCTGTCGTATCATTCTTTTTCATTTTGGTCACCAGGTACCTTGCCAGTCGCTGGTCCATTTTCAAAAACGCTACCGAATCCAGGACCTTCAGCATTTCCTGAAAACGCTTTTGATACGTGGCCGTGACAAAATCCTTCCACTGCTTGTACTGCTCATACCACTGCTCATGATACTGCACAGGAACCAGGAGCACTTTGGTATCTTCTTCTACTATTGCCTTGATCTCACTGGCCTTGCCAGCCTCACAACACGTCAACGACAACGCGCACGTCTCCCCAGGATACAAGTAATATAAAAACAACTCTTTGCCCTCGTCGTCCATCCGCAACACCTTAATTGCTCCCTCCAACACAATCGGTACCGTCTTGATAAACTTCCCCGGCTCCATGATCGTCTTACCGGCTGCAATGTTCATTACCGTTCCTTGACGTTCCATTTCATCCAGCAGATGAACATCTGTAATGGTCGGCACTCTTGCATTGATCCTTTTTTCTTCCATGACCCTTTACTTAACGATTCCCCATACTTTTTCACCATCCTGCACATCCCGTAACACCGTGCTCCCTGCGCCTATCACACAATTTTCTCCCACCGTAACACCGGGAAGCAAAGTACTACCTGCTCCTATCAAGGTTCCCTTTCCGACTTGCACATCCCCGCAAAGGCCTGTTTGCGGTCCAATATGCACAAAATCTCCTATCCGACAGTCATGATCCACAGAAGCGCCGGTATTGATGATGGCATGGGCTCCGATTATGGCATCCGGTTGGATTACCGCACCGGCCATCACTGCAGTACCCTCTGCTATCTCAGCATAGTTACTGACCATGGCATTTCGGTGGATTGCCTTGCCGAAAATCACTTCCTTCGCTATCCTGGAGACCACTAGTTCCCGAAGCCTGTTATCCCCAATACTCACCAACACATAATTACTGTCGCGCTTCACTCCACCCCACCGAAACACAGGGTAGCCTAAACACGCCCCTACAGAAGGATCATCGTCAAACAACCCGTGAATCAATTCCCCTTGGCTTTCCAAATTTGAGATCACCACTTTCGCGTGACCAGATGCCCCAAACAAATACATGCTAGCTATAATTCTAATTTAATATCGTTAAAGATAGGAAGTTTTATATTACACCGGGAAGTCTACCAACGTAAAAACCACCACTGATTTTTATTAATTAACACAACAATATTTTCGAAAAAGGAAAGGAAGAGAAAGTTTTTATATTCGATAACCTAACAAACTTTAAATTTACCAAATAACCTGACCGAGCCCCCACTAAAAAACTAATGGCTTTTCTTTCATCTTTTAATCTTATATATTTAAACCTTGTCTAGAAATAAAATCTTTTAAGCTAATAATAAATGTAATCATGAAAAGAAGGGACTTTATGAAAACCGGTGGCGTTGTCTTAGGCGGATCCCTACTCCCTTACCAGCTTGCAAACGCTTTTCGTACCAACACCGACAAAGGCCCCATTAAAATAGGCATCATTGGCTGTGGAGACAGAGGGAAAGGACTGATGCACGTCATGTCTGGAATGCCAGAACAGTTTGAGATAGTGGCCATCTGTGACAACATGGACTTTAGACTTGACCAAACCCGCAAAGCATTCCCAAGCCTTCAAGCCAAATCCTATAAAAACTACCAAGACCTCGTAGACCATCCTGACATTTCAGCGGTGGCCATTGCGACGCCGCTGAACATGCACTTTGCTCCAGCCAAGGCCGCCCTCCAAGCCGGGAAACATGTCTATCTCGAAAAAACGATGACGTATGACATCCCCGAGGCAATGGAACTGATCGAATTGGTAAAAAAGAATCCCGATCTTACCCTGCAAGTGGGCCATCAATACCGGTATACTCCGCTATATTACAAGGTAAAGGACATGATCCAATCAGGCTATATGGGCAAGATTACCCAAATCGACTCCCGCTGGGACAGAAACTGGAACTGGAAACGACCAGTCCCCGAGCCATCATTAGAGCGAATCATCAACTGGAGGATGTACAAGGAATATTCCGGAGGCTTGCCTGCCGAATTGCTATCCCACCAAATAGACTTCATCAACTGGGCATTTGAAACCCATCCAGACACCATCATTGGAACCGGCGGAATTGACAATTACCACGACGGGAGGGAAACCTATGACAATGTACAGTTGCTGCTGAGATATGAGAAAGAAGGCATGATCGGGAATTTTGGTGCCACCTGCAGTAATGCCAGAGAAGGATATTCATTCTCCATCAAGGGCACCCAAGGAACGGTAGAATTATTAATGAACGAGGGTTATTTTTATCCTGAAGAGGAGCGAATGGAAGAACTCCAGATCGTCGACGGCGTTTCTGGTGCCACCAAGCTCACTTGGAAGGAAGGCAAAGGTATTCCGATACTGGAAGAAAAAACCAAAGACGGAACCTGGTATGCATTCAATGACTTTTATAAATCCATCCTAAACAAGGAATACCCCGCCTCCAATGTCATCAGCGGTGCTACCACTGCTACTTGCATTCACCTGGCCAACCATTCCTTATTCCACAAAACCATCGAAGACTGGAAACCGGCATACAATTATGAATAAAATCCCAAGGGCTCTTTAATTGCTATTCCAAAAGCACTCCCAATCAAAGCCATCCACCACAACGGATGGCTTTGGTGTTTTCTATATATTTAACCGTCATGTACAAAAGAGGATCAAGCCATATTTCTAGGGGGGATGAATGTGGACATGTTCTTATGACTGAAAATTTCAAACCGTTAAAAATGATGGTTTTCCTCTATCCGCACGAATGGGTTTTAGCGGAAAGTTGTGGGGAATAGGACAGTCAATGCGGCTAAAACAGAAAACGTTGGATGGGCAAATCTACCAGGGGCCTCACCCATGGCTAAGAATGTGTCGCCCCTTTGGGACGTTGTGGCATGTTTATTTATCCGTGATTTTGCCATTAAGTAAAACTGGCAGTCCCCAACTTTTCCGCTTGGCCCATAAAATATCATCCAATCAATCGGCAATTTTCAGACATCACTTTATACAAAAAAACTATAATCCATGTATTATAAACAGAGTGGAAAATCAGAGGATGTTGTTCATGAGTGATAAGCATTATTTTTTGAGCACCTGGCAGGAGAAATTTTAGCAAAGGAATTTTCATAAGGGGCAAGAATTATCCGTGCCGCTGACATTTTGTAAAAGGATCAATTTTCCTAAGCATCCTGAGACAAATTGAGGCTGTACCCAGGACACTTGGCGCGGACACGCCCTGTCCATACGAAGTTTAATAGGCGAGCAAAACCGCCCGATATTCATCCGCCTTCGATCGAGGCTTCACCGTTCAGATGAATGCCTCCAAACTCCAAAGATGACTCCATGACTTCCAGCGCACCCAAAACAATTTCTTAACAATGGGTTAACAAAAACTTTTTCATGATCATCTACACGCCACCAAACCGATCGAGACGCCAAAAAAAACCTTAAAACACTAAAAAACTGACACTTACACTCAAAAGGGTCAAAACACACGGTATATCAATTAACTAAATTGCAAAAACCAATAAAATCGGTTTAAAAAAAGGTCTATATTTTAACTTTTTATGCATTAAGCAGAAAAACCGGTTTAAAAAAAGACAAAAAAAAGAGGAATCCTTGCAGAGATTCCTCGAATGGGTTTATTTTAACTGACTAACAGCCGTATATATTTTGGAAAAAAGGAACTTAATCCTCGTTTTTAGAACCAAAACTTCTTTAAACTTAGTAAAAATATTTTTGATAACAATAAAAAGCCAAAAATAATTTCCCCGATCAATCGTTCGGTTTCTTAATCTAGAACTCTTTTTTCTTCTGTCGAAATACAACAAAACCTCTTTATACTACACTAAAACGATTAAATTCTTTTTTCACATAAAACGCCATATCATCTTAATCTTCTTTTAACTTTCCCCAAACCATCACACACCATATGCCACTTGCACAAAACACCACTAACCGGCCAAACATTACCCAAATACATCAATAATTTTATTAACTTAATAAAAAACACACTTATTAAACTGATTTTTCGCCAATGTCCTCTTTAGAAGAAGTTATCGCCAGAATGGATTTGATTGTAGCGGATTGCAGCAGCAAAAAAAGCCGGATTGGCTACTTTGCAATTTTGTACAGACAAGTTACCAAAAGGATAAAAGAAGGGATTGACCGTGGAGAATTTGAAGATAATGCCCGTATGGAACGGCTTGACATAAATTTTGCGCAGCGTTTTTTTGACGCCTATGATCATTATTTGTCAAATGACCCCACTAGTAAAAGTTGGCTGTGCGCTTTCGAAACAAGCGAAAAAACCGGCAAAGTCATCCTCCAACACCTCCTATTGGGCATAAACGCTCACATCAACCTTGACCTCGGCATCGCCACAGTCGTGACCATGGGAGGTGGACAGTTAGAAGACATAAAAGAAGACTTTGACAAAATAAACATCATTTTAGCCAGCATGGTCGACGGTGTCAAAACCAATCTTTCCATCATCTCACCTTTATTTGGTTTTTTGATTCAATTGGCAGATGGGAAAGATGAACTCCTGCTTAATTTCAGCATCCAAATTGCCAGGGACGGAGCATGGGAATTTGCTCAGGAATACCGCATTGCCCCAGACACCAACCAATGCCTTTCGGTCCGCGATCAAGCCATCTACCGGATAGGAGACAAAATCGCCAACCCCGGGAAATTATTTGGCTGGGTAGTATTTATCATTAACCTGACTGAATGGAAATCCATCCCGCAAGTGATGGATCGACTTGAAGGCATCGCACGAAAGTCCACTCCAAACAACCTGCGGACGGCCAATTTATAAACGCAAAAGAGGGGGCATGGCCCCTTTGTCCTCCTAACCTTCTACACCCTGCTCCATCTCTCCGAGTCTTCTTTCCAAAAGCTCCATCTCCGCTCTGGTAATCAGCTCATCACGGTGGAGCTTCTTTTGGATTTTAGCTGCGGTCTCAGAACTTATCGTTTTGTCAAACACCTCTACTCTCCGCGTACTCTCTTCCTCGTTTTTGTATTTCCTTTCTTTGGCATACACACTTACCGCACTTTCAGATTGGTCCAGCACCTCATCATACGGCCCTTTTCCAGCCATTAATTTCACCATAACCGGAGCCGCTTCCATCGCCACAAAAAGTAACATGATAAAAATATTGGCCCAATATACCGCTTGACTCTCCGAGGTCAACTGCGACAAGGCATGGATTCGCGCGGCTAAACCATCATATTGATCAATAGCCGCTTGCTGTTGCTCAAACACTTCCTGCTTTCGCGCCATTACCGCTGCCATTTCCCGCTCATGTTCATCAATTTTCACCCAATTCCTTTCCTGCAATTGCTCCAAATCACGCTGGGCCGCATCCAATTGCTGCTCTTTCTTTTCGGCGTTAACCCCCAGTCCCACAATGCCCGTAGTTCCCGGTGTTTTCACTCCGAAACGTTCGGCATCATACTCCTCTTGGAGCTGGTCGCGGAATGCTGCTTTTGCGGCAATTTCATCTCGCAATTGTTCGTTTTCAGTCTTCAAGCGGGCAATTTCAGGATAAGCCATTTCCAAATTATCCTTTGCCTCCTGCATCTCCAGCACCTTCTGCTCACTTACTTTTTGATCAATCTCCTTTTCAAAAATCTTCAACTCCAAAGGCTTGGAAATCACCAAGGCCAAAAAAACAGCAAGCAAAAGACGTGGAAAGGCCAGTTTCCATTCGGCCCAAAAACGTTCCTTTTTTCGCATACTCGAAACGATAAAACGATCCAAGTTAAATATCATAACACCCCACACTGCTCCAAAAGCCACTGCCCAGTACCAACTTTCAAAAACCGTATACAGCGCATACCCTGCGGACAATGCGGCGAGCACTCCTGTAAAGAACACCGTCCCACCGATTCCTACATATTTATTAGTCTCGGTGGGACATTTCTTTAGAATGGCAATATTGGCCCCACTGCAAAACCAAAAGAATGCTTTCATTTTCTCCATGGACACTAGATTTCATTTGATAATTCCCTTCACCTTTGCTCAAAAAACGAGCAACTCTTCAATGAAATTACCGGCCACAGGGTGTATCCCATAATTAAAGTGACGAAATCGGCCAATCCTGCCACCAATCAATGGTATTTTGGGTCAAAAAAAACTTTACTGCAACCCACATAACGTGTAAAAGGCGCTGCCCAAAAAACGAACAAGTCCTTCATGTGTACGGAAATGTGTTCAGAAATGAAAACTTACAGCACACCACTTTCAGTTTACCTACCATTTCTCCTTTTCCAATATTTTTAGTTATTTACATCACAAACCATCAAAGAAACCATCCCATTAAAATGACCATCTCACGTTCCCATCTCCGATTCCTTTGCGTTTTATGCAGCTTACTAATGACAGGACTCATTCAGACAGCTTTCGCCCAGGATAATCCCGTTAAATTTCAAGAAGAAGTCGATCAGATCGTTTCTGACACCCCAGTTCCACCTGGCGACATTTACCTTTTTACGGGAAGTTCCAGTGTAAGAATGTGGAAAGACATCGGCAGCTATTTTCCAGAAGTCACCGTGGTCAACACGGGTTTTGGCGGATCACAGACATTTGAATTACTTCATTATGCCCAAGAACTGATCATCCGGTACCACCCGCACAAAGTGTTTATCTATGAAGGGGACAATGACCTGGCAAGTGGCAAAACGCCTGTAGCCATCCTGAAGACCATGCAAAAATTAGTGGGTAAGCTGCAGGCGGAACTTCCTGAAACAGAAATCGTCCTGATCAGCCCAAAACCGAGCCCTTCCAGGTGGCAGTTGAAAGAAGAATACGAAACCTTAAACCGTCTTTTAGAGGTGTATGCAGACAAAACCGGAGGGGTATCCTACGTCAATGTCTGGGACGTCGCCCTTAACAGTGAAGGAAAACCAAAGCCTGAGCTATTCCTGCAGGACAGCCTGCACATGACCAAACTCGGCTACGACGGCTGGGCAGAGATGCTTGCCCCGCACATTCCTTAATCGCTCATCTTGCCTACTGAAAAGCCAAATAGTTTGGAAAATCAACTGTGCTGATGTTACTTTGCATGACTTCAGGAAACTGATTTATACAGAAGAGGCGAGAGACCAGGCTCTGCGACCCTCTGGCAACCATTCGAGACAGCGAAAAGGTGCCAATACCTGCCCAAAAAAATTGAGGGAACTATAAATTAGACATTATGACCAATCTACCTTTTCACCGCTTTTTTCTCATCCCTTACCGGATTTCATTGGCCTATGCCATGCAGCTTCTCTATTGTTACGCAAAATCATTGAATCAAAAACTGAAAGATATTAAATACCATGTCCAATAAGCATTTTGAAACGGAAGCCGTCAGGATTGCGTCTTCCAAATCCAACCAACGGGAACATTCTGCACCCATTTACATGACCTCCAGCTTTACATTTGACAGTGCCGAGGAAGCACGGCAGATGTTTGCTGAGGAAATCCCCGGAAACATTTATTCCCGCTATGCCAACCCCAACAGCTCCGATCTGATCGAAAAAGTATGTGCAGTGGAAGGCACAGAGGACGGCATCGCCACGGCATCCGGAATGGCGGCAATGTTTGGCAGCATGGCCTCTCTTCTTGAGCAAGGTGACCATATCCTCGCATCCAGGTCCCTGTTTGGTTCTACCCACCAGCTGCTGACAAGGGTATTTCCGAAATGGGGCATTACGTCTACGTATGGAGATATTTCAGATATCGAAAACTGGGACAAGCTCGTAAAGCCCAACACCAAGATGCTGTTTATCGAAACCCCTTCGAACCCTGGCCTGGAAGTAATCGACTTGGAGTGGATCGGGAAATTTGCCAAAGCCCATAACTTGATCCTTGTGGTGGACAATTGCTTTGCGACGCCTTACCTCCAGCAGCCTGCCAAATGGGGAGCAGACATTGTGGCCCACAGCGCCACGAAATATATTGACGGTCAAGGCCGTGTTTTGGGCGGACTGATCCTTGGTAAGCAAGAATTGATCAAGGAAGTGCAGTTCTTCACCCGTCACACAGGCCCATCGATTTCTCCTTTCAATGCCTGGATCCTTTCACGAAGCATGGAAACACTCGCCATCAGAATGGAAAGACACTGCGCCAATGCCTTGGCAGTAGCCTCTTATTTCCAGGACAACAAGGAGCTAGAGTTTGTAAAATACCCTTTCCTAAAAAGCCATCCGCAACATGACCTTGCTAAGAAGCAAATGAAACATGGTGGCGGCATTGTCACGCTCACCCTGAAAGGCGGAATCGAGCGGGCGCAGCGGTTTATTGATGAGTTGCAAATGATCACCGTCACGGCCAACTTGGGAGATACCCGAAGTATCATCACCCACCCTGCCTCCACTACGCACAGCAAACTAACGGAAGAAGAACGGCAGCGTGTAGGAATTCTGCCAGGCTTGATCAGGCTTTCTGCCGGACTGGAACACCACGACGACATCATTGCCGACATCGAAAGGGCTTTGGAAAGATCAAAATAAGGTTTTCAGCCTACCTGTCCTGGGAAACTTTCTGCATAAAAAGTCAACCCATCATGAAAACACAACCTGTTTTCATGTGAGAAACATCAGTGAAGCGAAGCAGTTAAAAACTACTTCGCTTTTTTTTAACCAAAATAAAAGCCAGTGTTCATCACTGGCCTTTAGTTTATTACTCTGCTATTTCCTTTTCTTTTAACAAGGGCGAGGCATAATAATCTACCTCCAATGCCTCCAGCCTTTCAGTATGCTGGCGCAATCGATCCTTGTAACTATCCCAATTACGCTTGTCGGGTGACGTCCACGCAATCTCAGCGATCCCTATCAATCGGGGAAACACCATGTATTCGATATCATCCATCTTTTCAATGGTCTCCGTCCACAGCGGTGCTTCCACGCCAAGAATATCATCCTTACCGATGCCCTCCACCAATTCAGTAGGCTCCCACATATAGGCACTGTCCAGTTCTATATACGCTGCCCAATGCAGGCCCAACTGTGTGGTGGAATCATACTGCATATCCAGGTAAGCCTTTGTGGCCGGAGACATGAGCACCTTGGCACCTTGCTCCACAGCCATCTTGGCATTTTCTGCCTTGGCCCAAAACTGGGCAGTCGTGCTAGGCCGCAACGCCGCATGGGCTATTTCATCCCAGCCAATCGCCTGTTTATCATACGAATTCACGATATCCTGCACCTGCTCAATAAACGGAATATAATCTTCCAACGCCGTCACATGAGACTCATCTCCACCGATGTGGATATAAGGCCCAGGGGTCATTTCTACCAGTTCACGCACGACATCATCGATAAACTGATAAGTGACTTCCTTGTCCGTACATAGTGTACTAAACCCAACTTCAATGCCTGTATACAACTCTGGGGCTTCATCATCACAATTGAGCTCAGGATATGAGGCCAAAGCCGCATTGGTATGTCCCGGCATGTCGATTTCCGGCACAATGGTAATAAACCGCTCCTTTGCATACTGCACGATTTCCTTGTATTCTTCTTGGGTATAAAAACCTCCTTCGCCACCGCCTACTTCCGTGCTACCGCCAATTTCGGTCAGTTTTGGCCAAGACTTGATCTCTATCCGCCAGCCCTGGTCATCAGCCAAATGCAAGTGCAGATAGTTAAATTTATACATGGCCATCAAATCAATGTAGCGTTTCACATCATTGACATCAAAAAAATGCCTGGCAACATCCAGCATGCTTCCCCGATAAGCGTATACAGGATTATCTTCAATTTCCCCGGCTGGCACCTTCCAGGACACTCCTTCAATCGGCCCTTTTTCCTCGATGGCTAACGGTAATAATTGCCGAAGGGTCTGTACTGCCCAAAAAGCTCCCGCTGCAGAACCTGCCTTCACTTGAATATGATCGTCTTGCACATGAAGCTTATACGCCTCTCCACTACCTTCCTGCCCCAAAGAAATGTAATTCCCTGATTCCGGAAGTTCGTCGACCACCTGGATATTGTATCCCGTAGACTGATTGAGCAATGTGGCCAAAAAATCCGCCACCCCACGCATCTCTCCAGCATCCTGGGCCACGTGTATCTTGGTGGACTTATTGATTTCAAAAGCACCTTCTGCTTCATGCACCTTCTCCGGCAAGGGAATCAAAGCAGCAGCTGAAATTTTGGGATCTGGCTCACATGAAAACATCACGGTCAAGATCATTAGCACTACTGAAATTCCGCCTATTTTATGTACTGTCATCTTATATATATTTATTAAATAACTTTTCACAAACGTCTAACTTTTCTAATATTTTACCCAAACATTTTAATGATTGAAGAAACTTTTTCCAACACAACAAACATGCACTAAACAATAATTTAACGATTTAGCAACATTGTAAAGGCTAAATATCGTGTAATTTTCAGTAAGACACACCGCCATTCATCCGAAAATATAACCATTTGGGCTGAAAAACTACATTTTAGCTGGAAGTAAAAAAAGTTTTTGATAAATTGATTGACTTAAAAATTATCAAAAAAAAATTTCAACCGACAATATTACCCATGAAAGAACAAAAGCCACTCCAATCTGGCAATTCCAGAAGAGCGTTTTTGAAAGGCGCTGCCACTGCTGCAGCTGGATTTTATCTGGTCCCCAGACATGTATTGGGAGGCCCTGGTTTCACGGCTCCCAGTGACAAAATCGTTATCGCAGGTATCGGGGCTGGCGGAAAAGGCCAAAGCGACATCAACGCCATGTACCAAAGCGGTCATGCAGAAATCGGATATCTATGCGATGTGGACGACAGAAGAGCAGCCACTTCCCGTGAGCGCTTCCCTAAAGCCAAATATTACAAAGACTTCCGGGAGCTTCTCGAAAAAGAGCATAAAAACATTGATGCTGTAACGGTATCCACCCCAGACCACAACCATGCCGTCATCACCTTGGCAGCCATGCAGCTGGGCAAGCATGTTTACGTGCAAAAGCCCCTGACCCATGATATTTATGAAGCACGTATGCTCACAGAAGCTGCCGAAAAATACAAAGTGGTCACGCAAATGGGCAACCAAGGCTCCTCCGGAGATGGCGTCCGCCGAATGGTCGAATGGTACGATGCTGGACTGATCGGAGAGGCGACCAAGGTATGGTGCTGGACAGATCGCCCCGTATGGCCACAAGGCATCAAATGGCCAGAAAAAGGTACCACTCCCCCAAAAGAGCTGGACTGGGACCTTTGGCTGGGCACTGCTCCATATAAAGAATACGTAGACAATCTCGTTCCATTTAACTGGCGTGGATGGTGGGATTACGGTACAGGTGCGCTTGGAGACATGGCCTGTCATATTATGGAGCCACCTTTCAGGGCCCTCGGACTGGGCTACCCCACGGAAGCGGAATGCAGCGTAGGATCCGTCTATGTAGGCGAGTTCCAACGAGGCTATTTCCCTGACGGCTGTCCTCCTTCCTCCCATGTCACCCTTAAATTTAAAATGCCTAGCGGAAAAGACCTGGAATTCCACTGGATGGACGGCGGCATACAACCCACCCGACCAGAAGAACTTGGCCCTAACGAGCAAATGGGAGATGGTGGAAATGGCGTGATCATCGAAGGCACCAAAGGCAAAATGATGTGTTCCACCTATGGCATTAACCCAATGCTGCTCCCCACTTCCAGGGAAGATGGTGAAAAGGTCCCCAAAACTATCCCAAGAGTAGAAAATGGAGACAATGGTCACTATGCCCAATGGGTGAAAGCCTGCGTAGCCGGACATGGCAGCAAGGAGTTCAAAGAACTGAGTTCTCCTTTCTCTATTGCCGGGCCACTTACGGAGTCAGTACTGATGGGCAATCTTGCCATTCGTAGCTATGACATCAGAAAACCGCGTGAAGACAACGGATTTGACTATCCTGGCAGGGGAATCAAGCTTGTATGGGACGGACCAAATATGAAGGTTACCAATTTCGATGAAGCCAACCAGTTTGTCAAACGGGAATACCGAGGAGACTGGACCTTGAACGTATAAACAACTACCCATAGAGGCCATCACTTGACCACAAAGTCCTTCAAGGCAACTACCTGAAAAGTGCAGCAAAATCCCTGATCCAGGTACCTGTCTGATGAAGCATTGATGTGGATGAACGTGATGGCCTCTTTTTCTTTTAAAAATGCTTTAGACCTTAAAAAAAACACCTAACTTTAGTAAAAACACACTTGCACTATTTGTCATGAACATCCATTCGACCATCAAGACCAGGGAAAATTTCATCAAATTAATCAACGACATGACCTTGGATGAATTAAATAAAATCCCCGAAGGCTTCAACAACAACATCGCTTGGAATTTTGGTCATGTCATTGTCACGCAGCAAATCATTTGTTACAAACTATCCGGTCAAGAAATGTTGGTTCATGACCAATTGGTAGAAAAATACCGCAAGGGCACCAAACCGGAGGCTCCTATTAGCGCAAAAGAGCTTGAAGAGCTGAAAATCTTGTCGTTATCGACATTGGAAAGTTTCAAAAACGACCTGATGGCAGGTAGCTTCACGAAATATAGTGAATACACGACCAGCTTTGGGGTCACCCTAAAAAGTATTCATGAGGCAGTAGAATTCAATGGTATCCATGAAGGCATGCACCTTGGCTATGCCATGGCCCTTAGAAAAGCGGTACGGGCTTGACCACCATCTCTAGGGCCAAAGATATTTTTATTGCTCTCCAGGGATTTATTTAGTGGCTTCCTTACCTAAATACCGCCTTTCCCCTAACCCTTTCTCGTCAGGTTCCTGTTCTTTCAACACGGAATTCAGATCACTCAAGGCAGTAAAAATTCACCTTATGCGGGATCGCTTCGATTTTGACACAGTCTGTCGGAGGCATCACCTCTCCATCAATCTGAAAATCTGCACCATCTGGGTTTTCAATTTCAGCTTTATCAAAACTCCTGCATTTCACATGGGCGACGCGTTCTAAGGCGTCATTGAACATGGCGAAGGAAAGTCCTATAATCTCGTCCAGTCCCTCTGGATCCACGGTCACTACCTCAAACTTTCCATCACCAACCTTACCAAACGGATTGATCATGGCTCCAGTGCCATATCTATTACCATTGGCCACGACCAGCATCTTTGCGGTCACCTCTTCCTCTGTTCCATCTGCTTTGATGATAAACGTGTAGGACTTCATTTCCCTCAATTGCTCCAAGGAACTTTTGGCATAGGCCAACATCCCCCTGTGCTCCATGGTCGTGGATTTTTTTACCAATCCAGCGTTAAAGCCAAAATCACTGAGATGAATGCACAGCTCACCATTGATATCCCAAAGGTCCACCTTTTCGATTTTGCCTTTTTGGATGGCATAACACGCATCGGAAATCCCATGGATACCAAAGCCTGTCGCCAAGCCATTGGCAGATCCCAATGGAATAATCCCTACGGGAATATCCGTACCTAAAACAGCAGAAACGACCATCTTTATCGTACCATCCCCACCTCCTATCAGGATTCCATCCCACTTTTTCTCCTTTAACTGTTCTTTGATCTTCTCGGGATCATCCGATTCTCCTGTGGTTTCCCATACGGTGACCTCTATGCCATAAAGGTTATTGCTGAGGATTTCATTCACCTCAGCTCGATCGACCCCATCTCCAGAGATAGGATTAAGAATGTATAAAAACTGCTTGCTCATAGTACTTAAGATGATATAAACTCGTGCTGTTTGGCATGCGTGATCGCTTCTTGGCTGTTCTTCACAAAAACCATCTCTGGAGATTTATCAATTTCCTTCAATTCCTCCACCAGCATGGCCCGTCCCTCTTCATTATCATCACTCACCTTTCGAATATAGACAGATTTTATCCGCTCAGGGTAGGACTTGATCACATCGGCATACAATTCCGGATCATGCTGTCCACTGTCACCAATAAGAAAAAAACGCATGCCAGGATACATTTCCAGTAGCATTTTGATCTTTTCAAGTTTATGCTGGTGGCTGCCTCCTCCCGATTTCCAGATATTCTTCAAACTTAAATGCAGGTCCTGCAGAAGAATCGGCCCGGTAGGGATATGTCTAAACGCCAAAAAATCCTTGATCAAATCGAATAAATTCCAATCACTGCTGGAAACATAAAATATCGGGTGTTTTCCATCTTCGGTCAACGCCTTGTAAAATCCGCTCACCCCAGGAAATGGCCTTCGTGTAAACGCATTCTTCGAAACCGACAGCCATAGCTTTTTCCCAATATCCGTGGCATGGGAAATCAAAACAGTATCATCAATATCCGATATTACTCCGATCGGATAATTTTTTGGAAATTGACTTACCTTCAGGAAATTGTTTTTTTTCTCCGCTACCAATCCATCTTCCTCCAACAAGCTAAAACTCACCCGGTGTACAGATTCGGTTTGCTGGCTGACGGCATGAAACTCACAGCTGATAATCCCCTCTTCATCGCTGTACAACTCCTTTTTCTGGCCAAAATAAGTTACCAGCACCTTGGCGTCCGGCACGCTGCTTCCTGCATAGCGCCGAAGGGCCGCCACGATATTCTGAAGGCTGTTCTTTTTCTCGGAAGGCTTGCTTTGCTTATAGGCCTCCACCACCCTTCCCTTCACATAGATACAATCTTCATTCCCAAAAGCATATAATGGCTCAATTTTGATTTTGCCCAGTTTCCCGACTACTTTCTTTACTTTTCCAAATGTATAGCGGAAAGGGAACGTCAATAATCGTAAAATCATATTCTTGCCTTTTGTAAAGTTGCCTTTATGACTTACTCAATAATCATCCCAAAAAAAACCTTATTCTAAAGATACCTTTATTTTTAATAAAAATTATCCGAAATTAATGACTTTCAGCATCTTCACTGTTTTTCAAAACCTTTTTACATCATCATACCCATTTCCAATTTGAAAAAACTAACGACCTTTCTCCAACCCCCCATTCGAAAAAATGTTTTTTGGCCTCCCTTTCTGCTTATTCTAGCGGCCGTCGGCACCAGTCTCATCAATGCAGATTTTTTCGAATCCTCCATGGAAGGAATCAACAATTTCATCTTGGATCACTTTTCACTATTATTTTCCTACAGTTCCTTTGCCATGGTCATCACTTGTGCATTGGTGGGTTTCTCTCCCTTGGGTAAAGTACGCATAGGCGGCAAAACAGCCAAGCCCAAATTCAACCGCATCAGCTGGTTTTCCATTGTCCTGTGCACTACCGTGGCCGTCGGTATCCTTTTTTGGGGGAGCGCAGAACCTCTTTTTCACTATCTATACCCTCCTTCCTTCACGTCCAATCCCAGCGGTTCTGAAGCCGCAGCCCAATTCTCCATGGGCGCCATTTTCCTCCACTGGGGCCTGACCCCCTATGCCATTTACGCCATTCCCTCGTTGGGGATCGCATTGGCCATTTATAATACCAAGCTAACCTTTAGCCTTAGCAGTCCATTGGCACCACTAATCGGAAAAAAACACCGTCCGGTACTTGCTGCACTGATAGACATGATCTGTCTTTTTGCCTTGGTAGCAGGCATGTCCGCTTCCCTTGGCGCTGGCATCCTAAGCATATCTGGCGGGTTATCTGACCAATGGCCGCATTTAAATAGGACCTTCTTGCTGCCTGTGGTCACCTTGGTCATCATTTGCACCTTTATCCTTTCGGCCGCTTCCGGGATAGAACGCGGCATCAAAAACCTCAGCCAGCTAAATTTCTTCTTTTTTGTCCTGTTTAGCATCTTCATCCTTTGTATCGGCCCCACTAGCGCCATGGTGGATGCAGCATATTGGGGCATCAAAAGCTACCTTAAAGAGGTGCTCCCCCTTAGCTTACAGTGGGGCGATGTTCGAAACAGTGACTGGTCCCAATCTTGGTCCGTCTTTAATTGGGCCAACTGGATGGCTTGGGCGCCCATCACGGCCTTGTTCCTAGGAAAAATCGCCTATGGCCGTACAGTGAGGGAATTCCTGCTCTTTAACTGGTTGCTGCCGGCTGCTTTCTGCCTCTGCTGGATGAGTATCTTTGGAGGGAGTACCCTTCACTATGCCGCGCAAGACACCACCCTGTTCAAAAACCTGTTGGAAACCATTGGTCCTGAATCCATCATTTATCAAGTCTTTGGGGAAATCGGATTTACAAACCTCCTGCGTCCGGCCTTTGTGACCGCCATGTTTATCAGTTATGTAACGGCCGCAGACTCCAGCACAGAAGCCATGGCCTCCCTTAGTATGAAAAAATTCTCCTTGGAGCGCTTTGACTCGGACACCAATTTAAAAGTAATTTGGGGCACATTAGTGGGGCTGCTGGCTTGGATCATGATCACTTTTACTGGCATCGACGGCATCAAAATGCTGTCCAACCTTGGCGGGCTGCCCGCACTGCTACTGCTTTCAGGAATCACCATTAGCTTAAACTTCCTAATGTGGAATCCAACAAAATACCTCCATCGATAATCAGCAAACAGCCGAGTGCTATCAGGCAGTAGGGTCGTATTTTAATTTGCCTGCAACGTATAGGTACAGCACCTTGGAATACCGCAACATCACTGGCAGCAAGAGGATATTTGCCACCCCAACGGACACAAGGTAAACCCACAGTTCGGGATCATCAAAAACAAAATTAAGGATGATCATGACATTGATCACCAAGGCCACCGACAGGGCATAACTGATGTACATCGCTCCATAATAAAAGTCCGGCTCCGGCTCCAGTGAAGCATTACAGTGCGGACAATGGCTGTTGACCACAGAAAGTTTTTTAAAGCTGACCATCGAAACAGGAAACATATTGCCTTGATGGCATCTCGGACATTTTGCTGCCAAAATCGCTGCACCTTTGCTCTTCATATTCACCATTTTTTGCTTGCCCAAAGATAATAAAAAAAGCTGTCCCATCCGCTTGCGTCCGCGAGTTCCTTTCCCGTTTCCAGCATACTTATTCAGGACAAAACAGCTCTGTAGCCCCCCTCTTTTTTTTACATAAAACGCCATGTGAAATGTTTATTAAATAAACTTTATTGAGTTTGTTTAATAAACATTTATATTTGTAACACGATCACAAATCACTCATAATCATGTACGTTAACTGCCATTCCTACTTTAGCTTTCGTTACGGAACCATGCCGGTTCAGGAAATGGTGGATCAGGCAAAAAAGCTTGGCGTTAAAGCCATGGCCCTGACTGACATCAACTGTACAGCTGCGGTTTATCCATTTCTAAAAGCCACAAAAGCGGCCAACATTCATGGTGTTATCGGAATTGATTTCCGAAATGGTATTGACCAGCAGTACATTGGATTGGCCTTAAACCATCATGGCTTTTTTGAAATGAACCGGCATCTCTCTGACCATAAGGGGAAAAAGCGTCCCTTTCCGCAAAAAGCCCCCCAATGGCAAAACACAGCTGTCATCTACCCTTTCCCCCAACCCTATTTCAAATTAGGACCACGGGAATACCTGGGCATTCCTGCAGACCAACTGAAAAAAGCGCTTCGCTCCCCATGGATAGCAGAAAAGGATCGCTGGATCCTACTACAATCGGTGACTTTTCATTCCCAGCAGTCGTTTAACATCCACCGGCTTCTTCGCTGCATAGAGCTGAACATCCTGTTGAGTAAATTGCCTACTTCCGAGCAAGGCAATTTGTCTGATCGTTTTTACAGCACCTTGGAATTGGCCGAGCGATGTGCTCCACACTACTGGCTCCTTCAGCAAACACACGCCCTACTTTCCCGCTGTCGCTTTGAGCAGGATTATCAGCCAGTTGCAAACAAAAAGTCTGTCTATGGATCTGAGCAGGAAGACCTTGCCCAATTAACCGCCCTCACTTATCAAGGTGCCAAAAACAGGTATGGCACTCCCCTTTCCGAACGCCAAGAAACACGGATTTTAAAAGAACTGGACATTATCCGGCAGAAAGACTTTGTTTCATACTTTCTGATCAATTATGAAATCGTGAAATTTGCCCGCGAGCGGGGATTCTACTACGTTGGCAGGGGCAGTGGAGCGAATAGTATCGTGGCCTACTGCCTGAACATTACCGATGTGGATCCGATAGAGCTTGACCTATACTTCGAACGGTTCATCAACCTTTACCGCTCCACTCCTCCAGATTTCGACATTGACTTTTCTTGGCGCGACCGTGATGAAGTCATCCAGCACATTTTCCATAAGCACAACACCGAAGACCACGAACATGTCTGTCTGCTCGCCACACACAACACCTTTCAGATCAACTCCTCCATTCGGGAATTGGGAAAAGTCTTTGGGCTTCCCAAGACGGATATTGAAGCCCTCATCAATCACGTCGTCAAACCGGGCAACTATATTCCGGATCGTATTGGCGCCTTGGTGCTGAAATATAGCCAACTCATCCACGGGATGCCCAGCCATCTGAGCATCCATGCGGGAGGCATTCTCATATCGCAGCAGCCCATACATTACTATACCGCCACCGACCTCCCTCCGAAAGGCTTTCCTATATCGCACTTTGACATGGTCACCGCGGAAGAAATTGGTTTTGCCAAATTTGACATCCTTAGCCAGCGTGGCCTTGGCCACATCCGTGACAGCTTAGAGATTATCGAGAAAAATCAAGGCAAAAAAGTAGACATCCATCGGATAAAGGACTTCAAGCATGATGAAAAAATCAAACAACACCTGCGAAAAGGCCATACCATTGGGGCTTTTTATGTGGAATCGCCCGCCATGCGCATGTTACTGGCAAAACTTGAAGTAGACGAATACCTGGGACTGGTCGCGGCCAGCTCAATCATTAGGCCCGGCGTGGCCCGGTCCGGCATGATGCGTGAATATATCCTTCGGCATCGAAAACCTGAAATGAGGAAATCCAGGGCACACCCTATCCTCCACGACCTGATGCCGGAAACCTACGGCATCATGGTCTACCAAGAGGATGTCATCAAGGTAGCTCACTATTTTGCAGGACTGTCTTTTGACGAGGCGGATGTCCTAAGGAGAGGCATGAGTGGAAAATTCCGCTCTCGTGCAGCGTTTCTTAAAGTCAAGGAAAGCTTTTTTAAAAAATCCATGGAAAAGGGCCATGCCCCAAAAATCACCAGTGAAATATGGTTTCAGGTCGAAAGTTTCGCGGGATATTCATTTGCCAAGGGCCACTCCGCTTCATTTGCCGTCGAAAGCTACCAAAGCTTATACCTGAAAGCCCATTTTCCATTGGAATTTATGGTGGGGGTCATCAATAACTTTGGAGGGTTTTACAAAACGGAATTCTATATCCGTGAACTTCAAGGCTATCATGCCGACGTCCAGCTGCCCCACCTCAATGAAAGTGACTACCTCACGGTGATCAAAGGCACCACCGTCTATTTAGGGTTTATCCACTTGAAATACCTCCAAAAGGACATTACCAATACCATTTTACAAAACAGGGAAACAGAGGGGCCTTTTACGGGTCTCAGGGACTTTATCAATCGCATCGCCATCAGCCTCGAGCAGCTATTGATCCTGATCAGGATAGATGCTTTTCGATTTACCGCAAAGCGTAAACAAGAACTCCTCTGGGAGGCCCACTTCTTGACCAACAAACAAAAAAACAAACCCTCTACCAACCATCTCTTCCGCCAGATCAACCTTCGGGAACTCAGCATCCCCCATCTTGAGACCAATGATCCACGACAGGACATTCTAGATCAATTGGAAATCATGGAATTTTCCATCGCCGATCCTTTCTTATTGTTAAAAGCCCCACCGCATGACACCTTGAAAGCTCAGGACATTCCTTCGTATGCAGGAAAAGAGATTCGGTTGATGGGCTATTTGGTCACCGTAAAGTATACCCGAACCGTAAAAGGAGACATCATGAATTTTGGCACCTTTCTCGACAGGGACGGCCAATGGATAGATACCGTTCATTTCCCTCCTGTGATCAGACAATACCCCTTAACGGGGCGCGGCATCTATCTTTTGGAAGGAAAAGTCTCGGAAGAGTTTAACTTCTATACCATAGAAATCTCCAGCTGCAAAAAACTGGCCTACTGGAATGCTGCTGATGACCATCCCAATCCTGTCACCAACCAATCGCCCAAGACCTCAATTGACAACTAACGACTTCTTTCCTTTCTCTTATCGGCTATTCCTTCACCTTCAAGGCTTCCTGATTAGTCACTGGATTTGCATACATGGAAAGGAAATTCTTCACTGCCAATTCGTCCCGAAGATCTATGCCTTCCTTCATACGCTCTTGGAACTGATCACGCTCCAGGGCAGAGTACTCATCAGCAAACTGTTGGCTGTTGTGGAGCAAATCATGGGCTATATAATTGGTAGGCCACAGTTTATAATTACCAATAATCTTTTCATCGATCACTTCACTTAAATATTGGAGCTGTTTATTGGGCGATTCGCCGGTTTTGATGATTTTATCTATTTCATCATCCAAAGGCTTGTCCACATGGACATGAATATGCTTCTTTTGCCCCATGATCCCGTTCAAGATGGTATTGAAATCCTCGTTTTCATGCTTCACATACACTTCAGAACGGGATTTGGCCATCAGTTCTGGCATTTTCAATACATCGGTAGGATCATACTCATAGGAAATGGATACCGGTACGATATGGATATTTTTAAAATATTCCATTTCTCCAACCTCCCCTCTGGCCATGGAAATCATCTTTAGCACTCCCTTTTGAGTCGCATCATTTCCGTCTTTGGTACGTCCTTCCCGCTGGGCTATCCACACAGACCTGTTTTCATGGAAAAGCAAGTCTTGGATATACTCCGACATTAGCTTAGAACTCTCCAGGAGTTCCCGCGAAGAAAGTCCACGCTGCACCATAAAATTACGCGTCAGCTTAGAAAGTGTCTTTAACAATGGTCGCTTCACCAAATTATCGCCTATTGCTGAAGATGTCATCATCAGTCCATTATTATACAGGACATAGTTCAGCAAAGAAGTATCCAAGATAATATCCCGATGGTTGGAGATAAACAGGTACGGCACATGCTGGTCCAGCTGGTCCAGCCCAGAATAGCTCAGTCCTTCAGAACTGCGCTTAAGCACCATTTCTATGGCCGGATAAATAAAGTTAATCTGAAAGTCCCGAATGGAATGCGTCCTGTTCAGCTGTCGTTTCCATTCGCTTTCCTCCATTGCTGGAAAAGTGAAGTTCATGATCGCCTTCATCATGGGATCGTCGACAATCCCCCTGATGGCTTGATTCACTTCAGTATCATAAAACGGCCTTATATGATCAAATTTGGACATGTAGTTCTCATTTACAAAGTCGCAAAATACAAAAAATAATGCGTCATTGACCCATATAAGCCAACTTTAGTTAGACTCATGTAAGGAAACCCAACTAAAGTCAAAAAAAAAGCCATCAAATGATGGCCTTTCCCTATTTCTTTGTTCGGAAGTTTTTATCGTAAAGCTCAATACTCTCGTTTACAATTCTCATGGCATCTTCCTTACCGAGGAAGTCCTCCACTTTCACTTCTTTATTTTCCAGTTTTTTGTAATCTTCAAAGAACCGGTGAATTTCCTTCATCAAGTAAGGAGGAAGCTCATCGATATCATTGATGTAATTCACGGATTGGTCATCAGCAGCTACCGCAATGATCTTATCGTCTGCCTCTCCTCCATCAACCATTCTCATCACACCAATCACCTTAGCCTTTACCAAGGTCATGGAAGGAATGTCGATCTGCGACATGATCAAAATATCCAAGGGGTCATGGTCCTCGCAAAAAGTCTGCGGGATAAAACCATAGTTTGCCGGATAATGAACAGCAGAAAACAACACCCTATCCAGCATCAACATACCGGTCTTCTTATCCAGTTCGTATTTTCCTTTACTACCCTTCGGAATCTCAATGATGCCTTGAACATATTCAGGTGCTTCTTCGCCTATTTGGACATCATGCCATGGATTAATCATATTAAAAACTTTTTGTTACTTTATTTGTAAAATTTTACGGACGGCAAATTACTGCCATTTACGTAGTTAACAAAACAAAAAAAGCTGAATTTATTATATTTTTTGACTGTACTGTCATATTGGCTTATGTTTTGTCGTATAGGTGTTAAAACTGACTATTTCTTATGAAAAAAACGCTTTTAATTATCGCAGTCATCTGGGCAGGAATTGCTACGGCAAATGCCCAAACCACATCAGACAAAAACCATATTGCCGTCACTGGCAAGAGTGAAATCGCCATCAAACCTGACGAAGCTGTCATCAATGTGCATCTTAGGAACAAGGCCATGAAAGCGAGTGATGCTTCCAGTATGCTCCATAAAAAGACCAACCTCATTGAAAAACAATTAAAAAAGAGTAAAGCCAAAGACTACAAACTGACCACGAACAATTATAATGTCACTGTCAACAGGGTGTACACCAAAGGAACCAGTAAAGACAGCGGCTATGTCGCGAGCCAAACCATCAAAATCATCCTTCCAAACCCGCAGGAGGACCTGGTAAAAGTCGTGGAACTCCTCAATGAAAATGATGCGATCATGTTCGACGTCAATTTTTCTATCTCTGAGAAAATGACCAAAATGTATGAAGAGCAGCTCCTCGAAAAAGCACTCCAGGACGCCCAAGAAAAAGCAAGCCTTATTGCAAAAACAATGTCCTTGGGGAAATTGTCTGTAGCCACTATCAACTACTCCTCCAATGCCCCCATCACCTTCCCAAGACCTGTACAAATGGCCTATATGAGAATGGAGAAAAACATGGCCGCTGAAGCCGCTCCATCATTCTCTCCTGAGGAACAAAAACTTACAGACGAGGTGCAGGTAGTCTTCAGTTTTAAGCAATAGGGAATACATACTCCCCGATAAAACTTGATATCAAAAAAACGAAAATTGCTTCTCTGTGCTTACAGAGAAGCAGTTTTTCTTATAAGGAAGGAATGGTGATCTTAAAGAGGGTCCCATAACCCACCGCCGAATCCAATTCAATGGTGCCTTTCAGCTGTTCTACAGACTCCTTGACCATGTAAAGGCCTATACCAGAGCCGACATTTTTCTGGGTGGCCCGTTGAAACAACTCAAAAACATCCGATTGGTATTTTTCATCAATGCCAATCCCATTATCTTTCACTTGAATAACGGCCTTTCCATCTTTTACATCCACCCCAATCTTAATGTACTTTTCCGGATTAATTTCCTGTTGGAATTTATAGGCATTGCTAAACAGGTTATTGAAAATCACCCTTAATTTAGCTTCATCTGATCGAAACCGTTCCTCTTGGTTAATGGTTGTTTCTACATCCACCGCCGTAAGGTCCCATTTATTTTCGTACGCCTCGTACTGCTGGGCTAGAAGTTCTTCAAAATTTATATTGGTGACCACATTATCAATCTTGGTAGAGCGATAAAAGTCAAGCATCTTATATATAAAATCATCCAGCTTTACCGTGGCGGAGTCGATCATTTCAAAATATTCCAAAATGGTCCGATCATCGCATTCCATTTTAGCCAGTTTTGATACGCCCGAAATGCTCATCAACGGCCCTCTCAGCTCATGTGACAAGCTATAGACAAATTGGTTCATCTCGGAGTGCATCTTTTCCAGACGGGCATTCTTTTCTTTTAATTCTTGACGGATAAAATAGATATCAGCCGCATTCTTGATGGCGTTTTTGATCTGCTCTATATTCCATGGCTTATCAATAAACCGATAGACTTCGCCTTTGTTAATCGCATCAATTACACTGGAAATATCCGAGTACCCTGTCAATAAGATCCGGATGGGCTCTGGTTTAAACTTCACCAATTGCTCAAAAAATTCCACACCGGTCATTCCCGGCATCCGTTGGTCAGCAATAACGACATGAACATCTTCTTGCTGAGCGATAACGAGTCCCTCTTCAGCATTCAGGGCAGTAAAAATCTTAAAATCCCTTCTTAAACTTGCTTTGAAGGAGTTAAGGTTGTTATGCTCATCGTCTAGATATAAAACATTTATCTTACTACTCATTACGTGCTGTTTTTTGATAAATTGGCAAAGTGATCACAAAAGACGTCCCCCTTCCTTCTTCAGAGAACACCTCCAGTGTACCTTGGTGGTTTTCAATAATTTTATAAACTATGGACAGCCCTAACCCTGTCCCTTTCCCAACTTGCTTGGTCGTAAAAAACGGTTCAAAAATCCGCTCCTTAACGTGATCGGGCATTCCCGGTCCATTATCCTTAATTTCGATCCGTACCCAATCCTTATCCACCACGGAAGTTAGAATTTCCACCAGCGGATGTTCATTGTTTTCTTGCTCTTGCAGGGCTTGAATGGCATTACTGATAATGTTCATAAACACCTGATTTATCTTCCCTGCCAAACACTCGACCATCGGAATTTCACTGTAGTGTTTTTCCACATTTACACGGCCCATTGCGCTGTTCAGCAAAATCATGGTGCTGTTCAACCCATCATGCAAATCCACCTTTTTCACATCCTGCTCATCGACCCTAGAGAACAATCTCAATCCCTTTACGATTTCAACTGTCCGCTTGGCACCTTCTTCCATTCCCCTCAGGAGCATGTCGATTTCTTCCACCAAATAAGAGAATTCTAAATCCTCTTCCAGGTCATTGAGGGCCTTACGAGTGGCTTCTGAGAACTCTTCTTTTCCTTTTTGCCTGTACTCATCCACGATCTCCAAAACATCATGAAGATCACGCTTCAATGGCGAAATATTAGAGCTTACAAAATTTATTGGATTATTGATTTCATGGGCAATCCCTGCCGTAAGCTGCCCTAAGGACGCCATTTTCTCCTGATTTACCAATTGCGTTTGTGTATTTTGAAGATTTTTCAATGTCAGTTCAAGCTCTTCGGTCCTTAATTTAACTTTTTCCTCCAAAATAACATTCTGTTCCCGCACTAACCTTTCATTTTCTTTTAAAGCTTCCAGCTTTCCTTGCTGTTGTTGCTCCTTTTCTTTTTTAAGAATATTGATTCTATTGGCCAAAGCAAGTGAAAGCAAAATCGCCTCCAAGGCCGTCCCCACCAGCATCGGGAAACTAGCCAAATCCTGAAACACCTCGATTCCCATGTTTTTCAGTACAAAAATCACTACGCCAATCAAAAAGAAGGACCAAGCTATCAGAAAATATAATGCCGGCCGATAGCCACTCTTAGCAGCCATGATTGCCGATAGAAAAAAGAAAACCGCCACTAACATCCCCGCAAGGTCCGTCAACCGGTAACTCAGTTCGACAAATGAAAAAACCCTAGTAAAAAGCACCAGTCCATAGATCACACCAATACCCAACAATACCTTATCGAGTTTGGGAATAATAATTTTTGTTTTAAGAAAAGTCCGGATAAAGGTCACTGCAAATATCCCTGATACCGCTGAAAACAGGACGGCACTTACCTCAAAAAACCGATAGTTATCACCAAACAGGAACAGTTTCGAATATCCCGCAAGAGATAATTGGGCCAACGAAATAAAAAGGATATACAAACAATACACCAGATAAACCCTGTCACGCACTGAAAAGTAGAGCACGAGGTTGTATAAAAATAATGCCAGCATAATCCCGATGTATATATTTGCCAGCAACATCCTCCTGGAATCCATTTCCTCAAAAACACTTTCTGCATAAATGGACGTCTCAAAAGAAATCGGTTCCTCAGAATACAATTTAAAAACAAGGTCTCCCGTCCCGAGATTATCCACTAAAAAAGAGGGAGCCAAATGACTATTTAATCCATCCCCAATAATTACTGTTCCTTTCTTTCCTTGGGAAACATAAGTCCCTGAGAAATCCTTGACAAACAATTCCAAGTACCTAAGGGTAGGATTTTTTACTTCAAGGAAAAACGGCTCTTTAGTTCCCAACTCCTGAACATCTGCAAAAGCACGGACATAAACCGTATCAGAGCGCATTCCTAGATTCAACAATTCATTTGTAGAAAAATCCTTTAGGACAGTAGCAGCATTTAAATCGTCATTCTTTATTTCAATCAACTCGTAATTATTGATCTTTACATTTTTATTTTGTGCACCACCTTTCTGATTTGAGCAACTGAAAAGCGCAAGAACAATCAGTGGCAGAAGAAGGATGCGCCTTCCAAAACAGATTTTTGTGAACTGTGATTTCATATCAACTTCAGGTCTCCAAATCATACAATATTGTAAATTCTCCTTTGGGGCTGGTTTCATTTGCTGCGTGAACCGGATTATTCTTCAAATAAAAGATTTTCTCTTTTTCCTCATCATTTGCATTGGGTAAATCTTTCAGGTTTTTGATATCCAAAATCGTAGCGATCAACCCCTCCTTTGGATACAGGAATGTTCCACTATCTCCCAGGCCTTCTATAATTCCAAAACCCAGTTTTTGGCAATTTTCCAAAGTAAACGGAGAGCAAAATCCCATAAGGCATTTTAGATTAAGCAATGATGCCACTGCAACACCTGCGCGTATTAGAAAAATACTTCCGATGCCATAACCGGCAACCTCTTTGGAATTCCATACCCCGCATAACTCAGCCACTTCCAAATCTTCGAATTGGGACATATATTCCACTATCCGCGTGTCCTTTTCAATAATAGCAGGCTCCAATGGTAGGTTATAGTTTCCACTCTTTATTTGCACCCTACCTCCACCAAACACTTTCGAACCATCTTCAGATTCCACCACCAACAGGTACACGTTTGGATTTTCTGCCCATGAACGGTCTGCCGAAGTGACCTTGGTCACACCATAGGATTCCAAGACGGAAAAATGCCCGTCAATATATTTGTTAGTAGTAGTAGTATCACATATAGATCTGACTGCCCGTATCCTTACCCTCATTGCTTACGACTAATTTATGGCGTCCAAATCTACATAAAATCTATTGGAGGGGACATTCTGATCAAGCAGTATCATTCTAGCATAATGAGCTCCCATAGCTCCTCCCATAATTACAGAAGAAGCCAGCTGAGGCCACGTAGTAATCGTTTTACCAATTTCGCTCATACTATATTTCAATCTTTCGGATAATTGCTCAAAATGCAAAATCGCCAACAATATTTCCCTATAATTATCCGCTAATTTATCAAGCAATTCCGTTTCATTCCCAAATTTACTCAGATAACCATGAAAAATAGGTCGTTTGGGATCAAGATCAAAACGTTCTATATCCATCATCCCCCTATCACTAGTATCCATAATCACCGGTATTTGTTTTGCTTTTGCCATCAATCTACTCTTGATTTTAACGGGCAGACTATCACATTCTTCCACCAGCAAATCTATTCCTCCATCCCTAGTAAAAAAATCTTCAATATTTTCATCTGAAATACCTTCATCATAAATGGTCACTTTAAGAAATGGATCTATTTCTGCTATTTCCCTAGCCACTACCCATACTTTCTTCAACCCCAAGCTGTATAGCCCTGTTCGGATCCTGTTCATATTGCTAAGCTCAAGGGTATCGAAATCAGCAATACGCAATTCCCCAAATGATCTCTCCATGGCCAAACTCAATGCAACACTTTGTCCCACAGAAAGCCCAATGACTCCAATCTTTTTCGTATAAAGACGTTGTTGCTCCTCATCCTTGATCTTATACCGGTTTCTTGACGTCCGCAGGTTTATGAAATCCTCTTTAGCTAAAATACGAATTAATTGCCTTCTCCAAGGATAATAAACCCAGTTTCCGTATTGATCCCGCGGGTGCTCGTTGAAAAAGGAAACGGTTTGATGACGCAATTCCTTCTCCTCAAATTTCTGCGAAGGATGTGCGATTTTGATGAGCTCCGCTACTTGAATG
Source organism: Echinicola vietnamensis DSM 17526 (assembly GCF_000325705.1). Lineage (NCBI taxonomy): Bacteria > Pseudomonadati > Bacteroidota > Cytophagia > Cytophagales > Cyclobacteriaceae > Echinicola > Echinicola vietnamensis. The sequence continues at coordinate 2,686,233 of NC_019904.1, read as the reverse complement.
TCTAGCTGATCAATTTTCTCAACGCCCCCATTTCCCAATAAACGACGTAAAGCCTCCCCTTGAGGCCCTTGGGCATCAGCGGGAATAATTAACGCTTGATAGTTGCCATCAAACTCTTCAATGTCCTGTAAAATCATTTATTTTATTGGTGGTTCATTAGGTAATTAAAGCAAGTAAAGTTATATTATTGATCGCAGAAATAAATAAAAAATTGCATTTTTTGCAGAACCTCTCCGCAATTGATCTAAACAGAATTGTTAAAAAAGAGTTTGAATAAGTAAATTACGTCTATATTTGTATTATAATTCAATAAAATATTGAAAGACTCAATCACCATAAACCACTCATATTTCTACCAGAGTATTGCCCTAAACCGAATACCCAATGAGTGAAGAAGCTAAAGATAAGATCCGAATCCTGTATGTGGATGATGAAGTGAACAATCTCCAGGCCTTTAAAGCTACCTTCCGGAGAGAGTTTAAGATTCATTTGGCTGAATCTGCTGCCAAAGGCAGGGAAGTATTGGCCGATAATGACATTGACATCATCATCACTGACCAACGCATGCCAGAAGAAACTGGTGTGGAATTTCTTGAATCCATCATTGACAAACATGCTGAACCGATCCGTATTCTTTTAACTGGCTATACAGATATTCAAGCTGTCATTGATGCGATCAACAAGGGCCAAGTATATCACTATCTGACCAAGCCTTGGGAAGAGGAATACATAAAAACAGTCATTAAAAATGCCTACGAAGTTTATTCATTGAGAAAAGAAAACAAGAAATTGACAGAAGATCTTCTTAAAGCCAATGAGCAACTTGAATTTTTATTAAGGCAGAAACTTTTATCCTAAAAAAGAGATCCCTATTGATAATAATCACCCATAAATCTTTGTAGGACTTTCTTTAAATTAAATTGATCCATAGCAAAATCTCAGCCATCTATTCGATGCCATTGCCTAATTGTTAAAAAGGTCACATAACCTAGTACCTGGCTGCCAGTAGTAATTGGAGTTCCTTATGGGTCATTTGAAATTTTCTGGCCAGATGGGCATTGGTAAGACTTCCCCGGTAGGTGTAAACCCCTTTCATAAACCATTTGTAATTAAATATCATCTCCTCTGCACCTCCAAGGTCAGCCATTTGCAGTAAAATAGGAGTAAATATATTACTTAGTGACATCGAAGCCGTACCCGAAACCCTCGAAGCGATGTTGGGCACACAGTAGTGAATAATATCGTACATGCTGTAAACTGGCTCGTTGTGAGTCGTCATGCGGGACGTTTCGATACAGCCTCCTTGGTCTATGCTTACATCGATCACCACGCTTCCGGGCATCATTTCGGCTACCATTTCCTCTGAGACCACTACCTTGGCACGCCCCTTTTCACCCCTAAGTGCCCCTATCACCACATCGGCTTTTTTTAGCGCCTCACCTAAGGTATAATTGTCGATGGTAGACGTATAGACCTGTTGTCCCAGCAACTGTTTTATCCTCCTGAGCTTATAAAGGTGATTATCAAAAATCTTAATGCTGGCTCCAAGGCCTAGCCCCGTCCTCGCCGCATACTCGGCGACCGTGCCCGCACCTATGATGACCACGTTGGTAGGTGGTACTCCGGTAATCCCTCCTAAAATCAATCCTTTACCGCCTTTTTTGGCGCTGCTGAGGTACTCTGCTGCTATCAGCATCACCGAACTACCGGCTATTTCACTCATCGCACGTACCACGGGCATTCCGCCTACTTTATCTTCAAGGTGCTCAAAAGAGACTGCAGTGATCTTTTTTCTGTTGAGGGCATGGATATAATCAGCACTTTGCTTTCCCAGCTGAAGGGCAGAAATGAGGCAGCTTCCCGGCTTCATAAAACCAATCTCCTCTTCAGTAGGCGGCTCTACTTTCAGCACCACCTCCGCTTCAAATGCCTCCTTGGAAGAATAAACTACCTTTGCACCTGCATCTGAATAGGCCTTATCTGAAAACTTGGAAGGCTTCCCCGCACCGGACTCCACCATCACCCGCTGGTTATTATTGACCAATAACGCAACAGCTTCTGGTGTCAGCACCACTCTTTTTTCTTGCAGCTCCGCTTCTTTGGGAACTCCTATCAAAATCGAATGGTCAGAAGTTCCGGTTTTTGCCAAGGATTCCTGCGGATAGATTCCTGCCTCTTTACTTATCTCAGCCATTTTAGCCCCCATCTTAAAACTTTTTTATGCTCATCTCCCTACCTCCTATATCGTCGACGGCTATCCTGATCAGGTAAAATTCCTCGGGCAAATAGTCCTGGATATTTTCTGCCCATTCAAGCCAGCAATAACTTCCACTGTAAATATATTCATCCACCCCAATCTCCAACGCCTCGTCTTGCTCCTTTATTCGATAGAAATCAAAATGGTAGAAGGTTTCCCCTTGATCATTTAGATATTCATTGACGATAGAAAATGAAGGGCTGCTCACCACATCTCCCACACCAAATTCCTTTGCGACGGCCTTTATCAATGTGGTCTTGCCAGCTCCCATTTCTCCTTGAAAGACCCACACCGGCAAGTCCCTACAGTACGAGATGATCTCCTTTGCCACTTCTGGCAATGTTGCTATAGTTCCACACTTGATTGTTTTCAACCTTCTTTTTCTACTTTAGTTTAGGTGATAAATGCATGATCGGAACAATCATTTCTTCCAAAGAAACCCCTCCGTGCTGGAAAGTATCCCTGTAGTAATTTACATAATAGTTGTAATTGTTCGGATATGCAAAGAAATAATCTTCTACTGCAAAAACATAACTGGTGGAAACATTAAATCTCGGAAGCTTGATATCCTCAGGTTTTCCGATCTCAAATACTTTTCCGGATTCAAAATTAAGGTTTTTGCCCTGCTTATACCTTAAATTCGTGGTAACTTTTCGATCTCCAATGATTTTATAGGGGCGGTTTACCTTTTTGGTGCCGTGATCTGTCGTCACGATGACCTCACACCCCGCTTCACTCACTTTCTTAAACAGTTCAAACAACGAACTGTGCAAAAACCAACTTTCCGTGATCGATCGGTAGGCGGATTCATCAGGGGCCAATTCACGGATCATCTTCATGTCTGTACGGGCGTGTGACATCATGTCCACAAAATTATACACCAGCACATTAAGGTCATTGTTCATCAGGTTAGGAAATTGCTCCAAAACAGATTTCCCTTGATTGGCCTGAAGGATTTTATGGTAACTAAACTTACTCTGTAAACGGTTTTTCTTAAGGTTAATGGCCAAAAAATCTGCCTCATGGCTATTCTTACTTTCATCCGTATCTTCATTTTCCCACAAATCTGGATGAAAACGGGCCATGTCCAAAGGCATCATGCCACTAAACAGGGCATTTCTGGCGTAAGCAGTAGTGGTGGGAAGTATACTGTAATAGGTGTCTTCTGACTTGACATTAAAATAATCACTCAACGCCGGCTCAATGATCTCCCATTGATCCAACCGCAAGTTGTCGATCACGACAAAAAACAACGGCTTTTCAGATGCCTTTAACTCGGGAAAGACCTTCTCCTTCATCACTCGGTGTGACAAAATCGGCTTATCGGCATCCCCATCATTTAACCAGTCCAGGTAATTATCCTTTATAAACCGCGCGAAGTTGGCGTTAGCCTCTGCCTTTTGGGTGTCCAGGACCTCTTGCATGCTCTTGTTTTCGGTCTTGTCAATTTCAAGCTCCCAATAAGTCAGCCTTTTGTAGATGTCCGCCCATTCATTATGGTCGATCGCATCATTATAAGCCATGCTGATCTTAGAAAAATCTTGCTGGTACGAAAGATTGGTCTTTTCGCTGATGAGCTGTTTATTTTGCAATATTTTCTTTACAGAAAGCAAAATCTGGTTTGGATTGATGGGCTTGATGAGGTAATCTGCAATTTTACCACCAATGGCATCATCCATGATGTGTTCTTCCTCACTTTTGGTTATCATGACCACAGGCGTCTGCGGCTTAAGGATTTTCACCTGCTGCAAGGTCTCCAACCCCGTCATTCCGGGCATCATTTCATCCAAAAAAATCACATCGAAGTTGGTACTTTCCACCCTATCAATGGCGTCCACACCACTGTTTACAGTGGTAATTTCATATCCTTTTTGCTCTAAAAACATGATGTGAGGTTTCAATAGGTCAATCTCATCATCTGCCCAGAGTATTTTAAATTTTTGCATCTTATCAGGTTTAAATCTTTTAAATTTATAATTACTTTTGAATTCTATCAACTAATTCTTAGGCAATTGAAAAGCCATAAAATACTTAACGATCCAGTTTACGGTTTCATCACTATTCCCAGTGAGTTGATTTTCACCATCATCGACCATCCTTTTTTTCAAAGGTTACGGAGGATCAAACAACTTGGTTTGACCGATTTGGTCTACCCTGGAGCTTTGCACACCCGATTTCACCATGCCATTGGCGCGATGCACCTTATGAGCATCACCTTGGACAACCTCCGAAACAAAGGTCATGAAATTAGTGACCATGAATACGAGGCTTCACTGATTGCCATTTTGCTCCATGATATAGGCCATGGGCCTTTTTCACATGCGCTGGAATACACCCTGCTGAAGGGAATTCCCCATGAGTCACTTTCGCTGCTCCTTATGGAGTCTTTAAACAACCAATTAAACGGCCAATTGGATCTGGCTTTAAGAATTTTTAAGAATAAATATGAGCGAAAATTCTTCCATCAACTGGTTTCCAGCCAATTGGACATTGACCGCTTGGACTACCTCCAGCGGGATTGTTTTTTCACGGGGGTATCCGAAGGGACCATCGGTGCAGACAGGATCATCAAAATGATGAACATTAAGGATGATCAGATCGTAGTAGAAGAGAAAGGTTTATACAGCATAGAAAACTTCCTCAGTGCTAGGCGTTTGATGTACTGGCAGGTATACCTGCACAAAACAACTGTTAGTGCTGAAAAAATGCTCATAAACCTTATCACCAGGGCCAAAGACCTCCAACAATCAGGGGTCGATGTGGAAGGGTCGCATGCTTTCAGGCATTTGTTGCAGAACAATTATACCCTAAGGGATTTCCAACAGTCCCCTGCGCTACTGGAGACGTTTGCGGACTTGGACGACTTTGATATCTGGGGAGCCATAAAGTATTGGAAAAACCATGACGACTTTGTTCTCAGAAGTATATCTGAAATGTTTTTGACCAGGAACCTTTTTAAGATCAAGCTGAGCAATTTACCTTTCGAGGAAACGCAACTTGAACTTATGAACAAAGAGGTCGCCAAGGGACTTAACCTGCCTGATGAAGCCCTTCCTTATTTTGTTTCATCTGGGTTTATCTCCAATAATGCTTACGTGGCCAAAGAGAAAGTCATGATCCTCACCAAAAAAGGAGAAGTAATCGACGTGGCCCAGGCAGCAGACCTCCCAAACATCAAAGCGATGAGCAAAATTGTAAAAAAGTACTATGCTTGTCGCGCTAAAAATTTAACTTTGCGGTAATATAATTTTAAACTCATGGAATTCACTGTCAGTCAGGTTGCAGCGCTTATAAACGGTACAGTAGAAGGTGACGGTTCCCAAAAAGTCGAACGGATAGATAAAATCCAAGAAGGTAAAAAAGGAGGAATCAGTTTCTTGTCCAACATGAAATACGAACCTCATATCTATGGTACGGCATCCTCTGCCGTCATTGTATCCGAGGATTTTTCCCCTTCCAAACCACTCCAAACCACACTTATCAGGGTAAAGGATCCTTATTCAGGTTTCACCCAATTGCTGGAAGCATATGCTCAGCTCACCAAGCATACCAAAACAGGTGTAGAGGAACCGTCCTTTATGGATAAAACCAGCAAAATGCAAGATGGTGGTTACAGGGGAGCGTTTAGTTATATTGGCAAGAACTGCAGCATCGGACAGCAAGTCAGCATTCATGCCCAGGCTTACATCGGAGATAATGTCAAAATTGGCGACCGTACGATCATTCATCCTGGAGCGAGGATTTACAGTGACACGATCATTGGCAATGACTGTGAAATCCACCCCAATGTGGTCATCGGTGCAGATGGATTTGGTTTTGCCCCGCAGGAAGACAAAAGTTATAAAAACATCCCCCAACTTGGTAATGTCATCCTCGAAGACCATGTCAGCGTAGGTTCTGGCAGCACCATTGACTGTGCCACCATGGGATCCACCCTCATCAAAAAGGGCGTTAAAATAGACAACCTGGTCCAGATCGCCCACAATGTCATCATTGGAGAACATACCGTCATCGCTGCCCAAGCGGGTATTTCCGGCTCTACTGAAATTGGCAAAAACTGTGTGATTGCCGGTCAAGTAGGTATCGTAGGGCATTTAAAAATTGCCGATAACACGACCATTGGGGCTAAAACAGGTGTTTCCAAATCAATTTTGGAATCCGGAAAAACCATTTTTGGATACATGGGCTACGAAATGAAGGAGTTCCTCAAGTCCTATTCTATTTTCAAAAAACTCCCATCTCTGCAAGACAGAGTAAAAGAACTGGAAAAAAAACAATAAATTTGTGGCAAAATCTATGATGCCCAAAAATCATCTTTAATGAAAGTCAAACAGCATACTATTGGAAAACAGGTAACCATTTCGGGCGTAGGTCTACATACCGGAGTGGATGCCAACATGACATTTCTCCCTGCTCCGCCAAACCATGGCTATAAATTTCAACGTATAGATATGGAAGGCGCTCCAATTGTGGATGCCGATGTCGATAACGTAGTGGATGTATCCAGAGGAACCACCATAGAACAGAGCGGCGCTCGGGTCAATACTGTGGAGCACGTCTTGGCAGCATTGGTGGGCTTGGAAATTGACAATGTGCTAATCCAGTTGGATGGGCCTGAGCCTCCTATTATGGACGGCAGCTCCATTCAGTTTATCAATATCCTAGAAGAGGCGGGCTTGAAAGAGCAAAATGCCCTTCGTCGGTTCTTTGAAGTGCCCGAAAGCATCCACTACAGGGATTCCGCAAGGGAAGTGGAAATGGCTGCTTTGCCGTTGGATGATTACAGGGTTACGGTTATGGTGGACTACAATTCTCCCGTTTTGGGAAGTCAGCATGCCTCTATTACGGACATTAGCCAGTTCAAATCGGAAATTGCTTCATGCAGGACATTCTGCTTTCTGCACGAATTGGAGATGCTTTACAAGCAAAACCTTATCCAAGGAGGAGACCTCAATAATGCCATCGTAGTGGTGGACCGTGTGGTAACCGATGAGGAGCTGGACGGGCTGGCTAAAATGTTTAACAAGCCAAAGGTGGAAGTCCGCAAGGAAGGTATACTCAATAACGTAGAACTTCGCTATAAAAACGAACCTGCAAGGCATAAACTACTGGACGTCGTAGGGGACTTGGCCTTGGTTGGTCGTCCGCTGAAGGGGCAGATTTTAGCGGCCAGACCTGGCCATGCCGCCAATGTGGCATTCGCCAAAAAGCTCAAGCGAGCCATGGAAAAAGTAGGGCCTAGTCATATCCCCCACTACGATCCAAAACTACCGCCCGTATTGGACATTAATCAAATCGGAAACATCCTTCCACACCGCTATCCTTTTCAGTTATTGGATAAAATCATTTATCTTGACGAGACAGTAGTGGCTGGTGTAAAGAATGTCACGATCAATGAGCCCTTTTTTATGGGGCATTTCCCAAACAATCCTGTAATGCCAGGAGTATTACAAGTGGAAGCCATGGCGCAAACTGGCGGAATTCTTGTACTCAGTACCGTGGATGACCCTGAAAACTATTGGACCTATTTCTTAGGCATCGAAAGCTGTAAGTTTAGAAAAATGGTCCTTCCGGGAGACACGTTGGTTTTTAAATGTGAGTTATTGTCCCCTATCAGAAGAGGGATTGCCAAAATGAAAGGTGAAGCCTATGTGGGCAACACATTGGTTTGCGAAGCCGTTATGACTGCCAGTATAGTAAGAAAAGAAGCATGATAAGTAAGCTATCACAAATACATGAAAAAACGCAAATCGGTGAGGATGTTTCCATCGACCCTTTTTCGGTCATTCATGAAAATGTAGAAATTGGAAAAGGAACCTGGATTGGCTCCAATGTCACCATTTATCCAGGGACCAAAATTGGTGAAAACTGTAAAATATTCCCTGGTGCGGTCATTGCCGGTGTACCTCAGGACCTTAAATTCCAAGGGGAAACCTCTACCGTAGAAATTGGAAATAACACCACTATCCGGGAGTGCGTTACCATCAGCCGCGGCACCATTGACAAAAGAATCACCAAAGTGGGCAGTAACTGCCTGCTCATGGCCTATGTGCACATTGCCCATGACTGCATCGTAGGTGACAATGTCATCATTGCCAATGCCGTACAGGTGGCCGGACACGTAGCCATTGACGATTGGGCCATCATCGGCGGATCAAGTGCCATTCACCAATTCGTAAAGATCGGTATGCATGCCATGGTTTCTGGTGGATCGCTGGTCCGAAAGGATGTCCCTCCATTTACCAAAGCCGCCCGCGAACCACTAAGCTATGCAGGCGTAAACTCCCTTGGGCTGCGAAGAAGAGGGTTCAGCAGCGAATCGATCAGTCATATCCAGGAAGTGTACCGTTACCTGTTCTTGAATAGTCTTAACAATAGCCGGGCACTTGAGGAAATAGAAGTAAACCTCCCTGCCACTAAGGAAAGGGACGAAATCGTCAACTTCATCAGGTCTTCTGAAAGGGGCGTGATGAAAGGTTATATCAATTGATAAATGCTCGATATCAGGTTAAGCAATGCGGCAAAGAGGTTCCAGTATGATTGGATTTTTAGAGACCTCGACCTGCATATAAACCCAACCGACAAAATCGCCATCACTGGCAGCAATGGTTCCGGCAAGTCCACTTTTCTAAAATGCCTTGCCGGAATCAATCCTTTTACAGAAGGAAAAGCAGAATACACACTCCAGCAACAACACATCTCTGACAATGAGATTTACCGCCATTTGGCCATCTCCGCTCCCTACATGGAGCTTCCGGAAGAATTTTCGCTAATCGAATTGCTGCACTTCCATTTTAATTTTAAAAAGCCCTATCAAGGGATGCCCTTAGTGGAAATGATCAAAGCCATGTACCTGGAAGATGCTAAAGACAAACAAGTCTCCTATTTCTCATCAGGAATGAAACAGCGCCTTAAATTAGGGCTTTGTTTCTTTGCCGAGACGCCTCTACTCTTGCTGGATGAACCGACCTCAAACCTCGACCAAAGGGGAAGCAATTGGTATCGGGCACTTGTTCAATCGTATGGCCAGGACCGCACCATCCTTGTGGCATCAAATGATCCCAAAGAATATGAATTTTGTTCCAAGCATCTTTCCATTGAGGATTATAAGGTCAAAAAGGCTCGCTGATTTTTAATAAATCTGATTATATTTAGCATTACGCGAATTGCTCACCAAACCGCATTATATGACAAGACTACACCATACTATTTTTGCGCTAATTTCTTTCACGCTGTTGTTCTCCTGTGGTGGAGATGAGGACCCCACTCCTGCCAAATCCAAAGAACAAGTGGCCTTGGAAAAGCTAACAGCAGATGGAACCCAAGCATGGGTATTGGGTACCGACGGATTTGTCACCCACAAGGGCCAAGACAAATCCAGTGATTTTGCGGACTTTGAGATCATCTTTTCCCATTCAGGAGGCAATCAAGCCTATACCTCAGCCAACAGCAACTTGTTGTTCGATGAAAGTGGCACCTGGGCTTTTGAAGGGGATAATTTCACTAAAATTTCTCTAAGCGGAACACAACCGGCAGCAGGACAGGAAATTGCCTTTTCAGGGCAGGGCAACAAGCTCCGACTAGAATTTAATGTTCCCACTCCTACGAATGGGCGTGTAACCGCCTTGGCCGGGGACTATGTATTTATGCTTGAGAAAAAATAATATTCCTTATGAAAAAATGGTTGATACTGGCCCTGATCCTTTCCTGCTGCACCTTTAACAGTTTTGCACAATCACCAAACAGCGTGAAATTGGTTAATGCAGTGCAAGAGTTCACCCAACTGATGATCCATCCAGATGAAGCTCAGCTAAAGAAAATCACGCATAAAAAACTATCTTATGGCCATTCCAGTGGGCATCAGGAGGACCAAGCCTCGTTTATCGCTTCATTGATGACGGGAAAATCGGATTTCGTCTCCATTAACCTAAACGAACAAACTTACAATGTCGTCGATGATATCGGGATTGTCAGGCATATCCTGGTAGCCGAAACCAATGACAATGGAACCCCTGGAAAGGTTCGAATTGGCGTTTTGATGATTTGGCGGGACGTCGGCGAATCCTGGAAGCTCTTGGCCCGTCAGGCCTATAAAGTCCCTCAGTGATAAACGCCCTGTTTATTTTAAGGTCACCAGTGTTACACCGGCACCTCCGCGGTCGGCATGTTCGTCCTCAAATCGGCCCACAGACGGCATGGAACGCAGTAGGTTTCGCGTAATTTCCCGCAAAATCCCGTCACCCTTGCCATGAACAATGCGAAGGTCTTTGACCCCGAGCATGTGTCCCTCATCCACGAAATTCTGGACAATCGGCAAGATCTCCTCTCCCCTTTTTCCTCTTAGGTCCAGATTAGGCGAAAAATCCTGCATTTTGGAGGTCGTATCATAAGTGCTCCTCGCAGCGATCGTTTTCTTTTCCTTCTTCATTGCCGTCCTCGAGACTTTCTCCAATCGGTTTAGCTTTACATTGGATTTTAGGTCGCCGATACTGATCTCTACATCCTTATTCCGAACGGCCAAAACTTCCGCTACGGCCCCATTATCCTTTAATCGTACGTAATCTCCTACCTCGATAGCCCCTCCCACTACTTTTACTTCTTCTGTCGCTTTTGGCTTAATGGACTGATGAGGTTTCACGGTATCCTTATGCCGCTCGAGGTCTTTTCGAAGCTTCTTGGTAGCTTCTTTTTCTGCTTTGTTTTCCTTAATGGACCGAATGGTTTCCTCTATTTTTTGATTGGCTCCGTCAAGGATGGCCTTGGCTTCCCTCTTGGCCTGTTGGATCAATTCCTTCTTGTTGCTTTCTACGGTTTCTTTGAGCGAGTTGTATTCTTTAAGGCGCTGCGTCAGAAGCCTTTCCTTTCGTTGGGATTCGAGCACCAGCTGCTCATACTTGTTCTTTTCAGACTCCAGCTTGTTGAGCAGTTTGTCGTAGCGGACACGCTCATCGCCAATTTGTTCCTTGGCATAACTGATGATGTCTTTATGAATACCGATTTTGGTAGCAATTTCGAGCGCAAAAGAACTTCCGGGTTTACCGATATCCAACTGGTACATCGGCTCCAGTTTATCGATGTCAAAGCGCATTGCACCATTGGTCATGCCTTGGTTCTTCGCTGCAATTTGTTTCAAGTTGCCATAATGGGTCGTCACGATCCCATAGGCTCCAGACTTATTCAGTGCCAGCAAAATGGATTCAGCAATAGCTCCACCAAACTGCGGCTCCGTTCCGGTTCCAAATTCATCAATAAAAAAGATGGTTTGCTTATCCGCAAACTGCGTAAAGTACTTCATGCTCATCAGGTGCGAGCTATACGTACTCAGGTCATTTTCAATATTCTGTTCGTCACCTATATCAATGAAGAAATGGTGGAATACGGTACATTTTGAATGTGGATCCATCGGCACCAAGAGACCACATTGGAGCATGTACTGCACCAAGGACACGGTCTTCAGCGTTACTGATTTACCGCCTGCATTGGGCCCTGAAATCACCAATAAGCGGCTGTTATGATCCAAGTGAATGTTCAGCGGAACAATTGGCCTCTGCTGCTGCTTCAGTGCATGCTCCAAGACAGGATGCCGGGCATTATACCACTCGATGACTTTTGCCTTTTGAAGGGTCGGCTTGTGGGCATCCATCTTCAGCGCCAACCGCGCTTTGGCCCGGATAAAGTCCACCATGCCCAAAAACTTATAGGCACTTCTCAAGGCAGGAATAAAAGGTCTTAGCGTATCGGTGAGTTGCATCAGGATTTTCTGCACCTCCCTCCGTTCCATGTACTCCAGCTCCTTCAGTTCATTATTGATATCCAGCACCTCCGCAGGCTCCAAGAAGACCGTTTGCCCAGTAGCGGATTCATCATGGACAAAGCCTTTGATCTTCCGTTTATTCTCTGCCAGCACGGGCATTACCATACGGCCTCCACGAATGGTAATGGAGGCATCATCGGGTGTCAGCCTTTTTGCCTTGGCCTCTCTAAAAATCCTATCAAGGACCTTTCTTAGCCTATTTTCTTCGTAAATAATTTGTCCTCGGATCAGTCCCAGTTCCCGGGTGGCATTATCCTTGATTTTACCTTTATCGTTCAGTACCCGTTCGATCGCCCGTAGGAGGGTATTGTCCAAGTCCACCATTCCGATCAATTGGAACAATTGGGGGTATTCGGTTTCATTTCTCCTAAAAAAATCCACACAATCCTTCAGCGTAATCAATGAAAGCTTGATCTCGTGAAAATCATCCTCGTACAAAAACGTCCCCTCGATTTTCGCCTTTTCCAGATAGGGATAGATATTCAGGTAGTTAGAGGAGGGAAAAAGCTCCCCAGAAACCAAAATCTGGCGAAATTCCTCGGTTTGGTCCAGCAGTTTGTTCAGGAGGTTTATGTCATTGGAAAAGCCGACCTTTTCCACCATGGCTGTTCCAAGCGCGCTGGTACACTCTTCTCTGATCCACTCCTTTATTTTATCGAAATTAACCTTGGATTCAAGATTATCCGGATATTGCATATAATTCGAATTGGTTATGGGAGTTCTACGCAGTGGCCAATGTCTTCGGGTATATCAGGATTTGGCCGCTGGTTATAAAAAACGCCCTACTATACTATTTTACGACAGAAGGCCTCGGTAAGCTTTCTGCATACTTCATCAGTCCTCTTCTTGCCCGATCTTTTCTTTGACATTCAGGGAATCGATAACTCTGCCATAGAGTTCCTTCATTTTTTCTGTGTCCCTTAAATAGAACTCCAGGCTCTTGGTGTATGTCGTATCGGTCACCTGATGCTTCTCAAAAACCCTACTTTCAAAAAGCGGGTACAGCTTTTTGGAAGAATCATAAGAAACGGGTAAAGAGCTGGCCATGCCTTCGGCCATGTGGATATCAACCATCACCCCCACCATCTCATCTTCTGACAGCAAGTACGGTGGGGCCTTGTCATCACCACATGAAATGACCCCTATTACGAAAACGAAGAAGAATATTGTCTTTTTCACAATCCAAAATTAGCCATTTCCGTTGAAATTTAGGTAATATGTTAGCCTTTACTCGTTTTATTATTCAAAGGAGTCCATTAAATTTAGGCCTTCGGAATAAAACCGCCCATGAATCAACTGCTGAAAAAACTCAGGAAATACGAAATAATGATCCGGAAAGTGGCCAACAACCACCTCCAAGGGGATTATCAATCTATATTTAAAGGCGCAGGCCTGGAATTCGATGACCTGAGGCCTTACCAGTATGGGGACGATGTGCGTACGATCGAGTGGAAAGTTTCCGCCAAAGGGCATGGGGCTTTTGTAAAGACCTTCCGGGAAGACAAAGACCAATCGGTTTATTTTCTGCTGGATATCTCAGGTTCCCAAGACATAGGGGATGAACGCAGGAAAAAAATTGACCTGGGCAAAGAAATTGCCGGGGTCTTGACCTTGGCAGCAATTCACGAAGGCAGTCAAGTAGGCTTGATTTCCTTTTCTGACCAAAAGGAAAAAATCATCCTTCCTGGCAAAGGCCCAAAGCAAGGTGTCAAGGTCATCAGGGGGATTTTTAGCCATGACAATAAATCGCTGAAGACAAATCTCAACGAAATGTTTTCCTTTGCACTAAACTTGATCAAAAAAAGGAGTATCATCATCGTTATTTCCGACTTTATCGATGAAAATTATCAGCGTTCGTTAAAGGCAATGGGAGAAAAACACGACGTGGTGGCCATTCAAGTTACTGACCCACGGGAATCGGCTTTGCCAGCCTTGGGAATCATCCCTGTTTTTGACAAAGAAGAAGGCAAAACCACTTGGGTCAACACCGCTTTTGGAAGCTTTTCACGAAAAATCGCCGAAACTTTTTCGGAAGAGCGGGACACACTAAAAGAACTATGCAAAAAAAATCAAATCAATTACCTCCCAATAGACACCCGTGAGGACATCGTTCTTCCTCTGATAGAATTGTTTAGGTATAGAAATAAATCCATGAAGCGTGGGTAAGATCAAGGTATTCATCTTAAGTTATTTAATTGTCATTATCAACCTTTCCCTTCCAGTCCAAGGGCTGGCGCAAGAGCCGTCCCAAAGGCTGCACGTGGAGGGGTATTTCATGCAGGATTCCGCCAAGCTTGGTGAACGGGTTGGCTATGTGCTGAAGGCTGAGTATCCTTCTGAAATGAACATCGTATTTCCCGACTCCACTTTTCAGTACAGGGACTTTTCATTTCTGGAAAAGCATACCTTCACCTCCTATACCCCTGACAGTGTCACGTTGGACAGTGCCATATATTTCCTCTCCAATTTTTCGCTAGACTCGGTAAAAACCTATGCATTGCCGGTATTTGAAATCCTTAAGTATGACAGCATCGTCCATTATGCTCCGCAAGATGAGTTGGCTCTGCGGTTTACGATTGACCCGATGCCGGAGGAATTGACGTTTAAAGACAACGACAAGTACATGCCTGTCGAAAAAGATTTTAATTACCCGTACTTGTTGATTTTTATGGGAATCGTCCTTGCGCTGGCCTTAGCGGTGCTTCTTTTATTTGGTAAAAAAATCAGAAAAGGATGGGCTGCAGGACGACTGAAAAAACAACACAGTACTTTCCTCAAGAAGTGGGATGCTTCCATCCAGTCTCTTCAATCTGAGCCATCGCTGCAAACGGCCGAGGAAACCCTGTGGCTATGGAGGGATTATATGGAGCAGCTGACGGGCAAACCTTACAAGGAATGGACGGCCACTGAAATCGCGGAATACCTCGCCCAACCGGAGCTGGTGATGGATTTCAGAAAGATCGAAATCATCATTTATGCCAATCGCCCTGCAGAAGATATCCAGGCTACAGGCAATAAGCTAAAAGCTGTCTGTGTGAACATGTACAACCAAAAAGTAAAAGAGATCCATGAGCGCAAATAGTATCATAGAATGGTTTTCATGGAGCTGGTTTTTGCCGGAAACCTTCCGCTCATACGAATGGAAAAATCCGTGGGTGCTACACCTATTATGGATCGTTCCGCTGATCTTATTGATCAGGAAGTTTACCAAACTTCTCAAAAATCCTTCCTTGGAGCTGTCTTTGCCTGGCAGCGTTTCCAGCAGTAATCCTTGGACCTATTTACGTTTGGTCCCCACTCTTTTCTTTATGCTGGCCTTGGGCATGGTGATCATCGCCTTGGCGCGTCCACAGCGCTCCAATGAAAAAGTGGAGCAGTCCACGGAAGGTATCGACATCATGTTGGTGCTGGACATCTCAGAATCCATGGATCTCCAAGACTTCGAGCCCAATAGACTGGAAGCTGCCAAATCCACTGCCATAGATTTCATAAATGGTCGCTTTGGTGATCGGATCGGCATGGTAATCTTTGCCGGAGAGGCTTTTTCATTGGCCCCGTTGACCACTGATTACGAGCTGCTCACCGATCTTATCGACGACATTTCTTTTGACATGATGGACGCCAAAGGCACGGCAATCGGCAGTGCTGTAGCCACCGCTACCAACCGCATGCGGGAATCAGACTCCAAATCCAAAGTGATGGTGCTCCTCAGTGACGGAGACAACAACGCAGGGAACGTGGATCCTACATTTGCAGCCGAACTGGCTGAGGCCATGGACATTAAGATCTATACCATCGCCGTGGGTAAAGACGGCATGGTTCCATATGGCACGGATTTCTTTGGAAGACCACAAATGGTAGAATCTTACCTGAATGAGACCACTTTGAGGGATTTGGCCAGGATCGGAAAGGGACAGTTTTTTCGGGCTTCGGATGACAAGGCCTTGGAAAACATCTTTGAGCAGATTGATCAATTGGAAAAAGCCGAAATCCTGGAATCAAGGTACAAGGAAACCCAAGACTATTACAGGCCTTATCTTTTCTTGGGCATTTTCTTCTTCTTTATCTGGCTGGGACTAAAAAGCTCTTTCATGAACAACTTCTTATTGGATTAGCAGGCGTGGTCAAATTGTCCATTTACTGGACTGTAAAACCGTCTTATCAAGCCTAACCGCCTGGTCCAAGTCTCAAGACTTGGACCAAAACTGAAAAAGTCTCCAGACTTTTACGAGACCTATTGTTTGCGCCGCCTATCCCTAAAAACCAGCATAATCACCGACATACCAAACATCAACTTGGCCATTCTTGAATAAAATCCATCAGTCAACAAGTCGTCCAAAAACACCATATACAGCACGCTGGCAAATAGTATCCCCAGTAAAATAATATCTTCAATCTGAGCTTTTTTCATACCACTTTAATTTTGCAGCTAATTGAGCCTCAAACCTTGAATATGCCTTAACCTATCTACGCCACGTACAGGTATTGCGAGCTGATCTGCCACACCTCCAGACAAACATTGCTTTGTCGATACTTTACCTCGACTTTTCCCAAACCATGGCCAAAACGATAAACAGCACTGGACTTAATAACACAAAAGCAACCGTTCTTCCAGTTAACCACTCATAATGAAGTGACAGCATTGCAAGGTTGATCAATACCCCGCAAATTACCAAAAGCACTATTTCCTTTCCTTGACTCATTCCTAATGGCTAATCTGTATTTCCTTCATTGACAATACTTTGAATCAAGCCGATAGATGAAAACACCATTCCTACAGAGTTTGACACTGCTGTAATGAGCTTTACTTCACCCATATAATACCCGTACCAACCCACTCCAATGAGCAGCAAAGCCAATCCCAGAATAATTACCCGTATGATTTGTTCCCCGCCCATGAGCCCTTTGGTCATATGCAACCCAGAACCGTTGGCATCAAGAAAATCAACACCGCCGGGAAACCCATCACTAACCTGCGCAGTCCATTAAAAAAATAGGAAAGACATATTCCTCCTCCTGCCATACTCATCAAAAAGGTCATCTCACCATTCAAAAAATCAGCTTTATGTTCAAATGCTAGATAAACCAAATAAACACTTGCCAAAAAACTAAAAAGGACTTTCACTATCTTTACCAATAACCCCATAACAATCAACATTTTAGAACTACAATATAAAGACCTCATCCTTTCCATAACAGGGTAAAAAATGACAAAAAGCCCAGTAAAACCACTTGATGGGCTGATGTATGGCCGTGGAACTGTGGGATTGTGTGACTGTATTATGTGGAGGATCCTCCCTCTCACCAACAGCGTTGATCCAAGTCTGAAGACTTGGACCATGACTCAAAAAAGTCTTTGGACTTTTTAACCTAAATATATTCAATACGCTTCTAGCAACCTCTCCACCTTCACCGTCCCCTGAAAACGCTTGACCAATTTACCGTCAGTGCCATATAAGAAAATCTCCGGAACACTGCCCACATCATAGTAAACCGCCACCTCCATATCCCTATCTTGGAACCAATGGATGTTTTTACAGCCTTCCAGTTCCATCCTTTTGGCAAAGTCCCCTATCACATTACCCGCTTCGCTCGACACCAATAGCAATTGGATTTCGCCAAATTCTTCCTTCCTGTCCCTAATGGCCTGAATTTCCTTTTCGCACAGGTGGCAGGTAGAATTAAAATAGATCAAGATAACCGGTCGATCATAGGGCAGCTCGTCGGTGGTAAACTTTTCCCCGCCAGGCTTATAAAGCGTAAACGCTGGAAACTGTCTGATCCTTTCTGCTACGCCATTTTTCTCCATTACCCTATCCATGATCAGGTACCCCATTATCCCAAGAAAGGCAATTACCAAAAAAAGCACCATAAACTTCAGCTTTTTCCTCATATCAGGACATGTTCAGGGTGATAAAAACGACAAACACCACCCAGCAAAACAGTGCCGTCCCATAAGATACCAAGACAATGTTGGAACTCCTCGGCATGCTCAGTTCCAGCTCCTCCTTTACCAAATACACCAATACGAACACATAGACCAGCTCAAACGCATTCACCAACTGGAGTGGATAATTGAAAACAGGATTAATATTTTCTAAATCGAACAAGTTGAGTAAGGACAAGGGATAAAATGTGGCAAACTCCTGATAGCTGAGGTCATAAGCCGATACGAACACCAGCTTTACCAGTCCTGCGATCACAAAAACCACTTCCGCATATACCGCAATACCAAAAAGCGTCCCCAGCCTTACCTCCTTGTGCCGATCGGTAAAGAACAGCCCTGCATACAACACTACTGCCACCAAAAAACATTTAACTGTAAACATCAGAAAGGCAAACAGCGCACTGAACCTGTTCCAATACAGCATCTCGTCGATGGCCGCCTGGACTTCCTTAAATGACAGTTCAAGCGCATCCTCATTTAGCATTTCGTTCAGCAGCATCCCCTCAAAATCAATCAACAAAAGTGTTGCTACATATAAAGCCAATGAATAGCCCAATAAAATCAAAAATGGTTTCATACTGATAATTCTAACTTCAATATCTTTTAGATTAACTAATCTCCGGAGATGTCAGACCGAGCGGAGTGAAGTACAGGGTCATACCATTTGGCTCTGTTTAGGGTGACTATTCCCTCCCCTCGCTTAACTAAATGACTTTGACTCTAATTCTCGCGGATTTCGCAACTTTTTTCATCCAGTTTAGAACAATAAGGACTTTAACAACTAAAAAAAACAGACTGTGTCACCACCAAATAGGTAATCATCTGAAAGAAAATTCCCCAATAATACCAGAGACAAGAAAGTCAAAACAAGATTAATATTGATATGATATATCCTTTTACGATCACAAGAAATAGCAACGGAGTACATGGCATCATAAAATCACCACTAATCATTCTCATGTACCTAAAGGAGTATTTTTTTATCAACAAATCCTCAAGTCAACACTTAAAGAGGAGTTATTGACGCTGTCTGACGCTTTTTAATTCTCGAAAGAAAAAGCCCAAACAAATTATTCCTAGAATTAAATTGGAGCGAAATAAAATTTCTCCATTTGGAATATCGTCCATATGCAAATAACCAAGATAAAACAGGTATCCTGCTGCGAAAAGGTTAATGAACAGTTTTATGATTTTAATTGTAAAGCTTATATACACTTTCATAGATTTAACATATTTACTCTAACATTATTGATAACCAAACATCAGAATTACAGTTATACACGATTGATTTTCAATTGTTTTACTAAAGATAAAATTCCCCACTACGATACTATTTTCTAAAAACAGAACATCGTAGTGAGAAAAATCCAGTTATTATTCAGTTGCCATTGAGCGACATTAAAGCTTACCAGTAATCAAAACATCCACCAGCAGCTGCAGCAGCTGTTATCCCAAGCGTTGCAGCCCACTGTTGCCCTACTGCAGCTAGAAATGCAACACCTCCTAATCGAGAGCATGTTCTATTTGAATAATTATCCCCTCCTTTAATTTCAGACATTTTTTGAATGGAAATAGATTTCATAATTTTAAGTTTTAAGTTGATTTTAGATATAAATTAAGTATTCTCACATGCATACCATAGGCTACTTCCACTCTGCATAAAAGGCATATGACTAGCCAAAAACAGTGGAATTGCGAAAAAACACCTAGCATTTCCTCCCCCCCTAACACTCTCCATTCTCTCAAAACTTAGCTCTTTCATAATTTACAAAATTTAATGTAAAACATTGATTTATTGATAAACCCAATTTATACCCACTTCACTGTAATTTCCTTGCAGTCAGAGATTTTTTTCTAGGAAACAGTAACTTCTTTGCTCTTTGCAGTAACTGATTTCTTGCCCCAGCGTCAAACGCAAATCGTCCAGTAGGTTATAAACCATTCTTTCTTTTATGCCCAGCTTTCGGGCCAGTTCTCCAGGTCTTCCCGTTTTCTTTTTTTCGATCAGCTCTATAAGGAGCTTTGTTCTTTCGTAGTATTTCAGTCCTCCCATGGTGCCGTTATTTAATGGTTTCGCTGATGATCTGTTGGTAGGCTTTTGCATATTCGTTATTTCCCCGAACGAGTGCTTCATGGGCTCCCTCTCCGGTAATGCTTCCCTGTTTGAGGATCAGTATCCTGTCCGCTTGCTTTGCCAGCCCTACCCAGTGGGTGACCAGCACTACCCCCATCCCGTGGCCGTACATGACTCTTTTCAGCAGCAGCAATAGCTACCGCTCCGTATCGAAATCCATCGCCGAAGTGGCTTCGTCCAGTACCAGGAACTTCGGCTGTTTGTAGAGTGCCCTGGAAATGGCCACCAGCTGCCGCTGGCCTCCACTGAGGTTTCTGCCATTTTCTCCACACAGGGTCATCACCCCTTGATCAAACTGCCCAAAAAACCTTTCCAGCCCACTCTGGTTTAAAAACTCCCCGCAACGTCGCCATTCTTCCACATCATGGCTCAGGCAGATATTGTCCAGTATCGTGGTGTTAAATATCTTTTCGGTCTGGGATACCACCGCCACCTGCTTCCTCCAGTGCTCCATAAGCCATGAATCCATCGGCTTGTCCCCAATTTTAAGGCATCCCTTCTCAGGCATATAAAACCCCTGTAGCAGGTTGACCAGCGTGGTTTTCCCTGAACCTACCTGGCCAAAAAGGGCCAACATTTCGCCCTGTCCCAGGGAGAAATTTATATTGTTTAAAATCGCTTTTTGTCCCGGGAACCTAAAAGATACCTCTTCCAGGGTCAATTGGTGGTCACTTTTAGTAGAATGTTTTTCTTTGGATCCAAAATCTTTCCCTGGATTTTCCTTTTCCAGGGATGCTATTTCGTACAGCCTGTCAAAAGCCACCTTAGCTTCCTGAAGTTGGATATTGGCGATGATCAGGGAAGCTGCGCCGGGAATGATGCCTCCCCCTACTGTCAGCACCGCCATCAGTTCACCGAGTAACAGGTGTCCCTCTAGGATCATCCATACACCAAGTGCAAACATCAGGCTCAGGAATACCGCCGATACCAGTTGGGTAAAGAAGCCGAACCTATTCGCCACAATGGCCAAATCATAGCTTTTTCCTTGGTACAGTTCGTAGACCATATTGATCCGCTCTTTAAACACCTCTTCCTTGCTATAAGACCTCACCGTATGGATTCCCGTCAGCGATTCGAGGTATTGGGCCTCATTTTGGCTATGTGCCTGCATTACTTCTTTTTGGAACGTTAGGATAGGTTTATGAAAGCGAATCCCCACTACTGTAAAGAAAACCAGGCCAACAAGACAGACCAATCCAATGGGCCAGGAGAGGTGAAAAATATATCCCATGGAAACAAGCACCACCAATACATTGATGGCGACATTCCCGGTCAGCAGGGCTACCGTCTTCCGGATCCGCATGGAGTCATTCATCCGTGCCACCAGATCTCCCGTACTGTAACCGTTCAGGACTGGGATCGGCAGGCGGATGATCTTTTGGACAAAGGATTTTACTAGCCGAATATTAAGTTCCTTTCCCTGCCTGGCCATAAAAACCCCTTGTATATACCCCAACAAAGCCCTTAACCCTAGCAGCAGAGCCAAAGCAGCAAATCCTATTGCGATCTTTTCCGTTTCCATATTGGGCAAAAAATCGTCGATCAGCTTTTGCGAAAAAATAGCGGTGGACAATCCTGCCAGAGCCATCAGTATCCCCAAGGTCATGGCAACCGTAAGAATAGGAATATCCTCCTTAATCAATTCCTTAAACCACCTCCATCGGTTTCTTTTGTCTATCTTATGGGTTTGGAAGTTCGCTCCAGGGACGATCTTCAGCAAGGCCTTGGATTGCCATATCGCCTCCAGCTCATTTTCCGGATACATCAAAATCCCCTTGGCAGGATCACCCAGCACAAAACGGTCCTCCAATAATCCATAACTGATCACAAAATGCTCTTGCTTTCCATCCATCACCACATGGAGTATCACCGGCTCGGAAAGTCCCTTAAGGCTATCCACATCCGCCTCAAAGCCTTTCGCTTCAAAGCCAATTTTCTCGGCTGCTTGTAAAAGTCCCAGCATAGTGGTTCCATTGATCGTGGTACCACTGGATTCCCGCAGCTTCTCTTGGGAGATACTTCCCTCATAGTATGCTGAAAGGGAGCTCAGACATGCCAGTCCACAGGAGTACTCCCCCAGCTGTTGGACATGGATTTTCCGTAGTTCATTAATAGTTCTTTTCATTGTCATCTTGGGTTTAAAAAAAATCTTTTATTCATCTTTTAACAGGTCAATTAACCTGTTGATACTTTCTCTTTTATCTTGATCTACCTGCCCAAGGAAAGCCCTGATATTTGAACGATACAGGTGAAGGTTTCGGAATAGGGTATCCAGTTTACCCAAGAGCCGTCGGAAACTATCTTTGCGAATATTTCCCTTGAGCCCCAAACCGCACTTCACTACCCTGGCTGGTCCCAATATGGCGACAGGGGATAAACAAGCATGGGCACCTCATTAACAATACACTCTTTGATGGAATTGATCCCGCCGTGGTTGATCATCACATCCACTTCCTTCAGGAGGCTGTGCTGCTCTACCTTATCAAAAACTGACACGTTGCCAGGCAAAGGATCCAACTTATGGACATCAAAATGTTTACCCACATTCAGTATAAAATGGAGTTGGGTATTTTCTTGGGCACCTTTAAGTACCTTATTAAAAAACACCTCACAATCCCGCTGAAATTCTCTGGTCACTGTACCCAGTGAGCAGTAAACCAACTTCTTTTTCTCTGCTTTTTTTTGATTAATAATGCTTACAAGACGAGGTTCTTGGATAACCTTATCTGCAGGACAGGGCAGCTCATCCAAATAAAACACATCATATATTTCGCTATAAATCCACCAAATCAAAGGATTTGGGATAGGTAGCCACTGTTGACATCCCTTTTATTCCCCAGCCCAATGCCCTATTGCGATCAAATGCATACCGACGCTGGGTAAAAGTTTTCAGCATGATATTTAGATCTGTCTGCCCCAGACTCAAAATGTAACCGATGGAATTTTGTATATCCCGCTTCATCCTGTTCAGTCTCCATAAAGCCGATATCCCAATGGATGAAATCACTCCCTTACCGGGAACATGGGAGGATTGGAAGGGTGGAGATTTTGAATGCTTAAAGGGAAGCATAGCTGTAGCCACCTGATTTACTTCCAATCCGCTAAAATGGTAAAATATTGCCTTGGATATATAATGAATATCAAGCAATACTTGCTTACAATTTTCTTCCCTAAAAGCCTTTTTGTACGTTTCTTTCGTTTTTAGCATATAGTCTCTTGCAACTTTATCTCTTCCTTTGTAGAGATTGTCAAGAAAAAACCTAAGTGCTCCTTTTTGCTTTCTTTCGGATTTAGCGGGGATTAATAACATCGGAGCCACCACGTAGCGGGCAAATCCTTCCTGTCTCACTTTACCTTCATATTCTTGACTGATCAAAAATACAGGGCGAAATCCCTGACTTAGCAGCCACTTGGCAAGATTAAGAAAAGCATTTATATGCCCCATAGCAGGGAAAGGATCTAGAAAAATAGACTTTTCCTCCCCGTTGTTTACCCTCTTATTTATATTTTTTGCCTCAAAAATGCTTTTACCATCATCCATATCTAAAAATTTTTCACACCTATTTACTTCAAATAATTCTGCAAAATAAAAATCTTCTACCACCAAAAACAGAGTAAAAAACAACTAAAAAATCCATAAAACCACCTATTTGGCTCGTATAGGATGGCAGGGTTGTTGAGTTATGGAACCGTAGAACGGTAAAGCGGCCGGGTTAAAGAAGTCTAAGATGGGGCAATTGGCAATCTATCCGCATTCGGTCCACGTCTTTAGACGTGGACCCCTAACTGAAAAAAGTCTCCAGACTTTTACCTAGACTTACTCACTGCATACCACAACAGCCTTATGCCAAAAATTACCAAGATGACCCTGCGATCACAAAAACCACTTCCGCATATACCGCAATACCAAAAAGCGTCCCCAGCCTTACCTCCTTGTGCCGATCGGTAAAGAACAGTCCTGCATAGAGCACCACGGCCACCAAAAAACATTTAACTGTAAACATCAGAAAGGCAAACAGCGCACTGAACCTGTTCCAATACAGCATCTCGTCGATGGCCGCCTGGACTTCCTTAAATGACAGTTCAAGCGCATCCTCATTTAGCATTTCGTTCAGCAGTATCCCCTCAAAGTCGATCAGCAATAGCGTGGCGAGATATAGCGCCAAGGAATAGCCCAGTAAGATCAAGAATGGTTTCATAAGAAATAAACAGAACTGGTTATTAAACATGTATTCAACAACCGCTTGACCCCAAAGTTTTATTATAGAGATCCACTTAACTGTATCGCTTCAAATTTTACAAAAACTTACCAATGCCAAATCCTCAGGAATTATCTACTTCGGATTTCCTCTTTTTCATATAGACAACCACTTCCCTAGCATAGGCAAAAGCAATGAAACCCCAAACTACATAGACGAGGATATCAAATCCTGGTATCTTCCCTCCCACCGCCATCCTGGAAAAGACTGTACCCACCAGGATACAAGGATAACTAAAACTCATCTTTAGAAAGTGGGTAGTATGGGGCTTCATAATTTAAGTACTTATATCAAAAACACTATCTTCTAAAAATCATAAGGGCCACAATTCGTCATAAATCATAAAGTTACCCCATCATTTGCTCAAAACTAATGGTAAAATTAGTCAGTGTTATTTTCTTTGCATGCTCATCCACATTGAGATTGCTGTACAAACCATCGTTATCGATACCAATACTGCAGTACTAAGAATTAACTTATTATTCAGATAGTAATACCAACATAACACAATCGATATTAAGGATATGAATATAAGCAGCCCTCTAGTCTTATCGCCTAATTCCATCACTATTTTTCAAATTACAGTAAAACTAATATCCAGATACAATCCCATTTTAAAGATTGTATCTGTTTAATTGTTTAATTTCAATAATCAAATAAAACCTATAAATAGACACCATTACATGACATAACACTGGCAAAACTAGAGGCAAAACCTAAACCTGCAACTAGTAATCCTGCTCCACCTGTTGCCATAGTCAAACCTACGGCACCTACGATCATCCCAAAAGTAGCCAAACCATTATCATAATTACTACATCTATTTCCTCCCTTAATTCTCTCCATTCTTTCAAAACTTAGCTCTTTCATAATTTGCAAAATTTAATGTAAAACATTGATTTATTGATAAGCTAAATTTATCCCTGATCCACTGCAATTTCCTTGCAGTGGATCAGGGATTTTTTTCTAGGAAAACGCTCCTTACAGTATTGGATGTTTTTTCCATAAACAACTTCAGATCATCCATTATGCGATATACCTACATTTCCTTGCCCCCAGTTTTCTAATTTTATCATTAACCTTCATGGTTCTCAAATTTAGAACACAACAAAACTCTTATACCTAAAGAGACTATAACACCATCACATGACATAACACTGGCAAAAATTGAGGCAAAACCTTGCCCTACCACTAATATTCTCCTAATTCGGAGATTCCTTCGGCTCCTTCCCGCAAAACAAGCTTCACGTTCGGAATGACGGTTATTAGTCCTAACTCACGTTATGATTTAAATAGAACTTTTAGAATGATTCTGCAAAATAAAAATCTTCTACCACCAAAAACAGAGTGAAAAACAACTAAAAAATCCGTAAAACCACCTATTTGGCTCGTATAGGATGGCAGGGTTGTTGAGTTATGGAACCGTAGAACGGTAAAGCGGCCGGGTTAAAGAAGTGTAAGATGGGGCAATTGGCAATCTATCCGCATTTGGTCCAAGTCTGAAGACTTGGACCAAAACTGAAAAAGTCTCCAGACTTTTACCAGGACTTGCTTACCGCATACCAAAGGAGCCTTATTCCAAAAACCACCAGAATAACTCCAACAGCCCTGTTCATATAAAGCATAAAAATCGGTGTAATGAACTTGCTCAGCCGTTTGGCGATATAGGCCTTTAGCAGGTCAGTGCTAAAAACCGTCAGCAACATTCCCCCGTAAAACAGCAGCCTATCTCCCTCCGAATAGCGTTTCTTTAATTGTACCATCCCGGCAATGGATATCCAAAAAAGCAGCACAAAAGGGTTTACCCCATTTAAGCTCAGTCCCTTTAAAAAGCCTTTCATTCTTCTCGGCGGGTCTTTTGCCAGCACCCCTCCCGAATTTGGCCGATTGAAGGTCTTTTTGAAAAAACTGGCCAGGCCAAAACCGATCATGATTGCTCCTCCCACATACCCAAGCCCCGCCTTGAAACTGGGATTATGGGTCAGGTAGCTTACACCAAAATGGGAAATGACCACATAAATGCTGTCACTCACCAAAATCCCCAAGGCCATGACCACAGAGTGACGAAAACCATACTCAATGCTATTCTGTATCAAGGCAAAAAAAACAGGACCAATGATCAAACACAGCACCAGTCCCATTCCGATTCCTTCCACCAGTGAAAATCCCATCTGACTATTGTTTTTCCAAAAATTCCAGCCAAGCTTCCATCCTTGGCCCCTTTAGTACTCGTGGAAATTTATGCTGACCACCTTCTTTACCTTGCTCACGCATCCAGTCATAAAACACGGAGGAAGGCAGCACGTCCAATCGAACTTCTCTTAGTGCATGTTTTCGTTCGGTCACATAGTCATCGTTAAGCACCTTCAGGTTATCATCGATCACTGCACAAAGCCGCTCACTGTCCACCTCATCATCTGTTCCAATATACCAATGATGGCCAAACAAGGTGCCGTGCGGCACTCCTAGCACTGTAAATTCCCGGACATGAATATTCAACTCATCCTCGGCCATTTTTACCGCTTTGTTCATATTGTCCACAGACAAATGCTCCCCGCAAAGGCTCAGAAAATGCTTGGTTCTTCCCGTAATGATTATTTCGCTGTCCTTAACCGACACAAACCTGATCACATCCCCGATCATGTAGCGCCAGGCCCCTGCACAGGTGGAGATCAAAAGGGCATAATCCACCCCTTCCTCCACTTCATCGATCTTGAGAGGCTTTACGTCATCCCTCAATTCACTGTTTTCATCAAAATATAGCCCGTTAAAAGGGACAAATTCATAAAAAATCCCATTGTTTAAAACCAGCCGCATGGAGCTGCGGTTCGGCAGGGCTTGAAAGGCCAGGAAACCTTCACTCGCCAAGTAAGTCTCCAAATAAATCAACGGCTTGGCCAATAATTTTTCGAAACCCTTTTTATACGGCTCAAATGATACGCCTCCATGCACAAAAATGGTGAGGTTTGGCCAAATATCGTGGATCGTGTCGACCTCATACCTTTCGATGATCTTCTCTATCAAAATCTGCAACCATGCCGGAACGCCTACAATGATGCCGATATCCCACTTCGGTGCATTTTCGACAATCTTTTCCAACTTGTCTGCCCAATTCTTGTTACGGGCAATCTCTTGGCCCGGTTTATAGAAACGCTGAAACCAAATGGGCAGTTTGCCGGCGGTAATTCCACTGAGATCGCCCGCAAAATAGGTTCCGTTAAATTCCAGGTCAGTACTGCCGCCAAGCATCAAAATGCCTTTGTTAAACAACTTGGAAGGCAGGTCATATTTAGAAAGGGTCAGGATTTGCCTCACGCCAGTTTTTCGAATGGCCTTGACCATTTCCTTGCTTATGGGGATGTATTTGGAAGCACTTCCAGAGGTTCCTGAGCTGAGGGCAAAATACTTAATGGCTTTGGGCCAGGTAACGTTTTTCTCCCCCTCCTGAAGCTTATGCCACCATTCTTCATAAATCTTGTCGTAATCATAAATCGGCACGTGACTGGAAAAAGATTTATAAAATGCATCCCCCTCTTTCGGGAATTCAGAAAGAATAGTTCTAAAACCATACTTTTCAGCCATTTGGGTTTTGCTGGCCGTAATAAGCAATTTTTTTAATTCCTGCTTCTGAAGTTCTAAAGGAGAACTGTATTCCTGCTCAAGCGACTCCCGCAACCGGATGCCTCTTTTGAGCAATGTTCCTAAAATTGCCATATTCTATGATGCATTAATGTCGTTGCAGTGTTATGGAACGGGGGACCGTTTAAATCCGCCATTCTTAGTTCTTAATTCCTCATTCATCATTTGCCAATAGCCGTCTTCCCCACTATCTTTGAACAGGGATGCCGCCATGCTGGGCTTTCAACCATAAAAATAACGGAATGCACATAAAAGAGAACCTATCCGAGTTAAAAAAGCAATTTAAAAAGCAAGATTGTTTATTGATAGCGGTCAGTAAGACCAAGCCTGTGTCTGACATCCAAGAGGCTTATGATGCTGGCATTCGCCATTTTGGGGAAAATAAAGTCCAAGAGCTTACTGAAAAACAGCCGCAGCTACCGGATGATATCCGTTGGCACATGATCGGCCACCTACAGCGCAACAAGGTCAAATACATCGCGCCTTTTATCCACCTTATCCATGGCGTAGATTCGTTCAAGCTGCTCAAAGAGATCAACAAACAAGCCCAAAAGGCCGATAGGGTGATCGCATGTCTGTTGCAGGTGCATATCGCAAAAGAAGAAAGTAAGTTTGGCTTTAGTGAGGAAGAAATCATGGACCTGATCAAGCTGCCCGAATTTGCTGCGCTCGAACATGTCCGTGTCATCGGATTGATGGGAATGGCAACCAACACCGATAAAGAAGCGGTGATCCGAGCGGAATTTGCAGCCCTCAAAAAGTTTATGAACCACCTAAACACCTTGGATCTTCCCGGTGGCATGGCCCTCAAGGAACTCTCCATGGGCATGAGCGGTGATTACCAAATTGCCCAAGAAGAAGGAAGCACGATGGTCCGCATTGGCAGTGCTATTTTTGGCCAACGAAACTACTTATAGTCAGGAAAAAACAGCTCACGTATCCAGACACCAAGAGCAAGATTATAAACCAACGAAAAGATGAACTATATCAGTACGATAAAACTCGCCGCGATTTTAGGGGCTTTGACCGTAGCCATTGGTGCCTTTGGTGCCCATGGGCTGGCGGATATTTTGGAACAGTATGGACGCACTGACACCTTTGAAACGGCCGTAAAGTATCAGTTTTACCATGTCTTGGCTATTTTTTTGGTGGGGCTTTTGCAGGCAAAGCTTCCTAATGCCAAAATACTTGACACCGCGGTTTATGCGTTTTTGACCGGAATCATCATATTTTCGGGTTCGCTTTATGTCCTCTCTACCACCGGGGTGACCTGGCTCGGTGCCATTACCCCTTTAGGAGGCTTGGCCTTTATTGGCGGATGGATCATGGTATTCCTCGGAGCCAAACCCAGTGCCCAAAAATGATCCTATGCAAACACCCTTACCTTTGTTTTACTTTATTGAGCCAATTTTTTCATGAAAGACACTAAAAAACTAATCCTCATTTGCTGTTTGTGCTTTCCCTTTCAATTATGGGCACAAACCAACCCAAAATCGGTCACGGCGCTTGAAAACCAACTGGGAGAGCATTCCTTCTTTTCCAAGCACCTTACCGGTTTTATGCTCTATGACCTGGAGGAGCAGCAAACCGTCTATGAAAAAAACAGCGACCTGTATTTTGCCCCTGCCTCGACCACCAAATTATTCACCTTTTATGCCGCATTGCTCACCTTAGGGGATACTACGAAACGCCTTCGCTACCTTCCCAAGGGAAAGGACATCATCATTTGGGGCACTGGAGACCCTTCCTGGAAATACAAACCTGTCCCCGACATTGACATGAAAGGGTTCCTGGCCAACTATGATAAAGTTTACTTTTCCGACAGCAACTGGGAAGACACCCCCTATGGCTACGGTTGGCAGTGGGACGACTATTATTATGCCTACGCTGCCGAACGGTCCCCCTTGCCCATATACGGAAACCTGGCCACCGTGACGAACCTTCAGCGTTCCCCGCACTTGGCTCCACCGCTTTTTGCCAATGCCCTGACCATCACGACCAAGGCCATCAAGGACGTCGAGCGTGACTTTCGTAGCAATCGTTTCTACTATAATCCCAGCACATATGTGATTCGGGGAAGGGATACCAAAATTCCTTTTGCTACCTCCACGGAAACTTTTGCACTGCTCGCCAGTAAAGAGCTAGACAAAGAGGTCATCCCCTCCAAAGACCCTCTCCCCGAAAAGCACTTGGTTCTTAAAGGCATCCCGCTGGACAGTATTTACAGGGAAATGCTCCATGAAAGTGACAATTTTCTCGCCGAACACTTACTGCTCATGGTGGCAGATGAATTACACTCGAAACTCAACGCGGAAGAAGCCATTGAATTCATCACAAAAAACTACCTTGCTGACCTAAAAGATGAACCCATCTGGCTGGACGGTTCAGGACTATCACGGTACAATTTATTTACCCCAAGATCAATGGTGTCCATTGCCGAAAAGATCTATCAAATCGTACCCGACACCACCCTGTTCAGGTTGTTGCCTCAAGGCGGAAGGACTGGAACGCTCAAAAATGCCTATCGTGCCCCCACTCCTTACATCTTTGCCAAGACCGGCACCATCAGTAACAACCACTCCCTGGTAGGCTATATCAAAACCAAAAAAGGTAAGCTTTATGCCTTTGCCTTTATGAACAATAATTATCCTTACAAAGCCCGTCAAGTCATCAATGAGATGGAAAAGGTCCTGTTGTATGTTCGGGATAATTTTTAACTTCAACAAAAAAACACCTGCATGAACAAACGCACATTTATCAAAGCATTGGGACTGACCGCTGGTCTTTCGCCGATGATGGCCTTGAAAAGCGATGTCCTCGCAGCCGCTACCGCAGATGCCAAAACCATCCTTCCCCATGCTTTAAGGCGCGGAGACTTTGTCGGGCTGGTGAGTCCTTCTGCTGCCACCAATGACGAGATATTGTTCCAATTTGCCCAAGAGACCCTGGAAGCATTGGGCTTGAAGGTGCTGAGAGGAAAGCATCTTACCGATCGGTACGGCCACCTTGCCGGCAGAGATGAAGACCGGGCCGGAGACCTTAATGCCATGTTTGCAAACGAAGAAATCAAAGCGATCATTTGCATTCGCGGTGGTTCTGGCGCAGCACGGATTTTACCGCTTTTGGACTATAAAACTATCCGAAAAAACCCTAAACCTATCCTTGGGTACAGCGATATCACGGCCATCCATAACGCCATTTATGCACAGACAGGCCTCATCACCTTTCATGGCCCAAACGGCACAGGAAGCTGGAACAGCTTTAATGTCCACCAATTTGAGCAAATGTTTTATGACCAGAAATTGGTGAAATTTGAAAATGAGCAGGAAAAGGGCGACGACCTTATTGTCAAGAAAAACCGGATCCAGACCATCACACCGGGCACCGCAGAAGGCATCATTGTGGGGGGAAATTTGACGGTCTTGACAGGAATCGCCGGATCTCCCTACCTGCCAGACTTTAAGGATAAAATCCTGTTTCTGGAAGATGTCGGGGAAGACCCTTACCGAGTGGACCGAATGATGAGTACCCTGATGCTCATGGGGGTATTTGACGAAATAAAAGGGTTTATCTTCGGCCAATGTTCTGAATGTGAACCTTCTGGCGGATACGGTTCATTGACCCTCTGGCAGATCCTTGAGGATTATATCAAGCCGCTGAACATTCCTGCCTATCGTGGTGCCATGATCGGGCATGTCAGCAAACAATTCATCGTTCCCATAGGAGCCAGCATAAAAATGGACGCTGTCAATGGGACATTTGAAATGACCGAAAAAATCTTTCAAAATTAACGGATGGTAATGGTAAATTTCTCTCTCCCCCCTTGGCGATAGAGTACCAAAGAAGAGAGCTAAAACCCATCGGTTCCAAGAAATCATGTTCCAGTTTGACTGATCTAATCGTCCGTTAATTTATTTTCAGATCATCCTAGCCCAACAAAACATCGTATGTACAAGCATGAAGACCCCACTGTTCCTTTCGACCTTATTTTGCCTGGTGGCCATTGGCCTATCGGCCTGTGTCACGAACGGCACGCACCAATCTCCCACACCGAAGCCATCCCAACCCCCAAACGATAAGGACATGACCAATTCCACTGAAGCAATGACCTACTTGGCCCTTGGAGACTCCTACACCATCGGTGAAGGGGTCAGTGAAAACGAAACTTACCCTGCCCAACTGATCGATTTGCTGAATGGCCAAGGGATTAACATTTCACTCACTGACATCATCGCCACCACAGGTTGGACGACAGACGAGCTCCAACAGGGCATTGAGGCAGCCCAAATTGAAGGAAACACCTATTCCCTCGTCACCCTCCTTATCGGAGTCAACAATCAGTATAGGGGCAGAACAGTAGAAAATTATAAAGTAGAATTTGAGCAGTTATTGACTCAGGCAATCACCTTTGCCGGCGGCAGTACCAATCGCGTCGTGGTCATTTCGATTCCCGACTGGGGCGTCACCAGGTTTGCCGACCAGCAGCAGGTAGACAAGAAAAAAATCGCTGACGAAATTGACGCCTACAACCAAGCTCAAAAGCAAATCGCCCAGGAAAAGGGTGTCACTTTTTTGGACATTACTACCGAGTATCGCCAAATCGGACATCAGGATAAAAACCTTGCCGCTGATGGCCTTCATCCAAGCGGTAATGTTTACCGATCTTGGGCACAGCAACTCGCTGAATTATTGACGAATAGGCTATAAAACCTAAAAATTGTAGAACTGAATGATGGTGAAGCTGCCAACCAGAAGCAGGGCATGCCCTTTCCATTTGACAATCACACTACATCCCAGTTCTACAATTTAGCCCTTCGAACATCAGATCAATTCCTTGATAAACGGATCGTCATAATCTTCAATAAAAGCTAGCACATTATCGTATTGCTGGAAATCCTCCTTGGGGTGGGCAGTCGTGATCACCACGGCTTTCATTCCGGCATTTTGGGCAGCTTCCACACCTTTGGGAGCATCCTCGAAAACGATACAATCTTCCGGTTCTCTTTTCAGCTTTTCTGCGGCCATCGTAAAAGTATCCGGATGTGGTTTGCTTAGCTTTACATCATCAGCCGTAACAATGGCCGAGAAGTATTTCCTAATGTCCAGGTTATCCAGCGCAAAGTCCACATTGAACGGTATCGCGGCTGTCCCAACAGCCATCTTGATGCCAGCATCATTGGCTTTCTCAAGAAACTCATCCAGGCCTTTGATCAATGCCAAATGAGGCCTATATTCTTCTTGGTACCTTTTCTCCTTCTTCATGGACCACTCTTCTGCTTCCTGGGGTGTAAAATGCCCCTTTCCAAAAACCCGATCCAGTACCTCAGGATTCTTTCCGTACATTTCCACCTTCACTTCCTCCCAGCTCAGGTTCGCACCTAAGTCCTCATTAAAAAGCTGGTGCCAGGCTTTGGTGTGAAAATGCATATCATCTATCATGGTCCCGTTCATGTCAAAAATAAACGTTAAATCTTTGTTGCTCATCGTCATCAATGGTTTAAACAAGTTTGAAGTAAGTTTTTTAAACACCCATATTCCTCGTTTGGTTCTATTTCCACCAGAAAAATATGGCCGTTTGGTGCATGTTTTTGGCCTGCTAGATCAGAAGCAGTTTGGTCATGCCCTTTGGAGATACCGCTAGTTAAACGGTGGCTTAGCATATGGACGTTGCTTCTTTATTGGGACTCAAGGCCATTCGTGCACCTAATTCGCTTCAATACAATCCTGTTCGTAGCTCCCTCCTGATTTTTTTTATATTTTTAGAAAACCAACTTTAAAATAGGCATTATCCATGGTAGATTTCACCAAACCTTTCTCCGATCTTCCCCCTACTGCCCAAGACAGCCTTCGGCAGCAATTTAAGGAGGTCAAGTACCCCAAATCCAGACGGCTTTACCTCCAAAACCAATCCGGTATAGAGGGGTTTGACTTTATCGCAGAAGGTGGTTTTGAAGGATATTTTTATGACCGCAACCAAAAAAAGCGGCGAATAGAACAGTATGGCCCAGGAACTTGGTTTGGAGGAATATCCCTGCTGTATAACAAAGGGATTTCTCTGCAAACGGTGGACATTCTCCCTAAAACCGTGATCTATCGCTTGACCCCGGAGGAATTTGCGACATTGTGTGAGGAGCATCCTTTGTTTAGGGATCATTTTGTCCGGGAATTTGGGGAAAGGATGCTGGAGCCAGAGTTTGTGCACTTTATCAAAGGTGCCACCTATTATCCGCAGCAAAACAACATCACATCGGACACATTCTACACCCAGAAAGTAGGCTCACTAAACCCTCGGGACCTGATCACTTCTCCAGCCACGGCCTCCATTGCGGCTACGGCAAAAATCATGGGAGAAGAAAAAACCAGCTGTATTTTCATCACTGATGACACAGACAATATTATCGGGTACGTCACGGACATCACCCTTCGGGATCAGGTCATCGCGCAAAACATCCCACCTTCCTCACCCGTGGAAACGATCACAAAAAAGGACATTGTCTCCATAGATGCAGACGCGTACATTTACGAGTCCTTGTTACTGATGTTTCAGACCAAAACCCGCTACCTCCTGGTCGTCAATGACGGGAAGTTCTCCGGTTTTATTTCAAGGACCAAACTCCTCAGTGAACAGTCTCAATCGCCCTTTTTGTTTATCCAGTCCGTAAAGCAAGCTACCTCTGTGAAAGAGCTCCGAGAAAAATGGAGCCAAGTACCGGCTATTGTCGAGCAGCTCTTGCAGCGGGGAGTCAAATCCGAAACCGTCAACCAGGTCATCACTACCGTCTCCGACACCATTGCGCTGCGAGTGATTGACGATGTCATCCATGAAGTGGGGCCACCCCCATCGCGGTTTGTATTCATCACCCTTGGCAGTGAAGGCCGGAAAGAACAAACCCTCAAAACCGACCAGGACAATGCCATCATTTATGAAGACAAAGCCAATGAACACCGTGAAGAGGTGCGGGCATATTTTCTGGATTTTGCGGATCGTATTTCCACACACCTCGACACCATTGGCTTTAGCTTTTGTAAAGGCGGATTTATGGCCAAAAACCCCAAATGGACCCATTCGCTCTCACACTGGAAGCGAAACTATGACTCTTGGATGATGGAATCCACCCAAGAAACGGTCATGAAATATTCCACTTTCTTTGACAATCGACCTATTTATGGAGATTTCAGCATTCTGAACGAACTTCATGATTACATGGAAGAACAACTAAATGCCCCCTTGGAGCGTTTTTTCTTCAACATGGCCACCAATGCCCTGCAATACGAACCTCCCTTGACCTTCTTTAAGGGCATCAGGACTTTCACTGTTGGAGAGCAAAAGGTTTTTGACATCAAAAAAGCTATGACTCCCATTGTGGACATCACACGGGTATTTGCGCTTAAACACAAAATCTTCCTGACCAATACAGGGGAACGGCTCGATGCCCTGGCGCTGGCAAATCATATTACGGAAGAAGAACTATTAGAACTAAAACAGGCCTACTATTACCTGATGGGGCTTCGACTGGACCGCCAAGCCAAGCAGATCATGCTGGACAAAACGGAGCCCGAAAACTTTATCAGCATTGACAGCCTGACCAAAATCGAAAAAGTAACCCTAATTGAAATCTTCAAAGTCATCAAAAACTACCAAATGAAGGTAAAGATTGCTTTTACCAATACGATCTTTTAGCTCGGTTGCAATGCTGTTTTGCCAAGGGCATTTTTCCTTTTTTGATTATACGCTTCTTGCCAGTAAGTTTTAGCGCTCGCGCAACACTCAGAAAACCAGACATAAAACAGAGCTTTTCTGAGATTTCCGTGGTTTCTATGAGGCCTATTTCACATCTCTGAGATCAATGGTGTCATTGCAGATATACATCATAAAAAAAACTCTGGAAAGTAGGCCAAGGGCCATTTTCCCGGAGGTTTGGTTTAGTAAAACTATCATGCGTCTCGATTGTCCCTAAAGTTGAGCCTGTGTCACGGGTTGATTTACAAAAAACAACTGACTGTCAGGAAATGTCAGTGGATCAGGTATATATTGAGATTATCAATAAATCAATGTTTTACATTAAATTCTGTAAATTATGAAAGAGTTAAGTTTTGAGAGAATGGAAAGAGTTAAGGGAGGAGCAAGAGGAGATTTTGGATGTGGCCTGGCTGCCGCCGGATATATTGCAGGAGTAGGCTTGTTACTAGCTTTTCCCCCAGCGGGTATCGGAGCAGCATTATTTAGTTCCCTAATAGTAACTGGAGGGGGCATGATGAGTGTCGGTTATTCGTGTGGAAATAAAGTCAAAAATGGCCTTCGGGACTATAATTAGTTTAAAATGAAAACAAAATTTCAAAATATTGCTTTTTACACTACATCATTAGCTGTATTAGTTTATTTAGGGCATCTTGTTAATTAGCTAAATCACTGATTCTTAATAAACAGGGTTGCGAAAAAATAACTCAAAAACCCCGAAAATCGTCCAAAAGGGCTTTTTCCGGGGTTTTATTTTTCGTATTTTTTGTTTGCAGACAAAAATACTATGAAAGATACCATACAGCTCCCTATTTTCAAAGACTTTGACGGATACTCTCCAAAGTATCACTTTTTCAAGAATTCCTTGCTTGGCCAGATCCATGACAGCCTGCCATGGGAAAAGCT
This sequence comes from Echinicola vietnamensis DSM 17526, assembly GCF_000325705.1. Lineage (NCBI taxonomy): Bacteria > Pseudomonadati > Bacteroidota > Cytophagia > Cytophagales > Cyclobacteriaceae > Echinicola > Echinicola vietnamensis. The sequence continues at coordinate 2,649,539 of NC_019904.1, read as the reverse complement.
TTCGAGCCTTGTTCCTGAAAAGCTGCAGGGGCCTGGTGCCCCAAGGTGGTTCGGTGCCAGGGGCATGTTTGCCCTGATGTTTTTGAAAGCCTACCTGAATACCTCAGACCGCCAATTGATTGAGCGTTTCAATACCGACTGGAGCCTTCAGTATTTCTGCGGGAAAGTATTGGCATCAGACCAACAGATCCGGGACCTTACCATTATGACACGGATCAGGGCCTACATCGAGGAACACTGCCACTGGGAACAGATCCAAGAGGTACTAATTGATCACTGGAAACAGGATGTGGACAACAGCCACGTCTTATTAATGGATGCCACCTGTTATGAAAGTTATGTCCGTTTCCCCACCGACCCCAAACTACTCTGGGAATGCTGCCAGTGGGTGTTTGAAAAGCAACTGTTCAAAAAATGTAAACAATTGGGCATAAAAAGGCCCCGGTCAAAATACAGGGAGCAGAAGGCCAAACAGCTTGGCTACTTCCGTAAAAGACGCAAATCCTTTAAGGAAACCCTCAAAAGGAAAAAATCCCTGGTCTTCCTGTTGGAAAAAGGACTTGGCCAGTTACAAGAGATCCTGGACTTTTATCAAGGGGCGGGGTTTAGACCAAATGACTTTGCCTGTCTGAAGACCATCAAAAAAGTCTTGGTCCAGCAGCAGTTTTTGTTGGAAAATCCTCCCTCCGAACTTAAGGACCGCATCGTTTCCCTCCATAAACCTTATCTCCGGCCGATCGTCCGGGGAAAGGAAAACAAACGTGTGGAGTTCGGTATGAAAGCCCATATCCTTCAGACAGGCGGGCTATCATTTATCGATAAACTGGACTTCAACAACTTCAATGAATGTACCCGGTTGAAAATATCCACGGTAAAACATACCCGGGTTTTCGGACAGACTTCCCAGCTGGGTGCCGACCGGATTTATGCCACCAATGCCAACAGAAAGTATTGTACCTCCAAAGACATATTCACCGGCTTCCCCAAAAAAGGCCCCAGACCCCACAGCAAAGCCGAAAAGATTCTGAGTGCTGAAGTCTCCAAACAAAGGGCAACGGCAATGGAAGGGGCTTTCGGAAACCATAAAAACCACTATGGACTGGTTAAAATACGAGTAAAGGGAGATAAAAGGGAAAAGCTGGCCGTGCTGTTCGGCATTATGGCAGCCAACGCCGTAGCAGTTGCCAAACGAAGAAACCAACAGGAATCCCCGCCCATCAACAAAGCTGCTTGACAAAAACTACCGCCGGAAAGAAGGATTACAGGACAGGTGTGTCCAATTGTCAAAACCACCCCAAAAATCAACCTTTTCAATTCAGGAATTGTACTTTTCCTTACACAAATTGTACTATTGATTTTGCTTCAAATTACCCTAAAAACAAATTAACCTTTTAGTTAAGTCACTAAAAGGTTAATTATACCTATTTTCCAAGGAGGCCTATTTAACGTATCAAGTGGGTTTTAGGAGAACTAATTATAATCCCGAAGTTTTTAGTAAAATAGTGATGCTTATTGGTGTGTTCTTTATTGGATCCTACGCCTTATTTTATAAAAACTTCATTACGACACAAAAATATGAATCCAATAAAGTGAAGTATTTTTTTTATATATTAAAAGTCCATTCTTTATCTATATTTTCACTATATGCAATGCATTATTAGTTATTATTGGATTTAATTTCCATAAATCCGAAACATTCACACCCTTGATGTTTGTCATTTTGTATAACATGATAATTTTAAGTCTAATTTCTATTTTTATACAATTCACAATTCGGGAGACATATTTCACGGTCAATAAAGTGTTTTGGATACTTATTGGAACGACGTTAACGGCATATCAATTGGATATTATTTTTGGTATCAATGAACTAGTGAACTTCAACCCACTATCGGGATGGTTCTTTATAATGGTCACCGAGAATAATTTTAATTTCTTTACAGCATCTAACCTATTGTTCATTTCTGCCTTTCTGAACATTGTACTTTTTAGGACTCTACACACCACCGAAAACCATACGAAATGACAAAACTCACCCTCAATATCGTTTAATATCTAGGGGTCATTGTCTCAATGCTTCTTTTGATGAAAATTGATGATATTCCCCCCTATTTGGCTTATGCTTATTTCTTGGTCATTTATGGTAGCGACCATCGGAAGATCTTCATAGTAACCAAGTACCGCAGAAGGTCTTAAGTTGTCATTACAGCCAAAAAAACCTCCGGGAAGCAGGCCAAGGGCCATTTTCCCGGAGGTTTTTTAATATCACTCGTCTAGCATCTTGATGCTATACTATTTTCCTGACTTGGTCACATTGGAAATCAACGTTACTTTTTCGATTGGCTCAGAAGCATTGGAGTAAATCCTTACCACGCTACGCTGCTTACCCATTTTACCGGCAGAGTTGAAACTCACCTTGATTTCACCAGTTTTGCCCGGTGCTACCGGTTCTTTTGGCCATTTCGGCACGGTACACCCACAGGTAGCGGCCACATTTGAAATTCTTAACACTTCCGTTCCGGTGTTCGTGAATTTAAAGGTATGCTCCACTTTGGTGCCTTGTGTAATTTCACCAAAATCCTTTTCCGTCTCATCGAAGGTAATCACGGGTCCTTTCACCTCTTCCTTCTCGGTAGTAGCCTTTTCGGTTTCATTCTGGGCCTGAACAGCAAAAGCCGTAAATGCCATGGCAAAAATTAGAATTAACTTTTTCATTTCAGTTGGTCTTTATTAATTACTAATAGAAAATTCACTTCAATATTCGTTCCATTTTCAAATAGAAGAGGTTCATTCCCCCCTCTTCCTTAAACGCAATAGAGCGTAAATGTTCCCATTTTTTAAAGAATAATCAAGTTTATACAGTTTTAATCTGTTTATTTTTACCTAGAACATGATTATCCTACAAAAAAGTTGGCATGAAAATTCACCAAAAAGACCTCCGCCGTGGCCCTGGTCAACGCCGTGTATAGCCACCGGATATAAGCAGTATCCAATTGGTCTTCGGATACATACCCCTGATCGACGAACACCGCACTCCACTGGCCGCCTTGGCTCTTATGGCAGGTAAGTGCATAAGCAAATTTCACTTGCAGGGCGTTGAGGTATGGATCTTTTTTGATGTACTCTCGACGCTCCTTTTTGTTCTCCACCCCTGCGTAGTCCTCGGTCACTTGACGGTAGAGCTCCTTGGCATCCTCAGTACTCAAGGAAGTGGAGGAAGTGTACAAGGTATCCAGTATTACCTTCGCTTCAAAGAAGGGCTCTTCAGGGTAATCAATAAGCCTGAGCTCCAGTGTCGCAAAACGCAAGCCGTACATCTCCTCGAAAGACCGGATCTTAACAACCTCTACAAAATCTCCATTGGCCAAAAAGCTCACCTTATCCGATTCGGCCATATAGGTATAATTGTTCCGCACAATCATCAACATGTCTCCTGCTGAAATTTCCTCTTCATAAAAATGAATCGTCCTTCTGATATATTGATTATACTGGACAGCAGTCTTATTGGATCGGGTAATAATAATGGTATTTTCCACGCCATATTTATCATAAGCATACCGCAAGCCATCTTCTAACCTTTCGCTGGTCATCTTATAAAAATCTGGAAATCCTTTTATCCTAAAAGAAATGACAGGTGCTTCCTTGACCACCTCTTTTCGCAGCTCGGTGGCATTGTATAAAATACCAGAGTCCAATTGCTGCCGCATCACCTCAGTAAGTTCGGCTTCCAAAACATCCAAGCCGTAATGATGCACAAGGTAATTTCCATCCAGCGCAGGACTGTTCTCGCTGCCTACGGGTGGCAACTGGGCCGTATCGCCGATCAGGATTAGTCTATTGGAAGGGTGCTGGAAGACATACTGCAACAAATCCCGAAGCAGATTACTCCCTCCAAGGGCATCATCGGAGAGCATGGAAGCTTCATCGACGATAAAGACGGTGTTTTTGTAATAGTTTTTCTGCAAGTCAAACCCCGACCCGGCCATTCCCTCCTGATCCTTGGGCCGGTAAATGATTTTATGAATGGTAAACCCCATCCTCCCCGAATAAGCGGCCATCACCTTGGCGGCTCTTCCGGTGGGAGCCAAAAGCAGCGAGCGAAAATTCAATTTTGGCAAAGACTTTACCACCGCCGCGATCACCGAGGTCTTCCCTGTCCCGGCATATCCCCGCAGCACAAAGGTAGGCTTACGATCAAAATCCTCATCCAAAAACGTATTCATCAAACGAAAAAAGCTCCCTTGCCCATGGGTAGGCTCATAAGGAAAATTTTGCCGTATCAAGGCCGACGGATTCGGGATATCTTGCTTATCTTTATTCATGTAAAAGCGAATCTACAGCTTAAATGGAGAATTTAGAAAAAGAAATCAACGAGAAATTTGGTGGTAGATTACGCACGAGGGTAAATGGCGTGCTCATCATAGCGGATAAAATCCTGATGGTAAAACACCTGATGGGCAATGGGAAATGTTTCTGGAATGTCCCCGGAGGAGGGATGGACTACCAATCTACCGCCCCGGAAAACCTGAAAAGGGAATTTCTTGAGGAAACGGGAATCACTATCCAAATAGGTCCTCTATTGACCGTAACCGAATTCCTAAAACCGCCACTTCATGCGGTGGAGCTTTTTTTTGAAGTTTCTAAGGAATCAGGCACCTTGACCAAGGGAACGGATCCCGAGCTCCCAAATCACTCGCAACTTATTGAAGATGTGCGGTTCATGAGTTTGGAAGAAATCCACAAAATTCCCAATGACGAAAAACATCATCTTTTTTGGAAGATAAAATCGCTGAATGACATAAGAATATGGAAAGGATATTTTAATTTTGAAAATAAATGCATAAAATAGCATCTTATTAGATACCATCAACCTTTATATAAGAAGTAAAATCCACTGAAAAATGAATTTGACTAGAATCTTATCGATTGTTTTTCTCATCGCAGCCTTGGCCGTAGGTTATAGGCTCTACAAAGGCGTGGACGATGTCATGCAAGAAGAAAAGCGAATTGCCAACATCGAAGCTCGCGTTATCGAAAAATTGCAAATGCTTCGTCAAGCACAACAGGCTTATCTGGCCACCAATGGAGAATATGCCGGAAACTGGCAGGATCTGAAAAAATTCATTGAAGACGGTGAAATCTTCATTGTTCAAAAAACGGAAGAAACCAAGCTATTGGATTACGGTGAAGAGGAAGTGACCATTCATTATGACACTTTGGGTTCCGTAAATGTAATGGACTCGCTTTTCAATGAAAGAAAGTACCCAGAGTTTAACATCACTACCCTCAATGTAGTCCCTGGATCAGGCGGAAAAACCTTTGAGTTCTTCGCTGGTGAAGTGGAAAGAGGAGCCAGCAAAACACTTATCGACGTGTTTGAAATCAGAGACCCTGCTCCTGTAAATCCTGAAAGAAGACAAAACAACAATGAAAAAGCGCTGAGAGTAGGATCGAAAACAGACGCTTCTACCTCAGGAAACTGGGAATAATCTTGGCAAAGACTGTAACAAATACCCATACAGAATTTCACTGCGATAAGCTTGATGTGGCCAATACATCAAGCTTATCGCTTTTATTTTATCCGCAAAGGCTCATCGTACTTGCCAAAAACCAAAATGGTTTGGTCATCGGCGTGAATGACTATCCTTTTGTGGAAGATAAAGAACTGGAGATGATCTTGGAAAAGGACTTGTTCGTTTCCCAGATGCGCAGCCAATGCGAAACCACACTCTATGTATTCTCGCCTGATTTCTGTTTGGTTCCCAGTGTGCTCTTCGACGCCAGTGAAGTCCAGCATTACCTCAACTTCAGTGTCGAAACGACTGGAAAAGACGCTTTTTATTCTCACCTGAATGACAGCCAGCTCGTTATTGTTGGCGGGATTGACTCCACCCTCTTGGCTATTTTTGGCAATCATATCAAAAACCTCACCTTAAGGCACGGGAGTAGCCTTGCCATCGCTTATTTATTGGGTGAAAAAGCTGACATGCTCAACCAGGAACTGGCCGTGGTCATAGAAGACCATGAGATGTACGTTGCAGGTTTTATCAACAAAGAGCTTAAATTCTTCAACCGATTTGAAGTACGAAACAACCAAGACTTTCTGAAATACAGTTTCAGCGTGCTTCACCAATTGGCATTTGATAGGATGCATTGTAAAATCACCCTTTACGGCAACTTGGACGAAATCAACGTACAAGAACAAGTGCTTCGAAAGTATTTCAAAAACATCGAAATAACCACTCCCAAACCCAGTCAAAATTATCTCCCCGGAGCAGAGAGCTTTAGGGAAACCAAAAAACTGGAAGCCTTTTGGGCAAGCTAAAGACATGAAAAAAACAGCTATTTTCCCCGGTTCATTTGACCCCTACACCAATGGCCACCATGACATTGTCATGAGGGGACTGGATATTTTCGATGAAATCGTCGTCGGTATCGGCTATAATTCGTCCAAAAAATCGCGCTATTTCGAAATAGACAAGATGGTCCAGAAAATAGAAGAAGTCTACAAGGACATTCCCGCGGTTAAAGTAGTCGTGTACAATGAGCTTACTTCCAGCTTGGCCAAAAAGCACAACGCCAACTTTTTACTCCGAGGCTTGCGAAATACTACGGATTTTGAGTATGAAAATACCATTTCCCAAATGAACCGCTACTTGAATACAGACTTGGAGACGGTATTTCTGATCACCTCCCCCCAATATGCGGCAGTCAGCTCCACCATCATCAGAGAAGTACACCGATATGGCGGAAATGTCAGTGAATTCCTGCCTTATGAAGTCTGAACTTCAGGCACCATTTTCAGGAAGCACTTGTACAAATACCTCATGGATGGATAGGAATTGACCAATGCTACTTTCGCCTCATGGTGGCTGAGCCACTTGATATCATCTATCCCCTCTTCGCGCTGCGGAGCCATATTCGAATCATCCTTACACTCCATCGCATACCAATAGGTCTTTTTCAGAATGCTTTTCCTGTTTTGCGTATAAGTATGCCAAGTCTTACAAATTAATTTCCCGCGCTTGACCGAAACCGCACATTCCTCCTCTACTTCCCTTACCGCACAAATTTCCGGGGTTTCACCTTTCTCAAACTTCCCTTTTGGCAAATCCCATTTCCCCAATCGATGAATAAAAAGCACCTTCTCGTTTTTCGTCACGATTCCTCCTGCAGCTTTGACAATATTAAAGCGACTCTTTATAAATGATTTCAGCATCTTCTCATCCTCCGATACTATGGTGATGGAATCCAAGTTCTTCAATTTTCGTGTCCGCAACAAGTACAGCAACTTAATGATAATATCTTTAGAAGGCTTGGTAATCAGGACATCATCGTGAAAAGCAACAGAGGCAGGTAAATCGGACGGATTGTCATAAACACACTCAAACGTCTTCTTCTTGCTCAGCTGCGCTGGGGATAAGATGTCCAGAGGCTTGTCGTTGATGAATATTCGCATAAATTGGTCATTTCAGATCAAAAATGCACAAAAATTTTAGCCATCACAACAGCCAAAAGATTTTTATGAATTAATTTTGGGGCATGGAATTACACAGCAAAGAAATAGCGGCAGCTGTCGCACGGAAATTACTGGACATTAAAGCCATTCGCCTTCAGCCAAAACAACCCTTTACTTGGGCCTCAGGCTGGAAATCACCTATTTATTGCGATAACCGCCTGTCCCTTTCCTTCCCTGAAGCCCGGACTTTCATTAAGGAGAAATTAGTGGAAGTCATCAAAAAACACTTCCCCAATGCCGAAGGCATCGCTGGGGTGGCCACAGCAGGAATCCCCCAAGGAGCACTGATTGCAGAAGAAATGGGGCTGCCATTTATCTATGTAAGGTCCAAGCCCAAAGGTCATGGCATGGAAAACATGATCGAAGGAAAAGTCACAAAAGGCCAAAAAGTAGTCGTTATTGAAGACCTGGTCTCCACAGGAGGCAGCTCATTGAAAGCCGTTGAGGCCTTGAAAGCTTCTGGTTTTGACGTACTAGGCATGGCCGCTATCTTTACTTATGGTTTTGAAATTGCACGTCAAAATTTTGAAAATGCTGAGCTAAAACTAATTTGCCTCAGCGATTACGAGGCCATGCTGCCCCAAGCCATTGAAAACAACTATGCTTCGGATGAAGACCTACAATCCTTAGCAGAATGGAGAAAATCCCCCGATACTTGGGAAAAAGAATAGTCCACAACCATTCTATTGGAATTGCGGAATTGTAGGACAAACGATCGGTTTTACAATTCCGCAATTTGACCGTTTCCAGTCAAAATTTTTCTTCTATCCCTAGCCCAAAAAGGGCGAAATCATATTTCACAGGATCTACTGGATCAAATTCCCTCAGCCGATCGGTCAGCTCCATCGCCGTTTTCCAGTCCGTCTGTTTCCGCTCTATCAGGCCCAGCTTTCTCGCCACACGGTCTACGTGCAAATCACATGGACAAACCAACTGCGAAGGCTTTATCCTGTCCCACAGCCCAAAATCAACGCCGCAATCATCCTTTCGGACCATCCACCGCAAAAACATGTTGATCCGCTTGCATGCGGCATTTCGCTTGGGAGTGGCCACATGCTTGCGCGTTCTTTGAGGCGCCATGGGATCCCTAAAGAAAACTTCATGGAAATTCATCAACAAATCTCCCATCACATTTACATCCTCGCTCCAGCCATGGGTAAAAGCTTCTTCCAGGCTGTCATGCGCTTTATAAAAGCCACTTAAAAAAGAGATAAACCATAAGGTATCCACATCATTAAACGTACGATGCTTAAAATTCACAAATGGCTTTAGGTCTTGCTCCTGATGATGCAACATGAAATCATGAGGAGCATCATCCATCATCGCCAAAAGCGTCGTACACTTGTTGATAATCGTCTTTCGCTGTCCCCACGCCAAGATTGCTGCAAAAAAACCTGCAATTTCTATGTCTTGCTTTTTGGAGAAGCGATGTGGAATTAGGATTGGATCGGCAGCAATAAATCCAGGCTGGTTGTAGCGCGCAACCTTTTCATCTAAAAAAGCTTTGAGGTCTGTCATAATGCCACCTTCACTTCACCACCTTGGATCCCATCAAACCACTTGAAATACAATTGATTTTTCTCTTTCTCGGCCAGATGCCAATCGAAGCATTTGATATTGGTCAGCGGTGTCAGCCGATCTTCATCAGGCTCGTAAAGACACACGTCAAAATCCGGTAGTTTTTTCGCATCCATGGTATTCCATTTTTCCAATAAATACCCTTCTTCAATGATTCTGACTTTCGTGCCAAAATAAAAATCCTCAAGCACCGATGGCACACCGTCCTTTCGGCGGACGCTAAAGCAAGAAGGCCCAAACATGATCTGCTTATGGAGTTTTCCTTCCAGAAGGTCTACATCCTTCGAAAGAGGGCCCCACTCGGGAGTATTGATCTCTTTAATGGATTCTTTTTTCTTAATTCGTGTCAACAACCTGGATATCCATGAAAAAAAATAAGTAATGCCTATAAAAACCAGTCCAAATGTGGCTAATATAGGATAAGAAATAACAAATATCAGGTTCCAGATAAACCTGAAAATGTGGTGGAATATGAGTTGGATTTTATTCATTCATTCTTGCAAACGTCATTGCAAAAATAGGCTAATTATCAGCAATTAACAAAATAGCTTTTTTAAGAACAGGACACCCTATTTTTGCAAGGCATACGGAGCCTATGTTTTGGAACTTTTCCCGTGAGGCCCAAAATGGATTAAAACGTTACAATAAAGACCAAATCATCCTACTGCCATTCGGGTCAATTCCCATACAGGTTATTAATACATTGCATCTGTGATAATGGCACAACTTCGGATCAAGCGGAAAAGTTGGGGGCATTTTACTCCATAATGAAAATTGTCAGTTCCCCCAGGGCAAACACTTTTAAACTATTAGTAAAGAGATGTCAGCCTGAATGAAAGGACTTCAAGGGACTAAAAGTGATTCCCCTGATGGTTTTCAAGTGTGGCAAGCGCATTTAGTACTAATTTCGTGTAAAGAAGCTATCATCCGTGCCGCTGGCACTCCTTCGGTAGGTTGAGGAGCGCTTAAGTTCCTGCGGATGAATCCGCAGGTCACAAAATTTATCGTGCCGCCGGCACTTTTCCCCCATTTGTACATAGGAAACCGCAGTAGCCTATGGTGCCGAATGGCGGAATAACCTGAAAGAATGATTTGTTGATTTGGATCATACAAGCCGTCGCAGCTATCTGCTCATGTTTAGTGGTTGGCTTGGTAGAGGTTAAACCCTGAATATGTGCTGGCAACTGAGCAATATGCCTAATCCGCCTTTGGCGGAGGGGCATATAGAAGGTACAGGTTGTCACCTGCACCAAAAATGATTATACACATAAGGGTCAGTTCCGTAGGAACGGCAGATATAAATGCAAATAGGAACATTTTTTTAACCCGCATTATGCATTAGCCTATCTACACCACGGTGCACAAGTATTCCGACCTAAAACTATTTCTAATGGCTAAAACAAAAAAAGGCTGCATCCAACAAAATGGACACAGCCTTCTCTGATCTGATAATGTTTCTTACTAGTAGGAAATCTCTACTCTAAAACGATTGTTCACTGCTCTCAATTGGTCGAAAGCTGCTTGTGAAACCTTGATCAATAATTCTTTATTATCACCTGTTTCGGGAAGCTTACCGACTACCCTCGCAAAAATGGTCACGTCATTTTCTTCATTGCGGATCCTCATGATGGTTCCCACAGGTGCAGTTTTATGCAACACCAAATATTTCTTGTGATTGCTGGTGCCTTCGATGACTTCGGCCTGTCCAGATTCCTTGATGTTCTTGTAAGCAGTACTTTCATTGGAGGCCTTCTTGACGGCCGCTGCACTGGCAGAAGCTTCCTCTTCAGGCGTGCTTACAGGAGTCTCTTTGGCCGCGGTAACAGCAGGTTCGGAAGGAGCAGGTGAAGGGTTATTGACAGCTCCTTCTTTTCTGCCGACTTTCAGCTTTTGGCCTTCCCGGAGGTTATTGGATGACAGCACATTCCAATTGATCAGATCCCCCATATTGGCATTGTATTTTTTGGAAATGGAATAGAGTGTTTCACCATCCTTTACAGTATGCGTGATCCAGCCTGTCGCCTCCTTATCCGTAACTTCCTCTATCCGCGTCTCTTCACTTGGCTGTGCAGGGGCCGCTGAAACCGGTGCAGGTGTTTTGTCCTTTTTACTTTTTTCTTCCTTGGGCTTATCCTTCTTCGAAACCTCCACGTCTGTCTCCACTGGTGCTTGCTTTATGTCAGTAGGATTATCTCTCAATTCAGGCGCTTCGCGTTTGGGCGGGGTTTTAGGCTTTACTCCCTCTATGATCAAGGCTTGGCCTACACTGAGGTCATCTCCCTTTAGGTCATTCCAAGCTTTGACATCTGATACAGAAACATCGTATTTCTTCGCAACGGAAAAAAGCGTCTCTCCAGGGCTCACCTTGTGCAGTACCGCCCCAGCGGGAATTTCAGTTTTGGGGATATAAGGCACCTTGATGCGCTGGCCGATTTTAAGGCCTTGCTTCAGCTCATCATTGTTCTTGATAATATCGCCTACGGGTGTTTCATAACGTCTAGAAATCGCAAACAATGTTTCCTTGGCGGTAACTTCATGAATGATAAACGTCTTGTCGCCTATCTTCTCTACTCCTATAGAATCCCTTGCCGCCCCCTTCGCAAAGACGGCTCCAGCTCCCATAAAAAAAATAAGGGTGGCTAAACTTACACTTTTGATTACACTGTCCATACTCACTTTAAAACTCATATTTCCTGTTGTGATTATTATTAGCAATTAAGCTTTCATTTGTGCTTTTTTCCTAGCTGCAAATTACAACAAAAATACTGCTAAAATTTTCAATCAACAGAAATTTCCTGTTTGATTCGCCTTAAAGTTTCTAAATGGGAATTGGTATAAAACCGCTATATTTATAGTAGCAATTAAAAAATCAACGCTACCATTACGCTTTGTCATCAATAGGAGGCCATCTCCCTTTAATGGCACGATTCAATACTAAATTTAATCTATGAAGTTCACGCCCTTTTTCCTCTGCATATTTTTATGGCTGACCCACTCCCCTCTTTTGGCGGCTACGGACTCTTTGGGAATCCAAAAAGTTTACGTCCTTGAAATCCAGGACAACATAGACCCCAGAATGAATCGAAAAGTAAAAATGGCCTTGGAAGATGCCCATGCTGCCGACGCAGACATTTTAGTGATTCACATGGACACTTATGGTGGTGCGGTCAATGATGCAGACGATATCCGAACGATGCTCTTGGAATCAACCATCCCCACCGTTTCTTTTATCGATAAAGATGCGGCCTCTGCCGGGGCCTTGATCAGCATCGCCTGTGACAGCATCTATATGGCCCCCGGGGCAAGTATCGGTGCCGCCACGGTGGTCATGGGTGGATCCGGGGAAGCTGCTCCCGACAAGTACCAATCTTACATGCGCTCCATGATGCGAAGCACTGCCGAAGCCAACGGCCGGGATCCACAAATCGCGGAAGCCATGGTCGATGAGCGGATCGAGATTGAAGGGATCACCACGGCAGGTTCGGTCATTACCTTTTCCGTTTCAGAAGCCATCAAAAATGGTTTCTGTGAGGCTGAAGCTCGATCCATTGACGATGCCGTAAAACACTTTGGCATTACGGATTACGAACTTATCGAATACGAGATGAGCACAGTGGAGCACATCATCAGCATTTTCCTCAATCCTGCCATCAGCGGGTTTCTGATTCTCATCATCATTGGTGGAATATATTTCGAAATCCAAACGCCCGGAGTAGGTTTTCCTTTAGCCGCTGCAATCACCGCAGTAATTTTATATTTCATTCCTTATTACCTTACCGGACTGGCCGAAAACTGGGAAATCATCGTTTTTGCCCTGGGCATTATCTTGCTGGCTCTTGAGCTCTTCGTCATACCAGGGTTTGGCGTGGCCGGAATTTTGGGAATTGCCTGTATCTTGGCAGGGCTGACCTTGGGCATGCTCCCCAATGATGCCTTTGACTTTTCCTTTGTCCCTTCGGAAGAACTCTTTGTTGCTTTGGTGACGGTCATCTTGGCATCTGTGGTCGCCATCGGTGGGATATTCTTCTTGGCACCGAAGGTCAACGAATGGCAGGCTTTTAGCAAAATCACCTTGGCCACTACCCAAAAAAAGGAAGAAGGCTATACCTCGTTCTGGTATTCCAATGACCTTTTGAACAAGGAGGGAATTGCTCATACCAGATTGATGCCCAGTGGCAAGGTCTTGATCGATGAAGAAATTTATGATGCCCATTCGAGGGGTGCATTCATCGACCAAGGAGAAAAAATCAAAGTGATCAGTACCGAAGGCACTTCCCTTAAGGTGAAGAAAATAAGTTCATAAGGGGAAAGTTTTGGCATGGGAGCATTTGGTGACCTTACCGTTTTCAATGTGTTTGGCATCCCACCGCCCCTACTTTCTACTTTTTTGCACTTTTTTAATTAAGTTTGCCGTAACTATCACTGAAATTCCATGAACGAATTCCAAACGGTTTATCAGGCCATAGGAGAAGAAAAAATCAAGGAACTGGCCAAGTATTTTTATGAAGGGGTGGCCCAGAACGAGGCATTAAGGGCACTATATCCCAGCGACTTGGAAGCAGCCGAAGAACGCTTGTTTTTGTTTTTATTGCAGGTTTTTGGAGGGCCGACCACCTATTCTGAACAACGTGGGCATCCACGGCTTCGGATGAGGCATTTGGAATGGGCCATAGATGACAATATGAGAAATCATTGGCTCAGCACCATGTTCACCGCCATGGACAAGATCTCCGTGGAACAAAACATCAAAGAACTCATGATGAGCTATTTTGTAAAAGTGGCTAACCACATGATCAACCAATAATTCAGGTATGCGCTTACTCCGAAGGATTTATTCGACATACGGCACCATTATCTTTTTGGGTTCTTTTTTGGTCTTGCTCCCACTTTTCATCATCACCATTGAAGTCCCAGGCCTGAAAAAATACGGGAGAAAGCTCAATGGAATCTGGGCAAAAGTCTTCTTTACAGGCCTCTTTATGCGGGTAATTGTAGAAAACAAGCATCACTTAAAACAATATCCGCAATACATCATCGTGGCCAATCACTTTTCCTATTTGGATATTCCTGTGATCGGCCTGATGTCAGGAGATGCGGTATTTGTCGGCAAAAGCTCCATTGGCAAAGTCCCGCTTTTTGGTTACATGTTCAAAAAACTCCATATTGCAGTGGATCGGGCTAGTTTCAGAAGCAGGGGTGAAACGCTCAAGCGGACCAAGGAAATCATTGACGAAGGGAGCAGCATCATCATTTTCCCGGAGGGAGGCATCCGCAGTACCGAACCGCCCATCATTGCACCATTTAAGGACGGGGCATTTAATCTGGCTTTTGAAAAACAAATCCCTATAATTCCTGTAACTTTATCCTATAATCACTTAATTTTACCCGACGATAATAAATTCTTATTGCACTATAAACCGGTAAAAGTGGTCATTCATGCCCCCATGATGCCTGAAGGCTCAGGCAAAGATGCGGTGGCCAACATGAAATTACGCTGTCATAAGGTCATCCAAGATCAGCTCTGGAAGGACAATTAACAGCACCTTTTTACCAAAAAATATTCATCATGAAAATTGATATCAATACGTTAAAAAAAATCGCCCACCTTGCCCGCCTTGAGTTTGACGAAAACAGCGCCAAGAAAATGACCCGCGACATGACTCAAATCCTGGACTGGGTGGAGCACCTGGAGCAAGTGGACACTGAGGGAGTAGCCCCTATTACGACCATGTCTTCCGAAGTAAATGTACTTCGTGAAGATGCCGTTGGAAGCCACCTGTCTCATGAAAAAGGCCTTAAAAACGCGCCACAAAAGGACTCTGATTACTTCCGTGTGCCCAAGGTGCTAGAATAATGCCTGATTTCATTACCGCCAGAACCAGTAAAATCATATTTCAAAAACTGCCAATCCTCATTGTGATCATTGGCAGTTTTCTTTTGTGCTACCAGTATTGGTTTGCGCCTGATGACGCACTTCCCATACAGCCTGGACTGTTTTCGGAAATGGCAGAGGTACCGCTCGATATTTTTAACTGGGGAATCGACAGCTATCCCCTTAAGGTCGAAAATTACCTCATCTTCCAAAATTATGAAGTGCTGGCACCGGTGCCTCAGACTGCAAAAACCTATTTCTTTGGGGCCTCAATGGCGCTGCTCCTCATCATTGGCATCACGCTGATCACGACCTTTAAGCGATACTATTTTATCGGAGGCATGGCTTTGGTCATTGTCCTGCTCACCCTCAGCGGTGTCAATGCGCTTAACATTGGGAGTGTCAGCAGTAACCTTTCCCTGATCATTCTGATCAGCGGACTTACCATTCCGGGTATGATCATTCATGTCTTCTTTGACCAGCTGTCTCTGCTGAGAAGGAGCTTGATCATTATCCCCGTTGCGGCCCTGACCATTTGGGCACTGGTTTCCTTAAGCCCTTCGGTCAATCCGTCCCTGCTACTTTCCGAAAACATTGGCTTGACCACTTTGGGCATTGCTGCCATTTTTATGCTGTATGTAGGGCACGCGGTGATCGGGAGTTTTTTCCTATTGCTCACCAAGCTAAACCGAGGTGTAGGCCTTAAAATCTCATGGCACCTCACGACTTTTTCGGTGGTGTACCTGCTCTTGCTTTTGGCCATGTACATGCACCATACGGGAACCTTTTCGCTTCCCATCACCTATCCACCGCTCTTCCCGCTGATCCTCCTTGCAGGATATTTGGGATGGTTTGAATTGAGGGCAAAACTAGCACAGGTACCTCAGCCGTTTGATCATGCCATGGTCGGAAAATCACTCTATTGGATAGGCTTTGCCATAACGGCCTTGGCCTTTTGGAAAGCAGGTTTCTCCCAGAACGAACCCATGCAGGATTTCTTGGATCAATGGCTGCTGTATACGCAAATCGCCATGTCTTTGCTGTTTTTCCTTTACCTCATGGCCAATTTCCTGGGATTTATGAATTCAGGGAAGCCCGTGGATGAAGTGATTTTCAAGCCGAAGTACTTTGCTTATATCCACATGCGAATAGGTTCATTGATTGCATTGCTTTCCCTGGTCGTTTATGCGGATGGCGTCATAGCCCCACAATTGAGCACCAGTTCCACCAACTTCTCAGCAGATTATTATTATGCTACGGATCGGCCGCTGGAAGCGCGAATTCTTTTCGAAAACAGCTGGCTGCGATACCGCCAAAACAGCAAGGCCAAAGTGGCGACTGCTTTGCTGTATGAAGGCGAAAACCAACTCACCCTGGCCAAAAAACAAATGGAAGAAGCCTTCGAATGGGAACCTTCCGTGGCAGAAATCCTATTGGCGGCAAATATGGCCCATAAGCGAGACCGCTATTTTGACGCCATCTATTATTTGGAAAAGGGAATGGAACTGTACCCCGATGACAGCCGGATCAAAAACAACCTGGCCCTGCTTTACAGCAAAGGCAACAAAGGAGCACAAGCGCTTGAACTGCTGAACGAATCACATCCCTCCCGTATCGCCCTGAGTAACCTCATTGGGCTTCAGGTGAAGCATTTGCTCCGCATCGAGACCCTTCCTGATCCCGGAGAGGACAAAATCGCCAAGATCAACACCTTGGCCTACAACAACCTCATGGGTGATTTTGCCGCCTTTTCCTTGGCCACCGATGTAGAAGATGCCCCGCTCATTCAACAAGCCACGCTCCGGAACCAATGGACCGATAAGGCCACCACTCCTTTTGCCCATGACATCGCACTGGTGGATTCCCTGTATCAAAAAGCACAGGAAACGACCGCGCAGCAAGAACTACGACTTACCCGTGTCATCAGGAGCTATCAAGCCCACCAAATTGGGGAAGCCCTAAAATACCTGAACGGCCTGGCCATCGCTTTCAAGGGATCAGCGGGCTATTTCCATGCGTTGGCAGCCCACATATTGATCGGTGAAGCTGATTTCGAGAAAGCAGCCAATGAACTTGAAATGGCAGAAATGATGGGATACAGCAATTTTAACACCTCCCTTTTGCCCGTTCTTTATTTTGGCGGCCAAAAAGAGACGGCCTTCAAAGTCGCCGAAAAATACCAGCTGCAACTCCCTCAATGGATGGACACAACCGGCATCTTACCCTCTGAAAAGCATTCCCAAGCCACGTATTTCCAACACCTTGCCCAACTCAACAAGGCCACCAAAGCTGATTTTTACAGCTCCTTTGAGGCCATGGAGGATGCTCCACTAAAAGTAATTTATGCCCATGAAGTGCTGTTCAAAAAGGGCCATTGGCTCAAGGATACTGAAATCGACCAGCTCACCTCCTATTTGGCTTCCCAAAGCAGCTTGGACAGCGCATATATCGCAGCACTTGGCTCGATTGCCAGACAGAAAACGCCTTCATTATCTGAAAATAATCCACTACAAGTTTACTTTCAAGAAGATGCCCCCTTGGCTGGCAATCCCTATTTCACTCCTCTGGTGCTGATGGCCGGGGAGGAAGCCTCCTCTTTAGAAAAACGCTATGAACTGCTCAGAAATGCGGCCGAGTTTAACAAAGACCCCAAACTCTGGCTAGCCATGATCCAAGCAGCTCGGGCGCTGCAATTGACCGGTTATGTCAAAAACTACATGGATGAATTGAGCGGCTGGGTATCCGATACGCAGCTTCAGGAATTAATGAAAGGGGACAATTGATCAAGCCATACGGGTTAACACGCTACAGGACACTTCTCCCTTTCATCTTGATCCTGACCTTAATACCTTCATTTCACCTTTTAGATAAATTAAGACCATTCCATTATACTTTTTAGTTTAAAACTGTAACTTTAGGGAATACAAAACATCAATTTTTATCATGGGGAAAATAATTGAAACCAAAGAGATCAAAAAAACTTATGTGATGGGGGCAGAAAAGGTACAAGCCCTTAAATCTGTCACTATAGATATCATCAAAGGAGAGTATGTTGCTTTTATGGGACCTTCAGGGTCTGGAAAATCCACCTTGATGAATATCATTGGCTGCTTGGACACCCCCACCGCAGGCAATTATATCCTAAACAACAAAGATGTCAGCCACATGACCGAAAATGAATTGGCTGAAATCAGGAACAAGGAAATTGGTTTTGTATTCCAAACATTCAACCTGCTTCCCCGTGCCACATGTCTTGAAAACGTCGCCCTACCGCTTATTTATGCGGGTTATAGCAAATCTGACCGTGAAGACAAGGCTTTCTTGGCCCTAAAAAGCGTAGGACTTGAAGACCGCATCCACCACAAGCCCAATGAGCTTTCGGGTGGTCAGCGGCAACGTGTGGCCATTGCCAGGGCGTTGGTAAACGATCCCAGTATTATTTTGGCAGATGAGCCTACTGGTAACCTGGATACCAAAACTTCCTACGATATCATGAACCTTTTTGATGAACTCCACCAAAAAGGAAACACCATTATCATGGTAACCCATGAAGATGATATTGCTCACTATGCACATCGAATTGTCAGGCTAAGAGACGGTCTGGTAGAAACCGATCAAAACAACCCCAACCCCACAAGAAATAATTTTCAGCCGGTCAGCGAATAGTATTGCAATTAAATGCTTAATTTTGCTTCCTGATTTCAAAGTCGAAAGTGATATTGGTAAAATTTTCTTTAGCTGTTGCTAAGGAAGCCCTTCCAATTCATTTTCCTGCAACAAACCTAAAAAAACGTCACCACATGAAGCTGTACACAAAAGGAGGCGACCAAGGACAGACCTCTCTCTTGGGGGGCAGTAGAGTTTCCAAAGCTGATATGAGGATAGAGGCCTATGGGACCATTGATGAGTTAAATGCTTTTTTAGGGTTGCTGAAGGACCAAGAGGTAAACCAAAAACGTTCCGGTCAATTGAAGACCATTCAAGATCGGCTGTTTACCATTGGGGCTACATTGGCCACAGAACAAGGCAATCACAAGGTAAGGAGACCCGATATCCTGGAAGAGGACATTGCGTTTTTAGAAGGAGAGATCGATCTGATGGAAGAAAAATTACCTGTGCTGAAAAATTTCATATTGCCTGGAGGGCATCAAGCCATCTCCTACAGCCATGTGGCCAGGACCATTTGCCGGAGGGCCGAAAGAAGGGTCACGGCACTTGACGGACATGAGCCAGTTGATAAAATCATCATCAAATACCTCAATAGGCTTTCAGATTATCTGTTTGTATTGGGAAGGATGATAGCAATAGAATTAGAAGTAAAAGAGATCACGTGGGAATCTAGAGTTTAATACCATGAACACAACAATAGACATCCAAATAAAACAAACCAGCCAATCCAAATTACAAGGGACTGATTTTGAAAACCTGAGTTTCGGCCAGGTAATGAGTGACCACATGTTTGTGGCCGACTATAAAAATGGTGAATGGCAAGACTTCAGGATAGAGCCCTATGCGCCGCTCAGCCTGAACCCGGCAAATGCCACCCTTCATTATGGTCAGTCTGTTTTCGAAGGCTTGAAGGCCTACAAAGACGAGCATAACAATGTACTTATCTTCCGACCAGATGCCAATCAACAGCGTCTGAACGAATCGGCAGATCGTCTGTGCATCCCGCAGCTCCCGGAGGAAATATTCATGGAAGGATTAAGAAAGCTGCTCGCAGTGGACCGGGACTGGATCCCGAACAAACCTGGCTGTTCGCTCTATATCCGCCCATTTATTTTTGCCACGGATGATTATCTGGGCATTAGGCCTTCGGCGACGTATAAATTTATGATCTTCACTTGTCCGGTAGGGCATTATTACGCGAAGCCTGTTTCGGTAAAAGTAGAAACCAAATACACCCGTGCTGCCGAAGGTGGAACAGGGCAGGCAAAAGCCGCCGGAAATTATGCTGGCTCCCTCTATCCAGCCCAAATTGCCCAAAAGCAAGGTTATGACCAATTGCTATGGACGGATGGCAAGAACCATGAAAACATTGAAGAAAGTGGCACCATGAACGTCATGTTCATCATCAATAACACCCTTATCACTGCTCCTACTTCCAAAGGCACCATCCTCAAGGGCATTACCCGTGATTCGGTTTTGACCTTGGCGAAAGAAAAGGGCCTCAAGGTATCGGAAAGATTCCTGACGGTCACGGAACTTAAGGAAGCATTGGAAAACAACACGCTTCAGGAAGCTTTTGGAACCGGAACCGCAGCCACCATCGCCCATATTTACAAGATCAACGTAGGCGACACGGATTACGATCTTCCTGAAAAGCCAGCAGATTCCTTTTCTTACCAAGTATTGGAGACCCTTGACGCGATCAAGTATGGCCGTCAAGAAGATACACATGGATGGATTACCAAAGTATAACCATCCTTCATACACCGGTTAATACAGAGCATTTCAGGACACAACGAAGTCCTGAAATGCTCTTTTGTTTTGGGCCGGAAATGCTCCTTACCGCATATGTTTTGAGCTCTTTGCCCAACCCATTTCACGATCTGACGTTATAAGAAGTGAATTTTTCTTCATCCTAACCTGCAGTACATGAAAAAGCACATTGGACTTACCTTTATTTTTACCAGCCTGATATTAGTGACCCTAAGCCTCACGAGTGCCCAGGCCCAACGGTACCTGATCCTACAAAAGGGTGGGAACCAAAAAACCAGGATAAAGTACAATGAAGGAGACCTGATCACCTATAAAACCAATGACATGGACTACTTCATCAGTGATCAAATCAAGGAAATCCATCGGGATTTCTTGGTTCTCCGGGAAAATATCATAAGACCTGAGAATATTGCAGTAGTCGATGTACACAATATCAGGGAACAAAACCGAACCATAAAAAGCTTCAGTACCATTTTTGCGGCGGCAGGTGTGCTGCTCCTTACGGCCGAAACAATCAACAGCCTCTACACTGAAGGCGAACTCTCCTATTCCAAGGGAGGACTGATCATTTCGGGAGCCTTGCTGGCTGGAAGCTTTGTCATTTCCAGGTTCAAGAAAAAGTACTTTAAGAACGAAGGCAGAAACAAAATCCAAATCATCTACTTGGATATCGCTCCTTTGAAAGAAGAAACCGATAAAAAGGATCTATATCAATAAAGAAGCCTCACTCCTTCCAAATAGGAAGAATGGGTCAGTTAAGACCGTCTGCCATTTTTCCAAACACTATCCGGCAGCCCTCTTCCTATACACCCAATTCCTCCTGTAAAGGTCGCTTTTATTGGTGTACCTTCTGAGGGCAACCTTGGATGCTACGGCTTCAGAAAGATCAGGGCACAGATTTAGGTAAAGCCATAAAATTTCACGAAATTCGCCTCTCTTAAAAATCAATTAAACGAAAATAATTTTATGACATCAGAACAGTTGAAAGACTTGAAGGCGCGTATCACGGCCTTAAGGAGGTATCTTTGACTACGATCGTAAGAAAGCAGAAATAGAAGATTTAGAAGCGGTATCCGCACAGCCTGACTTCTGGAACAACCCTGAGGAAGCCGAAAAGACCATGAAGCAGATTCAGGCACGTAAAGGTTGGACTGGTGCTTACGAAAGCGCCGAGGCCAAAGTTCAGGACTTAGAGGTACTGTATGAATTCTACACCGCAGGAGACGTAGAAGAAGAGGAAATCAAAACCGATTACCAAAAAGCACTGAATGAAATCGAAGAGCTGGAGCTGAAAAAGATGCTCAGCAGCGAAGAGGACCAGCTAAGTGCCCTAATGGAAATCAACCCTGGAGCAGGTGGAACGGAAAGTAACGACTGGGCCTCCATCCTCATGAGAATGTACATCATGTGGGGTGAAAAGAATGGCTATAAAGTCAAAGAAGTAGACCTTCAGGAGGGAGACGTGGCCGGGATCAAGTCTGTCACGCTTGAATTTGACGGTCCCTTGGCTTATGGCTTCCTAAAGTCAGAAATTGGCGTACACCGTTTGGTGAGGATTTCACCATTTGACAGTGGTGGAAGACGGCATACGTCTTTTGCTTCTGTGTATGTTTACCCAGTAGTGGATGATTCCATTGAGATCGAGATCAACCCATCTGACATTGAGTTACAAACTTCCCGATCTGGGGGGGCCGGTGGCCAGAACGTCAACAAAGTGGAAACAAAAGTGCAACTGACGCACAAGCCCACTGGAATCGTCGTGGTCTGCCAAGTGGAAAGATCGCAGCTTGCCAACCGTGAAAAGGCCATGCAAATGCTAAAATCACGGCTCTATCAAATGGAGATGGAAAAGCGAAATGCTGAAAGGGATAAGATCGAAGCGGGCAAAATGAAGATTGACTTCGGCTCTCAAATCAGGAACTACGTATTGCATCCTTATAAATTGGTAAAAGATGCCAGAACCAGCCATGAAACATCGGACGTTCAAACCGTTTTGGACGGTGGGCTGAACGACTTTATCAAGGCATACTTGCTGGCACAGAGTGAAGAGGAGGCAGAAAACAACTAATGTCATGTCAAGTATGATAATTCGAGTGAGTTTCCCGGATTTTGCCTTTAATAACCACGAGGCTATCTTATAAGTCAACCCAATAAATTCTTTACCAAATAATCTTTCGTAATTGAATTAGATCGAATACAACCTACGTAATGACATATGAGTATTCGCCATGTTGCATATAAAGCAATATTCTATGGGTTTTGGATCCTTTCCTACTTTTTCCATTGATGTTGATGAAAAAGTAGGCAAAAAATCTAGGCCTGTGGGATGCCCTTTAAACCCGGATTATGTAATAGGATTCGTAGTGAGGACTGAAACTGCAAGAAAATCAGGCTGTTTGGAGACTGAGGCATAGCACCGCTATGGTGAAGTCGAAAACAGAAGCGAAGCAAATGATTTTAAAGTAGTTTCAGGCCGTAATAAATTTTCTATTGCATATTTCGGGTTAAATTGGGAAGAACATTTGTCCATGCGACAACCGATAATTTCCCAATTTAATTTTAACAGCATGGTTCCTGCCTAAAAGTGAGCGGATCTCGCTGTTCCACGACGCGAGCTAGCTCCCTTTCTTAACGGCCTACACCATACTATTAAAACCGGACATACCAAGGACCATCCTTTATCCTGATATGATGTTTGCCCATAATTGAGTACGTGTAAGATTCCGGATACACATATAATTATAAGAGCTCAGGCGATGCTTTTCTTGTTTACTAGTGAAGGAGGGGAGGCTGACGTCGCAACGGACCGGCGGCTGGCTCGTGGGCGGAAGCTTTGCTACGTCTTGTTTTTTTCATCCTTTTTTATCAAAAAAAAAAAGACGATTAGTTTCTAATAGCATACAAAAAAACACTTCTCAGCAAGGTTGGAAAAGCATAAAATAATAATCTTTCGCAATAAATAAGAATAAATGACTAATGAGACAGCCTCTTTAATTGGCCACCCATGAATTTGCAAAAATTTCTTCCCCCGTTTTTTACGTTGCGCTTTCTACAGCTCTGCCTTAGCTCCTTCCTATTCTTTGCCAGCTTTAACATGATCATCCCGGAGCTGCCTGCCTACCTGACCAGTTTAGGAGGAGAGGATTACAAGGGGCTGATCATATCGCTTTTTACTTTGACGGCGGGCCTTTCCCGTCCCTTTAGCGGCAAGTTAGCTGATCGCATAGGGAGGGTTCCGGTGATGATTTTCGGAGCAGGAGTTTGCTTGGTGGTAAGTTTGCTTTATCCCTTGATTTCGGGCGTTGCAGGTTTTTTGTGTTTAAGGTTTCTCCATGGATTCAGCACAGGTTTTACCCCAACGGGCATTTCCGCTTATGTCGCAGATATTGTGCCCTTTAACCGCCGTGGAGAGGCCATGGGACTTCAATCCTTATTCAGTTCATTGGGCATGGCCGCTGGACCTGCGCTAGGAGGATACATTGCCAGTATTCATGGCATCACCCCATTGTTTTACTGCTCTTCCGGAGTGGCGCTGGTTTCTATTTTGTTACTGATCCGGCTGAAGGAAACCGTTCCGGAAACAGAAGCTTTTCATGTGGGCCATTTTAAATTGAAAAAAGATGAATTATTTGAAAAAAGCGTCCTTTCCCCCTGCTTTGTCTTATTCTTCTCCTATTTATCCTTTGGCATTATCTTAACCATCATTCCTGATTTTTCGGCTTCACTCAACATCGCCAACAAAGGAATATTCTTTGCTGTTTTCACCCTTAGCTCCCTGGCCATACGGTTACTGGCAGGCAGGGCATCAGATCGCTACGGTAGAATTCCGGTATTGAAAGCCGCCACTTTTTGCCTCGCCATGGCCATGACAGCCACTGCTTTTAGCCACACAAAGGAAATGTTGGTCTTCTCGGGAATCTTATTTGGTTTTTCCCTGGGGATGACTTCTCCCACCATTGCGGCTTGGACCATCGACTTATCATTGTCCAAGTTCAGAGGGCGAGGTTTAGCCACCATGTACATTGCTTTGGAAGCAGGCATCGGCATCGGCGCCTTGGGATCGGGATGGGTTTATGGCAATCAGCAAGAACGATTTCCGCTGGTGTTCTTACTGGGAACGGCAGGTGCCATCATTGCTTTTATTTACCTCTTCATCACCAAAACCGCATCCAAATCTCCTCAAAATGACCCGGCTTCGCCCGTCACTTAGTGCTTCCCTGCCTGGTTTATGCACCGTTGATCTTCCAACAGCTTATCGATATCTTGCTTTTCCCAGTTGGCCTTTATCTCTTTTAAATTGGTCTCATAATTTTGTTTGAACTTTCGGCGATAGATGGCTTCTACAAACCTTCTCACGTCCGTGGCATCTTCCAAAATCAATTTTGGCACCCGGCAAGGCTTATCATCCTCTCCTTTGGCCACCATCGTAAAATAGCAGGTATTGGTATGCTTGACATTCCCCACTTTCACATTCTCGGAAATCACTTTTATGCCTACCACCATGGAGCTGTTTCCTACATAATTTACGGAAGCCATCAGGGAGACCAATTCGCCCACTTCCACAGGTTGTAAAAAATCCACCGTATCCACCGAAACGGTCACACAGTAAGCCCCGCTATGCTTGCTAGCGGTCACATAAGCCACTTTATCCATCAGGGAAAGTAAAATCCCACCGTGAATCTTTCCTCCAAAATTGGCATAGGAAGGAATCATCAATTCCGTAATGGTGGTCCTGGAAAAAGCTGATGTTCTCGCGATATCTTTTTCTGTACTCATGATTGTCCTCTTTATAAACTGCAAACAATTCGTTAAAGATAAAACAATCTCTCCAAACACCCCTTAGGAAAGGTAAATTCTATGCAACTTCACCATTAACCCCACACACGTTTGGAATCAGGCCACTTTCAACCGCTGATGCTTTTGTGAAAGCAATCGTAAGCTCAGCTGCTGAAACCGGACAAGGAGCAAACCGCCCGTTATGGTCAAACCAATCAACAGGCCATACCAAACACCTTTCTCCTCAGCACCCCAATGAAATGCCAGCATATACCCTAATGGAAGTGCAATCACCCAATAGGCCACCAAGGTAATGAGGGTGGGCATTTTTACGTCCGCCATGCCCCGCAGTGCTCCAAGGCCTACTACTTGAATGCCGTCTGAAAGCTGAAAAAGGCCTGCAATGACCAGTAGCCCAGCGGTCATTTCCACGACTTCCGGATCCCCGATATACAGCAGCGGAAGGTGGTCCTTAAAGGCAATAAAAACCCCAGCAAACAGCAACATAAATCCTGCAATCATACCAAAAGCCGTAAAGCCAGCCTCACGAAGTGTTTTGATATCATTTTTTCCTAGCTGATTTCCGACCCGCACCATGGCTGCAGCCGATAATCCAGAGGCCATCATATAGCTAATAGAGGCCAAGTTAATCGCTATTTGGTGAGCTGCCAGAGCATTGACCCCTATCCAGCCCATCATGATGGCGGCAGTACTAAAGGCTCCTACTTCAAAAATAAACTGAAAACCAGTGGGCACCCCTATTTTCAAGAGCTTACTGAACATCGGAAAGTACAGTTTTCTAAAATCCAGCTTCAACTGGTATTTCCTGAACAAAGGGCTCTTCCAAATAAAGTACCCCATGATGATCGCCATCAGGACCCGTGAAATCAATGTGGCCCAACCTGCTCCATTTAGCCCCATTGGGGCAAATCCAAGATGGCCGTAAATCAACACCCAATTGAGAAATACATTGACCAGATTACAGAAAATGGTGATCAGCATGGCTTCCTTGGTATGGCTCAGTCCTTCTGCAAACTGCCGAAAAGTCTGAAAAAACATCAAAGGGATCAACGAGAGGGTAATCACCCCCAAAAAGGGAATGGCTTGCTCGACTACACCTGCCGGCTGTTTCATATGCCCCAGTAAAGGCGAAGCCAAAACGATCACCAGAAACAGGATGACTCCCGTAAAACCATTTATGGCAAAACCATGGTTAAAAACCCGAGTGATCTTCCGGGGCTTTCCTTCGCCATCTGCCGCCGCTACTAGTGGGGTGATGGCCATCGAAACCCCTGTTCCAAACATCATCACTACAAAGAAAATACTATTGGCCAATGAAGCCGCCGCTAGCGGTTCGGCGCCCAGTCTTCCGACCATCATACTATCAGCCACCCCCACCAAAACCTGTCCCAGCTGGCTCAGCATTACGGGATAGGCCAAGTGGAAGGTTTTTGAAAAATGTTCCTTAAAGTTCAGTCGCTTTAAATCCATGCCCTAGTGGCTCCTAGCCGTGTTGAATCTCCTTATCTTTAAAATAAACAATGCTAAAACATCATATCCCAAGCATCCTGGCTGCTTTCAAGATAACGGCCACACTGATCACATCGGTAATTTCACCATCCATCACCATCTGCACAACCGCTTTCAGTGGCAGCTTTTTCACCTCAATCTTCTCGGTATCTTCAAATGCCGTCTCGCCTTCCGTCAGGCCCTCGGCCAAATAGGCAAAGCCTTCCTCATCGGTTACGGAATTGGAAGTATGGAAGCGCATGATGGGCGTCCACTTATCTGCGGCCAATCCCGTCTCTTCTTTCAACTCTCTTTTGGCTCCTTCAAGGATATCCTCTCCTATCGGGCTTCCTCCCTCGGGGATTTCCCAACTGTATTCGTCGATGGCATACCGAAACTGCCCCACCAGCCACGTATTGAGTTCCTCGTCTACAGGCAAGATCGCCATGGCCTTATTTTTAAACGACACTTTCCCATACACCCCATCCGTTCCTGCCGGAGTAACCACCTCATGTTCCTCTAGCGCTATCCATGGGTTAGAATACATCAGTTTCCTAGTCTTGGTCTTCCAAGGATTTTCTTCCATAATATTCGTGTTTTCAAAAAAAAAGGGCGACTGAACAGCCACCCTTACATGATAAAATTTGTTTTTGCTTAAGCAGGGATGGGCAGTACTTTGCTGTCTTTAAAGGTAGACAGGATGACCATTGACTGCATGGAATCCACCTCTTTAATCTCACTTACCTTCTCCAACATCAATTTCTGGTATGAAGTAATGTCTTTGGAAATGATTTTCAAAATAAAATCTCCTGTTCCAGTGATGTGGTGACATTCGATTACTTCCGGAATCGCTTCGATTTCTTTCATGAAAGCATCAATATTGGCTTTGTTATGGCCGATAAGGCTCACCAATACGAACGTACTCACCCCAAGACCGATTCTTTCCGGATCCAATTTTGCATGATAGCTCTTGATAATACCAGACTGCTCAAGCTTCTTTACTCGCTCCAACGTAGGGGCAGGAGAAAGACCAATATCTTTGGAAAGTTGTGCATTGGTAATTTTCGCGTTTGCCTGAAGAATCTCAAGGATTTTGCGATCAATTTTGTCGAATTTTACTCTTATGTGATTATCCATGATTTATAGTATTTGCAAAATTTTATGTCGTGCAAAGGTAATATATTCTTAAATTATTTTAAAGCTATTCAAGTCAAAAAACGACCACAAATACAAAATATTGTTAATTTTACCCCTGAATATTTAAAACTTTTCACACCATAAAACTTTATTATTTATAAAATTTCAAATTTTCTCCTGATTCATTTTAGTATACACGTGCTAAACTAGATTAAAGTTTATTCTTTTTTAAAAAATCTCTAGCTTCTTGATGGGCGGGATGTTTACGCTTGGCATATTTCTTTACCATCTTCAAATATGCTTTTGCCTCCTTATCCTTTCCTTCACTGGCTGCGATCTTGCCCAAATGCAGTAAGGCATAGAGGTAATAGCCACTTTCTTGGCTTTCTGATTCCTCTCCAAAAGACACGGTCTTCTGGTAATATTTTTTGGCATTTACCACATCGTTTATCCGATCATAATACTGGGCTGCAAAAAAAGAAGCATATCGGCCACTGTTTGCTTCATAGCCGAGCTGTTGGTCCTCGATGCGCTGAAGGATGTCAAGGGAAGTATCCTTCGCCTGCGCTCCTCTTCCCACTGCATACAACTGACGGGCATAAAAACGATGGAAATAGGGATTATTGGGGTATTTCTCATGCAGGTATTCAGTGATCTGCAGCGCATCATAGGGACGCTTTTCCTCTGAGGCATAGAGTCTAAAAAGAAAATATTGGGCTTCCACCCTTGCATAAAATGCATTTTTAGCCACTTCTTCCAGCTGCATTAACCCCAAGGCTTTGTCTCCTTTGGGAAAAAGTGCCATGACCGGTTTCATCAAAGGATAATTTTCAGGTATCCATACTGAGAAATAATTAAACAGCGCATCTCCCAACAAAAGTTCTGGGCTCAGCTCTTCCTCTCCCTTGCTTAACTCCATGTATTTCAAGGCATTCTTCCCTGCAATGGCCGTGGCCGTCCAGCTGTCCCGCTCACTGAGCAACCTTCCCTTAAACCCATAAGCTGCTGCCAAAAAGAACGCAGCTTCTTTATTCTCGGGATCTTCCTCCAGCATCACCTCTGCTTTGGCAATGGTTTCTTCCATGAACCTTAAAAAGATTTTGTCATTCTTCTTATTTTCCATGTCGGGAACAATCTTCCACCATTGGGCAAGCCCCATCAGGAAATAAGGCAATGGATGCTCCGGGTAAGAATACCGCATTACCGCAAAACCTCTTTCTGCAGTTTCAAAATCAAAATCATACATACTGTTGATGGCCTCGGTTATCCTGAACTGCAGGCTTTTATCCAAGAGCAGATATTCCGGCTTCTCTGAAGAAACTTCTGCAGAATCACCCGGAAGCTGTCGGCCATCTGCCTCTTGAAAAACAAGCAGCAAAATAATGAAAAGGTATGTTGCGATTTTCATTTCGTTATTTTTTGACAAAACTACGACCTTATTCATTTTCCTTCATGAAAATTCTGGAATTTATTATGAGATCGGCTGAACATAGACAACGAAGAGCCTCTTGCATAATTTCATCATTTTTGAAATTATTCTTGTTTTTATTGATTGGCTATGGAAACCATTCATGCCCAATATTAGTTTCCGCATCCATGAAAAAAAATGCAATTATCAATATGTAAAATCAAAAAAACCACTTTTAACAAAATTGAATACGGCACCAAATAAAGCATGACTTTCCTTAAAAACGAGCAAATAAGAGCCATTTTTGGTCGAAAAGGGCTATTAATAGGGCTTTTCCTTTCAAAAGTGCAATAAAACCTGTATTCTCGTGTTACAATAACGAAACCAACTAGAATTTCTAAACACTAATTTAAAATGAAAAGAAGTATTATCATAGCACTTTTCGTGTGTATCGCTGTATGCAATACCTCTTTAGCACAGGACACCCCTGAGCCAGAAAAACCACAGAATTCATTGAACGGCGGCACCATTGAAAGCCAGTTTGACTACCTTAATGATGCCTCCAACAATTACCAGGAGTACAAGGTGGTAAAGAAGACCAACTTGAGTAAGATCAAGTCAAATATCCTGGATTCACTGAAGGTATTCAAAGATCAAATTGTAGAAAAAAACAGTCAGATCAACGAACAAAATGCCAAGATCGACCAGCTGAACTCAGGCATTGAAAATGCCGAAAACGAGCTCAAAGAGACATTGGCTGCCAAAGACAGTTTTTCTTTCTTGGGAATCCAAGTTTATAAGACGACCTACAGTACCATGATGTGGAGCATCATCATTGGTTTAGGTATTGCGCTTGCCTACTTCATTTACAAATACTCTAACAGTCATAAGGTAATCTCCGAAACACGAAAAGATCTTATCGAGACCAAAGAGGAATTTGAGACACATCGCAAAAACACACTGGACAGGGAACGAAAACTGAAACGCCAGTTGGTAGATGAAATGAACAAAAAACAAGGAATCACATCCTGAAAATATCTCACAAAGGGGGAAAGCTAAACTTTCCCCCTTTTTTTATACCATTTTTCTGAAAACCTTTTAAAAATGGTTAAATCCCCCTGTTTTCGTGAATATTTTTTTATTTTCGCCTTTCACATTAGTGTAACACAAACATGATCAACTATAGAAAAGTCAACAACCTCACGGGCTGGATTTTATTTTTAATTGCCACCTTGGTTTACCTTCTGACCATAGAAGAAACCGCCAGCTTTTGGGATCCGGGAGAATTCATTGCGGTAGCTTATAAACTCCAAGTTCCCCACCCTCCAGGAGCACCATTCTTCCTGCTTATTTACAGGATGTTTTCTTTCTTTGCCCTTGGAGACCCGCTTGAAATTGCATATTGGATGAATGCAGGAAGTGCCCTGTTCAGTGGATTCACCATCCTCTTTTTGTTTTGGTCAATCACCCTTCTGGGCAGAAAGCTATTCCGACTCGAAAAAGGAAAGGAAAGCAAAGGCCACACCATCGCCATTATGGGTGCCGGTATCATTGGCGCGCTGGTCTACACGTTCTCAGACAGCTTTTGGTTTTCAGCCGTAGAATCGGAAGTGTATGCCATGTCTTCTTTCTTCACGGCTATCGTCATCTGGGCGTTCTTAAAATGGGATGTCATCGAAAACCCAAAAGACGAAAACCGGTATATGATCTTTATCGCCTATTTGGTGGGACTTTCCATTGGTGTCCATTTGCTCAACTTAGTGACGTTGCCTGCGCTGGCCTTGGTCGTTTATTTCAAGAAATACCAAAACCCCAACCTCAAAGGAGCCATTGTCGCATTCCTTTTGGGCGGGGTAGCCTTGGTTGCCATCAATAACATTATCATTCCGGGACTGCCAAGTCTGGCCGGATCCATGGAAATTTTCTTCGTTAACAGTATTGGACTTCCATTCGGTTCAGGGATTATTGTCTTTGTCGGATTATTTCTGGGTGGACTTATCGCTGCCATCATCTATTCCATCAAACAGGAAAAGGTCATCCTGAACACCGTACTGCTATCCTTGACCTTTATCTTGATCGGCTATGGTTCTTATGCACTCATTGTCGTCCGCTCTAATGCCAACCCTCCCATCAATGAAAATGCGCCAAAGGACATTATCAGTTTTGTGAGTTACCTCAAGAGGGAACAGTATGGCTATCGTCCGCTAATGCACGGCCAATATTTCACTGCGGAAGTAACTGAGCAAAAAGAAGGAGATCCTGTTTATGCCAAAGGAGATGACAAATATGAAATAGTCGATTACGAGATCGTGACGGAATATGATTCAGAAAAAACCACTATTCTGCCCAGGATCTATTCTACCCAACCTCAGCACAAACGCCTATATCGACAGAAATTAGGCCTTAGGGAAGGCGAAGAACCCACTTTTGGGGATAATATCGCATTTATGCTGGACCATCAGCTGGGCCATATGTACTGGCGTTATTTCTTATGGAACTTCTCCGGGCGGGAAAGTGACATTACCGATGCCCCCTGGATGGGCATTACGAATGCCTTTGAAGATTACCCGGACTACATAGAAAACAACAAAGCCCACAATAATTACTTAATGCTTCCCTTGATCCTGGGACTCATCGGCTTTTTATTCCAAGCGAAGTACGACACCAAGTCATTCTGGCTTACGACAATGCTCTTCCTTATGATGGGAGTCGTCTTGGTGCTTTACCTTAACTCCCCTCCTGTAGAGCCTCGTGAACGGGACTATATTTATGTCGGGTCTTTTTATGCATTTGCGATATGGATAGGCATGGGGGTTCTGGCCATTGCTCATGGATTGGCCAAGCTCAATAAAAACTTTGCTGTCGCGGCCATTTTGGCGACATTGATAGCCTTTCCTGTCCCCGTCATCATGGCTTCTCAAAACTATGATGACCATGACCGCTCGGATCGTTATTTCTCGGTAGATTCGGCCCGTAATTTCCTGGCTTCTTGTGAAGAAAATGCCATTTTGTTTACAGGAGGTGACAATGACACCTTCCCTCTTTGGTATGTGCAAGAAGTAGAAGGCTTCAGAACAGATGTCCGTGTCATTGTATTGAGTTATTTTGACACAGATTGGTATGTGGAACAAATGACCAGGCCGATCAATAAATCAGCTGCATTACCTTTCTCCTTGGAGAAAAAGAACTTCAAACGCGGCACCAATGACATTCTTTTTGTCAATGATCGTCAGGGACTGGAAATGATTTCGGCAAAAGAATACCTACGACTCCTGAAAAACGAGAGCGATCTCCTGAAGGTAAAATCCGGCTATACCAACACCATTTACCAAGTACCTTCCAGAAACCTCATTCTCGAAGTAGACTCTGCTGAAGTGATTAATAAAGGCGTGGTCCCTAAAGGAATGGAAGACTTGACCGTTAACCATATGAACCTTCGGGTAAAAGGCAACTACCTCACCAAAGGAAACCTGATGCTGATCGACCTGATCACTACCAACAATTGGGAAAGGCCAATTTACTTTAACAACACTTCTCTTTCTACCATTAGCCTGGACCTCAGCAATCACGTAGTCATGGAAGGACTTACTTACCGACTGCTGCCGGTTCAGAAGCCGGAAAATGTAGATGAGTTCGTAAACACTGATCTCGCTTACAAAAACGTCACGGAAAACTTCGCCTATCGTGGCATGAGCAATCCTGACAATTACTTCGATGAGGAATACAGGAGGTTTACATCCAACCACCGTAGCATGTTCAACAGCCTTACGAACGCGCTCATCATGGAAGATAAACTGGACAAAGCTGCCGACATCCAAAAGCTGAGTATGGAGAAATTCCCTAACGAAGCGATCCCATACGACTTGTCCAGCGGACAGTCCGTACCTTCTTTGTTCGAACTGGGAGAAGATGACATGGCTTTGGACATCATTGAGGTACTTTCAAACAGGGCCTTCGAAATGCTCCAATTCTACCAAGAAAAAGGCCGAGCGATGGACCGTGAAGCCATGTATTCATTGGAGATGATGCGGTTCTTTGTTCCGCTGCTTCAGGAACGAGGATATGACGAATTGGCCACTGAAATCCAGAACAACCTGGACAAGGTAATAGGGCCGGCTGCTTCCCCGAGAGGTGTTTTGCAGAACAGAAAGTAGAAAAACAACAAGGAGAAGGCCTCCTTAAATGTATACCGATATGGTCCTGATTACATCAGGGCCATATTTTTTTTACACCTGCTTTAAAAGCACATCACAACACCTTCTTTTCAGGATGTATATAGGAATTTCATCAAGAAACATTACACCCTTTCCGAATTCAAGAACCGTAGCGTAAGTGTAAAATGGGATAAGGATTACCTTGAGCGTCAAAAGATGATCTATCTTCTACCTTAAAGCCAATACGCCTATAAAATACTACGCTTGGTTATTGGCTTCATTTACATCCACTTTTTTTATCTTAAAATGCTTTATAGCATGGTTCATTAAGGTTCTCCCCACACCTTCCCCCATCATTGCAGGGTGGACAAACAGCATTTCTACCTTATCTTCCTTAACGCCAACGAATCCTATAATTTCGCCGGAGTCTTTACGTGCGCAGGCTAAACTAACAGCATCTAAATATTGGTTTAGGATCAATGGCTTAAATCGCTCCACATCTCCTGGTGCTAAAAAATCATGGGTAGCCCTAACGGATGCTTCCCAAACATCCACCAAGACTGGATACTCTTCCTTTACGACCTTATCGATTACAAAGCCCATTGCAAATCATTCCTTCTCCAGCACATAAAACAAGTCAAGCCCTTTGTCCGGATGGTCCACGACCAGGTAGTCATCATGCGTAATATCCGTCACGGCATCACCTCCTTGCTTGTGGAGTTTATTTCTGTTCATCCTGTTCAGTAGTTCATAGGGCATCCGCAAGATGGATGCAGGAAGACGGTGTTGCAGGTCAAAAATATCAAAACGCATGATTTTATTGACAGACTTTCTATTGGCTTCATGATAGTTCCAGACCTTATCGTTCCCGCCGATACCTTTTGCGACTACCTTGTCAAACACCTGCTCGCAAAGCCGGATCAATTCAGTACCGGTATATTCCCGAATGTGCCAAGGGTTCCTACTGAGTGTATGACGAATATTGGGTGTAGAAATTATGGCTTTGCCACCGGGCTTGAGTACACGGTATATTTCTTCCAAAAACAACTTGTCCTCTTGGATGTGTTCGATCACTTGAAAACTCACCACTGTATCATAATGATCACTCGGAACCGTTTCCAACGGCGGAATGGTCGCTTGTTCAAATGTTGCTTTTGGAAAGCGCTGCTGCAGAGTATTGATGACTTCGCCGATCTTGTCTAGCCCATGGTAAGTAGTTACGTGCTCACTAAGCACTTCTACTCCCCGGCCTTCTCCACAGCCAATTTCCAATAAATCACCACTTACCAGGGGCTTTGCCGCAATGTAAGCCTTCAACAATCGTTGATGTATAGGGTTATCACTAACCAACTTATCGGAAGCAATTTCCGTTGTATAGGTAGCCATTTAAAATTTTATTATTTTGAGCAAAAATAAGGTTAATTTTTAAAACCGTATGATGACGACGACAAAGACTACAAAATTAACGTTTATTAGCAGCATACTAATCTTTTGCCTTGCTGCCTGGGATGTCCATGGACAGAGCAATCTTAAAAACATCAATCAAAGCCTTCGCTATTCGCGGTACTCGCGAATATCTCCAAAAATCATCCCTCTTAAAACTGGAGAGCGGGAATTTTTATTGCAGATGCCGGTGGAAAAAATTGAGGAAGCCCCCAATTTTGACGATTATACTTTCAGCTATGTCGTGGTGGAAGACTTTGAAGAAGAAATCACTGAAAAAAACATCGTCCCCCTTACCGCATCTGATTTAGCCAAAGATACAGATCGGCATTTCTATTTTGAAAAATCCGTCACCATCCCAGCCGATCAAAATGAAGCCTACGCCGTAATCATTTGCAAGGACACCAGACAAGGAGACCAGTACGTCTATCACACCGACCTGATCAGTCCGTTTATTGCAGACATCCCCAATTTTGGTGCTTATTACGATAACGACATTCCCTTTGACCAAACATACATCAATAAAGGAGAAGCGTTGCTCTTCAAGAGCGACCAAAGCATGAACCTCTATCATTATTTTTATCCACGTGCATTTGAAATCCCGCTTCCTCCCATGGAGACGCGACCAGCTCCTGTGGCCAAGGACATTCAGGTCATCGATAAAGGAGAATTTTTGGTCAATGTCCCTCAGCCATTTGAAGATGAAGGGTATTACTTTGTCCAGACCGACACGGCCGAACAAACGGGATTCATGGTCAAAACTACCAACGCCGCCTATCCTCGGGTATCTACTTATGATGAGATGATCGACAAATTGGTATACATCTCTACCAGAAATGAGCATGAAGCGCTACGCGCTGCCGAAGACAAGAAAAAAGCCTTGGATCAATATTGGCTAGAACTGACGCATGACACCGAAAAAGCCCAAGGCATCATTCGTGAGTATTTCCGTCAAATTGAATTTGCCAATATTCTCTTTACCGATTTTAAAGAAGGCTGGAAAACAGATCGCGGGATGATCTACACGGTCATGGGACCACCGACCGGTGTGTTTTTTGATGCGGATAAAGAAATCTGGATTTATGACAAAATAGGTTCCAAGTCAAAAATAAGCTTTACCTTTGCTCGAATCAGGAATATATTCACACCAAATTACTATAAGTTGAACCGCTCGAGGTCATACCAGCCTGAATGGTTCCAAAGCATTACATTATGGAGAAGCGGAAAGATGGCTTTCTAATCGAAAAGGGAGCACACGAAAAGGATTTTATATTTGGCACCAGAGCTGTGATGGAAGCACTCCATGCACAAAAGGATATCGATAAAATCCTGGTGAACAAAGAGCTGAACAATGACCTGATCAAAGAACTTCTCAGCCAAGCCAAACAAGAACGTGTACCAGTGGTGAGGGTCCCAGAAGCAAAACTGAACCGCATCACCCGTAAAAACCACCAAGGTGTCGTGGCCCATATGTCCGCCATTCAATACGCCTCCATAGACAATGTCATCACCGAGTGTTTTTCCAAAGGGGTGGATCCCTTGGTATTGGTATTGGACAGAATTACCGATGTGCGAAACTTTGGGGCCATCGCCAGGACAGCTGAATGTGCAGGGGTGCATGCCATCGTTATTCCCGAAAAGGGGGCCGCACAAATCAATTCTGATGCAGTAAAAACCTCTGCGGGGGCACTTAATTTTTTACCAGTCTGTCGTGCCAAAAACCTGCACTTTATGGTAAAAGACCTCAAAAAAATGGGGTTAAACATCGTCAGTTGTACAGAAAAAACTGAGCGAAAAATGTATGACGCGGATTTCACCGTACCCACTGCCATCATCATGGGCTCTGAAGAAGACGGCATTTCCGAGGACTTGATGGCCTTGAGTGATGAATTTGTCAGCATTCCCATGGCCGGCAATATTGAAAGCCTAAACGTATCCGTGGCCAGCGGCGTATTAATTTATGAAATCATCCGACAACGCACCAAGTAAAACCGACTCTCAGGAATTGGATTTCGCCATAAGATTTTAATATGGCGCCACTTCATATCACGGATCAAACAATATTTCTGAGGGGCCACAGATGGACATGGATACACACAGATCGGGGTTTTAGCCAAAGCAATTATAAATTCCTTTCTATGTAGATTACAACATCCGATCGGTGCCTTTGTGGCATTTTTTTGATGCTTTAATGGATCAAGCAATATTTCTGGGGGAATGATTTTCGATATGGTCTTATAAAAGAAAATTTCACACCGCTAAAACGATGCTTTTCCTCCATCCGCTCGAATGGGTTTCAGCGGGAAGTGGTGGGGAATAGGGCGGTCAATACGGCTAAAGCGGAAAACGTTGAATGGGTTAATTTACCATGGGCTTCACCCATGGCTATGAATGTACCGCCCCTTTGGGGCTAGCTTTCTAGGTTACATCACACACAACACCACGGAATTGCAATGCCTTAATCTTCCTATCTGTGTTTATCAGCGTTCATCCGTGGCCAAATAGCAACCAAACGTGGTGAAGAACATATTTACCCATCGAAATAGGTTACCCCCATCTTTTCTTCTTGATCCGCTTTAATCCCAAAAAATTTGGCTATAAAATAAGAAAGCACCGATTCAAAGAATCAGTGCTTTAGTCATGAATAAAAAGAAACTACTACTCCTCTACTAGTATTTTTCCCTCGGCATCGTATTTTCTTTCGATGCTTTGGCTACCCACTCCGAACTTTACCTTATAAATGACATTTCCTTCTTTGTCAGTTACCTGATAGGCTTTCGAAATGGTTAAATCTTTTGTGTCAGACTTTTCGTCTATCGTATCTTTAATTGCTTGAGGCAAATCCTCAGGAGCAATTTCAATGCTGTCTTGTAAATGGACTATCGGCCCTTCTGGCGATAATGGTTCAGAGGCTTTCACTCCGAAGGACACCATAGCACCCATTGCAATGATGAAAGCTACTCTTTTCATGTATATTTTGGGTTGGTTTAGTTCGCTAACACTTCTCCGTCTGCACTTATCAACACCATCATCGTCTCCTTCTCATCCGTTTCGAAGGCAATGTCATAGAATGTTTCCCCATCCTCCAACACTTTATAAACCTTCTTAAGCTGAAGCGTGGAAAGCAATGAATCATCGTCTAGTAAATTAATCACTTCTTCTGGAAGTTCCGCCTTAGATATTTCATCCCTTTGAGGAGAATCGCCTGAAGGCGTTCTTAATTCACTCACCCCATCTATATCGGGCATTGCTTCTTCTGAATGAGCTTTATCGTCATTGGACTGCCCTTCCTCGCTATTTTTGGAACATGATGCAAGCAGCAACATTCCAAATAAACTCAAACACGTTAACAACTTCATGGGTCAATCTAAGTCTAGGGTTGATACATTATACTATTGTTAGACTTAACAGAAGCAAGCTTTTGATGCTGCTCCCCTATCGCTTTTTTCAATTGTACTCCGGTTACCCCAATTAAGGCCACCAAAATAAAACCACTCAAAACGGCTAACAACAGTACCTTTCTCCTCAGTTCATTCATTTACTGTTTCATTTGACAATTAGGTGTTCATAACCCGTGCCATTTCTGAAATCAGCCCTAGAAGGCACATTCTTCCAATAAAAGTGTGGAATGTGTGTAGAAAAACTCTACACTTTGTAGAATATCCACAATAGCAAATATAATAGTTTTAACTTGCCAAACTATTATTTATTAACAAAAAAATTCAAAAAAAGCATGAATCGTTAAATTCATGCTTAAATTTTTCGCTAAATAAACTTATTCAGTACTACAAATCCATAAGTCGGATTTCACTAGATACGATGGTTATAATTTCAGTTATTTTCAAAAATCATCAGGTCTTAGCCTTTTCATACCCTTTCGTTTCTCCTTTTGAATGATCGTACTTGATCACAATCACCTTGGGCTCAGCCAGTTCTTCATCCCCTAACTGGATAATATATTCGTCCTGAGAAATTTCCTCTGGATCATATATTTTTGTGGCATCATTGAGATCATAAATCTTTTGCAGCGAAATTTTTGAAGAGGTCTTGATGCGCAGCACACTATTGATCGGTTTGTTAAACACCACCATGTTCACCTCACCTGTCACGCGGTTTTGAGTATAATACCCCCAGTCCTGCTTTTCCCAGTCAATATGACCACAATTGTATATGGCACTCTTATTTTTGCTCATCCATTGACCAATTTCTGTTGCCAGCTTCTTTTCTTCCATCCGGATATCTCCCTTGGCATCTGGCCCAAAGTTCAAGACAAAATTCCCATCCAACGATACCGACTTCACCAACATTTCGATCAATTCATAACTGGTTTTTACATGCCCCCGCCAATCGGAATGATATCCCCATTGGTTTTCCGGAATGGTCATGACACAATCCCAATCATTGCCATTGGTGTCTTCGTAAGTTTCGGGAAGCTTTCGTTCCCAACCTTGTTCATAGTCTCCCATCAAGTCTCCATTGCTATCAAAATGACGATTGCCATAATCATCCGGACGAAAACGGCTGCCTATGATTAAGCCCGGGATCTTCTTACGCATTTCAGTCGCCAAATTATCGGCAAATTCTGCCTGTTCCTTCCAGGCCTCATCCCAGGTACCATCAAACCATAATCCTTTGGTGGTAGGGTACCGCTCCAATAATTCCAACAACTGGTTTCTTGTAAACTCCTTGAAGCTTTCGTAAGCAGACCGATCCTCCTCAGTAGCCAACACACTCCTATATCCGGGATGATTCCAGTCCATCACAGAAAAATACAAATACACATCAATGCCTTCCGCATCATACGCCTCCACCAGCGGACCAATGATATCCTTACCATATGGCGTGTTGGTTACGTCATAATCTGTATATTCACTCGGCCAAAGGCAAAAACCATCGTGATGTTTCGTCGTAATAATCATGTATTTGGCTCCCATTTCCTTCGCCTGCTTTGCTAAAGCACTGGGATCATAATTTTCCGGATCAAACTCTTTGTAAAGGTTATCATATGCTTCTTTTGGCATCCCTTTCCAAGAGCGGATCCACTCTGCAGCGCCTCCATAACTCGCTCCATTCCATTGTCCTCCCGGGATAGCATAGACACCCCAATGGATAAATTGCCCTAACCCATAATTCCGCCATCGCTCCATCATCGGGTCAGTTCTTTTCCCCAGTCGGTGAGCTCCATGTGCTAACGCCAGGGAAGTTCGAGGCGTATTATTGGGAATATCCTGAGCAGTAGAAGAGGCTATTCTTCCTAGAAACAAAGCCGATACTACTAGAATGCCTGATAAAATTTTTCTCATCATTATTAGTTAATTTATTGTGTTAATTCTCTGTTAATACCCACTCCATCTTGTCCTCAAGCTGAACACCTTCTTTACTGGTTCCAGTTACCTGAATAAAGTTTTTTCCCACTTTCAGTTGTACATCAAATACCCGATGGTGATCGTTTACCCCTTCCCGACCGGAAGCTACCACTTCTCCATTCACCATTAACTTTACGGCTGTAAGGTTCGTAAATAACTGGACTGTCGTTTTACTCACGGTTCTTCTATAATCTCTCCGATTCGCCAAGTAGACCATTGGTTCTGGGTTCCAATTGGCTTTATACCAGTAGAAGCTGTCTTTTTTCCGTTTTCTATCAAAGGTCACTAGTCCTTTTAAGTTTCGCGCATTCACTCCACCCCGGTTCCACATGGGTACGGCAAATTCAAACATATTCCACAGGTAAGAGGCGACGATATAAGGGTGGTCTTCTATGATTGCCCACTGCTGGATATGGGTTTCTGTTTGGTAATTTTCTGGAAAAAACTCCCCACTTACAGGGTTTCGTTTCGTCGGAAGGTGTTCTGCACTTTGATCCATATTCCCATCTGCGCCATATTCTGTCAACATTACCTTGTAATGAGGATAGTTTTCCTCCAAACCCTTCACCCATTGCTCCAGATCACCAATCTTCCCTTCATACCAGCCGTAATATCTATTCATTCCCTGGACGTCACCTGAAAGGTTGGCAGGACGCTCCATCTCTCCATAGCCGCTCACTGAACCGGTCAATCGCTCTGGGTCATTGGTCTTGGCGATATCATTTAATTGACGGGACAATACCGCCACGTGACCATCGGGAGTGTTCGAATAAACTTCATTATGAATACCCCATATGTATATTGACGGATGGTTGAAATTTTGACGAACAAGCTCAGTCATTTGCTGTTTTGCATTATCCCCTTCCTCTCCTGAGCTCCTGTTTACAAATGGAATTTCTGCCCATACCAAAAAACCTAAGCTATCGGCCAAATCATAAATATCCTCTGCTTGTTGATAATGAGCTAAACGGATAGTCGTAGCACCAATCTCTTTGATCAACATCATATCCTCTAAGTGCTGCTCATGGCTTAACGCATTACCATACCCCCATCGATCTTGATATCGTGTCACGCCATACATCGGATAGGCCTTATTGTTTAAAAACACTCCTTCTCCTGCCCTTACCTCTACTTTTCTCAGACCGAGGGGCTGTTTGACTTCATCAAGCGTTTTGCCATCTTTCAATAATTTAGTAGATAAGGTATAGAGGTATGGATCTTTCACCCCCTGCCATAGACGTGGATTTTTCATTACGACTTCCTGCTCTACTAGCGTTTCCCCTTGTGGACTAATGGAGACTTGCTTGGAAATCGTCTCGATTGGCACTCCCTCTGCATCTTTAACTTCCGCCACCATATCTACCGTAACGAGTTCCTTTCCTCTGTTTTCCAATTTGGCCTTTACTTTTACGGTAGCTTTCTGGGCTGACACATCTTCTTGGTGAATATAAATACCGGGTGAAGCATAATCTGTGACCTTGATATTTACCTTATTGGTAACAATTAGCGACACTGGCCGGTATATACCTCCGTAAAGTGGAAATAAAAAATGGTTGACAGGGATTATATCAGGTCGTGCCTCGTTGTTGGCTTTGACCATTATAATATTTTCTTCGCCATAGTTTACCGAATGAGTTAATTCGTATGCAAAGGCTGCAAAACTTCCTCTATGCTCCCCCAAAAAGCGCCCATTGACATACACTTCCGCTACTGAACCGACCCCCTCAAACCGGATAAAGAGGCGGTTATCCCGAAGGGAATCCGGTACAAAAAAATGCTTTTTATAAAATCCGTCTCCCGTATAAAAATCCTTTCCCAACTGCATATCTTCCT
This sequence comes from Echinicola vietnamensis DSM 17526, assembly GCF_000325705.1. Classification (NCBI taxonomy): domain Bacteria; kingdom Pseudomonadati; phylum Bacteroidota; class Cytophagia; order Cytophagales; family Cyclobacteriaceae; genus Echinicola; species Echinicola vietnamensis. The sequence continues at coordinate 2,607,502 of NC_019904.1, read as the reverse complement.
TATTAAAAGTATGGGGCACAGAAATATCCAGCCACTCCTCTCCCACAAAACCAACATCCTTTGCATAATTATTGGCTCCTTTTTTGAAATGCCATGCTTGGTTAAAATCAATCTCTTTTCTGCTTTGGGCAGTTGCCATCAATAGGGATGCCAAATAACAACCCAAAAAAATCAATCCCTTTAGGATCGATACTAAGCTATCGCGCCGTGTAAAATAGGCGAATTCTGTACTTTTAATCATTTGTGCTGGTAGTTAACAAAAGTTATTGGAGAGGCTAAGCTCCCCAATAACTTTCTTTTATTCTCAATTACTAATATGGAAGTTATTGCTTAGTGACCACTATCGATGACACTACATCGTTAAACCCAGATAGAAAGCTGATATTTCCTGGCCCCACTTCATAATCGTTACCGGTAAAATTATCTCCATCATATAAGGTGACGTTGTATCCTAAAGGCACCTTTATTGAACTAATATCATTATCTACACCGCCGAGAGCTACCAAGTCTGAAGCTGTATATGAACCCTCCGCAAGTGTCACTCCCCATCCATTGTAGCTGCTGTGTTGATAGATCCCGACCCCTTCCGGTAATGTGAATTCTCCATTTACAAAACTAAAACTGTATCCGTGGGTTTTAATCGTTCCATTCTCCATCAAAAGCTTGATTTTCAACTCATAGGACCAATCTCCGTGATCTTGAATTTCATCCATCTCCACATCTACATCAAAGCTGTTTCCATTCCTATTGGCAACCCAAGAAACTGAGTTATAATCCCTATTGGCACCGGATCCTTCTCCATTCACATTAGGGTCTAACCAGACAAGAACATCGCTTACTGCTTTATCACTACTAAATGTGCCCGACAATTCGATCACATCATTTACCTCGTCATAATCAATCACAGGATTCAATGTAGTAGAGGCAGCCCCATAGATATCTGCTACCGGAGTTGTTTGGAATATTTGATTTCTATTTAATATAGCTGCATCCGCTGCCGGAATGAAAGTCGCAGACCTTCCCCATGTATAGTTACCGGACCCCATCAGGGAAGTTCCCAACGTTTGTTGATCACTATCCATAGCCTTATTATGTGCGAGGTTTAATCCATGCCCAAGCTCATGTAGCATTCCAGCGATTAAGTTTGAAGAAGTACTTGGTATCTCTAAAACACTGATATTTGGATTATCTACAGCAAAACAATATTTACCATAACCATAAAAGGGCTGACTGCCATTATCTGTCCTCTGTGGCAAAATGACCAAGGTATGTTGACTTGTGAAATCGCTGGGATGAATCGCTTTGTAAGCATTAATCTCACTGATGATTGTACTTGCGCTTCCATAACCATAGTCAGCCTGGTTTCCAGTCCCAAAGATCGTGATCAATTTCACACGGCTATTAGCAGTATCTAATGGCAACCCCAATGTTTTTTGGCCGTATCCATTTCGGTTCATTTCATCTCCAATATACTCCTGAAAATTAATCAAGAGATCACTTAGCCGATCTTCATAACCTGACACCTCAGGATTATCCACAGGGACAAAATATACAATATTCAGATTCTCTTGGTGACTGACAAACCCAGCACCATTTAAATTTTGAATAACTGGGGTCTCAGGGACTTCGTTACAAGAAATAATTGATGCTGTTATAAAAATCCCTAACAGTCCTAATAAGGATATCTTTACTCGGTTTTTCATAAATAAAGTAGTTATTAGTGGTTAAAATTAATGTTCAAAAAAAGCCAATAAGAGATCAGGAAGAGGCCACACGGCCCCTTCTTAATCTATTTTCCAACACAAAACTATTTAATTCGATACTAGGCAGATGCTAGTTGGATTCCCATCCCGGGTTCTGTTCTAAATTGGTATTTAACACCAGGTCTTCAATGGGAATGGGGAAAAGATATTGCTTCTCTTCATCAAATGTCCTACCGTCAGGGAGGGTTTGGTAATAAGGCAAAATGTATCCATCCTCACTTAGAAAAACATCTTTATCTACTACCACTGTGGGGAATTGTTCCTGCACAAACTTGATCCCCTCCACAGGGATCTCGAGAAACTTGCCGGCCTTCCACCTCATTAGATCATCCCATCTAAAGCTCTCAAAAGCCAACTCCACCCTTCTTTCTCTCCTTATCTCCCTCAGCACAGGTTCTGGTACATAATCACAGTACATGGCATAATTACCATCCAAGGCAGGATCAGCAGGGATATTCCCCAGTGTTAAAGGCGGCATATCCACACGAGCCCTGATAAGGTTAATGGTATTATCCAGCACTCCTTGGTCAAGCTCTCCTAGCTCATACTTCGCTTCGGCATAATTGACCAGTACCTCTGCATACCGAAAGATCACGGCTGCCTGCATACCATTGGTCACCCTATCCCAATCGGCCGGGTCATTTAAGAACCATTTGGCTACACGATAGCCGGTAGGGCACTTGTTTCCGTTAAGACCAGGAATATTGGGTAGTGGCGCATTATTGGCACCCTGAACACCTGCTTGGAGATTATAGGTACCAAAATTGGCCACCGTCTGAGGAAGCCGGGGATCCCTGTTCATCATTTCAGATTGGATAGAATCCTTTCCCATAAACAGCGGACTTTGGGAAATCGGAAGGCCATCTTCACATAGATATTCATCCACCAGGTTTCGGGTAGCCCCATGTTTATGCCGGAGGTTTTGGGCATAATAACGGCTAAAAGCAACTCCATAGGTTAAATCCGCCGAATATTCACGCCACAAAATCACTTCCGGATTATCCTCATAGCTATAAGTAGCAAACAGGTCGTTATAGTCTGTTGTAGGATTACCTGTCGTATACAGGCTGTATCCACCTGCCATCAGCTGTTCGGAAGCTTCGGCGGAAGCCCTCAAAAATGCCGCACCATCAAGACCTAGCTCTGGATGGTACTTGCGATAAGTTCCTTCATATAATCCTATTCTCGATTTCAAGTGCAAGGCCACATCCTTATGCAGTCGGTCAGTTTTTTCTTCTCCTTTTGCAGGCAAAAATGCGATAGATTGGTCCAAGATATGCATAATGGAATCCATAACCACCTCACGAGGATCTCTGGGGGCATAAAGTTCCTGAGAATTGGTTTCCAGCGCATGGGTAATCCAAGGCACGTCCCCAAACGTTTTTACTTTTTTGAAATAATCCCATGCTTTAAAAAAAAGTACCTCTCCCAAATAAACATTCCTGACATCCTCTGCCACATTTCCCCGCTTGTAGTTGTCCAAGAAATAATTCAGCTGACGAATATTTCCCCAGCTCCAACCGCTGCTTCCACTGCCACCACCTACATAGGCATTATATTGGTTGGCAGCCACTTTGGAGTAGGATTCTGGTGCAGCATTGTCCGTGATGACATCTCCATAGGCTATGGCTTCATTATATCCATAAGGCGCTACTGTACTAGTTCCCCAGCCCGTACCAAAGCCAGTTATATAATCGGGATAGAAGCTATTGCAGTAAAGCTCTAGATCCTGGGCTGTTTTCCAGAAATTCTCGTCGGTAATCTGATCCAAGGGGTACCTGTCCATAAACTCGTCGTTACAGCTCCAAAACAGCCCCGCAAGACACGCAATTGTGATATATATTTTTTTCATGATAAATCAATTTTAATATTAGAAAGTGATTTGCAATCCAGCAGCAATGGATCTTAGCATGGGGTAATTGCCACTCAGCACTTCCGGATCGAAGGTATCAGGTACACTGGTCGCTTCCCAAATATTATAAGCCGACGTGTACACACGAACCTTATCCAACCGGATCCGCTCTGTCCACGGCGCCGGAAGGGTATAGCCCAACGTGATATTTTTCAGACGGAGGTAGGATGCATTTTGGAGATATCTTGTTTGGGTTTGACGATTGGCTGAACTGGATCGGTAGCCTGGAAAATAAGCATCGGTCCTCTCCGGAGTCCACGAATCCTCATATACCTCATAGGTTCCTGAACCGCCAGCGATACCGCCCCAAAACAGATTACTTCCAATCCATACATCCCTTTTGCCCACACCTTGGATGAAGACATTCAGATCAAAACCTTTCCAGAAAACATTCATATTCAATCCAAACTGGTATCGCGGAGTGCTGTTACCGATAATTTTGCGGTCACCTGAATTTTCAACTGTACTTTCTCCAGGCCCCACTTGCCCATCGCCGTCCAGGTCACGATATTGGACGTCACCCGGGAACCACAAGCCTGAATTAATCAGCTCCTGACTTGGGGCATTGTCGATCTGCTCTTGGCTTTGGAACAATCCGACCGTTTCATAGCCCCAGATCTCACCCATCACCTGACCTGTATACAAAGAACTCAGAAGCTTATTGGGGTTGCCATTAAATTCAGTAATTTCTGAACGGTAATCGGAAAGGTTAAACGACATATCATAGCGGATACCATTGTCCAATACATCTCTCCATTTGGCAGTAAGTTCCCAACCGGTCGTCTTCATCTCTCCGGAATTTTTAGTGGGAGATGAAGTCCCGAGTACTGCTGGATACTTATCTCCGGCCACTAAAATGTCACTAGTGGTCCGTTCATACCAGTCAAAACTCACATCCAACTTATCAAAAAGGGCCACGTCAAACCCAACATCCACCGTCGTCGCGGTTTCCCAGGTCAAGTCAGCATTTACCAAGCCCGGAGGGGTAATCCCAACAGGTCTAATCCCGTCAAAAAGATAACTTACTTGGGCGGTAGTGCCATATGATGGGATATAGATATAATTGCTTACATTTTGGTTGCCCAAACTACCATAAGAAGCCCTCAACTTCAATTCATTAACGAAAGGTCGCAATCCTGCTGCCCACTCTTCTTCACTAATTCTCCATGCCCCTGAAAGAGAAGGAAAAAACTTGAACCTCCTATCTGATGGAAACCGAGATGTACCATCATAACGACCATTGGATTCCAGTAGATAACGATTATCGTAGTTATATGTAAACCTATAAAAAGCACCTCTTAGGGCCCATTCGGATTCACTATCATAGGCGTATTCATTACCCAAGGTCTGCCCAATTACGGGTACATAAGGAGTCAAGATTTGCTCTCCCCTTCCACCTAAATAAGAATATTTATACGACTCTTGGTTGAATCCTCCCAACACATAAAATTCATGCTTGTCCACTGACAGGGAATAATCCGTAAAAAGGTTAATGGTAAATTGATCGGAATGTTGGCTCCACCGTTGTACCGAGCTGGGATTAGTGTGTACGGTGGTAGGAGAATCCCACCTGTTTTCTATTCGTTCAAGCTCTGGAATCACTTGCTTTCTTCGGAAATTATAGGATTTATAGGAAATATTGGCTTTGACATCCCATCCTTTTAACACATGGATAGTAGGGGCAATCCCCAAAAGGATATGTTCTTTGGTCTCATCATTACGCGAACCATAATCCATAAATGACAGAATATTGTCCGTATACATTTGCCCTACCGGTGAGGAAGCGGGGGTCATTATAGGCATGTTTATATTCCTACTAGGCTCTTGTGACATGGCTGTCCACCACCCACCTTTACCTGCTGGGCTGACGGGTTCAGTATAATTTGACTGACTATAGGAAGAGCGAAATTCCACTTCAAACCAATCCGTAACTTCATTATTGACGTTCAACATCAAATTGTAACGCTTGAACTTGTCCGTATTGATCTTGTAAAGCCCGTCTTGCCCCTGATAACCCAAAGAAGCATAATAGCTGCTCTTTTTCGTCCCACCACTTAGATTCAAGTTGTGTTTTTGCATGGGACTGTAATTTCGGAGGGCTTCTTCATAAGGCCGTGTATTTCCTACCCAAATGATATTGTCCCCAGCATCCATGTAATACGGTAATTCAGCATCTGGATTGCTCATATACCGCTGGATATTCTCAAGTTTTAGTTGCATATCCGAGCTAGGAGTCCTATTCTGCAATTCTTCAGCTTTGATGGCTGCCTCCTGAATGGTATAAGCATCCAATAAATCAGGTACTGCTGACGGCTTGTTCCATTGAAAAGAATTGGAATAGGAAATTTTAGTCCCCTCTTGCTTTGCTCCTTTCTTGGTGGTGACCAGCATGACACCATAGGCTGCCCTAGAGCCGTAAATGGCCGCAGAAGCAGCATCTTTCAAGACGGACACGCTTTCGATATCTTCAGGGTTTAGCTGGTTTATGTCCATCTCTACACCATCCACCAAGATCAAAGGACTCCCAGTCTGGAAATCACCTCCCGAAAATGAAGTACCGCCTCGGACATTAAATGATGGATTGGTATTGGGTGCTCCGTTGGAAATTCCCACATTGAGGTTAGCTATGGTTCCTTGCAGAGCTTGTCCTATATTCGCTACTGGCCTGTTTTCAAGCATGTCGGAGGAAACCTGACTCACCGCTCCGGTGAGATTGACTTTTTTCTGTGTACCATACCCTACGACCACTACCTCATCCAGCGCTTTGGTATCTTCATCCAACTGAACGTTGAGAACAGTTTGGTTACCTACTGCTAGTTCTTGAGTTTTATAGCCAATAGAGCTGATGACCAGTATCGCATCCTCGTCGGATACTTCTATGCTGAATTTTCCATCAATATCCGTTACCGTTCCGGTATTGCCACCTTTGACACGGATGGTCACTCCAGGGATACCCATGGGTTCATTCTCTGAGGTCACCTGTCCCGTCACCACACGTTTGATCCTTACCACTCCTTCCGTATCAGAAGATAAGCGGTTATTGACATTGATCACATGATTGATCTGTTGAAATTTCAGGTTTGCCGCAACTGACAGTTCTTCAAGAACCGATGTCAGCGACACATTCCTCTTGGTAAGCGTGAGTTTTCTTTCTACCGCAATAAGGTCTTCATCATAAAAGAACTGAAAAGCAGTTTTGGTTTCTATAGAAGAAAACACTTCTTTTAAGGTACTGTTTTGCTCGTCCAAGGAAATAAACACCTTGTCCATATCCAGGTCACCTTGGTCTCTTTCTGTTGCACTGGAAACCTTGAAGGTTAAGCAGAGCATTAGAGAAAAAAACAAGGCACCACCACATTTGATCAGACCAAAGGTCTTGGGTACATTTTTTTTCATAGTGTTCAGTGATTAAAGTGTAAAATGCTACTAATTAGGGTGCTGTATTGATTGTGATGTGATCTCCATTGATTTCATAGGAAATGTTTCTTGCGTACTTTATTCCTTCCAGTACATTCTGAAGGCTTTCCTGTTTGAAAACGCCGCTGACTTTCCACTGCGATGACGGACTATCCAAAACCGTTACGTCTACTCCGTACCATCGCTCAAGTGCTTTTATCACAGTGGGTATATTGGCACTTTTAAAAACCAACTTGCCGTCTTTCCATCCGAACTGCTGATCATGATCAAAAGTGGATTTAACGGAACGGTCAAAATCCTCATGTACTGTCAGCATCTCCCCGGGCTTTAAGTATAATGGTATGACTGGCTTTTCTTGCTCCGAAGGGTAAACCGAAACAAGCCCCCTTTCCAATGCCACACTGACTTCCTCTCCCTTGAAAGCTTGGACAGTAAAAGCTGTTCCATGCACCTGGGTTACTACTCCCTCAGCATGCACCCTAAAGGTCCTTGATTCGTCATGGGTCACATCAAAATAGGCCTCTCCCTCCAAAAACACCTCCCGTTTACTACCTTCAAATGTTTCTGGATAGCTGATTTTACTACCCGCATTAAGGATCACCCGGCTTTTGTCGGGAAGAAAAAATGCAGACTTTTGTCCATAAGGATTTTCTTTGGTCAAAAAAGCCACGGAAGCAGTAGCTTCATTATCGCTCACGGGGTAGGCTGAAAAAATATACGTTGCCGCCAGTATGACCAGTAGACATGCGGCTATGGCCCTAATGATAAAGGGGCTCAGCTGAAGTATCCTGATCGGAGTCTCCGCTGCATCCTCAAAATGAATGCTTGGCTCATCCCTCAATATTCTATCCAGAATGACATCCTTTTGCTGTGCAGCATGTGGATATTCCTCGAAATAGATTTTCTCTACCAGTCCCTTGGCCTGATAAAACGCTTCATGGCACTGTGGATGATTCTGGAGCCATTTTTGCCAGAATTCATCACTTTCCTCAGCGGGATTTCTTACCCAGCTTACAAAGTACCTGTTGGAAAGAAAATAGTCGATATCAAATTTGCGATCTTCCAATATTGCTTGCTCTTTTCCCTGTAGACAAGCAAACTTTCAAAATGACATCAAAAACAATTGAAAATTTTTAAAATTATTTATCCTTACGAAAAAAACAGCATGACTAGTTCTATTAAAAACACCTCCTTTAGCTTTCCAATAATCCGATACACCATATTACGTGCAGACTTGACATGATCGTAGCCCATTAATTGCTGAATGTCTTCATAGCTCATTCCCTTGTAAAAATAATAATAAACGACCTCTCGCTGCTTTTCGTTCAAACCAGCCAGGGCTTTGTTTAGCTTTTCAAGCTGCTCCTTTTGTTGCAGATTAAGCATCAACAGCGTTTCATGAGAAGGAACTATGTTAAACTGTTCAGTCACGGGATATCTTTCCAGCTTATAGGAATTCTTTTTCAAAGCATTAAAAATCCTCCGCTTAAGGGATTGATACAAAAACAACCTTATGGATGATGTAATAAGGGGCAGTTTCTCTCTTTTTCTCCTGAGATAAATAAACAGGTCCTGAACACAGTCTTCTACCAACGTCACTTCTGCAAACTGCAATCCAAATTGGCACAATTCTTCAAAGTAGCAGTTATATATATGTATAAAAGCACTTTCATTTCCTTCCTTGAATTGCTGCCAAATAGCGCCGTCGTCACTACTGGGAAATTGACGTTGCCCGAAAGATGAGCTCTTCTCTTTCCATTCATCACGAGAATAATTTATTTTTTTTTCTTCAGACATTGATTGGCTTTCGGTTAAGGGATCAGAGATAAATCTTGTTCTTTAATCCTAAACACTACTTTTTATACCTTTCAATATACAAATCGAAGAAATAAGTAAAACTATTTGAAAATATAAAATTAACGAAATGGTAACTTTTACATTAAATACGATAAAATATTACGCATTTCTATTAAAAACTTTCGATAACTATGCAAATGCCCTAAAAATCCATTTCTAACATGGATCACCAATGCAATAAAAATCACTCGACCCTACCCGTTTTATAGTGATGGGATAAGCGGTGGTTCACTACTAGCGCTGATATAGTTTATTCTTGCAAAGATTTACGCTTTTTTGGCAAGCAGTTCAGTATATAAAACCGCCTTAGGATTGGGCGTCACTAACTTAGGCTAAATTTTAAACTGTAATCGACATGAAACACTTCAAACACCTGATTTTAGCCACCTTATTATTTTCCCCCATCATCGTTCATGCCCAAATGACGGCAGACGAAGAAATTCAGCTTATCCAAGCAGAATTTGGCATGGAAAAGAAAACGTTGATCGAAAATTATATGGATTTATCCGAATCGGATCAGCCCGCTTTTTGGCATGTGTATCAAGCGTATGAAGAAGAGCGAAAAACCATTGCTAGAGAGCGAATCATGATCGCTAACGAATATCTGGACAACTACGCCACCCTGGACGATGAAGAGGCAGACAACCTGGCCAAAAGAACCTTAAGCAATTCCTTAAAGCTAACCAAGCTCCATGCTAAATTCTACAAAAAGTTTAAAAAGGCCACCAACGCTATGGATGCCGCCAAATTCATGCAAGTTGATGACTATATCCATTCCACCATCCGTAATGCACTGCAGGAAGAACTGCCATTTATTGGCGAAATGGATTAAAACCAAAAATTCCCCGGTCGATAAACTCTCCGGGGAATCTCACCTTTTCACTTTTTAAAAAGCCTATTTGGCACACATACGTCCATAAAAAGTCCTTGGCACCAAATAAGGATTTCCCTCATACTGCACCCAAATTCACCAAGGTCACAATATTTCCCTAAGTTTCCTTATGCCCAATTCCAACTGGTATAAAAACGTTTATCCCAACCTTCACATCACGCCTTGCCAACCGTTCTCTTACGGCTTCATCCACCATAGTTGCTCCCAAATTTCCTTGCCCTCATTGGCTTGGCGGGAACCTGGAGTGCTTCTACCATCAGTGACATATTGCGTCAGCAACTCCTTCAGCTCTTTTACTTTACCTGGGTAATCCGCTTGTAGGTTTTTCTTTTCTCCCGGATCATTTTCAAGATCAAAAAGCTGTACAGGAGGAAGGCTGTCTATTCTTTTGACATCTTCTGGCGTCGGATAGCTCCAGCCACCAGACCCCGCTGTCATGGCCAACTTCCACTTACCTTGGCGAATGGCAAATGCTCCCTTCTCAGAATGATGCACAGTGGCCTCACGGAAAGGCTGGTCAAATGTTCCTCCTGAAAACAACGGCATAAGGTTATAACTATCCACTCCCTCATGATCCTTTAACGAATACCCTACCAAGGCTGCACAGGTCGCCATCAGGTCAGTCGTACAGATGGTCTGTGCATTTACACTCCCCGGAGCAATCACATGGGGCCACTTGGCAATAAACGGCACGCGGTGGCCACCTTCGTAAATATCTGCTTTGTGGCCACGGTAAACCCCGCTCGAATAATGGCCTTTTGCGATCAGCTCATCTATTTTAGCAGCTGGTGCCACCCCATTGTCACTAACAAACACAATCAATGTATGCTCTTCTATCCCTGCCTCCTTTACCGTAGCCACCAACTTTCCTACATAATCATCCAGCATCATCACAAAATCGCCATATGGCCCCACATCACTCTTCCCCTGCCATTCTTTGGAAGGCAAAATCGGTGAATGAGGTGAAGGCAAAGCCAAATAAAGGAAAAATGGCGAAGCTGTTTTGCTGCGGGCCCTGACATATTCCATACTTCTTCTGAAAAAGTTTGGCGTGACCTCTTCATGCACAAAATCCGGTGCAGTCATCCCCTTTCTCCACCAACCGTACTTATCCTTACTCACGGTCGAATCAACAGGGATTTCGGTAACTTTCCCATTTTCCACATAGACATAAGGGGGAATATCCAAAGAAGCCACGTGGCCATACGCATAATCAAACCCCACATCATTGGGATTATGGGTCACGGGTTTGGAAAAATCAATATTGCCGTCTTCATCATGGCCCCAGTTCCACCCCAGATGCCACTTACCGATAAAGGCCGTGTGGTAACCATGCTGCCGTAACATCGACGGCACCGTACTTCTATCCTTTTCGATCAAAGGAGCCGAATCACTCCAGAGCACACCGTTCTTTAGCGATGACCGCCAGTTGTACCGCCCTGTCAAGATACTGTAGCGCGTAGGCGTACACACTGCAGATGAGGTATGTGCATCTGTAAAGCGCATGCCTTCGGCCGCCAACTGATCCAAATGCGGTGTCTTTATTTTCCCTTCCGGAAAGAAGGACTGAACATCACCAACCCCCATATCGTCTGCCAAAATATATATGATATTAGGAGGCTTTGGGGTAGTGCTTTCCTCGGCACGCTGGCAAGCCATTGCTGAAAGCAGCAAAAAAGAACTGAAAAAGGTTATTCTAATGGACACCATTTATCAAATTTAAAACTCAATATCGCTACACTGTATGTACTATTTTCTCTTCTTGAGACAGGAATATGAGCATGCACTTTGGCAAAATGCCTCTCCATTTTACCAAAGCACTCCATGCCTCCGACTATTTTTCCTTGATCGATTGTAAGGTAGATTTCATCTCTTTGACCAATTCAGGAAATTCCGCCGCCAGATCCTTGGTCTCCCCAGGATCATCTGTAATGTTGAAGAGTTGATCTACTGAAGAAAACCCCGTCTCAATGATCGGCCCCCAAGGCACCATATCGGGACCGTTATTGGCAGGAATAAGCTTATGCCCATCACGTCGGATGTAGGTCAAATTGCTAAACAAAGCTTCCTGTACCAAACCTTCTCTTCCCACGCTGTCCTCCCCAATCAGGGCAGACCAAGCATTTTGGGTGTCTACAGCTTGCTCGGCATTATACTCCTGCCCCAGAAATTCAGCGAACGAACCTACCAAATCCACTTGACTGACCATTGCATTTGAGATTTTCCCTCCTTTTATACTTGCTGGCCATTTCACAATGAACGGAACCCTTGTCCCTGCTTCAAAAGCACTGTATTTCCCACCTCTAAGCGCTCCCCATGGCTTATGGCTACCGATCAATTCACGGGCCTGATCTTCATACCCATCGTCCAACACCGGACCATTATCACTGGAAAAGATAATCATGGTGTTTTCTTCAAGTCCCTTTCCTTTAAGCAACTTCACCAGCTCTCCTACTGTCCAATCCAACTGGGCAATCACATCACCCCTTGGGCCAAAGCCAGTAGTACCTTGAAATTTTTCATTTGCAATTCGTGGCACATGGATGTCATGGGTAGCAAAATAAAGGAAGAATGGCTCATCTGATTCCTGGGTGATAAATTGGCTGGCCCTATCCACAAATGTCTGGGCAAAGTCCTCATCTCTCCATAAGGCCGATTCACCGCCAGCCATATATCCTATTCGGCTGACACCATTGACTATGGTGTGGTTATGACCATGGGACCACATCATCTTGAGCAACTCGGGATGCTCCTTACCTGTTGGTCGGTCTCCTACTTTTTTCCGGTAACTTACCTCGATAGGATCTGAAGGATCCAGCCCTACCACATGGTGATCCTCCACAAAGACGGTAGGCACCCTATCTCCAGTGGCAGGAATGATAAAGGAATAATCAAAGCCTATTTCCAATGGACCAGGTTTCAATTCGCCATTCCAATCAGGCCCTTCATCTCCGCCAAGTCCCAAATGCCACTTCCCGATGACACCTGTCCGGTAACCTGCTCGCTGCATGACTGCGGGCAATGTTTCACGACCCGGCCGAATCAGCGCGGATGCATCTCCAGGAGCCACTCCTCTGCCCTTTGCCCTCCAGGCATATTCACCGGTGAGCATGGCGTATCTTGAGGGGGTACACGTGGCGGCAGTAGCATAAGCATTGGTAAACAGCATTCCATCTTCAGCCAATTGATCAATATGAGGCGTCGGGATTTGGCCTCCATATTTGGCCACATCCCCATAGCCTAAGTCGTCCGTATAAATAACCAGGACATTGGGTTTCGGCTGGATTTCTTCTGCCTGCTGATTGGATGCTTCTTTTTTGCTGCAGGATACCCCTAATACCAACAAAAAAACAGTTAGGTAATATGTCTTGTTCATCGTTATCATTTAATCTTAATCTCAAATATAGTCCATTAGCACTAATTCAGGTGCTTCAAAGTCAAAAAGACCGGTTGTGGACCGGTCTTTTTTTCTTGGACGCTTACCTCATTAATACCCTGGATTTTGAACCCATTTAGGATTGTCAGCAATGATTCCCTGGTCAATGGGAAAATAAAATCGCTCTGGACCAAATTCCCTTGTGACGGGCTCAGCATTTTTTAACGTAATGATGTATTTATCTTCATCCAAGTCATATTTAAAGACTAAGCCTTTCATCCTTACATCATCGAGATATTGCGGCGCTATCCTCCACCGTACCAAATCCCAATAGCGTTGATTTTCAAAACACAACTCCACTTGCCTTTCCTTTCTTAGATTGTACTCCGTTATCTGATCATAAAAAGGCATGCCGGCTCTTTCTCTCAGCATGTTGATCGCATTTAGGGATTCATCCATATTGTTTAGGTAGAAAGCGGCTTCCGCAAGATTTAAATAGGTTTCACCCAACCGGAAAATGGCAAAATCCTGCCCTGACTCCCCGGTATTCGGCAGATCCAGGTTTTCATTTACATTTTTCCTCCTTAATAATGCCGTATTCCTTACATTCCTAGGGTGAGCCGCAGCTGGCCAAGATTCACCTTGACGGTCAAGGTTCCCTGAAGTGGCTTCCACTTTTTCTCCTGCCTCATTGGTATAGAGGGTACTGCTGTGGAAATAAATCAATCCCCCTTTAAACGTCGTCTCGGGATAAAATACTGAAGCCCGAAAACGGGGATCCCTATTTCCAAAAAAGGCATCCATGTCCCACATATTGTCAGCCACTAGCTGATCTCTCGTAATGGAAGTCCCCAAAGTACCATCCTGAAAATCGAATAATTCTACCAAGTCATACAGCACGGGGAAATTACAGCCCCAGCCACCGCGGAATTCTGCCGGAAAAGCCAACCGGTCAAAACCAGTTCCTTTTACGATAGGTTCAAAAACCTGTGCAAAAACCACTTCACTGTTACCATCATCCAAAAACAAATTGATGTAATTCTCTACCTTGTCTTCGTATTCATTGTAAAGGGTAAAATTTCCTGAATCGATAATCTCCTTGGAAGCATCATAGCTCATCTGGTAGTAGCTTTCCGCTTGGGCATTGGGGATCCCCACGACCCCATCCAGCTGTACCTCTCCGAAATTGGCAATACTTGCTGCATAAAGCGCTGCCCGGCTTTTTAGGGATAAGGCCGTCCACCTGTCTACACGACCTAGTCCACCTGTTGGTTCAGTGCTCAAAAAGGGAATGGCTGCATCCAGCTCCGAAAGGATAAAATCATAAATCTCCTTTTCGGTCTTTCTACTTGGGTACAGTTCTTCCTCCGGGTCATCTACTGCTTGCACGTTTGTAATCAAGGGTACACCGCCATAGCGCTTAACCATCTCAAAATACATGTGTGCTCGGAGATATTTTGCCTCAGCCGTCTTCGAATCAATATAATCCTGCTCAAAGGAAGTACTCTTTGCGATATTCTCAATCACATAGTTGGCGTCCCGGATATTACCCCAAGGATAGTAACCGATAGGACCATCACCTGCTGCTGCAGAATAGGTCCGCTGGTAGGTAGTATTGGGGCTTTGCCAATCCGCAAAGCAGATGTGCTCACCACCAACGGCAGGGATCATGGCAACATTATACCCATTATCGCCTCCAAAATTAATAAACCTTAAATCCTGATAGATCTTGGCTATGTAAGCTTCTGTCAATGGCTTTGATTCAAAAATATTATCCTCCGAAATGAAATTCGGAACCTTGGTCAACTGATCCTCACATGAAAACAGCAGGAACATGCAAAGTGGAATAAATATATTTCTTATGTTTTTCATTAGTATCTGCTTTAAATTACAACGTTACTTGAACACCAAAAGACATTGTTCTCAACAGCGGAAGGTTAAAAGCATTTGGCCTGGAAGCCTCTTCTGGATCGATATTACCCTTGAAAATTCCCAGTTTATTGAATGTCACCAAATTATCTCCTGACACATATACCGACAACCTGTCCAAGCCAATGCGGGACAATATCCGCTGATCGAAGGTATAGGAAAGTGTTGCTGTCTTTAACCTCATATAGGTACCGTCTTTCATCCAAAAATCCGACTGGGCATCATTCCACGTTCTTGCGCCATCCCTATTGAAAGCTGGCAGTTGGGCCTCAGGATTAGCTCCTACACCGGGATTGGCAGGATCCTGCGTCCAAGAGTATTGCTCATGCAGCTTTAGGGGAACCTGTTCATTACCAAATGGCGCCCTGAAGGTTCCTACGATGAAGACATTAAACTGGGAACCTCCTTGCCAAAGCATCGATAAGTTAAAATTCTTATAGGTCAAACTTGGCTGAAGGCTATAGGTCAATTGTGGATCATTTCCATAACCGATCTCATACCGGTCTTCCCTATTGATCACCCCGTCTCCCGTGATGTCCACATACCGGATATCACCCGGTTTTGGGCTGCCATTGAGGTCCTCAAACGTATAGGTATCCAAGTACTCATCCACTTCTGCCTGGCTATTGAATAGACCATCAGACTTATAGCCAAAAACAATGTTTACCCAACGTCCCGTCCTTTTATTAAACTTCACCTGAACCGGATCAGATTCGTCGATATCTTCTTGATATTTCTCGTATTTCTCTCTAGTGTAGCCTACACCCGCCACAATATTGTACCGGAAATCACCTGCCGTACCTCGAACCCCTAAAGACGCATCAAACCCGCGATTACTTCTCGCATCTAAATTTACCGCTGGAAGCGGGGCGCCAAATGTACCAGGTAAATCCTCCAATGGTGTCCTGAGCAGGCCATCTCGGTAGCGATAGAACCCATCCAAGCTACCAAATACGCGTCCATCGAAGAGCGTATAATCAAGGCCCGCATTGTACAAAGTCGTTTCTTCCCAAGTAACAAGTTCATTTGGTAGACCGCTGGATTGGATTTGGGCCACTTGATCCCCATTTAGGATATAGATATTTCCCACTCTTTCTTCGAATCCGGAGAGGTACTCAAACGAGGTGTTGCTGAGATTTTTATCCACGCCCGTTTGGCTATAGGAAAGCCTCAGTTTCAACTGATCAAGCACCGATGATTCTTTCAAAAATTCTTCCCGGGCAATGTTCCAGCCTGCCGATATTGATGGAAAATATCCCCATCTTACTTTTGGACCAAACTTAGAACTCGCATCCGCCCTCAGCGTCGCCTCAAACAAATACTTTTCATCATAGGAATAATTAAACCGTCCCGCTACACTGATCCTTGTGTATTCTATATCACGGCCTGTACCACCCGTAATTGTAAGCTCATTGGCTCCACTCACCTGTGGAATATCAGGAGACAGCAAATCCCTTCGGGTCACGTTAAGGCTGTTATAGACATTGTCCTCTCTTTCTATAAATGCCAAAGCCGAAAAATTATGCTTGGAAACATCTTTGTTATATCGCGCATAGCCTCTGTACAGAAACCTACTTCGAGGATCGCTGGGGCCATAAATGGATTTGTAATAAGCATTGATCCCTTGGGAACCTTCCAATTTATAGCCATCAAAATCATCCGTAACCTGATCTGGATTATAGGAATAAACTTCGTAAAACTTGGTCAGTCGCTCCCTCACGGCAGTTCTAAACCGGAAATTCATTCTTGCCCCTACGGTCAGGTCTTTAAAAAAAGGAAGGTTATAGCTCAGCTCTGCAGCACCGGCCGTGGTCTTCTTGTTTGTATTCTCATACCCAACCACATCTTTTTTGATCCGGGTCACTGGAGACCTCGCATTGAAACCAGAGTAAGGGTTCTTGGTGGGATCCGGTAAAGAAGTTGGATATATGGGCTGTGCGGTTCTTAAATCATTCCATACATCCCCAATACTCGACGAAGCATAATCCTGTTGCTCATTAATATGGCTAATGTTTAATTTAAGGTCCAATCCTTCGGAAAGGTTTATATCTGTATTACTGGTCACAGAGAGCTTTTGATAGTCGTAGTCCCCTTTAAAGATCCCGGACTGATCCTGCATGCCTACACTGAGATAATACCTGACATTTTCGCTACCACCCCTAAAGCTTAGGTTGTGATTTTGCAAAGGGGAGCCACCTTCTTTGACCGTGGCATTGGCCCAGTCATAGCTTGGTGCACCCGGCGCATTATATTTTTCCAGGTTTTCTTCGGTAAAAGTGGTCCCGTAAGGGATCTCCGCATCTGGATTCGCGGGATCATATTGGGTATTAAAAATACCGTCTCTCCCCAATTGGATAAAACTTCCAGCATCCACCTGTTCTGGGAAAGTCAACCTTTTTTGGGTAGCAAAATAGCCATGGTAGGACACCTTTGGTTTTCCTGCTTCACCCCTTTTGGTCGTAACCAAAATTACGCCGTTTCCGGCACGGGCACCGTAAATGGCTGCAGAAGCATCCTTTAGTACAGAAATGCTTTCAATATCATTCGGGTCCAGTCGGTCCAAGTGAGATTCTACCCCGTCCACAATAACTAACGGAGATCCAAACCCACGAATACTGATATCCACATTGTCAGCGCCCGGAAGGCCAGGGTTCTGATTGGTCACCAACCCGGGAACTTGTCCCACCAAAAGCCCTTTCACGTTGGTAGTTGGGTTCTTGGCCAATTTATCCGCTTTCAAGTCAGTCACTGACCCCGTCAGGGTACTTTTCTTTTGGGTACCGTAGCCGACCACTACCACTTCTTCCAAGTCTCCCAAATCTTCTTCCAATATCACATCCAACTGAGTACTGCTCCCCACCTGAACGGTTTGGGACTTATAACCCACGTAGGATATTACCAGCGCACTTCCTTCTTGCACATTAATGCTATAGTTACCATCCAAATCTGTCACAGTGCCGTTGGTCGTCCCCTTCTCCACAATGGCCACTCCCGGGAGAGGGTTTCCTGTTTCATCCGTAACAACACCCTTTAACTCAATTTCCGAAATAGCAATTTCCACTGCATCAGTCCTATTTTGAATATTTTTACCGACGTAGACAGAATTATTGACTTGTTTGAATTTCAAATTGGTTGCCTTGCCAATTTCAATCAATACCTCTTCTACTGACTTCTTTCCCCTTTCCAAGGTCACAGAAGGCGTATCTTGAAGCAAATCGTCCGGATAGACGAAAACATAAGCTGTCTTGGACTCCATTTCATCAAACAGCGACCGAACAGTCCTCGGCTGATGTGACATTTTCACAAAGGCCTTGTCCAAGGGCTTTATTTGTGCATTGCTTTCTTCAGCCATCAAAGAAGAAAGCAGCAGACACTGAATTATAATACCATATAACAGGTTCTTAGACACCATCTTAATTAGGCTCAGTAATTTTCTTTTCATAGTTTTGTTAAATGTTTTAAGGTTTATCTCTTGAAACTTTTCAGGGCAGTTGATTCATTTGGCGATGGAAGGCTGTCCTGATTTTTTTTTCATAGGCAATCTTATTTTTTAAGTACTACTTCTTTACCATTTATCTCATATTGGAAGCCAAGGGAAAAAGTTAATCCCTTCAGCACATTTTCAAGGCTTTCATTGTTAAAAGTTCCCGAAATCTTACGCGCTGTATTGACGCCCTTTTCTTGCTTGATTTCCACTCCATACCATTTCTGCAGTTCACTTAGGATATCCCCAAGCGCTTTGCCCTTAAAGTGTATTTTTCCTGCTTTCCAAGCAGTAACGCCGCTTACATCAAAAGCTGCCACCGCAAACGGCCCTAAACGCTGATCCACGGAAGTGGCCATTTGACCAGGATCCAAGAGGACACGGACCGCTTTCCCCTCCACTTCTTTTTCCACACTTACCTTTCCCTCCGTGAGCGCCACAGATACTTCTCCAGCACGGTTCTCTGCATTAAATGCAGTGCCCAATGCTGTCACCACCACCTCGTCGACCTTTACCTTGAATGGACGTTCCTTATCTGGAGTAATTTCAAAAAACGCCTCCCCCTCCAGCACTACCTCACGTACACTTTTTCCGTACTCGGAAGTAAAACGCAACGTAGCGTTTGAATTTAAAATCACGATTGTCTTATCCGGTAATCGCAACCTTAATTTCTCCCCAATCTCCGCATGCTTGCTATAGGTCTTAATTTCCTCACTTGGAACGGGCTTAAAGTTGAGTTGCTTATAAAGTAAAACGGTCAGTAATGAGACCAGCCCTAAAGAAGCCGCGATCCTTATGGATTTTCCCCAGTTGTACTTTTTCCTTTCAGGAAGTTTCTTGTGTGGTGTGGACACTTGGATTTGTTCATGGATTCCTTTCAGCATCCTATCCAATTCTCCCTTTTCGGCGTCTTCTGGCGCATGATCCCATTGCTCTTGCATTAAGGAGTCCAATTGCGCCTTCCCCTCATCTGTCTGGAGCCATTCGATTACTGCTGTTTGCTCTTCGAGGGAAGCAGTACCAGATAAATATTTCTTTAAAATCTCTTTTTCCAATTTTCCTTAGGATTTAATAGCATTACACACGAGAGAGAGAAACTACTTAATTTAATTTCAAAAAAATCTATGTTTTTCACTTAACCCCCTCATCTATTGAGCAATATCGAATCAAAAAATATTTTTAGAGGCGATAAATTTCTCTATTTAGGATCAAGCAGAATAGCTGGGGGCATTTTACACCCTGATGAAAATTGGTGTCCCCCAGGGCAAACACTTTTAAACTATTAGTAAAGAGATGTCAGCCTGAATGAAAGAACTTCAAGGGACTAAAAGCGATTTCCCTGATGGTTTTCAAGTGTGGCAAATGCATTTTAATTTTGTGTATAGGAGCTATCATCCGTGCCGCTGGCACTCCTTCGGGAGGTTGAGGAGCGCTTAAGTTCCTGCGGATGAATCCGCAGGTTACAAAATTTATCGTGCCGCAGGCACTTTGCCCCGATTTGTACATTGAAAACCACAGTAGCCTATCTTACCGAATGGCGGAGGGGCATATAGAAGTTGCAGGTGACAGCATGCACCAAAAATGATTACACACAAAAGGGTAAGTTCCATCGAAAGTCATCCTAAGCGCTTGCCTCAGTAGGAGGGCGTTCGGCCTGATATCTATTGCTTGATCCTTTATTTATCGGCACTATGATTCACCACCGACGCGTCAAACTACAAAGCAATAATGAACCCCTTTCTGTGCAGGTTACAGCATGCAATCAGTGCCTTTTGAACGTTGTGGCAGCTGAGATAAATAAATTAACGCTAAGTTTTTTGGGAAAGGGTTGATTAAAAAAAAAGAATGCTATTGCAGTAAATTCAAAAAACAAAAAATCAACGTGGCGACAGAAGCCTGTTTGAGCAGCTGCCCTTTTAAAAATTTGGTCGCTAGGTAACAATGGTGCTCAACAGTCCGCACGGAAAGCCCAAGCTTCTCCGCTATCTCTTTATGGCTCACACCTTCTAACCGACTCAACTTAAACACCTTCTGCTGGACATTTGGCAGACGCTCGATCAACCCCAAGGCTGACTCCTCAAATTCCTTGTATTCGAGGACTTCCAACCCCGAAACACCTTGATAAGTGTGATCCGTCACCATTTCTTCCAAATCCACCGTGTTTTTCACTTCCCTTAACCTATTGTACACTTGATGCTTCACGGCCGTAAACAAGTAACTCTTAAAATTCAGCTGTTCATTCAGCCCTTTCCTCTTTTCCCATAACTTCACAAACACTACTTGAACAGCTTCTTCTGCCACATCTTTATCATGGAAAACACGCTTTGCAAAACCATATACGCGCGGTGCATATCGATGATACAGTTCATCAAATGCATTTAAATCCCCTTCCCTCACTAGGGCTACTAACCGCTTTTCCGTATATTTGATTAGCTTTCTCATAAAAAGATATTTCTTAAACATAAAAAATATAAATTAAAAAAAACAATAAAATAAAACCTTTTATGTTTTGAAAACCATTAAAATACATAAAACAAAGCTTAATAAAGGTGAAAATTAGCCATACAATTATACACCTAAACCAAATGAAAGTTTATAAAACTACAAAACGATCATCATTTTTCACCAACTCAACCTTGTCACCCATAATAACCTTTCAAAAATATTTTTCACCGATTAAAGATCAATAAACACTCTTCCATCCGCCCATCCCTACCATAAAAACATTCAATTCCTTATTTTTATTAAAAATATTTTTCATTTCAAAAGTATTAATAATACTTTAAAAGTTCTGTTCCAACTTTAAACAACACTCCATGAAAAGATATTTCACGCTCCTACTCTTTATTTGGCTACCTCTCGCCTTAGTTGTTGCCCAAGAAAGACCGAATATCATCGTCATCGTCAGTGATGATGCAGGTTATGCAGATTTCAGCTTCCAATCTACCAAACTCACCACCACGCCAAATATCGACCGTATTGCCCAAGAAGGCGCAAAATTCACCAATGCTTATGTCACGGCAAGCGTGTGCTCTCCTTCGCGGGCAGGGCTTCTTTCCGGAACGAACCAACCTGAATTTGGTCATATTTACAACTACATCAAAGGGGTAGAATACTCCATCCAGCAACATGAATATGGCATCCCACATAACATCAAAACCATAGGGGAATACTTGCAACCTCTGGGGTACGCCACTGCAGCATTTGGCAAATGGCACGAAGGCTTTGCCGAAGAGTTTCAGCCTGAGCAAAAGGGCTTTGACCATTTCTGGGGATTTTTATGGGGCGCAAATCATTACCATACCGGAAAAGCCATCGATGTCATCGATGATGGAAAACCCGTCGATCCCACCACCATCCCTTACATGACCGATGCCATAACGGATGAGGCGTTAAGCTTCGCCTCGGCGCATGAAGAAGATCCCTTCTTCCTGTATATCGCTTACAATGCCGTCCATAGCCCATTGGAAGCAAAACCTGAACACATCGCCCTGTACGAAGGCAAATTCCCCGATGATCCAAAAAGGGAAATTTTGGCCGCCATGACCCATTCCCTGGATGAAAATGTCGGCAAAATCTTTAATCGGCTCGAAGCCATGGGCGAACTGGACAATACCATTATCTTTTTCATTAATGACAATGGCGGATCAAAACACATCAGCGCCGACAACAGCCCCCTAAAAGGCTATAAAGGCCAACTCTATGAAGGAGGAATTCGCGTACCCTTTGCGGTACGATGGCCAGGAAAAATCAAAGGCAAAACGGTTTGCCATTCCATTACTTCAAGCCTTGACATCCTGCCCAGCATCCTGGACGCAGTAGGCTATACCGCAAGAAACCTGGAAGGTCAATCAGTTCTAGAGCTGATTCATAATCCGCAAAATTTTGAACATCGCGAACTGTTTTGGCACACTAGCCAATATGGTGGAGCCATCAGGGCTGGGCAATGGAAGCTGATCATCGACCAAAACGGCCATGAACTCTACCATTTGGGAAATGATATTGGAGAAAGCAACAACTTAAAGGAAACCCAACCTGCGGAATACCAAAAATTAAAAGGGAAGTATGAGCAGTGGCTTGCCCAACTTCCCCATCCGTATTTTGTGCCAATCACCGGCAAAAATGCCTGGAAAGAGGACAACTAAGCCACTCTCCTTCACTCCATAAACCCACTGGCTAATATTTTCCAGCATCGGGTTTATGGAGTATGTACCTGAAATGTCCATTTATCCTTCAACAGCTCACCCAATTGGACAAAGACCAACCGGTAGACTTTTTCCTTTTCCCAAACACTTTGGAGCCGAGGATCTTCCATCGGCCATTCTTCCACTGTAAGGACCAACTTATCAGCGGGATAGTGCAGCAGTATCTCCTGACCACTTGGCAAGGCAATGACGACTTCTCCCGCTGCTGACTTTGTCGGCGGGTAAAGGCTCATTAAATGGCTTTCGGAAGGGACCTTCCATTGCCTCAGTGAAAACTGATCCTCCATTACAAATGTTCCTTCTTGCCGATCTAGCTCATAACTTCGCTTCCATGAATCCACATCGGCCGTCTCAGGATAAGCCTTGCTAATGTCCAAGCTAAAACGAGCATTTCGTTTTCCTTCCTCAAAAGCCACTGATAACGCCTTAAAGTCGTTACCATTTTTTTGGGACACGCCATTGATCTGGGGAAGGTTATGAAAGTCGGACTGCATCGTCCAAATGTCATAGCGATCCTTACTGAAAGTCTTTGCCGAATACGTCTCCACGCCCACATCAATCAACACAGGCTCTCCCCTATAAAAAAGCACAAACGAGCCGACATCGTTATGATTGTGGCTTTCATTATTATGACCGCCTTTGGCTGCAAAGAAAAGACCATTGGCTGTCCGAGCACCGGCTACTTCAGTCTCTGGATACCAAAAGAAGGGGGCTTTATCCTGGTAAATCTTTTGAGACTCAAGTTCCTTATACAAAAGGAGGTTGTGGATCTCCCGGTCCAGACTTCCCTTCACCAACCATTGGCTCAAAGGTTCTTTTTGCGCTAAGCCGGCCGCAAATCCTTTTAACTTTTCATCTGATATGTAGCGCCCATATCTAAAAATTATACCCGGATGAGCCTTGAGCCTAGCTGAGGCATCTGCAAAATTCACATAGTAATCGTCTGAAATATGTACCTTTCGTATATAGTTACCCATATGCTGGATTAGCGCATGCTGTCCGATGTCCACTTTTCCATTGGACAGTCTCTTTAACAACTCGAGGTATTCCAGCATTTTTCCCGCAGCATGGTCCCAATAGGCCGGTCCCTCTTCACAAGCACCATCAGCCTTATAATAGTTGATAAACTGGTCCACTGAACGGGCTGTTTTTAACACGACTTGCTGCAATTGCTCAGGGTCTTGTGCTACCAGTGAAGTGGTAAGCAGCACGTTGTAATTACACCAAGGGTTCCAATTGTTCACAAAGGAGGAACGAAACCCCATCCACCAAAAATCATCCCTGGCCAGGTAGGGGCTGATAATCCGCTCATCCAGTTCTTTTTCTATCCTTCGCGCCAACAGGGGAGAAATGGATTCAAAATCATTGCGAAAATAAAAATGAATCCACGACAGTAAATTGGCAACTTCGCCCGCTCCTAAATCGATCACGGGTTCCTCCACATCTGGCAAGCCGGATTTGTCTTTTTGGGCACTTAAGTGGGCGGAAAGCACCCAAGTGGACTGTTCGCACATGGCCCAAGCCCCATCCATAATGGCATCTACATATGTACCTTCCTGGGTTGCCAGTTCTGCCAATACCAAACGCTTTAAAGTACTCGTCCGCTGGTTTTGGTAAGATTGCATTCTTGTGCGGTCCCCATTGCGGACAAAATCCAAGTAAGCCGATGCCGGTATGACCGGCCATTCGTACGCCAAGGCTTTGTTTCCTTCTTCTATCAATTGCCCGCGGATTTCTTCCGGAAGCTGTATCAGCTGATCATGAACAGCCTCCTCGGATGGAAAAGCCTTGAGGGGGTCAATATCCCAATCGGATAGCGGTATGGTTTCGGAAATTCCCTGGGTCAACAGGTCCCGTTTCTCTTGGGCCATGCCACTTACTACCGCACAAAAGAACAAACAACAGCCTAGAATACCTTTTGTAGTAAAAATTACACAACATTTCATCATCAATTCGTTTATGCTGGGAGAAAGGAGTTATGAAATATCACAAGCCCTTTCTCCCATTAGTTTAATTTCTTTTAATTGCCTTTCGTACTTCGGTGTAGTCATCTCCGATAATGAGGACATAGTAAAGACCATTCTTCATCCCACTTAAATCCAACTCGTACGTGTGGCCGTCAACAGCATTATGCTCCATGAGCACCTCACCTGACCGCTTTCGGATCACCACCTGACGAATGATTCGCTCGGAGGTGATGGTCCCCATCCCTTCCAATGGATTGGGAAATAACAGCACGTTGTTTTTAGGAGCAGGCTTCCGCAAAACGGTATCGGGTTCAGGCTCCAATACATATTGGATACTGGGATACCGACTGGCATCACTTCCATCCCGGGAGGCAAATGACGTATATACTCCTGGAACAGATGAAGTCACCCTAAAGGCAATGGTATCCTGCTGAGTAACCACCTGCTGTAAATACCCCGTGATGTCAATCACCACTGGACCTCCCTGTGTCGTTCCTTGAAGGGAATGGAGCAATGTACCTCCAGTAGGTTTAGTATTCCAAGTTAACCCTTCTTCACTATTTCCCTGCCAATTTCCAATGCCTTCTTCCCAGGAAACATCTTCCAGGCTATACAATTCCCAAGAACTGCTCCCTGCAGCGCCCAAGCTATACAGGTGTAGCGTGGCTTCTTGTACAGGACTGGTAAGGTCGCTTACGGAAAATTTCAGGTAAACCTCCCGGTCATAGCCTCCATTTTGGGCTGCAAGAAAACCTGCCGCCCCAAAATTCTTGTTACCGGCATCCCCATTGGCGTCAATCTTTTGCACAAAAGTGTCTGCAATTGCTGGCAAACTCCCCGACTCCCCACCCGGAGCAATGGTTTTATATACCACTAAAACGGGCCGATGAGCGGGATTAGCATCCTCCCTGGAGGCAAACTGCGCATCGGTTTTGCTGCCTTGGAAAGTCCCCTTGACCGTCACCGAAAACACCCCATCGCCCGATAAGCTCTCCAAAACGGCCTCTGTCACATCCAAGGTTACATACTGCCCTGCCGGAACACCCGGAATATGTCCCAAAAGACTATCCTGAACGGGCTTGGTATTCCACGTAATAGCCGTCTCTTGCCAGCTGTCATCAGCTACATGGTAAATTTCCCAATTGGTATCGGTCACGGTGGTATTCGCATTGTTTACCCACAGCCTTAGCTTCACACTGTCCAGTTGATTGCTTAAGATTGCTGAATTAAATTTAAGAAAACTTTCCCGACTGTACCCGGGACCGTCTTTCTTTACCACCAAGTTACCTGTGGGATAATTGGTGTCGGCATAGCTTCCGTCCCGCACAAAAGCATCCGCCACGGCCTCCAGTGTTTGCGGCAATGTTAATTCCTCAAATGCAGGAGACTGCTGGTCGATCGTACCTCCCACACTACTTCCCGACAAATCACCTGCTGGCCATTCCAAATCCACCATCTTCATGTCACTAAAGCTTTCATTTTTTAACCCTACCCTTAGCTTTCCTGCATTTCCCTGCGAGGGATCTGCAGCAGTCACCTTCACCTCTGCCGTACCGGCATCCCTTAAGATCAAGACACAGGGTTGATTGACATTCAATTGTAGCCCGTTCAGGTCATATTCACCTGGCTCATAAAGCACGACCTGAACCATATCCAGTGCAGGATGCCCGACTGCCTGTACCGTATCAGCATTGGCCAAAATTGTAAAACGTTGGACATCAAAATCAGCCGTTTCCTGCGTGGTAGCCCCCGGAAGTAAGACATAGGCGTAGCCATCATCTACAGGGGTTTCCCCATGCTCAAACCATAGCTTAAACACCTCTTCGGATACTTCCGCAGTAGACTGGGTTTGGTTAATGCTGTTCCAGGTACCGGTTTGGCTTTGAGTGCTTAATTTCAGGTGGCCACCATCCGGAAACACATACCCCACATCACGATGCCACACCCACTTGAGGTCATCCTGGTACGCATGCTCACCAGCCCCAAGGGAAACACCCCCGGCACCCACATCCGCTACGACATTTCCTTTCAGCAATGTCTGGTTGACGGTGGTATTGATGGCTTCCGCTGAGGAAGAGTAGATCCCTGCCCCAAGGCAGACCACCTCATCGTCAAAGAAAAACCAAGCCTTTTTGGCTCTGGTGCTATAATCATTCATATCATAAACGGATGCCCCATATTCTCCATCCGACACGCCTCCCACGAAAGAAGATTTCCCGGGATTGGTACCCCAAGAGGACCGGGCCGGAAAAGAAGTCCAAGCGGGAGTGGTGGTACCGGGTACCTTGTTCCAATCCCACACGGGGTAGATACCAAAATACTCATCGCCGTCTACGGCAATATACGTCGCTCCATCAGTCAAAAAATGGCCTTTGATGTTTTCACCGTTGCCCATTTCGGATTTCACCGTCCTTACCGACACAGTCCGAAGTCCTACCATATAGCCCGGCCGGTGATGGATCGTGTAATCGGTCTGCCAATAATGTCGATGCTCCGGCGTGACACCATAATCGGGAGCTTCTTGGCCCCGCATTCTGGCAATGACCGTATCGTAACTCGCTTGATACGCGGGCAAGTCAAAATTCCGAACTTGCTCAATCAAATTGACATCCGCACGCCCTACCCCTGACCGGGTGATGCTCCTGCCAAAGGCATTGAAATCGGCAAAACCACCTCGGGAAGTCTTGATGAATCCTTTACGGACAAAATCAGAAAAAATAGCTATTTTTTCGGGAGGATACGCATAGGAAGTTCCGGTAATGTTTACTGCGATATTTCGGATGCCCGACACGTATTCCCTGCCATAGCCATAGATGTAAAGTTGCGCACCATGGGCCATATAGGAATGATCCCGCTTGATGCCTTCTCCTGAGCTGACCTTAATCGAATTCCCGGTTTCGGTCACGGCATGTTGCATCAATGCACTGTCCTCGGTAAGACATGCCCGCATGATATAATGCTGGCCAATATCCGTGAGGTTAGAACCGTCTTTTCCCGGTGAGACCGTCATGGACACCCCTTTGGTCATCCAGGTGATCATACTGTTTTCCAACGCTTGATCTATGCCCACCGGAGCATTTCTCAGTGCAATGAGGATATTGCCAATATCTTTGGGCACTTTAATGCTTAAAAACCACCAGTTGGTGCTATAGGGAACCGGGGTCAGCCCGAGCCAATAATTCATGGCATCGGTAATGTCTGCCAGCACCGAGGCATCCCCGTAATAAGAACTTCCTTGTCGCGAATAGGCCTTGGCCAATACACTGACCCGCTCGTAATGCTTCACAGGCTGCCAGTTGGTCTGGGACTGATCGGTGTAATCGATATCCGGCCAACTCCCATCCACATCCATGCTTGCACGTAGAGAAGCTACTTGGCTGTCCAAGCTGCTCGTCGAAGGTATTCGCTGGAAATCAGCAAATATCCTGTCCATTATAATATCAAAGTCATTTTGGGCCAATAGTGGCACTTGTATGCTCAAACCCAACCATACAAGCACCAAAAGTTTTTTCCATCTCATTGTCAACTGATTTAGTGTAAACCAAAAGAGGACTTGACTACCGTCAATGTCCTCTTTAAAACTTGTATTACCAATTTGGGTTTTGCTCTAATGCTGGATTTAACCCCAGCTCATTGATAGGCAAAGGCCACAAATAATCCCTATCAGGATCAAAGCTCCTATTTTCTGCTGCTTGCAAAAGGATGATATTATCCTCGGTAAGGTTTGGCGTCACATCTGTACCATACTCATCGTAATAATAGTTACCCAGGACGGACTGTGGCAGAATATCCTCAGCAGTTTTCCAACGCATAAGGTCCCAATACCGGAACCCTTCCAGTGCCAACTCAACCCGTCTTTCCCTTCTTATCTCTGCTAACATATCCAAGCCATTGGCACTGGCAAAGGCATTACTAAGCTGCGCAACTCCTGCCCGTTGCCGAAGCAAGTTTATACTGCCATCCAACTCATCATCTGTAATGCTTCCGTTCAGCTCATAAGTAGCCTCGGCAAAATTCAGCAACACCTCTGCATAACGGATTATCGTGTAATCAATATAAGACCGGGAATTCTGCCAATCGGTCAAATTAGCATAACGCCTATTGGCAAAACCCGTACGCTGAAACGAAAGGTTGGGCACATTAAATACCGGTTGTGTGCCGATATACTCATCGCCTTGTTTGAAGAAAGTATCCAGCATCCTCGGGTCTCTATTTTGAAATACCTCCATGATACTTTCTGGATTGGTGTATAGTGGCGATTTATCCATCGGTAATCCATCCACCATCAGGTAAGCGTCCGCCAAAGCCTTGGTGGGATTGGCCGCTCCTGTTTCCAGGGTCCTTTGGCTGGTATGGCTTACAATCGATTCGGAAACACTTACCCCATACTGCTTCACTAGAATATTTTCTTTGTTTCCGGGCCCTTCGCCCACATACTGAAAGAGGTCAAAATATTCACCATACAACGTGTGTTCTCCCGAATTTATACATGCCTCGGCCGCCTCTTTTGCAAGCCTGAGGTGCATTGCTGGATCGCCATAGCCATGGTATTTGGCCCTTGTCCCTTCAAAAAGTGCCACGCGGGATTTAAAAGCCAATGCAGCAGTATTGGTGACGCGGCCATAATCCCCTCCGGACAGCTCAGACGGAGCCGGGAGGTATTGGGCGCCTTCATCCAGGTCATTGTACACGACATCCAAAACATCCGCTCGAGGGGCTGCAGGTGCATATAGCTCCTCAGCATTTTCAGAAAGGGTCGTCAATATCAACGGCACATCTCCATAGCGCTTGACCAACCTAAAATATGCCCAAGCCCTGAAAAACTTGGCCTCTGCCGTATAACGGTCCACCACCTGCGGATCCACGCCATTTTCCAATGCCCTTGGGGACTTTTCTATGATATTGTTGGCGGCCCTGATTAAGGAATAGGCGCTATTGTAATCGTTGTCTGTTGCGGGCGCAATTCGGGTTCCATCACTGATACTGTTTGCTGAAGTACCAAAAGCATCGTCCGACCACACATCCGACGTCACGGGAATGGAAGGCAAATAGGTATAGAGGTAATTTGTCGCCAACTCCAGATCATTTTCATTTCTCCAAAATGCCGGATCACTCAACTGGGTCTCCGGAAGCCGGTTGACATCACAACTGGTCATGCCCATGATCATCACCAGTAAGGTTGCCGCTGTATTTTTTATATTATACTTCATTTTCTTAAGGTTTAATTTCAAGTTCAAGGTTAAAAGGAAAGGTTCAGACCAATGGCAAGCGTACCAAAGAATGGATAGTCTGCCCGGACATTATTAGAGTTTTCCGGATCAAACACGCCATTGAAGACGCCCATTTTCGTAAAGGTCAACACATCTTGGCCGGTAATGAATACCCTTGCCCTGTTCACTTTCACCCTGCTCACCAATGTAGCTGGCAGGGAATACCCTACTTGGAAATTCTTTAATCGGATATAACTTCCGTCCAACACCCATCGGTCAGAAGGCAGGTAATTATGATGTCCGTTCAAAAAAGGCCGTGGGAATTCAGCATCTGGATTTTCGGGTGTCCAATAGTCCTGATGGTGCTTCATCGGCATAAACCAACTTTGGCTGAGCGGCATGATCATATCTCGCGTAGGCATAAAACTCCTTTTTCCTACTCCTTGGAAGAAGACAGAAAAGTCAAAGTTTTTCCACTGGGCAGAAGCGGTCATCCCAAACAAGTATCGCTGCTGGTTCGCCCCCAAGAGTACCAAATCTCCTGAGTCATCGGTCGTTCCTCTTCCCACCGTAATTCGGTCATCCCCATCTTGGTTGACATACTGGATATCGCCAGGCCCTGTTCTGTTGTCCTGGAATGGCGCTCCATCTACCTGATCCGCTGAAGAAAAATATCCCGGCACGGTTTCGTATCCCCAAATCGTATTCAATGGAAATCCTTCAATGATATTGTTATTTCCCGCACCTACGACATTTCTTCCGGAATACTCAATCAGCTCATTCTGATTGTCACTGATATTAAATCCAATGTTATAATTGAAATTTTCATTCACGCGATCCCGGTAATTGACCGCCAGCTCCCATCCCCAGGACTTCAACACCCCGTTGTTGATTTTGGGAGTGCCTACACCAAACGTTCCAGGGAGTTGGAGCGGCGTAAGCATATTCCTATTGTGCTTCACATAATAGTCAAAGCTCATTTGAAGTTTATTCTCCAGCAATCCCAAGTCTACCCCACCGTTCCACGTTTCGATGGTCTCCCAGGAAAGTTCTGAAGAAGGCACCGAAGACTGGTAAAAATACGTCGAACGTGTCTCATCACTGCCCATCACTAATCCTGATCCTCGAGAAAGCACATTCAAATAGTCATAATAACCGATGATATCACCACCTAATGCACTACCTAACTGCCCCCAAGAACCTCTCAGCTTAAACTCACTGAAGAATGGCAATGCCTCCGCAAAAAAGTCTTCCCGGTGCATATTCCAACCCACTGAAGCAGCAGGAAACACCTTGGTCCGTAATCCTGGAGCCAAACGAGAGCTTTCGTCCATCCTGATAGTTCCTTCAAACAGGAAGCGATCATCGAAGCTGTAATTTATCCGCCCAAAAACAGACTGATTTGCGTAAGTATTAATGGATTGGTTGGTGACTTTGGTATTATCATCGCCGAGATTGAGCGTGGGAAGGTCGTTGTTGATCAGATTGTTAGCCCTGGAATACAGCCTTGTCCACCGGTAATCCTCCCATTGGTAGCCCGCCAACACATGGAAGGCATGTTTCTCCGCAATGGTCAGGTCATAATCCACCAACATCTGAAAGCTTGTGTTAATGGTATTGTCCTGGGTCAACTCATAGGCATTTGGGTTATTGAGAATATAAGCAGGCGAATCTCCTCCACGATCCCATAGCTCCACCGTCCTAGCAAAGCGCTCCCGGTCTGCCCTTCGGTATTGCCTTCCAAAGATCGAACGGATGGTCAAGCCCTTGACCACATCCTTCAACGTCCCTGTAAACACCCCATCAAAGTCGTTCCTTTGGGTGTTGTTATACCCGCCTTGGGAAAGGTAACCGTAGGTATTGTTTCCAGATGTACCGGCCCCTCCAAATAGGCGGCCGTCAGGCATAAAAATAGGGAACCGCTGACGTGCTTGGTACACCTGCTGGAGCAATCCGTATCCACTGGCGCCAATGGATGGAGCCTTTGTAAAATGATTGGCATATGAAATCCTGGAATCAAGGGAAAGATGCTTGGTCAGTTTTGCGCCCAAGTTAAACCGGGCATTGTACCTTTCGAAGCTATCTGGCCCGATTTTAAACACCCCTTTTTTATCATAATATCCCAAAGAGACGAGGTAATTGACACTTTCGGTACCACCTCGGGCACTAAGGTTATGGGTTTGCATGGGAGAAGTTTTACGCAATACCTGCTCCCTGATGCTCTGCTGATTGTAGGTTACCCATCGGTTTTCATTGGTTTCGCTAGGGACAAACTCCACGCCGTCACGGATGTACTGAAGTGCCTGTTCATTATATTCCGGTCCCAAGCCCGCATTGGCACGTGCCAAATTGGAGTAAAGTGCTTCATCCAGCAGGGATAGCCTTTCGGGAACATTTAAAGCCCATTCTGTACCAAACTGGTTTGAATATTCAAACGTGGTCTTCCCGGTTTTCCCGGCTTTTGTCTTCACCAATATCACCCCACCGGCAGCCTGTGCACCATAAATGGCGGCAGCGGCGGCATCTTTAAGCACCGTTACAGATTCAATATCATTGGGGTTTATGGTCTGCAGCGTAAACAATGGAGAAGGCACGCCATCCACCATCAATAGCGGGTCTACGGCACCGTTTGCGGAGGTCACTCCCCTTACTTGAATGCCTACATTCTCATTACCGGGCTGTCCTCCCGTCCTGGTGATATTCAGGCCTGGTGTAGTTCCTTGAAGAGCGTTGGCCACATTGGTAACCGGCCGGTTTTCCAAGGCCTTTGCCTCTACCGTAGAAACAGCACCTGTAAGATTGGCTTTTTTCTGGGTGCCATATCCTACCACCACCACTTCTTCGAGATCGCCAATATCCTCCAATAACGTCACCGATATCGTTTCTTTATTGGTCACGGATATTTCCTGTGATTCAAAACCGATAAACGTAAATACCAATACCGCATCTTCCGCAATATTGTCAAACGCAAAGACGCCATCCAGATCTGTCACAGTCACTTTTTTGGTTCCTTTCACAATCACATTTACTCCGGGAATGGGAATGCCCTCTTCGTCCAGCACTTTACCCGAAATGCTTCTTTCTTCCAATGATCCCACTGGTATCATTTCTTCCTTAGGCCTGGCATGGATCGTATTGTTCACCTGGGTAAAGTGCACATTATAATCACGTGAAAGTGTCTCCAGTAGGTGAAGCAGAGACTGCTGCTTTACATCCAAGGTAATGTTTTGCGCAGTGGACAAGTCTCCCTCCATAAAGGCCACATGAAAGCCTGTGACGGACTCAATTTTCTTCAGCACTTGAATCATGTTGGCATTTTTCATTTTCAAGGACACATTTACATCCTCAAGCCTTTGGTTCCGTTTCCAGGAGGAATTGGCCAAAGCGTATTGATGGGCAGAAATATCGCCAAGACCTATTAGCAGTGTCAAGACCAATATCCCCACAAATTTCATTTTTGAAAGTAGGTGTATTTTCATTTTTTTTGGGTTATGATGAACATTAAATCTGTTTTTGGGTTTTATGCTATGTTTTTTATCGATATATCGTTACTGCTTTCCCTTGGATCTCATATCTAAAATCCAAGACGGTTGACATTCCTCTCAGAACATTCTCAAGGGACTGGTTATCGTATTTTCCGGTGTAGGATTTTTCAAGTGCAATGTCACTGGACACCGAAATGGTCACCCCAAACCAATCCTCCAGACGCCTAAAGACCCTACCAAAATCCTCCCCCTCAAATGCCAGAATTCCATCTTTCCAGCCCAATTTGTAATCAGGGTCAAAATGCTCTTTGATCAACTGGCCACTTCTCATGTCCAAATGTGTCATTTCTGTTTTGCCAAGGATTTCTTGATTTCCGGAGTAGGTATTCACTTTCACTTTTCCAGAGGCTACTGCCACCTCAAATAGCTCATCTTTGATATTGCTGAGCACATCAAACGAGGTCCCGAGCACTTGGATCTCCATCCGCTCCGTTTCCACGATAAAAGGCACTTCCTCATTTCTGGTCACTTCGAAAAATGCCTGACCAGTCAACTTCACTTTCCTTAGGGTATCCGAAAAAACAGCAGGAAACTCCAGTGAGCTAGCGGAATTCAATTTCACAAGCGTACCGTCGGGTAAATAAAAGCTCGATTTGGTTCCCTTGTTGGTTTGTTTTAAGACCAATCGCTCCTCCATCAGCACGGGAACATCATCGAATCGGTGAAACAGTCCAAAATAATTGGCGGTCAGAATGGCTAGGATGATAAAACTAGCCGCCATCAAGCCTACATTGGTCATCTTCCGGCGCTTTTTGCTCCCACTACGACTTACAATTTTCCCCTGTCGCTTAGCTGCATATTGCTGAATATGCCCCAATAGCACATCCTTCTCTTCCTCTTCCAGCTGATAAGCCCGCTTGGGCTCGATGGCGTTGACCACCGCCTTAATGTCCTTTAGTACAGCCGCCTTATCCGGGTTGTTGCGCATCCATGCATGCCAATACCGATCAGATTCCTTATCCGGAGCCGTTAACCACTGGATAAAATATTCATCCTCCAGTAATTCCTTGAAAACAAAACTTTTGAAATCCATTTATAACAATTTCTTATGTGGTCTTTTATGAGTAGAGAAAAAAAGACACTAAACGACCACTTCTATTTTTGATTTATTTTGAAAAAAGTATTTTAAACAAAATTGTATCGCTCATTAGCTACCGGATAGGCTATATTTTTTCTCCTCATTAATCATGGACAGGAGCATCCGTGGCATCCCCTATAATTGGAAGAGATCAAAGGGGCAGATGAAGGTTAATAATCCAAAAAAGTCAACGATTCATCCAACCGGTTTTAGCGTATTGGATCAAGGGCATCCAACCATGCCTCTGGCCATAGCCCCATAAGTGCTCAATGTATGAGGTACTGCCAAAACAGGTCAAAACATTATGAATCAAGTGGAAAAGCTGGGGCTAACCTATTCCTATGGCTTATCATTTTCCTTTCCATCGTTGGTTTCCATTCGTGCACAGATGAACGCTGATAAAAACAGATAGGATGCTTGCACCATTGGAGATCTGTGTTCATCCATTTTATCTGGGGCTAATATAGTTTTAATGTTTGTCAAGGGGGTTGCTCTTAGCAGTGATGATAGGGTCCGGCCAAGGCTTTGAGTATGCTGCTTGGTGATCATGCTATCACCTTACACCTCATCTTCGAGAACCACTTATCACCATGTCCCTCGGCGTCACCTTCTCCGCATTTAACTAGTCCATAGTCGAAATGCCCTCCTTTTAAGTGAGCTTCCCGGAAATATTACTTTATCCAAAATCATTCAAGCATCTCCATCATGATCAGCAGCTGCAATAGCTGCGACTTATATGGGGTCAAAGAATCCGATAGTTTGTTGAGTCCTCGGTACATCATGGTCCTCACGGTTTTGGCATTGGCAAGCCCCATTACTTCGGCAATTTCCTCATACGGCATATTTTCAAAAAATCGCATCATGATAATCTCCCGCTGGCGTACAGGAAGCTCATTGCAATACTTCTCTAAAACCTTCTTTTGATCCAAGGACAGGTTGGAATCGATAAAATAGGAATTGGCATCCACGGCGATAAAAAACGCTTCATCATTCACCTCATAGTCCCGATTCCTCCGTTCATTTTTCAAAGCTTCCAGCAACCTCCTGCGCAAACAGGCCATCAGATACGCTCTTACCGAGCGTGCCTTTCCCAATTTTTTACGATCATCGATCAATTGGCAGAAGACATCCTGAATGGTATCTTTTACCAAAGACTTTTGGGGAGTAAACTGCCTTCCATAATTATAAAGCCTGTCTATATTTTCAGCATAGATATAGCCCAATGCTTCATCTTCACCGTCCAAAAATGCCGTCCAAACTTCTTCTAAACTACGGGGCTTTGCTATCATGATTTCATTTGCTTTACTTAATTCACTTGGTTTAGACCTCCACTCCTTTTTACCTTCGACACCGCCACCTGTCAAAACCTTTGGGCATGCACTCGTTACGAAAAAACAATATCATTTCACCCATTAACCTGATATTATATTTTCAATATCTTACTATTTACTAACAATAATGAAACAAATCAAAACTTTTAACCAATATTTTCATTTAAATTTTAATATATTGGCTTCCATAAGACAGCACTTACAGTAAGGGATTCCACAAAAAAACCAACTGTAAGCGTGGTCATTTACCAAAAAATCACTCTATATACTTATAGAAAATAAAATACAACCTTATTAAAATCATCATCCCCACATGAAACGAAATCACAAATTTATCTACGCTCTGTTGGCTGCAGGTCTATTGGTTACTGGCTGCGGCCAATCCACCCAAAAAACAGAGGAACCGGATGCTTCTTCACCTGATATTACGGAAGCTTTCATCCAAGAGAACATTGCCTTTTCCGTGAAACAATATGAGCACCTAAGCACCTTGGTTCCAGAAGACAAGCTTCCGAGGACATTTATTCAAGAAGAAGCTAAATCGGTTAGTTCGGGCACCAGCTGGTGGACCTCTGGCTTTTATCCCGGGACGTTGCTATACCTCTATGAAATGTCTGGTGATTCCTCCATGCTTCAGCTGGCCGAGCAAAAATTGGAAATCCTGGAAAAAGAAAAAGACAATAAAGGTACCCATGACCTTGGCTTCATGCTGTTTTGTAGCTTTGGGAATGCTTATCGGATTACCGGGAATGAACATTACAAAGAAGTCATGCTACAAGGTGCTGAATCCTTAGCCACCCGTTTTCATCCAGAGACTGGCCTGATCAAATCATGGGACCATGGTTCGTGGAAATACCCGGTGATCATTGACAATATGATGAACCTGGAGTTTCTCTTTTGGGCATCTGACGTTTCAGGAGACGACAAATACCGCAACATTAACATTTCCCATGCAGATAGTACCCTTAAAAATCACTTCCGTGATGATTTCAGCTCCTATCATGTCGTGGACTATGATCCTGCAACGGGCCAGGTGGTGGACAAGAAAACACACCAAGGAAAAGCGGATGACTCCGCATGGTCACGCGGACAATCTTGGGGGCTGTATGGATATACTGTCATGTACCGCGACACCAAAGACCCAGCGTATTTGGCCCAGGCTGAAAATATTGCGGCCTTTATCCTTGACCATCCTAACATGCCTGCAGACATGGTCCCTTATTGGGATTATGACGCCCCGGCCACGGACACCACTTACCGCGATGCATCCGCGGCGGCGCTGAATGCTTCGGCACTTCTGGAATTGAGCAAATACACTGCAGATAAAACGAAAGCAGAAAAATATGTATCTGCCGCAGAAAAGACCCTCATCAGTCTTTCATCGGATAAGTATCGTGCTAAGCTTGGCGAAAATGGTGGATTTATCTTAATGCACAGTGTGGGATCTTTACCGCATAACTCTGAAGTCGATGTACCGCTTACCTATGCTGATTATTACTACATTGAAGCGCTCAAAAGGTACCAAGAATGGTTTCTAGACTAATAAAAAATCTAAATGCTGGCTACTTCACCACTGGTGATGGCCGGCATTTATGTTAAAACAAGCTTAGCAAAGCGGATGATTAAAGTTTATATTTGATTTAATTCCCCCGGTATTATGGCTTGCCCCGAGCTATTCACTTCGGCATGTTATTGAGCCAAAAACCCACAATTTCCTCCAACATGAAAACGTACAGTTTTTTTCTACTATCCATTTTGATCTGCCTCCCTTCCTTTGGACAAAACCGTCCTGAAATCATTCCTTTGCCCACAAGCTATGATAAAGGAGAGGTACCTTTCCCCATCACGGCCACTACCAAGATCCAGTATTCCAATAAACTGCTGCAAGAGGAGGCATATTTTTTACAAAAAATGTTTCTTTCGCAAAAGGCATTTCCTCTGGGAATCGAAACCTCAGAAGGATCGGCCAGCGACATCCACCTGGTGCTTTCCGAGTCAGTATCTGATGATTATCAATTATCCATCCATCCATCCCGTGGAATCACCATCTCTTCTGCCACAGAGACGGGTATTTTCCATGGCATCATTTCTTTATTACAGCTGGCTGATCAAGCTCCCCTTTCAGAAGGCAGGATCAACATCCCTTCGTGGCAAATTTCAGACCGCCCTGCTTACCGCTGGCGAGGTTTTATGCTGGACGAATCAAGACATTTTTTCGGAATGGAGAAGGTCAAATCACTCTTGGACTGGATGGCATATTATAAACTAAACAAGTTTCATTGGCACCTGACGGATGCACAAGGCTGGAGAATAGCCATCAACGGCTATCCTAAATTGGCCCTGATAGGAGGCATTGGAGACAACAGCGACCCCAACGCTCCTGCCCGCTATTACACCCAAGCAGAGATCAAAGAAATTGTCCGCTATGCCGCGGAGCGAAAAATCGACATCATTCCGGAAATCGACATGCCCGGACATGCCACAGCTGCCAATAGGGCCTATCCGGAATTCAGCGGCGGAGGGTCGGAAAAATATCCGGCGTTTACCTTTCACCCTGCAAAGGAAGAAACCTATGCCTATCTGAGCACCATTCTACGTGAAGCCGATGCGCTTTTTCCTGAACAAATGATTCACTTAGGGGGAGATGAAGTAAGTTTTGGGAATCAGCAGTGGAAAACGGATCCCCACGTACAACAACTCATGGACTCCCAAGGGCTGGAAGACTTAAAAGCCGTAGAAGATTACTTCATGAAGCGCATGGCAGACTCGCTTTTTGCTCTTAACAATACTATTTTGGCCTGGGACGAAATGGCAGATGCTGGGCTTCCTACGGACAGAAGTGTTTTATTTTGGTGGCGACATGACCAGCCGCAGCAACTCCAAAAGCTATTGGAAAACAATATTCAGACGGTTATTTGTCCGAGGATTCCGTTGTACTTTGATTTTGTACAGCAGGATAACGACCGTTATGGAAGAAAATGGGGCGGCAACTTCAACCCACTCCAACGCGTCTACGAATTTAGTTTGTCCCAGCTGGAAGTCCCTGCTTCAAAAAGGTCTTTGATATTGGGTTTTCAAGCCAATCTATGGACTGAGACGGTCACTCATGAAGCACGACTGGACTATTTGACGTTCCCTCGCCTCGCCGCCCTAGCAGAAGTAGCCTGGACCCCAACGAGCCAAAAAGATTTCGGAGATTTTTCAAACAGGTTAAAAAAACATCTTCCACTTTACCAACAGGCAGGGATTTACTTTTTCGACCCATTTGACGCTGATAAGCACCCTGAACCGATCATAATGAAATAATGGTCAATTCCTAAAAGCCACCTTGAATGTTAGTGCAAATAGACTAATTTTAAAAATCCACAAAATCGAAATTCTATGAATAGACGATCTTTCGTAAAATACATTCCGGCTGTGGGAGCTGTCGGCATTTTGCCAAGCACCCTCTCCGCAAAAACTACTCCCCCGGCCCCTTCAAACCCAAATGAAAGAAGCTATTGGGCCAATACCCTGTATAAGATTGCCTCTCCAGTGCTCAGCCAAATGAGCCAAGGGAAACTCCGTGCTAGCATGCCGGTAGAAACCCCTCCGAAAGCTTACCAGGGTAGGGAAAATGTCACCCATCTGGAAGCCCTGGGAAGAACCCTTGCCGGGGTGGCTCCTTGGCTAGCCCTCCCAGACAGTGCAGACCATGAGGGACAGATGCGAAAGGATCTTCGGGAAAAAGCATTGAAAAGCATCGCGCACAGTGTCGACCCTAATTCCCCTGACTACCTCAACTGGACCAAAGGCTCCCAACCCCTTGTGGATGGGGCTTTTTTGGTTCATGGGATCATGCGTGCTCCGGAGGCCCTTTGGGAGCCACTGGATGAGAAAGTCAAAAAGCGTTTTGTGCAAGAGATCAAAAATCAAAAGGAAGCTATTCCTCCCTATTATAACAACTGGCTATTGTTTGGAGCCATGCTCGACGCCTTCTTGCTGTTTGTCGGGGAAGGTGGTGACTTCATGCGGATAGATTTTGCCGTCAAGAAACATGACGAATGGTACGTAGGAGATGGTTGGTATGGCGACGGCCAAAATTTCCACATGGACTATTACAATGGCTATGTCATCCAGCCAATGATGCTTCAAGTCCTAAAAGTAGCCGCATCCAAACGGAAAAGCTATCAAGACCTCTATGAACGTGTGGGCAAAAGAATGACGCGATTTGCCGAGCAGCAAGAACGCCTAATTTCGCCGGAGGGCACCTATCCACCTGTGGGGAGGTCCATCACTTACCGCGTCGGCGCCTTCCAGCCATTGGCAGAAACGGCCCTATTGGGGACATTACCGGAAGCCATTACCGGAGCTCAGGTTCGCAGTGCCCTAAGCGCCATTATCCAGCGACAATTTGAAGCACCCGGCACTTTCGATCAGGACGGATGGCTGACCATTGGCTTCTGTGGTCATCAGCCAGAGATGGGCGACGCTTATATTTCCACAGGAAGCCTATACCTATGTACATTAGGCTTTTTGCCGTTGGGTTTGCCGACTGACCATGATTTCTGGACGGCAGCAGATGCCGATTGGTCTGCCAAGAAAGCTTGGGCAGGACAAAGCATCCCTGCAGACCATGCTATTTCATTTTAACCTCTCCATCCGGTGAACTTGACATTCACCGGATACTTTCCTTTATAAAATACATTCAAGGAAACATCATCTGATTTCCATCAAATACCTCCCTTATCACTTAATCCCCAAGGCACAGAATAGTTATTTTTAATCTTCAATCACTTACATTTCCCCCATCTATTCCATAACTTTAAGCAAAACCAAACAACTATGGAGCAGATGATAAGAAAAACAAGCTTTAACGTGATTCTTTTGGCCGCATTGATTGCTATGACCTGTCAACATGCTCTTGGCCAAATCCCGACAGGTACACCCAGAACGGATGAGCCCGTCCGATTAAACACGACAGCAGATATCATCATTTATTTGGTTTTACCGCTTACGGTAATTGTGCTGGGGATATTTTGGTGGTTTTTCTACAAAAAGCCCAAAAATGAGCGCGAAAAAGAAAAGGCCGACAAAAATTAATTTGTCATGCCTTGAAACTACCCACCTGCTTTTCATCCGCCACATATCAGGTAGCAATCACTCATTTGATGTTTTGGCCTGCGGGGATGATGATTTCTTCTATCGGTTTCTCAATTTCTTCAAAACAGCTTTTAACGATTCAGGATCATCCATATAGGGTGCTAAATCAAACAATTCCACTTTTCGAAAATCGATGGGATGACTTTCACTTTGTAAGGAAATATAGCCTTCTGTCAGTAATTTACCATCCTGCTTTACCGCTGGATCTACTGGATCTACGTTCCCCCCTCCAATCTGGGGAGCATAATAGGTCATGACCGTATCACCCTCCACGATATGCTGGACGACTGAGTCCGCCAAAACCAAAAAATCAGCCGATACCCATTGTTCACCATGGTAGGTTTTAGAGCTGGAGCTCACACAATGAGGCGTAAAGAGCTCTCCATCCATAACCACATTAGTACCTGGTGTACAAAGGTTACTGGTGGTACGGTCATGCTCTCCGTCTCCGCCGAGTAGCTGGCCCTCAATGGAAATGGGGAAATCCTGGTCTTTCAGCATACTTTCGGGAGACTGTCCATGAAGCATTGCACCGCTATTTCGCAACGCCCAACCTTCCCCTCCCGGGGCTTGTTCTCCTACAAAACGATACTCGAGATGAAGTAAATAGGCAGAAAATGGTTCATCATAAAAAATATGGCCATACTGCTGATCAAAATCCTCATATCCATCATAACGTACCTTCATCATTCCATCCTCTACCCTGAAAGTATTGGCATAATTATCCTCCAGTTCGTGTTTAGATATTTTCACCTTCCAATGAGCCAAATCCTCCCCATTAAACAGTGATTTCCACCCCCCCTCAAGGTCATCCGTAGCAATGGAAACCTCCTTTACTTCCGAGTCTTGCTGCTTTTTAGTGGATGGGGAACATGCTGTAATACCACAAATAG
This sequence comes from Echinicola vietnamensis DSM 17526, assembly GCF_000325705.1. Taxonomy (NCBI): domain Bacteria; kingdom Pseudomonadati; phylum Bacteroidota; class Cytophagia; order Cytophagales; family Cyclobacteriaceae; genus Echinicola; species Echinicola vietnamensis. The sequence goes on along the minus strand of NC_019904.1, from coordinate 2,565,501 downwards.
CCAAAATGGGTAATAGTACTTTTTTCATATTTTCTAAACCAGCTTTAATTTCAAAACCCCTTAAATTAACTTATTTAAAGGACATTTTAAGGCTAATTTCAAAAAAACAGTAAATCAACCAATCGAATTAGGTTAAGGGAAAAGTAAGGAAAAAACATGTTCCCACTCCTTCTTCGGATTCAAAATGGACGGTTCCATTTTGGAGCTCAATAAACTTTTTGGTGATCATCAATCCCAGCCCAGAGCCTTTGTCATACTTGCTGGAATTCGATGCCCTGAAAAACGGCTTAAATAGATGCTCTTGTTCTTTTTCGGGTATTCCATCGCCAAAGTCTCTTACGGAAACCACCAATTCCCGATCCGTGTGATGGGCTTTGACGATTACTTTTTCATCCCTATTGCCATATTTCAGTGCATTCTCCACCAAATTGGTAATGACTTGGTTCATCAAGCTAACATCGATGGAGTGGATAAAGTCTTCCGGCAAAGTGGTTTCAAAGTGCACCGAATCCTGATCCACCCAATCCTCCAATACCGATCGAAGGTAACTGTTGATTTTTTTTCCTTTTGAACTCACTTGGATCACCCCTTGATTGATCTTCTCGAGGTTTAGAAGGTTTACTAGAAGAGAATTCATCCGATCCACTTCATTGTTTACTCGATTAAAGTGCTTTTTAAATTTTTGCTCAGAGGGATGTTCTTGAAGCTGGCGCTGCAACTCAATATTACAAATTTCGATGCTTGACTTGATGGTGGACAAGGGGGTCTTAAACTCATGGGAAGTAATGGAAATAAACTGAGATTTCATTTTATTTAAGGCAATTTCCTTTTCCAGCGCCTCGCTCATCTTTTGCTCACCAATTACCTCCTCAGAAATATTCCGCATGATGGCCATATGCCCTTGAATCTCTCCATCTTCATCATACAAGGTGTCAAAAATACTTTCCAACCATATCCTTTCCCCGGCTGAATTAAGATTGGTAAAACGGTACCTTTTCACACCATCTACCACCACCTTTTCCATATCTTTCACCTTACTTCTAAACCCTTCGAAAAAAGAAGGATCCATTAACTGGTTTCTAGTAAATCCAAACGCCTGCTCAAATGAAGGGGAAAGATATTTCGGCATCCAATTGACATCAAACACCCCTATCATATCGGATGAATGTTTCACCAGCATATCCAATAGTTCGTTTTTGCTTTTGCCATTCACCGTAGCCCCTGAACCCGCCATTCGCAATTCGAACAAATAAATAAGCGCAAAAGCTACGGTCAATTCCCGCAATGGCCCTTCGCATTTCTCAAGATGCACTTCCTCCACATTCACCAACGCCAAAAAGCCCAGGCTTTCGTTGTCCATGAGAGTAGGGATCATCAAATACTTCTTTGCCTCCGCTACGTCTTCAGTCATTTTTCCAAAAGTACTTTTCCCTGAAACCATCAAACCACTATTGAGTGCGTCCACGTTCTTGCATAAAAGTTTATTCGTGGCATTCTTCACGTCGTTCCAATACTCCAGATCTGACCTATCATTCGTACCCGAACAAAAATAAATGAACCTATCTACTTTATCTGCATGCAGCCTTCCAAATAGGATCGCCTCAAACGAAACTAAATCCGAAACAATCGAGTTCACCCGGTCAAACGCTTTATTGGCTGTAAGTTCGCCAGTGTGGTAAAGCCGCTGAATCTTGAAAAGCTCGGTAGAAACTTTTTCCATACTTCCTCCTTTTTCCTTACAACACAAATTTTGAAGTCCATCAGTAGCAGGAAAGACTACTTGGCTTGGTGTTTTTTGGTTATTATTGTCTATTGAATATGACGCTCTCAACATTTGCCTACCTCTTTTAAATAAAAGATTTTTTCTCTATCATCAATACCTAAAGCCAGCATTCTTTTTTTTCCAATCATCGCTAAAACCTTATAGTTTTTTTTATGATTGCATCTCAAAAATTCATTACCTTCTCTGTTACGAGTATCTAAAAATCACACACATGATATGTAAGGTTTAACTGGTATTAGATAAATCTGGAGAACAATTTTTCAACCTTTTTTTCTTATGAATTGAACTTACTGAATTAAACAGCTCGATTTCAACTTATTGGTTAAGATAACATAATTACACCTTTTATTAACTTATTATTGTCGTTTTTTTCATTTTTTATAAATTAACAACAAGAAAACAGGTGTTTTTACCTAGTTCTATACTGGTAATTTTAACCTTGTTTAGTTTTTAAGAAAAGCGATATCATTTTAGAAATTTTCTCCGTATTATTGACATCACTTGGAGGAAGTCAAGTTTGACTAAATATGAAAACACAGATACTAATTGTAGAGGACAATCCTGAACTGGCAGATAATACAAAAGACCTTTTAGAAGCTGAAGGGTACGAAGTGTGTGACATTCTGGATTCAGACGAAAAAATCGAAGATACCTTATTTGAAAAGTTCCCAGCAGCAGTTTTGTTGGATATTCATCTAAAAGGTAACAGTAACGGTATTGACATAGCCCACAATATCCGAGAGAAGTTCAATATCCCGGTCATTTTCTTCACCAGCTCCACGGATAAAGAAACACTAAACAAAGTGAAGGAAGTCTCTCCTGACGGATATATCGTCAAACCCTTTTCAAAAGACACCTTGATCACTACCCTTACCTTGGCCATTAGTAATTATGAAACAAAAAATGCGGACAAGGTATCTGAATTAATCGTGCATGATAAAATCATCAAAGGATCTATCTTTATTAGAGACAAAGGTTATTTAAAAAAAATAGCGATTAAAGACATCGATTGGATCAAAGCCGATGGCTCCTACACCCACATCAGCACAGGAGACAATACCGTCTACACCTTAAGAAATGTCTTGAAAGATGTCCTTCAAAAACTTCCGTCATTGCTTTTCTGTAAAGTCAACAAAGCATTTATCGTTAACCTCGATAAAATAGACGCCCTTAATTCCAAAGAAATCCTTATCAAGGATCAATCCATCCCTGTGGGCAGGAATTATTACCAGAACATTCTGTCCAGGTTAAATCAAGTGACCCGTTAAATGCTGCTTTATCCCTATTTACCAAATCACCTTTATCCGCTGGACATGTCCTTGGGTATAAAAGGTGTAGATGTACACACCGGGATGCAGCGGCTTGGCCTGGTCGAGCTTTACAGCCTCGCCTGAAAGCAATTGGTCAAGGCTAAAACGATCCACCAACCCACCGTGCTGATCGTATACCTGAACAGTTGTTTGGCCTAAATCTTTTGTGGTTTGATTTCGGAGTACAGGGATGCCGACAACTGGATTTGGGTATACGTCAAACACTTCATCAACTTGACGCTCCAAGTCCAGGCGAATGACCTTGCTATAGGCTTTGCTCCCATCCATTTTTTCGGCTTTGATCCTGTAATAATTGGCACCTAAATACGGGGACTCGTCCACAAAAGAAAACGCACCGCCATACATGACGTCAGGAGACAGCTCCATTTCTCCGATATCGTACCATTTCAAGCTTTCATTGGCTCGCTGGATGCTTAACCGCCATAACGGCTGAGGTGTAAAAAATTCCCACTCCAACCGGTTTTCCTTATTCTGGGCCATCCCATCAAACCTCTTCCAGCTGACCGGCAGAATCACATAAACTTGGTCCACGGCCTGAATGGCTTTGCATCCTGTGACTCCATTTTGCAAAGCCAAGTAAACCTCTTCAATCTCATCCTCAGGCATCAATCCTTCAATTTCCAAGGCTCCATCCGGCCGCAAACGATAGGTTACGGTATGATCGCCTTTATCCACTTCCACCTCATCGGCGATCACCGGGGCTCCAGTTGGTGACAATGACCAGCTAAACTGTGGATCTTCAATGCCTGTACCGGCTTCCAGTACAGGTTCGAGTATCACTGCTTCGCCAACGCCATATTCCGCCTGACTGGGAAGTCCTCCATAGTCCTCCACTTGGGGGACAGCCAGCGCCTCCACCCCTACGGCCACTCGTGCGGATTCTATTTCTTCGCCATTGCAATGGTCAATGCTGGACACATAATAGGTCTGATCCTCTGTCACTTCAGCAATATCCAAGCTTTCCGTGGCGCCAATAGAAGTTCCTCCTACTGGCGTGTCATACCACCGGAGCGCCGCTCCTCCATAGTGCTGAGGGGATACACTGAGTGACTGCCCTTCACATACGGAATACTGATTTCCCGTGGCCCCGCCAAATTCAGGCATTCCTACTGTTCGCGCCACTTCATGGACGTTTAAGGCTTCTCCTACATCCACACCCACCACAGCACCCACCGTGATTTCAAACCGATCGAATGACACGTCTGGTGAAACAGGAAAGGTGACAGGTGTCCCATCCCCCAGCAGTCCCAAAATATCCAGATCAATCAATCCCAAAAGTTCATCCGAAAGTGCGCCCAAATCCTGCTCAAACACCAAATCATCACCGTCATAGGCCTGAAAGGACACACTGTTAAGCACATCCACATTCAGCAAAGATGGATCACCGCTTAAGGTTACCATGACTTCATCGGTAGGAGAAGAGCCCTGAGTAAAGTGGAATTGGGAAGAATAGCTCCCTACCAAATTGATTAACCCCGGCCCAATGGATGCTGAAGTAGAAAGATCATCATCCATCGCATATTCAGGATGTTCGACAATCCCTCCCCCTAAATCGAGGACATCCAGGTTTATACCATCCCCGCTGTAGGATACAAATTCGGGAGAATAATTACATTGCTCTTCGAAATAAAAAGCATGGTAAACATCTAAATGAAAAGTGGTCAACACTGCAAGCAATCCATCTACAATATTTTTAACTTCTATGCTTTTATAGGCGTGATCTGGAATAATTCTTAAGTAATAATCACCATCCTTACCTTGGAGCAATCTCAAATTATTTGCATCAAAACCTCCTCTAGAATCGCCACTAAATACTGTCGTGCCAACTTCGTCATATGCCCGCACTTCAATGACCTGGTTTCCCAACACCCCGCCTAAAACAGCTATCAAAGCATCTCCCAGCGTTCCACCTAAAAGTGCTTCCAATAAATCTGGATCGCCACCGATCCGGATATATGAAGGAGTATTGGCAGGAACTGCTTCTGTATACCCCAATTCCAAATAGCTATTATATCCTCCTACTAGACCAAGGACTTCACCTCGTGCCTTAAGCCTGGCATAAAGACCATTATCAGCGGTAGCATTTGTAGGATCTAAAACCCTTATAATTGGAGGAATAACACCGAAATTAGGACTATATGAAATCACATCTGATGTGTACACTTTTTGCGCAGTTACCGCTTTGGGAATTAAAAAAAATAGGCATAAAAAGGCCAAAACCGTCCAATAGACGGTCTTGACACTTAAAAAATTAACGTGAAGGGTATTATTGACTACTACCGAACGCATCCCTCCTAGTTGAAAGTTGTATGTAGAAAAAACGTCTCTTCTTAATAATCCACGATCGTGAATTCGGTACGACGGTTTTGCTGATGTTGCTCATCAGTACATTCCACCCCATCGTCACATGCATTCAGCAACCTGGATTCACCATAGCCACGGGCTTCTATCCTTACCCTGGAAACCCCTCTGGAGATGATATAATCCACAGCCGATTGGGCACGTTTCTCAGAAAGGGTTTGATTATAGGAATCCGAACCGCGACTGTCCGTATGGGAATTCAACTCAATCTTCATCGTAGGATTATCCTCGAGTATTTTCACCAGCTTATCAAGCTCCAGTGCTGCATCGGGGCGGATTTCCCATTTGTCAAAATCGTAATAAATATTCTCCAGCTCAATGGTCTTACCGATCTCGATTTTGTCAAGAAAGAGGTCTCGGACAATGGTGCTATCCGCAAACAACCTGATACCCTTAGTGCTCAACCCTTTAATCTCTGCGGTAATATAATCGGTTTTTTTCCCCTCGATATCGTAAACAGTTTCCTCATTTAGCTGAAAGTCATACTCCCCTTTTTCATCCGTAACATAGGTAAATTCTGTCCCCGTACTTTTATCTGCCAACACCACCACGGCATTGGGAAGTGGTTCGAAAGTCTCTTTATCCTTGACCGTTCCTTTCAGAAAAATTTTGGAATTAATGTCCAGTACAAATGCATACACATCATCCCAACCTTCACCACCTTGGCGGTCAGAAGAGATCACCCCTCTGTCTGGAATATCAGGATTGATGAAATAAGCAAAATCATCCCGAGTGGAATTGATGGGAGCGCCTTGATTTTCTGGCTTTTGCCAGTTGTTCCCTTTGGGTTCACTCCTAAAAATATCCAACCCTCCAAGGCCTTGTCTACCATCCGATGAAAAATATAACCACCCTTTTTTGTCTACAAATGGCGTACGTTCATCTCCGAAAGTATTTATTTCATCACCAAGGTTAATCGGTTCGGACCATTTACCCTCTCCCATGTACTTGCTGTAGTATAGATCTGCTTTCCCATATCCCCCCGGCTTATCGGATGAAAAATATAGCCGCTCTTCCTTCTCGTCCCAAAAAGGATCACTGACGGCATATTCGTAAGGGTTGTTAAAAGGCACTCCGGTAAACGCTCCCCATGCCGTGTCTGTTTTGATGTTATAAAACACTTGCGGGTAGAGCGTATAGTTTTTCTTGCTTACATTCTCGCCCCTCTTCTTATCTCCAGGCTTCCCGGATTTCACCCAAAACTTCATATTTTCGGCTTCATAAATAGGGCCACTGTGGTGATCACTCTTATAATCCTCCAATTTCAGAACCGTATCTACTTCATACTGGTCCCAATCACCTGTCGCCTCGTATACTTTTAGGTAACCGTTTCCGGTCCAGCCATAAATATCACTTCTGAGGGCATTGTATTCATCCACTTTCATTTTACCGGGGTCTTTATCCATCCGGTCACTGGCAAAAACCAAGGTGCTATCCTTTACATAGGCTCCAAAATCAGCAAAAGGAGAATTGACCTCTCGAAGGTTCGTAATCCGTACATCCTTGGATGCATTGAGCAGGATTTTGGCTTCTTTCACGGTTTCGAGCAGGTTGTTAATCTCTTCTTGGCTCACTTCCGTAGCATCAGCGCGATTATACTTGATCAATTGCATTCTTGCTTCGTCAAACTTGGAATTGGCAATCAAGGTCTTTGCAAAATCAAGCCTGTCTTGGTTGGACAACTGATCTTCCCGATCCAGTCTGGCATACCAAGATTCTGCCAGGTCAAACTCCCGCATCTCAAAGTAGGACTTTGCCAATCCTCTGGCCACTTCCGGTAGTTCTGTCCTTTCCCAAGCTATCTTATAATGGTTTACGGCTACGGCATAATTAAGCATTTCATACTGCTGGTTGCCTTTGATCAAATCCCTGTTCTTCAAACTGGAACATGAAAAAGCCCCTGCCAATAGCACTATCGAAAGCATGTAGTAGGTAGTTCTTTTCATCATATATCTGCATTAAAAATATCTTGGGGAAACTAATTTCACGCGTTTTGGCGGAAACAAATAGCCTACGGAGAAGTCGTGTGTAGAAAATGCCTTGGTGCTGAATCCGGAAACATTATGGTCATAAGCATAACCTATCCGCAGCCGGTCGTTTACATAAAACTCGACCAAGCCCACCACGGACACAGGCCTTTTGGTCTCTCCTTGAAATTCCTCGCCCTGAAGGTTGACAGAAGTCCGGTAGGAAGCTCCCACCCATAGTTTTTCTCCCAACAATACAAAGGCGTTCAAATCCAATCGTGAAGGGCCGTTAAAATCTTCCACATAGAGGACAGAAGGCTTGATGGCCACGTTATAGGATACATCAATGATGGTTCCTGCGGTCAGGTACATGTTAGAGGAAGGCTGCACCAATACTGCTCCATTGTCAAAATTAAAACTGGAGGAAAACAAATTATCGGCTGAAAGGCCCGCATAGAATTTAGGGTTATAATAAAACAGCCCCGCCCTCAAGTCAGGGTAAAGCACCCGCTCATTACCACTGGAAACCGATGGATCTGAGGGATCCATCGGATTTAGCCTAGAACCATCCAAGCTGGTGTTTACCAGTCCGGCACCAAGCCCAAAACTCAAATAACCTTCGTTGGAGACCCGCAAGTGGTAGGCAGTATTGGCATATCCTCCGGTGGTTTTTTGTGCACCCAACCGGTCTACCATGATATGTCCACCCACCCCGATATTGGTGTCCGTAATCAGTCCATCACCCGAAATGGCAAACGTCTCTGGGCTGCCAGGAACACTGGTCCATTGCTTTCTGTAATAGCTTTGCAAGTAAATCTGTTGCTTGTACCCAGCATACGCCGGGTTCAAGAACAAAGGGTTAAACATATATTGACTGAAAACGGGAGCCTGCTGGGCCTTTGCGTCCATGCAAGTAAAAATGATCCCCGCTACGATCAAGATGTATTTCAAACTTTTCATCGATTCTCTATCTTAAAATGGTTACGTATCCTGTAAACTCGGTTTCTCTACCTGTATCTCCATCCCGAATGATCACCCTGTAGTAGTAGGTACCCTCATTCAGCGAACCTCCATCCCAATCGTTTTTATAATTGGAAGTCTTAAACACTTCACCTCCCCAACGATTGACGACTATGATTTCATTCTCAGGATAAAGTGCTGCCAATCCTTCGATTTCCCAAGTATCGTTGATGCCATCACCATTCGGGCTGAACACATTAGGGATGGTAATCTCTAATTGATCGTGCGAGATGGTAGCGGTATTATCCTCTTCCAGCATGTCCACTTGATCAGCCGTTTCTACAGCTGCCGAATTGGTCACCAATCCACGCGTTTGTGCTTGAACACGAAGGATGATCTCTACCACTGCATTTCCAGGAATTTCTGGAATCATGAAAGTCAATTCACCAGAAGATGCATCATACTCTTCTGTGATGGTAGGACTGGCATTGGAACCGAGATACCTCACTTGTGATGGCAGATAATCAGTTAAAGTGACATTTAACGCTGGTGTAGCCGTCTTATTGGTTACTATAAGGGTATAGGTAAATTCCTCCCCTAGCTCGATCACCGGTGCGGATACTGTTATGTCCATAGCCAAATCCACATCATCGCTAAGGATTGGCGTCGGATCAGATTCATCTTCATCCGGATCGGAATTGTCACTGTCTGCGGTCACGCTGTTAACCACCCCTGGGCTCTCCATCAAGGCCATCACACCAAGGGTTAACTCCAAGGTTTGTCCGGCCCCGATCTCAGCGATCTCCCATGTCACAGTGTTACCAGAAACGGCTCCACCATTAGAAGCTTCCAACACTTGAAGCGCATCAGGCACATTATCGATCACCACTACATTTTGGGCAGGCACGATTCCCGAATTGGTAATCGCAATGGTATAATTAAACATCTGCCCCACCACTGCAGTGGTCAATTCGGCTGTTTTAGTCACCTCCAAGTGGGCACAATCTGCTACCATAACCGCCAATCGATCCACGCTTTCACAGCCGGTGTTGGCATCTATTTGAGCGGCATAATACGTCATGCCTTCAATGATGGCTTCATTACCATCCAGCCTATTTCCACCTGTGGCCGCATCGTACCACACCACATTGGTTTCATTGACTTGAAGGTCTGCAATGGTACCACCACCGGTTCCACAGAAGGTTTGGGTAGGGGCATTGGTGGTCGGAGCAGGAACCGAATTGACGGTTACCGTCACAGCTAACGCATCACCGGGGTTGTTTTCACAAACACCATCTCCCTGTACCGTTACATAATAAGTTGTGGTAGCAGTAGGTGTTACTTCCATAGATGAAAGTGCAGTGGTAAGCCCCGCATCAGCATACCAAGTAAATACTGAATTGGCTACATCACTATTGGCCGTCAGGGTAAAGCTATCTCCCGGGCATATCGCACCGCCACTGGCATCAATATCATTGGCGGTGGCATTTCTATTCACCATGATCGTCACGGCCTTGGCTGTTCCAGGCTTATTCTCACAGACCCCATCTCCACTCACGGTCACGTAATAGGTGGTGGTCGTGGAAGGGCTCACCTGATCACTGGTGATTTCAGTAGTCAAGGTTTCATCGGTATACCACCTGAATGTGGCGTTTCCAATGCTACTTGTGGCTTCGAGCATATAGCTATCTCCTTCACAAATCGTAGCTCCCACAGCTTGTATATCAGAAGCCGTTCCGTTTCTATTAACGGTTACCGTCACCGCTTTGGCCTCCCCTGAAGCATTTTCACACACATCATCGCCCGTTACGGTCACATAATAGGTGGTGGTGCTGGCTGGCGAAACTTCCAGTTCAGTAATCGGATTGGTCAGGGCAGCGTCGGTATACCAGGTGAAAGAAGCGTTGCTGATAGCGCTAGAAGCGGATAGCATAAAGCGCTCTCCAGCACAGATCGTGGCCCCATCGGCTTCAATATCATCCGCAGAAGCACCTCTACTGACCATGACCGTTACGGCTTTCCCTTGTCCTGATTTATTGGCACATACGCCGTCCCCACTGACCGCTACATAATAGGTGGTCGTCACCTCGGGACTTACCGTGGCATCGGTCAGCTGATTGGTAAGGGCTGCATCGGTGTACCAAGTGAATACGGGGTTGTTGACCGTCGTACTGGAAGCATTCAAGGTGAAGGTGCCCCCTTCGCAGATCGTGCCGCCATCAGCTTGAACATCGGATGCTGTAGCATTTCTGTTTACGGTAACCGTTACTGCCACGGCATCTCCTGCTTTATTGGCGCATACCCCATCTCCACTAACGGTCACATAGTATGTTTTGGTAGCAGCTGGGGCTACTTCAGGATTAGCCACTTCAGTGGTCAAAGCAGCATCGGTATACCACGTAAAGACAGGGTTCGCTACCGTACTGCTGGTGGCCGTAAGGGTGAACGTGTCTCCTGCGCAAATGGTCCCTCCTGTAGCCGTTATATCCGCTTGAGTAGCATTTCGGTTTACGGTAATGGTGACAGCCTGAGCATCTCCAGAATTATTTTCACAAACCCCATTTCCCCTAACGGTCACATAATAGGTCGTCGTCGAGGCTGGTGTAACGGTTGTGGTACCAAGCGGTGTAGTCAAATCCTCATCACTGTACCAAGTAAAGATTGGATCATCCACTGTAGTACTGGAAGCACTTAAAGTGAAGCTATCTCCAGCACAAATAGTGGCTCCCCCCGCATCAATATCTTCGGCAGTAGCATTTCGGTTTACGGTTACGGTTAATGCTTTGGCAGTTCCAGGCTTATTTTCACATACACCATCACCTCTGACGGTTACATAGTAGGTTGTCGTCGTGGCTGGAGTGACTGTCGATGCATCAACTGGCATCGTCAACTCCTCATCACTGTACCAGGTAAACACTGGATTACCCACCGTGGTGGTAGCCTGAAGCGTAAACTGCTCTCCTTCACAAATGGTCCCGCCATCCGCTTCAATATCATCAGCTGTTGCATTTCGATTTACCGTCACGGTAAGTGTCGCAGCTTCACTTGGCTTACTTGCACAAACACCCTCTCCGGAAATCGCCACATAATAAGTCGTCGTCGCTGTCGGTGTTACGGTAGTACTGGATAACGGTATCGTCAGGGCAGCATCGGCATACCAAGAGAACACTGGATCGACCACTGTCAAACTACTGGCTGACAAGGCAAAGGAATCTCCAGCACAAATGGTCGCATTGTTCGTTTCGATATCTGCCCGAACCGCGTTTCTATTAACGGTAACCGTAACTGCCTTGGCATCTCCTGGAGGATTCTCACATACGCCATCTCCGCTCACGGTTACATAGTACATTCTAGTGCTGGACGGAGAAACGGTCAAGTCTGTCATTTCTTGGGTCAGGGCGGCATCAGTATACCATGTGAATACAGGGTTTGCCACGGTACTGGAACTTGCTGTCAAAGCATAGCTGTCTCCGGCACAAATGGTGGTTCCCGGAGCCGTTATGTCCGAAGCAGTCCCTACTTCATTCACGGTCACACTAATCCGGGTTCTTTCCGCCCCTTCACAGCCGGTGGTTCCACTTACCCCTACCCAGTAGGTGACATCCGCTGACACATTTTCCAAGGTGATGATATTATTGTCGATGGTAATGTTATCCGTCATTACATTCCCCCCGGTCTCTGCATCATATAGCGTATAAGTCATCCCTCCGGAGAAATTAATGACTTCAAAAACCACATCGCTACCGGCCCCACATAGAACCATATCCATCTGGTTCAGCTCAGGCTTATCCAAGGTATTCGTGGTTTTTACGCTCACGCCTTTCGGTTCGACATTTTCGCAGACATTCCTTCCACTTACGGTCACATAAAACATTTCGCTGCTGTTTTCAGCCATCCCGTCGATGACCAAAGCTCCCGCATTATTGATGGAATAGGTGATGCTGCCGTTGGTATCCCCATCATTGATCGGCATGGTCATGGCTTCATCCAGATACCAGGTGAACACAGGGGCTTCAATCCCGGTAGATGGAGCCAAGGTTACGGCCGTGCCCACACATTGGGTGATCTCATCTGCCAACCCAATATCCGCATCAGTAGCATTTCTATTAATCCTCACAGGCACTTCTCGCAAACTGCCTGGCATGTTTTCACAACCATTATCGCCCAAAACACTTACATAAAATGCATAAGGGCTGTTGGTGGCGTTGAGTCCGGTAATGGTGAGGACACCATTGGCGTCTATGGCATAACTGACATCACCATTTACATCACCATCGTTAATTGGCATGGAACGGTCAGCATCCAAGTACCAACTGAATGTCCCTGAAGTGGTCACCAAGGTGCTGCCTGTCGCCACCGTAGGTGTTAACACCACGGGTGCATTCGCACAAATGGGGTTTTCGTTTCCTGACACTGAAATATCAGCGGCGGTAGGCCCAGGGTTTACCATGACATCGACCGGAATCCGATTAGGATCTTCACAGGTTCCTTTTACAATGGCCAAATAATAGGTTCTGGTACCAGGTGTGGTCAAGACATCTGTCGTATACGTATTTCCCTCGGCGAGTAATGTGCCGCCAGTGGCAGCATCATACCATCTCAAGGCAGTCCCTTCGCCTGGTGTAGCGGACAAGGTGGCTGCATCTCCTGCACAAACTTCCACATCCTCGCTAATTCCGGTAGGTGCAGCATAATTGATCTGTGCCTGATAAACTCTCCAGCCGCTATTAAGCACGCCGGCAAGCGGCATATAACTGATGCGCACACGGTCAAAATTACCACCTGCGACAAAAATGATCTCCGCTTTATCGTCTTGGCCTTCCAGTAGACGTAAATCAATGGTACTGCCATCCACTACTCCGCCATCACTATTGGATGTGGCCCCGTTATATGTTTCAAATTGTAACCCACTTAGCAAATCCAGGTCAATCAAGGATCCGCCACTGCCAATGGTCACGGTAATCGTATCACCGGCCGCTCCATTGGATGGGAATATAAGTTCTTGCCAAACACCACCGGAGACGGAGGCAGGCGCGATGAATCTGGCGTAGGTGTTGAGATTTCCATCCACCGCATTATTGGGGTCTTCCACCGAACAAAGGACACAAATCGGATCGGTTCCATTGGTCTGTGCATTGGCGATGGTACAATCTTCAATTGGACTCGGTGGGCCAACCGACACGGTCACCTCAGCCCTTCCAACGGAAGTACAGCCAGAAACCGTATTTCTTGCCCCGGCATAATACGTGTAAACTCCTTGGCTCAATGGGCCGGTGTTATAAGTAGCGCCGGTGGCCAATTCATTTCCTCCTCCATCATACCAAACAATCTCCACATCAGCTGGCGTGGCATCCCCTACGGATGCACTGAGCACCGTACCAAAGCCTTCCGAAATCCGCACATCTCCCGATACACCTGGCACTGCTGGTACTTCGTTCACGGTCAATGTCGCCGCTTCCGCTGTTCCAGGGATATTTTCACAGATACCGTCTCCCTGAACAGTCACATAATATGTGGTCGTGGAAGAAGGTGAAACTTCATATTCAAATCCTTCAAATAGCAAGTTGGTTAAATCAGCATCGCTGTACCATCTAAAAATAGGGTTGGTCACCGATGAACTGGATGCCGACAAGGTAGCCGTCTCTCCCTCACAAATCGTACTTCCGATAATCTCCAAGTCCGCTTCATCCGCTACTGGAAGTACGGTTGCGCTAATCTCGCTCCTTACTGATCCAACACATCCTCCAGTACCGCTAACACCTACCCAATAGGATGCATCAGCCGTCACGTTGCTTAGGGTGATGATATTGTCGGTAATTGTGACACCTGAAGTTACTTCCGACCCTCCAGTCTCGGCATCATACACGGTATAGGTAAATCCGCCGGCAGCATTGGTCACCTCGAACACCGCATCTTGACCGGTGCCGCAAAGACTCACATCTGCAGCGGCAAAAGTAGGTGCTGGCAGGTCATTGGAGACGGTCACGGTCACTTCTTTTCCTTCCACATTTTCACACACCTCATCACCGGACACGGTCACATAAACGACTTCATTGGTTCCATCTGCCATACCGGTAATGGTCAGCTCTCCATCCGCATTAATGGCGTAGGTGATACTTCCATCCGTATCACCATCAGCAATAGGAGATGTCTTGGCAGCATCATAATACCAGGTAAACACTGGGTTGGCTATACCACTGGACGGAGACAGCATTGCTGGCACTCCCACACATTGGGTGAGGTCATCTAGATTGATATCATCATCTGTGGCGTTCCTGTTGAGGGTAAAGTTCACGGGGAGTGGTGCCGCGGTGCAGAAATTGTCTGCCATCAACTCCACATAGTAAGTATGGTCCCCTGCAGCCAATCCTGAAAGTTCTACCAAAGCATTGGTCTCTCCAGAAATAAGTTCTGGGGTGCCTGCATTGTCACGATACCACTGGAAGGTAACCCCAGAGGGTGCCCCTGAAACTAAGCTAGCCTCCAATGTTACCGGGCCTGAAGGAGGACAGAAAGCTCCTGCATCAATCCCATTCACCAAAATATTTTCAAGCAAGTCTCCAGAGGATGCTTTCACCCGGATTTCTATTGGCCTCCTGTCTATTCCTTCTTCACAGCCAAATCGCACTACTTTCAGGTAAACGGTCTGTACAGTTCCTGGAGCCCAGTTTGCAATTTCATCAGTGGTGATTTCGGTATCACCACTCTCATCTGTGTAGAATTTCACTTGGTCGCAAGTCGCCTCCGGCAATTCGATGATATCTCCCGGACAGATCTCAATATAATCGACTCCAGAATCCTCATCAGTCTGCTCCCGGTCTATCTCACTCAATGGAATGAGTTTAATCTCAAAAACACGGAGGTTATCAATGGCTTCTACCACTCCTCCCGTCAATATTTCTATCCTGTCAAAAGGGAGGTCATTGATAAATGTCAAAGCCTGTTCGGTTCCTCCTTCCAACAAACGAAGCTCAAGCAGACTTGAACCTACATCTAAAGGCTCACCTACTTCCTGATCTCCAAGGTACCGCTGAATGGTATACCCTTCCAGCAAGGTCAAATCCAATAATCCTGTAGATCCTCCTACTTTTATAAAAACAGAGTCCCCTGCAATCGCCGGAGCAGCAAAAGTCACATCCAGCTTGGTACTGACATTGGCTCCGACGGCATTGTTCATGACAGCATAGGTGCTTTCATCATCGTCAAATGCCAACGCTGGATCAGTCACGGAAGTCAATCCACTGGCCACGTCCAACCCACCTATAATGGACTCAAATCCAGTCAAGTAGTCCAAGGCACCGAAGGTGCAATTCTCTAAAGTAGTGCTGGTTTCGTGGTAATAAGCACCGTACACCCGTACTTGCTGCACGGCATTCACCAAGGATGCCAACGATATTTTCACTGCATTATACGGAACCGGTACGCCATTGGCATCCACCGGAATAAAGGTGTAGACAAATTCATTAATGCCGTTTACGGCCGACACGAGATTGGCATCTGCTACTTGGCGAACTCCCAACAGCTCATCCCCATTTACAGGATCTCCATCGATGGCCTGAACATATATTCCACTGGATACTCCTGCCGCACCATATTCCCTTCCCAGCTTGATCGAAACGGGTGTACCTGCCGGGATCATCGTGTTCCAACGAACCGTTTGGGAAGTTTCTCCCGTAAGCCCTAGCAGACTGGTACCTACTGTCTCCAATAGCTCGGAATAATCTTGCATATTGCTTCCTGCTGCCAATCCGGGATCGCTTACCGAACCAAGCTGTAGGCCGAGCAGGCTACTGGTGGTAAAGTCTTCGGCACTGGTGGCATATCTTCTATTGTAGACAGGAGGACACCCTTCTGGGTCGAATACGTTCACCACCACATCCACAAAATTGGTACATTCAGCTCCTGTGGCAGACACCCGATAGACGTATCTGCCGCCTTGGGTAAACTGACCCGCGACGTTTGGTGCAGTAAAAGGGGCACCATCCAAGGCTGTCCAAGTAACCGGCACATCAGAACCATCCTCGTTTACCGCTGTGGCCGGGGGAAGGAAAAATGACTCTCCAATAGCCATCGTATAAACAGCGGAGCCGTTCAATGAAATCAATGGGTTTTTATTGATATCCACGGTAGCAGGTACCCGAATGGATTCTTCTGCACAACCTGGACGTACGGTAGCGGCATAATAGGTAGACTTGCCCCCTACCTGACCGATGTTAAAAGTGGCTCCGGTATGCAGCAAATTTCCGCCAATGGGCGCATCATACCATCTTACCTGATCTCCACTGGATACGGTAGCATTTAACGTCACCTCTTCTCCTGCACACACCAACATGTTTTGCTCATCATCCACACCATCAATTACTGGACGGCCTGGTGTACGGCTCACCTCATGCACCCTCAGGCTCTCGGAAGTCCCCAGATCCAACAAGGTGCTTACTTCAATTTCAAATCGGTCAAAAGCAGCGCCCGGAGTCATGGTGAATGTCACCGTTTCTCCATCTGCCAGTAAACCTAAAAGGTCCAGTTGGGCGATGCCGAGAAGATCACTGCCCAAGTTCTCCAAATCCTGACGCCCCACCTCAGTAGTACCATTATAGGCGACCAGCTCAATATTCCCCAACAAATTGACGTCTAACACGTCAGGATCGGCACTCAATGTCACCATGACCTCATCCGTGTCTTTTCCGAGGCCATCGAAGTAAAAATGCTGTTCCAAAACACCCGCTAAACTCAACACTCCCGGGCTAAGCGAAGCATAAGTGCTTTCGTCACCATCAATGGCAAAATGCAAATTCTCTGCTGCCGAACCTCCTAAATTCAACAGGTCGAGGTTAACGCCACTCACATCAAAGGAAGTCCCTACTGGATTACCGCAGATGCTTGCAGACTCGTAATTAAAAGCATTAAAAACATCCAAGTTCACTTCATCACCCAATCCAAGCAAAGACAATGAACCATTCTCTATATATACCCTATCATACGCTCCATCAGGGGTGATTGCGATGTAAAAGTTTCCGTCCGCCCCAGTGATGACCCGGGCCCTGTCAATGTCAAACCCTTGGGTCGTACTTCTGGAATACACATCGGTGCTTCCATTCCGTGCGATAATGGTAAATTCCTGCTCTCCCAAGGCCACCAGGCTCAGCACATCACCCAACAGCTCTCCAAGGCTTCCCCCTAGCAGTAATTCAAACAGTCCGTCACTACCATCTACCCGAATATAGGTAGTGGTATTGGCCGGTAAAACAGTCGGATACTTCAGCTCCAATTCCCCATGATAGGAACCTAAGCCTGCAAGGATCCCGGGACTAGCCAATAATCGTGCAAAATTCTCATCGTCTACGGTAGCATTTTCTGGGCTTTCCACAGTTTCCTTATCATACGGAGGAAAATCAAAAAGCCCAGCCGGTACATTTGGGCTGGAATAGGTCAATTCATCGGCCAATTCCTTGGTGCCTTGTCCATATGATGGTTTGAAGGCCAGTAAAAGCAGTAGAAATAAAACCAAGACGTCCCTAAACGTTATTGGTTTGGTAAAAGTCGATGCCATAAATTAAAATCATTTAATAATTGTAAAGGTCCTATGTTTCTTTTCTCATGACTGAACGTATATTCTTCTCCTCCACCCGCACCTATAAAATGAGAAAATATAACTTTTCTCATTTTATATTTTACCATAAAGCAATACCCTTCAGTAATTAATTGGATGCTATTCACGTTATAACATTAGGCTTTAACCGCCTTTTCAAATTAAAAAACACCCAAAAGGCTGTATTTATAGCAGATTCCCTTTATTACAAGGCAGTCTACCACCACTTACTCTTACCAAAATTAGCTACAAAAAAATCAATTATTATTAAAAATATTTATATGATACATCAAGGCAATAATCTGCCATAATTCACCTATTTCTTGTCATTTTAACTTAAAATCCCAACCCTCCTATTCCTATACAAAAGCCCTAAAAACCCCTCCAAATGCACATAATCGAGTAGGAAGCAAAGATAGGGAGCTACCCTAACTTTGCTGTCCTCTCACACCACCCAGCGTACGTGGGTCGTACTGGGCGGTTTCTTTAAATGTTTAACGTAGTTTTCCTTGAGGCTGTATAGGCCTATTGTACCGAACCATTTCAGGTTCATTGCCTCATGGGCGGCAGGGGTCACTGATAACCTGTACCATCCCTTCGAACTTCCCGCAGTCGCCCAACTCCTGTTCCATGGTACGCCAAGGCGGTGTAGGAGCTTTGCCATCGTAAATGCCCGCTTACATTGCTTAAGACGAAAACACCTTATCCTGCGGTTAAGCCAACCTTCTATTGCCTTTAATCTTCCGATCATTTGGGCATTTTTGAAGTAGTTGAGCCACCCCCTCAGGATGGGATTGAGCTCCTTCACCAACTGTTCAAGGCTTATCCCCCGATTTCGTTGGGTAAGTTGCTTGAGCTTTGCTTTCAGCCGTTGCTCGCTGGTCTTGCTAAGCCCCAACCTGCCTTCGATCAGGATGCTGTGGCCAAGAAAATTCAGCTCGTATGGCCTGCTTATCTTGCTCTTTGACTTGTTCACTTTCAGCAGCATACGCTGCTCTATGAACGCTGTGAGACTCGATAACACTCGCTTTGCAGAGGGTTCACTTTTGACCATAACGATCAGGTCGTCTGCGTAGCGTACAAAGCGGTGGCCACGTACTTCCAGTTCTTTGTCCAGTTCATCCAGTATGATATTGGAAAGAAGTGGGGATAGTGGACTGCCCTGGGGCATGCCTTTTACCCCTTGGCTCACCAGTCCGTCTTTGAGCATACCTGCCCGAAGGAACTTGCCAATGAGCTTCAGCAGGGTTTTGTCTCCAATCCGTGTCCCCAACAACCACATAAGCCTGTCGTGGTTCACTGTATCGAAGAACTTCTCCAAGTCTATATCTACTATCCAGTCCCGGCCTTCTGACACTTCTTGACCGGCCTGTCTGAGGGCATCATGTGCCCCTCGGTCTGGCCTAAAGCCGTAGCTCCTGTCCGAGAACGTGGGATCGTAGTGTAAACTTAGTACCTGACTGATGGCCTGCTGTACCAGCCTGTCTTTTACCGTGGGAATCCCAAGGATTCGTACTCCCCCATTGGGTTTGGGTATCTGTACCTCACGTACGGATTCTACCCGATACTTACCCGTGATGATTTGCGATTGGAATTCATGGTAATGACTTGAAAACCACTGCCGTAACTCCTCCACACTCATCCCGTCAATTCCTGCACTGCCCTTGTTGGACACTACTTGCCGCAGGGCGGCAACAAGGTTTGAGGGGGACACTATCTTCCCCATCAATTCCTTGGTCAAGGCTCGTTCTTCCGTGCACCTTGACAACCACTCTCGCCTAACCTTGCCGCCTTGATTGCAGAATACGTCTGCTCCCTTGACTGCACGGACGCTCGACCATTCGTCCAGTCCTGCTAGACTCATCTGACCCATTATACGTTTTCCTGCTTTCATTGTGGTTGTTGCAATTTGTCCGGTAACTGCTCCTTGTTTAAAGATTTGGCCCTTCGCTCCACTCCCATTACAGGAGCTTCCTCACTACTATGGCCGCTGCTGACTTCTGATAGCCTCTCGGATATACAGACCTCCCGTGTTAAGCTAAACATCACCTACTTTATACTACTGGATTTACCTCCTTGAATTACGTTTGGACTTCGGACTTCGGTGTCTATTGCCACCTCATCCTCCAAGTAGGCCTTATATCCAGTTCTTATTCATTAGGACAAAGCTTTGTTTTAGGCTTCTTTCAGATTTTGGGTCACCCCAAACACCCTTGCCCTCAACTAATGGTTCGTGCCAACCCGCCCATAAGGGACTTAAACCCTCCTGATGTTTAGCATGCACGGCAAACAAAAAAAGCCATCCGCTTTGGCGGATGGCTTTAAGTCTTGTTAACAAGTGGCTGCTACATCATGGATTCTGGGTTAGCCCATCATGAATCAATAATTGCCCTTCTGGCAAATATTCTACCACCGCATTATCATTGGCAGGGACAGTATAGATAGGATTGTTTCCGGACAAGTGAGTACCTGGATACTCACGGTTCATGGTCCTGTCGTTTCTAAATACATCTATTTTCCTATGGCCTTCATAAGCCAGCTCCAGTTGACGCTCTTCCAGCACCACATCCAGCACCGATTTCTCGCCAAGGTTTGCAGTCGTATACAACCCGACATCTGGAATACCTGCCCTGGACCTGATCATGTTTACATCATCCAGCGCCGCGGCATCATTGCCCATTTTGGCATTGGCTTCAGCCCTATTCAGGTACATCTCGGCTAGCCTCGAAATCACGGGAGACCATAAGTGTACTTGATCCTCCTGGCCGGAACACTTCAAGACATAATACTTAGGAAAGCCATTTCGCACATCCAATTTATGATCAATCAAAACCCTTTTGGATCCTTGTGGCGTCTGAATGAAATAATGGTAACCACCATGTCCATCACTTTCCTTCTCCAGCATCTTCTGCTGACCATCCTCGGTATACACATAATCATCCCCTGAGGCAGTTACTTCTTTCCATTTGTATGCAAAGCTGTCGTCCACATACAAGGCCCAAGTAATCGACTCGTCCACTACTACCGGCTCGATAAAATTGTAGCGCTGATCTTCGGGATATTCCCTAACCATTTCAAGGTACCTTCTGGAAGCATACATCTCGCCCCAGCCAGTGCCTTGGATATTGGCATATAATGAGCCCACGGTATACCAGCCATTACTGGAATAATCGGCATCTGGGATAAACTTGATCGCAAAAATCGTTTCCGAATTAGATTCTGGTGCCAGCTTGGTATAATCCGCCAATTTCTCGGTAGCCACCAAATTAAACTTGCCTGAATTGATCACCATATCGGCATATTCAATGGCCTTGGCATTGTTTTCCATGTACAAGTATAGCCTTGACAGCAAAGCCCAAGCTGCTTCCTGTGTGGCATAAACATTGGACTTCTCTGCTGTGAAAAGGGAAGCGGCTCTCAACAAGTCAGATTCTACTTGATCGTACACCTCCCCGACAGTAGACCTTACCGGAATACTTTCGGGATCACCATCCAGTTTTAACGGCACTCCTTCATTTTCCCTACCTTGGACATAAGGCCTGCCAAAGATATTTATCAGCTGATAATGCATCAAAGCACGGATATAGTAGTTTTCTGCCAACAACTGGTCATCGGCATCAGACTTTCCTTCCTCTACGGCTTCGATCACCTTATTGGTCCCGACAATGATCTGGTAGGAACTCCTCCAAAATCCAGCTACTCGGGATCCATTGGGAATGCGCTGATAATTATACGTGAAAAACAAAGGGTCTGTCGTGGTACCACTCAGGGCCACATTATCCGAAGGATATTCAAAAAGACGATGCCAATTATCACTCCAGCCCTTCATCCTACTGTAGTTCCCCAAGGTAACCGACTGGGCACTAGTTTCGGAATTGGCCAAGTCATCTGAGGTAATGGAATCGTATGGACTTCTATCTATATTACAAGCGGAAAGGGTAAGCACAGCCAGCCCAATCCAATATTTTTTATTTAAGTATTTCATAATGTGGTAACGTTTTAGATCAGAAAGAAAGGTTTACACCGAAAGTAAGTCGCTTAGGAAGTGGGTAAGGAGAAGAAGTATCTCCATTAACGGCCGCTTCAGGATCCAAGCCAGAGTAGTCGGTGATCGTGATCAAGTTATCCGCTGAGAAATAAGCACTCAAGCTTCCAATCTTCCAAGCCTCCGTAATATGAGCAGGGATGGTATACCCCAAGGTCACATTACGCATTCTCAAATAACTGGCATCCTCCAGGTAACGGGAAGAGGTTTTGTGTGCATTATTGTTTCCTCCATAAACAGGCTGTGGATGGGTTGCATTTGTATTGTCCGGTGACCATCTGGACCAACCGTCCTGCAGCCTCATAAAATTATAGGTAGGGTATGCTCCGTCACTGTCAAAAAGCTCCCGGGCACTTTGGTACACCATCGCTCCATCAGAATAGGCGAATGTAGCGTTCAGATACACCCCTTTGAACTCCATGCTAGAGCTAAGTCCTCCGAAGAAATCCGGGGTGGATGTTCCCACTTTCTGAAGGGTCGCTGCAGAATATGATCCGGTAACGGAGGCCTCTCCAGTGGAAGGGTCCACTTGCTCCCATTGAGGAGTTCCGTCCTCAGGATTTACACCGGCCCATTTTCTCATGTACCATGTGTCGATGTTTTCACCTTCTTCGATGATGGTGTTGCCGGATATTTGGCTTTTGCCTCCATAAAGCTCGGTGATTTCATTGTCATTTTTACCAATATTAAAGTCCAATCGCCAGTTAAAGCCGGAAGCGGTATTCAGCACATCTGCCCCCAAGGTAAACTCAATCCCCCTGTTTCGAACACCACCGATATTGTCAAAATACCCGGTATATCCTGAAACATCAGGAAGTGGCACAAAGTGCAGCAGGCCACTGGTACTTTTGTTATAGACTTCCAACACACCGGTCAGTCGATTCCAAAGGCCAAATTCCACACCAAGGTTGGTGTCATAGGTCTTTTCCCATGTCAAATCATCATTGCCCAGCGTGGAGGCAACCGCCGCAGGATCACCATTATACTGTGCATTCAAAGAATACAGTTCATACTGCGGATAAAGTGAAGCCGGGGTATTCCCTACGCCACCGTAAGAAGCCTTTAAACGCAAATAATCAAATGCCTGACTGTTGAAGAATGCTTCCCTGTGGATGTTCCATGAACCACTGATCGCAAAGAAATTTCCGTATTTCTTATTGGCTCCAAATCGAGAGGCGCCATCCCGTCTGAAGGACACCTGCGCATTGTACTTTCCTTTGTAGCCATAATTCGCATTGAAAAGGTAAGATTGGAATGCGTAGTCGTTTTTGGTTCCACCGATGGTCGTCGGCTCAGAGGTGCTTCCGATAATAGAAGCCCCTGGCACAATGCCCTTTCCGGTGGCACTTAAACTGTTGTATACGTAATCATTATACTCGTAAGCAAGCAATGCGCTGATCGTATGGTCATTGATGGCCTTATTATAGGACAGCATCTGATTGGTAAAACGCGTGGTTCTTTTCCCTATTCCGTTGTAAAGGCGTCCATTATCTGCCAAGCCACTATTGGACCGTGGATCGGTATAGGAAAAGGTCTCCGCCTCATAATAAGTAATGTTGTTGGTGGAAATGAAAGACAAGTTTTCCGTGATGTCATACTGAAAATCTACATTGGCCATGACATTGACCGTATCACCAGTAGAATAATTCCATTGAAGGTCATAAAGATAATTGCTATTATCCCTTCCATACCATGTCACATCACCATCTTGTGGGTTTACGGGCTTCCCATCCTCTCCGTATGGATTATCCCACGGAAGGTTTCGGTACATGTCATAAATGCTATGCTGCCTGTTTTCTGTGTTGATATAAGTAGCGGCCAACTTTGGCTTAATGGTGAATCTCGGAGAAATATCATATTCAAAGTTCACCCTTCCTGTCATTCGCTCATAGTTATATCCTTTTACAGACCCTTCTTCCTTGTAATAGTTTCCTGTGGCAAAGATCCTGGTCTTATCGGCTGTCCCTGTATAGCTAAGGTTATAATCTTGGACGGTTCCCGCCTGGGTACCGATATCCAACCAATCCGTATCTGTATTCAGGAGCGCTTCATTATAGTAATCAGGAATCGCATTTTGATTGGGAAACTGCCCCCAAAGGTCATACATTTCCTGACTGTTGCTGATTTCAAAGCCGCCGGTATTGAACAGCGACACCCCTGTCTTGGCGCTGACGTTAATATTGCTTGTGTTGGCTCCTTGGGCGGTTTTGGTGGTAACGACCACGACACCATTTGCGCCCCTGGATCCGTACAATGCTGCCGATGCGGCATCCTTCAAAACAGAGATGCTTTGGATATCAGCAGGGTTGATATTTGGCGTACCATGCCAAATCACACCATCCACGACCCAAATAGGGTTTACGGAAGACCGAATGGAGTTTTTACCCCGGATCCTGATCTTTGGAAGGGCTCCCGGTGCTCCCGATGAAGCACTCACATCCACCCCAGCCAATTTTCCTTGAAGCATATTACCGACATTTGGGGAAGTAATATCCTGCAGCTTATCACCATCTACAATGGCCACGGAGCCCGTAAGATTTTCACGCTTCTGGGTGGTATAACCGGTAACCACCACTTCCTCTAGCCCTTGCGTATCCTCTTCTAACACGATTTCCAATTGACTTTTTCCACCAATCGCCACCTCTTGACTCTTAAAACCAATAAATGATACCTGAAGTACGGCATCTTCTGAAATGTCGTTCAGGGTGAAATGACCGTCCATATCAGTAATGGTACCTTTAGTGGTCCCTTTCACCAAGATGCTTACGCCCAAAAGGGCTTGTCCTGATGCATCCTTAACGGTTCCTTGAATATCAATTTCTGCTTGTTCAGCAACATTGCTGCCCTCATAGCTGTCGATTTTCAGCACCTCTCCCTTCAAGGGATTGGCACTTACCGGGAAAGCGGTCAGCGCCAGGGAAAAGCTCCCTAGGGCTACCCACCCTATGCTGGTAAGTAGTTTTTTCATCATAGTTTTTGATTTGTGTTGGTAAACAGTTTGAGGATCCCCAGACTCCAAGCCCTCTGGAGCATCCGTTCATTTATCTCAGTTATTACTTGGGTTTATGATCAGAACCTTGGAGTACTTTCCTTGCCGATGAACACTCCTTAAGCTTTCGAATGATTGTTTTAGCAAATCTTTTGGTCCATGATAAGCCAAACAAACATTACCTAAAACACTAAACATGCTTCAATTCCTTTCAATTATATTTCATTATCACCCTAAATGTAATCAAATAAATTTTCGAATCAATATTTTTCAAGACTAATAAGCAATGAAAATCAAAAAACAAAAGAAAATAACTTACGGAACCATTTTCAAAAAATTAAATTTACCTAACATTAAAGGCCGACAACGCAAAAAAACTCTTTTTAACATTTCACATCAACTCGACTTTCCCTACTGATCATTTGCAGCTTGGCTAAACCCAAAACCAAACGCTCTGAAAGGAAAGGCTGTACCACCTGCCCAAATACTTCAGCATCAATCGAAAACTCAAAAACAGCCACCACCCATATCCTGCCTCGAATGGACTCGGTCTTACCAGGACAGACGAAAAAAGCGCCTGCACATCTTAACTGTGCAGGCGCTGTCAAACCTCATTCTTTTACTCCCTAAGGTAAAGCATCCACATCAACCGCTGGTTCCTGATTGGTTGCGGACCGCTGATGCATACTGTTCAGCTCCTCGAAGTCGTTGAAAAAACCTCCGTTTTGTAAAAAGAACTGACCATTCTCCACTCCACCGGCATAATCCATCCGGTATCCTCGCCGCGCAATATCGTCCCCGGTAAATTTTGCCGTTGTGAGCGCTGTCCAATGGCCTTCGGTATCCATGGCCCACTGATCATGATAAAATGCCTTTCTACCCAAGTAACCGTTTTTATCATTAAAGTTCTCCAAAAAGGAGTGGGGCCGCTTATACCATGTATCGCTTTGTGGCCTCAAAAAACTTGCGATCAACTTCCACTCTCCGAGCTCTGGAGCATAGAAATAAGCTGTATAAATGGTATTGCCCTGGCCATCTGGCTCTACTGAATTCAGAAAACGATAGGTATTACCCGTGATCCATTGATATTTCCAATAACTCTGACCTCCAGAACCTTCATTTCCAAACTCTCCTGTATAGACTCCCTCTCCCTTTTTCAGCAGTTTGATTTGCTGATCTTCGGGGATTTCCTCGGGATTATCCGTGTGGAAAGGGCTCCATACGGAAAACAACACCCTACGCTCATCATCAGCATTGGCCTGAATGCCAAAATACCCTTCCCCAAAGCCATTTGCCATGTAATAGGACCCGTTCGGATCTTCCCCTTCAGGGACCGTGATTTCACTGTAAAACCACTTAAAGTTCTTATTTTCGGGCACCTCATAGCTTAAATGAACCGAAGGACCACGTCTCCCCCAATAATACCGATTACTTTCATTGTCTTTCACATAGACGATAGGCGCATTATCCTTCGTTTTCACCAAGAGGGACTTGATCGCTGAAAAAGCCTCCCCTTCCTTGGACACTCCCTGAATATCCACTTTCACATAACCTTCATCCAGGTCAAACTTTCCTACATGAACGGTATCGCTCCCTTGGGCTGTTACGGAAACCTCTTTTCGTTGTCCTCCGGCGGTCACCATAAAGTCGCAAGGAGCATTACGTGCTCCCAACACCAACTGCAGAAAAACCTGCTGTGGCTTTTGAGTTTTAAAATAAGTACTCAAAACAGCTTCCGATGAAATCCAGTGTTGAACACCTTGTCGGGTTACTTCCACCCCTGTTCCGGTGGTCACATACGCATTCCCTCCCAAGGGAATCTCTGTGGTCTCCTGGAATGCATTCGCTTCCTCTTGAACCCCAGAGGACTCACATGCCAATAGGACCACCATGGCTGCCATGGGCAATAATCTTTTAATACTCATCATATTGGGTTTTATTTGGTTGTTCTGCATTATAAATAAGGTTAAAACGGAGCAATAACATAGCTGAAAGCATAATCTTTAAAGCTCACCCTATAGGCTTCAAGGGCTATCGATCCCCAGCTATTGATCCCCGCTACTCCAGTCTGCTCAAGATCCACATGGAGATTGGTATATCCATTCGGTTCCAGTTCTCCGCTGTGGATATTTTGTTTTTCTTTGCCCGGGTAAAGCTGATCAATTCCATATGGAAGCGCACTTACATTCAACAAGTCCTCCAAGGCGTAGATCATCAGCCCTTCGTTTTGGGATTTACTGACAGAAGCCCATCGAACATCCGTCTTATTCCCGGACTCCTGTGGCCGGACATACGGGTGGTATTGCTCCATGACACTACCTTCATAAAGCCCCACCTGAGCACTGTATTTCCGGTCAGCGTAGCTTTCCCAAGGCCCTCTTCCGTACCACTTGAATTGATCCAACGCTCCGGGCAACTTTAAGTCAGTGCCTATTTTCAGTAAATAATCATGATCACCTTTAATGGCTTTAAAGGTGTTGTCCACCCTGATTTTACCACCATCATCAAAACGATACACTTGTTCAAAAGACGCGTCCCCGCCTAACACCTCATAAATGGCCTTCACCTGGTAAGTTCCGTCGGCAGCTGCTTGGTGCTCTAGTTTTTGTAGTGATGTCACCTTTCCATGCTGATAATCCAGCTTACTTCCGCGCCCCCCGCCAAAATCATTATCGACAAGCGGCCTAAAAAGCGACAAGGAAGGCCCATCCACGATCAACGTATTTTTCCCCACTTTATAATCATGGAATTGACCTGTGGCCACATTAAAGAAAACGCTGAACTTCTTATTGCTGATCCATAGCTTCCCTGCTTCCTCACGGACTTCCACGTCGGCCGCCTGCGGATCAAACTTCTTCAAGACAGGGTCTGTCAAGGCAAATTCCGCCTCTGCCAGCAAGGTCTTCGGTGCCATCCTCCCTTCTTCCTGAACGATCCTTCCCTCCACTTGCAGGCGGTATTCGGCACTTTCGTCCCGCACCAACCCAAAAGGCAAATCCACAACCGTATGCTGCCTTGGCGCCAATGCAAACGTCCCGATGCTCGCCCGCTTTATCACTTCCCCATTCTTTAGCAAAATGGCCTCGAAGGTGTAATTGGAAAGATCCCTGAAAAAATACTCGTTAAAGATCTCCAACCGATCATCCTCGGTCAGTTCAAAAGACACTTCTTGATGCACCCTTCGCACTTCATAGGCATGCGGATTCCATCTTCTGTCCGCCATGATGACCCCATTGATAAGGAAATTATCGTCACTTGGCGTGCCTTCAGGCCCCCAGTCTCCACCATAGCCAAAAACCCTCTTTCCATCTATTTCCTTATAAATCCCTTGGTCTACCCAATCCCAGATATAACCTCCTTGAAGCATTGGGTAAGCCTTGATCACCTCCCAATACTCCCTGAAATTCCCCATGCTATTCCCCATGGCGTGGGCATATTCGCTCATGATATAGGGTCTTTTGGGGTTGCTCTCGGCATATCGGATCATGGAATTTGGATGCGGATACTGTGGCACTATGATGTCCGTATTCCACTCGTATGTGGAACGTTCATACTGAACCGGACGCGAGGGATCGTACGCTTTGATCCATTCGTAGGCTTTATAAAAGTTATACCCGTTTCCGGCTTCATTCCCCATGCTCCAAGCCACTACGGACGGGTGATTCTTATCCCGGAAAACCATCCTCTTGATTCTCAACATATGGGCATGCAGCCATTCTGGGGCATTGCCCAGCGTCCTTTCTGGACTGTAGTACATCCCATGGGATTCGATATTCGCTTCATCGATTACATAAAATCCGTACTTATCGCATAACTCATACCAGTAGGGATCATTGGGATAGTGCGAAAGCCTGACGGCATTCATATTCAATTCCTTCATGATCCGAACATCCGTCTCCATCTGCTCCTTTGTGATCACATGATGGGTCTCTGGATGGGATTCGTGACGGTTTACCCCCTTAAAGAGCACCGCTTTGCCATTCACCAGAAACTGATTGCCGACCACCTCATAAGTTCTAAAACCAACATTTTGGCGAACCACCTCAAGGGGCTCTCCTGCCGCATTGGCCAAGACCAGTTCCAGCTGATATAGCGTCGGGGTCTCTGCAGACCAAGCCTTGACGCTCGGGATTTCAGTGGCAAAATTCAATACCGTCTTCCCTTGCTTTCTCTTCAAGCCAATGGTTGCTTGCGTTTGTTCAAACACCACATTCCCGTTCGGGTCCAGCAATTTGGCCATGACTGTATTTTCACCTTGCTGCTCATCGGTACGGTTCCACAAATCCACCGTCACATCCAGCTTACCATCCCGGTAGCTATTTGTCAAAGGGCTTTTCACAAATAGATCGTAGAAATGCACTTTTGGTCTGCTGTAAAGGTACACGTCTCGTTCAATGCCCGAAATTCGCCAAAAATCCTGCGCCTCCAAATACGAACCGTCATGCCATCTCCTCACCTCTATGGTGATTAGGTTTTCGCCAGGCTGCACATAATCCGTTAATTCAAACTCAGACTCCAGCTTGCTGTCTTCTCCCAAGCCCACATACACTCCATTCACATATAACCTGAAGGCCGATTTTACCGCTCCCAGATGGATAAAGACCTGCTGATCTTCCCAACCATCTGGCAAGGAAATCTTGCGACGGTAAACACCTGCTGGATTTTTTTCATTTTCTATAAAGGGGGGATTCGGGTTATCCACCGCAAATTCAAAGGGATGATTGACATAAATCGGTGTCCCATAGCCATTGAATTCCCAGTTGGCAGGAACCTGAAAGTCATCCCAAGCAGCATCATCAAATCCCGTTGCATAAAAATCCTTTGGCAGCTTCGTGTAATGGTCTGTCCAGAAAAACTTCCAAGTCCCATTCAAGTCAAAAAAGCGATCAGACGCAGCTTTTTCACCCTTTTCCGCTAAGGCTTCATTTTCGTAAGGAAAATAGGATGCCCGCATGGGAAGCCTGTTTTCCTCTTGCACATGTGGATTTTCAAATATCGGATCAGCTTTTCTATCTTGGCCAGACACCTTTATCACACAGATAAACGCACAAAATAGCGAGGTAATAATTGATTTCATGAAATTAATTTTAGTTTAAAAGCTCAGTACCTTACAAAAAAAAGAAATAAAACGAATAATATACAATTCAATATGAAATAATTTGAAAATAAAACTATCATAATAATCATTATTCGAAACAGAAAACCAGCAATCCTATTAATCCCCTATTCAACCAGATTCATTCATTTGGAATCTTCTTGAGCACTGAAGGCCCCCGGGAATCAGGTAGTTTTAGGGGCGGGGCGAGCATTACCTGAATGGTCACACTAAAACTATAGCGAGTGACTGATTTTTTATCCCGCAGATCTCATAATCATTTTCGACCATGAGGCAAACTGCGCTAATATATCGTTTAGGTGAAATTTGTTTATTTCTCTCAGACCAGGGAAAGAAATATAAATCCCCGAAACACATCTTATAATTAAGAAGTGATCGGGGACTAACTCACTGTTTACCAAACAGATTTTCTATTCCCAACCAGGATTCTGCTCTAGGTTAGGGTTAAGTGCAATCTCTTGCGATGGCACTGGATACAGGTATTGGTAGTCTTCCCAAGCGGGGGGTGTACCCGGAAAAAACTGAATATACCCTTCTTCTGCACCTCCTTGGATCGGAATACGATTATTCACTTCCGCTCCAACGATCCACCTACCCAATTTGGGTTCATCAGTATAATCCATTTTCTTCCACCTTCGCAGGTCATTGAAGCGAAAACCTTCCGCCATTAGCTCTACCCCTCTTTCTCTTCTGATTTCCCAAAGGACGGGATCGATTTCCGGATCCCGTGTGGGATCAAAATCCGACCCTACATTCAACACGGTCATCGCAGCGACTTCCCCACGCTCTCTAAGCTTGTTTATAGTCATATCCGCGACAGATTGATCAAATTCTCCCAGCTCCCATTTGGCTTCAGCAAAGTTCACCAAAACTTCCCCCATCCTGAATACTGGAGCATCATTGAAATCATTATTTTGGATATCATGAAGGCGATTGTAATATTTAAAGAGCTTATAGCCGGTCCTTGAAACATTATAGGGATCACCTTCATTAAAATCCCTAAAGTGAGGACTTACCCGTAGAATATATCCTGCGTGATTCCTACTCGGAAGCTGTTTTTGGCTGGGATCCATTCTCTCCTCCATAAAGTCGATATACTCCTTATCTTTTGGATCATCGGAATATTCCCAAGACAATCGGTCTCCGGAAACTGGTTTTACTCGGAAGGGAGGTGTAATGGTAAATAACATTCTCAAATCCCTATTTCTAAACTCCGCATATGGGTCTCGATCTGTTTCGAACAATTCACTGTTCCAACGTGTCTCACCATCTTTCATCAAATAGCTGTCTGCACCTCTCTTGGTGATATCCCAGTTCCCAGCAGAATTCCTATGCCGGGAGGTAAGCACATGGGTAAACACACCATTTTCATAGCTTTTGTACAGCAATATCCCCGGAACTCCTCCAAGATCTGCACTGTTAAATAGCTCATTGTAATTTGAATGAAGGGATGGATTATTTTCAATCAACGTTTCGCCAGCTGTTGCACTCGCCCTTAAGAAGGGCTCGCCACCTTCTAGACCATGATACTTCCTCCAAGTCCCTTCAAACAAACCAAATCTTGATATTAAAGCCCTTACTACATCACTACTAATGGTATTTGCAGGAATTCCATTCGTTCCTGGCTCCATAATGTTTGCCTCTGCAAACAAAAGGTCATCCAAGATATTCTGTGCCACCTCTGCCCTGGGGGTTCGCCCTGCTTGCAACAGTTCATCATCGTCGGTGAGCACTCGATCTATCCAAGGAACGTCACCGTAGGCAGCTATTTTTTCATAATAATCATATGCTCTAAAGAAATAACCAATCGCCCTCCAGTGATTTTTCTCTGCTTCAGTCATATTAGATGCATCAAGATTTTGCAACATGATATTTACCCTTCTTACAAAAGAGAAATCCCATATCCCTGATGTGGTCGGAATAGTCTGTCTTCCCCATATCCAAGCAGAACCTTGATTAGTATTATTATGCATCATCAAGTCACCATCCCAGTCACTGTTCGGAACGCTCAAATTATAACCTGGAAATATGGAGTAAAACCCAAAGGCATACGTCTGGGTAACTTGGAAATTGGCAAAGGCATTTTCCTCAGAAAAAGCCAACTCTGGAGTTTTGTCCAAGGTGCTTTCTACACAGCTGGTCCCTAAAACCATAAGGCAAACACCTAATATTATATTGTTCATTTTTTTCATCTTCTAGTTGGTTTTTAGAGTGTAACATTTAGGCCAATGGACACCTTCTTAATAAATGGATAGTTACCTCCTTGACTTACATTGGTCAAGTCAGCATTTAACCCATCAGGAAGATCATCAAAGTTGAACAGGTTCTCCCCTGACATGTATACTCGCAGACGATTGATTTTCAATTTATCCAGCAGTGACTCATTGAAGGAGTACCCAAGAGTAATGTTCTGTACCCTCAAATAGGCACCGCTGTAAAGGTACTTCGTCTGAGTCCTTAAACTCCCTCCGTAATTCCCTCCTCCATTGGGATAATTTCTAGGATAAAAAGCATCAGTATTTTCCGGTGTCCAGTAATCCAGTTGGTGCTTATAAATGGTCGTAAATTCAAAAGTGTAAGGAAAGACCACTGGGTTACTGATCCAGACATCCCGCTTACCAATTCCCCGTAAAAACAGTGAAAAGTCAAAGTTCTTATAGGAAGCTGAACCATTGAGTCCAAACTCAAAGCGTCGTGTAGAATTACCTATTATCGATCGATCACCCGGGTCTGAAAGGGTACCGTTTCCTGTAAAGATCTCTCCATCACCATTCAAATCTGCGTATTTTACATCACCGGGATTTTGATTCACTCCCCGGTAAGAAGGCACCCCCTCGATAAGCTGGCCATTCATAAGGTTATCATCCAATGATCCGTCCACAAAATCATCGACTGTATAATACCCAGCAGTGGTAAAGCCCCATATTTCATTCATTTTCTGCCCTACATAAAATTGATTGATAAGGCCTGCTTCATTTTGAAAAGAAGTGATTTCGGTGGAGTTATCATATAAATTAAACCCTAAGCTATAGTCAAAATCCCCAAGGTCTTCTCTCCACTTCACATCCAGCTCCCATCCTACTGTTTTCAGGTCAGCAACATTTTGCAATGGCGCAGAAGCCCCTAAAACACTTGGCAACTGAGAGCCTGGAGCGAGCATATCCAGTGTCTGTCTATTGTACCAGTCAAAAGCGGTATAAAGCTTGTTGTCAAATAATCCAAAATCAACGCCCAAGTTTAGGGTCCTAACCCGCTCCCAAGTATAACTAGCACTCACGAGGTCTGGAGAAGAAAGACTGACAGCCCTAACACCCGAACTCACATCAATCCATGGTGCATTGTAGGTAGACATGGTAGGCAAATATGGGTAATTCCCCCAAGCCCTTTCAATGGCCTGATTGCCGATCTCTCCCCAGGAAGCTCTTAATTTCAAGTTTGTTATCGCTTGAGCAATACCTGCCATAAACGGCTCACTGCTCACTTTCCATGCTGCTGCCACGGAAGGGAAAAAGCCAAATCTATCGCCTTTCGGAAAGCGAGAAGAACCATCATATCGTCCATTCAACTCCAACAGGTACCGATCCTTAAGCGAGTAATCAACTCTGCCAAAGAATCCAATTATCCCATAATCTGTGTAACCATCGTTTACGTTGATCACTCCAGTGGCAGTGGAAAGGCCTGGAGTATCTGGAGAAATGAGCATCTGGCGAGAAGCACTAAAGCTCTCCGCTACCGAAACCTGCTGGTTCATTCCAGCCATAAAATGAAGGTCGTGTGAACCTATTTCCTTATCATATTTTCCATAAAGGTTTACCGCATGGTAATTCCGCTTCCAAGTATTCGTAAAGTACGAAGACTGGCTTGGCTGGTAAGGAGCAATGGCCAACGTAGCAGGATTGATCAAAGTAGGGGTATAGGATGGATCCTGCACCTCTTCACGCTTCTTTTCGAAGGTATATTCACCGTTGATTTCCAATCCTTCTATCGGTTTAAAAGAAGCCCTACCAAAAAATCTGATCAGTTCATCATAGTTCTCCCTCATCGGAGAGTATTTTATTAAGTTCGCTGGGGTTTCAAAAGGCAATCTTTCGCCATCTATCTCTCCCATACCGATAGGAGTAGCAGAATGATAATTTATCGCACTGTAATACATACTACTCCAACTGCCGCTTACGGGACCAGTACGCAGTCCATTTTTATAAAATGAATTAAACGTAGTGGTCAGCTTAGGAGATATCTCTGTAGTAAGGTTTAAGTTGACATTATAGCGCGTATAACTGTCTTTATCTGTCACCATGATACCATCCTCGTCATTATAGCCTAATGATACCCGGTAGCTGGTCTTATCTCCACCGCCTGTCACGGACAGGTTATGGATCTGTTCAAAGCCACTTGCTCCCAAAAACTCCCCATAGAGGTCATTTTCCCGGACATAATACCTTAGGCCACTATCATCTGTTATGTAACCATCGGGGTATGCGCTGGGATTGGCATTATACTCATTAATGTAACCTATCCAAGAGTCCACATCTTGCCCTGTCCAATAGGTCTGCTGCCCCCAACTTTTCAGTGCTGACGTAAATTCCAAAGGAGAGGCTTTCTCAGGCAAGGTACTGGGGCGGGTGAAACCAAAATTATTAGAGTACTCCAATTTCATTGGTTGATTTTTCCCTCCTGATTTAGTGGTAATGAGGATTACGCCAAAAGCTGCTTCAGCACCATAGATGGAAGCCGCAGAAGCATCCTTCAAAACATTTACGCTTTCTATGTCGCGAGGATTGACATCGTCTAGGCTCATCGGTACGTTATCTACCAACACCAGCGGAGATCCTCCATTAATAGATTCAAAACCTCTGATCTGTAATGAGGTACCTGAGCCCGGCTGACCGCTACCATAGGTAATCTGAAGTCCAGGTACAGAACCCTGAAGTGCCTTCGCCGCATCAGTCACCGGACGATCTCCTAACACCTTATCCATTTTCACCGTAGTCACAGCTCCTGTTATATCCTCTCGCTCTTTGGAGCCAAATCCCACCACAACCACTTCGTTTAGTGCTGACACCTCCTCTTCCATGGATACATTTAACACTAATCGTGTGCCCACAGAGACTTCTTGTGAGACATAACCTATCGAAGAAAACACCAATACGGCTCCTTCATCAGGAACGGACAGTGTAAATTTACCATCTATATCAGTCACTGTACCTCTGGTAGTTCCCTTCAACACCACATTGATCCCAGGAATCCCTGCTGGTTCATTTTCAGAAGTAACTCTTCCTGTAACGGTTTTATCAATCACCTCTTCCCGTCCATCTTTTCTTTTGGAGTACGCTGCACGATTTACACTAATGGTCTCATTGACTTGTTTAAACTTAAGCTGTGATTTTTCTGCAATATCACGCAAAATTTCGGCTACTGTACCTTCTGATACGGCCAACTTAACCTGCTCCTCCGTATCCACACTTTTATCTGTAAAAAAGAAATGGAAAGCGGATTTAGCTTCTATTTCAGAAAGCACCTTGCTCAGGGAGCCTTCACTCATTTCAAGCTTGACCATTACTTTCTCTATATCTTTTGCCTGCGCATTAACGGAAGTAGCAGCCAAAGTACACATGAAAAGCACCATGATCAAGCAGCTATATAAAGCATACTTTGTTGCCATGATTATAATTCGTAAGTAATTCTTCATATTTTAACAGTTAGATTAAACATTGGATGATTGACATGAAAAACAGCGACTTCCAATCTTAAATGTTTTCCATGCATAATTTGATGTTTGGGGAGGCATTCGCAGTGCCTCCTGTTTTTTTTCTAGTCAGTTTGTCTACATAGGCTTTTTATTTAAATATCACGGTCACTTTATCCTTATTGATCTTATAATCAAACAATTCCGAATAACTGAGTACTTCAAGGACGTTATCAAGCGATTCTCCATCCCTAAACTTCCCCGAGCCCTTTGCATTGGTCATTTGACCCTTGACTTGAATATCCACACCATACCACCGCTCCAATTGCCTGAATATGCTTTTAAAATCTGTCTTTCGAAATTCTAAAACTCCTTCCATCCACTGAGTCACAAAAGCTACATCAGACTTATATTTCAAGAGTTCCTTGCCTCCTTTACGGAGGCTAGCAGCCTCTCCCGGGAATAAACGGATCGATTGAGACGCTTCCGAGGTACTTACTTCCACCTTTCCAGAGACCAAAGTCACCTCCACTGCCTCTTCATCAAATGCTTTGACATTAAAGGCTGTACCCAAAGCTACAGTGGTGAACTGACGGCTTTTTACCGAAAAAGGGTGAAGGCTGTCTTCCTTTACTTTAAAATAACCCTCACCCTTTAAAGTGATCGTCCTATCCGATTTAAAGTCCTTAGGATAGCGTACTTCACTTTCCGAATTCAAATAAACTACCGACCCATCCGGCAAGGAAAGCTTTGTTTTTATTCCCGCCGCGTTGCTACGACTAACGATTTGAGGAGCGGCATTTACATCAAAAGACTTTTCCTCCTCTGTATTAACCATCAACAGATAACCAAGTCCAAGAATAAGCACCAAGCCTATGGCTACCCTTAACATTCTAGAACCCAAAACTCCCACACCATGATTAACAGATCCACTAAGAGGAATTTTGCGCTTTGAGGATGTCCTTACAACTTTAAAAACCTCTCCTTTTCTAGCTTTTTTGGTTTGCTCTAAAAGCCTTTCCGTATCCCATTCTGGATAAACGTCTTCCTTTGTCTTCTTTAACCATTGCTCATCGATAGCCGCAGAGAGTTCTTCTTTTCCTTCTTCAGAGGAAAGCCATCTAACAAAATCTTTCGCCTCCTCCACAGATAAGCTGCCTTCAAAAAATTCGTCTATATTTCTGTTTTTATTCATTTATATATTGTTTCAATATTATATATACATAGAGACTCCAAAAGACCCACGGCCTGCGAAGTTTTTTTATTGACGATATGAAAATTCAGTATGGTTACTAGCCCGGTTATGGGCAAAGAGAGATTAAAAAGAATCTTTTCACATGTAAGACTTATAAAAAAATATCCCCTAGCACAACGGCCACCCCTCCTACCAAGGATATGATATTTTGCTCGAGCAGGGACAAGCGCATGGCTTTATTAGCTCTAAAAACCTGATTTTTAACCGTTTTCTTTGAAACCTGTAACTTCTCCGCTATCTCATCCAAAGACATATCTTCTAAATTCCTCATTAAAAATACCCGCTTTTGACCTGGCGGGAGTGTATCCATAACCTTGGAAGAAACATTCATCATTTCTGAAAAAATTACTTGATCTTCAGTCTGGTTATCCCAATCCTCCATCCTTTGCAAGGAATATTTTTTATAGGCAGTAAGATTGGCCTTGCGCTGTAATTGCCGAATGACAATGGAACGAACAATCGCAATCAGATAAGCATTGAATGAAAGCGTACTATCAAGCTGCTGTCGGTTTTTCCAAATTTTTATAAAAACTTCTTGGACGATTCCTTCCGCATCTTCATGTCCCAAACTCATTTTGCGGGAAATATGATAAATTTTTTTGGAATACTTACGAAACAAAACATTGAAAGCTTCCTCAGAACCACCTCTTAGAGCATTTACAGCAACTTTATCGCTATTTTTACCTAGATCTAGCATTTCAGGAAGCACTTAAAATCTTTGAATTCTTTCTTTTATAAAGTATTTTAATTAATCAAGAAATTAAATGTAACAAAATAAAAATCGAAACAAAATATATATCAGTAAAAAAACAACAATACATAAAATAATAGAAGGCATTATATACTTTAAAAAATCAGAATACACCAAAGTCCCTCCCTTCCATCTGCCTTAATCAGGTGTTTCAGTTTAGCAATCCATATCACAATAAGTTTTATTATATTTGGCTCTATTCGAAAAAAAATCCCAAACATAAAGCACCTTATCTAAAATAAAACTGAAACAACTGGAACTTCCATTCTTTATATAGATTCAAAAATCATATTTCATGCGCACATCGATTGATCGTATCGTTCAATAGCCATCATTATTATGAAATACAACAACTTACTTTCATTTGCCCTTTGCTTATTTATTTTGACCTCTTGTCAGAAAGAACCCCGAGATCAAAATACTGAAAATAATGCTACGCAAATCCGCACTGCCAAAAACAAACCCAACATCCTTGTCATCTTCGCTGACGACCAAGGAACTTTCGACACGAATGCCTATGGCTCAAAAGACCTTGAAACCCCAAACCTGGACCGGATTGCCCACGAAGGGACACGCTTCACCCAATTTTATGCAGCAGCTCCGGTTTGTTCCCCTTCCAGGGCAAGCTTGATGACAGGAAAATTCAACCACCATGCCCGATTGTTTGGAAATGTAGCCCCGCCACATGCTGATCCTGAATTCAAATCGGGATTGCCTACTGATGAAATCACCATGGCCGAGATCTTTAAAGCTGATGGTTATAAAACCGGATTGATCGGCAAATGGCACTTGGGACACAGTCCCGAAAAGCTCCCTAACGGGCAAGGTTTTGACTACTTCTTTGGCCACCAAAGAGGATGTATCGACAATTTCTCCCACTTCTTCTTTTGGGCAGGCCCAAACATGCATGACCTTTATAGAAATGAAGAAGAGGTTTATTACCCCGGTCAATTCTTTGGAGACTTGATGGTGGACGAAGTGAAAAAATTCACGGCTCCTGAGACGGAAGATCCTTTCTTTGTCTACTGGGCCATTAACATGCCCCACTACCCTTACCAAGGCCGTCCAAAATGGCTGGAGCACTACAAAGACCTTCCATCCCCCCGCCGGGAATACGCCGCCTTTGTCAGCACCTATGACGAAATGATCGGAGAGGTTTTGGATCACTTGAAAGCTACTGGACAGCTTGACAACACCATCATCGTGTACCAATCGGACCACGGCCACAGCACGGAAGAGCGGGCCTTCTTTGGTGGCGGCAATAATGGCGTCTACCATGGCGCCAAGTTCTGCATGCTGGAAGGAGGCATCAGGGTGCCGGCCATGATTCGGTATCCAAAAGCAGTTCCTGCCAACCAAGTCCGCAATCAAATGGCCAACAGCATCGATTGGCTACCCACCTTGGCCGAGATCACCGAAACCGCTATCCCAAACAAGGAAGATATCGATGGAAAGAGCCTGATCCCAATCATTAAGGACAAAAATGCCCCCAGCCAACATGAAGTGCTCCATTGGGCCACGGGTGATCCGGAAAGCACCACCAACTCATGGGCAGTCAGAAAAGGGAACTGGAAGCTTTTGGGCAATCCTTGGGATTCTGAAAAAGAACTGGAATTTGACGAAGACGACCAGCTTTACTTGGTCGATATGGCCGTGGACTCAACCGAAACCACCAATGTCGCCAAAGAGCATCCCGAAGTCCTACAAGAACTCCTCAAGCTCCATACAGACTGGAACGAGGAAATGATCGAATTAAAACACCGGGGAGAATAAACGGCCCTATATTTATATTTGAAGCCTTTCGTATCCTCCGGAAGGCTTCCGTTATTTTCACAAGACGTTCAAAAAATCGATGAAAAAAATCTTTTACCTCTTGCTGCTTACCTTTGGCAGCCTCCATGTCTTTGCCTACTCACAGGACACGGTTCATGTCATCAGCCATGACGAAACCACTGTGGTAACCAACCCGAAAAAAGGAGAAAACAGCTATACCAACTGGGCTGTCTTTCCGGATAAGGACGAAGCCATTCGTCAGATCATCCTGAACATTACGTTTGCCTGCCCTGACGGCATGCGCTGTGCCGACTGGGACTATGTGGATCACATTACCCTCAAACGGGCCGGTGGCAAAAACGGTGAATCCTTGGATTATGAAATTGCACGAATGCTTACCCCTTATGGCGGCGCCTTCGGCAAAGATTGGGCATTCGAATGGGAAGTGGATGTCACTGACTTTAGCCTTTTACTGAGAGACAGTGTAGAAATCGAATACAAGCACACCGGCTACGAACCCAATGAGGACAGAGGCTGGAAAGTGACGGTAGATTTTGAAGTGATCAAGGGGCCACCGGTCATGGAGCCCGTCAGCATTACGAAAGTATACCAAGGCGCTTATCGCTATGGAGACCCTGAAAATCCAATCGGGGAAGCACTAAAAGCCACCACCATCTCTACGGATAAAGGAGCCGTCATGGGCCGCTTCCGGGTCATCCAAACAGGTCACGGGATGGACAGCCCGGATGGCTGTGGGGAGTTTTGTAACAAATACAGGGACTTTTACCTGGATGGAAAACTCGTGTCCAGCCGACAAATGTGGAAGCAATGCGGCAACAATCCCCTTTATCCCCAAGCCGGCACTTGGATTTTTGACCGTGCCAATTGGTGCCCGGGTGATTTGATCCAACCGGACATTTATGACTTTCCACTGGCTGCCCCGACGCACACAGTCCAGCTGCAAATGGAGGATTACGTTTCTCCCAAGCCCAGTGCCAATGAGCTGATCGCCGCCTATGTCATTCAATACAAACCGTATCAGGAAAAACGAGACGTAAGCCTTCAGGACATCATTATCCCTTCAAAAAAAGCTGTTTACAGCAGGGTAAACCCAGCAGCTTTTGGTCCTACCATCGTGATCAAAAACAATGGAAGTGCCCCTTTGGAAAGCCTCGATATCGAACATGGCTCCAAGGGAAATAAACCACAAACATTCACTTGGTCAGGAAAATTGCTTCCCGGTGAAACGGATACGGTCACCATGGATGGCACAATCCCCCAAGCAGGGCCTTTAACGTATCAGATCAACCTCACGAAGCCCAACGGAAAAAAAGATGGCTATCAAGCGGACAACCTGCTCAGTTCCTCCTACGAGGCAGTACCTGTCCACAACCAGCAACTAGTGCTGTACACCAAAACCAATCATGCCGCGGAAGAAAACGGGTACACGATCACCAATGCGGCAGGAGAAGTAGTGTTCGAAAGGGTGGCAGGGGCATTCGCAGCAGACTCCATTTACAAAGATAGTCTCCACCTGCCCAATGGCGCTTATCGCCTCCACTTTACCGATCGCGGGAACGATGGACTGGAGTTTTGGTTTAAGACAAAGGCAGGAAGAGGAAAAGTCATTTTATTAAACGATAAAGCCCAAATCGTCAAAAGCTTTGAAGCTGATTTTGGCAGTGAAATCTCTTATGATTTTCGAGTAGGGGAATCCCCCTCTCCGATTGATGACAGTGAAATTTCGCTGGGTGTTTTCCCTACCCGGGCCGAAAACTTCACCACTTTTGACTATTTATCCAACTCCCCCGAAAAGGTAACCATCAAACTGGTAAAGGACCCCAGCGGTGAGGTGGTGGAAGAACACACTTACCGGGATCTTAAGGAAGGAACATTTACCTTAGACCTCACCCGATACCCCAAGAGTCGTTACTTTTTCCAAGTGTTTGTCCAAGGCGAGATGATTTACAACAAACGATTGAGGGTGAAGGAATAAAAATAAAGCCCCTAAAACTTTCAATAGCTTTAGGGGCTTCTTTCTTTTCAGGGAAAAGATGAATTACTGCATGGTCACATATTGCATGAACTCCTTTCGAGTGCTGTCATCCTTGTCAAATTTCCCACTGTAAAAAGACGTTACGGTCTTACTATTGACATCTTTTACACCTCTGGAAGACACACACATGTGGTGGGCATCAATGACCACTGCCACATCATCCGTTCCCAGGATTTCCTTCAGTTCATTGCCTATCTGCATGGTAAGCCTCTCCTGAACTTGGGGCCGTTTAGCGAAATACTGAACGATTCGATTGATCTTGGAAAGACCAATGACATTGCCATTGGAAATATAAGCTACATGGGCCTTACCATAAATGGGCACAAAATGATGCTCACAATGGGAGAAGAATGTAATATCCTTCTCGACAAGCATCTCACTGTATTTATATTTATTTTCAAAAAGTTTTATCTCTGGCTTGTTCTTTGGATCCAAGCCGCTAAAAACTTCTTGTACAAACATTTTCGCCACACGACGCGGAGTGCCTTTAAGGCTATCATCTGTCAGGTCCAGCCCCAGTACATGCATGATGTCCTTAAAATGTTTCTCGATCAACTCCATCTTGAGCTCATCGTCCATTTCAAAAGCATCTTCTCGCAAAGGAGTTTCATGGGAAGTGCCGATATGCTCGTCCCCGATTTCATCTATTGACCTGTCTATATCAATGCCCGTCGTATTCAACATAATTCCTTTCTGTTTCATATAATCGAACCGTTAGATCGTATTTTTCTTCAATTTCTTTCCTTAAAATATTCCAAATAACCACAGCAATGTTTTCTGCAGTTGGGTTGAGTTGTTTGAATTCATCTGTATCCAAATTTAAATTTTTGTGGTCAAACTTATTTATTACCTTTTCCCTGATCATATCACTCAGGACTTTCATATCGTAAACATATCCGGTAGCAGGATCTATTGGCCCTACCAATTTCACATGAAGGTCATAATTATGACCATGATAGCTCGGGTTATTGCATTTACCAAATACTTGGCTGTTCTTTTCATCCGACCATTCCGGATTAAATAATCGATGTGCCGCATTAAAATGCTCCTTGCGATAAACCGCTACTCTCATGCTATTCCTTTCATTTACGATGACTTCTTATGGGTGGATGACTTGCGCACACACACGCCATTAAGAACAATTATTTCCATCAATTTGTTTTTCGAAAGCATTCCAAAAAACAAGACAGCCCCACAACTACCTCCTAACCAAAAGGTTGAAAGCAATCGGGTCGGCAAAATTAACCAAATATTATTTCAAATACATCCCGATTTATGATTAAGATCATGAATCTATCAACTTTTAGGTACTTTAACGGGTTTATTTCCAGCTTTCTCAACAAAATAAAACAACCTTTGAGTTCATAATTACAATGAATACTTTATTTTTGCGTTATTAAAGGAAACAGTAATCTACTAGTGATCAAATAATTAACACGCTTATCACCAGATTTATATTAATACCAATCATATGCTAAGAAAAACAGGACTTATGCTGGCATTGCTGCTAAGCACAGCCCTCTTTGCGTACACACCCCAACGCAATCTCCGCCTAAAGGCAATGCCCACTGCATCCAGCAATACCGCAGCAATGCTCATTCAAAAAATCACCGATCACCTCAATAGCCAAAATAGCGAGTACTCCCTATCGGCCAAAGCCTTGGAAATGGGCATTGATGGTTTTTTGAAGTTGGCCGCTACTGGCGAAGTCTCTGCTGACAAACCGCTCACCATTATTGACTTCAGCCTCCCATCTTCCAAAAAAAGGCTATGGACCATTGACCCTACATCTGGTAAAATCCTCCATCACACTTGGGTCGCACACGGGAGAAACAGCGGTGGATTGATGGCCGAGAAATTTTCAAACACTTCCTCAAGCTATATGAGCAGCCTTGGCTTCTACCGCACCGCAGAAACCTATTCCGGCAAACACGGCTATTCGCTGCGATTGGACGGCATCGAAAAAGGCGTCAATGACCGTGCCCGGGAAAGGGCCATCGTCATTCATGGTGCCGAATATGCTAATCCTGAATTTATCAAGAAATATGGTCGCTTGGGAAGAAGCCTTGGCTGTCCAGCCTTGCCCATGAGCCAATACGAAGCGATCATTGACAGCATCAAGGAAGATGGTTGCCTCTTTATTTATGCGCCAAACACGGATTACCTTCAGGCCAGCATATTGCATAACAATGACAGGACCACTTAAGTATCTCGTGCTAAACGTTAAAAGTAAGCCTTACTGACCTTTTCTTCCATCTTTTGGGCCAACTGCAGGTCACTGCCATATACATCTTCTCTTAGCTGTAGTCCTTCTGCAGATTTCCAAGCGGTAAGGTACAGGATCCAGACGGATGGCTTAACCGCTAAGTTCACCTGCTTTTCCTCCTCCAGCTTCATGGCATTGGCAATCGAGTCCTTACCCCATTCCTGATCATCCTTAAGCAACACCGCAGCAAACCCATCCGGATCAGCGATTCGGATACAACCGTGGCTAAAAGCACGCTCATCCCTATCAAACAGTGCTTTTGCAGGAGAATCATGAATGTAGATGTTATAGGTATTGGGAAACATGAACTTCACCCTGCCCAGTGCATTTTCATCTCCTGGCCGCTGCCGGATCAAGTAAGGGAACCCTTCTTCTTTTTTAAGTTTTTTCCAAGAAATATTGCTTGGATCAATGCGTTGGCCTTCCTTGTCCACCACCTCCATGTGATGTGCCGAAAGGTAGTTTTTATCCTTGAGGATTGCCGGTATGGTTTCGGCCCATAATATCCCCTCGGGAAGGTTCCAATAGGGACTGAAAACCAGATAATTCATCTTCGCGGCAAACACTGGCGTTTGATAATACTCCTTTCCCACCACTGCTCTGGTCGAAAACACAGTATCCTGATCCACCACATAATCCATGTAATAGTTGGGAATGTTTACCAGCACTTTTGGTCCTTCTTGGCTCAAAAAATCGGGAAGCCACCTCAACCGCTCCAAATTCACCTTCAACTTCACCATCAAATCTTCTTTACTATAATTGATGGCTCGCCAAAAATCCTCCCCCAACACACCGTCTTCCTTGAGCCCGTGTCGTTTTTGAAATCGCTTTACGGCATTCGCCAAATCCTCATCATATACCTGCGGCTGCTCGGCCTGGCTTAGCCCCTGCTCTCCCATAGCTTCTAGCACCCTACGAACCTGCAGGATCACTTCAGCACGGTCGC
The DNA here is from genome assembly GCF_000325705.1 of Echinicola vietnamensis DSM 17526. NCBI lineage: Bacteria > Pseudomonadati > Bacteroidota > Cytophagia > Cytophagales > Cyclobacteriaceae > Echinicola > Echinicola vietnamensis. The sequence continues at coordinate 2,520,627 of NC_019904.1, read as the reverse complement.
TGACCTCTAACGCACCATCGTAATGAATCGGAGTGTCACCAAAATCGGACTTCTCATTTAGAAGGCTTTCAAGCGCTGAGCGAAGTCCATCGTATAAAGTGTTTTGAGGCCGCAAATCCTCCAGCAACTCCCTTATCGAAGAAGCCTTTCCTTTTCCCACAGAGGCCAGAGCCTCCTCCTCATTCACATCGGAAGATTTAGGCTCCATTTTCCATTTTGAAGACCGGTCACTCGGATCCACCCGGCCATAATGTAGGTCATGTGCCAAACGGACAAATGCTTCTGACATGATCAATTCCAATTCCACCAAAGCACTTGCACCTCCGTCTTGCTCCAGCTTATCCAACTGTTGTTGGAGTGGGGCATAGTGATAATTATCCTTGTCCAAACCATCAGCGGCAATATCCCGCTGCAGGATTTCCATAAATTCTTCTCCATCGGCGCTTAACCCGCTCCCATTAATCCAGATGGGTTGGTATTCGAACGCTTCGTACACCTCTTCCAGCGCTTTTCCTTGAAGTTCTTCTTTGAGGGTTTGTAGGGTATTCTCATCTACCTCTGGGCTACAGGCGGCAAAAAACAAAAAGCCCAATACGATCCACTTCTGGCATCTATTCATAAAATTCTAATTGGTTTAGTAGCATTTATGAAATATCAATGACTGTGCCAGCATGTATTTCTGACCAAAACCACACGAATATTACCAGCCTCAATCAAGCATCAGAGCCCTGATTAACGCTTCATCACGTTCATAGATATCTTTTCTCAGGTATGCCTTACCGGCTGGATCTGCCCAAAAAGTCAAATATATCAATACTACAGGCACTTTCTTTTTAAGCATTACGGTCTTTTCTTGCCCGCTATTCATTCCCTCTCGGATACGTTCCATATCCCATTTGGGATCATCCTCCAATAGCACTGCTGCAAATTCAGCAGGTTTTTGGATCCGAATACATCCGTGGCTAAAAGCCCTTACGTCCCTACTGAACAGCGATTTGGTAGGGGTGTCATGGATATACACATTGTGTTTGTTTGGAAAAATAAATTTGGCCTGCCCCAAGGAATTAAAGGCGCCTGAACTTTGCCTGATCATATAAGGGAAATTCCCCCCGGAAGCCTTTGACCAATCGATGGAGGAAGGACTCACTTCTTTTCCTGCATAAGTGAGAATTTTCAGGTGATTCCTACTGAGGTAACTCACATCCTTCTTGATTTTGGGAATCATCTCCCTTCGGATAATCGAACTGGGTACTGTCCAAGTCGGGCTTAAGACGATGTACGCCATCTCTCCATTAAAAACAGGCGTGGTATGGTACTCCCTACCGACAATAACCCTGGAGGTAAACACGGTATCAAGCCCATTATCCTGTAAATAGTCCAACTGAAAATTAGCAATATTGACCATGACAAACCGTCCTTCAAGGACCGTGTCCGGTAGCCAGCGCAACCGCTCCATATTGACGGCCACCTTTTGGATCAGCGATGCAGGGTCCTCGTTGAGGGCGGTGTAAGTATCTTTCCCGATGACTCCATCAGCATCCAGTCCATTTCGTTTTTGAAAACGCTTCACGCCTTCAAAAAGCGCGGAATCATAATGGTTTCCTTCACTTCCCTCCTCACGATCCAAGTCTCCCCAATACTGAAGGCGCTCCCTTACCTCCGGAATCAATTTATTTTCCTCATTTACCTTGATCGTTTTCCCCCGCATTTTGTCCCACGGTTCTTCCATGGTTTCTGCCATACTGAAATACTGCTTCATGTTCTTTCGCATGCTCCTGTACACCTGGTACCGCGGCCACAGCGAAACCAACCTTTCCTTGAGCTTTCCACTGGAGATTGCCTCCTCCAATAGGGTGCTAAAGCTTCTTTTCATGCGTTTCGGCACAATTTCCCAAGAATTTTGAAGACCTTCTTGGGATACTTTGCCCAAATACAAATCATGCGCCAAGCTAAGAAAGGCATCTGAAAGCACGAGATCAATATAGGCGCGGTGGACGGGGTTTTGGATATCCTTCCCCGCATCAAATGACGTGATGATTTCCTTTACTATGTACAAATGGTAGGAAGAAGGGGTCAATCCATCGTACTTGGAATCTTCTATTTGCTCCAACAAATCCTTAACGGCTCTATGGCCGTGTCGACCATCTGGCCAAACGGGTGCAAAGGCACGATTGGTATAAAATTCAATCAATTCATGGTATTGCTGCAATTTTTCTTCCCCCACACTCACACTACTTTCGGGCGTAGAAGACTCCAAAATGTTTCGAATTTCCAAGGACACTGGATCAATTGAACCTATCGATTGGGAAAAAACGCTTCCTCCAAACCACAAAAACCAACCAAGAAATACACATATCTTCATAAAAAGTAATTTAAGAGCAAAATGGATGAATCAACCTCGCGGAATCTTTTTTGAGTATAAAATTAATATCTTATTTAAGAGGCTGTTCCCGCAAAACAGCCTCTTGAAAGTTATCCTATTGCAAAGCCAGCATGCTTCCTGCCCAATTCCCAAGATTCCTTCAGCATTTCCAGGAAACCAGCCATTCGGTCCAAAGGAACCATATTCGGCCCATCACTTAGGGCTTTGGCAGGCTCAGGGTGGGTCTCGATGAAGAAGCCATCTACACCAGTGGCCGCTGCTGCCCGTGCCAAAAACGGTGCAAACTGCCGCTGGCCACCACTGCTGCCTCCTTGTCCTCCAGGCTGCTGCACCGAATGGGTAATGTCAAAAACCACCGGAGCAAACTGTCGCATCGTCGGCAAGGACCGCATATCCACCACTAGGTTATGATACCCCAAAGAAAAGCCCCGCTCGGTCAGGCAAACATTCTGATTGCCCGTGGACCTTACTTTATTTACCGCGTATTGCATATCCTCGGGCGCCATAAACTGGCCTCTTTTGATTTTTATTGCCTTTCCTGTATTACCAGCGGCCAATAACAGGTCCGTCTGCCTGCATAAAAAAGCGGGGATCTGCAGCACATCCGCCACTTCTGCGACCTCCGCAGCCTGATAGCTCTCATGGATATCGGTGACCAAGGGCACGCCGAGCTCTTTCCCTACGCGCTGAAGGACTTCCAGTGACTTGTCCATCCCAATTCCCCTAAAGGAGCCGGAAGAAGTCCTGTTCGCCTTATCAAAGGACGCTTTAAAGACGTATGAAAATCCATTTTTCGCGGCTTGTTCCTTTACCGTGCTTCCGATCTCCATACATATATCAAAACTCTCCACTGCACATGGACCGGAAAACAAAACAGGTTTCTCTTTCCCTAGCACCACCTGATCCGTGACATGCATGGGCTGTGTAAATACAGGCATCATTTATTTATCCTTCAATTGGTTAATAATCATTTTCAACTTTCCCTGAGCATTCAAAATCAGGTCAGCCACTTCTCTAAAAACCCCTCTACCGCCATTGAGAGAGGACACCATGTCCACCTCTTCCTTCACGTAGGGAAGTGCATCCTTAGGAGCCACAGACAGCCCTACCATGACCAGCAAGGGCAAATCTATCAAGTCGTCACCGATATAGGCACACTCATCCAAGTCAATGTTCATCCCCTCGAGGACTCCTTCCAGCTTTTCGCGCTTGTCTTTTATTCCATGGTAATGAAAATCGAAACCTAACTCTTCACACCTGCTTCTCACCACTGGCGAATTTCTCCCCGTGATGGCTCCCACCTTAATGCCATGCTTTTGCAGGACTTTTACGATAAGTCCATCCTTTACATTAAACTTTTTGTACTCTAAGTAATTGTCATCATAAATGACCCCTCCATCCGTCAACACTCCGTCTACATCGGTAATGAGAAGCTTTATTTTGGCGGCCTTTTTGACCACTTTTTCATCTATCCCTTTAAGGTAGTTTTCCATTATATGCTATTTGGATCTCTAATAATTGTATCAATCAGGTAAATCATGGCGCACTCAAATTCAAGATACCAGTATTAACCTCTCCACTGACCATTGCTCACTTCCGCTTCCACTGGATGGAATACACATCCAATCTCCTTTGGGCAAGGTTTCGTACACTTCCCATCTTTCGCAGTTTGGTCAGTAAATCCAAGTCCACATCGGCGACAATCGTCGTTTCAGTATTTAAGGAAGCTTCTGCGATCACGGCATCATGGGGAAAGGAAAAGTCAGAGGGAGAATAAATGGCCGCTTGGGAATGCTGGATATCCATGTTTTCTACCCGAGGAAGATTTCCTACCGAGCCGGTAATGGCCACATAACATTCGTTTTCCACCGCCCTGGCCTTGGCACAAGTGCTGACACGAAGGTAGGCATTTTTGGTATCCGTCCAGAAGGGGACGAATAAAATATCCATCTCCTGCTCCGCCAATATTCGGCCCAGCTCGGGAAACTCCACATCATAGCAGATCAAGATGCCTATTCTTCCCGCATCCGTATCGAAAACGCTGATGCCATTCCCGCCTTGCAATCCCCAGTAAGCTTGCTCATCGGGCGTAATATGCAGCTTGTACTGCTTATCGGTGGTACCATCCCTCCTGCAGAGGTAGCTCACATTTCGCAGCTTTTTACCATCGTACTCAGGCATACTGCCCGCGATGATATTCACGTTATAAGAAAGAGCCAAATCCCTCATTCTGGACAACACTTCTTCGGTGTAATCGGCCAAATTACGAATGGCCTCGGAAGCATCCATATCGTTAAAATCAGCCAAAAGAGGCGCATTGAAAAACTCCGGCAACAGGCAAAAATCTGACTTATAACCTGAAACGGTATCTACAAAGAACTCCACCTGCTGCATCAAATCGTCCACATCCTTGAACCGTCGCATTTTCCACTGCACCAGCCCTAAACGGACGATGGACTTACTATTCCCGATGAGCTTTTCATCTTTTTCGTAGTAGATATTGTTCCACTCCAGAAGGGTGGCAAAGGCCTTGGAGTCCTTGTCCTCCGGCAAATATTTGGTAATGACCTTTCGAACGTGAAACTCGTTTGCTAACTGGAAGGAAAGCACCGGGTCATAAATTTCTTTGTTTTTCACCAGCTCGATGTACTTTCGAGGAGTCATCTGATCAGCATACTTGCTATAGCCGGGAATCCGTCCTCCAGCTATAATAGAGCGCAGGTTAAGGTTTTCGCAAAGCTCCTTTCTGGCATCATACAACCTTCTTCCTAATCGCAGCCCCCTGTACTCAGGATGGACAAATACATCAGTACCGTATAAGGTATCGCCATTTTCAAGGTCATGCGTGTCAAATTTGCCAAAACCGGTAATTTCATCATAGGTATGGCTGTCCCCAAACTTGGAATACTCCACCACCACACTCAAGGCCACGGCCACGACCTTCCCATTATCCTCAATGCAGATTTGTCCTTCCGGAAAAGCCTTGATTTGATTCTTAAGCTCCTGCCGAGTATAGGCCATCCCCTTCTGCTCGTATATCAAAGTCATCAACTCACGGATGTCATTGTAATCGGACAATTGAATATTCCTGAGCTTGAGCCTATGCTCCAGCTCTTCTTTATGCTTACTCATATAGCTTCATGTTTACCGGTACAAATATCTTAAACAATCTGTAACTTCTCCATGCCAATAATAATTAAATCAGGCAGTTTTCAACTGGTTTCACAATATAAATATTATTAATTTGTATGTGATTTATAGTTTGACTTTTACTTTATGACAACGATATGGAAGATCTTCTACAGGACGTTAAAGAAGACGGGATTGGCGCTTTTTTAGAGCGGCTGAATAACTTCTTGGAATATACGCTGGTCACCCTAGGAAGCTCAAAGCTGACCGTAGGGCTTTTGATTGCCTTGGTTTTTTCGGTTTTTATCCTGGTGATCGTCACCGAATGGATCAAAAAGATAATTGTTCACAAAGTCCTGACGCGGTACCAAATGGACATCGGCACTCGCCAATCCGTGGGGACCATCATCCGCTATGTGCTACTAATCGGTGGATTCGTGATTATCATCCAAAATTCCGGGATTGACCTCAGTGCATTGGGCATTCTTGCCGGGGCCTTGGGCGTCGGCATCGGTTTTGGCCTCCAAAACATCACCAATAACTTTATCAGTGGCCTGATCATCCTTTTTGAGCGTCCCATCAAAGTAGGAGACCGTATCGAAGTAGGTGATGTAAACGGCGACGTGATCAAAATATCCTCGCGGTCCACCATGATTGTCACCAATGACAATATCTCCATCATTGTCCCGAACAGCCAATTTATCGATAGCCCGGTCATCAACTGGTCGCACAACGACCGCAATATAAGGTTTAATTTTCCTGTAGGGGTCTCTTACAAAGAAGATCCCCAAAAGATCAAATCGGTACTCATGGAAGTGGCCACCAATAACGATGGGGTACTCAAAACCCCTCCGCCTGATGTTCTTTTTGTGGAATACGGCGATAACAGCATTAATTTTATCCTTCGCGTATGGACCTCCCAATACATCAACAAACCTAAGGTGCTCAAGAGCCAACTTTACTACGAAATCTTTAGAAGATTCAATGAAGAAGGCATTGAAATCCCATTCCCACAAAGAGATTTGCATTTGAAATCAGGATTTGAAAAGATTGGAAAATAATCGTTTATTTACAGCAAATACACGTTTAAAACCAACATCAAGTTATTCAAATCTGTCTCACCAACAGGTGGATTTCACGCAATCATTACATGAAATACATACTCTGTATAGTATTATTGGTAATCACTGTGTTTGAAGCGAAGGCCCAAAGCTTTAACCGCTTCAAATTTGAAGAGCCATGGTCCTTTGGGGTTAGTGGAGGGGTTACCCAGTATTTCGGAGAGCTATATTCGCTCTGGAAATACTATGAAGGGGTGCAGCCTGACTACAATATCTCGATCAATGCCCGCAGGACCATTGGGACCAACATACGCCTTCGTCTGGATGCCTCCTACATACAGATGTCAGGACAAGACCATCCTTCCGACCCAAGGGCTTACCGTTATCCTCGGGAACTTCACTTTAGAGCCAGAAATGTCGAAATGGCACTGCTTGCTGAGTACCACTGGAAACCTGTTAAGTTAAATAACATCACCCGCCACTTCCTAAATTGGTATGTCTTTGCCGGGGTGGGTGCTACCACCAACACCCCAAAGGCCCAATTGGATGGAGAAGAATGGCATAACCTACGACCACTGGCACTGGAAAACAATGAATATTCCGCTGTGGCCATGGTCTTCCCCATGGGACTAGGCATGAAATACAAACTCAATGTCTATACCGACCTCTTTATTGAAGGAAATTACCGTTTCACCCTCACCGATTACCTGGACGACATCAGTGCATACAATATCCGGGATTCCTATTTAAGCCTCTTGGCCAGTTATGGCGAATACGGAGAAGGCCCCATGCCTGAGCGGCTTAGGCTTGCGGTAAAGAACCCACGCTACCTGGATGATAATGGCATGCCAGATGTAAAAAAAATCCGTGAAGCAGTCTACATTGACAAAAACGGTGAATTCCAACATAAAATTCGCCGTGGAAGTGGCCTAGAGCACCGTTACGATGGTTATTTTACCCTCAATATTGGAGTGGAGATATACTTCTCCCAAGATATTTGGGAAAACTGGCTTAGACGAGGCCGCACCAAGCAGCGTGGCTGGCGATTCTGGTAAGGGTTAATTAGTGGGGGTTGAGTCATGAGTATTGAGTATTGAGACTTGGAACGGGCCGTTTCTCCCCTTTTAGGGAAGGTTAGGCAGGGTATTTTGGAGTATAAGGTTGTGCGTGGACTTTGCCTCTGCACAATTTCTTTAATTCTTTGTTCTTTCCGCTGGGCGCTTTACGCTAATCTTGCTACCTGTTTTGTTTTGGCGCTTCCACTGATACTTCGCCAATCGATCGGCATATCCCATTTATTTTTTTATTTTTGCAACCAATCCTATACCAAGCAACAATTTTGTTAAAAAATGGCTGATTACAATTTTCAAGAGATCGAAAAGAAATGGCAGGAAAGATGGGAAACCTCCCAAGTCTTTAACGCCAAAATAGACCCACAACGACCTAAGTTTTACAGTTTGGACATGTTCCCCTACCCTTCTGGCGCGGGACTGCACGTGGGACACCCACTGGGGTACATTGCTTCGGACATTGTCACGCGCTTCAAGCGACTGCAGGGCTACAATGTCCTACACCCCATGGGCTACGATTCCTTTGGGTTGCCAGCGGAGCAATATGCCATCCAGACTGGTCAGCACCCAGCCATCACTACCGAACAAAACATCGCGCGCTATACCGAACAGTTGAAAAATATCGGCTTTGCGTTTGACTGGGACAAGGAGGTCAGGACTTCTGACCCTTCTTACTACAAATGGACCCAGTGGATATTTATGCAGCTGTTTGACAGCTATTATGATAAGAACGAAGACAAGGCCAAGGACATCAAAGACCTGATCCGCATCTTCGAACAAGAGGGCAATGCCAATGTGAATGCCGTTTGCGATGAGGACACCAAAACCTTTACCGCCAACGAATGGAAAGCCTTTTCCGAAAAGGAGCAGCAGCAGACCCTGTTACAATATCGCCTGACCTACTTGGCCGAAACCACCGTCAACTGGTGTGCTGCGCTGGGCACGGTTCTTTCCAATGACGAAGTGAAGGACGGCTTCTCCGAAAGAGGCGGCCATCCCGTAGAGCGGAAAAAAATGATGCAATGGAGCATGCGCATCACCGCCTATGCTGAAAGGCTCCTGAACGACCTGGAAAAAGTCGATTGGCCGGAGCCCATTAAGGAAATGCAACGTAACTGGATCGGAAGGTCCGTCGGTGCCGAAATGATCTTCCAAGTCAAAGATCGGCCTCAGCAAATTAAGGTATTCACCACCCGAATCGACACCATTTACGGGGTCACCTATTTAGCGCTAGCTCCCGAAAGCGATTTGGCTGCTGAGTTGATCACCGATGACCAGCGTGAAGAAGCGGAAGCCTATATCCAAGTAGCTAAAAACCGCTCAGAGCGCGACCGTATGAGCGATGTCAAAACCATCTCAGGAGCCTTTACCGGCAGCTACGCCATCAATCCTTTCAATGGCGAGGAAATCCCCGTATGGATAGCCGATTACGTTTTGGCAGGATATGGAACAGGTGCCGTCATGGCTGTCCCTGCCCATGATGAGCGGGATTATAACTTCGCCAATCATTTTGGACTGGAAGTCCGACAAGTACTGGAGGGCAGCATGGAAAACGGTTCTTTCCCAGGCCGGGACGGGATTGCCATGAACTCAGGCTTCCTTGACGGTTTGGTCATGAAAGATGCCATGGAAAAGGCCATTGCCTTTTTGGAGGAGAAAAATATTGGCAAAGGAAAAATCCAATACAGAATGCGCGACGCCATCTTTACCCGTCAGCGGTATTGGGGAGAGCCTCTTCCGGTATACTTTGACGATGGCATTCCATACTTGGTGGATGAAAAGGACCTTCCCATAGTGCTTCCTGAGGTAGACAAATACCTTCCTACGGAAGATGGAGAACCGCCATTGGGCCGTGCCACGGACTGGACCTATCAAGTGAACGGCAAAGATTACCCGCTGGAGCTGAGCACCATGCCGGGCTGGGCAGGGTCATCTTGGTATTTCCTACGGTACATGGATCCGCAAAACAACACGGAACTTGTCAGCAAGGATGCCCAGCAATACTGGGAAGCCGTGGACCTCTATATTGGCGGAGCAGAACATGCTACTGGCCACCTGCTCTACAGCCGTTTCTGGACCAAGTTCCTTTACGATAAAGGGCTGATCAATATCGTAGAACCCTTCAAAAAAATGATCAACCAAGGCATGATCCAAGGGCGATCCAATTTTGTGTACAGAATCAAGGGTACCAATACATTTGTAAGCCATGGACTTCGCAAAGACCATGATACAGCTGCCATGCATGTGGATGTAAATATTGTCCACAATGACCAGCTTGATCTTGATAAATTCAAGGCTTGGCGGCCTGATTTAGCAGATGCGGAGTTTATCCTGGAGGATGGAAAGTACCTGTGTGGTGCCGAAGTCGAAAAAATGTCCAAGTCCAAATACAATGTGGTCAATCCCGATGACATCATCGAACGCTATGGAGCGGACACCCTTCGGCTATATGAAATGTTCTTGGGACCGTTGGAGCAATTTAAACCTTGGAACACCAATGGAATCGACGGGGTTTCCAAATTCCTCAAAAAGCTCTGGAGGCTATTCCATGACAAGAATGGCAACTTCTCCATTTCGAATGCCAACCCCACAAAAGAGGAGCTAAAAACACTCCATAAAACCATCAAAAAGGCGGAAGAGGACATGAACAATTACTCTTTCAACACCTCCGTCTCGAGCTTTATGATCTGTGTGAATGAGCTTTCTGCACTGAAGTGCAATAAGCGTGACATCCTGGAGCCATTGACCATCATCATTTCTCCATATGCGCCGCACATCGCTGAAGAACTGTGGTCGCTGTTGGGCCATGACCGCTCTGTCTTGGAAGCCCGCTTCCCGCAGTTCAACGAAGAATTCCTGACCGAGGACGCACATGAATACCCCATCTCCATCAACGGCAAGATGCGGGTAAAACTTCCGATTTCGCTCAGCCTGAGCAAAGAGGAAATTGAAAAAACGGCCCTTGCAGATGCCAATGTACAAAAATGGCTCGACGGCAAGACTCCTAAAAAGATCATTGTCGTACCAGGGAAGATCGTCAACATTGTGGTTTAAATTTATGACACCAAAAGGGTTGTTTTCAAGTGAAAACAACCCTTTTTAGTTGATATGCCTCCGTCCTTTTGGAGGCCAATATTAAGCGACTATCTTTGTAAAAAAAGTTAACACACACGTATGGAAATATCCAACAATACCGTAGTAGGCCTTACCTATGAATTAAAAGTGAGCAGCGTGGACGAAGAATCCGCTCCTTTCAGTGTAGAGGTAAGGGATAATGAAGATCCTTTTTATTTTATTTTTGGCGGCAGTGATTTGCCCGAGAAATTCGAATCCTACCTGGCCAACAAAAAGCAAGGCGACAGCTTTAACTTCACGCTGGAAGTGGACGAAGCTTACGGACAGGCAGATGACGAACTGATTGTGGATATTCCAAAGGATCAACTCACCGAAGAGAGGGGATTTAGGCCTGAAATGCTCCAGGAAGGCAATTTCCTTCCTCTTGTGGACGAAGAAGGCTACCCCATGCAAGCAAAAGTCTTAAAAGACCTTGGCGACCAGCTACTTTTGGACTTCAACCATCCCTTGGTGAACTTCAGGCTTCATTTTGATGGAGAAGTAAAGGAAGTTCGTGAAGCCACAGCGGAAGAGCTTAGCCATGGTCATGTACATGGCCTAAACGGCCACCAGCATTGAGAAAACATTGCCCGTTAAGGGATGAGGCACGATAGAACAAAGGTGTAAGAAATGTTTACCGCCATTGTGATGGTCGGCGGGAATGAGCCTGTCTACAGCAAGCAGGCAATCTTATGTAGTAAAAATGAGATTGCTTCGCCGTTCCTCCTCGCAATGACGTTAGAGATTCCATTATGGAAAAAGGGGGATGCATTTAAAATTGCTTTGCTCGGTAAGCCACTTGTTGCAAACGAGGGCTTGCTGAATGGACCTCTATAGCATGCTATGACATGTGCTGAGAGGATTTTAGCGTCCACAGAAAGATGGCTTGCCCCAAGAATATTTGCCCTGTAGGAACAATCCTCTCCCAAATACCTGTACACCTATTTGGGGCCTTTTTAAAACCTAGTTCTCATTCCCCATCTGAGCCAATACATCCTTAAAATTGGATAAGCTGTTCTTTTTGATAGTCCAAAAAAACTTCGTCTCCAACGTTTACGGATCTACTGGGATCGTCGACCTTCCAGAAAAGTTCAGAGTCCTCCAACTTAACGGTAAGGAGATTATAATGAATCAGAAATTGCTGTTTGACCACCTCCGCTTTAATGCTGGTTTTGGAGGTTATTTTCACCTCTGATGGACGCACATAAGCCTCTTCTGCTCCCGGGATCAAGTTCAAATAGCCAAACAACCGTGCCACATACGCACTCGCCGGCTTTCTAAACACTTCCCGCACATTTCCCTGCTGCAGCAATTTCCCTTTTTGGATGATCAAGAGCTCCTCGCTCATCAACAATGCATCGTCGACATCATGGGTCACAAAAATCACAGTCACTTCCAACGCATCAAAAATTTCCTTTAACTCCTCGATCAGGTCCCGCTTTTGGATGGCATCAAGGCTACTGAATGGCTCATCCAATAACAGCACCTCGGGCTCGATACTCAACGCCCTTCCTATAGCCACCTTCTGCTGCTGCCCACCGGAAAGTTGTCGCGGCTTTTTATCCTTAAAGGCTCGCAGTGAAAGCAACTCCAAAATTTCAGCTGTGCGCTCCTTTTGATAGGCCTTATCATACAGCAGTAACGGCCGGGCAATGTTTTCCTCCACGGTAGAATTGGGGTATAACTTGTATTCCTGATGGATGAGTTGGATTTCATCATACCCTGGCACCAGCTTTTGGGCGGGATTGAGGATCTTTTGGTCTCCCAAGTGAACTACCCCTGCACTCTGCACTTCCAAGCCCGCAATGATGCGTAACAGCGAGCTTTTTCCAGAACCACTTTCCCCTACCATGGACACCACCCCTCCACGCTTTACCTGAAGGCTAAAGTCCTCCAATGCCAAGCTACCAGCATCGTAGCGCTTGCTTACCTCACTCACTTTTAGATAACTCATCCTATTATGTCGTTTTGCTGCTTCTTGGGCAAACTGTTGAACACCAGTTCATAGGAATGGTCTACCAGCTCCAAGATCAATGGATCCTGGACAGCTCCGCCAAAGGAAACGGTATTCCAGTGCTTCTTGTTCATATGATAACCGGGGACAATGCCTTCATACTGTTCCCGCAGCTCCACCGCTCGCTCTGGATCACACTTTAAATTGACACTTTCAAATTTCTCAATATCGATCAAGGCAAACAATTTTCCGCCCACCTTAAAAACAAGGGTGTCCGGACCAAAGGGCGTATCCTCAGCCACTCCGGGCTTTTGGAGGCAATAATCTCGGAAAAATACGATATCCATGGTTGACGTTTTGAGATATGAGTATTGAGATATTAGTCTTGTGTAGTGAGTATTGAGTCAGCTTCCTTGGAATCAGGCTAATGGATCATATCCGCTAGAGTCGCAGGCTTCGGGATGAGGAATCGGAAACACACATCCTACATCAACCTGCGCACGATCCAGATGATCAGGGCAGCCAGAAACACCAGGATCGATATCTTGTTGATCCCGTGCATCATGCGAAGGTTGAAATTGGACTTTTGGTTTGGATCAGGTTTTTTGAAAACCCTAATGAAATAGTTGCCTACTTCACCCAACTGAAAGAACTCTTTGAATTTATTATCCGCCATGTTTTTTTGTTTATCGTAATGAGTCGTGAGTACTGAGTTATGGGCAAGGAATCTTGGCGTTTCCGCTCCCATATCCAAGTGCTTGATCCCTGCTACTTGATACTACATACTTGCTTCTTGCTACCAACAACTACTCCACCGCTTCCGGTTCAATCCACTGGCCATCCTCACGGATAATATTGATCAGCTCATCGACGGCCTGTTCTGATGGAACGGCCCTTTTAACCACTTCTTTCCCTTTGTACAGGGTGATTTTTCCCTTTCCTGAGCCCACATAACCATAATCGGCATCCGCCATTTCACCGGGGCCATTCACAATGCAGCCCATGATCCCGATCTTCACCCCTTTCAGGTGATCGGTTCTTTTACGGATCATAGCTGTGGTTTCCTGTAAATCAAAAAGGGTTCGTCCACATGAAGGGCAAGAAATATACTCCGTCTTGGACATCCGCGTCCTGGCCGCTTGCAAAACCCCAAAGCTCACAGAATTGTGCAGTTTAATGGTTTCCATAAGGGCATCACGGTCAGGGGCTGCTTTTTCTTCCAGGCCAAGCATCACCCCATCACCAAGGCCATCAATTAACAAACCTCCTAGATCAGTGGCCGCATATAGCATGGTCTGGTCCGCATCTTGCTCCTTATAGCCTGCCTCAGTCACGACGGGAAGCCGAATTTCCGCATTGATCAGGGCGATATAAGCCCTCCTCAAGGCCGGCATATTGTGCTTATTGTCACTATGCAGGATGATGACCACATCATTACGCCCTTTTAATACCGGAATGGCCTTTTCTACCTCCGTATCCTTCAATTTCAGGAAATTCAAGGCTTGGTGCAGATCCTCGGCCGCTTCCAATTCGGCCAACGTAAAGGCGGGGAATTTATGATGATGGTCTTCCAGGGCAGTCCATTGGGCGACATCAATGATTTCTTTCAGGCCGTTCGGCAACATAAAGGAAATGGGATGTTTCCCCGAATACACAAAATCACAACCCACATCATTCATTTTCCACTTGTCCAGTTCGGGCAAATAGAAATGGCCAACATTTTTCAGTTCTTTTTCGGTAATATTTTCCACACGTGAGATATCGGTAATCACCCGCGGAACATTGGTCCCACCGACGTTATACACCTCCATGCTCTCCCGTTTTTCGTATTCGTAGGGATTTAGCGGATAATCGGAAATCGGAGAAATGGCCTCATGACCCGGACGCAATGCATACCGATCGATCAACGCTTTGGCAACCGGTGCTTCAAACTCCGGATCTTCCGTCAAAGACACCCTCACGGTATCTCCCAAGCCATCTTCCAGCAAGGTCCCGATACCTACCGCAGATTTCACCCGGCCATCTTCACCATCACCGGCCTCGGTCACGCCAAGGTGCAGCGGGTATGGCTGAAAACCACCTTCATCCAGTTTCTGCACCAGCAAACGGTAAGCTTGCACCATTACCTGCGTATTGGAGGATTTCATGGATATGACAATATCATGGTAATGCTCTTCCTCACAAATCCTCAAAAACTCCAAGGCAGATTCAACCATGCCCAAGGGGGTATCCCCGTAGCGGCTCATGATCCGGTCGGACAGCGAACCGTGGTTGGTACCGATCCGCATGGCTGTGCCATGTTCTTTACAGATTTTCACCAGTGGCAAAAACCGCTCACGAATCCGCTCCAATTCTGCCTGATAGCTCTCATCGGTATATTCGATTTCCTCAAATTTCTTTTTGTCCGCATAATTTCCCGGGTTGATCCGGACTTTCTCCACGATCCTCGCCGCGATCTCTGCTGCATTTGGTGTGAAGTGGATGTCTGCCACCAACGGCACATGATATCCTCTCTCGGCCAGTCCCGCTTTGATATGGCGGAGGTTTTCGGCCTCCTTGATGCTTGGCGCGGTGATGCGGATAAGCTCACAGCCACTCTTGATCATCCGGATGCATTCTTCGATGGAACCTTCCGTGTCCATGGTATCCTTGGTGGTCATGGACTGCACGACGATGGGATTGTCCCCGCCGATGACCACATCACCGATCTGTACGGGGATGGTCTTCCGTCGGGAATAGCGGGTCAAGCTATCGCAATATTTGGTCTTGGCAATGGTTTCCTTGATATCCATTTTTACTTATTTTTTACAAGTCTCCCAGCTGGGGCCTGATGACTATCTCTTCAACTACGGATTGGGGTGAAAGGTTATATGCAGACCACACCGACTCTGCTACATCCACGGCCTTCATAAAGCGCTCCTCTGGAATGTCCACTCCTTCCCAACTGGCCGTGAAGGTGGCTCCTGGCATCACAGAGGTCACCTTGATCTGATGGGGCAAAAGCTCTTGGCGCAGGCATTGGGTCATTCCCCGCATGGCCCACTTGGAAATGGCATAACTGCCGCCATTCGCATAAGCCGTCAAACCGGCGATGGATCCCATCGAAAAGATGTGTCCCGACTTGCGGGCGATCATCTCCTGCACAAACTCCCGTACCAGGTAATAGGCACTGTAAAGATTGGTCTGCATCATCTGCTCAAAGTTCCCCTCTGGCTCATCATGGATGGCTCCTGGCAAAAACACCCCGGTATTATTGACCAAGACATCAGGGACAAACTCCTCTTTCACCGCTTCGGCCAATGCCTTGACTTCCTCCTTCAGGGACAAATCCGCCACTTTGTAGCCGAATGACACCATAGGGAAATCCTGTGTCATCTCCTGTTTCAATTGCTCAAGGTCAGCCTGGCTCCTTGCACAGGTAAACACCGCAAAACCTTCTGATGCAAAACGCCGGACGATGGCCTTGCCGATTCCTTTCGTTCCTCCTGTCACTAATATACTTTTTGGCATATGGGTAGTTTTAGGTTCTCCATCCATGAATTGTCATATCCCCACCACCGCACCTTGGCGGCTTACAGGGCTAATTAACAAGCAATTACTCCGTGTTAATTAATTAGTACAACAACTAATTTCTCATCCACAAAGTTATCATTTTTTAGGGGAAACGCTATTAACCTCAGCGTGAATTAGAAATTGTCCCAAGGTGATCACACCAATCATTTCCTACACTAAACAACCAAATAGGTTGTAAACTATAAAAACAACTTTTTTGGTTGTTTTGAAGTACGGTTGTTTGGCCGACTTTATCGTAGGACTACAGAAGTGGAATCTGATTCTGCTATTAACTTATTTGCGTCAGAGACGTAGCGCTACCAAGTGCGGAGAATGAGCCCCCAGGGTTCCATATAGCCAAAAAAAACACCTCACTTTTCATTTACCCATGAAAAAAGGCTAACTTCATGATGCCTATGCTTTTTAAACTATCAAAAACTTTATTTTATGAACTACCTTATTCACTTGGTTTTGGCCGCCGTAATGGTGACCGGTACCGGGCTAGCCCAAGACAATGCTGAACTCCAAAAAATGGCGAACGATGATCAGCAGGCACGATTTTCTCCAAACATCGACTGGAATGAACTGAACAAGCAAGACAGCATCCGCATGGAACGGGTGCGCACCCTCCTAGACCAAGGACAAGTCAAAACCGCCCAAGATCACTTCAATGCCGGCATCATTTTTCAACATGGAGAGGACTCCATCACCTCCAACTTAGCGGTCAAATGCTTTGGAAAAGCCATTTTGATGGACTCCACACTGAACAAACGGAGGTTTGCAGCTGCTGTGGACCGTGACCTGATGCGAAAGGGCAAACCGCAAGTCTATGGCACCCAGTTTATCCAAGATGCCGGCACTGGAAAATTCAAACGCTATATCATCGACACCGCAAAAGTGTCGGACGCGGAACGACTGCATTATGGCGTGGAAACACTCGCCCAGCAGCAGGAAAAAGAACGGCTCATGAACCTAAAATCCATCAGTGCATACTATGCCAAAACCAACTCCACCGAGGAGGCCATCGTACTCACCCGAGCTCAGTCTGAGAAAGGCAAAGGTGCTGATGATGACATCTATGAGAACAAGCTGATCAATATTGGGATCCAATTAAAAAATGCTTCTAAAAACCAAGAAGCATTAGCCATCTTCGACCTCATCATCCGTCTTTATCCAGATTCATATAGGGGATATACGCTGTACACTTCCACGCTAAAAAAATCAGGAAAAATGGATAAAGAGTACAAAACCTATATTAAAAACGCCTCCGATAAAGCAAAAAAAGCAGCCATGTCCGTAGCTGGCATAGATGCAGTAAGAGGCGAAAATTTGATATATTTTATTGATAACCTGAGTTCGATTTTAAAACAGGGCTATTTGGTTAGTTTGGACTGTTTGGTATTTGATTGCGGGCTTTTTAGGGAAAAATGAGTAGGCAATGAGTCCTGAAATCATGTTGGTGATGAAATTTCCAAAAGAGCGGTGCCTGGAATGTTCGATCTGACACATGTTTTTCAATTCATCATTTACCGTTTCAATAACAGATCGTTTTCTGAGCATGATTTTGTCCTTCATTTCCATAAGGACATTCTTCATATTATTCCTAATATTGGCAATTAGGTGAAGCCCGTCTGAAAACAACAATTCGGTCAAATCCTTTGAAACATAGCCTTTGTCCGCATATAATTTCCCCTTTAGGTTATTTACGAAACTTTTGTTCCTAAGCGGCTCCCTGTCATCAACATTGGCCTGGGTGACCACAAAGTTTAACAGCTCCCCTTTGTCATTGATGACCAGGTGGAGCTTGAAGCCGAAGAAATATCCCATGGTGGATTTGCCCACCTGGGCAATATCTTTGAAAACCTTGTTCCTTTTTATCCTTTTGTTTTTGCATACCCTGATCGGAGTTGAGTCGATAAACGCAATACCTGTCCCCTCTCCTAAACAACAGGTTTTCAGGAATATAGTCATCGGAAGGGTGGCGGATTGCATCAGTTCAACAAACCTGTTGTAGGAAACGGTCTGGGGGAAAAGGTGTTTTTTATGGACTTTGATAAAATAGAGATAAAAGTGTTTCATGTTTCGGAATCCCCCGGTATGGAACATCACCATAATGGTAATGACTTCGCTCAGGCTCATTCTGGGCCTTCTCTTGGGCCTGTTTCCAAGAATATGTTTTTCAGTGGATTTTTCAAATTGGATGCAGAATTCATCGATAAGATAGAAAATTTCGGTAATTTTGGAGTCAGTTAAGGTCATGTTTTAGTAGTTAATGTATTGAACTTCAACACTTTAATATAACGAAAAAACATGGCTTTTTCTATGTTTCTAATTATAGTTTTTAATTAAATACATAGAAAATATTATCTATATATGTGAATTTTTTTATAAAATAAATTTTAACATTAATTTTTGTGTTATTCTTGCTTGAACGTTTCTTGGCGGACAATTTATGGGGAATTATTAATCGAACTCAGGTTGATAGATAAATTAGAAAAATGAGACTGATCGTTATTCTATTAATAATTATTTGCTTTTCTTGTCATACAAGCATTGAAGACAGGAAGCCTACATTAGGATTCCATTCGAAAAGTGACATTGGTGAAGCACAGCTCTGGGTCATCACCACGAGTTATGCTTCCACGACTGATTCGACAACTTTCTACTTATCGGAAGACGGTTCTGCCGGCAGCTTCAAGTGGAAACCAAGCTTCAAGGGGAGTAATGGAGAAGGATTTCTCGTGGCAGGGGTAGTAGGCAAAGAGAATTTGACCGACACCATAAACCATTATTATATCTCCTATCCAAGTGGTGTACTGATAGACCCCGAATACTGGATCACAGTCACCGCTGACAGCTTGAATTTTGAAAAATTTTAGCAGACCCACTTCCTTTTTGAATTACAACTTAGCTGACCATCCCGCTGTCCGGCCGATGTTCTCGTAAAATCACAGAAGTGGAGCCCGACACTGCTATTGACTTACTTGAGTCAGAGACTCAAAGCTAACAAAGGCCGGGGCGGAGACCCGGCATATCCAACCCATTTGAACAACAATTTGGCTGACCATCCCGCTCTCCTTCCGACATTGTCGTGGGATCACAGAAGTGGAGTCGCACCGCCATTGACTTACTTGAGCCAGAGACTCAAAGCTACCAAATTCCGGGGCGGAAACCCGGCATAACCAACGGTAGGACTTGGAGGCAGGTGGTGGTCGAAGTCACCGTTACGCTAGAGACTTCGACCACCATAGAGACTTCGACCAGTTTACTTTCTTTGCTCTTGGCCCTTGACTCTTAAATATCTTACTCTGATAATCAATAAATTGCCTTCTCAAGCTCCACCCAATGCTCTTCCGTCATTCTTCCGGGGGTAAAAAGACAAATTCCCGTGGCGCCGTTATCCATGGATTCGCGAATTGCGGCACCCAGCTCGCTAGGCAATAGGCCATGGCCCTCTGGATCTTCGATTTCCGCTTTCTTCTCTGGATTGGGACAGATAAATAAACCGCTAAAAATCGGACGCTCGCCATTGACGCTCGTCACTTCTTCATGGACCACTTCTCCGATCCAGTCGGTACCTTCCAGGTAAAAATCGTTATAGTTCATGGGAAACACTGCATCCAAGTCCCACTTGTTCCATTCCTGTCGCACCAGTTTCATAGCAGTAGAAGGACCTGGGAAGACCGCTGCATTAATTTTTTTGCCATGTTCGTGCACCTTCTCTGAGAGCCTGTTAACGATACTTGTAATTAAGTCATACCGGAATTGCTTCCACTCCTGCACTTGCGTGGGGTCTTCTGCAGCCTTGATATCAATGCCTGTCTTTTCTTTGAAATCTCCCGTACATTGGTCACAGTAACAATAATCAAACTGTGGATGTTCTTTGTCCATGGTCAACCCGTATTTGTCCCATAGTCCTCTCGCCAAGATCACATCAGGAAAACGGATATAATCCAGGTGAATGGCATCGACTTCTTCTACATCGGCCACATTGGTATACATGTTTTCCAGAAACTGATATGTCCCTTCCTTGCTTGGACATAGGAAAGTATAATGTGGCACATAAGCAGGTTTTTCCAAGGCAGATTCACCATTGCGGTTGACGGCATACCACTCCGCCTTCAGCTCATCGGTCTTGTGCTGAACCATCGTCGGAATCCAAGCGTGAAAACCCAGTCCGAGCTCCTTCGCAATCTTTCCTACTTTCTTGTAATCCGCTGGATTATGACCGCCATTGTACATCAAGGCATCGATTCCATGTCCTTTAAACTTGGTAAAGGCCTCTCTGATTTCATCCTCAGTCTTGTCGTTATAGCCGCCCAGCCAAGCATGGACTGGAATTTTCTGCTGGGCCACTTTTTGGGTTTCATTTTCTTGCTGCTGCTTGTTGCCTGAACAACTCACCAACATGCTGACAGCAATCAATAGGGTAAGCATTTTATTCATAATGTTCAAAGTAAAGGGTTATATACAATCATTTGCTTTACAACGCCCCTCCTCACACAAGGAGAAAAAGCACTTGTTAAAATTAAAAAATTTAATCATCAATAGCCATCTTTATGTATTTTTTTAATTATCAGAAAGAAGACTGCTCACTCATTCCTTTCTCTACAATCCAAAGATAATCAAGGATCCTCTGAGCCAACGTCAGTAAACAATGGAAAATGCTACCCGTTTTGCAACACTTGCCTTTAGGAGCATTGACCGAGCAAGGCGAATGAGTATATTTGTGATAATCATTATTATAGTGGTTTTATGCCTTAAAATAAAGATCAATTGAACAATTCCAGCAGCTCTTCGCGAAGACTACTTTTAGCATGCCTAATGGCCATTTGCCTGTTGATGTCACACGGATTTCCGACCGTGATGGGACAGACAGGTAAATGGATGAGCAAAACAATACAGGATTCTATCCGCTATTCCATCCAACAGCCTTCCGTTCTCTTAACAGATCAAGAGGGGCATTTCTTGACGATCGCTTACTTGGTCAATCCAGGCTTTGAAAAAACAGGTCTCAACACCACCAAAGAGGATGTAGATTGGCTGCTAAATCAAGGTTATCGAGTGGTCATATTGGACTATAATCATCATTCCAAGGCCATCAGTCCCCACATCAATCAAGACATCATCGCCCTCAACGACGCGATTGCTTCAGGGGAATTTTGTAGCTTAAAAGACTGCTCTATACTCCAATCTTATGTGCTCTTTGACGGTTATCGGATCAAACGAAATATCCCGTACGTTAAAGACGACCCCACCGTTTACAATTGTCCTGACCAATACACGGTAGGAGATAGTTTACGCATGGACATCATTTATCCTGCCAATCCCAAAACTCCTGTCCCTGTGGTCCTGTCCTTTTCATACAGCAACAGCTACGCCACGTACGATGAAGAAAAAGGCATGCTTACCGCTGCCAACCAAAACAAGCGTACTTTTCTCCCCTACACCTTTGCGGGTTTTGACGACAGTCTACTGGAAGGTGCACCTGCTGCCGGTATGGCCTGGGCCATTGCAGACCATCCCAAATATTGCCCTTGGGGCAGTGGAAAACCATTGGCAGGCAAGAACGACACCTATAAATCCTACCAAACCAATCCCGATGCAGCCAAAAAAGTGAAAGCTGCCATTCGCACTTTAAGAGCCAAGGGGGCCGATTTAGGGCTTTCGGAAAAAATAGGCATTTACGGATTCTCCCGCGGATCCACTGCCGGCGCACTGGCCATAGGTGACCGTCATGTTCCAGCCTTCGAAAATGCAGGGTGGTATCGGGAAATCTCTGATGCGGTACAGGCCGCGGTACTCGGACCGGGTGTTTTTGACTATACCCAAATTTACGGGCATCAAAATGATGGTGACGAGAACCTTGAAAGCCGCTGTCCTTGGGCATGGGGAAATTTGGCAGATAACCGAGAACAATGGGAAACCATGGGGGCTACCTATTTGATAAAATCTTCTGCTACTCCTCCTGTTTTCCTTTTTTACAACACCAGTGATGCCCCCTACTATGCAGATCAAATCACCGTACTAACGCAAAAACTGGACAGTCTACACATCCCACATTTTGTACTGAAAGACTACGGATCCGGACACTCTGTACCCAAAAGAACGCAAGACCTGGGCCTAATATATCGATTCTTAGAAGAAAACCTTAAATGACCTGCAGGTGACTTCAGGTAATAGCCCCTGGTATTTCTGGCCATTTAAAACAAAGCAGAAACCTGCATCCTTCCGGTATGGACCATACGCTCCAATCCTTCAGAATCCCTGCCTTCATAGGACAAGTTCAGTTGGAGCCCTTCTCCTATTTTCTGGATCCAATTGATACTCCAGGAAATGTTGCGGCCCACTGTGAGCGCCTCTAGCATTTCATAGCCCACTGGTGAATTCACCTGTCCATTATAATCGATCTGAGTGTACTTTACCAATGCATTGACGGTGGTCTTGATCGCCTTGGCATAGCGGATTTCCGTGGCCAGCTCATGTAGAGAGGCTATTTCCTGGAATTCATCATTATCGGCATTTTCCTTATGGGTGAATTTATAATGAAAAGTCGTTCTAAAGATGGAGGATGGCTGCCAAGTAAGCTCGGGGCCTGTGGCCAAATGATCCACATGGTAATTTCGGTTATCCAAATAATCTGAAAGCGCCACGGTTTGGCCCATATTGGCTTTCAGCCGAAAATTGATCAACCGGTTAATGTTCATCCTAAAATTTATCCGCCAATCTTCTTGTTGGTTTTCCTCGAAACCGCCTGTCAGCAATTGCTTATTGCTGCTCTTGAAAATGCCTAAATCGGCTCCATAAGAGGAAGAGGTCCGGTTAAAAAACAAAGTGGACCGAAATACCTCTCTAAAAGACACCAAGTCTTTCGGGGCTACGGCATTGGCAAAGGGACTTACCCGCATCCAAAAGTCTCCAGCAGTGATTTTCTTTTCCACATTCCAGCTGGTCGTATTGGAGAACTTGCTCAGCATTTTTTTTATTCCCGCTTCCTTCCGCCACTGATCGGGAAACTGGGCATTCAACCGATAATTGAAGAGGGTGGTGTACGCCTGG
Source organism: Echinicola vietnamensis DSM 17526 (assembly GCF_000325705.1). NCBI lineage: Bacteria > Pseudomonadati > Bacteroidota > Cytophagia > Cytophagales > Cyclobacteriaceae > Echinicola > Echinicola vietnamensis. The sequence goes on along the minus strand of NC_019904.1, from coordinate 2,497,305 downwards.
ATGTAATCGTCTGTCGGGGTAAACATCCTGATGTAATTTTTCTCCTCTGGATTGATCGCCAAGTAAAACTCTTCCAGCTGCTGTATGCCGTCCTCATTATCGTCCCGCCACGTGTGCGTTCCTTCGCCTGTCGGCACCGGTAGATAGACAAACTCCCGCCTTAATTCTTGCCCATTGCCAATGGCATAGCTCAGTTCATTCCGGAGATTATTGTCCAATAAAGCACTGACATAATCCAGCCGGCCCATCACCGTACTTTCCCGCGATTCACTGCCTCTTAGCTGGTATAACCGCCGATAGGTCAGGGTACCCATTACATCATGTGCTCCAAACCGCTTCTGCAACCCATAATTTGTGGTAAAGGCTTTGGTGTCGGGAACCATGCTGCCCTCCACCGGAAAGCGGTCTTCCCGCCAGCTGACATCTGCAAAAAAACTGAATGGCAAGGTGTCATTGGACCGAATGAAAAATTTATGCGACAGGAAATTCATGGCACTGCTGACCACCGAATCCTGCTCAATGTCTCTATTCTGGTTACGGTCCACCTTAAATTCGTATCCCGGCACGAAAATCTTTGACCGGTAGAGGACCTCCGCATCATAGCGTAGCCATGTTGAGGTCATGGAAGGCATGTCACTTTGGAGGAGAAAAAGATCCTGACGGGCAAACCACCTTCTTCCAAACTGCTGATACCACTTGGCCCGTTGCTGGGTGCCCTCCAGTTGGTCACCGCGCTTCCGGTAATTCATCTGATATGACAGCTCATTGGCGGCATCTTTCCGCACTCCTGCTTTGGCCATGATCAGCTTTTCACTGGCAGGGGCTTCCATGGCCTCACGGGAGAGTCCCCAATCACGATCAAATTCAATGTACCGCTGTCGGTCAATAAACCGAAAATTCACCGAATTATATTCAACCTCCGTCGCCGCCTCCAAAGCATAACCTTTTAGCCAACCAATTGGTCTTCCCTCAGAGACCAGCCCCCCTTTGAGCCCATATCCCTTATTGTCTTCATTGCCCCTGGCAGCAAAAAGGTTAACGTCTTGATCAGACAACGCTGCTTCCCCATAAATTTTCTCGTAGGGGCTCAACTTCACCTCCCCACCTGCAGTGATCATTTGCTTCTTATTGGGAGCCGGAAGAATGGCATAAAGGGTATAATTCCCCTGCAGTTCTCCATTGACGGGAGGGACATACTCATAAACGAAACCATTGGCCAGCTGTTCCTGCCTGCGGTAGTTCCCATTTCCATTCCCCACCTCTGTAAAGGTAACGTCAAAATGCGCGGCCGAGGGATCAATAGAATATTCATAATAATGGCTGATATCTTCTTGGGGATTGGGCAGCGCTACCTTTCGGTATAAAATCCGCTGCGGATCAAACGCCACACTGTCTACACGGGGTACAGCTGCAGCATTGATATCATCGCCCACGGCCGCCAAAAGCAGTTTATCTTCTTCCGTATATTCGTCAAATAGAGGCCGGTTTCGGTTGTCCTGCTCCTTGTAATAATTCACGTAGAAGGTTGCCTTTTCATGCTCCTGAATATGATTGGCCGTCAGAATAGACCTCGAAAAATTCCGCTCTGAATATTCATAATCGATCCTTACACGAGAATATTGGGTAATCAGCACATTGGTCGTAAAAGTGACCTGGCCTTGGTTATAATCTATGATATAATCATGGTTAAAGCCACGCTTCAGAAGCTTACCGTCCAGGAAAACCCGTTCTGAATTTGCCATTACGATAATGTACCGCTCATTATCGGGCCCCGGTATCCGGTATGGTCCCAGCACCCCTTCCTTCACATCCAGCTGGACGGAATTAAATTTCCCTTTGGCTATAGACGCCCCCACTTGGGTAGAGGCTTTCCATTTATCCCCCATGTTATAATCAGTGGTCATTTGGAGCCCTTGGACGTTTTTATAATACCTCAAAAAAGTGGAGTTCCGTTCTCTAAACACCACATCACCTGCCTTAAGGCTAAAGTCATCATTGTAAAGTTCTACCAAGACATTGTCAAAATCCTGTACCTGCTGGGTATTGCCTTGGGGTTGGAAAGGAACATTTTGGTCAGTGATACTGGCACGGATGAAGAGATCATCCGTGAGCTGACCGTCCATCTGCAGGTTTAGGGCTGAATTCACAAAAACGTTTTGAGTATTCCCAAAGGAAACCCCACGGGTCAAGCTCCCTGACTTATTCAGTTTACCTGATGGAAATATCTCCTCCCGGAAATCATAGACTTCTCCTTCCACGGCTTTGACCTTCTTAAAATAGGCCATGGAATCGTAATCTGATGCCAACGTCCGATGGGCATAAGTCTTGCTCAATTCATAAGGAAAACGGCGATAACAAACCTGTAAGGAATCTGAAAAAGTCCCTTCACCACGGTATACGGTAAGCATACCGGAGTTGGAATTATAATGCCACTGATAGGCCTCTTTCCCAGAAATGGATATGGAATTTTCCAGTGCGGTCAGGGAGTCTAATTTGACATAAATGGAATCTGCGGAAGCGGCTGTCTCAAACCATTTACAAAGCGGTTGCTGGCCCATTACAGGCACACTCCACATCAATCCTGTCAAGCTTACCAGAAACTTGCAGACTATTGATAAAAAAGCTCTCCAACTCCCCCTCATACCATTTCCTCCTTATGAAGCACCTGGCTTGGCCATCTTCACCAATGGAAAAGTCAAATAGAAAGAAGTACCTTCCCCCACGACCGTTTCAAACCAAATATTCCCTCCGGCCGTCTCCACTCCCCTTTTGGCAATGGCAAGTCCTAGGCCAGAACCTTCACTTTTGGTGCTAAAGTTCGGAATGAAAATTTTATCGCGGAACTCCTCGGGAATACCGGCACCATTGTCTTTCACCTCTAACCGGGTCCACTCCTTTTGAGTGGTCAACGTAACGGTCACCGTGGGCACCCTGTCCTCCGGCACCGACTGGAGGCCGTTAATGATCAGGTTAGAAATCACCCTGCCAAATAGTTTATCGTCCCCCATGACAGGCAGCCGTTCTTGTACTTGATCATAAAAAACCACCTTTCCCCGTTCATTGTTTTTGAATAGCTCCACTGCATTTATCACAACTTGTTCAAAGTCCATCAGCTCATTCTTGGGCAGCGGCATTTTGGCAAAAGTAGAAAAAGAGGTGGCTATATCGCTGAGGGTATCCACCTGATTGATCATATTATGGATGGGCTTTTTAAGTTTTTCGGGATCGTCGATCCGCCCTTCCGCCTGCAAGCGAAGCAAGTGCTGAAGGGTGAGCTTCATTGGTGTAAGCGGATTTTTGATTTCATGTGCCACCTGTTTTGCCATTTCTCGCCAAGCAGATTCTTTTTCAGTCAATGAAAGTGTCTTCCTACTGGCTTCAAGTTTATACAGCATATTATTATATTCTTTTACCAATAGGCCTATTTCATCATTCGTAGGCCAGTACATCGGTTCATTGTCCTCCAGATTAGTCACTTTTAGCTTTTGCGTCAGCAATTTAAAAGGATCCGTCAGCTGTTTGGAAACAAAGTAGGACACAATCAAAAACACGATAAAAATGGCTACGAATATATTGATAATGGTACTGAACACATCCACAATCAGTACATTGAGTTCTTCCTCTGATTCGAAAAATGGAATGGAGATGATGCCAAGGGTATGCTGTCGCTTCATCTCACGAAGGCTGATGTATACGGTCTTATATTTCAAGCTTCCCACTTGTTCATCCAAGATCACCTGGTTGTTTTGGGCTTCTATGATTTCGGCATAGGCCTCTGGATTTAGGTAGCGGGTAAGCACTTTCTTTTCGATGATATTAGGTTGGCTGGTGGCCATCAGCTTTCCATCCGAGGAAAACACATTGATGTCTGTCGCGGTGGTATTAGCCAAACGGTAGACCTCTGCCAAAAACTCATCCCTGTCCATCACTCCTTTGGTCTCTTGTTCCAGGTATTGAAATAAATTGTCCCGGATGATATTGGCCTTTTCAAAATATTGGCGATGCAGGTCTTCCAAATAGGATTTACTCAATAAGCCAATGGAAATGGCACTGATCACCAGCATAGGAACAAAAAACGCAAAATTAAGGTGAAACTGAAGTCTCGTCGCGTAATTAAACTGGACTTTATTCAGGCCATTGAGCAGGGCGTAAATAATAATAAAAAACAGTGTACATGCAATGTAGCTGATAAAGAAGAAAGAAACATCCGCCAAGATATAATTATACGGATAAATGGGACTGGATACGATCAAGGTACTCGAACCGTTTCGCACCCCAAAATGATGATACCCATCACGGTTCATGCCACTTTTATAAAGGTTATTGTTTTCTAGCAGTTCTATCACATCAGGGTTTCGGTAATTGTAAACCCCTATGCTATACTGTAACACACTATCCCTGAAAAGGGCATAATCAAGGTTGCTATCGTAAATGTCATCAATATATTTCTTATCGAGCAGAAGCTTAGGAAAAACACTGGTGGACTTTATACGCTGCTGTACCAATTCCATGACAATGGTTCCGATGAAATCCCCATCTTTTACCATGGGCATAAATGCATAAAACTTATTTCCTTCTACCCCTTCTCCCGATTTGACAAAATAAAGATTTCTGACACTGGTAGCGTAATCACTATTCATATAACGATACCTAAGATCATCCAAAGATTGCTCATTGCTTCGATCCAGAACATCTTCTCCACTGGGCGAAAAAATCATGATATTCAATTCATATTGATCAAAGTAATTGGAGATATATATCTTACGGATTTTTTGTTCTACTGGGTCTTTGGAAAGGGACGGGTTGGTCATGCGATTTTTAATGAATAAATCTTCCTTCACCCGTTGCATCACATCACTCAACAGAAACTCGGCCATGACATCCTTTTCCCTCAAAATCTGATTGGCCAACCGTTCCTTCTCATGAATTTCCCGTTTCCCATAATCCTGGTAGGATGCTGCTCCAGTCACTACCGCCCCTACCAAGCAACCGAAGAAAAACGTGAGGAAAGTATTAAGCTGTAACTTTAAGACATTGTCATAAAGCTCAAAGGAAATGATGGCTACCAACAGGATGATGTGTGAGATATAAACTACAAGATAGATGAAATCAAACCAAGCAGTCACCAACAGAATTGGGAGTGAAAGCCCCATCAGAACCTTTAATGCATAAGCTTTCTTAGCCCTTGCCTTATAAAACACTAAATTTAGTGACATCAGGGTAAACATCAAGTAACCTGCGCCACCCACAAACAAAATCAAGATACTGATGGCCTTGAAATAATCGAATGTAGGTATGTCCAAGATGTTCAAGTTCCATTGGGAATTATTGGAAATATTCGTAAACAACTTGAAAAACAGAAAAAGAAAGAACCCCGAAAGCAGATAGGCAATCAAATAAAACACCCATTGGTAATAGCGCTTTCTAATTTTGGCGAATGCTACGATTACTTCCCGTCTGCCCAGCATACTGATCAACATGGCCAAAACAATGGCTGAAAAAATCACGTTCAACAACAAATCCCCTAAACTGGGGTTCAATATGGAGGAGGCATAGTAGGTAGCATCAAACAGTGGTACTTCAAAATAATCTTGGGGAAAGTGAAATACGAGCATGATCGCCCTGATACTGACCAAAATCGAAATCGTATATAGCAATGCCAGCTTTCGCCTTCCATGACTCCAAAGGCGGACCACAAAATCTCCTCCCAGAATGAAAACTAATCCCGTCAGGGAAAAGAAAAACAGCAACAGCGCAGTGCTGGATTTATGTCCGACCGGCACGTATCCCATCCTGAGGGAAACAGAAAAGAAGTATTCGCCTCTATTGCCGGTTACTTTATCATACTCTCCACGAGGCTCTGCCGATAAAATAAAGCGATCATTCCCGAAGACATCATTATTGTAACCCGCATGTAAATACTCATTATCGATTTCCACCTTATCGTACAGAGAATACACCTGTACCATCCAATATTGCTGGTTATTCCTGTTGATACTTCGTACCCTTGAAAAATAGGTTCCCTTAGAATTATCAATTAATTGATAGGGCTTAAAAGACGCTCCGGTATCAACATCCTTAAAATCCGGAATCATTGAAACACTGGACCAATATAACAATTGACCATCCGATGTATAGAGGTAAAAAGGATGCTTGGAGTCAAAGTTTAACGTAGAAAAGGACATTTGCTTTTCAGGCCTGTAATTCATTAACAGCTGAATAAAATCCTCATCGAATTCCTCTGCTACTTTTCTGGTAGTCGTCTCAATCTGCTCTAATCCTGCTTTTGACTCGTCAGGACTTCCAGAGAAAAAGTTAATGGCCAGGACAATCGCCATTAAAATGATCCCAAAAACAATAATTAGCCTTCTCTTCTTAAGCATATTTCACCTGACAGTAGCATTAAAAGTAAAAAAGCAAAGTCTAATTTCAAACTTTGCTTTCTTATTTACACGTTTAAGTCGTACTGACGAGTTTTTTTCGCTTGGAATTACGATACCATAAAAAACCAATAACAGCTGCCAATAGATAAGGGGCAACAAAAAGGTAAAGAATGCCCATGTTTAGGCTGGCACCGACAGTGGTTTCACCATTGGAAACGTTATTTTCTACGGAGGCCCTACACATCGCACACTGGGCTACAGCCATGACCTTCGGCAAGACCACAAATGCCACAACCAACATGATGTTAATCCAGAACTTCTTCATACTTTCTAATACGTCGATGATTACTAATGGGTTTTAATGGCTGTAATAAGAACTGATCATCCAATACACCACCACTCCTGACACGGTCACATACAGCCAAATAGGATATGCATACCGCACGATTTTACGGTGCTTTTCCACCATGCCTTTTTGGCCGTAATAATAGGCCAATAATATCGGGAACAACGCCACTGCTGCTAAAATAATATGACTGATCAAAATGATAAAATACACCGTTCGAATCATCCCCTCACCGCCAAAGCTAGTGCTTTCAGCGGATGCATGATAGACCACATAAGAAACCAAAAATATCGCTCCTAAGCCAAAAGCTATAGTCATCGCGGCACGGTGATAACTGATCTTTTTGTTCTTTATAAATACCAATCCCGCAATCAAGGCCAAACTTGCAGTGAAATTAATCACGGCATTTAAATGAGGGAGGAAGTACACCCAATCGCTTGCCAAATCAAGTTTAGCGGGCATAAATAACAGGATGGCCACCACAACGGGGACCAGGATAGAAACAACCGTTATAAGCCTGTAAATTCCTTTATTGGCTTTTGGTTCTGAAAACTCAGTCTTTTCCATGTAATAATATTTTTGTCTCCAATATCAGCAGGTCTACATCCTCACGATTGGTACCGCTATAATATCCTCTGATCCTCCCTTCAGTATCAATGAGGGCGAGTTTATCACTATGGATAAAATCTTCAGGAACCCCTTTTCCGTCAATGGTGGGAAGGACAAAACCACATCTTGCCAGCTCATAGACCTCCGCTTTGGGACCATTGAGAAAATGCCACTTCTCTGGATTCGCTTGATGGAGGGTAGCATAATCCTTTAGCCTTTCTGGAGTATCATAATCAGGATCGATGCTGATGGAATACAACTGCACGGTTTCTTCATTCCTAAAGGCATCCTGCACACGCTCCAATTCCAAGGACATCACTGGACATATACTGGGACAACTCGTAAAAAAGAAATCCACAATCGTGACTTTTCCCTTCATCTCATCCCTGCCGACAATTGCACTGTCTTGATTGACAAAACTGAAATCAGGAATGTAATGTTGTCCTTCGTTTTGATAATTACAATCTCCAAAGGGATCCTCTACCCCATTTTCATACAGAATGGGGATCTCATAGGTATTTTCTCCAAAGTTACGAAGAAAGAGAATAATCAACACGGGCACCATCAGGATACATACCAACACTAAGCCCTGTAATACTCTAATCATTTTCATATTACCAATACAAACAAAAAAGTAGGTTGAAAGCATTCCTTCCAACCTACTTTTTTTAATTTTTATATGGATGGGATTACCATCTGTAGATAAAGATCTCTGCTCCTTCTTTGAATAGGGCAATCAACAGCCAAACCAAAAATATCAGGGGAAGCATGATCGACCAAAACAACGTTTTGGACTCATCTTTCAAGTGCATGAATTCCATCATGATATAGGCCGCTTTTACCAGCGTAAGCCCAATAAAGATGGCGAAAAGAAGCATACCGCGCTCCATGGTAAAGGCAAGAAGAAATTCCACCGCCGTGATAGCGAGAAGGATCCCTGCCGTTTTCCAAATTTTTCTGATTTTTTCCTTATTCCGAGGTAGTACTTCCAAAGTACTGTTATTTCCGTGTGCTGACATAGCTAATAATATTTTTAAGTGAATCTAGACCAGGTAATAGAAGGTAAATACAAATACCCAAACCAAATCTACAAAGTGCCAATATAGCCCAATCTTTTCAACCATCTCATAGTGTCCTCTTCTCTCGTATACACCCACGGCAGCTTGGTAAAAGGCCAAGAACAATAACACGACACCAATGGTTACGTGAAAGCCATGGAATCCGGTGATAAAGAAAAACAGCTGTGCAAAAGGTGCTGGTCCGTATTCATTCACATGGAGATTGGCACCATAAACTACCTCTTTCACCGTTTCGCCGAACGTATTGACGAAAGTCATCATAGTCCCTTCATCACTGCCATGAATAAAGTGGCTCCACTCCCATGCCTGACAGCTAAGGAAGGTAATCCCGCCCAACATGGTCCATAGCATCCATTTTACAACGTCTTTCTTATCATTTCGATGACCAGCTTCCACCGCAAGTACCATGGTAACCGAACTCATGATCAAAATAAAGGTCATTAACCCTACGAACACCAATGGCAAATGAACCCCATGAAAGAATGGAAATGCATTAAAGATCATTTCTGGAATAGGCCAATGTTCATTGGATTTTACAAATTCCGAAACGTGCCCCTCAAAAGCCGGGTAACTAACCCTAATGGAGCCATAAGTAATCAAGAAAGCGGCAAAAGTAAAGATGTCGGAAAGTAGGAAAAACCACATCATAAGTTTTCCGTAACTAGCCTTTAGGGGCTCATTTCCACCACCCCAAATTCCTCTCTTGGAGTTGATTTCAATTGCAGTCGATGACATATATTCTAGGTTTTAACTTAATATTTTCAATGATTCAATAACAAAAACACAAAAAGGTAGATCCACAATCCACCGAGAAAATGCCAATAGGTGGCACACATTTCCAAGGTATTCATCTCTTTGGAATGAATCTGATACCTAAAGGACGAAATTAACACAATAATCAGAAATATCACACCACTGATCAAATGCGCTGCGTGCAAACCTGTAAGGACATACATAAATGAACCAGCAGGATTGCCCACAAAATACACGTCACGCTCCACCAATGCCACCCAACTAAACCACTGCCCCACTAGAAATACCAACCCTAAAGCGGTCGTGATGGTCAAGGCAATTTTTAAATGATTTATCCGGTCATTTTTTGCCGACAAATAAGCCCAATGCATACTTGCGCTGCTCAGCAAAATGATCCCAGACGTATACCATAATATAGAAGGAAGGTCATAATCCAACCAATTTCCTTCGCCTTGGCGCACGATAAAGGCACTGGTCATTGCGGCGAAAATCATCACGACACTGACGATGAATAACCACAATGCAAATTTCTTAGGATGCATTGCAATGGGCTGCTCAGCTCCCTCTGTATAAGCTAACCTCTCTTCCATTACGCCACTTTATCTAATAAATAAGCTATCTGCACAATCGGCAAATACAGAAACGAACCAAACATGATCTTCAAAGCGGACTTTCGAGAGCAATCTCGCATCAACGAAAAGGTCTGTGCCAAGAACAGCACGCCACATACCGTAGCTACAATGCCCGAATTAAGCCCTGTCAAGCCAAAATAACTGGGCAACAAGCCCAATGGCAGCAAGAACAAGGTATAAATCATGATTTGTATCGCCGTATTAAAGTCCTTTCTACCTCCGCAAGGAAGTAATTTAAACCCCGCTTTTTTATAATCTTCATCACTTACCCAGGCAATCGCCCAAAAATGGGGAAACTGCCAAATAAACTGAATACCGAAAATAATCAGTGCTTCATAAGAGATGGCACCTGTTGCAGCTGTCCACCCCAATAATGGCGGCATCGCACCGGGGATGGCGCCTACAAACACCGCTACGGGGCCTACACGCTTAAGCGGGGTGTACACAAAAACATATAACAACATGCTCAGTATACCCAGCCCTGTCGTCAGTGGATTGGTGAAAAACCATAAAATGGATACACCTACCAACGCCACCAACACGGTAAACCAATAGGCTTCGTTAACTGAAATTATATTGAGTGGAAGAGGCCTGTTTTGGGTCCTCTTCATCAGCTTATCATAATCTCTTTCCAATATTTCATTGGCTGCACCTGATGCCCCACTGATCAGAAAACCTCCGATCATCAAGGCAAAACAAGTCCCCCAAGAAAATATCGCTCCACTGTCTCCCAAAACAAATCCGAAAACAGCAGAAAACGTCACCAAAGCAGAAAGCCTGAACTTGATCAGTTCATAATAGGCCTTTGCCCTAATGCTAATGCTGTCAATAAAGGACGCTTCTGATAAATTAACTGTCCTCATGAATTGGATGTATTTAACACTATACTTTTTTGATCACTTAACTGTAATAAGATCACAAATTGCACCCCTATAATCAGCGACCCTACCAAAAGGTGTACGGGCTGCAAAAAGGCTGGAATACCAAAGTATGCCATGCTAGCACCCGTGATAATCTCTATGAATATCAGTACTAGCAGCACTTGTGACCATTTAAATATACTTGAGCTCCGATAGGAGAACATGTACACTTTATAAACAAACCATAGGTGAAGGAATAACAACACCAATGAGAATGACCTATGAATCATGAAATTCACACCTAAATGTGAAATCCACTCGGAACGAAAGAGGCTTCCAAATTGCAAAGCTATAAGATCAATTTCTTCCCTTACTTGTGTTCCCCAAACCACTTGGATAATCATCAGCAGGAATCCCACTACTAATACCCCATAGAGATAATTGGGCCTTTCGGTTTTTGGCTGAATGGTATGATTCAGTTTAAATGCTCTATAATGAACATAAAGCAACAAACATACAATCAACAGCGCCAGCACCATGTGAACGGTAATCATCCAATGAAGTAAATTGGTAGATACCACAATCGATCCAATCCACCCTTGGAATATCACCAGCAGTAGATTGGCGAAGGACAAAATGGCCAACATTCGATCTTCTTTGCGTAATCTAAAAGCATACACAAAAGTGGCGATGACCAATAGTCCAATGATCGCTCCTGTCAGCCTGTTGAGATATTCAATCCAGGTTTTGGTGGCATTAAACTCTTCCTCTACAAGTATGGCCTTGCTATGCTTGATTTCTTCCGCTTTCTGGTGAAATCCAAGGCCATGAAGCATCTTAACAAACCTTTCGTTCTTCTCTAACCTTTTGTTGAGATAGATTTCTTGATAATTATCAGGAAGCTGCTCCACAGCTGTGGGAGGTATCCAGCTTCCAAAACATTTTGGCCAATCGGGACAGCCCATTCCCGCTCCCGTACTGCGGACAATGCCGCCAACCAAGATTAAGAAATACACAGCAATCGCAGTGACCAAGCTGATCCTGCGAAAGCTGCGAATATTTTTATGATTCTTTTGATTCATTTGCTACCAAAACATCTCCTCCTTCTTCTGCCATGATTTCTCGCTCAAGCTTCACTTGCTCTGCTTCATGCGGAAGGTTGGATTCTGGAGTAGAAGACAACGGTACCGTCTGAGGGATAAAGTCTTCTTTTGCCCCAGGCTTGGAGTAATCGTAAGGCCATCTGTAAACCGCTGGGATTTCACCTGGCCAGTTACCGTGTCCTGGATGCAATGGAGTAGTCCACTCCAAAGTATTGGATCTCCATGGATTCAACGGTGCTTTTCTTCCTCTAAACATGCTGTTGAAGAAGTTAAACAAGAAGATAAACTGCGCACCAAACGTCACTATTGCGGCAACAGACACAAACATGTTCAAGTCAGTGTACATATCAGCAAAGTTAAAGTTGGTCCAGCTATAATATCGTCTAGGGAATCCAGCGATACCGATATAGTGCATAGGGAAGAACACCATGTACACGCCCACAAACGTCAACCAAAAGTGGATATAGCCTAATTTTGCATCCATCATTTTGCCAAACATCTTAGGGAACCAATGGTATACACCCGCCATCAATCCAAAGAAAGAAGCAGATCCCATTACCAAGTGGAAGTGAGCCACTACGAAATAGGTATCATGCAATTGGATATCCACAGCGGAGTTACCCAGGAAGATCCCTGTCAAACCACCGGAAATAAAGAACGAAACCAAACCGATGGAGAAGAGCATCGCAGGTGTAAACACCAAGTTACCTCTCCAAAGTGTCGTCAAGTAGTTAAATACTTTTACGGCAGAAGGCACTGCAATGATCAAAGTCAAGAACATGAATATAGATCCTAGGAAAGGATTCATTCCTGACACAAACATGTGGTGTGCCCAAACAACGAAAGACAACACGGTAATGCCAAGCATGGATAAGATCATGGCTTTGTAACCGAAAATTGGCTTTCTGGAATTGGTGGCAATTACTTCTGAAGTAATCCCTAACGCTGGAAGTAATACGATGTATACTTCTGGGTGTCCCAAGAACCAGAAAAGGTGTTGGAAAAGAACTGCGCTACCGCCAGTATTTGGCAATGCTTCACCACCAATATAAATATCAGACAAGTAGAATGAAGTACCGAAACTTCTATCAAATACCAACAACAAGGCAGCTGAAAAAAGCACAGGGAAAGATAACAACCCAATTACGGCAGTCAGGAAGAATGACCAAATGGTCAAAGGCAACCTGCTGAATGACATTCCCCTGGTACGAAGGTTAATGACAGTAGTGATATAATTGATACCGCCCATTAGCTGGGACGCAATAAAGAACACCATGGATACCAACCAAAGCGTCATGCCCAGTCCAGATCCTGGAATGGCTTGTTCTAGCGCAGAAAGGGGCGGATAAATCACCCATCCACCACCAGCTGGACCGGTCTCGATAAACAAGGAAATAAACATGATCACACCGGCAATAAAGAACAACCAGTAAGAAAGCATGTTCATAAAACCAGAGGCCATATCCCTTGCTCCAATCTGAAGTGGAATCAAGTAATTGGAAAAAGTACCACTCAGACCAGCTGTCAGTACAAAGAACACCATGATGGTTCCGTGCATGGTCACCAAAGCAAGGTAGAAATTGGTATCCAAAGATCCTGACTCATCAATCCATCCCCCAAGAATAGGCTTCAAGAAGGTCATGTCCATATCAGGAAACCCTAACTGCAACCTAAAAAGAATGGATAGGAAACCACCAATAAGTGCCCATACAATACCGGTAACCAAAAATTGCTTACCGATCATTTTATGGTCGGTACTAAAGATATATTTCGTGATAAAATTATCACTATGCTCATGATGATCATCATGATGATCATGCGCCGTAGTACCGTGTGTTGATATGTTAGCTACTGCCATAATTATTTTATTATATCAATTAATATCTTATTCTCCACTTTGTATCTGAGCCAATTCCTGGATTTCTGCAGGTGCATCGGCCACCAACGATGGATCCATCTCAATAAAAGTCTGCTGCTCAGCAAACCACTTTTGATACTCCTCTGGCTCAACCACTTCAATTTCCCTTCTCATGGAGAAGTGACCGCCACCACACACTTCTGTACAAGCGATTTCGTAAACAAATTCTTCATCTCCCAGTTCTGCTCTCATCTCAGCAGTCGTCTTGGTGGGAACAAACCAGAATCTGGTAGGCATTCCCGGTACGGCATCCATTTTCAACCGCATATGAGGGGCAAAAACAGAGTGTAATACGTCCCTAGAACGAATTTTGAACAACACAGGCTCACCTTTTGGGATCACTACCTTTTGGGCAGGAAAATCGTCCAAGGCATTCTTATCGGTAAAATCAATTCCTCTGGAGTTAGATGGATTAATCAATCGATAATCATATTTTCCCAATTGCTGGTCTTTGCCGGGATATCTAAACTCCCATGCAAACTGGTACCCCATCACTTCCACTACATGTGCATTTTCAGGTGCAGGAGCAGTAATGTCGGACCATGATTTCCAACCATATACAATCAATACGGTAAGCACCAAAGCCGGTACCGCGGTCCATATAACCTCCAATTTATTGTTTTCAGGAAAATAAGAAGCTTTCGCATTTTCCTTATACTGATACCGGTAACTAAACCAGAACAATAGAATATGGGTAATGATAAACACCACACCGGTGATGGCCATGGTTACCCAGAAAAGGTTATCGGTCACCACCCCATGCTCAGAAGCTATAGGCAAATGATAATTGTGGAACTCTTTAAAAGAATACCAAAAGAACAAGCCTCCAGCACCCAACAAAAAGAGTATAAACAAAGCGGCATTCACTTTATTGCTTCCTGTAGCTACTTTTTTATCAGAACCTTTGACTACAGAAACCAATGTTTGTATCCTATAAACCATCCAAATGATGGATACTAATACTAAAACACCTAGTGCTATAAGAAATCCGTACATAATTCTATCTTTTTCGGATACGTATTAAATATGATGATGATAAGTCTCCTCCAGCATTGGATGATGCTTAGCGATAAGGTTTTTCTTGGAAAGTCCAGTCAATACCACAAAGATCACTACTGATGCATAGCATAGGAACATTCCTATTTCCATAAGTCCAATGCCGCCATTGTGGCCCAATGTTCCAGGCTGAACCATAAGAGAGAAATCAAGCCAGTGTCCAATGATAATGATGGTACAAACCACTTTCAAGAATATGAAATGTCGCTTGGAATCCCTGGTCATCAATACCAAGAACGGTATGACAAAGTTAAGGATCAGGTTGGCAAAGAAGAAACCACTGTATTTATCACTGGTAAGCCTTTCGATATAGTAAACGGACTCCTCAGGAATATTGGCATAATAGATCAACAGGAACTGAGAGAACCACAGGTAAGTCCAGAAAATGGAGAACCCAAAAATAAACTTACCAAGATCGTGAAGGTGGTTTTCGTTGAACATCTCCAAGTATCCTCTTTCTTTAAGCATAATGGTCACCAAACAGATGGCTGACAATCCCGCTACAAACCATGAGGAAAACACATACCAACCAAACAGGGTAGAAAACCAGTGCGTGTCAATGGACATCACCCAATCCCATGCACTGATAGAGGAAGAAACAGCAAAGATCACCAAGAAAATGGCAGAGAACTTCCTCATTTTGTACCAGTAGCTATCACCACCGTTAATATCTTCCTGAAGAGAAAGGTTTTTCAATTTATTGAAAAAGAATATCCACAATCCAAAGAACGCTACCATCCTGATCAACCAGAAGATAGGGAAGCTTCCCTTGGCCAGTGGCCAATAGAAGAAACCACCTTTTCCATCAATGATTTTATCGTAATGTGAACTTTCAGGATCAAACAAATCACTGTGTGTCCAATGGAATAAGTCATGACCTGCTATAAAATAGGTAGCAATCATCGCAATAGCCGCGAATGGCAACCAGTTACCGAAGGAGATCATCACCCTCAAAATGGCCGTAGCCCAACCTGCCTGAGCAGCATATTGAATGGCAAAGAAGAACACTCCAATAATAGCTAGACCTGCGAAGTAAACATTGTTCACCCATAGGTTAGCAAAAAAACGCTTAAATGTGGCGCCACTTCCATGCCCACCTTCTTCGTGTCCAGCTTCAGCTGCATGCTCTTCATGCTCACCATGTCCTGCTGCTGCTTCCGCATGATGGTCATCTCCATGCCCAGTAGCTTCTACATGTTCAGTTTGATGGCCGGAAGATTCGTGACCATGATCACCACTGCCGTTTGTGAAAATCCCTATGACTAACAACAACAACCCAATACCTCCCATGATAAAGATGGTCTTTTTCAGGGCTGCCGTGAAGTCAAATTTCTGATCCAGGTTAAAATTTGTAACGTGCGCCATTATTGTTGTTTCTGAATTTCTTGTTTAACATAGTGAACAATCTTCCACCTTCTCTCAGGAGAAATCTGAGAACCGTGAGCTCCCATTCTTCCTTTTCCGTGTGTGATCACATGGAAAATGTGTCCTTCTGTAAGGTTAATGTATGCACCACCTTTAAGGTTGGCCACACCACCAATCACTTCACCTACCTTACCATCTCCTTCACCTCCAGCACCGTGACAAGGCAAGCAATACTGCATGAACAATTGTTCTCCTGCAGCCAAAACCTGATCATTCAATTCCACTGGGTTTTTCACACTGTCTGAAGCGGTAAGGTCAGCGACATCCAGTCGATAGGGAAGCATGTCATATTGATTTCTAGGAACCGTATTGGGTACAGGTTCCCTCATATTCATCTTGTGCGGATTGTAAATATTACTGTTGTAAAATTCACCTTTGCCATCCTCTCTATTGGACAACCAGCTTCCTGACTCTTCATTTTGAATTTGGGTAAGCGGTTCGTAAGCTACGGAGTGATACATCTGAGGAGCGTACTCCAACCCCTGATCATCTCCAGAAGCTCCGCAAGATACTACTCCTAATGAAGCAGCGGAAAGCGCAACAAAATATATGGATTTTAAAATTTTCATATCTTCTTCGTTACCTACTATTCAAAACTTTTATTATTCACTTCTGAAGCACCTGATGCCTGCAACAGCTCTTTAATTTTCGCTTCTTCCACGCCAGCATTTACAGCGATATCGATCGCCATCACATGTTTGTCATCTGTACTTCTTTTATCAAAGATTCTAGGCTGTGCCCATGGCTTAAGGTCACTACTGATCATAAACACCCCGACCATACCAAACGAGGCCAACAGTACCGTCAGCTCAAAGGTTACAGGGATAAAGTCAGGAATTGCTGCGTGGTCTTTACCACCAATGATCATTGGCCAGTCCACCGCCATCATCAACAGCTGCATGGTCAAAGCCAAACAAGTACCGCACAATCCAAACAAGAAGGCAGCAATTGGCAATCGGCTTCTTCTATACCCAAGCACATCTTCCAGACCGTGTACAGGATAAGGAGTGAACACCTCATGGATCTTTACGCCACTCTCCCGTACTTTGGTAACAGCTTCTTTCAAAACATCCTCATCATCATAAATACCGAGGACAAAATTCGTATCTCTTTCCATTATTTATTTACTTTTTCAGATGAAGACTTCAATACAGATTTCACCTCTGCCATGTTGATCACTGGGAAAAACTTAGCAAACAACAGGAAGAGTGTAAAGAACAAACCAAAAGTGAACAGGTAAACTCCTACGTCTGCCCAAGTAGGGTAGAACATCGCCCATGAAGAAGGCAAGAAGTCTCTGTGGAGTGAGGTTACAATAATCACAAATCGTTCGAACCACATCCCAATGTTTACCACAATCGAAAGTGCAAAGGTAAACACGATGGAAGTCCGGATTTTCTTGAACCAGAATAACTGTGGTGAAATCACGTTACAAGTCATCATAGACCAATATGCCCACCAATAAGGCCCAAAGGCTCGGTTGATGAATGCATATTGCTCTGCAGCTACTCCAGAATACCACGCGATAAAGAACTCAGTAATATAAGCGATACCCACGATGGATCCTGTGATGATGATAACGATGTTCATCAATTCGATGTGCACCATGGTGATATAATCTTCCAGCTTGAAAAGCTTCCTGGTAATCAACATCAAGGTCAGTACCATGGCAAATCCAGAGAAAATCGCCCCTGCCACAAAGTACGGAGGGAAAATCGTCGTATGCCAACCAGGAATTACGGAGGTGGCAAAGTCAAAGGATACAATGGTGTGTACAGAAAGTACCAGCGGTGTGGCCAAACCTGCAAGAATCAACGATACGGCTTCATACCTCATCCATATCTTAGCAGCTCCAGTCCATCCAAAGCTCAATGCACCGTAAACAACTTTTCTTAAACCGGTGGCCCTGTCACGGATAGTGGCAAAATCTGGAATCAACCCGATATACCAGAACACCAATGATACCGAGAAGTAAGTAGAAATCGCAAACACGTCCCAAAGCAAGGGGGAGTTAAAGTTTACCCAAAGGGATCCAAAAACGTTTGGTAGCGGAAGCGCCCAGTATGCTCCTAGCCATGGTCTCCCCATGTGAAGTACTGGAAACATTGCCGCACAAATAACGGCAAAAATCGTCATCGCTTCAGCAGCCCTGTTAATGGATGTTCTCCATTTTTGTCTGAAAAGTAACAAAACTGCTGAAATCAAGGTACCGGCGTGACCAATACCTACCCACCATACGAAGTTGGTGATATCCCATGCCCAGCCTACAGTCTTGTTCAGTCCCCACATACCAATACCTTCCCAGACCGTAGCACCCACGGCTATACCACCTAATAACAGCACCCCAATGGATACTGCCAGTCCAAGCATCCAGCCAATCGTTGGCTTTCCTTCCACTTGTCTAGAAACGTCATGGGTAACGTCTTTGTATGTTTTACCGCCCGTAACTAACGGCTCGCGTACGGATGAAGTAACCTGCATATCTTATAAAATTATTATTTACGCTTCGTTTTTGTCCTTATTTCTAATCTTGGTGAAGTACCAAATGTTAGGGCTTACGTTGATTTCCTCTAACACATGGTAAGCTCTTTCCTCATTGACCTCTTTCACTGCAGAAGTAGTATTTTCTTCTATCTTCAGCATCTGAGAAACCTTACTCTTAGGATCGTTCAAATCACCAAATACCAAGGCATCCGTAGAACAAGCTACTGCACAGGCTACGTTGATTTCTCCATCCTTCACCTTGCGGTTTTCACGCTTAGCGGCAAGCTTACCAGCTTGGATACGCTGCACACACATGCTGCATTTCTCCATCACACCCCTTGCACGAACGGTTACATCTGGGTTCAGCACCATCTTGCCAAGATCATCATTTTGGGCCACATTGACCTTTGAGAAGTCTTTGTTATCATGGTATTTGAACCAGTTGAATCGCCTTACTTTATAAGGACAGTTGTTGGCACAATAACGCGTACCAATACATCTATTGTAAGTCATTTGGTTAAGGCCTTCAGAACTGTGCGTAGTGGCAGCCACTGGACATACCGTCTCACAAGGAGCGTTGTTACAGTGCTGACACATCATCGGCTGGAAGGTAACTTCAGGATTATCGGAAGCTTTTTCAAGGCCTTCCAAATCTCCGGCTTCAGCATCGGAACTGTAATAACGGTCGATTCGGATCCAAGCCATCTCCCTTCTGTTCAGCACCTCTTCTTTTCCGACTACCGCTACGTTATTTTCTACCTGACAGGCCACGGTACACGCACCACAACCCACACAAGAGTTCATGTCGATCGCTAGCCCCCAGTGATGCTGGCTATACTTATGTCCATTCCAAAGCGATATTTTGGAAGGTTTTACAAATTCGCCATCCTTGTAGATCTTTGGCATCTCTCTACCAGCAGAAGCATCTTCTTTGTACTCTGGCAAAGTAGCTTCCTGGATCACGTTACCACGATCCATGTAAGTCTGGTGTGTCTGCGTTTGGGCGATTCTATAGGTATCTCCGGTAAGTTCAATGCTTACTCCGGAGGTAATTTCATTATTAACAAAGCCTTTGGAGTTGTCGAGCAACTGATAAGCGTTTACCCCAACGCCGTTGGCCACTCTACCGGCTTTGGTCCTACCATATCCCAAGGCCAAACCAATGGTTCCGTCCGCTTGGCCTGGTTGGATCAATACGGGAACAATTAGCGATTTACCATTAGCGGTAATTTTAGCTTTTTTGGTCTCGCCTTCTACCATCTTCAAGCCATTTTCGTTGGCCCATTTCTGGGAAACGGTTAGGTAGTTATCCCAAGTGGCTTTGGAAATCGGATCGGACATTTCTTGCAGCCAAGGGTTATTGGCAAAAGTACCGTCTCCGATGCCTATTTTTTGGTAGATGATCAATTCAGCACCATTGCTGGATGCTGAATAGGACTTGTTTACTGCTGCGGCTGCGCTGCTAACATCTCCTACAGGCGTCAATTCAGCCGTTTCGCTGGCAAGAGGTGTAGAATAGTAACCATTGTATAAGGCCCTATCCCAAAACTCCTGGAACGTGGTGATTTCTGACTGTCCGGCATAAAGCTCCTTCCAGTTATCCTGTAGGAAATCATAGTAATTGGTAGGAACACCTGCCCAGGTAAGGAAAGATTCCTGAGCCTGACGCGTATCAAACAGTGGAGAAATGGCCGGTTGCGATAAGCTATACTCGCCTGCCTTTGGATGGAAGTCATTCCAAGACTCCAAATAGTGGTGATCCGGAGCCACATACTGTACCAAGGAAGCTGTTTCGTCCATGGTGCCGTTCGTAGCGACAGATACTTTGGCTTTTGCTATCGCTTGCCCCAATGCCTCTCCCTGAGGAGTATCGTATACTGGGTTACAATTATAAAACAAGACGCCACCTACTCTTCCTGATGCCAACTCCTTAGTGAAACGGGCAATGGCCGCATCATCACCTTGTCTGAAGTTTACAGCCTTGGTATAGCTGATAGTATTGTTATTATTGCCAAGCAATTCATTGATCGCATTGATCACGACTTGCACATTTGGATCATTGGAACCTGACACGACAAGGGACTTGCCTCTATTGGCCCAAAGTTCATTGGCAGCTTTGGAAAGGTGCGCTACTTCGACCCCTGCGGCTTTCACGGAAGGGGCTCCAGCTTTCTTGGCAAGCAAGTTATAAAGTGCCAAAACGGCCAAGCCACTTTGGGATGCCTTAATCGGCGTCCTGTAGTCAGCATTGGCACCGGTCAAAGACAGGTTAGATTCAAATTGGAAGTGACGGGACATCTCTGGATGTTCCTTGCTGATCTTTCTTCCTTGGGCATATTGCTTGGAATACTCAATGGGAGCGATCCAAGTCCCCAAGAAATCAGCACCAAAGCTGACGATCACATCAGCCTTGTCAAAGCTATAGTTAGGCAAAACAGCAGTGCCATAATAGGTTTGGTTCGCTTTTACAATCCCATATGCAGAAGAAGCATCATAGGTAATCACTTCCGCACCACCAATAGCATCTGTAAGTGCCTTCAGTGCTTTCTCAGAAGAAGGAGACATGATGGTGTTTGTCACCACTTTCACATTTCCTGCAGCTTTTAATTTTGCCGCTACTTCTTTATCGATTGTTGCCCAATCGGATTTCTCACCGTTTTTATAAGGGCTTGTTAACCTTTCTTTGTCGTATAGGGACAGTACGGAAGCTTCTACAATAGCGCTGGTACCGCCTTTGGTCACTGGAGAAAGCTTGTTACCATCTACCTTGATGGGCCTACCTTCTCTGGTTTTTACCACTACCGATGCATACTCACCTCCACCGAAGAAAGTAGATGCATAATAATTTGGAATAGATGGATTTACATCCACCGGCTTGTTCACATATGGAATAGCCTTTCTGACAGGAGCTTCACAAGCAGCCAATGAAGCTGCGGCTAAGCTGAATCCCATCAATTTAAGGAAATCTCTTCTGGATGCGCCTCCTTCTTGTTGTCCGCCGATTGGAAGGTACTCAGGAAATTCCCGATCTGCATTCTTCACAAATTCCGGATCGTTTGTCAACTGTTCTAATCCCTTCCAGTATTTCTTTTTATTTTCTTTCATTTTATATTAAAGAAAAGAATGTTCTTAAAAGATTTTTTAATTAATAGTGGCACTTAGCACACTCCAGACCGCCAATGTCTTTTACTTTAAGCGCATCTTTGGATTCTGAATGAAGCTGTACCAACTTGTCGTAGTATTCGTTACCAGCTGTTTTGATGTCTGTCTTTCTGTGACAGTCAATACACCACCCCATGGTTAGGGCACTGTGCTGGCGCACTACTTCCATCTCCTCAATAGGACCATGACAAGTCTGACACTCAATACCTCCCACTTTCACGTGCTGAGAGTGGTTGAAGTATGCCAGATCAGGTAGGTTATGTACCCGTACCCATTCTATAGGCTGATTATTGTCTACTGCATCGTAAATTTTCTGAATCTCTGGAGACACTCCTTCTTTACCGGCTACGTTCTGCACGTGCATGTGGCAGTTCATACAGATGTTAGGTGAAGGGATGTTGGCAGATCTTCCGATCTCCACTCCAGTGTGACAGTATTGACAAGGGATTTCCTTGTCGCCGGCATGCAATTTGTGAGAGAAGGCAATCGGCTGTGTGGGTTGATAGCCTTGCTGCACACCTACTGTATATAAACCATCGATAGCCGTCTTGGCGACCAAAGCCACCACAATCGCCGTAACGATGATGATAAAGGCATCACTTTTCAGGACTTTCTTGAAATCCGTCTTTTGATTTATAAACTCCTTATCTTCCTCTTCCAGGGGCTGTTTGTTCAGGTATTTGGTCAATACCGATACGATCAATCCCAGAACAATAAGGATCAACAACAACACCACTACCAAAACCGCTAAGATAATAGTGAGGTATTCGCTTGGCACACCGCTGCTTGTGGCTCCTGATGCAGCACCTTCCGCTCCACCTTCAGCTGGAGCAGCTTCCTCCTGACCACCATACTCAATGTAGGAAAGTAAGTTCATTACATCTTCATCACTCAGGAATGGATGTGCTGGCATCACCGTGTTGTTAAACTCCGCAAAAAGCGCCGTAGCATCAGCGTCTCCACTTTGGATCACTTTTTGTGAATTCTTTATAAACGCCTGGATCCATGCTATGTCTCTTCGGTCACTAACCCCTCGAAGCGCTGGGCCGGTAAATTTCTGATCTAGCTTGTGACAGGTCTTACAGTTGGCGTTAAATAGTGACTCACCAGCCTTGATGGCATCTTCACTATCAGAAACTTCAGGGTCAGCAGCAAAAGCATTAATTCCTAATAACAAAAAGGAAAAAATCAACGCCATGTTGCAAAATCTGAAGGGAACACTTAATAACGAGCGTTTGATTGACATATTTATAACTCTTTAATCAGTTTATTTCACGGTTTTTAAAACTCCTCACAAATGTACTACCCAACTTCTATTTTTCAAACCCGTACAGTAACACACAATAACCTTTAGCATTTCCATACAACCCACACAATTTATTTATAATCAGTGCTTTACAAAACAAAAACCCCGTTCAATTTCTATTTAGAACCTTTATAAATAACCCCGGTTCTAAAATAATTTTCAAAAAGCCTCATCTTAGGCAATTGTTTTGCGTTAAATCGGCAATATCCAAGCGTTATCAGTTCAAAAAAAATAAAAAAATCACTAAAAATTTAAGAATTGAATTTTGGATAAAATCATATTATCAATACATTTGCATCTCGATAAAGATGGTCGAGTGGCCGAGTGGCTAGGCAGAGGTCTGCAAAACCTTGTACAGCGGTTCGAATCCGCTCTCGACCTCCATCAAAAAGCATCCGCCTAGGTGGATGCTTTTTTTATTTTTTGCTATTCTCAAGGCTCCACAATTTCCGGTTCAAGCAATGTTTTTTTGGGGATAAGTTTCTTTTTTTATCGGAACAATGATACGCCACCAAGACTCCAAGGCACAACGCAATTATAAATTCCTTCCAACGCATTTACAGCATCCACTTCGTGTCCAAAAAGTCTAACACAAGCCCTCATTTGCAACGAATGGCTTACAGGGCAAGACATTTGTAAGGTTCAAACAATATTTCTGGGGGGATGATTTTCGACATGTTCTTATGAAAGAAAATTTTACACCGCTAAAACGATGGTTTTCCTCCATCCGCTCGAATGGGTTTTAGCGGGAAGTTGTGGAGAA
Source organism: Echinicola vietnamensis DSM 17526 (assembly GCF_000325705.1). Classification (NCBI taxonomy): domain Bacteria; kingdom Pseudomonadati; phylum Bacteroidota; class Cytophagia; order Cytophagales; family Cyclobacteriaceae; genus Echinicola; species Echinicola vietnamensis. Next base: position 2,473,426 of record NC_019904.1, on the reverse strand, counting down.
TAGGGCGGTCAATGCGGCTAAAACGGAAAACGTTGAATGGATTAATTTACCATGGGCTTCACCCATGGCTATGAATGTGTCGAGGCTGTCTCATAAATAAATAATCCGTCATCACGAACGGAGTGAAGTGATCTCGATGTGCTTGCATTGCACGTATGACGAGATTGCTTCTTCCGATATCCATCGGAATCGCAATGACGAGGACTTATGAGACAACCTCTTTTGGCCTTTTTATTAAAATCATTTTAAGCCACCGATAAAAAATTTGAACACGGATTTGCCATTTCTTAAGCACCCTATCTGTGTTTTTCAGCGTTCATCCCTAGCCAAATAGCAACCAAAGGTGGCGAAGAACATATTTACCCATCGAAATAGGCTACCCCACATCTTTTCTGCTTGATCCATTTATAATGCACCTGAACGTTTAGCTCGAGCATCATCCTGAGCGCTTGCCTGTCCGGTAGGCAATAAATCAAAGGATATCGTAGAACCTCGACTCCCTGACCTCAATAGACGAGCGCTCGGCCTGACATCCATCACATCACTTACATAGAGCATTTGTAAAGGCCCCTCCTTTTTCCATCATCTTTACGGCACTAACTCCCCTTCCCTGCAAACAGGTCAATGTTCATCTCTCCAGCGATATGGTTTGATCCCAAAACTTTTCACGGCCACTTCCGTTTCAAATTTTCACATTAATAATTAACTTATACTTTTATCTCATCTTTAAAAACAGAGCCATGAAATTTGGAAGCGTAGAAGATCCCTCATCGATCGATTTCACCTTACCTCCTGACCATCCTGAAACAAAGGATACCCTTCAAAAGTACAAGTCTGACGATCCGTTTGAAGTCTATGTCGGCTGTGCCAAATGGAACAGGGCTGATCTCAAGGGGTTTTACCCCAGAGGCACCAAAGACGAGCTCACCTATTATGCCACACAATTTAACTCCATCGAGCTAAATGCTACCTTTTACAGTTCTCCCAGCATTGACCAGGTCAAGACTTGGGCCCATAAAACGCCTAAGGACTTCAGGTTTTTCCCCAAGATCCCAAACACGGTCAGTCATTTTAAGCGGCTTATCAATGTCGAGGAACCCGTCATGGCTTTTGCGGATGCCGTTGCGAATTTTGAGGACCGACTGGGGATGGCATTTTTACAGATGCACAATAACTTCAAGCCAAAGGATTTTGACAGAGTGGAAAAGTTTATAGAAGCATTCCCTCCAGAAATACCGCTGGCACTCGAGTTAAGAAACGAGGACTGGTTTGCTGATGAAGCGGTGCTGGACAACTACTGCAAACTGCTAGTCGACAACCAACGCACCAACATCATTGTGGACACCGCTGGCCGAAGGGACATGCTGCACATGAGGCTGACCAGTGATGCGGCCTTTATCCGTTATGTGGGCGCCAATGCCGACAGTGACTACTCCCGGCTGGATGACTGGCTAGCGCGCATCGTTCAATGGCGAAAGCAAGGGCTCAAAAAACTCTACTTCTTCGTTCATCAGAATGTGGAAAAGGAATCACCTCTTCTGTCGGCCTATTTCATCAAAAAACTCAACAAGCAATTTGGACTTAGCTTAAAAATTCCAAACGAATAAAAAAAAGCATCCGCCGTGGCGGATGCTTTTCTATTTTCACTAAGTGGATGGATCAAAAATTACTTCTTGTCCCCACCTTCCATTTTCTCTTTCAAAGCAGAAAGGGCATCCAAATCACCTAAAGTAGATTTTTCTTGCGGATCTCCACCTGCTGGCTTCTTCTTGGCTGTAGAAGGAGCTTTCTTAGCTGGCTGCTTAGAAGGCATCGCATCTTCTCTGAAGGTAGCCGTGTGAGAAAGTACAATTCGCTTGTCATCTTTAGAGAATTCAGTTACCACGAAATCAACCGCGTCACCTACTTCTACCTGCGAACCGTCTTCTTTTTCAAGGTTCTTGATGGTAGCGAATCCTTCAAGCCCGTAAGGAAGCTCAAGGACAGCACCTTTATCGTTTTTGGAAACGACAGTACACTTATGAGAAGAACCTACTGGGAAGACACCTTCAAAAGTATCCCAAGGATTCTCTTCAAGCTGCTTATGGCCTAGGGCCAATCTTCTGTTGTCCACATCAAGCTCCAACACGACAACTTCCAATTCGTCGTTTACCTTCACGTACTCAGAAGGGTGCTTGATTTTCTTGGTCCAAGAAAGATCAGAAACGTGAACCAGACCGTCGATACCTTCTTCAAGCTCTAGGAACAATCCAAAGTTGGTCAAGTTTCTCACGACACCTTGGTGCTTCGTACCCACAGCATACTTCGTCACCATGTCCTGCTTAGTCCATGGATCTTCAGTAAGTTGTTTGATACCAAGCGACATCTTACGCTCTTCTTTATCCAATGTCAAGACTACCGCTTCGATCTCATCTCCTACTTTCACGAAGTCCGCAGGATTTCTCAGGTGCTGAGACCAAGACATTTCAGATACGTGGATAAGCCCTTCTACACCAGGAGCAAGCTCAAGGAATGCACCGTAGTCCGCTACGTTTACAATCTTACCTTTCACTTTAGAACCTACTTCAAGCTCAGCAGAAAGAGAGTCCCAAGGATGAGCAGTAAGCTGCTTCATACCCAAAGAGATACGCTTCTTATCATCATCAAAATCAAGCACTACTACCTGAACTTTGTCGTCAAGGTTAAGCACTTCTTCTGGATGATTGATACGTCCCCAAGAAATGTCTGTAATGTGAAGTAGACCATCCACACCACCAAGGTCGATGAATACACCGAAATTGGTCATGTTCTTGATCACACCTTCCAATACCTGACCTTTTTCCAGGTTGTTCAGGATCTCTGCTTTTTGCTTCTCCAGATCTTTCTCGATCAATACTTTGTGAGAAACTACTACGTTATCGTTAGCGTGGTTGATCTTAACCACTTTCACTTCCATTTTCTTGCCTACATAGACATCAAAGTCACGGATAGGCTTCACGTCAATCTGAGAACCTGGCAAGAAAGCCTCCACACCGTAGATATCTACGATCAGACCACCTTTGGTTCTTCTCTTCACAAGACCTTCGATCACATTGTCGTACTCAAGCGCATCTTCGATGTCCTGCCATGCACGTACCATTTTGGCTTTCTTTCTGGAAAGCACCAATTGACCCAAAGCATTTTCTTGCTCTTCAATGAAAAGTTCTACCTCATCACCGATTTTCAGGTCTGGAAGGTCACGGAACTCAGTTCTTGGCACTAGACCGTCAGACTTGAACCCGATATTGATGATCACATCCTTATCATTGATACCTACTACAGTACCTTTGATGACTTCCTTCTCACTGATTTCGGTCAACGTTTCGTCATACAGCTTTTCCATTTCTGCTCGCTCCGCAGAAGTGTAGCCTTCGCCAAAACCTTTAGTTTCGAACTTGTCCCAGTTAAAATCTTCGTTATTAGACATATTAGTAAAGTGGCACTGACTTTCAACAGCCCTAGTACCTTCAGGCTGAGGTTTTTAGTTATCGATATCCCCAGCGACGTATTTCATCACAGGGAACCGTCCAACCGAACGGACTGCAAAAGTACTGATTTTTTATCACTTAAAACAATTTCATTAAAAAAATTAAACATGAATTTCCGGATTGACCATCAGGCATTTACCCTTCAAAACAGGAAATAAAAAATACCAAACGCCTATACTGCCATTACCTGCATCACCCCCAGACATTTCGCAAAAACCTCAGCCAATTCCCATGCATGACCTTTTCCACCTCGCTTTCCTTATATCCTCTCTTCCGCAATAAATCGGGGACACTGGTCAAATCAGCAATGGTTTCCAAATCATACGGGCATTGCTCCTTGCCAAAAGCCCCGTCCAAATCTGACCCGATACCGATATGATCTGCATTTCCGGCCAACTGGCAGATATGGTCCAGGTGATCAATCATTTTTTCCAAATTACAGCCCATACCTTCTGGAGTAGACTCACCTCTCACCCACCCCGGTACCATCATCCAAGCATCCAGCGCGCCACCAATCACTGCATCACGGGCAATCAATTCCTTTAGCTGCTCGTCACTAAACTGGCGGTTATGGTCCACCAAGGCCCGGCAATTGTTATGGCTGGCCCAAACTGCCCCTTCAAAATGATCCATCGCTTCCCAAAAGCTATCGTCACACAAATGGGTGGCATCCAAAATTATGTTCAGCCGCTCCATTTCCTTCAGCAAGTCTTGCCCCCTTCTTCCCATAAAGCCTGTTGCATCGGTCCCTTGGGCATACCTCCCTGGGCCATAATGCGCAGGCCCCAGTGCCCTTAACCCATATGCGTACGCCTTTTCCAGATAGCCCAAATCCACCATGGAATCCGCTCCTTCCAAGGAAAGAATATATCCAATGGGCAACTTATCCCCTCCCCAATGCCAGTCATCCAAATGTTTTTCCAAACTGTCCAAATCCGTAATCTGAACCATCTCACCCGCGTCTTCCATCGCCTTGTACCAAGCCAGCTGCCCTTGTGTTTGCGCCCAAGCCTGCGCTGGGGAATGCCAGCCGGGCAAGGAATTGTCAGGAGCCACATACCGGGCAATCTGCGTCGCCACCACCAGTCCAATATTTCCCGCCCGAAGAGCCGGCAATGAAACGGTGGCCTTTCCTCGATCCGGTTTGTCTGTCATGCCCTTTTCCCTGGCATTGATTCCTGTAACAGGTTGAGTCAGGTCTCTGTTCCACTCCAGTGCATTCATGCTGAGGTCCAAATGGGCGTCGATTGTAAACATATTTTTAGGTTTTGAAAGTTTAATTGTATTATGGTGAGAAGACAATAGCTTAAAACAAAACACTCATCAAACGGCGTTGGCAGTATCCATCTACACGGAGGCAAAACGCTACTTCTGGCACTTCCTTGGTCGCAGTTGACGGAATTAATTATTGGGTTTTACTTGGAAGAAAGGGTCCTACAGATTTCGTTTTACATTTACCTCACCATTCAGAGCACTTTTTGCTCATTTACTAAATATTAATCCTTCTCTTCCTTGCCAAGGTTTTCCACTCACCAGAAAGTTTATGGTTATCTACCGTCAGCACGCGATCATACATGGCCACTGTAGGACAAATATGGTAGGGGATTGCATACACCACTTCTCCAACGGGAGGTCTATCATCCTTAGGTACCTCTACCACCAAATGCTCCTCACTGTGTCCCACAGGATTCCAGATGGGATGGTCGGGAAACCATACGCGCCTATCCAACGCCCCTTCGGAGGCGACGGACTTATACCCTAGATCCAAGCAAATCAATTTCTCTCCGGGCCTGGAGATCACCCTTCCCATCAGTACGGCTGCAAATTCGAAGGACTGCTCAGACAATCCTTCTTGGTAGCCCTTGTCCCAATAGGCAAATGTACCGGGACTGCAAGTCACTCCGGGTCGCTGGGCGTGAATCGGAAAGGTGGGCGAACCACCGGCAATTACCTTTAATCCCCCATCATACTTTTTCTTCAATTGTTCCGCCAATGCCTCCACTGGCGCAAACGCAGTGTCGCACGCTTCTTTTCTTAACGCCAAATCCTTATGCCTGATATGGCCATCATAAATGTGCAGCCCCATCGTAATCAAGTGGCTGGTCTCTTTGCAATAATCATACAGATCCATGGCTTCTTCCAAGGGTCTTACACCTGTTCTGTCAGTGCCTACATTCAGGTCCAAAAACACCCTGAGGTAAACATCCGCTTGATAGGTGTGGGCCGAAAGGTGCCGGGCCTGCTCTGGACAGTCCACCAAGCATGAAAATTCCGTATCCTGGTACACCAGCATGAGCTTGATCATCCTGTCCACTTTAGGCCCCACCATAGGGTAGGCGATCAATACCTCCTTTGCACCTGCCATCCCCAGCATTTCCGCTTCGGCGATGGTAGCACACTTAAATTTATCAATCCCAGCATCCATCAGCATTTTCACCACTTCCATGCATTTTACGGTCTTGATGTGCGGCTGCAGCCGGGACACCTCTTTCACCATGGACTTTAGCTTTCCAATATTTGACTTTACACGCTTGGGATAAACCGCAAGCGCTGGGGAATCAATGGCCTCCACTTCCTTAATCTCGTACCAATCCATTTATCTTTCTTTTTTACATTAATGCAATTCAAACATCGCTTCCACCTCAACAGGGATATTATCTGGCAGTGAACCGAACCCTACTGCACTGCGTACGCCCACGCCATTCTCTATCCCCCACACCTCAGCGAAAAGTTCACTACAGCCGTTAATGATATAGGGATGTCGTTCAAAATCGGGGACGCAATTGACCATACCAAGGATTTTAATGACTCTTTTGACTTTGTTGAGGCTGCCCAAATTGGCCCTGATCGTAGCCAGCATGGCCAAACCAACCTGACGGGCCGCCAATTTCCCTGCTTCATCATCGAGGGCATCTCCAATCCTTCCCATGATCAATGAACCATCATCCTGCACGGTGCCATGTCCCGATAGGTACAAGTATTTCCCGTCGATAAGACAAGGCTTGTACACTCCCTTTGGCGCTGGAGCTGGTGGTAGGGTCAATCCTAATTTCTTGAAATTTTCTTCTGCTGACATGCTTTTTTATTTGATCGTTAAATCGTTGAAATATTTTATGGTTAGCGGAGATACCGCCCCATCCGCCCTTTAATCCCTTTGCAATTTGGAAGACCTTTCCTCAGCAATGCCGAAGGGAGCCGCTATCCCACGACCCAGTCCAGCACCATTACCCCTGCCAACCCCACTACTGCCACGATGGTCTCCATCACAGACCATGACCTGATGGTATCCTTAATGCTGACATTGAAAAACTCCTTATACATCCAAAAACCGGCATCATTAAAGTGGGAAAACATCAAGCTCCCCGCTCCAATGGCCAAAACCACCAAATTGGGATCCACGCCCGAACCTTCTATCAAAGGCGCAATAATCCCGGCTGTGGTCAGTCCTGCTACGGTGGCAGACCCCACGCAAACCCTAATGACAGCCGTAATTGTCCAAGCCAACACCAGCGGATGTACGTTCCACCCTTCCAATCCATCCGCAATCACTTGACTCACCCCACTATCCAACAGTACTTGCTTTAAAGCCCCCGCACCTGCCACGATCAGGATGATCATGGCCACGTCCTTCACCGAATCCACATAAATATCCATTAAGTGATCCATCTTCATGCCTTGGTGAAGCCCTAAGGTAAATGTAGCCACCAAGAGGGAGAAAAGCATCACCATCCCTGGATCTGCTATAAATTTCACATAACCATATAATGCGCTCTGTTCATCTGTCTGCATTAACAGTACCGGTGTCCCCACCAGTAGCACCACGGGAAGCAGCGCAGACAAGAAACTATTGATGGTTCCTGGCAATTCCTCCTCAGGCTTGCTGCTGGCACGGAAACTTTTCAGTGGACTGGCCGGAATATGCTTGAGGAACCGCGCAAAAAAAGGACCTGCAACCAAGATCGTAGGTATGGCGACCATCATTCCATAAAGCAGCGTCACGCCCATATTGGCATCAAACTGTGCCACCAGTGCCGCTGGAGAGGGATGAGGAGGCAAAAATCCGTGGGTCACGGACAAAGCCGCCAGCAAGGGAATCCCCACATACACGGCAGATAGCTTGTACTGATGAGCCACGGTAAATACCAGAGGCACCAGCAATACAAAACCAACGTTATAAAACAACGGAATTCCGACCACCAAGCCAGTCACCATCATGGCCCAGTGGATATATTTCTTTCCAAAAACCCGCATAAGAAAATCGGCGATCCGCTGTGCGGCACCGCTTTCAGCCACGAGCTTTCCCAACATCGCACCCATCGTAATGATAATCACCAAATCTCCCAGGAGGCTCCCCATCCCTTGCTGTACGGACACCGCTACTTGCTCTGGTGGAATGCCCAAAAGCAACCCTGCTACGATAGAAGTGATCAAAAAAGCTATAAAGGGGTTGAGCTTGGCCCATACGATTAGTAGTACTAATAATAAAATACTTAGGAGCACAAAGAGTATTGTCACTGGCAGTCTGGGTTTTGGTTAAAAGAACCAATATAAAAATTTTCAAGGAAAAGCACCCATCCAAGCTAAGCTCATTTAAAAAATATCCCATTAGCATTTATGCCAGTGGTTTAAATAGACCTTCTCGTCGTATGGAATGACATAAGTTTTTAGGTAACCTCCTGTACCTGCCGTTCACCCCGGCTGCACCGCCTTGGCGCTGAGAAAGGGAATCCATTCTTCGGCATTTCTTTCCGCATATTCTGCCAAAAAATAGGCCAGTGTAGGCTTAAAGGGTTTTTTACGCATCAGCATCCCTACTTCCTCGGGAGTTTTATCTCCTTTGAGGACATTGCAGCGATGGCAAGCGGTGATCAGATTGGTCCAGCTGCTTTTTCCGCCTTTGGAGCGTGGAATGACATGGTCTACCGTCAGGTGTTTGGGTGAGCCGCAATACTGGCACTCGTTATCATCCCGCTTAAAAAGGTTACTTCTGGTCAGCAACACTCCCCGGTAAGGGACATTTTTGTATTCATCAAGCCTTACCACAGCTGGATAGCTAAATTCTCGGTCAATCGTACGAATGCTCAGAAAAGGATAATCCGCCAACACGCTCACCTTTTCCAAAAGGGTGAGGACCATCGCTTTTTGCACATTGACCACGGCGATGGGCGTATGATCCAGATTGAGCACAAGTACTTTTTTTTCCATTCTTATAACAAGCTCCTGATATCCAAAACCCTATACAAAGGTGAATTGTTTCTGGTCATGATCCGTCCATCCAGCTTTACCGGATCTATCCGCACTCGTCCCCACACATGAATCACCTGATTTTCACCCACATATATTCCTGCATGATGAGGAATATCTTTGTTATTTCCAAATATTACGATATCCCCGACCTGAATTTTCTTTTCTTTCACGCTTTTTCCTGCCTCTACCAGTTTAGAGATAAACTTAGGGACACTATAACCGGCCATTTTATAGGAAAGCTGAATAAAACTTCCAGCCCCAATACCAAAAAAGCCCCTTCCGCCAGACAGAAAGGGCACATGCATAAATCGCTTGGCTAATGAAATCAACTCTTCGCGGCTTGCCTTATCTTTGATGTGACGTCCAGCTCCTTTAAACTCCATCACACCTCCCATGTCAAACAGTTCAGTGGATCCTATATGAAGATGGCTGCCTGCTAAAATATGGAGTTGCTCCCCCTGGTATTTAATCGTGGCCACCGGAGAGGTGACCACCTGATAATCTTCGTAATTATAATAACGGTAATCTTCTTCATTGATTTGGTGGTGCTGAGCCCTAAGCATCCAGCCTGTTGCCCCTTCCTCCGTGGTCTTGATCCTTATCCATTTTTCATCTCCGGTAATCCCCAGCACGGTGTAGGTTTCTCCAAAAAGCAGTTGCGTAAGCAAGCCTACGCCAGGGCTTGGCTCCAGGTAAACGCTTACCAAGCTCATTCTGCAGATTCCAAATTGATGTTCAATAGGCCATTCGGTCAAGTTCTCGTTTTGCATCTTTCTTTTTAATATCCTGACGTTTGTCGTGAAGCTTTTTACCTCTACCAAGGGCAATTTCCACTTTTGCCAAGCCCCTGTCATTGATAAATATACGAACAGGAATGATGGCAAGTCCTTTTTCGGTCAATTTACTTTCTAATTTATCAAGCTCTTTTCGATTTAACAACAGTTTACGCTCACGAACAGCGTCGTGGTTAAAGTGTGCGGCCTGCGTGTAGGGAGAAATGTGCATTTGCTTGATAAACAACTCCCCCCTTTTGAAATAGCAAAATGCCTCCTTCAGGGATACCTTTCCTTCTCGAATGGACTTGATCTCTGTTCCCTTCAGGGAAATTCCCGCCACATACTTATCCAAAAACTCGTATTCAAAACTTGCTTTACGGTTTTTGATATTGACAATTTTGCTGAATCTATTTTCCTTTTTCATGTGATCTTACAATTATTGGAGCGTTCATGCTTCACATTCTAAAGCTTCATTTTGGCTACTGGACTCACATCCAATCCACAAAACGCTCCCTTCAAATACTTATAATGCGCCGCCATGGCAATCATGGCAGCATTATCGGTGCAATACTCAAACTTGGGCACATAAACATTCCAGCCTAACTCTCCCGCTAAACGGTTCAGTTCGGCCCTAAGTCCAGAATTGGCCGACACCCCTCCCGCTATGGCGATTTCCTTCACCTTATGCTCTCTCGCCGCTCTTTTCAGCTTTTGCATCAGCATCTTGATCAGCGTAAACTGAACCGAAGCACAGATGTCTGCCATATTTTCGGTGATAAAATCCGCATCTTCCTTTAAACGGTCACGCAGGAAGTACAACACTGCAGTTTTTATGCCACTAAAAGAATAATTCAGTCCAGGCATCTCCGAGAGTGGAAACTGAAACGCTTGGGGATTTCCTTCTTTGGCATATTTGTCCACCAGCGGCCCTCCTGGATAGGGAAGCCCCAAAAGCTTGGCGGTCTTGTCAAAAGCCTCTCCCACGGCATCATCCAGTGTTTCACCGATGACTTCCATTTCCAAATAATCCTTCACCAAAACCAATTGTGTATGGCCTCCACTGACGGTCAAGCAAATAAACGGAAATGCCGGCTTGGGATCATCGATAAAATGCGCCAAGATATGCGCCTGCATATGATTAACATCTATCAATGGAATGTCCAAGGCATAGGCAAAAGACTTTGCGAAAGACACGCCCACCATTAGGGAACCCATTAAGCCCGGACCACGCGTAAATGCCACCGCAGACAGCTCTTCATGTGCGATACCGGCTTCCGTGATCGCTTCATGGATCACCGGAATGAGGTGCTGCTGATGTGCCCGGGATGCTAACTCCGGCACTACCCCACCATATTTTTCATGTACGGATTGCGTGGCGACAATATTATTAAGTATTTTGCCATTAGATATAATGGAGGCGGAGGTCTCGTCGCAAGAGGACTCTATAGCGAGTATATTAATATTCTTCATAATCCTTTGGAAAAGAAATCGAAAGTTACGGAATTTTTGCAGAAAGCATGGGGGGGAGCATCACGCATCTTATCCGTTCCCTATGTTTTCTTTAATATATTCCTGAAGAAAACCATCAAAAGGATCTTAAAAGTTCTCCTTTACCTGCTGATCCTGTTTTTGCTCGTTGCCGGTTCCTTGCACATTCCTTTTATCCAAACCATCGCTTCCCAGTTTCTGGCAAGTCAGCTTAGTGAGCGAACAGGCTTCGAAACCACCATCCAAAATGTCCATGTCCGTTGGTGGGATGCCCTGAGCGTACAAGGATTGGTGGTCAGAGACCCACAGGATAGTCTTATGGCCAACTTGGAAAGTGTTTATGTGGATTTTTCACCTTCTACTATTCTGGATCCAAACCAACCCGGCATCGACGAAATCCAGCTAAAAGGAGGTGAGCTCCGCTTTCTGACCCATGAGGGCAATCGGCTCCCCAATATTTCCCATTTCATCAATGAGCTAAATGGCATTTTTGCCCCGAAGAAGAACAAAACAAGGGAAAGCACCAGCCAGTTTTCCATCAGTAGGATGTCTTTCGAAAAAGTATCCTTGGACATCATGGATTTCAGAAAGGATCCTATCATTAACGGCTTTGATTACACGCGTCTTCGTTTCCGAAACCTGGTAGGAGGCGCCAGGAACTTCCTATCAAAGGACGGCGAAATTTCGCTGGACATACGCTACCTAAGAGGATTGGAAGCCAACTCCGGGGTAGAAATACAGCAGCTTCTGACCCATTTTTCCTACTCCAAAACGGCCATGGAGTTTGATGATCTCTTTTTTAAATCCAATGAGACGGTCATCAAGAATTACCTCAAATTCAGCTATGACAGCGTGGGTTCCTTAAGTGACTTTAACCGCCAAGTAACCATCGATGCCAGTTTAGACGAATCGGTACTGGACATCAAAGACCTTAAATATTTTACAGATAAGATCCCTGATTTTGACGACAGGATTTACCTGAGTGGTGATGTTTCCGGAAAAGTCAGCGACTTGCACTCTGATGAGCTCCTGATCAGGTTTGGAAGAAGAAGTGCCCTGTTTGGCCAGTTTCATATTGACGGGCTTCCTGCCATTGACAGTACGTTCTTCCAGCTTTCCCTGGTAAATTCCATGGTCACCAGCGAGGACCTCTCGCCTTACCTGGACGAGCAAACGCGGCAAGAAATTTCCAAGTTTAAAGACATCCATTTCGATTCAGATTTTTCCGGTTACCTTTCGCGATTCAGGACCACCGGTGAATTCCGCACCGCCATAGGCAATGTTTCCGGTAGGTTGGATTACCTGCTCGAAGAAGAAAGTCCCAGATATTATGGGCAGTTATCTGCCAAAAACCTAGACCTCGGCATTCTGCTGAATGATCCCCAAACCTATCAAAAAGTAACCTTGCGGGGCAATCTAAGGGGAAGCGGTACCAGCCTAGAAACCATCCTGGTAAACCTGGATGCACGCATCAGTAATATTGGAATCAATCGGTACAATTACAAAGGCATTACCACCAATGCTACTTTTGGCAAGGACCTGTTTAAGGGCCAATTGGCCATCAATGATCCCAATTTAAAAATGAAGGTCGACGGAACCTTGGACCTGCGAAATGCCATAGACTCCGCAAGGCTGAACATGAAAGTGGACACCGCCTTTCTTCACCAGCTAAACCTTACTAAAGAAGCCTATTTCGTCAGTGGTGGAGTGGAACTGGACACCAAAGGCACCGACTTGGACAAAGTGGAAGGCATCGCTCGGTTCAAAGACCTATTGATCAGCCATCAAGGCAGGAATTTCACCATAGACAATTTCTTCTTCCAATCGGTTTTTGCGGATGAAACCCGAATGATCTCCCTTAACTCAGACCTTCTGGTCGCCAATATATCGGGAAATTTCCACGCCAAAGAAGTGGCCAATGACATCCAGCATTTGCTACGGGACTACTCCGATATTCTGACCAATTCCGAGTTGGATAAAACCAATGGCAACAAGGATGATCTCAATGAATATAACATTGACATCAACATGAGCTTGCACGATATCAATCCCATTCTGCAGCTCTTCGAACCGTCCCTTTACATCTCCAAAAACACTACCGTGGAAGGTGCTTTTTACCAAACGGCAGAAAACACCATCTTTAATTTCTATGCTGGAATCGATACCATTCAGTATGATTCGAAACTGTTTCTGGAAAACGACTTGGACTTCAATACCGCTAAGATCAAAAACTCCCGGGAAGTATTGGCCGCCTGCTATATCAACTCCAAAGAGCAGCAATTGGCCCCAGGTGTGGTGTTTAATAACCTCAGCATGGAAGCCATTTGGGATGAGTCAGCCATCGACTTCAATGTGGGGATTGACCAGTTAAACACCAACAGCTATGCCCAGATCAAAAGTAAAATCGAACTTTCAAAGGATCAAACCTCCATTGTTTTTGCTCCTTCGGACATCAAGATTCTGGACAATTACTGGGAATTTGACCCTGAAAATTCCATTATCATTTCCCCGGACAGAATTGATGTAGACAACCTCAAGCTGGCTAACAACGGTCAATTCCTCGCTTTAAATGGACGAATAAACGAAAATCCGGAAGAAATCCTGAGTTTTGAGATCCACGACGTCAACCTTGACTTTATCAATACCTTTGCGATCAGGAAATATAGTGGCACGGCGAATGGGATATTTGCCTTTAACAATTTCTTACAGCGGACAGGAGCCTATGGAAGCCTAGTACTGGACAGTCTGTCGGTCAATAATTTCCTGATCGGAAACATGGAGGCGGCTACCTACTTCGAAAATGACAAAATCAACCTCAGCCTGACCAACACAAGAGAAGCAAAAAAAAATATAGAGGTCACCGGTTTTATTAGTACCGAAAATGATCAATTATCCCTGAAAGGAAATTTTAGCGAGACGAAGCTTGATGTTTTGGAGCCGTTTTTGTCGGATTATCTGACAGAATTTGGCGGCACGGTGTCTGGGGACATTGATGTCTCTGGAACAGTAGATCAACCAATCGTACAAGGAATCGGCACCCTCACTGGCGGAACGGTTCGTGTCAACTACCTGAACACTCACTACACTGTGGATGGCAACATCCTTTTCACACCCAATGAAATCAGCTTCAAAGGGCTTAACATTGCTGACCCCCAAGGAAATACTGCTCGAATGTCCGGAGGCATTGCCCATGATGGCTTTAGTGACTTTATCTTGGACATTTCTTCTAACCTCACCAACTTCCAAGTACTAAACACCTCCTTGGAAGACAACAGTCTTTTCTATGGGACGGCCTTTGCCAGTGGCACCTTGGACATTTTTGGTGCAGCCCAAAACCTGGACATCACCGCCAAGGCTACCACCCAGCCAAAAACAGAAATTTACATCCCATTGGGATCCACCGAAAACCAAGCACAAGAAGAGTTTATAAACATCATCAACGTCCGCGACACCACTCGTGAGATCAGTATTGAAGAAGCGGTCGAAAAACTGGAAATCAAAAATGTCCGAATGAATTTTGTACTTGACGTCACTCCTGACGCCTATACTGAAATCCAAATTGACCCTAGAACAGGTGAAAACATCCAGGGCAGGGGACGAGGAAACCTTAGCCTGAACATCGATACACAGGGAAATTTTAACATGACGGGAAACTATGAAATCGTCGATGCCAAGTACAATTTCTCGCTCTACAACATTATCAACAGGCAATTCAACATCCAACCGGGGGGAAGGATCTCTTGGTTTGGAGATCCTTATGAGGGCATCATGGACATCACCGCCACTTACAAGGAAAATGTTTCCCTCACCAGTCTCCAGAACAGCCAAACTTCTTCGGAATTTGAGGACGCCCAGCTGTACAGAAGGTACCCTGTACAGGTCATCATGGACTTGGACGGGCCATTGATGTCTCCAGAAATCAACTTTGACTTTGACTTCTCTGAATTCCCGGACGGAGAAGCCCAAACTACCATTTCAGCATTTAAAAACCGTATCGCCAATGATGAGCAAGAAAAAAACCGTCAGGTATTTTCCCTTATCATGCTCAGACGCTTTTCGCCTGAAGGCCAATTTAACAGTGCCGGAATCGGCTTCTCAAACCTCAGCCAGCTGGTCTCTTCCCAGTTAAATGCACTGATCTCCCAAGTGGACCAAAACCTGGAAATCAACATTGACCTCGCCTCGCTGGATGAAACGGCCCTGGAGACCTTCCAGCTAAGTGTGGCCTATACCTTTTTGGATGGCAGGCTGCGGGTCAGCAGAGACGGCAGCTTTACCGACCCCCAAGGAAATGCCGACCTGGGAAGTATCGCCGGGGACTGGCAGGCCGAATACCTCATTACCGATGATGGCCGCTATCGCATTCGTGTCTATAACAGAAACAATTTTAACACTTTCACTTCGCTCCAGCTTGCCGAACGGGTAAACACCTATGGCGTATCCTTGTCCCAAACACTTCTCTTCAGTTCATTCAAGAAGCTTTTTCAGAATTTAGGGAAAAAGAAGAAAAAAGAGCACCTGCTCATCAACGATTCCGATGATTACCTCAGGGACAACTATCAAGAAGGGAATAACCTCCCCGATCCTGGCACGCCAGGCACTCCTACAGACTCCTTGAAAATCAACATCATCGAAACCAAGCCAGAAGAACAAAACCTGGATGAAACATCAAACAATTAAGTGCCAGGCAGGTTATTGGAGAATAAAGGAAAGTTGAATCCATGCACTGTTCAGCTTCCCGATCAGATGATTAAACCTAAAAGATCAATGAAAAAAATCACGCTTTTTTGGATGCGAAGAGACTTGCGGCTGGAAGACAATACGGCTTTGTTCTATGCGTGCCAACAAGAAAACAATGTGCTGCCATTGTTTATTTTCGACACCACTATCCTAGAAGAACTGGATGACAAGAAGGATGCCCGAGTGGCTTTTATTCACCAAAGACTCCAACAACTCAAGGAGGCCCTGGAAGCCAAGGGCTTTTCGATATGGGTAAAGACAGGTAAGCCACTGGAGATTTTCAAGCAATTGGTCGACGAAAATGACATCGCCGCGGTGTATTGCAACAGGGACTATGAGCCGTACGCCATCTCAAGAGATAAAGCCGTCAATGCATTTCTCAAAGAAAAGGGGATTGACTTTTTGGATTTCAAAGACCAAGTCATCTTTGAAAAAGATGAAATCCTCAATGAAAGCGGTGATTTTTATAAAGTATACACCCCTTATAAAAATGCGTGGCTTAAAAAGTTCAAGGCAGCTCCTCCTACTCCCTTGACTCCGGACCTAAAACGGCTACACCAATCCTCGCCTGCTGACTTCCCTTCGCTCAGGAACCTGGGCTTCGACGAAACCAACATTTCCTTTCCGCCCTTGGACATCGACAAACCACTCATCAGGCAATACGACAACATGCGGGATTTCCCTGCGGAGGATAAAACATCACATTTGGGCATTCACCTGCGCTTCGGAACCTTAAGCATCAGAAAGCTGGCCCTTGAGGCCGAAAAACTGAATGCTACTTTCTTAAGTGAACTGGTTTGGCGTGAGTTTTTTATGATGATACTCTATCATCATCCACAGGTAGTTACGGAATCTTTCAAAAAAAAGTACGACAATATCCCATGGCGCAATAATGAGGAGGAATTTAACAAATGGTGCGCGGGGAAAACCGGATATCCCATCGTCGATGCTGGCATGCGAGAACTCAATACGACCGGCTATATGCACAATAGAGTCAGGATGATTACAGCAAGTTTCTTAACAAAGCATCTTTTAATTGACTGGCGTTGGGGAGAAGCGTATTTTGCGAAAAAATTACTGGATTACGAACTGGCATCCAATAACGGTAACTGGCAATGGGCGGCAGGAACCGGTACGGATGCCCAGCCATATTTCAGGATATTCAATCCTGCATCACAGGTGAAGAAGTTTGACAAGGACCTCGCCTACATCAAAAAATGGGTGCCCGAATATGGTACTGACCAATATCCAGCCCCCATGATAGATCACAAATTGGCCCGAGAAAGGGCGCTAGAAACTTATAAATCAGCATTGGACAAATGAACATTGGAGATAAGGTGCGGCTGCTGCACGGTAATGAAGAAGGCACGATTACCAAAATATCCGGAAGCGGAAGAATTGAAATCGAAATAGAGGATGGGTTTAAAATCCCTGCTATGAAAAATGAGGTGGTGGTCATCCACCAAACCGAGAAGGAGTACTTTGGTGATGAAAAGGCTCCTGCCCCATCCGAGGCTACGACGCTCTCCTCCTCCAAAAGCCAAGCCCCAGAGCCGGGGCTGTTCCTCAGCTATGTCCCCCTCAATGACAAAGACCTTAGTGTCCACCTGATCAATAACACAGAAAAGGATTATCTTTTCATGGCATCTGAGGTATTTGGAGAAAATTCCCGCACACTGGCATCCGGAAACTTCGCGGCCAAGACCAGTCAAAAAATCGACGAAAAGGCCATTCCGCAATTTGAAAAGTGGCCTGAAGTCTTTTTCCGCTTTATCCCCATTAACCACAGGGCAGAAAAAACCCTTCCGGCTTTTGAGAAAAAGGTAAAATTCAAGGCTTCTTCCTTTTTCAAAAGCCAGCATACCGCTCCTGTCACGGGCAAAAAAGGCTACCTTTTTCCGCTGGACCACCAAACCAAAACACTGGATATCAACCAGCTAAACCAAGACCTCAACAAAGAAAACGAGCAGCAGCCCGTAGAAAAACAGTTCAAACGTCCGGCCAAGGAAATTGACCTGCACATCGAAAAGCTGGCGGATGACCATGAATTCATGAGTAATAGTGAAATGCTGCGCCTTCAGATGGAGACCTTTGAAAAGAACCTAAACTATGCCATCGCCGCTGGAATGGACGACATCACCTTCATCCACGGCATTGGCAATGGGGTATTACGAAAAGAAATCCACAAATACCTGAGTCAATTGGGAAATATTAAGTATTTTCAGGATACCCAAAAGAACCGCTTTGGATATGGTGCAACCCTTGTACGTATAAACTAAATGCCTATGCAGGTTCAAAACGTCTCTCCCGTTTTCCAGTCTTTTGACCAACAGTACACGTTGGCAAAGCGATTGTTCACCGATTTGACCAAGCTCTTCAGGGCAAAAAAAGCAGTCGAGCTTGAAGAAAAGCTCATCTTTCTGGAAATCTATATTGAGCTGATCAGTCGGATACACTTCAACCAGGAAAAGCTAAAATTCATCCTTTTTGGGCCATACAAATCGCTTTTCAGAAGCTTAAAGAAAGTGCTTCACATCAAGCTCGTGATACAAGCATTGGAAGAGGAGACGGCCACCTCAGGGACATCTTTCAACAGTTACAAAAAGAAATTGTTAAAGGACAGGGACCTTGTCTATGGCAATGCTTACGATGAGATTTTTGCTACCCCTACCCACATCTGGGAAGAACTTTACAAAGGCGCTTTTGAGCATAGCGTACAGCTAAAACCCCTCCAGATCAGCACCGCCACCACGCAGCTGATCAACGAGGAGCTGGCATTCTTCAAATTTGATAGTGAAAAGCAGTTGGAAGCCAAAGAAATCAAAGATATCTATGAAGGCTTACAACTGATCATCACCTTGGAAAACATCCGGATGGCATCAGGCCTGAACCCTACTTTCACAGAAATCATCCATCAGTACATGAATGACCTGAGCCGATTGCTGTACCAATGGTACCAAAACCACCTCTTTCTGCAGCACCTTACATTCAGCCTTTCAGATGCCCAGGACCTCCCTTCAAAAAAATACCAAACACTCCTCAAAAAACTTAAAAGCAATAAAAAAAAGCTGACCGCCAAAGCAGTCAGCCAATGTCAACATCTCTTCTCAGATATCCTTGGATAGGGCTATTAAATCAACTCCAATGCAGCAGCCAAGTCATTTTTCAGGTCTTCAGCATCTTCCACCCCAACACTCAACCGAATCAAGGAATCCGTCAAGCCAACTTTTTCCCTTTCTACTTTAGGAATGCTGGCATGGGTCATGGAAGCGGGGTGACCACAAAGGGACTCTACCCCTCCCAAAGATTCGGCAAGGGAAAAATAGTGAAGATTTTCCAGCACCTTCTTGGCATCTTCCTGCTTATCTCCGACAATGGAAAAGCTGATCATTCCTCCAAAATCCCGCATTTGCTTGGCTGCAATGTCGTGATTGGGATGATCCTCAAATCCTGGCCAATACACCTTGTCCACTTTGGGATGATGCCGCAAGTACCCTGCGATGGTTTTTCCATTTTGGCAATGACGCTCCATCCTTAAATGCAGGGTTTTGATCCCTCTCAGCACCAAAAAGCAGTCTTGGGGACCAGGAGTGGCACCGCAGGAATTCTGGATAAAGGCCAGGTCTTCTGCCAATCGGTCATCATTGACCACCAAGGCCCCCATCACCACATCCGAGTGTCCTGCCAGGTACTTGGTCACCGAATGCATCACCAAGTCGGCTCCCAAATCCAGTGGGTTTTGCAAATAGGGTGTCGCAAAGGTATTGTCCACTCCCAATAGCAGGTCATGCTTCCCGGCAATGGCTGCCAGTGCCTTGATGTCGATGATATTCATCATCGGATTGGTAGGCGTCTCTGCCCAAATCAAGCGGGTTTTATCATTGATGTACTTTTCAATGGAAGCGGGGTCATCCATCGACACGAAATGAAACTTGATGCCGTATTTGGCAAAAACCTTGGTAAATATCCGGTAAGTGCCGCCATACAGGTCATTGGTACTGATCACCTCATCCCCGGGGCTGAGCAATTTGATCAAAGCATCGATGGCTCCCATTCCTGAGGAAAAACAAAGCCCGTGTTTTCCATTCTCCAGTGCGGCAATGCTCTTCTGAAGCGCATCACGGGTCGGATTGTGCGTTCTCGAATACTCAAATCCCTTATGCTGTCCGGGAGACTTTTGCACATAGGTGGAGGTTTGAAAAATAGGGGTCATGATGGCTCCAGTGGTAGGGTCTGGCGCTACCCCAGCATGGATGACTTTTGTTCCGAATTTCATATAACTATCGTTTATTTCTTTTTTTGGTCATGAACGTAAACCAAAGAAAATAAATTTCCTGCTATCAAGACCCATAAAACCGGAAAAATACTTTGGCAAAGCCCGTTTATGGTATCATGGCCGCTTTTATATCAGGCAATAAAAACCACCCTTCCAGGAGCCACTTCACCACTGCTGCAGGTAAACAAAATATTTTTACCTAATTTCGAGGTAGATTTCATCTATCCATGGTTCGAAACATCAGCTTCATCACCAAAGTAAAATCCCTCTATCGTCAAAATCCTCTCATAGCCCTTTCCATGCTTTGGGTAATGGTGGTGCCTGTCCTTGGCAGTTCGCTTTTGGTCCGATATGCCTACCAACACCAAGAAGTCTCCGGTGTGGTTCACGCTAGCGAGTACCTTCTATTCATCTTGGCAGGTGCTTTTCTGATGGGATTGGCCATTTCTCCCACCACGATTCTCGCGATTCTGGCTGGCTACTGGTGGGGCTGGCCGGTTTTTCCGGCAGTCATCATTTCCTATTCATTGGCAAGTCTAATTGGGTATGGGTTGGGGTTAGCCTTGGACAAAAATAGCCTTGAAATATTACTCAAAAACTATCCGAAGGCAAACGCCCTTTTTAAAGATAAAAGAAGCAATCTGGGCAGCTTGGTCTTCTTTACCAGGATCAGCCCGGTCATTCCCTTTGCCCTCTCCAATATTCTCTTTGCGATGATCAAGGCCGGTTGGAAAAACATCCTACTCTACGGTTTTCTGGGCATGCTTCCCCGGACATTGATGGCTTTTGGGATAGGGCTAGCGGCCAGCTCCCTCTCTGCCGCCCTGGATAATCGGACCGATACCGTTCAGCTGCTGCTTTTTATCCTCCTTTTGGGAGCAAGCATTTGGGGAATTGGACGCTTTTTCAAGACCAAAGCCTCCTAAAACTACTTCTTCATTTCCTTTTTGATAAAGGCGTCCAGTCGCTGCTTGTAGGCATCGGCATTGTCTTCATAAATCGGCGACAGTCCTTCCTTTTCCGGGAATGTTTCCATGTGCAATGTCTGCGTGGGGAATGCAAAGTTCACCCCTAGCTCGTTGGCCAGCTTGACGATCTGGATAAGGATTTCATGCCTTCCTTTTAATTCATCTCCCCAAGTAGGCACTTCAAAAAACACATAAAACATGATATCCAGGCTATAAGCGGACATGTTATTAAAGTACACATTATAAAAGTCCTTCCTGGTAAGCGGGTGGTTTTTTACGATTTCACGCAAACCTTCCACAAACACATTTATAAGCTCAGGAGGAGTCCCGTAAGTAATGGTAATCGTTGTGGAAAATCGCCTGTATTGGCGGAGCCCATGGTTATCGATCGTGGCATCGGCGATCCGGCCATTGGGAATGTACATCAGTGAATTTCTGAAGGTACGTACCCGGGTGGAACGAAACCCTACTTCCTCTACCGTTCCGTCTACATCCCCACTGGTAATCCAATCACCTACCTGAAAAGGCTTGTCGATGAAAATCATCACCGAGCCAAAGAAATTCTTTATGGTATCCTGTGCGGCCAAGGCAAAGGCCAAGCCACCAATGGAAAGTCCCGTCAAAAATGGCCAAATATCTACCTGCAGTCCATTCTTAAGAATAAACAGCGAACCTACAATGATGATAAAAGCCTTTAAGGTTTTCCTCACCAAGGGTACCAATTGATCGTCCAAATTGGATTCTGTCTTGTCTGCCTGCCGCTCAAAGTAGGCTGACAACAAATCTGCTAATTTGTAAAATACGATGGTTATGATAAGTGGCTTTGCCGCGTTCAGCAAGATGACAATCCATGACACCACCTCTATCGGCAGCTGCAATACGCGTATAAAGATATCGACCAGGAGTACTACAAAATAAATGCTGATTACACGTGCCACCGGAAGCAGGTAGGTTTCCGCCACTTGCTTATAGCCGAGCTTAAGCGAAACATGAAACATCCCCCGATCCACAATAAATGTAAACAGCTTATGGGCTGTAAAGACAAAGAGCACCAGCAAAAATATCCCACACAATTGCCATAAGTGCAATCCCAAATATACCTGTTGGCCAATTTTGGGCAGCAAGTTCAGCAGCTTGGCGGTCCCATACGGATAAGTTTCCTTATGCAGTTCATTGATCTGGGAAACGGTATAACTGGAAAACTTCCATTTGTCTCCCGTCTTCTCCAGGAATATCTTCGGCAGCCTGTTGTTATCGTAAAAGTATTTGGCTTGGTAGCTTCTGGTAGAATCTGTATAGTTTGCCTCATTGGGCACATTATCCACATCCACAAAAACCCCTTGCCCATCAAAAATTTGCTTGAGCTTAACCACCTGTTTTCTCGCTTGCTCGGGAGTTAAATCTCCTCCCAAGGTTTTTGCTGCATTTTCAGGTTTAAAATTCCTTTCTTCCAGGTTAAGGAAAAAGGTCAGCGTAGTGGTATAGGGGGTAGACAGGTTGACGTAAGAAGCGGTGTCCTGTATTTGGGGAAAATCCTTATCGAATTCACCATCAACCCCATACAGAACGTTGCTCACTAAAAGCAACCATCCAAGTAAAAGAAATCTAAATCGCACCACCATGATTAGTTTTTTTTATTCCCCGCAAAACTACACATTTACGCGCATATCCCCCCATCATCACAAAGGAAGCTTATATGCTGAAAACTGATTTTGGTGTATCGCATAAATGGTATATTCATTTTTACTGCCGGAATATTTAATTTCCACTCTGTGGCTACCGTCAAGAGGCCTGGTGTTCAGCAATTCACCTTCCAGGTTATAGAGGAAGATAAATTCCTGCACGCGATCGATGACCACAAAAATATTTTTGTCTCCCCCAAAACTAAAGAACTGATAATCCAGGTTTTCAGAAACCATGTTTTTCTCAAAGACCACTTCTAGCTCACTGTCCAAGATGCTGATTTTATTATACTCCTGAACCACAAAATAATACCGATCCCCCATCTGGTCCTTCACCAGCGAAAACCGTGTATGCTTGTCCGGACGGAGCAGTTGGTTACGGAAAGTCAGCTCACCACGGAAATTGACCCGAATGACTTCTCCTTCTGCCGTTACCGTTACGATTTGGGTATCGCCCTTGTCGCCGCGTTGGATAAGGGCATAGTCACTGGAGACTCCTTCGCCCAGGTTGATCGGGGCTCCGGTCTGTAGCTCGCCCCTTCTGTTCATGATGTACAGTTCTCCATTCCGATTAAGTGCGACCATGTAGTCCCCCACCCCTGAAAGGCGGTGATGCTCAGGAGCAGCCGCTAGCGTCCCTGACGTCTTACGAGGCGTCCAGCCCTCCAAGTTGTTTCCACGCTTATCAAAAATATACAGATCGCCATTGGTGGTGGCCACAAAATACCGGTAATCCCGGGTATGGTTATAGTCAACCAAACTCATATGGGTCACCGCTTCTTGCTGTGGCAGCCTGATCGGATAACCCGGTAATGCGGTACCCAAGCGGTCAAAAGCATAAATCATACGCTCTGTGGCAAACACCAGCTGGAGTTTTCCGTTTTTGTAATAGTCAATTTGAAAAACATCCCCTTTGATTTTTCCTTCCAGCTGCTTAGAAAAAATGCGCTCTTCCTCATCATTAAAAAAGTGAATGGTATTGGAGGCATCCTGCACCACAAAATCAGTACTCTTATCATTAAAATTCTCCAAGGTCTTCGGGCCATAGATCAAGGGCTCACTAAACTGAAGCCCCATGCTTTCGGTCAGGACGATGTCCTTCACCTCCTTGATGGGTTTAAGGTTATAACCAAGTTCCAAATTGACATATTGCTCGTCGCCGATTTCACTTAGCTGCAAGGCCATGAGGTCAATGGATTTTAGCTGAGGGGCATACTTCTGAAATAGCCCTTTCCAATGTGGCGAACTTGTCTCCAGCAGGGTATTCCAAAAACGGGGAATATTAACGATAAAATTAAAGCCTGCATTTTTGGATACCCCTTCCAGAAAACGCCGTTGGTTCAGGGACCTGCCCCACGTGTTGTCATTGTAAATATCATCCACAAATATTTTTATGGCCTTCGTGGTATTGCCTAAGACAAGCATGTCTTGATATTGCGTAATGTAAGTATGGGAAAACCCTAAAAACTGCCCATTAAACAGGTGGGCAGGAAATTCAGGTTGGTTTATCAGAAATAGCTCCTGCTCCTTATAATGGTCACTCAGGAGTTTGGAAGAATCGCCTTGATTGAGGTTTAGGTTGAAGCGCTTCAGGAGGTTCAGCCCCTTTTCTGGGTCCGTAGCCTTCAGGATCAACACCTTGTCCGTATCGGAATTGGGCAATTTTTCCAGCACCATATACCCTACCTCTCCACTTAGATTTTCCAGAAAGCCCTGCTGCTTGAGATTTTTGTCCACTTCCCCCATGAGGGTGTTTTTCGGAGCAAACGCAGCATTTCCTATTCGCTCAAGCTGGTCAATATTGTTCACATTGTACTGAAAATATACGGCCGTCCTGTTCGAAATGAAATTACTAAAAAGGCTTCCGCCGCCTTTCTTGCCATTGGAAAAATCAACCTTATCACCATCCTTATAAAAGGTAAAGCCATCCAAGAAAATCTTATTTTCGGCAAACTTCAATTCTAAATTGGCTGATAACTGATGCTGTGCGAGATTATGGGAAAAATCCAGCTGGTCATTTTGGGCCACTCCGTTCATAAAACTTGAAACCCCAGCACTTCCGAGCCGAAAGATTCCCAATCCATCTTTTGGTTCACTTTGGGATGCATACAGTTCTTTATAGGTATCTCTAAAACTCTTTAAATGATCCGACTGAACGTACCGAATGGCCTCTTCGATCAAAAAGGAATTGTAACTGGCCACCACCACATTTTCCAACACTGCATAAGACAGTGTGGTATTGCGATCTGGGCTTTTGTATTCATAGATGGTCTCACCGCTATGGCTTCTTGACTGCACCTGATCAGGATCCACCTTATCCCTGATGGATTGGATAAATTGATCCTGACTCTTGTCCTCAAACGCAACAGAGAACAAAAAATCAAACTCTGACTTGGCGGTAGGATGTAAAGAAACGATAAATTTATTTCCACTAAGCGTACTCTCCAGCTTCCCTCCCCTCCCGGTGAGGCTGTCCAGGACGACCAGTTGGTTTTCGACATCTTTTAGCGAAGGAACGGCAGATAAGCGTTGCCAAATAGGTTGGCTCACCAATTGGTTCCAGACTTTTACTGGTTCTTTTGTCTCGAAAACAAAAATAGCATCATCGGACACCAAGTCGATGGCCTCCAACTCCCCCGTGAATGCCCTTGAAGTATAGAAAAGATAACCGGCCAGACCAATCACCAAAACCAACAGGACTACTAACAATCGCTTTAGCATACTCAACCCGTGAAAATATATTTACTTATAGTTGTAAAATAAAGACATGAAAATGTTCTTACAAATAAATAGCGCTTTAAAAAAGCAAAAATCCCGGCAGTTGCCGGGATTTTAATAACTAATTCACATGATCAATAAGTACTTATTTAGAACCGACACTATCAAGGACGGCCATCACTTCTTTTACGTGCTTTCTGGAAGTCTCCAAAAGGGCTTTCTCGTCTTCGTTCAAGTCCAGCTCGATTACTTTTTCGATTCCGTTTTTACCCAGGATCACAGGCACGCCCAAGTAGCAATCATCGATACCATATTCTCCGTCTAATTTCACACAAACAGGGAATACTCTTCGTTGGTTTTTAAGGATAGCCTCTACCATTTGAGCAGCAGCAGAACCTGGTGCATACCACGCGGAAGTTCCCATTAGCTTCACAAGCTCACCCCCACCGAATTTAGTTCTTTCGATGATCGCATCAAGCTTGTCTTTTTCGATTAGTTCGGTTACCGGGATACCGGCTACAGTCGTATATCTTGGAAGTGGCACCATCGTATCACCGTGTCCTCCCATCAAGATGGCTTGGATTTCTTTTGGCGACACATCTAAGGCCTCGGCCAAAAACGCACGATAACGTGCCGTATCCAAAATACCAGCCATGCCCATTACTTTGGTACGCGGCATTTTTGAAGTGATATGTGCCTGATAGGTCATCACATCCAATGGATTGGAAACGATGATGATGATGGCATCCGGAGAATGCTTCACCACATTTTCTGTTACCGACTTCACGATACCTGCGTTGGTCTCGATCAGGTCGTCACGTGTCATCCCTGGCTTACGCGGCAACCCTGAAGTGATTACAACAACATCAGATCCTGCTGTTTTTGTATAATCGTTGGTGCTGCCTACTGTTCTGCTATCATACGCATTGATAGGGGCTTTCTGCCAAATATCAAGTGCTTTACCTTCAGCCACACCTTCCTTGATATCTACCAAAACGATCTCTTCAGCGATTTCTCTGTAAGCCAATACGTCAGCACAAGTAGCGCCCACATTACCAGCTCCAACTACGGTTACTTTAGTCATGATTTATGATTTGTTTAATTAATTTGTATATTTTTTAAAAGCTCCGCTAAGATATTAAAGAATGGGTATTATTTAAAGCAATCAATTGAATAGTTAGCGTTTGATTTGGGATGGTAGAAATGTGGAAAGGGTTGACCGCGTGGAGATCCCGACAAGAGACATTTGGGACGGGCATACGTTTCTTTGTTCTTTATCGCGAAACCTGTTTATTCAAACATCTGGCTCAGGTTAAAAAAGCCAAACGACTTACGATATGAAGAAAACAGTTGATGGTTCCTGTTGTCATAGTAAGTGGCTAGGGAAGTCAGCATCTTGGCCTTTACTTTGGGCGAAGTATCAAAAATCTCCTTAATGGCATAATTGGGGATCACCATCAACTCCGCTTCTTCAGATTCCACCACCGCGGTATAAATCCGCTTGGCATTGTCAAGGAGGGAATTTTCGCCAAATGCCACCCCTTCCCGCACCTTAAATATCGTTTCGAAATTTTCTCTAATATCGACGTTTAACGACACGATGCCACTTTTCACGATGTATAGCGCTTGGCTAGGATCATTTCGGAAAAACACTACCTCATCCTTGTTATATTTTCGGTAATGTATCGCAGGGAGAAACCGATACATTTCTGCATACTTTAAATAATTAAAAAACTGGGTTCTGGCTAAAAACTCAAAAACCTTCAATTCATCTTCCGTGTAAGTCCTTTTAAAAGGATTAAGCATAAAATTCCTATTTTAACTTAAAATACATAATCTCATTGGTGGCGGAAGTGACCTTAAATCGGTCATCTACCCGATATCCAACCACCCAAACCACTTCCCCACTCTCATCGCATAGTACCTTTATGTCATTTTTGACAATTACTGGTACTTTCAAATCTATTAAAAAATCACTTATTTTCTTAAACTTTTTCATACCCAGCGGTCTAAACCGATCACCCTCTTTCCATTTTCTTAATTTTAAAGGAAAATTCAAGCTGTCCCTGTCCAGCATGGCATTTGCATTTCGGGTATCCAGTGCCGCATCTCCCCCCATCACCAAAATGTCGTATACCTTGTCCTCAAAAACCAACTCCACATCGGTTTTTCCCAGATTTTGCTCAGCAAAAGGAGCTCGTTTTCTCCCCAGCAACAGATGATCCCGGTCAATGTTGACCATGAAGTCCCCTGATTCGAAACGCTGTCCGACTTCATCAGACCACATCACCTCCAGCATATCCGCAGTTTGGGATGCATTGAAACCATAATCGCGCAGCCAGTAGTAAAGCATACTGGACTTCCCCGGCACCTTTTCCAACGCGGACTTTTTCAGAAAATACACATTACCTTCCTGCTTGACCGCTTGGCTTTTCCACTGCTCATACAGATAAAAAAAAGCCTTGCCCGTATCTTTCAACCTATCAAAACTCATGTGAAGCTTTTCCTCTACTCGATCATCATAGGTTTTCAACAGCGGCAATACTTCGTTCCGAAGGAAATTTCGCTTATAATCACTTTGGCTGTTCGAACTGTCTTCTCTCCAATCCAGTTGTTCGCGTTTCATAAATCCCTCCAACTCCCCACGGGTAAAAGGCAGCAAGGGCCTGATCACATGTTCTCTGATTTCGGACATGCCATATATCCCCTCTACTCCTGTGCCCCGCATCAGGTTCAGCAAAATGGTCTCCAGCTGATCGTCTGCGTGGTGTGCCACGATAATCCCATGAAGACCATGCTGTTTACGGAGTGATTCGAACCATTCATATCGCAAATCTCTCGCGGCCATTTGAGTGGATACTCCATGGGAAGCCGCATATCCCTTGGTGTCAAATCGCTCCACGGAAATGGCCACCCCAAGGTTTTCTGCCAAGGCCTTGACAAAAGCCTCATCGCCGTCACTCTCCTTTCCTCTAAGCCCGAAATTGCAATGGGCAATTCTAAAAACCACCCCTGCTTTCTTGAGTAGCCAAGCCAATGCCACACTATCGATACCTCCACTGATTGCTAACAAATAAGCCTTGGAGGTATCCAAAATGTTTTTTGTCCGTATATGGTTGATAAACTGATCGAGCATAACCCAAAAATACCATTTTTGATTAATTTTGTCGCTGATACGTATCCAAATGCTAAAAAAGACCTTTACATATTTCGTAACTTTATGGTGTTTTATCCTCAGTGCCCAGCTCTCCAAGGCACAACAATCCAGGGATTTCCTCGGCTTAAATAAAGCCGATAGCATTCATCGGGTCGAAGCTACACAGATCCAAAAAGTCTACGGCAACATCATCATGAAGCAAAAAGAGTTCACCATTTACTGTGACTCTGCTTATTATGATCAAAAAGGGAACAAATCAGAGCTTTTTGGCAATGTCAGAATAGAAAACCCCAAGGACACGATCACCATTACCTGCTATTATGCCGATTACAACGGCAACACCTACATGGCCAAATTACGGGACAATGTCGTCTTCGTGAAGGCCGGAACCACTTTGTACACGAATTTTTTAGATTACAACAGAAGGTCAGGAGTGGCCGAATATTTTAATTCCGGCAAAGTAGTGGACAGCACCAATGTGCTCACCAGCCAAAAAGGGCTTTACGAAACGCAAGAGGAAAAAATCACCTTCACCGACAATGTCATTTTGGTCAACCCAGAATACACCCTGAAATCAAACATTCTATATTATTTTACCGTCCCAAAAATCGCAGAAACAGAAGGGCTTACCAATATCCGGTCTGAAAAAGGAGATGAGCTTAACGCCAAAAAGGGAAGCTATTATGACACCCAGAACAAACTGTTCAGGTTTTATGAAGGGGATGTAGAGAATGAAACCAGTAAAGTCACGGGAGATGAACTTTTTTATGATGAAACCAAAAAATATTACGAAGGCAAGGACAATGTCAGCATTTTTAACAAAGAACGTAACATTGAAGTGTTTGGTGATGTAGGCAAGTATTGGGAAGAAAAAAAATACTCAGAAGTTTATGGCAACGCACTAGTGCAGAAGTATTTTGAAGCGGACACCATGTACATGGCAGCGGACACGTTGATCAGTCAGGACAGTGAAGCTGCGGCAAACCGTCATATGCTCGCCTACCCAAACACCCGTATGATCAAAGGGGAAATGTCAGGCAGGGCGGATTCCACGGTCTACATGTACGCGGACTCTACCATTTACCTTTACGGTGATCCATTATTATGGAACAATAAAAGCCAAATTTCTGCCGACAGCATCCACTTCCTAATCGCCAATGAGGACATCGACAGGGCTTTTTTGAAAGACAATGCCTTTGCCATCACAGCGGATACTATCGCGAATTTCAATCAAATCAAAGGGCGCCAGATGGTCGGCTTTTTTGAAGACGGTGACATGAGCCTCCTGGAAGTGGAAGGAAATGGAGAATCTCTTTACTTTGCCCTCGAAAATGACACCACTCTCCAAGGGGTAAACTCCCTTTTATGTGGGAAAATCTTCATGCATTTTGAGAATGGCAATGTGGTCAAAATCAATCATACCATTAATCCGGAGGCTTCCTTCACCCCTCCACATATGCTCAATGAAGAAAATACCAAGCTTGAAGGATTTGTCTGGAGAGCAGAAGAACGCCCCACATTAGAAATACTCCTGGAATGGCGAACCCCGATCAAACAACCGGAAAATCCTCAAAACCTTTTTAACGAACCCAATATCCGCATCCCTTATCCTGACGAAGATGACATCCAACTCATTATAGAAAAATGGCTCAAAGACCAAGCAAAAACGAAAAGTTAGGCGTTTTTAGTGTTAACAAATTTTAACAAACGTTACCGCTTAAAAAAAATTTTAAAGGGGTTAACATTTTTTAACCCACTTTCCTTTAAAACCACAAACCTAATCGGTATTTTTATACGTATAAGATTTAGAAAGTCATACACTTAAACGAATATCATATCGAGAGAGCATCTACATGAAAAATTTTTTATCGCTATTCATTTTTATTTTCATGTTATTTCAGCTTGTCACAGCTGAAGCCAGGCAGGTGCATGTCTTGAGCGAAAAAGTGCAGTTTACGGGTAAAATTGATGATACCCAACGCAAATCCATCATTCTACAAAACACCTCAAACGAAAAGAAAGAATACATCATGAAGTTCATGAGAGGAGAGATCGGTTCTTCTCAGGACATCAAAGTATGCATAGGCGATACCTGTTTTGATCCAAGAATGGACATCTCCAAAATCAAAGTCACCCTAGCGCCCAATGAAATCTTCACGGATTTGTACATTGAATTTAAATTGGGCATCACCGAAACCAAGGGAACTTTTGACCTACATTTCTCCAATACGGCAAACTTACGGGATGTTTTCATCATCGAAGGGACATACGAAGCATTTGCCCCGAAGGATGATGAAGCCATCAACCACAAAGACATTTCGTTTGGAAGTGTCTATCCCAATCCCAGTAATAGGATCGCACAAATTGATTACCAAATTAAAAACCCCAATGCAAACATTAAATTGCTCATCAATAGTTTTATCGGTAACCCTATCGAGGAGCTCGCCCTTTCTCCCCAACAAAAAACCGTCCTCATTAACGTGAGCGATTTCAATCCAGGGGTCTATTTTTACACACTAATGGTGGATGGAAAAAATATCGTCACCAAAAAGCTCGTTGTCAAAAAATAAGTCTCCATACATCGCTCCAAAGTAACTTTGATACCGAATCAAATTCCCTTATATTTGCAGATTGAAAATATGAAGAATACAATTAGACATATATTGCTCTTGGCAATGGTATTGACCCTTGGTGCTTGTGGAAAATTCTACAAATTGGAAAAAAGCACCAATTGGGACGAAGTTTATACCGCAGCCAATGAATACTACGAAGAAGGAGAGTACAACAAGGCCATTATTCTCTATGATAAGGTCCTTCCCGTAATTCGTGGTAGTGAAAAGTCGGAATTGGCGCAGTTTAACTACGCCTATGCGCATTTTAGGTTAAAGCGCTATATCGAGGCAGCGAGTTATTTCAACACCTTTTATGAAAGCTTCAGCCGTAGCCCCTTAGCCGAAGAAGCGCTTTTCATGCACGCTTACTCCCTTTACTTGGATGCACCTGATTACAACTTGGACCAAAAGAGTAGCCGAGAAGCAGTCGCCGCCATCCAACAGTTCATCAACCGTTTTCCGCAATCGGATTCTTACGAAAGAGCAATGGGCATGATCGATAACCTGCAATCTCGTTTTGAGAAAAAAGCCTATGAAGAGGCCAGCATGTATTATCGTTTGACAGAAGGACTTTTCCCCGGACAGTTTTATTTGGCCTGCATTGTAAACTTCCAGAATTTCGTTAAATCCTATCCCAACAGTGAACACAACGAAGAGCTTGCCTTTAAGTTGGTAGAGGTCAGTTCGGCTTATGCTGAGCGAAGTGTCTTTAACAAGAAAGAAGAGCGACTCAATCAAGCCCTTGAATTTGGAGATGAATTCCAACGGAAATATCCCAAAAGTGAGTATCAGAATGAGGTAGCTACCTTAATTGCAGAAACCAAAGAAGAGCTCACTTCTCATCAAAAGATGAAGAAACAATACGATGAGCTCAGGAAACTAGAGCAAGAAGCTAGGGAGGCACAAGAAAAAGAAGCGGAAGAGAACAAAGAACTTGAACAAGCCGTTACTCCTGAAACTGGAGCCAATTCCAATTAAATAAAGAAAATAAACAATTGATTCATATGGCAGTTAATCCTTCAATTATCACTAGAGACTTGGACAAAGTCGCAGCCGTATCCGGCAACTTGTACGAGTCCATTCATATCGTTTCCCAGCGGGCCAAGCAAATCTCCTTGGCTACTAAGGAAGAACTCAACACTAAATTGTCTGAATTTGCTTCCACTGTGGACAACTTGGAAGAAGTATTCGAAAACAAAGAGCAGATCGAAATTTCCAAGTTCTATGAGCGAATGCCGAAGCCTTCTACTTTGGCCATGGAAGAATACTTGGAAGGAAAAGTACACTTCAGAAGACCTGAAGAAGAAAGCGGAGAAGAACTATAAAAGCAGATGCAGCTGCAGGGCAAACGCATATTACTGGGCATCACAGGCAGTATAGCCGCCTATAAAGCAGCTCATTTGACCAGGCTATTGGTCAAAGAAGGAGCAGAAGTACAAATCATCATGAGTACTTCTGCTCTTGACTTTATTACTCCCCTTACCCTTTCGACCCTCTCCAAGAAACCTGTTTACCACCGATTTCATAAGGACGACACAGGTGAATGGAACAATCATGTCGAATTGGGCTTATGGGCAGATCTTTTTATTATTGCCCCTTTGAGTGCCAGCACACTTTCCAAACTTGCCCACGGCAATTCGGATAATTTGCTTGTCGCCACCTACCTGTCCGCAAGGTGTCCAGTGATGCTGGCTCCAGCCATGGACCTGGACATGTACCAGCATCCAGCGGTCACGTCTAACCTTTACCTTGTTCAAACCTTTGGCAACATCCTTCTGGATGCAGAAAGTGGTGAGCTTGCCAGCGGCCTGAGTGGTCAAGGAAGAATGAGGGAACCAGAACACATCGTGGAAAAAGTAATTTCGCATTTTCACACTTCAAGTGACCTAAAAGATCAAACCGCTCTGGTCACGGCAGGACCAACACAAGAGGCCATTGATCCGGTGCGGTACATCGGTAATCACTCCAGTGGCAAGATGGGAGTGGCCATTGCTGAAAACATG
Organism: Echinicola vietnamensis DSM 17526; assembly: GCF_000325705.1. Classification (NCBI taxonomy): domain Bacteria; kingdom Pseudomonadati; phylum Bacteroidota; class Cytophagia; order Cytophagales; family Cyclobacteriaceae; genus Echinicola; species Echinicola vietnamensis. Next base: position 2,440,253 of record NC_019904.1, on the reverse strand, counting down.
GCCAACAGAGGCGCTAAAGTCACGCTGGTCATGGGACCATCCCACGAAAAAAGCCACCATCCCAACATTACCACCGTCCATGTCACCAGTGCACAGGACATGTTCGAGGCCGCCCAAAAAGCCCATCCCCATGCCAAAATCAGTGTTTTTGCGGCAGCGGTAGCCGACTATGCACCAGCGGTTCAGGCCCAGGAAAAAATCAAGAAATCAACTGATGACCTCAGCATTCTCCTCAAAAAGAATATAGACATCGCCAAAACCCTCGGCAAAGAAAAATCGGAAGACCAATACCATGTAGGGTTTGCGCTGGAAACCAACCAAGAGGAAAAGCATGCATTGGCCAAACTGAAAGAGAAAAACTTCGATTTTATAGTCCTGAATTCCATGCAGGACAAAGGTGCTGGGTTCAAGCATGACACCAATAAAATCACGATTTATCATAAGTCTGGAAAGAGCGATGCTTCCCCATTGCTGCCTAAGTCAGCGGTAGCGGCCTTGATCGTAGATCACATTGTAAAAGACCTTTAGCGGGAAGTCAATTCCAACCATATTTTTTTATATTTAGGGGCAATATTTTGAGCATATGAGAAACCATTTCTTTTTATTCCTATTATTTTTCTCCATTACCTTCCAAGGGATGGCCCAGGAACTGAATTTTACCGTCACCATCAACAGTGACCGTGCCAGGACCCAAAACAAGGACATTTTTGACCAGATGAAAAACTCCTTCGAGCAGTTTCTCAATGGGCGAAGTTGGTCCAATGACCAATACGATGCCGCAGAAAGGATCAAGGGAAACATGCTTATCACCATTAACGATATGCCGCAGGTGGGATACTTCGAAGCGACTGTTCAGATCCAAGCTGTAAGACCAGTATATGGCACCAGTTATGAAACCCTCACCTTTAATTTTGTGGACAGGAACTGGAATTTTGAATTCAAGGAATCTCAGCCCATGGAATTTAACCGCTATTCCTATCTGAACGAAATCACTTCGCTTCTTGCCTATTACGCCTACATTGTCATTGGGATTGATTATGACACCTTTTCTCCAGAGGGCGGCGAACCGTATTTTGAGATTGCAAACAACATTGTCTCCAATGCCTTGCAATCTTCCAGGCTCGGATGGGACCAAGACCCTAGCAACCGGCGGAATCGCTATTGGCTAATTGATGAATTATACAGCTCTCAGGTCACCAGAGCCATACGAGAAGCCTATTACCTTTACCACCGCAGAGGCCTAGACATGCTGACCCAAAATTCCGAAAAAGCATACGAGAACATCACAAAAGCATTGGGTAAGCTTTCAGAGGTCAATAACATCCAGCCCAACAGTATTCTCACCATTTCCTTTATGGATGCAAAATCAGATGAAATCGCCAAAGTGCTCAAAAATGCCCCTGAAGACCTCAAAGCGCAAGCGGTGGAGTACCTGCTTCAAGTGGACCCCAACAATGCCAGAAAATACAATGCTATTTTGTAGTAGGCCTCTTTGCTTCCCAGGAAAGGTCATCCAAAAGTCGCGAATAAGGGAAGGTCAACGCTAAACTTGACAAGCTTACCATCATTCGACTTTACAACCATAAAAATCCTTGTAACTTTACATTCGCTAAGCTGAAAACCGATTTTATTGTATGCTAAAGAACTTGAGCATCACCAACTACGCCTTGATTGAAACCCTTGAAATGGGGCCTTCAAAGGGGCTAAACATGATTACAGGTGAAACCGGAGCGGGTAAATCCATTATGCTGGGAGCCATTGGGCTATTGTTGGGAAACCGTGCCGACACCAAAGCGCTATTCAATGATGAGAAAAAATGCATCATTGAAGGCGTATTTGAAATCGCCAATTACGGTTTGGAAGCCTATTTTCAAGCGGAAGACCTGGACTATGATCCCCAGTGTATTATTCGCAGGGAAATCACCCCAGCAGGCAAGTCCAGGGCCTTTGTGAATGACACTCCCGTAAAGTTAGACATCCTAAAATCGTTGGGGAAAGCATTGATGGACATCCATTCGCAGCATGACACCCTGCTCTTGGCCGCCGGTGAATACCAGCTCAGTCTAATCGATGCATTTGCTGATACCAAAACGGAAAAAACACAGTATTCCACGGCATACACCGCATACAGAAAAGCCAAAAAGTCCTATGAAAAGCTAGTACATGAAGCCGCTGAATTACGTAAGGAAGCCGATTTCAATCAATTTCAGCTAGAAGAGCTCTCTGCTCTCCAACTGCAGGAAGGGGAACAAGAAACCTTGGAAAACGAACAGGAAGTCTTGGACAATGCCGAGGAAATCAAATCCAAGATCAATGAAAACCTACAGCTTTTTAACGGCGACGAATTAGGAGCCACCACCCTGCTCATGCAGATCAACCAAGGATTCCAACAACTGGGCAGGTACAGCAGCCGTTTTGATGAGCTCAAAGAGCGATTTGATAGTGTATGCATTGAAGTAAATGACATTGCTGCGAGTTTAGAAGATGAAGATGGTAAAATCGAGGTTGATTTTGACAAGCTCGAAGAGATCAGGGAACGGCTCAGTAAGATCTACCAGCTCCAGAAAAAACATGGTGTGCAGACGGTAGAAGAACTTATAGCCCTCGAAAAAACGCTGGCCGATAAAGCTTTTCAGATAGGCAACCTGGATGAAGAGCTGGAGCAGCTAAAGGCCGAAATGGACCAAACGTGGGAAATACTTTCCCAAACAGGAGCTAAGCTTTCGCAAAAACGTCAACGTCATTTCAAGGGATTTGCGGAAGAAATCACAGGGCTATTGGCTCATCTGGGCATGGAAAATGCCAATATAGAAATATCACACCGAACAACTGACCCCACTCCTTCTGGTAAAGATGAAGTGGAAATCCTCTTTACGGCCAATAAAGGCGTAAAACCCCAGCCTATCCGCCAAGTAGCCTCAGGTGGTGAATTTTCCAGGCTGATGTTTGCGATCAAGTACATCATGGCCGATAAAGTTGCCCTTCCTACGCTGATCTTTGATGAAATAGACACTGGAATATCCGGTGAGGTGGCCCTTCAGATGGTACAGATGATGCAGGAAATTGCCAAAAGACACCAAGTCATCTGCATCAGTCACCTTCCACAGGTAGCCGCCAAGGGTGAGAAACATTACTTCGTTTATAAAGATAACAGTGCCGCTAAAACAATGAGTAAAATCCGCGCACTAAACCAAGAGGAACGCGTAACGGAAATCGCTAAAATGATCGCTGGAGCGAATCCTTCGGAAAGTGCTGTAAAAAGTGCCATGGATCTTTTAGGAAAGTAAGATCTCCCAACCGGAGCCACGCTGATTTATTTCTGCGCTGTTTATAAGGCAATATTCAGAAATATACTGTAAAAAAAGGGGAAATTTTAATTAATTTTACCTGTTAGCATTTAGAGAATAATCAATTTAAAAATAAATCATGCCTGAGAACCTACTTAAAGGAAAAAAAGGAATCATCACGGGCGCACTGGACGAAAATTCCATCGCCTGGAAAACTGCATTGAAAGCCAAAGAGCAGGGTGCCAAGTTTGTATTGACCAATGCCCCGATCGCCATGAGAATGGGCGCTATCAATGAACTGGCCAAGGAGTGTGACACGATTGTCATCCCGGCCGACGCCACTTCTGTGGAAGACCTTGAAAAGCTCTACGATGAAGCCAAGGAATATTTAGGAGGTAATTTTGACTTTTTATTGCACTCCATCGGTATGTCTCCAAACATCCGAAAAGGCCGTGCTTACGGCGACCTCAACTATGATTGGGCGATGAAATCATATGATGTCTCTGCCGTATCATTTCACAAAATGATGCAAGTAGCCGAGAAAAAAGATATCATGAACGAATGGGGTTCGATTGTAGGACTTTCTTATATCGCTGCCCAACGTGTATTTCCTTTTTATACTGACATGGCCGACGCCAAAGCCCTTTTGGAAAGCATCGCCAGGGGATTTGGATATCGTTTTGGGAAATCCAAGAAAGTAAGGGTCAATACCATCTCCCAGTCTCCTACCGTCACCACTGCAGGATCAGGTATCGGAGGATTTGACGCTTTCTATAATTTTGCCGATTCGGTTTCTCCATTGGGAAATGCATCTGCCGAAGCTTGTGCTGAATACATTGTATCGCTGTTCTCTGACTTCACCAGAATGGTTACCATGCAGAACCTTTATCATGATGGAGGTTATTCAAACACGGGTATTTCTGAAGAAATCATGGAAAAGTTTTCCGATAAAAAATAAACCATTCGTGCCTTGGCGACATCGAGAATTTACCTTTAGTTGCCAAGGCACGAAGTGCTTTACGCCCTATTTTCAAACCCTTCTATCGTGTCTGTTTTTCCAATAGATCTATGGAACATGCCGTTCCTAATTCGCTATTTTTAATTTTCCCTAATTACACTTCCCTCTTTTTTATATTTTTAAAATAATTCCCTTAGTTTAGTAATTGTTATTCAAAATAATACCCATTTCGATCCTTCTGCGGAATTCCCCATTACTAATCTCATTTACCATTCATGATCTACAAGGGGAACAAGATGAAAAATCACAAAAGAGATTTTCTCAAAAAAGCCGCATTGGCCGGTATTGGAACTGCCAGTTTAGGTGCATGTACACACTATCTACCCACAGGTTCAACAGCCAATTTTTATATTAACCATCCCAAGCTGCCCAAGGTGATGGTATCAAAAAAGCGTATCATCAAAGAAACCGTTGGGCTCAGGCCATTCCGCCAAAGCGGTCCCAGGGTTGCCTTACAGGAGTTGGGCAATAAGACCATTGCACATAATTATGGCCATGGAGGTAGTGGCTGGTCACTTTCTTGGGGTACTGCAATGCTCGCCGCAGAACTGATTGAAAAAACACATCCCAAAACAATCGCCGTAATAGGCTGTGGCATCAGTGGCTTATCCACGGCCAGAACCCTTCAAAACAAAGGATATCATGTCACCATCTACACCAAAGACGTCTATCCCAATGTAACTTCTGCCTTAGCCACCGGCACTTGGTCTCCTACATCCAGGTTATTGAATCCAGATAGGCTTACCCCAGCATTTGCTGCAATGTTTCAGAAGGCCTGCCAGTATTCCTACGATGCTTTTCAACGATTACTGGGCATTCAGCACATGGTAGATTGGATGGAAAGCTACAGCATTCGTCAAGAAAAGCCATCCACAGATTCATATAATCACTATTCACTTCATGACAAACTATTTACTTCCGACATGGACTTCTATCCATCGTCCACATTACTCAATAGAAGGGAAAATCCATTTAAACGATCCACCGTGTACCGATCACCAACCACTATTTTCAACATTCCGGTATACATGAAAATGCTTCGGGACGATTTTTTACTGGCTGGTGGAAAAATAGAAATAAAAACATTTAACCGATTGGAAGACATCGACAATCTTCCGCAGCAGCATATTGCCAATTGTACAGGATTGGGATCACTTGAATTGTTTGGGGATGAAGAGCTCATGCCGATATCAGGTCAATTGGCGTTTTTAGTCCCCCAGCCGGAATTACGCTATCGCGCCAGCATGGGAGGTGTATACTTCATTCCCCGGCAAGACGGAGTGATGCTTGGTGGAAATGGCATCAACAACAATTGGGACACCACTCCTGATGCCACTGTAACGGACATGTATTTAGAAGGGGTTCAAGAAATGATGCGACGGCTGAGAAGCTAAGCTTGGTTGATGATGGCAGAGGCCAATTTTGGGGAAAGCCGGAAAATCACATAAAGCAATTTCACTTTGCCTATCCGGATTTCTTCCCTGCTGGTCTCCAGTCCCTTAAGCATTCTAGTAACCGCATCCTCAGCACTGATAGCCATCTTAGGCACTTCTCCTTGATGCCAAGGCGTATCCACCACAGGCAGCAAGACTTCCCTAATCCTTATCGAGGAATTCCTTAGCTGTAATCGAAGGGTTTGGGTAAAACTATGCAACGCTGCTTTTGTGGCATTATAAATGGGATAGGCACCTTTGGGAGCATACACCAGACCAGAAGTAATATTGATTAGCTGGGCATTCCTTTTTGATTCCAATAAGGGCAAAAACAATTTAGATATTTCCATAGGGGCCATCAAATTGGTCTCGACCTCCAATCTCATTTTGGGGATCATCGCTGGATCATCCTGAAAGCTGGTTCGATGTACCAATGCTGCATTGTTTATCAGGACATTGCAATCAGGGTGTCGATCGCGAACCCATTCAAAGAGCTGTTGACGGTCAGCCACTTGGGACAGGTCACAAGAAAAGGCATGTACCCCGGGAACTTGTCTCTCCGCCGCAGCCAACTTCTCCATGGACCTACCACAGATCAATACCTGGTTCTCCTTGGCCAATCTTCTGGTCAGTTCCAGCCCGATCCCTGAACTGCCGCCCGTAATCAAAATGGTTTGGTTTTGTAGTTTCATAACGGATTGTTTTTCCGCTAATTTGGCACCTCTTGACGATCATTACATTAACCTAGGTTAATGCATCTCATTTTCTTGCGAATGCGGCTAAGGGCTACAGGGGTAATCCCAAGATAGGATGCGATGAAATGTTGCTTAATCCTTGATTCGAGGCCGGGATATTCGGTTAAAAACCCACGATACCTCTCTGCTGCTGACAGCTGTAACAGTTCCCTTTCCCGTTTTTCCTTCTTCATATACCCTTTTGTCAGCATGACAATCAAAAAATCCTTCCAAACAGGATCGGCACGGTACATCTCCAACCACCTTGCATAATCAATAGTCACTAATTGGGCACCTTCCAATGCTTGGATGGAAAAAAAAGAAGGACTTCCCGTCTGCAAAGCGGTATAAGCCGTAGGGAAACTTCCCTCCTGAAAAAAGCCCTTGGTGACTTCATTTCCCTCGGCATCTGCATAATAAATTCGAAACAGCCCTTTCTCCACAAAACCAAAAGACCGCGGCACCTGCCCTTCCCTAATCCAATGCTCCCCACTGGAAAAACGCCTGATTTGACTGATCGCTTTTAGCTCACTGACCCCATTCTCATCAAGCTCAATCAGTGAAAGGATGGTATTGATCAGGTTTGCGGTCATGGGGATTAAGTTAGTGAAAAAACACTGATGTTTAGCATGCACGGCAAACAAAAACGGAACCCAAATGGGTTCCGTCTTCAACTATTCATATCCATTAATAAGGATCACTTTAAGATCTGTGCAGCCAACCAGTCACCCACTTCAGAGGTTTTGCTTGGCTTGCTCTCTTCTGCGATATCTTCCGTCACCACACCTTCGGCCAGTGAAAGGTTCACCACATCAGAAATGGCCTTGGCTTCATCCTTCAGGTCAAAGGCATATTCAAACATCATGGCCGCAGAAAGTACCGTAGCCAATGGATTGGCGATATCTTTTCCTGCTGCTTGAGGGTATGAGCCATGGATCGGTTCAAACAATTTCACATCTGTTCCCAAGGAAGCAGAGGGCATCAATCCCATAGATCCACTGATCACACTGGCCTCATCTGTAAGAATATCCCCGAACAAGTTTTCGGTAATCAATACATCATAGGCTTTTGGCCATTGGATCAGGCGCATGGCTACCGCATCCACAAATTCATATTCCACTTTCACATCAGGATATTCAGGCTCCAGCTCTTGGACCGTTTCCCTCCAGAGACGTGAAGTAGCCAATACATTGGCCTTGTCCACACAGGTCAATAATTTTCTTCTTTTTTGGGCAAACTCAAAGCCCATTCTTGCCAATCGGGTAATTTCCTCTTTCGTATACACATTGGTATCAAAGGCTTTGGTGCCTTGCTCGTTTCGTCCTCTAGGCTCACCAAAATAAATCCCACCGGTCAATTCCCTCAAGAACACCAAATCAGTTCCTTCAATTCGCTCTTTCTTCAAAGGCGACTTATGGATCAATGAAGGGAAAGTGAAAGTAGGACGCACATTGGAAAACAATCCCAACTTCTTCCGCATGGCCAGAAGACCTTGCTCAGGCCTTACTTTTGCCTTGGGGTCATTGTCGTATTTGGGATCACCGATGGCACCAAACAATACAGCATCTGCCTGGAGGCATATCTCGTGGGTTTCATCAGGATAGGGATTTCCTGTAGCATCAATCGCTGCAGCACCTACGACAGCTTCTTTAAAAGTAATGGTATGGCCAAACTTCTTTCCTACGGCTTTGACCACTTTTACCGTTTGTTCGATCACTTCAGGGCCGATACCATCACCTGGTAGCAGCGCTATATTCATTTCCATACAAATTTATATTTTCTGGTTTTTGATGTATTTATTACTGATTTTCAAGGGCCATGTGCCCGGATGCCGGTATGCGGCATTTCGGCAGGCTTGGCATCACGCCTGACCAATAACCATTCCTCTGAGTGACGCTCACCTCATGCTCGATTTCCTGAATCGATTTGTTCGATGATATTGAGCATTTTCTCGGTGGCCATCATCGCGGCCACGGTTTGGTCACTGTCCAAGCCTTTGGTCTTGATGATCCTACCATAATCCCACGTGATCACGGTCTCCACAAAAGCATCTGTCTTCCCTCCGGGAGGGATGCTCACGCTGAAATCCGTCAATTTGGGAAGTTTCTTATTAAGGGATTTATAGATCTTTTGCAGGGCCAGCATAAAAGAATCAAATTGACCGTTTCCAGAAGCATGTGCCTCGTAAAATTGGTCTTTAAATTTCAGTTTGAGTTGCACGGTAGGCTTAAGCCCTTTGGAGTGGGTCATGTGATACCCTTCGATGCTGATATCCTTCTTAATAGAATTATTCTGAAGGACATCAGAAATGATATAGGGAAGGTCCTCCGTGGTCACCCGTTCTTTTCGATCTCCCAGCTCAATGATCTTTTGGGTCACCTTGCTGAGCTCTTCCGGTTCCAGCTTAATCCCCAGCTCCAGGAGGTTTTTAAGGATATTCGCCTTTCCAGAGGTTTTTCCCAAAGCATATTTCCGTGTACGGCCAAAACGCTCAGGCAATAAATCATTAAAATAGAGGTTCTTTTTATTGTCCCCATCGGCATGGATTCCTGCCGTCTGTGTAAAGACATTTTCGCCAACTACGGGCTTATTGGAAGGAATATGAAGTCCGGAAAATTGCTCGACCAACTTGCTGATACGATAAATTTTATTTTCCTGGACATTTAGCTTTACTGTCGTAAAATCCGACAGGGTGGCTACGACACTTTCCAGCGGTGCATTCCCGGCCCGTTCGCCTAGTCCGTTTACAGTGGTGTGGATACCTGAAATACCATGATTTATGGCCTCCATGACATTGGCCACCGAAAGGTCATAATCGTTATGGGCATGGAAATCAAAATGTACTTCAGGAAATTGCTCACTCACCAAACCAACATATTCGGCTACTTCAGCAGGTTTCAGAAGGCCCAAAGTATCGGGCAGCATGACCCGCTTCACATTCTGATCGGCCAAAAAGGCTATCAACTCCAAGGTGTAATCCCTAGAATGGCGCATACCACTGCTCCAATCTTCCAGGTAGACATTCACCGAAATCCCCTTTTCATTGGCGTAATGGATACACTTTTCAATGGCGGCGAAATGTTCCACCGGTGTCTTTTTCAGCTGGTGGGTCAGGTGGTTAAGCGATCCCTTGGTCAGGAGATTTAATACTTTCGCCCCGGCTTCTGTCAGCCAGTCCACCGATGCAGGAGTGTCCACAAAACCCAACACCTCTACACAGTCCAGGTATCCTTTTTCGGCCGCCCAATGCGTGATCTTCTTTACTCCCTCTAGTTCCCCTTCCGAAACCCGTGCAGATGCCACTTCGATCCTATCCACCCTTAATTCCTCCAGTAGCAACTTGGCAATTTGGAGTTTTTCGGAGGGCAAAAAGGACACTCCCGAGGTCTGTTCGCCATCCCTCAGCGTGGTATCCATGATTTCTACTTTCTTATCAAGACGCATGATGGTAATTCATATCTGGTATTGCGTATCAAGTTGCTAGACAAAAAAGACATTCAAGCCATGATAAGACCTACCACCGCTTGAATGTACTTTTACTAGCCTTGTTATTTTCTCGTTTTTTCGAATTCAACGATTTGATCCTTCATGTTCAGCAAGTAATCGATATCGTCAAAACCATTTTGCATGTTTTGCTTCTTGTAAGAATTGATATCAAAAGACTCTGAATTCCCGGTGCTGAGAAGGGTAATGGTCTGCTTCTCAATATCCACCTCTACTTCAGTGGCAGGATCTTTTTCTACTTCAGCAAAAATCTCTTCCAAAAACTCAGGGGTCACTGTTACGGGCAGGATGCCGATGTTCAGCGCATTGTTTTTGAATATATCTGCAAAGAAACTGGAGACCACGCATCTAAAACCATAGTCATAAATCGCCCATGCCGCATGTTCACGACTGGAACCTGATCCGAAGTTCTTGCCAGCCACCAATACTTTACCAGAGTAAGTAGCGTCGTTCAGCACAAAGTCAGCCTTCGGATTTCCTTCACTGTCATATCTCCAATCCCGGAAAAGGTTGTCCCCAAAGCCCTTCCTTTCGGTAGCCTTCAGAAACCTCGCGGGGATGATTTGGTCCGTATCCACGTTTTCTGTGGGCAACGGCACTACAGTACTTTTTAATATATTGAACTTATCGTAAGCCATTTTCTTGATCGATTTTTGATTAAACTTCACGTGGATCTGCCACTTCGCCGGTGATGGCAACAGCAGCTACGGTCAACGGAGATGCTAGCAAGGTTCTTGCTCCTGGTCCTTGACGGCCTTCAAAATTCCTATTGGAGGTAGACACCGCATATTTACCTGCAGGAATCTTATCATCATTCATGGCCAAGCAAGCAGAACATCCTGGCTGGCGCAATTTGAAACCTGCTTCCTCCAAGATACTTACCAGCCCTTCTTCAATGGCTTGGCTTTCCACTTCCCTGGAACCCGGTACGATCCAAGCGGTAATGTTGTCCGCCTTTTTCTTACCTTTCACAAACTCCGCTACTGCACGGATATCTTCGATCCGGCCATTGGTACAGCTTCCTACAAAAACATAATCGATCTTCTTTCCTTTGATGGGTTCGCCAGGCTGAAATCCCATGTAATCCAATGACTTCAGATAAGTCTTTTTATTGCTCCCTTCCATACCTTCTGTGGTAGGAATGATATCTTTTATCTTGATGCCCATACCAGGATTGGTACCATAGGTAATCATTGGCTCGATGTCCTCGGCATCATAGGTATATTCCAAATCAAATTCAGCTCCTTCATCGGTTCTGAGGGATTTCCAGTATTCCACTGCCTTGTCCCAATCTTCCCCTTTGGGTGCATGTTCTTTTCCCTTCAAATAATCAAAAGTCACCTCATCTGGAGCGATCAATCCACCTCTGGCTCCCATCTCAATACTCATGTTACAGATGGTCATCCTTGCTTCCATGCTCAAGCTTTGGATGGCAGAACCCGCATATTCGATAAAATACCCGGTACCACCACTGGCAGAGATCTTGGAGATGATGTAAAGGATAATATCCTTAGAGGTTACGCCTTTTCCAAGCTCACCATTAACGGTGATACGCATGCGCTTAGGCTTGGACTGCATGATACATTGTGAAGCAAATACCATTTCTACTTCACTGGTACCGATCCCAAAGGCTATCGCCCCAAAAGCACCGTGTGTAGAGGTATGGCTATCGCCACAAACAATGGTCATCCCCGGCTGGGTGATGCCCAGTTCTGGACCGATCACGTGCACGATACCATGGTGGTCTGTCCCCAAGTCGTGCAATTCAATTCCGTACTTGCTACAGTTGTCGCGTAACTTTTCCACTTGCATGCGGGAAAGCTTATCTTTAATGGTTTTGTCCTGATCGATGGTAGGCACGTTGTGATCAGGAGTGGCTACCGTACGCTCGGGAAAGAGTACGTTGTTTCCTCGATTTTCAAGGTTAAGGAATGCCACGGGGCTGGTAACTTCATGGATAAAATGTTTATCTATGAAAAATACATCAGGCCCGCCTGGAACGGATTTGACTACGTGCTCATCCCAGACTTTATCAAATAATGTTTTCTTTTCCATCGCTTCTGTTGTCAATCGTCATAAAGTTCGGGAGGAACAGGTACAAAACATCTCCAATTTTCACCCATTCCTCCCAAAAGTCCACTTGTGGGAAAGTCTATCAGCTATAACACGCCAAAAGTTCTATTTAATTCCCTTGGCCAGACTTTCCGTAAAGTTTAAATTAGTTATTCTCTGGTCTTAGTTTGCGGACAGTTGCGCCTGCCTTCCACATTTCAGACTCTCTTAGTTCTTTCAGCTCCACTTCCAGTTTCTCTCTATAATCAGCCTTACTGTTGGATTCAATGGATTTAGCAGCTTCCTTACCGTCTTTTACACTCTTGTAAAGTTGCTCAAATACTGGCTTGGAAGCATCTCTGAAAGGTTTCCACCAGTCCAAAGCACCTCTTTGGGCCGTAGTGGAGCAGTTTGCATACATCCAGTCCATACCGTTTTCAGCGACCAATGGCATCAAGCTTTGGGTCAATTCTTCCACCGTTTCGTTAAACGCTTCAGATGGAGAGTGACCGTTTTCTCTCAACACTTCGTACTGGGCTGCGAAGATTCCTTGGATAGCGCCCATCAAGGTACCTCTTTCACCAGTAAGGTCAGAAGTCACCTCACGGTAGAAATCAGTTTCAAATAGATATCCAGAACCTACACCGATACCAAGTGCAATCACTCTTTCCCTGGCTTTACCCGTAGCATCTTGGTAGATGGCAAATGAAGAGTTCAAGCCTCTACCTTCTACAAACATTCTTCTCAAAGAAGTTCCTGAACCTTTTGGTGCTACCAAGATCACATCCACATCTTCTGGTGGCACGATACCGGTCTGGTCTTTGTATGTTACGCCGAATCCATGGGAGAAATAAAGGGCTTTCCCAGGGGTAAGGTGCTTTTTAACGGTAGGCCAAAGAGCGATCTGACCTGCATCAGAAAGCAAGAACTGAAGAATAGTACCTTTTTCACAGGCTTCTTCCAGTTCAAAAAGCGTTTCACCAGGAACCCAACCGTCTGCCACAGCCTTGTCCCAAGTTTTGGAGTTTTTACGTTGGCCGACGATGACATTAAAACCGTTGTCTTTAAGGTTCAGTGCTTGACCTGGGCCCTGTACGCCGTAGCCCAACACAGCAATCACTTCATCCTTAAGTACTTCTCTGGCTTTCTCAAGAGGGAATTCTTCTCTTGTTACTACATCTTCTTCAACTGTTCCGAATTTCAGTTTCATTGTTTCTAATTTTAATTATTCAAATATTGTTCAATTGTTCCCATTGGTTTGGCCACGGCTACTCTACCTGATCTGGCAAATTCAAGGATATTAAAATCCTTCAGAATCTCCAACAGGGCTTTGGTATCCTCTTTATGGCCGGTCATTTCGATGACTACAAATTCCTTCTCCGCGGAAATGATACGGGCATTGTACTGCCTGATCACCTTTTCCAAGCCCGGATCAAGACTGCTGATCGGTATTTTGTAAAGGGCGATTTCTTGGTACACCACTTCGTCATCCTTATAGTAAAAGGACTTGATCACATCAATGATCTTTTCCGTTTGCTTGACGATCTGGATGACCTGATCTTCTGTCGTGGTCACTTCAATGGTGATCCTATGGACACCATCTTCCTTACTCTCCGAAGCGGTAAGGGCATCTATATTCACTCCCCTTCTGGTAAATATCAAGGTAACTCTATTCAGGATACCGATGAAATTTTCGGTAAAAAGGGATACGGTATATCGATTCATATTAGTTGGTATCTGGTATTTAGTATCTAGTAGTATACAGTGCATCCACCTAATGGCAGAAGATTTCTAGAAGAAGCGGGACTCCCATCCACTAGGATAATCCACCCCTTCTTTTAACTCAACCTGACCTCCTCCACAGAACATCCTGTTGGGATCATTGGAAACACATTGTCTTCTTTCTCTACCACTACTTCAAGGAAATATGGCCCCTCATGAGTCAGCATATCAGCCACTGCATCGCTCAAATCGCCTCGTTCGGTCACCTTAGTGGCTTTCATATTATACGCCTCTGCGATTTTGATGAAGTCGGGGTTATCCAATTCAGTGAAGGAATATCGCTTATCAAAAAACAGCTGTTGCCACTGCCTTACCATTCCCAAGAAATTGTTGTTTAGCAACACCACTTTCACAGGGCTTCTGGTCTGCATGATGGTTCCCAATTCCTGAACGGTCATCTGGATACCACCGTCACCGACCACACAAACTACTTGGCGGTTAAGGTCTGCTAACTGCGCACCAAGCGCTGCCGGCAAGCTGAATCCCATGGTTCCGAGCCCTCCAGAAGTTACCTGTGTTCGGGTCGTTTTAAACTTAAAATACCGCCAGGCAATCATCTGATGCTGTCCTACGTCAGTCACCAGCACGGCATCGTCTTTCTTGTAATCGTTAATGTACCGGATCACCTCGCCCATTGTCAAGCCCGTTTTGGTAGGCAGAAGATCAAGGGATACCACCGCACTTTTCTCCTTTTCTTCTAAGGTCCTGAATTCCGCCAACCACTCATCGTGGCTGGCCTTGTTGACTTTTTCGGTCAGCATGGGAAGGCTTTCCTTACAGTTGCCCAAGACAGATACTTCACACTTCACATTTTTATTGATCTCAGCATTGTCAAGCTCCAGGTGAACCACCTTTGCTTGCTTCGCATATCGCTTCAGGTCACCTGTCACGCGGTCATCAAAACGCATTCCGACAGCAATCAGCACATCACACTTGTTCGTCAGTATATTGGGCGCATAATTGCCGTGCATGCCAAGTTTCCCCACAAACTGCGGATGTTCTTCACTTAATGCCCCGGATCCTAATAAAGTACAAGCAGCCGGAATTCCCGTCTTATCTAAAAAGGCCTTTAATTCTTCTTCTGCCTTCCCGATCACCACACCTTGACCAAAAAGCAAATAGGGCCTTTTGGCGGCATTGATTACCTCGGCGGCGGCGGCAATTTCACTGTCCTTCACTTTAGGGTAAGGACGATATGACCTGATCCCGAGACAAGGGACATAATTAAAGTCTGCCAGCTCATTTTGGGCATCTTTGGTAATGTCAATAAGCACGGGTCCCGGCCTCCCAGACCGGGCAATGTGAAAACCTTTGGCGATAGCAGGAGCAATATCTTCTGCTTTTCTCACTTGGATGTTCCATTTGGTCCCGGGCATGGAGAATCCCACCACATCGGTCTCTTGGAAAGCATCTGTCCCCAAAAGTGCCGAAGCCACCTGGCCCGTGATACAGACCAGAGGAGTGCTATCGATCAAGGCATCTGCTATCCCAGTGATGAGATTAGTAGCTCCTGGCCCTGAAGTAGCCATGCAGACGCCGACTTTTCCGGAGACTCGCGCATACCCCTGTGCAGCATGGATGGCTCCCTGTTCATGTCTCGTCAGTACATGTTTGATTTGGTCCGCGTAATCATAGAGTGCATCATATACTGGCATGATGGCACCTCCTGGATATCCGAAAATGTAATCACAATTTTCAGATACCAGGGATTTGATCACGATCTCAGCTCCTCTGATTCTCGAATCTTTCATGTGTTTATAATTGATTTTTAGAGGCCACATGGCATCTCGCATATGCTATCCTCGTACGATATGCCGTGAATATGATGCGAGATTTCATGTGTAGTTTAAATTATATTTGAGGTTTAAGTCTTATGCTGATTGGTCTATTACCTCACTGTTTGTCAGTAACACACCCCTCAGATGCTGTAGAAACCAATTGGACATATTTCTTTAACGTTCCCTGAAGATGGCTCAGGTCTTTGTTCTTCCAGTTTTTCTTACGCTCGGCAAATTCCGCCTCACTGACATCTACCCTGATTTCAAGGCTTTCTGCATCAATGGTAATCACATCACCATCCTTGAGCAAACCGATCGGCCCGCCTAGATAAGCTTCAGGCGTCACATGCCCTACCACAAAACCATGCGTACCACCAGAGAACCTACCATCTGTTATTAGCGCGACATCTGATCCAAGTCCTGCACCGATGATGATAGAAGTGGGCTTTAGCATCTCTGGCATCCCAGGTCCACCTTTAGGCCCTACATATCTAATCACCACTACGTCGCCTTTTTGGATTTCCTTGTTTTTCATGGCCGCATTGGCGGAAGGCTCATCATCAAATACCTTAGCCGTACCCGTAAAGGATTTTCCTTCTTTACCGGAAATTTTAGCTACGGCACCTTCTGGAGCTAAGTTCCCATGAAGCACACACAAGTGACCGGATGGTTTGATGGGATTATCCAAGGGATGGATCACACTTTCCTTTGAAGGTTTGACAGGGTCGATATCTTCTAGGTTCTCGGCCATGGTTTTGCCGGTCACCGTAAGGCAATCGCCGTGCAGCAATCCTTCATTCAAGAAATATTTTAAGAAAGCAGGCAGTCCACCCATCTCATAGAGGTCTTCCATCATGAACTTCCCACTTGGCTTAAAATCACCCAATACAGGCGTTTCGGCATTGATACGCTTAAAGTCCTCTAGGGTAAAATCAATTCCTGCGGTCCTGGCTATCGCCAAAATATGAAGCGCCGCATTGGTACTTCCTCCGAGTGCTACGGTCACCCGAACGGCATTCTCCAAACTCTTCTTGGTGATGATATCTTTAGGCTTGATATCCAATGCCAATAATTGCTTGATGTATTTTCCTATGTTTTTACATTCTTCACGCTTCTCCTTGGAAGTAGCTGGATAGGACGAGCTGAAAGGGAGTGAAAGCCCCATGGCCTCAATGGCCGAAGACATCGTGTTGGCAGTATACATTCCTCCACATGCTCCAGCTCCAGGACAGGCATTTTTGATCACGCCCATATAATCCTCATCAGAAATTTGACCGTTGATCTTTTTACCGTAAGCTTCGAAAGCGGAAACGATGTTCAGCTTTTCACCTTTATAGTTTCCAGACCTGATCGTACCTCCAAAGACCATGATCCCTGGACGGTTTACACGGAGCATTCCCATCACCACACCTGGCATGTTTTTATCACATCCCGGAATCGTCACCACGCCGTCAAAGCTATGTCCCAAAATGAATGACTCGATAGAATCGGCAATTACTTCCCGAGAAGGAAGACTGTACCGCATCCCGGAAGTCCCCATGGACTGCCCATCGGAAATACCAATGGTATTAAAAATAAAGCCTGAAAGGTCCGCTTGGTTCGTAGAAGCTTTGATATCTTCCGCGAAACTGTTCAAGTGCATATTGCACGGGTTACTTTCATACCCACAGCTGGCTACGCCTACAAACGGCTGCTTCATCTTTTTATCAGTGATGCCGGTGGCGTATAACATGGCCATTGCCGCCGGATTCTCCTCATTATCACTGATTTCCCAACTATATTTCTTTAAATCGCTCATCATTTATACAATATTCTGTTATTCCCTTATAAAAAAAAGTGCCTCACGAGTATGAGGCACTTTATTGCTTTATGGATGTCTTACAATAGTCTAGCGCCTCACTTACAGTTATAAATGAGAATGACAATAAGGTTAATGACGCTGACTATTCTGAACATGCTTTTATGTGTGTTTAGTGGTGTCTTTTCTTTGATCTTTTCTAATTGCTTAACAAAAGTAAAACCCTATTTTGAGACTTACAATATTTTATTTCTTTTTTTAAAATGAATTAAAAATTAAACTATTGCCTATTTAATAAATCACTTCAGTTTTAGATAGCTTTTTTATGCAATACGCTTTTTTATGTTTTATTAGAAAAACAATTATTGAATTTTCGAAATTTTCTTCTGATTTCCAAAAAAATTAAATTTTTGTTAAAAAAATCCTTGAAATCGATCACCAAAACCAACATTTAAGGGATATTTTAGATCAAAACCCAACATAATGGCGACAATTCACAAAATCCACAAAAATTAATATCTCATTTCGGCCTGTTTTGAAGCAATTATTTTCAGGACCAACATCAGTTCGGCAGGTCGGAGCTTGGCAATTCTTCAGCCATCCTAATGCCGCATTTTCTCCATTCCCTATTATCTTTACCTCCCAAGGCATATTTATTTCAACCATGGTATTATTTCCAAACGCAAAAATCAATCTTGGCCTGTCCATTACCGCAAAAAGAAAGGACAGCTATCACGACATCACCACTTGCATGGTACCTGTTCCGCTCCACGATGCGCTGGAAATCACCTTTGCAGACAAAACCTCCTTTACAAGCACCGGTTTCCCTATCCCTGGACCGGAAAAAGACAACCTTATTCTTAAAGCTTTTAAGTTGATGAGAAGGGATTTCAATGACCTTCCCCATGTACATTTCCACCTCCATAAGGCTATCCCCATGGGGGCAGGACTAGGCGGCGGATCTGCCGACGCGGCCTTTGCCCTCACGATGATGAACACCTTGTTTGACCTTCACTTGGAAAATTGGTTCTTGGAAGATTATGCCGCCCAACTCGGTAGCGACTGCCCATTCTTCATCGAAAACACACCTAAAATTGCCACTGGCAGAGGAGAAATCCTTGAAGACATTTCCTTAGACCTAAAAGGCTGCTACCTTATCCTCATCAATCCCAATATCCATATCGGCACCAAAGAAGCCTACGAAGGAGTCACGCCAAAACCACCTGAGCATGATCTCGGAGCGACCCTTGCGGACCGTGACCTTTGGCAGGACCGGCTGGTCAATGATTTTGAGGCAAGCATCTTCCCAAAACATCCAGAAATCGCGGATATTAAAGCAAAACTCTATGAAATGGGAGCCTTTTATGCAGCCATGTCAGGCTCAGGATCCACTGTCTTTGGGCTATTCGATAAAGAAACTGAGCTTGGCAATTGGCCTAAGGAGTACTTCACCTTCGCGGGGAAGTGCTAACTCAAACCTCTTTATCTTTCCAAATCCGGAATTACTGCATTCTTAACAATTGCTTGTTCTTTTTTCTTCTGTATAAGAAATTAAAAACGGGATACATGATGACGGAGGCAAGGATAATCAAGGTGCCCATATAAAACCCAGGCGTCATTTTCTCTTGGTCTCCGAAAATCAACACGGCAAGGATAATTCCGTAAACGGGTTCTAAGTTAACAGTCAGGTTAATGACAAATACACTTAGCCTTCTCATGAGTTCCACTGAAACAGAAAAAGCATATACCGTACACACACCTCCCAGCAGCAACAACCAAAACCAATCCATCGGAGCGGGAACAAGCTGCAACCCTTCTTCTCCTGCCCAAAACTGTACATAAATCGGCATGAACAACAGGGAAAACAAGCAGGCCCCTATCATCTCATAAAAAGTAATGACATAGGCAGCGTGTTTTTTGGTCAACTGTCCATTGCTTACGGTAAAACAAGCCCCCAAAAAAGCAGCACCAATGGCCATGGCCAGTCCCTTCCAGTGCTGGACCTCAAACCTGAAGATCACATATAATCCCACTAGCACCATAATCCCCAGCATTACTTCATACCATTTGATTTTGGAATGGTTTACCCACGGTTCTATAAAAGCCGTCCATAAAGAGCAGGTGGCCACCCCGGCAAGACATACAGAGGCTGTGGACACCCTGGCTGCTCCAAAAAACAAAATCCAATGCAAGCCTATCAGCATTCCCGTCCCGATCACTTTGCCAAGCTCTTTTACAGGCATCTTCACGTGTCTGCCTTGGATCATAAAAATCACTCCCAGCATCACTGACGCCAATAAGGTCCTATAGAATACGATTTCTACCGCCGGTATCACGATCAAAAGGCCCAAAATAGCGGTAAATCCCCATATCAAAACCGTGAGATGGAGCATTAAATAATCCTTGAAAGATGCACCTGTCATACCGCTACCGAGGAATCGTTTTATACATCACCAAACCTGTGATGGCAAAAATAATATTGGGCGACCAGACAGCTAGTATCGGATAAGGCGTGCCGGCCTCTGCAAATGTTCTGGACAACAGGAACAATATGATATACACAAAAGCCAAAAGGAAGCCCAAGGCTATCTTAAAACCTGATCCACCCCGCGTCTTTTTCGACGCCACGATCACACCAATAAATGTCAGAATGATGGCTGCAAAGGGAGACATAAACCGCACATACCGTTCAATTTTATAAAAGTTTACATTATCGGCACCACGGTCCTCCAGCACCTTAATCTGTCTGCTCAGCTCGGGCAGGTTCAGGGTTTCGTGGTGATTTGGCGGTAAATCAAAATCGGCGGGGGTAATGGAAAGCACCGTATCCATCTCCTCTCCTACTTCATAGGCTTCTTCCATATCCTCCAGCGTCCGGATTTTATAATTTCTGACCTCCCAGGCATTTGCAGCCGTATCCCAGACGATCCGATCTGCCGACAGCTTTGAGATCAGCTTTCCATCTTCTATATGCTCTAAGGTAAAGGTATAGCCTGTCTTAGGCCCGGTATAGTATTTACTGATATAAGCGTATACGTCGGGGGCTACTTTTACATGGAGGTTTTGGTAGTTGTACTGGGCATCATCTTCAAGGTACTCCATCTTAAAGTTATACACGCCAGCCGTAGCCCCTGGCAGCACCCAGCCGTTAAGCAAAAAACTGGCAATTGCAATCATGGACGCTCCTATCAGAAAAGGTCTTAGCATCCGGACAAAGCTCACTCCACTGCTCAGAATAGCCACTATTTCCGTCCTGCCTGCCATTCGGGAGGTAATAAAAATCACCGAAATAAACACCGTAATCGGCGTCAGCAGGTTATTGAGGTACAGCCCATAATTGAACATGTACTTCAAGATCTCCGGTGTAGGCACATTATTACGGATAAAATCATCATTCTTTTCAGTGAAGTCCAATACCAATACAATTAAGATCAGCATCAACACCACAAAAAAGTAGGTTTTCAAAAAATCCTTAATGATCAGTTTATCCAGCAACTTTATCATAACCTTCTGCTTACTTTTTTCACCATCTCGTCTTTCCAAACCGCAAATTCTCCAGCCTTGATTTTTTCTCTTGCTTCGGCCACCAGCCAAAGGTAAAAACTCAGGTTGTGAACACTCGCTATCTGAGCAGCCAAAATTTCCTTGCTCACCGTAAGGTGACGAAGATAAGCTTTCGAATAAAAACTGCTCACGTGGCTATTGATATTGGGATCAATGGGAGAAAAATCATCCTTCCATTTTTCGTTTCGCATGTTCATGATTCCCTCAGAGGTGAAAAGCATCCCGTTACGGGCATTGCGCGTCGGCATCACACAGTCAAACATATCCACTCCCAAGGCAATGCATTCCAAGATATTGGCAGGAGTACCCACTCCCATAAGGTAACGTGGCTTATCTTCCGGTAGAATGTCCGTAACCAACTCGGTCATTTCATACATCATTTCTGCGGGTTCTCCCACGGACAATCCCCCAATGGCATTTCCTTCTCTGCCACATGATGCCACGAATTCTGCAGATTGTTTCCTCAGGTCTTTATACACACTTCCTTGAACAATCGGAAACAATGCCTGGCTGTAACCATACTTCCCTTCGGTACTGTCCACTTGATCTATACAGCGCTTCAGCCAGCGGTGAGTCATTTCCATGGATTTTCTGGCATAGCCAAATTCACATGGATAGGGAGTACATTCATCAAAGGCCATGATAATATCCGCACCGATACTCCGCTGTATATCCATCACATTTTCAGGGGTAAACTTGTGCTTAGAACCATCAATATGGGACTTAAACAGCACCCCCTCTTCTGTTATTTTCCGTGTTCCGGCCAAGGAAAACACTTGATAGCCTCCACTGTCTGTAAGGATTGGCTTATTCCATCCGTTAAATTTGTGCAATCCGCCGGCCTTTTCCAGCACATCCAGGCCTGGACGCAAATACAAGTGATAGGTATTCCCTAAGATAATTTGGGCTTTGATATCATAGGTTAGCTCGCGCTGGTGAACAGCCTTCACCGAGCCAGCCGTTCCGACTGGCATAAATATCGGCGTCTGAATATCCCCATGGTCTGTTTTGACCACACCTGTCCTTGCTTTGCTTTTTTGGTCTGTATTTTCTAGAATGAACTTCATCAATCGTGCTTTTCAGACAAAGTCAAACGACCTTGTGCTGATTTAGTTATCAATTTCTGCACAAAAATATAAGCTTATCCTTAAAAGAGTTGCTGTTTTTGATTTTATCTTTGTAAGGAAATCCAAACGACACATGATCATCGATTTGCTCTGGCTCATTTTCGGAGCTGCTACATTCATACAAGTTATTTACTTTTTGTTCGTTTACGGCAAGCTAAGTTATTTTTACCAGGATAAAAGTGAATCCACGGCTGACCATAACCAAGAAGGTGTTACCGTTGTGATTGCTGCACATAACGAAGCAGAAAACTTGCAAAAGCTCATCCCATTGCTTTTTCAGCAAAATTACCCCGCCTTTGAAGTACTGATCATCAATGACAGGTCCTATGATGATACGAGGTTTCTTCTGGAGCAGATGATGAAAGAATACCCCATGCTCCGAACAGTCACCATTGAGTACACCCCCGAGCATGTGACAGCAAAGAAATATGCCCTTACCTTGGGCATTAAAGTGGCCAAGTATGATGTCCTCTTGCTGACAGATGCCGACTGTCTTCCTGTTTCTGAAAATTGGATCAAGCGAATGACCCATCCCATCAGAAACGGTAAAAAAACATTTTCCCTAGGCTATGGAGGCTATGGCAAGGGAAAGGGATTTTTAAATGCCCTCATCCAATTTGAAACCTGGTTTACTGCTATTCAGTATTTTTCCTTTGCTCTTTGGAAGGCCCCTTTCATGGGAGTCGGCCGAAATTTAGCCTATCGGCGCACGTATTTCATGGACCACAAAGCCTTCAAAGACCTTTGGCATATTCTCGGAGGCGATGACGACCTATATGTCAATCGGCATGCAAAAAAGCACAACACCGCAGTGGTCATACACCCCGAAGGAATCACTGAGTCCATCCCAAAAAAGACCTTTAAGGAATACTATGTACAGAAAACGAGGCATTACCAAGCGGGAAAATATTATAAGACCAGTGATAAAGCAAAAATAGGCCTTTATGCCATAAGTCATTTGTTTTTTTGGGCAACAGCAATAGCTTTGATCAGTATTACACAAAAATGGGAACCAATTGCCGTTATTGTCAGTATTATAGTAACAAGGGCATTGCTGCAATTTTCCATATTCAATAATGCAATCAAAAAAATCGAAGGTCAAAAGAAAGTGTTGTGGACCATGTTTTTCGATTTAATGTATTTAAGTTATTTTTGGATTATTGGGGCTAAAGGTTACCTATCAAAGACAGTTAGATGGAAATAAACGAAAGAGGGTTCTCAGACAAAGCGTTAGAAGATTTTGACTTAATAGACCAAGCGGTAGATCAAAAAGACCAACAGGCATACGCCACGCTTATGAAGCGCTATAAGAAGGCGGTTTATTTTATGATTTTAAAAATGATCCGCGACGCTGATGATGCGGAGGATCTTACCATGGAAGCATTTGCCAAAGCTTTCAGGAACCTACACAAGTTCAAGAAAGATTATACCTTTAGCACTTGGCTGTTTCGAATTGCCACAAACAATACGATCGACTTTATCCGAAAGAAAAAGCTTAAAACAATGAGCCTTAACAACACCCTCACGGATGATGGTGGTAATTCGGTAAACATTGACGTGGAAGATGACGACAACAATCCCCAAGACGAGTTCATCAAAAGTCAGCGGATCGAGATGGTGCGTATTTTTGTCGATAAGCTTCCGGCAAAGTACCGTAAGTTAGTGAAATTGAGGTATTTTGACGAGCTGTCATATGATGAAATCGCCCAGGAGCTGGACAAACCACTCGGGACTGTCAAAGCCCAGCTGCACCGCTCCCGTGAGCTTCTTTATGAAATTGCCCAAGGAAAGCAAAAATATATTTAGGAACTTAACGTCTCAAAAGACCAACATCCCGAAGTGAACACCCCCTTTCCTTGTACTTTATATCAAACATATTAATTAACGCCTAAACTCTATATGACGCAGGAATTAGATCTGATCTTACCCTATTTTCCGGATATAACGGAAAAGCAAAAAGAACAATTTACCGCATTGGGGGACCTATACCGGGATTGGAACCAAAAAATCAATGTCATCAGCCGAAAAGACATGGATGCCTTTTACCTGCACCATGTCCTGCACTCTTTGGGAATTGCCAAAGTCATGCAGTTTGAGCCGAACACCTGGGTACTGGACATCGGCACGGGAGGTGGATTCCCAGGCATACCACTTGCAATTCTTTTTCCTGAGACCAATTTTCACCTAGTCGACTCCATCGGCAAAAAAATCACTGTCGTAAAGGATGTTGCCAAAACCTTAAAGCTCAGCAATGTGGAAGCCCAACAGGCAAGAGCTGAATCGCTGCCGCGTAAATATGACTTTATCATCAGCAGGGCAGTCACCCGAATGGCCAATTTCTACCCTTGGGTAAAAGACAAGTTTAAGAAAGAAGATTTCAATGAATTTACCAACGGCATTCTCTATCTCAAGGGCGGAGATGTGGATGAAGAAATGGAAGAACTGCCTATTTCCTATGTCACCTATCACTTGAGTGATTACTTCAAAGAAGATTTTTTTGAAACCAAAAAAGTGGTATACGTTCCCTATGAAGGCAAAAGATGATAGGAACAGCGATTGCCTAATTTGGCTTTGCCATGAGTGGGAAAGCTCACGGATAAGAGGGTTTATTTTTCCAATTGGCATGGCGAAAAAAAACCATATGAGGCTATTTCAGAAGTAAGAACAATCCCTGAAAGGCTCCTAAAAGCAACTGCCATATCCTCGGATTCAAGTAAACCCTCCATCATTTTAACATTTCGGCCAAACAACCTTCTTACCTTTTCATTTTTTTGCTATATTCAACGCTTACCCAAAGTTGCCTACTTTTTACACCATTCAACCTAAAATTTATGACAAAAAGACATCTTTATGGTACAGGGCTGATCGGAAACTGTGCTTATATCGCCCACATTGAAAAAAACACCAATATTAGCTGGCTCTGTTTCCCTCGCTTTGACAGTGATTTTATTTTTGGGGGAATGCTGGACCGAGAGAAAGGGGGAGAATTCAGCATCCTGCCGGAAGAAAATGCTTTTACCACCCAGCAAGAATACCTCGAAAACACCAATATCCTTAAGACAACAGTCATTTTGGATAATGGAGAGGAAGCTTATTCCGTAACGGACTTTGCTCCTCGTTTTATGAACTTTGAGCGCTACCATAAGCCCCTGATGGTCATCAGAAAGGTGGAACCCATTTCAGGCGAACCCAAGATCAAGATCAACTGTAAACCGGTCACTAATCGGGGCAACAAAAAGCTTAAGCCGAGCATGAACAGTAACCATATTGAATTTTTGGGTGCTGAACAAGAAGTCCGCTTGACGGCAAATTGCTCTGTAAACTATATCATGGAAGACCGTGCTTTCAGGCTTCAGCGTCCCATTTACTTGTTTTTCACCTATGGGCAGCCACTGGAAGCACCCGTAGAAAGTACTGCCGAGCGCTTCCTACAGGCCACCACTCAGTATTGGCGAGAATGGGTGAAATCTACCAGCATACCCCACTTCTACCAAAAACTTGTGGTCAGGTCTGCATTGGCCCTGAAAATCCATCAATTTGAAGACACAGGAGCTATTATTGCGGCTTCCACGACCAGTCTACCAGAGTCTCCAGGCTCCACTAGGAATTGGGATTACCGGTATTGCTGGATCCGAGACAGTTATTATACGCTAAACGTCTTTAACTCGCTTGGGCATTTCCAAGAACTGGAACGGTATTTTGAATACATCCAAAACCTTCCCACCAATGCCAACGGCCGTTACCAGCCGCTATATTCCATAACAGGGTCTGCCCTTTTGGAGGAAGAACTCAGTGACCTGTCAGGATACCTAGGCAACCAACCCGTCCGGTTTGGCAACCAAGCGTATACCCATATCCAAAATGATCTTTACGGCCAAGTATTGGTAAGTCTTTTGCCACTGTATGCGGACAAACGTTTCATTGAATCTGAAAAGAGTCACTCGGCACCTTTCATCCATAACCTGTTGGATAAAATAGAAGAGACCATGAATGAAAAAGACGCTGGGCTGTGGGAATTCAGAAATTTGGCTCAGGAGCATTGCTATACCTTTATTTTCCATTGGGCCGGCTCATGTGCTGCAATCAAGATCGCAGATCGGCTTCAGGACAGCTCCATGAAGGAAAAGGCTGAAAAACTCAGGCTTCAGTCGATCGAAAAAATCGAAGCATGCTATGTCCCAGAAATGAAAGCTTATGCCCAAGCCATAGGCACCAAAAACATGGATGCCAGCACCTTACAACTCATCACTATGGGGTATTTTGGCAATGACATTGAGCGTGCCAACAACCACTTGAAAATGCTGGAAAAGGACCTACTGGCCAAAGATTACCTCTTTTATCGGTATAAGCATATGGACGATTTTGGGGTACCGGAAACCACATTTCTAATTTGTGCCTTCTGGTACATCGAAGCATTGGCCTGTGTAAACCGTCTTGATGAAGCAGTGGAAGGCTTTGAGACCCTTACCAAGTACTGCAATCACCTTCAACTCTTCTCCGAAGATGTGGATCATGAAACAGGAAGCCAATGGGGAAACTTCCCTCAAGCATATAGCCATGTAGGCTTGATGAATGCCGCCTATCGCATCGGCCAGAAACTAGACCGCCCTAATTTCTTGTAATCGCCAGTCACGAAATCAGATAATTTAGGACACGCTTCAATTGGGATATTATATAGCTCTATTCAAACTTATAACAATGATTAAAACAAAAGATGATTACCTCGAATACATCAATCAGGACGCTTCATCTATGGGCATAAACTATCACGCTGTCAAAAATCGAGTTATGACACGATTTTCCAATCCTCGATGGAAATTCATTCTGCTCCTTAGAAAATGTGAATATCACTGTAATAATAAAGACAAACTATTTTCAAAGATCCTTTTTAGCTACTATTATTACAAATACAAAACACTAGGGTTAAAACTTGGTTTTACGATTCCTGTAAATGTATGTTCCAAAGGGCTTTCTCTACCTCACTATGGCACTATCATTATCAGTAAAAATGCAAAAATCGGTGAAAACTGCAGGATCCATGCCTGTGTGAATATTGGTGCAAACGCAGGATCACCAGAAGCACCCCAAATTGGCAAAAATGTATACATTGGCCCAGGTGCAAAATTATTTGGCAATATCTACATTGGTAATCACTGCACAATAGGTGCAAATGCAGTAGTCAATAAGTCGTTTAACCAAGAACATTGTGTAATTGGCGGTATACCTGCTAAAATCCTTAAAGAAGGAAAATCTGATTGGCTCCAGGACAATAATTTAAATATTACTCCCTAGATTAGGTTAGATCGGAAAATTCCCGATCTAACCTCTTCCAAAACCTTTACTTTCTACTCAATCAATTTTTCCCAATAACTAGCAGGATACTCAACCCCACTAATTGCTCTCCTGCCCTCAGGATCCATTTTTGAAAACATAACATAGGCTGGAGCCACATTATTTGCTATTCTTACCTCATCATAATAAAGCAATCGCTCGTCTGGTATTGTTTCCAGTGTACCCGCCAGCCACTGAGAACAATAAAGCCCCACCTTCCATGAATAATGGTATTCAAGATCATTTGAATACATGGTAGGTCCCTGATGATCCACCACCAACTCCCTATTGAGCCATAACTTTGCTATTCCGTCCGTGGGATGGAGTTCATAGTAAAGAATAAAATCATGCCATTCTCCAGGAGTAATTTTCTTAAACCTGTAATACTTTCTCATAGTGGCTTTCAATTCGGCTTCCTCTTCAATTTTGGAATTAAAGTCGCCATAGCAAATCTGCATATAAAAACCGTCCTCTTGTGTCCTAATACTGATAGGTGGCGACTGGCTGTAACCTACATGCAGTTGCTGAATTACCTCAGCTATCGTATGAGACGGGTCGATATAATAGTCCGATGGGAAATATATTGAGTAAGACATCCACTTTTTCATTCTGGACATTTCAGTCTCCATGCCTGAAAGAGACAACACCTCAGTTCTATGTTTCTTTAATTGATAACGCAACCCCTTTCTTAGGTAAAACCGTCCACTTGTGGTGCCGGATCTCGCCACATCTGAACTCACCAAAATATCATTCGGATCATTATAACATTGACGTTGTACCCAAGAATCTGTAGCTCCCTCTGCATCTAGATCACTATTGATGATGATATCTTGAAACGGACAGTATTTCACTACCTCAACAAGCTCATTATTTATAGTGCCCACATCAATGGCCGCAATTTCTTCATCACTCAACACACGGTTCCATACGGCAAACCTTCCAATGACACTTTTGTAACTTGCCGTTGCTCCATTCAATTTTCCGAGTGTCCATATTTCATCATTATGTACATTGAGGCCATTGGTCACGTCATTGGATTTGTTAAGCTTACCATCGGTAAAAAAGCGAATCCTGTCACCATCATAGGTAATTACGCACTGCAGAGTACCACCATCAGTAGGATAGGTTCCCGAGTCTCCCGTGGACCTACCTCTCCCATCACTCCCTTGCGATTCAGGATTTACCCCCATTTCCAAACGCCCGTCTGAAACCGTAGCCAGCCGAAAACCATTATTACCACTACCTAAGGAGTAGGTTCCAAAGAACGATCCTGCTGACCTAACCTGTTTACCATACTCCACTAATACCGTGAATTTTTCTTTGACAAGCCCCAGCGATTTAGAGAACGGTATAACAAAGTATCCGCGTAAATCTGCTTCTTCATTATTACCAACCATTACCTTAAAACCAGATAACTCAGAAACCCATTCAACATCATCGGGATTAACGATTCTCCCGTGATTACCATTACCGCTCTTATCCTTAATATAATCTCTATATCCTATATCCTGATTAAAATCATAATGGATCACCATGCCATCATATACGTCCAAAGGCTCATAATCTGGAACAGTCATGATCGAATATAGCACAAACCCTTTATTCAAAAACTGATATTTGATAATATTCAATTGATTGGGCTTATAATCACCTGATTCTTTCTCAAAACTCTCGGGTAAACTCGGCATAGAAGAACTCTTATGAAAAATAAAACCTTCTCCTTCTCCTGGAAAATACTCCAATGAAAGGTCCTCGGATATATCTCCTGACAATGGCATGGTATGCGAGCCATATCTTCGCCGCTTATCATATTGAAGAACACTTCCCTCCGAATATTCATACCCATATTCATACCCTTTGGAAACTTCCTGACTATCTGAAAAAATCGCTTTGTTCAAGTAAGCAATAAAAGCCTCCACTGAAGAAAAAGGATTTCTTTGCTCATCTATAAATTCAGAAAAGTGACCATAAAGTGCCACATGCCCCACCTCATTACTACTTACCAAGACGATCTCTTGTATCCTATAGATAAAAAACTGACCAGTGGGATAAGATTCATCTCCCACCCAAAATACGCCAGAACCCAATTCGCCCGGTGTTACTTGAATTGCCATAAATAATTAATTTAAAGGTAAAAACTTACTGTAAATAGCATCACTTATGCTTACTTAGAAACAGAAAACTTATCCCATAAGTCTGCGATTTCTTCACCGGAAAGCACTCTATCCCATACAGCAAAGTGCCTAATAAGTGTTATTAAACTTACCGTCCTACCATTTTGCTTCCCGATATACCAATCTTCCTCATTGTAAACATACTCCCCTTCGGATATTTCAGTTGATTTGTTAAGGCTACCATTATAATAGAACCGTATAAACCGACCATCATAGGTAATGACAAAGGTTTTCGTACTTCCATCCTCGGGATATAAAGCTGGTGAGGTAGACCTTCCCCTACCATCAGCTCCTAAACTTTCCTCATTCACTTCCAACTCCACTCTCCCATCACTAACTATCCCAATGTTCAAACCGTTATTCCCACCACCTGATTTATTGGTGCCAAATATCACTCCTGAAAACCTCCCTCTTTTGCCAAAATCTACCATGATTGTAAATTCATGCTTGACATACCCTAAGCTCTTAGAAAAGGGCACCCTAATAAAGCTCCGCAATTCTGAATCTTCATTGTTGCCTAAGGTCACCGTCCCTGCATCTTCATCCCATATTGCATCCTCAGGATAATCCAAAAAACCGTTGTTATCAAAACCGCTCTGGTCCAATATGGAATTGCCAATATCCGTTCCTTTACTAAAATCATAATGTAGGACAAGACCGTCGTAGACATCCTGCCCATCATATCCTGTCAGGTTCTCTATCGTATACAGCTTAAAGTCCTGCGTAAAATACTGATATCGAATCATATTTAGCTGACCAACAGCATAAGTCCCGCTTCCTTTCACAAATCCTGATGGATAATGTGGCTCATTTTCATCTTTATGAAAAATAATCCCCTCTCCTCTGGTTGAATCTACTGTGCCGTCATGATAATCTGTAATGGCTCCGGTAAGCGGATTAGCCTGAGAACCGAACATCCTTCTTCTGTCGTATTGCAAAATACTACCTTCTGTATGCTGATAATCCAATTGACTCTTGTTGTGGACAATTCCGCGCTTACCGAAAATCATATCGTCCAAGTACCCCATCAAGTCATCCACCGAGCCAAAGGATTTTCCTTGTTCATCTTCGAAGTCTGTGTAATGGCCAAAGGCCACCACGCCTCCCATTTCATTGCTGTTCACCAGGACAGTCTCCCCTTTCCTGTAAAGAAAAAATCTGCCCTTCGGATAGGTCTTGTTCCCTACAGTGAAGACATCCGCATCAGCACCTCCTGGAATTAATTTAATTGCCATAAATAATTTTAATTTCTAGGTTAAATTCAAAAATCACGTTCATAAAACGATGTTATGTTCTTTTCATCCCCATACCAGGAGAACCTGCTTCCCTTGAAA
This sequence comes from Echinicola vietnamensis DSM 17526, assembly GCF_000325705.1. Taxonomy (NCBI): domain Bacteria; kingdom Pseudomonadati; phylum Bacteroidota; class Cytophagia; order Cytophagales; family Cyclobacteriaceae; genus Echinicola; species Echinicola vietnamensis. Next base: position 2,409,337 of record NC_019904.1, on the reverse strand, counting down.
GCCACAAACAGATTAGGAAAATGCCGCAGGACACATCCCTACCCAAAATGAATTCATTTAAATTCAATAAACTAGGTAAATAGCACTAAAATCAATAAATAAAAGTGAAATGATGTACTATAGTGTGATTAATGTCAATTTTTTTCAATTTATAATTGATATCATACAAAAACAATACTTAATAGACAATTGTAAAAATATTCATCACAACTAGTGATAAACACTATATATAAGTAAACAAACAATAAACTATAAAATAATAATAAAAATATGTATATGTATTATTTTCAAGATGTAAAAATCACCTACAAAAAAAGACCATGCCTCATCAGACATGGTCTTCAAAAACAAAAATAACTTTGATTAATACAATAGGCAACTAAGCCTTCGTGCTTTGAAAAACGCCAACCCCTCTTGCCAACCTCCAATGATCTCAGCAGGGGACACCCCTTCCAGGAGCTGAGTTCTCACGGCTTGGGTCTTCCACAAGCCATCCATTCGCTTTTCCTTCCATTCCAACTCATCCGGATATAATTCTTTTAGCGCGTCCAGCATATAGACTGCTGCTTTGGCCGACTCGAAAGCCTCTCGCTCCTTCAAGGTAATTTGCGCACTGAAACAGGCTTCACCTAGAAATTTGGGCGGATAAATTTCGATTCCATCCACCACACTTTCCGGCACAAAGCTACTGGCAGCAAAGGTCACCCCCGGCAGCTTATAAGAAGACATTTTCTTGCGCAACACCTCCCCGTCAATCCATGGAGCACCAATATGCTCAAACGGATGCAAAGTCCCCCTGGCTTCAGAAACATTCGTCCCCTCCAGGAGACAGGTCATGGGATAAAGGGCAGCAGTGGTCAATGTCAGCATATTTGGAGAAGGCTTGACCCAAGGAAGCCCCGTCTCATCAAACCACATATCCCGCTGGTAATTCTCCATTTTGACGACCGTCAATGCTGCTTTTGGCAAGCCTTCATTTCCCCGCTCTTCATTGAACATATGTGCCAATTCGCCCACGGTCATCCCATGTACCACCGGGAGTTGGTCCACCCCTACAATGGGCTGGAGCTGCTTTTCCCCTACGGGACCGTCCACATACTTACCGCCAATGGCATTGGGCCTGTCTAAAACCACATAAGGAATCCCTGCTTCCGCCGCCGCTTCCAGCACATGGCTCATGGTGGCGATATACGTATAAAACCGTGCACCCACATCCTGAATATCAAACAAGATCACATCGATCCCCTCCAGCATCTCTGGTGTAGGCTTCCGGACTTTTCCATAAAGGGAAACTACCGGTAAGCCTGTGCTATTGTCCTTTCCATCTGCCACATGATTATCCTCCTCTCCCCTGATACCATGCTCGGGACCAAACAACAACTTCAGTTCCACGTCCTTATTTTCGTGAAGCACGTCTACCAGATGCCTGCCATCTGGTAGCAATCCAGTGTGATTGGTCACCAAAGCCACATTTTTTCCTTTTACCAGTGGGAAATATGCCGGTTCCAGCAACCGCTCCGCTCCGATTACTACACGCTTGATTTGCTCCTCTTCCGGGTTCTTTTCGGTAGCCTCTTCTGCTGTCTGCCTACCGCCGCATGCACCGCAAAACAACACCATGGCTGCGCAAAACAACACTGCCTTTATTGACACATACTTTTTCATATCTTTTCTTATAATTTGGACACTTTTTTAACCTTCCAACGAAAAACTAAAACTCCAACAACTCCACCTTTCCGTCCATGGTTGCTACCACCAAGGAATGTTCATCAATAACGTTCACCGTATTGGCCATGGAATTGTCAATTTTATGCGCCCAGTGGATGGTTCTGGTTTGGGGATCAATGCTGTAAACCGTACTGTTCTTTGTTCCAAAATAAACCGCCCCACCGTTTTCTATCAACATGGACGGCACATGCTCGTAGCCAAACCCACAATCCATTCGCCAAGCCAGGTTGGCAGCATCCCTTCCTGTCTCGAAAGCCACCACTTCATCATTCATGGTTTTACCATAGACCCATTTCCCATCCGATGAAATCCCTATGGATTCCCTTACGGTCGCCTCATTGCTCCTCCAAAGTTCCTCCCCACTGGCAGCATCCAATGCGGTGATGTACCGATCTGGCGCGACGATATAGACCACGCCTTCATGGGCCACGGGAACACACATTGCTGGTGAATACATGCGGTTGGCGGATCCATTGTCCCATTTCCAAGCAAGCTTCCCACTGGCCCTGTCCACCGCATACAAATGCCTGTCCCACGCTCCAAAAATCACCTTCCCTTGGTAAATAAGTGGTTTGCTCACCACTGGCCCTTCCAATCCACCAAATACCCACAATACCTTACCGTCTTTCGCATCCAAGGCCCGGAATTTACCGTCACTGGCACCAATATACACCTTACCATCTTCTACTATGGGCGAACCCAACACAGCAGCAGATGCTGGTGTTTTCCATTCCAATTCCCCGTCAGTTAAGTTAAGCGCGTAGATGTTTCCATCGCCCGTACCGAATATTACCAAGTCGTGGTATCGCACAGGTGAAGAGAAAATCCCTGCACCTGTATCATATGACCATTCCAACCGGCCTGTCTCTATGGAAAGGGCCTCCACTTTCCCGACACTATTTCCAAAAATCACTTTCCCCTTGGCCACCAAAGGCGTACTGATCACATTGGCATCAGCATGATAACTCCACTTAGCAGATACCTGGTCGTATTTTTCATTGATGCTAAAATCAGGTCTTTCATAATTTTCTTTTGCAGCATAATCCTTTGCACCTAGGGCGATTTTTCGCCAAGGCGCATCCGTCTTCAGGCCTGAGGTACGTTCTGCAAAATAAGCCGTATCAGGGCTAATCGTGACAATATTGTACCCCCCTACAGCATCTTTGGCCCGTAAATTTGACCGCCCCATAGCTCCGGGAATGCCTTCAAAATCGTAGGGTTTGTTGCGGTGGCCATGTCCGCAGATGGAAAACTGGGTATTGTATTTTTTTAGCCTTTCCGTCAACTCAAACCAGTTGTCCAGACTATTGTCCAAGGGATAATGATTTACATTAATGATGCGCTGGTCTTTCGGCGTAGCAGCGAGTACCGAATCCATCCATACCACAGCATCCCTGGGAATATGACCATCCGACATCCTGACATAAGGTCCAGAAGCAGTTCCGATAAACTTATACCCCTCATGCTCAAAAACAAACTTATCGTAACCAAAGGCTTTGATAAAACTCACTCCGCCCGATTCTGACCAGCCTGTGTCGTGATTACCAGGGATGACATAATACGGAATTTTTAGTTTGTCTATAATCTCCTTTGCACGCGCTATTTCTTCATCTGTGCCCATCTCCGTAATATCTCCAGTGAGCAGTACAAAATCCAGCCCTTCTTGACCGTTGATATCCGTTATGGTCTTTTCCAAATCCTCTTCCGCAGCCCCACTGGGCGAACCGATATGAGTATCCGTCACAAAGGCAAACTTAAAGTTTTGGCCATAGACGCCACCTATCTGCATCACCAAGAGCAATGCCAGTAATTTTTTCATGGTTTGGGTAATGGTTAGTGATTATTAATTATTTATGCTAGTTCGTTACTGATTTCACCCTTCTTAACCTCCCCATCGAAAGGAAGAATTTGATATACAATTTTCTCAAGACTCATATCTCAATACTCATATCTTAAGAATCACTTCATCGCTTGATACACTACTTCAAGTACATTTGTCCGTGTATTTAACTGATATAGCTTCGTGTTCTCTCTGGTGGGATTTACCCGGTTGGACAAAAAAACATAAACCAATTGGTTTTCTGGATCCACCCAAGCATAAGTCCCGGTAAAGCCCGTATGGCCAAAACTGCTGGCCGGAGCACTTGGGGCTGAATTGCCATTGGGATCTCCCGGTTTCCTTGGTCGGTCAAATCCCAGTGCCCGGTAGTTATCAGGACAAAACTGGCACTTGCCAAATTTACTTACTGTATGGCCCTTGATAAGAGTTTCATCAGCATATTCACCATCATCTAGGTACAGCTGCATAAGCTTGGCCAAATCATTGGCATCTCCAAAAAGACCGGCATGTCCACTGACACCTCCCAGCATGGCAGCTCCTTCATCGTGCACGGTTCCATGTAGCAATTGCCTCCTGAAGAGACTATCATATTCGGTGGGAACGATCCTGTCGGCCGGATAGTCTTGATAAGGATTAAAGGTCAACGTGCTTGCCCCTAAATGATCATAGATCGTTTCATTCAGGTAATCGATAAAAGGTTCTCCCGTAATATGCTCCACGACTTTAGGCGCCAGAATAAACGATAAATCACTGTAAACATATTTTTTATCCTCACTCACGGGAGACTTCATGATTTCCTTATAAATCTTATCGGCATAGTGGCGATGGATGTATAAATGATCGGCTACTTTTATGGGAAACCGCTTGCTTTGGTGATCCTTAAAGGTAAACCATTTGAAAGAACCGTTTTTGCGAACAGTACTCTTCCAAAATGCAATCCATGAGGTTAGTCCCGCTTGATGGGTTAAAATATCCTTATAAACCAAATCCTCCTTATTCGTCCCCTTGGCCATGGGCAGGTAGTCTCCGAGGGTCTTGTTTTCATCAAACTTCCCCTCACCCTGCAATTGCATCAATGCTGCCAAGGACGTGCTGATCTTGGTCACAGAAGCTAAGTCATACAAGTCCGTGATTTTGACCGGAACTTCCTTGTCATAGGTATGGTAGCCAAATGCTTGCTGGTAAAACACTTTGCCTTCCTTGGCCACCAAAACCGATGCCCCCGGAATCGCCTTTTCTGCTATGGCCTGCTGCACCAAATCCTTGATTCCAGTCAAATCCTCCTGTGCAATCCCCACGGCTTCTGGTTCCACATAAGAAAAGCGAAAACCGTCTGATGTTTGAAGGCCATCTCCGATTTTAAAGTTATGATTGATGGTGACAGGCAATTTCCCTTTGGCACCTACACCCCCAAAAACAAGTTGTGAAGCTACATCTTGTGTGAGCTCAGACTCCTGATAAGTAGCAATGACGGCAGTGGCCTTCTCCAAATCCTCTAACTTATCCAAGCTGTAAACATTTCCAAATACCGCCACCACGGTGGGCTGGGCATTGATGAGCTTTTTCAGCATTACATTCATTTCTGCCGTAATCCCAAAATTCTTCACACTGGCCTTCAAGCCCAAATGGTGAATACCCACGATCACTTTGGAGTAACCTTGAAGTGTCTTGAGCATATCCTCCAGGGAGGAAAGTGATATATCCTTTGGCACAAAAAACGTGTCTGCCTCTACATATCTGCTCAGCCCGCGTTGGAAAGCGGTTTCCTCCTCGGCACCAAGGGCCACATAAGCCAATTTCTCCGACGCTAATCGCTTGATTGGAAGCGCTTCCTCCTCATTTCTTAACAGCGTAATCGATGCCTCCACTAATTGCCTGTTCAGGGAATGAGCCTTCGAGTTGTTAAGGTCCTCATGGATATCTTCCATGGACACCGGCTGCCAGTGGCTAAGGCCCTGCCAATCTTTGGCCTGCAACACTTTCATCACGCGCTTGTCCACTTCTGCTTGGGTGATTTCACCGTTTTTTATGGCTTTCTTCACCTCCTCGATGGTTGTTTTGACATCCATGGTATTGAGTAGCATGTCATTTCCTGCCAATAGCGCCTTCACATCGACAATCCCTGGAGGGTAAAATTTAGCCACGCCCTGCATGTTCAATGCATCGGTAAACACAAGCCCCTCATAGCCAATTTCTCCTTTGAGCAAATCTGTCACGATAGGCTTGGAAAGGGTAGAGGCCAAATTTGGGGTATCGTCCAAGACTGGAATACTCATATGTGCTACCATCACACTGCCAAGTCCATTGCGCATCAATTTCCGGAAAGGATAAAGCTCCGTATTTTCCAATCGTTCCCTGGAAAAACTGATCAGTGGCAGCCCCACATGGGAATCTACATCAGTATCTCCATGGCCTGGAAAGTGTTTGGCATTGGCCAAAACATGCTCGTCCTGCATCCCATTCATATAAGCCAAGGCCTTGGAAGTCACATTTTCCTTGTCCTCCCCAAACGAACGGAAGCCGATCACGGGATTATTCGCATTATTGTTGATATCCACCACTGGGGCAAAGTTCACATTCACCCCAATCCGCTTGCACTGCCGGGCGATTTCTGCACCCATTTGATAGATCAATTGCTCATCCTCAATACCTCCAAGGGCCATTTGATAAGGAAAACTCATGGTGCTGTCCAGTCGCATGCCCAGCCCCCACTCTGCATCGATGGAAACAATCAAAGGCACTTTACTGATTGCTTGGTAACGGTTGGTCATACTGGCTTGGCGCCCGGGACCTCCTTGAAAAAATATCAAGCCGCCCACTTTATATTCCTCCACCAGTCGCGCAATGGAATCCTCATAAGCCTTGTCCCTATTGGAATAAACTGGGATCATAATCAACTGGGCAATGCGCTCCTCTGGACTCATGGTCTGGAAAACTGAATCTGCCCAAGTGCTCTTCTGCTGTAAAAAAGGAATTTTACTAGTAGTTGAACCTGACTGGGCATGGGTATATTGCAGCACACAAATCATGGCCAAAACCCACAACCCTCCTTTTAATAATCGGTATTTCATTGTTTATCTATAATTTATCTTTTTCTTGTTTAATAATTATCCCTCGATTCCGCTCGGAATGACAAGTGAAACTCCGCTCGGGACCACAATTCAGCCTCCGCTCGGGATGCCGAATCAACGTTTAATTCTTAAGGTATGACTTTTCTTTCATCAGTGCCGAAAGGAAATTATCCATACTTCTTCTTATGTCTCCCCGATTTCCTCGACAAGCTCAGTTTATACCAGACCGCCACCGTGTCACCCTGAGCGGAGTCGAAGGGCGACACTTCTTGCACCTTTCTACTTTCCAACCTTATTACTTGTTTAACCCCTAAAATCACGACGTTTTATAAATGATGGATTGTCAATTTTAAAATTTTTCAATATGAACACCTCACTTAGCCCAATGTGTCATCATCAGGATTGCCCCGGCAGTTCCATCCATGGTGGGTTCATTGGTGCTATAATCTCCTGAATCATCATGGTAGACCACTTTCTCGTTTTGAAATTCAGCAAACTCATCCGGCTCCTGCAAATGAAGCCCGAGAAGATTATCGTAGATGGCCGTATACACTGGACCATCCACCAATCCTCCCGGGATCTTCAACCCTAACAAAACAAATAAACTCGTATGAACCGCCTCGGGCGATTCACCATTGACAGGCAAGCCGGTAAACATGGACGTTCCCCAGGGGTTCCGCCCAAACAACCAATCACGCTGGCGTGCCAAATAACCTTTATACCGCTTGCTTCCCGACATTTTTTCATACAATATCATCTGGGTGATCAATCCTGTCATCAGGTTATTGGAACACCAGATAAAAGGCACTCCTACCTGAAATGGATTCTTACTGGCCCGCTTTAAGGTATATTCGATGCCTGCCTGATAATAGCCTTCCAACTTCTTCTTGAAGTCATCATCCACCAAATCATGGAGCACAAAGTGTCCCATATTGATAAAAGGATAAAGCCTGTAATGATCCGTGGAATCCACCACAGTCCAAGAGTCTGCGGTGTTGCTTTTTAAAGCGTAAGCTTTCGCTTGTACCAAATATTCCTTCTCACCGGTTGTCTTAAACAGTTCCGCAGCACCCCATTCCATATCATCCGCCCAAGTGGATTCATTATACCGATATGGTGCACTGTAGGAATTACCCTGCTGGTAGCCTTCCTGCTTTCTTCCCAAAGCATATAAACTTTGGGAAGCCTTTCGATATGTGGCCGCCAAAACCGTATCGTTCAAATCCTCCGCCCAAATCCTCGCTGCCAAGGCCAGAGCAGCCGCACATCTCCCTGCTAGATTGGCCACTCCTGTCGCCTCACTCTTATACTGCTGTAAGCCTTGGGGTTTGCCCGTTGCAAAATAAACGGGGCGATAACTATTGGCTCCCCAGCCATAATCTGAATTATCCTGATCCGGAATTTTATACCCTTTATGATCGCGATCATCCGCTACTTGATGAAACAATTGGTCTGGCGCAGGATGCATCTTAAGGATCCAATCCAGTCCCCACTTGGCCTCATCCAAAATATCTGGAATCCCATTCGGGCCATCTTGGCCCAAGGCATTGACCTTATCCTGAAAACGATCCGGATACATCTCGTACGCCAATAGCATATGCGCCGTAGCATAGCTTGAGGTAATGAGGTATTTTAACTGATCGCCGGCATCATGCCAGCCGCCACTCACCTCCACAAACGTACTGTCGGGCATCGGACCAAAAAATGCCCTTCCATCCCGCTGATGACAGACCATGTCCAATGTCGGGTTATAGCCACATCGCTGCTGGCGCATAAACTCCAATAAGGTTTCTTGATGATGGGAATAGACATCTTCACCAATGCTGAAGGGTTGCGACCGGATTTTGGAATGTTTTGTTTGCAGGTAATAATCACCTACTCTGGTGGTGGAAGAAAAATCTACCGTCGCATAAGTGAAATCGCCCCAACCTTCTGCCATGTCTTTTTGAGGCTTGATTTCAGTCACTGCCTCCGCACTTTTCGCATCAATGAGCTGGACCGGCTCATGAAGGGTTTCTTTGCCAAACACCACTGCACTTTTGGTATCTTCGGGCAGATAGCCCAGTTGGTTTACACGAAAATAAACCGTGTCAGCACTCGTTGACGGAGCAGCTGAATGACCAACAAAACTTAAAAGTGAAATTAAAATCGTTAACATCGTAAAGGGTTAATGCTGCACTCAAAGCAATTCATCCACAGTCACTAGTGCATATCCTCGCTCCTGTAATGTACTAATCAATATTGATAATTTATCATAAAACTTATCCGCTCTTTCAGGACCTACACCAACATGCATCAACAATAGAAAGCCATTCAAGCCATTTAATAATTCATGATCCAATATGCTTTTTAAAATGGCGTCGCTTCCCACATAGTGGTGCATATCCGGTGAAGTATAATCGGCATTTGATCGGGTACCTGGAGTAAAATTAACCAACTGAAGTCCCATTTCCGCGGCCCATTGGCTAATCGAATCATTGTACCATTCATATGGCGGCAAATAGAATGGCGCATCTTGCCTCGCTATGCCGTACTCCTCCATCGCTTTATAATTACGGTCCAAATCCTTTTTGAAACCCGCCTTACTGACCAACAGGCTATCCCGGTTTTCCCAGGCACAATAAAGCAAATGTTTATCCGAATGGGCACCCAAATAATGTCCTCTTTCCTTCATCTGCGCTATGAATTGGGCGAAAGCTTCGTTTCGGTAAAAGTCACCTGTGAAGAAAAAGGATACTTTAACCTGTGTCTTATCTAATGTCTTCAGAATGGTCCTGGCTCCCTCAGCAAATTGATGCCCTGTAAACACCAATGCCAATTGCTTTTGGTCAGCATCTCCCCTGATGACCGCTCCATGGGAAGTCGTCTGCTCCATACGTTGACGACCAGCCAACTCAAAAGACATCAGCCAACATAAGATCAACACAGTTCCCCAAGCGGCATATTTAGACAGCGCAGAAAATTCCATTCCAATAAAACACTTTAAAATGCCCTTCCTCTACTAATGAAAAGAAGGGCATTCTTATTACACATTCAAAATAGGGGCTACCCCCACCTATCAACTACTCCTTCGTACTTGATACCTCGTACTGACTTATTGCTCCCAGCCTGGATTCTGCTCCAAGGTCACACCATGTTCTTCATAAAGTGTGATTTGGTCTAACGGTATCGGATCCAAATACACTTTGGGATCTTCAAACCTCCTCTGGGAAGCTGCTGCTGTAGCGGGAATGATATAGCCGCTTTCGCCATCCGTAAGGATCACGCTGCTCTGCAGGTCAGGATAGTCCGCCTTATCGATCCAGGCACCGCGATTGATGTTTTCATTGGCTTCTGTATCGCTGTATTCCAGCTTTTCCCACCGCTTTAGATCATCCAACCGAAACCCTTCCATCATCAACTCAATCCGACGCTCCCGTCTGATTTCCCAAAGCAATGACGGCACATCGGGATCCCGCTCGGGATCGTCGTAGGCTACTCCGTTCACTCCTGGCGCATTCCCCACAAGTGTCAGATGCGGCATCTCGACGCCTGGCCTGTCCCGCAGCACATTGATGGACATATCCAAGTCAGCCTGTGTCAATGCTGGTCCTCCTACTGTGGCCAGCTCGGCTACTGCTTCAGCATAATTCATCAGGACTTCACCATATCTCAGAACAGGAGAATCGGTATAGTTCAGGTTAGAGCTACCTTCTGGGTCATCCTTGATTTCTTCATTGAGAAATTTTAGTGTAGCGTAGCCTGTGGTGCTGTAATTAGATTGGATACCATTTAGCCTTAGCTCATCACTCACCAAGGTACCATAGATTCTTCCATCCCGATTAGCCATCACATTTTGGATGCCCCGATCACCTTGGTACAGCGGGGATAGACCTACCGGCAATCCGTCACTGGCAAGGTAGGTCTCCACGGCATCTTTGGAAACCCCCGTCTGAGGTTCTTTATTATTGTAACTGTTCAGTGCATGGGTGACCAATCCGGGTTCATAATGTCTGTAAAGGATCACCTCAGGGTTTCCGGAGAGATTAAGCGAGGTAAACACTTCCCTGTAATCTCCCAAGGAATAGTTTCCGGTACTTATCATTTCATTGGCCGCCCATTTTGCGGCTTCTAGGTATGCTTTTGCCTTCTCTGTATTCCCTTCGTGATATTTCTGCCAAGTACCTTCATAAAGCATGATCCTTGACATAAAACCGAGGACCACGTCCCGGTTTACACTTAAGCCTGGATCACCATCTACCTGTCGGACATTATCTGCCGCAAACTGCAAATCCTCCAACACCCGGTCCATCACAAACGAACGTGGATCGCGAGGCCTGTACAGGTCTTCTTCATTGGTCTCCTCCAATTCATGGTCATACCACGGCACATCTCCAAATTGCTTGACCAAATCATGGTACTCCATGGCCCTAAAAAAGCGTGCTACTCCAGACCAGTGATTGATCGCTTCTTCATCCATTGGCACAGTCTGTATCCTATTCAAAAAGATATTGGCCTTCCTTACCCATGCAAACGTCCAATATGAACCGGTAGCTGCTGTAGGGATGTTTTGCCTAAACTGGGCTGGACTTGTCGGACCAAAGTCATCATTGAGGCTTTGGCCAGAGAAAAACTTCCCCCAGGCATACCCGGAGCCGTATCCGCTAAAATAGGCGGTATAAAATCCCCAGGAAAAACTCCTGACATTGTTCTCACTGGACCAATACGTTTCGTCTGTCAGGTCATCCAACGGCGGCTTTTCCAAAAAGTCCTCACATCCTGCCAATGTCACGATTAGTGCTAATAATGTTATTATCCTGATTTTCATAATTTAATACAATTTAGAGTGTCACCTGCAAACCGAAAGAAATGTTTCTACTGTAAGGATAGACCCTACCAAAGGTGTTGGAGTCATTCAAGCCCGAACTAGTATAATCTACTTCCGGATCAATAGGAAGGTCAAGGTTATCAAACTCAAACAGGTTTTCTCCACTGAAATAAACCCTTACTTTATCAATATTGAGTTTACCGATTACAGACTGTGGCAAGGAATAGCCAATGGTAATGTTTTTCATCCTCATATAGGACATGTCCAACAAGTAACGGGTCTGTCTCAAGAAGTTACGCGAATTGCTGGATTGCCCGGCATCTGTTGGGCGTGGATAGAATGCGTCCGGATTTTCGGGTGTCCAATAATCCTGTTGGTGCGCAAACCAAGCTTCTCCCGGGCGATAGCCAGGAACGAAGATCGGACCATTTGCCCAGTAATCACGCTTCCCGACACCTTGTATAAAGAAGCTAAAATCAATCCCTTTATAGTCTCCTCCCAATCTAAATCCATATTGATACCGTGGCGTGGAATTCCCAATCACCTTCAGGTCTCCATGATCCTCCACGGTGTTGGATCCGTAGGTAATTTCACCATCCCCATTGAGGTCTTTGTATTTAACATCCCCTGGGCCATAAAAGAACCATCCGCTTTCGTAAAGGGACTGGGAAGGAATACCTTCTTTCAGTACATATTTACCATTTTCGGTGATTAGTTCTCCATTGGCATCTTGGACAAAGTCGTCATTGGTAAACAACCTGTCCGTTTCATAGCCCCATATTTCACCGAGTACGCGTCCTTTGCGATTGGCATAGATGCTGGTATTGTCCGCAAATTCAGTAATACGCTCTTTGAAATCGGAAAGCATGGCGGTGGCGTGAAGGTTAAAGCCATTCGAAAAAGAATGGGAATAATCAACGGCCAATTCCCAGCCGGTGGTCTCTAGCTCACCAAGGTTTTGCTTGGTCGCACTGGTACCATAAGAAGCTGGCAGCACTTCCCCGGCACTGTGCATATCACTGGTGGTCCTTCTGTACCAGTCAAAGGTCACACCCAACTTATCTTGGAAAAACCGGGAATCAAAACCAAAATCCAACGTGGTCACCGTCTCCCAAGTCAAGGATGAAGGCAATGCACCGGGAGTACCAAAGGTCAGCTGATTGTCGCTGCCGACCAGCCATCCAGAAGAATAGGAATTCATGATCCGGTAAATATCGCTCAAATAAGCATTCTGGTTACCTATCGCACCCCAAGAAGCACGTAACTTCATGAACGACATCACATTGGTAACAGGCTCCATAAAAGGCTCTTCGGTAATCACATACCCTGCTGACATGGATGGAAAGAACGCCCATCGGTCTGTCGGAGACAAGCGGGAAGATCCATCATATCGTCCATTGAGTTCAAGGAAGTATTTTTGCATGTAGTTATAATTGATCCTACCAAATACCCCCATAGTGGACCACTGGTTTCTAGATCCATCCACAAACTGATCCCCTGAAGCCAAGTCCAGTTCTCCGCGGTCCAAATCCATCAAATCTCTCCGCTGGCTGCTCTGGTACCAATATTCGTAAGCCTCGATATCTCCACCTGCCATAAACTTCATTTCATGGTCACCGGCACTCTTTTCATAAGTCGCAAAGAGCTTACCCACATTTCTATTGCTCCACGAAGAGCGGTATTCGACCCTATTGTAAGAGGCGCTTGAATAGGGGGCATACTCCAAATCCGCACCAGTAGCCCAGAAATTATAAGCTGAAATCACCCCACCTGTCCGGTGATCGTGGAAGTTATTGGAATCAAAGGTATAATTAGCATCAATGCTCAGCCCTTCTACCGGCCTGATAGTCGTGCCCAAATTGATCCGGCTCATAGAAGTGGTCTCCTCATTCATCTTAGCTTGGGTCACTTCAGTAACGGCACTTCTGAAAGGATATCCCTCATAGGTACCGTATGGATAGGTCTTAGGCCATCTGAACAGGTAATACCAAGGATCATAGGTCTCAGAACTGAAGTAAAATGGACGGGTAAACTTCGTTTTGCTGTACAGCACTTTTCCCCTTACGTCCATCCAGTCTGTTACGGCAGTATTGACACTCAGATCGACAGAATAGCGGTTAAATTCATCGGGATTTACTTTCAGCACCCCGTTTTGGCCCAAATAGCCAACGCCTAATCGATAAGTTGTCTTATCACTGCCACCCGCCACAGACACATCATGTTTTTGCTGTGGGGTCCAATCTCGCATAAACATATCTCCTGCATCCCAAGGGCGATAGAAGAAAAGACGGCCATCACGGATCTCAAAATCCCTTCCCAGCACCATTTCATTTCCAAGATCTTGCCCTCCGTATTGCTGCTCCCATTCACGCATCTTTTGAATGCCTTCTTGGTCAAAATACATCCCTACCACTCCAAAAACATTGGTGGACAGATTCGTACGCTGTAATGCACTGAAAGCCATCTCGGCTCCTTCAGCAGCAGACGCGATGACGGGCGTTTTGGTAGGGGTCGCCCAGGAAAAGTTGTTGGAATAACTCACCTTGGGAGCTTCTCCTTTTTTACCCGACTTGGTGGTGATCAGGATCACCCCCCAAGCACCACGCGATCCATAAATAGAGGCCGATGCGGCGTCCTTCAGAACAGAGATCGATTCAATGTCCTCGGGATTGATCAACTGCAGGTTTGGCACTTCCACGTTATCCACGAGGATGAGCGGCTGTGCTCCGCCAGAATTACTCAGCGTACCCGTCATGCCACGTAGTCTAATCGATGGATTTTGGCCAATCTGGCCACTAGGCGTCGTAATGGTCAATCCGGGGGTCGTTCCCTGCAACCCTCTGCCCACATCTGTAATGGGGCGCGATTCGAGCACCTCGGTATCCACCGTGGAAACCGCGCCGGTGAGGTCACTCCTTTTTTGCGTTCCGTAACCTACTACGACGACTTCTTCCAGCGATTTTGCCTCTGCTTCCAAAGCTACATTAATGGTGCTTTGATCGTCCACTTCACGTTCCTGCGCGACCATACCAATAAAGCTGAACACCAAGATTTCGCCTTTTTCTGCTTGGATCTGATAGTTCCCTTCCACATCCGTGGTAACACCCCTGGTGGTTCCTTTTACCAAGATACTGGCTCCCGGTAAGGTCACTCCATCTTCGGCGCTGGATACGGTACCCCTTACGGTTACCGTCTGCGCAGACACCTGAAAATGGAACAGGAGAAAACATAGCGCCCCTAAACAACAGCGTAAAAGTTTTTTCATGTTTGACATTTTAGATAATAGTTAAGTAAATTGATTAAGGTAAGAGCGGAAGAAAAATGGGTGGTTTGCTAATTTTGGGTCTACTGTCAATTGCCCATTATTATTCCTCTCTTATTTTCTTTGGTCAAATTTTCTTAAAAAATGCACCTATTCCATCCCTGAAAACAGGGATATTCCAAAATCACCACAATACGAAAACCACTTCCCTTCCTTTTTAGGCAGGTTTGGAAAAAAAACTGGACTTTTCGACTCTTTTGCCGAGGTGGTCTCATTATTTTTTTGAAGATTGATCCTTCATTCGTTTATAAAAACACTTACTTCTCATGAGCAACAGAAATTTTAACATCAACATTGATCCGGATATGATCAAAAGAAACCTGAGAAAGATCATCTTGGGCCTTGTGATCATTGTCGCGGCATTCAGTGCCATTCATACCGTAGGGCCGGAGGAAGAAGGTGTGGTCATCCAAATGGGAAAATATAACAGAACCGTACCTCCGGGACTGAACTTCACGCTGCCCTTTGGCATCGAAAAAATGCACAAAATCCCTGTTCAGCGTCAACTAAAACAGGAGTTTGGCTTTCGCACCACTTCCCCAAACCAACGGTCGGAGTATGTCAAGGAAGGTTACCTGGGCGAATCCACCATGCTCACCGGCGACTTGAACCTCACTGATGTAGAATGGGTCGTGCAGTATCGAATCAACGATTCCTATAAATACCTTTTTAAGGTGAGAAATGCGGACAAAACGCTGCGTGACATGTCAGAGGCAGCTATGCGCAAAATCGTTGGTGACCGTACAGTAAACGAAGTGCTGACCGTAGGAAGACAAGAAATCGCCAGCAGTGTAGAACAACTTCTCCAAGAACTTTGCGACGAATACGAAAACGGTATCCGTATCGACCAAGTGGTCCTTCAAGATGTCAATCCACCAGACCCGGTAAAACCATCCTTTAACGCTGTCAACGAAGCTCAGCAAGAACGGGAAACCCTGATCAACCAAGCCGAAGCTGACTATAACCGGGTGATCCCTAGGGCTCGCGGCGAAGCCTTGGAGACCATCGAACTCGCAGAGGCCTATGCCCTCAACAGGGTAAACCGGGCCAAAGGTGAAGCAGAACGCTTCAACTCCCTTTTTGAGGCTTACCGCAAAGCTCCTGAAGTGACCAAGCAACGGATATACTTGGAAACCATGGAAAAAGTCCTTCCCAAACTGGACAACAAGGTCATCGTGGATGAAGAAGGCAATAACGTATTACCACTACTCAACTTGAACAAACAAGGAGGTACTGAAAAATGAAAAAGCGCATTATCATATACATCGTCATTGGCGTCATCTTGCTCGTCACGGTAAACAGCAGCATCTTTATCCAAGATGAAACCCAACAATCCATCGTTACGCAATTCGGGAAACCCATCGGCGAACCCAGAACAACCCCTGGAGTCAATTTTAAGGTGCCGTTTTTGCAAAAAGTGCAGTTCTTCGACAAAAGATACCTGGAATGGGACGGTGACCGTAACCAAGTCCCCACCAAAGACAAAAAATTCATCTTTGTGGACACCTATGCACGGTGGGAAATAACAGACCCCCTGCAGTTTTTTATCCGGCTCAGAGATGAAAGGTCCGCCCAATCCCGCCTGGACGACATCTTGGATGGAGAGACCAGAAATGCCATTGCCAGCCATAATCTGCTGGACGTGGTTCGCTCCACCAACCGAGATCCCGAAGTAACGGAAGATTTCATGGAAGAACTGGAGGTACTGGAGGAGATCACCGTTGGGCGTGAGAAAATCGAGGAGATCGTCCTTTCCAAGGCCAATCAAAGGACCACAGACCTCGGTGTCCGCATCTTGGACTTTAAATTCAAACGCATGAACTACGTAAATGAAGTAAGAGACAGGGTGTACGACCGGATGATCAGTGAGCGAAACCGTATTGCCGATCAGTTCCGATCAGAAGGACAAGGTGAAGCCCGTAAAATCCAAGGGGACAAGGAAAGAGACCTTGCTCAGATCCAGTCTGAGGCATTTCGTGAGGCAGAAGAAATCAAAGGCCGTGCAGATGCGGAAGCCACTGACATCTATGCCGCAGCTTATAATCAAAACAGGCAAGCAATCGAACTTTATAAATTTCTCCGAACGATGGAAAGCTTCGAAAAATCACTGGAAGAAAATACCAGCATCATCCTGTCCACCGACTCTGAGTTTTTCAGGTTCTTGAACAGGTTAAACTAACCAACTGAATGATACCGGGGTGCCAGCAGTGCTATCCAAGACTACTGGCACCCTAAAATACCAGACAAATGACGCAAATGGATCATTGAGGAACTACTTTCAAATCCAAATCCCGTAACCGGTTTCGGATTTTTTCCATAAAACTTTCTCCCGGGTCTGTTTTCTGCGTCCTATATCCCTCATCCTTTTCCAGCTATAACGCGTGGTCTTCAAAAGCGGTATATTCAAAGTGCCCAATCACATAATCAATGGGATATTTTCTTTTTAAATGCCTCACTAAAGCCTCATTCGCTTTCAACTGAGCCTTGGTGAGCGGTGCGTCTGCACTGCCTACATTTTCCACACCAATGGCACAATGATTCAGACCAATAACATGCCGCGCCATTACCGTATCCGGTAGCTGTCTGAAAATCGTCCCATCCCGATCGATAAGGTAGTGGGCTGACACATTCAGGGCACTCGCCTCAGCAATCCCCTTTCTACTTCCGGGAAGTCTGACCGGATTCATGGCATCATAAGACCGTTCCAGATCGGAAATGGCAGTCCAGTGCAGCACCACCATCTTCGGGGTAATAACCGGCTCCTCTTGCTCCAAACCATAATGGGAAGCCAAGTATTCCAAGGTCAGCTGTTTCCTTTCCTCATCAAACTTTATCGGCTTTTCAAACACCCGATATGTGGAAGAGCTACAACTCAGAATCATAACCGCCAATGCCACTATTCCCAATCGGCTTATCTTCATACTTTTAATCATTCGCTTAATTCTCATCCTCCCTAAATTAAAGCCTTCTCTTGATGCCCACATCCCTGAAAACAGTGATTTTTCATTTTTCTTAACCTTTGGACAATATTCCGAAATCAGCCCAAAATACATTTAAACCCAAATCTCAGACAGAAACCACTAGTTTCCAGTGGACTTTGCATCTACCGCTAATGTAAATTCTATTTTAAAAAATTGTAAATTAATGCTACTTATTTCTCGAAAGGGACCAAACTGCAGGCATCATGATTAATGTACTGATAGCGGATGACCACCGCATGTTTATAGATGGACTGAAGGCTATGCTCCTTGATATTCCAGGCATCAAGGTAGTCGGTGAAGCACTTAATGGCCAAGAAGCGCTGGATTACTGTATCGATCAGCCCGTGGACATCGTGATCATGGACATCAATATGCCCGTGATGGACGGGGTGGCTGCCACCAAACAACTGCTGAAAGCCCATAAGGCCCTGAAAGTATTAGGGCTGAGCATGCATAACGACAGGCATTTTGTATCGGACATGCTGAAGACTGGTGCTCAAGGCTATATCCTTAAAAACACCGGAAAGGATGACTTGGTGGAAGCGATCAAAACCCTCTACAATGGCGGCACTTTTCTGGGAGAAGAAGTCAGCAAGACCCTGCTGAGCAGTTTTATGAAACAACCCCATAGAACCCCATTCAACGAAAAGCTTTCTGAACGTGAAATGGAAGTCTTGGGCTGTATCGCCAATGGCCTTACCACCCAAGAGATCGCGGAAAAGTTATTTATCAGCAAAAACACTGTAGAAACCCACCGCAAAAACCTGCTCTATAAACTACAAGCCAAAAACACCGCTGAACTGGTCAACAATGCTTACAAAAGAAGATTAATTGGTTAGCATGTTCTATTTTTGGTGACTGGATGAATTTTAGGACTCATCATTTAACTGGTATTAGCTGAATTGGCCTTTCCTTAACAGTATTTTACCAGTTCCTTTCAAGCTCCTTTCACCTCCAGTTCCCATGGTATCTTAGTGGCCTGACTTAAGAGGGATATTAAGTTCAAATCCAACCCCATCTCCTTGAAACAAATCCCTGTTTTCGGTGAGCTAAAACCTACTTTTTTCCCTGATATTTGTATATTCATTAATTACTCAGGAATCCCATATGATGAATTATACCAATTATCAAGCGTTTGTTCTATTTACCGCACTAGGAATATTGCTCTTTTCATGCAGTCCAAAACCCTATGCGGATATCAACAAGGCCCACCAAAAACAGGTGGATGCACAGGTGGAAAAAATCACAGCCACTCCCCTCGTAAAAAAAGACGCTGCTGACACCACCCATCTCAATGACCTCTGGGTAGGCACTACCAACTTCAGCATCAGAAAACCAAACTTTGTGGTTATTCACCACACTGCTCAGGATTCACTGGAACAAACCATTCATACCTTCACCATTCCCAGAACACAAGTCAGCTCGCATTATGTCATCAGCCGGGATGGTACCATCGTCCAGATGCTCAATGACTACCTTCGATCTTGGCATGCCGGCCGCGGGAAATGGGGACATGACACCGACCTCAACTCCGCTTCATTGGGGATCGAACTGGACAATAACGGCAAAGAACCTTTCACCGAAGAACAGATCAATAGCCTACTCAAATTACTCAAACGGCTCAAAGAAGATTACAATATCCCCACAGCCAATTTCATTGGCCATGCTGACCTGGCTCCGAGACGAAAAGTAGATCCCAGCATCCATTTTCCTTGGAAACGGCTAGCGGAAGAGGGCTTTGGCTTATGGTATGATGACTTTCTCCTGATGGATATTGACCTTCCCACAGGGGACATGGGCTATAAAACCGAAACCGTCATGCTGGAAGCCGTTCCCGATTCGTTTCACCCACTCGAAGCATTGCGGATCATTGGCTACGATATCAGCGACCCGGGGGCGGCCATTCAGTCATTCAAACTCCATTTTATCCAACAGGACATTGATTCACCCCTGACGGAGAATGACATCCGTATATTGCATAATTTGTATAAGAAATACCTTTAAGGACAATCCAGTGATTATGGCAAATCCCTATTTTCAGGGATGCCTAAAGGAGCAAATACCAACATCTTTGTATCAGAAGTGACGCTTTGATCCAAGGAAAAGTCACCCATTTTGTCAAATTAAATTGATCAATATGCTGTTAATCGCAGATAGTGGATCCACTAAAACCGATTGGAGATTAGTGGATGAAGAGGGAAACACCATTGATGCAGTGCAATGCAAGGGGCTGAACCCCTATTTTTTGACGGAAAATGAAATTGCACAAATCATCCAAAACGAAGTACTCCCCGTCACGAAGGGCGTCGAAAAGGTGATTTTCTACGGTGCCGGTTGTGGCCTCCCGGAAAAAGTCAGCCAAGTAAAAAATGCCATTGAATCCGTACTGCCTGTCAAATACCCCACCGAAGTATATGGCGACATCCTTGGAGCGGCCAGGAGCCTTTTGCAAGACCAACGTGGCATCACCTGTATCTTGGGCACAGGAGCTAATTCCTGCGTCTATGATGGAAAAGACATCATAGACAATGTCCCATCCCTTGGATATATCCTAGCAGATTGGGGCAGTGGAACAGTCCTTTGCAAAGACCTCATTTCGCTCATCCTCCAAGAAAAGATCGCGCCAGAAATCAGGGCTGACTTCCTCGCTACCTACCCGATGGACCTTCGGGAAATCCTGGACAAAATCTATAATAAGCCACAAGCAAACCGATATTTGGCATCTTTCACCCCATTCTTGCTGAAATATGCGCACCATCCAGCTTGTGAAAAAATCCTCAAGGACAATTTCAGAAAATTCTTTGACTACTATGTATTGGCCTATGAGGCGCATGGGCTGAACGACACCATTACGTTCAGCGGATCCATTGCTTATCATTTCAGCGATTTCCTACATGCTATTGCCGATGAATACGGATTAGCCATCCACAAAATCATACAGCACCCTATGAACGGGCTAATCAAATACCATTGTAAAACCGTACCCGCTATTAAATAACATCATGTCTGCGCAAAACGCTCTCACCACGGAAACGTCCTCCCTCTATGAGGACTTGGATAAAATGAATGCCCAAGAGCTCTTGACGAGCATCAATCAAGAGGATCAAAAAGTAGCCGTTGCCGTTCAAGCGGCCATTCCACAAATTGAAAAACTGATCACTGCGGCGGCCGAAAAAATGGTCAAAGGAGGAAGGCTCTTTTACATCGGCGCGGGCACTTCGGGAAGGTTGGGAATTTTGGATGCTTCCGAAATTCCGCCCACTTATGGCGCCTCACCGGAGTTGGTGTGTGGCCTTATTGCTGGAGGAGACAGCGCTATCCGTCACGCAGTAGAAGGTGCTGAGGACGATCTTGACCAAGCGTGGGTGGACCTTAAAGCACAGCACATCACCGAAAACGACATCCTGATCGGCATCGCGGCATCAGGAAGGACCCCTTATGTCCGGGGAGGCTTACAAACAGCCAAAGCCCATGGAGTAATGACTGGAAGCATTGCCTGTAACGCCAATGCCCAGATTTCGGGTGATGCTGACTTCCCTATCGAGGTGGAAGTGGGGCCGGAATTTGTCACTGGCAGCACCCGGATGAAGGCAGGAACTGCTCAAAAACTAGTCCTCAACATGATCAGTACCAGCTTGATGATTATGCTCGGCAAAGTAAAAGGCAACAAAATGGTCAATATGCAGCTCAGCAACCAAAAACTGGTAAAAAGAGGCACAAGGATGATCCTTGAGGAAATCCCCGAACTGGATGAGGGTACGGCACTGAAACTGTTGACTGCTCACGGCTCCGTAAAAAAGGCTATAGACGCTTATCAAAACAACTAAACGAATCATGACCTTAACCTGGACCCGCACCGTATTAATGATGATGTTGACGCTATTGCCGTTCACCATGGCCATGGCTCAAAAATCTCCCAAACGAGAACTCAGGGCTGCGTGGATTGCCACGGTAAACAACATCGACTGGCCTAGCAAACCGGGGCTTCCTGCGTCCCAGCAACGGGAAGAATATGTCCTGCTGCTCGACAGCCTGGCCGCTGCGGGCATGAATGCAGTCGTCATGCAGATCCGCCCCACAGCGGACACCTTTTATCCTTCCAGCTATGAACCTTGGTCCGCATATTTAACTGGAAAGCAAGGACAGGCTCCTTCCTCCTACTACAATCCTTTGGCCTTTATGATTGCCGAAGCAAAAAAGAGAAACCTCGAATTCCATGCTTGGTTTAACCCTTACCGGGCATCAAACAGTTCGGATTTTATCCCGTCTGCCGACCATCCCTTGGTGAAGCATCCGGATTGGTTTGTACAGTATGGAGGGAAATGGTATTACGATCCAGGAATCCCCGCAGCACAGGAATTTGTGCTGCGGTCCATCATTGAGGTGGTCAAACACTACGACCTCGACGCCGTTCATTTTGACGATTATTTTTACCCTTACAAGATCGCTGGGGAGGAATTTCCTGACAAGGGCTCATTTGAGCAATTCGGAAGCCACTTTGATGACATTGAGGAATGGAGAAGACATAATGTAGATTATTTTGTCGAAGAATTGTCCAAGAGGATAAAAACGGAAAAGCCCTTTGTCAAATTCGGCATCAGTCCCTTTGGGGTTTGGCGAAACCTAGACAGGGATCCCAAAGGCTCAGCCACTAAAGCAGGTCAGACCAATTATGATGACTTGTATGCTGATGTCCTGAAATGGCTACGTGAAGGTTGGATCGATTACGTCACTCCACAAATATACTGGCATATTGGGTTTGAATTGGCAGAATACAAAACATTGGTAAAATGGTGGGCCGAAAATAGCTATGGACGTGACGTCTACATCGGCCAAGGCATTTATCGCTTGGGCCAAAAAGGATGGGAAGACAAAAATGAAGTTGTCAACCAAATTCAGTACAACAGGACATTTCCCATGGTCAAAGGAAGCATGTTCTTCAGTGCCAAGACCATTCTCCAACGCAAGGAAAATATCCATGATCAGTTGGCAAAAGTATATCCAAGCCCTGCGCTCCCTCCGGTCATGTCGTGGATCGACCAAACGCCACCGGATGCTCCCGATCAGCTGTCGGCATCAGGCAGTCCTGACACGGGAATCACCTTGGAATGGGAGGAAAATGCAAGGGGAGGTGCCCAATATTTCGTAATTTACCGTTCTGAAGATCTTAACAACCTTGACATCAACAATCCGCAGCAAATAGTGGCCAAGGTTCCCTGCTCCGCATACGGGCAGCAAAGCTGGAAGGATGAAGACATCCAAAAACGGACCACTTACCACTATTGCCTAACGGCCGTGGACAGGCTACACAACGAAAGTAACGCCTCCACCACCATCAGCGTCACCACACGAGGTAAAAGAAAACGTGTGGCAGGTGAGTAAGGGAGGGACAAAATCGTGCATCAGGTAGCTGAGTCGGATCAAGCAGCAATGAAGAAAGAGCAAAGAACCTAAACATATCACGCATTCCATGAGCCAAACACTCGTATTTATCGTCATTTCATCCTATTTCCTACTGTTGCTGCTGATCAGTTACCTGACCTCGCGCAAAACAGATGACCTGACATTTTATACGGCCAATAGGCAATCGCCATGGTACCTGGTGGCTTTTGGGATGGTGGGGGCGTCCCTGTCAGGGGTTACCTTTATTTCAGTTCCAGGAGAAGTGGGCAATTCATCTTGGAATTATTTGCAATTTGTCATGGGCAACATGGTGGGCTATGCCGTGATCGCAATGGTACTGATCCCCCTATTTTACCGGCTAAACCTGATCAGTATTTATGAGTACCTCCGGGATCGTTTTGGCCAAAAAGCCTACCTATCAGGTGCGGTGATCTTTTTGGTTTCCCAAACGATTGGGGCATCTTTCCGATTGTTTTTGGCAGCCACCGTTCTGCAAATTGCTTTTTTTGATGCGTATAACATCCCGTTTTTTGTGACTGTACTCACCACCGCCACGCTCATCTGGATATACACCTACAAAGGCGGCATCAAAACCATTGTTTGGACGGACACGCTCCAAACAACCTTTCTACTGCTGGCAGTGATCATCAGCATCGTCATCATCAGCCAGCAGCTCGACCTCAGCTTGGGTGAACTCACCAGTGTCATACATCAAAGCCCGCTCTCAACGGTTTTTGAATGGGACCCCTTGTCCAATAAAAACTTCTTTAAAATGTTTTTTGCAGGCATATTTATCACCATTACCATGAATGGGCTGGACCAAAACGTCATGCAAAAAAACCTGACCTGCAAAGACCAAAAAGAAGCCAAAAAGAACATCCTGTGGTTTTCCATCAGCTTTTTTATTTCCAACCTGTTTTTCCTTTCATTGGGGGTGTTGCTCTACTATTTTGCAGCCCAAAACAACATCGCCATCCCAACAAGCTCCGATGAGCTCTACCCTATCCTTGCGCTGGATCACTTTGGTACGTTGGCAGGCATCACCTTTTTGCTTGGCATTATCGCTGCGGCATTTTCCAGTGCTGATTCGGCGTTGACAGCACTCACCACCTCTTTCTGTGTGGATATCATGAAATTGCCGACCAAACGGCACCTCAACCAAAGAGCCACGCGTCTAAAGGTTCATATAGGCTTTACGGCCCTGATTTTTGTGGTCATCGTGCTATTTGACTTGCTCAATAACAGCAGTGTGGTAAGTGCGGTGTTTAAAGCTGCAGGTTTCACCTACGGCCCACTGTTGGGATTGTTTGCGTTTGGCCTGACCAATAAAATTGCGGTTAAGGACAAGTTGGTACCGGCCATTTGTTTGGCGTCTCCTGTCATTTGCTATATACTGGACAGCCATTCGGCAGCGTGGTTTGGGGGATACCAATTTGGTTTTGAAATCCTTTTGGTCAATGGTGCCTTGACTTATTTGGGACTATTGCTGGCGATGAAAAAGTAAAAAACTTAAATTGACTGTTCGAAAGAAGATTGGTCAACATAAAAAGACCGCAAAACCAACGAGCAATCACTAAAGTCATCGAGGTCAACATCATATTCGCTGCATATCATGCCCTATCCCAGTGCTTCATCCCCATCCCTCATCACCCACCACCCGGAGCTGGCCAAAAAGCTGAATGAATTCATAAGGCTATCATCAAAAGCCAATTCCTCGTCCCTATGTGGCCTTATTGTTACAGGTCCTTCAGGAGTGGGCAAAACGCATTTGATAGAGCACTATTTAAACATTTACAAAAACGAATACCTCTTCATCTTCATCAGCCACCTACAGCAGCAGCGTAATATTCCGTATGCTGGAATGAAAATTGGGATCGGAGAATTTTTGAGGAAAGTCTATAAGGATTTGGCTCCTGACCAGTTGGAGCATTTCTCTGCGCAGCTAAAAAAACGGCTTGGCGAGCATTTCCCACTTCTTTTTGATTATATCCCAGAACTGACCTTGCTCCTTGGCAAGGACACCATTCCCCCTACGTCACCCACTCCAAAAGTAGAAAATCAGCTCTACTCCCTCTTTCATATTCTCTTTGGGTTTTTAAGTGACTTTCTAGGCAAATCGATATTAATCTTCATCGATAATATGCAGTGGATGGACGGGTCAAGTGTCAACCTATTGCACTATCTCTTGCTGCGCTTATCTCCCCAGCAATTGAGGCTGATCGGCGCCAGTAGGGAATCCAAGGAGAACATTATCCGGGTAAACCAGCTGATGGAATGGCTGAATTTTGAGACCAAAAACCTGGAGATCATCCCACTTTATGGCTTACGTACCGAACAGACCCTTTCCTTTCTTGAGGATATTCTGAAAGCTCCGGTGGCCCCGCACCTCCATCGCTTATTTCACGCCCTTTGCGAGGGGAACCCAAGTTACATGCAAGTGCTGGCCGAAAGCCTAAAAGCGGGAAAACTGATCAAGCTGCAAAACGGCATTTGGTCTGGGGACATCCCTAGCATTACCCAGCAGTTTAAAGGGAAAAATGCCCGTGAAATCCTTTGGGATCGTCTAAAAACCCTCAGCCCACCTACGCTTAACCTGCTTACCTGGCTGTCTTGTATTGGGAGCTATAACCACCAAGTGTTGGTTTCATTGTTCGAAAACGACAAACTGCTCCTTCAGCAAAGCCTTCAAGAGGCGGTGGAAATGGGATTGCTCAGCTCCTTGAAAGGTGATTACCGCTTTTCTGAAACCTACATTGGGGAAGTGATCTATGATGGGATCCCGCTGAATGAGAAAACCAACCTTCACTATCGCATAGGCAAGGACATCCTCCAAAATGACTTGCAAGCGCTCAGCAGTACTGAACGCGTCTTGGCTGCACAGCATCTCAACCAATCCTTGGAACTGGTCAAAGAAGCCGGAGACGCCTTTATCTGTGCCAACCTCAACTTGGAAGTAGGCAAGCTCCAAAAGCAGGACAATGCCTATGAGCAAGCCCGGCATTTTCTTAAAATAAGTTCAGACCTCTTCAAAACCCTCCCTTGGGAAATGGTCAAGGATCTTTATTGGGAAACCAATATGGAAAGGGCAAAAGTAGAATACCACCTTGGCGAATACGATCTGGCTGAGATTCACTTGGACCATTTGTTGGAGAGGCTCCTTGATCTGGAAAAAAGGGCCGAAAGCTATATCCTAAAGATCACCATTAACAACCATCTTGGACGCTACCGTAAAGTGGTCACCATCTTGGGGGAGGCGCTGTCAGAGCTTGGCCTCACCCTACCGACCGAAGACACTGATCTCGAAGCAGCACTTGACCAACTGAAAGAAGGAATCGCCCACCCCATCGAGGCCAATTCCATTACTGGTAAATCCATAAACCAACATTTCATTCTAAAATTGCTGTATGTGGGAGGAATGGCGCTGCACCATACCGCCGACACCTTAATGATCTGGGCGGCCCTTCAGATCATTAGCCGGTCCAGAAACACCGAAGATGAAGGCGTCAAAGCCATCGGCTATGTAAGCTACGGAAGGATGAACATTATCGCCGGAAATATTGACCACGGCTATCAACTGGGCACCAAAGGCCTCCAAATCAACCAAGAGCTACAGGATATGCAGTACCGATGTCGGGTATTCGGTGTTTTCGCCTTTTATATCCAACCCTGGAAAAAATCATTTGACCAGAGCATTCCCCTACTTATGGAAGGCATGGAAGCAGGGCGTAAGGCGGGTGACCTCATTGGCTTGTACATCCTGAAAACCCACCTGTTTAACCTTCATTTGCTGTCGGGACATCCGATTCGCCCATTATTGGATTATACCTTTGAGGAATCATACCCCGGTATGGAGCTGACCTATTACATCACCCACTACCAAAAAAGCCTCATCCGGTATCTTTCAGGAGAGCGTACCTTCTTTTCCATTCCTCGCCAGCAACCCAGCTGGCTTGCCGCAAAGCTGACCATTCAGGAAGAGCGCTTTTACCGTAACCATGTCTGGGCAAGGTACTATTTTCTTTTTGGCCATTACGAGCAAGCCCTCCGCAGTACCAGGGAAGCCAATGCCAACCGAAAACTACAAGAAGGCTCTCCTTTGGTTCCTGCCAATCTGGTGCTGCTATTTCTGTCCCTGACCCAAAACTGGCACAATCTTCCTTCCGACAAAACAGGTCGACACCTTGACGAACTGAAAGAAATCCTCGACGCCTGCGCCCACTGGCACCAACATGCCCCTGAAAATTATACCGCCACCTATTGCCTGCTGATGGCTGAATGGAAACGCGTAAACAATAGGCCGTCAGATGAGGCAATTGAATATTACAAGAAGGCCATCCATCATGCCAAAAACGACCATTACAATTTAGCCTTGGCGAATGAACTGCTGGCCAAACACCTTCTGGAGGAAGCCGAAAAGCCAGCAGCCATCCAGCACTTACGGGCAGCGATCAATGCTTACCAAGCTTGGGAGGGAATCGCCAAGGTAAAACAACTGCACCAACAATATCAAGTCCTGCTCGATGATGGCAGTATCGACCTAGAACCCAATATCGAAACGGTACTGAGGGAACTGAGTGGAGACTTGGAACTGGACCCTTTATCCAAAAAACTCATGGTCCTCTTGATGAGGATTTCCGGCACTGAAAGAACCGGGTTAGAGTGGATCGAAAACAATGGAGACATCATCGATCAAAAAACACTCACCCTCTCCCCTAGCCGTCGTGACTTTGCTCCCGTCCCATCTGGTCTCATGCTCTTGTGCCACCGGACACAAACACCTCTGATCGTAAACGACCTGGACAAGGAAAGTAGTTTTTCTGAAATCACAGCACTCAAAAACAGTGGAGTAAAGTCTTTCTTGATCCAGCCGATCAACATCAATGGCTACCTCTCCATGGTCATCTATCTGGAAAATCGCCATACCAAGGATCACTTCACGGAAGACCTGATCCGATGGATTCGCATCATCGCCAACCAAGGCGGAATGATTATCGAAAATGCCCGAACGCACGAAAAAACCCTATTACTCAATCAGGAGATCAGCAGAGAAATCGAAGAAAAAAAGCAACTGATTTCTTTCATCGAACAACAAAAAAACAACCACCTCAAAGACCTCATCCAGACGCAGGAAGACGAAAGACAGCGGATCGCAGGAGACCTGCATGACAGCTTAGGGTCTTTGCTTTCCACCATTAAAATCCAATTGCAAGGCTTGCAAAGCTTTACCGCTTCCCCATCCAAAAGCAACTTGGACACCTTGAAAAAAATGGATGAAGCCATTGAAGAAGTGAGAAGAATAGCCCATAACATGTCGCCCGTATCGTTACGGCGCTTTGGCCTTCCATCGGCTTTACAAACCCTCATAGAGCACATCAATGCAAGTGGTAAAATGCTTGGAGACCTTCAAATCCTGGGATTGGACAGGCGCTTGCCTGAGCAAACAGAGCTGACCATCTACCGCATCTGCCAGGAACTCGTCCAGAACACCCTCAAACATGCCCAGGCATCCCGGCTACATTTACAGCTGATCAACCACGGGGATTCCCTAAACATCACTGCAGAAGACAATGGAACGGGCATGGACCAAGGAAAAGTCTCCAGTGGCTTTGGCCTGCTGGGCATTGAAGCCAAAGTCCAAATGCTGCACGGGACTTTTGATATCGAAAGTCAGCCGGGTAAAGGATTCCTCGCGGTGATTGATATTCCTTTAACCCGGATTATACAATAGGATTCGTAGTGAGGGCTGAAACTGCAATAAAATCAGGCTGTTTGGAGCGGGGAGCGCAACATCACGCCAGTAAACCTTTCAGCAATCAACCAGTAAAAAACTATACCTAATCCATTGATTTTAAACCGGTTTCAGACCGCAACAGATAAACTAGCCTGACGTGGGTTTCAGCGTACGCTCCCAGATGGAAAGGGCAGAATCATAGGCAAATCAAAAAAGAACTATGGATGGATTAGGTTCTATTTCGCCAGGTTTGGGTGGATGCTGGACGATCAAATACAATTGCCCATTGGATTTTGAGTGTGGCATATATTTCACTTCATATCCCGGCACACTAAAGCCTTCTTTGACCACAAACCCTTCTTTCATATCCCTGTCATAAATAAACAAATAGGGTGTGTTCCGATATTCATATTTGACTAAGAAAAAATGGTCAAAAGCCATGATATTTCGGAGGTGATAAACTTTCTCCTTTCCATCCCACACCTCTCTTGAAAATTCAAACCTCACTTTTGGCAAAACACGATCATTCTCCACTTGATACAACGTGTCGCGAATGAATTTACCCCTGTATGCACGAGGAGGAAGAAGTATGGGGTTATAAAAATAATTTGTGGAGTCATATGCCGAATAAAATAGCACGGAGGGCTGTCTCCTCACAGCTCCCGATGAGCCCTTTAATTTTAGATGATCTACCTTTATCTTTTTTTGAATATCAAATTCTTTACTAGTGCTAACAATATCCGCTGAAATAAAATATTCACCATCATCTCCATTGACAAACTTCTCTGCCACTACCTGATAGCCATCAATAGCATTTTTGATAAGAAAGGGATTGCCAGGCAATTTTTTGACCGCAGCCATTAACTTCCCTGCGGTATCAAATTTATACAATGAAAACCGAAACATATCTGCCATCAGGATTGCCTGCTCTTCTTCATTAAACGCAATTGAGGTCGGGGTGGAATACGTCCCGGGACCTTTATCTCCTATTTCCCCAATATTTTTAATAAAGTTACCCTCCAGGTCAAACTGCAAAACTCCATTCTTGATATCGACAATGTAAAGATGCTCATCCGAAACAGTAATATCTTGGACGTATTTAATCATACTATGATCTGTCAATTCTAATGGGATTTCTACATAATCACTCGCGAAATCCTCCAGCTGAACCGCTTTCTTCTCATCATGATCAATGTGAATAACGGGTATATCCGAGGTCGTTTTAGGTGCCTTTTGGCATTGAAAAAGAAAAACACAGGCCGTCAAAAGAAAAATCACAATGAATTTCATAAAGCTAAGGCTAAAAGATTAGTGATCTAAAAAATTAACGTATGACATAAAAACAAGTTGACCTGAGAATATGATACGGTTCCCAGGTCAACATGCCGGTAATTGAATTTACATACAGATGACTTTATGTCCTATACCATCAAGTCAACTTATTCAACAAGTACCTCACCTCTTTCGGACTTTTGATATTGTAATTGGCTTTGGTATAGCTGTAGCCTACGCGGATGCTGAAAGCATTTTCTGGCATCGCCTGAAAAGTGTCCTCATCGGTCCAGTCGTCCCCAATGGCCAAAATAAAATCATATTCATTTCCTTTCATAAAGGCGGAAGCCGCCCGGCCTTTGTTGATGTCAGGTCGCTTGATTTCCAACACCTTGTTTCCTTCAAGGACTTGGAGGTTATGCCCCCTGGCCATGTACTTCAAGTGACTAAAGAGCTCTCTCATCCTGAGATCACCCAATCCACTCTCCACTTTTCGGTAGTGCCAAACCAAGGAATGGTGTTTTTCTTCGATATGGGCTCCTGGCGTACGCTGTACATAATACTCCATCACTGACTTGATATCCGGTTTCCAATGGTCATCAATGTCCGCATACAGTTCCCAGTCCTTACCACCATTGATCTTCAACCACACCCCATGTTCAGCAATAATGTCCACTTTTTGGCCTTTAAACCATTTGCCCAAGGTTTCCTTGTCCCTACCACTGATAATCACCACTTGGGATTTCTTGGTCAGCTTGCTCACCAAACTCTTCAGCTCCTCATCTGGACTTGCTTCTTCAGGTTTACCTTTAAAACCGACCAAAGTGCCGTCATAATCCAAAAACAAAATTGGCTTTTTCGCCTTTTTAAAGTTCTCGTGTAGTTCACTGATAACATCTGCATCCACTTCCTTGGACTGGAGATCCAACTGTTTCTGCTTGACATATTGTAGTCGATCCATAAAGACTTTTACCCATTGGAACACATCGTAGCGCTGAATCGTCTCCTGCATGGACACAATGCGGGCCTGTTGTTCTTTTTCAGGCATGGTGATGGCTTGTTTGATCGCATCTGCCACCCCTTTGTTATTGTTTGGATTGACCAAAATGGCATCCTGCAATTCCTTGCTGGCCCCCGCCATTTCTGAAAGGATCAGTACCCCTTTCTTATTCACTTTACTGGCCACAAACTCCTTGCAGACCAAATTCATCCCATCCCGCAAAGGCGTTACCAAGGCAATATCGGACATGGCATAAAAGGCACTCAGCTCTTCAAATGGAAAACTCCTATAGAAATAATGGATCGGCACCCAGTTCAGGGTAGAATAATCACTGTTTATGCGTCCCACCAGCGTATCGATATCTTCTTTCAGGCGCTGATAAGACCGCACCTTGTCGCGGGAAGGCACCACCACCATGATCATGGAGACCTTTCCGTGGTATTCGGGATTTTCCTCCAAAAAGCGGTCGAAGGCCTTGATACGCTTGGGAATCCCTTTGGAGTAATCCAAACGGTCAATAGAAAGCAACAGCTTCTGATCCCCCAGCAACTCCAAAAACTTCTTGGCAATGGTCTGTGTCTTTTTGGATTTTGCCGACTTGGCAAACTTATCATAATCAATGCCCATTGGGAAACTGTCCACATTGATCAGCCGGTTTTCAGCTTGGATATAGCCACTCTCATTGGACAAGCCCATGATGCGTCCCACGGCACTCAAAAAGTGCCTCATGTCATCATAAGTATGGAAGCCGATCAAATCCGCCCCACACATCCCCGCCAAAATCTCATGGCGCCATGGCAACATCCTCACCACCTCATACGAAGGAAAAGGAATGTGCTGGAAAAAGGCAATGGTAGCATTGGGCAATTTCTCCCGAAGCATCTGAGGCAGCAACAGCAACTGATAATCATGCACCCAAATGGTATCATCGGGATCCGCTTTCTTCAAGATGGCATCACAAAACATCTTGTTTACCCTGACGTAAGCCTCCCAATGGTGCTCGTCATAATTGATGTTTTGGGTGAAATAGTGAAATGCCGGCCAAAGGGTCTCATTGCTAAATCCCTCATAAAACTGCTCAATGTCCTCCCTGGTCAAAAAAACAGGGGCCATTTTCAATTCATGCAGCTCAATGATAATTTCTGCACGCTGCTCCGGATCTTCCACGTCATTGCCTGGCCAGCCGATCCATATATTCTCTCCTTCCTTATAGATGGAACCCAAGCCAGTGGCCAATCCACCTGCACTGGGTTTAAATTCAAATTTCCCGTTTTTATGCCGTAAACTAACAGGCAGCCTGTTAGAGACAATAATTGTTTTTCCCATAATTATCTTGTGGTTTTCTTAAAAAGAAGAGAAGACAAACTGTATTTCGGTGTGATTCTGACAAAATATCTGTCTAAAACTTTACACTTCAATATAACAAAAAACCTGTATATAAAAAAGAATAGCGAGTGGCAAACGCACCTAAAAAACCTGAATTCCGCACCTATATTAGGTTAATATCATTTGCTCCCACCCTGTTAGAACCATATTTTCAATAAGTTAGTACTCCAGTATGCTTTTTTAGCCCCCCCTCAGGTGTGACACATCCATCCTCTCCATGCTATTCACCAGCCGTTCTTTGGAAAGGGGCCACACATTTTAGAACACCAGCATTACGGTAGCAATGGTAAAGCCATTTCTATTGACCATTCCAAAATAGGATGATCCTTATATGCCTTGATCTTCATGGTAAGCGGCACCACCATATCCAGTTACAAGGCCAATATAAAAATCAAATTATTGCTTCAACGATTCCCCTCTACCCATCCCTTAAAATACTGCGACAATTACCGCCTTCCCTCTGGTAGTTTCAAAAGATTAAGCTTAATTTAGTTTCCCCAAATTCCAAAATCCAAGGATCTATATGTACATTATTTTTGATACCGAAACCACTGGTTTACCCAGAAATTACAATGCCCCTGTCACCGATCTGGACAACTGGCCGCGACTGGTCCAGCTGGCATGGCAGCTGCATGATGAGCGGGGCAAGCTGATTTCAAATCAAAATTACATTGTCAAACCGGAAGGCTTTACCATTCCATACAATGCCGAAAAGGTTCACGGAATCTCTACTGACCGGGCATTAAAGGAAGGGCATGACCTGAAAAAAGTCTTGGAGATTTTCCATAAGGATGTAGAGAAAGCCCAATACTTGGTCGGTCATAATATTGGTTTTGACATCAATGTTTGCGGAGCGGAATTTTTACGCGTGGACTTGCCCATGCAGCTCTTGGAAAAGAAAGAGCTGGATACCAAGGACATCTCCACGGATTTCTGTGCGATCCCAGGTGGAAAAGGCGGAAAGTACAAATGGCCCACCTTGACCGAACTGCATCAGAAGCTCTTTGGTGTAGGCTTCGAGGATGCCCACGATGCTGCCTATGACGTAGATGCCACGGCCAAATGTTTCTTTGGGCTGATCACGGCCAAGGTGCAGCCCCCAGAGGACGGAATTGCCGTAGAGGAAGTCATTTACGAGCCACCAAAGCTGGATGCTGCCAACTTTGCTGCAGCCAAAGACCAGCAAAAGCAGGCGGCTCAAGATATCATCAAGCAGGCCCGAAGAGCGGACATCAGTGATTTAGTGGACACTCCTTTTAGCCACTTACACGTTCACACGCAATATTCCATTCTACAGGCCACATCTGAGATTCCCGCCATGGTCGCAAGGGCAAAGGAATTTAACATGCCGGCCATTGCCATGACCGATCATGGCAACATGATGGCTGCTTTCCACTTCGTAAAAGCAGCCATGGACAATGACATCAAGCCAGTAGTGGGCTGCGAGTTTAACATTTGTCGGGACCATCAGAACAAGTCCCAGAAAGACGATGGTTTCCAAGCTGTATTGCTGGCCAAAAACAAAACAGGATATCACAATTTGGCCAAGCTGGCATCATTTGCCTATACCCAAGGCTTTTATTATGTACCTCGGATAGACAAGGAACTGTTGGTCCAATACAAAGGGGACATCATTGCCACCACAGGAGGACTTTGGGGTGAGGTACCGTTTCTGATCCTGAATGTGGGAGAGACGCAAGCGGAAGAAGCTTTTGTTTGGTGGAAGGAGCAGTTTGGAGAGGATTTTTATGTGGAGCTGAACCGCCACGGCATTCCTGAAGAAGAAAAAGTAAACGAAGTGCTCCTGCGCTTTGCCCAAAAATACGATGTCAAGTATTTTGCTGCCAATAACACCTATTATAACACCAAGAATGACGCCAAGGCGCACGATATCCTACTTTGTGTAAAGGACGGAGAGAAAGTTGACAAGCCCAAAAGGTATATTGGCAAAAAAGGCAGGGAATTTCGCTATGGTTTTCCAAATGAGGAATTCTATATCAAAACGCCAGAGGAGATGAAAAAGCTCTTTGCGGACCTGCCCGAAGCCATCGAATGCACCAATGAAATCATTGAAAAGGTAGAGCCCTATAAGCTGGCGAGAGAAGTTTTACTTCCTAAATTCAACATCCCGGAACAGTTTCAAGACCCTCAAGACGACGAAGATGGCGGGAAGCGTGGAGAGAATGCCTATTTGCGACACCTCACCTACGAAGGAGCCAAAAGGCGGTATCCTGAAATCACAGAGGAAATCAGGGAACGACTGGACTTTGAACTTTCCATTATTGCGAATACAGGATATCCAGGGTATTTCTTGATCGTTCAGGACTTTACGACCGCGGCACGCGAAATGGGTGTGTCAGTAGGGCCAGGCCGGGGATCTGCTGCGGGCTCGGCCGTCGCCTACTGCATCGGCATCACCAATGTGGACCCAGTCGCCTACGACCTCCTTTTTGAGAGATTCCTCAACCCGGACAGGGTTTCCCTTCCCGATATTGATATTGACTTCGATGATCATGGTCGCCAGAAAGTCATCGATTATGTCATCGAAAAATACGGTGCCAATCAGGTGGCTCAGATCATTACCTACGGTACCATGGCGGCAAAATCTGCCATTCGTGATACGGCAAGGGCTTTGGACCTACCGCTCTCAGATGCAGACCGTCTGGCCAAGCTGGTACCCGACATAAAGCTCAAAGCACTTTTTGGCTTGGCAAATGACCGGGGAAAGTTAGCTGAAAAGCTGAAAAACAATTCGGAGAACATTGATAAAGCTTACGAGCTGATCAATATCTCCAAAGGTAATGACGACCTTTCCAAGACCATCAATCAGGCCAAGATCCTGGAAGGCTCCGTCCGGAATACCGGCATCCATGCCTGTGGGGTGATCATCACCCCGGATGACATCACGAATTTTGTCCCGGTGGCCTTGGCGAAGGACTCAGACATGTACTGTACGCAGTTTGACAACTCCGTCGTAGAGAATGCCGGCCTACTGAAAATGGACTTTTTGGGCTTAAAGACCCTTACCCTGATCAAGGATGCCGTGCGCATCGTGAAGGAACGTCACGGCATCGAGCTGGATCCTGAGAACTTCCCTATCGACGACAAAGAAACATACGAGCTCTTCCAACGTGGAGAAACGGTAGGGATCTTCCAGTATGAATCCCCTGGCATGCAGAAATACATGCGTGAGCTAAAGCCCACGGTTTTCGCGGATTTGATCGCCATGAACGCCCTTTACCGTCCAGGACCGCTGGAGTATATTCCGAGTTTTATCAAGAGGAAACATGGCTTAGAGCCCATTGCCTATGACCTGGACGACATGGAAGAATACCTCCAAGAGACCTATGGGATTACGGTTTACCAGGAACAGGTGATGTTGCTTTCTCAAAAACTCGCGGGATTTACCAAAGGTGAAGCCGACGTCTTGCGGAAAGCCATGGGTAAGAAGCTCCGTGACGTGCTGGATAAGATGAAGCCGAAATTTGTCAACCAAGCCGCAGAAAAAGGCCATGACAAAGCCAAGCTCGAAAAAATCTGGAAGGATTGGGAAGCCTTTGCCTCTTATGCCT
This sequence comes from Echinicola vietnamensis DSM 17526, assembly GCF_000325705.1. Taxonomy (NCBI): domain Bacteria; kingdom Pseudomonadati; phylum Bacteroidota; class Cytophagia; order Cytophagales; family Cyclobacteriaceae; genus Echinicola; species Echinicola vietnamensis. The sequence continues at coordinate 2,373,224 of NC_019904.1, read as the reverse complement.
TTAACAAATCGCACTCCACCTGTTATGCCTGGGTGGCCTACCAAACGGCTTACCTAAAAGCCCATTACCCTGCAGAGTACATGGCATCTGTCCTGAGCAATAACATGAATGATATCACTCAGGTGACCTTCTTCATGGAAGAGTGCAAGCGGATGGGAATCGAAGTGCTTGGCCCGGATGTGAACGAATCGAAGGATGGCTTTACAGTAAACCAAGAAGGCCAAATCCGCTTTGGACTGGCTGCCATCAAGGGGGCTGGTGGTGCGGCGGTACATTCCGTGATCGAAGAAAGAGCAGAAAACGGCCCCTATAAAAGCATTTTTGATTTTACTCAACGGGTAAATCTGCGCTCGGTCAACAAAAAGACTTTAGAATCACTGGCCATGGCAGGTGGGTTTGACTGCTTCCCTGACCACCACAGACGCCAATACCTGGAAGCTCCGGAGAATGATGCGACGCTGATAGAAAAGGCGGTAAAATACGCCCAGAAGAAGGCTCAAGAAGCAGAAAGCTCTCAAGTATCCCTCTTTGGAGGAGGATCGGGAATGGAAGTCCCCATGCCCAGCATTACCCCTATAGAGCCTTTTAGCCAATTGCAACAGCTAAACATTGAGAAGGAAGTTGTGGGGCTTTACATCTCAGGTCATCCGCTGGATCAGTTCAAGGTGGAATTTGATTCCTTTACCAACACACCACTGTCAGAATTTGCCAACACCGAAGCCTTAAAAACCAAAGGGGAAATAAAAGCAGCTGGAGTGGTCACCTCTTTTGCGCACCGGACAACCAAAAACGGAAATCCTTTTGGTACCCTGACATTGGAGGATTACAATGGGGGACATACTTTCTTCCTTTTTGGTGAGGATTATATCAAGTACAAGGAATACTTCATGACGGGATGGTTCCTCTATGTCACCGGTAGTGTGCAGGGAAAACGGTGGAATCCTGATGAGCTGGAGTTTAAAGTAGGCAACATCATGCTCCTGAATGAAGTTCGAGGCAAAATGGTCAAGGGCCTTCGCTTAAACATTAGCTTGGATGACCTTACCCTGGACTTGATGGAAAGGCTTGAAGCCATTACCTCCAAGTATAAAGGAGAAGCGAAATTGTACATCAATGTCACGGATGTCAAGGAAAGAATTGCCGTGGATTTGAGGTCAACCAAGTTTTTGATAGATCCTTCTCAAGACATGATCAAAGCACTGGAAGACATTCCAGAAGTACAATACAAAATCCTTTAATACGACAAGTATAAGGGCATTCGATAAAATATTTTCCTCATTAAGGAACTAAATAAAACCTAAAATACTTTAGAATATTATATTTGAGGAAAATTGAAACTTAAAACAAATAATAAAATGGCAAAAGCAATTGAAATTACCGACGCAAATTTTGAGGAAATCATCAAATCAGACCAACCGATCCTAGTTGATTTCTGGGCTGAGTGGTGCGGACCCTGTAAAATGATCGGGCCAGTAGTCGAAGAAATTGCTGGTGAATACGATGGAAAAGCGGTGATAGGTAAAGTCGATGTAGATGCAAACCCTGCTGTAGCCTCTAAGTTTGGCATCAGAAGTATCCCTACCCTACTCTTCTTTAAAAATGGTGAGGTAGTAGACAAGCAAGTTGGTGCTGTACCAAAATCAGTACTGGCTCAAAAGCTAGAAGCTCAAATCTAATGATGAGTATAAAATCAAAATGAAAAAGCTCCATTCTGGAGCTTTTTTTCTGAAAGAGAAAATCTAAAAATAGGCTTGTTCAGTCATTTTTAAAACTGGTAGGGCATAGTTTTGCTATCCTTTGAAAGGTTTTTTAAAGGACTATAAATTAAGTTAGGCCAAGTTAGAGAGTAAAATTTTTTCTACATGCTCGAAGCAATAACCGTTTGTTCTTGGCCTATGAGTTCAGTTTTTATTCCGGGACTTGTAAATCACCAATAAAAGCTCGAACTTTCACTTAATCTTAATTGGGACGGATGTCCACTTGGACTCCGAGCCCGCGCAGGCGCTCTAAGGATTTCTTAATCTGCGCCTGCTTTCTTTTTTCCTGATAGGTTGTATCGTCAGGCTCTAGGTAGGGCTCCTTGTTTTTGAGGATGTAATACAGTCCGGTCAAGATTTTATGAGCTACGGCAATCAGGGCCTTTTTAGATCCGCGGCGAGCAGCTATTGCCCCATATTTGCGGCCCAAATAGGTGTCCTTTGTGTGTGATGCGGCCCAAGCAGCTTCGACCAATGCAGTTTTCAAGTATTTGTTCCCATGTGTGATGCGGGTTGACTTCTTCTTGCCTGCACTTTCGTTGTTGCCCGGGGAGACACCTGCCCATGATGCCAGGTGTTTGTGATCAGGAAAAACCTCCATGTCATTGCCTGACTCGGCCAGGATATTCATGGCGGTTTCTTTACCTATTCCGGGTATGGTCTGGAGTAAATCGACCTCTTGTTGAAGCTCGACTGCATAACGCTCAATTCTAGCCTCGATGTGCCCGATCTGGGCGTTGATCGAATCAATGGAATCACGGAGTGTGGCCAGCATGAACCGGTGATGTTCGGTGAGTCTTCCCTGCAGAGAAAGTTTGAGGTCCGCCATCTTTTTGCGCAAGGAACCTTTGGCAAGGTTGGCCAGGTATTCAGGATCATCCTGTTTCCGGATCAAGGCATCTATGATGAGCGTACCTGTGACCCCAAAGATATCCGAAGCCACTGAGGCCAGTTTGATATTGGCATCTTCCAGGATTTTATGCAACCTGTTGCGTTGGGCGACCCGCTGTGCGATCAGCTTACGTTTATACCTGCAAAGATCACGTAGCTCTCTTATCCACTCGGTAGGGACAAAGCTCCCCTTTAACAGACCGCTTAGAAGCAATTTGGCAATCCATTCACTGTCTTTCTTATCTGTCTTATGACCGGGAACATTCTTGATATGCCGGGCATTTACCAGGATAATCTTAAAATCCTCTTCCAGGATGTTGTAGACAGGTTTCCAATAAACTCCGGTACTTTCCATCGCAATGTGGGTAATGGAAAGGGAATTCAGCCATGTTTTAAGCTCCTCGATCTGAGCAGTAAAGGTCCCGAAGGTACGGGTATCAATCTCAACGTCAATGCCACTGACTGTGGCCACTACCGTCTTTTGGTGAACATCGAGGCCACAGCCCCGCTGGATCACCTGTTCGAATTCAATTTGTGATGACATAACCGATAAGTGAATGTGAATATTCTACTTATACGGATAAACTCCTCTTTCATTCCCGTTTGTGAAGTCCTAATTCATGAATGTTTTTATTTTTTTGGCTCGCTCAATTCAGAAACACCCCCTGAAACAATAAACTTCATCACCTCAGTGCTATTGGCTCCTTTTAGAATCCTTACGTTTGCCCGAGGAACCAAGAAGCAATTACCGCTAAAGTTATAAGAGTGCGGAAGGTAGATGGCCACTAATTCCTCCTCATCGATCATGGATAAATCCTCTTGGGTCATAAAGCCCAGACGGCTCACATGTTCGGAAAGCTTGACGATCACCGGGGTATTGAATTTCTTTTTATCGCCTACGAAGGCAGACATCAAATCTTTGATGCTGGTATAGAGGATATTCACCAAAGGAATCCGGAACAGCCACTTTTCAATCAATTCAAAAATGGGCCTGGTAATGAAAATATTGGCCAAGTAACCAATAAATGTAATCAATCCAAAAACGATCAAAATACCGAGCCCTGGCACCGGTACTGGCAACAAGTTATCCAAGAACTGGACAATATAATAAATGATATATGCCGTCAGGGCCAATGGAGCCACAAAGAGCAACCCTTTAAAGAAATAGTTTACGACACGCTTAGAGGTAAATGACATAGTTCTAATGTTTTGATCTGAACATTAACGTATAAAAATAATGCCTGAATTAATGAAAACAATAAAAAAGCCCTATCAAAAGATAGGGCTTTTTATTAAATTTTATGCGTTTACCTGAATTACAGGTCAATGCCCATAAATGACATGAAGGCAATTCCCATCAATCCGGTAATCAGCATCGTAATCCCTAGACCTTTCAGTCCATTAGGGACATTGGAATATTTCAATTTTTCACGGATGGCCGCAAGGGCTACAATGGCAAGGAAAAATCCAGTACCGGAACCAAAGCCATAAACACCGGCTTCAGCCAACGTGTAGTCTCTTTGTGCCATAAAGAGTGATCCACCTAGGATGGCACAGTTTACAGCGATCAGAGGAAGGAAGATCCCCAAGGCACCGTAAAGTGCAGGAGCAAACTTTTCTACGACCATTTCCACCAGCTGCACCATCGCGGCGATGATTGCGATAAACATGATAAACCTCAAGAACGTGAGATCAATCGTGGCAAAAGACTCTCCTAGAAAAGACAACGCCCCTTCCTTCAATACAAATTCATTTAAAAGCCAGTTCAAGGGCACCGTAATGGTCAATACGAAGATTACAGCAGCACCAAGTCCTAGCGCGGTACTTACTTTTTTGGAAACGGCCAAAAAGGAACACATTCCCAAGAAGTAAGCAAATACCATATTGTCAATAAAGATTGACCGAATTCCTAAGCTAAATAATTCCATCTCTTAGCAATATTTTAATGTTCTACATAACCTGTCTTGGTACGCTGTACCCAAATGATCAATCCCAAGATGATAAAGGCACCCACAGGGCTCACCATCAGACCGTTTGTTGCCAGAGAGAAATCTTCTCCAAACCAAGAAGAAACGGTATCGAAAACAGGAATACCGAATACGGAACCTGATCCCCATAATTCTCTAAAGAAAGCTACTGTCAGAATGATCCAAGAATACCCCAGTGCACTTCCAAATCCATCCAATACGGAATCATATGGTTTATTACCTAAAGCAAATGCCTCTAGCCTTCCCATTACGATACAGTTGGTAATGATCAAACCTACGAATACGGACAACTCTTTGTACATATCATAAGCAAAAGCCTTAAGAATCTCATTTACCAGCGTCACCAAGGTGGCCACTACGGCCAACTGAACGATAATCCGAACACGGGTAGGGATGGTATTCCTCATGATGGAGATGGTCAGGTTAGACATCACGATCACGAAAATTACCGACAATGCCATTACCAAGGTAGGCTTCATCTGTGTGGTCACCGCCAGTGCAGAACAAATCCCCAATACCTGAATGGTAATTGGGTTATCATCTACCAATGGATCAGATATTAATTTTTTTCTTCGCTTTGACAGAAGCGCCTCAGCCGGCTTTTTGATTTCTGTCTTTTCTGCTGTTTCTGTACTCATATCATATTATGTTGAGACGTTCTACAATATTTTTAAAGGCAAACAATCATCAGGATTTTCCTTTTACCTTGTCCATGTAAGACTGGTAATATCCGAGATAGTTTTTAAGCATTTTATTCACTCCTTCTCCGGTAATGGTAGCGCCAGACATGCCATCCACCTTGTGCGGTTGAGAGGAATAGTCTTTGCCTTCACCCTTTTGCATGCTTACAGCTTCCAGCTCTCCTCCGTCACCAAAGATCTCTTTGCCTTGGTACCGCTGCTGAACCTCAGTAGAGGTAATCCTCGCTCCAAGCCCCGGTGTCTCACCAGCGTGGGAAAAGGTAACCCCCTCGATGGTGTTCAGGTCAGTTTGGAGGGCCAAATATCCCCAAATGGAATCCCATAGCCCCGCACCGTAAAGCGGAAGGATATAGGCCACTACTTTGTCTTCGCTTCCCTCTTCATGATAAATGTAAACCGGATAAAGACGCTCCTCTGCAGGTTTCTTATAGTTCTTAGCCACGTCTACCGTTTCCGCAATAACTTGCGTACCTTCCTGCTCTGTCACCTCTTCTCCATTGATATTCACTACCTTAGAAGAAATCGTATTCTCATAATATTCATTGATCTCCTTGGGCTTCATGGCTGCAATTTTTTCTGCGTCCATTACTGCACCCAAGATTTGCTTTTTATTATCCAAGGCTACAGCTTCTTTCTGAATAGGTCCCAGCAGCTGAGACGTGCCTGAAAGTAAAAACCCAAGAACAACGGTAAGAATTACCGAGAATGTAATGATGTATGTATTAGACTGTTGCACGTTGTAACCTCCTTTTCTTGTTTGCTTTTACAACATAATAATCAATAAGTGGAGCAAAGACGTTCATCAATAGAACCGCCAACATAATGCCCTCTGGATATGCGGGGTTGGTTACCCGAATGATGACGGTCAAGAAGCCGATCAGCAAGCCATAAAGCCATTTTCCTTTTTCTGTCTGTGATGCAGAAACAGGATCTGTAGCCATAAACACGATACCGAAAGCCACGCCTCCCATGACAAGGTGGTAGTGTGCAGGCATCGCCATGAACTCATTTGCTGCAAAGGCATTCATGATCAATCCCATGATATAAGTTCCAGCAAATCCACTTACAATGATCTTCCAGCTTCCTACGCCTGTAGCGATAAGGATCAACGCACCGATCAGGCACATCAAAGCAGAGGTCTCACCGATGGACCCTGGGATAAAGCCAAAGAACATATTGGCAAAGCTGTACAGCTGATCGCCAATGGCTGCATTATGCGTAGCTAAGGCACTTGTCACAGCTTCTCCGCTTTGACCGGCGCCGTAGGCTACAGACAGGGCAGTTGCTCCTGAAAAACCATCTACGGCAGTTTTTTCGCCCAAGTACGTCCATACCTGGTCACCTGATATCTGCGCAGGATAAGCAAAGTACAAGAACGCCCTCGCGGTCATTGCCACGTTTAAGATGTTCATTCCAGTACCGCCAAACACTTCCTTGGCAATCACTACTGCGAAGATAGTGGCCAAGGCTACTTGCCAAAGCGGCATGGTAGCAGGTACCACCAACGGCACCAACATCCCGGTTACCAAGAAACCTTCGTTGATAGGGTGCTTACGGATTACGGCAAAGATCGCCTCCACAATCCCCCCTGCTGCATAAGCTACTATAACAATTGGTAACACCAATTTCAAGCCCAACAGGAATTTTTCACCAAAGCCAACGGACTCTCCTACTGCTAGGAAGTGCTGCTCGCCGACATTGTAAATCCCAAATAGCAGACAAGGCAAAAGGGCTACCACCACAGTGATCATCATACGTTTCAGATCGATGGCATCTTTTACCTGAGCTCCTTTTATACCCGTTGTATGGTTTGGAGAAAACATGAACGTCTCCCCCGCTTCGTACAAGTAATATAAATTCTCAAATTTACCTCCCTTTTGAAAGAGTGGCTTCTGTTTATCTAACAGATCACGTAGAAACTTCATATTGATTAACTATATTGAATTAGTTCTATTCCTTTTCTGACAATGTCTTGAACGGGATGCTTGGACACGTCGATAAATTCGCAAAGTGCCAAGTCTTCCTCTATGATTTCATAAATCCCCAACTCTTCCATCTCATCAAAATCCTCTGCCATGATGGCTTTCAGGAGATAGATAGGAAAGATATCCATAGGAGTGACCTGCTCGAAAACCCCGGTCTGCACAAATGCCCTTTCCTCGCCTCTGGTGTTGGTATCCAATACATATTCCTTGTTTGGAGAAAGGAAAGACAATAAGCCCAGCGCACGGTGGAAGCTCAATTTACTACTGGTCGGCTTCGCCCAGCCCATAAACTCATAGTAGTCGCCTTCAGGAAGCAAGGTGATTTGGTGATCATAATACCCCAAATAACCATCATGGTTGATTCTTTCTCCCGTAAGAACATTTCCAGAAACCACACGGAAGTGATCAGACTTGGTATTTCCTGCCACTAGCTTGTCGACACACGCTCCTTGGTAAGTCTTCGCATACACTGCTTTTTTGGCTTCCGAACCAGTGATCGCAACCACTTTGGAAGCATCATAGATTCCTTCCAAAAGAAGTTTTCCTATTTGGACTACGCCGTAAGGATTGATGGTCCAAGCGACCTCTCCTTTGTTAATGGGGTCCAAATGGTGAATTTGAACACCTACATTGCCTGCAGGGTGGGGCCCTGAAAACTTGTTCACTTCCACTCCTTGAGCACCAGCATACACAGGAGAAACCTCAGAATCCTGGTCTAAATTAAGGTGAACTTTTCCGGAAGTAAGTTTTTTGAGGGTGTTCAATCCAGCTTGGAAGTACTTTTCCTGTCCTTTCAGGAGCACTCCGTAATCTGGAGCAAGGGGATGGGAATCAAATCCAGAGATGAAGATTGCCTTAGGCTCGTCTTCTGGATTGGCCACGATACCGAAAGGGCGCTGGATGATTTGTGGCCATACACCACCTTTGAGGAGAGCGTCAGTAGCTTGCTCTTTTGTGAGGCTCTTGAGGTCTGACTCAGAAAACTTGCTAAATTCCTCATAGCTAATTTCCTTATCAGCCATGATTTTAATCTCCAACAATTTTCTTTTTTCACCTCTCTTGATCTCAACAATCTCTCCTGAAACGGGAGCTGCATAAAGAACGGATTCAAGCTTTTTGTCAAAGAGAATGGGGGTCCCCGCTTTCACGGTATCGCCCTCCTTGACAGTAACTTTTGGACGCTGCATACCTACAAAGTCTGTAGGCTTGATCGCGAAGGTCTGAGCCGGCGGGAAAGCTTCGGTTTTCTTTTCTGCCTTCCCTTCCAGCTTAATATCAAATCCCTTCTTAAGCTTAACTAGTTTTGACATATTTTATTTGAAACTATATGGTCCTTTGAAAAACGCCTCAAATCTAATAAAATACATTAGTTATTAGAAGCTAATTGGCCGAATATTTACAGGCGGTATGGGGTCTTTTTTGAATTTATCTCCACATTTAGACATGTGTGATGGACTCGTCCAGTGAGTTAATATAGCCCATCACTTGTTCCATAAGCCACATAGGGGTGGATGTAGCACCGCAAATCCCCACTTTGTCCCCATTTGCAAACCAATCTGGATCTATCTCTCCTTCATTTTCCACAAAATAACTGCGGGGGTTTTGGGCCTTACAAACTTGGTATAGCGCCCTACCATTGGAACTTTTTTTGCCCGCAACGAAAATAATCACGTCATTTTCATTGGCAAACCGCGTCAGTTGCGGTTCTCTATTGGACACCTGTCGGCAGATCGAGTCATTGGCAGTAAAATCAATTTCTTCCAAAGACTGGTTTGCCGCCGCCATCTTTTCTTCAATCTTGGCCTTCAATGCATAAAAACCTTTGGTGCTTTTGGTCGTTTGGCTGAACAAAGTCACCGGCTTGCTGAAATCGATCTTCTCCAAGTCTTCATCCTCCATCACCACAATGGCTTTTTCCATGGTTTGGCCGGTAAGGCCAATCACCTCGGCATGCCCCTTTTTGCCATAAATGACGATTTGCCCGTCCTTCTTCTCGATTTTATCAAAAGCGGTTTTCACCCGGTGCTGCAGTTTCAGCACCACGGGACAAGAGGCATCGATCAATTCAATATTGTTTTCGATGGCCAGTTTATAGGTTTCCGGTGGCTCACCATGTGCCCTGATCAGCACTTTGCAGTCGCTCAGCTCTTTGAGCTCATCACGGTCGATCACCACCAACCCCTTATCGCTCAGCCGCTTCACCTCCATGTCATTATGGACGATATCTCCCAAACAGTACAGCCGCCCACCATCTTCCATCTCATCCTCTGCCATTTTGATGGCAAATTCCACCCCAAAGCAATAGCCCGAGTTTTTATCTATCGTTACCTGCATCTCTTATGGTTTTTCTTCAATTATCTTTTTGGCCAAAGCCGTGATCTGATCGATTTGCGCTTCAAACTCCAGTAAGCTGGTGTCGATTTCTATGGCGTCATCGGCCTTTTTAAGCGGACTCTCCGAACGACTGGAATCTATCCTGTCTCGCTCTTCCAAGTTATGGATGATCTTATCCAACTCGACCAGCTCCCCCTTTTCCAACAGCTCTTTCTGCCTTCTCTCGGCCCTGATTTTGGTATCTGCTGTCATAAATACTTTTAACTCCGCTTCCGGAAAGACCACCGTGCCGATATCCCTACCGTCCATCACGACTCCCTTATGCTTACCCAAACGTTGTTGCTGGGCCACCAGTTCATGACGAACTTCTTTGATCTTACTGATCTCGCTGACTTTTTCAGAAACCTCCATGCTTCGAATTTTCTTTTCGACATTCAAGCCATTCAAATAGGTGTCCTGATGGTCATTGGATTCGTTTTGATGAAACGTAATTTCCATACTATCCAGCGCCCGACGGATATCTTTGGGATTTGTCAATTCGGTGAACTTACGTATGAAATGCAGCGTAGCTGCCCGGTACATGGCCCCAGAATCAATATATGTATAGCCTAGTTTCTTGGCCACCTGCTTTGCTGTGCTACTTTTACCACAGCCCGAAAAGCCGTCAATGGCTATGACTATTTTCTTCATTTCAAAAATTCACCGTCCTAAACTCTTTTATGGTGCAAATATAAAATTTTTGGGTGGATAATTACGGATTATCAAGGACTAATGCACCTATCCTCCTAAGAAGAAGCCTCTTGACCTACTTAGTCCGGAAAAAACCACCTAAATTCCCTATATTTAGAATTATTCCATCTAAAACCAGTGCACCAAATGAGCGCTTTCCACATTGCAGGCCAACTAGTTAATATCCCAGACCAAAAAATCTCCCCCGTTAAGATGACCATTGAAAATGGTAAAATCACGTCCGTTGAACCTACCGAAAGTGCCCCAGAACTTTATCTGATGCCTGGATTTATCGATGCGCATGTACACGTGGAATCTTCCATGTTGATCCCTTCGGAATTTGCCCGGCTTGCAGTGGTCCATGGCACGGTGGCTACCGTCTCCGACCCACATGAAATCGCAAATGTCTGCGGCAAGAAGGGCGTGGAATACATGATCGAAAATGGCAAACGCGTGAATTTTAACTTCTACTTTGGAGCGCCATCTTGTGTGCCTGCCACGCCATTCGAAACTGCTGGGGGAGAAATTACCGCTCAGGATATTGATGAACTCCTGGACAGAAAAGAGGTGAGGTATCTTGCAGAAATGATGAACTGGCCCGGCGTGATCAACCGTGATCCTGCCGTGATGGACAAAATAGCCCTCGCCGCAAAACATGGCAAGCCTGTGGACGGCCATGCTCCCGGACTCAAGGGCCTTGATGCCCAAAATTATATCTCAGCCGGCATCTCCACTGACCATGAATGCTTCACCGAAGAGGAAGCCTTGGCAAAACTCCAACATGGCATGAAAATCATCGTTCGGGAAGGCAGTGCTGCCAAAAACTTCGAAGCTTTAATTGACTTGATCGATGATCATGCCGAGCACATGATGTTCTGTTCTGATGACAAACACCCCGACAACTTGGTCATTGGCCACATCAACCAACTGGCGGCAAGGGCGGTAGCCAAAGGCAAGGGGCTGTTCAAAGTCCTGCAGGCGGCATGCCTCAACCCCATCGCACACTATGGGATGGATGTCGGCCAACTCCGACCAGGAGACCCCGCTGATTTTATCATCTGCAAAGACCTTAAGGATTTTCAGGTGACAGCCACCTATATAAAAGGACAGAAAGTAGCCGAAAACGGCCGCTCCCTCCTCCCATCTGTCGCCAGCAGTCCCATCAATAACTTCAGCACCTCTGCCAAACATCCCGACGACTTCAAATTGCCCGCCCCTACCTCACGAGCAAAGGTAATAGAAGCCTTCGATGGGCAGCTCATCACCCGTGAATGCATTGAAGACATTCAAGTATTAGAGGGGTATGCGGAAGCAAACGTCGCCAAGGATGTGTTAAAGTTTGCAGTGGTCAACCGTTACCAGGATACGGTTCCTTCCATCGCTTTTATCAAAAACGTTGGACTCAAGGAAGGAGCCATTGCTTCCTCCGTTGGGCATGATTCGCACAACATCCTTGCTGTGGGGGTCGACAATGCCTCCATCACTAAAGCCGTCAACATGATCATCAAGGAAAAGGGCGGCATTTCGGCGGTTTCTGCCTCCAAGGAACTGATTTTACCCTTGCCCATTGCGGGTATCATGTCTGCCATGGACGGATATGAAGTAGCCAAGTTATATACCCAAATAGACCTCTTGGCAAAAAAAATGGGCTCCAAACTGGACGCTCCGTATATGACCTTGAGTTTTATGGCTCTGCTCGTCATCCCTGCCTTAAAATTAAGCGATAAGGGGCTCTTTGACGGCACTTCATTTCAGTTCACATCTCCTTTTCACCGTGAAAATTAACTGCTGATCATTTAGCTATTTCAATAAATCCGTGTATATTACTGAATACATATCCCTGTATTCAATTTACACTTTCACCAACATATTACTGCTAAATTGATCCCTAAACTTAGAAATGTCTGGCAAAAGCTCACCACCATGGAGACTGATCAGGAAATGGAGACCAAAATCTTCAATTCCGCAGCCCTCATTATCGTGATCTACCTCAAGGCAATGATCATATTTAATTTGATCTTAGGACAATACTTTTTGGCCCTTATTCTTTTGGTAACTTCTGCGGTAATATTGGCTTTTTATTTGATAGGCAGATCAAAACAGAGTTTCAATAGGGGAATTACATTTCTGTCACTGCTAGGATACCCCATCATAGCCATCGTCTTTTTCTATAATGACGGCATAGCAGGGCCCGCATTTTACATCTTTTTAATGATTCATACGACTATTTTGGCCGTTACTCAAATCAAAACGTATTGGTTTTGGGGGCTTTACAATTTGGTGTTTTTTCTAGGATTATTTTACATGGGTATCTATCATGCTGATCTCATTTCAATTACGTATACCTCAAGTGAAGTACAGTACCTCGACCATTCCATCACGTATACTGCCTGCCTGGCTGGGATAGTGGCCATCATCATTGCCTTGAAATGGAACTATCAAAAACAAAAACAGCAAAGCGAGCGAAATGGTGAAGCCCTCCGGGACGCCATACAAGAGCTTTCCCAAACCAATGAGCAAAAAAATAAAATCATCGCCCTGATCTCCCACGACCTTAAGAACCCGCTCCTTTCGATCACTAAAATACTGGAAATGATCAACGATGGTGAGTTGGAAAAAGAAGAAACTGAGGCAATATTAAAGGAACTCTACATCATCGCCAACAATGCCCAGAAAATGTCCGAGGAAATATTGGAATGGGCCACGCTAGAACTAAAAAACACTTCACCAAAATTCCGTCATGTAGATTTAAAGGAATATTGTGATTCCATGCTCACGATATACAAAGGGATGGCCCGTCAAAAAAACATTACCTTGGAAACCAGCTTTGAAGGTGACACCTTCCTTACCACCGACATTGATCGGCTCCTGCTGATTGTCAGAAACCTACTGCAAAATGCTATCAAATTTACCGCTGAGAAAGGTGAAATTATATTTTCCTGTAGAAATACTGAAAAAAACTTCCATATAAGCATCACAGATACCGGAAACGGCATTCCGAAAGAGCGGCTACAACGATTATTCAATATGAAATTTGAATCTACCAGCGGCACCTCCTTGGAGAAAGGCACTGGTGTGGGCCTGTACATCAGTAATGAAAATGCCAAAAAGATAGGCGGATCATTGAAGGTCGACAGTAAAGTAGGGAAAGGCAGTGTCTTCACCTTAACCCTACCCAAAAAACCTTCCATCGCTACGCCTTCGCAATAGGATTAAGGCACTACTTGACCAATTGCTTCCTCTTATTCATGATGTCCGTAAAAATCGCTTGGGCATGGACAATGGTATTCTCAATAAAGAACTCCCTTGTATTCAGTCCTCCACAAACTACCCCTGCCAAATAAAGCCCGGGGACATTGGATTCTTGGTTTCCGTCAAAACAAGGCCTTCGCTTCTCGTCCAAAGTAAGCCCCACCCCAAGCTGGTCCAACAATTCAAAGTTTGGTCGATAGCCCGTCATGGCCAGTACAAAATCATTTTCCAAGGTTTTCTCCCCCTGTGGCGTGTCGATCACCACTTCCTGCTCACGGATTTCCTTGATGGAACTGCTAAAGTACGCACCGATCGATCCCTCCTTGATGCGGTTTTCTATATCCGGCAAGACCCAATACTTCACATTTTGATCCACCGTAGGTTCTTTTAGCACCATGGTCACTTCGGCGCCCTTACGCCAAGTCTCCAATGCCACGTCCACGCCGGAATTCCCTCCACCGACCACGATCACCTTCTGACCGATATAGGGCCATGGTTCTTTATAGTAATGGGTGACTTTGGCCAAATCCTCCCCCGGAACATTCAGTTTATTTGGAATGTCATAAAAGCCTGTGGACAGAACAACCTTTTCCGCGAAATACGTTTCCTTTTCTGAATACACCAGAAATGCTCCATCGGCTTGGCGTTCCACACTTTTCACGCCTTCATATAAGTTTATGTTTAAATCAAAATGTTTTGCAATACGCCGATAATACTCCAACGCCTCCGGTCGAGTGGGCTGCTTATTTACTGACATAAATGGAATCCCGCCCATTTCCAACTTCTCTGAAGTGGAAAAAAAAGTCATATTAACGGGATAATTATAAATAGAATTGACCAAAGTTCCTTTTTCGAGGATTATGTAGTCTAACTCATTTTTCTCCGCTTCTATACCACAAGCAAGGCCAATAGGCCCAGCCCCGACTATCAAAACATCTATCTTTTTCATAATACTATACAACAGATTTTACCGCTGATGGTTCGCCACAGCACCAAAATTTCCCTAAACATCCAGACAAAAATAATTGAAAACAATTATTTATTCCATTCTAAAGGAAATCCGCTCCTCTCCCGCGAAAACACCATTCCTTTTTACTTGTTGCTCCAACAGGTCCACTTTACCATCATGGCCCCAGCACAAGACTGTAATGTTTACCGTCCCATAGCCTTGGATATCCCGGATAAAAGCCGCAGACAGTGACTGCTCCACTTCGGGTTCAACTCCCGTATTCGGTAAATTTTCCAGTTCATCTTCCGCTGTAGAAAGGTGCATCGCCAGCAACTTCTCAAGGGAAGGTTCTTCCTTTTGCAAAAGTGCATTCATCTGCGCTTTTGACGCGACCACTTTCTTCCAAGGCTCATCCAGCAAGCCGTTGCTCAATCCATGAATGCCGGGTGACACCTCTTGAACCTGCTCTGCATAATTGGAGCAATAATACAACTGATCACCTTCTCCGACAAGTAGATTAAAGCCTTCAAACTGATCCTGGCACTTCTGGACATTGGTCAAATATTCTCTTGGCGACAGCCTCCCCTCTAAAAAATCCTTTACCAGCTGACCTCGACTGACGGGGTTTTCCTTTACCGTGCTGAAATCCCGAAAATTGGTCAGCGCAGCAAATCTACCGCTCGGGTGCACCCCCATCCAAGTACCGCCGCTCTTCAGGTCTTTTCCAGCATAAATACCGCTTTCCCATTGATGAAGCTTTGCTGTGGGACGTTCAAAAAATTCATCTCGGCTAGCTACCAAAATCAACCGATAACGCCCATGGTTTTGCCAATTAAATGTAATCAAACACATAGGGGATCAAGATAAAAAAAAGGCCGGAAATATCCGGCCTTTGGGTGAATAAACAACTTTCTACTTTGTGTAACCGGTTGGATCTTTATGTTAACCAAAATAGATATTGCACATTACTATCAACGATCACCTCCTGTCGAAGGCAATCAAACCATTAACTTTTTTACCATTTCAAAAGTTCTCAACACCCTCATAATCAATGATATTTAACATTTTTTAACACGCTATTACGAAAAAAATCGTAGATAAATTTGACTTACGAAAAGAATCGTATACCTTTACTACGAATACAATCGTACTCTAGCAATGAAATATAAGCCAACAGATTCCGAACTTGAGATTCTCTCCATTCTTTGGGAGCGTAAGGCTGCAAGTGTAAGAGAAGTCCATGAAGAACTTTCTAAAAGAAAGGAAACAGGCTACACGACTACACTGAAAATTATGCAGATCATGTTTGCTAAAAAACTCTTGGACAGAAAAGAACAGGGCAGAAGCCATATTTACATGCCTTCCATCACAGAAAGTGAGACCCAGAATTCCCTGCTCAACAGTTTTATGGCAACAACTTTTGGTGGCTCTGCCAAGAAGCTCGTCATGAAGGCACTTGGTCAAAGCAATCCCTCACAGGAAGAAATAGATGAAATACGCAAATTGCTTAATGAACTAGAAAACCAACAATAATGGACTTCGTAAACGACTTTATCCATGAAACCTACCTTCAGGCCTTTGGCTGGACCTTGATTCATTCCATCTGGCAGGTTGTTTTGGTCAGTGTGCTGCTGTGGATTGTCCTAAGGGCTATTCCACCTAAGGCCTCCAACATCCGCTATTGGGCTGGCTTGAGTGCCTTATTGATCATTTTAGTGGCGAGTGGGATTACCTTTTCTTACATGCTGGAATCCTCCGCTCCTTCCACTACGACACCAACGGTCACTGCGGCAGCTTCCGAAACCGGCCACCATCTTACCATCCATGCAAACGATGAGGCCAATACTTTTGTCACCGCCCCCAAAAAAGGCGTGTTTGACCAACCATGGCTGGCCGGATTGGAAAAGTTTCTTCCCACACTGGTAAATTTATGGCTACTGGGAGCCCTTTTCTTTTTACTCAAGCTTTCTGGAGGGTTATTGGATCTGAGAAACCTACACAAGAGACATCGTCAATCAGTAGCAGATCCATTGCTCAAAAAAGTCAATGGAATGATCGCTGCCCTAGGATTCTATAGAGGTGTTCAGGTCCTGAAAAGTGAGCTTATTCATGTTCCGGTGACCTATGGTTTTTTGAAACCTGTCATCCTTATCCCCGCCAGTCTGTTACTGCATACACCGCCACGTCAACTGGAGGCCATTATTGCGCACGAACTTGCTCATATCAAACGGTACGACTATCTCATCAATATTGTCCAGCGGATCATGGAAGTATTCTTCTTTTTCCATCCATGCTTTTGGTGGATCAATGAATTGATCGATACAGAGCGGGAGCATGCCTGCGACGACATGGTTCTTTCCCTAGGGTACTCACCGGGAGAGCTTGCCCGCGGGCTGGCAGGAGTGGCCGAACAAGCACAAAGCGCTATGCCGGAAATGGCCCTTGCCGCTACTGGGAACCCGCACCATTTCCTCAATCGTATCAAACGAATTTTAGGAAAAGAACAAAACAAAGAGAAAATTTCACCTTTAATTACATTGACCATGCTTTTATCTCTGATGGTGAGTGCCTCCTTGGTAATGGGAGCCATTCCCACCAAAAACACCCTACTTGACGACCACTACTTATTGACCAAAGTCAATTCACAGTATGCCTATAAAATCACTATCCCACCATCTAACGTCGACCCTTGCGACAAGGTGGTGATCAAAGACACCGAAAACCATCAGGCCAGTAAAAACGTGAGTACCACCAAAACCTATGTCTACCGCCATACTTATCGCACAGATACCACTCCTGCGCCAAAAGTGACGGTGAAGGCACCCACTTACACGGCCGCCCCTCCTGATGATCCCATGCCCGTGCTGCAGTTGAGCCCAATGCCTCCGATGGATGTAGCCATCCCTCCATTCCCTACGGTACCGCCATTTGAAGACATGAACTTTGCTCCTCCGACGCCGGACTTCCAGCTGGACATCAACGAAGAAGCACTTGAGATAAGCAAGCTGTCCATGAAAATGAGTCAGCTGGAGGATGACAATTCTGAAGAAGCCGAACAGCAACGGAAAGCCCTCCAAGCCAAACTAGAAGCCGTACAGGAAAAAATGGAAGCCAAAGCTGAGGTATACGAACAAAAAATGGAGGCTTGGGAAGAAAAGTATGCCGCCAAAATGGAGGCTTGGGAAAAGAAAATGGAAGCTTGGGGAGAAGAAATGGAGGCCAAACAAAGTAAATGGGAAGCTGCTTACGAACCCAAGATGAAAGCATTCGAGCAAAAGATAGATGCTTGGGAAAAAGAAAACGAACCGAAAATCAAGGAATTTGAGGCCAAAATGGAAGCTTGGCAAGAACGCCAACGTGAACGCCAAGAAAAATCCAACCCATAATCCGACTTTAATATCATTAGCCTAATAAGTCAAAAAGCCGTTGCTGCCATTTTCCTGGCAATTGCAACGGCTTTTTTTTAAGCGCTCATCCTGAAATAGAACTAGGCGCTATTACTTTTTTGAACGTAAATAAGTTTTAAATTCCTGATAGTCATTGGCCATCAATTTCGTCTTTTTCTGCCCGTCCAGGAAGGCAGCCAACCGCTCTGGGAGGGTCACCTTTTCTTGGTGGACAGCTTCGACCACATCTCCAAACTTACCGGGATGAGCCGTTTCCAAGAATACGCCGGTATACCCCGGATGCTCTTCCATGTATGCTTTTAAGCCCAAATAGGCCACTGCTCCATGTGGATCCATCAAATATCCCGCTGCTGCTTTCACCGTAGCCATGGCCTCCCGGGTCGTGGCATCATCAAAGAAAAAGCCTTTTACCATTTCCTTCAGCTTCGATTCATCACCGTACAAGTCCAGCAGCCGGTAAAAGTTGCTCGGGTTCCCCACATCCATGCTATTACTGATGGTTTGCAGCGACGGTCTTGGACGGAACGGAACACCTTTCAGAAAATCCGGCACGATTTTATTGACATTGGTAGCGGCCACAAACGTCTCGATCGGCAAGCCCATTCTTTCGGCCAACATCCCCGCAGCGATGTTCCCAAAATTCCCGCTTGGGACCGAAAACACCACTTTTTCATGTCCTTTTGGCAGACGACTATAAGCATAGAAATAATATAAACACTGCGGAATCCACCTTGCGATATTGATGGAATTAGCAGATGTAAGGAGCATGCTTTCGTTCAGGTCCTTGTCCAGAAAAGCTTGCTTCACCATTCGCTGACAATCGTCAAAAACCCCATCCACTTCCAATGCCGTAATGTTTTCGCCAAGGGTCGTAAATTGTTTTTCCTGAAGGGTACTGACTTTGCCCGAAGGGTAGAGAATGATCACTTCCACGCCGGGGACTTTATAAAATCCGTTGGCCACGGCACTTCCCGTATCACCGGATGTCGCTACCAGCACCCTGACTTTCTCATCTTTTACGAGAAGGCTCATTAATTTTGAGCAAAACCGCGCGCCAAAATCTTTAAACGCCAATGTAGGCCCATGAAATAATTCCAGCGTATACACCTCTTCTTCCACCTTCACCAAAGGAGCATCAAAGGCCAAGGTATGATCGACCAATTCCTTGATCTGCTCCTTACTCAAGTCTTCTCCAAAAATGGCTCCTATCACCTCATAGCCGATCTCCTGAAAAGACCGCTCGGGCAGTTGATCGATAAAATCAGCAGGCAATGTCGGAATCCGCTCGGGCATATAAAGCCCTTGGTCCGGCGCCAAGCCCTTGATAACGGCTTCCTTGAGGGAAACTTTGTGTTCTTTATTGTTTGTACTGTAGAATTTCATGTTATGCTTTGTTGATGACGTAGGTTCCTTTGGTATTTACAGCCGAAACATACAGGTCTACTTCCAGCCCTATTTTATCGAATACTTCTTGGCATATCTCACTCGCCCTTTCGGCCACTTCCCTGCTCGGAGCGAGGATAAATGTCGTCGGGCCAGACCCTGAAATCCCCACGCCAAGCGCGCCGACCTCCTTTATGGCTGACTTGATCTCATCAAAACCAGGAATCAACACCGATCGTGAAGGCTCAGCAATCACATCCTGCAGCGACCTGCTGATCAGCCCCATGTCCTCTTGGTATAGGCCCGCCACCAGGCCGGCAATGTTGCCAGACTGTGTAATGGCATCTTTCAGCGGCACCTGTTGGCGCAATACGCTTCTGGAATCAGCTGTATTCAGCTCCAAATGGGGATGCACTAAAGCGCAATACAAGCCTTTTGGCACATGGAGCTTGGTCACATCCAAAGGATGATAGCTCCTGATCAGCACAAATCCTCCCAGAAGTGATGGAGCCACATTATCGGCATGTTCGGCTCCGCAGGCTACCCCTTCGGCTTTCATGGCGAAAGGAAGCAACGCTTTCTTATCAAGGGGATTTCCCAAGAGCTGATTGGCCGCTTCCAGGGCAGCTACCGAACTGGCCGCACTGGATCCCATGCCACTGCCCAGTGGAAGCCCCTTATAGAGTTCTACTTCCAAGCCTCCTTTATAATCTATCGCCGCCAAAAAAGCCTTTAAGGCCACGCCACAGGTGTTTTTATCTACTTCATACGGCAACCTTCCGCCATCACCTTCTATCCTGACCACACGTACGCCAGGCTCATCGGCCAAGGAAACCGTTACCTTGTCTCCCATTTCCTCCACCGCAAAGCCCAAAATATCAAACCCGCATGAAACATTGGCCACTGTGGCCGGAGCAAAAGCTGTTACTTTTTTCATCTTGAATAATTTCCTAGCCTGATAATATCGGCAAATACCCCAGCGGCCGTCACATCGGCCCCTGCTCCAGGACCTCTTACGATCATCGGGAAGTCGTTGTAGCGCTCTGTCGTAAACAAGATCATGTTATCACTTCCCTTAAGCGTAAAGAAAGGGTGCTCACTGTCCAGGGAGTTCAGCCCCACTTTGGCCTTTCCATTCTCCAGAGTGGCCATAAAGCGAAGCTTTTCACCTTTGGCATTGGCCTCATCCAACAGCTGCTGGAAATGACCGTCATGCTTCTGAAGCTTTTTGAAAAATTCTGGGACAGATGCAGCATCTTCGCAATCTTCCGGCACCATGCTTTGGATTTCTACGTCCTCAAAGTGCAAGTCTTGCCCGGCTTCACGGCCAAGGATAAGAATCTTTCGTGCCACATCCATGCCGCTCAGATCATCCCTTGGATCTGGTTCTGTATAGCCTTTTTCCTTGGCCTGTGCCACTACCTCACTGAAGGGCATTCCTTTTTCCAATTCGCTGAAAATATAGTTCATCGACCCACTGAGTACAGCTTCGATTCGATGGACATGGTCACCGCTCAACATCAGGTCTTGCAAGGTATTGATCACCGGCAAGCCTGCGGCTACATTGGTTTCATAGAAGAACCTTACGCCACGTTGCCCGGCCAGTTTTTTAAGTTTCTTGTAAGTCTCCAAAGGACCGGAATTCGCCTTTTTATTGGGTGTTACAATGCCTACTTTGGAATCCAGGATTTGTTCGTAAATATCGGCCACATCCTGACTCGCCGTACAATCCACAAAAACGGAATTGGAAAAGTTCATCTCCGTCATGGTGCCTATAAACTTATCCATGTCCATAGGCTCATCATTTTCATCTGGCGGTCCTACTGTCGCCAGGTCAAACCCATCTTCATGGAACTTCATATACCGTGAGTTGGCCATTCCGTGGATTTGGATGTCCAGCATGTTTTCCTCTTGGAGATTTTTGAGTTGCTGGTGGATCATTTTGGTCAGGGCTTTTCCGATCAGGCCGACCCCTACCAAAAAGAGGTGAAGCACTTTGTAATCGGACAAGAAAAACGCCTCGTGCAATGCATTCAGAGCCTTTTGCAAATCTGCTTGGGTAATCACTGCAGAGATGTTCAGCTCAGAACTTCCCTGGGCAATGGCCGCTACGTTAACGTTATTTCTGCCCAAAGCCTGGAACATTCGCCCACTGGCACCGGGGTTATGCTGCATGTTTTCGCCCACCACCGCAATGACGGCCATGTCCGGAACGATTTGGATTTCATCCATCTCGCCGCTTTGGATTTCATACCTGAATTCTTCCTCGATCACCGACTTTGCCCGGCTGGCATCCTTGGATGCAATGGCCACACAAATGCTATGCTCTGAAGAAGCCTGGCTGATCAAAATGATGTTGATGCCATTATTGGCCAAGGTGCCGAAAAAGCGCTGGCTCACTCCCACAACCTCCACCAGCCCGGGCCCTTGTACGTTCAAGATCGAGATATTGTCCATAGAGGAAATCCCCTTGATGATCTTGCCCTCTCCAGAATCTTTGCTGATCCGTGTTCCCGCTTCATCAGGCTTAAAGGTATTTTTAATATATATCGGAATATCCTCCTTCATGGCCGGCTGCATGGTCGCCGGGAACACCACTTTTGCACCAAAGTGCGAAAGCTCCATCGCTTCATTATAGCTCAGCTGTGGAATGGTAAACGCCGTGTACACTAACCTGGGATCGGCGGTCATCACACCAGAAACGTCTGTCCAGATTTCCACCTGTTCTGCCCCGAGGGCGGCGGCAAAAATCGATGCGGTATAATCCGAACCACTTCTACCGACAGTAGTGGTTTCCCCTTTTTCCGTCGAACCGATAAATCCCGTGATGACCTTGATGTCATCATGTGATTTAAAATGATCTTGGATCAGCTTGTTGGTGGTCTTAAAGTTGACCTTGGCGTGGCCAAAACGGTCATCGGTTTTTACCAGGTCACGGGCATCCACATAGCTGGTGCCTATGCCCTTTGCTTGAAGGCCTGCGGCCAATATGAAATTGGACAATCGCTCGCCAAAGCTGAGCACATAATCCATTGTCCTGTTAGAGCATTCTTTGATCAGGTAGATCCCATGGAACAAATCGCCCAGTTCATTGAAACGAACTTTCACGAATGTCAGGGCGGTGGACTGCTGCTGCACGGGCACTAGTTTCTTGACTATTTCCAAGTGCCTCTTCTCTAGTTCCTGAAGGATGGTATGGTAGCTCTCCTCACTTTGCTGCGCGATGTTGGCACATTGGAGCAATTGTTCAGTGACTCCACCGAAAGCTGAAAACACCAAGGCAAAAGCTTCCTTTTCCGACTTCTGCTCAATTATCGAAAACACCTTTTGGATGTTCTCATAATTGGCGATGGATGATCCTCCGAATTTTATGATTTTCATGAAAATGAGTAATTTTTAATGGCTTGTTAATGGATTAATTTGTCCGCAGGAAGCGGACCGGAATTAGCGGCAATATAATAGATAGACACGGGATTACCCCGTAATGGTGGTGGTAAAAACGGTAGTGTTAATGATGGTAAAAAAAGTGGCGCAGTCCACTGGCTCAGGTGTGAAAGAGCGTTCGATGGCGATATGGTTTTTGACTGTGCTAAACATCATTTATGTATTGATGGGACAATCTTAATCACAAATTTCTATTATGCCAAATTTTTCGTTGACAAATCGTCAATATAAAGTTTCTTCCATTAAAACTTTAGCAAAACAACTCGCCAGTCACTGAAGAATTTCACCCAATCTTTGCCCTTATTCCCAACCTTTTGCGGTTACTCATCAACTGACCCGAGCAAGAATTATTTAAATTTTACAATTTATAGGTAAATTAATACCAAATAAACGAAAGAAAGTGCTGTTATTTTTTTATCTTTTCACCTGAACAATAAATTGTCAACCCTTTTAATCATTTTTCTATGAAACAATTAAAATTATCCACCCTGTTGCTTTTCCTATTCTTAGGCTTTAGCTCATGCAGCTCTGTATCAAGCCTCAATCCACTCCAAATGTTAACTGGAAACAATTGGGTGCTTTCTTCCTTAATGGGAGGTGGTTTGGACATGTTCAGCGGCGGACTTCCCTCGCTAGGATTTACCGACGATGGCAAACTCACCGGCTCTACGGGCTGCAACTCGTTTAGCGGAGGATATGAACTTAACGGCACCAATATCAACTTGAATCCTGGCGCCATGACCAAAAAGGCCTGTCCAGGCAATGGTGAAAACCAATTCTTGGACGCTTTGAAAAATGTCTCCAACTTTAAAGTAGGCAAAGACAAGCTTACGCTGCTGGATGGAGCTTCAGAATTGATGACCTTGATCCCTCAAGGCAAATAAGTTCAGCTCACATGAACCAGCTGCTGGGGTGTTCCATTAAAAGTCAACGACGCACCCGCAGCTTTATTCATCATCAATCGGGCAAGTGGTGCTTGGGGAGAAATCACAAATACCACTTGTCCATTCACCTCTATTTTTCCAAATCCCACCGCAATAAACATTGCCGCCCGATCGGTCACCACAAAACTGCCAACCCGAACCTTTTCATGCCTTTCTTCCGGGTCGATTCCATTTAGCTGATCCATTTGGACTTGGTATTCTTGCTGCATCATCACCGCCTTATCGATCTCCTGTCGGACCATCTCACGGCCGGTTTCATACTTGTCCCCGGCACTGCTTTTGGTGTCCTCCGCCGCAGACTGCTTCAGCTGGTCAATATTGGCCTCTATTGCCTTCTGCTTCTCCTGTAGCAATGCATGTAAGGCACTATAAACTTCTTTTTTGGTAATCGTCATTTTCTAGAAATCATTACAGACCGTTATGGGGTATTTTGTCCGGGCATTTCCCTACATGGGCTTTTTTTTGTTCCTTTGAAGCATGAATATAAAAAACGGTTTTATTGCCGCCATTGCGGTTTTCCTACTTTTCATCCTGTTCAAAGGCAGCATCAACAGCGATCAAGGCCAAATCGTTTTTGCCGTGGCTTTTGTCTTGCTGGAAATCGGCATCATTGCAGCCGTAGCCCTCAGAAAAAAGCACAAAAACTAGCCTCCCTTCCATCGCTAGCAGCCTTCCTTTCTCCGGGTATCAATTAAATAAACAATTTGCCACTCTCCTCCCGACTTCACCAACTGTAGGGAATTGACACCACAATGGGCCAGTTTCCCGTTAATATAAAACTGATACGGGGTCCATACAGCTGCTAAAGCCCCGTCTATCTTCACTTCAAATCCCAGCAATTTTTCTTCTATTTCCATTTCCACCGGAATCACCCCTATGCTATTGATAAAATCCTTCACTACTTCACGTTTCACGGTAGTGTCTCCTTGGTGGGTTTGGACGGTCTCCAGCAGTGCATGATCTGCAAAAACAGCATTCAGCGCTTCCGGATCCCGCTCCTTCAGCCCTTGAAAAAGCTTTTGAACAACAGCCTTCACCTGCTCTTCCTCTGCAAGACTTCCCTGGGCCTTGCTGGACGAAAAAGAAAACCCTGCCAGCAGAAGCAGGGTTAACATTATAATTCTTGATTGATGCATATGGACACTATTCCTTTCTTGAAATATCTCCTCCTGTATTGGTTTTTACGTCCACTACCCTTGGATCCCCGATGTACACGACTTTCCCGGCAGTGCCTGCAGAACCTTTTATGGACTCACTGACGCTAATGATGGATTTTGCGGCGGTATTGGTCTTTACATCGGCCTTTTCTACTTGGAGGTTTTCCCCGCTGATATCAGCTTTGGTATAGGCCTCCAATTTCAAGTGCTCGGCAGTTCCTTCTACGAAGATCTTGGCATTGGTCGTTCCTTCGAGGCTTAACTTGGCCACATTTACCTTGGTTTCAATATAACTGCTGGTCTCAGCCCTTAACGCCAAGGATTTGTGGTCCAATACATCTTTCACAAAAACCCTGGCACTGGTGCTGGCCTGGACCTTATCAAGGTCGCCGGCATAGGTAACGATCACCTTGACACTCGCGGAGCCAAAATTACCTTTGCCCATTTTTACTTGCAGTTGTCGGTCATCCACTTCTGTCACCACATTGGAAACATCCGTTCCCGAGGCAAATATTTCCACCTGGTAGCGATCTCCCCTCACCAATTCGGCTTCAATGGAATTGGAGATTTCCACGCCGTTGAAAATGGAAAGACTTCTTACTTCATCGTTGGTCTGTGCGGTGACCACGCCAGCAGCCAGCACCAAACAGGCTGCGAGCATAAATTTAAAGGTACGCTTCATTACTTTTTAAGGTTATACACTTCCATATAGTTTAAAGGTCATCTGCCGCAAAGCTGGGTTTGTCGCCGCATAGTGCATTGCCTCAGCGATTTCATCTGGGCGGACCCATTTGGAAAAGTCCTGCTTTGGCATGGCTTCTCGATTGGGTGGAGTATCGATAATACTGGGCACAAACACATGCGACCTGATTTCGGTGCCTTCGGTTTCGGCAGCCACCAACTCGGACAAATTGACCACCAAACTCTTACTCAAAGTGTATGCCACAGTGGATTTTCCTTCTCCAAGGTTCAAGGCTGGCTTTGCCCCCACAAATAGAAATGTGCCTTTTCCGGTCTTTTTGAGCACCGGCAAAAAGGCTTTGGTCATGTTATAGGCACTGAAAAAATTCAACTGCAGCATCTTTTCCACATCTGTCTTGGAGGTTTTGGACAGGTCTCCCATGGCAAAACCTCCCACCAGCATCGCCACGGCTTCGAGTTCAGAACCATACTGCACGGTAAACTCCTTTGCAAATTCAGCCACTTTCTCCTCATCGGTCACATCCAGCTCATAGATATCATTGGCCTCCTCCATTTCTTCACCTTTTCCCGGTGCCACAGTAGCAATAACCCTAAATCCTTCTCGCTTAAACTTATCCACTACTGCACTCCCTAAGTTCCCCGCTGCTCCTGTAATAATGATATTCCTATTCATAATAAGTTGTATGGTTATGTTAGTAATTTTGACTAGTATTGATAAAAAAACAGTATCGTTAAAATTAAGACTTTATTTCCGAAAACCACATGACTATAGACAAATCCGAGATAAGGGAGCGGGAAAAGCGCAAAAGGGTGCTTTTTCTCTTCAAGGTGATCACCTTTATCCTGTTGCTTTGGTTTTCCGTCGACCTTTCGAAGAAGTTACTCCCATACATTTCATTTATTGACAACGTCCTGAAAGCAGCGACCTTTTTGCTCAGCAGCCATATCATCATCTCCTTGGGCAGGCTGATTACGGTTCGTTTTTACCTTCGAAAAAAAGGACAGGATCCTTTCAGGAGCAACTTCGTCCTGGGCATCAACCATATCGCGGGCATCCTAAACGTCTTGGTATTGGTCATTTCCCTGATGTTTCTCTTCGGAATCGACCCCGGAGAATTCTTTACCAGCATTACCATTGTGGCGGCAGCCATTGCTTTGCTTTCCAAAGATTACATCACCAATATGATCAATGGACTCATCATCATGTTCTCTGATCAACTCTCCCTTGGTGACACCGTGAAAATAGGGGACCAGCAAGGAAAAATCCAAGACGTCACCCTTCTGAACATGGTTTTGGTAAACGAAGAAGCCGACATCGTCATGATTCCAAATGCTACGATCTTGACCTCTCAGGTCATCAACTATTCCAGACAGCACCATAAAAAGTTGACCTTTGAATTTGAAATGAGCTTAAAGCCAACCTTGGAAATCACCTCCCTCGAGGAACGGCTAAAGCAGGTAGCATTTTCTTTTGATAAGGCCATCGTCAAAAATACCTTTACGCTCAAGACCACCGAAATCAAGCACCAAACGGTACAGCTGAAGTGCCAGTTTTTAATGGCTGTGTCCAATAAGGCGATTGAAAAGGAAATCAGAAGAACCATCAACCAAACCATCATCGAAATAGCCCGTGAAAACTGACAAAGAAAATTTCTTTGACCTGGTATATCAAGTCGTCCGGCTCATCCCTAAAGGCCGCGTCTCCTCGTATGGAGCCATCGCCAATTACCTTGGCGCCAAAAGCGGTGCCCGGACAGTGGGATACGCCATGAATGCAGCCCATACCCTAGACGATGTCCCTGCCCACCGTGTGGTCAACAGCAAAGGGCTTCTTACAGGAAAAGCGCACTTTTCACCACCGGAAAAAATGCAACGAACGTTAGAGGCTGAAGGGGTTATCATCAAAAATGACCAAGTGGTCAATTTCCAAACTGTTTTTTGGGATCCCTCCAAGGAATTGGAATGGTGATCCATTGGGCGCTACCTTAAGCCCTCAAAACAATTCCTGCAAATGGGTAAAGAAGCCATTCTCAGGATAATTTCAAAAACCCTCATCGATAATTCATTGATGCTTCTCGGGATGAAGGATAAGAGGTAATCAGGAACTCCCAATATTCAACCAGTCCCCAGCTCCTCGCAGGCCTTGCCCGCTCACCAAAAGTCATCATAAAAAGCATCCTCATCCAGGCCTGTACTTCAACACATCCACTCGACAATACCTTGATTCCCTACAGGATCATGGTGAAAAAAAAGCGATTTTTAGTAAATAAATCACCCTAAAAAAGGCACAAAAAACCATTTTTACCATATTTTTCAACTGTTGCGTATATGTGCGTAGGCCTTTTTTTGCCCCCAACGTACTGGTTTATTTACATTTATAACATATTAAAATTCACAAAACCATGAATTTTATAATAGTTCATAAAATGACTAGATAAAGTTGCTTACCCCAAAAGCTATTAAAAAATACTTGTACGGCCCCAGTTAAACCGGCTGAACAGTCTTACTTAGATCATACGGATCATGAGTTTATTAGTAAAAAAACACTTGTGCACTTGTAAATGAATGTAAAACGTAAATTAACACACACTACTCGTAGTTAGAAATTTGAAATTCAAACATATTACAAATATGGAAAAGGAACTAAAACAACACATTGCAGAAAACCTCAGAAAATACAGAGTACTAAGAGGGTTTACCCAAGAATACATCGCTGATTACTTGGGAAAAAAAGATTATACTGCATACTCGCGATACGAGCAGGGACGCTCAAATCTCAAAATGGATGATGCAATCAAACTCTCAGAGCTTTATGATGTACAAATCCAAGAACTGGTAAACGGCAGTCCCAGTATAAAACACAAACATGTCAACGGGACATCCGTACAGGGGAACCATTTCTCTGTCATGGTATCCTTGGATGGCTCCATGGACACCTTGGAAAACCAGCTGAAACGGCTGAAGCGACTAAATACCTTAATCGAACACGGAGAGGTATAGTGAGCAAGAGGCTGGCTGGTAGCAAACCCCAAATCAAAGTGCTCTCGATAAGGAGTTAATCACCCAATGCTCGGCCAGTCTCTTGCTTGTTACTGAAAATCATCAGTCCCAGAAACATTAGCCCTCCGTTCAGAATAAGTACTTCAAACCCAAATTCATAACCCCAAAGCCATTTTTTGGAATTCAGGCTAATGACGTAGGCTATCAATGGTGCCATGGCAGCGATCCATGGCACCATTTTATCTTTCACAGCGCGCTTGGTAAACAACCCAAAACTGTATAGGCCCAACAACGGCCCATACGTGTATCCCGCAATGACAAAAACGGTATTGATCACACTTTGGTCATTGATCCACCTGAACAGCAGGATGACAAAAAACATGATCCCCGTAAAGGCCAGGTGGACTTTCTTGCGAATGGATTGTTGACGTTCCTTTGGGTATTTGCGCTCAATCTCTAAAAAATCAAAGCAAAAAGAGGTCGTCAATGCCGTCAAGGTGGAATCCGCGCTGGAATACGCCGCGGCGATAATCCCCAGCACAAACACGGTACCGGCAAATACGCTAAAGTGCTCCGTGGCCAGCATGGGATAAAGGTCATCTGTTCTAGCCGGCAGCGAAATTTGATTGACTTCGCAATACTGGTAAAGCAAGACGCCCAAGACCAAAAAACAAAGGTTTACAAATACCAGAATGATGGTAAACCAAAACATATTTTTCTGCGCATCACCAATATTCCTGCACGTAAGGTTTTTCTGCATCATATCCTGATCCAGCCCTGTCATCACTATGGTAATAAAGGCACCACTGGCAAATTGCTTAAAGAAGTTGGTACCAGCCTGCCAGTCCCAATTGAAAATTTCCGAGCGGGAATCTGCCATTACACGGCCCACCAAGTCCCCTGCACCGGCAATCCCCAGGTCCTTACCGACCAAATAAATACTGGTCCCCACTGCCAGCAGCATAAAAAGCGTCTGCAGCGTATCGGTCCAGACCACGGTCTTGATTCCGCCACGGTGCGTATACAACCAGATCAAGGAAACGGTAATGAGAACCGACACCCAAAACGGGATCCCCCAATCATCAAAAAGGATCAATTGGAGCACCCCCGCCACCAGGAACACCCTGATGGAAGAGCCCAATGTCCGGGAAAGGATGAAAAAGAACGCTCCCGTTTTATATGACCAAAATCCAAACCGATCCTCCAAATAAGCGTAGATGGACACCAGGTTCATACGATAATACAGCGGCAGCAGCACCTTCGCGATCGTTAAATACCCCACCGTATATCCCAAAACAACTTGAAAATAATAGAAATTGCTACCTCCTACTTCGCCGGGCACCGAAATAAACGTCACTCCCGACAGCGAAGCCCCGATCATGCCAAATGCCACCAAAAACCAAGGAGACTGACGATCCCCCGTAAAAA
Source organism: Echinicola vietnamensis DSM 17526 (assembly GCF_000325705.1). NCBI lineage: Bacteria > Pseudomonadati > Bacteroidota > Cytophagia > Cytophagales > Cyclobacteriaceae > Echinicola > Echinicola vietnamensis. The sequence goes on along the minus strand of NC_019904.1, from coordinate 2,343,173 downwards.
ATGTCTCTTGGGAAACCTTCCTGGAAGTAAAGTAAGAAATAATGAACAACAACAGAAAGTAGGATGTTATAACAAGGAGTATTAAATTTGAATCCATAGTATACTATATCATAAAGGCTGCTAATTTGTTTATAATTATTAACTTTGCAAAATGAGCATGCAACCATTAGAACATACTGTAGAAGAAGAAGTAGAAATCTTACTGGAGGATTTGGTGGATACGGAAGAGCATGACCTGGTGGTATTTAACGATGACATCAACACCTTTGAGCATGTCACCAAAGTATTGATCAAAGTTTGCAACCATTCTCAGGAACAGGCCGAACAATGCACCCTGATCATCCACTACAAAGGTAAATGTGCCGTCAAAAAGGGCAGCATGAAGCAGTTGAAGCCTATGTGCCAGTCCATCTTGGACGCAGGTATACAAGCCGCCATCGTTTAATCCCCTAGCGCCGGTGAACTTCCCCTCCAAACTCATCGAAGACGCGGTCAACGAGATCAGCAGACTGCCCGGTATCGGCAAAAAAACGGCACTACGTCTCGCCCTGCATCTCCTGAAGCAACCTGAAGCCATTGCAGAAAACCTTACCGACGCCATCACCAAGCTTCGAAAGGAAACTGCCTACTGCCGCGTATGCCATAATATTTCCGACCAAGAGATTTGCAGCGTATGCCAAAGTCCGCGCCGTGACCGGAGCCTTATCTGCGTCGTGGAGGATATTCCTGACGTGCTGGCGATAGAAAACACTTCCCAATACAATGGTCTTTACCATGTGCTCGGCGGTGTCATTTCCCCCATTCAAGGGATTGGCCCCGAAGAGTTGAAAATAGCATCCTTGCTAACCAGAATTGATCAACCACACTCTGGAGAGGCTGTTTCCGAAGTTATCCTTGCCCTGCCCTCCACCATGGAAGGCGACACCACGGCTTTTTATATCACACGAAAGCTCAAAGAAAAAGGCATCAAAGTCAGCACCATCGCCAGGGGCATCCCCATCGGCGGTGAACTGGAATACACTGATGAGGTCACCTTGGGCAGAAGCATCCTTACCCGTGTCAATTACTCTGTAGACTGATTTTTTTAGTACGAAGCGATAATTTGAACGCTCTAGAAACCACCCACCACTACAGCTCCCTGTTTTGGGGAATATAAAAACACAAAATACATCCCCGAAAAACAAAAAAAGCTTGCATCGCTGCAAGCTTTTTGGTGGAGCTGACCGGACTGAATTCGAACCATTTGGCGGAGGATTTGAGGTTATTGAGTTGGGCTTTATAAACCGTTTTGGAATTGAAATATCGGTATATTAGAGCCTGTATATTTCTCTAAAAAAGCTAGGAAGCCATCTCCCCTTTTTTATTTAAAGTAAGGGTGTTTTATCAATGACTCAACACCTTCTTTATCTGTATGCTTAATAGTAATTTCTTCATAATCCTCTGAAAAAAAGTTGTCTAATTGATTCAATGTAATAGCCTTATAAGTACCATTAAGCATATAAAATGTCGGTGTATTAATAAAAAACAAACCAATAACTTCATAATTGGATATATCCAAGTCATGAATGTGATAAATAATTTTAAAATGTTCTTGAACCACTACTTTATTGCCTGAAATCCAATCAATCTTTTTCTGCAATTTTGGTTCATATTTTGTAATGAAGTTTGTATTATCAGTTCTGAAACCTACTGCTTCATATTTTGCTTTGTTGTATTTTGAATCTGCAACTATTATTTTACTTCTCGAGTCGTCAATTATTATAAAATCAATTTCTCCAGCAACTTCATTATCAATATTAATATTGTTTATCCCTGGTCTTTTAAATGACTTGACATTCCTTACATAGCGCAAATCTCTGGCTTTTAATATTTCTTCCACTTTGTCTTCTAAAATAGAATCGTGTTCATTTCCCTTTCGGCTCATATATTTGAACATGCATTTATTCTGTCTCCATTCTATAGGTATGGTATTCCAACTTATTGCATTTGTTGCTAAAACATAAATACTTTCAGCGAATTTTTCCTTTCCAACTAAAGCACGGTTTACTCCATCAATTTTATAAATTAGTATTGGTCGATACATATAACGCTCCGTCGAATAGGGTTTATAAACCACATTTTCAATAGGCTGTTTATTCTCTCTTGAAATAGATAGCCCATTATAAAACTGTTTAGCAGATTTTTTATCAATTTTGAAATGATTAGATAAATTTTCCGGTAAAACATAAGGCTCAATAGTTTGAAAAGGTGAAGAACTAAAGTGTTTTTTTATTTCAAAGATTAAATCTCCGGCGAAATCAAAGTCTATTTCAAAACACTTATTGATTGCTTCTTTTAATTCGCCTACTGCGTTTTCGTCAAAAGTGCCTTTTGCATAGTCATTGCTGAGCTTTGGAAATAGTCCGTCATATGAACTCTCGTAATGTTTTTGCCAATAAACTCCTATATATCCTTCACGGTCAAAATTTATTTTTTTAGCATTAGGAATCATTTTATGAAAGGCTACATAATCAGCAAATATGTAGAACCAAGTTCCGAGATAAAATAATCTCTGGATTTTATCCTCCATCCTAAATACTTCTTGACTTGTTGGAAATTTACCCCAATTTAGGTCAATGTCACAACCCTGTTCTAAAGCTAATTTTAGAATTCTTCTGTAAATTGAAAAATCATTTTCGTCAATTTCTCCAAATGACAAGCCATCTCTAGTTTTCACTAAAAATTGCAAAGACTGTTCGTGGAGATAAAAAGCGTAATTAAAAAATGAGGTTGTTGATTCTTCAAATATTATACTTTTAAATTCGTTCACAAAAAAATGGAAGCAATCAAGGAGTATCGTTTCAACTAAAGAGTGTTCGGTAAATTCCTTATTACCATATTTTTTGATAATATAATTTGAGAGATTAGTCCAATAAATTTCTCGATAGGGTTCATATTCATAGGTTAATATTAGATTTCCGTCAATTTTTACTCTAGCCATTTAAATCACCATTAACTTATTTGTCATAAAATGTATAAGATAAAACTAATGAATTGTTCTAAAAATTGAAAGGGTGAAATTCAATGACACGTATTGTCATATTTTATTACGTGCACTCTTACGGATACACATAGCCATTTTTGTTTTTATATAATAAACTAGTTTTTGGTAACTTATTTACAATGTCTTATATAGCTGCTAGTTTTTCAGATGTTCAATGGCAATGCAATTGCATTGCCAAAAAAAATCAATATGACTACTTTTAATTTAGTTTCCCAGTAAAGATCTACACTTTCATTCAATTGGTTAATTGAAAATATTAAAAAATTATGAAGCAAATCAAAACATTTAGCGATTTACGCTTGAACACTCAGTGTGCATATTGTGGAGAATATCCAGAAACAAGAGACCATGTCCCATCTAAAATAATTTTGGAAAATCCCTTTCCAGAAAATTTACCCGTAGTTCCAAGTTGTTTAAAGTGTAATAACGGATTCTCCCTTGACGAAGAGTATTTTGCATGCTTAATAGAATGCATACTATGTGGAACAGTTGAACCAAAAAGGATACAGCGAGAAAGTATCAAAAAGATTCTTGTCCGTAAACCAAAATTAAAATCAAAGTTAGAGGCAACTTTAGTAAAAGAAAACGGAATCACAGCGTTTCAAATAGATAAGAAACGAGTTGAAAATGTTCTACTTAAATTGGCATTCGGACACGCTAAGTTTGAAAACAGCGAAACTGTTTTTGAGCACCCTAAAGTGATATGGTTTGCACCTATCGAAATATTATCTGATCAAGAAATGACAACCTTTCTATTAGGTGATAATTTAGAAGTTTTACCAGAAGTTGGTAGTAGAGCAATGCAAAATGTATTGTTCATGAATGAACTTCCATTCTCCAAGTGGACAACTATACAAAAAGGTATTTATGAATACACTGTTATAACAACTTTAACCGAATTAAAAGTGAAAATTCTAATTTGGGAATATTTAGCCTGTGAAATAATCTGGGACAGATAAGGGATAATGTATTGATCTTTGACAATTAATATCAGATGCAAGATCGCTTAAAATTTCAACTGTCATTAAATCTCCTCAATACTATTTTTTGTTATTTTTCATTAGATTTGGAAGATCTTCACCAAATTATCTAATGCCTTCTTTTTACAAGGAAATCTATATTGTGTGGATATTTTAATACCTGATAAGCCATAGGATATCAGGTGGTTGGGGGAGTGATTAAACAATTAATAGAAGAAACTTTTAAACGAATTAAAAAATGATACACGAACAAAACTTATAAAAACAGCATTTTCCAATGGCAAAATGTTTGGCTTATTGACGTAAATATAATAGTATCTGTTGAAAACGTGGTTAAACAAGTCGATCTGACATTCGCTAATATTAGCCTTCTCTCGAATTTGTTACAACCAAATAACTATGTTTGTGGAAGAGAGTAATAAATTGAAATATATTGACCTTTTTGCGGGGATTGGGGGATTTCACATAGCTCTGGAGAATCTTGGCTTTGAGTGTGTTTTCGCTAGTGAATTAAAAGAGTCCCTAGCAGATTTATATGAGATTAATTTTGGGATAAGGCCAAATCGGGATATTACCAAAATAGCCGTGGAAGATATACCGGTACACGATATTTTGTGTGCCGGGTTTCCTTGTCAACCATTTTCAAAGGCAGGAAGTCAAAAGGGATTAGAAGATGAGAGGAATGGTTCTCTATTTGATAAAATTGTGGAAATTTTAGATTACCATAAACCTAAATACTTTATTCTTGAGAATGTTCGAAATTTAGAAAACCATAAGAAAGGTGAAACATGGGCCTACATTCAAAATCGGCTTGAAAATGAATTGAACTATTCAATTGATAAACATGTATTCTCTCCCCATCATTTTGGTATTCCTCAGCATAGGGAAAGGTTTTTTATTGTAGGCTCAATAGGTGGTCTTGATCATTTTCATTGGCCACAAACCACCGATAAGCAAACAAGCATTTTTGATTATCTTGATGAAAATCCACTAAATTTTAACAGGCTTGAGCCGGAAAAAGTCTATGTTTTGGATTTATGGCAAGAGTTTTTAGATAGATTACCAAAAGATGCTAAGCTGCCAAGTTGGCCTATTTGGAGTATGGAGTTTGGAGCTACTTATCCGTTTGAAAAGGAAACCCCTTTTGCATCATCATCCCGAAAAATAGGAGCAACAAAAGGAAAATTTGGCATACCATTAAAAGGAATGTCGAGAGAAGAAAAATTCACTAACCTACCAAGCTATGCCAGAACAGAAGAGAATGAATTTCCGACATGGAAAAAACACTACATAAGAAGCAATAGAGCCTTTTATGAGCAGTATAAACAACATATTGCTCCCGTTGTTCATAAAATCAAGGAGTTGAATGTCCCAAGTTGGCAGAAATTTGAGTGGAATGTTCAAGGAGGAGAAAGAAAAGTTAGAAACTATATCATACAATTTAGAGGTTCAGGCGTAAGACTAAAAAGAACCGATTTTTTCCCTTCTCTCGTTACTGTGAGCACTCAAATACCTATCCTAGGCTGGGAGGAAAGATACATAACACCAAAAGAAGGTGCTCGAATCCAATCAATGAATGGGATACAATTGCCAGAAAATATTGGTACTTGTTTTTCCGCCTTAGGAAATGCAGTGAATGTTGATATTGTTAGAAAAATTGCTTTAAGACTAATCAGAGCTCAAGAACCAATAAATAGAAAAAACGGGCTTATCCAGAATGATAGTAAAATTCAGATGAACCATGAAACAATTAAGTAGTGTCAACATAAGACCAGGTGTAACTATCTTATCAGTCCTAAAACATCTCAATTATAAGCCATATTATGCTTTAGCAGAGTTTATTGACAACTCAATAGACAGCTTTCTAAAGAACGAGAAGGTTCTTAAATCACTTGAGGGCATCGATTTCAAATTAATTGTTAATATTGAGTTTGACACTACTAATAACAGAATCATAATTACTGACAATGCTGCTGGGATTCATAGGAATGATTACCAAAGGGCTTTTAGAACTGCTGAGGTACCACCGGACAATACAAAACTCTCAGAATTTGGAATGGGGATGAAATCTGCAGCCTGTTGGTTCTCTAATCAATGGGAGGTAAGAACAACTTCTTTAGGAGAAGATGTTGAAAGGACTGTTTCTTTTGACATTTCAAAAATTGTTGAAGATAGAATCGATGAATTAGATATCTCAACAAAAGATGCGTCAAAGAATTCGCATTATACGGTTATAACCCTGATGGGAATCGAGGAAAAAATGCCTGTCAAAAGAGGTTTATGGAAGGTAAAACATCACCTTGCGAGCATTTATAGAGAATATATAAGAAATGGAACGCTCAAATTATTGATAAATGGAACCGAAGAGATGAAATATCATACTCCTAAGATTCTAAAAGTTCCATATTACGACACACCTGATGATGAAGATATAGAATGGAAGCAAGAAGTTGAATTCGATTTTGGTAGTGATGGAAATGGCGGAGAATTAAAAGCAAAAGGTTTTGTAGCCATTATGGAAACAATGTCGGTTCGAGATAGCGGTTTTGCATTATTTAGAAGGGGACGAGTAATTGAAGGTAGTGCAGATAATGATGAAGGATTCAGACCTCCAAGAATATCGGGGTCATTGGGAAGCCATAGATACAAACGGTTATTTGGTGAACTACATTTAGAAGGCTTTAAAGTTAGTCATACTAAAGACGGATTTCAGTGGGATGATAACATGGACGCTTTTTTGGACATTCTAAAAGAACAGTTAGAAGGCAAAGATTCAATTCCTATTTTAAAACAAGCAGATAAATACAGAGTTAGAGAAAGTGCTAAAAATTACAGTAAGGTTTCAAAAACAGTTGTTGACAATACAACTGAGACAATTAAGGAAGAACTTTCGAATGAGGTAAATGAAGTTAGAAATAGAAAAATTGTTGAAGTGGAGGACACAGAACCTCTGAATGAGGTTCAAGAATCTTACTTTAAAAAATTTCCATTAAACCTAAATGATTGTGAATGGATGGTTCATTTAGAAGTTTCTTATGATGAATCTATTTCTGAACTTTTTCAAGTTGGTAACCACCTGATACCTCCCGAAGAAAAGGCACAAGGATATAGAAATATTGGTGTCAGGTTGTCTTTAGTACACCCGTTTATGATTGAGTTTGCTGGTGATGATGCCAAAGTGATTGAACCTATTCTGAGAATAGCAGTTGCCTTTGGACTTTCTGAGGTTATCGCCAAAGAAACCAAATCCGCAGTAACAGAGGTAAGGAATAACATGAATGAACTTTTGAAAGGTTCTTTATCAAAACCATAAATGTATATGAGTGAATTTGAAAAAATAAATGCCTTAGGAGATGATTCATCTTCGGAATATTGGAACCCAACTTTTGGAGAAGAAACTGAAAGTTTACTAAGTAGGATTTTTGGTTCGGATGAGGATGCAAAAGAAAAAGTCAAAGAAGAAACGCATCACATCATGCAGTTGTGTGGCAACCCCGAATTGGAGGCCAACAACGATACTGGTCTAGTATTTGGTTATGTGCAAAGTGGTAAAACACTTTCATTTACAACTCTAACAGCTTTAGCTAGAGATAATGGCTATCAATTAGTGATTGTCATTGCAGGTATTTCAACTAACTTAGTTAATCAATCTTTTCAAAGGCTTCAAAACGACCTAAACGTTAATCAAGGTTTTTTGAGAAAGTGGGTCATGCTTAATAACCCACAAGATCCATATAAAAATCCCCAAGACAAAAACACGATTAAACGTGAATTAGATAGTTGGAGAAATAATGATACGCCCGAACATTTAAAAAAAACATTACTGATAACAGTAATGAAAAATACTAATCACCTTAGAAATCTAATAGCCGTATTACAACAATTGGATTTAAGTAATGTACCCACACTTATAATTGATGATGAGGGCGACCAAGCAAGTATGAACACCAGGGCGAGTGCTAATGCTAAAAGAGAGGCTAATGGAGAAATTCTTACAGAATTGGAGATGAGTACCATTTATAGGAGAATAAGGGAAATAAAAACAATTTTACCCCACCATACCTTCATTCAATATACAGCAACTCCACAGGCTCCATTATTCATAAATATTATGGATAACCTATCTCCCAATTTTATTCAATTATTAACACCCGGAGAAAAATATACGGGCGGAATGGCTTTTTTTAAGGAACATCATTATATCGTTAGAAACATTCCATATAGTGAAATATACACAGAAGATAACCCCATTACCGACATACCTGATTCGTTAGCAGAAGCAATGCGAATCTTTTTTCTGGGAGTTGCTGCCGGAATTCGTATCGGAGGTGTTTCCGGAAATCCACGAAACCGAACAATGATGGTTCATCCTTCAAGGTTAGTTGATGACCATGGAACTTATCACAATTGGGTTAATAACGCCAAAGGGCAATGGGCTAAAATCCTAATTGAAAGAGATGATAATGATGCCTCAAAAATTCAGTTAATTGATGAATTCTGGACAGCATATTCTGACTTAAATGCCAACATTAAAAACCTACCATCATTCGAAGAGTTACTTCAAGACTTGGGACATTATATAAGAGGAACAGCCGTAGAAGAATTGAACTCAAAGGCGGGTAGTTCTGTAGATTGGAATAGTAATTATTCCTTTATTTTGGTTGGTGGTCAGGCAATGGATAGAGGTTTTACTGTTGAGGGGCTAACAGTAACATACATGCCTAGAAGTAAGGGTGTAGGAAATGCCGACACAATACAACAAAGAGCTCGTTTCTTTGGATACAAAAAAGATTACTTAGGTTTTTGTCGAGTCTATTTAGATGCAGAAAATGCTCATCTATTTAGTGAGTATGTTGACCATGAGGAAGATATTAGAAACAAACTTCAATCTCATAAGCTTTCCGGTAATCATCTAAATGACTTAAAAAGACAATTTGTTCTTGATGAAATGTTTAAGCTTACTCGCAAGAATGTTTTATCAGACGAATTAGAGCGAAATAAATTTGGAAATGCATGGTTACGAATCAAAGCCCCACATGATACTGATTTCATTATTGAGCAGAACAAAACTGTTTATAATCAGTTCTTAGAAAAATACACTGATGTATTTCAAGACGATTCAGGACACGAAAAAAGGACAGAAGAGCAAAAACACCTTATCGCAAAAATTTCACTCAAGGACGTCTATGAAGATTTAATTTCTAAATTAAAATACACCCGACAAAGTGATTCAAGTTCTTTCACAAGTTTAAAGGCTGTTATAGCTCTTTATACAGATGAATTTCCTCCCGAAGAAAGCTTTGTCTACCTTATCAAGAAGGGAGCATCAAGAAAAAGGAGTTTAAATAAAAAAGACGAAATCTTAAACCTGTTTCAAGGTAAAAACCCCAGAACAGGAGAAGTTATTTATCCGGGTGACGACAAAATCAAAGAAGAAAATCATGTATCCGTGCAAATCCACAATTTGGAACTAAAGGATACAGATTATAAGGATATTGTGAGTATTGCAATTTGGATTCCCGAACGTCTATCTAAGTCGTTAATAAAAATTAAGGATAAATGATTGGTTTCCAAGACGAGTTTGAAAATCTGCCCATACCTAATACAACTAAAGAACATTCATATTCGGCAGTTGCAGTAAAGGGGTTTGAAAATCATCGAATAGCAAAAGATTTCAATGAGAATCCTTGTATTCTAATATCTGTAACTCAAAAGAAGCAGAACTTTAAAGTTGCCCGTCAAAAACTCTACAACTTATCCATAACCCACAATTTGAGTTGCGAAATCCATGTTGAAAATAAAAAAGAAGAACACAATTTTTCTGTTATTCGCTATTCCGGTAATGACCGAGACTTAAAAAGGTATTTTTTGAAAGCCTGTGAAATCTTGGTTCCCTCGTTGGGGAACTCGCCAGATAATAAACAGATTACACATACTGTAAATAAATTTATCGAATTATTTAAGGTTCTGAAAGAACCACCTAAAAAGACTCTTCAAGGCTTGTGGTCTGAACTGTTTCTAATTCACCAATCCAACAACCCGAGAGAATTAGTAAGGGCATGGCATACTATTCCCGAAGAAAAATATGACTTTAGCATTGCTAATCTTAGAATTGAAGTAAAAAGTTCTAGTACTCGTAGTAGAACCCATCATTTCAGTATTGAACAACTATTGCCACCTTTAAAAAGCAAATTGTATGTTGCCTCTCTTTTTGTAGAAATATTAGCAGGAGGAAAAAGTGTTGAACATTTACTAAATGAAATAGTCGAACGACTAGACAATGAATTTGATTTAATTGAAAAACTGAATTTTCTTACTTATTCTACCCTTGGTGGTGCATTTGATAAGATTGAGAATGTCTACTATGATTATCAATTAGCTAAAGATTCGTTACGACTATACAACTCAATGGATATTCCTAAAATTGAGTTTGCCCCTGATGATGTTTTTGATGTCAGGTTTAAGAGTTCTATTGATAATGTAAAACCCTCTAAAGAGACGGTGGACAGTTTACTAAAGAATGCAAAATAAAATGTAAACCTAACTTTGCATTCTCCTTCTTTTTCCTTCGGTGCCAAAGAGCAAAAGACTGACGTACAGTGAGTGCTGGCGGGAAAATGAAGGAAGAAATAAAGATATGGCAGAGATATTTGAATTGATTATAAAATCCCGTTAAAGAGATCAATACCAATAGACTCATCTCCCGCCTCCCCTTTCCTCCATCCGGTTCACTTCCCTCATTCCGCTCACCCGATTCCAGGGATGCGCAGCAAGAATGTTCCACTGTTTCTCTTTGCTCCATAGCGGAACACCCTTGCTTTTTTACCCACCGCTTTTAAGTCAAATTTCCCGAAAACCTCACCCCCCCCTTCGGATCACAGTGTGACCATTCCAACGAACGGTTACACAATTTTGAGCATCATCAAAATGAAATCCGACATGACACAAGATGCTCACAATTTATCCTTTTCAAGGCAAGTACCGCCAAAACTGGAAGAAGTAAAATCCTATTTTAATTACCTGCATATTCCGGAGGCCGAAGCCGAGGTATTCTATTTTTATTATCAGGGGATGGACTGGAAAAACGAAACCGGTACACCGATAAGAGATTGGGTGATGGCCGCAGATGAATGGGTTTGGAACCTGGAAAATTAGCCTTCGCCTTCCAATATTATTCTCTCCTTTTAGAAAGGCGAAGCGCCCGCTTTTCCAAAGGATGGCATTGCGTTTTGGCAATGAGCAAGATGTAGGATTGTGGCACAATCCCATCTTGCCCTTTCGCTGCCGGAGTGGCGAAAGGGATAAAATTCTCCGAAGTCGAATTTTAAATCCCCGGATGTATGGAAAAAGACCAGGTATCTCAAAATCCCTATTGGCTGACAGTAAGATTATCGCCAAAAGAAGTCCAGCAACTGAAAAAACTCCTAACCCAATCGGCTCATTGCCGAAACCTCAGTGAACTGATCAGGACTATGCTTTTCAAAAAGAAGCTGACCATAAAAAAACGAAATGCTTCCTTGGATGAGCTTAAATCCGAGATTGTAAAGGTAAAGGGCGAACTCCGCTCCATAGGGGTTAACATCAATCAGGTTACGCATTATTTCAATGGTCATCCCGACCCGGCAGAGAAAAGGTATTTTGCCCGGAAGATATTGCCTTTGTATAAAAAGGTCGGCCAGAAAACGGAGCAACTGATGGTGATGATCTCTCAACTATCGAGGCTATAATATGGTTGCCAGGATCACTTCTGGGAAGACGATTAGGGGCGTGCTTCATTACAATGAAAACAAGGTGGAAAAGAGGCAGGCCAAATTCCTTGGAGCCTGTGGATACCTTAGACAGGATGAAGAGCTTGACTTCCAAAAAAAGCTGGCCAGGTTTCAGAAAATCATAGAGACAAATACCAGAGCCAAAACGAATGCCCTTCATATCTCCCTGAACTTCTCTCCCAGGGACAAAGTGGATGAACCCCTACTTTGGAAGATCACAGAGGACTACATGAGAGGTATAGGGTTTGGAGAGCAGCCCTACCTGGTATACCGGCATTTCGACGCAGCCCATCCCCATATTCATGTGGTGACTACCAATATCAGGGAGGACGGGCAAAGAATTGAAACGCACAATCTGGGACGTGTCCAATCCGAGAAGACCAGAAAAGATATTGAACAAAGGTATGGGCTGGTCAAAGCTGAAGAACAACAGCGCAAGCATGTCAACCTGCTACAGTCCCTGGATAAAGCTGAATACGGCAAAACAGAGACAAAGGCGGCGATATCGAATATTGTGGGAGAAGTGGTTCGCCACTATAAGTTCACATCCCTTGCAGAGTTGAATGCCATATTGCGACAATTCAATGTTACTGCCTACCGGGGAGAAGAAGACAGCAAAATGTACCAAAAGAAAGGATTGATCTATTCCATTTCAGATGCTAACGGGAACCGAAGAGGAGTTCCCATCAAAGCCAGCTCCATTTATTCCAAACCTACCTATAAGAAATTGGAAATGAAGTTCGAACTAAACCGGACAGCCAGAAAAAACTACCGCAACCAACTGCGATCGACAGTTAACGATGCTTTGACCAGATCTTCTTCCCTGGAAGATTTGCAGGTAAAACTTCGAAAAAAAGGAGTCCACCTTACTGTTCGCAAAAATGAAGAAGGGAAGGTATATGGAATCACCTTTACCGACCATATTCATCGTTGTGTCTTTAATGGAAGCAGCCTGGGTAAAGAATTTTCGGCCAATGGTATTCAAAAGGCCATGATGGTTAAACATACGGATGAACCTCAGACTCACAAGCAGCAGACCGGGGAGAACCAAAGTTTTTCTTTTCCAACAAACCCACAAACTTCGGGATATGAGCCTACACCGTACGAATTGAGCCAAAAGAAAAGAAAGAAAAAACGCAGAAAGAAAAATTTGTAAAACATGCAGACCGGTGAAAATACCGAAGGCCTGAGAAAGATCATTGATCTTACCCGTAAACTCAGTATTGGGTTGCTATGCCTTCATTTCTACTATTATTGTTATACCACATTTGGGGACTGGGGACTTACCCATGAAATAATTTTACGGTTGATCACCAATATTGGGAAGACCGGCCTCTTTGATCATATTAATATATCCAAAGGTTTTGCCCTGGGGTTGCTTTTGATTTCGTTGATCGGCTCAAAAGGAAAGAAAAATGAAAGTCTCAAGTTATCCCAGGCCTTATGGCCATTGGCCATCGGACTGATGATTTATTGGGCAAGTAGTGGTGTATTGTATCTCAATCTTGAAGAAACACAAATTGCTGTGCTCTATATGGGAATCACCTCCACTGGATTTCTAATGGTGCTATCCGGGGGCGCATTACTGAGCAGGTTGCTAAAAGAAAAGATGGCCAGGGATGTGTTTAACCACCTCAATGAGACCTTTCCCCAGGAAGAGCGGTATTTGGAAAATGAGTATTCCGTAAACCTTCCCGCACGGTATAACCTTAAAGGAAAAGTCAGGAAGTCCTGGATTAATATCATCAATCCTTTCCGGGCGCTGCTAGTGGCTGGAACCCCGGGTTCCGGGAAAAGCTACTTTGTCATCCGTCATGTGATCACCCAACATATTGCCAAAGGGTTTTCCATGTTTGTCTATGATTTCAAATACGATGACCTTTCTATCATTGCCTACAATTCCCTGCAAAAAAACCTTCATGCCTATAAAGTCAAACCATCGTTTTATACCATCAATTTTGATAAGCTTTCACACACCCATCGCTGCAACCCTTTAGAACCGGAGACCATGACAGATATTACCGATGCCAGTGAGGCGGCCCGTACTATAATGATGGGACTGAACCGTGACTGGATAAAAAAGCAAGGGGACTTCTTCGTAGAATCCCCGATCAACTTTTTAACCGCGGTAATCTGGTTTTTAAAAAAACACAGGCACGGGAAATACTGTACTCTTCCGCATGTCATTGAATTGATGCAAGTGGAATACGACCAACTTTTTCCAGTACTCAGGACAGAACCTGAGATCGAGGTGCTAATCAACCCTTTTGTTTCGGCATATCAAAAAGGAGCCACCGACCAATTGGAAGGCCAGATTGCCAGTGCCAAAATTACCATGGCCCGTTTATCCTCGCCCCAACTTTACTATGTATTGTCAGCAAGCGATTTTACCCTAGACATCAACAATCCCGAAGAACCCAAGATCGTTTGTATGGGAAACAACCCGCAAAAACAACAAGTTTACGGCGCGGTCCTTTCCCTGTATATATCAAGGATCACCAAACTGGTCAATCAAAAAAATAAATTAAAATCGAGTCTGGTATTCGATGAGTTTCCCACTATCTATTTCAATGGGATGGACAATCTCATAGCAACTGCTAGAAGCAATAAGGTAGCCACCTGTCTGGGAGTCCAGGATTATAGCCAGCTAAGAAAGGACTATGGACGGGAACAAGCAGAGGTAATCATGAATACTGTGGGGAATTTTATCAGTGGGCAGGTTTTGGGAGATACAGCCAAACAACTTTCGGAGAGATTTGGCAAAATCATGCAAGATCGAAAAAGTGTTACCATTAACCGTAACGATACTTCCATCAATAAATCAAAACAATTGGATCAGGCAGTGCCTCCCTCCACGATCTCATCCCTTTCCTCCGGGGAATTCGTCGGAATGGTTGCCGATACCCCTGATATAAGGATAGAACTGAAGGCTTTTCACAATGAGATCATCAATGATCACAGTGCCCTGGAAAAAGAATCCAAAGAATATAGACCAATTCCAGCTGTGCGGGAAATTTCTATTCAGCTAGTGGAGGATAACTATAAAAATATTAAATTAGACATTGCAGAAATTCTGGAAACAGAATTGGATCGCATTTACAATACTCCTAAACTGAATCATTTATTGTTTGATCAAGACGAGGGTTAATATCCTTCTTATTTTTTCAATAAGTGGACGGGCCGGGGCAGCAAAATAAATACTATCCTATGGCGATTGATTATGAGAAATTAGCAATGACCAGTTTGATCCTCCATTTTTTATTGAGGATCACCTGTTTTGTCCTCGGTTTTTTGACCATTCGATTGGGCTATAAGCTCATACTGCAAGGGGCAAAAGGAGAGTTTAAGTTTTCCGGTTCCCTGGCGGGGTTAAAGTCCAAATTGGAAAGTATTTCACCTGGTTTATTGTTTGTGCTATTGGGGATTATATTGATTGGCTATGGTATGGGTGTAAAAAGGGAAGTGGTATTGGAAGAAAATACCCAATCCGGTCAAACGGAAATCCCGAATATCAACAATCTACTAAATGATAGTATATGAAATATTTAATGATTTTGCTTTTAACAAGTGTACTTTCCTTTCAGGGACATTCAACGGATTACAAAAAGGAATTTAATAAGGCCTTACGGGAAATCAAGAATGAAAACTATCAGTCTGCCCTACAGCTATTAAAATCAGCCGATAGCCTTAAACAACATTCCAAAATAGTGTTTTGGATGTCCTACGTTTATGCCCAGTTGGATCAGAAAGAACTCAGCCTGGCCTATGCCCGACTTTCCCTGGAATATGAGCCTGAACTCAATGAAGAATATGAGTTTAAGGCCAACCAATTGATAAACTGGGGCAATAGTTCACGGGATTCCCGTGTGAGCGGGCGATTTCCTGCCAGTGACGACCCGCCCTATTTTGAAGTAACAAATGAAGATAAATTGTGAGATATTCACGGGAAGTGAAAAAAGGATCTGATTTACTGCTTCTTGATATTATAAATATAATATCATAAGTTGTAATATGTTTACTTTCAATCACCTAACTCTTTACACTTGCTTTTCATAAAGAAGAAAAGTTGCTTATCATTTATGCCCCTGGATAGAACTAACCATAATGCCCCAAAATATTCCCTGACGCATCGAAAATCGTTTGACAGGATTTTTCAAGAATTCTACCCCGGTTTATGCTTTTATGCTCAAAAGATATTACAAAGCAAGAGCGATGCAGAGGATGTAGTGGAAAGCCTTTTTGTAAAGCTATGGCAAAAGAAGATGGAGTTTTCTTCCAAAGATCATCTTCGATCATTTCTATACAAATCCACAAAAAATGCCTGCCTGGACTTTATTAAAACTGCAACACATAAAGCGGAGCGAAATGGTCATTTTTTAGATAGTAGAGAGGATTTTACCCAGAGCCATGTAACCAACATGATCCGCGCCGAAGTAGTCCGTGAGATCCATCAGGCTATTGAATCCCTCCCTACCCAATGCAGTACAGTCATTCGTAAATCATATATAGAAGGACTTTCTGTATCGGAAATTGCGGAGGAAATGTCCCTATCTGTTCAAACCGTCAAAAATCATAAGCTTAGGGGACTGGCCATGCTGCGCCGTAAGATCACCCCTGATCAGTTAATGATCCTGATGATTTACCCTTATGCCCACTTATTGGTGCACACCTTCGAATAATTTCTAATTTTTTTTATCCCCAATAGGTACTATTCCTTTTCCGCGTCGTGATAGTAGTAAAAGCAAGGAAAAATCGCGCAACGGAAGAATATGGAAAACGATCCTGCCCATATCGCAAGGGTAATCTACCTGCTTAAAAAACAAGCGGGGAACCAAAGACTTGAGTTATCCGAGCAAGTAGAACTCAGTAATTGGATAAATCAATCCCCGAAGAATAAGCAATTATTTGAGCAGTTACAAGATTCAACGCAACGGGACCAATGGCTGGATCAAATAAACGGGTACAATACTTCCCAGGCCCTGGAGCGTGTGCATAACCGGATTAACCGCCCATCATTTACAAGGGAACAAACTCCTGAATCTCAAACCAGGGTTTTGAGAAAAATGATACTATCCATCGCTGCTTCCCTAGTAATATTGCTGGGCATCGGGTATTTCTTCCGCTTTGAACTTCTAAGTATCCTGGCACCGGTTAAAATGGAAACGATGCTGACACATAAAATGGAGCGAAAGACTATAACATTACCAGATGGTACCCAGGTCTGGCTCAGCCCAAGAAGTATTTTGGAATATCCTGAGGAGTTCAGAGGCCCGGTAAGGGAGGTAAATTTAAAAGGAGAAGCCTTTTTCGAGGTGCAATCCGATAAACAGCATCCCTTTATTATCCATTCGGAACTGCTTGAAACCAAAGTCCTCGGTACATCCTTTAACCTGACTGCTTATGAAGGAGATAAAGAGGTAAGGGTCACCCTTCTGGAAGGGGTTGTATCGTTAAAAGTTGCTGGAGAAAAGAATAAATCGCCTACCATCCTTCATCCGAATGAACAAGCCGTTTTCGAAAAAGAAAACCGGTCTATTCGAAAAGAAGTGGTTACGAATGCCCGTAAGTACCTCTCCCGGCGCAACGGTATCTTCCGATATGAGGCGACCAGTCTGGATGAAGTGGTTCGGGATATGGCGCTTCAGTATGGTGTAAAAATTCAGTTGGACTCAAGCCTGACCAACCGGGAGTTTTATGGTACCATGAGTACTGAAGATGAACTTGTTGTCATGCTGGAAAAAATAGGTCTGGTCATGAATGCCGGGTGGTTTAAAATGAGTGAAAATACATATCGAATAAAACCCAAATAGACTAAGGAGGTTAACGGTAACTTTCTTCATATCGGTTTAACAAACCGCAGATCTATATAATCAAGAAAAGGCCATGGCTTTGCTGTGGTTGGATTCTCTCAAAGTAATTGGCTCCTGCCTGCCACTAAATCTATGTTTCACCTAAATCCAAATCAAACAATCTATTTCAGGCAGTTGGCGGGCGGGGCCATTTTATAGAAAAAACTCCCGCTTTTGAAAACCTTGGCCGGTAAGCAAAAGTGAGAGTATTTAATCAAATGCGGGCCTAAAAGCGAGCGTCTGGAAAACATTGCTTTAAGCCCTAACACTTAACAGGATAAAATTATGAAAAAAACTCTACTTCTCCATGCAGAAAAGGGTGGGTGCGGGTCATTATATTCCCTAAGCACGCTTTCCTATCTGCATCGAATACAATTCCTGGCCAGCTCTTTTGGCCGGAAGGTCATGCTTATTATGAAATGGTCTGTCTTTATTATCGGGATGATTTGTTATACCTCTTCCGCTCTAATAGCCGAAGAAGTCAAAGGGCAGTCCTTGCTGGAATCGAAGGTCACGATCCAGTTAAAGGAACAAACCTTAAAGTCGGCTTTGGACCAAATTTCTAAAGCCTCTGGTATCAGCTTTGTTTATAGCGGAAAGTTAGCCCGCTCCAAAGCAACCGTATCCCTGACAGCTGAAGGAATCCCATTGCGAAAGGTATTGGATGATATCCTAAAAGGCCTACCTTTTTCTTACCAGTCCCTGGGAAGTGAAATACTGTTTCAATATGACCCGGATCAAATAAAAGAATCCAATACCCTATTGGAAAAGGAGATAAAAGGCAAAATACTTACATCAAACGGACTGCCTATTGTTGGGGCTTCTATCCAAATCAAAGGCACTCACAAAGGTACTTTTACGGATAAAGAAGGAGCTTTTACCTTAACAGGAGTCCAAGAAGATGATGTTCTGGTCATTTCTATGATTGGGTTTGAGCGAAAGGAAATAGAATCATCAGATGTCGGTGGGGAAAGCCTGTCCATATCCCTCAAGGAAAGTATAGGGGAAATGGAAGCCTTTACTGTTTCTACAGGTTATGAAAGCATTCCTGAAGAGAGGGCTACCGGCTCATTTGAGCATGTGGACAACCAACTCTTAAACAGGCAGGTTTCTACTGATGTCATCGGACGTCTTAAGGCCATCGCTCCGAGTATTTTATTTGATGAAAGAGATGGGGAAACCCGGCTCACTATACGTGGACGGTCCACGATTTTTGGTGATGATAGTCCTTTGATTATTTTGGACAATTTCCCTTATGAAGGAGACCTGGACAATATAAACCCTAATGACATTGAAAGCATTTCCGTTTTAAAAGATGCTGCCGCTGCATCTATTTGGGGAGTCAGGGCGGGAAACGGAGTAATAGTCATTACCACCAAACAAGGAAAAAACAATCTTCCTCCCAGCCTGGAATTCAATTCCAACCTGACTATTGGGGAAAAACCTGATTTGTTTTACAGGCCGCAAATGTCTTCGTCCGACTTTATAGACGTGGAAACTTTTCTCTTTGAAAAGGGCTATTATGATGCAGACTTGACCAACTCGGAAACCTATCCGATGATCACGCCTGTCGTTGAAATATTGGAAAAGGGAAGACAAGGGGAAATAAGTCCGGAAGAAGCTGTACGCAGTATAGATAATCTTCGGGATGTGGATATAAGAAATGATTACCTTAAACATTTTTATAGGCCTTCGACCAAGCAACAATACGCTTTAAACCTAAAAGGAGGGAATGAAAATTACAGGTATTTCTTCTCCGCAGGATATGATAAAAACTTATTAGAGGAAAAGGGCAATGATTATGAGAGGATATCCCTGCGAAGTAGCCAGACCTTCACACCATTTAAGGACTTCGATATAACCGGGTCCATTACGTATACCCGAAGCATGCGTAATGATAACAATACCTTAAATGATGCACGACAAAACATCGAATATCCTTATGCAAAGCTAGCAGATTCAGAGGGGCTTCCCTTAAGTGTGCTTCGGGATTACAGGTCTTCCTTCATCAAAAACAGCCTTCAGGAAGGTTTTTTAAATTGGAGTTACTATCCCCTGGATGAGATAAACTTAACTTCGAAAAAATCAAGCCTGGAGAATATTCGCGCCAGTACTTCCGTGGCATGGAAGATCACAAAACATTTTAAGATAAAAGGGCAATACCTTTTTGAAAACCAAGGGGTAGTGAATGAAACTTTGAGAGGCCAAGACTCATACTATGTAAGAAATCTTGTTAATAATTTCTCCGAGCCCACCGGGGACGGGGTTAACCGCAATCTCCCCTTAGGAGACATTTTATATTTTTCCCAAAACTCCATACTGTCCCACAATGGAAGGTTTCAAGGGGAATACAATTATTTTGAAGGGGACCATTTTATAACAGCTCTTGCTGGGGTTGAGGCCAGACAAGTAGATGGAGCAGGTTATGGCAATGTATATTATGGCTACGACCGACAGTTAGGGACATCAGCCAATATAGACCACGTTGGATATTATCGATTATATCCTTCCGGAAATTATACGAATATAAGTGATGAGACTACTATACAAGGCACGAGCGATCGTTTCCGGTCCTACTTTTCCAATATCGCCTATACTTATAAAGACAGGTATACTTTTTCTGCCAGCGGGAGGATAGACCAATCCAACCTATTTGGGGTTAATTCCAATCAAAGGTCTGTCCCCTTATGGTCGGTAGGAAGTAAGTGGGATGTCAACAAGGAAGGCTTTTACAATCTGGACTGGCTTTCCCAATTAACCTTACGTGCAACTTACGGGTATAGCGGCAATATTGATAATTCGGTGACCGCCTATACCACCGCAAACTTCACCACGGCAACATACACTTTTCGGCAAAGCGCTTTTATTGTCAACCCTCCCAACCCCAATTTGCGATGGGAAAAATCAGGCATGCTCAATTTGGGCTTGGACTTTAAAGCCCTTGAAGGCCGGATATGGGGCTCTTTTGAGTATTTTAAAAGAAATGCTACAGATATCATCGGTCAGGCACCTTTAAATCCTACCGTGGGTTTATTGTCCTATCGCGGAAATGTCGCAGATATGTCCGGGAAAGGGTGGGACCTGGTATTAAACTCCACAAATATCAACTCCAGGATTAATTGGCAAACACAATTCCAGTTGAGCCATGCCACGGACAAAGTGACCAATTACGAGGTAAAGGCCACAACTATCTCCAATTTATTTACAGACGCAAGCATTAGCCGTGCCCCTGTATATGTCCAGCCCATAGAAGGGCGCCCACTGTTTGGAATTTATAGTTATCCATGGGCAGGGCTAAACCCTGAGACCGGAGCCCCCCAAGGCTACCTTAATGGAAAGGTAAGCACAGATTACAGCTCCATTTTCTTATTAGAAAATACCCCCATAGAAGATCTTGTGTACCATGGTCCGGCCATGCCCACATTATTCGGTGCCTTGCGCAATACTTTTGAATACAGGGGATGGGCTTTTTCTTTTAACATTGCCTGCCGGTTCGGTTATTATTTCCGAAGGAGCTCAATAAATTATTCCAGTTTGTTCCAGAACCGGACAGGGCATAAAGACTACGCCACAAGATGGAAAGAACCCGGGGATGAAATGCATACGAATGTTCCCTCCCTTATTTACCCAGCTAGTACAAACAGGGATTTGTTTTATGGTCGATCTGAGGTTTTGGTAGAAAAGGGTGATCATATAAGGCTTCAGGACATAAACCTTTCCTACCATTTTAAAGAACTCCCGTCGCGGTGGAAAATACAAGGGGCCAAGATATATATCTATGCCAATAATCTGGGGCTATTGTGGACTGCAAATGAGCACGGGATTGACCCCGACTTCCCCCAAATACCCCTGCCAAGGACTATTTCTTTCGGTATTAATGCTTCCTTTTAAAACAACAGCTATGAAAAAATTGATATCTACTTTATTCATCATATTTATCTTTTTTTCCTGCCAAGATGATTGGTTGGAAGAAAAAAGAAGTTTGTCCCTGGTAGTACCTTCCACCCTCAAGGACATGAGGCTTTTACTGAACAACTCGTTTCTGTTTACCAATGACGGGCTAAGTTTCTGTGATATAAGTGCTGACGATTATTATATAACAGATGAAGTATTTGCAGCTGCCCCCACAGCTATACAAAGAAACCTTTATCTATGGGAAAAAGATATTTATCAGGGCCGGACAGACATTGAGGATTGGAATACTGCTTATGAACAGATATTTACGGCAAATGTCATCCTGGATGGGCTTGCAAGAATTAATCCTTCGGAAAGTCAACAAAATGAATATAACAGTATTAAAGGAGGGGCCCTATTTTTCCGTGGGAAAGCCATGTTTTGCCTGGCACAGGAATTTGCAGGTGCCTATATACCTGAAAAAGCAAATTCACAACCAGGTATTCCAATTCGACTATCTCCTGACATTGATGCTCCCGTTAGCCGAAGCACCTTGCAACAAACCTATGATCAAATAGTCTCAGACTTGTCTATTGCAACAGACCTACTAGGGGATATCCCGGAGAGCAAAACAGATGCTTCCAAACCCGCCGCTTTAGGGTGGTTGGCTCGGTCTTTCTTAAGTATGGGGAATTATGATAAAGCCCTGGAATGTACGGAGAGATACCTCGATATAACTAACCTGTTAATGGATTATAATGACCTGGATCAAGAACGAAGGTATCCCTTTTCTTTATTTAATGACGAAGTGATAAGCCATAGCGTGGTTACAAGTATCTATCAGATTGGGTTCAGGCCCAGGGCACTTGTTAAAGAGCAAATTTTTGAATCCTACAAGGAAGGGGATCTCCGGAAAGATTTGTTTTTTATTATAAATGAGGACGGAACTGTAGGTTTTCGAGGACATTACACGGGCCAAAACAGGTATTTTACTGGAATAGCCACCGATGAAATGTACTTGATCAAATCCGAATGTCAAATTCGAACAGGAAATGTTCAGGATGGACTTAAGTCCTTAAACACTTTATTAAAAACACGATATGTTACTGGTCAATACGAAAACAAAGAAAATTTGAGCCAGAAGGAAGCATTGGATTTTGTTTTGCGTGAAAGGCGAAAAGAACTCTTGTTTAGAGGGCTACGGTGGATGGATTTAAGACGGTTAAACCTTGACCCGGAATATGCAGTTACCCTGACGCGTGAAATAGAAGGGATGATCTATAAGTTAGAGCCGGGTGACAAACGATATGTATTCCCTATCCCCGAAAATGTGATTGCATCTTCCGGGATGGAACAAAACCCTCGTTAGATATCACATAAGTGCCGCTGCAAAGGATGCAGCGGCACTTTTTAGGTATTATAACCTTTCTCCATTTACAATAGAGGTTGGCTCACCTACGGGTTGCCCATCGTCCAAATTGAACAATCCGGCACATTCCTCGGCACCATCTCCGCAATTGGGACCGCCAGGAGCGGGATCTCCTGGTTCTCCATTTTCGAGGTAGTACCAAGCCTGGGACTGAGAAGATTCTGCTACTGCAAATGCAACAGAACCCGTAATGCCCAAAACAAACGCAAGGGCCGTTAAACTGAATTTGATCTTTTTCATAACATTTAAGTTTAAAAAATAGAGCTTACTCTGTCTCTGAGGTTTTCAGCTTCCCCTCATCTTGCAAGAATTTCTTATTATGCAGTCTTGCACCTATAATTCCTATACCAACAAAAAATAAGTTCAAATAGAGATGCTCTGTCCATCCCATATTAACAGACAACCCGCCACATGTACACGGAATCGTTTCACTAAAAAGCAGTACACTAATGATGTATATACTAATAGAAAGCATCAATATTATAGAACCCATCAATCCCATAAATCGGGTTCGTTTAAATACCAATAGGGTTGCCAACATTATTTCTGTTATGGGAAGGGCAAGGGCAATAAAAAATCCCATTTTTGAGATAAATGGGAATCGACCGAGTTGGGTACTAAAAACATCATAACTTCCCAACTTTGTTATGGCCGCATATGACCATAACAGAATAAACATGGCGGATATGATGTCAATGATTTTTTGCATGTTTCATAAACTTTGGAGCTAATTTCCAAAGAAAAAACAACGTAAGAGTAGCCCAGTTAGCAGATAATCAGGTAGTCCAGCAGAAATCCCCTTTAAAACCGGAATGTTTCAAAAAGGGGATCTAGGATAAATCTTCCCAAATTACATTCACCTTCTTATTTCATTGAAATAACACTGTCTGGAATAAGGGGAAAATTCGGCCATTATTTCATCGATCCGGGAAGTCAGCTTAGTATAGGATGGATGTTGGACAACAGAAGGAAGATGGTTTTGAAAGGCCCATCTTCGAAAACCCAGGGTATATTTTCGGGCAGCTTTTCGTTTTTGATCCACGCCGTTTTCGAACAAACTAAAGCACTTTCCAAATTGATAAGCCAGGTCGGCGGTATACAATTCTCTATTGGGGTCAAAGTAAACATCAATTTCATTCATGATCACGTGCAGGTACGGACAGTAATGACTGTGTAAATAAAGGTTCAAACGAGGTTTACTTCTGTTGAAAAAGCGGGATAGATCCATTTGTCTATCAAAATTATCCTCCCATCCGTGCAATAGATACAGTTCAAAAGAAGGGTATAAGTTAATTGCGGTGCGGGGATCACCGATCATAAACAAACCAATAGTTAAAGCGGTCACTGCTGTGGACTCCCCGAAGGAGCATCCCCAACTGAAGATATTGGGGAAATTCGGTCTTAACTGATGTCCAAAATCAGGGATCAACTCTATTCCATCAACCCAAAGGCGCCTTTCAGGAACCTCACTTCTACCTTTAGGCCATTTCGTTTGGCCACTTATACGAAAAGATGTTTTTTCAGGATATCCATACTTTCTTTTTCGAATCATAACATAAAAAATTGGTAAATGCATAATTTATCGATTATAGAGGATGAAATCAACAAAAAGGTAGTCCAGTTCGATATTTTTCCTGTAGTCCAAACCTCGACCACAGGATTGAAAGAGTAGAAATTCTACTACATTTGCGATAATGAAAAATTTGAAAACTCAAGCTCCGGCAACAAAGAACTCATCTCCCCACTCTTAAACTATTTGGCTGGATGCTTGATAAAATCATCCGGATATGGTACCCGAATTTTTTCAACACTTAGAATTACATCGCAATAGAGCTTTTGCCTTACAAATCGAAGAATTTATCATTGACCTTATTCAGAAAGAGGTCCTAAAGGAAAACTTCCCTTTACCTTCCAGTAGAAAACTGGCCTTTTATCTATCCGTACACCGCAAAACAGTGATCAAAGCCTATGATAGGCTGACAGCAAAAGGCTATGTTTATACTATCGAAAGAGTGGGCTTTTATGTAAACCGAAGTCGTCCCGCTCCTAGAGGTTTTAAGCCGTATGAAAGCAAAATAAACTTAAGTGAAGATTACCCGGATATATCATTAAGTCCAATTTCAGAGCTCGGAAGGGCCTATCGCAGATATTTTTGGAAAGCCCGAAACTATGATCATCATTTGGTACAGTCTACAGGATATCCTCCTTTTCGCGATACCATGCATACCTATTTAGTTCACAACCGGGGAATTAACTGTACGTATGAAGAGTTCTGTGTCTTTTACGGTTATTACACCTTATTGTTGATGACGGTGTTTTCCTTTCTCCGAAAAGAAGGGGCCATTGTGATGGAAGAGCCGGCTGATCCCAATATCCGGAATGTCCTTCGCAGTATGGGATTGAAATTTATTACAGTCAGGGTGGGGCATCAGGGAATTAATACAACGGAACTGGAAGCGATATGCCAAAAACACCAGATAGGAGCGCTAATACTGAGCCCAAGAAATCAATACCCCACCACCGCGGTACTCTCATTTGGGAGACGGGAGAAGGTTGTTTGGCTTTCCCGGAAATACGGCTTTACGATTATTGAAAAGGACTTTGAACACGAGTTCATATATAACAAAGAAGTACCGGGAACTCTAAAAGGAGAATTTCCTAATGATAACATTATATACATCTCTCCATTGAGTAAAATGATCCCCTCACTTCACCTTACGGTACTCCTTATAGCCCCCCGGCATTTTATTTATAGCATTAGAAAACTCTTGTATTCCCAACGAAATGTTATACTGGAACAGTCCTTAAATGAGTTGATTAGGGAAGGGGTGATCAATCTCTTTTCCAAAAAGCTCAATAAGATATACAAAAAGAGAAGAGACCATATTCATCAGTTCTTAAAAAGGCAGAGTGGTATTTTTCATCACCCTCCTCAAACAGGGCTGGCATTTTGGATCGAATTTTCCAGGCCACTGGCCATCGAACAAGTCCGAAACCGCTTAAAAAAAGAGGGGTATTACCTCCAAAACCCAGCCCATTATTTTGCAGGAGAACATCCTAATAATGCCATACGAATAGGGTTTGGGAAAAGCCTTCCCGAGCATTTTGAAAAGATATGGGGTATATTCCGCTAAAGGTATTCAATAAGTTTAATCACTAAACTTATTGATTTACATTATAGTGCGCCTAAAACATAGATTTAGTAAGGGGTTTCATAAAATTTAAGTAAAAATATCAAAATAAAATTTGGTAGTTACGGCATTTTATTTAAGTTAGCCGAAGTTTTTATAGAAAGAAGGGATTCTTTAGAATAGAACAACTTGCTAGGTTTTACCTGACAATTTTTATTATCGATAAAGTTTAGTTTTTAGGTAAATGCCTCTTTTCGCCCGAAGAGCAGAGGGATGACGTTTCGCATAGACGGGCTAAATACATACTCACACATCACAGGAGAGATAATATATGGGAAGCACACTGTAACAGTAGTTTCCCAAAGGAGGTTTTTTGTTTTTTTTAATCGGCCTTATGGACCGAAAAATATATGTGAAATAGAGTATACATTTTTTAAACAACCATCGTATGACCCGATCTTATGCAACCTATCGTAAAGGCCTGATTTACTTATTTTGTTTAGTGTGTTTTTATTCATTTTCAGGGAACTCCCAGATATTAGAAAAACAAAGAGAGTATGTTCGCCTGCAAGCCGTTAAAGATACCGTTTCGCCCCTATTGCATTATGTGGGAAACTACGCCGTACTGGATACCGATACACCGGAAGTAGCCAATGGGCTGACCCGGATTGCATCGGAGCAGAGCGGGACTTTATTTTTAGTAGTACGCCCAAACACCGATGACAGCCTGTCTGCGGAGTGCCTTTTAAGAGTTGGCCCGGTACGTCTTTTCCGGGACCGTGTGGAGGTGGATGGCCTGGAAGTATCCATCCCGCCGATCGGTAGAAAACCGGCGATGGTAAAAGTGAAATACCAGGGGAGAGTAGGCCCATGGTACCGACGACCCAAAGTAAAGATCAGCGATGAGATCGAATTGGCAGAGGTGATCTATTATAAGGATATACTCCGGCGCAAGGAAGTCCGGGTAGTAGAGTCCTTCCTGGCGATGAAGTACTCCATTAATATTACGGAAAATAAAGAAAAGGAGTGGCGCTATTACGCCGATATCAAGGATGAGAAAGTATGGTCACCCGCTTCGGATGGAATGTACGATAAAGAAGTACTCGCGCTGGGGCGTTTGGACCGGGCCGGTTTTTATCAAAGCCAGACCTTTAGTTCGGATTCGCGGAGCATTCGCCTGAGTCTGGATACCATTTCTGTCCTGGGAGCTATGCCGGAAAGAGATATCCGGGACGGTTCGCTCTTGATCTTGTCCCAAAGAAAAAACGACAACCAACAAAGCAATAGCGGGGAATGCGGTAGCTCGCGTTTTGTCCATCCCTGGAAACTCAAATTTGTCAATTGGGATTCCCCGGCCGAATATCTTCACCTGAAAATAGACACCAGCCTTGAAAAAACCCAGGGTGCCCAGATCACAAACGGAAAGGATCGTTTCCCGATTGTGATGCACGTAAGGAATGAGACTACCTATATTCAAATTCCCATCCCCCCGGACTCTATACGAAATCATGACTTTTACCTCGAATGGGATCAAAGGGAAGAGGAGCAAGACTGCCCGGCCCTTGTGGAAGTAGAAAAACAAGAATGTATCGATGGACGCAACCGACTTGCGATCGAAGTAAACCCGGAAGTGCTGCCTTGCCGAATGACCCTCACCCACCGGGAGAGCCAGCGCTCATGGAGCAGTATGCTGAAAACAAGCTCCGGGCAACTGGACAATATCGGTAGAGGCCAGTACCAGTTAGTGATTGAGCAAGTCGATAAGGGTATTTTAAAAGATGAGGTCTTCTTTTTTGAGAGTTGCATCGAGGATACCGATAGCTTAGGCCAGGATTCAACGTTGATGGCCGGTATAAGTGGAAGTAATAATCCCAATGCCGGAGAAGGATGGTTGTTTACCGACCTGAATGCCCCCAACGGAAATGATAGCAATGAAAACGAAGAAGCCAACGGAGATAATGGTTTTCCCGCCGATGGCCCCTTCGGTTCCCACACCACGGGAGTGACGGCCTATCCCAACCCCGGGGCGAGGGATAAGAAAGTCCGCTTTCAGTTTTTTAACCTCGACGAGCAAAACTTTAGGGTATTGATCTTCGACGGTCATGGAAAACTATTGGAAGATGGCCGTTTTACCCCTCATACAGGAAAGCGCCAATACAAACATACCTTCCGGGTAGACGGCTCGTACATTGTCAAGTTCCTGTCTGAAGACTACACCTTCACCCAGAACATCCGCATTAAATCAAACCTCTAAAACGACCCCTATCATGAACAATAAAGATATTATAACAAAAATCGCGTCCTTTTTATTGATATTCTTCTTTTTGGGGAATGATTTGGTCGCCAGCGTAAGGGCTGTAATACATTTTCCGACTGAGAAAACAAGTCCTGTAAGAATAACCAAAGTTCCTGAAAGAAATCGAGTAACAAAAAATCCCAAAGCTTCGCCTAATCGTTACAATAAGGAAAATGCAGTAAAAAGAAGCTCCGGTGCTTCCCGTTTAATTTTTAATGCACAAGAAGCCGAAGCTTACCTCGGTAAACACGAAAAAGATCCGATGGGACTTCCCGTGAATGATTTCTTTGCCATAGAAGTTGACAAAGATATAAGGGAATATTCGTACGCATATCTCGAATACCAAATCCGGGGGTTGGAAGATGGGCTGAGTATACCCAAGTCGGTCAACAATGAACCCGTGTATACTGGATCACCGGTAAAGCCGGGTACGGAATGGCAAACTATTCGTCAAAAACTGGATCGCACGGAGATTAAACAGGGGGTCAATCAAGTGCGATTTAGCCTGTCCCGTTTTTATAAGTTCCCGGTAACGATTAAAAATGTGCGCCTCCAACTTTCAAATGAGACAATGAAAGCGGGAGATATGCTGAAAGAAGAAAGGATTCAGGCGAAGGAGGAAGACTTTAAGGTAATGGAAGGAAAGGAAGGGCATGTCTTTAAATTAAGGGATGTGGACATGCCATCGATTCCCGACGGTATACGCAATGTGAGCCGCAATGCCTGGGGATATTTTTATCAATCCCAAAGCGAAAAGACTGTAAAGGTTTCCATTGGGGTAAATAAAGAAATACTGGCTTCTGGGAAGAGCCTTGCTGAGGTTCAGATTTTTTATTTTAATAAAAAAGATCGTGTCTGGAAACCTGCACACGTAGAGCACGTGGATATGGCCAAAACGAACCTGGAGGGGAGTGTTCCTTCCAATACCAATTATTTTGCCGGTTTGATTACAGCTCCGGAAATGCCGGAAGCCAAGGCACATGTCCCCACTGCCATGTCCGATATTAAGGCTGCTAATCCAGCTGCCGGTATGAACATCATACAGCCTCCTTCCATCAGCAATACCGGCGAGGCAGGTATTCAGTATCCATTGGAAATCCCGGAGGGACGTAATGGGATGGCCCCAAACCTAAATCTAACCTATAGCAGCGATGCCGGCACAGGATGGATGGGAATGGGATGGAATATTAGTATTCCGAGTGTAAGTATAGACTCGCGATGGGGAGTGCCTACTTTTCCCACTAAGCAAGCTGAAGTTTATATGTTAAACGGTAATTCGCTGGTGGAAGAGGGAGGATACAAAGGAAACCGGAACCCTACAACCCGTACCGGTGGCGATGTCCGTTTTTTTGAGCATGTACAGAGTTCATATAAGGAAATTGTGCGTAAGGGGGGCAGTACTTCCGATTACCGGTGGATAGAGACAACCGCCAATCATACTACTTTTTACTATGGTACAACAGACGGATCAACTGTAGCCGAAGATGCCGTGCTGCGAAATAGCTCAAATGCTTCCGGAGATATTGTCCGCTGGTACTTAAAGAAAGTAAAAGACAAATGGGGGAATTTTATGACCTATTCCTATTCTGATATCAGCGGGTCCGGCGGTATAAAAAATGGTGCCAGGGGCAAGGTTTTATCTAGCATACAATATACTTCCCATGAGTCTACCAGTGGAAGGTATAGTATAGAATTTGACCTGGCTTCGGGCACGCGTAGAGATGGAAAAGTAACCATGAACCTTGGATTTCCGGAACTGGATGACCGTTTATTGGAGCAAATCCGCGTGATGTATGACAGTGAAGAGGTCAAGCGGTTTGAGTTCAATTACAAGAATGATGATACTACAATGTTTAAAACCCTTTTGACATCGGTAGAAGAGTATCGAAAAGGGAGTTTGTTTTATGACCACAATTTTAAATATTATGAAGGTACCCTCGAATACAGCGGTGCAGAAACAATTAACCTATCGTATTTTAATAATAGTCTGCTGGGGGATATTCCTTCTGAAGTGTCCTCATTGACCGCCCCCTTAAGCACGCAGGCCTATCCTTCGCCCATCAGTACCACTACTACACTGGGATGGGGTACCAATGGATCTATAGGAGTTGGTGTAGCGCCGTTAACAGATGTGCCGAATAAAGCGTTTACATTTTCCGGGCGATTGGGATATTCCCAAACCTTTAATAAAGACCAGTATACCCTTAGTGATGTTAATGGGGATGGGTTACCGGACCTTATATACAATCATCAGGGGAAAACCCGCTTTCTTCCTTTGCAGCGAAATGGTTCCGGGGGATTGCAGTTTGGAAATTATAAAACCGTAAACTATGGAGGGCGTTTGAAACGTTCGGGCGGAAGTAGCTTTACTTATGGTTTCGATTTCGCTTTGCCGCTTAATATTTTTTATTTCGGAATGAACTGGAACCGGACAAAATCGTCTACCTCCACCTATCTTACAGACTATAATGCCGATGGTATTTCAGATGTGGTAAGCGGTCGAAGCGGGGAGAATGGAGTTGTGCACTTTGGTAGAGTAGATGCCAATGGAGATATCAAATATTCTGTCAGTAGCATTTCTACTCCCAATGTGGTTAAGCAAGGTGTGGCCGTGGCCCAAAGCGAAGATACAGACGAGGTTCTCAAAGACCTTGAAATTGTTAGGGTATGGGAGGCTCCCTTTGATGGGGAAATTGAAATCAATGGTTGGGCAGAACTTTTACGGGAGTCCGAAGATGAGGTATCAGTAGGGGTTCAACAAAACAATTCCTTTCTAATACCGATGAGGTCATTATATCCAACGGTACCCGAGGAAATAACAGAAGTAACACAGGTAGACCGTGGCGATCTTCTGATGTTCCGGGTAAGGGCCAATGAAAATGGCTATGATGACCTGGTAGAATGGAACCCGGAAGTAGAATACATTGACCTGGCCGAAGGGGACCTCTCAAAAACCGATCCCAATGGCATCGACTATCTCAATTCCACTTACGAAGATGGATTTTTATTATCGGCTGGCGAAGGGGTATCTTTCAGAGGGGATGAATTAGCTAGCGTTAATTGGCCACCTTTTTCTGCGGGTCCTTTTACTGATGATGTAATCCTGCGGGTCTATGCGAGGATTAGTGATCCTACCAACAATAGCCTGGTTGATGAGTATGTATACAAAATGAAAATAGCGGCGGGCAATACCCGAAATCCTATCCCGTCACAATTTGTAGATTATTTTGGTAGTGAAGAGATTTTGGATCTATCCAATATTCCGGGTTTTGAACCACATTACGTCTGTGATCTCTCTTTTGAAATTTTTAGCCATTCCAACGTAAAATGGAAGGAAATTTCCTGGAGGCCGCAAATCACAATCACTTCGGGTGACTGCAATATGGAGAAACATTTCTACCCGGTAGTATACTATAAAAACTGGAATAAGGTAGAGAAAATGGATGCCCCCTTGCTGGTTGAAGGACCAAATACATATATGACCTCTCCTTCAATAGATGAGAGTATTATAGAAAGCTTATTTGATGATGAGAATGCACCGGATTCCTATAAGCTTTACTTCGTAACCAAGCAAAAAGGGGTAGCTTCAGTTTCTCCACAAGATGGGCTGGGCACCAAGATCATGATCCTGTTGACCCCTGGCGACGGCATCCAATATTTTCACGTTCCGGAATGGGGTGACGAGCCGGGGGAAGAAATACCCCCCGGAGAAATAACAGAAAACAACGATTTTACCGTTGGATCAGAAGATAATGAGGTCTATGCGGAATTTTATACCGATAGCAAGGAAGTAGCACAGCTACTGCGGGAAACAGCAAGTGTAAATTTGTATAGTAGTGGAGGGCCTATTGTCGAAGAGGCAGAAGAGTTCAATATCTATTACCGTGACCATAATGTCCTTCAAGACTACTTTCTACATTGGGGACAATTTTGTTGGAGCGACTCTGTAGCTGATCCCATTCTCACTTCCGAGTTATATATCCCGGCACAGGATGTTGCTGAAAATAACGACTACAGTGATGAATCGACTCCCGATACCTCGACGATGAGTAGCCTTAAAGATGACATGAACCCTATGGACTGGCAGTTTTTTCCCTTATCGGCAAAGCGCGGGGAAAATCAAGGTCAGTTAAGAGATTATATTAAAAGTTATTCCCTATCACCTAACCCGGAATACCTGGATCGTTGGATTGCCTTGGGCACTCACGTGGGAACGTATTCCCATATGGGAATAACCGCACCGGGAAAACTTGGCGAAGAAGAACCTCTTGGAGATCCGGAATCCCCTTCGGTACCGGACCCCACTTATGGGGCTTCTACAGCCTTGCCCCTAAGCAGGGGATTATCTTTAGGAATGAGTTGGGGAAGCGGCCCGGTAGTGGACTCCAAGACATTTACCTCTTCCAATTATGGGAATTGGAGCTTGAGTTCTGCCATGGACATCAACGGGGATGGATACCCGGACATATTGAGGTCAGAATCTGCTCTACGAGCACAGGTAACAGATGCCCTGGGCGGCTACGGATCAGAATATAGCTATGACCCGGACAAAAGCCTTGGTTATTCTCTCTCCGATAACCTGGGGCGGAGCATATCGGGGAAATTTTTAAATGAAGACCCCCGTTTTCAGGATGTGGGAAATAGTGCGTCCGGAAATTTTGGGCAGGATTATACCAAGGTGGAATGGCAGGACATGAACGGAGATGGATTGGCGGACCGGATCAGTAGTGGAAACAGCGGAACAGATGTAGAACTCAATACCGGAAAAGGGTTGAAGTCTCCTGTCGATATCGGAACATCCAATCATAACCAATCCTCTAACCTGGCATTTAGCCTGGGGGCCTCTTATAGCAACATGGATAACGGGTTTGAAAGTACCGGCATGAGTTTTAGCGGGGGGATAGGTTTGAGTAGATCCGGGGGAAAGTCGAAGAGACTTTTAATTGACCTCAATGGGGATGGACTGCCTGACCAGGTATCTGTTTCAGGGGGGAATGTTTCCGTGTCCTTAAATACGGGTACAGGGTTTGAAACCTATACCGAAGCTTCTATTGATGAACTGGATAATTTAAACAGATCGGATGCCTTGGGTATTTCCGCAAATGTTGCAGGCACATACTCCTTCTATGTAATGTTTTTTTTACTGGCCGTACTGAAAGTATCAATTTCAGGTGGGGTGCAGGGAAATTTTGCGATCAATAAACTTAGTTCTTCCCTGCGTGATATGAACGGGGATGGTGTCCTGGATTTTATCGAAACCGACAATAAGGGAAATCTCAAAATTTACAAGAGTAAGCTGGGCAAGCAAAATCTGCTCAAGGAAGTGACCAATCCGCTCGGTGGTGGCTTTGTTATCGACTATGGGCAGGAAGGCAATAAATACGGAGATTACCCAACACGGATACAGACCCATGATACTCCAGAACGGGACCGAATGATCTGGGATATGCCCAATAGTAAATGGGTCATGCGCCAAGTGGATGTATTTGATGGCCTGGATATTCAAAATGGAAGTGGTGAAGATGTCGATGGAACCGATACGCTTCACTACTATTTTGCCTATGACGGAGGAGTGAAAAGCCGAAGGGAAAGGTCGTTCTTGGGATTTACGCGTACGGAAACCCGATATGAGGCCAATCGAGAGGAACCGATCCAGGATCACCCCAAGATTTACATAACGGAAGTAACGGATTATCCTAAACCTTTAAAAAATGATCCAGGCTATCGCAAACGTTTTGAGTATATGCAAGGCATAACCGAAGATCACTACACCTTATATCACAAAGAAGTTTTGGAACAAGTAGACATACAGGGCGGTGGTTATCAATGGGTGTATAACCACTATATAAAGCTCATGGAGCACCGGGAGAACCGTTATGTCTATAAGGAAGTAGATCAAAATACAGGACTGGCCACTTCCAATGTCGTGGACTGGAACGCCATTGGGGAAACCCAAACCGTATTCCCGGCCTTAAGTGTGATCAAGAAAATATCCGTGCCCCAGGTTGAAGACTCCACGACCTTCTTTACCACAAAAGATACCATAAACTATGACTCCTATTTTAACGTGAAGCGGTATATGCAGGAAGCCAGTGACCCCACCACCGGTATGGGTGATAGCATAGAGCTCGAGCCGATGATCGTTACTTCTTATGAATATGATACCCTGGAGTTCTTTTTCTCAGATATCACTAATGGCAACAGTCCTTTTGATGCAGGCTCGATAGATCCGGAAACGGGCATGGTTTGTCACACGATTTCCAATTCGGGCTTTGATCCCATAGATTATTGTGTCCCGGGTCATTTCGATTCTAATTTTATCTATAATATTAAAAACAATCCGTGCTATGATAGCAGTGGTTTATATACGGAGGCCACGCAATTTGAAATTGTTTTTCGAAAGGAAGTTTCCGATACCATACACCGGAAAAGGGCCAGGTACAATACCACCTATCACGGCGCCCTGATTGCCGTTATGGAATACTATAACCCGACTATGGCGCGCAATCAAACCAATATGCTGAAATGGCACAAGGTGTATTTTGGCAGTACCGATGATGATAGCCTTCGCAGGTATGTAAAAGTAGAAGCCCTTCAGGATCAAAAGGCACCGTCCCTTATATGGAATTATTTAAACGACGAGGATTATGCCGAAACGGATGTTACTTATGATGATAAAGGAAATGTTATCGAGGTAATTGGGCCGGTTAATGACGATGGTCAAAGACTTCGAGTTCAATATGACTATGACACGGAAGTGGAGCAATATGTAACACATATCAACAACCTTTCATATGGAGAAGAGCGCTGTATGATATATGATTATGAGACCGGTAACCTGATGGAAGAAAAGGATGTTAATGGGCATAGCATAGCCTACCGGTATGATGATAAATCCCGTCTGGTGTCTGTATTCGGCCCGAGGGAGTTTGAAGATCCTTCGTCGGCCCCCACAATGTCCTTTGCTTATTTTCCGGAAGGCACGGTCAGTGGAAATGGAGTCCCGGTGGCCTTTACCTACCACAATATGGATGTAGCGGAAGAACCTTCTGGAGAAGGGCAAGGTGACCTTGAGGGGGGATGTTCTGAACCGGCAGATCTGGACGGGCGTCCAGAGATTACCACGGCAATGCAAACCTCGACATTTATGGATGGTATGCAACGGGTCATACAAGTGAAAAAAGATGCCTCCCAGTCTGGTAATATAAAAAGAGAAGTTTCGGGTATGATCGCCTATGATTACCTGGGAAGGGAAGCTAAAAAAACAATATCCCATTTGGAGAACCATAGTGTGTCACCCGGGGTGATGGATTTCTCGCCCTCTTCCTTCCTGCTTTACAAGAAACGTTATGACTATGCCGGCAGGATAAAAGAACTGGTGGAATATAATGAAGACTACGATAGTGTAATGACGGGTTTTGCCTATGATTGGAGCACGGG
The DNA here is from genome assembly GCF_000325705.1 of Echinicola vietnamensis DSM 17526. Taxonomy (NCBI): domain Bacteria; kingdom Pseudomonadati; phylum Bacteroidota; class Cytophagia; order Cytophagales; family Cyclobacteriaceae; genus Echinicola; species Echinicola vietnamensis. The sequence goes on along the minus strand of NC_019904.1, from coordinate 2,307,342 downwards.
GATTATTCAAGCAAATGAAAAGGACTTTTATACGGAGTCAAGTAAAGAAGGGTTTATTTCGAGAAAATATAAAGATGTTCGCGGAAATATTATAGGGACCTCCCTAAGTAGTGACGGATATGCTTTGGCAAAGATGTATTACGATCCCCTAAAGCAATTAAAAACAGTAAAAGACCCTATAGGAGAAATAACCACCTATGAATATGATAATTTTGGCCGCACCACCCAGGAAAGCCACCCTGACCGTGGAATTTCAGAATTTCAATATGATTTGGCGGGGAACCTTATCGAGGCCATTACTGCTGAAAACCCGGACGGCATAGTGATGAATTATGATTATCTTCGTTTAAAAGAGAAAATTATGCCTCCAGGCACAGGTTATACCGGCGATGTGAATAATGTTGAGTACACCTACGGTTCCCCCGGCGATGGGAAAAACGGTGCAGGCAGGATCGTAGAAATAATACAGGGTAATAACTTCAAAACGGAAGAATATAAATACGATGAACTGGGTAACCTAATTTGGGAATACACCAATATCGGGATACCCAATGCAGGGTTTAGGGAATATGAAATGAGTTACCGATACGATAGCTGGGGACGTATGCGTTGGATCAAGTACCCGGACAATGAACAGGTAGAATATGTCTATACCGATGCGGGTGAATTGGAGAGTTTTAGTCGTATAGCCGGTCCGGGAGGAACAGTAGATATTGTAAGCGAGGTTCAATATGACGGTTTTGGGAATATAGCAGAGATTCAATACGGAAACAATACCCATACCCAATTTACCTATAATGGGTTTACCCGCAGGTTACAATATTCCGAGCTGCATGACGCAGATGGAATGCCAATGTTGGACAAAGAATATGCCTATAGTGACCGGGGCAATGTGGAAAGTATTGACAATAGCTCCGGGGTATATCAAAGCCCATTAACCTCCAATGAATTGGGGGGAGGCTACAATTTTTCTTATACCTATGATGCTTTAAGTAGACTCTCAAATGCATCCGGGTCAGCTACTTTTACTGGCGATGCCAGTCATGAATATAATGTGGGTATGGAATATTACGCCGATGGAAGGATCCGTAAAAAACTACAGACCCATACGATTGATGAGGCCCCTACTAAGTATGATTATGATATGACCTACATATATAACGACGAGAACAAGCGGCACCAGATAGATTATATCAGTCAGGTTGTAGACGATCCATTCTTTGGGGAAACGACTTTTGAAAATGTTTATTCCTACAACGAAGAGGGTAGCGTAACCGGGGTCGAAATAAATTCTGAATTTGCCCTTTTTGAACCTCCCTATTATAAATGGGATGAAATGCAGCAACTCAATGCTTCGTTTAATCCATTATATGGTACGCAACACTATTTATATGACCAAAATAGAGAAAGGATACTAAAGGGAAATATGCGAGAGGTTGATGGAGAAACAAATGGAGAAGGTGGAGATCCTGAGTATGTGATGGACAGCTATACTTTTTATCTCAATCCATATTATGTAGTGACACATTATGATGAAACCACAGAGGGAAGCAAGCACTATTATATGGGCAGCCAAAGAGTCGCCAGCTCCATGATAAGCTATATTGTAACAGAAGCTATTTACGAAGGTACCCTTGAACCATCATTGGAAACGACTTCGGGTTCAATCAAGAACCTGGATGATATTTTATATGATGTGCAGGAGCAAGGACTGATGGAAGGGTTTACCGTTGAATCCATAGACTATAATGAATTCCTGGCGATTCCCATTCTACAGGAGGCCATACCCTTTGCCGGTGGACTTGAAGAAGAGATGGACGGATGTGAAGGGGATGAACAATGCTTGTGTGAACAAAGTATCTTTCATGCCCGCGAACAATATGGCATCGCTTGTGAACAAATACAGGTAATGTACTGGTACCACCCCGATTATTTGGGAAATACCGAGTGGGTAAGCAACCGTCCTGGTTACGGACATCAGTATTTTTGGTACAGTCCATGGGGAGAAGCTTTGCACGAAGATCATGACCGGGGGCAATTCGAAAGTCGTTACCTTTTCAATGCGAAGGAACAGGACATAGAGACGGATAATTACTATTATGGGATGCGCTATTACGACCCCCAAATCAGTATGTGGCTATCGGTCGACAGGCTGGCAGCCAAATACCCCGCCTGGACCCCATATAATTTCACAATGAATAACCCTGTTAATTTGATTGATCCGAATGGGGATAGTGTAAAGACTTCGCAAGAGGGGTATGATATAATAAATCAAGGATTAACATCCACTCTTGGGGAATCTCATCCCTTCGGTTACGATCAAGATAAGGGAGCTGTTACATTTGATCAAAATTTTGATAGGAGTAAATATAATAAGGATCAGTTGGATGTAATTGATAGATATTCCTCTTTAGTTATTTCTGAAAGTGACATGGTAAATGTCTCAGTTGTTAATTTTGAAGAGAATATTTCTGAAATCAACCAGAGTTTAGCCGATAGAGGAGCAGGTGGTGTTACTGTTCCATATTCAATAAAAAATTCGAAAACAGGAGAAAGAATAGGTACAGAGCAAAATGTTTACATAGCCAGAAACCCTCAGCGAAAAATTGGAACTGATCCTTTTGGTAATGCACGATATCAAGCAGAAAGGCCGTATTATCCAGGGTTAACAAGTATTCATGAAATAGGTGGACATGCTTACTTGCATGTTAAGCAACCCGGTGTTTCTAATCATAATCAATTGGTGGAGAGTTTTGAAAATAGAGTCAGAAATTTTTATATGTATAAAGGTGCGCCAATTAAGGGGTTTGCGAGAAAGCATTAATTTAAAGCAGATAGTAATGTTGAATTTAGTTAAAGTATTAATCATATTTTCTTTTGGTATTGTTTCTTGTAAAGATGGGTCGGATAATATGAAGAGTGATTTTCAAGGAAAATCTTTAGAAAATTTACAAAAGACCAAATTATTCAAAAACTTTATTTCTTTAAGAGAACTTAACTTAGGTGATGGCTATTATAGTTTTCTATATGAAGACACGGTGACAAATTCTCAGTTCATCCTTCTCTGTCAGGAGGAGACATATAAGACAGAAAAAGATCAAAAATTAATAGTGAAGGATTTACTTAAATTAAGTCAATTAAATGAGAATGAGTACGTAGATTTTGGGTCGATTGAGCAGGAAAGTAAAGAGTTATTTGTAATTGCTATTGAAGTAAATAAACAGGCCCTAGCATCGAAATCTCAAGGAATACGTAGAGCATGGATTTTTTCGCCTGAAGAAAACAAATTCAAAGAACTCGACGTAACGGGATTATATCGCTTGAATGAAGGGTATTATAAAAAATGAGCCTCCCAAATAAAAGGAAATCGGATAAATCTCAACTGCATGCGTACATAGTATTTCATGAACTAAAGCTTCAATTGTATTTAAAGGCTTCGTGAGTATTTTCAAATAAGCGTAAGGCAGCAGGGTATAAGTTTAATGCGAAGGAATTGGATGAGGAGACGGGATTGTACTACTACGGGGCGAGATATTACGACCCTCAAGGAAGTTTTTGGATGTCTGTAGATCCACTGGCTCATGAATATCCTACACTTTCTCCGTATGTTTTTGTAGCCAATAATCCCATTAATCTTATTGATCCGGACGGTCGTAAAATCTGGATAGTAGGTGAAGATGGTAGTAGGACTGAATATACACAAGGAATGAAGTATGAGGGAGAAGATAAATTTACCAGTAAAATGGTAGAGCAATTCAATAAAATGAATAAGACTGACAACGGAGACGTAGTGCTTAGTGAGTTGATTTCATCCGATGCAGATTATGACTATACCAACCAAAAATCTCAGGAAGGGACGGTAGGTTTTGCTGGAAATGAAAATGGTTCTAAAGGAGGAACAGCTTATTTGGGTAATTCAAATAATTTAGAGAATGTAGCACATGAATCTTTCCATGGCTATCAACAGGAAATGGGTCAGGGAGGTGCATCTATATACAATGAAGTTGAAGCTTACTTATTTGGTAAGTCAACTGCTATGCAATACTCATTTAATACTGGCGAAATGACAGGAGGGTCATCATCAGGATTAGGGCAGAATAACCAAGCAGGGAATAACTATGAAGGCGCATTTAAGAATTTGTTATGGTCTGGCGATTTTAATCAATCACAGTTTAATTCGACCGTTAAGAATTTCAAAAGTGGCGCACAGGCGAATGAATTAGGTATTTATAACTCTTATCCTATGAGAAGGAGTAATCAGAAGCAATCGATGATTAGATCATTCTATCCATTAATAAAATAGAGATATGAAACAGGTTAATCGCAAGATGTTAAGGTTAATGTATTTAATCTTGATATTGTGTTTTGGAAATAATATGGGTTGTGCTCAAAATCCTAATTCCAAAGATTTTTCTTTTAGTTTGAATGTGACCAAGGAAGATACGTTGGATTTAAGAGGTTTCTTTCTTCTAGAAGTAGATACATTAAATTCTAAAATCAAGATAAAAGATGTCAAAGTTGAAGGTTATAAAGTTTTCCGTGGGGATAGCTTATACTGCGAGGAATTGAATAGATCTACTACGAAAAGATGTGACGACGAAATCATATCTTACATGAGTCGTGTTATTGAAGGTATAAAGATGCGTTCAGAACTTATTGATAAAGATATTTTGAAGAGGGAGGGGGTGCGATACACACAATTCTATAGAGTAAGATTGACTCCTGATATATAACTTTGATGAATTGGAGAATTCTGTTGCGATTCATTGCGGTATTATATTAGAGTTCACATATAAACTTTTTAAAATGTATAGATTTCTAAACATATTATTTTTCTTAGTCTCGCTATTTTTAAGTAGTTATGCTTCTGTAGCACAGGTTCCGGAAGTAGATTGGGTGAAGACTTTTGGAGGTTCGGATTATGAAATGATTTGGGAGAGTAAGGTTGATTATCGAGGCAATACTGTTAATGTGGGTTTATTTAGTGATACAGTTGATTTTGATCCCGGTCCAGGGTCTAACATTCGGATTGTTCCTCCTGGTGTATCTCATATGTTTGTACAAAAATTGGACGCCAATGGTAATCTGTTATGGGTTAAAACGCTATCAAGTCCGGAGTTTGTAACAAGTAATAATGTCTCTATACAAAAAGATAACTCGATAGTCGTAAATGGTGTATTTGCTTACGATTCCATAGACTTTGATCCAAGCCCAAGTAATAGTTATTATTTGAAAGGTAGCTCGACTATGAATTCGTCATATATTTTAAAACTGGATGATCAGGGAAATTTCATCTGGGCTATAGTTCATAGTGGTTCCGTAATAATGAATAGCTTAATCTCAGATACACTAGATAATATTTATTCTATTGGCAATTTTAGTGATTCATTTGATGGCAACCCCGACCCATCTGTTTATACACCAATAACTCCTCACACACCTGGCAAATCTGATTTTTTTGTTCAAAAACTGAATAGTGCAGGGCGCCAGTTGTGGGGAAAAACCATCAAAGGCAGCAAAGATATAATCTCAAATGGGATTGCTTTAAATCAAAAACAAGAACTGATAATTGTCGGATCTTTTAAAGGGTCGGCCGATTTTAATCCCGGATCAGGAGTTTCTAATATAACCGCCGGTGGAAATAATTTCTCGGGCTTTATCTTACAACTTGACACGGCAGGAGCATATAAAGATGCTTTTGTTATAAATGCGGCTGCCAGCAGTTCTTGTAAGATTGTCGATATTGAAACAGATGATATCAATAATATATATTTAGCAGGGTCTTATAGAGGAAATGATGTGGATTTTGATCCTGGTCAAGACACTGCATCCTCTCCTGTTTATCAGGGTTGGTTTATAGAAAAACTTGATTCCAACGGGTCTTTGGAATGGGCACATCCTTATGGGAGTAACCTCTTACTTGAGCAGACCCGCTCATTGAGATTACTGTTAGATGACTATAAGAATGTTTATGTAGGGGGCTATTTTGATGATGGTGACCTTGAACTGGAGCCGGGAATTCCCGGTGGAAAAACCTTAAATCACAATGGTTCCAGGGATATATTCATTGCCAAACATGATTCGCATGGCAAGATAGAATGGGCACAGGGGTTTGGCAGCAACAGGAATGATCGGGCTTTAAGCATAAACAAGGATTCTGATGGTAGTATTTATTTAAGCGGCTATTATTCCGAGGCCATAAATTTTAACTTATATGATCCCAACGATATTACCTTAAACAGGGGAGGATATGATTGCTTCGTATTGAAATTCAAATCCTGTCCGACCCTACCCACAGAAGTTATATTAGACCCCAATACAGCTATTCTTACCTGGGACTATAAGGATGCATACTCGGCTTCTTATCATCTTAGTTGGTATAGTTGCGATGGTGATAGCCTAATTTCAGATGAAACAGATACCACATTTTCACCAACTCAAAACGGTAATTATGCCTTAATCATTGAGAAAGAGGGCTGCATAGATACTTCAGAATGTCTTTCTATTCAGAATGTAAGCCTGAAAGACGGAGCGCCTTTACAAGGCATAAAGTTGTTTCCAAATCCTACAGGTAATATTCTCCATGTAGCGGGTCTAAATGAGCCTGCTGCTAGTTTTATTGTAATGGATATATTGGGTCACAAGGTCTTGGAAACGTATAATCAGGACTTAATTGACCTAGGCGAACTGAAGTCCGGAACTTATTTTGTTCTGATCGAAGTCGATGGGTTGACTACAGTGAAAAAGGTCTTTAAAAACTAAATCATATTCTCCGTATCTTGAACTGAAGAATGCGAAATAAATTTCAACCATGTTAATTTTCTCCGAAAACACTACCAAAGAGAATTCTTGGAAGCTCCTTCTGTAGTCATTAGAAAAAATGAATTGATATTCTACAATTAAGGTGGAATTAAAATAAAACACAGTCGCAATGCATTTAAGAGGTAAAATTCTCCTTTTTTCAGGATTCATATTTATTTTAGGTTGTAAAAGTATGTCTTCGAACGAAGACCCGATGATTAGAGAGGCGAAATGGATAACTTATGCCCTAAACCATAACAAGAAAGCTATTGATGGAACAGATAAAGAGCCACCGCCCATTGACTTTATTGAGGCCTCTGCAGTAGAAACCTCTAAAAAAAATCTTTCGGAGGATACCGTAGAAGTACTTTTTTCATTTGCTTATAAGAGAACCTTTAACAAGGCAAATGGCAATTATTATCTAGCAAGGCCATATCATTGTCCAGGTGTTCTTATCATTAATAAAGAAGCTCTCTATCCAATTTGTGATATAGACTTTATGTGGAAGCAAGGCGAGGATTCAGTTCGAAACTTCATTAAACATGAAGAGCAGGAGTTTAAAAAGTACTTGAAGGCCTATGAAGGGGAAATGAATGACTGGCTTAAAGGAGAAGCCAAAAGGCGAGGGGTGATAGAATAACAAGAAACCCTGCCATAATACCGGTTCTCGGTAGTGTACCATCAGGAAGAAATAAGTACTGAGGAGCTAAAGAACAGTAAATCAGTTTTTTAATGTTATTAAAAAATATACGTAAAACAACAGGATATAAGTTTAATGCTAAGGAGTTGGATGAGGAGGCAGGAAGTTACTATTACGGGATGCGCTATTACGACCCCCAAATAAGTATGTGGCTATCGGTCGACAGGCTGGCAGCCAAATATCCCACATGGACACCGTATAATTTTACGATGAACAATCCGGTGAATCTAATTGATCCGAATGGAGATTCGACAGTGTATTTTATTAATTATGATCTTAGTCCAGAAGATGCTAATACAGTAATGAATCATACTCGTGATATCAATGAGAAGAATGGTATTACAGGCTTAGATTACAAAGTGATATCCTCGGATGAGGCGAAAGATTTGAAGCTAATTAAGACTGATGCTGTGATATCTCTAAGAGATAATATGTCAGAATATGGTGATATGGGTAGTACAGATCCATATGTTTTTATGGAAAGTCAGGATTATCAATCCATCAAAGATACTTACGTAAATCAGAATTCAGTAGACCGTAATACCGGTCGGGCTAATAATGAAGAATCTCGTTTGTACGGGTATGGCTATATAGCAGCCCATGAGATACAACATCAATATATTGCTAAAGCCTCAAAGCATTTTTGGGGTAATTACAATGAATTACCAAGGCATGATAATCGCACTATCAATTTGAACCATGAAGGAGGTATGCATGTGCCTAAATACTCAGCCCCTTATCTTAGGGCGGCAGAGCAAATGACGCCTATGCATCAGAATATGATCAAACACTTTCTTAAACAAAATGGAGTTCGATAAAGCTATGAGATATATAATTCTAATTTTTGTATTGGCTTGTGCGGCTTGCAAAGATGCAAAGCAAGGTAAAAGTGTAGAGTTAATCCATATGGATGACAGAGATACTACTTTTTATATGAATAGGGTTTTATTAAAAAACAATTCAAACTCCGATTGGAGATTTACCGTTGGTTTAGATACTATCCTATCGTACGAGAGGCTTATTTTCTTCAAAAATGGTCAGGAGAAAAGTCCAATAACAGATTTTCCTTATAAGGATACTATATCATTACTACCAAAGAATGAGGGAGTTTTTATTTTATATACTACTTATGACTTTTCCAAGTTTGACAGTATAAAGATTAGACTTACTGAAGGGGGAAAAGATTATCTTTTAGCTAAAAAGAGTGATTATTTGCAGAAGAGTAAATAGGTATTTTGTAAAGAAGGTTTATTAGTTAACAACTGTATTATATTCATTAATTTTTCTTGTATAGCCCCTGAGAAGGCGGAGTGTTTTATGAATATCACGAAAGGGACAAGTTCAGCAGCCATTACACTTTCAACTACTTTATTGTGATGCTCCGCAAAAACTTTATAACAACTTATCTAAGTTAAGTTTAAACTTTTTGATTATGTGTAAACGTCTATATGTATCATTTTTTATTATTGTTTTATTTTTAGGAAGTTGGGAGTCAGTAGCTCAAATCCCAGAAGTAGATTGGGTGAAGACTTTCGGAGGATCGGAATATGAAATACTTTGGGAAACCAGAGTTGATCATCAAGGTAATATAATCAATGTTGGACTATTTCATGATACCGTTGATTTTGATCCGGGTCCAGGTTTGGACATTAAGATAGCTCCTGTTGATGTCTCCAATATGTTTGTACAAAAATTAGATCAGGAGGGGAATCTGATTTGGGTTAAAACCTTATCAAGTCCGAAATTGGTAACGAGTTTACTTTTAACGATATTATCTGATAATTCGATGGTAATATCAGGAGTGTTTTCTCATGATTCTCTGGACTTCGATCCAAGTCCCAACAGTAGTTATTATGTAGAAGGCATTCCTTCCTTAAATTCGCCCTATATTTTGAAGTTGGACAGCCATGGAAATTTTGTATGGGCAGGCGTTCATACAGGTCAATCTATTGCAATATCCAGCATGGTTTCAGATTCATTTGATAATATTTACACCGTTGGCTTTTTCAGGCAGCCCTTTGATGCCAATCCTGATCCATCTGTCTATGATACGATAACTCCTCATACCCCCGGAAAATCAGATTTTTATATTCAAAAATTGAATAGTGATGGGCAACAATTGTGGATAAGGAGCATTAAGGGAAGTGAGGACCTGCTCTCGAATGGTATTACCCTAAACCATAATCAAGAACCAGTGGTGGTCGGCTCTTTAAAAGGAACGGCAGACTTTGATCCTGGAACAGGTGTCGCAAATGTTTCTGCAGGCGGGAGTAATTTCTCGGGTTTCGTTTTGCAACTTACTCCAGAAGGAGTTTATAAAAGAGTTACCTTAATCGAGGCAACAAGCAATAGTTTCTGTAAAATAGCGGATGTCAAAACTGATGGTGCCAATAATATTTACTTAGCTGGATCATATAAAGGGAGTAATGTGGATTTTGATCCGGGACCAGCTGTTCAAAGACCTTCTGCAGATCAGGGCTGGTTTATTGAAAAGCTCGATTCCAATGGGGCGTTAGATTGGTCACACGCATATCGATGTGATCTTTCCGGGGAACAATATCGCGCTGTAGATTTAGTTGTGGATGATCAAAGAAATGTCTATGTGGAAGGATATTTTGATGATGGCGACCTCGAACTGGAACCAGGAAAACCTGATGGGATAATTTTGGGTCACAAATCAGCCAGGGACATGTTTTTAGCTAAACACAATTCTACAGGGGAATTGACGTGGGCGCATGGTTTCGGTAGCAACGGCAATGATCGTATTTTGAGCATGGACAGGACAGCTGAAGGATTAATTTACATAAGCGGCTATTATTCCGGAAATATAAATTTTAATCCTTATGACCCTGCTAAGGTAACCCTGAACAGAAGAAGGTACGATTGCTTCATATTAAAGTTCAAATCCTGCCCTATATTACCTGCTCAAATTACTTTGGACACTGCTTCCGCAGTCTTTGCTTGGGATTACAGTGAGGCACTTCCCGGTTCGTATAACTTTAGTTGGTACAATTGCGATGGAGATAGCCTTATCCCTGGTGAAGCAGACACTACATTTTCCCCTACTCAAAACGGGAACTATGCGTTGATTATCGAGGGAGAAGGTTGTATAGATACGTCAGATTGTTTCTCAGTACAAAATGTCAGCGTTCAAGAGAATAACTTTTTACATGGAATAGAGGTATTCCCCAATCCTACTGAAAATATATTATATATTAAGGGCATAAGAGGCAGAACAGTTCATCTCTCTGTCGTGGATATAATGGGACGTAAAATGATGGAAGCTTATGACCAAGACTATCTGGATCTTGGCAAAGTAAAATCCGGTACTTACCTTGTTTTGATAAATATAGATGGGTTGATTACAGTAAAAAAAGTCGTTAGAAATTAAAATATAATTTGACATAACTCATACATAGACTGTTTAATTTAAAAGGGAATATTGACCTCAGAACTGTCATTACGAACCATTGAGGTAAAATCATTATTTTTAGTTTGTTAAAAGAGCACGGAATACATTTTACCTAACCCAAACTACACCACTACAATGAAAAAAATTATAGTCCTCGGAATTTTTCTTTTTCAGGTTCCTTTTTGCTTTGCCCAGGCCTTAAAATTCAAGGAAGCCGTTCAAGTCAAAATAGCTGACAAAGCCAACAGCAAATTTCCGGTATTGTACACCAAGGGAAAGGCCATCAAGAAAACAAATGTTACTTATAATGCGAATGGGGATACCCTATCCTATCAGGTAGAAAAGGTACCTGTGTTTAAGAAGACGGATATCTTGGACAGTACTGTTGCCCAAGACAACGGCATTAAAAATTATTCCCTGGCTGCAGAAATACAGCCGAAGGCGGGTTACCTGATGGTCCATTTCTATCCTATTGAGGAAGGAGAAGATGATGCAGATAAGGTCAACCGTTTCTTTGAAAATAATCAATTTGCCATCCAACTTCCCCCTCGTGAAAATTTGAAATTTTCCTTTTCACGCTTTCATGCCGGGGTACTGACACTCCCTCTAAAAGTGTATTTAGGCTCAAGGGCTCCGGAAAACACCGGTAATGTCAGCACCGACGCGAACGTAGGCCTTTATTTTGGGTGCTTATTCGGCGGCAAGCGATATGTAAAACTCCCTTCGGAAGAAGAATACCGGGTGTATGAATATGGATGGTCCATTAACGGCTTTGCCGGGATAAACAAACTCGATATTACCGAAACAAATACCTTGGACACAACCACTTTCCAGGGGAGCCTGGTTAGTTCATCCTTAGGGGTAAATGTCGGTTGGCATTACAAGACCTTCTCCATTTTCACGGCCATCGGTTTTGATGTTCCCTTGTCCGATAAAGCGGAGGATTGGGTCTTTAAGGGCAAGCCATGGATCGGCTTTGGGGCCGGCTTTGAAATTTTCTAAAACAAAAGAAACAACAATTCCATTTCCCTCACGGATTTGTCCCAAAAAACCACCTTCATCGGTCCATCCATTCCCGGAACCGTTTTGCCCTTTTCTGGCTTACGACAAGGGGATTGTCCATAGGGGTTTGGGTAAACAAGTGGAGCTTCCCGTGCTCGGCCAACTCAAAATGTCGACAGGCCTCATAGCGGACCAGTGTCTGGCGGTTTACCCGGAAAAAAGAGCCGGGATGGAGGATATCTTCCAGTTCCTCTAGGGTTTGCGGGATCAAAAAGCTTTCCCCGTCCAGGGTAATTAAGAAATTGTGGCGGTTGGAACGTTCAATATGATTGATTTGATCTACGGGCAAGGGAATGTTCTTTGTCCCCTTTTGCACCAATATCGTTTGCTTGCCATGGTGGGGAGATTGAAAGGAACGCAACTGCAAAAAGAAATAATGGCACACATAATAGAGGTTGAAAATAAAGATCATCGCCATGATCAGCGGCAGGGCATAGGCCACGTAATAGGTGTCCTCGATAATATCGAGCCCATAGACCCTGAAATATAGGGTGGCCAGCGCAAAGTCAATAATTCCTGGCATCAGCACCCCAAAAAGAAGCTGTAAACCCAGGCGGATCAATGGACGCTCCTGCCAGTCGTAATATTTGTCCAATTGGAGGGTCACCCGGTAAATGCATTCAATAAGCAAAATGGCGATCAATAGGGAAGAGAGAAACTCAATATAAAACTCCGGCATGAAAAAATGGTCCAGGAAATCCTCCATGGTACCGTAAAGGCTGATAAACAGGGCGGCCAACACGGCCACGATCCACCGAAAGTACCTGTCGTTATACACCGGCCTAAACCCCTGAGGTTCCACCGCCCCTAAAAAAGATTGTTTTCCTTCCATATCCATAACTCCCTTTCCAAAAACCCATCATTGGTAAGAATACACCTACAAATATAAAATAAAAGGGTTTCATTCGTTAAACAATTGACTTTAAATCATTTAATAACCAAAATCATTGTTTTATGACCGAGTTGAATCCCGAGGGCATGGCCCAGGTAAAAGACGAATTGTATATGTTAAACGATGCCGAACTTATCGAAGAGGCCCAACAGGTATGTGAAGACCTGAAAGGATGGCTGGCCCAGAAATTTTCCGTTAGTGCCGACCAACAGGAATACCTGGACGGTGTTCCCGACCGGGTGCTGTTTATCTGGGGGGCACAATTGGCCGGCCTGTTGGCGGCCAGGGCACAGTTTGAGTTTATCGGCTCCCCCCGGAGCTTTCGTACCAAGCAGACCGACATTAAATGCGAAGGACGGGTAAGACACATACCCGATGATTCTCCCTTCATGGACATGGCCGCCACCGTGGAATTTATCCAACCTTGAGCACAAAACCCGCTGAATACAATGTCCAGCGGGTATTTTTCTTCTTTTTGGGACCATTCCTATGGTATATCGGGCCGGCTTTTTGGTATTTCGGCATTTCACGGGGCAGATTTCTCTTTCCCTCAACCTGGAAAATATAGTTTTGCCGTACTACCAGAATGTTTCACCGGCTTTGCCCGATAAGGTGAATCCACCGAAAGGCCGCGCGCCTTGTTCTTTTTCGGGAAAGCCCCAACTTACCATATGCCATGAAGAACATTTGCTTTGAACTCTACCAGGAACTCCAATCCCAAATCCAGAACATCCAAGGGCAACAATATGCCGAACTTCAGCAGGCCGAGGCCTGTTTTGTGGCCGTCGGCACCGCCCTGAACCGCCTAAAGGAAAAGTTATGGGATTATGAATTTACGCCCCCAGAGGAGATCTATTTCTTTAAAAAGGCCAAGCCCCGCATTGTGGCCGAGCAGCTTTATTACGGGGAGCTCTATTATATCCATTCCACCCTGCCGGTTGAAAAAAGGGAAGTGCTCGACCATTATCGCAACCAACTGTCCTTTATCCGCAGCTATTTCCAAAGGCACCACTTCCTGTACACTTATTATCGCCTGGACCGCAGCGACCTGGACGAATACCTTTTTAAAAGGAATGCCCCCAAGGCCCCTTTTTTGGCCGAGACCATCGCCATTCAAAAAGACTCCCGGTTCAGCACCCATGGCAGTTACCGCTTTGCGCGTTTCAAGGCCTTTACCCGTCTAAAAGAATACCTATTGGGCAAGATCCACCACCTTCAAAACCCGGCCCCGGCCCCAGAGAAAAAACGCCTGAAATGGACCGCGCCGAAAGTGGCGCTGATCGAGCTGACCTACGCCCTAAAAGCGGCGGGGGTCTTTAACAACGGGCAGGCCACCATCCGGGATATCGCCACGGTCGTGGAACAGATCTTCCAGCAGGACATGTCCCAGTATTACCGCACCTTCCAGGAAATCCGCATCCGCAAATCCGGGCGGACATATTTTCTAAACCGCCTGACCCAGGCCCTGGAAAGGTGGATGGACAACACCGATTTGGACGGGAAGGGGGATAAATGGGATTAAAAACCATCCCCCTTCGGGTGGCAGTGTGAACAATTCCCGGCCATCTCTCCCACTTTTGCCTTCGAACATTTACCCAAAACACTATGATCGAACAGATATCGTGGGAGCAGTTCCTCTTAGGCCTGGGCGCCCTGGTGCTCCTGTATTACGCTTACGTTATGGCACGGTACTACTCCAGGGAAATTTCCCGGGGATTTCAAAAGCGCCCCCATAAACAGGAAAAAAAGCCGAAACGCTCCACGCTCATCCAGTTAAACGAGGAAGAGTTTGACCGCGCCTTTACCGAGCTGCACAAGCTTACTACGGACATTTCAGCCATCGCCTCCCAATGCCAGTCCCCCGAAGAATTGTTGGAGGAATTGCGCCAGCGACTGGCGCATTTTAAGGGGCGGCATGTTCCGGCCTTTCAAAAGACATTGATAAGCCATACGCTCCGCTATGCCCAATTACAAGGCCTTTCCCTTTCCCGGGAAGCCCTCTCCCACACCATTCAACACGCCTAAACCCCATTTCCATGATGACCCATAAGTACCTCAAGTTCCTTTCTGTCCTGGTTTTGTCCCTTTTGGCATTTTCCGTCCTCGCACAAGACGGCAACGCCGGGATCAACGAGGCCACCAACAAGGTGCGCAGCTATTTCCAATCCGGCACCAACCTGATGTATGCCATCGGGGCCATTGTCGGCTTGATCGGGGCGGTCAAGGTTTTTAACAAGTGGAACAACGGCGAACCCGATACCGGGAAAGTGGCCGCGGCCTGGTTTGGCAGCTGCGTGTTCCTGGTGGTGGTCGCTACGGTCCTGCAAAGTTTCTTCGGTGTATAAAACCCTTACGATATGAATGCATTGCAACAAAGAAAAGCCGGCATTTTGCCCGAAATAGACATCGCCGGGGACACCTATACCATAGATGTCCGGCTCGGGGAACTGCGAAACAAGGACCAGCCCTGGAAGCGCCTGGGCTTTGATAAGATGGTCACCAGTGAAAAGGGCGGGCATTACCTGTTCTTTTACCGCACCCGCAAGCAGGAACTCTTTTATGCCAGCCGGGAGATGACCACAGTGCCCCGGGATGTGGTCCTGGTGGAAATCCCCCATGAACTGCACCTAGACCCGGTGGGCATGGCCCGCAAATATGAACTCGCCGACGACTATTTTCAAAAGCGCTACCCTATACAGGCGAAACTTCAGGCGAGCGTGGTGCCCCTAAAGAAAACCGGCCTTTTGGAACACGCTTCCCGAAACCGAAAATCGGTTCCTGCCCACATTAGCAAAGGACAAAAACCATGAAGGCCTACCGGATCAACAAAGGGATCAACAAGCCCCTGGAATTTAAGGGCCTGAAGGCGCAGTACATTGCTTATCTGGCCATCGGCTTGGTGGCGCTTTTGATCCTCTTTGCCGTCGCCTACATGCTGGGGCTATCCAAGTACCTCTGCCTGGCCGGGGCCCTTATATTGGGCGGGGCGCTCTTTTACGGGGTCTTTCATTACTCCCATACCTACGGGCAGCACGGGCTGATGAAAAAGATGGCCTACCGGCAGCTGCCCCAAAGCCTTCGTTGCCGAAGCCGCAAACCGTTCCTTCAACTTCAAAAGCATGATGATCTTTAATACCCCCCATATCGATTTGAAAGACAACTTCCCGTTGTACAAAGTGGAAAAAGACCGCATCCTTTCCCGGGAAGGGGATATCACGGCTGCCTTTGGCTTGCAGCTTCCCGAGATATTTACCCTCTCAGCGGAAGATTATCTTGCCCTGCACCATACCTGGACCAAGGCCATCGGTGTGTTGCCGGTAAATTGTGTCTTCCATAAACAGGACTGGTTTACCCGCGCCAGCCACCAGGCGAACTTTGCCCCCGGGCAGTCCTTTTTATCGCGCAGCAGTGAAGGTTTCTTTCACGAGAGGCCTTACCTGGACCACCGCTGCCACCTCTATATCACGCGCCGTCCCCTGGACAAGCCCCTGGGCAATTCGGCCGTATCGAATTTGCTTCGCACCTCCCTGGTGCCCACAGAAAGCATTTCTGAAAAAGCATGGGAGCACTTTGAGGATGCCCTGGGGCAGTTTTGCCAGATACTGGAAGACGGGGGCACGGAGCTTGTCCCGATATCCGGTGAAGAGATTTGCGGTAGCGCCCACCGGTCGGGCGTATTGGAAAACTACCTTTTCTTAAAAGACGCGGCCCGGCCCGAATTAATGGACATTCGCTTTAAACCGGAATGGAAGATCGGGGACAAATATGTCCTGATGTATTCCATGGCCGATGTGGAAGACCTTCCCGGGAGCGTGTCGCCCGATGCCCGCCTGGAAAGGTATGCCACCGACAAGAGTGATTTTCGCAGCGGGTTTGCCGCCCCCATCGGGGCGATGCTCCCCTGCAACCATATCTACAACCAATACCTCTTTATCGAAGACCATCAAAAAACCCTGAAAAGACTGGAATCCAAACGGCTCCGCCTGGAAAGCCTGGCGGCCTATTCCCGGGAGAACGCCCTGTCCAAAGAGGCGACCTCCGCCTTTTTGAACGAGGCGATTTCCGAAGGGCGTAAAGCCGTCAAGGCCCATTTTAACCTGATGTTGTGGACCGAGCAAAAGGAAGGGCTCACCGAGCTGCGCAACAAGGCCTCGGCCGCTTTGGCCAAAATGGATGTTACCCCAAGACAGGAAACCGTTGGCGCCCCGCAGCTGTTCTGGGCGGGACTGCCGGGAAACCAGGGGGCTTTTCCCTCCAACGAGGCCTTTGATACCTTCATCGGCCCGGCCTCCTGCTTTCTGAACCTGGAAACCAATTACCGCTCGTCCATTAGTCCGGTTGGCATACGGTTGGGCGACCGCATTACCGGGCACCCGGTGCACGTGGACATCTCGGACGAACCCTTAAGAAAAGGGTACATCACCAACCGCAACAAATTTATCCTGGGCCCCTCCGGGAGCGGCAAATCCTTTTTCACCAATCACATGGTGCGCCATTATTACGAGCAGGGCACCCATGTGGTGCTGGTGGATGTCGGCCATTCCTACCGGGGACTGTGTGACTTGGTGGAGGGCTATTACTTTACTTATGAGGAAAACAACCCCATCCGCTTCAACCCCTTTGTAACGGCAGACGGCAACCCTCCCGACACTGAAAAAAAGGAAAGCCTGAAAACCTTGCTGTTGGCCCTGTGGAAGAAGGACGATGAGCCTTTTAAACGCTCCGAATACGTCGCTCTTTCCAACGCCCTGACCGGCTATTATGAATATTTACAGCAGTCCCCAGGCGAAGTACCCGGCTTTAATTCCTTTTACGAATACCTGGAAGTAGAATTCCGGGAGGTGTTACAACGCGATGGCGTGAAGGACAAGGATTTCGATATCGAGAATTTCATGTATGTGCTTAGGCCCTATTACCAGGGCGGGGAATTCGATTACCTGCTCAATGCCACCGAGAACCTGGACCTGCTGCACCAACGGTTCATCGTTTTCGAACTGGACAATATCAAAGACCATCCCATCCTCTTTCCGGTGGTGACCATCATCATTATGGAGATATTTATCGCCAAGATGCGCAAGCTCAAAGGAGTGCGCAAGATGATCTTGATTGAAGAGGCCTGGAAGGCCATTGCCAAGGAAGGCATGGCCGAGTACATTAAATTTTTGTTCAAGACCGTGCGCAAGTTCTTCGGCGAGGCCATTGTCGTGACCCAGGAAGTAGAGGACATTATTTCCTCCCCGGTGGTCAAGGAAGCCATCATCAACAATTCGGACTGTAAGATCCTTTTGGACCAATCCAAGTACCAGAACAAGTTCGAACGCATCCAGGAGCTTTTGGGACTGACCGAAAAAGAAAAGGCCCAGGCCCTGAGCATCAACAAGGCCAATGAACCGGGAAGGCTCTACAAGGAGGTATTTATCTCCCTGGGTGGGCAATATTCCAGGGTTTACCGCACCGAGGTCAGCAAAGCGGAATACCTGGCCTATACCACCGAGGAAAGTGAACGGATGCAGATCGATACCCTCACCCGAAAGTACGGCGGCGACCGCAAAAAAGCCATTGCCGTCTTGTCCCGCGAAAAACCATGACCCATGAAAACAAAGAAGTATATCACGACGTTGACCCTGGCTTTGACCTTGGGCCTGGCCACACTGCCCCAACAAAAGGCGGAAGCTGTTCCCTTGTCGGTGATCATCAAAGTGATCAAGGAAGCGATAAAAAAGGTGATCAAGGCCATAGACCTGAAAGTCCAGCGCCTGCAAAACCAGACCCTCTGGCTGCAACACGCCCAGAAGGTATTGGAGAACACCCTGTCCAAGCTCAAGCTGGAAGAGATCTCAAACTGGAACGACAAACAGCGCGAGCAGTACCAAAACCTATTTGATGAACTCTGGCAGGTCAAAAATGCCCTTAGCCAGTATAAGCGCGTCAAGGAAATCGCCGAAAAGCAAGCCCGGCTGGTGGAAGAATACCACCGCGTATGGCCGGTGCTTTCTTCCCATACGGCATTCACCCCGAAGGAGAAGCAGGCCATGGCCGCCACCTATGGGGAAATATTGGAAGAAAGCCTGGAGAATCTCGATTACCTTTTGGATGTCATGACGGCCTTTTCAATGCAGATGAACGATGCGGAAAGGCTGCGCATCATCCACGATACCGACCGGCGGGTGACCCGCAACCTAAACGACCTTCGGCGTTTCAACCGCCACAACCTCTCCATTGCCGAAAACCGCAAGCGGTGGGACCGCCAACCTCTAAAACAATGGTATGAAAAATAAAATACTGACCCTGTCCCTGTTCTTTGGGCTCCTTTCGTCTTCCTTGCAAGCGCAGACCTGGAATGAGTGGTTCCGGCAGAAGCAAACCCAAAAAGAATACCTCATTCTCCAAATCCTTATCCTTCAGGACTACATCCGTCTGGGCAAGGAAGGCTATCGCATTGCCCGGGAAGGATGGAACACGGTGGAGCGCATCACCAACGGGGAGTTTAACCTGCACCGGGATTTCCTGTCCCGCCTGGACGGCATTTCTCCCCCGGTGTCCCATTACCACGGCCTGGCCTCGGTCCTGGAATACCAGCAGCATATCCTTGGGGAGGTAAAGCGCGGGAGGGACCTGCTGAGCAAAATGTCCCTAAAAGCTGCCCAGAGAAGGGCCATGGCAAGTTATTACCGGGAGGTACTGCGCCAGTCCCTGCACATTCTCGGGCAGGCGGAACATCTTTCAAAGGCCTTTTACTACAAGATGGAGGATGCCCGGCGGATACAGGCCATCGATCAAATGGAAAAGGACATGCGGGACTTGTACAAACAGGTCAAAGACCAAACCTCCCGCCTAAAATACGCCCTTCAATCCCGCCGGAAACAATCATTGGAACCGATAAAATCATACTATGATATCCATTAAACGTCTATTGCTCCTTATCGCACTTGGAGTTGCCCTGACCCTTCCACGTACCGGGAGAGGGCAGGCCCACGAGGCCACCCAGCTTATGCTGAACTTCGAGAAGCTCCTGCAATTCAAGAACATCCTTAAGGACATGTACAAGGGGTACCGTATCCTCTCTACCGGTTACAACACCGTCAAGGGGATCGCCGAAGGAAACTTTAAGCTTCACGAAGCCTTCCTGGACGGGCTATGGCTTGCCAGTCCAGAGGTACGGAAATATTACCGCGTGGCCGATATTGTCCGCTATCAGCAGTTTATCCTTCGGGAATACCGCAATACCTATTCATACCTGGCCGCCACAGGCCGGTTTTCCCCGGAAGAACTCGTGTACCTTTTAGGGGTATATGAAAGGCTTTTTAAGCAAAGCCTCCAAAACCTGGACGAGCTTACCCTGGTCCTCACCTCGGGAAAGTTGAGGATGTCGGATTATGAGCGCATCGAAGCCATTGACCGGGTATACGAAAACATGAAGGACGTACTGGGTATCCTCCGCGATATCAACCATCAGGTGGGAAGCCTGGCCAAACAGCGTCAGCAATGGGAGAACCAGGCCCGACAACTCAAAGAAATCTATACGCCATGAAAAAAACAATCCTTTTACTCCCTGTACTGCTCATGCTCCCGGCCATTACCCAGGCGCAGGACATAGAGAACATGCGCCAGGTGCTCGATGGAATGTATGATGAGATGGTGCCCCTGGCCTCGCGCCTGATCACCGTAGCCCGCGCCCTGGCCGGTTTTGCCGCCATGTGGTACATCGCCGCCCGGATATGGGGGCACATCGCCCGGGCCGAGCCCATCGATGTCTATCCCTTATTGCGCCCTTTTGCCATAGGCCTGGCCATTATGCTCTTCCCGATGGTCCTGAGCCTGATCAATGGGCTGATGGACCCGCTGGTGCAGGCCACCGGGGAGATGACCGGCAATACCTACCGGGCCATGGAGAAACATATCGACCGCACCAATGCCCATGACTTGAACATCCGCCCGCCGGGCGAAAACAGCGGGGAGGAATACACCTATCCGGAATCAGGGGAAGAGGTCTCCGCCATGGAGCGGCTGGCGACCTCGGTATTTACCCTGAACCTGGGGAATATCGTCCATCAGGTCGTTGCCTGGCTTTTGCAGATCCTTTTCTTTGCCGCCGCCCTCTGCATCAATACCCTGCGCACTTTCCAGTTGATCGTCCTGTCGATCCTCGGGCCCATCGTATTTGGCCTTTCCGTATTTGACGGCTTTCAACATACCCTGAAGGCATGGTTTGCCCGCTACATCAACGTCTCGCTATGGTTGCCCGTGGCCAACATCTTTGGGGCGATCATCGCCCGAATACAGCTGAATATGATGCAGATGGACCAGGATTTTATGTCGTCCATCGGTTACCTGGTCTTTATGGTCATTGCCATAATGGGCTATTTTACCGTGCCCAATGTCGCTTCCTTTATCGTCCAACCGGGGGGAAGGGATGCCCTTTTGGGAAAATCCAATACCATAGGAAAACAAGGTGCACAGACCACGGCGAAAGTCGCGGCCACCGTTGCCAAAACCACCCTTTGATATATGTTTAAAAACCTACAGAATATAGACTCCGCCTTTAAGCACATCCGCTTGTTGGCCCTGGGCATTATGGCCGGCTCTTTACTGGTAACGGGCTTTGTCAGCTACCAGGCCTTTGAGCTGGTACGGTCCGCCCGGGAAAGGATTTACATCCTGGCCGAAGGCAAGGCCCTGAAAGCATTTTCCGCCCAGCGCAAGGACAACATCCCCGTGGAAGCCAAAGACCATATTAAAATGTTCCACCACTACTTTTTTACCCTCTCCCCGGATGACCGCCATATCAAGGAGCAGGTAGGAAAAAGCCTCTACATGGCCGATGCTTCTGCCAAAGCGGCGTACGATAATTTGCGGGAAAGTGGCTACTACACCCGTATGGTGTCCGCCAATATCAACCAGACCCTGCACATGGACAGCGTGGCCATAGATACCGGTTTCCACCCGTATGGCTTTACCTATTACGGGACCCAGCGGATCATTCGCCCCACCTCGATAGTGACCCGCCGTTTGGTCACTCGCGGGCAATTGCGGCATGTGGACCGCAGCGACCGCAATCCCCACGGTTTTCTGATCGAAAAATGGGAGACGCTGCGCAACGAGAACATTAAAGTGGAAAAACGATGAACAGGATAAAGATAACAGCAAGGTATATCGCCATGCGAACAGCACGGTACCTGAACCGGTATCCCCGGTCCCGGTTAAAGCTCTTATGGGTAGTGTTTTGCCTATTGGGCACGGCCATCCCGGTCGCTTTATTGCACCGGGCATGGAAAACGCCCCGCCCTGCCAAGGACTTTCCCGTGAAAGCCTACCCGGTGCTTATCGACAGTTTAGCCAAGTATAACCCCAAAATCCATATCGATCATGAACAATGAAAAATTCAAAAGACAGCGCCGTTTTATGCTGGTGCTGCCCTTGTTGACCCTGCCTTTTGTCACCCTGGCCTTTTGGGCATTGGGCGGCGGCCAGCCCGACCGGCCGACCCCATCGGACAACACCCCGGGGCTGAACATGACCCTTCCCGAAGCGAAGATCAATGAAGATACGGCCCTGGGCGACAAAATGAGCATATACCAAAAGGCCGATCAAAAAGCAGCCTTGCGCAAAGAGCAAATGCGCATGGACCCTTTTGCCGGAGAATTAAAGCAGCCCCAAAAGGAAAAGCCACAAGAACTGCTTCCCAAAGAAGGTCCTCCCATACAAAGCCAGTCTTCGCTAAAGGCCATGGAAACCCAAGTGGAGCAAAAATTGGCATCCCTGCAAAAAACCGTGGACCGGCCGGCCCCGCCAGTACAAAGGTCATCGGCCATCCCGGTGACCCCACCAGAGCGGCCTTCCCCGAGCGGGACGGACCTAAAGCATTTGGAAGAAATGATGCAGGCCATGTCCAGTCCGTCAAGCCCGGACCCGGAGTTGCAGCAAATTGATGGCATGCTGGAGAAGATCCTTGATGTACAACACCCCGAACGGGTCCGCCAAAAGCTGGAAGCCTATCGCGACTGGAAGCAAGGGAAAACCTTTGCCGTTAACCGAACGGAAAATAGTACCCGGGAAACCAAAATCATCCATTCGGAAAGAAAAAGTACTTCTTTGGAAAACAACCGCTTCTATGGGCTCGATGAAACGGCGACCGCGACGGTCGAAACCGTGAAGCCTGCCATCCCCGCCATGGTCCATGAAGACCAGGAACTGGTCTCGGGAGCAAGCCTGAAAATGGAACTCACCGAACGGGTCTTTATAAACGGCATGGCCATCCCCAAAGGGGCATTGGTATTTGGTACCTGCCAGTTGAATGGGGAGCGCCTAAAAGTAAAGATAGAGGCCATTCGAAAAGGGCAAACCATTCTTCCGGTGAAACTGGAAGTATATGACCTGGATGCCCTGCCGGGGATACGCGTACCGGGGGCCATTGCCCGCAAGTCCGCCAAGGAGGGGGCCGGGGATGCCCTGCAAGGGATGCAGACCATGGGCTACGATCCTTCCTGGCAATCGCAGGCGGCCACCGCAGGAATGGAAACCGTCAAGGGGCTGTTCTCCAAAAAGGCCAAACTGATCAAAGTCAAGGTCAAAGCCGGGCACCCCCTCCTTTTGGTCGATCAAAATACTTCTCAACCCTAAAAATCCATTGTTATGAAAAAACTGTATGTATCCCTGGTATTCTCATGTCTTGTCGGCCTGGCCTTTGGGCAGGTTCGTCCCGAGGCGGTGCTCACCCCTTACCCCGTTGAAGTAGGATGGGACCAGACCACGGTACTGATCTTCCCGGCAAAGATAAAAAGTGCCGACCGTGGCAACGGGAATGTCCTTGCCCAAAAAGATGCCTATGCCGCCAATGTGTTGAAACTTAAGGCCGGGAAAAGGGGATTCTCCGAAAGCAACCTGCATGTCGTCACCGAGGATGGGAAGATCTATCCTTTTACCGTGCACTACAACCCCAAACCGGACAAGCTCACCATTGACATCGGAAAACAACAGCAGATGGAAGCAGCGGTGGCCGTGCTTGAAAACACGGACATCGGCCGGGAACAGCTCGACAGGTTGAGCGGGAAGGTATTTCAGGAAAAAGGCTTTCTGTACCGCTCGGATAAAAACGGCAAAGTAAAGCTCCGTCTCAAGGGGATTTACTCCCATAGGGAGGTCTTGTTTTTCCTGTTTGAATTGAAAAACCGCAGCCGCATAGCCTGTCCCATACAGCAATGGCGTTTTGTGATCCAGGACCGAAAGCAGGTCAAGCGGACAGCGGAGCGCCAGGTGAACCTTACGCCATTGCATATGCAATATGAAAAACCCAAAGGAATAGAGGGAAAAGGCGAAAATCGCCTGGTGGTCGCTTTTTCCCAATTTACCATTGCCGATGCCAAGAAAATGGTGATCCGCCTCTTTGAAGAAAACGGGGACCGCAACCCCGTCCTTTCGGTAAAAGGTAAGCACCTGTTAAAGGCCCGGCCCATTATTAACCCTCAAAATCAATAGTTATGGAAAAAAAGGATATCGATGCCTTAAAAGACCGGATCAAGTATGCCGGTTTTGGCGAAGAACTCGGAAAAGAACTGGAAACTAAAATCAAGGAAGGAAAAGAAGCCTTTCAACTGCAACATTCGGCTTCCATCGGGGAAAAGAAAATGAACTACAACCTGAACTTCCGCAAATCGGAAAAGAACGGGCAGTATTATTTCAATTCCTTTGATGCCGAGCTTACCAAGCCCGACGGGAAAACCCAGTCCCAGACCTTCTATCAAAACCAGAACATCTCGGCCAAGGAAGCCTTTAACCTGTTGGAGTGGCGCTCGGTGTATAAGACCCTGTTCAACAAGGACGGGGAACGTTACAATGCCTGGCTGCAACTGGATTTGGCCGGGAAGAACGACAAGGGGCTGCATCCCATGCAACAGTACCATGACAAGTACGGCTTTGAGCTGGAAAAGGCCTTAGGGAAACTCCCCATCGTGGAAATGGAAGGCATGGACCCAAAAGACCGCCTGCTGTATTCCTTGAAAAAAGGGAACCTCCACCAGGTCAGTATCGCGGGCAAAGAAGGGAAGTTCCTGGTGGCCGCCAACCCCAAGTATAAGACCGTCAGCCTGTATGAACCCAACGGCAAACGGATCAACCTGAAAGACCTCCGGGAAGAACTGGAAAAGGGCCAAAAGCAGGATAAAGGCAAAAAAAAGAGCATGGAAAGCAAAAAGGCCCAAGGTTCCAAAAAAAAGACGGGCCAGAAAAAGGGGATCAAAGTCTAAGGATTGATCCCGATGCCAATCCCTTGCTTTCCGGTACTCCTAAAGAAGAGGATTTTGCCGAGGCCCTGTTTGAAGGGGTGCGTCGGAGAATGGGGAAAAGATCCTCATCGAAAATGAAGATCAGTATGTAACCACTTTATCATTCCCTATCAAGGTTTAGAGCATATTAAAGCGTATGTTATAGAAATTATAATATCGAATTAAGGTGCCTTTTCTGCAATATTAACAAAGCACCCAGGGATAACAGTATCACAATATGCTGTTATCCCTTTTATTTTGATATATAATTTGCATTTTTGTTTTATCACAACCAGTTGTGTGACATTATAAGCAAAACCGAAGTAGAAAATGACACCAATAGAAGATGAACTTGGAGAACAAGTTAGAAGAGATTTTAAAGCAGTAAAATATTTTCCATTTGGTAATGAACCTGGTGCACCATTTATTTTAACTTCTGACCCGTTTAGTTATTTGCAGGCCTGGTTAGATAATAAAATTAATAGGATAAAACGAGACAGAAAGAAGCAAAGAAGTTTGTTAATTAAAGCTAAGTATTTTGCTGAACTAGCAGAAGGTTTTCACAACTCATCAAAGGAAGCAAAAATGCCTTCAAAAGGTACATTAATCTATTATACGTTCATAAATCTTGTAAAAACATTTCTTCTCGCGAGAAATTATGATCTTGAAACTACGATGGAACATCACGGCTTGTCATTACCCTCCAATAAAAAGACACAACTGAAATTGACACCTATCGGGAATGATGGCATCTCAATCTTCCACGAATTTGCCAAAACAATAGGCGTTGAAATAAATAATGGAGATGGTCTGGAAATAAAATTCGATGAGATTTTACGAGAGCTTCCTGAAGTTCATGAAATTGGATATGCATTAAATTTATTTCCAAACACTAAAAGAAAACACCTACCAATTGACATAGTAATTAGAACCAACAAGAACAGAAACCGAATATATTACACTTTAGCCTATGAGAAGAAGTTTGATAAAATAATGAAAACCGATAAACTTCTGAAAGGCGTATTTAAGGATAAGATTTACCCCATTGACTGTAAATCAGATAGTAGTAAAAAATATTTCCGATCAAACCTCATTTTTAACTATACGTGCAATTCTAGTAATAGCCACAAGAGAGCTTATAAACGGATATGTGATGATTTCAAGCAGCTTAGTATTAATCAAATGATTACAAGGAATGGCTACAGAAATTATTTGAATTTAGAACCCAGCCGAATGCATAGGTTATCTGCAACTTTAGCATTTGGCTACTACATTGGAACTGTAGCCAGATATAGACCAACCTTGAACAAGGAAATACTAAAAGGAAGATACCAGGCGGTAATCCAAGAAGCTGTCAGTTCTTGTCCCAATCAATTTTTTTATCTTTTAATTAGTCACATTACAAATCAAATATGTGCTATTCCTATGGCTAAGATTGAATAAAAAAGGTCATACAATGAAAAAAATCCTGTATCTATGAAACTAATTGAGAAAATCAAAATAAAGAATTTTGGAAGGTTTAAAGACTTGTCAGTTTCTTTTTCCCCTGACATGAACCTTCTAATTGGTGATAATGAAGCAGGAAAAAGCACCATTTTGACAGCAATAGACATCGTCCTTAGTGGAAGTCGAAGCAAGATTGAAACCATTGGATTAGATAGCCTATTTAATACTAAAATTGTTGATGAATTTCTGAAATCAGACAAAAAATATGAAAACCTGCCAGTTTTGTATATTGAGTTGTACCTGAACAATCAAGAGAATAAAGATTTAGATGGGAGAAATAATTCATTAAATGAACCATCTCATGGATTATATATGATATGTGAACCAAGGGATGATTTAAGTAAAGAAATTGCAGATATACTGGAGCAAGAAGAAGATAACTTCCCATTTGAATATTACTCAATAAATTTTAAAACTTTCTCAGGTGATAGCTATACTGGATATAGAAAATTCATGAATCATCTTTTACTTGACAGTTCTCAGATTAACAATGAATATGCGACTAAATTTTATATTAAAACTTTATACCATTCAAACATAAACGAGTCAGAAAAGAATAAAAATCAGAATGAATATCGGAAGCATAAGGAAAAATTCAGAGAAGAAATTCTGTCTGATTTAAATGCCAGAATTGAAGATTATTCCTTTGCAATTCGTACAAATTCTAAGTCAAATTTAGAAACCGACCTTACAATTAAAGAAGAAGATATAGAAATTGAAAATAAAGGTAAAGGGCGACAATGCTTCATAAAAACTGATTTTGCACTGCGAAAAAACGAGAATGAGCTAGACTTAATTCTGTTAGAGGAACCAGAGAACCATTTAAGTCATGTTAACATGAAAAAATTGATTCAACGGATAAAAAAGTCTGAAAACAAACAACTTTTTGTTGCAACCCATAGCAACCTTATAAGTACAAGGTTAGATTTAAGAAAATCCATTTTGCTAAATAGTAATTCAAATAAACCTGTTTTATTAAATGATTTAAAGGAAGGTACTGCTAAGTTTTTTATGAAGGCTCCTGATAACAATATTTTGGAGTTCATTATGTCAGACAAAGTGATTCTTGTAGAGGGTGATGCAGAATATATTTTGATGCAGTGTTTTTATGAGAAAGTAACAAATGAAAAGCCAGAAGATTCCAACATACATATTCTGTCTGTCGGAGGGACAAGCTTTAAACGCTATTTGGATATCGCAAAACTTCTGCAAATAAAGACATGTGTAATTAGGGATAATGACGGGGACTATGATAAAAAAATTGTAGAATCATTTTCGGATTATACCGACGATTTAATTGGAATATTTTCGGAACTTGATAATTCAATCAGTACCTTCGAAATAGCGATGTATAAAACAAACACGGACATATGTGAAGAACTGTTTGAACCAGGAAGACGGTCACTATCGGTACAAGATTACATGCTTGCAAATAAAGCAGATTGTGCATTTATGCTTTTAGAAGATAAAAGTGATAAAATTAAGGTTCCTGACTATATCAAAACGGCAATAGAATGGATAAAAGGTTAATCTTAGCTGTTGCAGGTTCAGGTAAAACAACATTCATAGTTGATGAGTTATCTCTTGAGAAAAGAGCCTTAATTATTACCTATACAAATAATAATACAAGGAATTTAAAAGGAAGCATAATTGAGAAATTTGGTTTCTTTCCTGAAAACATTGAGTTGTTTTCATTTTATAATTTTCTTTATTCTTTTTGTTTTCGCCCATTTCTTGCATATAAGTTGAAATCGAAAGGAATTATATGGGATATTCCTCCCCAATGGACAAATAGAATTTCAAGAAATGACCTGAAATACTATTTAACAGAAGACAAAAGATTATATCATAACCGAATTTCAAAACTTTTGGAACAAACGGATATTATTGGTGATATTAAAAAAAGAATTGAAAAATATTATGATGAATTATTTATTGATGAAGTACAAGATTTGGCAGGGCATGATTTTAATTTACTAATGCACATTATTGCATCCAATTTAAAAATGACATTCGTAGGGGATTTCTATCAACATACTTTTGATACAAGCCGCGATGGAAATGTTAATGCCAATATACATTCAGATTACAATAAATATCTTAAATTATTTGAATCTAAAGGAGTCTCCATAGATAAAGAATACCTTAATAAAAGTTATCGTTGTCGTCCTTCAATTTGTAAATTTATAACAGATTCGATTGAAATAAAAATTGATTCACATCATGAGGAGGATTGTAATGTTATCTTGATTGACACAAAAGAACTTGCAGACGAAGTTTTTAAGAGTCCAGAAATAATAAAACTCTTTTATAGAGAGAATTATAAATATGATTGCTTTTCAAGAAACTGGGGAGATTGCAAAGGTGAGAATTGTTATGAAGATGTTTGTGTTGTCCTTAATAAAACAACTACTACGCATTACAAGAAAGGTACTTTAAATCAATTAAAACCTGTGTCAAAGAATAAGTTTTATGTTGCTTGCTCCAGACCGAAAAGGAATTTATATTTATTACCAGAGGAGATGATTAGAGAATATAAACAATAAAGCAAGGGATGGGCTAGCCCCTTGGAAAGGACAGAGGTGGGATAACATTCCCTAACACTCCCCATTTTTTAGACTTCTGAATTCAGATTTAGTTCTTATTTTCCCTCAAATCAAATAGTCAGCTAAACAGTCAAGTCCTAATTCTCAATATAAATCGTAACATTGGTTCTCCCTCCTTATAAAATACCCTAAAAAAGGTATTTTATTCACCCTTAATTACTTTTAATTTACACAAACATTAAACTCGAATGATATGGCAGCCGATATTAAAAATACCGTCGTCACCATTATTGGGGCTATTGCTGGAATAGACGTCGTTTTAATCCAAATGGATTATACTCTTTCAGGACCACCCCTGAAGATTCAGGGAGCGGCGATGACCTACCTGGCCATGGCCTTGCGGGGAGTGATCAAATCCTATAACAGTAAACAGACCATTACTAAACCCGAATTGACCAAGTCGGGTCTCACGGTGCATCAACTTGTCGAACTGGTAAAATCAAAAATTTAGAAATGAAAAGACTTTATCTATTTTTTTGCCTCTTGCCCTTTACGGTAATGGGACAACAAGAGGATAAAACAGATCCTATCGAGTGGCTGCAAAAAGCTAATATTGGACTTCGTAAGACCTACTCCGGATCATCGAAAGAAGAGCAAAAGCCTGCAAGCGTATTTTTTAACAGGGACACCAAGAACAACGTCAATTTCCTAACTGTAGATATGGGGCTTAAAATATCTGAATGGGACGTGTTTAAAAATGCCTCTTTCAATGATAAAACATCTCTACTTTTTTATCCAAAAGTAGA
This sequence comes from Echinicola vietnamensis DSM 17526, assembly GCF_000325705.1. Taxonomy (NCBI): domain Bacteria; kingdom Pseudomonadati; phylum Bacteroidota; class Cytophagia; order Cytophagales; family Cyclobacteriaceae; genus Echinicola; species Echinicola vietnamensis. The sequence goes on along the minus strand of NC_019904.1, from coordinate 2,277,357 downwards.
ATATCATAAAAACACGAGTGAAGAAGACGAAAAAGATGCCCTCTCTGCCGGGGTTAACATGGAGTTTTTTCCAGTCCCATATAAAACGCCTGTGACAGAAGGATGGAACCTTGCCCCTTGGTTCCAGGGATCAGTGGACTACAAAAGGGATAAAGTCAACGACCTGAATACTATGAACTATCAGCTTTATTTTAGTCTTTTCAGTGCCCGTCCATTTTTGCCAGGGGGAAATGCGAGGGCTAACAATGGTAGCCTGATATTTCGGTACTTTGTTTATTCGGGATATGAACGGTATGCGGACACGAAGGGCTCCCTGGGAGAATCCTCCTATTGGTCTAACCGCCTGTTTATGGAGTTGTGGCCAATACCTGCGTTGAGCAAAGAATATCTTCAACTCACTTTTGAATATAATTATCGCCTCTCTCTACAGGACGACCTGTACCAACTGGGAAGTGTGGACTGGATGTCGATGGGGATAAACGTCTATCCCACGGGAAAAAGTAACCTTGGAATTGGACTGGAATATTCTCAGGGGAATGATCCGACCAACTCTTTTACAGATACCGGGAGATTATTGATAGGGTTGAATATTAAAATTTAAAGAAAATCCGCATACCTGCATACACTATGGATAATCAATTAGAAATTGCCAACGTAAGTAATGTCGTCGTAGAATATTTAAAAGAACGACCAGTCGGTGCAATTTTGATCAATGGCAAATGGGGAAGTGGAAAAACCCATTTTTGGAAAAATCACCTCGAGGATTTGGTGAAGGAAAATAAATTGATCCCAGTATATGTTTCCCTGAACGGAATTAACTCTATTAAAGATATGGAGCAACAAACAATCGTTGCATTTTTGGCTCGTGTACGAGGGAAACAGGCGAAATTCTGGAATAATGTGATCGGAACAGCCCTCACAGGATTAAATATCACAACACAAAAAGCAATTGACAGTGGTCTTGGAGATATTATCAGAGGAATGGGATTATCAAAAATTCCAATGGAAAAGTATGTGGTCTGTTTTGATGATCTTGAAAGGTGTAAGCTACCCATTGCCGAATCCCTGGGCTTTATTAATCGCTTTTTGGAACACCAATTTCTAAAAACCATTATAATGGCCGATGAATCGGAAATACCTGAAAAAGAGGTGGAGGAATACAACAAGAAGAAAGAAAAAGTAATTTCCAGGGTGTTGGGATTTGAAGTGGATATACCTGAAATAATTACTATCCTTTCTCAAACTAGAAAAGGCCACTCCCCATTTGAAAAACTACTTAAGGAACATAAAAACTTTATCACGGATTTTTTGCAGGAATACCAGGTGAAAAACTTAAGGGTATTGATGTTCTGGACCTATATTCTCGATAGAATAGCCCCGGAAGTACTTTCCATACAGGAAAAAGACTACCAACAGGAAATCTTGCTGTTTACCGCTTTAATTGTATTTGAGTTTAAAAACGGTGGGTTAAAGGACTTTAAAGAAACAAGGGACCTGGATAAAATAAGCTTTGAATATGGCTTTCGAAAACAGGCCTATGATAATAGTAATGGAGAGGAACAGGAGAAAAAAGACTATAGTTTTGAATTTTACGAAAAATATATTCATCAAAATGCCAGGTGGTATCACTTCTATCCCTCTATTTTTAAGTTTATCCTGACGGGGTACTTTGATAAAGAAGACCTTATAAAAGAAATTAAAGAAAGAATTCCCCCGAAAAAGAAGCCCCATGAAATAGGGTTTGAAAAGTTACTGCGTTTTCAATTCAGGGATATGGATGACAAGGAATTTCAAAAATGGGTGAATGTAGTCTGGGAAAATGCTGTAAAAGGAAAATACACGATTTATCAATATCCCCAAATCACGCTGTTTTTCCATTTCTTTAGTGACAATGGCCTGATCGGCCATTCTGAAGAGGAGATAAAAACAGGTCTAAATAAAGGGTTGGAATTGGCAGCTGATCATTCCAAAATTAATGACCACTTATTGGAAAACCTTTTACACTTTACCAATGAGGATGAGCGGGTAGAGGAAATGAAAAAGGAAGTAGAAAAAATGCACAATAAGATTTTTGGAAATGAAATGGTAGAGAAATCAAAAACCTGGGAAAATAAACTTTTAAAAATGGATGAAAACGAGCTAAATACTTATTTTGAGAAATATCGATTCGACCCTCTTATTTTTCGCTTCACCAACCCCACAGAATTTGGAGAAGCTATACTCAAAGCACCGGGGAGCACCACAAGGGTCTTGCGTCAGCTTATAAAAAAAAGATATTCACCGGGTGCCATAAAAGACTTCTTGTCGGAAGAGCACTCATTTTTGACCGAGTTGAAGGATTTTCTAAAAGTTTCATTGGACAAAGAGATCAAACCATTGAGAAAATTTAATCTGATTGAATTGATAGAAGAGTTGGACCACAGCATAGCAAAATTGGAAAATTAAGGGGGCAGCCCCTACGGGCCAGGCTATCCGCTATATCCCCGGCCCTCCGGGGGATGCCGCTGCTATCCTTGCTGCGGGATCATTTTCTTTCTTAAGGATCAAGCTACCATCCATTAAGCGAATGCCTTTCATTCAATTTTTTTCAAAAAACCGGCAAAAAACGCAGCGAAGATAGGGGCGGCTATTGGATTGCTGTAAATGGGGGCAAAAGGGACGGCATAAACACTTGTCCTGCCCAGATGGCCCTCATTTATTCCGTTTCCTTTGGCCCATGACCCCCGCCCCTTGTTATCGTGCTTTCTTTTTGCCGGTTTTCTTTTGAAAAAATGTGTTTTGCAGCAGTTTTTTCTTTGAGCAGGCAGAAAGAAATGAATTCAAGTTTTAACCCTTAAAATGTAAAAATCATGGGACACAACATTCATTTCAACGAAAGCACAGGACGCCACAGCTTTTTCTCCGTGAAAAAGCCCGCATGGCACAAGCTTGGACAGGTGGTGGAAGAACACCCCACCAGTAAAGAGGCCATCGAATTTGCCGGGCTGGATTACAAGGTGGTCAAAACACCCTTGTTTACCACCACCTCCCAAATGGCCGTGGGAAAAGAGGGCCTGAACCATCAGGCCCCTACACTTCCCGTTCATTCCCATTTTGCCACCCTGCGGGAAGACAACCATACCGTATTGGGAGTGGTGGGCAAAGATTACAAGGTGGTACAAAATGCCGATGCCTTCGCCTTTTTTGATGCCATTGTCAAGGAAGGCAAAGGGGTAAAATATGAAACCGCCGGAGCCCTCGGCAATGGGGAGCGGATCTTTATCACCGCCAAACTGCCCGACAATATCCGGGTGGGCAAGGACGACCTGATCGACCAGTACATCTTTTTGACCACCTCCCACGATGGAACGGGCAGCATCACTGCCGCCTTTACGCCAGTGCGGATCGTTTGCCAGAACACCTTGAATGCGGCCATGGGCAAACTGTCCCGGGTGGTCAGGATTCGACATACTTCCGGGGCAAAAGAACGCCTGGCACAGGCACACAAACTCATGGGGATCGTAACCCAATCGGCAAAGGCCATGCAGCAAACCTTTGACCGGTGGACTAAAGTGAATATCACCGACCGACAGGTGAAGCGTCTTATTCAACAGGCCTTGGCACCCAATAAGGAAACCCTGGACAAGCTGCATAAGGGCGAGGTAGAAGAGCTTTCCGCCAACTTTAAAAACCAATGTGAAGATGCCTTTGCCTATGCCCTCATGAGTGAAGCCCAGCAAATGCCCACCACTAAGGGGACGGTGTTTGGAGCATACAACGCCGTCACCGGGTATTTTCAAAATGTGCGGTCCTTTAAATCCGAGGAGGACAAAACCAAATCCATCCTATTGGGCGGTACTGCGCAAATTAAAGGACAACGGGCATTTAACCTGTGCGGGGAGTTCGTGAAACATGGGGAGGAAGTGTTGGACTGATCCCCGGCCGGGGCGCAACCTGCCCCGGCTTTTCTTTTTCAAGGCCTTCTTTCTTGGGACCAAGAAAGAAGCAAAGAAAGGTTTCACTTTTTGATCGGGAAAAACCATGTCCAATAATAGAACACGACGCTCAAAAAGGCTAAAGGGCATTCTTTCAAGTCTCATCATCAATTACGGTACAAAGTTAGGCCCGTTTGCTCGGAGGCGACACATGAGACTACGGCATAAACACCTGCCCGGCGGCTCCGCCCTTTCATTTATTCCGTTTCCTCATGGCCTTGCTCGCAAAGGGCCTGTGGCGGCACCATAATTCATGTTTAACTTAAATCAAGAAGATTATGGAAACGTCAAAAAATCAATGGAAAGCCGCCGAAGTCAAACTGACCTACCGCAATAAGCTCAAAGCAAATGAACGGCCCAAAATTACCAAAAGTGCCCACGCCTATAAAATATTAATGGAGCATTGGGACAAAGGCCAAATCGAATTTGTGGAGGAATTCAAAGTACTCCTGCTGAACTCTGCCAATAGGGTGCTGGGAATATTCAATGCCAGTGTAGGAGGTCGAAGCGGAACCATGGCCGATCCCAGGGTGATCTTTGCCGTAGCGCTGAAAACCGCTTCAAACGCCATAATTTTGGCCCATAACCATCCGGGGGGCACCCTGGACAAAAGTGAACCGGACAAAAAATTGACCGATAAACTGGCCGCAGCCGGAAGTTTTTTGGATATATCCGTACTGGACCACTTGATCATAACCCGGGAAGGATATTATTCCTTTGCCGATAATGGGGAGCTGTAAAGCCCCCTTTTTATGCTGAGCACCTAATACACCTTCGGATGACAGTGTGAATATTTCCGGGGCATAAAGTCCACTTTTAGGGTATGTATGATTTTGATAAATTGGATGCCCAAAAGTGCGGTGTTACTCCCCGGGAAGTACAAAGAATATTAAAGAAACATGGTGAAGACATATCATTGGATGAATCCAAGAAAGTATTGGATTTAATGTGTTTTTTCGCTAAATTAGCTGTAAATCAAATTGTTGTAGAAAATGAAAGTAGCTGACCTCTACATCCGTGTAAGTACCGATGAACAGGCCGACAAAGGATATTCCCAACGGAGTCAAGAAGAAGTGCTGAAGAAATATTGTGACCATCACAATATCAAGGTAAGAAAAGTGATCTTTGAAGACCATTCGGCCAAGACATTCAATCGCCCTGAGTGGAAGAAGATGCTGACGTACTTGAAAAAAAGCAGGGGAAGAGGGGTGAATAAAGTACTTTTTACCAAGTGGGACCGCTTTAGCCGGAATGCCGGGGATGCCTACCAGATGATCAACACCCTCCGTAAATTGGGTATAGAGCCGCAAGCCATTGAACAACCCCTGGATTTGGAAATACCGGAAAACAAAATGATGCTGGCCATTTACCTGGCCGCACCCGAAGTGGAAAATGACCGGCGCGCCCTGAATATCTTCTATGGAATGCGAAGAGCTCAAAAGGAAGGCCGGCACCTGAGAAAAGCTCCCTTCGGTTATATCAATAGAATGGAAGGTTCCAAAAAATTTATTGCCCCGGTAAAACCCGCATCAACCATGATGAAAAGGGCGTTTCAAACGATCCTGCAAAGTCAATACCCTGCGAAACATGTTTGGCAAAAGTTAAAGGAAGATGGCTTGAAGTTGGGCCGTGCCCAATTTTACGAGGCTATCCGCAATCCCATCTACTGCGGGAAAATATTTGTCCCGGCCCATAAAGATGAAGAGGAACAATTTGTCAATGGCCAACATGAAGCCTTGGTCTCCGAAGGAGATTTTTACAGGGTACAGAATATTCTCGAAGAAACCGGAAGAAAGAAGTACCGGCCCCGTGTGGTGTCCGATGAGCACCTGCCCCTGAGAGGTTTTTTGATCTGTCCAGAATGTGGGAAGGTGTTGACCGGTAGCGGCTCTCGGGGAAGAAGCAAGCGCTATTATTATTACCACTGTACATCCGAATGTGGGTACAGGGAAAAAGCCCCGGTGTTCAATGAGTATATAGCCAAAGAGATGAACCGCTTTACGCTCAAAAAAGGAAGACAGGAAATCTACAGTAAGATCCTCCACAATTTTTTTAAGTACCACTTCAAAGATGAAGGGATTGAGCGCAAAAAAATTGCCCGCTTGTTGGAAGAAGAACACAAAAAGCTAAAAAGAAGCCGGGATTTATTGGTGGCCGAAGATATAGACGGTGAAGATTACCGGGAAATCAAAGCCGAATGCAACAAACAGATCATACGTTTGGAGGATCAATTGGCGGCTACCAACCCAACCGGACGGTCGAACCCTGAAATTTATGTCGATAAAGCCCTAAAACGGCTCTCAAAGCTCGGTGAGGTGTATAAAAACGGAGATATACAAAAGAAAAGACAGCTGATTGGTTCGATATATCCCGAAAAACTGGGTTTTTCAAAAACGCATTCTCGAACCGGAAGAATTAATTCCTTAGTTATCTTTATCTACCAGATAGACAAGGAGTTACAAAGCAAAAAAATAAAAAATGGAGCGAAAAATTCGCTCCATTCCGGTTGTGTGGAGAATATCGGATTCGAACCGATGACCTCTACACTGCCAGTGTAGCGCTCTAGCCAACTGAGCTAATCCCCCATTTTATTTTGCTATGAAACTTGCCCTGATGACCTTCCCGACATCCGTCGGGACGCGTTAGCCAGCTGAGCTAATCCCCCTTTACGAGGGCACAAATATAGGACAGGCATTTTATTGAAACAAGACTTTCTTGTTTTTTGGTGTCTTTTTTCATGTTCCGCTATGGAGTCAAGTGAGAGATTGCCGCACTGGGTGCACTGAAGTGGGAAAATCTGGGTTCACATTAGGATAACCTAAACTTAAAGCTTTACACAGGATTTCTATTTATTCATTCCCTTACTTTGCTTTTTGGAGGTAAAGCCATGAACGATTCCGAAAACACTATATCTGACCACCAGCTACTATCGCGCCTAAAACAGGGAGACAATGCTGCTTTTCATGTCATTTTTGACCGGTATTGGAAGCGGTTGTATGCGTATGCCTATAATGTATACCGAGACGAAGGAGTCTGTGAAGATTGTGTTCAGGAAATTTTTATAAGTCTTTGGCAAAATAATAAAACGACAAACATCCTTCACCTCGAAAGCTATCTTTTTAAATCCATCAAGTACAAACTTTCCGGCCACATTAAAAAGCTCAAATTCGACCTTGTCCATGACGAGGCCCTAAAGCAGCTCAGCAGTCCTGAAAGTGAAAGCACCACCATAGAATACCAAGAGCTAGAGGAAACCTTAACTTCCCAAATCAACAAACTTACAGGAAAATGCCATGAGGTCTTTGTCCTCAGTCGGCTTCAAAACAAAACCAATAGTGAAATTGCTGAAGAACTGAATATTTCAAAGCGAACGGTTGAAAGCCATATCAGCAACGCCCTAAAATTGCTCCGCACAAACCTCAGGGAAATCACCTATTTTATCCTTTTCGTTACCCTAAAGTTACAGTAATGTAACGTCCTGCCTTCTGAAATTAAGAAACCTTTAAGTTCACTTTTTTGACTCCGTGTGCTATACGATTTACACACTATCCCTTAAAGAGCACATTTTGAAAAGAGAAGAATTCTTGAAATTGGTTGCCAAACATCAGCAGGGGACCGCTACAGAAAGCGAAGTTAAATTAATTGAAAAGTTCTATGACAGCATACAGGACCACTCCAGTGAGGAGGTCAAAAACAAACTGTCGGCAGAAACAGGAGAGCGGCTTTTCCAAGCCATCACCTCAACTCTTCATAAGGAGCAGAAATCCAGAACACGGCCATTATGGGACGTTGTAAAAGTGGCCGCTGCCTTTGCGCTGCTTTTCGTGGTGGGAATTGCCATTAAACACATTACGGATCAAGGTGACATCACTGTCACCACCGCTGCAGGAGAGCTCCGGGAGATTCAGCTTCATGATGGAAGTATCGTCACCTTGGCCGAAAACAGTACCCTTACCTATCCGAATGCCTTTGGAAACACCAGAGATGTCTCGTTGGAAGGAAGGGCATTCTTTGATGTGCATCGGGATGCGGAGCGGCCATTTTCGGTCCATACGGATAATGCAGCCATTAAAGTCTTGGGTACTTCCTTCGACGTGAATGCGAATGCCATCAGTTCCACAACGGTAAGTGTCATCAGCGGAAAAGTACAGGTGAGCCCGAAAGGACTCCCGGAAACAAAAGTGCTGCTGACAAAGCACCAACAGGTAACCAGTGCTGATTCCCAGCTCTCGCCCATCCAAACCTTCCGGGGCCAGCAGCCCATCGCCTGGACCAACTTGATCATGTTCAAAAACACGAGCCTGGAAGAAGCTGCTGAGGCCCTTGAAGACCGCTTTGAACTGGAGGTACACTTTGAATCTGATGCGTTGAAAAAAGAGCGGATCACCGGAAAATTCAAAGATGAAACTCTTGACAACATCCTTAAAAGTATCGCGCTGCTAAAGCAGTTTACCTACGAATACCAAAATGACCATACCATCTATATCAAACGAAAATAACCAAACACATACACAACCCTTTTAATGTCAATCTAAAATGAAAACACCATTACGATTTTTCACTGCACTGAACCTGAAAATGGGGCTTTTACTGCTCTGTTTGTCTGCTATGGCGGTTCAATCGCAGGCCCGTGCGGAAAAGACCAACCTATCCAAGGTGCGGTTATCATTCTCCCTGGAAGATGCCAAAATCACTCAGGTACTCTCCGAAATAGAGCGCAAAACGGCCTACTATTTTGTTTTTGATGAGAACGTAAGCCAAGATGCCTCATTGTTCTCTTTCCAGTTTAGCAATGAGCCGTTGGCAGAAATCCTTGACCAAATCGGACAGGAGGCGGGGCTTTCATTTGAAGCCACCAACAAGACCATCACTGTATTGCCTTCCCAATCACTCCGACAGACGGTCACAGGAAAAGTCACTGACAGTACAGGCGAGCCGCTTCCCGGGGTTACGCTCCTGATCCAAGGAACTTCCAAAGGTGGCGTTACCGGCCCCAATGGGAAGTTCAGACTGGAAATCGAATCCTTTCCCTTGACCTTGATCGTCTCTTACCTGGGGTACAAAACCCAGCAAGTACCGGTACAAGAAGCGGCCCCCCTGACCATCACACTAGAGGAAAATGTCAGTGCCCTCGACGAAGTGGTCGTGACTGCCCTGGGGATGAAAAGGGAAGAAAAGAAACTCGGCTATGCGCAGCAAACCATTGATGCCAGGCAGCTCACCGATGCCCGACCAAACAATTGGTCTGAAGCCCTTCGGGGCAAAGTCCCCGGGCTCCAAATCAATGGATTGGGTGGTCCAGTGGGGTCACAACAGATTATCCTCAGAGGAAACAGCTCCTTGGATCCAGGCAATAACGGCGCCTTGATCGTCATAGATGGCGTTCCCATCCAAAATGAGCATCCCGGATCAGGCCCTTCAAATGGCTACATGGGCGGCAGTGCCAGCAATGACACTCCTGTGGACTATGGAAATGCCATCTCTGACCTGAATCCTGACGATATCGAGAGTGTTTCGGTACTAAAAGGCCCAGCAGCTTCGGCACTTTATGGATACCAAGCAGCTAACGGTGCCGTCATCATCACCACCAAATCCGGCAAAGGCCAAAAGGGATTAGGGGTTACGATCAGCAGCAATACCAAATTTGACAATATCCAACGGTGGCCAGACTGGCAATATGAATATGGCCAAGGCAGTGGCAAGGGAGGATACCTAAAGCCCGCCACTGATGAAAACGGCAATCCTGTACCGTATAATGACCGCCTTTACTACACCTACGGCGCATCCGAAGATGGCAATAGTACTGCCGGCAGCAGTAGTGCTTTTGGTCCTAAGTTTGACGGACAGTATTATTATCAATACGACCCTACCTTAGAAGGACAATCCGCTGAGCGCCAACTCTGGAGACCTTATGAAAACAACCGCACAGACTTTTGGCAAACTGGCGTTACCCAAACGACCAATTTATCCATCCAAGGTGGCGATGAAAAAGGCTCCATGCGCGGATCGATCACCCATTCCAAAAATGACTGGGTCATGCCCAACACCGGCTTTGAGCAATTGTCACTTTCGGTAAACGGAAATTACCAAGTAACTGACCGAATCAAACTCAGCTCAGTAGTGGACTACAGAAACCGCACCAGCGACAACCTCCCTGGCCAAGGTTATAACAACCACTCCATTGCTTATTTTATGATTTTCCAAAATCCAAACGTGGACTTGGCTTGGTATGAACCCATCTGGAAAAAAGGACAGGAACAGGTCGACATGATCCGACCGTACAGCAGCTACATCGACAATCCTTACGCCATGGTATACGAGATCCAAAACAGCCTGGACCAATATGCCATTACCGGTAATTTCAAAATGGACATTGAGCTGCATCCTAAGGTCAACTTGATGCTCCGCGGAGCATTGAACATGTATGACAAAAACATGGATCAGGAAAGACCTTATGACATCAACCGCTATGCCCGCGGATATTACCGCAAAACAAACGTATTCAAGCAAGAAGTAAACACCGATTTCCTGCTGACCTATACCGACACTTTTGATGATTGGGAAGTGACAGCCAATGTGGGTGGAAACAGGATGGATTACCGCTACCTTCGCCAAGACTCTTGGGCCGAAGGACTTGAAATTCCCGGAGAATATAACTTGGTCAACGGCTCCCAGCTTTTCACCAGTAAATTTGACGGTTATAACAAAGTAAACAGTTTATACGGAATGGTAACCGTGGGCTGGCAGGACAAGGTATTCCTTGACCTTACCGGCCGAAACGACTGGAACAGCATACTGCCCAAACACAACCAATCCTACTTCTTTCCTTCTGCAAGCTCTGGCATCATTCTGAGTGAAATTTTCAGCATGCCAAACAGCATCAGCTTCGCAAAACTACGGGCTTCCATCGCCCAAGTGGGGGGAGCGGGTAAATACGGCAACCGCTACAGCACGGACAAATACTATCGACGGTCTGATTTCCCTGGCTCTGCACTCGCTCCTACCTCTCTTTACAATACGGATTTTAAACCGGAGATCACCACCAGTAAAGAACTGGGCATTGACTTCAGGATGTTCCAGAGCAGGCTGAAATTGGACGTGGCCGTTTACCAAAACAACAGTAAAAACCAAATCTTCAACGCCCCTCTTCCCTATTCATCTGGATACAGAAGTGTCACCATCAATGCGGGTGAAGTGCGTAACCGCGGAATAGAAGTCATGCTTAACGGCAGTCCGGTCAAAAACAGGAACTTCAAATGGAACACCACGCTCACTTGGGCCAAAAACAAAGGAACCGTCCTGTCACTGCATGAAAATGCCGAAGGAGGCAGGTTTGAAATGCTGAGCTCCTCCGGTGCAAAATTGGTTGCCGTGGAAGGAGGCTCTCCCGCTGCCCTTTACGGAAGAGGCTACAAACGAAGCCCTGAAGGAGAAATCATCTTTGACGAAAATGGTGCGCCCGAAATGACCGATGACATCATCTACATCGGCGATACCCAACCCAAGTGGGTGGCCGGATTCATCAATACTTTCCAGTACAAAAACTTCCGCATCAATGCCGTCATAGACGCCAAATACGGCGGAACCATCTATTCCCACACCCACCACAAACTTACCCAGCAGGGCAAGTTGAAGCATACCCTTGTGGGCCGGGAAGAAGGAGAGCTCGTGGGCAAGGGAGTCGTGGACAATGGTGACGGCACCTACTCCGAGAACACCACCCCTATCTCCATTGCCAATTATTACAATTTGATGTACCCACTGGCCAATACAGAAGCCAATTCCTTCGACGCTTCCTTTATCAAGCTCAGGGAAGTGACCCTTTCGTACGACTTCTCTGAAAAATTCCTGGCCAAAACACCGCTGAATGAAATGCGCCTTTCGGTATATGGCCGAAACCTCGCTGTGCTTTCTGACTTCCCCATCTATGACCCGGAAGTGGCCGGATTTGCCGGAGGCACTAACATGCACCCCGGTGTGGAAGTGGGACAGATGCCCGTACCGAATGAATATGGTGTAAATGTCGTAATCGGCTTTTAATCAATAAAAAAATCACAGTCATGAAAAAATACATATATGCTTTATTGGTCGCTTCGACTGCTTTATGGGCGACCGGATGCTCCAAGGATTTTGAAGCGACCAATACTGATCCCAACAACCTCAGCAAAATTACGGCTGGAAGCACCCTGAACCCCGTGCTGTACAGTTTGGCCAGCCAAAATGCAAAACAAATGCGCAGTGTCACCGCGCCCTTGATGCAGATGTTCCTGCAAACGGATGATTTCAACAACTCCCCGTTCTTCTATGACTTTGACCAAAACATCGGTGCTTCGACCTGGAATAATTACTATACCAATCTCAGCAATATTGCTGAAATGGAGAAAGCAGCTGTCCGGGACGGCCTTCCCAATTATGAAGCCATTGCCCTGACGCTAAAGGCCTATGCCTATTCGGTCCTGACCGATTGCTTCGGTGACGTCCCCATGGCCGATGCTCTCCAGGCGGAGGAAGATGTCTGGTATCCTGCATTTTCAGCACAAGAGGATATCTATAACCAACTCTTGGAAGACTTGGAATATGCCAATAGTATCTATGACGAGGAACAGGGAATGCCTTATGTAAGCGATATCCTATATGGCAATGATGTCCAAAAATGGCGCAAATTCACCAACTCCCTCCACTTGAGGTTATTACTCCGGGTATCCAATCGCCCGGAAACAGGAGCTTTTGATAAAATCACTGAAATGATCAATGCCCCCGAGACCTACCCTGTGTTCGCATCAGGTGATGATGGTGCAGTGCTGCATTTGGATGGTGTGGCGCCCACGCTTTCCCCTTGGGACAGGCCTCAAGACTTTGGCGTATTCCGGTATTACACGGAATTCTTCATCGATAACCTGAACAACTTTCAAGATCCCAGAATCGGCGTTTTTGCAGGCACTGCCAAAGGACTGGAGGGAGAAGATTATGGCTATATCGGCCAGCCTACGGACTTTGTCGAAAACCCTTTGCCTGACAGCATCGCTACCGCCTCTGGGGTACAAAGAAGTTTGGCGGAAGCTCCGCTGATCATTCCCATCATGAGTTATGCGGAAGTGGAATTCATCAAAGCTGAAATGGCCCAAAGAGGCTATATCGACGATGCCCAATTGCATTATGAAAATGGTGTCAAGGCGGCTATCGAAATGTGGAGTCAAGAGGTTCCGGAAGGGTATTTTGACAATCCTGCTGCCGCCTATGATGGCAGCTTGGACCGTATTTTACTCCAAAAATACTATGATCTGTTCTTCACGGACTACCAAGCATGGTTTGAGCAAAGAAGAACGGGACTTCCTGAACTTCCGACATCCGCCTCCATGCTAAACGACGGCGAAATGCCTGCCCGTTTTTATTACCCAATCGATGAGGCCAACAGTAATTTCCAAAATTACCAAGAGGCCGTCAATCGGATGGGTGGAGACGAAATCAATGTAAAAGTCTGGTGGGACAACGAAAATTAACCCCAAAATATCAAAAGGTGGTTGCCAACATAAACGAGGCAATCACCTTTTTTTCTATGCTTAACCTAACATCACATCCTAACCAAAAAACCTTAACACCATGAAAATTCACCAATTAGCCTTGTCATGCGCGCTAATGCTAGCTTCCTCGTGCACCAAAGATGATTTTGTCGATGTCAACGAAGCCCCAGCCAAAGAGCCTCTTCATGCCATCAGCTCGACCACAACGACCATTAACAGCAGCTATACGGATGAGAGCAGTTTTGTTTCCAGCTTGGCTTCTCACGGGTTTGAAACCCCGGCAACGCTCCACCTAAACCGTACCGCCACCACCAATGGCTATAATACGGTTTATGGATTCAACATCCCTTCCGACAGACAAGTTACGGGCTTTAAATGGAACAGCGGAGACCAACAGACAGAAGACTGGAGACCTCAAGGGATTACCGGATTTGACTGGAACGGAAGAAGCTTTCTCTTGGTAAGCTGGTATGCAGTGGGACCTTCTCAGATTCCCGGTATCGAAAACAAACATAAAGGTGCTCGAATATCCTTGGTGGACATCACAGACATGAGTGACATCAAATACCGCCATATCCTTTTAGTGCAAGACATCAACAATCCATTTTATACCTCTTCGAATGATTACACACAGCTGGGAGTATTTGGCCCTGTACGCGTGCATGCAGGCGGCTTGGCCTATTATGATGAGAAGCTTTATGTCGCCTCTACCCAGCTTGGCATACGGGTTTTTGACCTGAACCACATCGTGGAAGTATCAGGGGACACGTCCAAGTCACGCTTGGGAGAAGAAACTGACGGAACGTTAAGGGCTTTTAACTACAGGTATATCCTACCTCAAACGGGCTACTATAACATTCCCGGTGCCGAGCCCTATTCATGTATTGCCCTAGGAGAAGATACTTCTTCCAACCCAAGGCTTTGGACAGGCCAATACCTGAAGTCATCCAGTTCCTCTATCCCTAAAGTCCATGGATTTTCACTAAATAGTCAAGGGGAAATTCCTTCAGGTACCCAAGTGGAAGTGGTCACCCCAAAAGACAATGCCACCGGAAACAATGGCCCCGTCTATAATATGCAGGGGGTTTACCGAAACGGGGCGACTACCGTGATGACAGCCACAGGCAAAAGCTCCTATCAAGGTTCCACCGCACGATTTGTTCGGTACCATGACGGCGATGCCAATGGCACACGCTACCGCTGGCCACATGGTGCAGAGGACCTTTACTATGACCAAAACACCGGATACTTGTGGAATCTAACAGAATATGAGACGTCCAAGTATGGTCAGGATAATCGCTGCGTCTTTGCCGTAAGGTACGCTGATTACGATTAAAACGGTGTTAATATTCAATTCATGGCTGTTTCATGGGGGCATCAGGCGATCCACCTGTGTGGCCTCGTGAAACAGCTTGCTTTACTTGCCGGCCCGAACCCACTCACTTCTCATTCAGCAACACCTTTTTGCCGGTTTCCGCAGACCTTTTGGCTGCATCCAAAATTTCCATGACCTGCAAATTATTTTCCAAGGTATAGGGACTAAACGCAGCCGGAACCCTCTCCCCAACAATGACTGCCCGGAAATATTCAAAAGGATTGGTCTCCACACCCAATTGATCTGCATTAGCCTTCATTTGCTGCTCCTCCACACCTTTAGTACTGTAGCGGAGCTGATCCTCATCTTTGGTAATGACATAGCCATCGACACCATAGACCTCCATGTCTTTTCGGTTAAACGGCCAGTTCCAAGAGGCTTGAATAATGCCCTGACTGTTTTGGAAATCCACGATGACCGTCGCTTCATCATCGACATTCGGATAAATCTCAGGTTTATACGTCTTGGTCACTGCGGTCACGGCAAGGGGACTTTCTCCATGCATCAGGTAGGTCATGATATTGGCGCCGTAACAACCAAAATCCACCAAGGCTCCTCCTCCATTCTTGACCGGATCGGTCAGCCATTCCAGGAATTCGGGGCCCACACCGATTTCCTTGGGACCTTCATGCCCATGATGAAAAACCATCTTTCTGATTTGCCCAAAACCCGCTTCATCCCCATTAAAAAAACGATAGGCCTGCTCGGTCGAGGGATACCAAGAAGTCTCATAATTCGTCAACAAGTGAATGGAATGCTTCCGCGCCAGCTGTGCCATTTCTTGAGCATCCGACAAATTCGTGGCAAGGGGTTTTTCGACCATCACATGAATACCCAGTGGTGCCGCTGCCTTTACTGCCTCAAGGTGGTCTACAATTGGCCCAAAAACCAATATTCCATCTGGCTTGACTTCCTGCAGCATCTTCACCAAATCCGAATACATCAACTTTTCTGGCAGCCGGTACCGCTCACGAAATGCCCCGGAAAATGAGGCATCCGGTTCATAAACGCCTACCAATTCCATATCTTCTCCTTTTCCCCACTCGAAGAACCACGGGCTGTGGCCATGGGAAAGACCAACCATGGCAAATTTTACGGTTTCCTGTGCGTGGAGTCCAAAAGAAAACAGGAACATATACACGAATACCGCACAGGGCAAAAGCATTCTCATCATATCGGTGTAGGTTATTTCTTTCAATATAGTGGAATCCATACATTTTACCTACCCCCAAGGATCTCCCCAATCCTGTCAGCCAGTGCCTTTGGGATAAAATCAGTTCTTGAACAGCGCGAAGTGTTGAGCAGCAGTCTTACAAAAATGAAGGCTGCATTTAGCTGGCGACCTTCCTGCTGAGTTTTTCTAAATCCGAACATGTTTTCTGAATCAACTGAAGTTGCTCGGTAAGCAGGGAAGTTTCAGCAGAGTCGGTAATCTTCAGCAGCCCATCCTCATGATCCAACACCGAAAAATCCAGTGATTCACCCTTTTCTCCCAGGTGCTCCAAGCTTCTCAAAAGATAATTGCGGATTCGCTTGATCTTCACCACCTGGCCGTGTGAAGAAAGCACCACGTCCGCCCGCACCAAACTGGAGGAAAGGGTCGAAAAATAAGAAGACAGGATATGGTTGAGCACCACAAATTGGTGAAGGTCCTGCTTGTTCCTTTGTTTGCTTTTTGGCTCATCCAGCATTCGCTGAAAAGCTGCGGAAAGACTTGCCGATCGAAGGTACATTTTTTTTCTGGCCAGCCTATAGGCCACCTCATCAAAAGCCTTGGCATCAAATCTACTGATAATCTGGGCAAAATACTCCAAATTGGCCTGCAACACACTGGCGGCCATCTGCCTAAAACCGGTATATTCCCAGCTCGGCAAAAAGAAGTTGCTCGCCAGATAGGCCAACCCAGATCCCAACACCGTATCGATAATGCGTTCCCGAACAATCAAAAAATTGGATTCCGGATACAAAAAGGCATATACGATAAAAATAAAAGGCGTCATGAACACCACTGCCAGAAAGTACCTGATTCTCAAAAAACTATACGCCAGCACCATGAAAATCACCAAAAAGACAAATCTTAGGCTAAAATCAGGCACCAAATACAGGATAAGCACGCCCGTAAAACCGCCCAAAAGGGTGCCTAAAATCCGCTGGGTATTTCGTCGCTTGGTCAAACTAAAGCCGGGCCTTAAGATCACCAGGATCGTCAACACCACCCAATAACTATGACTTCCCAATGACACCTGAAGGGAAATCAGGTAGCCTACCAAACACGTTACGGCCAACCGCAAGGCATGGCGAAACACATTGGATTCAAGCGTTAAATTATCTCGGATCAATTTTAAGGAAAAGCTTTGATGCCCAATAAACTTGGACAGACTTGCTTCCCGCGTTTGGGAGATAAACGTCAACTTGTCTTCATAGAAATAATTGTAAATATCATCCACCCTTGCGGTAATGGAAGCCAGATTGGCATAGATTTTACGTAGCATCAGGCATTTTACCCCAGTCTGCTCCAATGCTTCTATCTGCTCCCTGAGTCCTGCCAAAAAATCCTCGGGGTAATGTGGATGCCTTGGTTTTTCATTATTGATCAGCGCATAGCCCAACCGGGAAAGCTCTTCTGCCACCAATTGGATCCCTCGCTTAAAATCGTGCATAACGGGATACTGGCCATATAACTCACGAAGCTTTTTATAGTCATAATGAGAGGCCATCATCTGTTCGAAAATATCCACCATGTCCACAAATATCACCAACAGCAGCTGCCCCGAACTAATGGATTCCCCTACTCGCTTACGGGTTTTGTAAAGCATTTCCCGAACGCTATCCTGATGCTCATTGACCGCCACCTGTACAGCGGCCAGCTTCCGGTAGTTGGTCTCCACATCAGTTTCTGAGGAATAAAAAGCGGCCTTTTGCCGTAAAAATGCAGCCACCTGAAGCACACTCTCTCCCAGTGCCTGTTGGGCTACCCGGTAAGGCCTGATCTGCATGATGGAAAGGCTTAACAGGGTGTACCAAATCCCCCCTGCCAATACCATCAAAGCATACAACCAAAATGCAGCTGCCGTCTTATGGGGGTCCATGGAGATCGCCATCCCCAAAAGGGCTCCTGCCCCGACTGACGCAGCCCTGGTCCCGTACACGGTAAACATCGCAAACACAAAGCAGAATACGGGGATTTCTATGGCCAATAGGACTGGCGATTGGTTCAACACCCCCGTCACCAAGGCACTTAAAAACACAAACCCACAGCTCGCAAGCATTCCAGTCCTACGATGCTCCAAAGGTCCCGTACTATCGGAAATGCTCACCAAAAAAGCCCCCAATGAAATGCTGATCCCCGTTCTAAAATCTCCCAAGAACGAGAATATTACAGCGGGCAGCAGTACACCCAATGTCATTTTCACCCCATCGGTAAAATATTGGCCTAAAATAAAACTCTTGATTGCTGTAGGGTTGAAAAATGACATTTCGTAGGATTATTAAGCTAATTTAAAAAAGCTTGTCCACATAAGCATGCTCGCCCTTTTAATAATTCCGCTCTCCTCCGACATTTGGTCACGAACAACTCCTGTGATTTACCTTGCTGAAAAACACCCCTCTCTTTCTGGAATTGGTTAAATGCTGACGAAAACAATAGTAATAAATACATTGTTTTATGTATTTTAAATAAATAAAAAAGTATTAAACACCATAATAGATATTAAATCCTTAAATTTAGTATTACACTACTTTCATTGGTCAGGCTAGCAGTTACTTTCATGGATAACGCAAAACGCTACCCTTTTCTTCAGTTTTTAATCTTTTTTGCCAGCCTTTCGTTGGCAACTGCGGCCTCCTATGCGCTAGTTGAAAAATGGTCCCCTACCCTTGCTCACGAAAACTTGGTCCCTGATGCTGATTTTGAGTTTGACACGTCAATTTCCTGTAGCAGGGCAGCCATAGCCTTTACAGACCTTTCCTCGGGAGATAGCCTTACCTATGAATGGAACTTTGGCGATCCCAATGCCGGGGAACTCAATACTTCTTTCGAGCAACATCCAATACACGAATTTGTGGGAACGCCCGGGACGTCAACGGAAACTTTTGCTGTTTCTTTGACGGTCACCGAGCCAGACGGAACCCAAAGTACCGTCACCAAAGACATCACCTTAAACCAGGCTCCATCATTGGAAGTGGGTACCGAACAGGACGGTGTGAATTTCGATGATTTGCAGTATGTCATCATCTGTGAAAACGATGATTCCGAATTCGTTTTTTACAACCAATCCACCACGCAAGAGACCAATGTTTCATATACCTTGGACTGGGGAGATGGGTCGGAAAAGTTCACCGGAACGGATTGGACAGAACTTTCCCACTCCTACAGCATGGGGGTTTACAGGCTCATCTATTCTGTCACAGGGCCTACGGGATGTACAGCAACGGAGGAATATGGAATATTTGTGGGATCCAATCCTGCCGTGGGCTTGGGGAATCCCGGCAACACCAATGTATGCGGAGGACAAACCCTCACCTTTCCCATCACCGGCACCGAAAACAATCCCACTGGAACCATTTACACGGTGGATTATTCTGATGGCTCACCGCCCGAGACCTACAATCACCCACCTCCTGCCTCAGTAACCCATACGTTTGATGAATCCTCCTGTGGCGTAAACAGTGGCAACTTCCCCAATTCTTATTCTGTCAGCATCACCGCTTCCAATCCATGCTCCGCGTCCTCTGCTGTGGTCTCCCCTATTTATGTTTCCGAAATCCCCGATCCTGAGTTTGATGCCCCTGAGGAACCGGTCTGTGTGGACACTCCTATTCCGATCCAAAACCTCACTGAATTTGGCGGTGAAGTGACCACTAACGGGGAATGTGAAGATTTGGGCATCTTTGTTTGGCAAATCAGCCCTGAGACAGGCTGGGAACTATCATCCGGCACACTGGGAAACCAGCTCAATCCCAGCGCGCCAAATTCTTGGTCCAATGGGTCCGAAATCATCAGGCCGGTATTTTCAGAAGCGGGAACGTACACCGTCCGGTTGATTACCGGGAACCGTTGTGGCATCAACGAAGAAGTCAAAACCATCTGTGTCAACGAAACTCCAGAACCGGCTTTTGAACTGAGCACCACCAGTGGCTGTGGGCCATTGGCCGTCAGCGTCACCAACACCTCCTTTGTGGATACCAGCTGTGGTGAAAATGCTGTTTACAATTGGTCCATCCAGTATCAAAGTGCCTTTTGTGGCAGCGGAGCAAATTGGGAATTTTCTGAAGGCACCAACCAAAACTCCGTTTCTCCCGCATTTAACTTCCTCGGATCAGGGCGCTATACCCTTAACCTCAGCATGGAAACTAACTGCGGTACTTTTTACGCCAGTGAAGAAGTAGAAGTCTATGCTCCGCCCTTGGTGGAGCTTTCTCCTATCTCCAGCATATGCGAGCCTACGACCATCACCCCATCAGCAACAGTAGAAATATGTGACATCGGCGAGGCCACTTACCAGTGGACTTTTGTGGGAGGAAGCCCCTCTTCCTCCACCACCCTGGACCCTGGAGAAGTGCTTTTCGATACGCCTGGAGAAAAAACCATTATCTTGTCTGTCTCTTCTGCTTGCGGCGTCTCTGAAGACAGCGTTTCATTCTTTTATAATGTTCCGCCCGTTGCAGAGGCTGGCGATAATAGCACCATTTGTTTGGGTGAAACCGTAGCACTTGCTGCAGCGGGTCCTTCCGAGGACAACCTTAGCGTCCAATGGAGCAGCCCAAACAACACGTCCATTGCCGATGCCAATTCACCTTTGGCCATTGCCTCTCCTATCGAAACCACTGTTTTTTCCTTAAGGGTGACCGATACCGAAACGGGCTGTTTCAGTACGGATGAGGTCACCGTGACAGTGGAGCCGGCTCCCGTCATCACCTTTTCCCAGCCCGATCAAGTCATCTGTTCGGGCGAAACGTCCACAGCCGTAACACTTAGCTCCGCTCCCGGAACCACACTGGAATGGACAGCTGACTTTGGCCCAGTCACGGGAGGCCTGTCGAACGGCACCACTGAAATTCCCGCCCAAACCCTCATCAACCTATCCAGCGCTCCTGTGGATGTAACGTTCACAGGCATCATTACCGACTCGGACCAAGGTGCCTGTGCCGTACAGCCTGCAACTTATACCATCACGGTTCAGCCTGAACTGAATTATCCGGATGCCGCATTGGAAATCTGTAATGGAGAAACGTTCAATTTCCTGCCAGAAAACCACATTTCTGGCGCTGGATACCAGTGGAGCGTCCTTGATCCGGGGCCACTAGCAGGCACCAACGACCAAGCGACTGCTTCCGCATCGATCAGCCAAACACTCATAAACCCTGGCAATTCATCTGCAGCAGCCACTTATGAAATCACACCAGTGCTAGAAGGCTGCCAAGGGGACCCCTTCGTACTTCAGGTAACGGTCATTCCTTCATCAAATTTATCCATATCATCCGTCAGTCAAGAAATCTGCAGCGGCAGCGCCAGTGAGGAAGTAACCTTATCCAACAATATCCCTGATGCTGATTTTTCGTGGACTGCCACCGCAAACGGTGCGGTCGGCGTCATCACGGCAGGTGATACTCCCACCATTCCAGCAATGGAATTGACCAATCCGACGGATGCTCCTATCCAAGTAATTTTTACCGGTACCAGCTCGGCCATGTCCCAAGGAGACTGCGCCGGAAACACCGTATCGCATACCGTCACCGTTTATCCAGCGATTACCATCCAAGAAGACATGACCGACTATTCGGGATATGCGATCAGTTGTTTCGGGGCCAATGATGGGAGGATTGCCGTAGTCCCCACGGGAGGAAATGGCCAATATCAATATGCTTGGTCCGGCCCTGATGGATTTACAGCTACAGATGCTGTGATCGAAAATTTAGCCGTAGGCACCTATGAACTGACCGTCCAAGATGGAGCTGGCTGTGAGGCCACTTCATCCTACACGTTGACATCTCCAGCACCTGTCCAGGTAAACCTGGTGGAAACCACTGCAGTGTATTGTGCAGGGGAAGCTACCGGGGCCATTTCGATGGAGGCCACCGGTGGAAACCCCAACATCCCCTTTACCTATTCATGGCAAAAGGATGGTCAAGCCTTTGGACAGACTGGAGCGGAAATAAACAATCTTCCTGCTGGGGAGTATACCCTGACAGTTTTTAACGGAGACAACTGTGCCACCACCTCCCAATCCATTACCATCACAGAGCCGGACAGCCCGCTACTTATCGCCTATGAAAAAGAGGATATATCTTGCTATGGAGCCAATGACGGAACCTTGGCATTGGACATCCAAGGGGGCGTGCCACCCTATACCGTTTCATGGGATTTTGGCTCCTCCCAGCTGGCATTTACCGATCTCGGCCCGGATGTTTACACCGTAACCGTTGCTGACCAAGCTGGCTGCATCAAAACGGAAAACATCACAATAGAAGATGCCCCGCTGTTTCAGGTGACCCCTTCAGTATCTCAAATTACCTGTACAGGCGCCAACGACGGCAGCAAACAGCTAGACCTCCAACAAAACAACCTCGATTACACGATTCGGTGGGACCATGGCCCTGAACTCGAAAATATTTTCAACCTCTCTCCCGGCAGTTATGGGGTGACCATCGAACAAGCTGATGGCTGTAGCATTCGACAGGAATTTAACCTCTTGGAGCCAGCTCCTTTGGTCATCGAAAGCCAGGTAGTGGATGCCCTTGACTGTGACAATCCCCAAAGTGGGAGCCTCTCCATTGGCATTTCCGGGGGGACTCCTCCCTATGCCATCACTTGGAGCAACGGCGCCACGACACCTGAGCTTTCCGGACTCACTGCCGGGCAATATCAAGTCAGTGTCACGGACAATGCCGGCTGTAATGTGGTAAAACAGATGGAAGTCAAACGACCCGCCCCCATCGAGGTCATAAGCACCCGAAACACCACGGTCGCTTGTGAGGCCAATCAAGTCACCGAAGAGATTGCCTTGTCCATCTCTGGAGGAACACCCCCCTACAGCATTAATTGGTCTGGCGGGGAAATTACCAATAACGGTCTAAACATGACGACTACCGCTTCTGGCCTATTCACTGCTGAAATTACCGATGGCAGCGGTTGTTTGGTCTCTGAATCCTTTTCGGTCGAAAACCCACCTACGGTCGTAAATGCTGCCGTCTCTTCAGAGGCCTTTGCCACACATAATGCTCATTTGGCCCATTTTGAAGTAGCCTTCCAGAACTTGTCGACAGGAAGTATTACACACTATTTCTGGGATTTTGGCGATGGCACCACCAGTACCGAAGAGCACCCCAGACACACCTATAAAAGTGCTGGCACCTACCAAGCCACCTTGGTGGTCACGGATGCTTTTGGTTGTACTTCCGAAACAGTATTGCGTGTGGAAGTCACGGATCACGCCATCATGGTACCCAATGTCTTCTCGCCGAATGACGATGGGCTGAATGATCATTTCTTTCCAAAGTTCCGCTTGATCAGCACCTTGGAATTTTGGGTATTTAATAAATGGGGCGAGGTGATTTACCATACAGAAGACCTCAATGCAGCTGGGTGGGACGGCACGGTTAACGGCACTCCAGCGGATGCGGGGAACTATGTTTACAAACTAAACTACACGACTATGGATGGTCGTTCGGACACGATGACGGATGTATTTATGCTCTTGAAATGATGAAAAAGTTAACGATAGTTTGGCTACTGATGATAACGGCTTTGGGGAGCACCAAAGCCCAGGATTTCCAGTATTCCCAATTCTATGCAGCTCCGCTCTACCTAAACCCAGCTATGGCAGGGGCCACGGAACTGACCCGCGTGGGAGCCAACTACCGCAAGCAATGGCCAGGATTATCCAATGACTTTACCGCTTATGCAGCTTATATCGACCATTACAGTTATGATCTGAATAGCGGCTTTGGCTTAGCAGTCAACAGTTTTCGTGAATCCAACATGAACATAAACACCAGCGATATTTCCCTCTTTTATTCCTATAACCTACAACTGGCAGACACTTGGCACCTACGGTTTGGCGGCCAAGCAGCCATCGTACGGAGAAGTGCAGTGTTGGACAACCTCGTTTTTGGCGACCAGATAGATGTGTTTTCACAGACCATCGCCCCAAACACTTTAGACCAAATCCCAGCATTTGACCCCTACAGTTACCTGGACATTTCTTTTGGAACTTTGGTCAATAATGACTTTTTCTTCTTGGGCATCGCTGGCCACCATGTCAATCAACCACGGCTGAGTTTCTTTCCGGACAATAGCCAAAACACCTTACCCTTAAAAGTAGGGATACATGGCGGCTACAACATCCCTCTGGGCTCCAATTACCAATGGGGATCGCCGTTTGACAACCAAGTGACACTGCTGGCCAGTTATAAGCAGCAAGGACCATTTAAGCAACTCGATATAGGGACACAGCTGCTCTATGGAAAGGTGATCGGCGGGCTCAGCTATCGCGGCATTCCCAGCACCCAATACAGCCCAAACCACGACGCGATCATAGCATTACTGGGAATCAAACTGGATGCTGGATTTGTCATTGGCTACAGCTATGATTATCAGTTATCGCCTATTGGCAGCCAAACCAAAGGGGCCCATGAAGTCTCCTTTCGCTACCTGTTTCTTTGGGGAAACCCCAAGGACCGCAACCGCAAATCTCGCATCAACGATTGTTTTTATTATATGATGTAGCGCATTATTGTGGCAAATTATATTTTGACTTTATTTAATTTAGGTTAAATTTGAAAAGAAACGTCATCAAATGAGTCCATTAAAGTCTACCTATTGGTTATTATTTTGTAGCCTAATCTTTGCATCCGGCTGCAGCTGCAATCCTGAAAAACTTATCCAATGGGTAGCCAGCAGCGATCTATTTAAGGGAACAGAAGAGGTAAAGGCAATCGGTGGATTTGGCAGAGTAGCCTCAAGCTTTCATAAAGATTACGGTAATGACAGCAGCAAAATAGAGCTTCGTCTTTATGACGGTACCCATCCGGAACTTTATGAAAACGAAGCCAATATTGCACGTTTGTGTGCCAAAGCATTTGTGGAAGCCTCAGACAGTCATGACTATCAAGACATCGAAGTTTTCATCATTAAAACGGATGCTAACGATCCCTTTAAAGCCATCTATCAAAGTCAGTATCTCTTTGAAGTGGCCAGTTTGACCAAAGACACTCCTCCTGCAAATTGATCGGGCTGAAATGGGTGGATGTTGAAAAAAGTCACCGCTGAGAAAAAAAATCATTACCGCACCCTCTATTGCCAGTAGGAGCTTCCATCCCAATGGTTCACCGGTTGGGCGATACCGTTTCACCGAACTTGTATACTTTTAAATTCCAGGCCAATAAATTGTAATTATTATGGATTATAACTTTCCCCCTCATTCACCAAAAGACTCTCCCATGACGGTGGGGGATTGGATCATCACCTTACTGATTTCCAGCATTCCCATCGTTGGGTTTATCATGCTGATCGTTTGGGCAGTGGACAAGACCACCCCTACCACCAAAGCCAATTATGCCAAGGCTGCATTGATCCTCTATGCCATCTCTGTGGTATTAACTGTTCTATTCATAGGTGTAATCGGATTCAGTTTCTTATCTTTAGAAAATTTTGATTCAATAAAGTAACCCATGCAATTCAAAGCGCTTTGTACCGACATTGACGGTACATTACTGGACAAGAACCGTCAAATTTCCGATCGAACACTTGCGGCCATTGCGCAGCTTCCTGCTGACTTCCCGATCATTTTGGCATCTTCCAGGATGCCAAGTGCCATGCGGCATCTCCAGGCCTCCATGGACAGGCTTCAAAACCCCATGATATGCTATAACGGTGGATACATCATCCATTTCAATGGCCACGAGGAGGAATTTGAATTGCTGGATACGGTAAAGATCCCACTGGACATCTGCCATCACATCCAAGGACTTGCCGAAGGAACAGCAATCCATGTCAGTGTTTACCATGAGGACGAATGGTATGCCCCCCAAGATGATTTTTGGACCCAACGGGAAATCACCAGCACCAAGGTAACACCGGTCATCAAGCCTTGGCAACAGGTGATGCCGGACTGGGAGGCAAGAAATGCAGGAGCCCACAAAGTCATGTGTATGGGGCCAGCGGAGGAAATAGATCGGCTCTTCAAGGCATTGGAGGACCAAAAAAATGAAGCCCTACACCTTTACCGCTCCAAGGATACCTATATTGAAATTGCCCCAAAGGCCATTTCCAAGGCCAGTGCCTTAGAACAACTATTGGAAAAAAAATATGGGATTTCCCTTTCGGAGGTAATAGCTTTTGGTGACAACTATAATGACATAGAAATGCTACAGGCCGTAGGCTACGGCGTGGCTGTCGGCAATGCCCGTGAGGAAGTAAAAGCCGTTGCAGATGAAGTCACTGCGACCAATAAAGAAGATGGTGTCGCGATAATGATCGAAAAACACTTGCTTTGAGGCATACGATTGGCCACGCCCTGATTTGATCCCAATACCAGGAGCGCAAGGCCTCGAATGACCCTATGTTAAATGCTGTTTTGCCCCTTGCATTCAGCAAACGGACACTTTTCCTGTCCCTAAATAATCCCTTCACCGCCTTCTGCGTCATCGACTGCCCTGGCCAAAAACGCATGAAATACCGTCATTTTAGCAAAATGCTGCATACAGGTCTCCACCAACTTATCCGATAACACCTCTTCATCAGACAAAGGGTGTGTCACGACAAAACTCTTCAAACGCAACAGTTCGATATGCGGATGGTCCGCACTATAATCCCGAGGAGACGTTTTCAACCGTTCTCCATGAATCTCACCAAAAGCAGACTTAAAAGTTGGGCCCTCGATAATCTGCTGCAATTCTGCCCCTGCGTAATCAATCTCTTGTCTTATTTTTTTCAATTCCTCAGCAGCAGGCATCCATATGCCACCGGCTAAAAAACTCTCCCCCGGCTGTACATGCAAGTAATACCCCGGGCCAACGGACTTCTTGCCCCCAGGAGAAAAATACGCCCCCATATTATTTTTATAGGGAGCCTTGTTGGCACTGAAACGGATATCACGGTTTTGTCTAAAAACACAATCCTTTGGCCTGAGGCCATCCAACCCTGGTGCTGCCTTCTTCAATTCCTCCAACAAACTATCCACCGTTACTAAAAATCCCTTTCGAGTATCCTGATACCAATCCCTGTTGGCATCCATCCATTCCTTACTGTTGTTTTCAGTTAGTGCTGTCAAAAATTTTAAGGTATCCTTGTTCATGGTGCTTTTTACTCATTACGTTATCCCCTAATTACTAAGATAGCAACCAACGGAATATAAAATAGTTTCTGCTCCGTAATCTTTCAGAAATTAATACCGGGACCTCAACAGGTTATCCTTCCCTCTCTTAAAAAGCACTGACCTCACCTCAGGCTTCGACCCTTGCATGATAAAAATCCATCTCACTGCTGCAAAAACAGGTTATAAAAAAAACCATCCCTCAGACATATTACGTAAAACTTAAATATTTACGTAATTATTTTTACGTACTTATACGTATTTTAAAAAATATTACTTACCTTAGCAATTGTTAGTAGTTCACTAAACACTATCCCATTAGCAGCTATAAGCATAGACAAGGTATTTAACCAGTAAAAGGAATACGCCAAAATACCTTTCTATGTGCTGTTAACCACAAAAAAGTAGATTTGGTCGATACCATAAACCCAATAGCCGGCAAACTTATAGTAACGTAATTCTACGTAATAATGCTAAACCTTGCCATATGGACTATTACCATTACTTAAAATAAGTTTGAGTAGACAATAAGGTTGAACAAAGAGAGGCGACAAGGCAAGCCCAACCCACGTGAATGCACCTTCTCTTAGTTGAGGGAAAACGAAAAGGTGACACCATGTAAGGTTGGCTTACTTTGCCCTTCAGTCTTACGATTTGCTCCCGCTAAAAATAAATAGTTCTCTGCTTAGGAATGGAGTCTGGATCTACTGGTCCGGGTTCCTCCTTTCCTTGACACCAAGAAAAGGCCAATAGTCCTCTCCAAATCAGATGTCCAACGATTAACCAATAATGTCATGAAACAAGCAATAAAAAAAGCCACATCAATCCGATTGCTGGATTTTAAATCCCGGCAAATGCGGGCATTTCACCTATCATGGTTTGCCTTCTTTTTATGCTTCTTCGGTTGGTTCGGAATCGCTCCACTAATGACAGTGGTTCGGGATGAGCTTGACCTTACCAAATCACAAATTGGCAATATCATCATCGCTTCTGTATCGATTACGGTAATTGCCAGACTGATGATCGGTTGGCTCGTAGACAGGATCGGACCGAGGATCACGTACACTTATCTATTGATCTTGGGATCTATCCCGGTGATGCTGATCGGACTTAGCAACAGCTACGAATCCTTTCTGCTCTTTCGTTTGGCCATCGGGGTGATTGGATCCTCTTTTGTCATTACCCAGTACCATACTTCCGTGATGTTTGCCCCTAACTGTGTGGGCACCGCGAATGCTACATCTGCCGGATGGGGCAACATGGGCGGTGGGGTAACCCAAATGGTCATGCCGCTGATATTTGCCTTTTTTGTATCCTTGGGCTATCTTGATGCACAAGCATGGCGTTACGCCATGGTCGTACCTGGCATAGCCATGATCCTTACGGGCATTGCCTATTACAAATGGACTACTGATTTTCCAGAAGGCAACATCAGTGACCTGAGCAAAGCAGACCTGGAATACAAGAAAAAGAAAAAAGCTGACGGCCAGGGCGCCTTCAAGGCTGCCATCTCTGATCACCGGGTATGGGCGCTGTTCCTCATTTACGGAGCATGTTTCGGCATCGAGCTAACGATAAACAACATTGCAGCTATCTATTACCATGATTTCTTCCAATTGGACCTCAAAACAGCCGGGCTGATTGCAGGACTCTTCGGCGTCATGAACTTGTTTGCCCGATCTGTAGGCGGCATGTTCGGAGACAAAGCAGGCATCAAATGGGGATTAAAAGGCCGGGTAGGTTTTCTGGGAGCGGTGCTCTTGGTAGAAGGCTTGGCATTGACACTGTTTGCCCAGATGACGGTATTGCCACTGGCCATTGGAACCATGATCTTGTTCAGCCTTTTCGTCCAAATGGCAGAAGGGGCCACCTTTTCTGTCGTTCCTTTTATCAATAAAAAAGCCATTGGCACCATCTCAGGAATCGTAGGAGCCGGAGGAAACGCGGGAGCGGTCATGGCCGGATTCCTCTTCAAAATGGAAGGGATCTCCTATGGTGAAGCGTTGACCGTGTTGGGCATCGCCGTAACCGCCATCAGTGCCTCTTCGCTTTTGGTAAGGTTTTCCGCTGAAGATGAAAAAGCAGCCAAAACCGAAATGGATGCCTCGCTTTCCGAAAAAGAACTTCAGCCAGAATATGTAAAAAGCTAAAGCAAAATCACTATTCCCATGTCAACGGCCAAACCTGAAAGCTATAAAAGTACTTGTTCTTACTGTGGAGTAGGTTGTGGAATCATTGTCAACAAAGACAATAAAGGCAGAACCACTGTCGAAGGAGACCCTGACCACCCCGTAAACCGCGGCATGCTGTGCTCCAAGGGCATGAACCTGCATTACGTGGTAGAAGACAAGTCAGACCGACTGCAGTACCCCCAAATGCGCTGGGGCAAATCCCATCCACTGGAAAGAGTGGACTGGGACACGGCCTTAAGCCGGTCAGCGGCAGTTTTCAAGTCCATCATCAAAAAGCACGGCCCGGATGCCGTAGCCTTTTACGTCTCCGGCCAATGCCTTACGGAAGAATACTACTTGGTCAACAAGCTCTCCAAGGGCTTCTTAAAGACCAATAATATCGACACCAACTCCCGGCTATGCATGAGCTCGGCCGTCATGGGATATATCAAAACATTGGGAGAGGACAGTGTCCCGATCTCCTACGAAGACATCGAATTAGCAGATTGCTTCTTGGTGGCTGGTGCCAACCCCGCTTGGTGCCACCCCATTCTTTGGAGACGCGTCGAAAAGCATAAAGAAGAAAATCCAGATACCAAGATCATCGTGGTAGATCCACGGGTCACACAAAGCTGCTCGCTGGCAGACCTTCACCTTCAGCTAAATCCGGGCACCGATGAAGTCCTTTACTTGGCCATCGGCCGCTGCTTGATCGAAAACGGAGATATCGATGTGGACTTTATCCAACACCATGCCGATGGCTTCGATGCATACAAGGAGCTGGTCATGGAAACCTCCCTGGAATCGGCCGCGGCCACCTGTGGGGTACCTGTAGAAGACATTAAGCTGGCGGCCAGCTACATTGGCGATGCCAAAGGATTCCTTTCCCTATGGGCCATGGGGCTTAACCAAAGTGCTGAAGGAGTCAATAAAAATCTCGCCCTGATTGACCTGAACCTGATTACCGGACATATCGGCAAACCGGGATCTGGGCCTTTCAGCCTCACCGGACAACCCAACGCCATGGGTGGTCGGGAAGTAGGCGGAATGGCCACTTTACTTGCATCCCACCGAAACCTGATGAATCCGGAACACCGACAAGAAGTCGCTGATTTCTGGGGAGTGGACAGCCTACCGGACCAACCGGGAAAAACTGCCACGCAGATCTTTGAAGGCCTTG
Source organism: Echinicola vietnamensis DSM 17526 (assembly GCF_000325705.1). NCBI lineage: Bacteria > Pseudomonadati > Bacteroidota > Cytophagia > Cytophagales > Cyclobacteriaceae > Echinicola > Echinicola vietnamensis. The sequence continues at coordinate 2,246,822 of NC_019904.1, read as the reverse complement.
AAGAAGGGTCCATCAAAGCCCTATGGATCATCTGTACCAACCCGTTGGTCAGCATGCCGGATGCTCGCCGTGTGGAAGCAGCCATGAAAAAAGCCAAATTCGTGGTGGTTCAGGATATCTCTGCCAAAGCAGAGGCCATTCCATATGCTGACTTGGTCCTTCCTGCTGCAGGATGGGGTGAAAAAGAAGGCACCATGACCAATTCCGAACGTCGGATCAGCTACCTTAACAAGTTTACCGACGCTCCCGGAGAGGCCCTACCGGACGCTGAAATCCTACTGAAATTTGCCAAAAAGATGAATTACAGTGGATTTGACTTTAAAAACATGGCGGAGGTCTACGCCGAATATTGTCAACTCACCAAAGGAACCAATATTGATATTTCTGGCCTGGACTATGATTACCTAAAATCCAACGGCACCGTCCAATGGCCCTTTACCGACAAATCCAAAGGCGGTACCGCCAGACTATTTACAGATAAAAAATTTTACACCCCGAACGGCCGTGCCCAAATTCTCGCCAACGGCCCTAAAAACAAAACGGAACTCCCTTCTGACGATTATCCACTGATCCTCACCACTGGTCGGATCAGGGATCAATGGCACACCATGACCCGTACCGGAAAGGTGTCCAAATTAAACAAACATATCCCTACCCCCTTCTTGGAGATACACCCTGAAGACGCTGCGGAAAGGAACCTAAAGGATGGCGAAACGGTCTTGATTTCCGGCAAACGCGGTGAAGTCCGTGTACATGCCCAAATTACGGATAAAATCAAAAAAGGGGTGGTATTTTTGCCCATGCACTGGGGGAAAATACTGCAGAATGATTTTTCACGCACCAACAACCTCACAGGAAACGGCATTGATCCCGTATCCAAGCAGCCGGACTTTAAATTTTCGACTGTCCAGGTAGCCAAATATGTCAAGCCCCGGCAAAAGATCGTCATTGTGGGAGCAGGAGCAGCGGCCTACCGTTTTATCAATACCTACAGGGAATTCAATCAAAACGACGACATCCACGTTTTCTCCAAAGAAAAACACCCCTTCTACAACCGCGTGCTGTTACCGGACTATGTCAACCGTCATAAAGCATGGGAAGACTTACTGAAGTTTAAGAACCAAGGGGACATGGAAAAGCTGAACATCCAGCTTTACGTAGAAAACGGCATTGAATCCATTGACCGATCCAACAAAACCGTGACCGATGAAAAAGGGCGTGTCCACCACTATGACACCTTGATTCTCGCCACGGGAAGCCGGGCTTTTGTCCCACCGGACATGCCCATGCACCTCCCCGGCACCTTTACCATGAGAAGCCGATACGATGCTGACAAACTAAAGGAATACCTTAACTACGAAGGCAATGTGCTGATTGCAGGAGGAGGATTGCTCGGACTGGAACTAGCTGCCGCGCTGCGGGAAATCAATGTGGGCGTGACCATTGTCCAACTCGGTTCCAGGCTCATGGAGCGCCAACTGGACCCAATGGCCAGTTCATTATTGCGTGAGCGAATAGAAGAAATGGGCGTCAAACTCTACATGAACAACCAAATCGCCCACTTGGACAGCCATGAAGCCACCAAGGAAGTGGACGTCCGCCTGAAAAGTGGTCAGGAGATCCATTGCAACGCCGTGGTATTGGCCATTGGTACCCGTCCAAACATGGAACTGGCCAAATCTGCCGGGCTCACGTGCGGAAGGGGCATCAAAGTCAACGACTACCTGCAGACCAGTGATCCCTCGATCTTTGCCATGGGCGAAATAGCAGAGCACAAGGGCAAATTGAATGGCATCACCGCAGCAGCTGAAATGCAAGCAGACATTGCTGCGCGGTTCATCACCGGAGATTTGCTCAGCTTATACAAAGGCTCCATTCCGATGAATATCCTGAAATTTGCAGACTTGGACCTTTGCTCTATCGGCATTCCTGAAGTACCTGCAAATGGTGAAGGCTATGAAGAAATCCTCCTGATCGACACCGCTCAGACCTATTATAAAAAATGTATTGTACACCATGATCGATTAGTAGGTGCCATTCTGATGGGCGACAAATCCGAATTTGCAGAATTCAAAGGCCTGATAGAGGAAAAAACAGAGCTTTCCAAAAAGCGACAAGAACTCCTCCGCGGAAATGCTAACAAAGAGGAAATGATCGGCGAGATGGTTTGCTCCTGTGGGAATGTGGGCACGGGAAACATTTCCAAGGCCATCCAAAACGGATGTCATGAATTTAGGCAGCTTTGCCAACAAACCGGAGCCGGACTGGGCTGTGGAAGCTGTAAACCGGAAGTAAAGAGTATCCTGGAAACGGAACTCCCGGCATTGGTGAAAGCATAAGCAACCGGTAAGCATGACGGGCTGACTATGTGGAACCTTTGAAAAACAGCCGCCGTCCTCGTCATGCTCCCTACTGCTTTTCCAAAAACTCCCATCACGCTCAATACACCTAAAATAAGTAAAAGTGAAAAGCAATAGGGACGACCTTTCCTGTTTAAACCTTAACTTTACATTAGCTTAAAGTAAACAAACAATGCAAAAAGCGGACTTAGTACGGGTATTTGTAAAAGGTGGCATCATCTCACCTGGCGATTTCCTGAAAACGATCAATACCGCCAACGAGCTTGGCACCAATTATATCCATTTGGGATCCCGACAAGACATCCTTTTTCCTGTCAAGGACAAGAACCTTCAGACCTTGGAAGAAACGTTCAGTGCCATCAATACTGCTTACGATACCGATGGCGAAGAATTTCACAATGTAGTGACCTCGTATACGGCATTGGATGTCATGCCCACCACCCACTGGCTGGCTTCCCACACTTACCATTATATCTTGGACACCTTTGATTACCTACCCAAGCTGAAGATCAATATTACCGACCCTGTACAAAGTTTGGTTCCGCTATTTACCGGCAATATTAACTTCGTCGCTTCTTCTTTTGACAACTACTGGTACCTGTACATGAGGTTTTCGGAAATTGATGCCAAACCCTGGTGTGCGCCGGACCTTATCTATGGATACGACCTGGCAAGGATGGCAAAAGTCATCGAAGAAATCAATCCGGTCAAAAGTGGCCTGCAATATCCAGAAATCTACGAAAAAGCAAAAAGCATCACCGCCCCTAACACCAGTCCTTTGGAGCAGGAGCTGGACTACCCGGAAGCCACTTCCCCTTATTATGAGGGCATGAACCGTATTGTAGGCGGGAAATACTGGCTGGGGCTGTATTGGCGAAACAACAAGTTTACGATTAACTTCCTCAAGGCCCTTTGCCAGCTGTGCATTGACACCAACATCGGTAAAATATCGCTAACACCTTGGAAATCCATTATTGTCAGGGGAATTGCCGAAAAAGACCGGTTGAGTTGGGAAAAATTATTGGGCAAGTTTGGCATTAATATCCGCCACAGTTCGCTGGAATTAAACTGGCACCTCCCGGTATTGGACGAGGAAGCCCTGGAGATCAAAAACTATTTGGTAAGGGCGCTGGATAAGCAGGACATCAGTACGTATGGGCTGAGCTTCTCGGTCAAGACCAAACACATGGCTCTTTTTACATCAGTGGCCATCGAAAAAGCCAAAAAAGAATCGGATTCAGAGCCTGACACGTTTAATATCCAGTATTCCAAGGATTTTAACCCCAATCTATCCGAGTATTTCTATTATGCCAAAAAGGTGCCTTTGGACACCATTCCTCCACTATTGATCGAGCTGAGCTACAAGTATTATGACCAACTCGAAGCCAAAAAAAGCCAAGATGAAATTGTGGAGACTGAAAAAGAAAAGACACAGCGGCCGCACAGGAAATACCAATGCTCCAATTGCCTGACCATTTACGACGAAAAATACGGGGACGAAGATGCCGATGTTCCGGCAGGCACTTCTTTTATGAAACTTCCAAACAGCTATTGCTGTTCGGTCTGTGAAAGTCCAAAGTCCGCTTTCAAGCTTATCAACAAATAACCCTTGGCATATGAAACTTCGCATCAACAATAACGCTGTTCGGTTAAGACTTACCCAAACGGAAGTCCAGCAAGTGGCTGCCGGGAAATCAGTATCTGAGCACCTATACCTCGGCAGCAAGGAAATGGGCTTGGCCTATAGCTTGGTTGTGGACCGAGAGGCCTCGGAAGTGAAGGCGTTGTTTAAAAACAACCACCTCAACGTCATCATCCCTGAAACGTTGGCACTTGACTGGGCGTCAACGGACGAAGTCAGCATTAAACATGTCCAACACCAGGGCGAGCCTTACGAAAACATTTTGTTGATCGAAAAGGATTTCCAATGCCTCCACAAGCGGCCTGATGAAGATGAAAGCGATAATTTCCCCAATCCAAAATCATTGGAAGATTACAAAAACTGCTAGGAAAAACAGGAGATCCTTTCTCCCTCATCCTTTTTCTGATCCAGTTACACCCTAAAATCCTCTTCCCAGAGCCTAAATCCACCTTTAAAAGCGTGCTTGTTTGAGCCCAATCGGCAACCATCCGGAATGTTTTTCAGTTCTTTGGAATTGCCTCCTCCCAGTACGATTTCATCAGGCTGAAAAGCCCTAAAGAAGTACTCGACGGCTTTATGAACGTGCTTTTCCCATTTTTTTGGCCCTTTACTGAAAAAATAAGACTTCCCTAGATACGCCTCAAAGGTAGCCTTCCGGTAAGGCAAATGAGCGGCTTCCATCGGAATGACAACGTTGTTGATGACCATAGCAGTCCCCAACCCGGTTCCTAACCCCATGAAGAGCATCTTCTTGCCTTCATAGCTGCCCAATGCCTGCATAGCGGCATCGTTCACGATCTTTATGGGACAGCCAAAAGCCTCTTCAAAATCGTATGTTTCCCATCCTTGCCCTAAGTTTACGGGCTCGGTCAGGATATCGCTGTTTTTTACTATTCCAGGAAAGCCAATGGATACATGATCATACTTCCATTTGGAAGCATGTTTCTTTACCAAGGGAATCATTTCTTCTGGCGAAAAATTCGTTCCTGATGGAATCTTAATGCGTTCATCTGCCCCGGTAGCCAGAATCTTGATGTTTGAGCCGCCAATGTCTATAACCAGTATCTTCATAAAACCAAAGATAATAAGTCCCACGAAAAAAACACGGCCAATGGCTTTTTTGAACTGTTTTTCGCGGATTTCTGTAAAAACGCACCTCAAAACGGAAGAATACGACTGTTATAGTGCACGCTGCCACGTATCGGCGCTATTCATACCGATACGTGGCAGAAGGCACTTGATTCACGTCTTTCAGTCCAGACAGCAAGCAACAAACGGCCGCTTCACTAGTTGGCATCATCCAAGTCCAGCAAGCCATTGACATCCTGATATATTCGCGGATTTCCCTTATAGGCCACATCGGCTTTGCCGTTGACATCAATATACAGCTCATCTGTACAGTTCACTTCAAATTCCGCTTTACCGTTCACCTCTATCCTGGTCTCCCTGGAAATCATTCCAAAATTCTCAACCTCCATTTTTCCATCTACTACAAAAAACTGACGATCGACAGTACCTACCAGCTCCACTTCCCCTTCTCCGTGACATTCGATGGTCAGGTCTGCCAGTTGAAGGCTGCCCTCATTGTCAATCTCACTATCTCCATCAATGCTGATCCATTGAAGGTCCGGAACAGTCGCGATAACACGCACACCTTTCGTACTTTTCAGGCATTTTACCTTGTCCTTAAACCCTACCATCAATTCGCTTCCCCGCACATCATACTCCAAAACCTCCATCAACTGACTTTCTGCCTGGACTACCAAGGACTGCTCATCGCCTTGGACCACCGTCAAGTCGATCGGGCCGCTTAAGGACACCTCGTCAAAATCATCCACTTCAAGTACATAATCCTTCAATTCTCCATCCCCTTTGATGCAAAGGTGATCATCTGAACATGCAGAAAGCAATGCGGCCATCATCATGGCCAAATAAATTGTGTTACGTTTCATCTTTCTATTATCTAATTGGTTTCTTGAACCTTGTTCTGGCAAAATGATCTGCAAAGAAGTTAGGCTCAAGTAATAGAATGACACGTAAGAACTTGCTTACCCTGACTTGACTTCGTAAAAAAAATAATTTTATTTTTGATGAAGCGATTTTGGCTCTTAACCATGCCCGGGGACATCTCTCTGACTCTCCGCCCCCTTACCGACAGAATAAAATTGATCCCTCTAGCATATAGGCCTAAATTTGGGCTTCACCCCATCCTTTAGCCCAAAATGTCTGTTTCCAGTTTCCCTGTACTGTCCGAGAAAGTATCCACGGGGATGCCCAAGGTATGCAGCATACTGACAAATAGATTGGACATTGGAAACTCCTCTTGAAAGTCTACATAGGTCCCATGCTTGACGCCCATGTTCTTGCCACCTGCCAACACCAATGGATAATTCACGGCATCATGTGTACTGCTGCAGGCACTTCCGTAAAGCACCAGAGTATTGTCTAGCAACGGTCCATATTCATCTTCGGTGGATTTCATTTTATCCAAAAAGTAGGCATACTGCTTGGCCAACCATTGGTCATAGCTCCCCCATTCCTGCCAATGGTTTTTGGACTTATCATGGCTAATGGAATGGTGGCCTTTGTTCAAGCCCAATGCCAACTTTGGGTAATTTTCACCAAAGCCCATTCCGTCTTCACGTGCAATCATGTAAGTCATCACCCGCGTGATGTCGGTCTGCATGCCCAGTACCATCAGGTCAAAGGACGACCGGATATAGCTTTCCGGGTCTACGGTGGCATTGGGATTCAGGTTGATGTGATCGGCGTTAAAATCCTTCATAGGGACATTCAGCCATTTTTCATTTCGTTTGATCTGCTCCTCCACTGTATTGAGTGAAGTCATGTACTCGTCCAGCTTCATTTGGTCGTTTTTGCCTAATTTTTTCTGGAGCCGTTTACTGTCTGCCAACACCAAGTCCACGATCTTCTGCTCTTGCTTAAGGCTCTTTCGACGCAGTTGCGAGGTCTCTCCGCCTCCCGGCGCAAAATACCGTTCAAAAATCTCCCGATGACGGTGCTCTGAGGGAATTGGCCGTCCATTTGGGTCAAATGAAAGGGTCGAGACACGTGATTTGTAACCAATACCTCCATCTGACGAGAGTGCCAAATAAGGAAAGCGGGTATGCTTGGCCAAGTGCTGGGCGGCCACCTGGTCTACTGAGATGCTATTGTTATACTGACTGCCCCGCAAATCCCCACCGGTAAGCCAAGTGTCACCGGCCAAATGCCCCAACAAGTGTCGGCTTTTGGGATGGCTCAAACCTCCCATGATGGTAATTTCCTTCCGGTGCCGCTCCAATGGGGAAAGCGTCTTGGTAAAACGATAGTCCTTGCCTCTTCCAATTGGAAACCAATTCCAGAGGGAATGGTGTGGATTATCCTTGGGAGGCAAGCCCACACCGTTTGGAAAGTACACAAAGCAAAGCCGCTTGGGGGCTTCACTCATACTGCTGAGTTGCTGGATGGGACCGCCCATCGCCTCCATATAAGGCAACATGCACGCCACGCCCAGTCCTTTCAAAAAAGTCCTTCGATCAAGCTCCCAAGATTTCTTTCCCATGATTGTTCTATGATTAAATTTAGGCTATTCGGTTATGTAAATGGACTATCAATCATCGCTCGCTTAAAACTGACCCTTAAAGGAGTCGCTCAACACGATGTTTTCGACCACAGATCGGAAGCTATAGTTAGCCTCTCTTACTTCACTTACGATTTTTTCTATTTCCCTCTCATCCACAAAGGTCACATCCCTGCCCATAGCGTACGAAAACAAATGTTTCACTAAGGAGCGGGTGAAGGTGTCCTGCTTCATGTTTAGAATATACGATTTTATTTCGTCAATCCCGTTAACCACCTCTCCATTAGGAAGTTCTGATTTTGCATCAATTTTACTTCCGGTAGACGCCACGGTTTCGAAACGCCCTACCGCATTGTAATTTTCGAACGCTATCCCATAAGGGTCAATCTTTTTGTGACAATCCATGCAAGCAGGCTTATCCCGATGGACAAACAACTGCTCCTTAAGGGTCAGTTTCTCGAATCCAGGGGTTTCGGGGTCCAGCTGCGGAACATTTGGCGGTGGCGGCGGCGGTTCGTCTCCCAGTATCTTGCCCCTCACCCATACGGCCCGCTTTATCGCATGGGCCTGATTGCCGTCAGAATGGCCGTTGAGAAAGGCTCCCTGCGACAGCAGCCCACCACGGTGCATATCAGGCGTCACTGCCACAGGTCGAAAATGATTTCCTTTCACCCCTGTTATCCCATAAAACTCCGCCAAATTTTGATTGAGCATGGCAAAATCCGATTCGATCATGTTCATGATGCTAAGATCTTGCTGGAGTATATAATGCATAAAATGGTACGTCTCCTCTGTCATATCCTTCTTCACAAAACGGGTAAAATCAGGATAGGCATTCACATTGGTGCTCATGGCTTCATGGCGATCGATGCGAAGCCATTCATTCGAAAACCTGCGCACCATGTGCCAAATCCGCTCATCTTCTATCATCCGATCCACCTGCCGCTTCAGGTAGCGGTCCTTATGCAAATCTTCCTCCTTGGCCAACTCCAGCAATTCCTCATCCGGCGCTTCATTCCATAAAAAGTACGACAACCTGGAGGCGAGAAAAAATTCCTTTTCCTCCTCGCTAGTCTCTTTTTTGGGCTCTGCCAAGTACAGGAAATTCGGGGAACAAAGGGCCGCGATCAGCACTTCCTTTATACCGTCTTCATAGCGGGCATAATCTGGACGAATGCTTTCCCAGAATTCCATATAGGTAGCTACTTCCTCCTGCTCTACCGGACGACGATAAGCCCTGGTCAGGAAGCTGGACAGCACCTCTTTGGTGTAGGCTTTCTGGTCATTTTTGGCGGGCGAATCAAAAAAGATCGCCTCATGGCTTGCTGGCGGCCATTGTGGATAGTAGGGTGCCTCAAATTCCAGCTGGTTGATCAGCAAGGGCGGCCCAGAATCTTCATTATCCTTGACCAAATAATCATTCCAAAGCCCCAAAATCATGATATTCGCCAAAATCTCAGTCTCTACGGTATCAATCACCGGGATCGGTAAATTTTCCAACCGGCCTTTAAAGGTATAGTGCTTCCATTTGCCTGTTTCATTGGAGACGTTTTGGAAGGTATCGAAGGTCTGATAATCCATACCGTCATCTGTTCGCTCTCCCGCAAAAGTCCTGATGACGGGAACATCTTGGTCGTATTTTGCGCGGCTCTTTTCTGCTTCATTTTGAAGCTGCATTGCCACCGGATGGTCTTCGGGGAAAGGCGTAACGATCACCTTACTGAACCCCGTAAAAAATTTACCGCCGATCATCAACTTATGCTCTCCAGCTTTAAGATAAGCCAAGGTAAGCGGCGTCATCATGGAGGCATCATCTTTCATTTTCTCATCAAAATGAAATCGCTCCTGAAGCTTGTGCTCATCGATTTGAAGCTCTGCCGATGGCATCCCTTCTGCGCCCACATATGGGTGTTCGAAATCCACTTGATAATATCCGTCGCGGGGGGCTGTGAAATAGAAAGTCACCGAAGCATGCTCTGTGAGCTCCTTTGGCTTCATCCATGGCCCTTGCATGGACATGTTTTGAAGGTCTTTGCCTGCTTTTGGGAGGAGCAAGATCGTTGTTTCAAGTTTTTCCGCAGGCTGATCATTTCGGAGGCCGATCAACCCTTCTTTCTGAGCCTCCCATTGGTATCCCCGGGAAGCTTTCACCCGAAATACAAAATCGCCTTCCTCGGGAAAATGCCTCCTGAAAAGTAATTTTAAATTCGGAGAAGGTCCTTGCCAAGATTTGGGGGTGACTTCCTTGTGTGGCACCGCAGAATAGAGCATGATCCCTTCATCGACCACTTGGTACCGGTCCGCATGGGAGCCCCGCATGCCCACGCCGATATTGCGTTTGACCTCTTCCAGCTGGGCCATGGCGGCACTATCCTTTGGCCGCTTAGGATTTCCCTGGTCATCCAATACCTCCACCACAAAGTCTGCTGAATTAATGGGAGCACTCTGATAGCCACCGATCATGGCCGCTGTTTTACCCTTTCCTATTCCCTTGCCGAACGTAATCCGGTATCGGGTGGTCGCTGGTTTCTTTGCTGGCGCAATGGCCTTGTCCAAAGCCTCCCGGGCTATCTTTTTATAATAATCCACCTGCAGCGGCGAAACACCCAACACTTGACCATTATTACTGAAGCCCATTTCGGATTTGGCATCATCAGGCAATACCTCTCCAAAATTCACATCGACCTTCAGCAGATCGGCTAGGGTATTGGTGTATTGATCTTTGGTAAGTCTTCGAATCACTGGCTCTTGATCGGCTTTCCGAAGTGCTACAGCCCGCTGGATGGAGGCCGTGATCCAATCCACCAGCTTTCTCCGTTCTTCATCCGACAGCTGTTTTTCTTCTTTGGGGGGCATTTCACCAGAATTCACCATGTTCAGCATTGCCCGCCAGGTCTCCGCATCATGGCCCTTGACCATATCGGGGTCAATATTGTCCAATCGCAATCCGCCCTTTTGCTCTTTTTCGCCATGGCAGCTTTCACAGTAACTGGCCGTAATCGGGTCAATGTCCCTGGCGTACTCCAATTGGCTTAAGGTCTCGTCAATCTCCCCACGCTCCATCATCGCCAACCCATCCAACGCATAAGGATCATCTCCCAAAAAAGCTTTAATATCATCCGGTAGGTCTTCTGTCAAAAAACCAGTGCCATGGGTCAGCGTCCCTCCATAATGCCCGGTGGCACCGAGAAGGATGGTCGTCACCGCCAAAGCTGAGAAATAGGAAATATGGCCATTTGCCGCTGACGATTGCCTGCCCCTATAGACCAACAACCATATACTCGCCAAGGCCGTAGCCACCCCGAGCCACTTGTGCAGCACCAATGTATCGCTGCCATAGCCACCCGTTCCGGCCAAAAGCGCCCCCACCACCACCGTGGGAATAGCGGTAACTACGGTCAGCCACAACAGCACGATGCAGGCTGGAGCAAGGGGTTTTCCAGGAACAAATTGATTAGCAAACTCTAAGAAAACCAGTGCCAGAAACACGCCTATAGGCAAATGCACCAATAATGGATGCAGCTTCCCCAGGAAGGCTAAACTCCAATGGGCAGCTGGAATCGGAATCACAGCAATGGCCACCATTATCAAGGATAAAATCAGCCCGCCGACCACCGGGAGCCCTCCTGAAATGGCTTTATGTATTATACGCTTCAACACGGTAGGTTATTTATGTATGGTCTCTTTCAAAAAGCACTCGATGAGCTTTCGGGTATTCAAAACCTCACATTAGATCCGTTCTTAAATCCCGAAATAATCAAGCACTTTCATTAATGATATCAAAAAACACCAAATAAACCAATATAAATAACCCAATTGATCAAAATACTCTGGGTAAAGGCAAAAATAATATCATCCTTGACAAAAAAACAGTGTAATAATCTTACAGCTATGCCCTTAACCATTCCACACAAAACCGAAAACAAAAAAACTCCAAACGAAAGAAACCTGGTTTGGGAACAGGGAACAATGCAGGTTGTCGGTCATTCTCCTGAACCCAAATTAGTGATGGCTTCCGCTTTGCGGACAAGTCGCTTACGCCAACGCCTTCTGCACAATTCCTAATGCCTCATCCGAATGGCTCATGGCCAAAGCCGCTTGATGCCCTTTCTCGGACATCTTTCGCCAAGTTTTTTGGACAATATCCACCAACTTCCCCTCTTCATCGCGGTGCTTCGCTATAAAATCATCAAAATAATACTTCAAAAACACCAAGCAGACCACATCTTCCAATGCCTGTGTTTCAGGGTCCGTTTTAAGCCTTCTTTTATTGAGAAGATCATCTACTTTCTGAATGTCGTCATCGTCATAACCGTGCTCCTTCATGAGCTTTCCTGCCAGTTCACCATGAAATTTTTTCAGTTTGGTCCGCCACAACAAATACCCCTTGCGGTCCATGGGATAATCTTCCCGGGGAATTTCCCACCGCTTGATGTGCTGACAGCGGGCAGCAAGCCGCAAGGTCTCGGACGCCTCCGGCTCAAAGTCCAATAACATCCCCGTCATGCGATGGCCGTAAACCAATTCTTTGGGCACTTCTTTTCCATCTATGACCTCCTTGTGAGGATCCTCTGCGTTGATCGCATCAAAGGATGCTATGGTTTTTTCAAATCTATTTTTAGCCATTGCTTCGTGATTGTTTGCTCTTTCAAACCAATTTAGGAGGTTTTGGGGAGAGTTGGAAGGTTTATGGGGCTTAATGTTATAAGGTTGGAAGGATTTGAAACTGGAAAGTTGAAAGATTGTAAGATTGACACCCTCCAATGACCCGCATTAGCAATACGGGACTTGCGAGCGGGGTTGTTGGGAATGCCCTTAAACCCGAAATATGCCATAAAAAATATCTGCCGCGGCACACGAGTATAACGGCCTGAAACTACTTAAAACGAGTTGCTTCGATGCTGTATTCGACGCTACACGGCAGCTTAACACAGCTCCTAAGAACTAATGGTTTCGTTAAATAACGTTAAACGACTTTTTCATTCCTTCAAAACCGCCTATTTTAATCTCGTAATCAATCTTAACCGCTATCTTTTTAGTATGAAAAAATCGTTTTTTTGGTTGTTCCCCTTGCTTATAAGTGCCTGTCAGCAAAAAGATCATGACACACAGCAGTTGGATGCTCTCACCTATACCATGGACACGGTGACCGTCGATGCCAAAGGTGAGATTCTGGACGTAAAGCGTAGCTTAGGAAATTCGGGAATTACGAATGACCAACAGTTTCTTTATAACTTCAACCTTTTTGACCATCACTTGGAGAAAATTGACCTCAACAAGTTGGAATTGGTCCATAAAACTCCCTTTCAAAAGGAAGGCCCCAACGGCGCAGGGAACAACATGAGCAGCTTTCAATACCTGAAGCAAGACCTACTGTTGATCTCCAGTGGATTTTATAAACTAAAGGTTTTTGACCTACACGGAAAGGCAATCCAACACATCAGTCTTATCGATCAGAATTGGAAGGGTAAAGTTATCCAAGACGCTGAGCTTTGTCGTAAAAATCTGCTAATCGATCAAAACCTAACAAAAGTACTGACCTTGGTCACGGAAGAAGGGCTAAATACCAACCATAAGGCCGAACTGGCCCTTTTTGACCTTGACAAGCATACGGTCAGCCGGTTTGATATAGACCCCGAGGAAAAAATCAAACATTACTCCTTGTCCTCAGAGGATTACACCTATCTTCCCCCGCTCATTTATTTTTCGATCCAAAACGACCTTCCAGTCATTACCCATCAGTTTACCAATGAAATTTACTGGTATGACAGTGCTGCCAATCAGATTCAAGAAGTGGATTACGAAAGCCACCTGACACCAAACGAGGTCAGCACAGCCCTTCACAACAGATTTGGAACTACCGAGGAGCTGTTTGAGGTGTTCGAAAAAATGAACGAACAGATCCGCTTTGGCCACTTGGTATATGACCCTAACAGTGATCGCTACTTTCGTTTTTCTTTCCAAACTGAATTCAAGGAGAAATCCGGACGGGAAGTAACACTCCTGAAGCCAAAAACACGAAGGTGTACCTGACCATCTTTGATCAGGAGTTTAACCTGCTCCATGAAATGGTAATCCCAGAAATTAACCGGTCGATAATCCAGTATTTTGCCAAAGATGGAAAGCTCTGGATTTTGGATAATCAGCAAGACGAAATGACTTTTGTAAGGCTTAGCTTTTCGTAGGTAATAAGACCTTACTTATCCAGAGCAGCATGCTGCAAATGATCACATAACAGGCTATGGCACCAATGCCCTCTCGGCTAACATATGGCCGAGGGCTTTTCCTTTTTCCTTAACCACTTCCCCAATGACAATAATCGCTGGGGCAGTGAGTTGCTCATGTTGCTGGATGTCCAAAATCCCCCCCAGATCCCCAACAATTGAGCGTTCGCTTTCCTTGCTGCCATCCTGAATGATGGCCACCGCTTCATCTTTCCCCCGGTATTGCTCAAATAGGGATACAATTTCCGGTAACTTCTTCATACCCATCAGAATGATCACCGTCGCTGAGGATTGGGCAGCAAAGGACAAGTCCTTGGCAGTGGAATGATCTTTTAAGGTACCCGTGACCACCCAGAAGCTTTCATTGACTCCACGCTTGGTAAGCGGTATACCTCCAAGCCCCGGCACCGCCATGGCGCTACTGATGCCCGGCACATATTCCGTAGGTATCCCGTGTGCTGCCGCATATTCCAATTCCTCATGGCCCCGACCAAACACATACGGATCACCCCCTTTAAGCCTGACCACATGGCCAAAATTTTCTGCATAATTGACGATCATCCGATTGATCTCCCGCTGCTGGCAGTAGTGCATTCCTGCACGCTTTCCGACAAACACTTTTACAGCCGTCTCGGGTACGTATTCCAGCAATGCCTCATTGGCCAAAGCGTCATACAGCACCACATCGGCTGATTCGAGGGTTTTCATCCCCTTTAGTGTAATCAAATCGGGATCTCCTGGCCCCGCCCCTACGATGGATAGCCTTTTAATTAAAGTAGTCATAGCGTGTTTATACTTAGTTATCAAAACAAATTTAAGTATTTTTTTACGTATTTTTACGTATTATAAAAATTAATTTATAACTTAGCCGCTGTAATAAGTCAGTAAACCAGTCAAACTACTTAGACGAAGCCAAACCTAAAACCAACAATCATATGACAAAGATAGTAGTAATCGGAAATGGAATGGTCGGCTACAAGTTTTGCGAAAAACTTCGTGCACAGGCCACCGAAGGGGATTTTGAAATCACGGTCTTTGGTGAAGAACCATGGCCGGCATATGACAGGGTACATCTAAGCGCATACTTTTCAGGTTCCACAGCAGACGACCTAATGATGGCTCCACGGTCTTGGTACGATGAAAACAACGTCGACTTGCACACCAACGAGATGATCGTAAAGATTGACAGAGATGCCAAAAAGATCATTTCCCACACCGGCCATGACTACGCATATGATAAGTTGATTTTGGCTACTGGATCAGCGGCATTTGTCCCTCCTATTGACGGTGTAGACAAGAAAGGTGTATTTGTCTACCGCACCTTGGAAGATCTCGATGCCATCATTGATTATTCCAAGAAGGTAAAATCTGCCGCAGTGATTGGAGGAGGGC
Source organism: Echinicola vietnamensis DSM 17526 (assembly GCF_000325705.1). Taxonomy (NCBI): domain Bacteria; kingdom Pseudomonadati; phylum Bacteroidota; class Cytophagia; order Cytophagales; family Cyclobacteriaceae; genus Echinicola; species Echinicola vietnamensis. The sequence goes on along the minus strand of NC_019904.1, from coordinate 2,231,621 downwards.
TTTTAGGTTTGGAAGCCGCCAAGGCGGTCATTGACATGGGGCTGGATGCTCATGTCATTGAATTTGCCCCTAGGCTTATGCCTCGCCAGCTGGACACAGCAGGCTCTGCCACGTTGCAGGCCAAGCTGGAAGCATTGGGCATTAAAATCCACTTGAGTAAGAACACGAAGAAGATCACTGGCAACGGTAAAATTACCGGCATGAGCTTCGCGGACAATACCAACCTCAACACCGAAATGCTCATCATTTCGGCGGGGATCAAGCCCCGTGATGAACTGGCAAAAGATGCTGGTCTCACCACTGCCCCGAGAGGCGGCATTGTGGTCAATGAGTTTCTTCAGACCGATGATACAGATATTTACGCCATTGGTGAAGCCGCCAGCTATCAAAACATGGTCTATGGACTGGTAGCGCCCGGTTATGAAATGGCCACGCAGGTCGTCAACCAATTGGTCAACACGGAGGTCAAGCCATTTATGGGCTTTGACATGTCCACTAAATTGAAATTGATCGGGGTAGATGTAGGAAGTTTTGGAGATCCATTTGGTGAAATCGAACCTTCTAAACCTATTGTATACGAAAATAAAAATAGCGGGATCTATAAGCGCATTAATGTTTCGATGGATGGAAAGCGCCTACTCGGCGGTATTCTGGTCGGAGATGCTTCTGCCTACAACATCCTGCTCCAAATGACCCAAAACAATATGCCGCTGCCGCCAGAGCCGGAGGACCTGATCCTAGGCGCTCGAGGCGGGAAAGAAGCGGCAGGTGCCGGAGTGGAAAGCCTTCCCGAAGAAGCACAAGTCTGCTCCTGTGAAAACGTCACCAAAGGGGCGATCTGTAGCTTGATCGAAAACGATGGCGTCACCAAAGTAGACGAAATCAAGTCCTGCACCAAAGCAGGAACCGGATGTGGCGGATGTATGCCCATGGTCAATGACCTGCTAAAACATCAGCTGAAGTCCATGGGGAAAACGGTCAAAAATGTTATTTGTGAGCATTTTGACTACAGCCGCCAAGAACTACTGGACATCGTAAAGGTCAAAGGCATCAAATCTTACAACGAACTCTTAGATCAGTTTGGACAAGGAGACGGCTGCGAGGTATGTAAGCCCGCAGTCGCTTCCATCCTTGCCAGTACCTGGAACGAACTGATCACCAAACAGGATACTATCCAAGACACCAACGATCGGTACCTTGCCAATATCCAAAAAGGCGGAACCTACTCGGTGGTCCCGAGGATCCCTGGAGGAGAAATCACCCCTGAAAAGCTTATTGTGCTCGGTGATGTGGCCAAAAGGTATAACCTATACACCAAAATAACAGGTGGTCAACGCATCGACCTGTTTGGGGCTAGAGTGGACCAACTCCCCGACATTTGGGAAGAGCTGATCGAGGCGGGCTTCGAAAGTGGACACGCCTACGGCAAATCGCTCCGAACCATCAAAAGCTGCGTAGGCAGTACTTGGTGCCGTTACGGGGTACAGGACTCCGTTTCCTTTGCCATTGAAGTGGAAGAGCGCTACAGGGGGCTCCGGTCCCCGCACAAGCTAAAAGGTGCTGTATCCGGATGTATCAGGGAATGCGCCGAGGCCCAAAGCAAGGACTTTGGCATCATTGCCACGGAAAAAGGCTGGAACTTGTACATCTGTGGCAATGGAGGCTCCAAACCCCAACACGCTCAACTGCTCATCAACGATGTGGACCGTGAGACTTGCTTGAAATATATCGACCGTTTCCTCATGTTCTACATCCGCACAGCAGAACCGCTTACCCGAACGGCCACTTGGCTCAACAAACTAGAAGGAGGAATGGACTATGTGCGGGATGTCGTCGTCAACGATTCTTTGGGCATCGGAGAAGAGCTGGAAAAAGAAATGGCCTTTATGATCGACACATATGCTTGTGAATGGAAAGAGGTGGTCAACAACCCTGAACTTAGGGCTAAATTCAAGCATTTTGTCAATGCAGACGAGGAAGACCCTAACTTAAAATGGCAAGAAATGCGTGGCCAAAAGATCCCTGCCTCCTGGGGATAAGCAGGACAAAAAGATGCTAGAAATTAGATAAAAGACTGAATACCTTAAACAAAGAAGTCATGATCCCGGAATTGGAAAAATATAAAACCGCTGATACCTCCAACATCAACAATTGGTTCAAGGCCGCTCCGGTCACTGCTTTTCCTGAAAATGGAGGTGCCTGTGTAAAATACAAAGAACTGCAGATTGCCATCTTTAACTTCACCAGAAGAAATGAATGGTACGCCTGCCAAAACCTTTGTCCACACAAAATGCAAATGATCCTTAGCCGGGGGATGATCGGCTCTGTAGAGGATGAACCTAAGGTAGCTTGCCCCTTCCACAAAAAGAATTTTTCGCTCAAAACAGGGAAAAACATCAACGGGGACACCTGTGACATCGCTGTGTACCCTGTAAAAGTGGAAGAAGGGTATGTGTATGTTGGGTTTGAAGAATAAGCATCAAAAGTAGAAGGATTGCCCATGAATTGCCGGAATGTGGTCTTGACATAAATCAAGCAGCCGCCTCTGTCCATATTCGGGGTAAATCCCAAGGCAACAATTAGTAGTAGTAGACCTATTTTCGTTTTACTAAAGCAGGGTTTGGTTGTTGAACCCTGCTTTTTTATGCCCTACCCTTCCTAAGCAGTGCTCTCCCGGGTTCAGAAAATTATACCACAGCAACAAAATACAAACCTGCTAGAATCCAACCGTAATTATTAAGGAAATAAAACATTTTACAATACACAAACACCATTTTTAAAGTTTTTAAAGTATTTTCATCTATCTTACGGAATTGAACTATTCGGCACCAAATGATTAATTTCCCCTCCTTAAGATACCTGAACAACCAAGCCCTGGCAGCAGTAAAGCGGTTTCCATTGGCGCTCATTTCAGGTATTTTGGCAGCCTCCGCGGGAAACCTCCTTATAGAAAGTGAAAACTGGGTAGACAATGCCTTTCCTTACATCAATTTGATGCTGACGGCTGCACTGGGAATTTCTTGTTTTTTTTGTATCAGTATCATTAATGAAAAAAAACAAGTCTCCGAGCCTTATTCATATATCAACCATTTATTGGGCATCGGTATCATGGTTTTGGTCTATTTTTCTCTTCCAGATGGAACCCATTCCAAAAGCACTGCAATGCCCTATTACCGCTTTGCGATCTTAGGTGCCTGCATCCACTTAATGGTTTCCTTTACCCCATACCTGCAAAACATCCACACTTTAGCCTTTTGGAATTATAACAAAACACTATTTCTACGGTTTTTAACATCGCTATTGTACTCCTTGGTGCTCTTTGCGGGACTCGCAATGGCCTTGGCGGCATTGCATTTACTTTTTGAATTAGACATTGATCCCAAAATATACCTGCAGCTTTTCGTATTGATCATGGGGGTATTTAATACTTGGGTTTTCTTGGCGGGAATCCCACGCCCGCTCCATCAAATTGACCAAGAAGTAAACTATCCCAAAGGGTTAAAGATATTCAGCCAGTATATTCTGCTCAGCCTGTTGATGGTGTATTTATTGATCCTATACGGGTATAGCTTAAAAATCATCCTTGAATGGGATTGGCCCAAAGGCATTGTGGCCTATCTCATCATCGGCATGGCTATTTGGGGCATTTTGACCATTTTGCTTTTATATCCCTACCGGGACAATGATAAAGAACCTTGGATAGGCAACTTTTCGCGAATATATTTCTTCCTATTGTTTCCACTGGTGGTCGTGTTATTCATTGCTATCGGAATTCGAATCGATGATTATGGCATCACTATTAACAGGTACCTTATCGTCCTACTTGGAGCATGGCTCACAGTGACCTGTTTTTATTTTAAACTTGGTTTCAAGAGCATCAAATTCATCCCCTTGTCCTTGGCCTGCATACTCCTATTCTCTTCGTTTGGACCATGGGGGATATTCTCAGTAAGCGAAAGGAGTCAATACAGAAGGTTAAAAGCAATCTTGCGAAACCATCATTTACTGGAAGAAGAACATGCCGCCCACGAGGTAATTTGGGATCAATCCCATTTGCCTAAGTTAAAACCTGCTCAAGCAAATACCGGCCCGGTGCTGGTAAAGGAAGAAGAAGTCAAAGAAATCTATTCCATTACCCGCTACCTTGAACAGCATCATAGCTTGGATAGAATGCGAGATTGGTATGAGCAGGACATTGATTCCATCCTCCAAGCCATCAATGAAGGAAAACCTAAATGGAACAAAACCAGCACTGCTAGCTTATACTTGGAAACCTTGGGCATCCCTGAAAATCCCTTGGGACACTTCAACAAAATGATCACCCTTCAGGCCCAAAGCAGAACCAACCAAGCGACCAACACCCAGGGATACGACTATTTAACGCCTATCCGTATCAACAATCAAGACACGACTACATTTAAAGCTGGGTATTCATCCTTTAACATTCACCTCAACCCAAGAAAAAATGGAATATCCATTTCCAATGCCCTGCACCGGACCGATATCAACCTCAGCAACTTAGCCTTGTCACATCAGCCCGATCTTGACTCTCTGCCCGAGCGTTTTCCCTACCCCACCACCGCCATGACCTATACCACTGACAAAGAAGGACTAAAAGTAAAACTCGAGCTTAAATCCATTCGGTTCATCAACAATAATGATACCTCTATTACGCTAGATTACTTGGATGGCAACCTTTTACTTAGGGATTCCATCCCTCAAAGAAAGTAAACTTTACTTACATTTTTAAGTGTATTTACGTACTTTGCTATCGAATATTGGAAGTATGAAAAATCCCCATTTATCGGAAAGGCCCAAATTCGAAAAATTAGTACGATACTACCTGATAGCACTTTGTGCCATTGCCACCAGTATCATTCTGAGTCAGATTTTGGTACAAAAATTCATCAATGAGCAAAAGAACGATTCCAGGGTGGTCAACCTCTCTGGAAGACAGCGAATGCTCAGTCAGCAAATCAGCAAATACGTGCTATTGCTCGGTGACAGCCTCAACCGCCCCAAACGAAGCGAGTACCTTTCCGGCCTCAAGTCATCACTGACAGAATGGAAAAAAGTCCACATAGGCCTTCAATTCGGGGACGCTACCCTCGACATAAAAGGCCACAACAGCAAAACCATCCGGGATTTGTTTGGGGACATTGAAAACGACCATGCCATTATGGTCTCTTCAGCACAGCAAATCATCGACAAGCTGGAACAAGACCTTTCCCTGCCCACCGACAGCCTAAGCCATGACATCAATACCCTGATCAACCATGAACAGGCTTTTCTAAACGGCATGGACCGCATTGTTTTCCAATACGATGACGAAGCCAAGGACAAGGTAACCAACCTCCAGAGCATAGAAATATTCCTGTTGATATTGTCATTGGGGGTCATTTCATTTGAGATCTTCTTCATCTTTATCCCCTCAGCCAAGACCATCCGAAAGACTTTCAAAAAACTGCTGGTATCAGAACAAAAAGCCCATAAGATGACCTTGGAGATCAGCTCTCTTTATAGCTCTTTGGAGCAGGCTTATCAAGATCTACTGGAAGTGGATGTCGCCGTGGACGATTATACGGTTTTCGCCAAAAGCCGGCCAACGGGGGACTTCTACTATTTCTCGGACAAGTTCTCCAGCATCATGGAATTTGATCAAGCCCCCAAAAACATCTTTGGCTGGCTGCAAAAACAAGGGTATGACTCCCGGTACCTTGACAATATCCGCAAGATGACGCTTTCAGGAAGAACTTGGTCCGGAGACATCAAGGTGGTCAATGACATGGGGGATTTTGTCTGGATCAAGATCAACATCATCCCTACCATGGGAGATGATGGAGAGGTCGAAACCCTTATGGTGGTGGCCACGGACGAAACGGAGAAAAAAGAAGCCGAAGCTATTTCCCAAGAAATCAACAAAGAGCGCATTGAGAAGAAAGTAAAGGAACAGCAATTCAGGTCTGCACTGATCCTGGAAGGGCAAGAAGAAGAACGGAAGCGTATTTCACGGGACATGCATGATGGTATTGGCCAATTGCTTTCGGCCATGAAGTTTAACTTGGAGGGCATTCATTCCGTAAAATCCGATTATGAGCGTGAAAAATTAAAAACCTCCAAAGACCTTCTAAAAAATGTCATCAAGGAAGTACGAAGGATTTCATTTAACCTAACCCCTAGTGCACTTTCAGATTATGGCATCGTCCCTGTACTCAACAAATTCTGCCGTGAAATCACCAAGCTTTCCGATCTCCAGGTAACTTTCGAAAACCAAACCGGCTTTTTAAACCGACTGGAAGGAAAGGTAGAAAACAACCTGTACAGAATTTGTCAAGAGGCCGTCAACAATGCGATCAAATACGCCCAAGCAAGCGAAGTAAAGATCGTTCTTTCCCACAATTCCCAATTTTTAAATGTGGACATTCAGGATGATGGCAAAGGCTTTGATGTAAACAAACTAGAAGAAAAAGGACATTTATCAGCTTCCGGACACGGTTTGTTCAATATCCGGGAAAGAGCTAATTTTATCAATGGACAATGTACGATCAATTCCCAAATAGGTAAGGGAACTACGATCAGTATAAACGTCCCCCTAGACTAATGGAGTAAAACATACGCATAATGGAAAAGATTAAAGTAGTACTGGCAGATGACCATATGGTGGTCAGAAGTGGCATCAAAAACCTCTTGGAAAATGAGGGGGAAGTGGAAGTGATAGGTGAAGCTTCCAATGGTGAGGAGGCTATCGAAAAAGTAAAAGAAGTAAAACCGGATCTTCTGATCATCGATATCCGAATGCCGGTCATGAACGGCCTAGATGCCACCAGGAAGCTCACCAGCTCTCAGCAACCCACCAAATCCCTTATTCTTTCCATGCACGATGATGAGGACTATATCCTCCAATCCATCGAATGCGGCGCCGCAGGCTATCTATTGAAAGACACCAGTAAGGACGAGTTTATGAAGGCCATTCGGACCATTCATCAAGGTGGACAGTACTTTAGCGGAGACATCAGCCAAGTATTGGTAAAAAGCTACCTAAATGTCAAGGATAAAAAATCCAGCAAAAGCATTACCCCTGCCAATGATTACGACATCACCAAGCGGGAAAAGCAAATATTAAAAATGATTTCCGATGGCACCAGTAACAAGGAAATCGCAGAACAACTGGGCAAAAGCATCCGTACCATCGAAACCCACCGCTTCAACATCATGAAAAAGCTCAAAGTCAACAATGTGGTGGAGCTTCTCAAAAAGCTGGAAGACGAACCCGGGCTTAAGCAACATATTGAAAACCTATAGGTGTAAAGCAAACCCTTTATGGCCGCAGCCAAATCACTTGCTCCATCACGTATAAAAAGGAGCGCTTTCACGCTCAACCTACGATCGGCGCAATAAACCCAGAGCTTTGGTATTTCTGGGTATTTTATACTTAACTTGCTTACTTATTGCCTTGCGTTTTGGACAACAGTAAAATAAAAACTACGTAAATTTACGTATTTTAAATTTCTTTTGTATCTTGCGGGAGACATAAGCGGGAAGAAATAAGTTACCCGGCAAATGTCCACACATCCAAACAATCAATCGCCTGAGGCAAAACCATTTAAGGACATGAAAATTCACACATTTGGCGCAGCGAAAGACATTACGGGATCTGCCATGATCGATTTTCCAGTGGAAGAGACATTCGTAAAAGTAAAAGACCTCAAATCCTTGCTTTTTCAGAAATACCCTGAATTGGTCCACCTCCCATCCTTGGCCATCTCGGTCAACCTATTCTATGCCAGTGAAGAAACCATGGTAAACAAACACGACGAAGTTGCGTTGATACCACCAGTAAGCGGAGGATAAACCTATATGGAACATCATATTTCGATAGAAAAAGACATTGACATCAATGCAGCGTATCAGCACTTGATTCACCCAAAAAGTGGCGGCATCTGCACCTTCATCGGTACCGTCAGGGACTTAAACAACGATAAAGATGTGAGCCATCTTTTCTTTGAAGCCTATGAAAAAATGGCGATATTAAAGATGCAAGAGCTCGCGCAAGAGGCCGCCCAAGAATGGCCTCTACATAAAATAGTCATTATCCACGCCGTCGGCGAAAAAAAAATCACCGACCCCGTGGTGTTCATCGGCGCTTCTTCGGCCCATCGAGATGCGGCCTTTGCAGCCTCCAGGTATCTGATAGACCGGTTGAAAGAGGTTGTTCCGATCTGGAAAAAAGAAACATACCAGGACCACAGCACCTGGATCAATGCACATCCCTAAATCATTCCAAATGCTTATTGACAATCACGGAAGAACAATCAACTACCTGAGGCTTGCAGTCACAGACAATTGTAACTTACGCTGTCAGTACTGCATGCCCGAAGAGGGGGTTCAGTTTGCCCATAAAAAAGAACTGCTGAGCTGGGACGAATTGTGGCTGCTCTCACAGACTTTTGTAGCGATGGGGGTGGATAAAATCCGCATCACCGGTGGTGAACCATTTGTCCGCAAAGGACTAATGGATTTTCTGGAAAAGCTCTCCGGTCTGGAAGGCCTGGAGGAAATCTCCATTACCACCAACGCCACCTTGATTGGCCCTCATATCCTGCACCTCAAACAGCTGGGCATCACCAAAATCAACATCAGTTTTGACAGCTTGGACAAAGCCCGCTTTAATGAGATTACCAGAAGGGATCAGTACGACACCGTCATGGCCAATATCCAGCGGATGATGGAGGAGGGTTTTGATGTAAAGCTCAACTGTGTAATCATGGATGGCAAAAACACCGAAGACATCATTCCTTTTGTAAAGTACGTCCAAGATCACCCCATCTCGGTACGGTTTCTGGAAGAGATGCCTTTTAATGGCCAGACCAGTGAGCCGGTTTCCTTAAAATGGGATTACATCGCCATATTGGAACATATCAAGGAGCATTTTGGGCCCATTCAAAAGCTGCCAGCCCCAGCGAGCTCCACTTCCTTAAACTACCAACGCGAAGGAAGCAAGGGAACGTTTGGCGTGATCCCCTCTTATTCAAGAACGTTTTGTGGCACCTGTAACCGGGTAAGGGTTACCGCCAAAGGAGAAATGCAAACTTGTCTCTATTCCACAGAGACAATTGACCTGCGGGCTCTCCTGCGCGAAAGCAATCACATCAACGGCCTAAAATTCAGTATTTTTACGGCCATGCAAGCCCGGCACAAAGATGGCTTTGAAGCCGAAAACCAATCCGAAACCAAAAAATCAATGACCTTAATCGGAGGATGAAAGACCAAAAACTCTCTCATGTCGACAGCGATGGAAATGCCAAAATGGTAGATGTTTCCGAAAAATCCGTCACGAAACGAACTGCCACGGCCCAATCGGTCGTTACTTTTCCAAAGGCGGTATTTGATCAGCTTTCCAAGGACAACTTCCTGGGCAAAAAAGGCAGCATCATCCAAACCGCCATCATCGCAGGCACCATGGCCGCAAAAAAGACTTCGGATTTGATCCCGCTGTGCCACCCGTTGGCTTTGAGCAAAATACAGCTGGACATCGCCCCCGGTGATCATCAGCTGAACATCACCGCTACGGTAAAATGCGAAGGAAAAACCGGCGTGGAAATGGAAGCTTTAACAGCTGCCAGTGTCGCAGCACTGACCATTTATGATATGTGCAAGGCGCTAACCCACGACATCAACATTACTGAAACGAAACTAATGGCCAAAGAAGGAGGAAAAAATGCATTCAACAGATAACCTTTACGGACTTGTATTGGCAGGTGGCAAAAGCAGCCGAATGGGACAAGATAAAGGAGAACTTCAATACTACCGAACCAACCACCGGTCTTATCTTTATCACACCCTCAGGGAACTCTGCCCAAAGACTTTTGTGAGCTGCAGGGCGGATCAGGAAAACATCATCAATTCAGGACTGAACTATGTACTGGACGAAGATCAGTTTAAAGGTCCCCTAAATGGCATCCTCTCCGCACACCACCAATATCCGGACAAGGCATGGCTGGTCGTAGCCGTAGACCTTCCCCACATTCACGAAGAAAGCCTTCGGGCACTGGTAAAACAACGGCAACCTCAGAAGCATGCCACCGTATACGCCACACATGAGTCCAAACTTCCAGAGCCCCTGATCGGAATATGGGAACCTAAAGGACTGATCGAGGCCAAGAAGTTTATGAATGAATCGGGAAAAAGCTGCCCCAGAAAATTCCTCATCAACTCAGATGTACACCTCATCTATCCAGAGAATGATCTGGAGCTTTTCAATGCCAATTTCCCGGAAGATTATGAAATGGCAAAATCACGAATAGGAGAACACTAGCAATGAACGAAACACGCTATCAAAAGCAAATCCGTCTGAAAAGTTTTGGGAAGCAATCCCAAGACAAGCTGGCTTCATCCAGTGTACTGATCATCGGTGCGGGAGGCCTGGGGACACCCGTCGCCCAATACCTCAACGGAGTCGGTGTGGGTACATTGGCCATTATGGATCAAGATACCGTAGCTGAAAGTAACCTGGCGCGGCAGACCCTCTTCACTCCGGAGGATGTAGGAAAACACAAGACCGATGTGCTCATCCAATATCTCAGGAGACAGAACCCCTCCACCCGCTTCATCAATGTCCGTGAATTTTTGACACCTGTAAATGCCTTGCAGGAATTGGCAGACTATGACCTCATTGTAGATGCCTCGGATAATTTTGGCACGCGCTATTTGGTAAATGATGCCTGTGTTATGTTGGACAAACCATTCATATACGGTGCCCTGCATGAATTTGAGGGGCAAGTAAGTGTCATGAATTACCAAAACGGCCCCACTTACCGTTGTTTGTTTCCTGAAGTGGGCGATCCTTCAGCCATCCTGAACTGTGACGAAAACGGCGTGCTGGGCATCTTGCCTGGCCTGATCGGTACCTATCAGGCCCTGGAAGCGGTTAAAGTACTCACGGGAATCGGTGAACCCTTGGCGGGAAAACTACTGATCATTGACACGTTGGCCCAAACGCATCTAAAAGTAGGACTGACCTCCGTTCCCGAAAACCAATCCATCAGAAAACTCCAAGAGAATTATGGCCAACCCATGTGCAGCACCGATCTGCCGGTAACCAGCTTAACCTGCGAGGAGTTTTGGAGTAAACGGGAAGGCGATAGCCAGCATCAGATCATCGATGTAAGGAATGAAGGGGAATTTGACAGTGGCCATCTGGACAGTGCTCAAAATATTCCTTTGTCCCAATTGACAGAAAGGCACCAGGAGATCAACGAAAAAGCACCGGTAATCCTGATCTGCCAGTCCGGCAAAAGAAGCCTTCAAGCCGCTCAATTGCTCCAGTCGCTTCACCCGGAACAAATCATCTATAACCTGGAAGGAGGCATGAATGCCTTGGAGGCCGAGGATTGGAAGTAATGAATTAAACCATTATCCTTCTTACCTTTTTTCAATTACTTTAAAACAAACCACTTTCCATCCATGATTACCATTAACGAAGCGCTACAGGCGGTGCTCGATCAACGACATGCTTATGGCACCGAAGAAATAACGCTTTCCAAGTCGATTGGGCGCCATTTGGCAGAAGATATCTTTACCGACCGGGATGCGCCTCCTTTTGACCGGGTAATGATGGACGGGATTGCCATCCAATTGGGCCATATCGAAAACCCTTTCCAATCGTCCTATGCCATCCAAGGCATCCAAGCTGCAGGAGCTCCCAAAATGGAACTATTGGGTCCTGATCACTGCCTGGAGGTCATGACAGGGGCCATTTTACCTGCTGGTGCGGACACCATCATTCCTTATGAGGAAATTGAAATAAAGGACGGGAATGCCCATATTCAGCTGGAAAAAGCAGCCAAGCGCTATGTCCACTATCGTGGCAGTGATTCCATGAAAGGTGAAAAAATCATTTCCAAAGGAAAATTACTTACCGCTGCGGACATCGGCATTTTGGCTACCGTAGGAAAGACCACCGTCTCAGTGGCCAAACTCCCCTCGGTGGCCATCGTTTCCACTGGTGACGAGCTGGTCGACGTGGATCAGGCCCCACTTCCCCATCAGATCAGAAAATCCAATGTCCATTCCCTTTGTGCCGCCTTGGCCCAGCAAGGCATTCACGGGGAAATGTACCACATCAATGATGACAAGGAAGCATTGCAAAAAACGCTGTCCAAATTGATTGAGGAGTTTGATGTGCTGCTGTTAAGCGGCGGTGTCTCCAAAGGGAAATTTGACCATATCCCGGCCGTTTTGGATGACTTGGGTGTGAAAAAGCTGTTTCACCGAGTGGCTCAGCGACCGGGAAAACCATTTTGGTTTGGTCATCACGACAAACAATCCACCAAAATCTTTGCTTACCCTGGAAACCCCGTTTCCACTTATGTAAATCATTTGTTCTATTTTCAGCAATGGCTCCATGCCTCGCTGGGGAATCCGATTCGTTTGGAAGTAAAAGCACTGGGAGAAAAAGTCCCTGGCAATCCTAACTTATCTCGCTTCTTATCTGTCCGACTTGACCCGCAAACCGGCCAGGCCCTGCCTTTTAACCATAACGGCTCGGGCGACCTGTTCAGCTTAACGGAAACCGATGGATTTCTCCTACTTCCTCAGCGGGACGGGGACTTTTTAGCAGGTGAGCAGTTGGAGTTTCTCCATGTTCTATAAAATTAGCCTGAGCTTTAACCCGGATGATGCAATAGAATTCGTAATGAGGGCTGAAACTGCAAGAAAATCAGGTCGTTTGGAGACGGAGATATAGCATCGCTACGGTGAAGTCGAAAACAGCAGCGAAGCGACTGATTTTGAAGCAATTTCAGACCGTAATAGATTTTCTATGGCATATTTCGGGTTTAAATAAACTCCACCAACCCTTCTAATTTCATTCCCCGGCTGCCTTTGATAAGGATGAGGTGATCTTCCAGTTTGGAGTCTGCCAGCCAATTGCGGAGACTAAAGGGATCCGGAAAATAGAGCGCCCGAGGGGCTTTCAGCAGGGCACTTTGCGTAAGCTCTCCTGTAAAGCATACTTTTTCGATATCATATTCACTCACCCATTCGCCGAGTTTTTTATGTTCCTCGACAGTATTATCGCCCAATTCATACATATCTCCTAAAATGACCATTTTATGGGGCTTGCCTGTCATTTTCCCAAAAGTCCTGATGGCCTGTTCCATGCTACTGGGATTGGCATTGTAAGCATCCAGCACGATAAGGTTACTGCGCTTTTCGATCAACTGGGACCGCATATTTCCAGGGGTATAGGCACAAATGGCAGTGGCAGCGATATTTTCCTCCACCCCGAAAAACACCCCTACAGTCAGCGCAGTGGCAATGTTCTCGAAATTATACCCTCCCAGCATTTTGGTCTCATGAATGCTTCCTTTGGCCAGCTTGAAGGTCACAAACGGATTGGCCGCTACCAACTCACAATGGTAAAAATCACCTTTGGAGGGATAGGTAATGGGATCATCCATTCGCTTTATCATATTGGCCAGCACTTGATTTTGGCTATTGACGAAGATTTTCCCCTTATGACTAATCAAAAACTGGTACAGCTCTGTCTTGGCGCGAAGCACTCCTTCAAACCCACCAAAGCCTTCCAAATGAGCCCTTCCGATATTGGTGATCAACCCGTGCGTAGGCTCCGCAATCTCACAAAGCGCTGCAATGTCTCCGATCTTATTGGCTCCCATTTCCACGATGCCGATTTCCGTGGTTTCATCCATCGCCAGCAGGGTCAACGGCACACCAATATGGTTATTGAGATTTCCCACCGTGGCGTACGTCTTGTACTTTTTGGCCAAGACGGCATTTATCAACTCTTTGGTAGTGGTCTTACCATTGGAGCCCGTGATGGCCAAAAAGGGAATGTCCAGCTGTTTGCGATGGTGATTGGCAAGCTGCTGCAGGGCAACAAGCACATCGTCAACGAGCACATAGCGGGCATCTCCTGCTACAGCAAACTCCTCCTCATCGATCACCACGGCTGAAGCTCCCATATCCAACGCCTTTGCCGCAAAGGAATTGGCATTGAAGTTTGGGCCTTTCAGTGCAAAAAAGAGATTTCCCTTTTCTATTTTTCGGGTATCGGTACTTACCCCGGTCGATTGCTTGTAAACGGTATATAAAGATTCTATGCTAGTCATTTGTGTAATATGCGATAACTATTTTATGACAAAACAAGTGGAACAGTCCCTCCACTGCAAATCCCAGGATATTTTTTCCTCTCCAGCCATTGGGATATTACGTTCACTCAAAATAAACGATTCCCATACATCTTTATGCAAGATTGTTCGTTTAATTTTAGACGAAAACTAAAGTTTCTACATCTTTGCTTTGAATGAAAATCTTCACCTATTGATGAAACACCTTTTACCATTTGTTTTTTTGTGCATTACTTTTTCCAGCCTGGGCCAAAAAGCCTACCGATTTGCAGAAAAAGAGGTAAGCCAAAACGGAAAGATCCTGCCCATGGCATTTGCTGGAGGCCTCAATGCCGCACAAATCCAACCTTTTGATGTCAATGGCGATGGTCGTGAAGAACTGGTCATATGGGACATCAACGCCCGAAACATCAAAGTGTTTGCACAGCAAGATGATCAATTCACCTACCTTCCTTACATGCCCCATTATTTCCCGGATGATGTCAGTGGTTTTTTGGTCTTGGCAGATTTTGATGGTGATGGGAAAAAAGATCTTTTTACCAGTACCCCTTTCGGGATAAAAGCCTATCGCAATACTACCCCCCAAGGGCAATCTCACCCTTCATGGGAAGTAGCTGAAAACTTTCTAAAGCTGGAAAACGGCTCCAACTTCCAAGCCAACAACTTGGATGTCCCGGCCATTCAGGATTTGGACGGTGATGGAGACCTGGATGTGGTGACTTTTAATTTTGCAGCAGGGGATTACCTGGAGTACTATCAAAACACCAGTGTGGAGCGTAACGGCGTTGCCGGCATTGATGGTTTTGCCAGTGCAAAGGTTCGCTGGGGGAATTTTGAGTTTTGCGGGTGCGGAAACTTTTCCTTCGGACGTACTTGCGACGGCGACGTGATTTCCAGAAAACTTCCTCCCAGTCAAGAAAACAACTCCATCCAGCACTCTGGAGGGCATAGCATCCTTCTAAAGGATTTCAATAACGACGGCGTTTTAGACTTGCTAATGGGACAGGATGAATGCAACTCCCTCTATTACCTCCCTAATAAAGGCAGCAACACAGAGCCGCTGTTTACCGAGTATAGCACCACATTACCGGGTTTTGGGAAGCTTCCGGAATTCCCCATCTTTCAGGTCGGCCAACTTCTCGAAAATGACCTCTTGGTCTCCTTAAACAGTTCACAAACCACCCTTACCGCAGGAATAGACTTTTCTCAAAGCATTCATAAACGTCCTGAAAACAGTAATTCAGCGGATCATACCTCCGCATTTTTGCAAGAAGACATGATTGATTTGGGAGAAAACAGCCGACCCTTTTTTAAGGGCAATAATGCTGCAGGCCAACTCGTCGTTACTGCCAACACTATCAAAGATGGAAACCCCGTAGGACAGGCATTTCTTTATACCTGGAACAATGAATTCTTACAGCTCTCTACCCCTGATTATTTGGCCCTTTCTTCCCTCGGCCTGACGGACCTTCAATATACAGAATACACCACGAGCCATCAGAAAGCACTTGTTTTTATCTCCGGGGTAAGCATTGAGGATTTTGTCTTGACCAGAATACTCCTGTTTGGAAATCAGGGATCATCAGCGGATGAACTGTCCCCTGTCAGCATCCCCAACATCAGCCTCCGGGCAAATGACCATTTTGATTTTTATCAGTACAATGGTGAGGATTTTATGTTATTGGCCCGCCAAACAGGCGAATTGCTGCGATACAGGGTACTACTGGAAGATGTTCCGACCTTTGAATTGCTGAACGAAGATTTTCTGGGCTTTTCTGACAATCCCTCCCGCCGAAACCTGGCGGTCAAATCCACTCCTGCAAATGGAACGTTGGACTTATATGCCGTAGACCAACGAGGCATCCTGATGTACCTTCCTGACTTTATCAATTCCAACAATCCAGAAACTGCCCTCTTGACATTGCCAAACGGCACGATGAGCACCACCCGGCTGGGGCGCAATACGTGGATTGCTTCCATTCCTGAAGCTTTTGGGAACAAGACTCATTTGCTGATGGGAAATAATGGAGGTGGACTGCAGCTGTTGGAAGACATTTCTAACGGCACCGCTCCTCCAGTAGACGGACAGCTACAGGTCAACCTTTATCCAAACCCCAGCAATGGCCCGGTCTATTTGATCAGCAATGCAAGTGGAATGGTAAGGGTGGTCAATTCGCTGGGCCAAATCCTCGTGGAATCGTTCCGGGTAAATGCAAATGTTCGCGCTGAAATGGATGTTAGAACCTTGGCCAGTGGGCTTTATTTTGTACAGTTTATCTCAGACACCGGCACCGAGAGCACCAAAAAATTGGTGGTAGAATAAATCCTTCCGTCCTGTAGATTGAAGCGATTTGGAGATGTAATTCCGATCGATGGAAGGGCGGTGGCTTGTCCAACATTCCTCCTCTCCAACCCCGGAAAGGCTGCCTATGATCACTTCCTTGGTTTTATTTCAAACCGATCTGCATCCATCCAAGCGGGGAATTTTTCCCGGTAACGGACCAGGGCTTCCGCATCGAGGGAAAGGACCATTACCGCTTCCTCTTCACTCGAAAAAGCCAAGGTTCCCCCTTTAAAATCATAGGCTCCGGAATGCCCTGAATAGGCAATCCCGTTTCCATCTTCTCCGATGCGGTTTACGCCGATCGTATAACATAGGTTTTCGACGGCCCTTGCTTTTAGTAGCACATCCCAGGCGCTATCTCTTGCAGCAGGCCAAGAAGCAATATAAAATGCCAAATCATAGTCCATTTGGCCATCTTCATCGGAGGTATTCCGGGACCATACAGGAAACCTGAGGTCATAACACACCTGAGGAAGAATCTTCCACCCCTTAAGCGAAAAGACCTTTCGCTGCTTTCCCATGCTGTAATGGTGGTCTTCATCAGCCATTCTAAAAAGGTGACGCTTATCGTAAAATGCAATTTCACCTTCGGGGGATACCCAAAGGAGACGATTAAAATATTGCTTTCCTTCCTTGATGATCACACTCCCCGTCACGACGGCTTTGGTCTGGGAAGCCATTTGCAGCAGCCATTTGATAGTGGTAAAGTTCATCGGCTCTGCCAGCTTTTCGGCCTCCATAGAAAAGCCCGTAGGAAACATTTCCGGCAAAACGATGAGGTCTACCTTTCCCTTTAGCGGCCAGATTTTTTCTTCCAGCATGGCCAAATTCGCTTCCCGGTCCTGCCAATACAGGTCTGTTTGGATAAGTGCTACTGTCAGGTCTTC
Source organism: Echinicola vietnamensis DSM 17526 (assembly GCF_000325705.1). NCBI lineage: Bacteria > Pseudomonadati > Bacteroidota > Cytophagia > Cytophagales > Cyclobacteriaceae > Echinicola > Echinicola vietnamensis. The sequence goes on along the minus strand of NC_019904.1, from coordinate 2,214,240 downwards.
CATAACCACAAACTAGGTAAAAAAAAAGCAGGCCTCAAACCTACATTTCATGTTTCGTAATACTATCTCGTGGGATAAATCATGCTGTAGTCCGTGGGAATTTTCCCCTTGCTCACATCGATCAGCTTACTTTTAACCAATCGCTTTTTGAGCCCTTTGATATAATCTACAAAAAGAATGCCCTCCAAATGATCATACTCATGCTGAATCACCCGGGCAGTCATTCCTGAAAACTCCTCTTCCTTCAGGTTCCAGTTTTCATCAAAGTATTCTATCGTCAAGGTTTCAGGACGGGTAATTTCGGCCCTGACATCCGGAATGCTGAGACATCCTTCTTCAAAGCCGTAATCATCGCCATATTCATCCAGAATAATGGGATTAATAAATACCTTTCGGAATCCCTTCTCCTCACTGTCCTCGTCCAGCATAAGCGAACTGTCGATCACAAACAGGCGGATGCCTTTGTTGATCTGAGGAGCTGCCAATCCAACGCCATTGGCATTGTCCATCGTATCGAACATATCAGAGATAAGTTCATTGATGTCCTCCCCTTCGTTGATCTCCGCTGCTTCTCTTTTCAATATGGGATTTCCGTATGCTATAATCGGATATATCATAGTTGGTCTAAATAAGTTTGTAGTATGATGGCAGCACTGATTTTATCCAGGTTGCCCGCCTTTTCTCTTCTATCTTTCTTCTTGCTCCCCATCGTAATCATGCTCTGCATGGCCATTTTTGAAGTAAACCGCTCATCTACCAGCACTATCTTTAAATCAGGATAAGCCTTCGACAACCGGTCCTTCAACCGAATGGCAGGTTGGGTCATGTTGGTATCACTGCCATCCATCGATTTTGGATACCCTACCACTATCGCCTCCACAGGTTCTTTTTGGACGTAATCCTTAAGGTATTTGTCCAAGTCCATGGTACGGATGGTTTCCAACGGGTTGGCCGTAATCTTCAATATGTCAGTAACGGCTAATCCTGTCCTTTTTGTTCCCAAATCAATCGCTAAAACCCTTCCCATTCAATTCATTTTTATGGTATTGATAATTTTGCGCTTGACTTCCTTCTCCAGTTCCACAGCTTTGGGAAAAAGCAGGTCATTCTCGATTCTGGCATGGATAATCAGTTCCTTTTCAAACCCTTGGAGTTCATGGTACAAAACCTTGATGGCAGTGGGCGCTTCTTCGGTTAGTTGATACCCGTTGGTGAGTTTTCGAATACCTTCCATCTCATCATCATGAGCCTCGTGGTCATGGGCCATTCCCAAAATGGAAGGCCTGTCAAGGATCTTGATCGCTTCTTCTAATCGGTAATGGCCTTTCTCTATCCCCTGTAACTTTTTGATGGTATTGAAAACGGTACTTTCCTCTTCATGAATGTGATGGATGAAATCATCCACAAAAAGCGGAAACATCAAGCGCAAATCGGCCAACAACCCTGCATACTTTGACGGTAATTTCACGCCCGAGATGATATTGGAAAGGAAGGGCAATTGATGCCGTAAGAAAAAATGGTGCTTGTTCTTCAGGTATTCCACCAACACTTCAATTGGCCGCAGATAGAGCTCATCTTGGCTAGGTTCCTTTCGCCATGCCCAAACTTCAAGCTCACTGATAAGTTGCTCAGGGTTTACCCTAAACTTTCGGCACACTTCTCCAAGAGACTGCTGCTCATATTTGTAAAAACTGATCCCGAAATAGTGTAAAACACCTGCAAAGACATAGTTCTCCTGAACTAGTTCCTCAATTGAGCGTTTTTGTATGTGAGAATTACCTGACATGTAACCACAAAAGTAAAATTTTTTCAGCTAAAATAAGGAATTGATCTTACCTAAATTGATTTTCTTGCGTTTATTAAAACGAAATAGTGGAAAATCATGTTAAATTGTATATTTGGAGATCAGTCACAGACTGAACCTTTTCTAAAATCATAAAAGAGGATATCGTGAGCGAAGAAAAAAACACTTCACAACCTGATGTGAAACCATCAAAAAACACCAAATCGCAAATCAGGCTACCCATCATCCTTGCCTTGGCCATATCGGCGGGCATTTGGATCGGCGCCACCTTTGCGGAGCCCAAAACGGATCAGAACGACCTGAAAGCAGCGCTCTACAAGTTACAGGAAATCATCACCTATATCGACAGGGACTATGTGGATACCGTCAATACCACCAAACTGGTGGAACATGGCATTGAGAAAATGCTAGAAGAACTTGACCCTCACTCCAGCTATATTCCTGCTGAAGACGCTCAGCTTGCCCAAAGCCAGCTGGATGGAGAGTTTGATGGCATTGGTGTCGAGTTTGGCATTCTCAGGGATACCATTTATGTAGTGGCCCCTCTCACTGGAGGACCATCCGAAAAACTAGGCATCCAGTCCGGAGACCAGATCATCAAAGTAGACGGAGAAACCGTAGCCGGTACCGGAGTCACCAACCGTGATGTCTTTGACCTGCTAAGGGGGCCAAAAGGCTCGGTGGTCAACGTAGGCATCAAAAGGAAAAACCATAAGGAGCTGATCGATTATGCGATCACCAGGGATAAAATCCCCCAATACAGCATCAATGCTTCTTACATGATCAATGATGACACGGGATACATCAAAATCACACGCTTCGCGGCCACTACCTACGATGAATTCAAAGAAGCCGTCGAAAAATTAAAAGCTGAGGGGATGAGCAAGCTCGTCCTAGACCTGCAAGGCAACCCTGGAGGCTACATGGGTGCAGCCATCAACATCGCCGATGAAATCCTGGCGGACAACGCCATGATCGTAAGTCAGCAAGGAAAAGTCAGCCGCTATAACCAGAAGGCTTTTGCGATGCGGCCGGGAGAATTTGAAGATGGCTCAGTAGTGGTACTAATCAATGAAGGCAGTGCTTCAGCTTCGGAAATCGTGGCAGGCGCCCTTCAGGACAATGATCGCGCATTGATCGTCGGGAGAAGGTCGTTTGGAAAAGGATTGGTCCAAATGCCCATAGACCTATCCGATGGTGCTGAACTGCGCCTGACCATCGCCCGGTACTACACGCCATCCGGTCGCTCCATCCAGAAACCGTATGGAGATGATCAAAACGAATACAATATGGACTGGATCAACCGGTATGAGCACGGAGAGTTTTTCAGCGCCGATAGCATCCATTTCAATGACTCCTTAAAGTACCAAACGGTAAAAGGAAGAACCGTTTACGGCGGCGGCGGCATCATGCCGGACTATTTCGTCCCTATGGATACCACGATGAGCAGCAGCTATGTAGGCCGACTGTTCAGCTCGGATTCCCATCGGGAATTCATCATGGATTACCTTGAGGACAATAAGAGCCAATTCGAAAACATGAGCTTTGAGGAATATTATAATGATTTCACATTTTCCGACAAGTCACTGAAAAAGCTTATCGCTATTGGAGACAAGAACAAGGTGAAGTTTGACGAAAAGGATTATGAAAAATCCAAGGCTTACCTTAAGATACTCCTAAAAGCCCATATGGGACGAAATATTTATGATGACAATGCATTCTACAAAGTCATCAATGATATCAATGAGATTTACCAACAAGGAATCAAGCTCTTTGAAGAAGCAGAGCAACTTGCCTTTTCCAGTGAAACGGCAACCACGGAATAATCAAAAAAAGCGGGGCACATCCCCGCTTTTTCTTATTTTTGTCCAGCCTATCCCCAAAATAACATGAAAAAATCATTTATCACGCTTACCATTTTACTATTCTGCTTAAGTATGAGTACCTATAGCCAAACCAAATTGAACCACATTGCTGTTTATGTCCAGGACCTAAAAGCCAGTGCCGAATTTTATGGCGACTTTTTGGCCCTTGAAGAAATTGAAGAACCTTTTAAGGATGGATTGCATGTCTGGTACAATATCGGTGACAGTCAGCTTCACTTGATCGAGCAGCAGCCTTGGGAAACCCCTACCATCAATAAAATCAACCATCTTTGTTTCAGCATGGAAGACTTGGACGGATTTATCGAAAAATTGAAGAACCACAACATCCCTTTCGAAGATTGGCCTGGGGAAAAGGGCAAAATCAATATCCGCCCTGACGGAATTCGGCAAATTTACATCCAAGACCCCAATGGTTACTGGGTAGAAGTCAATGACGAGCACTAATAAAAGGCGATATTTGGCAAATACTAAAAAATATAGTTAGTTTTATGATCCCCAATCAAAATTAATGTAAAAAGCACACTTTTACGCTTTCTACTCCCAAATAGACCTATTACTAATTGTAAAGCATGATCCAGTATTCCAACCAGACCAGAATCCTCACTGCCATTGACTGTATTATTTTTGGCTTCGATGGCTCCGATTACAAACTATTGCTTATCCAGCGCGGCTTCGCTCCTGAAAAGGAGAAGTGGAGTTTGATGGGAGGATTCCTTCAGTCTACCGAATCCCTGGATCAGGCTGCCAATAGGATTTTGAAGAAGCTGACCGGGCTGGAAGATGTCTATATGGAGCAAATGCACACCTTTAGTAGACCTGATCGGGACCCTGTGGAGCGTACGATCGCAGTGGCCTATGTGGCTTTAATCGACATCCACAAATACGAACAGCAAATCAGTGATAAATTTCATGCCCATTGGTTTTCCATGAATGAGTTGCCGCACCTGATATTTGACCATGAGGAAATGGTGGAGATGGCCAAGAGCCGCTTGCGGTACAAAGCAGCCCTTCATCCCATTCTGTTTGAGCTTTTGCCAAAAAAATTCACCCTTCCTCATCTTCAGGCCATGTACGAAAGCCTTTATGAAACCAAAATCGACAAAAGGAATTTCACCAGAAAAGTCCTTTCTACCAATATGCTAATAAAAGAAAAGGATAAAGATAAGACCAGTTCGAAGAAAGGAGCTTTCTACTACAGTATTGATGAAAGTAAATATAAAAATCAGTTTCAAACGGTGTTGAATTTTATTCCCAGAAATGAAATCCCCACGGCAAATGAGTAATTTTTTACTCATTATTTTTTTTTCTGATTTTTTAGGTGTAAATATGACACTTAAATCAAGTTATGCGAACACTGCAAAGGCAGTTTAGTCAACATAAACCCTCAATATCAAATTATGAGTGCAGGATTCTCGACATTGGATTATGTCATTTTCATTGTTTACGCGCTGGCCATCGTATCGGTAGGCCTCTGGGTTTCCAGGACCAAAAAAGGCTTGGAAAAAACGGCACAGGAGTACTTCCTGGCAGACAAATCACTCACTTGGTGGGCCGTCGGTGCCTCCCTGTTGGCAGCCAATATCTCTGCGGAGCATTTTATTGGCACTTCAGGATCAGGCTTCGCCATTGGACTGGGCATTTCAGCTTATGAGTGGATTGCAGCCATTGCCCTGATCATCGTAGCCAAGTATTTCCTTCCGATCTTCCTCAAGCATGGCGTTTATACCATGCCACAATTCTTGAGCGAACGTTTTAACAAAGGCGTGAGTACCGCCTTTGCCGTATTCTGGCTGTTGGTGTATGTATTTGTAAACCTTACGTCGGTAAGTTACCTTGGAGCACTGGCCTTGGACAAGATCATGGGCATCCCGCTTCAGTATGGGATCATTGGCCTATTGATTTTCTCCGGGATCTATTCCATTTATGGGGGACTGGAAGCCGTCGCTTGGACGGATGTGGTACAAGTCATCATCTTGGTCGCTGGTGGATTGATCACCACGTTCCTGGCCTTAGATGCCGTGGGCATGGGTGATGGTATTTTTGCCGGTATGAGCAACCTATACAATGATGCCAAAGACCACTTTGTCATGATCATGCCGCAAGGGCGAGTCATGGTGCCCGATGGGCTCGGCGGATCCCGAGATGCCTTCCAAGACCTCCCGGGCCTTGCTGTAATTTTAGGCGGCATGTGGCTGACCAACTTGGGCTATTGGGGCTTTAATCAATACATCATCCAAAAGGGATTGGCTGCTAAAAGCATTGAAGAAGCCAAAAAAGGCCTTCTATTTGCTGGCTACCTGAAACTGTTGATGCCGATCATCGTGGTCATCCCGGGCATTGCAGCATATGTCTTGATTAACGATTACAGTCCAGAGCAGCTTGCTGCCATTTTGAACATGCCTGTGGAGCATATCGGTACCATTCAAAAATCCGATGAAGCCTATCCGTGGCTGTTAAGAAACTTTATCCCGAACGGGATCAGAGGACTGGCCTTTGCGGCACTGGCCGCTGCCATCGTTTCATCCTTGGCATCCATGATCAACAGTACCTCCACCATCTTCACGATGGACATTTACAAAGTGTATTTTAAGCCAAACGCCAATAACCACCAACTGGTAAGAACCGGCCGAATCGTAGCGGTAGTCGCATTGGCCATCGCCATGATCGTCGCTCCACAATTGGCCTCGCTTGACCAAGTATTCCAATATATCCAAGAATACACCGGGTACATTTACCCTGGAGTGGTAGTTGTATTTGGCATGGGACTTATCTGGCGACAAGCTACCGCCAGTGCGGCACTGTGGACGGCCATAGCGACCATCCCAGCAGGAATTGTCTTTAAAATATTCTACCCAGAAATGCCCTTCTTGCTGCGAATGGGTTATGTATTTATCATTCTTTGCTTTATTGCATCGCTCATTAGTTTTGCAGAGAAAAAGAAATTTGCGAACCCTGATTATAAAACAAACAAGCAGGCCGCCAAAACAGTGGCATCCAGCTATTTCTTTATCATTTTGGGCATCATCTGTGCCGTTCTCGGATTTGCGCTGTTCAACAGCTATGAGCACGTAGGAATAGAGTCTATTTTCATGATTGCGGCCCTTTTCTTAATGCTGGGCACAATTCTCTATACCAATGTAAAAATGGAAACGGCCGATCCGAAATCCTTTAACACCGATCCGGTATTATTTAACACCACATCGTCGTTTAACCTTGGCGCAGCTGGGATAATCCTAATAGTAGGGCTGCTCTACTACTTCTTTTGGATGTAAGAAAACAATAATAATAAGTAAGAAAGAGATATGAAAAATTTGAAAGAAAACGAGGTTTGGTTCATTACCGGTAGCCAACACCTGTACGGGCCTGAAGCCTTGCAGCAGGTGGCCGAGCATGCCCAAATCATCGCTGAGGAGCTGAATAAATCCGAAAAAATCTCTGTAACGACGGTCTTTAAGCCGATCGTTACGACCACGGAGGAAATTTACGCTGCCATACAGGAGGCCAATAACGCCCCTAATTGTATCGGGGTAATCACGTGGATGCACACCTTTTCTCCAGCAAAAATGTGGATCAATGGCTTGAAAATCCTTCAAAAGCCTATGCTCCACCTCCACACCCAATACAATCAAGATATCCCTTGGAATTCCATCGACATGGATTTCATGAACTTGAACCAAAGTGCGCACGGCGACCGGGAGTTTGGTTTTATGACCGCAAGGATGAAAGTAAAACGCAAAGTCGTCGTAGGCCATTGGAAAGATGAGGAAGTACATTCCCAAATCGATGTTTGGGCCAGAGCGGCCAGTGGCTGGCACGATTGGCAAGGCGCCAAATTCGCCCGATTTGGTGACAACATGCGCTTTGTAGCCGTTACGGATGGAGACAAGGTAGAAGCCGAGCTGAAGTTTGGGTTCTCCGTAAACACCTATGCCGTAGGCGACTTGGTAGCCAAAATCGAAGCGGTTTCTGAGGGTGACTTGAAGGCACTTATCGAAGAATATGAAGCCACTTATACCCTTTCTGAAGAACTGCAAGCGAACGGTGCAAAACGCCAATCCCTCATCGATGCCGCTAAGATCGAATTGGGCATGCGTGCATTCTTGGAGGAAGGCGGATTCAAAGGATTCTCCAATACCTTCGAGGACCTTTACGGCATGAAGCAATTACCAGGTATCGCTACCCAGCGCCTCATGGCAGACGGCTATGCATACGCCGGTGAAGGAGACTGGAAAACAGCAGCCTTGGTTCGCGCCATGAAAGTTATGGGAAGCGGACTCGAAGGTGGAAACGCCTTCATGGAGGACTACACCTACCATTTCGACCCAAACAACAGCCTCGTATTGGGATCGCATATGTTGGAAGTGGACCCTACACTCACCACCGAGAAAATCTCCTGCGAAGTGCACCCATTGGGCATTGGAGGAAAAGAAGATCCGGTAAGGCTGGTATTTAACGGTGCCGGCGGCAATGGACTGAATGCTTCCATCGTAGACATGGGCAATCGTTTCAGACTCATCGTCAACGACGTAGAAGCTGTAAAACCACTAAAAGACCTTCCTAATCTTCCCGTGGCAAGGGTAATGTGGAAGCCTATGCCGGACATGAAGACCGGATGTGCCGCTTGGATCTTGGCTGGTGGTGCACACCACACCTGTTTCAGCCAGAACCTTACTTCAGAGCACTTAAATGACTTTGCGGTGATGGCGGGCATCGAAAGTGTCAATATCGATAAAGAAACAACCCTGAGAGGAATCCAAAACGAGTTGAGGTGGAGTGATGCTTACTACCACTTTAACGACAAATAACGATAGATAAGCGTAACGTTAACAGAAAGGCGACTCCCAGTGGAGTCGCCTTTTTTTTGGTTTATGTTGGAAATAAACATAATGAAACCGATATCATGAAAGTTTCATAATTTCTTTTTATTTAGTATTTTTAATAAAACCTAACGTAACCCTTATGAAAAAATCACTTAAGCGATTCCTATTTACTTTTGCAATGGGAGCCACGATGCTTTCCTTTTCCCAGTGTGGTTCCAAAACCTCCACCGAAAGCACTACGGAGGCAGATTCCTTCACCCATAAAGATACGATCAGCTACCTCTCCCAGCCATTGATCACCGATCACTTCACGGCCGATCCATCAGCACATGTTTTTGAGGACAAAATTTATATCTACCCTTCCCATGACATCCCCTCCTCGGCACAGGAAGATGACACCGGCGCACAGTACGACATGAAGGACTATCATGTCTATTCCATGGACAGCCCAAATGGTAAAGTCACGGATCATGGAGAAGTTCTCCACGTAGCCGATGTGGCATGGGCCACCAAACAGATGTGGGCTCCGGATGCCGCTGAAAAAAACGGTAAATATTACCTCTATTTTCCAGCCAAGGACAAGGAAAATATTTTCAGACTTGGCGTAGCCGTGTCAGACGATCCTGCGGGACCATTCGAACCGCAACCTGCGCCCATGAATGGCAGTTTCAGCATTGACCCGGCGGTATTTGAAGATCGTGACGGCACGCATTATATTTATTGGGGCGGTATCTGGGGAGGTCAATTGCAAAAATGGCGCACCGGAAAATACCACTCCACTGGCGACAGTCCCTTTGCGGACGAACCGGCAGATGAGGAGCCGGCGATTGCTCCAAAAGTGGCCAAACTCAGCGGAGACATGCTGGAATTTGGCGAAAAGCCAAAAGACATTCTCATCTTAGACCAAGCGGGTGAACCTATTAAAGCCGGAGACCATGACAGGAGGTTCTTCGAAGCAGCATGGGTACATCGGCACGACGACACCTACTACTTCTCTTATTCTACTGGCGACACCCACACTATTTCCTATGCCACGGGAGACAATCCTTATGGCCCTTTCACCTACCAAGGAGTCGTCTTAGCTCCCGTACAAGGTTGGACCAATCACCACTCCATAGTAAAAGTAGGCGACCAATGGTACATCTTTTATCATGATACGCAGATTTCAGGCAAAAATTACTTGAGAAATATTAAAATGGCTCCACTCCAGCATAATCCCGACGGATCCATCCAGACCATCATACCGATGGAAAAAACAAAGTGATGTTATATCGTGGCAATGAAAAATTGAAAAATCAGACGTTTTGGTTCAGGGCAGAAACCCTTGACCAAAACGTCAATAATCATAAAAAGAGGCTGTCTCAAAAATTTTGAGACAGCCTCTTTCATTTGTATGGACATTCAAGCCCTAGTGCTGCGGTAAGGACTCAGCCTGTTTTCTTCATCCATAACTTGACCGCATTGATCGTGGCTTTCACCTGAAATTAGATATACTGGTTAATAATGTTCTCGTACATCTCCTGCTTACCGCTCGTGCTTGCCGGCTCACCAGTGGCAATGGCGTGCTCCCTTAAGTCTTCCAAAGTCAATTTGCCTTCCTCAAACTCCTTGCCCTTGCCTCCGTCAAAGGAAGCGTAACGCTTTTTCCTCAAGGCCTTGTATTCGGATTGCTCCAAAATATCGTTTGCGATCAGCAACGCCCTGGCAAAGGCATCCATACTCCCGATATGGGCATGGAAAAGGTCATCCAGATCGGTAGAGTTTCTTCTCAGCTTCGCGTCAAAGTTTACGCCTCCCCCTTGAAGGCCTCCCGCTTCCAGAATCACCAGCAGCGACTCGGTCAATTCCTGTAAATTCAAGGCAAACTGGTCGGTATCCCAGCCGTTTTGGTAATCCCCACGGTTGGCATCAATACTGCCCAACAACCCGGCATCTGCAGCTACCTGAAGTTCGTGCTGGAACGTATGGCCGGCCAGCGTTGCATGGTTCACCTCAATGTTCAGCTTGAAGTCCTTGTCCAACCCGTAATGTCTTAAAAAGCCCACCACCGTGGCCGAATCATAGTCGTACTGGTGCTTGGTAGGCTCCATGGGTTTTGGTTCGATCAGGAAATTTCCTTTAAACCCTTGCTTGCGTCCATAATCGCGCGCCATGGTCAAGAATTTGGCCAAATGCTCTGTTTCACGCTTCATGTCGGTATTGAGCAAGGACATGTACCCTTCACGGCCACCCCAAAACACGTAGTTTTCACCGCCAAGGGCAATGGTCGCATCAATGGAATTCTTCACTTGGGTAGCTGCCCAAGACACCACATCAAAATCGGGATTGGTGGAGGCTCCGTTCATATAGCGAGGATTGCTGAATACATTGGCCGTACCCCACAGAAGCTTCACACCCGTTTCTACTTGTTTTTGTTTGGCATACTCCGTGATGGCCTTCATCCGACTTTCATATTCCTCGATAGTGGATCCTTCATCGATCAAATCCACATCATGGAAACAATAATAAGGAGCGCCAATTTTGGTGATAAATTCGAAAGCAGCATCCATTTTATCTTTGGCCCGCTGAAGGGCATCCTCTGCCTGGTCCCAAACAAAAGTCTTTGTCCCCGGGCCAAAAGGATCATCTCCTGTGGCATTAAACGAGTGCCAGTAGGCAATGGCAAACTTAAAATGCTCTTTCATGGTCTTGCCGGCCACTACTTTGTTTTCGTCATAAAACTTAAAAGCAAATGGATTCTTGGAATCCCTGCCTTCATACTTGATTTTTTCTATTCCTGGAAAATAGGTCTTCGACATGGTATATTTGGTTATTTAGTTATTGATTACTGTGTTATGAACATGCTTCATCCCGCGGATTGCGCTGATTTTCTATTGCATATTTCGGTTTTAACGACCGGAAACGATAAGAAGCACTACTGGATCTTTCTTAATCTTTCCTCCCACTGTTGGTACACTTCTTTATAGGCACTGACCAACTTAGGCTCGGGGACATATGAAGCCACCTTCTCCAGGCCATTGAAGGCTTCTTGTGGACTGGCAAAGTGTTTGGCACCCACACCGGCACCTCTTGCTGCTCCTTGAGACCCATCGGTATCATAAAATTCAAGGTTCACCTCATTCATGTTGACAAACGCCTCCCTGAACAAGGGACTAAGGAACATATTGGCCCGTCCAGCCTTTACGGTGTCCAGCGTCAAGCCCATGTTTTTCATAATATTAAACCCAAAGGTCAACGCACTCACAATCCCCTCTTGTCCAGCCCGGAGCACATGGCGCTTGTCATGCTTAAGCAAATTCAGGCCAGCAAGGTGCGCGCCGACCGTCTTGTTTTCCATGATCCGCTCGGCCCCGTTACCAAAAGGGACAAAACTAAGTCCTTCTGCTCCCACCGGTACTTCAGCCGCCAGCTTGTTCATCGCTTCATAGTCAATGGATTCACCTCCCAGCATTTTTTTCAACCAGCTGTTAAGGATTCCGGTGCCATTAACGCAGAGCAACACGCCGTAATGGGGATTATCCGCCATATGATTGACGTGCAAGAATGTATTTACGCGAGATTGAGGATCATAAACCGGCGAGCTGCTGACACCATACACGGTCCCTGAAGTCCCCGCTGTGGTGGCCAGTTCTCCTGCTTCCAGCACATTCAAGGAAAAGGCATTATTGGGCTGATCACCTGCCCTGTACGTTACAGGAATGCCTTCCGCTATCCCAAGTACCTTGGCCGCCGCAGCATTTACTTTTCCACCTTCCGCAAATGAAGGGATCGCCGTGGCCAGTATTTCCCGGTCAATACCATAGTGGTCCAACAATGGTTGACTCACCCGGTTTTCCTTAAAATCCCAAAAAACACCTTCAGAAAGCCCGGATTCAGAAGTGAAAATCTCTCCGGTCAGTTTCATGGCAATAAAATCACCTGGCAACATTACTTTATGAATTTTCTCATAATTGGCCGGTTCGTGGTCTTTGACCCACTTCAGCTTGGAAGCTGTAAAATTACCGGGAGAATTAAGGAGGTGTGAAAGGCAAAATTCACTACCAAGTGCCTCAAAGGCACTGTTTCCAGTTTCCACGGCCCGGCTATCGCACCAGATGATGGATGGCCTGATCACCTGCTGCTCCTTATCCACCATCACCAATCCGTGCATTTGATAAGAGATCCCAATCGCTTGCAACTCACCTGGCTTTACTCCTCCTTGCTGGATGATGGCTTGGGTCGTCTCGATGACATATTTCCACCACATCTGAGGATCTTGTTCTGCCCAATCCTTTTGGGGAGAATCAATGGGCATTTCTATTTTGGGCTGACCATCACTGGCCACTACTTTTCCCGTATCGCCATCCAATAGTGTCGCCTTTACGGAGGAACTTCCAATATCATATCCTATGAATAATTTTCGCATGTATTATCCTGGGTTTGTTTATGTTCTTTTAAACTATTACCAACAAATTTCGATTAAAAAACAAGCCTCCACTTACATTATTCGATTAAATAATAATACTCTTCGATTAAAATTATAATCAAAGAGTATAACTTTGTAGCTTTACACAACGGTACCGAGCAGGTCGGCAACTTGCTCCAGCGAGCTTACCTTGCGCAACCATAACCTTATCCCAAATGAAACCCATCGTCCAAAAGCTGCCGCGGCAGGAATTCAAGTCTTTTGTGTCCATCACCATGAGCACCCCCATCTTCGAAACCCCTTGGCACCGGCACATTGAAAATGAAATTCTTTATATCCAAGAGGGGCATGGTACGGCCATCATTGGGGATTTTGTGGGCGAATTCTCGCCGGGCGACTTGTTCTATATCGGCTCCAATGTGCCCCATTGGTTTCGAAAAGCGCAAAAGGATATTTTTTGTACCGTAGTGGTCATTCAGTTTGACCAAGCGATATTTGGACAGACATTCCTGAAGTTGCCTGAAATGGCCAAGGTGCGGCAGCTTATCCGACTAAAGCAAGGAATGGCGGTAGGTTATGCAGGACAAGAGGAAATCATTGGCAGCATTAAGCGGTTGGTAGAAGTGGAAGGCTTTCCCCATATCAGCACCTTGCTGGACATTCTCCATCAGATCAGCAGTCATACCCAAAACAGCCTACTTACCCATGAACCGATCGACTCTTTTGATTCCAAGGGCATCATCGATGAAGTACTGGAATACACCTTCGAGCACTTCCAAGAAAACATCCGGGTGGAAGAAGTCGCAGCCATTGCCAAGATGAGCACCTCCAACTTCCGTCGCTTCTTCAAGTTGAACACCAAAAAATCCTTCAGTGGCTTTCTCAAGGAAATCCGCATCGCCCACGCCTGCAAGCTCCTCAAAGACAAAAACACCTTTATCTCCCAGATTTTTCACCAATGCGGCTTCCGAAACATCACCAATTTTAACCGGCAGTTTAAAGAGATCAAGGGCGTCACCCCCACCGCCTACCGAGCAGCCATCTACCGATCATAGGCCTATCTGTTCCTCGTTTCCAACGAGGAACTCACGAGCCGGGCATTTGTAATGCCCCGCTTCACCGGTATGATCGAAAAATGCTCAATTCCTTTCTGATCTATTAACAATCTTATTATTCCATTATCATTCCTAAAGGGTACATTCACTTTCATATCGGGATTTCTCAAGGCGATAAACTTATGTTCTATCCGGTATTCAAAAACAGAATCACCGAAATACTCCATTCCAAATTGCGGATCAATCCTCACGATGGAATTTTTGTTAGAAAAGTCAAATTTATACGTACTGCTTTTCAAAATAGCCATTAGCTTATCTCTGCCAACCGTGTCATGGATAAACTCGGGAGTCATCCTATAATCCACCACGGAATATTTACCGTCTAATTTAATTTGACTCTCCCCTGTTTTAGATTGTTTACACGAAACTACCAGTAGGGACAACATAACTATAATGATTGCCTTCATGGGTTTAAGTTATTTAGTGCTATTTTCAATTCGTTTAGATTCGCATTCTTGGACTGGGTGCTCAGCTGACCAGCTATCAATACCATGCTATTTTTATCTGCCTTATCTCCTTCATCACCATTTAGGATAATGGTATCTCCTTTTAAAACGTAGGTCCCGCTGACCTTTATTTCCCTGTAGGATGGTCCAAACTCCCAAGTAGCATCCTCATAAACCCCTAGCCAGCCCTTGTCACCATTTGAGGCCACTCCATAAGCCAAAAAGCTTAGTTGATCAAGCTTTTGAGTGGGTTGGTAAATGGCATTTCGAAAGGAAGTCATGGAAATATTGACCAGATACATTATCAGCAAACTCAATCCAGCGATAGCAAGATTCCTTGCCTTATTCCTTTTTTTGGCAAAGACCAAAACAATAAACATTGAACCTACCAACAGGCAGGCGCCTAGTGAGATTACTCTGATAAAATTTAAAAATTCCATAATTTTTTAGTTAACAGCGCTTCTTAGCGTGATGTAGGATGACTTGGCGTATATTTTCATTCAAGTAACAAAAGTGCCCCAAGTCAGCTCAGAGACGTAAGAAATAATAGGCAAGCACAACATCAGTTTATTTTAAATAATGCATCCCTGGGCCAATAGAAATCAGCTTGTCCGCTTGCCTCCTTACCGCTAAACTACTGGTTTCCAAATCGTCAAACAATACCCAAAATTGGGTATTTTGACTCAAAACCAACCATTTACCTTAATCTTGCTCCTTTCCAATCATACTGTTCCTCGTTGGAAACGAGGAACACACAAGCCGGGCATTTGTAATGCCCCGCTTCACCTCCCAACTCCATCAATCGAAAAACCACAAAAAAAAACGGCGTGAAGGCCTTTCCCGTTACCTGCCAACAGAGGCAGGGGGAATCACTTCACGCCATTTGTAGGCGGGTGCTGTAACGGGTGGTTACCAGAACACACTATAAAGTGCTACCAGTATCCCACAAATTAGCACAGCTCCAACTTTAAATTTAGTACTCGTCGAGAACAATTCAGCGTCCACCTCAATGGCTTTTTTGCTATCTTTCCCTTTGCCTTCATACAAGCTGATCGCAATAATCAGGACTGAAAGCACCAAGAACACAACCCCCATCCGATCGATAAAGGGTAAGTTTGGCGTGATGACCTTAAATGCCGCAGATAGCGGAATGGTCAGCACAGCAGCTGTAAGGGCTGCATTGGAGGTGGTTTTCTTCCAGAAAAACCCAAAGATGAAGATGGCAAAAACTCCTGGTGACACAAATCCGGTATATTCTTGGATATACTGGAAAGCTTGATCCAGCTGCCGTAACTGTGGAGCCACGATCGCTGCAATAATGAAAGCAACTACAGCCGTAATCCTACCGATGGTAACCTGTTTCCCTTCTGATACATTTTTATTGAAAAACTCCTTATAAATATCAATGGTAAAGATTGTCGAGGTACTGTTGGCCATAGACGCGAGTGAGGAAACGATTGCCGCAGTCAAGGCCGCAAATGCCAATCCTTTCAAGCCCGGAGGCAATAGGTGCAACAACGTAGGATAGGCCCTATCGGACTTGGCCAATCCCGTCACAGGATCCGTCATGGATTCGATAAAGCTGGCATCAGCTCCTTTTTGCACGATCACATACGCGGCAATTCCAGGAATCACTACGATCAGCGGCATCAAGAGCTTCAGGAAACCGGCAAAGACCATCCCGGTTTGGGCTTCACCAAGGCTTTTTGCCGCCAAGGCACGCTGGGTAATGTACTGGTTACAGCCCCAATAGTTGAGGTTTACGATCCACATCCCACCGATCAGGACACTGAGCCCTGGCAAATCCAAATAGGCATCACGGCTACCACCGCTTCCATCGGGGATCATCATCTCTCCCTTTTCAATGATCATACTAAAATGAGAAGGCGCGGCTTTTCTTAAAATACCAATTCCTTCCCACACATCTCCGTCGCCTACCAAGCTCAAGGCCAAATAGGTCGTCGCCAACCCTCCTGCCACGAGGAAGACCACTTGTACCACATCGGTCCATGCCACTGCTTTCAGGCCACCGTAGATGGAATACACCATCGCAAACAAAGCCAATCCGATAATGCCATAAGTCAATGGCACCCCCATAATGGTCTCCAAGCTCAATGCTCCTAGATATAGGACAGAGGTCAGGTTTACAAATACATAGATCAGTAGCCAGAAAATGGCCATCACGGTTCTTACGCGACCGTCATATCGCCGGTTCAGAAACTGGGGCATGGTATAAATCCCCTCTTTCAGGTAAATCGGCAAGAAAAAAATCGCCACCACCAGCAGTGTGGCTGCTGCCATCCACTCATAAGTAGAAATGGCCAATCCCAAAGCAAAGCCCGAACCAGACATGCCGATAAACTGCTCGGCGGAAATATTCGATGCAATCAAGGATGCACCTACAGCCCACCATGGCAAAGCCTTGCTTGCCAAGAAGTAATCTTTGGAATCCTTTACGTGGCCCTTCTTCTCCCTTGACACGACGATCCCCATCGTGATGATCAAAAGACAATAGGCCACAAAGACAACTAGGTCTAATGTGTTAAAGGTCATTTTGTGTAATAGGTTAAATGGTTTTTATTCGTTTCAATATTGGCGCTTAAGTTATTGCTTTTTTTGCAAAGTATTGTCATTAACCTTTTAGGAGAACCCTAAAAATCCGTCAAATCAATTCCATTTCCCGCAGGATTTGCCCCACTGATCGGGCCATTCATCGTTTCCAAAAGGTGCACACTGCTCGATCTGCTGTTCTTCACATACCCAACTCACAAAACAGACTTATCAACACCATTACCCTAGCCATATCAAAAGCTAAAAATGCACCGAAATCGCCATCTTTTCAATAGAATATTTCAAATGAAACATTTCCAGCAGTTGCTACCGTCCCCATCCAATCACCTGTGACTATAAGAATTCCTTCAATTTTGTTACTGGAATATTTAGCAATCCTAATTCAGCAGGTCTTATGATCTATTTTACCTCTTGGGTATGCCGCCGACACCAAAACAAGTAAGGCCGACTACCTTTTCAATTGACCAAATTTACCCTTCGCGGATTAACAGCCCAGTCATCGCATACTCTCGGGGCATAAGGTACGGCCGAGCATGACACCAGCACCTCATCTCCCTAAACCATAAGCTTCCTCCCAGCACAACTCCGCCATGTGCCCTTGCAGTGGGATACGCTGTACCCCTACCTCTAACACCTGAACCTTCCGTCTCCTACGGCTTGGTTTCAGGCAAGAGGCCGTACCCCTCTTCCAACTCAGGATGAACCTTTATCTTGATCACATCCAACAGCACGCCGGGATCCACCCAAAACACCTCCAATGTATTCCTTCCATTTTTGAGGGAAATTTCTTTTGCCGTCTTGACCGCCCTGTTACGAAGGACATTTTGCTTCCATTCTTCACTCCTGCCGTGGGTTTGAAAATCCAGTAATTGGATCGGACCACCATTTACGGAAACTCCCACCTTCACCCCATTTTCATCTGTGACGGGATGCGTCGGCAATGCCATAATTGCTACAGAGGCCTCCTCAACTGCCTTATCAAGGTAAAACTCATACGTCAGCGACGCTTGCCTCCCAAAATCCTTTTCCACACTGGGGAGTTTCAGCCCAGCAGCCTGCATCACGGCGCCACTATGGCCCAGCCCATCTACCCTTTCCCAGTTTTGCTTCCCATTGGCCTTACGTTGGCTATGGTTTTCAGCATATATGACCACTTGCCCATTGTCTGCGACGAATAGGTCACTTCCTACTCCCTGGAAATTAGTCAACTCCACAGGTACGGTTATGGTCTTGCCATCCACCTGAATGCTTATTTCTTCGTTTAATGGGGCGGTAGAAAAAGGGACGTTTGCCCAATCCACCTTTACCCAAATCCTTTCCTCCTTCTGACCGGACGGGGACAACACCCCTGACGAATGATCCAGTAAAATATAGTCCGGCTTCGCCACCACCTCCCAAGAAGCGGTCTTCTCCCCGCTCAAATAGAGATCAAAGAAATGCTCCCTTTTGGTAAGGTTATTAAAAACAGGCAATTTACCTTCGGCAATTCCTCCGCGCTCCATGCTGACCTGCACTGATGGTATTCCCGCCGAAAGTTCCTCCATTGCCATTTCAGGTTCTTGGTAAACAGGCAGTCTCCGCGGTGCATGATCCATCATATGGTTCCACTTGCCATCTGCCAATTGCTGGTTGTAAAATGCCGTTTCTTTGACAATATCATCATAAGCTTCATGTACCTTCTTGGCATAATCTGCTGCCGACAACCTCCCTTCTTGCTGATAATCCAGGGCTTTTTGCCGGTATAGGAATTTCTGATTCATCAGGGAGGCTCCTTTGATCGGATAGTAGGCCAGCTGATAAAAAGCAGAAAATTGTTCCGCTTCTATTCCGGGCTTGATCTGCTCCAATGCTGACACCAAATCCTGGTACGCTTGGAGCCGCTTATCGACCTCATCTCCTGCCAAAAATGGACTGTATGCACTCTCATGGATGGGAGTCGTAGGCTCTGTCTGGCTCCAACCCATAAATTCCGGTTTCCGCTCAAAGGCCAACTGGTAATACCTCCACATGGCCTTCCCAATGGCCGCTCCATGCGCCCCGAAAATTCCCCGATACCACTCCTTCATATGCTCTTGGACATGTTCGGGCTGTTTGAAGGCGGGAGCATCATAGGCCATATCCAAAAACAGCTGAATATTATATTCCGAAGGCTTGATATCTCCCACGTTGAGCACCCAGATATTTTTGGCCTCCAATTGGTATGCCTTCATCATTTCCTCTCGGATCAAGGCCGGATGGGTAGAACTCAACCACAAATAATCATGCGGCCTTCCCCAGTACGACGCGTGGTAATACACACCGGCCCCGCCGACACGTTTCCGCTCGCTGGCATCACTGAGCCGTCGAATATAGCCATAGTTATCGTCTGGCCATACCAAGGTGATATCTGCCGGCAAATCCATGCCGGCATCATAAATCCCCAACACTTCCTTATAAGCGGTAAACGCCTGCGGGACGTCCGCTGCATCGCCTCCTTTATGCTTTTCAAGCATTCCTCGTTGATCTTGAATGATGTTTTCCAGCATATTTGCTGCTTCTTCGGTGCTGCCTGCTCCTTCCATACCACTATCATGCACCCCACGCATGCCCACCGTATACACGGCAGCTATATCCTTGCTCTCGGCTACCCGTTCGTCCCAATAGTCGTATACCCGTTCGCGATTTGTGGTGTAATTAAAATCCCCAAACGAATCATGATGCCATTCATCGACATTATTCCGAAGCATGGGTTCTGCATGGGAAGTCCCGATGACAATACCATAATTTTTGGCCATTTCAGCATTCCCCGGATAATGGAAAAACGCCTTGGTACTCGGATGCATGGCCGGCCAGATAAAGTTGGCCTTCAGCCGGAGCAGCAACTCAAATATCTTTGCATATGTTTTTGGCCCAATATCACCGGTCTCCGGCTCAAAGGTCTTCGCTGCCCAGGGCTGCAGGCCCCAATCTTCATCATTTAGAAAAATCCCGCGGTACTTGACCGATGGTTCCTCACTGGTAAGGGGCGCTGGGGCGACATACAATGTTTCTTGCCGCTTCACGGGAACATCTGCCCACCAGGTCCACGGGCTGACACCAATCTGCTCAGAGAGATCATAAACACCAAAAACGGTACCTCGAGGATCACTTCCGGCAATGACCAAAGCTTCTTCGACCCCGGGAAAAGGACGCTGAATCACCTGTCGGTGAAATACCTCCCATCTCCCTCTCACCGCACTAAAATCCAGTTTTCCGCTCTGCTCTAGTGCTTCCAATAAAGGGCTTTCCCCTACTGTACCGATCAAGACCACCCTTGATTGATCCTTTAGGGCAGCTCGCTTTACTATTTCAGGAGCTTTTCCGGTGACCGTTTGGACATCATGTTGAAAATTTTCGACGGCCGTTAACAGGCTTTTTTCTGCTGACACATCCACCACCAAGGTGGCAGCTTCATCTCCTACGAGCGGAAAGAAGCCTTCTACCTCAATGCCCGACACCGTACCAGTTGACTGCCGAGCAAACACTGACTGGTTCACAAGAAAAAGACAGCTAAAAACTAAAAAGCAAAATGCGTAATTCTTCAGATTCATCAAGGGTTATGTTTTGTTTACCAACATCGTTGTCTATTGCCCAGGGCTGTGCTTAAGGACTCATGTTTCGAAGCGCGGTTTGCCTGCTTCCACATTCCGCAAACCCACCGATTCCGCCATAAGACCATCGCAATGCCGTTTTCCGGCACAATACTCAAATGCCGCTATTTTTTATGCCCATTTCCAGCCCACGGAGTTCTGCCAATCCCTTCAACCTGCCGATGGCAGAATAGCCCGGATTAGTCACTTTCTGTAGGTCATCCAACATCTGATGGCCATGGTCAGGACGGAAAGGAATGGCTTGGTGGCGTTGGGCATTAAGCTTTACCAGCCGCTCCATGATGGCGCACATGTCCACATCGCCGTCCAAATGATCGGACTCATGAAAATTACCCAAAGCATCCTTTTTCACATTTCTCAAATGCGCAAAATACACCCGATCCCCGACAGCATCCAGCATTGCTGGCAAATCGTTATGATCACCCGCTCCCAGTGAGCCGGTACAGAAGCAAATCCCATTAAAGGGGCGGTCTACCGCCTGAAGGATAAATTCCAAATCTTCCTTGCTGGAAGCAATCCGTGGCAATCCTAAGATCGGAAAGGGGGGATCGTCCGGATGAATCGTCATTCGAATGCCCTCTTCCTCGCACACCTCAGCAATATTTTCCAAAAAGTAAGTTAGATTTTCCTGTAATCCATGCTTTCCTATGCTGCTGTATACTTCAATACTCTCCTGCAAGGCCTCCAAGGTCACACCTCCTTCTGTGGGCACTCCCATCAGCACTATTTCCTGCAAGGCCGCTTGTTGTTCTTTGGTCATAGCAGCATATCGCTCCTCCACCTTTGCCAATATTTCCGGTTTATAAAACGCTTCTCCGCCTGCTCTCCCAAGGATCTTCAGGTCAAACACGGCCAAATCCGTCCAATCCAAATAAAGGGCCTTGGCGCCATTGGCTAAGGGCAAGGCAAGATCTGTACGCGTCCAGTCCAGCACGGGCATAAAATTGTAACAGACTGTCTTTATGCCGCATTTAGATAGGTTTCGAAGTGTCTTCCGGTAATTTTCCAAGTAATATTCGGCATGGTCATTTCGGGTTTTGATGGCCTCGTGTACCGGCACACTCTCCACCACGGACCACTCGAGTCCAGCCGCTTCGATCGTTGCTTTTCTTTCTTGGATAAGCTGGATGGGCCACTCATCTCCATGAGGAATTTGGTGCAATGCAGACACCACTCCTGTGGCACCCGCCTGCCGAACATCCTGTAAACTCACCGGGTCATTGGGCCCGTACCATCGCCATGTTTGAATCAAATTCATTGATAAAATTGTTTAAGTCATCATGATTTCCTTGGCCTTACCACCTAGAGCAGAGCCGGCCTTCATTATTTTGTTGAAATTACGTAAAAGATGCCACGAATGCACCTTTGGCATTAGGGTTCACGGCATTATTTTCGCATATATTTATCTTCAAAAGCACTTATTATCTCCCACAAAACAAAGCCTTACCGAAGAGCAATTCTCCGGCAAGGCAACCCAATCTAATACGCTTGAAATGACAACAAGCTTTACTAAATGAACAAATTCCTTCTGAATGCTTTTGCGTTCAGCTCCTCCATTGTGATGACCGGATCATTGGTAACCTGGATTTTGGTATTGACTATTATCTCCTTCCATTGAATCCATTTGTCCTTGAGGAATAGGACGCAAGTAATGATAAGGTTGTATGGTACGATTTACCGTTTGCGGTGTATGATCACCATAGTTAGACCCGCCTATTCGATAGCTTCCTGCAAGCTCATTCCACCGCTGGGTCCTTACCAAATCAAACCAACGGTAACCTTCCCCGAAGTACTCACGAGAACGTTCTTCCAATATGTAATTAACATCAATCTCTTGGGGAGTTGCCGCTATCATGGCAGCACTATAATCCGCTATTTTCTCTTGGTTACCATTATTATCCCAACGCCATTTTCCAGCCCTTGCGCGAATGACATTAATAAGCTCACGGGCACTCCGGGAGCCAGTAGCACCTTTCACAGCTGCTTCGGCCGCTACCAAATACAATTCTGAGAACTTTGCAATATTAAAAGGGCGCGTACTGCCCGCATTTGGCTGTCCCAGACCATTTCCGCTATCTGTTCGGTAAGGTCCCAATTTCCATAGACCAGGATAGACAATTCTGCTAATCCCACTGGGAGGGATCACAAAGTCAGCCCTTCCAGGCAATATCCCTGCTCCGATATTGGCTCCTTGGCTTGTGGGGGTAGGGTACTGCACGGCGGTCGCAGGTGCTTCATCGAGGAAGGTAAGGATAGCATCACCTGGCTGGACTTCCATGAGGTTCGCATTGTACACGGGGCCATTGATGACAGGTTCTCGATCGATATTGGTCCTGTAAACAGTAGTGAAGGTACCATCATAACGGGAGTCGTTGGATTTATCCGCAAAGGTATTCGTAATAGCCCCGATCGTCGGACACATACGCGTCCAAGGGCGCCCGGTCGCCTGTATCGCGGCACGCCTTACAGACTCGATGTCATTTGCCCATTGTGAACTGGAGGAACTACTTCTGATAACAGTATAATTCCACGTCATCATCCAACCCGCAAAGTTATCTGGTGCTCCACCACTACCATAGGTCAGGCTTCCTCCATTATAAAACTCACTTGTTTCTGTGTGGTCTGCGTACAATAGCAATTCATTGTTTCGGTCGTTCTCTGCCACATTTACATCGTAGAATGTCTCCTGAAGCCCAAAAGGGCCTGGATTATCAATCCCTTCCAGGGCGATATTATATGCTTCTTGAAAATACCACTGTGCATCATGCCCATCTGGATCTACCCGTTGGGTTTCTGGATAGGTGGGAATGTTATTGGGATTTTCCAGCCACCAAGCATAGGTCAAATAAGCTTTCGCTAAATACAGGCGCGCCAGCGTTTTGGTAGCTGTACCTGTCAACCGCGGCGATGCTGGCAGGTCGTTGACCGCCGCGAGCAAATCTGGAAAGATACTTTTAGTGTATACCTCAGGAACGGTATTTCTTACGGACGTCCTTACCGGGTTAGTATTAAATTCCAGTTCACCGGCCCCTAAATCCAACGGAACCCCTCCAAACGTCTGTACAAGCAGAAAATAATCGAACGCCCGAAAAAACCTGGCTTCAGCGATGAGTGCATCAGACACACCCGCTTCTTCGGCAAATTTAATCACGCCGTTTGCCGTATTGATATTGGAAAAAGCGGTTCCCCACAAAGCATCTGTACGGCTAGTGGACGCGTCAATCACACCCTGGCCACTGAGGTCCATCACCAGAAAGTTCTGGTCAGCACTTTGAGCATAGGTTACTTCATCCGTTCCAGTCTGGCAGGTATTATAATAATATGCCTGTCCATAAATATACCGAAGGTGGGCATACATGGAAGTCAATCCCCCACGGACACCTTCCTCTGTTTCAAAGAAACCAGGCTCGAAACTGCTTCGTGGCTGCTCCTCCAACAAGTCTGCACAGGACGAAAGCAGCAAGGTCACCGAAGCCACCATCATCCATTTATTTATATAATGATTTATCGTTTTCATGGTTATGTTAGAATGTCAAGTTTAAACCTATAATAAAATTACGCGTTGCCGGGGAGTTGGTACCAATGGTCAACAGTCGGTTAGGATAATTATTGGTTATCGCGGCATTTTCATCACCATAGGAATTGGTCTCCGGATCCATTCCTGATTCCTTATGGAAAGGCGAGAACAACACAAACGGATTCTGCACTGAGGCATACATCCTAAACCTGCTGATACCGGCCTTGTCCATCCAGTTGCTTTCGCGGTTAAAGTTATAGCCCAGCGTCATGGTCCTGATTTTCAAGTAAGAGGCATCAAAATAGCCTAAGGTATTTCCATATTTAGGATTATCACCACTGGCCAGGCCGCCGGGTGCAGGATACCTTGCTCCTGTATTGTCAGGTGTCCAATAGTCTACCTGGACATTATTCCGTCGCCCACTTAGCATGTTAAGGTAGCCTGTAGAGGAATGTAGCGTACTGATTAATATTCCTCCACTTTTAAATGCCCCTACAAGGCTAAGATCAAAATTCTTATACGCCACACGGGTATTAAAACCTCCCATGAAATTTGGCTGTAGGTCTAGGATCTGCCGATCATCAGGCCCAATGGCACGCGAAGGCGTGCCATCTTCCTCATACCCTCCTGTATATTTCACCTTGATCATTCCCAGATTGCCCCCTGGTTCTAACACATCCCTGTAAGGATCACCTTCTTGCCATAAACCTTGATACTCATAATCGTAAATCACATTAATGGGATGCCCCACAAACCACCAGTTACCTTCATCTCTTTTCTGGCCAGAAGCCAAGGAAACCAGCTCATTACGATTGGCGTAGAGGTTTACTCCTGCCTCCCAAGTCCAATCATTGCTTTCGATAATGGTACCATTTAGAGATACCTCCACTCCTTTGTTCTGGGTTTCTCCAATATTGGCGGTATAACTGCTCACTCCAGCAGTACCGGGGAGATTTACGCCCAACAGAATGTCCTTGGTATTGGTCACATAATATTCGACCGTACCCGATAAACGGTGATTAAACAACCGGAAGTCAAGGCCTAAATTTAATGTTTCGGAATATTCCCATCCGAGATTGGGATTGGGAAGGGCGTTTACAAAATAACCGGTAGCATAGGTATCGTTACCATAATTATATGGCCGCGTGCCCAAGCCCCCCAAAGTAGCATAAGGAGCAATGGCCTGATTGGATGTCTGCCCGTACCCTGCACGTAATTTCAACATATTGACAAAAGGCACGCCACTCATAAATGATTCATCCCCAATATTCCATCCTGCAGAAATCGCCGGGTAGGTATGCCACTTATGACCTGGCGCAAGTCTCGATGAACCATCTGATCTCAACGTCGCAGAAATCATGTAACGGTCATCATAAGAATACATTACTCTCCCCATAACGGATTTTAATCCCCACAACTGATATTGCTGGTCTCCTGGATTTACCTGGATCTCACCATTGGCATAGCCTAAATTGTAGAATTGGAACTGGTCCGAAGGAATATCCCTTGCTGACATCCTTGAGCGATAGTATTTGTTTTGCTCAGCAGAGTAAAGGGCCGTTACATTTACGATGTGCTTGTCAGCAAACGTCTTATCATAAGTCAATAGGTTTTCCACAATCCAATGATAGGTATGAGAATTGCCAACTGCGGCCGTGGAAGGAGTCTCGGGATTGGCACTGTTTATCCCCTTTCCTGTGTATTCGCCTTGGTTGCTTTGCCGATAATCCAGCCCTACATTCATCCTATATTTTAATCCATCAACGCCCGGAATTTTAAATTCACCATACAAGGCATTGTAAGTGGCATAAGCCCTGGTTTCGTTTAGCCATTGGTCTTGCACATTGTTGAGCACATCTTTTGTCATCACCCAAGACTCATCCAAAGGCATATTGATGGTCCTTCTGGGGGTGCCATCATCTTCGTAAGGAGATGCAATCGGCGACATGCTCAAGGTATTATACAGTCCTACTTGCGAACCTTGACGCTCATTATAATTACTGTTGGAGTTAAAACCAATCCTAAAATACCGACCAATCTCTTGGTCTACTGATGCCCGCAAGGAAAAACGATCATACTGCTGGGTCGGCACCACTCCTTCATCATGGTAGTAGCCTACTCCAAAGCTATACGTACTTCGCTCGCCTCCCCCTGTGACATTGACATCGTGACTTGTCATGACACCCGTCTGATAAAACAAGTCCTGCCAGTCTGTATTAACGTCATTTGACTCGTCTGCCCCATTGGTATATAACCCGGCAGCTTCCCGCATAGCGATAAATTCGGGACCATTCATCATCGGATACTTCGCAAAAACAGCCTTTGGGCCATAAAAACCGTTATAACTCACTTTGGCTACTTGGCCCTTGGTGCCTTTTTTGGTAGTGATTAAAATTACTCCATTGGCACCGCGTGAACCATAAATTGCCGTAGCGGAAGCATCTTTCAGGACATCGATACTTTCAATATCCTCTGGATTAATATCACCAATAGACCCTGCAAACGGAATCCCATTTAGTACAATTAGCGGATCATTACTGGCGGTAAGTGAGCGATTGCCCCGAATTCGGATTTGCATGGTAGCACCTGGCTGCGTAGAAGTCTGGGAGATGTCTACCCCCGGAAGACGCCCTTGCAGGGCTTGGGTTACATTTGCCGAAGCCACTTCCCTCATCTGATCACCATCTATCGATGCCACAGAACCTGTGACTGCTTCTTGGCGCAGGGTACCATACCCCACTACGACCACTTCATCCAAAGATCCCATGTCAGGCTCTAATTCAACATCGATGGACGTTTGGTTACCGACGGTGATCTCCTGGGGCTTATAGCCCAAAAACGAAAACACCAATGTCGCTCCTTCCTGAACAGCAATAGTATAATCACCATCCAGTCCCGTGACTACGCCATTGGTGGTTCCTTTCTCCTGTACGGCCGCTCCGGGCAGCCCCAGTCCATTCTCATCCAGCACCATTCCTGATACTGATACATTTTGAGCCTTTGACAAATGGGCTACCAGCACAAGCACCAGCAATACCACCCACTTCATCGACTCCTTTCCTGCTGCTCGGCCATAGGTCAACCGAATGCACTTGGTAAAGGTAGAGTCCATACTTTTTTAGGTTTTTTTGGGTTAACTAATTTTTTACTAAACCACCAACTTCCGTCACCGCCTCTATTTCCGATGCACTAGAACCATTGGTATGCTAAACCTCATAAAAAAAAATAAAAAATACAACCGATTGCAGAAATTTTTTCATTCTATTTTTTTTCACTGAATCAACTAAAAACCGCCTATAAGCATCATTTATAGCTATTAAGCAAACGAACCCCCTTTTAAATTATTCCTGACATGTAATTTTCAGTCAATTTTTTTCTAATACGATATATGCTTAAATGTTTAAAGACGATAAAAAATAAGATCACAAACCTGAAAAAAACACTTTAAACCGCATATATCGACGAAACTTCCCCAATTTAAACCCATTTTCTCACAACAATTAAAATGAAATCGGTTTCATTTTATTATCAGAACCTGTATATTCGTCTTTATAAAAAGTGTTAAATTTGATATTGACCGCATTCCAAAACCGAAACGTCATATCAAGCACGTCTTGAATGAACAAAACCAAAGCCGCAGAATAGAGACCATAGTCGGTATGGCTCCATTTTATACGCATGTCATAAGCAATCGATTACGGCACATGGCATATCAATTCGTCAAAGCGCCAAATTCATCATGAACAAAGACATTACCATTTACGACATTGCCAAAAACCTTGGCGTATCTCCTACTACTGTCAGCAGAGCACTGAATGACCATCCAGCTGTCAACCCCAAAACCAAAAAAAGGATCTTCGATGCCGCTGACCAAATGGGGTACCAGTCCAATGTCTTCGCCTCCAACCTGAGAAGCAAACGCACCAACAATATCGGAATCATCGTCCCACGACTAAACAGCTCCTTCCAATCCTCCGTATTGGCTGGGATGGAAAAAGTAGCCAATGAAGCGGGATATAACCTGATCATTAGCCAGTCCCTGGAATCGTACGAAAAAGAAAAAGCCAATGCCCGCTCCATGTTCAATAGCCGCGTGGATGGCTTATTGGTTTCCCTGGCCGGAGATACGGACAAAACCAAACACTTCCAACCCTTCATGGACAAGGGCACCCCGATCCTGTTCTTTGACCGGGTCGCTTCGCAGTCTGGCCACACCGGAGTAGTCATCGACAACAGTCAAGCTGGTTACAACGCCACCCAGCACCTCATCCAACAAGGCTGCAAAAACATCATCCATGTGTTAGGCAACCTTAAAATCAACGTATACGGCGAACGATTAAAAGGATATAAGTATGCCTTAATGGACCATGACATTCCTTTCACTCAAGAAAACATCCTCCATTCGGACCTCAACGAAGAAGCCGGAGAAGACATTGCCCATAAAATCCTTTCGATGGACCCATTACCGGACGGGCTCTTTGTCTCCAATGACGCTTGTGCCGCCAGCTGCATTCGTTCACTAAAGCAGGCAGGCATCAAGATACCAGAAGACATTGCTGTAGTCGGATTTAATAATGACATGATTTCCAGGCTCATCGAACCCAACCTCACCACTACCCACTACCCCGGCTATGAAATGGGGGAAGTAGCTATGAAAAACCTGATTAACCACTTGACCGATAACACCGAAGGTGTCCTCCACAATACCAACACCATCACCCTTCGATCAGAACTGATCATTCGAGCATCTTCACTCAAAAAGAAACTTGAACCATAAGCAATAAAACCCAACAACATAACCTTATAAACCATGAAAAGGCCTTTTCTCTTTCTTTTCGTCATGGCATTATTGTGCAGTGCCTCCCATTTCTCCCTAGCCAATGACGGCTATAACCTTTGGCTACAATACCAGAAAATAGAATCCCCAACACTCCTACCGGAGTATCAAAAACAAGCGGGACACATTTTTATTCCTGGCAAAAACGCCACATCGGATGTTATCGAGAAAGAATTGCGGACAGCCCTGGAAGCGATGCTCGAAATCGCTCCGCAGTTCACCACCACTCCAAAACAGGAAACCACCCTCTTCATTGGCACTCGAGAGCAGCTACCTGCCTTTACCCTAAAGGCGATCAATATTCCCTGGGAAAAGTTAGGCACAGAAGGATTCTCCATCCAAAGCATCAATCAAAATAGCCAAAAGGCCCTAATCATCACAGGCAACTCTGATGTAGCATTGCTGTATGGAACCTTCGAATTTCTCAAGCTCCTGCAAACCCAACAAGACATTTCCACGGTGGACCTGACTTCCATCCCAAAGACAAACATCAGGGTGCTCAACCACTGGGACAATCCAGACAGGACCGTAGAAAGGGGCTATGCAGGAGCTTCTATCTGGGACTGGCACCGATTACCCGGCCATGTCAAACCACAGTATGTCGATTACGCCCGCGCCAATGCTTCCATCGGCATTAACGGCACCGTACTGACCAATGTAAATGCTAACGCCCAAGTACTCACCCCTTATTTTCTCAAAAAGGTCGCCACCCTAGCCGACACGTTTCGACCATACGGCATCAAGGTATACCTCACCGCTCGGTTCAGTGCTCCCATTGAAATCGGTGGACTCGATACAGCGGACCCGCTACATCCAGAGGTTCAAAAATGGTGGACCGAAAAGGTTAACGAAATTTATGAATACGTCCCAGATTTTGGCGGTTTTTTGGTAAAAGCCGACTCTGAAGGCCAGCCTGGCCCCCAAAATTACGACCGTACACAAGCAGAAGGCGCCAATATGCTGGCAAAGGCGCTCCAGCCCCATGAGGGGATTGTGATGTGGCGCGCATTCGTCTACAGCAATGAGACACCTGATGACCGTGCCAAACAAGCCTATAACGAATTCAAGCCACTTGACGGAAAATTTGAAGACAATGTCTTGGTGCAGGTCAAAAATGGCCCCATCGATTTTCAACCACGCGAGCCGTTTCATCCGCTCTTTGGAGCCATGCCTGAAACGCCCCTGATGATGGAGTTTCAGATTACCCAAGAATACCTTGGACAAGGCACCCACTTGGTCTTTCTCGGTTCACTCTTTGAAGAAGTACTCGACACCGACACTTATGCAAAAGGCCCTGGCTCCACTGTCGCTAAAGTGGTGGAAGGCTCACTGGACCAACATGCGCTTTCTGGAATGGCCGGTGTCTCCAACATCGGCACCGACCGCAATTGGACAGGCCACCTTTTCGGACAGGCCAATTGGTATGCCTTTGGCAGGCTCGCATGGAACCCGGACGAAAGTGCTGCCGATATCGCCAAAGAATGGCTTAAGATGACTTTCAGTAATGATGAAAAATTCATCCGTAAAGGCAAAAGCATCATGCTTCAATCCCACGAAGCCGCTGTAAACTACATGACGCCACTTGGACTTCACCATATCATGGGCTGGAGCCACCACTACGGCCCAGGCCCTTGGGTGACCGACAAACACCGAGACGACTGGACCTCCACGTATTACCACCAAGCCAGTGAGGACGGTATAGGTTTTGATCGCACCGCATCTGGCAGCAATGCCCTATCGCAGTATGCCCCCGAAGTCCAGCAACAATATGAAAACCTTGAAACATGCCCTGAAAAATACCTGCTTTGGTTTCATCACCTTCCATGGAATTACGAAATGAAATCAGGGCATTCACTGTGGGACGAAATTGCCCTTCATTACCAAAAAGGAGTCCATCAAACGGAACAAATGATCACGGATTGGAAATCCATCAAAACACACGTAGACGATCAGCGGTATCAACAGGTCCTCGACTTCCTTCAGATTCAGCACCATGAAGCCAAATGGTGGCGGGATGCATGCTTGCTTTACTTCCAGCAGTTTTCTCAAATGCCCCTTCCGGAAGGAGTGACACAACCTGAATTTTCATTGGATCATTACCGACAATACACTCCGCTATTTGTACCGGGGATATAAGTAAAAAACAAAAAACACCACCAAAATGAACAAAGCTATTGCCCTTGTCACTGGAGGAGCTTCAGGGCTCGGTTTGGCCACTGCCAAAAAATTCTGTGACCACGATATCACAACCATTATTATCGGCCGAAATGAATCTAAATTGGCGAAGGCCCAAGAAGAGCTTGGACCAAACTGTCATTATTACGCATTTGATTTAAATGACCTCCCCAACATTCCGGACCTGATAAATACCATAACCACCGAACATGGGAAAATCGACATATTGGTCAATAATGCCGGCATTAACATGAAAAAACCCTTCATAGAAGTCACTGATGAAGAGTTCCAACAAATCATTACCACGAATGTATTCGCTGTATTTTCCCTGAGCCGGGAGATAGCTAAAACCATGGCCAGCCAAAAACACGGCGCCATTGTCAACATCAGTTCGATGGCTTCACAATACGGCATCCCAAAAGTCATTGCCTATACTGCCTCTAAATCAGCCATCGAAGGCATGACCAAAGCCATGGCGGTGGAGCTCTCCCCTTTGGGCATCCGGGTGAATTGTGTCGCTCCAGGATTTATCGCCACTGAAATGTCCGCTAAAGCCCTGAATGGAGACCCAGAAAGAAAGCAAAAAGTGCTGTCCAGAACCCCCATGGGAGCCTTGGGTACTCCGGCAAACATTGCAGATGCCGTATACTATTTGGCTTCAGAAAGTGCTAGCTACATCACCGGGACCATCCTTCCTGTCGATGGCGGAAACGCGATTGGATTCTAAAAAAAGAAAACCCGAAACTGGTATCAGTTTCGGGTTTTCTTTGAATGCTGCTTCTAATCCTGCGGAATAAAAGTGAGATCATAATTCTCATTGACGACACGCAAAAGCACTTTGTAAATATACTCTGCAATGGTCTTTTCTCCACTTATATTGATCAAATCCATGGTATCTTCAGGACGATGGTATTCTGGATGACCACCCGTATGCAGGCCGATGGCCGAAATCCCTTCTTTATAGAAAGACACGTGATCAGATCCCCCTACTTCTCCAGCATGCACGACTGGATTCAGCCCCATCTGTATCCCCAGTTCGGTCATCAGCTCCACTCCTCCAGGAAAAGTGCCTGCACCTCCCATATAAATTTGCTTTTCGGCATTTAGCCTTCCGATCATGTCCATATTGATCATAAGCTTCACCCTTTCTTTGGCCACTGGGAGGTTTTCCACAAAATACTTGGAACCTAAAAGCCCTTGTTCTTCAGCGCCAAAAGCCACGAAAATCACACTTCGATCCAGCATATACCTATTCCGCGCCAGCTTTTCGGCAATCTCTAGCAAAGCCGACACCCCACTGGCATTATCATCCGCTCCTGGATGAATCTCATCGCTCTCGGGTTTCTTCGAAGAAGGCCCTCCATGCCCCAAATGGTCGTAATGGGCTCCGATCACCACATACTCCTTTTTATAATGATTGTCATTCCCCTCAATATAACCGACCACATTCCATGTTTTCACTTCCTTGGCTGACTTTCCTTCATCGGCCCTCCTTAATTTGGCTTTGAACTGCTGAAGGTAATCGCCATGGAAGTTTTTAAGGCCATAATGCTCAAATTCTGTACGAATATACTTTACCACCCTTCGGTTACCCGCCGTTCCCGGATACCTCCCCTTCGTCTTAGATGATGTCAAAAAGGCCAAATGCTCCCCTATCTCTTCCTCCGTAATATTTGTATCACTTACTTGGGCTGCCACGGTGCACCCCAAGCAGCTACTGAGTATCGCACATACAATGCTATTAATAAGTATTCTTTTCACGTCAAATGATTTATGCGGTGTGTGTGTCTCGTCAAGAATTCATGTGAAAAACGAACCAAAAGCAGAAAACTTGTGCATTTAAACGGTTGGTTCGTATCACCATCTACTATAGGCCTAGCCTAAACTTTTTTTGCAAGATTAATTATATCACCCTAATATATCCAAATTTTTTAACAGAAAAATTACTGAAATACAATTTTCAGCTAACAAACAACTCATTAATTACAATAAATTAAAGAAATCATCTATTTACCATAATCAACTGATAACATAATATTTCACGTATAAAACACCTGCGATTCCCTTCAAAAACCAAATCGATCCTTGGTATTTGACCATAACAAAAAACAAAAACCAACCTCTAAAACAAAGCCTCAAGTCCTTCGATACTTTCTTCGACTACTATTAAATATACTTTCAAAAACGTCACACATAAAAACTATGACATCATTTGTATATCAAAGGCACTATTTCCAATATAAATCCCTTAGATTCGCTAACGATAATTTCAATAAACGCATTTCGGTTCCTACCATCCACGTTGCTTCATACACCCCGTTAAGGACAAAATCCCAAACAGGTGTTTTTCACTTTATCTAAAATATTTTACTATTATTAGGGGCTTTAATTTATCATTAACCCAAAAAATCATTAATGCGGCAAGCTTTACTGACGATATTTATATTGATGGCACTGAGTAAACTCAGCATTGGGCAACGCCAATTGGCCTCTCCTACCATTATTAACTACAACAATCTGGAATATAAAGCAGGGCTGCAAAATTGGTCTACGGTCCAAGACGACAATGGCATCCTTTACTTTGGTAACAACGAAGGACTACTCACATTTAACGGTCAATATTGGAGCCTCCACCAACTTCCCAATCAAACCATAATCAGGTCGGTAAAGCTTGACAAAACGGGAAGAATTTTCGTCGGCGGCCAGGATGAAATTGGATATTTTTCCCCTCGGAAAAACGGAACCCTCCAATTCACTTCCCTAAAAGACCTGATTCCAGAAAATGACAGGAATTTTGCGGATATCTGGAACATTGCGGTGCACAATGATGAAGTGTTTTTTTTAGAAAACACCAAGCTATTTCATTACAAAGGAAATAGCATCCGTGTATATAAAACGGACACTGAATGGAATTACCTAGAGGTGGTAGATGGACAGGTATATGCGCAAGCAGCAGCACATGGATTACTAAGCTTTAACGGGGAAGTTTGGCAACCCGTCCTGCCCCACTCCGGTAATGACTTCCCTGACATCAACGGCATCATCAAATCAGGAAAAGACTCTCTCTTGCTCTCCACTCCAGACCAAGGCCTGTTCCTTATCCATCATAAGACACTATCTCATGTCACCACCAGTTTTGATTCTTTGCTCACGCATCACCGACTAAACTGCATCACACGGATAAACGAAAAATGGATCACGATGGGCACCAAGTCCTCCGGCCTCCTCATCATGGACCAGAGAGGAAAGCTCGTACAGCACTATGCCTACAGGGAAGGGATGCAGACCAATAATGTCCGCAGCATTTTTGTGGACAAGAATAAAGGCCTGTGGCTAGGGCTGGATGATGGCATCGACTATATCGCCATTAATGGAGCCATCAAACAAATCCACCCTGACAAAGACAAAAGGGTAACGGGTTACGCTGCCGCTTACCATCACGACCATTTGTACGTCGGAACTGCTGACGGGCTCTATCAATTTGACTTCTCAGAACAAACAGAAGACCTCAGTTATAGTAAAGGCAGGTTTTCCCCAGTCAAATACAGCACAGGCCAGGTATGGAATCTCCAAACCATCAATGACCAGTTGCTTATGGCCCATGAAGATGGTGCTTTCTTTATCGAAAACAACACCGCTTTTCAGATTTATCCTGCGCCAGGGACCTGGCTATTTCAGCCGGCCTCGCCCATCCTTCCTAGCCATGATGTCTTTATAGGCACCTATACGGGGCTTTACCAAATAGCCTATCAGTCCGGAGCTTTCGGGCATCACCGTGCTCTTGAGGGATTTTCAGAATCATTGCGCTTTATGGTGATGGATTACCAAAACAACCGCATTTGGGGCTCTCATCCCTACAGGGGAATCTTTAGGCTAGACCTCTCCTCAGATCATTCCAAAATTACAGCGACGAAGGTCTATACCGCAAAGGAAGGCTTACCCTCAGACTTATATAATTATATCTACAGGATAAAGAATAAAATTGTGGTCGCCACCGAAGATGGTATTTACGAATACGATGGACAGGAAGACCGGTTCATCCCATCCCAAATCGTCAATAGAACCCTAAAAGGCACCAGCTTACAATATCTAAAAGAAGATGGTGAAGGAAACATCTGGTACGTTTCAAATAAAAACGTAAGTGTGATAGATTTCACCCAATCCACTGCGGAACAGCCATTCACCATCACCCACCTACCTGAACTATCCGGAAAAGTAGTCGGTGGACATGAAAGCATTTACCCTATAGACCAACAAAATATTTTAATTGGTGCAAACAAAGGGTTTTTCCACATCAATTTTGAGAAATACCGCAAAAACATCACCCCTCCCGACGTGCTCATCGGTGAAGTGAGCCTGTTTGGCAAAAAGGACAGTGTACTTTTTGGTGGCCACAAACCATTAGCGGCTGCCCAAACCGACGATGCCCCTTCTGTCCCTTCTTCTTGGAATTCCTTCCATTTTGAGTTTTCGAGCACACTTTTTGGCCAATTCAGCACCATAGAGTACTCTTATATGCTAGAAGGCTTTGATCGCTCTTGGTCCCATTGGAGTGGTAAAAGCGAAAAAGACTACACCAATTTACCCGCAGGCCAATATTCCTTCAAGGTAAAATCAAGAAACAACCTGGGAAATGAGTCTCGTGTTAGCACGTACACCTTCACCGTTCTCCCTGCTTGGTATAACACCCTCTGGAGCTATATATTGTATCTGCTGATCTTAAGTGGGATCATTTACGTGGTACTGAAATGGCAAAAGAAAAAACACTTAAAGGAACAGGCTCATCTAAAGCATTTTCACCAGTTGGAATTGGATAAAAATGAAAAGGAAATCGTAAAGCTCAAAAACGATAAGCTTCGAGCAGACATCAACTTCAAAAACCAAGAGCTCGCCTCCACCACCATGCACCTGGTCCAACGGGGAAAGGTGCTTACCAAAATCAAAGAGGAACTCATGGTATTGGGCAAAAACCATAAACTGGAAAACGAGTCCACCGATTTTAAACGTCTCCTTAAGCTCATCAGCGAGGTGGAGCGAAGTGATAGTGACTGGGACCGTTTCTCCATACATTTTGACCATGTCCATTCCAACTTCCTGAGCATTCTAAAAGAAAAGTTTCCTGAGTTGACGCCAAACGAGCTCAAGCTTTGCGCTTTTCTAAAAATGAACCTTTCCTCGAAAGAGATCGCCCAACTACTGAGCATATCCCTCAAAGCCGTAGAGGTGGGCAGGTACCGATTGCGTAAAAAACTCCAACTTTCACCGGAAACGAATCTCTTTGACTTCTTGGTCCAGACCACGGGCTCCTCCGATCAAACACCCCCTCCCCATCCACAAAACCAATAAACCTGAGTTCGATTTTAAAACAGGGCTATTTGGTTAGTTTGGACTGTTTGGTATTTGATTGCGGGCTTTTTAGGGAAAAATGAGTAGGCAATGAGTCCTGAAATCATGTTGGTGATGAAATTTCCAAAAGAGCGGTGCCTGGAATGTTCGATCTGACACATGTTTTTCAATTCATCATTTACCGTTTCAATAACAGATCGTTTTCTGAGCATGATTTTGTCCTTCATTTCCATAAGGACATTCTTCATATTATTCCTAATATTGGCAATTAGGTGAAGCCCGTCTGAAAACAACAATTCGGTCAAATCCTTTGAAACATAGCCTTTGTCCGCATATAATTTCCCCTTTAGGTTATTTACGAAACTTTTGTTCCTAAGCGGCTCCCTGTCATCAACATTGGCCTGGGTGACCACAAAGTTTAACAGCTCCCCTTTGTCATTGATGACCAGGTGGAGCTTGAAGCCGAAGAAATATCCCATGGTGGATTTGCCCACCTGGGCAATATCTTTGAAAACCTTGTTCCTTTTTATCCTTTTGTTTTTGCATACCCTGATCGGAGTTGAGTCGATAAACGCAATACCTGTCCCCTCTCCTAAACAACAGGTTTTCAGGAATATAGTCATCGGAAGGGTGGCGGATTGCATCAGTTCAACAAACCTGTTGTAGGAAACGGTCTGGGGGAAAAGGTGTTTTTTATGGACTTTGATAAAATAGAGATAAAAGTGTTTCATGTTTCGGAATCCCCCGGTATGGAACATCACCATAATGGTAATGACTTCGCTCAGGCTCATTCTGGGCCTTCTCTTGGGCCTGTTTCCAAGAATATGTTTTTCAGTGGATTTTTCAAATTGGATGCAGAATTCATCGATAAGATAGAAAATTTCGGTAATTTTGGAGTCAGTTAAGGTCATGTTTTAGTAGTTAATGTATTGAACTTCAACACTTTAATATAACGAAAAAACATGGCTTTTTCTATGTTTCTAATTATAGTTTTTAATTAAATACATAGAAAATATTATCTATATATGTGAATTTTTTTATAAAATAAATTTTAACATTAATTTTTGTGTTATTCTTGCTTGAACGTTTCTTGGCGGACAATTTATGGGGAATTATTAATCGAACTCAGGTAATAAGCATTTTTTTTGCTCCAGAATCCTAGTGTAGTACACATGTAGTGCCTCAAATGGCCTGAAAAGGCCATTTTCAATTATTTTGTAGGGGTTATGTAGGGGTATTTTATTTCTCCCACCCTCTTCCTTCACCTACCTTTGGCAACAGGTTTTAGCCTAACACAGGACCTAAAGCCGATGAATAAATTATAAAATAACCTAACCCAGAAACCTATGGAAAGAAGAATTACCATTTTCTTCATTTCCTGTCTTCTCCTCCTGCCCATGCTAAGCTATGCGCAGAACAATGAGATAACAGGTAACGTAACCCTTAAAAGTAACGGGGAGCCCCTCCCCGGTGTAGCAGTAATGATCGAAGGTTCCGGCACAGGGACCATTACAGATGTAGACGGAAAATACTCCATCCAAGCCCCCTCAGGAAGTACACTCGTTTTTAGTCTTTTGGGCATGAAGCCACAAAAAGTCACGATCAGTAACCAAACCAACCTCAACGTCCAACTGGAAGAAAACCTCAGTGCGCTGGAAGAAGTCGTCGTGGTTGGGTATGGTGTACAGAAAAAAAGCGTCGTCACCGGAGCCATTTCCAGTGTAAAAGCCAGTGATTTAGAAAGTATGCCCATCAACCGGGTAGAACAGGCCCTCCAAGGACGTACCTCAGGACTTACCATTGCCTCCAGCTCTGGCCAACCCGGTTCGGGGGCCACGGTACGGGTTCGTGGCTTGACCACCTTTGGCAATAACGACCCGCTATGGGTAGTCGACGGAGTAGTGGTGGACAACGGCGGAATTGGCTACCTGAACCAATCCGACATCGAATCCATCGAAGTACTCAAAGACGCCGCTTCCCAAGCCATTTATGGTGCCAGGGCTGCAGCCGGAGTGATCCTTGTCACGACCAAAAAAGGTGAAGCTGGCAAAATTCGAGTCAACTACAACGGCTATTACGGCACCTCTGCCCCAGCGAAGAAGCTGGACCTCCTGGATGCCAGCCAATATGCCATGATCCGAAATGAAGCGGCCACTAACGCGGGCAACACCGCTCCATTCTCAAATCCGGCAAGTTATGGCGCTGGCACAGATTGGCAGGACTTGATCTTTAACAACAGTGCCCAAAGACAAAACCATGAATTGAGTATCAGTGGTGGTAACGAAAAATCCACTTTTTATACATCTTTTGGCTATTTGGACCAGGAAGGCATTGTCGCCAGTGAAATTTCAAAGTACAAAAGAATCAACTTCCGCTTAAATTCGGAGCATCAACTTGCCTCATGGCTAAAAGTGGGCCAAAACCTTGGCTATGCCCATGACAAATCCATCGGGCTGGGAAACACCAACAGTGAATTTGGCGGACCGCTCAGTTCTGCCATAAACCTGGATCCGATGACCCCGGCAATTATCTCAGATCCCAACATTGCCGGTCAGCCGCCGTACAGCACCAATCCTGTCATACGCGATGCCATGGGCCGTCCATACGGAATTTCCACCATCGTGGCCCAGGAGATGACCAATCCACTTGCTTACACCCAAACACGCTTGGGCAATTACAGCTGGTCGGATAATTTTGTAGGGAACGTTTATGCGGAAGCCGAGCCCATCAAAGGACTTAAGTTGAGGTCAACATTAGGCGCCAAACTTTCCTATTGGGGAAGCGAATCATTTACGCCCATCTTCTACTTAAACGCCACCACTGTTTCTAACCAAACCAACTTTACCCGCAACCAAAACAGAAGGTTTGACTGGAACCTGGAAAACACCATATCCTACTCCAAGGCAATCGATCAGCACAATTTCACCGTTCTGCTAGGGCAAGGAGCTTATTTGGACAATCGGGGAAGAAGCGCAACAGTAACGTTCTTCAATGTCCCGGCAAACAACTTCGAGGACGCATCCCTAAACTTCAAAGTCCCCAATGACCAGCGAAATGCGGATGGCTCAGAAGGAGCGGGGCATACGGTAAGTTCTCTTTTTGCACGAGCCAATTACAATTATACCGAAAAGTATCTCTTGGAAGCACTGGTGCGAAGAGACGGCTCCTCTCGGTTTGGGCCAAACAACCGCTACGGCATCTTCCCTTCCTTTTCCGCAGGCTGGGTGATCACGCAAGAAGCATTTTGGCCGACCAATCCCGTAGTGGACTTCCTGAAAGTCCGGGGTGGTTATGGGATCGTCGGTAACGACAATATTGGCGATTTCGCCTTTCTTTCCACCATAGGAAGCGGAAGGAATTACACCATCGGAAATACTGGCAGCTATGTCATTGGCTATAGCCCCAATGCCCCTTCCAATCCTGACCTGAAGTGGGAAGAAACCAGCCAAGCAAACATCGGTTTTGAAGCGACGCTTTTCGGCGATTTCAACATCACTTTTGATTGGTACAAAAAAGTCACCAAGGGCATCCTCCAAAACCCTCGAATTCCCGGTTATGTGGGCGCCATCTCCAATCCAGCTGCCAATGTAGCAGACATGGAAAACAGGGGCGTGGAACTCGAACTTGGCTATAGAAAGATGCTTGGAGAGCTAGAATTATCCTTAAACGGGAACATTTCTTACCTGGAAAACGAAGTCACCAATCTGGGCACAGACATTTCATATCTCTCGGGAGGGCAAAGCTTCCAGGCAAGTTCCTACCCCATCACCAGAACGGCGGTCGGACAATCCATGAATTCCTTCTATGGATTCCAAACGCAAGGAATCTTCCAAACCATCGAAGATGTCGAAAACTATACCAATACGGATGGTGAAATGATACAGCCCAATGCCCAACCGGGAGATTTTATTTGGGCGGACCTAAACAAAGATGGTCAAATAACGGAAGCAGACAGGACCTTTATCGGTAACCCTACCCCTACCTGGTCTTACGGTTTTACGGCCAACTTCCAATGGAATAACTTTGACTTGGTATTCTTCGGTCAAGGGGTTGCAGGGAATAAAATTTTCCAAGGACTACGACGTCTCGACATCAGCAACGCCAACTGGCAAACAGAAGTGCTGAACCGATGGACGGGACCGGGCACTTCCAATGACTACCCAAGGATCGTAGAAGGTGACCCCAATAAAAACTTCAACAACCCTTCTGACTTCTACCTTGAGGATGGAGATTATTTCCGGATCAAAACCCTTCAGCTGGGATATACACTTCCGAAAAATCTAATCAGTAAAGTGGCTATGAACCGGGCACGGGTTTATGTCATGAGTGAAAACCTCGCCACATTCACTAAATACTCAGGATACGATCCTGAGATTGGTGGTGGCGTGATGAGCATTGACCGCGGCATCTATCCGCAGGCCAGATCTTATATGTTAGGTGTTCAAATCGGCTTTTAAAACCCAAAATACGATCAATCATGAAATCATATAAAAATAATATAATCGCATCAGCAATGGCCCTGCTTACCCTGGGGGCCTGCAGTGATTCCTTTCTCGAAATTCAGCCAAAAGGCACCAACCTAGAGGCGAACTACTATCAGAATCAACAAGAAGCCTACAATGGACTGGTGGCCATTTATGATGTAGTGGGATGGACAGGCAATGGTTTTGTCACCAAGCAAAATGCCCTAAACGCTGCTTCCGACGACCATTATGCTGGCGGTGGAGGCCCTACCGACATCACCCCATTGCAGGTATGGTCAAACTACACCCTCGACCCTGCCACGGGACCCCAAGGAGAATTATGGAGCAAAGGATTTTCTGGCGTATTCAGGGCTAACGTATTACTGCAGAAACTCCCCGAAGTCCCAATGGATGAAAACCTAAAGGCAAGGTATACAGCAGAAACCCAATTCTTAAGGGCCTATTTCTATTTTGATCTGGTAAGATTATTTGAAAACATTCCCTTGCTGACTTCTCCGGTACCTACCAGTGAGATGTATGATGTGCCGCAGACCGATCCTACCACAGTTTACCAGCAAATAGAAAGCGACCTTCATGCCGCCATCCAAACCCTTCCCGCCACAGTGGATTTGGCCACAGAAGCAGGAAGGGCTACCATTGGCATGGCCAGGGCATTACTTGGGAAAGTATACCTCCATCAGGAAAAGTTTGACCTTGCCGCGCAGGAATTTGCAGCGGTCAATGGAACCCCCGGAGAAACCAGTCAGTATGGATACAAGCTGTTGGACAATTTTGCCGACTTGTGGGTTGTCGACAATAAGTTCAACAGCGAATCCATATTTGAAATCAACTTCACCAATCAGTCAAACGGCGATTGGGGATGTGTAGGCTGTACAGAAGGGAACGTGCTAAACATCATGGTCGGTCCTAGGGGATACAATGCCATCAGCCCGGATGCTCCTGACTTTGTTTCCGGCTGGAGCTTCCTGCCCTTTACCGAAGAGTTTTTCAGCACCATCCAAGGTGACCCCCGATCGCATGCCACTGTCGCCAATTTGGATAGCCTAGAAAAAGCCGGTGCAGTCACCTATGAAAAAGGCTACATGAACACCGGTTATTTCTTGAAAAAGTTCGCTGGAAGAGAAGCTGACCGCTCTACGGGAGGTGGCGTGATGGAACTCAATTTCCGTCAAAACATGTACGAAATCCGATTGGCAGACACGTATCTTTTGGAAGCTGAAGCCCTCATTAGAGGAGGTGGTGACAGCGGCCGCGCCCAACAGCTCATGGACGCTGTCCGAGCGCGCGTAGGGCTCTCCCCCATACCGGCGACCTTAGAAAACATCCTTATCGAAAGAAGAATCGAACTTGCAGGGGAAGGCCATAGATGGTTTGACCTTATCCGAAATGGAATAGCTGCAGATGAACTCTCCGAAAAAGGATTTGTATCAGGAAAGCACGAAATACTCCCCATTCCTCTGTTGGAGCTGGACAATACCCTTATCGAACAAAACCAAGAATACGGAGGCACGAAATAACCCTATGCCCAAAGCCCTCATGACCAGAAAACCTGGCGTGAGGGCTATTTTAACCCCATTATAA
This sequence comes from Echinicola vietnamensis DSM 17526, assembly GCF_000325705.1. NCBI lineage: Bacteria > Pseudomonadati > Bacteroidota > Cytophagia > Cytophagales > Cyclobacteriaceae > Echinicola > Echinicola vietnamensis. The sequence goes on along the minus strand of NC_019904.1, from coordinate 2,171,624 downwards.
TGATTAAACGATCCAATCTGTTAAGGTTGTTTTTGAGTATTGGTAGCCTTATATTGTTCATGTGTTGCCATTCTGGGAACAATCGGCACCATACAGCATCCTCCTCCAAAGCATCTTCCCATAGGCTAACCCGGCTCTCCGTCGACCAAACGCATATCATCAACGAACATGGAGAAAAGGTAATGCTAAGAGCTGTCGGCCTGGGAGGCTGGCTTCTACAAGAAGGATACATGCTCAACCCTAACGGAGAAGAAATAGGGACACAATGGCAAATGAAAAACCACCTGTACAACCAGGGCGTTTCTCCTGAAAACGTAGAAGCGTTTTATCAAGAATGGCGAGACAATTTTATCACCCAAAAGGATATTGATGACATCGCCTCCCTTGGATTTAACGCTGTAAGAGTCCCCATGCATTATGAACTGTTTCTCACTGCTGCACAGCGCTCATGGAGAAACAAGGCCATACAGGACACTACCCAACTGAAACACTATGTCAACGGCCTTTCCAAATGGCTGGACGAAGGCTCCCTGTTTGCCCAACCTGACCAACTTGAAGGCATCCGACTTTTGGACAAGCTCCTGGATTGGTGTGAAACCAATGAAATGTACGTCATTTTAGATCTTCATGCTGCCCCGGGAGGACAAGGCACGGACGCAAACATTGCCGACATTCTGGTCAAAAACGACCTATGGAAGCGAAAAGACCAGAAACAACGGCTCATCTATCAGGAAGTCACAATAACCCTTTGGAAAATGCTCTCTAAGAAATACATCCACGACGACAGGATTGCTTGGTATGACCTGATTAACGAACCCAATAATATCCCCTCCAATCAACCCATTCATGATCTATTTGACCGTCTGATCACGGCCATCAGGGACCTGGGAGACCTGCACATCATTATGGTCGAGGGCAATGGATGGGGAAACAATTACGACCTAATGGAACCTTCCACCTTCAGGCATTCCGAAAACCTTATCTACAACGCCCATCGCTACTGGATTCCCGTCGAAGAGGACACCGTACCTGATCCAAACCCGAACCAAATCAACCGAATCGTCAACCTCATTGCTTTTAGGGAACGGCATCAAGTACCCGTATGGGTGGGCGAGACAGGAGAAAATGACAACGAATGGCTAAAGCAAAACATTGAAAAACTAGAACAAGCCAATATAGGCTGGTGCCACTGGACGTACAAGCGATTTGACGAGCGTGAAAATGCAGCACTGAGAAGGATTCCTCCTCCATATCCTACGGAAGGCAAATCCGCCATGGAGACCGTTTTACAAAATATCCATTTCAGCAATACCGTTCCAAATAACCAAACGATTCAGGCGGTCGCTCCTAAACCATAAATGCTATCAATTCATGAAAAAAACACTATCAAACCTATTTTACCCCCCTTTGGCCTTTGTAGTAATTGGGCTTTTCCCAATGGCCTGTTCTGGCCAATCTGAAGCCCCTACCCCAAATATCCCAGCACCCAAACCACCACAGGACTTGGGCTGGGAATTTGAAGACACGCCTATATGGCAAGACGAATTTGACTATGAAGGATATCCGAATCCTGATAAATGGGGATACGACACTGGAGGCCATGGCTGGGGCAACAACGAACTCCAATATTATACCGAGACACTGGACAATGCGCGGGTAGGCAACGGTGTATTGACCATTACGGCCAAAAAAGAAACCAAGGAAAACAGTGCCTTTACATCGGCCAGATTGGTCAGTAAAGGCAAAGGTGATTTCCTTTATGGACGTATTGAGGCAAAAGCTCGCCTGCCCAAGGGCAAAGGCACATGGCCTGCCATCTGGATGCTTCCTACCGATTGGGAATATGGCGGATGGCCTGCCTCTGGAGAAATCGACATCATGGAGCATGTCGGCTATGATCAAGGCATCGTCCACATTACCGTCCATACAGAAGCCTTTAACCATAAAAACGGCACGCAAGTGGGCAAAAACCGGATGGTAGAGCATGTCAGCGAGGCATACCACACCTACCGGGTAGATTGGACGCCCTATGCCATCAGGGGTTACATTGATAACAAGCTTCTTTTCACCTTTACCAACGACGGCAAAGGATATCCTTCTTGGCCCTTTGACAAACCCTTTCACATCCTGCTAAATCTTGCCATTGGAGGCGACTGGGGAGGTGCTGAAGGAGTGGATGAAGAAGCTTTCCCTGCCACGTTCAAGATTGACTACGTAAGGGTTTATAAGATGATTGAAAAGTAACATAATCGACCTCTTTATTCTGGATCCCCGTCATATTTCATATTTTGACGGGGATTTTATATTAACCCTGATCTCCTGAAGGGTCTTTTTAGAATTTCCATGATACTTTTATGACTTTCCTTGACAGGTAACAAGCCATCCGTTTGGGGCCTGTCCCTGTATGGCAATGCCAATCCAAGAAGGACCGGCTCAACTATCCCAAACTTTCCAAGGTGAAAAAATCAGTTGTGCCTGATTTGGGATCAAGCCATGTTTCTGAGGAGATGAATGTTGACATGTTCTTGTGAAAGATTATTTCACAGCGTTAAAACAATGGTTTTCCGCTATCCGCACGAATGGGTTTTAGCGGGAAGTTATGGGGAATAGGGAGGGAAATGCGGCTAAAACCGAAAACGTTGGATGGGCAAAATTACCATGGGCTTCCCCCATGGCTATGGATATATCGCCCCTCCGGGGCTAGGCAAATAGCAATTATACAGGATCAAGCCATATTTCTGAGGGACGAATATTGACATGGTCTTATAAAAGAAAATTTCATACCGTAAAAACGATGGACTTCCTCCACAGGTCAAACGCCTTTAAAAAAAATGTTCCTATTTGCATTTATATCTGCCGTTCCTACGGAACTTACCCTTTTGTGTGTAATCATTGTTGGTGCAGGTGGTCACCCGCACCTTCTATATGGCCCTCCGCCAAGGGCGGATTAGGCAGGATGATCAGTTGCCAACGCATATTTAGGGTTTATCCTCAACCAAGCCAAACCATACATGAGCAGATAGCTGCGACGGCTTGTACGATCCAAATCAACTAATCATTCTTTCAGCCTATCCCGCCATTCGGCACCCTAGGCTACTGCGGTTTCCAAGGTACAAATCGGGGCAAAGTGCCTGCGGCACGATAAATTTTGTAACCTGCGGATTCATCCGCAGGAACTCAAGCGCTCCTCAACCTTCCGAAGGAGTGCCAGCGGCACGGATGATAGCTTCTCTACACGAAATTAGTACTAAAAGTTGTAAAATGCCCCCAACTTTTCGGCTTGATCCGAAGGACAGGCTCAACTATCCCAAACTTTCCAAGTTGAAAAAATCAGTTGTACCTGATTTGGGATCAAGCCATGTTTCTGAGGAGATGAATGTTGACATGTTCTTGTGAAAGATTATTTCACAGCGTTAAAACCATGGTTTTCCACTATCCGCACGAATGGGTTTTAGCGGGAAGTTATGGGGAATAGGGAGGGAAATGCGGCTAAAACCGAAAACGTTGGATGGGCAAAATCACCATGGGCTTCCCCCATGGCTATGGATATATCGCCCCTCCGGGGCTAGGCACATAGCAATTATACATTCCATTCTATACAGGACCTACATGCACTTGGTGCCTTTGAGACGTTGTGGCATTTTTTCACCCGTGGTTCTGCCATTGAATAAAACTGGCATCCCCAACTTTTCTGCTTGATCCACAACAGGCCTGCCTCGTCATTTTAGCATCCCTTATCAACGCAAAAAGCCCGACTCGAAAGTCAGGCTTTATGTGATCCCGCTGGGGCTCGAACCCAGGACCCATACATTAAAAGTGTATTGCTCTACCAGCTGAGCTACGGAATCATGATTTTCTTTTTTTTGCAAACTACCGTACCTTCTTTTAGGTACAACGTAAGCTTTTCAATAAATAAGCGGAAATTACTTTCCGCTCGCTGTGATCCTGAAAGGACTCGAACCTTTAACCTACTGCTTAGAAGGCAGTTGCTCTATCCAGTTGAGCTACAGGACCTGATACTTTTATGACAAAGTATGAAAGTCGGGGTGGCAGGATTCGAACCTGCGACCTCCTGCTCCCAAAGCAGGCGCGATGACCGGGCTACGCTACACCCCGTAAATATTTCTTCCTGTCACTCGTTCGGAACAGTGCTCTTTTCTTTCCAGAAAAGAAGAAGTGATCCCGCTGGGGCTCGAACCCAGGACCCATACATTAAAAGTGTATTGCTCTACCAGCTGAGCTACGGAATCATGATTTCAAGCCATAAAAACCACTTTTGGTTTTCGTTTTTTTATCAATTTCGACTTGCTTTTTGTTATATCTTTATCGTAATTGGACTGCAAATTTAAGAGACTATTTTAAAAATGCCAAACATCAATCGAAACTTTATTATAAAATTTTCAATCTTTTTAACCATCATTCTGCAAAGCATTAATTGTCAAGCAGATAACAATAAGCTGATTTTAGCAGATTCTTTGTTCAATGCTAAAAGCTATAAAGAGGCCTATAATTTGTATACAGACATCCTCCAGAATGACGAAGCATACTCTCCGGCCATGCTTCTTAAGATGGCATACATTACCGAGGGCATGGGCAACTATGAAGACGCCTCCTTATACCTTTCGAAATATTACGACCATAACCCTTCACCAAAGGTCATCAGTAAAATCAAATCCCTTACCGACCAGCCAGACCTGAAGGGGTACACCGTCTCGGACAGTGCCCAGTTCTTTAAAATCCTTACCGATTACCAACAGCCCATTACAGGCACCCTTGCCCTACTGCTGGTTGTTTCACTGATTTTTATCTTTGTAAAAAAGAAAACGCACCAGCCAAAATACCTGATTCCATCTGCCATCCTTATTTTGTTGGTATTTATGAGCAATAACTTCCTTGTGGCGCCTCAATCAGGAATCATAAAAGAAAGCCCAACCATCATCATGGGGCAACCTACGGCGGCAGGAAAGTTCATTGAAAAGGTAAACCCTGGACACCGGGTCATCATCAAATCCTCCGAGGACATGTGGTATAAAATCGATTGGGAAGGACAAGATGCTTACGTAAAAAAGAATGCGGTCTCAAAATTATAATGCCAATCCCGTAAACAGAGCGCTTGTAACAATCATGGACCAAGCCATTTTTCTGGGGAGTTTTCCAAAAAGAAAGGCATTTCAACTATGGACTGGATGCATGTGGAGAAAGTGACACCGAGTGACATCATGGAAACGGTTATTGCAGATGATAAGGATGCGCTGAGAGCATGATCACCAAGCAGCATACCCAAAGCCTTATAGAACCCTTTACTTCACTACGAAGGGCAAACAACCATTAAAACTATTAACCCTGGTCAAAAGGGATGAACGTAGTTTTGCAATGCCTTAAGCATCCTATCAGCGTTCACCCGTTGGCCAAATAGAAACCAAAGGTGGCAAATTGTTAAGCCACCGAAATAGGCTATCCCCGTCGATTCTGCTTGACCCACAACCATGCTGCTTGCCTTAAAGCACATAATGTCGGTAGCTACCTAAAACAAAAAAGACGGCCCTAACGAGCCGTCCTTTTTGGTCACTGGATCGATATTACTCCAGGCTATATTTCTAAGGCTTTTAGATAGGCTGCATTTTTTTCAGCCGCTTCCATTGGAGTGACGCCAGAGAACTTCTCTTGCTCCACAATAAAGTAGTCCATGCCATTATCCTTTGCTGTCCTTAGGACTTTGCTGTAATCAATAGTCCCTGTACCCAATACTGTCGAAGCATTATGTTCACCGGCTGGCGCTCCCTTTTCACGATCTTTTACGTGACAGAGCCTAAACCTATTTTTATACTTTTCGAAATATTTCTCAGGATCAGCTCCTGCGGTTACGGCCCAATAAATATCAAGTTCGAAGTCCACCAATTCCGGGTCAGTATTCTCCAGCAAGAAATCTTGCGGCATTTGTCCTTCCTGTTCTTCAAACGTATAACCATGGTTATGGTAGGCAAAGCGAAGTCCATTTGACTTGCATATTTCTCCTACCTTATTAAACCTATCGGCCATTTTCTTCCAATCCTCCATGGACTCCTGAGGGCCTACGTAAGGAGCGATAAGGTACTTCATACCAATCTCACCAGCCTCCGCAGCCAATTTCTCCGTATTTTCAAAAACGTTGGCATGGGACGCAACGAAGTCCAGGCCCAAGTCCTCTGTAAAGGCCTTGAAATCCGTATTTTTCATCCCCCAAAAGATGCCCTTACCACCATCAAACCCTTCGATCTGATTGTAGCCATATCCGGCGATTTTCTTGATGGCTTCTTGCGCATTTTCAGCCATATCTCCTTTTACCGAGTACAACTGTATGCCAAAACTTTCCAGCTTTTCCTTTACTGATTCTTTTACCGCTTCTTCTACAACGGCCGTTTCACTTTCACTTTTGGGAGAAGAACAAAACTGCAAAGGCAAAAATGAACCTGCAGTAAAAGCCGCTCCCAGCTTTAAAAACTTTCTTCTTTTGTTCATAGTAGGGTTTTGATAATAAGAATGTAGAAAAACGGAACAGCGCCTGAGCACTGTTCCGTTTATGGGATCAGATCGCGTGGGCTTTATCCCCTTTTTTGTAATCTATACAAGGCTCCCATTTTCCAGGAACCTCCACATAATTCAACGCTTGCGTGGCACCAATTTCGGAAGTAAAGTATCCCAAAACGGTCAAATCCTTCAACATGTTAAAGTACTTAGGTCCATTTTCTTCACGTGCCGCAGCATTCAACTTATTCAGGTAAGCCGTTCTTTCCTCTTGGGAAGCATCCATAAAGTCCTTTCCGACTTCCTCCTTAAATCCCTTTCTGAGGCTATTGAGTCCATCGATAAACTGCTTTTGTTCTTCCTCCCAATACGTATCCTTTACCATCATTACCATAAAGGATCCAATCCCTACGGCTTTGGCTCCAGGCGTATCCGTAGTAGGAATAATGGTATCGCCTATTTCATCCAGAAAGTCAATTTCTTCTGGGCTGAAATCGAGCCCTTCTATCTGCTTATCCGGCGTACAACCGGTTAGCAAGGCATTGGCACCTACCATGGTCCCTCCCATCATCAGGGCGAAGCTCTTCAGTGCATCTCTTCTGTTCATTGCCATAATTAGTGTCGTTTTGGGTTAAAGGTTTCCTTTTTTGAGTTCCTTCACAGCAAAATCTGCTGCTCGGGCCGTCAGTGCCATATAGGTCAGTGACGGATTTACCGCAGCGGCAGAAGTCATTGCTGCCCCATCAGTCACGAACACATTTTTGGCATCCCATACTTGGTTGTTTTCGTTCAGGACGGAGGTTTTGGGATCCCTGCCCATTCGAGCAGTTCCCATTTCGTGAATCCCCTGTCCGAAGGTATATCCAGAATCATACGTATGGATATTCTTGACCCCTGCTGCTTCCAGCATTTCAGCGGCATCATTCATCATGTCCTTACGCATCTTCTGCTCATTGTCCTTGATCTCAGCATTCATGACCAGTGCATACATGCCCCACTTATCCTTCACATCTTTACTGATCTTGATGGTGTTTTCGTGGTAAGGCAGGATTTCACCAAACGCCATCATGCCCATGCTCCATGGTCCTGGCTCAGTTAAGGCTTCTTTCATCGGACCGCCAATGTTCATCTCTGCCACATCTCTTCCCCATCCGCTTCTACTGGCACCTCCTTGGTAGCCAAAACCACGTACATAGTCACGCTTATCATCTCCTACATTCCGGTACCTTGGAATGTAAATACCTCCAGGCCTTCTGCCGAAATAGTATTTATCATCATACCCTTCTACTGTTCCACTTGCGCCTAACCGGAAATGGTGATCCATTACATTGTGGCCAAGTTCACCAGAGCTACTGCCCAATCCTTCCGGCCAGATATCGGTTGCCGAACGCATCAATACGTGAGCAGAATTAAGGGCCGAAGCACAAAGGAATACAATCTTGGATTTATACTCGATGGTTTCCATGGTTTCGGCATCCACGATTTCTACTCCCGTCGCTTTCTTGGTGTCTTTATCGTACAATACACGGTGTACAATGGAATATGGTCGAAGGGTTAGGTTTCCGGTAGCCATCGCAGCCGGCAAGGTAGAAGCCTGTGTACTAAAATACCCTCCAAAAGGACAGCCTAACCAACACTTATTCCTCGCTTGACAGCCTGGCCTCCCAGGAAGTGGCTCTGTAATATTGGCCACCCGAGAATTGATCAGGTGACGTTTTCCTTCAAAATGCTTGGCAATTCGCTCCTTTACATCCTTCTCCACGCAGTTCATCGCAAATGGCGGCATAAACTCCCCATCGGGAAGCACATCCAACCCGTCACGGTTCCCAGCAATCCCCGCAAACTTCTCCACATAATCGTACCAGGGTGCGATATCCTTATACCTGATTGGCCAGTCCACCGCAATACCCTCTTTTAGGTTTGCCTCAAAATCCAGATCGGACCAGCGATAACTTTGCCTGCCCCAGAGCAGGGACCTTCCTCCCACTTGGTAGCCCCTAAACCAGGTAAAGGGTTTTTCCTCTACATAAGGAGAAGTATCTTCATGAGCCCACCAGTCCAACACCAATTCGTTCAGCACATAGTCACGTTTTAGGTTAGGATGGTTTTCCACCATTTCCGTTGTACGCCTTCCTCTGTGGGGAATTTCCCAAGGCGGCAAGGTCGCATTCTTATAATCTTTTACGTGCTCTACATTTTGCCCCCTTTCGAGTAGCAAAACCTTGAGCCCTTTCTCTGTCAGCTCTTTAGCAGCCCAACCACCGCTTATACCTGAGCCAACAACAATTGCATCATACTCTTGATTTGCCATAATTCATCTATAGGTTTTATTAGGTTATTCTGGTTTAAATGTCACATAGGGCGATGGCTTCTCGGAGCGATGCCGCCTTGTCATCAGCCTTAGGGATAAACTCCTGAGCAATATAGCCTTTAAAGCCTGTTTTCGCAATGGCTTTAATGATCGCTGGGTAGTTTAGCTCTTGGGTATCATCAATTTCATTCCTCCCTGGATTCCCCGCTGTATGATAATGTCCATAGTATTGGTGGTTTTCACCAATGGTCCTGATCACATCCCCTTCATCGATCTGCATATGGTAAATATCATAGAGCAAATTAAAGTGCTCACTATCCAGCCGCTTGCACAGCTCTACGCCCCACACGCTTTTGTCACACATATAATCGGGATGGTCTACTTTGCTGTTCAGCAATTCCATCGTCAGGGTGACACCATGTTTTTCTGCCAGCGGCAATAATTTCTGCAATCCCTTTACACTATTTTGCAGGCCTGTTTCATCATCCATACCATTTCTGTTCCCACTAAAGCAAATCAGGTTTTTGTAACCGTTTTTGGCCACAAGGGGGATCATTTCCGTATAGTTTTTGATGAGGGTATCGTGGTATTCCGAATGGCTAAAACCTTCCTCAAGGCTAATTTCAGCACCATTGCACATGGAGCTGTACACTCCATACTTCTGTGCGGTGGGCCAGTCATCAGGTCCCAGCAAGTCGATGGCATTAAACCCAATATCTTTGATCAGTACGCATAACTCATCGAGCGACAGGTGACCATAGGTCCACCGGCACACCGAATGGTTTATATTTCCTTTCAACATTTCTTTATTTTTTGCTTTGAGATTCAAGTAGGGCAAGCCGCTAAGTACTGCCGACCCCACCATCATTTTCTTTATTGCTGATCTACGAGGCTTCATTCTGACAAAATATTAAGCCTCTACAGGCGTAGTTTTTTTCTGTTTAAACGCCACGGCAAAGATCAGGGCTACCAATACGGCAATTCCTGACGGAATCAACCAGATCGTCTTCCAGTCGTGGACTTTATCACTCATTTCATAGGTGTCATATGCCCATCCTGCTACCCAGAAGCCGATCAACATGCCCACGCCATAGGTTGCGAGGGTAATCATTCCCTGTGCAGCACTCTTGAACTTTTCGCCTGCTTTGGAGTCTGTATAAATCTGCCCGGAAACAAAAAAGAAATCATAGCAAATCCCATGAAGGGCAATCCCTGTCAAAAGCATAAAAGAAAGCTCCCCGACATTACCAAAGGCAAACAACGCATAGCGGACCACCCAGGCCAACATGCCTACCAACAACGTTTTCTTCACACCGAATTTACCAAAGAAGATCGGAAGCAGCAGCATGAAGAGCACCTCACTGCCTTGCCCCAAGGCCATTTTACTGGTAAGATTCGTCATACCGATCTCACCGAAAAATTTACTGGCATTTTGATAGTAAAAGGCAAGGGGGATACAGATCAATACCGAAGACAAAAAGAAAACCAAGTAATTTCGGTCTTTCAGAAGTGTAAAAGCATCAAGCCCCAGAATCTCTGAAATGGACTTTTTCTCGCCTTTGGCAATTTTTGGAGGCGTCTTTGGCAGCATAAAGCTGTAAACACCCAATACCAAGGAGGCAATGCAGGTCATCAAAAAGGTATATTTCAACATTCCAGCTGCGGCATTTTCCGTGGAATCCCAAGCAAACACCAAACTGATCACCAATCCGGCCACAATCCAACCAATCGTTCCCCACACCCTAATGACACCAAATTCCTTTTCTGGATTGCTCATCTGATTAAAGGAAACCGAATTCACCAAAGCCAACGTGGGCATATACGCCACCATGTAGGCAAACACATAAGGGTAAAACGATTCGAAATCAGTTGCGGTGTACATAAGGTACATCAATACCGCGCCAATCAGATGAAGGATTCCCAAAATCCGTTCTGCATTAAAGTACTTGTCGGCTATCAACCCAATGATAAAAGGAGCGATAATGGCTCCCAGTGATTGTGTCGAAAACACAGCTGCATCCTGTGCTCCATTCGTCCCTAAGTTGTTTCCAAGGAACAACCCCAAGGTAACAAACCAACCTCCCCAAATGAAAAATTCGAGGAACATCATAAAGGACAGTTTAAACTTCGTATTGAAACTCATAGGTTTTTAATAGGTTTTTTTGTGTTAATTTTAATTCCCAACTTAAAAAGAAAAAGCCAAACTACTTAAATAATAATTTAAATTTTAGTGTTTTTAGCTTAATTTTAATTTCGTTGAATACAATCATGAAAGTATAACAGTAGCTATTATTTGTTCATTGCCACTCACAAGACTATATCGCATTTTATCAAATATTCAAGCTTTACTCCTGGCCTTTTCCACATGGCAAAAGCAGGAAATCCATTACAGTAGGAAATCACTAAGTTTTATAAAAACCAAATATAATGACGAACCATCGTAAACTCCGAATGGGCATGATCGGTGGCGGACCGGGCGCTTTTATCGGAGCCGTTCACCGGATTGCTGCCAATATTGACGGGCAGATCGCCTTGGTAGCGGGTGCATTCAGCAGCCGACCAGAAAAATCAGCACAAGCGGGGAAAGATCTCTTTCTGGATCCCAAACGGGTATACCAGTCCTATGACGAGATGTTCGAAAAAGAAAAACAACTCCCGGAAGGAGAGCGCATCGACTTTGTGAGCATTGTCACGCCAAACCATGCCCACTTCGATCCGACCATCAAGGCCCTGCAAAATGGCTTTCACGTGGTTTTGGACAAACCCATGACCCTCACCCTGGACGAAGCCAAGCAGCTGGACAAAGTCATTCAGGAAACCGGCATGCTTTTTTGTCTTACCCATACCTACACGGGCTATCCAATGGTAAAAGAAGCCAAACAGCTTATTGCCAATGGCACATTGGGCAAAATCAGGAAAGTGTACGTCGAATACCCTCAAGGCTGGCTTTGGAAAGATTTTTCTGATGAAGGGAACAAACAAGCGGCCTGGCGGACAGACCCTAAAAAAAGTGGAGTAGCCGGCTGTATGGGAGACATTGGCACCCATGCGATGAACTTGGCCGAGTACGTCAGTGGATTGAAACTGGACAAACTGTGCGCCGACCTGAACACCGTCGTGCCGGGACGGACCTTGGATGACGATGGCATCGTTTTATTGAAGTTTGACAATGGGGCTTCTGGAGTCCTCATGGCCAGCCAAGTCGCCACGGGAGCAGAAAACAACCTAAAAATCAGGGTCTATGGAGACAAAGCAGGACTGGAATGGCAGCAGGAAGATGCCAACTCTCTGATCGTCCGCCATCCTGAACAACCGGACCAAATCTACCGCGCTGGAGCCAACGTTCCCTACCTTTCCAGCTATGCCCTAGCCAATACCCGCACGCCGGCTGGCCACCCGGAAGGTTACCTGGAAGCGTTTGCCAATCACTACCACAACTTTGCAAGGACCTTATTGGCCAAGCTCAACAACCAAACACCAGAAAAAGAATGGTTGGATTTTCCAGGAACAGAAGACGGCGTAAGAGGCATGGCTTTTATAGAGCAAGTCGTCAAAAGTGGCCAATCCGAGCAAAAGTGGACCAAGTTTGAAATTTAGGTCTGGCGCTATTTTCCGTGAGTAAACGTGCGCAGGAGCACCGTTTAGCCCCAAAAGACACGCTTTCAAGGAACTTTGGAGCAAAAAGCTGACAAAATATTTAAAGAATACCATGAAAGAATGTATTTTGCATTCCAAATTCATTTGCTAAAACGATTAATTTAATAAACTTAAAAGACCCTTTTGTATGAAGACCATCAAAGGCCCCGCGCTATTTTTGGCGCAATTTGCAGATGACCAGGCACCCTTTAACAGCCTTAAAAGCATCTGTGAATGGGCAGCAAGCATCGGCTACAAGGCCGTACAGATACCTTCTTGGGACGGCAGGTTCATGGACCTTAAAAAAGCTGCTGAAGAACCTGAATACGCAAATGAGATCAAACAAACCGTAGCCGACGCTGGCTTGGAAATCTCTGAATTGAGCACCCATTTACAAGGGCAGTTGGTAGCCGTCAATCCTGCCTACAATGAGCTTTTTGATGCATTTGCACCGGAAGAGCTAAAAGGAGACCTGGAAGGAAAGACCAAATGGGCGACCCAGCAACTGATGTATGCTGCCAAAGCGTCCAAAAACCTGGGCTTGACCAAACACGGCACCTTCAGTGGCGCCTTGATGTGGCATACCGTTTACCCTTGGCCGCAGCGTCCAGCAGGACTGGTTGAGGCTGGATTTGAGGAATTGGCCAAAAGGTGGCTGCCCATTCTGGATGAATTTGACAAAAATGGTGTAGATTTATGCTATGAACTGCACCCAGGGGAAGACCTGCACGACGGCGTGACGTTTGAGATGTTCCTCGAAAAAGTAAACCAGCATCCTCGGGCCAACATCCTTTATGACCCAAGCCACTTCGTATTGCAGTGCTTGGACTATGTTCAGTTCATCGATTTCTACAAAGACAGGATCAAGATGTTCCATGTCAAAGATGCCGAGTTCAACCCAACGGGAAAACAAGGTGTCTATGGTGGCTACCAAGGTTGGATTGACAGGGCCGGGAGGTTCCGTTCCTTAGGAGATGGCCAAGTGGACTTTAACGCTATTTTCAGTAAATTGTCCCAATATGGCTTTGACGGCTGGGCTGTCCTGGAATGGGAATGTGCCATCAAGCATCCCGAAGCAGGAGCCATCGAAGGAGCCAAGTTTATCAGTGAAAAGATCATCAGGGTAACCGAAAAGACCTTTGATGATTTTGCTTCCGCAGGTACCGATGATGCGCTCAACAAAAAAGTGTTAGGAATTTAACTAAATACAAACAAACCTATAGAACCAATGAACTTGAGTAAATTAGCTAGCGCAGGTGCCATTGCACTTGCCGGTATGGCCTACGCCTGCGGCGGAGGGTCAGACACCAAATCGGAAGAAACCACCAGTGCTGCAGAATCTGCTGCACCAAAGAAAGAAATGAGTTTCGACGAAATGTACAAGGACAATCCTGATTACGTAGAAGGATTGGCCCTGGTAAAAGAATCAGATTGCCCCAGCTGCCATATGGTAGAAAGAAAAATCGTAGGCCCTGCTTACAAAGATGTAGCAGAGAAATACGAAAGTACTGATGAAAACATCGAGACGTTAGCCAAAAGAGTGGTAGATGGAAACAACGGAGTTTGGGGACAGGTCCCCATGCCTGCTCACCCAGGCCTCTCAGAAGACGATGCCAAAAAAATGGTGAAATACATCCTAATGCTTAAGAAATAACCCTAAACCTTAAAGAGGGTATTAAAAAACCCTCTTTTAATCGATTTTACATTATGAAAAAATCCATATTATCCCTGTCCGTCCTTGGACTTTTGGCTTCAGCCTGCGGCTCAGCCGAAAAAGGCGACACTGAAAAAGAATCCGTTCAAGAGGAGGTTGCAGTGAAAACCGAAACAGCCTCACAAGAAGAATGGACTCCACTCTTTAACGGCCAAAACCTAGACGGGTGGACCAGCTACAACAAAGAAACCGTAGGTCCTGCCTGGAAAGTAGAAGACGGTGTCCTCTACCTGGACGCTTCCAATAAAGAAAACTGGCAAGTAAACGGTGGTGGCGATATTGTTACTGACAAGGTCTATGGCAACTTCCACCTTAAGCTGGACTGGAAGATTTCCGAAAATGGAAACAGCGGCATCATATTTTTGGTACAAGAACTGGATAAATATAAACATTCCTGGAATACTGGCCCCGAATACCAACTGCTGGACAATGACGGCCATCCGGATGGCAAAATCGAAAAACACCGCACAGGTGACCTTTACGACCTGATCAAGGCTACTGAGGAAGCTGAAAATCCTGTCGGCGAGTGGAACACTTCAGAGATCATCGTTAACCAAGGCAAACTAACCTTCAAGCTCAACGGTGTCACCACCGTGGAGACCACCCTTTGGAACGATAGCTGGAATGAACTTATCGCCAACAGTAAATTCAAAAACACTGAAGGATTTGGTCAATACCAAGAAGGTAAAATCGCCCTTCAAGACCACGGTAACAACGTCTGGTTTAAGAATATTATGATCAAGGAATTGTAAACAACTCTATCAGTTGTTTCAAATAAATAAATGGGCTGGCAAAATATTTTTGCCAGCCCATTTTCTTAAAAAAAGGGCTCCAAAATGGAGCCCTTTTCATATTATAACTATCAGTCAGGTATTACACACTGGCCACTACCATTTCCAAAATCCCGTTCAGGGTTTGGCTTGGACGCATGGCCTTGGAAGTTTTATCTTCAGCGGGTTTGAAGTAACCGCCGATGTCCACAGGACTTCCTTGAGCACCGTTTAGCTCAGCAATCACCTGCTCCTCTTTTTCTATCATGGCTTTGGCCACTTTGGTAAAGATCTCTTTCAGTGCGGCATCCTCGTCTTGGTTGGCAAGGGCCTCTGCCCAGTACATGGCCAAGTAGAAATGACTTCCCCTGTTGTCAAGTTCGTTGACTTTACGGGAAGGTGATTTTCCGTTTTCAAGGAATTTACCGGTTGCGGTATCCAAGGTCTTGCCCAGCACAATGGCCCTGTTGTTATCAAAGGTCTCACCAAGGTGCTCCAATGACACGGCCAATGCCAAGAACTCACCCAAGGAATCCCACCTCAAGTGTCCTTCCTCCACAAACTGCTGTACGTGCTTCGGTGCAGATCCACCGGCACCTGTTTCGAACAAGCCCCCACCATTCATCAATGGCACAATAGAGAGCATTTTTGCAGACGTGCCCAATTCTAAAATCGGGAAAAGATCGGTCAGGTAATCCCGAAGCACGTTTCCGGTTACCGAGATGGTATCTTTTCCATCCTTGATCCGCTCAAGAGAGAATCGGGTAGCCTCCACTGGAGACAGAATGCGAATATCCAATCCTTCGGTATCGTGCTGAGGAAGGTATTGATTCACCTTCTGGATCAATTGCGCATCATGCGCCCTATGCTCATCCAACCAAAATACCGCTGGGGTGTTGCTGGATCGGGCACGGTTGACTGCCAACTTCACCCAGTCTTGGATAGGAGCATCTTTGGTTTGGCACATCCTGAAGATATCGCCTTTTTCTACCTTGTGCTCCATAAGGGTCTCCCCTGCGGCATTCAATACTTTAATAGCCCCATCAGCAGCCGCTTCGAACGTCTTATCGTGGGAACCGTACTCTTCTGCTTTCTGCGCCATCAAGCCCACATTGGGAACACTTCCCATGGTGGTCGGATCGAAAGCACCATGTTGCTTACAGAAATCAATGGTCTCTTGGTACACGCCCGCATACGAACGGTCTGGAATGATCGCTTTGGTATCCTGAAGGGCGTCGTTTTTATTCCACATCTGGCCTGAAGATCGGATCATGGCCGGCATGGAAGCGTCGATGATCACATCACTTGGCACATGAAGGTTGGTAATTCCTTTATGGGAATTTACCATGGCCAAATCAGGACTATCAGCCAAGCAGGCCTCTATATCGGCTTCAATTTCTTTTCTTTTGTCCGCTGGAAGTTTTTCCAATGCGCTCACCAAGTCACCAAAACCATTGTTCACATCCACGCCAAGCTTCTTGATCGTAGCCGCATGCTTTTCAAACACGGGGGCAAAGAACACTTTCACTGCATGCCCAAAGATGATCGGATCGGACACCTTCATCATGGTCGCTTTCATGTGCAGGGAGAACAAAATCCCCTTGGCTTTGGCGTCCGCCTTTTGTTCTGCCAAAAAGGCTTGCAGCTTTTTGACGCTCATTACAGAAGAATCGATCACCTCTCCTTCTTGGAGCTCCAATCCTTCCTTAAGAACGGTAACGGTACCATCGCCGGCTTCCAACTGGATCTTTACGGTTCCGGCTTCAGACATGGTCAAAGACTGCTCACTGCCATAAAAGTCCCCTTCGGACATGCTGGCCACGTGTGATTTAGAATCTGCACTCCACTCGCCCATGCTGTGGGGATTGTTTCGAGCAAACTGCTTGACCGCCTGTGGCGCCCGACGATCGGAATTTCCCTCCCTAAGGACCGGGTTTACCGCACTTCCTTTAATCTTATCGTATTTGGCTTTGACACCTTTTTCTTCCTGGTCCTTCGGCTCATCAGGATAATCAGGCAAGGCATATCCTTTTTCCTGCAACTCCTTGATTGCCGCTTTTAATTGCGGAATGGATGCACTGATATTGGGAAGCTTCACAATATTGGCCTCCGGTGTTTTGGCGATTTCACCAAGCTCCGCCAAAGCATCACCAATGCGCTGGTCCTCTTTGAGGTATTCTGGAAAATTAGCGATGATCCTGCCCGAAAGGGAAATGTCCCTGGTCTCCACAACCACACCAGCTGAATCAGTAAATGATTTAATGATCGGCAACAAAGAATAGGTTGCCAAAGCTGGTGCTTCATCAGTCAGCGTATAAAGGATCTTCGGTGTTTTTGTAGTGGTCATTTCTATTTTAAAATTTGGACACAACCAGGCGCGATCACTCGCCAACCTTGCTGTATTTAGCTAAACAATAAATTCTCGTATAAATGCCTAAGCACTTGATTTTGCCGCTAAATTACGCAAAATATCGCGTATTCAAAGGTTTGCGACTGAATATGCAGAGGGACAGCCAGTTGCCTCCATTACAGCTCAGCACATCGCACAAAACTTCATTTTGATTTACGCCATATTCCTTTCCTATTCCCCATAAATCCCTGTTCAATAAATACTGTATGATATTTTAAACTATTAAAATTTTAGTTATATTGATTGAAACATTTTAGTCATGCGCATTTTTATTAAGATATCAATTTTTCTTCTTTTATCCTGTGGATCCAAAAAACATCCCAACAGCATTCCTATTCGACAAACGGAGGTAAGCTATCCGCTCAGCAAGTTCTTTAGCACACTCACGCCTATAAAACTTGATGAAAGCATCATTGTAGGGAACATCGATAGGTTAATCGTTTCCAATAAATACATTTTGGTACTGGATTTTGACCTGACAAAGTCTATTAAGGTTTTCGACCGCGAAAATGGCAAACTACTTGCCTATAAAGATGATTTTGGAACAGGCCCTCTGGAAGGCCATCACATCAACGATATTGCGTTTCGGAAGGACACGATTTATGCCCTGGATGCATACCATCGGAAAATTCATCTTTTTGACCCCGAGCTCGAAAAATTGGGCACTATCGCAATTCCCCATCCGTTTGAAGGAATCTGTCTTAGGGATAATGCTATCATGGGTTATCTCAATACCACAACCGCTGAAACGGTCTATCAATTAGAAAAAAACGGAAGCAAATCCCATAAATGGATTTCCAATAGTCTTCTACGTCCGCACCTCTCCGATGAACGCTACTTTATCATCAGCAACCAACGCACCATTCATTATCACCCCTTTCTTGATACCCTTTACCAAATCACGGGGAAATTGGTAGAAAAATGGCACCTCGATTTTAATGGTCAGTTTTATCCTGTTGAAACTTTTGATCAGGAGACTGATCCATTGAAAAGGCTACATTCCTTCAATTCCTTTTCAGGATATTCCAACCTACGAAATGGAATTCAGATTTCTGCTGAAAATGTCCTTTTCAGGATCAAGCATCGTCATATCCAAAGGTATCTATTGATCGACTGGAAACACCAAAAAGGCTATGTCTTAAAAGAATTACAAAACGATCTTTTTCCTTCACCTTCCAACATCAATTTTTGCGGGGCTAACCAGCACTTTGCCTGGTATTACCACACGTCAGATGAACTGCAATCATTCTATCAACTGAACGGAAAACGAATCCCACCCCACAAACGCTTGATCTCTTCCCAAACAGAAGCAAATCCTGTGGTCTTTATTGCTGATTTTAAAAAATAAGTGCTTTAAATTGCCTCTAAACAACTTATCAAAACCGATAAGGGACAACATAATCTTGGGCACATGTCTGTAGATATTTAATGGATCCCTATTACCCGCACCTTCAGTAACTCTCCTTCTCGTTGGGGAAGTCATTGGATTTGACATCCTTGATGTATCCTTCTACCGCCTCGGTCATAATGCCACGTAAGTCTGCATATTGCCGTAAAAATCTTGGCTTGAACTCTTGGGTAATGCCCAACATGTCATGCACCACCAACACTTGGCCATCCACATGAGGTCCTGCTCCTATCCCAATAACGGGAATGGATACCGTTTCCGCTACCTTTTTGGCAAGCTGGGCAGGTATCTTTTCCAAGGTAATGGCAAAGCAGCCACATTCCTCCAACACCTTGGCATCTGCAATCAGTTTGGCGGCTTCCTCTTCTTCTTTAGCCCTGACGGTATAGGTACCAAACTTGTAAATCGATTGCGGGGTAAGGCCCAGATGTCCCATCACAGGCACCCCGGCACTCAATATCCGCACCACTGACTCCTTGATTTCTGCCCCTCCTTCTACTTTCACCGCATGGGCTCCTGATTCTTTCATGATGCGAATGGCCGAACGAAGGGCCTCGGAAGAATTGCCTTGATAGGACCCAAAAGGGATGTCCACGACCACCAACGCTCTCTTAACCGCCCTCACCACTGAAGAAGCGTGATAAATCATCTGGTCCAAGGTAATCGGAAGGGTCGTTTCATGTCCAGCCATCACATTGGAAGCAGAATCTCCCACCAAAATGATGTCCAAGCCTGCTCCATCCAAAATCCCCGCCATGGAAAAATCATAGGCGGTCAACATGGAAATTTTTTCACCACGTGTCTTCATTTCCTGCAAAACGTGGGTGGTAATTCGCTTGATATTAGAGGACTGGTGTACAGACATGGTATTTGGGATTTTCAGAATTTAAAATTGATCAATAAGAATTGGAGGTTTTAGCTACTGCAGATAAACCGTGGAATCATGGTCGTCAAGCATCACCTCAATGTTTTCACTTAAGGTAGTGGCCAATTCGTAGCCTGTATAATCTGCAGATACGGGAAACTTCTTATGGCTTCGGTTCACCAGAACAGCGATTTCGATCTTCTTAACGGCATATTTCACAAAAGGCTCCATCACGTAAGTAAGCGTACGGCCAGAATTCAACACATCATCCACAATGACCAGACACTTGTCCGTCAGGTCTACCGCTGGACTTACGGTGACCGCTGGTTGTTTTTTGGTGAACTTATCCAACGAAACCTCCACCTGCTGTATGTCCAATCCTGATATTTCCCTGACCTTTTCCGCCAAAATTCCGGCCAACACACTCCCCATACCTGTCACTCCAGCAAATACCAACGCTTGCTCTCCAGCATTCCTTTCATATATTTCATAAGCAATGCGAATGATTTTCTGTTGGATTTGCTTATGGTTCAACACTAATGTTTTTATCTCACTCATGATGGTCTAATCAATCGGTTTTGCCTGCGAAAATTACTTCAAATGGGAATGGATTCAAAGGTAATGGGATCGAAAAATTAAATATTGAAAGGTCAAAAAATCGGCATAATTTCATCCTTGGCCCTAACGGCTTGGACGAAATCAACACCAGCACCGTCCACCATTTACCGGAAAGTATCCTCTTCATGTAAGATTTTGACATAACTATCGTACCGGTAAGGGTGAATATATCCCTCTTCCAGCACCTCCAAAACCTTACAGCCGGGTTCATTAAGGTGCTTGCAATTGTTATACTTGCACTGCCCCAAGTATTTTCTCATTTCCACAAAATAATGCGAAAGCTCTTGGTCATCGATATCCAGAATCCCAAATTCCTTGATCCCCGGTGTATCGATCAGGTAACCTCCACCTTCCAGCGGAAACATTTCTGCAAAGGTAGTGGTATGCACTCCTTTTGAGGTAAAAGAGGACACCTCCTTGGTCGTCTGGGAAGCAGACGGAATGATCTTGTTCAGCAAAGAGGACTTGCCCACTCCAGAATGCCCCGAGAGCAAAGTGGTCTTCCCGGACAACTTCGGCAAAAACACCTCCTGGAGCCCTTCATCATCGAGGGCAGAAATTTCCACCACGGGATATCCCAATGGCTCATAAATATCATGGATGTCCTGAAGGAATTCCTTGTCCTTTTCCTTCTTGACCAAGTCCATTTTATTTACCACAATGGTCGTGGGAATCCTAAAACTCTCCGTGCTTACGATAAACCGATCGATAAACCCTAAGGAGGTCCGCGGCTGCTTCAACGTCACCACCAAGAATGCCTGATCAATATTGGAAGCCAAAATGTGGGAAAAGTTTTGCTTTCGAGTAGACTTCCTGATGATGTAGTTTTCCCGGGGCAAAATACTGGAGATCACCGCACTCTCTTGATTGATTTCCTTAGCCAATAGCACAAAATCACCTACTGCTATCGGATTGGTAAGCTTAAGGTCGTCCTGCTTGAACTTCCCCCTTAACCGAGCCCGAATCGGTCCCTTTTCCGTCTCTACCTCGTACCAGCTTCCCGTACTCTTTATTACCCTTCCTTTTTGCTCCATTGGACCGTATTTTTCACGCTGTTGATGATGTTAGCTGCACTGCCAAGGTTATCCATGACCAGTTTCTCCGCTGCATTCACGGCTTGATCGTAGGCCTCGGGCGCTTCCAAAGCTAAGATTATTTTCTCGAATGCTGCAGCATCCTCCACTTCGAATCCACAACCATATTGCTGGCTGATTCCTCCTTCAGGAAATTTACTGGCCTTTTTCAATTTCCCGAAAAGTACAGGTATATAGAAAGCCAATGGCTCCAAAATATTATGCAGCCCTTTTCCAAATGCCCCGCCGACATAAGCGACCTTAGCATACTGGTAAAGAGAAGACAACATGCCGATATTATCTATAAAGAGCACCTTCACCCCCTCCGACGAGGCCCCATCCAGTTCTGAATACTTTATGGATGGATGCTTGATCTGGAGCTGCCAATCAGCTATTTGGGCGTCATTGATATCGTGCGGTGCGATGATGTAGTGAAAATCTTCATGACTATTGACAAATGGCAGGATCACCTCCATGTCTTCCGGCCAAGCACTTCCGATCACCATCACCTTTTTCTGCCCAAAAAGAGCTTCGATCTCAGGAAATTGCTTGGGAGATTGGCTGATGGCGCGGACATTATCATAGCGGGTATCTCCGGTCACCGTCGTCTCAGAAACGCCTATTTCCCCTAACAACCTTTGCGTCTGGTCATTCTGAACATAGATATGGTCAAAGCATTTCAGCACTTTTCTGAAAAACCCTCCGTAAAACTGAAAATAAACCTGATCCTTACGCAAAGCAGCCGAAAACAAAAACAAGGGAACTTGCCGTTTTTTTGCTTCAAAGATAAAATTGGCCCACAGGTCATACTTTACAAAAAACACCACCGATGGCTTTACCAAATTCAAAAAATGCTTGGCATTTCCTTCGGTATCAAAAGGCAAATACGTCACCCCGTCCACATTTGGCTGTGGCTTTTTGATGACATTTTCATAGCCACTGGGACTGAAAAAAGTCACCAAAACCGCCATTGCCGGAAACTCCTGTTTTAATCGTGCAATCACCGGCTTGGCCTGTTCATATTCTCCAAGGGAAGCCACATGAAACCAAGCTACTTTTCCATGATGCTTTTCTCGAAAAATGGCTATTTCATCAAAAACAGGCTTCCTCCCCCTCACCAAACGCGCCAATTTGGAGTCTCCTCCACTGGCCATCCTGAGCATTCCGGAAAAAACCCAAACCGAAAAATCATATAACACCTTCATGCCCAAAAATAGCAAGAAGCCGGTAAACGACCTTACATCGATAGCAGTTTTCTGACTCATGCCTGTCGTCCGGCGTATCGCTCATTAGGCGAATGTACGGACACCCGCATCAATTAGGAAGTCACCAAAGCGAGGACATAAAAAAAAAGATTAAGCGGAAAAGTCGGGGACTGCCAGCATTACATAATGGCAAAACCACGGTTAAATAAACATGCCATAACGTCCCAAAGGCACCAAGTGCACGTTGGTCCTGCACGGAAGGAAATGTATAATTGCTTTGGGCCTGAGGCCTTGGCAGCATATCATTGTTCCGATAACTCAATGCATCATCTAGTCCGCATTTGAAATGTGGACTGCGGGGAAGGACTTTTGTAATGCCCTCATATAAGCACTCCATTATTATGGCTTGATCACATTTTATCCATGGTGTAATCTGGAGAGAGGTGAAATACAAGGTATAAAGTATTTTGTAGCGATCGTTATATATGCTCGAAAGCTAGAGGTTGTCTCATAAGTCCTCGTCATTGCGATTCCGATGGATATCGGAAGAAGCAATCTCGTCATACGTGCAATGAAAGCTCATCGAGATCACTTCACTCCGCTCGTGATGACGGATTATTTATTTATGAAACAGCCTCGGTACATCCATAGCCATGGGTGAAGCCCATGGTAAATTTGTCCATTCAACGTTTTCCGTTTTAGCCGCATTACCCTCCCTATTTTCCACAAATTTCCGCTAAAACCCATTCGTGCAGATGGAGGAAAACCATCGTTTTTGCGGTGTGAAATTTTCTTTCATCAGAACATGTCAACATTCACCCCCCAGAAATATGGCTCGATCCGAAAAAAAGTAAGATAAAACACCCATGCTGCCATAGTATCTTTGTGGCTGAAAACTAAAAAAGCCCTGAATCGCTTCAGGGCTTTTAAATTATTTGCTGAATTCAGCAGTGATTAGTTTTTAGCTAGGTATTCAGATACACCTTCTTTGGTCGCTTTCATGGCTTCTTTACCTTCTTCCCAGTTGGCAGGACAAACCTCTCCATGCTTTTCTACGTGGTGAAGGGCATCTACCAATCTGATCATCTCATCGATGTTTCTTCCTAGTGGAAGGTCATTGATGGTTTCGTGTCTTACCACACCTTCTTTATCGATCAAGAAAGAACCTCTGAACGCTACAGGAGCACCTTCATAGATCAATTCACCTTCTTCATTGTAGTTCCACTCTCCGGCCAAAACGCCAAAGTTATGAGCGATGGTCTTGGCTGGATCAGCCACCAATGGATAGGTTACGCCTTCGATACCACCGTTAGCCTTAGGAGTGGCCAACCATGCCAGGTGAGTCTCTTCAGTGTCGCAAGAAGCGCCCACTACCGCTACACCTCTTTTTTCGAATTCGGCCAATTTCTCTTGGAAAGCCAAAATCTCTGTAGGGCACACGAATGTGAAATCTTTTGGATAGAAATAGAAGATCACTTCTTGCTTACCGACATACTGCTCCAAAGAGAAGTTATCTACGATTTCTTCGCCATTGATTACGGCTGGTGCACTAAATAATGGGGCTTTTTTTCCTACTAATGACATACTTTTTACGTTTTATTTGATTAGTTATGTTTAGAAAATTTGTTTTCAATTGTTACTTGTTATGGCCCTTGATGACCACTGATATGTCCTCCACTTCAAAGTCCTGGATCTGGTTTTTATCAAAAAACTCCTTGATCAATTTTTCCAGTTCAGTGTTGCGGTAATCCCGAATCTCATTGGTTTCCTTGTCATACAAATGGCTATGCGCTTCCAAAATCGCATCAAAACGCATCACCCCGTTATTGTCAATGAATTTCTGGATGATATGTGCATTCACAAAGGTATCCAAGGTCTTGTAAACCGTCCCAAGAGAAATAGAAGGGTTGTGCTCATGGACTTGCTCATACACCCATTCAGCAGTGGGATGATTATGGGTTTTGGATACAGCCTCATAGATCACCATCCGCTGATGCGTAAACTTCAGTCCCCCTTGTGCTATTTTCTCTTTTATCGTTTCGGTATCCATTCTTTGTTGAGAATGATTATTATTTAATAATAGTTCCGCAAAAGTAAGAAAGTTAATTAGAAATGCAAAAATTATTTCTTTCCGTCGTTTCTACCTTGGAGAGTTTACTCTAAATTTCATTACCTTTAATTTCTTAAACCAACTAACCTGATGAAAAAATTATTATATTTTTGTTTTGCAGGATTGATGGTCCATGGATCATCAGCCTTTGGACAAGGCAATGTAAATATTGAACAAATCCTTAATGCAGGTAAGGAAGACTTGAACACTTACATGGGCTATTATGTAGAGCCTGCGGCAAAAGGATTTATTTATAGCATGGGATCTGGCTGGGCACAAACCGCCAAAACACATGGCGTACTGGGATTTGACCTGAAGTTTGCTGTCAGTGGTGCAGCAGTACCTTCCCACTATGAAACATTCACCTTTAATCCTGCCGAATATGAAAAAATCAGGGTGAAGGATGTCACTGGGCCGACCCAGCTCCCCACGTTATACGGCAATCCTGACGCTACAGGTGTACTTGAGATATATGATGGAGAAACCCCAATCGCAGAGGCTGACATCCCTCCGGGTATTGACATTCCGGTAAAGTATGTTCCTGCACCGCTGATCCAAGGGGCTGTAGGATTGCCGGCAGGCTTTGAAATCATCGGGAGATTTATTCCCAAAATTACCATCGAAGACACGGAGGTATCCCAGTGGGGAATTGGCATAAAGCATGACTTCAAGCAATATTTTGAAGGCATTAACATCATACCAGTGGACTTCTCGATCTTAGCCGCTTATAATGCATTAGATGCGAAATACTATATCGATGAAGTACAAGGACAGGTCGCGACGATGAATGTGAGCACCTGGACGGTCCAGGGATTGGTCAGTAAAAAATTGTCCATCCTTACGGTTTATGGAGCCGTTGGCTATAATTCCGGAACATCGGATTACAATATGCTGGGCACCTATGAGATCAGCGGCACCTCGCAAGAGTTTGTAGACCCTGTCAGGTTGGCTTATACCGCAAAAGGAGCAATGGGAACAGTGGGAGCAAGGCTGAAATTTGGGCCGGTCTTCCTCAATGGAGACTATACCTTCCAGGAATTTAACACCGTAAATGTCGGATTAGGAGTTTCAATTAGATAAATATGATTAAAGTTTTATTTGTTTGTTTAGGCAATATTTGCAGATCGCCTCTTGCTGAGGCTATTTTTAACCACCAGATCAACTCGCTTGATTTGGCGTATAAATTCCAGAGTGATAGCTGTGGCACATCCGATTACCATATCGGAGAGCTACCCGATGAGCGCAGTGTCGCCAGCGCCAAAAGGCACGGCATCGCCATTTCCCACCGTGGAAGACAACTTAACCATGCCGATATTAGGGATTTTGACTACATTATTGCCATGGACAAGTCGAACAAAAAAAACATCCTCCAGCTGATGGAAAGTTATAACCTCAGTCATGACCGCATCTACCTGATGAGGGAATTCCAGCCAAACGCCAGCTCAAATGAGGTTCCGGACCCCTATTATGGAGGGGAAGATGGTTTCGAAAATGTTTACCAAATCTTGAACGAATCCATTAAAGAATTCATTGTTCAGTTAAAAAAAGAACATCAGGTATATGCATAAGTCCCATTCATTTTATGAAGAAGTCTTAACCGATGCCATACCAGAACCTACCAAATTAAAATCTGTCCGGCTGATTTCTGCCGGCACCATGAACCAAAGCGTACTCTTGGACACTGACAAGGGTGCGCTTTTTTTAAAGTCCAACCACCTGCCGTCCTCGGACATGTTTCTGCAGGAAATCAAGGGACTGACCCTGCTCCACAAGCATGCCCCACTCCAAATACCAAAAACCATTGGCGCAGGCCGGATAGCCTCCCAAAATTACATGCTCATCGAGTGGATTCACGGCGGATACCCCAATGCCAGCTATTGGAAAAACCTCGGCCATGGACTTGCCGAATTGCACATGGCCACGTCCCCGCAGTTTGGGCTGGATGAGGACAACTATATTGCTGCACTCCCCCAGCGGAACACCTTTAACAACAACTGGCCGGATTTCTTTGCCGAAGAGAGACTCGAACCAATGGCCGGAAAAGCCTATTATGACGGACTGATCAGCAAGGACTTCTATAAAAAACTCCAACAAGTCTACCCAAAACTGAAAGACCTCATCCCCAACGAAAAACCTTCCTTGCTCCATGGAGACTTATGGTCAGGAAATGTCATTGTCAACACCAAGGGCGACCCCTGTCTGATTGACCCGGCCATCTATTTTGGTCACCGTGAAATGGATTTGGCCTTTTCCAAGCTCTTTGGAGGATTTAGAAGTGAATTCTATGAGGCCTATCATGAAATCTTCCCCCTCGAACCTGATTTCGAATCCAGGGTAGACATCCATAACCTTTATCCGCTCCTGGTACACCTCAACCTCTTTGGGCAAAGCTACCTTCCCGGCATCAAAAAAGTGGTCAAAAAACTGCTCTGAAAACTCCTCCTTTTGCCTGCCCAGTCAAGTCTTTTAAGCTTACGCTTGCCGGCAAACCACTTGAAAAGTACTCCGTGTGGTCTGCTCCAACAGTATTTCACGATGATCCAGAAACCTTTTCTTGGTTCGCTCATCATAATTTTTGACAGTAACCAGCTGTAGGCCTTCATTGTACTTTACTTTAAATATGCCCTTCATTTCCTCCAGCAACTGTTCGAGCTTAAACAACTCTCTATCCGTACAAATCGAAATGGTAATCGCCGAAGATTGGATCAAATTGGCCCGTAGCTTAAGCCTATCCAATTCGGCATAGACTTGATGCATATGGGATTCGTTGATAAAGGTAAAATCAGTCACCTCAAAAGTCACCAATACCTGCCTATCCTTCACGACAATGGTCGGCACATTGATGCTTCCTTCTCCAAAATCCCCAATTACCGTCCCCTGCTCCTCAGGCTGTAAAAATGACCTTACGAAAAGTGGAATCTTAGCATTTGCCAACGGTTTGATCGTCCGTGGATGAATCACCGAGGCACCATAAAACGTCATCTCTGCAGCTTCTTTATAATCCAACCGGTCAAATTTAACCGTCTCCTCAAAGCGCTTGGGGTCGGCATTAAGGACTCCCGGGACATCCTTCCAGATAGTCACCGATTCGGCTCCTAAGCTCTTCGCGAAAATGGCCGCTGAGAAGTCTGACCCCTCACGGCCCAAAGTAGTGGGCTGACCATCTTTCGTACTGCCGACAAACCCCTGCGTAACCACGGGCAGCTGCTTCAGCACAGGAACCAGCTTCTGCTGACACTGCCGAGCAGTCTGTTCCCAATCCACTTTCGCAAACCGGAAATTATCGTCTGTGAGGATAAAGTCCCGAGCATCCTGCCAAATACAATATTGCTGGCGATGACACAGGTATGCATGGATGATTTTTGTGGAGAGCAGTTCCCCAAACCCTACCACTCGATCATAATACTCATCGTAATTCTCCTTGGTCAGGGGCACCTCCAAAACCCTGGCCAGCTGTAAAAAAATATTCTCTACCATCCCAAACACCAAGTCCCCTTCCTCAAAAAGCTCTTGGCAAATTGCTAAATGGTTTTTTCTCAAAATTGTAATATTCGAATAAAAATCTACGCCATCATATTTCAGTCGTAAAATTTCTTCCAGGGCATTGGTGGTTTTTCCAATGGCCGAAACGACGATGACCATTGGGCTCCGCAATCGATTGAATAAAATGTTTGAGAGGTTTTTGATCGCCGCAGCATCTTTTACAGAAGCCCCACCAAATTTGTATACAATTGCTTTTGTCATAAAAATATATGTAGTAATTTACACTGGGTTATATTTCAAAATTTACTTTTTCAAAGATATGAAGACAAAACCATATGAGCCTAATAACTCCGCATTAGGCTATTCAGTAGGCGTCACCCTTGACCGATTTATCAAGAGTAAACAAGACGATTTTCCGTTTGCATCCGGAGAGCTGTCACAAATACTCAGGGACATCGCTTTGGCATCCAAAATCGTCAACCGTGAGATCAACCGTGCCGGGCTTTCCAACATCAGCGGAGCGTTCGGAAACACCAATGTACAAGGTGAAGAACAACAAAAACTGGATGTGGTGGCCAACATCCGCTTTTGCCGTGCACTGACCAAAGGAGGCGAAGTTTGTGCCATTGTCTCCGAGGAAGATGATGAAGTGATCGATTTGCAGAACAGCAGCGGCAAATATGTGGTGGCCATGGATCCTTTGGACGGCTCCTCCAATATTGATGTCAACATCTCTATTGGGACCATTTTCTCCATCTATCGCCGGGTCACTCCCGTAGGCAGCCCTATCCAGCCAGAAGACATCATGCAGCCCGGTTCCAAGCAAGTGGCAGCAGGCTATGTGCTGTACGGCTCTTCGACCATGCTGGTTTACACCACCGGAAAGGGCGTAAATGGATTTACCTACGAGCAGTCTTTGGGAGAGTTTTTCCTCAGCCATCCCAACGTGACAGCCCCTGAGAACGGCAGCATATACAGCATCAATGAAGGCTTAAAATCACAAGTCAGTGATGGCGTAAACAACTACATTGAAGCGTGCAAGGAAAGAAATTACAGTGCACGGTACATTGGCAGCTTGGTGGCAGACTTTCACCGAAACCTTCTCAAAGGCGGGATCTATATTTATCCCAGCACCGCAAAAGCCCCTCATGGCAAGCTACGGTTGCTCTACGAGGCCAATTCCCTGGCTTTTATAGCCGAGCAAGCTGGCGCTTCGGCCACGGATGGAAAAAACAGGATCTTGGACATCAAGCCCACTTCCCTTCACCAAAGAACACCGCTGTACATTGGCTCTAAAGCCATGGTCGAAGAATCCCAGGAGTTCTTGAAGGAAACAGAGATCAGCCAATAATTCACCTGTATTTTCGACGCAATTGGACCTTTTGGAGCTGTCGATCCACCAAGGCTTCGCTGAGCTCTGAGGCCATGGTTTCTGGATTGGCTTCATGGAGGAGATGCTTTAGACGGGCCTCTCCCAAATCTATCCGATAACAAACTTGAAGCAACCGCTCCAGGTCCCTGTTAAGCAGTTCCCCCACGATCGGTGTCAACAGTTTGATCAGCTGCTCACGATTTAAGGGTTCATCAGGAACGGTAAGTTCAAAATCCTTTTGGAGCAGTTCGATGCTTTCCGAAATATGTTCTGAAGTATTCATAAAAAAAAGCTACTTTTAAAGAACCCCAATGGTTTTCCCTAAAAGTAGCTATTTCTTTTTGTGGTTATCGCGTAATTAATCTTCTTTTTCTTCGGTTTCACCATCTGCAGCTGCATCTTCTTGCAGGACTTCCGGTGCTTGTTCACGGATAATGCGGTACCAAGAAATCAGTTTTTTGATATCCGATGGGTATACGCGCTGCTCATCAAACTCGGGAAGAATATGCTTCATAAAAGCAATATATTCATCGTTGTCCGCTCCTTTCGCCAAGCCAGTATCTCCTTCAAATTCCTTCTCGATCGTGATCATCACCTCTTGTAGCGGGCTGGAACCTTCTTCGGTCATGGTATAAATTGAAATCTCGCTCAGGATGGACACCCTGTGATTTGCACCCACTACTAACTTTGCTTTTTTGGCATCCATTGATTCCAAAATCACCCCGCTCCTGCTAGGCTTAAGCACTTTATACAATCCTGGCTTTCCAGCCACGGTAGCTATTTCTTTAAACTCCATAGTTCTCTTATTAAAATCAGCTTGCAAATATAGGCTTTCGACTTAAAAGCCCAAGTTAATTTAATTTTCCGGGTCAAATTCCTCGGCAACTTCTTCCATAAACCCTACCAGTTCTTCCCGCCCCACTGCAGTGGTAGAGGAAGTCACAAAATACAACGGAGGCTCTTCAAAGATCACCTGCGAAGCCGCAAGAAACTTATTGACATTTCCTTTCACCTTGCTGACCGATAGCTTATCGGCCTTGGTAAACACCAACACAATGGGAACACCGTTCTGGGCACACCAAAGAATGAAATCCAAATCCCTCTTCTGTGGATCCAGACGGCTATCAATTAATACAAAGGTGGCTTTGAGGTTGGGACGGCTGGTCAAGTAGCCCTTGATCATCTTTTCCCAATCTGCCTTGATGCTTTTACTTACTTGTGCAAAACCGTATCCGGGCAAATCCACGATCCACCATTTCCCCTCTGCATCAAAA
The DNA here is from genome assembly GCF_000325705.1 of Echinicola vietnamensis DSM 17526. Classification (NCBI taxonomy): domain Bacteria; kingdom Pseudomonadati; phylum Bacteroidota; class Cytophagia; order Cytophagales; family Cyclobacteriaceae; genus Echinicola; species Echinicola vietnamensis. The sequence goes on along the minus strand of NC_019904.1, from coordinate 2,140,871 downwards.
TGATTGATAAGCTGCGTCTTTCCTGGCTTACCGGATGTTTTGGCCAGGTTTTTATTATTGGCCAGCATATTGATCAGGGAACTCTTGCCCACATTGGACCTGCCAATAAAAGCAAACTCCGGCTTGGTGGGGTCTGGACAATTCCTGAAATCAGAATTACTGGTTAAAAATGTCGCCTTTTTTATCATCGCTACGTTATTTTGTACAAAGGTAAGCCTTTCCTGTTAAAACCTGACAACCAATTAATGGTTAACATTTTTCCATTGCTCGTGTTTACTTAGTAATATTGCGCACTCAAACAGTATTCAAATCCCATGTCAGTAGTTCCCTACAAAGATCAGCAAGACGGAAAAAAGGCCCAAGTGGCCAACATGTTTAACAATATCAGCAAGCGCTATGACCTGCTGAACCACCTCTTGAGCTTGGGAATCGACATCACCTGGCGAAAAAAGGCCATCAAGATGCTCCAAAAGGACCAACCGAAGGTGATTTTGGACATTGCCACGGGCACGGGTGATTTTGCCATCGAGGCACTGGCCCTTAACCCCGAAAAAGTAATCGGCGTAGACATCTCTGAGGGAATGCTGGCCGAAGGCAAAAAGAAAATCAAGAACAAAAAGCTCGACCACCTGATCGAATTACAGATGGGCGATTCTGAAAAGTTGCTTTTTGAAGAAAATAAATTTGATGCTGTCATCGTTTCTTTTGGAGTAAGGAACTTCGAAAACCTTGAAAAGGGATTGGCAGATATGCACCGCGTATTGAAGCCGGGCGGCAAAACTGTTATCGTAGAATTTTCTAAGCCCAAAAAGTTTCCGTTTAAACAAGGATACAACTTTTATTTCAAGTATATTTTACCTCAGATAGGAAAACTTGTTTCCAAGGATCAATCGGCTTATACATATTTACCAGAATCTGTACAAGCCTTCCCCGATGGAGACAAATTCCTGGCAGTACTGGAAAAAGTCGGATTTAAAAACACAAAATGCAGACCCTTAACCTTTGGCATAAGTTCGATTTATATTGGAGAAAAATAGCCCTTGTTTTTCTGCTCCTGATAGGCTCATGGTCTTCTGCTTTGGCACAGGACCACTACAGGCCTATCAATAAATCTGGCCAAGATGACCAATTTTTAAGCTACGGTTTTTTCCTGGCGGCCCATACTTCAAGCCTCCGCTTAAAGTACAGTGAAGCCTTCATGGACCCTGAAAATCCTGCATTTGCCAATATCCGAAGCATCCAACCGGTGTTCTCGCCGGGATTTTCTTTGGGCTTCTTATTGAAAATGCGCCTGCACGACCAACTCACCTTAACCGGAACTCCCAAGGTAGGTTTTTACGAATTTCAAACAGACATCACTTACTTTGCCAATAACGGAGGGGTGGTTTGGGAAGACTTAATAGTCCCCGGCGATGGCATGCCATATACCGAAACGACCATCACGGAAATGACCATGGTCGAAATGCCTTTGCTCATCAAATATAAGTCCATGCGGTTTGACAACACACGTATGTTCTTCGTGGCCGGGGCCAACCCCATGTTTCGCACCAAGTCCCAAGATGAAGCCGACGCTGATCAGTTGGTGCTCAAAAGCAAAGATGTGGCCTTGGAGCTGGGCATGGGATTCGATTTTTATTTCAAGTTCTTTAAGTTTTCTCCTGAAATAAGGTTTTCGCATGGCTTGAGCAATATCTACAAATCCGAAACCTCCGACCAACGTTTTGCCGGTGCCATCGACGAACTACGTCGCAAGTCCATTACCGTCTATTTAAACTTTCAGTAAGCCGACCTTATTTCTGGGTTTCCCAACCCCATTCCATTCATCCACTTTCCGGATCAAGCAGAAAAGATGGGGGCTAGCCTATTTCGATGGGTAAATATGTTCTCCCCCACCTTTGGTTGTTATTTGGCCATGGATGAACGCTGATAAACACAGATAGGATGCATAAGAAATGGTAAATCCGCGTTCAAATCTTTTATCAGTAGCTTACTTGACTTAAAAGTTTACGATGCCCATGCCTTTGGCTATGAAGAGGAATTCTCGGCAAAGCCTAGATTCATCCAGTTCATAGTCGAAACAGCATCCTTTTAAACAAAGTTGCCCCTAGAAATATTGCTTGATCCGTGGTATGGTGCTTGATGTAAACTCGAAAACCAGAGGTTATCTCATAAGTTCTCGTCATTGCGATTCCGATGGATATCGGAAGAAGCAATCTCGTCATACGTGCAATCAAAGCACATCTAGATCACTTCACTCCGCTCGTGATGACGGATTAATTATTTTTGAAACAATCTCGGCACATTCGTAGCCATGGATGAAGCCCATGGTAAATTAACCCATTCAACGTTTTCCGTTTTAGCCTCATTGACCGTCCTATTTCCCACAACTTCCCGCTAAAACCCATTCGAGCGGATAGAGGAAAAGCATCGTTTTAGCGGTTTGAAATTTTCTTTCATAAGAACATGTCGAAAAACATTTCCCAGAAATATTGCTTGATCCCACTTCCCTGAGATGGACTGGGTTTTGAATGATAGCACCGTGTAATTCATCTTAAATTAAGGGGCATTGGTGCATGATGGAAGCCATTCTTATAACTTTCTTTTTATTACACGTCTAATTGCGCTAAATTAAGCATATGAATAAAATTGCCTTAATCACAGGAGCGACCTCCGGTATCGGCCGGGAATGTGCCATAGCATTATCAAATTCCGGTTATAACATAATTGCCACTGGCAGACGTGAAGAACGTCTCCAAGCGCTGCAAAGTAAGCTGTCCCCATCAGTCGATTATCACTATTTGGTGTTTGATGTTCGAGATAAAGCAGCAGTGGACGCTGCACTAGACAGCCTACCAAAACCATGGAGCGACATTGATGTATTGATCAATAATGCTGGAAACGCCCATGGGCTAGATCCCATTCAAGAAGGAGACCCCGCGGATTGGGATGCCATGATGGACATCAATGTAAAGGGATTGCTATACGTTTCCAAAAAGGTCATGCCGGGCATGATTGACAAAAAAGCCGGGCATATTGTGAATATTGGCTCTATCGCTGCCAAGGAAGTCTATCCAAACGGAAACGTCTATTGTGCCTCCAAGCATGCCGTGGACGCCATCACCAAAGGAATGCGACTGGACTTGACCAAATACAACATCCGTGTGACAGGCATTCATCCGGGCTTGGTCGAGACCGAATTTTCGTTGGTCCGGTTTAAAGGAGATGAAGAAAGGGCAAAACACGTTTATGAGGGATTTGAGCCCCTAAAGCCAGAAGATATTGCTGACATCGTCCACTTTGCCGTCACCAGACCGGCACATGTGGTCATGACCGACATCACCGTACTGGCAGGAAAGCAGGCCAACAGTAACACCGTTTATAAAGACCAATCCTAATGCGTCATCTTTTATATCTTTTTATTTTAGCTATGGTCATGGCCTGTAATGGTCGAACAGGCCACCAATCTGAAAGCGCCGCCGACAAGTCGGTCACCCCTTCGGCCATCAAGGACCTCGATCCCACGACAGCCAAGGAACCGGTTACTGCCCCCAAGGATTCCTTGGGCAAGCTGGAAAAGGGGCTTATCGTGGCAGGACTGGTGAATGTAAAAGCCCAACTCCCGGAAGTTTTTGTGGAGCTAAAATACAGCACAACGGACAATTTTTTCGGAAAGGACGTGTATGGGCCATTGGTAAATTGCTACCTACAGCCAGAGGTGGTCAAAATGCTCAAGGAAGCCCTCACCAACCTACAAAAGGAGCATTCCGATTTGACGTTCCTGATTTACGATGGGGTGAGGCCCCGGTCTGTCCAACAAATCCTTTGGGATGACCTTGACAAGCCCGACAGCCTTAAGCCTTTATACGTAGCCAATCCCCAAAAGGGCAGCCTTCATAATTACGGTGTCGCCGTGGACCTGACGTTGGCAAACCGCTCCACTGGCAAGCCATTGGATATGGGTACCCACTATGACTATTTCGGTTACCCTGCCTATCCCGACCGGGAAGAGCAGATGCTTGCCGCGGGCAAAATCACTGCTCAGCAGGTCAACAACCGCAAAATCCTTCGAGCAGCTATGAACAAAGCTGGATTTTCTGAAATTGGCTCCGAGTGGTGGCACTTTAATGCCTTCAGCCTTCAGGAAGCCAAAAGTCGTTATAAAATTGTAGAATAATCAACCAATACGTTAAACCTAAAATAATAACCAATGAAGCTCACTCATCAAAAGCCATGGCTTATCGGCTTTTTCACGCTTATGATCACCTTTCTCCTGGCAGATCAGTCCTTTGGCCAGCGAGGACAATTTAAGGCCCTAATCTTTAGCAAAACCCAAGGATTTAGGCACCAATCCATTCCCAATGCAGTCAAAGCACTAAAGGACATGGCCGACACCCGTGTATTCAGTGTTTACGCGACAGAAGACGCTACCATCTTCAATGATAAGTCTTTAAAAGATTATGATGTCATCATCATGGCGAGCACCACTGGTGACATCCTTTCTGATGAGCAAAAAGAAGCATTTAAACGTTTTGTCCAAAGCGGAAAGGGCGTCGTAGGCATCCACAGTGCTACCGACACCGAGTACAACTGGGACTGGTATACCAAGCTGATCGGCGGCCAATTCATGCACCACCCTGCTCAACAGACGGCCAGGCTAAACGTCGTGGACAGAAACCATCCCGCCACTTACCACCTCAACGAAAAGTGGCTTTGGACGGACGAATGGTATGCATTTAAAAACTTCAACGAGGATGTTCACATCCTTTTGCAGCTGGACGAAACTTCCTATGATCCTGGCTCCAGGGACGGAAAATCAATGGCCATGGGCGAGGTTCATCCCATGTCTTGGTACCATGAATACGATGGAGGAAGGGTTTTCTACACGGCCCTCGGCCACGTAGAAGCAGCCTATGAAGATGAGGATTTTCTGGACCACGTTTATGGAGGCATCTGGTGGGCTGCCAAAGGGTATCCCATCGAATAATCCCTTAAGCTTCGGCTAGTGAAACGATCTTTTTCAATGGAGTTTCATAAATATCATGTCCTCCCTTGTAAAGGATCGTTTCTTTTTTCATGTTCATTTTTGCAAGGAATTCTTCTTGCTCAAGCTTTTTCTCCGCAGTTACGAACGCATCACTATCCCCCTCCACAAACCGAACGTCCGTGTCTGAAAACTTGTTTGAAGCCTCTCCGAAATCCATGTCATGTGCAAAGCCCCCTCCCCAGAGGGTCAGGCTTTTGATGGGACTGGAAAGTGCAGCAGCCCAACGGGTCGCCGTCGCACAGCCTTGGGAGAACCCCAAAATATGAATCGACGGAGAGCCGGAAAACTGGCCCAGGTTTTTGGCCAACACCTGATTTAAAAACCGGTGGTTATTAAGGATGTCGATTTCCCTTTCGTGTTTGGTCATCCAGTTGGCACCTACACGCCCCGAAAATCCCTTAAGATAACCGTGGTTTTGTGCTTCTGGGGCTACAAAGAGCCGGTGATCGGTAAACTGGCTTTTAAATTTCCTGAGAAAATAAGGTGCTAGCTGGCCATATCCATGAAGAATTATCCATAAATCAGTTTCATCTCCTAGGGGCAATTGGGAGGTGGCATATGCACCTGTAGCTTCATACGACACATGTTGATACATGGGGATTTAACTATTTAAGTCATCAAATTTAAACGGTAGGAGCTGGCTGACATTTGCTGCCTTGAGGACCTTACCCTCAGGGGTGAGCATTAAAATCTCAATGGGCCGGCCAAATTTAACCTCGTACTCATTGATCGTCTGGCGGCACAGGCCACACGGGGAAACGGTAGCAAAGCCTGCTTCATGGAACCGCTGCGCTACAATCATGATCTTCAGCGGCCTGAGCTCAGGAAAATTGGCATGGGCAAATCCCAGCAGCACCCGCTCGGCACATACCCCAACGGGAAAAGAGGCATTTTCCTGGTTATTGGCAGCCAAAATCTGTCCATCCTCCATCAACAACGCAGCGCCTACCCCGAAATGAGAATACGGAGCATAAGCATTTTTCATTGCTTTTTTTGCTTTCTCCAGCAGCGCAATCTCTGATTCACTAAGCTCATTTATATCAAGTAAATGTAATATTACCTTTTGTTCAATCTTTTCACTCATATCATGTGAATTTAGTTGGCGCGCTCTGTTCTATTTTTTATACCTTAATGTCTCCACTTTCGCAAAGGCATTTTCAGCAGTTATTCTAACGATCCTCCCCTTCGGCTTGGTTTAAGCGGGAGCTTTTTTTGCGCCCAACTAATTTCCATTAAAATATTTTAAGGTCAAAGATTAAATGTTCATCTTCATATACTTAACCCAATAAACTCAAAATGAAGACAATTCTGATCATCGGAGCCGGCAAATCCTCCAAAGTACTGGTAGATTTCTTGCTGAAGGACGCACCGGCCAAGAATCGTAAAGTGATACTTGCTGATGTGGATGCAAAGGTGGCAGAGAAGAAACTTGCCGGACACCCTTCAGGGGAGGCGGCAAGTATAGACATCCATGACAAAAGGAAACTGCACACACTTATCAAGCAAGTGGACATAGTGGTCTCCATGGTTCCGGCCTTTTTACACCCATTAGTGGCAAAAGCAGCCGTAACCGAAAGAAAGCATTTTTTCTCCGCATCTTACGAGTCCGCTGAAATGAAGGAGCTTGCCAAGGAAATAACTGCCCATAACCTGTTTTTTCTGAATGAGTGTGGCCTGGATCCGGGAATCGATCACATGTCCGCCATGAAGCTGATCGACGCCGAAAAAGCCGAAGGAAACCAAATCGTCCTTTTCAAATCCTATTGCGGTGGATTGCTCTCCTCCGAAAGTGAAGCGGATAATCCATGGAAGTATAAATTTACGTGGAACCCGAGAAATGTTGTCCTGGCAGGGCAAAGTACCTCGCGGTTTATCAGGAACGGACGTTACAAGTTCATTCCGTATCACATGCTTTTCAGAAGGACAGACCTGATCTCCTTTAAGGAAGAAGGTGATTTCGATGGCTATGCCAATAGGGACTCCCTGAATTACCGGGGTGTGTATGGGCTGGAGGGTATTCCTACGATCATACGGGGCACCCTACGAAGGGCCGGTTTTTGTAAAAGCTGGGATGTCCTGGTCCAGCTGGGATTGACGGACGATTCGTTTGAGATGGATTTGCCACACGATTTCACCATGCGGATGTTCACCAATGCCTTTCTCCCCTATGATCCCGTGCACCGTTTGGAAGAGAAAATCCAGCGGCTATTACCTTGGGTGGATAAGGAGATCATAGAGAAATTGGCTTGGCTAGGATTGTTTGACCATACGCCCCTTTCATTATTTAAGGGGAGCCCAGCAGTGATATTACAGGCGATCCTGGAGGACAAATGGAACCTTTCTCCCTCCGACAAGGACATGGTGGTCATGCAGCATCAACTTGAAACGGTAAGCCCTTCTGGTACCAAAAAAAGCATCACCTCCAGCATGATCATTAAAGGCGAAAATCATGAATATACTGCGATGGCCAAAACCGTTGGACTCCCTTTGGCTGCTGCCGTTGACCTCTTCTTGGAAGGGGAAATTCCACTTCGGGGGCTCCACCTTCCCATAAAAGAAGAAATTTATTTACCTGTCCTGAAACTATTGGCCAATAATGGCATTACCTTCGATGAGGAAGCAGTCATCCTAAAAGGTCAATAAAAAATCCTTAAGCAAGTTTTGGTAACTTGCCGTATAAGTAAAATCCTCATTTTTAATACAGATGGTATTCATTTCAGGCGATGGCTTCGCATTAAAACTGAATGACTTGATGTGCCGCAACGTTTTGGTAGACGGCCTGTCCTTCAACTCATACCACTCCTGCGCATGTAACCCAAAGAAGCGCGCGATTTTATCCAGCTCCTTCATTTGCTGGGGCGGCAGTATCACCCAAAAAAACCCTCCATTTTTATCAAGACGCTTCACAACTCCCTTTATCAAATCACCAAATGACAGCTCGTCGTTATGCAGTGCCAGGTTTCGCTGTAAATCTGCAGACTTATGATGCTTGGGAAAGTAAGGAGGATTGCTGACGATAAGCGGATAATTTTCAGTGGACTCTTTTTCAAACGCCTGAAAACGCATACACTTTATCTCCACACGTCCTGGCCAAGGGCTTTTTTGGACATTTCTCCTTGACTGGCTGGCGGCCGCTTCGTCCAGTTCAATCCCCTGTACGGTAGCTTCAGGAAACCGCTGAGCAAGCATCAGGGTAATCACACCAGTACCACTCCCAATATCCAAAATGCTATTTGGTGATGCATGCTTGGCTAAAGCCCCAAGAACAACAGCATCAGTGCTCACCTTCATGGCACAATGATCCTGGTGAATGGTAAACTGCTTAAACTGAAAATAAGTATTGGCCATGATTGACTATTTCTCTTTTGACATGGACAGACGCCAAAGTACAAAACCTAATTTTCTCTCTCGTACGCCTCGTCTACCAAAAGCTTGGACGATTCAGCTGCAGCGACAGCCAGTTGGTCACAGCGTTCGTTTTCTGGATGGCCGGCATGCCCCTTCACCCATTGAAATTGCGGTTTGTATTTATTGTGCAGGGGAATATAGCGCTTCCACAGGTCCACGTTCTTTTTATCCTTGAACCCCTTTTTCTGCCAGCTCCAAATCCACCCCTTGGTGATCGCATCCACCACGTATTTACTGTCCGAGTAAACTTTTACGGGGATTCCATCTACCTTGATGGCCTCCAGTCCCTTGATGACCGCCAATAACTCCATTCGATTGTTGGTCGTCAGACGAAATCCTTCCGACAGTTCTTTTTCATGTTGCCTGAATTTCAAGATTGTTCCGTACCCTCCATTCCCGGGGTTTCCTTTGGCCGCGCCATCTGTATAAATCAAAATCATGCCCAAAAGTAAAAAAAATGTCAGCCATTTCTAGCTGACATGTTAATTGACATTCTGGGTATTTTATATAAACACCTAGAAGTTATCAAATAGATTCGTCTTAAAGATTTTGATCGCAATCGACAGCAAGATGATTCCGAAAATCCTTCTGAGCACATCCAAGCCTGTTTTTCCTAGTTTTCTCTCCAGCCATGTGGTACTCTTCAGCACCATGTACACGACGACCAAATTGATCAGAATCCCTATGGCTATGTTGATTTGGTGAAATTCAGCCTTGAGGGTCAGGATCGTCGTCATCGTCCCTGCGCCTGCGATGAGCGGAAAAGCAATCGGAACAATCGACGTGCTCGATGCGTCGGCCTCAGGATCGGGCTTGAAAATCTCAACGCCCAAGATCATCTCTGCCCCCAGTGCAAAAATGATCAAGGCACCCGCAATGGCAAAATCATCCACTCCTATCCCAAACAGGTTTAGGATGTTTTTTCCCAATAAAAGAAATAAAACCATCAATATCCCCGCCACGATGGTCGCTTTCTCCGACTGGATATGGCCTGATTTACGGCGCAGATTGATGATAATGGGGATAGACCCCAAGATATCAATGACCGAAAACAAGATCAATGAAACCGAAATAACTTCTTTGAAATCAAACATTATCTAAATTTTTGCGCGAAATTAGAATTTAAATTTTGAATAATTTCAATTTATGGATTAATACTCTTTTAAGAAGGTCAATAATTTTTCAAACTCCCCATCTGTAATGGCGGGAAAGTTAGCGATACGGAAGCTGGTCGGCTTTAAAGGGCCGTACCCGCTGCCCATTTGCATTCCTTTTTCCTCTGCCGTCTTCTTGACTTGCTTGATAAATTCTTCCGTACCGGAAATCCCCATGACCGTCTTGCTTCGGGTATTGGGGTTTTGCACCAGCATCATCAGCTTATCCGACTGGGCAATCGTATTTTCCAGTTGCCGCATACGATCACGCAGCATTTTATCGGTTTCCTGTATCTCAGGTCGGTCCTCCAGGCTACGCTTTAGCAAGTAAATGCCTAGCACATTGGGGGTATAGTGGGTTTGGTAATTGGCGGCATTTTCAAGCATAAAGCCCAAGCTATTGTACCGGCCTTGCTCTCCTTTCCGTTGGCATTTTTCAATGGCCTTAGGAGATAGCAGGAGCAGCCCAAGCCCTGCAGGGAGTCCAAAGCACTTTTGTACAGAAGCATACCAAATATCCGCAGCAGCAAAGTCCAGCTCAATACCGGCCATGGAAGAAGTCGTATCCACTGCAATCATTTTGTTGGGAAATTTTTTCCCCACTTGGCGAATCAGTTCATTGCTCACCTCTGTGGCATTGGAAGTCTCGTTCTGGGTAATGGCAATAAGGTCAAATTTTTCATCGATCTCCAATCCTGCCACGTCCAATTCCGTTTCCGTATCCAGCTTAAGAGACTGGGTATCGGCATTTAAGTGCTGCGCAAAATTCAGCCATTTCTTCCCAAAAGACCCTGAATAAATATGAAAACTTGCACTTTCCACGATGGACTGGGCGATGATCTCCCAGTTTTCGGTGGCACTGGAGGTAAACAGCAATTTGTAATCCTCAGGAACATGAAGCTTTTCCTTGATCAGCGTTTCCGTTTCCTGATAGAGATTCATAAAGGTCGCGCTTCTGTGATTGGCGCTCATGATGCCTTGGTCAAAAGCATCCTGAAGGTATTGTGCCAGCTGGTCATAGACCTTAGATGGCCCTGGAGCGAATGTAATCATTTTTGATAGGTGTTAGTTTTCAAGAAAATACTGAATGCCCAGTGCATAGCCCTTGAGACCAAGCCCAGCGATCATACCGATGCACTCTTTAGAAATAATGCTTTTGTGCCTGAAGGTTTCCCTTTTGTAGATGTTTGATATGTGGATTTCCATAACAGGAGTCGTGACGCCTGCGATGGCATCAGAAATCGCCACTGAAGTATGCGTATAAGCTCCTGCATTCAGCAAAATGGCATCGTAGGTAAATCCCACTTCGTGAATTTTATTGACCAATTCTCCTTCTACATTGCTTTGATAATAGCTCAGGGAGATATTGGAAAAAGTTGTCTCCAGCTCTCCAAAGAAGTCTTCAAAGGATTTGCTGCCATAGATTTCCGGTTCTCTTTTGCCCAAAAGGTTCAGGTTAGGGCCGTTAATGATCAGTATTTTCAAAATTTTAAATGGTTTGAAGTATGCTATCCCAAATTTTGATCAAAGTTAAGCATTGGAAGCAGGAAATGGATAAAAAAGTGGGGCTTTAATTTTATCTTTGGACAGAAAAGATGCACTTATGGCCGACTCTTGGGAAAATCACATCAAGCAATTTGAATACTATTTGAAGATCGAGCGCTCCCTCAGTAAAAATTCCATCTCAGCCTATCGTCGAGATATGGAAAAGCTTTCCGCATTCATGAAGGATGCTTTTCCTGGCATCACTCCCTTGACCACCCAATTAAATCATCTGAGAGCTTTTGTGAGCGAACTGGCCAGCTTGGGAATTTCAGAATACACACAGGCTCGCGTAATCTCAGGAGTAAAGGCATTTTTTAAATTTATGGTCTATGAGGACAAACTGGAAGAAGATCCCGCGATCTTGCTGGAAGCACCAAAACTAGGGAGGAAACTTCCCGACACCCTCAGTTATGAAGAAATCGTCAAACTTCTGGAAGGCATCAAACTCGGGACGCCAGAAGGCCACCGGAACAGGGCCATGCTAGAAGTCCTGTACAGCAGCGGGCTGCGGGTATCCGAGCTGGTAGAACTCAAACTGGGCATGGTCTATTCAGACATTGGTTTTCTGAGGATCCTTGGCAAAGGCAATAAAGAACGCTTGGTCCCCGTAGGAAAAGATGCCTTGCGCTACCTAAAACTGTATTTAGATGAAGTCAGGAACCATCAAAAGATCGCTCCGGGGCATGAGGAATACGTTTTTCTGAATAGGCGGGGCAAAAAGATGACCCGAGTGATGGTGTTTATTTTCATCAAAAAACTGGTCGAAGAAGTCGGCATCAAAAAGAAGGTTAGCCCCCACACGTTTAGGCATAGCTTTGCCACTCACCTGATTGAGGGAGGAGCGGACCTTAGGGCCGTCCAAGAGATGCTGGGCCACGAAAGCATCACCACCACGGAAATCTACACACACCTGGACCGGGAATATTTACGGCAGGTATTGACCGATTTCCATCCTAGAAAATAAAAAGGGGCAATCGATACCACCAAAGAATTTCATGACCGACTAAACAGCTATTAAACATTATAACGAAAGTATTTCATCGATATAAAAATGTTTTTCATTCCATTTATACATTCAAAAAACTAGAATCAATTATACTTATTGAGACTAAAAATACTAAAATTAGTCTTATCCTAAGAATAAAATATACCATGTGTCATTTTTTTAAATCCCCGCCCATAACCATAGGAGATATTATTTTTTTGATAACCCACTAATACACACTAAATTATAGTGTTTTTAACCACTCCAGCACCATGAAAAAACTAGCTAAGATTATACTTTATGGAACAGCCATATTTATAGCGATTTTGATTATAGCAGGTATCTATATGAAAACTGTTCTGCCCAATGTAGGAGATCCTGAGGAATTGGAAATAGAGGGAAGCACTGAACAAATAGCCCGAGGAGAGTATTTAGCGAATCACGTTATGCTCTGCATGGATTGTCACTCCGACCGTAACTACTCCCTATTCTCCGGACCTCCTCACCCGGGCACTAAAGGTTTAGGTGGCGATCGATTCGATAGGTCCATGGGACTTCCAGGAGTCTTTGTATCCCCCAACATCACTCCTGAGGGGATAGGAAACTGGACAGATGGTGAACTTTACCGATTGATCACTACTGGAGTTAAAAAGAATGGTGAGCCCATATTTCCCGTAATGCCCTACCAAAGTTACGGAAAACTTGACCCCGAAGACATTAAGGCAGTCATCGCATACATTAGGACCCTAGCCCCCCAAAAAAGTAACATTCCCCCAAGAGAGATCGATTTCCCAGTTAATTTCATTATAAGGACCATGCCAAGTAAAGCTACCCCCACTACACGACCCAATAAAGAAGATGTAATAGCATATGGTGAATATTTGGTCACCGCTGCAGCATGTGGTGAATGCCACACCAAATTCGAAAAAGGAAAATTCGTAGGCCCATATTTAGGAGGAGGAAGAGCATTCCCCTCTCCTAATGGAAATATAGTAAGATCCTCCAATTTAACCTTTCACTCCACAGGATTGGGTAATAAGTCAAAGGAGGATTTTGTACGGCAATTTAAGCAATATTCCCCTGAGCTATATACCCCAACAAAAGTCGGTGAAGGAGAATTCCAAACCATCATGCCTTGGACCATGTATGCTGGTATGGATACAACAGACTTAGCTTCAATCTATGAGTATCTTAGATCTTTGGAACCGATCAACAACCCAATCGAAAAAGTAACGTTTGCCAAGATAAATTCTAACACTGAATAACTAGAGACCTCCTCTACAGCCTGTCCTTATGCCACTATTGTTTTAAGCCCTGCTATCAGGGCTACCTAACACTGATTACAAATTAATTACCTCACGACATTAAGATCCTTATCCAGCCAAACCTTTTCATCTGCTGAAAGGGTCACGGACATTTTCTTCCCATTGTACAGTATAGGCTTGGTCTGGTTGGTCGCGCTCTTCAGTCCGAGCTTCAATAGCTGGCCTCCTTCCCAAATCATATCAACTTCTATATTCCCCCTGGCCACCAGACCTTTTACACTCCCGCTTTGCCAGCTTTCGGGCAGCGCTGGAAGAATACGAAGGAATCCTTCATGCGACTGCAGTAATAGCTCTGCTACTCCAGCGGTAAAACCAAAGTTACCGTCTATCTGAAACGGTGGATGCTCATTAAAGAGGTTTTTGGCGGTAGAAACCTGCAAGAGTTTGTAGAGGTTTTCTTCAGCAGACTTACTATCCAGCAGCCTCGCGTTAAAATTGATCATCCAGGCCCTGCTCCACCCGGTACCTGCGCCGCCGTGCTGAAGGCGGTAATCGATGGTCTTTTGGGCACCGGCAAAGGCCTCTGGAATATCCTCCGTAATATCATCTCCTGGATGAAGGGCATAAAGATGGGACATATGCCGGTGTCCTTTTTCCGGTTCTTCATAAGGCTCGTTCCATTCCAAAATCCTTCCATCAGGCCCGATGCCCACTCCGGGATATAGCTTCGCCAATTTCCCGCTCACCTCTTCGGTAAAGTCATCTTCTATGGAAAGTACCTTGGCGGCTGAAAGGGTGTTTTGAAACACATCACTGATGATTTGATGTCCCATCGCTGCTCCATAAGAGATCGCTGCAGGCTGACCATCGGCAGCCAAATAAGAATTTTCCGGCGACGTTTCAGGATAGGAGACATATAATCCTGTTTGATCATCTTTCTGGAGCCAATCCATATAAAATGCCGCAAATTCCTTCAACGCAGGATATCCCCGCTCTTTCAGGAAAGTGGTATCACCTGTAAATTGAAAATACTCCCAATAATGCCTGGATATCCAGCCTCCTCCGTGTATCCATGCGCCCCAATAGGCCCTGTTTGCACGCATCCATGGAGCTGCCCATAAATCAGATGCATGGTGCACCACACTTCCCCGCTCAACCCCATATTGCTCCTTCGCCGTAATTTTCCCTCGTTGGATCAATTGATCCACATAATCAAAAAGTGGAAGATGCATCTCTGGCAGATGGGTAGGGCCTGCCGGCCAATAATTCATTTGCAAATTGATGTTAAGATGGTAATCCGCATTCCAAGGCGCCTCGATATCCTTGTTCCAAATCCCTTGCAAATTTGCCGGGTTGGTGCCGGGTCGGGAAGATGAAATAAGCAAATACCGCCCATATTGGAACAAAGCTGCCGCCAATCCTTCGTCCTTACGACCATCTTGAACCCTTTTCAAGCGCTTGTCAGTGGGCAAAGTATCAAGCGCATGGCCTCCCAAATCAAGGGATACCCTGGAATAATATTCATCGAAATCCTCTTGATGTGCTAAAAGCAGTTCGTCAAAGCCCTTTGTCCCCAACTTCTGAAGCGTCTTTTCATTTTTTGACGCATAATCATCCTCGTAGTAAGAAGTATTACATACCAAATAAATCACGGCCTCCTTTACGCCTTCCAAACGAAGCTCCCCATTTTCCGCGGAAGAAGCCCCTCCTGACGTGACGACCTTAAGTTTGGTCTGAAACTTCACGCCATAATCCAGCGGTGTAGGCTGACCTTCTTTCGCGGCTTTATATTGGGTCACTTCTCCATCCATGACCAATTCATCTGCTGCTGGAGCATTTACGTTCACCGTGGGGTGGCCATCATCTTTTGGCCGGCCCAGACGAAGCTTGAAATTCATACCCGCTTCATCTGTAGTGGTCAGCCGAATGACCAACGCATCATCTACGGCAGAAGCGAACACCTCCTCGGTGTACTGTTCCCCTCCTGATTGATAACGCACCGATACAAGGGCATCATCAAGGCTTAACTGTCTCCTGTAGTGCTGAATTTCCCTTTCATCCCCAAAATCAATAAACAAATCCCCCATGGTCTGATGAGAGCGAACGATTCCTCTATAAGAAAATTTGTCGATAATTTCCTTATCCGCCTCATGAACCCTTCCGGACTTCACCAGTGCCCGAAGGGAGGCCAAATCTGCAGGACTTCCTTTGCTATCTCCCCAATCGGCGGCACCTGGCCACATCGAATCTTCATTAAGCTGAATTCTCTCGGTGCTCGTTTGCCCAAACACCATGGCGCCCAGCCGGCCATTTCCGACGGGTAGTGCCTCTTCCCATGAACCGGCAGGTTGTTCATACCAAAGCACAGTGGAAGGACGATCATCACGGTCTTTGGAAGTATCCGGAGAGCAGGAAAAAAACACACTGCTTGTTAAAAATCCGAGGATCAAGGTAAATCTTTGCATCATTAAAGGGTTAGTGTCAATCATTACGAAATCAAATTTGCCATGGGCTCAATGAGTAAATATACACAAAATAGTACTGATGACTTCAGGGATTTTTTCAAGGGCTTTACCCAACATCCATACTATCTTTGCAGCGTTTAAACGTTATCAAAAAAATAGTCATCGCCATCAGTACTAGTGGCAGACTGGTGTGCATTCCATTTGGCCTCCTCGCTTCCAGCACTTTTAAGTATGATTCTTCTGGGAGCTTAGAACGAAGCTTTTGAACTTTATCCGCAATTGATTTCTAGATATTGATTATTCCATCATGAAGGTTTCGTCTAATTCAATTAATTTAGCGGATAAATCAATCGACAATGTCTGTGTACAAATCCCTTTTAAAGCCATTTTTATTCAAGAAAAGTGCGGAAGAAGCCCATCACTTCACCTTTTCTATGACAAAAACCACGTTTAATTTACCCCTACTAAAAGGAGTACTCAAAACCATGTATGGATATGAGCATCCTTCGCTGGAACGAGAGGTGTTTGGGCTGAAATTTAGAAACCCAGTAGGATTGGCTGCTGGATTTGACAAGGATGCCAAGTTGATTGATGAGATGGCAATGTTGGGGTTTGGCTTTATTGAGATTGGCACCCTGACCCCCAAGCCCCAAGACGGAAACCCCCAGCCCAGACTTTTTAGACTTCCTGAAGATGAAGCCTTGATCAATCGCATGGGCTTTAACAATGGCGGGGTGGATGAAGCTGTAAAAAGACTCAAAAAGCGGACTTCCAAGGTCCTTATTGGGGGAAATATCGGCAAAAACAAGGTCACGCCTAACGAACATGCGGCATCAGACTACCTGTATTGCCTGGACAGCCTGCATTCCTATGTCGACTATTTTGTGGTCAATGTCAGTTCTCCCAACACGCCCAATCTCCGGGATCTTCAAGAGAAAGAGCCGCTCAAGGAGCTGCTTTCAGTAGTAAAGGAGCGCAATGACCAAAAAGACCACCCAAAGCCCATTCTGCTAAAAATAGCCCCGGACCTGAGCGATGGACAGCTGGATGACATCATCGAAATCGTCAAGGAAACCCAAATTGATGGCGTGATCGCCACCAATACTACCATTGACAGAACTGCACTCAAAACAGATCCGCAGCAGGTAGAAGCGTTGGGCGCAGGAGGAGTAAGTGGCAAGGTCCTCGGAAAAAGAAGCACGGAAGTCATCCGCTACCTTTCTGAGCATTCTGGAAAAGCGTTTCCCATTATCGGCGTAGGGGGAATCTTCAGTGCACAAGACGCCATTGAAAAGCTTGAAGCAGGGGCTTCTTTGGTACAGGTATACTCTGGGATGATTTACGAAGGACCGGGATTGATGAAAGCAATCAAGAAAGGCCTTAAGGAGTATTACAACAAATGATGCTTTAATTATTAGTCGATTACAATTAACTTACCTATTACACCAGGGACATATTGAAGAATTATGGCTTCAAACACTTATAAATCAAATACATTCAGAAAAAAAGAAAAAGCCAAAAAGAAGAAAAGCTCCTTTAACTTTTCATTGGGAGCATTAAAAGACAAGAAAATAGGGCTATCATTTGGGATTTTGTTTATGATGATCGGGCTATTTTTGTTTTTTGCCTTTTTGGGGTACCTTTTTACCGGCCCGGCCGATCAGAGCGTGGTCTCAGGCGGAAATGCGGAAGTGACCTTGCGACAAAATGCCGCCGAAGCCAGGAACTGGCTTGGATACGCAGGTGCCTACGTTTCCCATTGGCTAATATTCAGATGGTTTGGGCTGGCCGCTTTCTTATTGCCTCCTTTCCTCTTTTTACTTGGATTCAAATGGGCATTTAAAAAATCACTCGTCCCCATGACACAGTACAGCGCATTTGCACTGTTCTTTGTTTTCTGGTTGGGACTTTTGCTAGGTTATGTCGTCCACATCCTAAAAGGATTCAGCTATCTTCAGTTTTTAAGTGGCGGATTTGGCTATGAAATGGCAGTATTGGCGGATGAATTTCTAGGATGGGGTACATTCATTTTGATCTTCGGTTCGCTGCTGATTTTTGTGGTATTTTTCTTTAACATCACCCACATTGACTGGTTACAGCACGACCTAAAATCCGACGATCCTTACATCGCTCCCAAGCCGGCCGCACCGGTATCAAGAGAGTCCAATATCAGCGAACCATCCCAAGAAGATGAAATGGAGGAGGATGAAGAAGAAGTAATGATGAGTGATCAGGAAGAGGAGGACGAGCAAAGCTGGACCATTAAATCCGCTCAACCCGAGAAGAAAAAGACGCCTGTTTCAGAGCCTGCTTTCAATATCGACGACCTCGAAACAGCAGATGATGTCCAAGAGAAGGAAAAACCAGCAGACGAGAAAAAGTTTACCGTAGAAACCACGGCGCACGAAGAGAAGAAAGTCAGCGAAGTAGAAAACCTGGACCCCTACGATCCTACACTGGACCTTCCAAGCTACCAATACCCGAGCATTGACCTGCTCAATGAATACGACCAACAAAAGGTGACGGTGACCAGGCAAGAGCTTGAAGAAAACAAAAACAAAATCGTCGAAACGCTCGTCAATTTCAAAATCGGTATCCAAGAGATCAAAGCGACCATTGGCCCAACGGTAACGTTGTATGAGATTGTACCGGATCCTGGGGTCAAAATATCCAAGATCAAAAACCTTGAAGACGATATTGCCTTGAGCTTGGCGGCTTTGGGAATCAGGATCATTGCTCCCATTCCCGGAAAGGGCACCATCGGTATAGAAGTCCCCAATAAAAACAGGGAGCTGGTAGCAGCCGGATCCGTGTTGGGCACTGAAAAGTTCATGAAAAGTGACAAGGACCTTCCTGTGGCCTTGGGCAAAACCATTAGTAACGAAGTATTTGTCTTTGATCTGGCGAAAATGCCGCACTTGTTGATGGCCGGTGCCACGGGGCAGGGTAAGTCCGTCGGGCTAAATGTGATTTTGGCCTCCTTGGTTTACAAGAAACATCCATCGCAGTTGAAGTTTGTGCTGGTCGATCCCAAGAAAGTAGAATTGACCTTGTTCAACAAAATCGAAAGGCATTTCTTAGCCAAGCTGCCCAATGCCGAAGATGCCATCATCACTGATACCAAAAAGGTAATTTATACCTTAAATTCCCTTTGTATCGAGATGGACAACCGCTATGACCTGCTTAAAGACGCCGGCTGCCGGAATCTAAAAGAATACAATTCCAAGTTTGTGGCCCGAAAGCTCAATCCTGAAAAAGGCCATAAATTCATGCCTTACATCGTGCTGGTCATTGACGAATTGGCGGATTTGATGATGACAGCCGGTAAGGAAATAGAAGGCCCTATTGCCCGCTTGGCCCAGTTGGCCAGGGCTATTGGCATCCACCTGGTCGTGGCCACACAGCGCCCATCCGTAAATGTGATTACCGGTATCATCAAAGCAAACTTCCCGGCAAGGCTATCTTTCAGGGTAACCTCCAAAGTGGACAGTAGGACGATTTTGGATGCAGGGGGTGCTGAACAGCTTATCGGCATGGGGGACATGCTGCTTTCCCAAGGTTCTGACGTGATTCGTTTACAGTGTGCTTTCCTGGACACCCCTGAAGTGGAAAGGGTTTGTGAATGGATCGGAGAGCAACGAGGATACAGTGACGCCTATCTATTGCCGGAGTTTGAGGGTGAAGATGGAGACAGCAGCGTAGGAGAAGTAGACCTTGCAGATCGTGACCCGCTCTTTGAGGATGCCGCCCGGCTTATTGTCATGCACCAACAAGGAAGTACCTCCCTCATTCAAAGGAAGTTAAAACTCGGATACAACCGTGCCGGAAGGATCATCGACCAGTTAGAAGCTGCTGGGGTCGTAGGAGCTTTCGAAGGCAGTAAAGCCAGGGAAGTATTAATTCAAGATGAAGTCAGTTTGGAACAGTTATTGAGTAGCCTCTAGCGGCGAGAGCTTATTAACTGGATTACAATTATGTTAAAAAAGATCATACTACTCAGTCTACTTTTAGGCTGTATACAAACAAATTTATGGGCGCAAAAGGATCCAGATGCCAAGGCATTGCTAGATCAAATGAGTGCGCGATATCAATCCTTGGATGGCCTTAAAGCTACCTTTGAGTATTATTATTACAATGATCTGGACGGCGCAAGTCAGCGTAGTTCAGGAGAAGTAGCCGTCAATGGCAATCGTTACAAATTGGTCTTGCCCGACCAAGAGGTTTACAATGATGGTGAGACGGTTTGGACTTTTATCAAATCCAATAATTACCAAGAAGTCACTGTGAATACGGTGAGTGATAACACCGATGAACTTACCCCTTCCAGTATCTATAACTTGTATAAAAAAGGCTATAATTACGTTCTCAAAGGCGAAAAAAGCCAAGATGGGAAAAAAATAATTGAAATTTTACTCACGGCCGAAAGTGCCAAAGCACAATTCCAGAAGATCATATTATTTGTGGATAAAAGCAATAAGGACTTATTGGCATGGGAAGTATCCGATAGCGACGGTGGCACCTTTAAGTATGAGTTTAATGAAGTCGATACAAATGTCTCCCTAGGAAAATCCTTTTTTACGTTTGATCCCCAAAAATATCCCGGCGTAGAAATCATTGATTTGCGCTAGTAACACCGGAAAAAATTATCATATATTCTACACGAGACTGTCTCATACATCAGCCAAATCAGTTTATCACCAATTAGAGAACTGTTTTTTTGAGACAGTCTCTTTCTTATGTCCTATTCAACAAAACGGATCAAGCAGAAAAGATGGGGCTAACCTATTTCGATGGGCAAATATGTCCTTTGTCACTTTTGGTTGCTATTTGGCCACAAATAAACACTGATAAACACAGATAGGATGTTTAGGCATCGCAAATCCGTGTTCATCGCCCAGATTTATGGCTTGATCAAAATAACAGGAATTAAGCCTATATCGATGGCAAAACCAAGGCTAAATAAAAATGCCCTAAGACACCAAGTGGATGCTGTAATCTACACGGAAAGTCATTAATAATTGCTTTGTGCCATTGAGCCTTCATGGCAAATCATTATCCCCTAAATAGCAAAATTTCTCGCCCCAGAAATATGGCTTGATCCAAAAAACGGTCATTCCGGAACATCAAGTTTCAGATTGGCGGGTAATTTCCTACTTTTGCGGAAACCTTTAGAAAAATGGATAAGAAAACGCTCTTTGGTAACATTCAACAAAAATCATCTTTTCTTTGTGTAGGGCTGGACACGGATTTGGCCAAAATCCCTTCCCACCTATTAAAAGAACAAGATCCCATTTTCGCGTTCAATAGAGAGATCATCGATAAAACGGCCGATTTTGCAGTGGCTTACAAGCCTAATATCGCTTTTTACGAAGCCCTCGGCCCAAAAGGCTGGGAAAGCCTCCAAAAAACCCTCGACTACATTCCCAAGGATATTTTCACCATTGCAGATGCCAAAAGGGGCGATATAGGAAATACCTCAAAGCTCTACGCCAAAGCATTTTTTGAGCAAATGGACTTTGATTCCATCACCGTAGCCCCCTACATGGGGCAAGACAGTGTAAGTCCGTTTTTGGAGTTTGAAGACAAGTGGGTCATCCTGTTAGCATTGACCTCCAATGGGGGCAGCTCGGATTTCCAAGTACTGGAAACAGAAGGTGGCAAACCGCTTTTCCAACAGGTATTAGAAAAAAGCCAACGGTGGGGATCAGACGACAACCTGATGTATGTCGTGGGAGCTACCAATGGGGCAAAGATTGCTGAAGTACGAAAATATGCTCCGGATCACTTCTTTTTGGTGCCCGGTGTAGGGGCCCAGGGAGGAAGCCTGGAAGAAGTGGCCAAATACGGCATGAACAGCAATTGCGGACTCTTGGTAAACTCCTCTCGAGGCATCATTTATGCTTCTGATGGAGCTGATTTTGGCGATGCAGCACGAGCTGAAGCAAGCAAGCTTCAGCAGGAGATGGCTCGCCTGCTGGAAAAATACGGCTGATGCTTCCTCCGAAAATCTAATATCTCGGGAATTCCACTGTTGTTATTTGCATGTTCTTTTCATACATCACCTAAATTACAGTCCTAAACGAGGATATTTTTTTGTTCTATGGATTTCATCCTAAATTCTAGGGTTAAAAAAATAGATTTTATGGATTTTTTGTGGTGTTATGCATTTTAGAGAAGACTTTATCCATGCAATTTGGCGGTATCAGTATTTTGAAAAACGTGAGTTGACAACAGTATCCGGCCTTCCATTAGCGATAAAAAAAATCGGGTTTCAAAATTTCCATGAAGGGCCTGACTTTTCGGAAGCCCATATCATACTGGACGGAATGGACTTCTTTGGCAGTGTGGAAGTCCATATCAAAACATCAGACTGGAATGCCCATGGCCATGAAAATGACAAAAACTACGACGCTGTCATTCTCCATGTAGTGTGGGATCACGACACCGAAGTGAGCCGAAAAGATGGGACGACCATTCCTACATTGGCTTTGAAAGGCCGGGTGTTTTTGGATGTATTAAGAAACTATCAGCGCCTCATCAGCACACGGAAGCGGTTGCTTTGTAGTGACTTTTTATCGGAGGTAAAACCCATCATAAAGTTTTCGATGCTGGAAAGGGCTTTGGTCGAACGGCTGCAAAAAAAGGCCCAACTGATTCATCAAGAAGTACACGCTACGGCAGGAGACTGGGAGGAAGTAGCTTACAGATGGCTTTTTTACTGCTTTGGCTTTAAGGTAAACAGCACCCCGATGCTGAAGTTGGCCAGGGAAATGCCCTACCGATTGGTCAAAAAACATGCTGACCAGCCCTTGATCCAAGAAGCCCTCCTGATGGGACAAGCAGGCTTCTGCTATCAAGAAAACCCCGATGACTACACCTTCTTTATGAAAAGAGAATACGAGTTTTATCGAAAAAAATACCACTTGCCTGAAGCCATTTACCCGTCGGAATGGAAATTTATGCGGGTAAGACCTGGCAACTACCCCTCTGTAAGAATTAGTCAATTGGTGGCAATACTATCCAACAGTCCCAATTTATTTTCACTTTTGACACATGAAGTCCGTAAAGTATCCGACCTTAGGCAGCTGTTTCGCGCAAAGCCAAATGGATATTGGGAATATCACTACCAGCTGAGTAAAGCGAGCGGCAAGCCACAAAACAGACTTTTAAGCAAACGAACCCTACATCTTTTAGGTATCAATTTCATCGTGCCTTTATGGTACGCATACGGGAAATATACCGATGAAGCAGAATGGCGTGAACGCTGCTTTGACTTTTTACAGGATATTCCAGCAGAAGAAAACCGCATCATATCGGCCTTTACAAAAGAAAACTGGCATCCAGAAAATGCCTTTGATACACAGGGAATGATCGGGGTCCACCACTTGTATTGCAGTCCCAAAAAATGCTTGGAATGTAAAATTGGCCAGAACGTATTGAGGCCTTCAAAATGACATTTTGGTTCCAACCGGAATTTGGCGTAATTTTGCGGACTAAACGATTGAAACCATGGAAAAACCAGTCATTATATTAGGCGCAAAGGGCATCGCGCAGCCAGCTCTGGAAATATTCAACAGCAACGAAGTTACGGTATACGGCTTTTTGGATGAAGATGAAAGTCTGCACGGTACCGAAATCAATGTGGTGCCTGTTTTGGGGAATCCTGAAGATGATGGCTACTTAAAGCTTATCGGGAAAAAATCCGAAGCCTTTGTAGCCGTGGACGACAACCAATACCGGCAGTTTTTGGTAAAGCTTCTAAACGACAGAAGAAAAACCCAGCCGATCAATGCAATTCATAAAACAGCTTATATTTCCACTGATGCAGCCATTGGCCATGGAAATTTCATCAATGCACGGGTAACCATAGGTTCTGGAGCAGAAATCGGCAGCCATGGCATATTTCACACCGGTGCGATCATCGACCATGGTGCTAAACTGGAAGACTTTGTGCAGGTAGGGGCTGGAGCCGTCATCAATTCTGGCGTAACGATCGGTAAAGGTGCCTTCATCGGTTCTGGCGTAACGGTCGTCTCAGGAGTAAAAATTGGAGAAAATGCCCGCATTGGAGCCGGATCGGTCGTAGTAGGAGACGTAGAAGAAGAAACCACCGTCTTTGGGAATCCAGCCGCGCCCATCAAGTAATAATTTAGTATATTCAACCAATAAAAAACCAAAACACCCTGTCGGAAACAGGGCTTTAGTTATGGAAAATTTAGATTACAGCGTTTTACTTTATTACTGCTATGCAGAGATCAAGGATCCTGAAGCATACAGAGAAGAACATCATTTGTTTTGTGTAGAAAACAATATCCGGGGACGAATCATCATTTCTTCCGAAGGCTTGAATGGAACTGTTTCAGGCTTGAAAGAGGATTGTGACAAGTACATGGAATACGTAAAATCGGACCCTCGCTTCGCCAAAACAGAATTCAAAGTAGATCATTTTGACAAACATGCATTTGCAAAAATCCATGTAAGGGTAAAGCCAGAGATCGTGCATTCCAGTTTGCGGCATCTCGATCCAAACATACGAACGGGAAAGCACCTTGAACCCGCTGAATTCAAGGCCCTAAAAGATCAAGAAGACGTAGTGATCCTAGATGTTCGATCGAATTATGAGCATGAGCTAGGCCACTTCAAAAATGCCCTCAGGCTGGACATTGACAATTTCAGGGACTTTCCTGAAAAGGTAAAAGAGCTGGAACACCTTAAAAACAAAAAGGTGCTCACTTATTGCACTGGTGGAATTAAATGTGAGAAAGCATCAGCTTATTTGCTAGAGCAAGGTTTTGAGGATGTCTATCAGCTCCATGGAGGGATCATTAAATATGGCATGGAAGCCGACGGAGCTGACTTTGAAGGCAAATGCTACGTATTTGACAATAGGGTAGCTGTCGATGTAAACAAAGTCAACCCAAAGGTGATTTCCAAATGCCACTGCTGTGGAACACCATCCGACCGAATGGTCAACTGTGCCAATCCTGAATGCAACATTCATGTGCCCATCTGTGAAGCATGTGGCTGGAAATACGAAGGTGCATGTTCTGATGAATGCAAGGAACATCCCGAAAAGCGGCCTTACGACGGTACAGGCTACTATCAAAAAAACACCAACGGTTATAATCCCTACAAAGGGCTACACAGGAAATCTGAAAAAGAAATTTCAAAACCTACCGTCAATGACTAAGGTAATTCCAGCATCTGAACTGATCATCAATCCCGATGGAAGCATCTATCATCTAAATTTGAAGCCAGAATTTCTGGCTTCAAATGTTATTACTGTAGGTGATCCAGAACGGGTTCCCAAAATATCACAATATTTTGATCACGTGGACATAAAGGTCGCCAAGCGTGAATTTGTCACCCATACGGGCACCTACAAAGGAAAGCGACTTTCCGTGATGAGCACAGGAATGGGAACAGATAATATCGAAATTTTCATGACTGAACTGGATGCGCTGGTCAATATCGACCTTCAGACACGACAGGTAAAGCCCAAGCATACCGCACTCAATATCGTACGTGTCGGCACATCTGGAAGCATGCGTGAAGAAATCCCTGCAGGAGCTTTGGTTGCTTCGGAATATGCAGTAGGCTTGGACACCTTGATGCAATACTATGCGGCTGATTACTCCGACAAGGAGCAAGCGATTAGAGAAGCCGTTCAGCAATCACTTGGTGTAGACTTCCTCCCTTATTGTTTTGAAGGTTCCAAAAAGCTTCTTGGACAGATGAACACCAAAGACATGATCTTGGGTAACACTGCTACTTGTCCTGGCTTTTTCGGACCACAGGGCAGGGAAGTCCGGCTCAAACCGGCTATTCCTGACATTATCGAACGATTATCGGCAATGGAAGTGGACGGATTCCAATTGACCAATTTTGAAATGGAAACGGCTGGTTATTATGCCATGGGCAAAATGCTGGGGCATGAAGTCCTCAGCCTAAACGCCATTGTGGCCAACAGAATAACCCATACATTTGTGGGAAACCCAAGTGAGGTCGTAGACCATTTGATCCATCATACCCTGGAACATATTTAGAGCCTTTATAAACATGCCGAATGCTTAAAGCACCACAAAAAGGAACGGTTAATCAGCGTTTCGAGCAATTTCCACTATAAACGCAGCATCTCGCTGACCACCATAGATGAGGTGTGAGCTGCGGCTACGCTGAAAAGGAATCCCTAAAAAGTACAACCCGGAAACGCTTGAAACACCCTGCTGTTTCCGTAGCATTTCCATGTCATTTTCAAACCCCTCAATATTTATAAAACTATAATCCGAAGTAAATCCCGTAGCAAAAAGAACAAACTCATATTGCTCGGTTTTTTGATTCGAAAATGTAACTTGGTTACTTCCCGCTCCTATCACTTCAGGTTGTCTCTTGGCCTTCTTGATTTTCTTTTTCAAGTCGTCAAACAGGTAAATAGGCTCTGCTTTTCCGATACGCTTTTCTTTGGCAGGCTTCTTAAGCTTATTGAACTTTTCTCCCCACCAAAGAATGTTCTTCCCGAAAACCGACAAGGAACGTAATTTCGGCTTCTTTATAGTGGACCAGTGGATCTCAAAATAGTTGGTAAGATCTGCTATAATCTGTGCAGCAGAATTCCCGCCTCCTACAATCAGCACTTTCTTTCCTTTTACGGAAATGGGCGTACGGTATTGCCCACTGTGGATGTATGGAATGCTTAAATTATCAGCCCATTCAGGGATAAACGGCTTTTGGCATAGCCCATTTGCTACAATTACTTTCTTGGCCTTGATTTCTTCAAAGGTAGTTTTGACAAGGAATGCTTCCCCCAATTTAGAAATTTCTGTAACCCTGTTTTTTGTATGGACGGGCAAATCAAAGTGACTGGCATAGCGCGAAAAATAATCTGCCAGCTGATTTTTTGTAGGCCGTACACTGGAGGGTAAAGCCATTTTTAAATCAGGTAACTGACAGTAAGCTGCTGGGGAGAAAAGCTTAAGCGATTCAAATCGATTCCGCCAAGAATCTCCCACCTCCAAGTGCTGGTCCAAAATGATAAAATCCTCCTTGGCCTTTTGCAAATACATTCCAGCCGACAAGCCACATTGGCCAGCTCCAATGATTACATAATCTATTTCTTTCATGCTAATCCATAATATCATCCAGCTCGCTCAGCTCGAGCCATCTGAATTCTAGTTCTTCCAGTTGCTCATCAATTCCCTGTATAGCGGTAGACCATTCCAATAGCAATTCATGGTCCTCTGTACCTTCATTTATCTTTTCAATAAGGCTGCCCTTCTCGAGCTCCAGCTGATTGATCTTTTCCTGTACAGCCTTGAATTCCTGCTTTTGTTTAAAGGAGGCTTTACTACTTTTTTTAGCTTTCTCAGAGGCCCCTTCATGGACAGATGGTTGGGTTTTGGTCACGGATTTATCGGCCGCGGCTTTAGCTTCCTCCTCCTTCTCCCACTCCCGTAGGTCAGAATAATTACCAGGGAAATCCTTAATCTGACCGCCACCTTGAAACACGAAGATATGATCCACTAAGCGATCCATAAAATACCGGTCATGTGAAACAATAATCATGCAACCTGGAAAGTATTCTAAAAAATCTTCCAAGGTGTTTAAGGTAACGATATCCAAATCATTGGTGGGCTCATCCAGAATTAAAAAATTCGGGGTCTTAATTAAGACCATTAAAAGCTGTAATCTTCTCTTTTCACCTCCAGAGAGTTTGGAAATTGGAGTATGCTGCTGTTTTGGGGGGAAACCAAATTGATTCAGAAATTGGGAAGCGGTAATTGTGCTACCATTGGACAAAGTGACCACTTCCGCCACTTCCTTGACCAAATCTATCAACCGTTTGCTTTCATCAAAGGAATGCTCTTCCTGCCTATAATACCCAAAGGCAGTAGTTTGCCCAATGGTAATGTCCCCACTATCTGGCTTCAAAGTTCCTGTAAGCATGTTCAGGAAAGTAGTTTTACCCGCTCCATTAGGCCCCACAATTCCTATCTTATCACCTTTTTTAAAGGTATAAGAAAAATCGCTCACTATTCTTTTATCGCCATAGCGCTTAAACAGCTTTTCGAGTTCTATGATCTTCCCGCCTAGCCTTTTTGCCGATACCTGAAGCGCCACCTCTCGTTCTTCTTTCCGCTGAAAAGCCTTTTCCTTGGTAGCCTCAAAAGCATCTACCCGGTATTTCGCTTTCGTACCTCTTGCTTTAGGCTGACGACGAATCCATTCAAGTTCTTTTTTGTATAGGCTTTTGGCCTTTTCTTGTTCACTGGCTTCAACTTCCCTTCTTTCAGCTTTCTTGTCCAAGAAATAGCTATAATTCCCCGTATATCTGTAGATTTTACCAGCATCCAATTCCAGGATTTCGTTGGTTACTTTTTCCAGAAAATAACGATCGTGCGTCACCATAAAGAGGGACAAATTAGCTTTAGAAAGGTAATCTTCAAGCCATTCAATCGTTTTTAGATCCAAATGGTTTGTAGGCTCATCCAATAAAAGTAAATCTGGTTTTTCTAGGATGGCTTTCGCAAGAGCAACACGCTTTCGTTGTCCACCAGAGAGATTCCCTACAGGAAGGTCGGTATCATGAAGGCCTAGCTTTCCCAAGACTTCTTTAATTTGATATTCGAAGTCCCATGCTTGAAGCCGATCCATTTTCTCCATTATACCATTCAGCTCATCAGCATTGTCCTTCCCCGACTCTGCCGCTAACATGGCCTTTTGATAGGCTTCGATGGCCTTTAGGGGCTCACTGGAGGAATCAGAAAATAAGGTCTGATAGATAGTTAGGTTAGCCTCAAACACCGGATTCTGATGAACATAAGCGGTCTTGATGCCTTGATTTATGGCCACCTCCCCCTCATCGGGAATTTCCATCCCCATAATTATTTTCATCAAGGTGGACTTGCCAGCACCATTTATACCCACCAAGGCTATTTTTTGTCCTTGATCTATTCCAAAAGAAATCTGGTGAAATAATGGTTTGTCTCCGAAACTCTTCGAGAGTTTTTCTACAGAAAGGTAATTCATGTCCAAAAATAAGGAAAATTTACCCCATAAAACCAATTGTCATTTAGTAAATGCTATACGATCAAGTGATATTACGGGGAACAGCTTCCCTGAAAAATGGCATTTAAACGATGGACTGGATGAGTGCATACAGGATGATCTCCTAGAACATCTGCGGCCAGTTTCTCGCAAACAAGATGGATACCCTAAAGAATCCAACAGACAGCACATAGAAGCCTTTGCTACCCCCTATTCATTGCCAAGGCAAGCCCATGGTAATGATTAAGGTCATTTTAAGCAACGCTTAAAAAAAATAATCTGTGGCAGAATAATAATCAAGGTTAGTAAGGAATATAAATAATCATCTAAATCGCTACCCTCAACTTTTTTCTAATTCCCCCATGATATATGGCATAAATATAGATCAAAGCATATTCATGGAGAATATGAATTTTGACTTCGCATTTTTGAAAGGATTGCCATAACCTTATAATGCTGGGCTTCCACTATTGGCTATAAAAGGGGTTCTATGGGAAACAGAGTGGTCAATGCTACTAAAACATCAGCCTACAGAACCTATTTATTATTGATTAGGTTTTTCACAGCATCCGATAATGCCTTAAGCCCTGCATGAAAATGTGTCTTGGACTGTTCGAGCAAAGGGCTTACCGTTGCCCTTTTGGAATGGTATTTTTCCTCAAAGGCTTGTTTCCTCTTATAAAATTCCTTTTCTATGGAGAACTTATCCTTTTTAAGGGTCTCTACTTTTTTCTCTACTTCCACTTTCGCCTCACCACTCATTTCAGCACCTTTAGCTATAAGCTCCTCAATTTTATGCCCAATTTCCTGAAGTAATTTTTCGACTTCATCAAAAGATGTGTTGTTAGTGCCCATAATCAAGTCAATTTGGTAAAAATCAATATAATACAATATACAAAGCCCAATGCATTTATGGTAGAAATGTCAAAAATAATGGATCAAACAATAAGCCTACTGGCAATAAATTTATCTATGGAATAATGGTAGGCTACTAAGACGCTAAGGCACAAGGCAATTATACATCCCTTTCCATGCAGGTCGCAGCATGCATTTGGTGGTTTGGACATTATGGCTTTTCCAGGGGATGAATGTTGACATGTTCTTTTGAAAGATGAGGCCGCCCCGTCAAAGCGATGGTTTTGCTCTATCCGCACGAATGGGTTTTAGCGGGAATTTGTGGGGAATAGGGAGGTAAATGCGGCTAAAACCGAAAACGTTGGATGGGCAAATATACCATGGGCTTCACCCATGGCTATGGATGTGCCGCCCCTTTGGGGCTGGGCATCTGATCTTGCCCGATGATGGGGCAACCATAAAGTCTCCTTTAAGGGGACTTAGGGGCAGAAACAAATCAAGCAATATTTCTGAGGGCTACTTTATTTAAAGGATGCTATTTCATCTATGAACTGGATGAATCCAAGCGTTGCCGAGAAGTCCTCTGCATAGCCAAAGGCATGGGCATCGTAGTTTTATAAGTAAGTTACTGATAAGGGATTTGAACACGGATTAGCAACGCCTTAAGCATCCTATCTGTGTTTATCCGTGTCCATCCGTGGCAAAACAGAGCCCAATGTGGCAGGGCACATGTCCGGCAATCATAAGTAGGCAGATCCCCAACACTTTGGGACCTGCACAAAAAAGAAAAGGCCCTTCCGCAACTGCGGAAGGGCCTGTATAAAAGCGGGCGGCGACCTACTCTCCCGGGTGTAACCCCAGTACCATCGGCGCGACAGGGCTTAACTTCTCTGTTCGGGATGGGAAGAGGTGGATCCCCCGTGCCGTACCACCCTAAGCTCTTCGTCCCATCGCAATTTCTCAGGCGACGGAACAATATCTTCATTTCCTTTTTTGGCTTTCGACATGACCAAAGATAATACAACGTGTCCACAGGCAAGCTTTCGGGCTATTAGTACTGCTCAGCTATGCCGTCTCCGGCTTTACACCTGCAGCCTATCAACGTC